>NZ_CP172913.1:227500-2302500 GCF_050536915.1 Enterococcus sp. DIV1316a | reverse complement strand
AGTGTGAAGCCCACCTCAAGATGAGATTTCCCATTTCTTTAAGAAAGTAAGACCCCTGAGAGATGATCAGGTAGATAGGTTGGAAGTGGAAGGCTAGTGATAGTTGGAGCGGACCAATACTAATCGGTCGAGGACTTAACCAAAGAATGGATAAGTAAAAGCAACTTGGTTATTTTGATTCAAACTTCAATCCAGTTTTGAGTGAATGAAGATTCAACTCAATAAGAAACAACACCCAGTGTGGTGGCGATAGCGAGAAGGATACACCTGTTCCCATGCCGAACACAGAAGTTAAGCTTCTTAGCGCCGATTGTAGTGAAGGGTTTCCCTTTGTGAGAGTAGGACGTCGCCACGCGATTATTCCGGCATAGCTCAGTTGGTAGTAGCGCATGACTGTTAATCATGATGTCGTAGGTTCGAGTCCTACTGCCGGAGTTGAGCAAAAGCAAAAACCAACTTGGTTTTTGCTTTTTTTGTTTTATTCACTATTTTTTGATAAGCTTGAAGAAGGGACCTTAAAAACATTTATAAGATTAAAAGGATCCTACCGAAGAATGAATACATCAAATTTTAGCTATGGTATAATGTGTTTATTATAGTTAGTAAAGCAGAAAAGGAGGAGCGGGTTTGAAAATATTGTTATATTTTGAAGGTGAGAAAATCTTAGCTAAATCAGGTATTGGTCGAGCATTAGATCACCAGAAACGAGCGCTCTCTGAAGTTGGAATAGAATATACATTAGATGCTGATTGCAGTGACTATGATATATTGCATATTAATACATATGGCGTAAATAGCCATCGTATGGTCAGAAAAGCACGTAAACTAGGAAAAAAAGTTATTTATCATGCCCATTCGACAGAAGAAGATTTTCGTAATTCCTTTATTGGGTCTAATCAACTGGCACCATTAGTAAAAAAATATCTTATCAGTTTGTATTCCAAAGCGGATCATTTAATTACACCAACACCGTATTCTAAAACATTGCTAGAAGGATATGGCATTAGAGTGCCTATTTCGGCGATCTCAAATGGTATTGATTTATCACGCTTTTATCCCTCAGAAGAAAAGGAACAAAAATTCCGAGAATATTTTAAAATAGATGAAGAGAAAAAAGTAATTATTTGTGTGGGATTATTTTTTGAACGTAAAGGAATCACTGATTTTATTGAAGTTGCGCGACAGTTACCAGAGTATCAATTTATTTGGTTTGGTGATACACCAATGTATTCTATCCCAAAAAATATTCGACAATTAGTTAAAGAAGATCATCCAGAAAATGTTATTTTCCCAGGTTATATTAAAGGAGATGTCATCGAAGGGGCCTATGCGGCAGCGAATCTCTTCTTTTTCCCTTCGCGTGAAGAAACGGAAGGAATTGTTGTCTTAGAAGCATTAGCTAGTCAGCAACAAGTTTTAGTGCGTGATATTCCAGTTTATCAAGGCTGGCTAGTAGCTAATGAAAATTGTTATATGGGTCATTCTATTGAAGAATTTAAAAAATATATTGAAGGCTTATTAGAAGGGAAAATACCTAGCACTAGAGAAGCAGGCTATCAAGTAGCAGAGCAAAGAAGTATCAAGCAAATTGGTTACGAGTTAAAAGAAGTCTACGAAACAGTCTTATCTTAACAAATATTGAAGGCAGTTATTGTTAGATGAAATGGAGGTAATGAGAGTGAAAATTGGTTTTTTTACTGATACGTATTTCCCGCAAGTGAGTGGGGTAGCGACTTCTATTAAGACCTTAAAAGATGAATTAGAAAAGCACGGCCATGAAGTGTATATTTTTACGACAACCGATCCTAACGCGACTGATTTTGAAGAAGATGTCATACGAATGCCTAGTGTGCCATTCGTATCTTTTAAAGATCGCCGAGTAGTGGTTCGCGGTATGTGGTATGCCTATTTAATTGCCAAAGAATTGGAATTAGATTTAATTCATACACATACTGAATTTGGTGCGGGTATTTTAGGGAAAATGGTTGGGAAAAAAATGAAAATTCCTGTCATCCATACGTATCATACGATGTATGAAGATTACTTACATTATATTGCTAAAGGAAAAGTTGTCCGTCCATCACATGTTAAATTCTTTTCAAGAGTGTTTACAAATCATACGACAGGTGTTGTTTGTCCCAGTGAACGTGTAATTGAAAAATTACGGGATTATGGAGTGACTGCACCAATGAGAATTATTCCAACAGGGATCGAAATTGATAAGTTTTTACGTCCCGATATTACTGAGGAAATGATCGCTGGAATGCGTCAACAACTAGGTATTGAAGAGCAACAGATTATGTTGTTATCGTTAAGTCGAATTTCTTATGAAAAAAATATTCAAGCAATTATTCAAGGATTACCACAAATTATTGAAAAATTACCACAAACTCGTTTAGTAATAGTTGGAAATGGTCCCTATCTAGAGGATTTAAAAGAATTAGCAGAAGAACTAGAAGTCAGTGAATACGTTCAATTTACGGGTGAAGTGCCAAATGAAGAAGTCGCGATTTATTATAAAGCTGCTGACTATTTTGTCAGCGCCTCAACGTCGGAAACACAAGGCTTAACTTATACAGAAGCGATGGCCGCTGGCGTTCAATGTGTTGCAGAAGGGAACGCCTATTTAAATAATTTATTTGATCATGAAAGCTTAGGCAAAACTTTTAAGACAGACAGTGATTTTGCCCCAACATTGATTGACTATATACAAGCAAATATTAAAATGGACCAAACTATTTTAGATGAAAAATTATTTGAAATTTCTTCTACAAACTTTGGCAACAAAATGATTGAATTTTATCAAGATACATTGATTTACTTTGATCAACTTCAAATGGAAAAAGAAAATGCGGACTCAATAAAAAAAATTAAAGTAAAATTTACATCTTTAAGAAAATAAACTGCAAAACTTTCCTCCTTCGTTTATACTGAAGGAGGAAAGTTTTTTATTTTAAGAACGGAGGAAGCTACTATGTCTAAAATCGGCTTTATTGGAACGGGTGTCATGGGGAAATCAATTATTCGTAACATGATGAAAAACAATTTATCTGTCAATGTTTACAATCGAACAAAAAGTAAAACAGATGATTTAGTTGCTGAAGGAGCAGTTTGGTATGATACGCCAAAAGCAATTGCGGAAGCGAGTGATATCATTTTTACAATGGTTGGCTTTCCTTCAGATGTTGAAGGCGTGTATTTTAATGAAACAGGGATTTTTCAAGCAGATCTTACAGGTAAAATAGTAGTAGATTTAACCACAAGTACGCCGACCTTGGCTGAAAAGATTGCCAAAAAAGCAGCAGAAGTGGGTGCTCATGCGTTGGATGCGCCAGTTTCTGGTGGTGACTTAGGTGCTAAAAATGGTACTTTAACAATTATGGTTGGTGGCGATCAAGAAAGTTATGACACCGTCTTACCAATTTTCAAAACATTTGGTAAAACGTTTATGCTACACGGCTCAGCTGGAAAAGGGCAACATACTAAGATGGCGAATCAGTTAATGATTGCAGGCACAATGACCGGTTTGACTGAAATGCTCGTTTATGCAAATGCGACAGGATTAACTTTAGAAAAAGTTCTGGAAACAGTCGGTGGTGGTAGTGCTGCGAACTGGTCATTAAGTAATTATGGTCCGCGTATTTTAAAAGAAGATTATACGCCAGGCTTTTTTGTTAAACATTTTATCAAAGATTTAAAGATTGCGTTAGATGAAGCAAAAAAACTTGACCTTCCATTGCCAGCGACGCAAAAAGCGACAGAATTATATGAAAGCCTTGCAGATAAAGGGTTTGAAAATGATGGCACACAGGCCTTAATTAAGCTTTGGTGGACAGATGGCAAGCAACCAACGAATAAAAATTAAAGAACAACAAAAAAATCAAAAAAAATGACGAAAAATCATGCAAGTTAGGCAATGTTTTGTTACAATGGTACAGAACTAGTTTGCAAAAGGAGGCCCACTGATGAAACATTCACAACTTGTGGCGATTATTAAGAGACTGGAAGCAATGATCGAAGCAGCAGATAATGAAGTACAAGTACGCCGCTTTGAACGTGAAGGCGTAGAGAAATGTATTGTAAGTTTTGATAAATCAACAGAAACATTTGAATTAACAGAATCTGATACGCACCAAAGCTATCAATTCGATAACATCGATATTGTAGCAATGGAAATTTACGACTTAATTCAATAATTAATCGTCCTACATTTTAATAAGGGAGTGGAGTAGAAGCACCAAAGCTTCTGGTTCACTCTCTTCTCGTATTATCCAGTCAAGTTGTAGCAATAGCTTAGTGGGAGTTTAAGAATTATATAACAAAAATCACTGGCACTTCTCAATCAGGGGAGTGCCAGTGATGCTTTTTAGTTGCACTTCTTTCCTTTTTCTGTGAAAATAGTTTGGGTATCAAAGTAATTGATCCTTTTTTTAAAAGCCTCGTCCCTTGAAAATGCGCCTTTTTTGAAATATTTGAAGAATATTTCATTAAAAATATAGAAAATTCTCTTGCATTCTTTGCTTATTTACGATATAGTTTGAACATCAAATGTTTTGATAATCAAAGTATATGGATGGTGCACAGAATGGAACCTAATTTAGAAACAGTCAACGATTACTTAGTCAGTGTCTTTAATGACATCTTAACGATTGAAGAATCTGAATTGAAAAAATCACAATTTAATGATTTATCCATTACGGAGATGCACACAATCGAAGCAATTGGTATGTACAAGAAAAAAACGTCTTCAGAAGTAGCCAAGGAACTGTCAATTACCGTCGGAACACTTACTGTAGCGATTAACAACTTAGTTAAAAAAGGCTATGTTGAACGTTTGCGTAGTGAAGATGATCGACGTGTAGTAAAGCTTGGCTTAACCAAAAAGGGAAAATTACTTTTTAGAGTCCATCAGCATTTTCATCGTGAAATGGTTAAAAACATTTTGAAAGGCATGGAGCAAGAAGAAGAACAAGCGCTGTTAAGAGCACTAAAAAATCTTCATGATTTCTTGCAAGAATACAAATAAAAAGTGAGGATCCCCATGAAGAATTATGCACGAATTAGTTGTACAAGCCGTTATGTTCCAGAGAATTGTGTCACGAATCACCAACTGAGTGAAATGATGGATACCTCTGATGAATGGATACATTCGCGAACAGGCATTAGTGAACGTCGCATCGTTACGCAAGAAAATACGTCTGATTTATGTCATCAAGTCGCAAAACAGTTATTGGAAAAATCTGGAAAGCAAGCAAGTGAGATTGACTTTATTTTAGTTGCAACAGTGACACCAGATTTCAATATGCCTTCTGTTGCTTGCCAAGTGCAAGGCGCAATTGGCGCCACTGAGGCCTTTGCTTTTGACATCAGTGCAGCGTGTTCTGGTTTTGTCTATGCCTTAAGCATGGCAGAAAAACTAGTCTTAAGTGGTCGTTATCAAACAGGTCTAGTAATTGGTGGCGAAACATTTTCCAAAATGTTGGATTGGACCGATCGCTCCACAGCGGTGCTTTTCGGTGATGGGGCTGCCGGCGTCTTGATTGAAGAGGCTGAGACACCGCATTTTCTAAATGAAAAATTACAAGCAGATGGACAACGGTGGGCGGCTTTAACGTCAGGCTACACGATCAACGAAAGTCCTTTTTATCAGGGGCATGAGCAGGCTAGTAAGACGCTACAGATGGAAGGACGTAGTATTTTTGATTTTGCGATTAAAGATGTTTCACAAAATATTTTATCACTCGTGACGGACGAAACCGTGGATTATCTTCTACTACATCAAGCAAATGTGCGCATTATCGATAAAATTGCACGTAAGACGAAGATTTCCCGCGAGAAGTTTTTAACGAATATGGATAAATATGGCAATACCTCAGCTGCTAGTATTCCTATTTTGTTGGATGAAGCAGTTGAAAATGGGACCTTAATTTTAGGTTCCCAACAACGCGTGGTGCTAACAGGATTTGGCGGCGGCTTAACATGGGGCTCACTGCTCCTAACGCTGTAAAAAACTGTTCACATATAAATGAAGAAAATGACTATTTTGGAGGAATATACACATGGTATTTGAAAAAATTCAAGCAATTATCGTAGAAGAATTAGGAAAAGATGCTGAAGAGGTACAATTAACTACAAACATTCAAGAAGAATTAGATGCGGATAGCTTAGATTTATTCCAAATCATTAACGAAATCGAAGATGAATTTGATGTGAAAATCGAAACAGAAGATGGCATCCAAACCGTTCAAGATTTAGTAACATATGTAGAAAAACAACAAGCAAACTAATACATGAAAATAGGGGGCTGGGACATTTAATTGCTAAATGACCCAGTCCCTAAAAAAACAAGTAAATAAGCCGGAAAAATCCTTTTTTACTTGAATGAAGTGTACTTATCTTAGAACTAAAGGACGTATAAAATCAATGAATCAACAGTTATGTGAGTTGCTTGGAATCAATTATCCCATTTTTCAAGGCGGTATGGCTTGGGTAGCCGATGCTTCATTAGCAAGTGCCGTGTCAAACGCTGGTGGATTAGGGATTATTGCTGGCGGCAATGCCCCAAAAGAAGTCGTAAAAAAAGAAATTAAAAAAGTTAAAGAATTAACGGAGCAACCCTTTGGTGTCAATATCATGTTACTTTCACCTTTTGCCGATGAAATTGTCGATTTGGTTTGTGAAGAACAGGTTCCTGTCGTAACGACAGGTGCAGGCAATCCAGCCAAATACATGGCTCGTTTTAAAGAACATAACATTAAAGTAATCCCAGTAGTTCCTTCAGTTGCTTTAGCAAAAAGAATGGAAAAAATTGGTGCCGATGCTGTCATTTTTGAAGGAATGGAAGCTGGTGGACATATTGGCAAGTTAACCACTATGGGTGGCTTACCGCAAATCGTTGACGCTGTGTCAATTCCTGTGATTGCAGCAGGTGGGATTGGTGATGGTCGTGGTATGGCTGCGGCCTTTATGTTAGGTGCTGAAGCAGTCCAGTTAGGCACACGTTTTTTAATTGCCAAAGAATGCAACGTTCATCCAGATTATAAACAGAAAGTTTTAAAGGCACGTGATTTAGATGCAGTAATTACCTGCCAACATTTTGGCCATCCAGTGCGTACTTTAAAAAATAAATTAACCGCTCAATATAATCAATTAGAAAAGCAAGAACTCCAAAAAGAAGTGCCTGATTTAGAAATGTTTGAAAAAATTGGTCAGGGCGCTTTGCGCAAAGCTGTCGTTGACGGGGATATGGATTACGGTTCCGTCATGGCGGGACAAATTGCCGGGTTAATAAAAAAAGAAGAAACAGCCCAAGAAATCATTGATTCACTCATGTCTGAATGCAAAGCGATTGTACATAAGATGAATCAGCGTTGGGGCTAAGTGAATAATTTTAACAAAAAATGAGGTGTCGTATGAAAACAGCGATTTTATTTAGTGGACAAGGAGCCCAGTATCAAGGGATGGGTGAAGAATTATATCACCAAGAAGCGATTGTTCGGGAAACTTTCGATGAAGCAAGTCATATCTTAGGTTATGAGATGGCAGAACTTTGTTTTACTGAAAATGAACGTTTAAATGAAACAGAATATACGCAACCTGCTATTTTAACAGTCAGTGTCGCATTTTACCGTCTTTTGCAACAAAAAGGACTAACGCCTGATGTCGTAGCGGGTTTAAGCTTAGGGGAATACAGTGCTTTGGTTGCCAGCGGGGCTTTGCGCTTTTCAGAAGCAGTGGCCTTGGTCCAAAAGCGCGGTCAGTACATGACAGAAGCAGCACCACACGGAACTGGCAAAATGGTTGCTGTTATGAATGCTGAGCGTGAAGTAATTGAGAAAGCCTGCCAAGAAGCCAGTGCTTTCGGAATTGTGGCTCCAGCAAATTATAATACACCACAACAAATCGTGATTGGTGGTGAGGTTGCTGCTGTTGATCAAGCGATGACACTTCTCAAAGAAGCTGGTGTGAAACGAATGATTCCGTTAAATGTGAGTGGCCCTTTCCATACGGCGCTGTTACAACCAGCATCAAAAAAATTGGCTCAGGATTTAGCAAAATTGAACTTTCAAACGATGCAAATTCCTGTCATTAGTAATACGACTGCCGAAATTATGCCCCAAGAGGCAATTCAAGCGTTATTGGAAAAGCAAGTCATGTCTGCGGTACGTTTTGAAGACAGTATCGAAACGATGAAGGCTATGAACGTGGGAACGATGATTGAAGTTGGTCCAGGGAAAACATTAACTGGTTTTGTTAAAAAAATTGACAAAACAATTGAAATGCACCGTGTGGAAGATGTTGCAACATTAACAGAAACGTTAACAGCACTTACTGGGAGGTAAAAAATGGAATTAACAGGGAAAAACGTATTTATTACTGGAAGCACTCGTGGGATTGGCAAAGCAGTTGCGTTGGCTTTTGCGAAAGAGGGCGCCAATATTGTTTTAAACGGTCGGAGTGAGATTACGCCAGAACAACGACAAGAAATTGAAGCCTTTGGGGTAAAATGTATTGGCCTTTCTGGAGATATTTCCGATTTTGATGCAGCAGGTGAGATGATTCAAGCAACCGTTGACCAATTAGGCTCGATTGATATTCTGGTGAATAACGCTGGGATTACGAATGATAAATTATTATTACGAATGACAAAAGAGGATTTTAATGCCTGTTTAGATATTAACTTGGTAGGAACTTTTAACATGACCCAACAAGCGGTTAAACGTATGATGAAACAACGAAGTGGTCGGATTATTAATATGGCTAGCGTTTCTGGTTTAATGGGAAATGTTGGTCAAGCAAACTACGCTGCGAGTAAAGCCGGTGTCGTTGGTTTTACTAAATCGGTGGCACGAGAAGTTGCGCCGCGCGGTATTACCTGCAATGCGATTGCACCAGGGTTTATCCAAACAGAAATGACGGATGTTTTATCGGAAAAAGTTAAAACACAAATGAATGCGCAAATTCCCTTACAAACGTTTGGGCAAGTCGAAGATGTCGCAGCTACAGCGATTTTCTTAGCTAAAAGTCCCTATATTACTGGGCAAGTCGTGAATGTTGATGGCGGCTTAGTCATGCACGGATAAACGAAAGGAGTCAAAAGGATGAATCGAGTAGTTATTACCGGTTACGGTGTCACCTCGCCGATTGGCAATGAACCTGAGACTTTTTTAGAAAGTTTGAAAACAGGGAAAAATGGTATCGGACCGATTAGTAAATTTGATGTTAGTGAAACAGGTGTCACCTTAGCAGCTGAAGTGAAAGACTTTCCAATGGAAAAATATTTTGTTAAAAAAGATGGCAAACGCATGGATAAGTTTTCGTTATTTGGCATTTATGCGGCCTTAGAAGCAATGGCTATGAGTGGCTTGGATACCAGTCAACTAGATGTGGATCGGTTTGGCGTTATGGTGGGTTCCGGAATTGGTGGTTTGGAAACAATTCAAAATCAAGTAATTCGGATGCACGACAAAGGACCTGAACGTGTGGCACCGTTATTTATTCCAATGGCGATTGGAAACATGGTGGCGGGAAATATTGCTTTACGTGTTGGTGCCAAAGGAATTTGTACGTCAACAGTGACGGCTTGTGCTAGTGCAACTCATTCAATTGGGGAAGCGTTCCGCAATATCAAACATGGCTACTCCGATGTCATTATTGCCGGTGGAGCAGAAGCGCCTATTACAGAAATCGGTATTTCAGGATTTGCTTCCTTGACCGCTTTAACAAAGGCGACTGACCCAGAAAAAGCCTCAATTCCCTTTGATAAAGAACGTAGTGGATTTGTGATGGGAGAAGGAGCGGGTGTCTTTATTTTAGAATCATTAGATCATGCTCTAGAACGAGGCGCAACTATTTTAGGTGAAGTGGTTGGCTATGGTGCTAATTGCGATGCCTATCATATGACATCACCAACACCAGATGGGAGCGGCGCAGCGAAAGCCATGGTACTAGCAATGGAAGAAGCTGGGATTTCTCCAGAAAAAATTGGCTATATTAACGCCCATGGAACAAGCACACAAGCCAATGACAGTGCAGAATCTAAAGCAATTGAATTGGCTTTAGGTGATGCCGCAAAAACGGCGTATGTAAGTAGTACAAAGAGTATGACGGGACATCTCTTAGGCGCCGCTGGTGGAATTGAAGGAATTGCTACCCTAAATGCTTTACAACATCAATTTATTCCGCCAACCATTAATGTGGAAAATCAAGATGAAGCAATTACGGTGAACGTTGTTTTAAACGAAAGCAAAGAGCATAAATTTGATTATGCTTTAAGTAACTCGCTAGGCTTTGGTGGCCACAATGCAGTTATTTGCTTAAAACGCTGGGAGGATTAACATGCAGTTAGAAGAAGTAAAAGCATTATTAACACAATTTGATCAATCAACTTTAACCGAATTTGATTTACGAGAAGGCTCGTTTGAATTATATATGAATAAAAATACAGTTTCTGGACGAAGTGCCGTAGAACCAGTGGCGCAACCACAAGAAACACCAGTAGCCGCTAGTGGTGTGTCAGTGCCTGTTGAAACAGTTTCTGTCGTTGAAGAAACGCCAACTAATACACCGACAACCAATGAAAAGACAGAAGAAATTACGTCACCTATTGTAGGAATCGTTTATTTACAACCAGCACCAGATAAAGAGAACTTTGTCAAAGTAGGAGACACTGTTAAAACGGGTGACGTTGTGTGTATCGTTGAAGCGATGAAATTAATGAATGAAATTACGGCGACAGTTGACGGTGTGATTACTGAAATATTAGTCAACAATGAAGATGTGGTTGAATTTGGTCAGCCGCTATTCCGAGTTGCTAAAGGAGAATAAAACATGAAATTAACAATTACAGAAATTCAAGAAATTTTACCACATCGCTATCCCTTTTTATTATTAGATAGTGTTGAAGAAGTCATTCCCGGGGAACGCGTTGTAGCGAAAAAGAATGTAACGGTTAATGAGCAAGTTTTTCAAGGTCATTTTCCTGGGAATCCTGTTTTACCAGGAGTTTTAATTATTGAATCGTTGGCTCAAGCAGGCGCCGTGGCATTACTTTCAATGCCTGAATTCAAAGGGAAAACGGCATACTTTGGTGGATTAGATAAAGCAAAATTTAGACAAAAGGTAACACCAGGCGACACATTAATTTTAGAGGTTGAACTTTTAAAAGTCCGCGCTTCTGCTGGAATGGGTAAAGGTGTGGCAAAAGTTAATGGAAAAAAAGTTGCCGAGGCTGAATTAACCTTTATGATTGGATAGGTGAAAAATGTTTTCGAAAGTATTAATCGCAAACCGCGGAGAAATCGCTGTTCGTATTATTCGTGCCTGTCGCGAATTAGGCGTTCAAACAGTTGCTGTTTACTCTGAAGCGGATCAAGAAGCGTTACACACACAGTTAGCAGATGAAGCCATTTGTATTGGACCGGCGAAAGCAACTGATTCTTATTTAAATGTTCAAGCTGTTTTAAGTGCAGCGATTGTTACCAATGCTGAAGCGATTCATCCAGGGTTTGGTTTCTTATCTGAAAATAGTCAATTTGCTTCAATGTGCGAAGAATGTAACATTACTTTTATCGGTCCTAAAGCAGAAACGATTGATGCAATGGGCAATAAAATAAACGCACGTCAACTGATGCAAAAAGCCAAGGTACCTGTTATTCCTGGGAGTGATGGCGTCATTGATTCTGTCGAAGAAGCGTTGACGATTGCTGAAGAAATTGGTTACCCAGTTATGTTAAAGGCAGCTGCTGGTGGTGGCGGAAAAGGAATCCGAAAAGTTCTTTCAAAAGAAGAGTTACCGAAACACTTTACTTCAGCGCAGCAAGAAGCCAAAGCCGCATTTGGTAATGATGATATGTATTTAGAAAAAATTATTTATCCAGCACGTCATATCGAAGTGCAAATTTTAGGTGATCAATATGGGCATGTGATTCACTTAGGGGAACGTGATTGCTCACTACAAAGAAATAATCAAAAAGTGTTAGAAGAATCACCATCGATTGCTATTTCTGAAGAAAAGCGTCAGATGTTAGGCGAAACGGCCGTTCGAGCGGCACAAGCTGTGCATTATGAAAATGCCGGAACCATTGAATTTTTGATGGATCCAGCTGGCGACTTTTATTTCATGGAAATGAATACCCGCATCCAAGTCGAACATCCAGTTACGGAAATGGTAACAGGGATTGATTTAGTCAAAGCACAATTAGAAATTGCTTCAGGTGAACCTTTAGGCTATACCCAAGAGGATGTTATCCTGACTGGGCATGCGATTGAGTGCCGAATTAACGCTGAAAATCCTGCCTTTAATTTTGCTCCTTCACCAGGTAAAATTCAAAATCTCTTGTTGCCTAGTGGTGGAATGGGCTTGCGTGTAGACAGCGCTATGTATTCAGGGTATTCAATTCCGCCTTATTATGATTCAATGATTGCAAAAGTCATCGTACATGGTGAAAATCGTTTTGATGCCTTGATGAAAATGCAAAGGGCTTTAAATGAAATTGTAACAGAAGGTATTATTACGAATGCCGAATTCCAATTAGATTTAATTACACATGACAATGTTTTGACAGGTGACTATGACACAAGCTTTTTACAAGAAACATTTCTACCAAATTGGGAGCCAGAAAGCAATCATTAAAGAAAGAACGCCGCAAGAGCTGTGCTCTTGCCGCTAAAATACGAGGAGTAAGCAAATGGCATTATTTAAAAAGAAAAATTACATTCGCATTAATCCAAATCGTGCTGATGCAAATGATGCATCAAAGAAGCCTTCTGTTCCAGATAATATGTGGGCAAAATGCCCTTCTTGTAAGCGAACACTGTATACAAAAGAAATGGGTGCAGAAAAAATCTGTCCGCATTGTGGCTATAGTTTTCGGATTGGTGCATGGGAACGATTAGCGATAACCGTTGATGAAAAAAGTTTCCACAATTGGGACAGTGAATTAGTGACAAAAGATCCACTAAATTTTCCTGGTTATCTTGAAAAAATTGAAAAAATGCAAGAAAAAACTGGGCTAGATGAAGCTGTCTTAACGGGAGAAGCAACAATTGAAGGACAAGCTGTTGCAATTGGAATCATGGACGCTAATTTTATCATGGGCAGTATGGGAACGATTGTTGGTGAAAAAATCACACGCTTGTTTGAGCGGGCGACAGAAAAGCATTTACCAGTAGTGATTTTCACTGCATCTGGTGGTGCCCGTATGCAAGAAGGAATTTTTTCATTGATGCAAATGGCGAAAATTTCGGCCGCTTTGCAACGGCATAACAAAGCAGGCTTGCTGTATCTTACGGTATTGACTGATCCAACGACTGGCGGTGTTACAGCAAGTTTTGCGATGGATGGCGATATTATTTTGGCAGAGCCTCAGAGTTTAATCGGTTTTGCTGGCCGCCGTGTAATTGAACAAACGATTCGTCAAGAGTTGCCAGATGATTTTCAAAAGGCCGAGTTTCTTTTAGAACATGGTTTTGTAGATCAGATTGTGCCAAGAAATCTTTTGCGTCAACGATTGAGCGACTTGTTACGTTTACATTCTTTGGAAGGGTGGCGCTAACATGGAAAAGAAAACAGCCAATGATGTTGTTACCTTGGCAAGAGACCAAGATCGTTTGACAACTTTAGAATATATAGAAGCCATTTTTGAGGACTTTTTAGAATTTCATGGGGATCGTTACTTTGCCGATGATTTAGCTGTAGTCGGTGGTGTTGCTACTTTGCAAGGGAAACCAGTTACGGTGATAGGTATCCAAAAAGGCCGAAATCTACCAGAAAATATTGAACGTAATTTTGGTTCACCTAATCCTGAAGGGTATCGCAAAGCGTTACGTTTAATGAAACAAGCGGAAAAATTTAACCGCCCAGTCATTACCTTTGTGAACACTGCTGGTGCCTATTGTGGGATTGGTGCCGAAGAGCGGGGAGAAGGGGAAGCCATTGCGCAAAACTTGTTAGAAATGTCTGATTTGAAAGTGCCAATCATTTCAGTCATCATTGGTGAGGGCGGTAGTGGCGGTGCTTTGGCTTTAGCAGTCGCAGATGAAGTTTGGATGTTGGAACACACGATTTATGCGGTTCTTTCGCCAGAAGGTTTCGCCTCTATTTTGTGGAAAGATGGCAGTCGTGCGAAAGAAGCAGCAGAATTGATGAAAATCACAGCGACAGAGCTGAAGGAATTAGCTATTGTAGATAAAGTAATTCCAGAAGTTATGAACGGTCAGCCTCTGGAACAAGCAAAAATTAATCGCATGTTACAAAAAGCGTTCATTTCAAAATTAACTGAATTAGCTAAATTAGATACGGAAACGTTACTAGAAAAAAGATACCAACGTTTTCGCAAATATTAGAAGTTACTACTCATCAACGAACTTTTCAGGGGTTGATGGGTGGCTTTTTTTATTTTTTCTTTTATTTTACTTGTTCTTTTACAAGGAACGACCGTCCTTTATAGAAATTTTCAGTAAAATGCAGTATAATACAATAGGTAGAGACTGAAGCATAATTGTTTAGTTATGTTTCAGTCTCTTAAAATCGAAGAAACTACATAGTGTCAGTGAGAGGAGTCACGATGTTTTCAAAATATAAACCGACATGGATGATTGATGCGATTTATAA
This sequence comes from Enterococcus sp. DIV1316a, assembly GCF_050536915.1. Lineage (NCBI taxonomy): Bacteria > Bacillati > Bacillota > Bacilli > Lactobacillales > Enterococcaceae > Enterococcus > Enterococcus sp. DIV1316a. The sequence continues at coordinate 2,287,886 of NZ_CP172913.1, read as the reverse complement.
AATTACCCCCGCACAATTAAAAAAACTAGGGATTAAGGCAGTACTAACTGACTTAGATAATACGTTAATTGCTTGGAATAATCCCGATGGAACAGAAGAATTAAAAACTTGGTTATTAGAAATGAAAAATGCAGGAATTACTGTCCTCGTTGTTTCAAACAACAAAGACAGCCGGATTAAACGCGTTGTTGAAAAGTTTGACTTAGATTATGTAGCACGTGCCTTGAAACCAACCGCACGTGGCTTCAAATTAGCAGAAAAAAAATTAGGCTTGAAGCCATCTGAAATGTTAATGGTCGGCGATCAGATTATGACAGATATTCGGGGAGCTAACGCAGCGGGTATACGCAATGTTTTAGTTCAACCGATTGTCGATACAGATGGCTGGAATACTAGAATCAATCGGTTTTTTGAACGGAAAATTATGAAATACTTATCAAAAAAACATCCAGAAATGACATGGAGAGGCGGATTAGAATGACAGAGGCAATTCATTGTATTGGCTGTGGTGCGATTATCCAAACGGAAAATCCTCATGAATTAGGCTATACACCAAAAACAGCTTTCGAAAAAGGAATGGAAACAGGGGAAGTTTATTGCCAACGTTGTTTTCGCTTAAGACATTATAATGACATTCAAGATGTCCAATTAACAGACGATGACTTTTTACGTTTATTGAATGGTTTAGGAACAGAAGATGCACTGATTGTGAACGTAGTGGATATTTTTGACTTTAATGGCTCTCTTATTCCAGGACTGCATCGTTTTATCGGAGATAATCCTGTGTTGTTAGTTGGCAATAAAGTGGATATTTTGCCTAAATCATTAAAAAAACCTAAAATGGTTCAATGGATGAGAGAACGGGCCCATGAAGCAGGATTACGCCCTGTTGATGTTTTACTAACAAGTGGCAAGAAACCACAAGAAATGCAAGAGTTATTAGATACAATCGAAAAATATCGTGAAGGCCGAGACGTTTATGTCGTAGGTGTGACCAATGTTGGAAAATCAACATTAATCAATCAAATCATTCAACAAACAGTGGGTGTTCAAGATGTGATTACGACATCACAATTTCCTGGAACAACGCTAGATAAAATTGAAATTCCATTAGACGATGGCCACTTCTTAATCGATACGCCCGGAATTATTCACCGTCATCAAATGGCACATTACCTAGGTAAAAAAGACTTGAAAATTATTGCACCGCAAAAAGAAATCAAACCGAAAGTTTACCAATTAAATGCTGAACAAACCTTGTTTTTAGGTGGCTTGGCTCGCTTTGATTATGTCCAAGGTGCTAAAAGTTCCTTCATTGCCTACGTTTCCAATGACTTAAATTTACACCGAACAAAAACAGCAACCGCCGATGCTTTTTATGAAAAACATGTTGGTGGCTTATTGCAGCCTCCACGTGCCGATGAAGTCGCTGAGTTTCCTGAATTAGTGCGCTTTGAATTTTCCGTGAAAGAAAAAACGGATATTGTGTTTGCTGGTCTAGGTTGGATTACTGTCACAGAACCTGGTGTAGTCGCTGGTTGGGCGCCTAAAGGTGTCGATGTTTTACGTAGAAAAGCATTAATTTAAATTTTAGAGAGAAGGCAAACAATTTGAAACTTAGAGGAAAACAAAAACGTTATTTACGTAGTCAGGCACACCATTTACAACCTATTTTTCAAGTAGGCAAAGGTGGTTTGAATGACGCAATGATTACACAAATTGATGAAGCGTTGGAAAAACGTGAACTGATTAAAATTACGTTATTACAAAATACAGATGAAGTAGCAGAAGAGGTTGCAGAAGAACTAACAGCAGCCATTCATTGCGATGTGGTACAAATTATTGGTCGCGTGTTGGTCTTATTCAAGCCATCAAGTAAAGAAAAATATCAAAAAATTTCAGCAGCAGTCAAAGAGATTTAATATTGGAGGGATGAACAATGGGAGAAAAAAGACAAGCGCGTCAAGGAGCGGACGTTCTCTTGCAAGAGGAACCGTTACGTTTTCAAACAAGAAAGCAAGTCGGCTTGTTAGGTGGTAATTTTAATCCCGTTCATTTAGCACATCTTGTCATGGCCGATCAAGTTCAAAATCAACTAGGTTTGGACAAAGTTTACTTAATGCCTACGTACTTACCACCACATGTAGACGAAAAGAAAACAATTAGCAGTGAACATCGGTTAGCAATGTTAGAACTAGCAGTGGCTGATAATCCCTGCTTAGATATTGAGCCAATTGAGTTAATTCGCAAAGGCAAAAGTTACACGTATGATACGATGAAAGCTTTAAAAGAAGCCAATCCAGATACTGATTATTATTTTATAATTGGTGGAGATATGGTGGAATACTTGCCCAAATGGCATCGGATTGATGACTTACTCCATTTAGTTCAATTTGTCGGCATTCGGCGTCCTAATTATCCAACGGAATCTACCTATCCAATTATTTGGGTCGATGTTCCGCAGATGGCGATTAGTTCCACTTTGATTAGACAAAAAGTCAAAAGTGGTTGCTCAACACGCTATCTTCTTCCAGAGAATGTGATAAACTATATTCAAGAGAAGGGACTGTATCAAGATGAGCTGGATAACAAATTATGATGCTGCACAACGTGAATTATTAATGCAAAAAGTTCAAATGCAAATGAGTGAACGTCGTTTTCGCCATGTGTTAGGAGTCGAGGAAACAGCTATGGCCTTGGCAGCGAAATATGGTGCCGATGAAGCGAAAGCCAGTATTGCTGCTTTGACGCATGATTACGCCAAAGAACGTCCAAACGATGAATTCGAGTTGATTATTCGCCGAGATGGTTTTGATTTGGCTTTATTAAACTATGGCAATGAAATTTGGCATGGCTTAGTTGGGGCGGATATTGTTCAACGGGAATTAGCCATTGATGACGAAGAAATCTTGCAGGCAATTCGTGTGCATACAACTGGGGCTGCTAAGATGAGCTTGCTAGATAAAATTATTTATGTCGCAGATTACATTGAACCAGGACGTGATTTTCCAGGTGTGAAAGAAGCCCGTGAAATTGCCCTTGTTGACTTAGATGCAGCGGTTGCTTATGAAACGAAACATACCTTGTTACATTTGATTGAACAAGAACATAAAATTTATCCAAAAACGTTAGAGACCTACAATCAATGGGTCGTTAATCAAAAATAAAAGAAGAAAGAATTACTAGGAGGGAACTATCATAGATAGCCAGAAAATTTTAGAAATTGCTGTCAAAGCAGCAGATTCAAAACGAGCAGAAGAAATTGTCGCATTAGACGTAAGAGAGATTTCATTATTAGCAGATTATTTTTTAATTTGCCAAGCCAATAGTGAACGTCAAATCAATGCGATTGTTGATGAAATTAACGAACAAGAAGCCAAAAATCAAGTAGAAGTCAAACGTGTGGAAGGTAAAGAAGGCGGAAAATGGATTTTAATCGATTTAGGCGATGTTATTGTCCATGTATTCCAATCTTCAGAACGTGCCTTTTACAATTTAGAAAAATTATGGTCAGATGCCCCAATGGTTGATCTAAGCGCTTGGGTCGACTAAAATGGCCTATGAAACGTTTGCTTTCGTCTATGACGAAGTGATGGACGAAAGCCTATACCAAAAATGGTTGGATTTTTCCAATCGTCATCTCCCACAAGGAACCCAACAAATTCTTGAAATGGCTTGTGGTACAGGCGCTTTAGCAGTTGATTTTGCGAAAAGTGGTTACGATGTGACGGCCTTAGACTTATCAGAAGAAATGTTGATGATTGCTAGTGAACGGGCCTTTGAAGAAGAAGTGCCAGTTCAATTTGTTCAGGGAAATATGCTAGATTTATCTGAAGTGGGACAATACCAAGCCATCACTTGTTTTTCTGATTCACTGTGCTATATGGCTAATCGCCAAGAAGTACAACAAGTGTTCGATGAAGTTTATCAAGCGTTAGAAGAGGAAGGAACGTTCATTTTTGATGTTCATTCTACTTACAAAATTGATTCAGTTTTTCCAGAATATAGCTATCATTATCAAACAGAAGAATTTGCTTTTCTATGGGATAGTTACGCTGGTGAAAAAGAACACAGCATCGAACATTTCTTAACATTTTTTGTGAAAGAACAGGAAACAGATGAGCACTTTGTTCGGTATGATGAATTGCATCAAGAACGAACCTATTCGTTAGATAACTATTTACGAATGTTAGAAAGTGCTGGTTTCATGAACGTCAAAGTTTATGCAGACTTTACAGATGAAGCACCAACTGAAACAAGTGAACGCTGGTTCTTTGTTTGTCAAAGAGATTAATAAGATTTGGCTTATGAGCTTGGGACAGCGCTTAAAAACGTTTGTCTCTTTGCTGATAAGTCCATTTTTTTATAACGGAGGTGGCTAGAGTGAAAGCCTGTGGCATTATCGTGGAATATAATCCCTTTCATAATGGACATCGCTACCATGCCCAACAAGCTCGCCAACAAAGCGGAGCTGAAGTAGTGATTGCTATAATGAGTGGAAATTTTTTACAAAGAGGAGAACCAGCCTTACTAGATAAGTGGGCCAGAGCAGAAGAAGCTTTGCAAAATGGTGTGGATTTAGTCATTGAATTGCCGACAGCTTGGTCGGTACAGTCTGCGGATTACTTTGCCAAAGGCGGTATAAAGTTATTGCAGGCGTTGCAATGTGAGAGCTTATGTTTTGGAACAGATAGTACAAGCGCAATTGATTATGCGGCTTTCGGCCAGTTTGTCCAAGAAAATCAATCCTTAATTGATCAAACGTTCCACGCATTGACAGACAAACAATTGAGTTATCCACAAAAAATGACTGCTGTTTTTCGTCAAGTATATCCTGAAAGCAGGTTCGATTTTTCTTCACCTAATCATATTTTGGGGATGAGTTATGCAAAGGAAAATGCCACGTATCCAACCCCGATGACGCTCTACCCAATTGCTAGAAAACAAGCGGGCTTTCATGATGCAACGATTTCTGGGAAAGTTGCTAGCGCCACGGCGATTAGGCAAAGTGTTTTTCAACAAGAAATAACGCAAGTGCTGCCAACGGTTCCTTCTATAACCGCACAACATTTACAAACACAGACAATGATTTCATGGGAAAATTATTGGCCCTTCCTAAAGTATAAAATTGTTCAATCCTCGTTAGAAGAGTTACAAGCCATTTACCAAATGACGGAAGGACTTGAATATCGACTAAAAGATCAAATCCAAGCAGCAGGTTCTTTTCACGAATTAATGGAACGTATGAAAACGAAGCGTTATACTTGGACAAGATTGCAACGATTAGCAACCTATATATTGTTAAATATGACCAAAGAAGAAGTTGAAACTGTTTGGCAAGACAGCTATCTCCATGTGCTAGGATTTACGCCAAAGGGACAAGCTTATCTAAAAGAAACCAAAGCACAGATTCAATTGCCGGTAATTTCCAAAGTATCTAAAGAAAACCGCGCAATGCTTTCGTTAGATATTCGCGCCAATCAACTATACCAGATGGGAGATTCTTCTTTAAAAGAACAAAATTTTGGTCGGTTTCCCTTACGATTTTCGCCAGATACCTAAAAAATACTTAACAAAAATCAGTTTCCCCAGTATAATAAACAAGGGATAAGATACTAACAACAAATCAGAGAAAGCGAAGTGAGAATATGGGCCGTAAATGGGCAAATATTAAAGAGAAAAAAGCTGCCAAAGACGCAAACAATAGCCGTGTTTATGCAAAATTCGGGATTGAAATTTACGTAGCAGCGAAGTCAGGAGACCCTGATCCTCATGCAAACCAAAAATTACGGTTTGTAATCGAACGCGCCAAAACATACAATGTACCAAAACATATTATTGATCGCGCTATTGAAAAAGCAAAAGGTTCAGCAGATGAACAATATTCTGAATTACGCTATGAAGGATTTGGGCCAAATGGTTCAATGGTCATTGTTGATGCTTTAACAAACAACGTGAACCGAACAGCAGCAGATGTGCGGGCCGCATTTGGTAAAAACGGCGGAAACATGGGTGTCAGCGGTGCTGTTTCCTACATGTTTGATAATACAGGTATCATTGGCTTTGCTGGTGACGATGCGGATGAAATTTTAGAATACTTAATGGAAAAAGACATTGATGTTCGCGATGTTGTTGAAGAAGACGGTCAAATTATCGTTTACACAGAACCAGAAGATTTCCACCATGCACAAGAAGCGTTAAAAGAAAAAGGCATTGAAGAATTCACGGTTACTGAGTTAGAAATGGTTCCACAAAACGAAGTAACATTAGAAGGCGACGATTTAGCGAACTTTGAAAAAATGTTAGACGTTTTAGAAGATTTAGAAGATGTTCAAAAAGTTCATCATAATGTAGATTTACCTGAATAATCCATTTGTTCGTTTGTTTTAAGATTTAGAAAGTGAGCCATCGGTCATTTTGACTGATGGCTCACTTTTTTTCATATAATACATAGAAAAAAGAAAGTTGATTGATAGGTCCATGTGACACAAAGCATTCAATGACAGGTTCAACTTTTGTCTGTTCCATAAATATTTGTCTAAACAATTGAATTAATAGTACAATAGTCTAGTAAGATAGATCATTGAACGGGGTGAATAGGCGTGAAAAAGGGAATGTTAGCGTTTTTTGTCGGGCTAGCGGTTTTATCATTAACTGCTTGTCGGGAACCAAAAGAAAAGAAAGTGACCGCTTCAACGGAGGCATCCTCTAAAGTTGAAGAGACGAATGAAAAAACCAGTGAAACAATTGATAAGACAAACGAACAAGCGAGCAGCAGTGTCGAGTCTAACAAATCAGTGAAAAATGAAGAGCCGACAGCTGATGGAAACAATAGTCAGCTAACTGTAGCTGATTTAGATACTACAGCGATTAATGCTGGCGATTTTACTACTTTAGTTGGAACATGGAAAAATGGTAAAGGAGAGAGTTTGATCATTCATCCTGATGGTAGTACAAATACCGGAGGAATGATTACGAAGGATTCACCTACTGATGAGTCGCGACCAATTACAAGCTTAAGTATTAGGTGGGGGCCTACTGGTGCTGCGTTATTATTATATAAAATTGGTGTTGAAAATCCTAACGGCGACCAATCGGATAAGACGAAACCGCGATTGTTAATTACTCAAGATAGTGGAAATTATCCTGCGGAAGAGTATTACTATCGTTCTTCTGAAGAGGAAATTCAAGACCAAAATGAAGAGGCAAAAATCATCGAGAACCAAGAACAAGCAGAGGCATGTATCAGAAGTACATTGACTGATGCAGAAAATGATGATACGAACCTTGGATTTTTTGGTATGAATGGAAATGACTTCTTTTTTAGAGCCCAATCGAAACAGATGGTTGCAAATGGAGGGACAGGGACTGTCGGTTTTTACAGAGTATCACCACAAGGAGCAGTCAGAATAACGGATGCACGAGGCAACTAAAGATAGTCTCGTGGCAATCTATTTAATTCCTATAAAAGTAGCAAAATAAGAATGAAATGATCACAAAATCTTCACATTTAGTTTGTAAGATATAAGCATATCAACAAACAACCTTAACAACACAAAACACTTTTTCATTTTTAACTCCTTTCCCGTCCTTACCCAAAGGGCGGGTCTTTTTTTGTGTAAAACTATTCGCTCAAGATACCAAAAAGCCAGCTTGTAGTAAGCTGGCTTTTAACTCTTTACATGTTGGCGCTTGTAGACACGAGATAATAATTAAGGTGTTGGAACAGTTGGTGAATAGTTCGTTTTTCGACCATAAAGTTCTTGTGTCGCCGCCGAGATATACGCAGATGAATCTTTTCCTGGGAGGTTATACATTAGATAAATACCATATTGCTCCGCTTTTGTACGTTTAGCATATTGCGCAGCTAGATTTTGATTGACACCAACTTCAACGGCAGAAGCACCTAAACGAGAAGCAGGCATCCCCGCAATTTGTGGCGGATTCCAGGTACTATAATAAGGGTTCCAAGCATAATCAATTAAAGAACTCATTTGAGGATTAGCTGAAGAGTTCGCAGCCGCTGGTCCAATATTATAAAAAGTAATTAATTTATCATTGCCTAAGCGATTTCTTAAGGCTTGAAGTAACCAAATGAACGAAGAATTATTTGGTTGAGACGTCCCATTTTTTCCGTATTCAGCATACTCATCATCAAAATCAATACCATCTAAATGATACGTATTAACGACTTGTTCTAATTGAGCTGCAAAGGCATCCGCACTTTCGTAAGTTGGGAAATTAGCAAAGCCAGCACCTTCATGGTTGCCTAAAATAGACAATAGGACTTTAGTGCCGCGTGCTTGAACTGGACGAATTTGTGTTTCAGCTTCGTTTAAAGTTTGTTGGACCCGTTCATTTAGATATAAGTAAGGTTTTTTATTGACCGTGTCATAATTAATATTGGCTGCAAAAATAATCCCCATATCAAAAGCAGGTTGATTGGTTCCAGCTAAAGTATATTTTCCCACATTGTTAAAATCGTGGTTATTTACTTCTACATACATGACTGTTTTAGGTGTAACAGTTGATGCTGCTTGTACTTCAAATGCAGGTAGTGCAAACAGTAACCCACCGACTAAAAGTATCAAACTTAAAAAAGTTGAAATAATCCCTGTTTTCTTGTTAAAAAAATGAGTGCTCAATTGATGCCCCATAACTTTCTCCTCCTATAAAATAAATATTATTTGTAAGCGCTAACAAAGATATGTTATCATTTTTATAATTTAAACACAAGAAGAAGAGAACAAAAGTGAGCAAATCCACAGAATATAAAAGCGTCCTTCGCAAAATGGTCTTGCGAAGGACGCTCTTTTACCAATCAAAGAGTAAGGCATAGCCTAAAGAAAACAGCTCTCGACCAAAATTTTTGATATCTTTTGGAAAAGAAGAAGCCGCAGTGATGCCTGAAACATTTGAGATGCCTGCTCGCTTGGCTAAAAGTTGCGAGCGGTACATGTGAAAGTCACTAGTAACAATCACTAGCCGTTTAAAATAAAGGAGTTTTTGTGAATTGACAATATTTTCTTTGGTGCGTGTGGCACGATTTTCTAAGAGAATCTGTTTTTCTGGAACACCTTTATTTAGCAAGTATTGTTTCATAACCGCGGCTTCCGTAGCCGGCTCATTTGCTCCTTGCCCTCCGCTAACAATAACGGGTGTCTCGGGGTGTTGTTTAATATAGGGGATAGCCACATCTAACCGAGCTTGCAAAACACGGCTGGGCAGTGCGGTTTCTTTAGACGTCCCTAAAACACGGGCCCCTAAAATTAAAATAGCATCTGGTTTATCGGTGGGTTGCGTATTTTTGCCAGTAAAAATAAGTAGACCTAAAATCAAAAGAATACAAAAGCCAAAACTGACAATGGATAAACTTGTTATTTTTAACCAATGCATGAAACATCCCTCCTTGTAATGTTAGTGTATACGAAGTACCATAGAAAAAGCGATAGAAAACAAAAGACTTATAAAAAAATCTATGTTTTAATAGAAACTTTTGAAGAGAGGGAGCGAGTGAATGCGTACAGAAGAAGAAATGTTTCAACTTATTATGGATGTAGCAAAACAAGAAGAACACATTCGAGCTGTGGGAATGGTGGGGTCTCGCACGAATGTGAAAGCGCCAAAAGATAGTTTTCAAGATTTCGACATTGTTTATATTGTAGAACCATGTGCTGAGTTTTTTGAAACAGCAACGTGGATAGCAAAATTTGGACAACCATTAATTATGCAACGTCCCAAGGAAATGACCTTATTTCCCACAGAACCGAAGACGCGGGAAACATTTTTAATGTTATTTGAAGATGGTCAACGTATCGATTTAACGTTGTGTCCTCTCGCAGAAAAAGACAATTGGCATGAAGGCGATTCTTTAGCAATTATCTTGTTAGACAAAGATGAAAATTTGTCACCTTTACCTGTAGCATCTGATAAAAATTATACAGTAACAGTTCCGAATCAGCAGCAATTTAACGATTGTTGCAATGAATTTTGGTGGGTTAGTACGTATGTAGTTAAGGGGCTTTGTCGGAATGAACTATTTTACGCTGTCACACATCTCTATGAATATTGTCAGCAGGAACTGTTGCGCTTGCTTTCTTGGCAAGCGGCTTGGCAGGAACCGGAGCCAATTTCTGTTGGGAAACAATTTAAGTATCTGAAAAATTATGTCACTCCTGACACGATGGATCAATTAGCATCGTTGCTGGATTTTTCTAGTAAAGAAGCTTGTTGGAACAGCTTAATAAAGACACAAGCCTTTTTTGACGTCGTCGCTCAGGATTTTGCTAAAATGGCCCAGTTTACGTATCATTTACAAGAAGCAAAAAAAGTCACAGAGTATACAAATTCTTTAAGATTAAAGGATTTACAAGGAAAATAAGCTGAAAACAACGTAAAAATAGTGTATAATTGAAAAAATTAATCTGCGAGAGAAAGGGAACCTTTTTTGATTGTAGATCACCGCAGCTGTTTGTTGCCTAGTCTCTAAGAAATAAACCTAAAATTATTGATATAAAGGATGAACAAATGAAAAAAGAAGAAATGCAAATGCGTAATACACGTCGTCAAAAATCAGGAAAAAATAATAAAAAGAAAGTAATTATTACTTCTTTGGTTGGACTAGCTCTGGTTGCTGGGGGCAGCTATGTTTATTTTCAAAGTCACTTTTTACCAACCACAAAAGTAAATGGAGTTTCTGTAGGCTGGTTAAATGTAAATGCCGCGGAAGAAAAATTAGCGCAAGTTAATCAAACCGAAGAAGTTGTGGTTCAAACGGGTGCAAAAGAAGAAAAAATTCAACTTCCTAAAAAATACCAATTGGATCAAAAATTTTTAAAAGACCATTTACACAGTAGCAAGGTGAAGCTACCGTTAAACGAGGCATTCAAAAAAGAACTAGAAGCCAAATTAGCGATTTTAAGTTTTCCAGAGGGGAAACCAAGCAAAAATGCGAGTATTCGTCGAGGCAATGGCACTTTTGAAATTGTTCCCGAAGAACAAGGCACAGTAGTGGACACACAGCGCTTAAATCAGCAGATTATTGCGGATGTTGAAGCGGGAAAAGGCAACTATCAATACAATGCCAAAGATTTTTATAAAGCCCCTGAAATTACAAAAGAGGATCAAACGTTAAAGGCAACATTGACAACGCTCAATAACAAGTTAAATAAAACAATTACAGTTGATATTAATGGTGAAAAAGTAGCCTTTGATAAAACACAAATTCAAAACGTGCTGAATGATGATGGCACAATCAACAAAGAAAAACTAACTACTTGGGTGACACAATTAGAAACAACATATGGTTCTGCTAATCAACCAGTTTTATTTACAGATGTTCACGGTACGACACGTCGTTTTAAAAACAACGGAAGTTATGGCTGGTCGATTGATGGGGCCAAAACGCAAGAACTACTAGTAAACGCGCTGAATAGCCAAGAACAAACGAATGCAATCACTGCTCCGTTGGTTGGCGATACCAAAGAAAATAGTAAAATAGCCAATAATTACATTGAAATTGATTTAAAAGATCAAAAAATGTATTGTTTCATTGATGGCAAAAAAATAGTCACCACAGATGTCATTACTGGCAGATATAACAAAGGAACCGCAACAGTACCAGGATTCCATACAATTTTATATCGGACAACCGATGTGAATTTAGAAGGTCAAATGCTCGATGGTTCTCGATACAGTGTGCCAGTAAAATATTGGATGCCGTTATTAAGTCAAGGGGGCGTTGTCACACAAATTGGGATTCATGACTCCGACCATAAATTGGATAAGTATGGCGATAAAGAAGCCTTTAAAACCGATGCTGGTAGTAATGGCTGTATCAATACGCCAGGAACAGAAGTTTCAAAAATCTTTGATGTATCCTATGACGGAATGCCGGTAATTATTTATGGACATATCTATGATGATGCACCAGGTGAATTTGATAAACCTGTAGATTACGGCGAAGAAGTATAAATGATTATTTACAGCACCAAAAGGGCAAATGAGCAGTCTTTTTGGTGCTGTTTTAGTTGAATAGATAATTTATAAATGGACAAGCAAGGAGCAAAACCATGGCAGAAAGAATTTTATTAGTAGATGATGAACAAGAAATAGCTGATTTGCTGGAAGTATATTTAACGAGTGACGGTTATGAAGTAGAAAAATTTTATCGAGGGAAACCTGCTCTGGAATCAATGGCAAATAATCAGTTCGATTTAGCGGTACTTGATGTAATGTTACCAGATATTGATGGCTTTCAAATGGTTAAAAAAGCACGGGAAAAATATTTTTTCCCTATTATTCTTTTAACCGCTAAAATTGAGGACATTGATAAAATTACTGGGCTAACTTTAGGCGCTGATGATTATATTACAAAGCCATTTAATCCATTGGAAGTAGTCGCACGTATTAAAACACAACTAAGACGTTTTCGTAAATATAATTCACAGGCGAGTCTACAACAAGAAACAGAAGGAACAGAAATAGATATTCATGGTTTGGTGATAAATAAAATACATCATACAAGTAAACTATACGGGGAGGATATATTTTTAACGCCATTAGAATTTTCAATTCTTTGGTATTTAGCAGAACGTCAGGGAGAAGTAGTCCCAGCAGAGATATTGTTTGAAGAAATCTGGGGTGAAAAATATTTGGAAAACAATGGAAATACCGTGATGGCACATATTGGCCGTTTAAGGGAAAAATTAAAAGAACCACCAAGGAAGCCAAAGTTTATTAAAACTGTTTGGGGAGTGGGGTATAAAATTGACTGAAAAGAAAAAAACAGGAAAACAGCAATTTAAAGAACGAATGATTAAACAACTACTAACAAAGTTTTTGTTTTTTAGTTTGGGAATATTGGCGTTATCAGCAGTCTTGTATTTTTTTAGTAATTTTTTGTTTGGATTACGTAGATGGGGCATGGAAGATCCACTCTACCTTTTAGCCAAAGGAATTGAGGAGAACTACGTTTATTTAATTAGCTTAGTAATTCTAGGTGGTTCAGTAATCATTCTTTTTCGGATATGGTTGCAAAGCATCAATCAATTAACAGAAGTATTGGAGGCAACAGGGAAACTCTATCAGAATTCCGAAGAACCGATAGCCTTGTCAGCAAATTTAATGGAGTTTGACAAAGAGTTGAATCAAATCCGTCAAGAAGTTAACTTACGCCAGCAACAAGCGAAGGAAGCTGAGCAAAGAAAGAATGATTTGATTGTTTATTTAGCACATGATTTAAAAACGCCTTTAACATCAGTCATTGGTTATTTAACACTTCTTCATGATGAACTGGAAATTTCGACGCAATTACGAGAAAAATATTTAGCTATTTCATTAGAAAAAGCAGAGCATTTAGAAGAGTTGATTAATGAATTTTTTGAAATAGCTCGATTTAATCTCTCGAATATTGAATTAGAACCAACGAGTGTTCGCTTGGATCGTATGTTAAATCAAGTAAGTTATGAATTTTTACCTATGTTGAAACAAAAACAGTTAACTATTGAAACAGATTTTACTGAGGCTTTGTCTATTCATCTTGATGTCGATAAAATGCAAAGAGTTTTTGATAACTTAGTTCAAAATGCCATTAACTACAGCTATGCAGGAACAACCATCTCTCTTTCCACTAAAGTTGATAATGAAAATCAACGAGTAAATATTTATTTTACAAATCATGGCCCTACTGTTCCACCAGAAAAATTAGCCCGAATTTTTGAACAATTTTTCCGATTAGATACTGCCCGTCAAACAAACCGAGGAGGTGCAGGACTAGGTTTAGCGGTTGCTAAAAAAATTGTGGAGCTGCATGGCGGGGTGCTTTCAGCTGAAAGCGAAAATGAAAAAACTACCTTTATGATTTCTTTATCGATTTTGTAAGAAAATCGTTAGAAATTCTTGCGAAAAAAAAGAAGGCTCCTTTTTACTAGCTTGCTATACTAATTTTGTTAAGTAAGTAAAGAGGAGAGAAATAAAAATGAAATTTAAAGTTACAATTGGTGTCGCTATTTTAGGGCTTTTTATTGTGGGCATGGCTGTTAAACAAGTTGCTGAGAAAAAAATAGTTTCAATAGGAAATGAGCAAGCCCTCAGTTTAGAGGAAGAGGAAAAAATGAGTTCTCCTGAAGAAGGCGATCAATCATGGAAATTATTATTAGTAAATCAAACGCATCAGATTCCTGAAGATTATCAAATCCAATTAAAAAAATTACCTAACAAACAGGCAGTGGATAAACGAATTTATCCAGCTTTGAACAGGATGTTTAAAGATGCCAAAAGACAAGGCTTCTATCTTGAAGTCACTTCTAGTTATCGAACAAATGAAGAGCAAAAAGAAATTATGGCAGAAAAAGTACAGGCTTTTCAAGATCAAGGATTCAGCGAACAAGAAGCGATTGAAACAGCTGAAAGTTGGGTAGCAGTGCCGAGAACTAGTGAACATGAAGTAGGTTTAGCAGTGGATATAAATGCGCAAAGTAAGCGATCTACTGACGAAGAAGTCTACGCTTGGTTGGCAAAGAACGCCTATAAATATGGATTTATTCTTCGTTATCCTTCAGACAAAGTGGAAATTACGGGTGTTAGTTATGAACCTTGGCATTATCGATATGTGGGTAAAAAAGCAGCACTAGAGATTCAAAAAGCGAGTCTAACGTTAGAAGAATACTTAGCAGAAAATAATAATTAATTGTTTATCAATAAAGCTATCTTAGCTTTTACTGAACATAGGCTATTTTTTATTGACAAGCGTCATAACCCGCTCTATGATACAAACAGAACAAGCAATTTAAATTGGGGGAACGAAGATGCCATTTGTACATGTAGAATTAATTGAAGGCCGCACAGAAGAACAGTTAACTAATATGGTCAAAGATATTACAGAAGCTGTGTCAAAAAACGCTGGTGCACCAAAAGAGAATATCCATGTGATTGTCAATGAATTGAAAAAAGACCGCTATGCACAAGGCGGCGAATGGAAAAAATAAGTTTTCAGAGAATTTCTGTTGAATCACTTGCTTTTTCTGAAAATAAGTGGTTAAATAAGTGCATAAATGATTGATGAGAAAGACAACTGAACTTGCCCGCGATCTATTAGAGAGGAAAATCTTGGCTGAAAATTTTCCAGATTGGCACAAGGGATGACCACTTTCGAAACCTTTGTTGAAACAAAGGCGGTCGCACCGTTAACACGCTAGAGGAACACAGATTATTTGTGTTCAAAATTAGGTGGAACCACGATATTTTCGTCCTAGTATTCGTTAGAATACTAGGACTTTTTGTTTTTTAACAAGGGGAACAGGTGGCTGTTTCGTTTCATTGTGAAAAACAGGAACACAATGAAACGCTTCAAATCAAAAAAATTAAAAGGAGAGAATATTATTATGTCTATTCACATTACTTTTCCAGATGGCGCTGTTAAACCGTTTGATTCTGGGATTACAACATTTGATGTTGCTAAAAGTATTAGCAACAGTTTAGCCAAAAAAGCTTTAGCTGGTAAATTCAATGGTGTTTTAATCGATTTAGATCGTCCTATCGTAGAAGATGGTTCGCTTGAAATCGTGACACCTGATCATGAAGATGCTTTAGGAATTTTACGTCATTCATCAGCTCATTTAATGGCTAATGCCTTACGTCGTCTTTTCCCTAACATTAAATTTGGCGTAGGTCCTGCGATTGATTCTGGGTTCTATTATGATACAGATAATGGAGAATCCCCTGTGACAGCGGAAGATTTACCTGCAATTGAAGCCGAAATGATGAAAATTGTGAAGGAAAATAACCCAATCGTTCGTAAAGAAATCTCACGTGCAGAAGCGTTAGAATTATTTGCTGATGATCCTTACAAAGTTGAATTAATTACAGATTTACCAGAAGATGAAATCATCACTGTCTATGATCAAGGCGATTTTGTTGATTTATGTCGTGGTGTTCACGTCCCTTCAACAGGACGGATTCAAGTCTTTAAATTACTTTCAGTAGCTGGTGCTTATTGGCGCGGAAACTCTGACAATCACATGATGCAACGGATTTATGGCACTGCCTTTTTCGATAAAAAAGATTTAAAAGAATTTATCAAAATGCGCGAGGAAGCCAAAGAACGTGACCACCGTAAATTAGGAAAAGAATTAGATTTATTTATGGTTTCACAAGAAGTTGGTTCAGGGTTACCTTTCTGGTTACCAAAAGGCGCAACCATTCGTCGTACAATTGAACGTTATATTGTGGACAAAGAAATTAGCTTAGGTTACCAACATGTGTATACACCAATTATGGCAGATGTGGAATTATACAAAACATCTGGTCACTGGGATCATTACCATGAAGATATGTTCCCACCAATGGATATGGGCGATGGTGAAATGCTGGTATTACGTCCAATGAACTGTCCACACCATATGATGGTTTATAAAAATGACATTCATAGTTACCGCGAATTGCCAATTCGAATCGCTGAATTAGGGATGATGCACCGCTATGAAAAATCTGGCGCATTATCAGGGTTACAACGTGTTCGTGAAATGACTTTAAACGATGGCCATACTTTTGTTCGTCCTGACCAAATTAAAGACGAATTTAAACGTACTTTGGAGTTAATGGTGGCAGTCTATGCTGACTTTAACATTACGGATTATCGTTTCCGCTTAAGCTATCGTGATCCAAATAATACAGACAAATATTTTGATGATGATGCGATGTGGGCAAAAGCGCAAGCGATGTTAAAAGCTGCCATGGATGAATTAGAATTAGATTACTTTGAAGCAGAAGGCGAAGCTGCCTTTTACGGTCCGAAGTTAGATGTTCAAGTAAAAACAGCTTTAGGAATGGAAGAAACATTATCAACCATCCAATTAGACTTCTTATTACCAGAACGTTTTGACTTAACTTATGTTGGCGAAGATGGTGAAAATACACATCGCCCAGTTGTTATCCACCGTGGTATTGTCTCAACAATGGAACGATTTGTGGCTTACTTAACAGAAGTTTACAAAGGCGCTTTCCCTACTTGGTTAGCACCAATTCAAGCAACTATTATCCCAGTTTCTGTAGAAGCGCATTCTGAGTATGCTTATGAAATCAAAGAACGTTTACAAGCACAAGGCTTACGTGTTGAAGTCGATGATCGTAACGAAAAAATGGGCTACAAAATTCGGGCCTCTCAAACACAAAAAGTACCTTATCAATTAGTGGTCGGGGACAAAGAAATGGAAGATGCAACGGTGAACGTCCGTCGTTATGGAAGCAAAGAAACGTCTGTCGAAGATTTATCAATTTTCATTGACAGCATGGCTGCTGAAGTTCACAATTACAGCCGTTAAAAAAAGAGAAAAAGTCAAAAGGACTTCTGAATTCAGAAGTCCTTTTGACTTTTTTCAAAAACAAAATAATTAAATATTTCCTTAGAGCTGGGAATAATCCTGATTTTTTGACTATTTTTTGTTACAATGAGAATGCGAAACTTTTTAGTGAAGGGACTAGAGGTATGAAGAAAAACTCATTTATAGATAAAATAAAAAAAACAGATGCCGCAGCAAAGAGTCAACGAGGTAGAAAGCCACATATTCCTTTTCGATTGAACTTATTATTTTTTGTGATATTCACTTTATTTGTTTCATTAATTGTTCGTTTAGGGTATTTACAGATTGTAGAAGGAGAAGAGTTTAACAAAAAAATTACTGCCAATTCTTCACTACAAATCACGACACCATCCCCTCGAGGACAAATTTATGATTCACAAGGAAAAGTCTTGGTTTCTAACAAAGCCAATTTAGCAATCACTTACACACGAGGAAAAAATATTGAAGGAAAAGATATTTTACCGATTGCGAATAAAGTCAACGAACTTATTAACGTTCCAGTTGATCCAAACTTAACGGATCGTGACAAAAAAGATTATTGGTTAGCGAATCCTGAAAATTTAAAAGCAGCCCAATCCCGTTTAACCGATCAAGATAAAGAAGATGAAAAAGGCAACAAAATTACGGACGAAGGCACATTATATGCCAAAGCAGTTGAAAAAGTCACCCCTGAAGAAATTGCGTTTGATGACCGAACCTTACAAGCAGTAACGATTTTTAAACGAATGAATGCAGCGTCACAAATGAACACGGTCTTCATCAAGAATGAAGGGGTAACAGAAGGTGAAATTGCGACAATTGGTGAACACACAGCGGAAATATCAGGTGTTTCAACAGGGACTGATTGGACGCGTGATTATTCTCAAAGTGGTGCATTACGTAGCCTGTTGGGTACCGTTTCAACTGAAAAACAAGGATTGCCAGCCGAAGAAGTCGATGAATATTTGAAAAAAGGCTATGCACGAAATGACCGTGTTGGAACTAGCTATTTAGAAAAACAATATGAAGACGTTCTACAAGGTAAAAAAGCAAAATCAGAAGTCGTTTTAGACAATAACGGAAAGATTGTTTCACAAACCCCAATTTCCAAAGGGGAAAAAGGCTCCAACTTAAAATTAACGATTGATTCAAATTTCCAAAACAAAGTTGATGAAATTTTACAACGAAACTATTCACAAATAGTCAAAACCATTGGACCATACTCAGAAAATGCATATGTCGTTGCTATGAACCCTCAAACAGGTGCTATTTTAGCGATGTCCGGATTTCATCATGATTTAGCAACTGGAGAAGTCACACCTAATCCTTTAGCACCTATTTTGAATTCTGAAGTTCCTGGATCAGTTGTGAAAGCAGGTACTTTAACAGCCGGTTATGAAACAGGCGTCATTAAAGGCAATGATGTTTTAACAGATGAAGCTATTTTACTAGCAGGTAGTAATCCAAAAGCTTCTTGGTGGAATGCTTCTGGCGGAACAACCATGCAATTAACTGCGGAGCAAGCGTTAGAATATTCTTCGAATGCTTATATGATGAAATTAGTCTTTAAAATGATGGGTGTGAATTATTATCCCAATATGATTTTCCCTTATGAAGTAGGAGATGACACTGTCTTTAAAGAATTAAGAAAAGCTTTTGCAGAATATGGTATGGGAACGAAAACTGGAATTGATATACCAGGAGAAACAACAGGAATTCAAAACAAGGACTTTAAGGATTCGTCATCTGCGCCACAAGGCGGTAATCTTCTTGACCTATCTTTTGGACAATATGATACCTATAGCGCCTTACAATTAGCACAGTACGTTTCCACTGTCGCAAATAATGGCATCCGCGTGCAACCCCATGTGGTAGAAGGAATCTATGGCAATGATGAAAATGGAGCTTTAGGAAAAATTTTAAAAGAAATTGAACCAAAAGTTTTGAATAAGGTGAATATTTCTGAAGACCAGATAGGAATTCTTCAACAAGGTTTCTATAATGTAGTAAATGGAACTAGTCCTTTTACAACTGCACGTGGTTTAAAATCAGACAAGTTTTCGATTGCTGCTAAAACAGGGACCGCCGAAACGCAAGCAACAGATGCTAATGGAGTAAACCATACAACGGTTAATAGTAACTTGGTGGCTTATGCGCCGTACGAAAATCCTGAAATTGCAATTAGCGTTGTTTTACCACACTTAAATGATGAATCTTCCAAACCAAATCAAACGATTGCCAAAGAAGTTTTAGAAGCGTATATGGAAATGTACAAAAAATAAAATTTGTAAAGTAGAACTACTTTACAAATTTGCCCAAAAGGGTAGTCAAATGACAAAAAAAATGGTATGATATTCAAGTCTAAGAAATCTCTTGGAAAGATCAATTATTAGTAGGAGGGGAAAACATGCGCGTAAACATCACTTTAGAGTGTACTTCTTGTAAAGAACGTAACTACTTAACAAATAAAAATAAACGTAATAATCCTGATCGTTTAGAAAAACAAAAATATTGCCCACGTGAAAGAAAAGTTACTTTACACCGTGAAACTAAATAATTTAGTTAGATAGAGCCTAGAATCCTTGTTGTGTAAGGGTCTAGGCTTTTTATCTATTGATTCATTACATGTTCATTTGTAGATGGAATGTAGAGGGAGGATTACCCAAGTTTGGCTGAAGGGGACGGTCTCGAAAACCGTTAGGCGAGTAACATCGTGCAAGGGTTCGAATCCCTTATCCTCCGTACCGAGAAGCAGTTGAGTTATTAGTTGCAAATAAAACGACAGAGACGTACACTTAAAGTAGAAAAATACTTAAGAAGAGGTGTCTATTATGTCAAACTATGAAGAAAAAGAAGCGCAAGCATTAGCAAAAATTGCAGACATTTTGAATAAATTGGATGCAAGTTTAGAAGAGTTGGACTCGCTAGATGAGGATACAAAAAAACATAGTATGAAGAAATGGATTGTTGAAAAAAAAGCCATTCATGAGATTAAAAAAATTGCACACGAAGCTGGTAAGTATGACAAGTATGATGAAAAAGAATTAGAAAAAGAAATGGGTCTGTTGGAAAAGTTTATGTAAAAAAGCGCTAGCTTTTGTTCAACAGTTATTTAATTTTGAGTCTAGAATTAATCGTTTTGATTTTTTCTAGGCTTATTTTTATGAAGTAAGCAAATCGTATCGGGAGAGGTATTGAATTAAGAAATAAAGCATGTATTGATTCAGAAAAAAAGTTGTAGTAAAATGTTCGTCACAACTACTTTTCTTATGATTTTATAGAAGGAAAAGTTGGAATAATGAATTGAGAAGAGTCGATTTTTAGGAGATGATTTTAGGTGACTTTTTATCAATTATTGCAGTTAGATCCATTTATTTTAAAACAAAAAATTCATCAAGCGGATACTAAAAAACAGCGGAGATATTTTTGGCGCGCCTTGTTAATAAGGGATATCTTATTAGTTTCGTTTGCGATTTTATGGGTGTCGACGATTACTTTTTTCTTTGGAAAAGCTGTAGCGCCTTTTTCAATTGTATTATTTTGTTTGCTGTTGAGTATCCGTTTCGTCTCATATGGCTACAGGGAAAAACAGGCCTTGCTTAGTTTAGGAATCGTGTTAACAATTCTAGGTGTTAGTCCATTAATTTCACTGATTTCTGTATCATTTTTACAATTGGGCCTTCATTTTATCTGCTTGCTGGCATTGTTTTTCTTAACTGGTAAAAACCCTAAAATGGGTAATCCTGGCTTGTATACGTTCTCCTACTTATATTTAGTTGGCACGGTTCACTATCAATCGTTTCAGCAATTAGAACAAACTTTCTTTGTATTAGTGTTTGCTTATCTACTTTTAGCTTTTGTTTATCATGTGAAACATAAAAAATTGGATCAAGAGATTACTTTTATACAGATGGTTACAGAAAATGGTTTTTTTAATCAAAGAAATATTTGGTTTAGTTATTACGCTTTAGGCATTAGCTTATTACTTTTTATAGGAACGCACCTTCAGATTGACCGCTTTATGTGGGCAACATTTGCTAGTTCGTCATTATTTTCTGGGTATGATACGTTTAAATTGTCTGAACGAGCAAAAGAACGAATAATAGGGGTCGTTATTGGTTCTCTAGTATCGGCTATCTTGTTATTTTATATACCAACGAACCTACTTGGTATTTTAGGAGGACTTTGTTTAGGCTTATGCACATCTTATAAAAGTAAAACGATTTTTAATTGTGTTGGTGCTATCATGGCAGCTTCTATGATATTTGGGCTAGAAACAAGTCTTTACTTAAGAATTTTGTTAAATATGTTGGGGCTAGCTTACGGTTTGCTTTATCATTTTGTCTTTGTAAAAACTATGTCCTATTGCAATCGCAAGGAGTGGCTGAAATTGTCTGAATAAAAGGAGCCTAACATTCTTTCTTGAAAGAATGTTAGGCTCCTTAGACATTTTTGTTTATATTCCATATTATCAAATTATATGCATGCTGTTAATCAATGCCCAACTGCTATATCAAATGTCGCAATTTTTGCTGAGCCAGTAGGTACAAGGTCTAGTTCCACTTCGTCAAACCTATTGCCATCAACTGGTATCCCAAAGTAAATGGTAGATGGTCCAGTTCTACTTTTATAGATTATTATCTATTAGTATACCTAAATTTCTATTTAATTCGTAATGACTGACCAGGATAAAAAACAGAAGTTTCAATGCCTGGATTTAATGCTAATAATTCTTCTAAGGTTAAACCATTTCTTTCGGCTAACTGTCGCCCACCTTCACCACTTCGTACCGTATCGTATATAGGTTGGTCTGATTTAGAATTTTGTATTTGTTCACGAGAATCAGAGTTTTGTGGTGGTTGCTGTTCAGATTGTTCAAAAACTTGTTGAGTTTGAGTATTTCTTTCAATTAATTGTTCCAACGTAATATTACCTAGATAAGTGTATATTTGTCCATTAACAGTTAAAGTACCATCATTATTTTTCGTTACTGTTCGGGGCGTATTATTCAAAAGAAACGTCATTGTTTGATTACCATTCTCATCCACAGAAAAACTTACATTTTGAAGAGGAACATTCGATTGAGTTATGCTAGTGAGTGTTCCGTCAGCATTTATAAAAAATAAGTTATCACTTTGAGGAATACCCCAACCGCCTATAAAATCAGCTAAGCTAACTTGTGGTAGCGGTTCTTTAGTAGTAGATGAAGAGGTAGATTGGTTTGTTTCAGATGAGACGTTTTGATAATTAGAGCTGGTTTCTTCCGTTTTATCTTTTTGAGTGGAAGAATCAATACTTTTCTTTGTGTAAGGTTTCAAAACTAGTTTTGTTTGGTTATCAGAATTGTTTGTCTTAGTAGGAGTGAAAAGTAGATTTTGCTTTTCTTTTTTTATCTTGTAAGCTACTTCTTTTCCTTCATTTTTCCAACGAATTTGATTGTTTTTTAGATGGTATTTGACTTTGTATTCTATTTTATTTGCAATTTGTTTACCTAATTCTTCGCCTGCTTTTTCCAAATCATTTTTTGCAGTTGATGTGTGTTCATCTGTATTGATTTTGAAAGTAGCGGTATCTTCGCTGAATGATACAATCATTACTACTTCATCAACGTTGGAGTTTACGGCCCACTCGTTTGCCATTAGCTCTTTTGTGGTCACTTTATTTCTGCAAGAAGTAAGGTTCAGTAAGGATAAAAAAACAATCAACCCCAGTAAACTTTTTTTCATTTTTAATTCAATCCTCTTTTCTATTTTACTGTTTTTTTGTATCTTCGAATCTCTCTCAACCCCAGCCAACCACTCGCTGATAACAAGTACCAAAACGGCATAAACTGGATTAAATAGCGAGAGCGGCCGCCTTCAAAGAGCAATAAATACAGAATAGCTCCAATGAAAGCTAATTTTAAAATCGCGTAGTTATTTTTTGAATCTTTTAGAGGGATACTGAACAATAGACCTAGTAATGTGAGTAAATAGAAAAAATGCATATAAATTCGTAGATAGTTACTTTTTTGATTTTGCGGATAATACAGTGACCGCAAGTGTTCTTGCCAACGATTTTTAGAAGGTGTTTCTGGGATTAAATCACCGCCATCCCAACCCCAGTCAAAATCACCATTGGCAGTATTATGACGATTTTTTTGAGCCAGAAAACGGAGATAACCGAAGAATCCTTTATTTTTTAAACGGTCTTGAATCATTTTTATGGTATAAGCTTTTTTGGCTTCTTGTGTAGGCAACTGATTTACTGCTTGTGTATCTGCATCATTGTAACCGCCAGTTCCAGTCAAACCCATCATTACAAAAAGTGTCCAAGGTTTGGCTTGTTCTTTATCGATTTCCGTAATCGTTTGTTTTTCCACAAAAAATTGAAAACTATAATATGCGCTGGCGAAACCAGTCAGTAAAAAGAGAGCAACCACGGTTAATTTTACGATAGACTGTTTGTTCCGATTTACTAAAAGAAGTTGCAGCACTTTGATACAACTAAATGCAATAAAAAAGATAATAGACGAAGGTTTCATTAAAAAACACCAAGCTAGGCCAATCCCAATAAACAGTAATAAACAATATTTTACGAAGGGAGGGGAAACTTTCTCAAAAAGGCTATATGCAAAAAAGACTAGGTTGATGAACAATAAGACGGCCGTATCTGTATAAGGCGTGAGTAACCATGGAGACAATCCGAAAGAAAGAAAAAATAAACTATAAGCAACGAAGGCCGTTAATGGATTGAAGACACGTTTAGAGGCATGATAAAAGAGAAATAAACTGCTATTAATAAACAAGCAATTAACCACTTGCCAACTAAACCAAGTATTGCTCCAGCTCTCTGTTACATCAATGAAACGCAAAAATTTATTCAGGTAATACATCATGAAAAAGAAAAATTCGTTATTGGGGTTTAAAGAAAGTACGATTTTTGAATAATCCCTATTTTCAGTGGTAATACTATGAAAGTTGTCAAAAACATCCCAGCCAATCGGCACAGTAATCTGCGTCAGGAGTAAAAGTTGCAGTAAAAATAAACTGATCAAACTACCAATAATAACCACACGATCATGGGCTTTTATTAAGCACCAGAGCGCTTGAATCTTAGTGTAAAGAAATTTTTTGTTTTTATAAATAATCAACAATAGAATAATTAATAGAGGAAGTAAAACAAGCAAGTGCTTAGGCTTTTCCCAAAGAATTTTTACCAGCGAATAGGGAGAGTTAATTGCGCCGTAAAAGACAAATAAAATAAAAAAAGTAAAAATATAATTTTCTAGATTCAGAATCCGTTTAAAAGTAGCCATATTTTCTCCTTCCATTTTTTAGCTAGACTAGTTCTTATTTTATCATAAAGATTTTAAAATAAGAAAAAAGCCCTTCTTTTAAAAGAAAGGCTTAAAACTTTTCCTTACTTCACTTCTTTGTAACGGAAGAAGAAGCGTAAGACGCTATTTTGGCTAGTTGTTGTTAGTTTATCTGTCGGTAAGACTGTTAGTAAGAAGAAAAACAGACTAATCACAAGAGTGAAAAATAAGAAGACGGGACTGCCACCTGTTATCACAGTATCTGTTTGAACATCATATTTCAGTGTTGACATAACAGAGAAAACTTGTGTATAGCTACAGGCAATAGAAAGTAGATATAAAACAAGCACGCCCCAACCTGTCATCCCAGCATCACGATACCGACGTACACACATTGCCCACGTTGGTAATAATAAAGCTAACCATAAAACAAGTGCAAAAAGCATCAACGGTAATAAGTTTCCAAAATCATAGGTTTCAAAATATTCAGCTGCTAAAATTGCTGACACGGCTTTGCCGACAATGGCAATATAAAAAATAAGTGCTAAAATGCTTAATACCAATGTCATCCACCAATAACCAGCACGTGTGGTCCGACCTTTAAAATCAACATATCCACGAAAATAATCTTTAAAAGCTTGTCCAAATGTTACTTTGCCTTTTTCCTCAATTTTAACCATAAAAACACCCCTTTGTATTTAATAAAATGATTATAACGGAAAGTAATAAAATAGGAAAATGCGAATTCGCATATTTTGTGATTTTTTTGATAAATCATATAAAGAGCAGGTTTTATCAAAAAACGGTAAAATAAGAGAAGATATTTTATAATGGAGGAATCATGAATGAAAATCAGTATTAGACATCGCTACATAGCAAAAATTCCAGCATTAGAAGTGACAACAGAAGAGCAAAAAAACGAAGCATTACCTTTAATTGTTTACTATCATGGTTGGCAATCAGCTAAAGAATTATCTTTAACACAAGCAAGAAAATTAGCACACGAGGGGTTTCGGGTCATTTTACCAGATGCCATGAACCATGGAGAAAGAAAAACAGGACCTATTTCCACGATTCCTTCGATTACATTTTGGAGTAGCATTCAATATAATTTAATTGAATTTCCAGTAATTATCCATCATTTTCATAAATTAGGGTTGATTAAAGAAAATTGGATTGGCGTGGGTGGTGTATCCATGGGCGGTATTACTACTAGCGCTCTTATGACCCAACATCCTGAGATTCAAGCTGCTGCTTGCTTAATGGGAACACCCTATCCGGCGCGCTATATTCAGCGAGTGATTCAACGGGCGAAAGAATTTGCTATTTTTGTACCTAAAGACTTGCCACTGTTGCTAAGTTGGGTGCATCAATACGATTTATCACAAACGCCAGAAAGACTACAAGAACGACCGATGCTGTTTTGGCATGGAACGGAAGATGAAAAAATTCCCTATGAAGACATGGCTGATTTTGAACAATTAGTGTCTGGGAAAACGTATGCGAGAAATACGCAATTTATAACGGAAATCGGTGAGCGGCATTTAGTGAAAGGAGAAACAATGGATTTGGTTGTTGACTTTTTTAAAGAAGCGTCAAAAACGTTAGAAAAATAACGGGATTTTTCAAAGAGAAAAGGGGAATCAGCTTGTTTTTTAAGAACACTTTCTATAAACTTAACAGAAAAGGGGTTGAAGGTGTACATGGAGAAAAACAAGTTGAGAAAAGTGGGCTTAACTGCCCTAGAATGGCTAAAACAACATCCAGAAATTAAACAACATAAAGAATCAAGTCTCTATGAACAGTTGTTTGCTAGTCAGCAATGGCAACAAGCACAAACAATCGGAATGATTCGGTCGTTACCGCTAGAATTATCAACACAGCCAATTTTCGAACGGGCCATGCAAGAAGGCAAGCAAGTGGCGGTGCCGCGAACATTTAAAGGAGGCAAAATGTACTTTTATCAAGTTTTTCCAGAGACGGTTTATGACACCAGTGCATTTGGCGTGGAAGAACCTCCGTTAACAGCGGCAGAAATAACAGCTACAGCGATTGATTTATTGATTGTGCCAGGGATTGTTTTCAATCGGGCTGGCTATCGAATAGGCTTCGGCGGTGGTTTTTATGATCGTTATTTGGAACATTTTTCGGGCCATTCATGTAGTTTAGTTTTTAGTGAACAACTCCATGAACAATGGCAACCAGAAGCGTTTGATCAGCCAATCGAACAATTATTTATACAATAGGAGGAATGGAATGAATTATCAAACAGAAATGAAATTGAAACGGCTAAAAAATCAGCCGTTCATTACGTATGCCCTTTTAGGTATTTCAATCATTGTTTTCCTTGGATTGGAATTAACTGGAGGATCAGAAAATATTTTAAACTTAGTTAATTGGGGAGCAATGGTTCGTCCACTGGTAGCTCAAAATCATGAATACTGGCGGTTTATCACGCCAATGTTTCTTCACATTGGGTTTATGCATATTATTTTGAATATGGTTACTCTTTATTATATCGGCGCACAGGTTGAGGCAATTTATGGGCATTGGCGCTATTTGGGAATTTATTTATTGAGTGGGATTGCTGGAAATATCGCCAGTTTTGCCTTTGGGACACCCAACAGTGTCTCAGCCGGTGCTAGTACAGCGCTTTTTGGTTTGTTTGGAGCATTTGTTATTTTAGGACGCCATTTTAGAGACAATCCAGCGATTATGTATATGGTGCAACGCTATTCAATGTTTATTGTGATTAATTTGTTATTTAACTTGTTTAGTAGCTCTGTAGATATGATGGGTCATGTTGGCGGTCTAATCGGTGGACTATTAGTCGCGACGGCTTTTGCTGTTCCAAATCGTGAAGAAGCATTTAATAAGCACGAGCGAATTATGGCCACGTTAATTTTTATTTTTCTTGTCGTAATTTGTCTGTTATTGGGTTTTAAAAAATACGGTTTACCTGTATAATAAGGAAGTGTTTTCGTATGGAAACGTTATATGATGTACAACAACTTTTTAAACAGTTTGGGATGTATATTTATGTCGGTGCACGGATTTATGATATTGAGTTAATGATGATTGAATTAAAAAAATTGTATGAAGGTCAATTGGTAGACCGAGATACGTATTTACAGGCCCGGCATATTTTGCAAAGAGAGCATCGAATAGAAGAATCTAGAGGGAAGCAGAAAGGAATCGACTAAATGGATAAGAAGATTATTGGGATTGATTTAGGTGGAACGACCATCAAATTTGCTATTTTAACAACCGATGGCGTTGTTCAACAAAAATGGAGTATTGAAACGAATATTTTAGAAGATGGCAAGCACATTGTGCCATCAATTATTGAAAGTATTCGTCACCGTATAGATCTTTATAATATGAAAAAAGAAGATTTTGTGGGAATTGGTATGGGAACACCAGGAAGTGTCGACATTGAAAAAGGAACTGTTGTAGGTGCCTATAATTTAAACTGGACGACTGTACAGCCTGTCAAAGAACAAATCGAATCTGCTTTAGGAATTCCGTTTGCCTTAGATAATGATGCCAATGTTGCCGCTTTAGGTGAGCGTTGGAAAGGCGCGGGGGAAAACAATCCCGACGTGATTTTTATTACTTTAGGAACAGGTGTCGGCGGAGGCATTGTTGCAGCAGGAGAATTACTCCACGGTGTTGCTGGCTGTGCTGGTGAAGTTGGGCATGTGACGGTTGATCCTAACGGCTTTGACTGTACCTGTGGGAAACGTGGCTGTTTAGAAACTGTTTCTAGTGCCACTGGTGTCGTTCGTGTTGCACGTCATTTATCAGAAGAGTTTGCAGGTGACTCTGAACTGAAACAAGCGATTGATGATGGACAAGATGTTTCAAGTAAAGACGTTTTTGAATTTGCCGAAAAAGGCGATCATTTTGCTTTAATGGTTGTGGATCGTGTTTGTTTCTATTTAGGCTTGGCCACAGGAAACTTAGGTAACACGTTAAATCCAGATAGCGTGGTTATCGGTGGAGGTGTTTCTGCAGCAGGAGAATTTTTACGTAGTCGTGTCGAAAAATATTTCCAAGAATTTACTTTCCCGCAAGTTCGAAATAGTACAAAAATCAAATTAGCAGAGCTAGGTAATGAGGCCGGCGTCATTGGTGCCGCTTCACTAGCATTACAATTTTCAAAAGAGAAATAGAGAGGGCTTTTTAGAATGAGTATTTTATGGGTAATCAATGGCATTTTGCTAGTTATTGTACTAGCGATGGTATTCAATGAATTATATTTGAAAATTATGGTGAAACGTTCAGCAAAAATGCTGACGGAAGAAGAATTTAAAGAAACAATGCGTAAAGCACAAGTGATTGACGTTCGTGAGAAAGATACATTTGATGCTGGGCATATTTTAGGGGCGCGCAGCATGCCATACAGCATGTTAAAAACAACAATTGGTTCTCTTCGTAAGGATCAACCTGTTTATCTTTATGATCAGAAGAAAGCTTTAAGTATCCGAGCAGCTAATTTATTACGCAAAAATGGCTATACTGATATTTATATTTTAAAAGGCGGCTATGATGGCTGGACTGGGAAAGTGAAAAAGAGAAATAGTTAATAACAAAAAGAGTTGGTCTTCATTGAGACCAACTCTTTTTGTATAGGAAAGCTTAATAGAGATGTTGCTTTTTGTCAGTCCTCACTTTTTGAGCTACAATAAAGAGAAGAGGTGAAGGCAGATGATTCAAATCAAGCGAGCATATGAAGCACCGACAGAGCAAGATGGCTACCGTGTTTTAGTTGACCGTATTTGGCCACGAGGAAAATCCAAGGAATCTGAAAAGTTAGATGAATGGCTCAAAGAAGTGGCCCCAAGTACAGAGCTACGGAAATGGTTTAATCATGAAGCAAATAAATATCCCAAGTTTAAACAAAAATACCAAGAAGAATTGAAACACGAGCCAACTGCCACAGCGTTTAAGCAGTTACAGACGATTGTAAAAAATCAGCCAGTAGTCACGCTGGTCTATGGGGCGAAAGATACAGTGCATAATCAAGCGGTTGTCTTAAAAGAATTATTAGAAAAATAGAGTAGGTGATTGGATGAAAATTGCAATTGTAGGTGCTGGACCCAGAGGCTTATCAGCTGCAGAACGAGTCATTGAATGGGCTCGTAAAACGGAAATAAATGTTCAGCTCACGTTGTTTGATCCATACGGTCCAGGTGGGAAAATTTGGCGAGCAGAGCAACCTAATTATTTATTAATGAACACCGTGATTAGCCAAGTCACTTTATTTACAGATGAATCTTTTAGTGGCGAAGGACCAATTGTCAAGGGACCCACTCTCTATGAGTGGACCCAAACAGAAGCTGCGCAGTACATTCAACAGCAACAACCCTATAATTATCTTGAGTTGTTGAAAGAATGTCATCGCCTTGGACCGAATGATCACTGCTCGAGGGCTTTTTATGGCATGTACCAAAAATGGTTTTATACGTATTTAGCCACGCGGTGTAACGAACAAACATCGCTGACGTTTTTTAAAGAGCCAGTAACTGCTGTGCGGGCAGGAGAGGATAACTATTATGTGTATACTCAATCCATTGAGTTTACGGCAGACAAAGTAATTTTAGCTTTGGGTCACCAAGAAAATGAATTAACGACTGTTGAACAAGAGCTGGCGGACTACGCCAAGGAGCATCGTTTGTTTTATTCTTCTCCTAAAAATGCGGCGGATGCTTTATTGGCACTTGCCAATATACCCGCAAAACAACCCGTTGTGTTAAAAGGCTTAGGTTTGGCATTTTTTGACTATTTATCTGCCTTGACGATTGGCCGCGGGGGTGTTTTTTCTCGTCAAAATGGCCGCTTACGTTATGAACCTTCTGGAAGAGAGCCTATTATTATTGCTGGTTCTGGTCGCGGTTTTCCTTCTCATCCTCGAGGGATTAATCAAAAAGGCTACGGGGAAGCCTATCAGCCTGTTTTTTTAACCGAAACGTATTTAGCTGAATGTCGTAAAAAAGGACAGGTTACAGGCGCAGAGTTTTTTGGGTATTTAAAAAAAGAAGTGGAATATGTGTATTACACTTGCTTAATCGAAGAAAAATATCCGCATCTTTCTAAAGAGGCCTTTCAACAGCTGTTTATTCAAACCAAGGGAGCGCCGGAAAGCTTAGCCCACTTTGAAAAACAAGATTGGTTTGATTGGCAAGCGTTAGAACATCCTGAAACAAAGAAAACCACTCATGAAAGTTTTCGTTCGTTTTTACTAGAGTATTTAAAATGGGATATTCAAGAAGCAGAGAAAGGCAATCTTAGCGGTCCTTTGACCACTGCTTTAGACAGTTTAAAAGATTTAAGAGATCAGATTCGCTTTGTTTTGGATGAGGGGTTATTAACGAATGACGAGAGTCAAAAGTGGTTGTGGCATTGGTTTACCCCGTTGAATACCTTTTTGTCAGTGGGACCTTCTGTTGAAAGAACAGAAGAGCTACAGGCGTTAGTTGAACTGGGATTAGTCACGATTCTGGGGCCAGAAATGCGTGTCGAAATGAAAGCGGGTCAATTTATTACTTATGCTAATTTGTTTCCGGAAAATCGGTATAATAGTCACTTTTTAATTGAAGCGCGCATTCCCAAAGTCAATAATGAAAAAAGTTTGAATCCTTTAACGAGGCAGTTGTTAGCCGATAAGCTAGCTACGCTCCATCAACTGGCATTAGCCGATGGTCAAATAGTCAAAACAGGTGCACTCTTGATTGTGCCTGCCACGAATCAAGTCATCACAAAAGATGGACAGGTGGCGACAGGCCTTTTTAGTTGTGGTATTCCAACAGAAGGGATTCATTGGTTAACAGCCGCTGCAGCTCGTCCTGGTGTGGATCCTTGGAATATGCGCGATATGGATCGGATTGCTGCCACTATTTTTAATAGTTAAGAAAAATAGTCAGCTCCTTTGGTAAAAAAAGAAAGCATAACAAGTGGTCATCCATCGCTTTGATGGATGACCACTTGTTATGCTTAAGAGAATCAACAGAGCCAGAAGCGCTTCTGTTGATTTCTTGGCGTTAGATTTTTTATCTCAACGTCACAGCTATTTTTTAACGTGCAATACGTTTACGCATCGCTTTTTTACGGTTTTCTTCAATCATATCTTCTTTTTCTTCAATTGGATCAATGACTGTTTTTTTAATAGTTGTAGCCACACCGGCTAAAGCAGCAACTGTGATAGCAGTACCGACTAACATACCTGATACAAATTTTTTCATCGTTCATTCCTTCTTTCAAATTGTATTTGTTTCTATTATGACGGAAAAAAGCAAAAAAATCCAATAGTTACAATGATTTTTCATAAACTCTACGACTAATTTAGAGATTTGTTAAAATTTACCAAGTCTTTTCTGTATTTTTATAGGAAAAATGAATAAGGAGAAATGGCCAAATTAAATCCTGTTTACAAAATGAAATAATTCAGAAGTAAACCTTATTTAATGGTACAATAGAAAAAGAAATTAGAGAGTAAAAGGAGCGTATTTATGTCTATTTTAGTATTAGGTGGCGCAGGCTACATTGGCTCACATGCCGTTGATCAATTAATTTCAAAAGGCTATGCCGTTGTGGTTGTTGATAATTTATTAACGGGGCATCGTTCAGCAGTTCATGAACAAGCGACTTTCTATGAAGGCGATATTCGTGATAAAGCTTTTTTACGTAGTGTCTTTGAAAAAGAATCAATTGAAGGGGTGTTGCACTTTGCGGCCAATTCTTTAGTAGGAGAATCCGTGGAGCAACCGTTAATGTATTTCAATAACAATGTTCACGGCACTCAAATTGCCTTGGAAGTTATGCAAGAATTCGGAGTGAAACACATTGTTTTTTCTTCCACAGCGGCCACTTATGGCGAACCAAAAGCAATGCCTATTACAGAAGAAACCCCAACGAATCCTAAAAACCCGTATGGGGAAAGTAAATTAATGATGGAAAAAATCATGAAATGGTGCGACAACGCTTA
Organism: Enterococcus sp. DIV1316a; assembly: GCF_050536915.1. Taxonomy (NCBI): domain Bacteria; kingdom Bacillati; phylum Bacillota; class Bacilli; order Lactobacillales; family Enterococcaceae; genus Enterococcus; species Enterococcus sp. DIV1316a. Next base: position 2,255,263 of record NZ_CP172913.1, on the reverse strand, counting down.
TGGAATGAAATATGTTGCTTTGCGTTATTTTAATGTTGCAGGAGCAAAAAAAGATGCCTCAATTGGTGAGGATCACACGCCAGAAACGCATATTGTGCCAATTATTTTACAAGTGGCATTGGGCCAACGAGCAGAGCTAAGTATTTTTGGGGATGATTATGATACACCAGATGGCACGTGCATTCGAGATTATGTTTATATTGAAGACTTGATTGCAGCACATATTTTGGCTTTAGAATATTTGAAAAATGGCGGCGAAAGTGACGTCTTTAACCTGGGTAGCAACAACGGCTATTCTGTTAAAGAAATGTTAGATGCTGCACGCGAAGTGACAGGTCAAGAAATTCCTGCGACAATCGCGCCACGCCGAGCAGGGGATCCTAGTACGTTAATTGCTTCTAGTGAAAAAGCCAAACGAGTTTTAGGCTGGCAACCAGAAGTAACTGAGGTCAAGGATATTATCGCCACCGCTTGGCAATGGCATCAAGCTCATCCACATGGATATCAAGAAAAGTAATAGGAGGAATGAATCGATGACCACGAGTCAAATGATTGCCGATTTTACCACACTTGCTATTCAAGCAGGTGGTTGGATGGAATTGGATCGCTTATATCTTCAGAACCGTTTATTATCAATGATTGGTGAACAAGAATTAGGCGAAGTAGACATACGGCCTGTGGCAACACCCGCCGCTGATTTGGCGGAACAATTGTGTCAAGTTGCGAGTGCCAACCAACTTGTAAAAACAGAGCAACAAAAAGAACAGTTCATGGTGCAATTGATGGATTTGTTAACACCGCCACCTTCTGTGGTTAATGCTTTTTTTGCACAACATTATGCCAAAGAGCCACAAGAGGCTACCGAGTATTTTTACCAACTTTGTCAAAAAAACGGTACGGTCATTGAACAGGAAGAACCTGTTGTTTTTTCAACAGTCTATGGTGATTTTTTAGCAAATAAGGTCCACAGTGAGGCGTCAAAAGCAACGCTCTCTGCACAAAGCTATCCCCGCTGTGAATGGTGCATGGCAACAGAAGGCTACCAGGGAAGTCAGCAATTTCCTGCGACTACGAACCATCGAGTGATTCGAATGAACTTAGATGGCGAAAGCTGGGGATTTTCCTTTGTAAAACAGGCACAATATCAGCAACAAGGTGTGATTGCGTTTGAAAAACATCAGTCAGCGAAACGTTCAATTAAGACTTTTCAGCAATTGTTGAAAATTGTTGAGGTCTTTCCTCATTATTTTGCTGGGATTGATGCTGACTTTGAACAAAATGAGCATGTCTATTATCAAACGGGTTTGCAACAATTTCCATTAGCCGAAGCGAGCATTTCAGAATATGTTGAGTTAGCTAACTATCCTTTAATCAACGCAGGAATGGTGAATTGGCCAGTTGCGACATTTCGCCTAGAGGGACCGAATGCGTCAGAAGTTGCCCAAGCCGCAAATGATATTTTTGAGCAATGGCAAATGCTGAAACTGCCAACGGATGAGATACAAATCGTTGCACGACGAAAAGAACTTTTATATGTCATGGACTTAATTTTTAGTCGACCTCAAGCAAAGCCTTCGTTAACGTTAGCAGAAGTCCAAGGTTTAACGACTTGGAACAACCAGAAAACGCAGGCACTTGAAACTGTCGCTTCAGCGTATCAACAGCGATTAAAAGAAGCCAGTGCGTTTGCAGAAACAAGTGAAGGAAAAGCGGCTTTTTTAGCAATGGTTGCGCCAGTGACTCATTAAAAGAAAAAAGATGCCGAATGACTAAAAATCACGTATAATAGATAAGAATGAAAAATAAGGGAGGGTAAAAAATGGCTTATCAAGCACTTTATCGGGTCTGGCGTTCACAACGTTTCGATGACGTAGTAGGACAAAAAGCAATTACTCAGACACTGAAAAATGCGATAGTGCAAAAGAAAACATCTCATGCCTATTTATTTACTGGCCCTCGTGGTACAGGTAAAACCAGTGCCGCAAAAATTTTCGCTAAAGCGATTAACTGTAAACATAGTCAAGATGGTGAACCTTGTAATGTTTGTGAAACCTGTGTAGCCATTACGGAAGGTCGTTTAAATGATGTCATTGAAATTGATGCGGCGAGTAATAATGGCGTGGAAGAAATCCGTGATATTCGTGATAAAGCAAAGTATGCACCGACACAAGCCGAGTACAAAGTTTATATTATTGATGAAGTTCATATGCTATCAACAGGCGCGTTCAATGCACTTTTAAAAACTTTGGAAGAACCGCCACAAAATGTTATTTTTATCTTAGCAACGACTGAACCACACAAGATTCCGTTAACGATTATCTCACGGACGCAACGCTTTGATTTTAAGCGAATTAGTACGCAAGATATCGTCGATCATATGGCCCATATCATGCAGGAAATGGCTCTCGATTATGAGGAACAAGCCCTTTATGTGATTGGGCGTGCTGCGGAAGGTGGGATGCGAGATGCCTTGAGTATCTTGGATCAAACGATTTCCTTTAGTGATGAAAAAGTAACACTGGAAGATGCAATGCAAGTGACAGGCAGCCTAACCTATGAAATGATGGATCATTATATTCAGTGTTGTGTCGCCGGTGATGTTGAACGAGCATTAGAAGGTTTGGAAAGTATTTTAGGCGAAGGCAAAGAAGCGCGCCGTTTCTTAGAAGATTTGTTATTATATTGTCGAGATTTACTGATGTATCAGCAAGCACCGAAGTTATTAGCAGAAAAAGCAGGAACTTTGACAGAAGCATTTAAGGAACTAGCTACACAAACGCCTGCTGAAAAAATCTACCAACTAATCCAAATTTTAAGTGACACACAAAATGAGATCCGCTTTACCAACAATGCGAATATCTATCTGGAAGTAGCCACTGTCAAATTAGCTAAAACGGTGCAACCCAATAAACACAACACGCCAGAAACAGCTAATCAAGATGGTAGTGCAGAGGGAAATCCAGAATTAGCAGATTTACAAAATCAAATCGGGCAACTGAAGAAAGAACTGGCTGAATTAAAGAAACACGGTGTAGCTGCCAAAGAAGCAGATGCGCCACGTCAACAAGCACGACCACAAGCGCCAAAAAGTTCGTTCCGCGTACCCACAGAACGCGTATATCAAGTCCTAAACGAAGCGACTAGAACACATTTAATGAATGTAAAAAATGTCTGGGAAGACTTACTGCAAACATTATCTGTGACTCAACGAGCGATGCTCAAAGCTAGTGAACCTGTCGCAGCGAGTCCTAAGGGCATCGTGGTGGCATTTGACTATGAGATTGTTTGTGCTCGTGCAACAGACGATGAAGAGATGCAGTTAGCTTTCAATAATAATTTAAGCCGTTTGATGGACTATACACCAGAAATGGTCTGCATTACTAGAGAAAGCTGGCCAAAACTAAGACAAAGTTTTATTAACCAAAATCAGGGCAGTTTGAATCATTCTGAACCTGAAAATGAAATGGCTCGTCTAGCGGACGAACCGCCTGTAACAAATGAACATTCACAAGAAAATCCAGTAGTAGATGAAGCAATCGCTATGTTTGGTGAAGAGCTTGTCGAAGTACTAGATGATTAATACGAAGGAGTCGAGGAATTATGATGCGAGGAATGGGCAACATGCAAGGCATGATGAAACAAGTACAAAAAATGCAAAAAGAAATGGCCAAAGCGCAAGAAGCGCTAAATGAAAAAGAATTTATCGGTGAAGCCACCAATCAACTTGTGACAGCGACCTTTACTGGTGATCGCACAATGAAAGATTTGACCATTAAAGAAGACGTGGTTGATCCTGAAGACGTTGAGATGTTACAAGATTTAGTCATTATGGCTGTCAACGATGCGTTAGTAAAAATTGAAAAAGAAACTGAAGCGACTTTAGGCAAATATACCAAAGGAATGCCAGGATTCTAAAAAATAAGACAAACGAAAGTATGAAAAACGTCATGCCCAAAAAATCGAACTTTTTGGGCATGATGTTTTTTCTGTTTTTGTGGGAAAACTCTTTGGCAATTTTAGTAGTCGCTTCCAAAAAACTATGCTATACTAAAGCCAATTGAAGAGAAACATTTGGGGTGCTATTAGCTGAGATTATACCCATGGAACCTGAAACAGTTAGGACTGGCGCAGGGAAATGTCTTGAAATTTTGACCGATTATTGCACCCAACTACGTTTATTTGTGGTTGGGTTTTTCTGTCTTTTTCAGTCGCGCCTCCTTTTGCTTCTCGCAGAAAGGAGTTTTTTTACGTGGAAAAAAATCGAATCCACAGAGTTACGTTACTAGCTTTAATGATTGCGATGGACGTCGTATTATCACCATTAATGCGAATTGAGGGAATGGCCCCTATGTCCAGTGTCATGAACATTATTGCCGGAGTTTTATTAGGTCCTCTTTACGGAACGCTCATGGCACTTGTCTGCGGCTTAATCCGTATGACATTCTTAGGTATTCCGCCATTAGCGTTAACAGGTGCCGTCTTTGGCGCGTTTTTTGCTGGTTTATTTTATCAATGGGGACAAAAATTAGGCTGGTCGATGCTAGGGGAAATTTTTGGTACAGGCATCATTGGCTCGTTATTGTCCTATCCTGTAATGGTTTGGTTTACTGGCAGTAAGCAGAATTTTTATTGGTTCATTTATACACCACGATTTATTGGTGCCACACTGATTGGTTCAGTGATTGCTTGGCTTGTCTTAGTAAAACTGAAAGAAACTCGAGTATTTAAACAAACACAGGAATTATTTTTGGGAGGGTACTTTTATGAAAACAAGCGTTAAGTTTGAAACGATTTTTCCACTGACAACGGCACCATTAATTCAGTGCATTACGAATGAAATTACGTGTGAGTCTATGGCGAATGCATTACTTTATATTGATGCTAAGCCCATTATGGCAGATGATCCCCGGGAATTTCCGCAGTTGTTTCAGCAAACCAGTGCCTTGGTTTTGAATTTAGGCCATTTATCACAAGAACGAGAGCAAAGCTTGTTAGCAGCTAGTGATTATGCTCGGCAAGTGACTAAACCGACCGTGGTCGATTTAGTCGGTTATGGCGCCAGTGATATTCGCAATGAAGTCGGGGAAAAGCTGGTGCACAATCAGCCAACTGTTGTGAAAGGGAATCTTTCAGAAATGCGGACTTTTTGCCAGTTGGTGAGTCATGGTCGAGGAGTAGACGGCAGCCCTTTGGATCAAAGTGAAGAAGCAATTGAGGAGCTGATTCAAGCTTTACGTCAACAAACGCAAAAGTTTCCCCAGACGGTATTTTTAGCAACAGGGATTCAAGATGTTTTGGTTAACCAAGAGCAAGTGATTGTCTTACAAAATGGCGTGCCTGAGTTGGATTGTTTCACTGGCACGGGCGATTTAGTCGGCGCATTAGTTGCCGCTTTATTAGGTGAAGGCAACGCGCCAATGACTGCGGCAGTAGCCGCAGTGAGCTATTTTAATCTTTGCGGAGAAAAAGCCAAGACTAAGAGCCAAGGGCTGGCCGATTTTCGCCAAAATACGTTAAATCAGTTATCTCTTTTAATGAAGGAGAAGGATTGGTTTGAGGCGGTGAAAGGACGAGTGCTATGAGAGAGCAATTGAAAGTTTATTTGGTGACAGGACGGTATGATTTTAGTGATACTGAATTTTTAAACCGAATTGAAACTGCTTGTCGCAGTGGAGTGACATTGGTCCAATTGCGCGAAAAGGAAGTGTCAACACGGCGCTTTTACGAATTAGCAGTGAAAGTTAAAGCGGTAACAGATGCGTATCAGATTCCGTTGATTATTAATGATCGTGTCGATATTTGCTTGGCAGTGGATGCGGCAGGTGTGCATATAGGGGATGATGAATTACCGGTTGCTCTTGTGCGAAAACTGGTTGGGTCCACAAAAATCGTAGGTGTTTCAGCCAAAACGGTGGCACGAGGAGTTGAAGCGGAAAACGAGGGCGCCGATTATTTAGGCGTGGGCGCAATTTTCCCCACAACGACTAAGGACAGTCCGTTAACTTCTTTGCAGACACTTTCTGAAATTGCCGCAGCAGTCACGATTCCTGTTGTAGCGATTGGTGGAATCAAAGAAGAAAATATAGAACAACTTATGGGAACGAGAGTGGCTGGTGTTTCACTGGTCAGTGAAATTATGCTGGCTGAACAGATAGCCGAGAAAGTTCAAGGGTTGATGCGTGTAACGGAGCGAATGTTGGAGGCGAGAAAATGACCGAATATAATTTGACCCCACAAGTAGTCACGATTGCTGGTTCTGATTCTGGTGGGGGAGCTGGCATGCAAGCAGATTTAAAAACATTTCAAGCGCGGCAGGCATTTGGCTTAAATATTGTCATTGCATTGACGGCACAAAATACGTATGGCGTGCAAGATAGCTTACCGATTCCTAGTTCATTTATTGATGCACAATTTCAATCACTGGCGGCTGATTTTAAAATTGGGGCAGCGAAAACGGGGATGTTAGCAGATAGTGAGCGTGTCGAAGCTGTTGTTCGCAATTTGCAGAAAGTTGATTTTGGTCCGTTGATTGTCGATCCTGTAATGGTGGCTAAAGGTGGACATCATTTGTTAGAAGCCGAGGCAGTTCAAACGATTAAAGAGAAACTGTTGCCATTAGCAACGGTCGTGACACCTAATTTACCAGAAGCGGAAGTTTTACTAGAGACGACCATCAAGACAGAACAAGAAATGCAGACCGCAGCAAAAAAATTACAACAATTGGGCACAAAAAATATTATTATGAAAGGCGGACATAGCACAAATCAACAAGCGGCTGATTATGTGTTAATGGAAGACGGTTCGAGCTTTTGGCTAAGTGCACCACGAATTGTAACGAAAAATACTCATGGAACAGGAGATACTTTTTCAGCGTGTATCGCAGCCGAATTAGCAAAAGGTACGCCGTTAGAAGCGGCGATTGTGATTGGCAAACAGTTTATACAAGGGGCCATTAGCCAAGCAATTTCTGTTGGACATGGTCACGGACCTACTAATCATTGGGCCCAATTAACGCAAGATATTCAAGTTATTAAAGCATAAGAAGAGCCTGGGGAAAAATCATTTTAGATTTTTCCCCAGGCTCTTAAATAGCTTAAAGCTCTTTTTTGATATAGTTTATAAACGTTTTGTTCACTAATCTTCACATTTTAAATAAATTTCTTGGCCTTGTTCTTGCAAATGAGCCACGTGGGATTCTCCCCAATTACATAAGTTATCTAAGACAGCAGAGAGGCTTTGACCATAATCGCTTAAATAATATTCGACTTTTGGTGGAACTTGGTTGTAAACTTTCCGCTCGATAATGTTGTCTTCTTCGAGTTCCCGTAATTGTTGTGTCAGCATTTTTTGACTAATGCCAGTAATACCGCGTTTTAAATCGCTGGGGCGCATGGCGCCGTGCCGTAAATTACACAGAATAATTGGTTTCCATTTACCGCCAATAACATCCATCGTTGCTTCGACACCAATCGCATATGTACGAGTTTCCAAAAAACATTCCTCCTTAATAGGTTGATAATAACCAAAAGTTACTAAAAGGTACCTATGATACAAAAAAGTAGGTACTTATCAAAATTTCAATCTTAGTATATAGTAATTTTTGTTGAAATTCAAATGTTTTTTAGGAGGAAGAGAATGGAAAAGAAAATTTCACCAAATTTAACGCTCTTTGCATTAGCTATCAATGCTTTCGCAATCGGTTCAACAGAATTTATTAGTGTGGGTTTATTACCAATGATTGTTAAAAGTTTTCATATTAGTCTTTCCCAAGCAGGTTTGACTGTTTCTTTGTACGCTTTAGGTGTGACGATTGGGGCGCCGTTATTAACAATTTTGACAGGAAAATGGAATCGTCGCTCATTAATGCTGGGGATTATGCTTCTTTTCATTAGTGGGAATTTAATTGCTGCGTTTGCGCCAACGTTTATTATTTTATTGGTAGGGCGGATACTTTCTGCATTGGCGCATGGCATTTTCATGTCTGTTTCGACTGTCATTGCCGCAGATGTTGTGCCGCCATCACGTCGTGCCAGCGCCATTGCTATTATGTTTACGGGCTTAACGGTTGCAACAGTGACTGGTGTACCTTTAGGGACGTTTATTGGGCAACAAACAGCTTGGCATATGTCCTTTCTTTTTATAGCCAGTATTGGCTTGGTGGGACTGATTGCTAGTTATTTTTTAGTTCCCAAAAATTTACCGATACCAGGGAAGGTTGACTTAAAAGGAATCACGCGGATTTTTACGAACAAACCCCTCGTTTTCTCTTTTCTAATTACTGCTTTTGGTTATGGTGGAACGTTTGCTGCATATACGTACTTGTCACCGTTATTGGAAAATTTAGGCTTTTCAGCCAACGCGGTAGTGATTATTTTAGTTGTTTATGGCGTAATGGTCGCAATTGGCAATACAGTAGGTGGTCACTGGGCAAATAAAAAACCTTTAGATTCGTTAGTAAAAATGTTTAGCTTATTAATTCTGTCCTTAGTCTTTTTATTCATTACTGTTTTAATGGATAACAGTCTTCTAGGCTTATTAGCAAGTTTGATGTTGGGTCTATTTGCCTTTATGAATGTACCTGGTTTACAACTATATGTTGTAGAATTAGCGGAAAAGTATGTTCCAGAAGATATCACTTTGGCCTCAGCTTTTAATATTGCAGCCTTTAATATTGGGATTACCGTTGGCTCAATGACAGGTGGGATGGTCACAGATCATTTATCAGTAACATATACACCGATTTTTGGTGGTTTTATCGTGCTAATTGCTGTCTTGTTCGTACTTTATATTCGGAAGCAAGAAGCATAAAAAAACAACTATCTTTAGAAAACTAAAAAAAGCAGCTGGTCACTATGGAACTGACCAGCTGCTTTTTTTTAAGCTTTTTTGCGGAAATAATTCCAGCAAGCAATCAAAACAATCACTAATAAGGTTAGCAAGAAAATCAGAGAAATGAGTGAGCCCATCGTTGTCCCCTGAGCAAAATTATCTGCGTGGTCTTGAGCGATATTAATAATCGTCGCTACAATGGCCGTCGCAATAGCGCCAGAAAATTGTTGAAGTGTATTAAATAACGTATTGCCGTCGCCAAAATCTTTCTCCTCTAACAAGCTCATACCAGTCGTCATCATATTACTGTATGCAAAACCTAGACCAATCATATAGGTAACATGTCCAGCGACGAATCCTAATAAAACAGGCATCTCTAGTAAAATTGTTAAAGCTAGCCAACCGATTGTCGCCAAACTTAAGCCAAATAATATAGGTTTTTTAGCGCCGTATTGATCCAACACTCGTCCAGAAAGTGGTGCCAAAATGGCCCCGACTGTAGCACCTGGCAGCATGACTAGCCCAGCTACAAACGCATTTTTTCCAAGGACGATTTGAACAAAGTTTGGTAAGACAAAGGAAATTCCTAACAATAAGAATTGACAAACTAAAAAGCCACATAAAAATAAAACGAAGGCGGGATTTTTTAAAATTGTCAAACGAACTAGTGGCTGTTCAGCGGTTGTTGCTCGTTTATAAAAAATAACAAAGCCAATAACGGCTGCCAGAAGTGAAAGCCAGCCAAACAATGTACCAATTTTACTTAAAAACATCAACAAACCACTAAATAACAGGGCAATACCAATTAAACTAACCAAATCAAGAGTGGTGGTTTTTTTAACAGGTATTTCTGGAATAGTAGATAATCCCATAAACAAAGAAAGCAGTAAAATAGGAATTAAGAATAAAAAGATGGCGTGCCAAGACAGGGAAGATGTTAAGATTCCACCATACGTTGGACCAATGGCTGGAGCAATTGAAGTGGTCAATGTGCCTACCCCCATCATCGTTCCTCGTTTTTCTAGCGGGGTAAAGTTCAAAATAATATGAAACATCAGTGGCAAAGCAATCCCAGTGCTAGCCCCTTGGAAGAGTCGGCCTAATAACAAGATACTGAAAGATGGCGAATAGACATCAATCGCTAAACCAATCAAAAAGAAAAGATTCGCAACAATAAATAAGCGTCTTAACGAATGGGTTTTTAATAAATAATTGGATAAGGGCACCATGATAGAAATAACTAATAAATAAATCGTTGTCACCCACTGCACGGTACCGGTGGAAACACCAAATTCCTTTGTTAATGTCGGAAAGGTTACATTCATTGCTGTTTCAATTAATACGCCAGCAAAAGACATAATTCCTGTCGCTAAAACGGCAGGGAATAATCGTACGTTTTTTTGTTCCATTTAATCACCTCTATAGTTTTCATTTTTTCGTAAAAAAATAGAAGCAGTTTCTATAAGAATAGAAACCGCCTCTCTCTCGACACGCAACTTGCGTGTTATCTGTACGATTTGTTTACATGTTGCATTGTAAACACTTTTTAGGCAATCGTCAAGCAGAAAATAATTAACGTTGCATGAAGAAACTAATAATTGCAAAAATAGCAATGTGAGCTGGATAGAAAATATAAAAGAAATTCCGCATGCCACGGCCTTTTTCACCATTATAAAGAACAATTGGAATCGCTGCTAAAATCATCATCCATTGGTGGTTCACCCCGAATAGTTCTTGGAAATTATAGCTGGCTGCTGAAATCAACGCAACAACGCCAATTGCTGAAATTTGTAACCACTTTTTGCCATGGAATAAATAAAAAGCTACGGCCAAGAGAACAAATAAAAACCCACCTTCTGTCATCATTAGTGATGGCACAATCAGATTGAAAATTTGGAAACCAATTAAGATAGCAGGGTTGCTTAATATGTCTGGAGAACTAAAAACAACGAGAGGTAGAGCACTGATTAATAAAGGCACAATAAACCAAAGAAGCCCTTTACCAATTTGTTTTTGTTTAAAATAGTCCATAGACTGCATGTAGACCGTACCTAAAAATAACGTCCCAAAAATATTATTGATAATTAAGCCACCTGTTGAAAAATACGCATTTAAAATGCCGTTCAGAATCCCCATAATCCAGAAGCCTAACAATAACCGGAACATGTATTTTCGCCGATTGCTTGTGTGAATGAAGCCTTCAGAACTTTCAAATAAGAAAATAGGTGCAGCAATTCGTCCAATCCATCCGAACCAACCAGGCACGCCTAAAAAACTAAAAAATTGCAATAGATGGTCAAAGACCATTGAAATAACCCCAATGACTTTCAAATGAAAGCCAGTTAATGTTTTACCCATAGTATAAACGCCTCTCTTTCATAAAGAACAATATAACAAAGTCCAGAAAAACCAACCATTTATTTGCCTAACAGTTATCTTACAAAATTGTTTGATTTCTTCAGCTTTTGATGAAAGAAAAAAAGTGCCAAGACTAGTTTTTATAGTTATTCTATGCTATAGTAAAAGTACATTTTAATAAAAAACATTTGGGGTGCTGTTATGGCTGAGATGATACCCATTGAACCTGATGCAGTTAGTACTGTCGCAGGGAAATGCCGATTTACTTTGATTTTTCACGCACTCATTCTGTCCTAGGATGAGTGTGTTTTCTTTTATCAGGGTTTATTTAAGTCACTCCTTTTGCTTTTTGTTAAGAGAAAGGAGTTTTTTTATTGAAAAAATGGTCATTGCAACAAGTCGTCTTACTCGCTTTTTTAGCCTTTTTGTTTGGCGGTGTTTTTATGGGGGCAGGGTTCCTCTATGCGTTATTGAATGCTGCGCTGTTACCATTAGGCCTGAGTCCATTTGCCAATGAGCTTTTATTTGGAATGTGGACCATGGTGGCACCAATTGCAGCGATGCTGATTCCACGAGCGGGAAGTGCTGTTTTGGCGGAAGTTTTAGCCGCTTTGGCAGAAATGCTTTATGGTTCGTATTTCGGACCTAGTGTATTAATTTCTGGTGTGATTCAAGGCCTAGGTAGTGAAAGTGGCTTTTTTGTGACACGCTACAAACGGTACGATACACTAACGTTATTTTATAGTGCGATTGGGACGACTATTTTTAGTTATGTGTATGAATACTTTAAGTTTGGTTATGGCAATTACGGTCTGGGGATGAACATTGCTTTAATTAGCGTTCGATTCGTTTCTATTTGTTTCTTTGGTATTTTCTTAACGAAAGTTATTTTACGAATGTATCAGTCTGCGCAAGGGTTAGCTGTGAAGGCAAAATGAATAGTATCCAATTAAAAGCTGTGTCCTTTTCACGAGAACAACCCTTGTTTGAAAAGACAAATTTAGCAATTCCTCAAGGAACGTTTTCCTTATTAATTGGCGATAGTGGTAGTGGAAAATCAACGCTCTTACGCTTGATTGCCGGATTTGCTCCGCTTGATTACCAAGGAGAAATTTTGATTGAAGGAATGGAACGTCGACAATTATCAACTCGTGAAAAGGCGCAAAAAATTGGCATGCTGTTTCAAAACCCCAGTCAACAATTTACAATGAAAACCTTGGAACGAGAACTGATTTTTGCTTTAGAAAATTTAGGAATCCCGCCTGAAGAAATGAACCGGAAAATCCAAACAGCGCTTCAACTTGTTCAGACTCAAACCTTATTCACACGAGAATTAGCGACGTTATCTGGTGGTGAAAAACAAAAAGCGGCGTTGACAGTTCTGCTAGCAATGAACCCAGATATTCTTTTATTAGATGAACCTTTTGCAAGTATTGATCCAACCTCTCGAAAACAATTTATTCAAATATTAGCAAGACTCCATCAAGCAGGCAAAACGATTTTGGTGTGCGACCACGATTTCAGCGATTACGCTGATGTTGTGGACCAAGTCGTCACGTTGAAAAATGGCCAGTTTGAAAAGCAACCGTTGACGTTTATCAAAACAAAACCACAGACATTTCAGCTTACAACTTCTGTGGTAAAACAACCAATGCTCCAATTGAAAAATTTTCGTTTGTCTCAGGGAAAACGAGTGCTACTTGAAGAAAAAGAAGCGCTTTTGTTTAAAGGAATTACCACGTTGACGGGGCCAAATGGGGCGGGAAAATCCACCTTATTAAAAGCCATCGTTCAGAGACAAAAATATCAAGGGAAAATGTTCTTGGCAGGCCGCCGCTTGCGGGCTTCAAAAAAATTGTATCAACACATGACATTAGCGGTGCAACAAGCCAATCGTCAGTTTGTCACGTTGACTTTACGAGAAGAGCTTTTGTTTGGTCAGAACATGACAGCAGAAAAAAGAAGAAAACAAGAGGAAGCCTTAACTTTTTTAGGTTTAAAAGAAAAACTAGAGCACAGTGTTTTTCAACTAAGTGAAGGGCAAAAAAAGATGGTGCAATTAATTAGTTTGCTGAGCTTAGATTTGGACTGTTTACTTTTAGATGAACCTTTTGCTGGATTAGATGAGCGAGCATGCAATTATTTTGTTGAATGGATCAAAGAAAAAAGTGCGCAACAAGATTTTCTAATCGTCACGCATCGGCTAGAACCTCTCTCTGGCGTGAGCAATTACCGAATAGAATTGCTGCAGCAACAACTGATTATCTGGCAGGAGGGAACCACATGCAAATAAAGCAAACAAATGCAGCAATTTATGCTTCTTTGATTCTTATTTTGACCTTTGAATTATCTTTTTCTCAGTCAATTTTAGCAAATTTGGCGGTTTTTATGGGTTGTGTCATTTTTTTAATAGGCCAGCGAAAATCCCGCTTACTGCTTTGGTTATTTTTCTTGCCACTTTTACCAGCAATCGGGACGTTTTGGTCTATTTATTTGCATGGTACGAGTAGTCAACAAGCCTGGCTTTTGTTTAGTCGAACGTATGCCTTTGCCGGTTTAGGACTAGCTTTTGCTGTAGGCGTTGATTTTGAAGAATTATTGTTGTTATTGGAACAAAAGGGGCTAGCACCAAACTTTGTTTATGGAATTTTAGTGGTGGTTCACGCCTTACCGGAAGTGAAAAGAGAAATTAATGATTTAAAAGAAGCAAGCCTACTCCGTGGCAAAACGTTTCATTTTTGGTCGCCGATGCTTTATGTTAAAACACTGCTCGTTGCTGTTTCTTGGCGAGATAAATATACGGAAGCAATGTCTGCCCATGGCTATGAAGAAGGAGCCACTAGAAGTCGAAAAGAGCATTTTGTGTCAGCAAAAGTCAGTCTTGGGCTTGCTATTTTGATCATCATTTTTACCAATTTGTTTATTTTTCTAACGTAAAGGAGAAACCTATGACATTTACAGAACAAGCCAAAGAACAAGCGCAAGCTTCTTGGCAAGGGAGTTTTCAGCATCCTTTTATCACAGAGTTACATGAAGGAACCTTGAGTCCAATGATTTTTCGCTACTATTTAATTCAAGATCATTACTATTTAAAACATTTTAGTCAACTTTATCGCTTGATTGCGGCACAAACGCAACAACCTCGATTGAAAAAATTACTCTTAACAAATGCGGAAAATCTCGCGTTGGGCGAATTAGCTATTCGTGAAACTTTTTTTGAAGAACTAGCGATTACGGAAGAAGAAGTTGCAGCGACACCGATTGCACCAACCGCGTATCACTATGTTTCTCATATGTATCGCCAACTTATTGAAGGAACGCCTAAGACGGCCGCAGCAAGTATGTTGCCTTGTTCTTGGCTCTATCAAGAAATTGGTGCACATTTAGTCAAACAACACTCACCAGAACCACTGTACCAACGTTGGATTGAAACCTATGCTGGGGAGGAAGCGTACCAACACGTCCAAGAGGAACGTCAACTGTTAGACCAATTATATGAAGAAAGTTCACCACAAGAACAAGCAGCTATGATCACCGCTTTTGTTATCAGCAGTGAGATGGAATACGCTTTTTGGGAAATGGCCTATACACACGAAACCTGGATTGGTTAATACAAAAACAAGTCGTTTAGTGCTCGTAACTAACGACTTGTTTTTGTATTAGAAAGCAGTAATTGTCAGTTGCTTTTTTGACAGGGCGTGATAAGATATTCAGTGACGCAAAATCTGTTGTAACTCGCTCAGTAATAACAGAAACGCCTTGCTAAGAAAGGACTGTAGAAGCCTCATGAATTATCCAGAACCGATTGCAAAATTGATTGAAAGTTATATGAAATTACCAGGAATTGGTCAAAAAACAGCGACACGGCTTGCTTTTTATACAATTGATATGAAAGAAGAAGATGCTAATGCTTTTGCAAAAGCGCTAATTAGTGTCAAGAGAGATCTCCATTTCTGTAGTATTTGCGGAAATATTACTGAAGAAGATCCTTGTGAAATTTGCCAAGATAAAAATCGTGACCGTAGTATTATTTTAGTAGTGGAAGAACCAAAAGACGTTATGGCAATGGAAAAAATGCGTGAATATCAAGGCTTGTATCACGTACTCCACGGGGTGCTTTCACCGATGGAAGGAACAGGACCAGAAGATATTAATATTGCCTCTTTGATCAAACGATTGCACGATGATGAAGTGAAAGAGGTCATTATAGCAACCAACGCTACCACTGAAGGAGAAGCGACGGCGATGTATTTATCACGGCTCATTAAACCAGCTGGAATCACCGTTACTCGTTTGGCACACGGCTTGTCTGTCGGCAGCGATATTGAATATGCAGACGAAATAACCTTGCTAAAAGCAGTCGAAGGGCGTCGAGAAATTTAAAAGAAACATCGTTGGAAAAAGAAGTTGAAATCGAAGTAGGTCGTTTCTGTGAGAAAATGTCGCAGTTCAAGCTTTTCCGTACTTCTTTTTCAGTTTCTTTTTTTCAGCGGATGCATCACTTTAAATAGGACATAAGGATTTCAATTAGACTGATAGAGCAAGATGAAGTATAATAGATACAAGTAAAAATTGATTGGAGTTTTCGCACGTGCAGGGTATTTTTATCACATTTGAAGGTCCAGATGGTGCTGGTAAAACCAGTGTTTTGAAGGAAGTTTCTGAAAGATTAGCTAAAGAGTCAAAACGAAAAATTGTCACTACAAGAGAACCAGGCGGCATACCGATTGCCGAAAAGATTCGAACAGTTATTTTAGATCCAAGAAATGACAGAATGGATGAGCGAACAGAAGCTTTACTTTACGCAGCTGCTCGTCGTCAACATTTAGTGGAAAAAATCTTGCCAGCTTTGGAAGCGGGTCATTTAGTCCTATGTGATCGTTTTGTTGACAGCTCATTAGCCTACCAAGGCGCTGGGCGTAGAATTGGGATTGCCCCCATTGCTTCAATTAATGCGTTTGCGACAGAAGGTGTCTCACCAGATTTTACAATTTATTTAGACGTTGACTCAGATACTGGCTTACGGCGGATTCAAGAAAATCGAACACAGCAAATTGATCGCTTAGATTCAGAAGGGTTAGAATTTCATCAACGTGTTCGTCATGAATATTTGAAATTAGCAGAAGAAAATCCACAACGTATCAAAAAGATTGATGCACGGATGAGTTTAGAACTTGTCGTAGAAGCAACGTATCAGGCGATTATTGAACGTTATCCAGAAAACTTTTAATTATAGGAAGGTGTAGACCATGAAGATTATTTTAGCCATTGTACAAGACAAAGATAGTAACCGATTAGCCAACGAATTTATTGATGCCAATATTCGTGCTACAAAATTATCCTCAACAGGTGGATTCTTAAAAGCGGGAAACAGCACATTTATTATTGGGATTGATGATGAACGTGTCGACGAAACATTAGCTTTAATTAAAGAAACATGTCAATCAAGAAAACAATATGTTTCAACACCTGTGACTTTAGATATCACAATGGATGGCCAAATTCCTTATCCTGTGGAAGTTGAAGTAGGCGGCGCTACTTGCTTCGTCTTACCAGTTGAAGGATTCCATCAATATTAAGATGAATGAAGCACAACAGCTACAGCAAATGCAACCTTTGCTGTACAAGCAACTCCAAAAAAGTTTTGAGCATGGTCGTCTTGCCCATGCTTATCTTTTTGAAGGAGATACAGGAACTGGAAAACAAGAATTTGGCTTATGGATGGCGAAACATGTCTTTTGTACGAATTTAGTAAATCAACAGCCTTGTAACGAATGCCATAATTGTGTGCGGATTAATGAAAATGAACATCCAGATGTTTTAAGAATTGCGCCAGATGGGCAAACCATCAAAGTGAACCAAATCCGTGAATTAAAAGCGGAGTTTTCTAAAAGTGGGGTCGAGACTGCTAAAAAAGTTTTCTTAATTCAAGAAGCAGATAAAATGAGTACCGGCGCAGCCAATAGTCTCTTAAAATTTTTAGAAGAGCCAGAAGGACAAATTTTAGCTATTTTAGAAACCACTTCGCTTTCTCGAATTTTACCAACGATTCAATCACGATGCCAAACCTTACATTTTCAACCATTAGTCAAAAAAACATTAATTGATCGCTTAATCAAACAGGGGATTGGTGAAAAGACTGCAACCCTTTTAGCTGAGCTGACAAATAGTTTTGAGAAAGCAGTTGAAATCTCTCAAGATGAATGGTTTAATGAAGCTAGGGAAATCATTTTGCAATGGTTTAATTATCTAAAAAGTAATGATTTACAGGCATTTATCTACGTTCAGAAGAAAATGGTCAAAGTATTTAAGGAAAAAGAACAACAAGCGCTTAGCTTTGACTTGCTCATGGTTTATTACCGTCAATTATTGGAAGAAAGTGTTGCGACACAGCAAGCCAAAAAAATAACGGAAGAGCAGGCGGAACGGCTGGCGCTAATTTTGAAAGCACGCCAAAAATGGACTGCCAATGTTAGTTGGCAAAATGTTTGTGAACAATTAGTTATCCAAATGATTCACCCTAAATCATAAAGGAAAAAAGTGCCAAGTGGCATTCAGTTTCATAATATAGTAGGAACTTAGTTGTTTCAGCAAGTTCCTTAACCGATTGAAGCGACGTTCACTTGAACTAGATTAGGAGGAATAAAATGGTAGAAGTAGTAGGAGTTCGCTTCCGTGAAGCCGGTCATATCTATTATTTTGCTCCTGGAAAATCTGAGTATATTTATAATGAGAAAGTACTCGTTGAATCTCAACAGTCAAAACAATTAGCTACTGTTGCTATTCCTAAAAAAACAGTCGATTCAGACGATTTACCAGAGGACCTAAAACCCATTTTAAATAAAGCAACAGCCAATGATTTAGAAAAAGAACAAAAAAATTTGGCTGATGCAGAAGCTGCCAAAAGCATTGCCAATGAAAAAATTCGAGCTCATGACTTAAAAATGAAATTAGTGCGAGTAGAATATACCTTCGATCGTAGCAAAATGATTTTTTACTTTACGGCAGATGGGCGAATTGATTTTCGTGAATTAGTCAAAGACTTAGCGGCTATTTTCCGGACGCGAATTGAGTTACGTCAAATTGGTGTCCGAGATGAAGCGAAAATATTAGGTGGCATTGGCCCTTGTGGCAGACAACTATGTTGCTCAACATTTCTAGGAGATTTTATGCCAGTTTCAATCAAAATGGCTAAAGATCAAGGGTTATCTTTAAATCCTGTCAAAATTTCGGGATTATGTGGCCGCTTAATGTGTTGTTTGAAATACGAAAACGACGAATATGAAGCCGCTAAAAAAGAATTACCAGATTATGGAAAAGAAGTAATAACACCAGATGGCAAAGGCAAAGTCGTCGGGTTGAATCTATTAAGTCGGATTGTCAAAGTTCGTCTGCATGGTCGTGAAATCGCAGCGGATTATGATTACGAAGAAATCAAAGAAGCTACTGCGAAAGTTGCTGCTGAAAAAGGTGATCAAAATGGATAAACGTTCGCTCTATGATGGATTAAATTCGTTGGAAACTGATTTAGACAGTTCAGTGACACAATTAAGAGAAATTAAAGCAGCACTCCATGAGTTGGTAGAAAAAAATACCACGTTGGAAATCGAAAACCAACGCTTACGGGAGCATCTCCAAGAACTGAATAAGTTAGCAGGAAATACAACTGAAACTGAAAAACAAGAGCTATCAAAATCACGTATGAATTTGGAAAAACTTTATGAAGAGGGCTTCCATGTCTGCAATATTTTATATGGTTCAAGACGTGAAAATGATGAAGAATGTGCCTTTTGTCTTGATGTTATTTATGGGGAACGTACGCGTTAAGTCTAGTGGACACTGCAAATAAAAAGGAAAGGTTTGGTTTGACAGTCAATCGATTGTCAAATCAAACCTTTATCTATTTATAGAACGAAAAAGGAAAATGAGGGATGTGCTATGCAAAAACAGAAAAGTTTTGATAAGCAAACAACAAAAGGAAAATTGTATCTTGTCCCAACACCGATCGGCAATTTAGAAGATATGAGTATTCGTTGTTTAAACATATTGAAAGAAGCAACGGTGATTGCTAGTGAGGACACAAGAAACACACAAAAATTGCTAAATCATTTTGAGATTACAACACCACAAATTAGTTTACACGAACATAATTACAAAGAGCGAATTCCTCAACTGATTACACGATTGCTGAGTGGTGAAACGATTGCCCAAGTTAGCGATGCAGGTATGCCTTCAATTAGTGATCCTGGTCATGAATTGGTTACAGCATGTCTTGAAGAAGAACTGGCAGTGATTGCCTTGCCAGGACCTACGGCAGGAATGACCGCCTTGATTGCCTCGGGTCTTTTACCACAGCCATTTACGTTTTATGGTTTTTTACCAAGAAAGAAAAAAGAACAGAAAGACGTGTTATCAGCATTAAAAGAAGAACGGCCGACACAGATTTTTTATGAGTCCCCCTATCGGATTGCTAAAACGGTCGCAACGTTTGCTGAAGTCTATGGTCAAGAACGTCCCGCTGTGATTTGTCGAGAATTAACGAAACTTCATGAAGAATATTTGCGTGGTACCTTAGGAGAACTAACAGAATATTTAGCAGAAAATACGCTAAAAGGCGAGTGTTGTTTATTAGTTAGCGGATTTACTGGTGAGAAAGAGACAATAGCAGCAATGCCAGCTATTTCCCTCAAAGAACATGTACAAGTTTTAATGGAGGAAGAGGGACGGAGTTCAAAAGAGGCGATCAAAGAAGTGGCCAAATTGAGAAATGTAAAAAAACAAGAAGTATATAAAGAATATCATTCCATTTAAAAAAGGAGAGAAACATGAGTAATTTATTGCGTGCAGAAGGCGTGTCTTATCAAGTAAATGGTCGTAGCATTCTTTCTGATATTGATTTGTCATTTGAAACAGGTAGCAATACAACAATTGTTGGTCCTTCAGGTAGCGGGAAAAGTACATTTTTAAAAATTTTATCTTCATTATTAAGTCCTACAGAAGGCGAAATTTTTTATCAAGAAGCGCCAATTACTACAATGCCAATCGAAACATACCGCCAAAAGGTTTCTTATTGTTTTCAGCAGCCAACTTTATTTGGTGAAACCGTGTATGATAATTTATTATTTCCATTTACCGTCAGACAAGAAGCGTTTAATCAGGAAAAAGTCGTGGCATTGCTCCAACAAGTGAAATTGCCCGCTGCTTATCTTGAAAAGAAAATAGCCGAACTCTCTGGTGGTGAGCGACAACGGGTTGCTTTGCTACGAAACATTATTTTTGTACCAGATGTTTTATTATTAGACGAAGTTACAACGGGATTAGATGAAGAAAGCAAACAGATTGTCAATCAATTGTTAAACCAATTAAACAAAGAGCAAGGAGTCACGCTGGTCCGTGTCACGCATGATACCGAAGAAATTCAGCAAGCACAGCAAGTGATTCGTATTGTAGCAGGAAAGGTGGCGCCGACAGATGGATTTAGCAGTTAATAATTTATCCTTATTTTTTTCAGCCATGCTAGTGGTGGTCGCATTAATTATTAGTACTAAAGAAAAATTAGGTTTTACCAAAGATATTATTATTAGTGTGATTCGAGCAGTCATTCAATTAGTCGCAGTCGGCTATTTATTAAAATATGTTTTTCAAGTCAATAACCTGATTTTAACGCTCATCATGGTTTTGGTGATTGTTTCCAACGCAGCTTTTAATGCAAAAAAACGCAGCCAGCAATTACAAAAGGGCTTTTTGATTTCTTTCATTGCAATTGGTTGTAGTACAGGAATTACCATTGGTATTTTGATTTTTTCTGGTTCTATTAAATTTATTCCTTCTCAAATCATTCCTATCAGTGGGATGATTGCCAGCAATTCGATGGTGGCAATTGGTTTATGCTATCGCAATTTAGATACTCTTTTTCAAAACCAACGGCAAGCGGTAATGGAGAAACTAGCATTAGGTGCAACTATCAAACTCGCCTCTTTACCAATCATCCAACAAAGTGTGAAAACCGGGATGGCGCCGACGATTGATTCTGCCAAAACTGTCGGAATTGTTAGTTTGCCTGGGATGATGTCAGGCTTGATTTTTGCGGGCGTTGATCCAGTCCATGCGATAAAATATCAGATTATGGTGACTTTTATGTTGCTATCAGCAACAAGTATTGGTTCAGTAATTGCAACTTATCTTGCCTATAAAGGCTACTATAATCAACAAAAACAATTGGTCGTTTAATTAAAAAGCTGGAAATCTGTGTTTATAACTTCATGGATTTTCAGCTTTTTCTGGTTGAAATAAAGAAGTTTCAATTTGAAAAAGAACGGACGTTCGTATATAATGGAGGGAGGAGGCGAATCAAAATGATGAGCGAATTACGTTTTCCCTTAAAAAAAGATACGTCGAGAAAAATTATACATATAGATATGGACGCGTTTTTTGCTTCAGTTGAAGAACGAGATCATCCAGAGCTAGTAGGACATCCGTTAGTTATTGCGCGCCATCCAAGTGATACTGGGGGCAAAGGAGTGGTGACCACAGCGAATTATATTGCTCGACAGTACGGTATTCACTCGGCTATGAGTGCTCAAAAGGCGTATGAACTATGTCCAAGTGCCATTTTTAAGCCAGGTAATTATCAGAAATATAGTGAAATTTCTCAAGAAATCCGTGAAATTTTTCGCCGCTATACAGATGTGATTGAACCAGTATCTATTGACGAAGCGTATTTAGATGTAACTGAAAATAAGGTCAACAGTAAGTCGGCTATTAAAATTGCGAAAATGATCCAATATGATATTTGGCATGAATTGCAGTTAACTTGCTCGGCAGGTGTTAGTTACAATAAGTTTTTAGCCAAGTTAGCATCAGATTTTCAGAAACCAAAGGGCCTGACGGTTGTCTTACCAGAAGAGGCCGAAGATTTTTTGAAAGCATTACCGATTGAAGATTTCCACGGAATCGGGAAAAAAACAGTGCCTAAAATGCATGAACTAGGGATTTTTACTGGAGCAGATTTATACAAGCAAGATGAGATGACGTTGATTCGGTTATTCGGTAAAATGGGTTATTCATTGTATCGTAAAGTCCGCGGTATCCATGATGCGCCAGTTCAAGTGACTAGAGATCGTAAGTCGGTAGGCAAGGAACATACTTACGGCACCCCTTTAACGACGGAAGAGCAGGTTACGGCTCAATTGAGACAATTAGCAGCAGGTGTTGAGCGTGCATTGCAACGAGTGCAAAAACATGGCAAAACAGTAGTCCTAAAAGTTCGTTATACTGACTATACGACGATTACGAAACGTGTGACATTACCTGAATATATTTCTAAAAAAGAAGAACTTTTCTATCAAGCGAATTTAATTTGGGAAGATATTTTAGGTTTAGAACAAGGAATCCGTTTATTAGGCATTACTTTAACGAATTTAGATCCACTAGCGTATGAAAACATTGTTTTACCTTTATGGGAAAAAAGTTAGCCCTTTAGACACATCCTCAAGAGATGGCTAAAGGGCTAACTTTTTTAAATTGATTTTTTGATTTGTTCATAAGACGTTTCGGCGTCATGACATTTTTCCCAAATAACAGCTTTGCCAGCAGCAAGTGATTTGGGTACATCAATAATCCGTTGATTACTACTGCCACGAAATTGTAAATTTAAATTACGTTTTGCCAGTTCAAAGCGCCCATCAACTAAAATGTCAATTGAATGGAGTAGTTCAAGCTTATCAGGCGTTTCTAAAAGTAGTTCTTCAAAGGTATACCCAGACCAAGACCAGATATCTTTGGCTGAGCCAAATGTTTCCCGCACACGTTTGACTACACTAAGACAAACATCTGTATTCAGAAAAGGTTCACCACCCAAAAGAGTCAAACCTTGGACATAGTCATGGGACAAATCTTCAATAATTTGATTCATTAAAGATTCTGTAAACGGCGTACCGTAATTGAAATTTTGGACAGCTTTGTTAAAACAACCTTCACAAGCAAAGAGACAGCCGCTCACATATAAACTATTGCGTACACCTTCGCCATCAACAAAGTTGAACGCTTTGTAATCGGCAATCTTTTTTTGGCTGTAGTCTTCGGTTTTCCATTCTTGTGGTTTCGGATTACGCATCAGCAAAACTTCTTTCTATAGAATAATCGAGTTTAATTTTTTAAATGTTTCACACGAGAGGAAATTTCTTTGTGACGACCATGTACCATTGGGCGAGCTTGCGGGTTACCTAAATAACCACAAGTCCGTTTAACGACATCACAAGTCTTAGGATCATGATTGCCACATTCTGGACATTCAAAGCCACGTTCAGTTGGATGGAAGTCCCCTTCAAAACCACAGGCATAACAATGATCAATTGGCGTATTGGTTCCTAAATAGCCAACTTTGTCATAAGCGTAATCCCAGACAGCTTCAAGTGCTTTGGGATTTTGCTGTAACATGGGGTATTCACAGTAGTGGATAAAACCACCAGAACAATATTTTGGATAATCCTTTTCAAAATCAAGTTTTTCAAAAGGCGTTGGATTTTTGCGTACATCATAATGGAAACTATTTGTGTAATATTCTTTATCTGTAATATTTTCGACGATGCCAAATTTTTCAGTATCTAAACGGCAAAAACGGTCAGTCAAGCTTTCGCTCGGTGTAGAGTAGACACTAAAATGATAGCCGTATTCGTTGCCCCAGTTGTCGGCATTTTTTTTCAGTTCTTTTAAAATATCCAGTGTAAAGTTTTTGGCCTCTTGATTGTCCTCCCAAGCACCGCCGTAAAAGGCAGAAGCCACTTCATACAAGCCAATATAGCCAAGCGAAACCGTGGCACGTTTGTTTTTAAACAGTTCATCTACGGCATCCTGTGTAGCTAAACGTTTTCCAAATGCACCATACATGTATAAAATCGGTGCATTCGCTGGTTTAGCTTCTTTAACACGTTCAACCCGATAAACCAAAGCATCTTTAACGATCGCCAAACGTTCATTTAAAATTTGCCAGAACTTTTCTTGGCTTCCTTGCGCTTCTAAAGCGATTCTTGGTAAGTTCAAGGTCACAACGCCTAAATTCATTCGGCCAACATTTACTTCTTCACCTTGTTCGTCTTTCCAGCCTTGTAAAAAGGAACGACAGCCCATTGGTACCTTAAAACTACCTGTTAGTTCAACGATTTTATCATAGTTTAAAACATCAGGATACATGCGTTTCGTTGCGCATTCCAGTGCCAGTTGTTTAATATCGTAGTTTGGATCAGTAGGTTGCGCATTGACGCCGCGTTTAATTGTGAAAATCAGTTTTGGGAAAATAGCTGTTCGTTTTTCAATCCCTAAACCATTAATTCGGATTTGTAAAATCGCCCGTTGAATTTCTCGCTCAAACCAGTTGGTACCTAAACCAAATCCCAGAGAAGTAAAAGGGGTTTGTCCATTGGAAGTAAATAAAGTATTAATTTCATACTCAAGACTTTGCATGGCATCAAAAATATCTTTTTTCGTTTTCTTCCGAGCGAATGCTTTTTGGCGTTCTTCTCCTTCAATCCATTCTTGCGCATCTGCTAAATGTTTTTCATAATTACGTTCTGCAAAAGGCGCTAATAATTCATCAATCCGATCGGCAGAGCATCCACCATATTGACTGGAAGCTACATTGGCAATAATTTGAGAAATTTGTGCAGTGGCCGTTTGAATTGATTTTGGTGATTCGACATCAGCGTTCCCAATTTTAAAGCCATTGTTTAGCATGCCTTTAAAATCAATTAAACAGCAGTTTGTCATGGGCGTATATGGATGATAATCTAAATCGTGGTAATGAATGTCGCCTTTTTGATGGGCATTAGCCACGTGTGAAGGCAACATCTTTAAACCAATTGATTTTCCAACAATCCCAGCGGTTAGATCACGTTGCGTATTAAAAACGTCACTGTCTTTGTTGGCATTTTCGTTCACGACAGTCTGATCTTTATTAATTAATTTGCCGATAGATACATTAATATCAGTCGCTTTACTACGCTCAAAATCACGTTGGGTTCTGTAATGAATGTATTCTTCGGCTAAGGCATATTCGTTGTTGGATAGCAGAGTATGTTCCACAATATTTTGAATTTCATAAATTTTTACGTTATTGGTAAAACGTTCGGCAATTTCTCGATTGACATCGGCAACAATCGATTGGACTTTTTGATGTGTCAAAGGAGTGACTTGGTCATGTATTTTTTGTTCAGCTTTGATCAAAGCATCGTATATTTTTTGATCATCGAAAGTCACTAAACGACCATCTCGTTTGACAACTTTAATTGTTGAGAGATTAACATCCTCGGCTTTTTCATCAGTAATCTTCATCATTTTATCCAGCTCCTTATATCTCGTTAGTAACTATCCTAATACAAAGGTCGGCTAAATTCAATCGATATATTGCGTATTTTTAGTAAAATATCACTAGACAAACACTATATATTGTGCTTGCGTTGTTTTGAAAAAATATGAAAACAAATGAAGAAAAGGATTGAGCAAATTTTTTTGCGTGAAAAAAATTCTTTGTCAAAATTAAAAAACAGCAAAGAGTTTTTTGCCAAATTGCTAAAAGCAACACTAAAAAATAACAATTATTAAATAATAATTGCTTGCGGATTTATTCACGAAATGCCAATTATTCTTTGACTGCCGAACGATATTGTAAGATAAAACGATGTTCATTCAGATTTTTTCTTGGTAAAATAAGAGTAATAACAAAACGTTGGAGCGAGAAAAATGAAAAAAATTGTAGAAGTAAACCATGTCAGCAAGACATATGGTCGTTTAAATAATAAAACAGAAGTATTAGATAATATTTCGTTTACCGTTGATGAAGGCGAATTTGTGGGGATTATGGGTCCCAGCGGTGCTGGGAAATCGACACTATTGAATGTCTTATCTTCGATTATTTTGCCAACCGCAGGAATCGTGCGCATCGCCGGACAAGATATTTTAAAAATGCGAGATAATCAATTAAGTGATTTTCGAAGAAACGAAATGGGGTTTATTTTTCAATCGTTTAACCTAATTGATACGTTAAATGTGAAGGACAATATTCTGTTGCCTTTAGCTGTAGAAAAAGTTTCATTAGAAGAAATGGATAAACGTTTGTTACATGTGACTTCGATTTTGGGGATTCAGGAGCTTTTATCTGCTTATCCACCAGAGATATCTGTGGGACAAAAACAACGGGTAGCAGCTGCTCGTGCTTTGATTACGAACCCTAAAATTATTTTTGCAGATGAACCAACTGGCTCGCTGGATTCAAAATCAGCAACAGAATTGTTGAAATATTTAGCTGAAATTAATCTACATGATGATGCCACAATTTTGATGGTGACACATGACCCGTACACGGCCAGTTTTTGTAATCGCATCTTGTTCATTAAAGACGGTGCGATTTTCTCAGAAGTTGTTCGTCAAGGATCACGTAAGGAATTTTTTAATCGTGTGATAGATATGCAAGCAACGATTGGTGGAGGCGGGCGCGCAAATGATTTTTAAACTATCATTAAAAAATTTAAAAGCTCATGTACCTAATTATCTGGTTTATTACATTAGTATGACTTTTGCAGCGGTCGTTTATTATTGTTTCCGTGCGATTGCTTACAACCAGCCTCTTGTAGCAGGTGCAGGCCGTGATATCGAAATTAAGCGATCTTTAGGACTCGGTAGTACCTTAGTCACCATTATTATTTTGGGCTTTATGTTGGCAGCAAATCGTTTTTTTATAGGAAAACGTAGCCAAGAAATTGGCTTGTATCGATTAATTGGCTTGAGAAAGAGCCAAGTTTCACTAATTTTTTTAGTAGAAAATTTAGTTTTAGGCTTTGTTTCACTAATTAATGGAATTATTTTAGGAGTGATTTTCACCAAGTTGTTTTCAATGATTTTAGCCAAAGTTATGTTTTTAGAAGTCCCCAGTTTCTTCTATATTTCTTGGCGTTCCGTTATTGAAACCGGTGTAGCTTTTGCATTTATGATTCTGATTGTCTGCTTAAGAAGTATTTGGATGATTTATCGTTATCCATTGTCGCAGCTTATGCACCAAGAAAAAATTGGTCAAATTAATTATAGTCGTTTAACGAAACGGCGGCAGTTTCTAGGTATTTTAGGACCTATTTGTTTACTGGCTGGTTATTTTATTGCGTTTGATTTTCGGAATTTAGCGACAGGTATTGTGTATAAACAATTAAATGATTCATTGGATATCTCGATTCCGATGATTATTACATTGACGCCTTTTATCATTTTGGGTCTATGTGTGTTGGGAACTTATTTATTTTTCCGTTATACCATGTATTTTATCATTCGCTTATTTAATCATAGAAAAAAATGGTATTACCAAGATTTACGTATGATTACTTTAGGCAATGCCAAACGCTACTTATTTAAAAGTAGCAAAACACTCACTGGTTTGACCTTATTAATTGCGACAGCCTTGAGTGGGATTGGCGTGATGGTTTTTGTGTATACGATTAGTATGCACACGGTCAACAGTGATGGTCCCGTGGACTTTTTAGTTTCACAGGAAAGCTATCCTAAATTGAAGAAAGTTCTCGATGAAGCGAAGGACACCAAAATAAAAAATGAAGTGATACTTTCTTATAAAATTACTGGAATTGAACGCAGTTTGCGAATTGGTCAAGCGCAAGAGGAACAAGAAACGATTGAAGCAGTTAATGTTTTATCCTTCTCCAACTACCGCAACTATCAAAAAATTAATCCTTATTTAAACGATTTACATTTAAAAAATGACCAAAGTGTTATCTATATGGATAGCTTTACCAATATTTTAAGTGGTATGTCTCGTTATGAATCGAAACTGCAATTTGTTGAAGGAGAGAAGGCACAACTGCAACAAGTGCTGCCTAACTATCTAGGTAATTTTTTATTGCAATATTCCTTACCAACGATTGTCGTTTCCGATGCCCTTTATCAGAAAGTGACAAAAAATTCCATTCAATATCAGATTAACGCCGTAAATGTTGACACGAAAAGACGTGAAAAACTTTATGAAGCCGTAAATAAACAGATTGCCACAGAATGGCAAGCGCCAATTTTGTATAAGTATGAAAAAAATAACCAGCAGTTGAGTGGTTTTGCTAAACAAATGCCTAACGAAGAGGCAAAGAATACACAAGATGATGTCACCGAAACTTGGCGGCTAAATATGAATGATCGCTACGCTTCTTTACGCTATGAACGAAAAATTAACGGCTTGACTTTATATGTCTCCATGTTTGTGGCAATTTTAGCGTTGTTTATTACGGGCAGTATTTTGATGTTACGACAACTGTTTTCAGCTGTAAGTGAGCGTCAAGATTACGTGACTTTAAAACGGATGGGTGTTTCTAGTAAAGCGATAACTAAGCAAATTTATCGACAGAATAGTTTGATTTTCTTTCCGCCGATGGTCATTGGGATTTTGCATACTACCTTTGCCATTTATTTGCTAAGCCAATTTATTAAGAGTCCAGGATATTTGTTAGTATATCTTTCTTGTGGAATCTTAATAATTGTTTATCTAATTTTTTATATTTTAACGTCTGCCATTTATGCGCGGATGATTCGACACATCCATTTTTAAAAAACTGTAAAAGCCGTTTTGAAGCGGTTTTTACAGTTTCTTTATGCGAAAAAATTATGAGAGTTCCGTTTATGAAAATCATGAAAATTTAAGAAGTGACGAAATTGTTAGTTTTTTTATTAAATTGTAAGAAATTTCAATGGACTTTGCTGAAATATAGCATAAAATAATGGATAGCGATTAACCTTAGGAGGTGAATGATAATGAAAACAACTTTTCAGAAAATTCTCAATAACGAAAGTCTTAAATTCATCGGTAAAACGTTATTTTATTCTTTCATTGTCATTGCATTAATTTATCTTTATCATTACAAGAATATCAATGGAGGAACCTTCATTTATAACGAGTTTTAAGGAGGCGGCTATACATGGAAAAAGTAATTAATATGATTCAAACGATTGATGAATGGGCACGTAAAGAACCCCAACGGCCTGTTTATTTAACCGAAGAAAAAGTCTCTACGTATGGAGAGTTAAAAGAAAAGTCAGACAATCTAGCCGCTTATTTAGCTGAGCTGAAAACGGACAAGTCAGCGATTGTCGTATACGGAGAATTAGATTTTGAAATGATTGTGAGTTTTTTAGGCGCATCGAAAGCTGGTTTTAGCTATATCCCCATTGATGCACATACACCAAAAGAACGCATTGAACTAATTCTAAACGTAGCCAAACCAACCGCAGTGATTGCTGTGCATGAATGGCCTGAATTAGCCACCGAAGTGCCAGTAATTACGGCGGAAGAATTAACAGAAATGATGATGCATGCACCCCGGCATGCGCCTGCGTTGATGCCTGTCACAGGAGCAAGTAATTACTATATCATTTTCACTTCAGGGACAACTGGCGTACCAAAGGGTGTGCAAATCAGCCATGATAATTTAGTTAGCTTTACGAATTGGTTGTTGCAAGATTTTGGTTTAGAAGAAGGGGCCCGCTTTTTAGCACAGGCACCTTATTCGTTTGATTTATCAGTGATGTCTATTTATCCCGCATTGGCGTTAGGTGGCTCATTAACTCCGTTACCCAATGAAATCATTAACGATTTTAAACAATTATTTACGCGTTTGCCACAATTAACAATCGACGTCTGGGTTTCAACACCGTCCTTTATTGAATTGTGTCTAATGGAACCAAGCTTCGATGGTGAACATCTACCAGCACTGCGCACGTTTTTATTCTGTGGAGAAGAATTACCAAAACCAACGGCTGAGAAATTAGCCGCTCGTTTCCCAACTGCGCATATTTATAATACGTATGGGCCGACAGAAGCGACTGTAGCGATTAGTGCCATTGAAATCACTCAAGAAGTTTTAAAAAGTGTCCAACGTTTACCAATCGGGTATGTGAAAGAAGATACGCAAATTTATATTATGGAAGGCATGTCAAAATTACCTGCAGGTGAAATTGGTGAAATCGTCATTGCTGGACCAAGTGTTTCCAAAGGCTATCTAAATAATCCTGCGAAAACAGCTGAAGCTTTTTTCCAATTAGATGGCGTACCAGCTTATCGCACAGGCGATGCTGGAAAGTTAGTCGATAACCTATTGCAGTATGAGGGACGCTTAGATTTTCAAATTAAATTGCATGGCTACCGCATTGAGTTAGAAGAAGTGGATCATCACTTAACGAATGTTTCCTACGTGAAACAAGCAGTCGTTGTGCCGAAATATCAAGGAAATAAAGTCCAACAATTAATTGCCTATGTCGTTCCGCAAGCACATGAATTTTCAAGTGATTTTCAATTAACTAAGGCAATTAAACAAGAATTAGCCACGTTGACAATGGACTATATGATTCCGCAAAAATTTGTATATGTTGAACAATTACCTTTGACAAGTAATGGCAAAATTGATCGGAAAGGGTTGATGAATGAGGTGAATGCCACATGATGAATTTTCCTCATATGATTCCCTATAATGCACCGTATTACTTTGTTCTGCTAATTGCGGCCTTGTTGCCGATGATTTTAACTTTAGCCATTAAAGGGACACGTTGGCCTTGGTATCAAACACTCGTGACACTGGTCTTTCTATATATCAGTTTTGGTGGCGAATTTTGGCAACAAGGAGTCGCTCTGATTGTATATGTTATTTATCAAACATTACTAACGTGGGGCTATGCGGCTTATCGAAAAAATAAAAATGCAGGTTGGGTCTTTTATCTGGCTGTCTTTTTAGCTATATTACCGCTTGTTTGGGTGAAAGTTTCTCCATTCATGACAGGCAAAACAACCTTACTTGGCTTTTTAGGGATTTCTTATTTAACCTTTAAAGCGGTCCAAGTGATCATGGATTTACGGGATGGCGTAATGAAAGAATATCATCCGTTTCGTTACATTCAGTTTCTCTTGTTTTTCCCGACTATTTCTTCAGGACCCATCGATCGTTATCGGCGCTTTGAAAAAGATTTGAAAAACCCGCCGAGTGCGGAGAAATATTTAGACTTTTTAGAAAAAGGAATTTTTTATTTATTTCTAGGATTTTTATATAAGTTTATTATCAGTCATTATCTTGGTGGTGTCTTTTTACCACATGTGGAAAAAATGGCCTTGGCACAAGGTGGTTTATCCTGGTGGACAGTCGGCTATATGTATAATTACAGTTTGTATCTATTCTTTGATTTCGCAGGCTATAGTTTACTGGCCGTTGGCACAAGTTATTTAATGGGCTATGATACACCAATGAACTTTAACAAACCGTTCCTAAGTTGGAATATTAAAGAATTCTGGAATCGTTGGCACATGACCTTATCTTTTTGGTTCCGTGATTACATTTACATGCGCTTAATGTTTTTCTTAATGAAAAAGAAAGTCTTTAAAAGTCGGATTGTGACTTCTAATATTGGTTACTTTGCGTTGTTCTTAATCATGGGCATTTGGCATGGATTAACGTGGTTCTACATCGCTTATGGGCTCTACCATGCAACACTAATTTGTGTAACAGATGCTTGGCTACGTTTTAAGAAAAAACATAAAGACAAGATACCATCAAACAAATTTACACATGCATTTGCAGTCTTTTTAACTTTCCAAGCGGTTTGTGTCAGCTTCCTGATTTTCTCAGGATTTTTAGACAAACTATGGTTTAAATAAATAAAAATAAAAATATAAAGGGGCAATTTATAATGAACATTCAAGAAACAGTATTAAACATTTTAGAAGATATTACAGGAACAGACGAAGTTGTGAACAATCAAGACATTCAATTATTTGAAGAAGGATTATTGGACTCTTTAGCGACGGTTCAATTATTAGTAGAAATTGAAGGACAATTAGGAATCCAAGTTCCTGTATCAGACTTTGACCGTGAAGTATGGGGAACACCAAAACAAATCATTCAACAAGTGGAAGCTTTACAATAATGTCTAGAAAAAAACGACTAATCAGAATCTTAGGTCCAGTGCTTTGTTCAGCGGTCTTGGTTGCAGTGTTCTTTTTTGCACCGTTCAGAATCAATTTAACTTCCGAAAAAACGTTGAAGGAAGCATCAACGTCAATGGCACCGAACGTTTTAAAAGGCAATGTGATTAAAAACAAAGCAGTGGCTTCTGGTAAATATGTTCCTTTTTTTGGCTCTTCTGAATTAAGTCGATTTAGTGCTTTCCACCCTAGTGTGCTCTCTGAAAAGTATCAACGGAACTACCGACCGTTTTTACTAGGAGAAGCGGGCACACAGTCATTAACCCAAGCAATGGTCATTCATTCGATGGGCGATGCGATTGCCAATAAGAAAGCGGTCTTTATTTTATCTCCGCAATGGTTTGTCAAAAAGGGTGTACCTAATGATAGTTTTGGTGCACACTATTCACAATTACAAACCTATCAATGGT
This sequence comes from Enterococcus sp. DIV1316a, assembly GCF_050536915.1. NCBI lineage: Bacteria > Bacillati > Bacillota > Bacilli > Lactobacillales > Enterococcaceae > Enterococcus > Enterococcus sp. DIV1316a. The sequence continues at coordinate 2,222,659 of NZ_CP172913.1, read as the reverse complement.
TAGCTAATTTAACCGAATTAACCAGCGGTGACCAATATCTAGCACAACGTTTGACCAAATTTCCAGTTGTTCAAAAAGACAAAGTCTTAATGGAAACTTTGGCAAATCTGCAGGCAGGGCAACTTCCCCAACGCTCTCAACGAGATTATTTTATAATGAATCTCCGTTTCTTGAATCGTGAAGATGAATTGTTTAGCCAAATTGGCATGGTTAGCAGAGAACCAATTGTTGAAAAAGATATGAAACAATTACCTGCTACTTATAATTTTAATGAATTAGATCAGCTAGCTGGAAAAATTGCGGCAAAAGCCATTAATAATAATAAATTTGAAATTAGTAACGGTTTTTATCGCCAACGGATTAAACCAGTTTTACCGAAATTAGCTCATTCACAAAAGAAATGGGATTATCGTTTTTCTCCAGAATATGGTGATTTCCAAGCTGCGTTAGAACAGTTAGCAGAAAAAAATGTCGATGTTTTATTTGTAATCCCACCTGTTAACAAACGTTGGTCGGACTATACGGGCTTGTCACAAGATATGTTGCAACAAGTAGCACGCAAGCTGAAATATCAACTTCAAGAGCAAGGCTTTACTAACATTGCTGACTTCTCAACATGTAGTAATGAACGCTACTTTATGGCGGACACGATTCATTTAGGTTGGCGTGGTTGGCTCGCTGTTGATCGTCAAGTAGATGAATTTATGAAACAACCTGCGTCTAAAAAGTTAGCGTATCAAATTGATGATCGTTTTTATCAGACAGATTGGCAACAACAAAATCCATTGGTCTTACCTCAATTTTAAGAAGGCAAGATGGATCAAGTACCAATTATCTGAAGCGGACTAGAAGCGCTTCGTAACAATGAAAATAGCCTGTACCTGCCGTTGAATAACGAGCGTGCAGGCTGTTTTTTCGTTTATTTTTAGTGGAGAACGTTGCTCAATTTATTTTTTGTAAGTATTTTTTTAGTTCGTGGTATAATGGATAAAATTGGTTTTTGAGGGGAGTTATTTTTATGGATGCAAAAGAAGAAAAAATGTTAATTGATTTAACAAGTGCTAAAGGGATTGCTGGGAATGAAGACGAAGTACGTTCGTTATTTAAAAAGTATGCAGCACCGTATGCGGATAAATTTTTATATGATGGCCTTGGCAGTATTATTGCAAAAAATGTTGGTGATAAAGAAGGACCAAAAGTCTACATTTCTGGGCATATGGATGAAGTCGGTTTCATGGTTACCCAAATCACAGAAAAAGGCTTTTTAAAATTTCAAACTGTTGGTGGTTGGTGGGGGCAAGTGATGTTGGCCCAACAAGTTCAGATTAAAACCACGACTGGTAAGGTTTACCATGGTGTCATTGGGTCTAAACCACCGCATGTGTTAACAGCGGAAGTTCGTAACAAACCCTATGAGATTGCAGATATGTTTATTGATATTGGTGCAAGTAGCGATCAACAAGTTGCAGAATGGGGGATTCATCCAGGGGATATGGTGACACCATATATTGACTATCGTCGCATGAATGATACAAAATTTTTATTGGCAAAAGCGTGGGATAACCGAATTGGTACGGCCGTTTCATTAAAAGTTTTAGAAAATTTAGCGACAGAAGGGCACCCCAATATTTTATTTGCAGGCAGTGATGTGCAAGAAGAAGTCGGGCTACGCGGTGCGCAAACAAGTACGCATCTTGTGAATCCAGACATAGCGTTTGCTTTAGACACAGGAACAGCTGGTGACACACCAGGAATGACACCTAAAGAAGCCGACTCTATTTTAGGTGAAGGGCCACAAATTTTGATTTATGATGCATCAATGATTCCGCATAAAAAATTACGTGATTTTGTTATTCAAGTGGCGGAAGAAAATAACATTCCCTTCCAATATACAGTGATTACAGGGGGAGGTACGGATGCTGGCCGCATGCATTTAACGCGCAACGGGATTCCATCATTAGCCATCACGGTGCCTGTTAGATATCTGCATTCACATACCTCAGTTATTCATGAAGATGATTATTTCAACACAGTCAAATTAGTCACAGAAGTGGTGAAACGTCTAGATAAAGAAACAGTCGCTAAATTGACTAGTTATTAGTTTCAGAAAGGATGGAATGAATGAAAAGTTTAGTAACAAATTCGCAACATCGTGCCAATGCTCGCAGAGCTCTTGATGGGCAATGGGGGATCATGGCTTGGTTAACTTTCTTAGGAGTGGTTTTACAGAGCTTCTTAACATCGATTGTGCAAAATTTATTTTCTGGTGAAAATCAAGTTTTTCAAAGTAGTTTTGCCGCAGTATTACTGCAAATTTTTGTTTTATTCGCGTTAAGTTATGCGCTATATTACGCAGCCTTGAAGGTGTTACGTGGTGAAAAGGTGCGGGTCAATATTTTAATGAGTGTTTTTCAAGGAAAATATTATGGTCCGCTATTTGTGGTCAACCTACTTCAAAAAGTACTTGAACGTGTAATTGGTTTGTTATTTTTGTTACCAATTTTATTTGGAGCAGGGACAACCTTGTATTTCAAATTGATGTTTAATACAGTTACACCAGAGGAAATTCAGACCTTTTTCTTAAATGATTTTTCCTTTTTCCTAGCGTTTGGCGTTGCCTCTATCTTGATCTTTTTAATTGGCTTATTTGTGAGTGGCGTTTTTCAATTTGCTGTGTGGCTACGTTTTGATAATCCAGAACTGCCAATTATGATGGCGTTGAAACAGGCGTTATATTTAATGAAAAATCGTTTTTGGCAATATTTATGTTTACAATTTTCTTTTATTGGTTGGTATATTGTGGGCTTTTTAGCTATTGGTATCGGTTTATTATGGGTGATTCCTTATAACTATGTAGCGTTAGCTAGTTTTTATCAAACTGCCTTAGAAGAAAAAGGCTTAGCCGAAGAATAAAAAAGAAGCTTGAATCCTTCGTTATCTCGACAAAGGGTTCAGGTTTTTTCTTTGGTCTTTTTGTGAAAATTTAAGCGTTTTAACCTCGTTTTTCCGTTATTTTATGGTAACATGGAAGTATCGTATTGAAGGAGGTTGTCCACACATGAAATTGACTGTCTTAGGCTGTTTAGGTGCTTATCCATACAAAGGAGAAGGAACGAGTTCCTATTTGTTAGAATCTGAAGGCTTTCATTTGCTTATTGATGCAGGCAGTACGACATTAGTGCGTTTAGAAAACTATCTAGATCCATTGAAATTAGATGCTGTCATTCTGTCGCATTACCATCATGACCATATCGCAGATTTAGGTGTTTTACAATATTATCGTCAGCTTTATCCAACGCTGGAACCGACACCTATTTTGCCAATATATGGCCATACACAAGATCAAATGCATTTCAAAGAACTAACGCTTCCTAACGTTTCCGAAGGGAAAGAGTATTTTGAAGCAGAAGAGTTGGCAGTAGGACCATTTTTAATTACTTTCATGGAAACGATTCATCCTGTCACTTGTTACGCGATGCGGATTGTTGAAAAAGCGACTGGCAAAGTCTTTGTCTTTACAGGAGACTCTGGTTACTTAGCAAGTTTTGAATACTTTGCAAAAGACGCTGATTTATTCTTAGCGGATACGTACTTATTTGAAGGTAATGAACGACATCATGCACATTTTACGTCAAGAGAAGCGGGTGAAATTGCCAAAGCAGCACAAGTCAAACAATTGATGTTGACCCATTTACCACAACATGGGTCATTGGAACAACTACGGGAAGAAGCGCAAAACTATGCTGGAACGGAAATTCCAGTGACATTAGCCCAACCAGATTTAACAGTTGAGATTTAAAAAAGTAACTATACCAAGGGAGAGAACCGATTGTGATTTTTGTACCGAATGAAAATAATGACCCACGAGTGAACTTAGCAATTGAAACATATTTGTTAACAGAAATGCCTTTAGATGAGCCCATTCTTTTATTTTACATTAACGAGCCGTCAATCATTATTGGCCGTAACCAAAATACAATTGAAGAAATTAACAAAGAATATGTAGATGAGCACGGCATTCATGTTGTTCGTCGCTTAAGTGGCGGCGGCGCCGTTTATCATGATCATGGTAATTTGAATTTTAGTTTTATTATGCCAGATGACGGCAACTCTTTCCGTGATTTTGCGAAAGTTACCCAACCAATTATTCAAGCATTGCACGACTTAGGCGTTGAAGGTGCCGAATTAAAAGGGCGCAATGACCTAGTGATTAATGATATGAAGTTTTCAGGAAATGCGATGTACGCTACCAACGGCCGCATGTTTGCACATGGAACCTTAATGTTTGATAGTGATATTGATGAAGTTGTAAATACATTGAAAGTACGGAAAGATAAAATCGAATCTAAAGGTATCAAGTCTGTTCGTTCACGGGTAACAAACATTAAACCATTTTTATCTGAAGATAAACAAGAGATGACAACGGAAGAATTCCGCCAAGAAATTCTTTTGAAAATTTTCGGCGTAGATTCGATCGACCAAGTTAAAACGTATGAATTAACTGATCAAGACTGGGCGGCTATTAACAAAATTTCAGAGCAATACTATCGCAATTGGGATTGGAATTATGGAAAATCACCTGCATTTAACTTAGAACGTCGTCATCGTTTCCCAATTGGTTCAATTGAAATGAAAATGAACGTGGCGGATGGTGCCATTCAAGAAATTAAAATCTTTGGGGACTTCTTTGGGCTTGGTGAAATTAAAGATGTTGAAGATATTTTAACCGGCGTGAAATATGATAAAGCTTCTTTAGAAGAAGCCATTGATCAAATTGACGTTAAAAAATACTTTGGCAATATCGAAAAAGAAGATTTGCTTGGGTTAATTTATTAAAAAAAAAAGACAGCCGTTTCAAACGGTTGTCTTTTTTCTAGCTAAAAAATAATTTTTAGCTTTTAGAAAGGTAGTGCTATGTGCAAAATCGTCGAAACGATTTTTATCAGGGAACTATCAAATAGCTCGCCTGCATATGTACTTGAACCAAGTCAAGTCCGGGAATTTGGTTATGTGCTTCACTATAAATCACTATCTGTAAAGAGTATACAAGATTTCCTTTCTTTTGTGATATCAAATTTTTACAGACAAAGTAGTAAAATTTGACGTTTCTTATTTTGGCAAGGTTATAGGCTTGTTTAGGGGCTTGAAATAGCAAGAATTAATAGTGATTTAAGGGAAAATATTAACATATGTAGAAATATTTTTATAAGAAATAACGAGAAAAAATCAATAGGTATGTTCTTGAGGGCTACTTTTTGACGTTTTCTGAATAAAACTTAATAAAAAATAGCAGAAACAAAGAAAAAATGTGCTTACAAGAAGTAATCCGCACTTAGCTAGGAAGTTAAGAATGTGCATGTTATTTTCAAACAAATAATAAGAATCCTATTTCAATCCTTTACAGAGGAACAAGGACTTCGTATAATAAAGGGACGAAAAGGAGCGAAAGTGATGAGAAACGAAATGATGCATCGACCAGTCGTTAAACCAGAATTGGTTGAGTATATGCGTACAAAACAAAAGAAACTTCCCGGAGAATTAGGTGCAGTGGAGGCGGAAGCCAATGAAGCAGGAGTGCCGATTATTCCACACGAAACAGTAGTTTTTCTACAATTTTTGCTAGGACAACTAAAGCCCAAAAATATTTTAGAAATCGGGGCAGCAATTGGTTTTTCTTCAAGCTTGATGGCCCAATTTGTCGGTGAAGATGGTCACGTGACCACGATTGATCGTTTTGACGTAATGATAAAAAAAGCGAAGAAAACCTACCAACGCCTAGACTTAGAAGAAAAGGTCACTCTTTTAGAAGGACAAGCAGCTGAGATTCTACCAACGTTGGAAGGACCTTATGACTTTATTTTTATGGATAGTGCCAAATCAAAATACATTGAATTTTTACCTGAATGTTTACGGTTGCTACCAGTTGGCGGCGTTTTGATGGTGGATGATGTATTTCAAGCTGGGACAATTTTAGACCCTGCTGAGGAAGTACCGAAAAAAAATCGAGCGATTCATCGTAAATTAAACCAATTTTTAGATGTAGTCATGGCGCACCCTGATTTAACTTCTACTTTAGTTCCTCTCGGTGATGGAGTTATTTTAATTACCAAAGAGAAAGAAACGATTATTTTAGATAGTTAAAGAATGTCTTCGCAAAAAGAAAGCGAATCATTAAAAAGCAAGTTCTTTTAATGATTCGCTTTCTTTTTTATGTTATTTAAAAAGTTATCTCGCTATTTCTAATTGAGAATGATAATCATAAAATTCTCAATAGGACAGTATTATTCGTTAATAAAACCTTGTTTGTTTATAATTATTCTATTGACGGAATAATTATAAACTGTTATCCTTAAAGAGTAAAAAAACAGAGGAGGAACGACAATGAATTTAATTAATCAAAAACTTTTTGACTTTGAATGTGATGCCTATCACGATGGTGAATTTACACGAGTATCAACAGAAGATATTTTAGGAAAATGGAGTATTTTCTTCTTTTATCCAGCTGATTTTTCTTTCGTGTGTCCTACGGAATTAGGGGATATGCAAGAGCATTATGCGCATTTACAGGAATTAAATTGTGAGGTTTACTCTGTTTCAGAAGATAGTCATTATGTGCATAAAGCATGGGCTGACGCTACAGAAACGATTGGAAAAATTAAATATCCAATGTTAGCCGATCCCAACGGTCAACTTGCTCGTTTCTTTGGCGTTTTAGATGAAGCTTCTGGAATGGCTTACCGTGCTTCATTTATTGTGAGTCCAGAAGGTGAGATCAAATCTTATGAAATCAACGACATGGGTATTGGTCGTAATGCTGAAGAACTTGTTCGTAAATTAGAAGCTTCTCAATTTGTAGCAGAACATGGTGATAAAGTTTGTCCAGCCAATTGGCAACCAGGAGAAGAAACGATTGCGCCAAGCTTAGATTTAGTTGGTAAAATTTAAATTCGCTTTGTAAATAGAGGTCAAAGAGTTGGATAAAACAGAGAAAATGTTTTGTTCAGCTCTTTTTCTGAAACACAGAAGAAAGAGGAGAAGCAAGTGACAGAAGAAATCTACGATTTGATTATTATTGGTGGCGGCTCAGCTGCTTTATCTGCAGGTATCTATGCAGGTCGCGCAATGATGGATACCTTAATTATTGAAAAAGACAAAATTGGCGGACAAGTAACGACGACTTCTGAAATTGTGAACTATCCAGCGATTCGTCACACAACAGGTCCAGAACTAATGGAAGAAATGCGCAGTCAAGCACAAGACTTCGGTGTAGCTTTTACAAACGACGAGATTATTGATGTTGATTTTAGTCAAACGATAAAAACTGTTCAATCGGCGAGTCAAACCTACCAAGCATATGCAGTATTGATTGCGACAGGAGCTTCTGCTCGTAAAATTGGTTTCCCTGGTGAAAGTGAATTTACAGGACGCGGCGTGGCCTATTGTTCTACTTGTGATGGGGAGTTTTTCCAAGGCCTAGATATTTTTGTGATTGGTGGCGGTTATGCAGCAGCGGAAGAGGCCGTTTATTTGACACGTTACGGTAAATCAGTAACGATGATTATCCGAGAACCTGATTTTACATGTGCAAAATTAACTGCGGAGGCGGCTAAAAATCACCCGAAAGTTAAGATTGTTTATAACACAGAAGTGAAAGAAATTATGGGCGATGATTTTGTCCGGAAAGCTGTGTTTGTCAATAACCAGACGGGAGAAGAAACGGTTTATGAAGCACCAAAAGACAGTACATTTGGTCTGTTTGTTTTTGCTGGAAATAAACCAAGTACAGAAATTTTTGAAGGGAAAATTGCCTTAGACCGTGGGTATGTGCCAACAACTGAGAATATGGAAACCAATATTCCCGGAGTTTATGCAGCAGGAGATTTACGAATAAAAGAATTACGTCAAATTGTGACGGCGGTTGCAGACGGTGCAATTGCCGCCACTCATGCGCAACGTTACGTGACAGAACAAAAAACACAGGCGGGCCAATCGATTGTAACGAAGCGAATGACTGAACGATTAGCTAATCAATCTGCCCCTGAAACAAGCAGTCAGCAACCAAAAGAAAAACAGCCAGCGAAAGTTACTGGTAAGCATCAGTGGTTCCCAGAAAGTATGCGCCAACAATTAAGCGGTATTTTCGCTAAACTAACCAAAAAAGTGACATTGCTTCAGTTTTTGGATGCAAGTGATGAAAAATCATTGGAACTTCAGTCATTCTTAACAGAATTTGCAAGTCTGGATCAGAAGATTACTTTAGAAACGATTTTGAAAGATACTGAGCCAGCCAAAGAATTGCTGTATGGGATTGAAAAAATGCCTAGCGTTGTGCTCTTAGATGCGGCAGGAAACTATACAGGAATTAAATTTAGTGGTATTCCTAGTGGCCATGAAGTAAACTCGTTGGTTTTGGCGGTTTATAATGTCGGCAGCGAGGGGCAGCCGTTAGAAGCAAGTCTGCAAAAGAACATACTTGCATTGCCAAAAAGAAAAATAGAAATCTTTGTTTCACTAACATGTCATTTCTGTCCCGATGTCGTGGCCGCTTGCCAACGGATTGCATCAATTAATCCTCATGTTGAAGCAGAAATGGTGGACATTAGTCTATTTCCAGAGTTGAAAAAAGAAAAGAAAATTATGAGCGTTCCAGCAATGCTGATTGATGGCGAACAAATGATTTTTGGTTCAAAAACAATGACAGAAATTATTGAAGCTTTGGCTTAAAAGAGGCGGAAAAAAGTAATTAGCCTAAAGACCTAAGTCATTCAAAAAAGTGAGAAATACGTCGAGATGATGTATTTCTCACTTTTTTCGCATAGTTAGTCAAGTACCTTTTTTGATTAAGCGATTGAGTTTCCTAAAAAGAATTAAAAAGACACAACAGCAAATGAACAATAGGCTTCCTGTTAGTGGTAAAAAGATACCTTGCATGTAGCTATCGATATGCATTAAACCAGGTACCTCACTGAAAAAATCATGGATAAACTGTTGAATGAGCTTATTGGCTAGAAAAGCAGCTAAAGGCAAAATAAAAATCAAATAATAGATGGGTTGTAAGGCATAGCTAATTAAAATTTGTAATTTTGTCGTACCTAAAAGAGCTAAGATCAGTAAGTCGTTTTTTTGCTCTAAAAAAGTTAGGAAGAAAGTTCGGCAAATATAACTAATCAGGAAGAAAAAGAGTGTTCCAGCGCTGATTCCAGCCAAACCTCTGAAAATTGTCAAGGGAGGAATCACTGCATAATTATCAAGAAGAATCATTTGTGAAAGCCATCGAGAAAACAACAAAGTCAATAATAGAGCAGAAAAAGTCAGAAAACTAATAATAAAGATAAGAATCAACGTACTAAATTGGTTTTTTGAGCGCCACGCATTTTTGAGAGAGTCTATGAATAAGTAAAGAATCGAATACATCATCGCGTCCTTTCTGAAAAATTTTTGTTTTAGCGGAAAAGTTATGTAAAAGAAAAGACGTTATCTCCTGCCAACTAGCCAATGAAAGAGATAACGCCCTCGCTGGAAACAAGAACTGGATTATTTCACCAATACTAATTTTTTTAAAGGTTCAACCCCAAATCGTTGTTCTTGCTGTAAAAGAATTTCGGCACAAGCTCGGCTATCTTCTAAAGCATCATGATGATTATTTAAAGTGATATTGAGGTTTTCACAAACGGTATTTAATTTATGATTAGGAAATTCAGGAAACAGTTTGCGACTCGTTTTGACTGTACATAAAGAAAGGTAATTAGGTTGTTCTAAGCCATAGTAATCTAAACAGCCAGCCAAAACACTGCAATCGAAACTTGCATTGTGAGCGACCACTAACCGATTTGGTTGAAAACAATGCTGAATTTGTTGCCATACTTCAGGGAATTTGGGCGCATTGACAACATCTGATTCATGAATGCCGTGAATTTGCGTATTTCGCCAGAAAAAAGGTGTTTCTGGTTTGATTAACGTGTAAAATTCATCCACAATCCGACTATTTTCTACTTTAACAATTGCAATGGAACAGGCACTATGTTTATCATAACTAGCTGTTTCAAAGTCAAAAGCGTAAAAGTTCATTAAAAAAAACTCCTTTCAACGCGTTGAGTAACACTTAAAAATCAAGTACAACTTCCACTGGACAATGATCACTACCAAGAATATCTGTATGGATTTTAGCACTGACTAAACGTTCATTCAAGGATTCTGACACAACGAAATAGTCAATCCGCCATCCTGCGTTATTTTTTCGTGCGTTAAAGCGATAACTCCACCATGAGTAGATGCCTTCAGCTTCTGGATAAAAATAACGGAATGTATCAGTGAAGCCACTGTCTAATAACTCAGTAAATTTTTGCCGTTCTTCAGGCGTGAACCCCGCATTTTTTTGATTGGTTTTCCAATTTTTTAAATCAATATTTTGATGAGCTACGTTTAAGTCACCGCAAAGAATGACGGGTTTTTCTTGATTTAATTCGTTTAAATAGGCACGAAACGCATCTTCCCATGTCATTCGATAAGCTAAACGCTTTAGTTCAGCTTGTGAGTTTGGTGTGTAGCAAGTGACCATGAAAAATTCTGGATATTCTAAAGTGATCACGCGGCCTTCTTGATCGTGAGCCTCGATACCTAAGCCATAGCGAACACTTAACGCTTCTTCTTTAGCGAAAATTGCTGTGCCAGAATAGCCTTTTTTTTCGGCGTAATTCCAATACTGATGATAGCCAGGAAGTTCTAAATCAATTTGTCCAGCTTGTAATTTTGTTTCTTGTAAACAGAAAAAATCTGCATCCAATTCATTAAAAACATCCATAAAATTCTTTTTAACAACCGCTCGTAAGCCGTTGACATTCCAAGAAATACATTTCATTGTTGAAACTCCTTTCAAATAAGAAACGCTTTTGCTCGTTTCAGTGCAAACCAGAACCAAAGAAAAGGTCGCTTGGTGCTTTCTTCTATTCTAATACTTTTTAAAGAAGTTTTAAATACTTGAAAAGAAAAAGAGAAAATGACTGATTTTTGGAAAGAAGTAGTCTATGATAAAATAGTAAAAAGAGCAGAAATGAGGACAAACGAATGAAAATTGGAGTCATTGGTTTAGGAAATATTGCACAAAAAGCGTATTTGCCAACTTATAGTGAATGCCGCCACTTGGCAGAGTTTGTATTAGCAACTAGAAACCCAGAAACACGACAAAAAATCGCTGATCAGTATGGCTTTACAGAAACCGTTGGGACCATAGAAGAATTGATTGAAGTAAAGATTGATGCTTGTTTTGTCCATGTAGCCACAAAAGTGCATGGTGCAGTCGTTCGCCAATTATTACAGGCTGGTATTCACGTCTTTGTGGACAAACCTTTAAGTGAAGACCTTGCTGAAGTCAAAGAATTACAAGCATTGGCGGCAGCAAAAAATCTGCGCCTGATGGTTGGCTTCAATCGTCGTTTTGCCCCTTATACGGAAGTATTGAAAAATATTCCTGAAAAACAAACAATTTTTATTAAAAAGAACCGCATCAATACAACGAGAGAAACAAGTTTTATGATGTATGATTTATTTTTACATGTCGTTGATACCGCAGTTTATTTAGCGGAAGGACCGCTCCACGTGGTGCAGTCAAAATTAGTGGAAGAAAACGGTCATTTAAAACGAGCAATTTTACAATTAGAAACCGAACAGACAACGATTGTTTGTTCCATGGATTTACACTCTGGAGCCAATACAGAAACTTTTGAAGTCACCAGCCCCACAGGTACTTATCGCTTGGAAAATTTAACGCATTTGACCATCCAAACAGAAGAAGAATACCAAGTAAAAGAGATGGGAGATTGGACGCCAACATTGGAAAAAAGAGGTTTTTACCAAATGGTTACTGCTTTCATTCAGGCCATTCAAAAACCGCAAGAGCAAGAGTTAAAGCAAGAAAAAGTCTATGAAAGTCATGCGTTATGTGAAGAAATGCTACGCCAACAACAACGGCATGTTCTTTAAAGAGGACTAGCAACTTTCTTTCTATCATGCTAGAATAAGACAGATATTTTGAAAAGAAAGGACTAACTTTCGTGAACACTAAAGCTATGTTAGAAACATTAAACGAAATTACTTTATTAGTAGATGAACCATTAAAAAACGTAACCTTTACCAAAACAGGCGGCCCAGCTGATGTGTTGGCCTTACCCAAAACAAAAAAAGAAGTCGAAGAGATTGTGGCGTATTGCCGAGAACAAGGACTTTCATGGTTAGTATTAGGCAATGCTAGCAACTTGATTGTTCGTGATGGCGGTATTCGCGATGTCGTGATTATGCTAACAGAAATGAAAGAAATCAAAGTAGCCGGTACCACCATGATTGTGGATGCTGGTGCCAAGCTGATTGATACAACCTACGAAGCCTTAGCAGCTGATTTAACTGGTTTTGAATTTGCTTGTGGCATTCCGGGAAGTGTCGGTGGTGCTGTTTATATGAATGCTGGAGCATACGGCGGGGAAATTAAAGATGTTTTCCAATCTGCAGAAGTGCTGTTGGCAGATGGAACTATCCAAACAATGACGAAAGAAGACCTGAATTTCCGTTATCGTCATAGTGAAATTCAAGAATTACATTGTATTGTCTTGCAAGCAACGTTTGCTTTAGAAAAAGGAAACCATGCAGAAATTAAAGCCCAAATGGATGAATTAACGGAACTTCGTGAACTGAAGCAACCGCTAGAGTATCCCTCTTGTGGCAGTGTCTTTAAACGCCCTGTTGGTCATTTTACAGGAAAATTAATCCAAGACGCTGGCTTACAAGGCTTAAAATGGGGCGGTGCTCAAATTTCCGAAAAGCATGCGGGATTTATTGTTAACATCGATCATGCAACCGCAACAGATTATGTGGAATTAATTGCACATATCCAAGAAGTGATTAAAGAAAAATTTGATGTTGAATTACAAACGGAAGTTCGAATTATTGGTGAAGAAGTCTAAAGACTCTTTAATTTTTCGAATGAAAATTAAGTATACTTGTATTATGATCATAGGGAGATTATAATGAATTTTATTTATAAAAAATGGCTACCTTCAGCCATAAATGGGCTTTTTTTATTTTTTATTTCGATAACATTAATAGGTGCTTTCCGCTCAGATAACTTAAAAATCAGTACTCTTACAAACCATTTTTTTTTGATACTGTTAATAGCAATACTTGCGATAGTAGTACTTCTTTTTAGTAAACATGCTAAAAAGTGGATTGATAAATATCTGTTTGGTGTAAAAAAAATATTTTTGGAAAATATAGGATTAATTACAGGCATTTATTTTATTTTTGGCTTTTGTTTACAAGTGTTTATCTTAACTAATATTTCCGCTCCTATTGGTTGGGATGTATCAGCTATTTTTAATGGTGTAAGTGCTTTGCCTGAAAATAAAGAAGTTATCAGTAATTACCTATCAATAAATCCTAATAATTCTTTTTTCTTTTTTTTGATGTATGGAATTTCTAAGGTGATGAATCTGTTTAATCATACTTGGGGATCGTCTTGGTTTGTCTGGCAGTTGTGGAATATAATTTTTATGGATATAGGATTTGTTATCTTATTTAAAGCAGCTAAGTATTTGTTTAATAAAAAAGTTGCATATTTAACTTTCTACTTGGCTTCTTTTTCATTGATGTTTTCACCATGGATTTTAGTACCATATACTGATGTAATAATGATTCCTGTTATATCAGCTGTGCTACTTTTATATGCTAAACAAATCGAGATAAAAAATAGTGGCGTATGGAATTTAATATTTATAGGTATTCTTCTAGGTATTTGTTATCTTTTAAAGCCCTCCTCTATTGTATTCTTAATAGCATGGACTATTATTATGGGAATTAAATTACTCACTACCGGAAAGCTTTATAAAAAAAATGTTTTATCATTTTTTGTAGCGATGTTTTTCTTTATAATAACTGTGGGATGTTTTTCAATTTTTCAGAAGCAGCAAACAATCGTTAATTATGATGCTGAGATGCAAAAACCGTGGACGCACTTTGTAATGATGGGTTTGACTGGATCTGGAGGATATAGTGAGAAAGATACAAGAAAAGTGAATAGCCTTCCTACATTAGAAAAGAAAAAGAAATATACAACTGAAACTATAAAGAAACGGTTGGAAGATTATGGGATGGTAGGTTACACTAAATTTCTTCTAGTAAAACATTTTAATAATACTGATCGTGGCGATTTTGGTTGGGGACGAGATGGTACACCACAAAATCCTACAAAACCTTCGAAAAGTGAATTTCAAACGAAGCTTAGAGATACCTACTATCAACAAGGAAAACGTACAAATAATCTTCGGTTTGTCATGCAAATACTGTGGATTGTAGTTTTACTAGGAATGTTGTTATCTTTTTTTGTTAAGGACATTCAAGGAGGTACACTATTAATAATAAAATTAACGATTATAGGAGCATTTCTATATTTGCTTTTATTTGAAGGTGGACGATCTAGATATTTAATTCAGTATTTACCATTCTTCTATCTTTTATCGGCAAATGGTTTGGCACGAATTAATGACATTGTTTCTATAAACGGAATAAAAAAATCATTTACATCAACGGACTATAGAGGCTCTTTGCCAATAAGGACTGATGAGTTGTAAAAAATCAATTTTAGATTCATCAGTTCTCTAAATTATAGAGATATTTTAGTAGAAAATAAAAAACAACGATACAGTTCCCATAAAAGGAACTATATTGTTGTTTTTTACTTATATTACTAATAGTTTTCGTTCGGTAATTCGTAAATTTTACTCGTCTTCTAAATTTTCCAATTCTACAACTTTAAAGTTTTTCCGCTCTAAATGCTCTACAATGGCTGTACACGTTTCGGCAGTTGTGCCGGCAGGTAAAGTAATAAGTGTGCGACGAACAAATTCTTCACTATCGACATCCAATGTAATACAGCTGGCGATGCTGCTATATTTGGCAATGATTTTTGAAATGGCTGCTAAGTCGCCTTGTTGACCAACTGAAGCAATTGTTAAAACGTAGCTCCCTTGTTTTACATTCCAAGATTGCGCTAAAATATTTAATAAGGTGCTGTGTGTTAAAATGCCGTAAAAATAATTATTTTCATCTAAAACAGCAATGTAAGGTAGTTCTTTAATAGTAAAAAATACCTTGAAAAATGAAGTGTTGACATAAATAAATTTTGTGGCATTTTTTAACAAATAGGTAACAGGTAAACTCATATCGCCACCGTTTGCTTTGTGGCGGTAAATATGCATTTTATAAATATTTCCTCGGAAAATTTTTCCAGATTCGTCTAAAATTGGGACACAACGGTAACCTGAGTCTTCTAAAATAGAAAGAGCTTCTTCTAGAGTACAAGATTCATTGACTGTTGTTAAATTATCTTTTTTAATAACTACAGATTTTAATAACATAAACAGGCCTCCTAAGGGTTCATTTTTAATAAATTTATCATATCATAACTTAGCAGAAAACAATAGCTGAGACCTCAGAATAAAAGCAATTTTGTTAAAATAAATAGAAAATAAAGAAAAATCAGATATTTTATAAAAGAAATCAAGCACGTATTCGCGATAATGGTAAAAAATTACGTAAGAATCGGCACGGCGCTTCTTTAAAAAGTAAATTAAACTTTGACAACTTTTTCGAATAATGGTACTGTTAAGAAGTAAATTTGTGAATAGAGGAGGTCGAAGAACATGGCAACAAAGAAAGCAGCTCTTGCTTGTTCCGTTTGTGGCTCTCGCAACTATTCTAAATCCGTTAGTGAAGGTAAACGTGGCGAACGCTTAGAAATCAATAAATTCTGTAAATATTGTAATCAATACACGTTACATAAAGAAACGAAATAGATTTAGAGGAGGGTATCAACATGAAATTTTTCCGCAGCGTTGCTGATGAGATGAAGCAAGTAACTTGGCCAACAAAAAAACAATTGCGTAAAGATACATTAGTTGTAATTGAAACATCTATTTTATTTGCAGCATTGTTCTTTATCATGGATACTGTTATCCAAACGGCATTTGGCTGGATTTTAAAATAATTAATTCTAGTATTTCTCGACGAGGGGTGCTATAATAGTATTCGAGAAAAAGCTTCGGGAAACTGAGCTTTTTTTATTTGCTCGAAAAAAATAAACTAAAACATTTAAAGGAGCCGAATCAGTAATGGAAACTTTTGAAAGAAATTGGTACGTATTGCACACCTATTCAGGCTATGAAAATAAAGTAAAAGCAAACATTGAATCACGTGCACAAAGCATGGGGATGGGCGATTATATTTTTCGTGTCGTTGTACCAGAAGAAACAGAAAAAGAAGTCAAAAATGGTAAAGAAAAAGAAATCGTTCATAAAACTTTCCCTGGTTATGTGTTAGTGGAAATGATTATGACCGATGATTCTTGGTATATTGTTCGTAACACGCCAGGCGTAACTGGTTTTGTAGGCTCACATGGTGCCGGTAGTAAACCCGCTCCTTTATTACAAGAAGAAATTAACCACATTTTACGTTCAATTGGCATGAGCACCCGTCAATCAGACTTAGAAGTAGCGCTAGGCGATACAGTGAAAATTATCGAAGGTGCCTTTTCTGGTCTTGAAGGTGTTGTGACAGAAATCGATGAAGAAAAACAAAAATTAAAAGTAAACATCGATATGTTTGGTCGTGAAACAAGTACAGAATTAGACTTTGAACAAGTCGATAACATTGATTAATAAACAAGCTGACAAACTATTGTTCAGCTGATTGATACAGATTGTAGGGTCTGGAAAAGCAGTCAACTGACTTCTTTTCCAAGCCCTTTTTTAGTTCATCGCAGAAAGGAATGAAAAAAATGAAACATGCCCAAAAATATCGTTATTTTTCTTTGCTAATGGGTCTTGTTCTATTATTAAGTGCTTGCCAAATTGGGGCAACCACGAAGAATGACAATCAAGCCGCCACAAAAGAAGCAACTGTTGAGTTAAACCGCACAACAACACCAACGCTTTTTTTTCATGGTTACGCAGGAACTAAAAATTCGTTTGGCTCGTTACTGCATCGCTTGGAGAAACAAGGTGCCACAACTCAAGAATTAGTGCTACTCGTTAAACCTGATGGGACCGTGGTTAAAGAGCGAGGAGCTTTAAGTGGCAAAGCGACGAATCCCAGTGTTCAAGTTCTATTTGAAGATAATAAAAACAATGAATGGAATCAAACAGAATGGATAAAAAACACATTACTCTATTTACAAAAAAATTATCAAGTGAACAAAGCCAATATTGTCGGGCACTCTATGGGCGGTGTTAGTGGCTTACGTTATTTAGGAACCTATGGGCAAGACGCATCGTTACCTAAAATTGAAAAATTCGTCAGCATTGGAGCACCTTTCAATGATTTTATTGATACGAGTCAACAGCAAACCATCGAAACGGAACTAGAGAACGGCCCCACAGAAAAAAGTAGCCGCTATTTGGATTATCAAGAGATGATTAATGTTGTTCCAGAAAAACTGCCCATTTTATTAATTGGTGGTCAATTAAGTCCAACAGATTTAAGTGATGGAACGGTACCGTTATCTAGTGCCTTAGCAGTCAACGCCTTGCTAAGACAGCGAGGAACTCAAGTCACTAGCCAGATTATTAAAGGAGAAAATGCACAACATAGCCAATTACATGAAAATCCTGAAGTAGATCAATTGCTAATCGAATTTCTATGGCCGAGTAAAAAATAGCAAAAAGGCACATGTTCCATAAAAAATGGAACATGTGCCTTTTTCTATACTTTGGCTAGCGAAATAGCTTTTTTCAGCTATAATAAATAAAATTATTTATTTTTAGGAGATATTGGAATGGAGTCCTCATGATTTAAATAAGCACAAATCAAGGCTTCAAAGGTGATTAATGTTTGGCCAAAAAACATTTGTGGCTGAGCGACACTTGTTGAAAACGGGCTGTAAGAGTCAGTTGAAAAAACGAGATCTGCCAGTCGACCAAGAGTTGAATTTTTGGCGCCAACAAAAGAAATGATAGGATGTTTTTTCTCTTTCGCAAGCAGAGCTGTTTCTTTTAAGTATTTTTCTTCACCAGAATGTGAAAGGATGATAAAAAGAAAATTCTGATTATTTTGACTATTTATCGAATGAGTATGGGCTGTTGTGATACTGGGGATGCCATGAAAATTGAAAACTTCACTAATGTAAGCCGCCAAATGTCGTGAAAAGTCATGACCTAAAATAACAAATAAATGACTTTTGTGTTTGGCAAGTAGTTGACAAAACTCGTTGGTTGTTTCAAATGAAGGCGCTGTTTCAAAAGGGATTGGCTGAGAAAAATGGGCTTCTTTTAATTTGTAAATAAGTTCATTATAACCTGATAAATTTAATTTTTTGGCTAAACGAATGATGGAACTAGGCGAAGAAAAGCAGTGTTTGGCAACTTCTCGAATACTCAAATCGGCCGCGTTCGTACTTTGTTGATCCAAATAATACAAAATCTGACTTTCTGTTTTCGTTAAATGATATGTTTCTTTTAAGTAATCTAAGTTCATGAGCAAACCTCCTTTATCAGATTATAAATAATTTTATGGGAAAAAGGTATCAAAAAATAAAAAAATGAGGTGTTTTTATGAAAATGGCAACAAAGCAAAGGCTGTCTTTGGCAGCAATCATGGTTCTACTTCTCTCGGGCTGTGGAAGTGTTGGGAAAGAAACCAAAAAGCAAGAACAACAGGTATTACGGGTCGGGATTGATTCGGAATTATCAACGGCAGACGTGTCGTTGGCAATGGATAATACCGCAGCAGATGTAATGAGTCAAGTAGGGGAGGGACTTTTCTCCTTTGACGAAAAAGGAGAAGCGAAACCAGCATTGGCAACTGAAAAAGTACAGCCCTCCAATGATGGTTTAAGCTATACTTTTACGATTCGAAAAGATGCAAAATGGAGTAACGGCGAGCCAATCACAGCCAATGATTTTGAATACTCTTGGAAGCGCACAGTGGACCCAAAAACAGCTTCCCCGCAAGCGTATTACTTTGAAGGGCTAAAAAATTATCGTGCTATTGTTGACGGTGGCAAATCTAAAGAAGAGTTAGGAGTAACAGCCATTGATGACCATACCTTGGAAGTAGAGCTAAGCTATCCTATGAGTTATTTTCAACAATTATTGGCGGTACCAGCTTTTTATCCTTTAAATGAAGCATTTGTCGAAAAAACGGGCAAAAACTATGGTACATCAGCTGAGTCAATACTTTACAATGGCGCCTTCACATTAGAAGGTTGGGATGGCACGAATAATACTTGGTCCTATGTGAAGAATAAAAATTATTGGGATCAAGCGAATGTTTCGCTAGATAAGGTGGATGTCCAAGTAGTTAAAGAAGTCAATACTGGGAAAAATCTTTTCGAAGGGAAAGAATTAGATGTTGTAAAAATTTCTGGAGAAATTGTTACACAAGAACAAGGCAATGCAGCTTTGAAAATTCGTGAAATTCCTGGAACGTATTATATACAATTAAATACGCAAAAAGATCTTTTGGCAAATAAGAATGCACGTCGAGCGATAGCATTATCATTGAATTCTGAACGTTTAGCTAAAAATGTTTTAAATGATGGCTCAAAAAAAGCACTTGGCTTCGTGCCAACAGGTTTCACTAATCAAGAAACGCAAAAAGATTTTGCAGAGGAATTAGGAGATTTAAATCCTAGTGAACCAGAAAAAGCGAAAGAGTTATGGCAAACGGCTAAAAAAGAATTAGGAATTGAAAAAGCGGAGCTAACGATTTTAAGTTCGGATACAGAAAATGCTAAAAAAATCAGTGAGTATGTTCAAGGAGCTTTAGCAGATAATTTAGAAAATTTAACAGTCAATGTTTCACCAGTTCCTTTTAATAATCGTTTAGAAAAAAGTCGCAGCGGAGATTTCGACATTGTGGTTGGTGGCTGGACGCCAGTATATGCTGATCCAATCGATTTCTTAAACTTACTGCAATCAAAAAATTCCAATAATTTTGGTAAATGGTCTAATAAGACCTTCGATCAGTTGCTTCAAGAAGCAAACGTAACTTATGCAAATAAATATGAAGAACGTTGGAAAACATTACAAAAAGCGGATCAATTGGTTGCGGAAGAAGCACCCCTAGTTCCTCTTTATCAATTAACAGAAGCACGCTTAGTGGCCGATTCTGTCCAAAATTTAGTCTATGGTCCATTAGGTTCAGGCTATTACAAATCAGTCTCTATCAGTGACAAGTAAAGGTTGGGAAAAAATGAAAAAAAGTCAAGCTGTTCAATTAATTCAGGAACTTTCAAATGCTAATGGTGTTTCAGGCTTTGAAACAGAAGTCGTTAGAATCCTTCAACACGCAACTGCGGATTTTACTATTCAACGGCTAGATGCCATTAAAAATTTATATCTTGAGAAGAAAAATAATCTAAGTGAAGGTCCAGTTGTGCTTTTTGATGCCCATAGTGACGAAGTGGGTTTTATGATTCAAGCAATTAAAGAAAACGGCTTGTTGCGTTTTCTTCCGTTAGGTGGCTGGGTCCCTAATACGATTTCTGCACAAAAAGTTCGGATTCGTAACCGGGAAGGCACCTATCTGCCAGGCGTAGTTACTAGTCGGCCCCCTCATTTTATGACACCAGAGGAACGTCAGCGGCCATTAACCATTGCTGATTTGACGATCGACATTGGTGCTACCTCAAAAGAAGAAGTAATTGAAACGTACAAAATCGATCTTGGTGCACCGGTCATTCCAGATGTGACGTGTTGTTACAACGAACAGACAGATCTTTTTTTAGGAAAAGCTTTTGATTGTCGCATTGGCTGTGCTTGCTTAGTGGACGTCATGGAGGAGTTGAAAGAAGAGACACTTCCATTCAAGTTAGTTGCGACAGTAACTGCACAAGAAGAAGTTGGCGAAAGAGGAGCACTTATTGCCGCAAAACAAGTCAATCCTGATTTAGCTATTGTTTTCGAAGGCTGCCCGGCTGATGATACGGCAGAAACGCCAGAGATGATTCAATCAGCAATGGGAAAAGGACCGATGTTACGTTATTTTGATGTTTCTATGATTACGAATCCGGAATTTCAAGAGTATGCACTAGAGATTGCTAAAATACACAAAATTCCTGTTCAAGTTTCTGTTCGAAGTGGTGGTGGAACCAATGGCATGGCGATTACACAAGTTCAAGGAGCCCCGACGATTGTTGTAGGAATTCCTGTCCGTTACGCTCACACACCCCATTGCTATGTAGATTTTCAAGATTACCAAGCGGCGAAAGAATTAGTCATTCAATTAATCAAAAATTTAGATGCTGACAAAATTCAAGCACTGGTTCAGCCATTGTCAAAGGAGTGGAACAAATGAAGATTTATGTATCATGCGATATTGAAGGATTAGCAGGTATTGCGACATTTGATATGGAAAAAGAAGACACCGTTTTATTCCGAGAATTATATCACCAACATGTGGCTTGGTTAATTGAAGGGATTCAAAAGAGTGCCAAAAATGAACAAATTACAGAAATTACTATTGCCGATTCGCATAGCCGTGGATTGAATTTAGCTTATGCGCGCTTGACAGAAATGGATGAACGAATTTCCTTAGTGAGCGGCTTTCCTCGCATGGATTATATGATGAGTGGCTTGGATAGTAGCTATGATGTGGTCTTTTTCTTAGGTTATCATGCCGGTATTGGTAAACAAAAAGGGAATATGGATCATGGGTATAGCGCTAGTGTTGCTTATGATTTAAAAATAAACGACTTAGCGATGAATGAAACGACAATTAATGCAGCTTACGCTAGCGAATTAGGTGTCCCTGTTGGTTTAATTATCGGTGAATCAGGCTTAGAGGAACAACTTTTTCAAGAAAAAATGATGCCCGAAGTTCCCTTTGTTTCCACCAAAGAATCTCTGGGACGTTATGCAATCAAAAATAGACCCATGCAACAAGTTCGGGAAGCTATAGTAGCAACTACAAGTCAGGTGTTAACTTCCTTTGCGTTGTCTGAATTACCCCGATATGCCTTGCAAACACCTGCAACTGTAAAATTGCAATGTGTGACGACAGCACAAGCAGATCGTATTGAAATGTTACCAATGATTAAACGCATTGATGGTAGAACTGTTTCATTTGTAGGTGAAACGATGAAAGATGTCATGAATGGAATTGTCGCTGTGGTTGGTTTAGGCGGAACAAGTTATTAAAGTAAGAAGCTTACGGAAAAAACGAATGGACATTTTTTTCTGTAAGCTTCTTGCTATAGTTATTTCTATTTTTGTTTCTCTAGAATTTCTTTGCTTAAACGTTGTGCAGTTGGTGTCACCGCAAGACCGCCTTCAGCTGTTTCCTTGAAAATTTGTGGCATTTGGCGACCCACTTGGTACATTGCGTGGATGACTTCGTCTGGTGGAATGACACTTCGAATCCCCGCTAAAGCCATATCAGCTGAGATGAAGGCTTGAGAAGAACCTAATGCATTTCGCTTCACGCAAGGAACTTCAACAAGTCCCGCAACAGGATCACAAATGAGGCCCATCATATTTTTTATCGTAATGGCTACAGCTTGAGCAGATTGATCAGGCGTACCGCCAGAAGCCGCAACTAAAGCGGCACTTGCCATTGCACTAGCAGAACCGACTTCAGCTTGACAACCACCTTCGGCACCACTGATTGAGGCATTATTGGCAATCACTAAGCCAAAAGCCCCAGCGGTAAATAGAAAATCCAATTGTTGCTGATGCGTTAACTTTAAGCGGTCAATAACTGCCAACAAGACGCCAGAAACTACTCCGGCACTGCCTGCGGTTGGTGTAGCACAAATCAAGCCCATTTTTGCATTAACTTCATTAACAGCAATCGCATTTCGCACGGCTTGTAAAATGGTCTCACCGCTTAAAAAGTTGCCTGAATGTATGTAATCATTTAAGCGGGTTGCATCGCCACCAGTTAGCCCTGTTACTGAGGTAACACCAGCGATTCCTTCAGCGACGGATTGTTTCATAACGGCTAGATTTTTTTCCATTGTTTCAATAATTCGTTCACGAGAATACCCGCCATGAGCCATTTCTGTTGCAATCATTAATTCGCTCACAGAAGGGTAATCTTTCGCTTGAGCTACCAAATCTTTAATTGAATAAAACATCGTATTACTCCTTTACGTTCATTTAGTCAAAATAGTTAACGCTATATATATGAGGGATTTCAGCTAATTGCATGACAATGTCACCGACTTCGGCTTGATCAACTTCAATAATCATAATCGCTTTTTCCCCTTTAGATTCTCGGGTAACGGTCATTGTACTAATATTGATATCGCTAGCTGAAAGGATGTTGGTCACCTTAGCAATCATGCCAGGAACATCTTGATGAACAACGATAAATGTTGGCGTGCCCATACTTAAAGACAATTTGAAGCCATTTAATTCAGAAATTTGAATGTTTCCACCACCAATTGAAATTCCTGTCACAGATAGTTTTCGGTCGCCAGAAGAAACCACAATTTTAACGGAATTAGGGTGGTCTGCTTTTTCACTTTTAGGAATAAAACAAACTTCCATTCCTTGTTCATAAGCAATTTCCAAAGAATTGGCTAGTTGCTCATCATCTGGTTCCATACCTAAAAGGCCGCCAACTAAGGCGATATCTGTTCCGTGACCACGATAAGTTTTGGCAAAAGACTCATATAAATAAATGTCAACGCTATCAGGTTGCTGTCCAAAAATACTGCGAACCACTTTTCCAATTCTTGCCGCTCCAGCTGTATGAGAACTGCTTGGACCAATCATAACAGGTCCGATAATATCAAAAACACTATTAAAGCGTAACTCTTCCATTTCAGCACCTTCTTCATTAGAATATGTTTTCATTGGAAGTCTAACACAAAAAATGGCGGGGAACTAGGCAATCGCTTGTGTTTTAGCGAATAATTTAAATTTTTATCAGAATGAAAGCAAGGGGCCTTCGTTGACAAATCAGTGAAGAGATGCTAAATTCTAGATAATAAAAGACGAAAAGAGGGATTCGTGCGTTGAAAATTTAAGTTAATTTTTTAGAGAAACTGTATAACTTTGCCTGAATATAACGGGTGGAGTGTGCGGATTTTCGGAAATTAGCTTAAAGAATTCAACCACGGGTCTTTTTGTATACCTTGGATTGATGCCGCTGATTTCCGTAAAGCTGCATCAATTTTGCTTTATGGAGGTATATTTATGTCGAAAATTGTACTAAAACAACTATCTTTTGCCTATGATAATCAAGAAGCGTTGCTTTTTGATCAGGCAAATATCACGATGGATACCAATTGGAAATTAGGATTGATTGGCCGCAATGGCCGTGGGAAAACAACCTTATTAAGATTGTTACAAAAGCAGTTGGATTACCAAGGAGAGATTCTTCATCAAGTCGATTTCGTCTATTTTCCACAAACAGTTGCAGAAGAACAACAGCTCACTTATTATGTCTTACAAGAGGTGACTTCTTTTGAACAGTGGAAATTAGAACGAGAATTAACGCTTTTAAACGTTGATCCTGAAGTTTTATGGCGGCCCTTTTCTTCTTTATCAGGCGGCGAAAAGACGAAAGTTTTATTAGGTCTTCTTTTTATTGAAGAAAATGCCTTTCCTTTAATTGACGAGCCAACAAATCATTTAGATCTAGCTGGCAGACAACAAGTGGCTGAATATTTGAAGAAAAAGAAACACGGGTTTATTTTAGTCAGCCACGATCGGGCATTTGTTGATGAAGTGGTTGATCATATTTTGGCGATTGAAAAAAGTCAATTGACGCTGTATCAAGGGAATTTTTCTATTTATGAAGAGCAAAAAAAATTAAGAGATGCTTTTGAACTAGCAGAAAATGAAAAAATCAAAAAAGAAGTCAATCGCTTGAAAGAAACCGCTCGTAAAAAAGCGGAATGGTCGATGAACCGTGAAGGTGATAAGTACGGCAATGCTAAAGAAAAAGGGAGCGGGGCGATTTTTGATACAGGAGCCATTGGTGCCCGGGCAGCGCGCGTAATGAAGCGCTCGAAACACATTCAACAACGCGCCGAAACACAATTAGCAGAAAAAGAAAAACTATTAAAAGATATTGAGTATATTGATTCTTTGTCAATGGATTATCAGCCAACGCATCACAAAACATTATTGACGGTGGAAGAGCTTCGTCTGGGCTACGAGAAAAATTGGCTATTTGCGCCAATTTCTTTTTCAATAAACGCGGGAGAAATTGTTGGAATAACAGGAAAAAATGGCTCAGGAAAATCGAGCTTGATTCAGTATTTGTTGGGGGATTTTTCTGGAGATTCAGAAGGAGAAGCCACTTTGGCTCACCAATTAACCATTTCTTATGTGCGCCAAGATTATGAAGACAATCAAGGAACTTTATCCGAATTTGCAGAGAAAAATCAGTTAGATTACACCCAATTTTTAAATAACTTACGAAAACTTGGGATGGAGCGCGCCGTTTTCACTAATCGAATTGAACAAATGAGTATGGGGCAACGGAAAAAAGTCGAAGTAGCCAAATCATTGTCTCAATCAGCTGAACTTTATATTTGGGATGAACCCCTTAATTACTTGGATGTGTTTAATCATCAACAATTAGAAGCGCTAATCTTATCTGTGAGGCCTGCAATGCTAGTGATTGAGCATGATGCGCATTTCATGAAGAAAATAACGGATAAAAAAATTGCCTTGAAATCATAAAAACATCTTGAAAAAGTAAAGGGAATCCTGTATAGTAATAGGGTATGTTTTAAATGTACGTTGAGTGGGAGGGGAAATCTCAACCCCATTAACCACGCACGAGAACTTAAGGAGGTATTTTCGTGGCTAAAAAAGTAGAAAAAATCGTTAAATTACAAATTCCTGCGGGGAAAGCAACACCAGCTCCACCAGTAGGTCCAGCGTTAGGTCAAGCAGGTATCAACATCATGGGATTCACTAAAGAATTCAATGCTCGTACAGCTGACCAAGCAGGCTTAATTATTCCAGTAGTAATCTCTGTATATGAAGATCGTTCATTTACATTCATTACTAAAACACCACCTGCTGCAGTCTTATTGAAAAAAGCTGCAAAAATCGAAAAAGGTTCAGGTGAACCAAACAAAACTAAAGTTGCAACAGTTTCAAGCGATCAAGTGAAAGAAATCGCTGAACTTAAAATGGCAGACCTAAACGCCGCTGACGTTGAAGCAGCAATGCGCATGGTTGCAGGAACTGCACGAAGCATGGGTATCATCGTAGAATAATTTTTATTCCACACTTACTCAAAGAAGTAGCTTCTCAGTTCGTTTCATATTTAAAGATATGAAAGACGTGGGAGGTACAACCGTTATAACCACAATCAAGGAGGAAACAAAATGGCTAAAAAGAGCAAAAAAATGCAAGAAGCATTGAAAAAAGTTGATGCTACAAAAGCTTACTCAGTTGAAGAAGCAGTAGCTTTAGCAAAAGATACAAACATCGCGAAATTTGACGCAACAGTTGAAGTTGCTTACAAATTGAACGTTGACCCTAAAAAAGCAGACCAACAAATCCGTGGAGCAGTTGTGCTTCCAAACGGAACTGGTAAAACACAAACTGTTTTAGTATTCGCTAAAGGCGAAAAAGCTAAAGAAGCTGAAGCTGCTGGTGCAGATTTCGTAGGCGACGACGACATGGTTGCAAAAATCCAAGGTGGATGGTTCGACTTTGACGTAGTTGTTGCGACTCCTGACATGATGGCTACAGTTGGTAAATTAGGCCGTGTCTTAGGACCAAAAGGTTTAATGCCAAACCCTAAAACTGGTACTGTAACAATGGACGTTACAAAAGCTGTTGAAGAAGTTAAAGCTGGTAAAGTAACTTACCGCGTTGACAAAGCTGGTAACATCCACGTACCAATCGGTAAAGTTTCATTTGATAACGAAAAATTGGTTGAAAACTTCAACACAATTAACGACGTATTATTGAAAGCTAAACCATCAACTGCTAAAGGTCAATACATCAAAAACATTTCAGTAACAACAACATTTGGACCTGGAATCCACGTTGACCAAGCTTCTTTCTAATTTGAAAGAAAATAATTAAAAAATTCTTGACTCACTCACTTACCCTATGGTAAAGTGAGTGAGGTTAATAATTAACTGTACCGAAGACAGTAGGTGACGCAAGTCTTAATTTCCTACCGAGGACAATTGTTGAGTTATATACAATTCGGTCCCTCTATGTCTACGGTGGCATGGAGTTTTGTTGTTTTACACGACTTTTTGAAAAAAAGCCGATGTAAAACAATACTTGGCGAACGAAGTGAGCGAAGTTTCATTTGATTCTTCTACTTTACATAACGTAAACCAAGTCCAACTCCACCATCAAAATCAGGAGGTGAAATAAATGAGTGAAGCAGCAATCGCTAAAAAAGAAACCCTAGTTCAAGCAGCCGCTGAGAAATTTGAATCAGCAGCATCAGTTGTAATCGTGGACTACCGTGGTTTAACAGTTGAAGAAGTCACTAACTTACGTAAACAATTACGTGATGCAGGCGTAGAAATGAAAGTCATCAAAAACTCAATCCTTTCTCGTGCAGCTAAAAAAGTTGGTTTAGACGGCTTAGACGAAGTCTTTACAGGCCCAACTGCTGTCGCATTCAGCAACGACGATGTAGTAGCACCAGCTAAAATCATCGACGAATTTGCTAAAGATGCAAAAGCATTAGAAATCAAAGGTGGCGTCATCGAAGGAAAAGTTTCTTCAGTGGAACAAATTACTGCGTTGGCAAAACTACCAAACCGCGAAGGTTTACTATCTATGCTATTATCTGTATTACAAGCGCCAGTCCGCAACGTGGCTTACGCTGTCAAAGCAGTGGCAGAGAAAAACGAAGAAGTTGCTTAATTGCAGTCTAATTCAAACAAATAAAAAACAAACAATTTTAATTTAAATGGAGGAAATTCAAAATGGCATTAAACATTGAAAACATCGTTGCTGAGTTAGAAACAGCAACTATCTTAGAACTAAGCGAATTAGTTAAAGCTATCGAAGAAAAATTTGACGTATCAGCAGCAGCTCCTGTAGCAGTAGCTGGACCAGCAGCAGGTGGAGCAGCAGAAGAACAAACTGAATTCACTGTTGAATTAACAGCAGCTGGCGATCAAAAAGTTAAAGTTATCAAAGCAGTTCGTGAAGCAACTGGCTTAGGCTTGAAAGAAGCTAAAGCTGTAGTTGATGGCGCTCCTGCACCAGTTAAAGAAGCTGTTTCTAAAGAAGAAGCAGAAGCTTTAAAAGCTGCTTTAGAAGAAGTTGGCGCTTCAGTAACAGTAAAATAATTCATTCAACTTTTGAATGTTCGAGAACCCTTGTGTTGCAAGGGTTCTTTTTTTATAGCAAACGGTAGTTGTCTTTTGCTAAAACAACTACCGTTAGTAAAATATCTATAAAATTTAATTGTCTACTTTGACAAATTAACAACAATACAATCATCTACCACTCGGATAGAATCTTTGCTAGGCCAGACATTCATTTCTGCTTGTAAAGCTTTGTGTTTTTCAAAATCTTCTGGGGTAGGATCATTAAAATTTAATCCAAATGTTTTCATATAGAGCAAAGTATTTAAACTAGTATGCACCGAGTTAGGCATGAATTCAAATAATGAGACACCGTTTGTTTCCCCTTTTATATTTGAAACATTCCGAGGAGAACGATTTCCATACATTAAAAGTTTATAGGATTCTGGATTCTCAATTTCCATTGAATAAATATTATTTGTAATCATTTCCGCAGTACGTAAATCTTCTTCCGCTGTTAGATACTCAGAATATTCTAGGTTGGTTGTTTCCCGAACTTGAATAAAAGTAAAGAGAATTACTATGCCAACTAATAAATGTTTAAGCACAAAGTTGTATCCCCAGTAAATCATAATAAAGATGAGTAATAATGCTAAAACAGCAGGAAAGTTAGGCACTTCACCTCTAATTGCCGGACGTTTTCCACCTAAAATTGTAAACATGAGTGGAGTGATTAGAATACCTAACAAGGTAATAAAGATGAAGAAAACATTTTTGCGTTTCAGATAGGACATATTAATTAATACAATGACCAGTAAAAGAACACATATCAAAAATAGCGGTGTAAAAAAAGTGTCTCCGACTGGAGGGAAGAATAGTTCTTTGGCGTAATCTTTAATATCGTTGATAGAATCTATCAAGGGGCGTTTACCCCAAAGAATCATATTATCTAGATAGGAGCTTTCAACGTTTAAAACTTTTTTCGCTAACATCGCCATTAGTTGAGATAGAACGAGAGATGAAATAGCTAGTAGAATAAAATGACCAATTTTGAAGGCATAGTCTTTAAAAGAAATTTTAAGATCATTTAACTGAGCAAAATACAATGTCATTAAAATCTTGAATAAAACTAAGGTACACGCAAATACAAAGAATGATTGGTACATAGTAAGTGTAAATGTCAGCAACAAAAAGCCGAATAATTTAAAAATTTTATTGGGAATATGGTAAATAGCAATGAGAGAAAGTATAACCAAACAGATACCTAATGAAAATTCAAAATTTTGTAGGACGAAGTAAAATTGTTCGCTAAATAATTGACTGGTTGGAAAAATACTTGGGATAATATATAAATACTTTTTGTTATAAATCTGCTTAGTTGAAAGATCAACATAATAGCACAACAAGATAGTGGCGATAGCAAAGAAAATAATAGCTAACAAATTTAAAAAATAAACATTTACATAGTTGTATGTTAAAAGCTTTAAAGCTACTAATCCTGGTCTACCAATGGAAACCCAATGTTTTAAGTAGCCTCTGTAGTTAGTCATTAAGTGCATAGTATCAATAGCGTAAGTATTGTTAAATAGTTTAATACCATAAGTGGCAAAGACAATAAAAAAGCTGTAGATGGCTAAACCTTTGTTTTCTTTAATAAAATGTTTCATTTTTCTCTCCAATATTGTTTATTTGCTAAAACTTGTAAATTATTTATTGGTTTTGATTAATCTATATATCACACTCCCACCTATAATAAAACCCTAATTAATTATAAAATAGATAAGTTATAAGAACTACCTAAATTTGAAAATTATCAAATAAATCGTTTTTTACTTTAACTACAGATAAGCAACAATTTATTTTAAGTCAAAAACTGTTGACGATATTGTCGAGGTGTCATCTCTTTTTTCTGGAAGAAAAATTTTGAAAAATAAGAAGGTGAAGAAAAACCTGCTTCAAAACTGATTTCCGTGATGGTTAAGGAACTTTTTCTTAACAGAGAACAGGCTTTTTGCAATTTTAAGTTTTGTACATAAATACTAGGATTTGTTTGTTCATAACGCTGAAATAGCTTAAATAAATAGCTACGATCAATGTTATACTCAGAAGCTAATTGACTAATTGAAAGATTGTTTGAAAAATTTTCGTGAATAGCCATTTTAATTTGGTTAAATAATTGTTGGCTTTGATTTTCGTGCTGTGTAACGGAATGATGCTCTAGATAATTCAACAATTGAAAGCTTTCACTTAAACTGCCAAAATGATTATGTTTCTTCGCTTCTTGGTAAATATTTTTAAATAAACTTTCTAATTTCTTATCAACAGTTCCTTTTAAAATACAATTTTCGGTAGTCAGGCCTATTTTTTCTAAATACTGAGACGAAAGATCTCCAACAAAACCGACCCAATGATAGGTCCAAGGATTTTGCCGATTAGGATAATAAATATTGCGACAATTGGCTGGAATCATAAACAAATCGCCAGCGGTAATGTGTTGTTTTTCCATAAAGGGTGTTGAAAAATAGCCTTCACCATCGCTACAATAATGCAAAACCCAATAATTAATGGGGGCAAACTCAGTTGGTTTTGTCGGACGGCATTTTTCATAGCCAGCTTCATAAAGATGAAATTCTTGGCTAATAGGTTGATCATTAATCAGGATGCTGACATTATTTGTAAAAACATTTTGCATGCTATCACCTCTTTATAAGAGTATGTAAAGGCTTTCTAAAAGTCAACATCTTTACAAGAAATAGGCAACATTTTTTATTTTTAAAAAACTGTAAGCGTTTTACAATGTGTGAGTACTAATTAATTTGATAAAGAGAGGATGTAGTAAAATGGCAACACATTCACGGGAACGATTAGGTTCTGTCGCATTGATGCTCATGACTTTTTCAGCGGTTTTTGCCTTTCCCAGCATTGTTAACAACAGTATTCAGATTGGCCTAGCAACTATTCCAGGCTATTTATTCGGCTCTATTTTTTACTTTTTACCATTTATTCTAATGATTGCAGAATTTGCTTCTGCTAATTCTGAAAATGAATCAGGTGTTCACAGTTGGTTGGAATCTGTGCTAGGACCTAAATGGGCATTTTTAGGCGCTTGGTCGTATTTCTTTGTCAACTTGTTTTTCTTCTGTTCATTGCTACCGAATACATTGATTTATGGTTCATACGCTTTTTTAGGTCAAAACGTTTTTCAAGGAAACCATAGTACTAAAATAATTGCAGTGATTTCTATCCTGTTATTTTGGTTAATGACATGGGTTTGTATTAAAGGGGTTTCGTGGATTTCGAAAGTGACTAGCTTAGCGGGTGGTGCTCGTTTATTTATGGGCGTAGCTTTTGTGGTTTTAGCCTTTGTCGTCGTGTTTGGTTTTGGCAATGAGCCAGCACAAGAGTTTACCACGACGTCAATTATGCCAACTTTTAATTGGACTTTTTTCATGACGATGGCGTGGATTTTACAAGCTGTTGGCGGTGGTGAAAGTATCGGTGTATATATTAAGGATGTTAAAGGCGGCAATAAAACGTTTGTCCGCACGATGATTGGTGCAACGATTGCGGTCGGTATCATGTATATTCTTGGTGCCGTTGCTGTAGGTTTGGTAGTGCCAACGGACGTCTTAAAAGGAAATTTTTCAAATGGTATTTTTGATATCTTTAAAATTTTAGGTACGTATTTCCATATTCCCGCAGCAATGATGGTGCGCTTAGTAGGAATTATCTTATTTGTCGGAAGTCTTGGTTCTTTGGCTCTGTGGACGGCAGCACCAGTTAAAGTATTTTTCTCAGAAATTCCTGATGGGGTCTTCGGTAAGTGGCTAGTGAAAACGAACGAAGAGGGAAATCCAACCAATGCTTTGTTAGTTCAAGGAATTATTGTGACGATTTTAGTTGCCATTCCAGCATTAGGAATTGGAAATATGGATAGCTTTTTAGAAACGTTAATTAATATGACAGCTTCTACGTCATTAGTGCCTGTCTTGTTCTTGTTAATCGCCTATATTGGGCTTCGTTGGAGAAAAGAAACAATGCCGAGAAGTTTCCGCTTTGGTAATCGAACCTTTGGCTTAATTGCGGGAATTTTCTTATTAGCCATTTTTATCTTTGTATTCTTTATGTCAACTGTGCCGGATCCAAAATTAATCATGGAAGAAATCAATGGCACGTTACCGAAAGGAACCGCTAGTCCACTGGGCATGTTGGCGTATAACATTATTGGGTTAATTGTCTTTATGGGCTTTGCTTGGATTTGTTGGAAACGATATGAAACAAAAGAAAAAAATGAAGTTGGTAAAGGAGAAATGGATTATGAAGACTTGGGAAAATTATAAAGTAGATAGTATCAATCGGTTGCCTGGACGAGCACATTTTTCGAGCTTTCCTTCGAAAGAAACAGCGTTATTAAATGAAAATAAATATACACAAGCATACAAAAATTTAAACGGATGCTGGCATTTTCTCTTTTTAGAAGCGCCAGAATACAGCCCAGAAAACTTTTTTGCGACGGACTTTGATACAAGCCAAATGGATCAAATCACTGTTCCTGGAAATTGGCAAGTCCAAGGATATGGCAAAATGCATTACTCTGATTTATGGTACAATTTTCCCATTAATCCGCCGTATGTACCAACGGAAAACCCAACAGGTATTTACAAACGGACATTTGCTATAGATGAAACATTTCACGATAAAAAAATCATTTTACGTTTTTGTGGCGTAGATTCAGCTTATCATGTTTGGGTGAACGGCCATGAAGTTGGCTACAGTAAAGGTGCACGAAATGAAGCAGAATTTGACATTACGTCTTACGCTAAAATTGGTGAAACAAATGATTTAACGGTGCGAGTCTATCAATGGTCAGATGGTACGTATTTAGAGGATCAAGATATGTGGTGGTTAAGTGGTATTTTTCGTGATGTTGAATTACTCGGTGTACCAGAAAATGGGCTGGAAGATTTCTTTATTATTTCCGATTTAGATGATTCGTATCAAAATGGCCACTTGGCAATTACGGGTAAATTTTGGCAAGACAAAGGACAACAAGTTCAATTGGAGTTGATGGATCAGCAGGGAAAAACGGTTCTTAAAGAGACTGTCGCAGGAAATCAAGGTACGGTTGAATTTTCAGCAAGTTTACCGTCTGTCACTGCTTGGTCAGCTGAAAAACCATACTTGTATCAACTATTTATCACTGTTTTTTCTGAAGGGGAAGTCGTCGAAGTTATTCCGCAAAAAGTTGGTTTCAGAAATATTCATGTATCTGGTGAGACTTTCTTAGTCAATGGTGTGGCCATTAAACTAAAAGGAATGAATCGTCATGATTATAATCCGAAAAATGGTCGAGTGGTTAGTCGTGAAGAAATTGAAAAAGATATTCGTTTAATGAAACAATTTAATATTAATGCCATTCGAACCAGTCATTATCCAGCATCTGCTTATTTTTATGATTTATGCGATGAATATGGAATGTATGTGATTGATGAAACTGATTTGGAATGTCACGGCTTTGAATTAACCGGAGAATATAATTGGATTAGCAACGATCCAGAATGGGAAACGGCTTATGTTTCTCGGATGGTACGGATGATTCAACGGGATAAAAACCATCCATCAATTCTCTTTTGGTCGTTAGGAAATGAATCTGCGTTTGGTCATAACTTTATTGAAATGGCCCGTATTGCAAAAGAAATGGATCCAACACGTTTGGTTCATTATGAAGGTGATTTTGAGGCAGAGGTCACGGATGTCTATTCTACAATGTATACGTGGTTGGAACACCCAACTAGAGAATTACTGATGAATACGATTATTGAAAATTCAAAAAAACCGCATATTTTATGTGAATATTGTCATGCGATGGGGAATGGCCCTGGGAATTTAAAAGAATACCAAGAGCTATTTTATGCTCATGATAAATTACAAGGTGGCTTTATTTGGGAATGGTTTGACCATGGCATTGAATCGGTAACAGATAACGGTGAAGTTTATTATCGTTATGGCGGCGATTTCGGCGATGATCCAAGTAACAAAGATTTTTGTATTGACGGGATGTTGATGCCTGACCGTACGCCATCTCCTAGCTTGTATGAATACAAAAAAGTCATTGAACCCATTACAACTAGCGCTATTGACGTTCTGTCAGGTGAATTCTCATTATTGAGTCGGTTTGACTTTGAAAACTTGGCTATCTTTAATCTGGTTTATACAATTACTGAAGATCAAACAGTGATTCAATCAGGGACAGTATCAGTGCCAGCAATTGCTGCTAGAGAAGAAGGAAGACTGCACTTACCTTATCATTTAGATTTTCCTAAAAAGGCAGGAGCCGCCTATTATTTAACTCTTTCATATCAATTGAAAGAAACGACCGCCTATGCATCTGCTGGTCATGAATTAGCTACCGCACAGTTTGAATTGCCAATTACAACACCAGGGATTGAGATCACACCAGTTGGCTTGCTAATGGCAAAGGAAATTGGCCCTCATTTATACATTGAAGGACCAAACTTTTCAATTAATTTTGATAAAGTGAAGGGTGCCTTAACGAATGTGACACGAGATGGTAAAAAATTATTGCATAAAGGGCCGAAATTTACATTTTGGCGGGCACCGATCAGTAATGATATGGAAATTATTGATGAAATGAAGAAGAAATATTTCTTACATTTAGAGCATGAAATTGTCCGTTCTTTTGAGTGGAAAAAAGTTGATGATTTTATCCAAGTCATCGTAAAAACAATTAACGGAACGACTAACAGTGCTTGGCATTATCAATGTACCTATCAGTATTTAATTGCACCAAATGGCGAAATTTTCTTCGACTTAAAAGGTAGTCCTGCTGGTAAAATTGAAAATGCGCCAGATATGTTACCACGTTTGGGTGTGACTCTCCATTTAGACAAGTCTCTATCAGAAGTAAAATATTTCGGTAAAGGGCCGAGAGAAAACTATGTAGATTCACAAGAAGCTGGTTTACTTGGCGTTTATGAGGCTACAGTGGCGGAAATGTTCACTAATTATGTTGTTCCACAAGCCAATGGTAACCACATGGCGACTAAATGGTCCGCATTCACGGATGATCGCGGCCAAGGGGTAGTAGCAACAGCGGCTGATTCATATAATTTTAGTGTTTCTTATTTTGAAGAACAAACGCTAGATGTTGCTAAGCATACCAATGAATTACAAGAAAGTGAGTATGTTGTTTTAAATATCGATTACAAACAAAACGCCCTAGGTAGCTACTCTTGTGGCCAGTGGCAATTAGAAAAATACCGGACTACGTTTGAAGAATTCCAATTGGCATTCCGCTTAACACCTTTTAATAATAAAGAGATTCAAGCAGCGGATGTCGCACATGAACGAGTAAAACGACCAACAATTTCTTAAATAAAAGCTCAGAACAGTGCACTTCTTTCTCCTGTTCTGAGCTTTTTTAATGAAATTATCAGAAATTATTGCTTTTTTTTCATGGAAACAAGCAAACTATTTTGTTATCTAATAAAAGTAGTCCATAATAGTAACATAGCGAATTATTCGCTAGATAAAGCATTTAGGAGGAATTATTTTATGCATACTTTATGGGTTTTAATCGTTGGTGCTGTTATCGGTGCTATCGCTGGCGCGCTTACAAGCAAAGGTCAATCAATGGGTTGGATTGCGAATATCGTTGCCGGTTTAGTTGGTTCATTTATCGGAGAAAAAATCTTAGGTAGCTGGGGTCCTCACGTAGCAGGTATGGCAATTGTGCCATCAATTATTGGGGCAGTAATTTTAGTTGCTGTGGTTTCATTCTTCTTCGGACGAAAAAATAGCTAATTAAGTAAATAATTGTTTAATTAGTTAAAGGAGGTCGGGACAGAACCGTTTAGCTCCGAGAACCAAGTAGGTACTGTTTAACATCTATTTGCTTTGCAAATAGTGTTTCTCAGCAATAAGAAGAAATTTCCGAAAATTATCATAAAACACAACGAGGAACGAGTTGATGTTGCATGATACCTACCCGGTGCTTTTTAATTTTTGGAGACCAAGTAGGTATTGTTCATCATCGAATCACTACGTTCTTCGTGATTCTCAACAATTTCGGCTTATTTCCGAAGGACCTTCAACTCTTAGAGCTTTAGCTCTTAGAAGTTGTTGAGATCGGAGCAACGCGTAGTGTTGGTTCTGTTCCCGCCGTTTATCAGTTTTTGAGCGTGGAGCAAAAATCCAAAGTGATTTTTGTCCCACGCTCCTTTTTTTATTTTCTCGTTAATTTTACGACAACTTCACAACGAGCGGTTTGTGGAAACATATCAACAGATTGTAAATAGTCTACTTGATATACTTTGGCTAATTGAACTAAATCACGTGCTAACGTGGATACATTACAAGAAATATACACCATTTTCTTAGGTGGTTGTTTCAAAAGGGCCGTTAATAATTTACGATCCAAACCAGTCCGTGGGGGATCAACTACAATGGCATCAGGTTTAAAGCCTTCTTTGAACCATTTAGGTAATAAGTCTTCAGCTGTTCCAACAGCATAATGTGTGTTCGTAACACCAAGTCGTTTTGCATTGAATCTAGCATCGTCAATTGCGGCGGGAATGGTATCCATACCACGAACTTGATGCGCTTGTTTCGCTAAACTTAAGCCAATGGTCCCGACGCCACAATAAGCATCAACAACAGTTTCGTTTGGTTGTAAATCTAAGGCCTTGATTCCTTCATTATATAAAACTTCCGTTTGTTCTGGATTCAATTGGAAAAATGCTCGCGGCGATAAATCAAAGACAACGTCGTTAATGTGTTCTTCAATGCTTTCTTTGCCCCATAAGTGAAGGGTATCATCACCCATTACTAGAGAGGTTTTTTTATTTTGGACATTTTGCATAATAGAAACAACTTCTGGTAATTGTTCATTAATTGCGCGAACCATTTTTTCTTTTTGTGGAAATTTCTGCGATTGTGTAATGAACACTACTTGGACTTCGCCAGTTTGGATGCCCACTCGAACCATTAATGTTCGAAAGATACCACTATTTTTACGTTCATCATAAATTGGCAATTGAAAGTTATTCAATAAATCAACTAATGTATTCATCACCTTGGTTGTCGCAGGCTGTTGGACCAAACAGTTATCAATCGGTACTAATTGATGTGAATCAGCTTGATAGAGACCAGCTTCTACTTGACCATCGATTTGGCGTAATTGGAATTGGGCTTTATTTCGATAATTCCAAGGATTCTCCATCCCAATTGTTTTTCGTAGTTCATAGTTTTGATAATTGGCTGGTTTAAATTTGTTAAGCGCCTGCTTTAATAAATCTTTTTTAAAGTCTAATTGTGCTTTGTAGGCTAAATGTTGTAGTTGGCAGCCGCCACATGTTTCATAGACAGGACAAGGAGGGACCACGCGATCTTTAGCAGCTTTTTTGACAGATTGAAGGGTTCCTTCAGCAAATTTGGGTGTAACATTTGTGATCGTGGCAGTCACTTCTTCTTTCGGTAGCGCCCCAGGAACGAAAATAATTAATTTTTTATAATAGCCGATACCTTCGCCATTAATTCCTAATCGTTTAATTTTTAAAGAAATTTGTTGGCCTTTTTTTACTAGTTGTTGGGTCATATTCTTTCATCCTTTAGTCATCTCACATTTTTCACTTCCTCCCATTTTAGCACATTTTTATTTATTTGGCTTCCAAGGATTCTATGGTATAGTAGAATATATGTTCTGATTTAGAGGGGCAGGAGAATAAGATGACAACAATCACACGAATTAGTAAAGATAAAGGTGAATTTTACCTACTTTGGCTATCTTCAGGCGAAAAACTGCGTGTCTCGGAAGATATTTTAGTACGGCAGCGTCTGCTAAAAGGTCAAGAGTTATCAGATACTTTAATAGAAGAAATAAAAAAAGCCAGTTCTTATGATGTCGGGTTACAAATGGCGATGAATTACTTAAGCTATCAATTACGTTCAAAGAAAGAGATTTTTACTTATTTAAAAGAGAAAGAAATTGTACCTGAAGATCGAGTAAAAATCGTTCAACGCTTAGAAGAGCTGCGGTTGTTGGATGATGCAATTTTTAGTGAAAGTTACGTACGGACAGCTATGCGAACCAGTGATAAAGGACCACGAAATGTGGCACAACAATTAAAGCAAAAAGGCATTAGTGAAGAAGATATTCAGCATGGTTTGACCTTTTATACGTTAGATGAACAACTTAATGTTGCCACAGCAACTGCAGAAAAAGCCATGAAACGCTATCGAACTAAAAGTTTTAAAGATGCACTTCAGAAAACGCGTCTGCATCTGATGCAAAAGGGCTTTACAAATGAAATCATTGATCTAGCTTTGGAATCTTTAGCTTTTGAAAAGGACGAAGAACAAGAACAACAAGCGTTAAACAAGGAAGGCGAACGTTTATGGCGTGCTAATCAGCGATTTGATTTTTCTAAAAAAGTCCAAAAAGTCAAACAAAGCTTATTCCAAAAAGGGTTTGACTATGATTTGATTCAGCAATTTATTAGCGAAAAGGAAGTAGAACATGACGAATAAAGAGCCTTGGGAGGCGTGGAGTCCCGCAAAAGTTAGTTCATTCCAGGAAGATTTTTTAGCTTGGTATGAACGAGAAAAACGCAATTTACCTTGGCGAGCGAATACAGATGCATATCGTATTTGGATTTCTGAAATTATGCTACAACAAACTCGCGTAGATACAGTCATTGATTATTTTTATCGATTTATGGAATGGTTTCCGACGATTCAAGATTTAGCGGAAGCGCCAGATGATAAGTTGTTGAAAGCTTGGGAAGGGTTAGGTTACTATTCACGAGCGCGTAATTTAAAAGTGGCAGCGCAACAGATTGTTTCAGAATTTGGTGGGAAAATGCCTGACACAATCGAAGATATTCGGAGTTTAAAAGGAATCGGCCCCTATACGGCTGGTGCGATTGGCAGTATTGCCTTTAATCTCCCCGAACCAGCAATTGACGGTAACGTCATGCGGGTAGTGAGCCGTTTATTTGAAATTGATGCAGATATTGCAAAAGCGAGTAGTCGTAAAGTATTTGAAGCGGCGATGCTTAAAATCATCGATCGTGAGCGTCCAGGGGATTTTAATCAAGCTTTAATGGATCTAGGCTCAGCCGTCTGCACCCCAACTTCCCCTAAGTGTGAAAGTTGTCCGCTTCAGCAATATTGTGCGGCCTATCAGGCAGATAAAATGACCGCTTATCCAGTCAAATCAAAAAAAGTTAAGCCGAAAGATGTGTATTATGTCGGCACTATTATTGAAAATAAAAAGCAAGAATTTTTATTAGAACAACGACCTGAAACCGGTTTGTTAGCTAATATGTGGCTGTTTCCGATTGAAGAAATTAGCAAAAAACAATTTCAACAATTGCAAAAACTGGCGCAACCAGTAGAAACGGAAAAACAATTAACTTTAGAGTTAGAGCCTGTAACAGAGCCTTTGGTCGCTGAAGAACCTGTCAACTTTTTTACGGACTATGAAACAGTTGTCTGGCAAAAACGTGCCTTAGGCGAAGTCGTTCATATTTTCAGTCATTTAAAATGGCATATCTTAGTCTTTTATGGCCGAAATACAGGCGAATTAGCCACACTAGAGTCGCAGCGATGGGTGGCAGCACAACAATTTTCAGACTATGTTTTTCCAAAACCACAGCAAAAAATGGTGGAATTGTTCAAAAAAGAACACGAAAAAAAATAACAAAAAAGAGAGGCTTTTTAACAAACAAGCCCCTCTTTTTTGTTTCCTCTAGGTTATACCCCTATATAAATTCTGCTATGTTTAGTTTTGAAAGGGACTGGTAAGATAGACTTGTCTCTTGTCTGCTTAGAGGAGTAGTAATGATGGTGGAGACTTTTTAAGAGAGAGGAAGTACAGCCAATGAGTAGGAAGCGAAAAATCAGCTTAATTAGTTTAGTCATCATTTTGGTTTTTGTCACAGTCGGCTCAGCATACTTTGCTGTAGCGGGTAGCTATTTAAAGAAAACAATTGATAAAGGCTATGTTCCCATAAAAAATGATTATAATGAAGCGCAAAATAAAGATAGTCAATCGTTTTTGATTATGGGGCTAGACAATACAATTGAACGGAAATTAGGCACAACTAGGACTGATGCTATGATGGTGATTACCGTGAATAACAAGACGAAGAAAATAACCTATTTAAGTTTGCCACGGGATAGTTTTGTGCAAATTGATGCGAAAAATTACCAAGGGATGCAGCGAATTGAAGCCGCCTATACCTACGATGGACCAACAGCTTCTGTTAACACAGTTGAGAAATTATTGAATATTCCAATCAATCATTACGTTGTGTTTAACTTTTTATCTTTTATTAAGTTAATTGATGCAGTTGGCGGCATAGATGTCAATGTCAAGCAGGCGTTTGATGGTGTCACCAAAGACGGGCCAGGATCCATTCATTTTGATGCAGGGAAACAGCATTTAGATGGTACGAAAGCTTTATCTTATGCCCGTGAAAGACATAGCGATAACGATATTATGCGTGGATTCCGACAACAAGAAATTATTCAAGCAGTTGAAGACAAGTTGAAATCTGGTCAATCAATCATGAAAATAATGGACATTATTGATTCGTTAAATGGAAACATTCAAACTGATGTGGATTCCAATGAATTGACTCATTTAGTCAAAGAAGGTTTGACTTGGACCAATTATGATAAACAACAGCTTTCTTTTGACTGGCGCACTTTTAGTAATGAAGGGCGCAGTATGGTTGAACTATATCCAGATAGTATTGAAAATGTCCGTCATCAATTACGTGTGTCTTTAAATTTAGAAAAGCCAGATGAACGAGATCAAGACGGCTATGTCTTCCATACGAACGGTGAATTTTTATATCAAAGTGATTATACCGTTCAAGATGAAGCAGCTGAGGAAAACGAAATGACTTCCATCAACGGCAATACGTATATTGGTGTTCCTGGCAATACACAGACCGGCCCGTTGCCATCAGTTAAAACGGAAAATGGCTTTATAAAATAATTTATTTTCCAAGTGTAGAAAATCCGAACATAACAGATTAAGTAATCCGCTTACTTATTATTCTTCTAAGGAAAAAACGAAGGATTTTAGCAAGGAAACAGCGTATCATTTGATATAAACCCAACATTCCCTTTATAATGAAAGTAACAAGCAAATTTTTGTTACTTAGAAGGGGAAGGGAGCAAGGAGTTATGTTTAGTTATACAGATACCATTTTGTCAATTATGCAAAGAATTGAAGTATACAACGAAATTTTCAAAGCCATCTCTAAAGAAGTTCAAGAATACGGTTGTAATCAGGCTGCACATCGGAGAGGCCGTGACACTTATATGTTTTGCCGAAATAATGTGAATCGTTTTTTTACAGAAGAAATGATGTTTCGTAAAAATTTAGAGCCGTATTATGATAAAGAAGCAACGAAAATCTTGCTAGAAGGATTAGATACGTATAAAGAAGGAGTATTTTTCTGGTTAGAGGCATTAAGTGAATCTTGCCAAGTGACAGATGAATTGAAATATCAATTAGGAATCCGCCAAAAAGAATCCTCTTATTTATTAATTAATCAAGCTTGTAAAGAAGCCTGTGAGGGCATTCAAAGCGCTCATAGTGTTCATAAGATGTAAAAAGTTAGGGATAGCTGTCAATCTGGCAGTTATCCCTAACTTTTTTATTTCAATATCATCTGATAAGCATAACGTTCGCCATCGTTAACATCTAAAATCACGTCACCTTGATAAACAAAGCCAGCTTTTTTAATCAGGTGCTGCATAGCGAGATTTTGTGGATGTGTATCGATTCGAATATCAGTAGCACCTTGCAAACGAGCGGCTGTAACCAGTGAGCGCAAAAGCACCAAAGCCAGTCCTTGACCTTGAAAGGAACTTTTTAAAGCAACACGATGAATTGCTGTATACGTAGTTTGAGAATGAGGTTGCCAAGAACCATTAAAAATCGCTTCATAAGCAGGATCAATCTCCGAACATAAAACACCAACGCCTGCCAAGGTATCCTCAACCATTAAAATATAGCAAGTTTGCTGGTCGATATCTTTTGCTAAAATTTCTTGATTCGGGCCATCACCGTTTTGCCATTGGGGAATGCCACTTTTTTGTAAGGTTCGGCGTCCATCTTCAATGATAGCAAGGATGTCAGGCAAATCAGAAGGTTCTGCTTTTCTTAAGTAAACAGTCAAAAAATATTCCCTCCTCTTAGAAACCTGTTGTTGTTTTCAATTGGTAAATTTTTGAAGGGCGGCCAATGCCAACGGGACGTTCACCTAACTCTTCAAAATATTGTGTCATGGCTTTTTTAAAATTTGAATGGTCAATGCTACGATAATCAACGCCGAGGAACTTCGCAAAAACTTTACGGGCTTCCGTAATGGTGAAATCTTTTCCTAAGACTTGAAGCACTTGCGGTTCATGTTCCATTTTATCAACAACACGATTAAACGCCTTAATTATAATTTCACTATGGTCGAAGGCTAATGTATCTTTACCAAGAGAGGCCGCTGTTTTCAAGTCTAAAGTAATTTCCACATCTTCATGAGATAACGTGATATGTTGACCATGCCGTTCAAGATTGAACCAGTGGACTTCTTTGGCATCGTCGCCAGCAATTAAAGGTTCTTCACCAATAAAAGCTAAATAGCTGACTGTCACGACCCAGCCACGAGGATCACGATCTGGGCGACTAAAGCTGTGTAATTGTTCAATATTTTCTTGAGAAATCACCACACCAGTTTCCTCTTTTGTTTCTCTTAAAACACTATCTTCAGTAGATTCGTTACGATTAACAAAACCGCCAGGAAGCGCCCATGAGTTTCTAAAGGGGTGACCTTTACGTTGAATCAGTAAGACTTTCAATTGATCGGCTTCCTTGTTGTAACAAAGAAGAACCATATCAACGGTTAAAGAGGGTTTTTCATATTCAGGTAATTCTTGTTGATGATACCAAGTTAAAAACTCTGCTAAGCTAGCTTGGCGTTCATAATAATTTTTTTCTTCGGCTTTAGAAGCAAATTGTGGCACAATTGCTCCTCCTTTCAAAAAGAAACATGGTTTTCTTTTATTGTATCATTAAGTGGCTGAAATACAATATTCAAGCGTAAAAAGAAAAGCAAGCCTGGGACAAAAATCACTTTTGATTTTTGTCCCAGGCTTGTACTATAAGAAGTTTGTTCTAAACGTTGTTTATTGTGTTAATTCTAATAATTTATTTTTCAAATCTTCTTCCATATGGCCAAG
Source organism: Enterococcus sp. DIV1316a (assembly GCF_050536915.1). Taxonomy (NCBI): domain Bacteria; kingdom Bacillati; phylum Bacillota; class Bacilli; order Lactobacillales; family Enterococcaceae; genus Enterococcus; species Enterococcus sp. DIV1316a. Next base: position 2,179,149 of record NZ_CP172913.1, on the reverse strand, counting down.
TTCGATTTCGGCAGCTTGGCGTTTTTCTTTTCCTTCTTGTTGAATACGTAATGTTTCTTGGATAGTTTCAATTAAATCATTTTGTGTTTTTTGTAATGTTTCAATATCGACTAGGCCACGTTCGTTTTCTTTTGCTGTTTCAATTGCAGAAATTTTTAGCATTTCTGAATTTTTCTTCAGTAAGTCATTGGTGGTTTCAGAGACTTGACGTTGAGCAGTCACAGCATCTTTTTGACGGAGTAAGGTCAAGGCGATGACTACTTGGTTTTTCCATAACGGAATCGCTGTATTCACCGATGATTGAATTTTCTCAGCCAAAGCTTGGTTAGTATTTTGGATTAAACGAATTTGTGGGGCTTGTTGAATCGTAATTTGACGAGCCAAGCGTAAATCATGGGTTCTTTTTTCTAAACGGTCTAGGAATTGGTTATAATCATTAACAATTTGGACATCCATTTGATCCCCAGATTCTTCCGCTTTTTTCATGGCTTCAGGAATAATTTGCGTCCGTAGTTCTTCTGCTTTTAATTCCCCAGCGGCAATATAGATGTTTAAGGCATCAAAATAATCTTTATTTTTTTGATACAATTGATCTAACATGGCATTATCTTTTAAAAGACCATCTTTTTCATGGGTTAATTTGACAGCAATTTTGTCAATTTGCGCACCAATTTTTTGATATTTGGCGGTAATTTCGTAAACGGATTGTTTGACTTTACCTAACATTTTTTGAATAAAGTTGCCTTCGCCAGCACGTAATTCATTGGGATTGGCTTCATTTAAACGAAACATTAGATCGGTCAGTGAATCACCAACAGGACCAATGTCTTGTGCTTGAACGTGGTTTAACATCGCTTGCGAAAATTCGCCAAGTTTGATTTGGGCATTTGAACCATAGGTAATTACTGCTTGTGAATCTTGAACGTCAATTTTTGAAGCTAACTCTTTTGCTTGGGCTTGACGTTCTTGTGGTAATTTATCAATTAAACGAGGAGCTGCTTGCTGTTCTTTTAACTCAGATAGTTCATTTTGTTGCGTTGGTGTTAGTTCATCCATTGATGAAAATGGATTACTTAATAAATCGTCCAATGTATTGGTTACAGATGTTGTTTCTTTGGGTTGTTGCTCAGTCATTTTTTTTCCTCCCTAATGATTATTGCTGGTCTTCGTTTACTTGAGGTGATTCCTCAGTTGCAGCTTTTTGCGACAAGCTGCTTTTAGCGATCGACATTTCGACATCTAAATCGTCTAAGTCATCGGAAACGATTTCCTCATAATCATTTTTAACTAATTTTGACAATTGGTCAATGATTTGTGCGCTTTCTTCTAATTTTTCATACGTTTGTTTGTTTTTTACTTCATGTTGTTCGATTTCTAAATGTTTACTTGTTAAGTCAACGATATTTGGTAAATGTGTGTAGAGAAAGTGATTGGCTAAGTGTAACTTTTTAGGTTCTTTCACTAACTCTTTAAACAGAGCTTTAGAAACCTTCGTTGTATCATTACGTAAGTCAATCGCCCGTAATTTAGTTGAACGATTCATGTTTTCTTGTAATTGTATGATTTGTTTTTTGGCTGTGCTCATTGTACTTCTGAAAAAATCAATTTCTTGTGGAGATAACCCCAACTCACGATAATGGGCTTCTTTATCTTTCGTTAAGTAAGGCATTTGATCGCTCTTGTCGGCGGCATTTTTCTTTTTTCGATAGAGAACGAATACTAAAAAGCCTACCAGAATCACAAAAGCGAAGAAGCCATATTCTCTAGCGACAGCAATGATTAAGGCTCCTAAAAGAATATAGCCAATCAGTAATTTTGTATTTAATTTGTTCATTTATATAGTTCCTCCTATCTATCTAATCCTCGAAAGAGTCAGCTCTCGTTACAATAGTTATTTTAGCATACTCTGTGAGAGAAAAGACATACAGCGGAAGATGTATTTTATGATTTAGTGAAATCCTAAGAAAAAAAGTATAAAACGCAAAAAAAGACCCGTCCTAATTGGGGGTAGGACGGGAAAGGAGTTAAAAATGAAAAAGTGTTTTGTTAGGGTTGTTTGTTGGTATGCTTAAATAATACAAGGAAGTTGTGAATTTTTTATGTCTATTTTTTTTCGAAAATGTAATTTTTTTCTAAAGCAATAAATTTTTTTCTTTGAAAAGGGTTTAACTAGAGAAGAAGGGGTGCGATTTTTATCATTTTAGGGTATGATAAACAAGAAAGGTTGGTGAAAGATATGTTAAATTATGAGGACTTCGAAGAAAAAACACTTCAACGTCGAGAAATTTTTAAAGGAAAGATTATTGATGTTTTTTTGGATGACGTGGCTTTACCGACAGGCGGCACAGCTAAACGCGAATTGGTTTTTCATTCAGGCGCAGTAGCTATGATTCCGTTAACCGCAGAAGGAAAAATAGTCTTAGTTAAACAATTTAGAAAACCCTTGGAACAAGTGATTTTAGAAATTCCAGCGGGAAAAATTGATCCTGGAGAAGAAAATCAACTGGAAACGACGGCTATGCGGGAATTGGAAGAAGAAACTGGGTATCGTGCAGGTCAGCTTACCTACATAAATTCAATGTATCTGTCACCAGGATTTGCTAATGAAAAATTGGCTCTCTATTTGGCAACGGATTTGCAGAAAGTCGAAAATCCGCGTCCTCAAGATGAAGATGAAATCTTGGAACTTTACGAGCTAACAATAGCTGAAGCCAAAGCAGAGGTGGCAAAAGGCACGATTTGTGATGCCAAAACACTTTTTGCTATACAATACTGGGAATTGTATTTACTGCAGAGACAGTTTAAGGAGGACACGCAATGAGCAAAGGTCCGTTAGTCACTCGGACAGAGCTTCGCAAACGCAGAGAAGCAGAAGAAAAAGAAGCGGAACGTCGTCAGCAAGAAGAGCAGAAGCTGGCGGAAAAAGCGTATAAGCGAAAAGAAAAAGAAATTTCGACGTTTTATCGTAAAGAAAAGAAAAAACAAAAACCGATCAACAAGTCACGAGTAGGAGAATACTCGAAGCGTCGAGAACGGAGTACTTGGTTAAACAAGGCAATTATTATTGTAGCGATTTTATTAGCCGTTGTGGCATATATCGTTTTGAATTTATAGAAAAGAGGAATCACTATGAAAATTGGAATTATTGGAGCAATGGATCAAGAGGTCAAAATTCTAAAAGAAAAATTGACAGACACGATGTCATGGGAACGAGCAGGCGCTTTATTTGTTTCTGGTTCGTTAGGAAGACATGAGGTGATTGTGGTTCGTTCAGGAATTGGTAAAGTGGCCTCAGCTGTGACCACGACTTTATTGATTCATCAATATGGCGTAAATATGGTGATTAATACCGGTTCTGCTGGTGGTATCGGTGAAGGACTAAAAGTCGGCGATTTAGTCATTGCAGACAAATTAGCTTACTTTGATGTTGATGTCACTGGTTTTGGTTATGCCTATGGACAATTGCCTGGTGGTGTACCTTTGTATTTTGAAACAAGTGAATACTTGCGGATGGAAATTGCGAAAGCTGCTGAAAAAACTGGTTTAGCTATTCGTAAAGGATTGATTGTTACTGGAGATACTTTTGTGGATAGCGCTGAGAAAATCGCCAAAATTAAGAAAGAGTTTCCTGAAGCCTTAGCTTGCGAAATGGAAGGCGCAGCAATTGGCCAAGCGGCTTCACAGTTCAATATTCCATTCTTAGTTGTACGGGCAATGAGTGATACAGCAGATGGCGAAGCAACTCAAAGCTTTGACGAATTCATCGATGAAGCTGGGAAAAAATCAGCCGAAATGGTTATTCATTTTGTCGAGAACTTAGTTTAAAAAGAGAAAGAAACAGCCATCATTTCATCAATGAAATGATGGCTGTTTCTTTTTGCTTGTTGTCATTTAATGAAAGGTTTTTAAATACTGCTCTTTTTGTTTGCGCGTTAATTTTTTAAAGGCGGCTTCGGCTTTAGTGGCTGCGCTACGTGTTTCAAATTTCTCTGTATGAATCATTTTGACTGGCCGTCGTTTGGCTAACCGTGTATATTTTGCACCAGTTCCGCTATTATGTTCGGTTAATCGACGTTCTGGCTCAGTTGTATAGCCACCGTAAAAGGAACCATCTTGGCAAAGTAAAACATAAAAATAATGGGATTTCTTATTCTCCATACAGCATAGCCTTCATTTCTGCTTCGTATTCGTTCTTCTCATTGTATGTAAAAAGAGGTGGTAACACACGAAAACCGTCTTTTTTGCCTTGCTTAATGCCTTCAATTAGTAAAACATTGGCTTCTTTGCCTGGCTTCGGATAAACAAACCGAGCTTTTTTCGGCGCAATATTGGCGTTTTCCATGGCATGTAAAATATCCAGGAAACGATCAGGACGATGAACCATTGCGAGGCGACCATTTGTTTTTAATAAATCCGCCGACACAGTGACCACTTCTTGAAGAGACGTGTGAATTTCATGACGGGCAATCGCTAAATGCGGGTTTGGATTTTTTTGGCTAGTTGGTCGTTCTTTAAAGTATGGGGGATTACATAGTACTAAATCAACAGAATCTTTTTTGATGACCTCTGTCGCTTGTTTTAAATCACGTTCATACATCGTTACTTGTTTTTCCAATTTATTTAATAGAATACTTCGTTGACCCATATCTGCCAAACGAGGTTGTAATTCGATTTGGTCGATCTTTGCAGCTGTTTTCCGACTAACGAAGAGGCCGACCGCGCCATTGCCAGCACACAAATCGACAATCTTGCCTTTTTTTGGTAGTTGCGGAAAATTAGCCAATAAGACTGCATCAATGGAAAAAGAAAAGACTTCTTTGCTTTGAATAATTTGAATATCATCCGCATATAATTGATCAATCCGTTCGCCGGATAATAACATAGATTAAGAACCTCCAACTTTTCATCTGATTGTTCATGTATTATACTACTTTTAAACCCGTATGACAAAATCTGTTCCCTAGATTAATAGGGACATGTTATTTCTCTGATTGATAGAAGTAAAAAAAGCTTGTCAAAAGGTAGAGCTTTCGGCATACTAGAAAGCGGAGAGAAGAAAGGAAGAAAATTATGTTTTTTACATTTATGCGTGGCGTGGTTCGCGTCATTTTATTTGTGATTAATGGAAATGCACATTATGAAAATAAAGAAAAATTACCAAAAGACCAAAACTATGTCTTAGTTGCGCCGCATCGAACATGGTGGGAACCGCTGTATTTAGCTGTTGCTGGCAGTCCTAAGAAGTTTAGCTTTATGGCAAAAAAAGAGTTGTTTAAAAATCCTGTTTTACGTTTCATTTTAAAACATGCGAATGCGTTTCCGGTGGATCGTGAGAAGCCCGGTCCCAGCGCGATTAAAACACCTGTCAAAATTTTAAAAAATTCTGATTTGAGTTTGATTATGTTCCCCAGTGGCACGCGTCATTCCTCAGAATTAAAAGGTGGGGTAGCCTTGATTGCTAAAATGGGGCGAGTACCTATCGTGCCATCTGTTTATCAAGGTCCGTTAACTTTAAAAGAGTTGTTTAAACGGAAAAAAGTAACGGTTCGTTTTGGGGAGCCAATCGATATTAGCGATATTAAAAAAATGGATAAAGACGGTTTAGCTGAAGTGGAACGTCGGATGCAAGAAGCATTTGATCAGTTAGATAAAGAAATTGATCCAACTTTTAAATATGAATCAACAGAAAAAGAATAAAACAAACCGCTACAAAATAGGAATGTTACTGGCAGGTAGTCTCATCAAAAGATGATGCTCCCTGTCTTTTTTCTTGTGTTAAGAAAAAAGTTTGTTAAAAATCTAATTCTTCTGTCCGATTTTCTTAAAAAATACCAGAAATTTGTTATAATAATAAGAAGGACTTTTTTAGGCGGTGAAAAAATGAAATTTTTACATACAGCAGATTGGCATATTGGCAAAAAATTACATGGTTTTGATTTATTGGCAGAACAAAGGGAAGCCTTTAAACAAATCTTAGCAATTGCGAAAGAAGAGCAAGTGGATGCTGTTGTGATCGCTGGAGATTTGTATGATCGCTCTGTTCCAGCGGTTGAAGCAGTCGAGATTTTTAATGAAATGATGATTCAAATGAATCTCAAAGAGCATTTCCCCGTGTTAGCTATTTCGGGAAACCATGATAGCAGCACTCGTTTAGAAACAGGAGGCCCTTGGTTTAACCAAACGCAATTTCATTTGAATACGCGTTTAGAACAAGCCTTTCAACCAATTGAAATCGACAATACCCAATTTTATTTGTTGCCTTATTTTGAACCGATTGCGGCTCGCTTATATTTTGAAGATGAAACGATTCGAACGATTCAGGCGGCGATGGAAAAAGTTGTCGCGAAAATGCAAGAATCTTTTCTCTCCAATAAAAAACAGGTGTTAGTTAGTCATTTTTTTGTCGCTGGCAGTGAAAAAACTGATTCTGAAACAAAATTAACAGTGGGTGGTTTGGATGTTGTTCCGACGGCTTTGTTAGAGCCTTTTGATTACGTCGCGTTGGGCCACTTACATGGAAAAAATGCGTTGCAGGCACCTAATGCTCGATACAGTGGCTCGCCTGTAAAATTTTCTTTATCAGAAATGACACAAGAAAAGGGTGTTTGGCTTGTTGAAACAGAAGCTGAAGTTCATTTTCAATTCCGTGCTTTGAAACCATTGCGAGACATTCAACAATTGACGGGCTCGTTTCAGCAGTTAACGGATCCCGCTTTTTATCAAGAAGTGAATCGGGAAAATTATTTACATGTCCAATTAACTGACCGAGCGATCATTCCCAACATGATGAATCAATTGCGAAAAATTTATCCCAAAATTATTGGGCTGGAACGTTTGAATGGTCGAGAAACAAGCAACGGAAATCAGAAAAAAGTGGTACAAATAGAACAACGTTCACCAGAAGAACATCTGCATGACTTTTTTAACGATGTGACAGGAGAGGCCTTGACAGAACAACAAGCACAATGGGTCCAAGAAGAACTGAGTACACTTAATCAATTAGAAAGAGGGAAGTAACAGGATGAAACCATTATCTTTAACATTGAAAAACTTCGGACCGTATATTAATGAAACCATTGATTTTACGAAGTTTGAAGATTCTTCACTTTTTCTAATTAGTGGAAAAACAGGGTCTGGGAAAACAACGATTTTTGATGGAATGAGCTATGCTTTGTTTGGTGAAAGTTCTGGGAAATTACGTTTAGGCAAAGAAATGCGTTCCACATTTGCTGACCCCTCAGAAGCCACTGAAGTTACTTTGCTTTTTAAACATAACGAGTATCTCTATGAACTGAACCGCCTTCCCGAACAAGAACTTTTTAAAAAACGTGGCACAGGAGTCCGTAAACAAAGTGCCAAAATTTCTTTAATTGTCAAAGATGCTCAAGGGAAAGAACTACGAGCCTATTCTAAAAGACGCGAAGTGGACGAACTCATTCAAGAATTATTGCATTTGAATGCCAATCAATTTGCTCAAATTGTATTGTTACCACAAGGAGAGTTTCGGACTTTTTTAATTGCTAAAAGTGATGAAAAAGAAAAGGTTTTGCGTAATTTATTCGGAACAGAATTGTATCAGTTGTTCAGCGAAAATTTAAAAGAACGCTTAAAAATTGCCAATCAAGAGATTCAAGAAACCCAGCAAAAAATTGAACTGAAAACAGAACAGTTGCATTGGTCAGAAGAACCTGAACCGACAATGACACTTTTTGAAAAACTTCAATTATTAGAAAGCCAACAACAAGAGGCTCAGCAACAACTATTAGTTGAAAGAGAACAAATTGCAACCTTAAAACAAGCCAAACAAGCAAAAGAGCAAGTTCGTTATGCTATTGAAGAACGACAAAACTTGCAACAGCAAAAAGAAGAATTACTGGAAAAGAAAGCAAAACAAGCTGAACAGGAAACCGTCATTGAGCGGTTAAAGGAACAGATTCAGCAATTAAAATGGAGCCAAAAACAGCAATCTTTAGCTGAAAAAGTCTTTGAAAAACGAAGCGAAAAACAACAAAAAGAGCAAGAAACAAAGTCCAAACAACAAGCTCTTATGGAAACGCAACAAGCATTGACAGATTGGCAAGCAATCATGAGTGAGTTGGAAGAACAACAACCATTGATTGCTGAAAAACAAGAACGTCTTCAAACGATTCAACGTCAATTACCACAATACCAAGAATATGAACAGTTAGCTCAACGAAAAATAGCAGAACAAGCCAATTATCAAGCCATTCAAAAAGAGTATGAATCTTGCCAACAGGAAAAAACAACATTGGCGGATAAAGTGGCGACAGCCAAACAATTTATTGAACAAGAAGGAACACTTGAAAAAGCAAATTTTGAATGTTCTAGTGTAGCAGATCATTGGCAAAATTTTGTAGAACGTTGGCAAAAAAATCAAAAAGCTTGGCAAAAAATTAGTCAAAACCAAGGGGAATTGCACGAGTTGACACAACGGTTTGCTGTTGAACAGCAACAAAAAAGCGTCGAAGAAGCGAAGTTTCAGACAAAGAAAAGTCAATGGGCCTCTTTACAAATCCAACGATTAAGCTTGTTACTTGAAGAGGGGGAACCTTGCCCAGTTTGTGGCTCTTTAGAACATCCAAAACAACAAACTCATCAAGAAGTTTCCTTAGAAGAGATTGATCAAGCGGAACGGGAATTAACGGAAGTTGAAAAAACGGTTCAACGATTTACTGAAACGCTCTCTGCATTAGGGGCGGAAAAGCAACAGAAAGAAAGCCAATTACAAGAACAGGAAGCTGCGTATACTGAGGAACAAGAACAATTAGCAGCGCAGTTTGCTGACTTGCAGTTGCCGTTAACAGGACTAACTTTTTCACAAGTAACACCTGCAGAAATTGCGGAAGTTGAGTCGCAATTAGCTAAAGAAAAACAACAAATAGCACAAAAACTAACGGAAATTTCAGTCGAAAAGGACCGTCTGGCGGAACTAGAAGAACAAGTAGCTGAAAATTCTCAACGCTTTGAAGTGCTCCGACAACAAGTAGAAACAATGCAACAAAGTCTGGAAAGAATCACTATCCAGCAGCAAATGATTGCTAGCCAATTATTGGATGCAACCGTCACATACGAAGAAATGACCAAACAACAAGCTTTGCTTCAAGAAGAACTCTCTGCATTTGAACGTCAAAAAGAAAACGTGACGACACAAGGAGAAACCTTGAAGAAAGAAGAAATGATCCTTGAAAGTACGTTGACTCATTTGGAGAAAGAACAACAAACACTTCAACAAACAGTCGCACAACTTGAGAGTCAGTTAAACGCAGTTTTAACGGAACAAGGAGTGACAGAGGACCAATTGACGGAGTGGTTGAAAGAGGTACCGACACTAGAAAGTCAGCAAGAACAAATTGCTTTATTTGAACAAGAGCAAACCCAACTGACTATCCAACTCGCTGAAATTGAGAAAAAATTATCTAGTGATACGTTCCCAGAATTATCTTTAATCATCACAGAAATTGAACAAATAACACAACAAATTGAAGAACAAGAAAAAAAATACTATCAACTGCATGAAAAAATGCAAAATAACCAACAGTTGGTTCAAGAAATTAATGCGCAAAGAACAACAATTGAAGACAAGTTTGAGGAAGTTGCTGCACTACAGCAGTTGGCAGATACGGTGAATGGCAATAATCCTAAAAAAATTAGTTTTGAACGGTATATGTTACAAACGTATTTAGAAAGAGTGCTGACAGTCGCTAATCAGCGTTTAGACCGCCTGACCAATAGTCGTTATCAATTTGAATTGAATCACGAAGCAGGCAGTTATCGGAATCAAACGGGGCTAGAAATCAATATTTATGATGACAATTCGGGGACGGTGCGCAGTGCTCACACGTTATCAGGCGGGGAAAGTTTTATAGCAGCGTTAGCTTTGGCACTTTCTTTAGCAGAAGTGATTCAAGAACAAGCAGGCGGAGTCTTAATTGATGCGTTGTTTATTGATGAAGGTTTTGGTTCCTTAGATGAAGAAGCATTGGAAATGGCAATGGAGGCGTTAGAAACGATTGAAAATGAAGGCCGCATGATTGGGATTATTAGTCATATTGGCGAATTAAAAGCACGAATTCCACAACAATTACAAATAAAAAGCAATGGGAATGGTCAAAGTACCGTTCACTATCAGCTAGCTTAGTAGAAGAGGAGGTGAGTCGATGAAATGGAGTATTCCAGAGCGAATCGTTGAACAAGGACGCGAATATATGCAAGAAGGCCGGGTCTTATCTATCGTTCAAAATCCAGAAAAAAGGATCTGGTTGTCTGAGGTTTTAGGGGAAGAACTTTATCTTGTTGAATTGGATGGTACCGCCAAAGAACAAGATGTTTGTGAATGTCAATATTGGATGGAACATGGCTATTGCAAGCATACAGTGGCAGTTGAACTGGCACTGAAACAACGAGGCGTGTCAAGAATTATTCAAGCGAATCAAACAGTCAGTTTTGAGAAAACAAATCGATCAACAGCTGAAATGTTTACCAAAGGCTTTGCCAAATTAAGCAAAGCTTCTGCCGAAGTTCCCTTGCAGCCTTTACGTTTAGAATTTCATTTAGATGTGATCGAAACGAATAATTACTATCCAGAATTATCAACGATTGGTCTTTCTTTAAAAATTGGTTTGGAAGGCACCAAACCTAAAACATATATTGTGAAAAATATTGGTGATTTTTTACAAGCATATGAAAAAGAAATGACCTTTATGGTGAATAAACAACACCAATTTACTTTGCTACATGATTCTTTTTCAATGGAGATTCAAGAAATTTTAACAGAACTTGCGGCAATTTATCATACCAGCCAATTATTAGGTGCAAACGGTATTCAAGTTAAAGGGAAAATCGACAAACGTTATCTATTATTACCAATTGATCGCAGTCAATCGTTAGTTGAAAAAATGAATCGAACGGGTCAGTTTATATTGACCAATCAAACTCATAAGTATCGCTATCTAACGTTCAAAGAAACCAGTTTGCCACTTACGTTTACAGTGCAAAAAACCGAGGAACAAAGCTTCAAATTAACTATTCAGAATCCTATTACAACGTTTCTAGCCCACTATCACTGGGCGATTGCGGATCAAACGGTTTATTTACTAACAGAAGAGCAGGAAGCCATCTACACCACGTTACTTCAATTAATGAAACGCTTGGAAGAGCCGTCAATTATTTATGAAAAAGAAACAGTTTCTGATTTATTTAGTGAAGTGTTACCATTATTGGAAAAAATTGGTCGAGTGTCTGTTGAAGAATCAGTTGAAGAATTAGTCGTCCATCATCCTTTAAAAGCAGTCTTTATTTTTAAGAAAATTAAAGGTCGGATTAACGCTCGGATTGACTATCACTATGGAGAAGTCATTTTCTCGACAAACCCGAAATATGCTCAATTACCTGAAGTCAATCAAGAAATCGTTCGAGATAAAGCAAAAGAAACAGCAATTAAGCAACAATTTCAACAGTTTGCCTATCAGCAAACAACCACAGGCTTTGAAAAAGTCTTACCTGCTGGAGAGTCCTTGTATTATTTCTTTAAAGCCGAAGTTCCAGCTTTCCGTCAATTAGGAGAAGTTCGGATGGGACGGAAATTACGGGAATTGTATTTAGATGCCCAGCACCATCAACCAACGATTGAAGTTGCGGAAGGGGATTCTTGGTTAGATATTCGGTTTGATGTCACTGGCATTGATGAAACCGAAATCGATGCAGTATTGACTAGTCTGCTACGTAATGATGCTTTTTATACGTTAAAAAGTGGTGAAATTCTTGCTTTTGACTCAGAGGAATTTTTCCATACAAGTGCAATTTTAACGAAGCTACGAAAAAATATGCATCAAGAAGACAATGTCATTCATGTGCCCAAAAATCAAGGCCTCATGATCGAAAGTTTATTAGAAGACAACGAGCGAGCACATTTTTCAGATTCCTTTAAAAAAATGGTCACGGATTTAACGCATCCAGAAAACTTTGAAGCGCAAGTCCCCAAATCCTTACAAGCAACGTTACGCCATTACCAAGAAACAGGTTATAAATGGCTGAAAATGCTTAGCCATTATCAATTTGGCGGTATTTTAGCTGATGAAATGGGTTTAGGGAAGACACTGCAAACCATTACCTATTTACTTTCGGAAAAAGAAGAAGAGCGCTTGAAAGGGACAGCTTTGATTGTCGCTCCTGCAAGTTTAACCTATAACTGGTTAGCCGAAGTCAAACGTTTTGCGCCAACCTTAAATGTTCAAGTGGTTTCTGGCAATCGCCAAGAACGAGCAGCGCTTTTACAAAATAGCACCGAAGATATTCTGATTACATCTTATGCAAGTATGCGACAAGATGTTCAGCTTTATCAGGAAATGCGTGTCGGCTATTTGATTCTAGATGAGGCCCAAATGGTTAAAAATAGTGGGACTAAAACAGCGCAAGCCTTAAAAAGTTTAAAAGTACCACAACGTTTTGCATTAAGTGGCACACCAATTGAAAATAATTTAGATGAACTGTGGTCAATTTTTCAAATGATCTTACCGGGATTGTTCCCAGGCAAAAAAGCCTTTCGAGAAATTAAGCCGGAAGAAATTGCAAAAATGATTCAACCATTCATTTTACGACGAGACAAGAAAACGGTGCTCGCAGACTTACCAGAAAAAATTGAAAATAATATGTACAGTGTCTTAACAGAAGAACAAAAAACGGTTTATTTGGCCTATCTAAAACAAATGCAAGCAGATGTTAGTCAAATGGATCAGGCGACCTTCAAGAAAAATCGCATGAGTATTTTAGCAGGCTTGACCCGTTTACGACAAATCTGTTGCGATCCGCGTTTGTTTATTGAGGATTACACGGGAGGTTCTGGCAAAGTGGAACAAGTCAAAGACTTTTTAGTGGCTGCCAAAGAAAACAATCGTCGTGTCCTATTATTTTCTCAGTTCACAAGCATGCTTTCTATCTTAGAAAAAGAATTGAATGAATTAGGCTTAGAGACGTTTTATTTACGAGGAAGTACGAAGCCTCAAGATCGGTTAACGATGGCGAATGCCTTCAATGAAGGAGAAAAAGATGTCTTCTTAATTTCATTGAAAGCAGGGGGAACCGGACTAAATTTAACTGGTGCAGATACAGTTATTTTATACGATTTATGGTGGAATCCCGCAGTCGAAGAACAAGCGGCTGGTCGGGCACACCGCATGGGACAAAAAAAGGTTGTTGAAGTGTGGCGGATGATTGCAGAAGGAACGGTTGAAGAAAAAATGAATTCCTTACAGCAAGAGAAACGCGAGCTGTTCCAAAAAGTGATTCAAGGAAATGAAGAGCAATTAGCGAAAATGACGGAAGAAGATATTCGCACAATTTTAAGCATTGGAGAATAGCCGTTCAACTTAGTTGCTATCTTATTTAAAGAGAAATGGAGTAATTCGTTTGAAACAAAAAGAATATATGGAATATCGGCCGCTAGGTGAAGAAATTGAACGGATTCGTAAAGGAAAAAATATTCCTCTGCGTGTCTTTGATGAAAATGGTGTTTCTAGTCGAAGTTATCAACGCTTTGTCCAAGGAAATAGTGAATTGCGTATTTCGGATTTAGCCATTATTGTCGAAATCTTGTCTATTTCGCCGATAGAAATGACAGAAAAATTAACGCCAATGTCCAAAACAGTTTTAGCTAAGGAGCAGTTTAATCAAGCAATCTTTAGTAAAAATTTTCAAGAAAGTAGTCGAATCGTTGCAGATTATCGGGCGTATTATGAGAAATCGTCTTTTGCTTTAGGAAAGCAAGAAGTAATGTATTCGATGTTGGCGTTGGAATATCTTTTTAACCCTCAAACGGTTGTGACAAAAGAGGAAATTATTGCATTAGAAAATCAGATTCTGGAACGATTAATTAATGCCGATGTGTATACTATTTTTAATTTGAAATTTTTAGCATTACAAAAAAACGTTGGCTTGCAGCCGTTTCCAACTTCGTTACTTTTTCGTGTACTACAATCTGTCAATGAGCGGGAAATTATTGATATTCGCTCGCTAGAAATTATCGAGCAAGTAATTATTGATTTTTTATTTGCGGCGATTGTCAGCCAAAATGTTCCCCATATTCTTCATGTATTAAGCATGTTTAAAGAATATGAAGTGGGTGAAAATAACTGGCGAATGATCCTCTGGAAAAAAATAGCAGAAAAAATAGAAATGATTTTAACCAATGAAGAAATATTCGCAGATTGGTCAATCTTTAAAGAACAGATCCTTTTATCTATCACATTGTTTTTACCAAAAGCCAAACAAGAATTTTTTGCTGGGCAATTGGAAAAAATAGAGGATAGTTTAAAAGAAATAAAAGAAAACTAGGCATAATTGAGAATTTGTCATAATACATTCTGGTTGTGTTTAGCGACAAAGAGCGCCAAATAGGGGTAGAAAACCCTATTTGGCGCTCTTTGTCTTGTCTATACAAATTAATTTGGACAGTTTGTCGTAATTGAACCCATTTTCAGTTGATATTCACTATAATTAAGAAAATATCAGGAGGTGAAGTTTATGAAAAAAATGTGCATCTCCGCAGTTAGTGCCTTACTTTTGGCTAATAGTTTATTACTTCCTGTAACAACTTTCGCCGAAATGACCGAAACAATCGCATCCTCCAGTGAAGAAAATGTTTCATCTGTTTCAGAAGAAAAGATTCCAGAAACTTCATCGGCAGAAGAGCAAAATTCAGCAACCAGTAGTTCGGAGATTCCCCAATCAGAAGAGTTAACGACTGTTGAAACAAGTGAAGAGCCGCCAAATGAAGCACTAGCGATAACGGAAGCACAACTGATGATGCCCCAATTATACGCAGGTGCTGTCTTAGATAAAGCGACGCCTATCAGTACACTATTTCCTGATCCAGCCTTTGCGGAAAATATCAGAAAACAGTTAAGCAAATCTCGGACCTCTAATACTGTCACCCAAGCAGAATTGGATAAACTGAATAAAGTTATTTTAGAAAATGTCGTTGTTTCTAATGTGGAAGGAGTTCAATACCTAAGAAACTTAGAAGAATTATCTTTTCAAGATTCACTCAATGTAACAGATTTGAGTCCTTTTGCTAAAGGTGAATTTAAGCTATTACGTTTTTTATATATGAGAAACAATAAAATAGCTGATCTTAGTCCGTTAGGTCAAGCAGGATTAATTAATTTAGAAGGCTTGTATGTTGAGAACAATCAATTAACGACATTAAATGGACTTGAAGGAATGGCTGCTTTAAAAAATTTAAGTATCCAAAATACGACAGATCATCCGTCAAAAATCACGCCGAATAATCGAGTAACTTCCTTCGACCCGCTTCGTTCTCTTCGTAATTTAGAAACCATTTGGGCTGCCAATAATCAGATTGCTACTTTAGATGGGCTTACGGAAGCAAATAACCTACTCCGTCTTTATGTGGAAAATAATCAATTAAAAACAATTGCGCCCTTGGCGAATAAGCCACGTCTAGAAGAGTTGAGTATTATGAATCAAACGATTGCTAGTCTGGAAGCTTTAAGCACTGTTCCTAATCTGCGTGTACTGTATGCAAGAAACAATCAAATTTCTTCCTTGGCACCGTTAGAGAAAACACTCAATCTAACAGTTTTAGATGTGGGAGAAAATCAAATTTCAGATATCAGTCCGTTAAAAGGCTTAACGGCCATTACAGGGCTAGATGTATCTAATCAAATGATTATCTTATCTTCTGTCGATTATATTGCTGGGAAACCACTACAATTAAAAAATAAGGTGGTATCTCGTGATGGTCAACTATTTCCACCGCTGACGATTAGCCCTTATGGAAGTTACGATGCCACAAAAGGACTGTTTGAATGGAATTTACCCAAAGCTCATGAAGGCGTTTCTTATATCTGGGAATCAACAGATAAAGCATACTTAGGTAACTTTTCTGGAACAGTCGTCCAACCTGTCAAAGAAGTTTTCTTAAGTGAAACGAAACTATCTTGGTCAAAAGAGCGTATAGAAAAGTCGATGGAAAAAACAATCGATATTGATGACTTTCAAAAAACAGCCCTGCCTTTTTATTGGCAAGATGTCGATGCTGGGAATAGATTACAATTTATTGTCAAAAAAGAGGGCCAAGAAATCCAGAAATTAGCAGATGAAACAACCACTAATTCTAAAACATTTAAGGAAAAAGCCTTGTTATTACCAGAACTAACTTATGGAAAACAGCAGTTGGTCGTGGAAGTCTATGATAAAGGCTACAAGATTGATGAATTAGCGCTAACAGTCACTGTGGTTGGCTCTGTCAGGTTCAAAACGGTACCCACAGCGATTTCCTTTGGGAATGAGCTGCAAATCGCTAGTAGCACGACCCAATATCCAATTGTTTCCATGGATCAACCATTAGTGATACGGGATACTCGTCAAACAGGGAATAATTGGTCGCTTGCACTAACCGTTACTTCTGATTTCAAATCTGAATCAGGTGCTACGTTGCCGAATATTTTAAAATTTAGAACCAACCATCGCTTACAGGACATTCCAGAAGGCCAATCGATTCTTGTTCACAACCAAGTCAATGGACATCAAGAAACAAATATTTCTGATCAATGGAAAGAAAATGACCAAGAGTTGTTATTATCTGTTCCTGGAGGGACGGCCAAAGCAGAAGAATACGAAGCAAAACTAACTTGGCACTTGATGGACGTACCTGATGGCAGTGCAAAATAGGGGGTGAGTCTTATCAAAAAAATAGTTAGCGGTGTATTGCTATTAGGATTGATTTCATCAGTTGATGTATTTGCTGAAACAAATGCCTATCCGACAAATGCAGAAGTTTCTTTTTATGGCGAGTATGAACCACCAGCCAACAAAGAAAAACCAGATGGTAAGATACCACAGCGTTTCCCCAAGCAATCGGAAGCAATACCAGCAGTGAGTGGAGAATCATTGAAGCATTCAACAAGTAAAACGGTTGATCAAAAAGGCTCAGGCTTCTTACCTCGAACTGGTACTAAACAGCAACAAATGTTTAATTATCTCGGAATAATAGTCATCTTTATGGCTAGTTTTATTTTAAAAAAAAGAAAGAAGGAACAATAAAATGAAAAAAATTATCTTAGCAACAATCCCCGCTATCACTTTAGGCGTGGCTATTGCACCAGAAGTGAATGCAGAAGAAAAAAACTATGAATCAAATGCTATCGTTGAATTTACACCGGATGCCTCTATCAACAAACCAGTCGATCCAGTGAATCCAGATACCGAAAAACCTGTTGAACCCTTTGACCCAACGACACCAGACACAGGCAATAAGCCAAATGAAGGAACAACTGGTCCACTAAGTATCGATTATGCTTCTAGTTTAGACTTTGGCAAAAATAAAATTTCAAATAAAGATGAAAAATATTATGCAAATCCACAATACTTTTTCTTGGCAGACGGTTCTGGTCCTGATTTGACTAATCCTAAACCAAATTATGTACAAATTTCCGACAAACGCGGAACGAATGCCGGTTGGGCCTTAACAGTTAAACAAGAAACACAATTAACAGCGACAAAAGAAACATTAAATAAAGTTTTAGACGGTTCAGAAATTAAATTAAGTCAAAACAAAGCAGTGTCTAATTCCAAAGCAGTCACACCAACTGCGCATGAAGTAACTTTAGTAGCTGGCGATTCATCAAATGTGATGTCTGCCGCTGAAGGTCAAGGTTCTGGAACTTGGCTTAGTGCGTTCGGTGGGATTGAAAAAGTGGAAGTTGACGGTGAAAGCGTAGATAAAAATACAGCGATCACATTAACTGTACCAGGAGCAACACCAAAAGATGCTGTTCAATACAAAACTGTTTTAACATGGACAATCGCTGATTTACCAAGCGTATAATTATTGAAACTATAACAATAGAAGAGAAGGAGCACTAACATGAAAAAAATGACCATCGCAAGCAGCTTAATTTTAGCAACCATCGCGGTAGGCACACTACCAGTTCAAGCAGAGGAAGTGGCTAATCGCGACACAGATGCTATTGTAAAATTTAAAGCACCAGATGAAAAAGATCCCAACAGCAAAAATCCTGTAGTGGATCCAGAAGACAAAGACGGCAAAGATCCTGTGACACCTATCGACCCAGTAAATCCTGACAAACCAGTTGATGAAGGTTCTACAGGTCCCTTAACCTTGGATTATGCTTCAAGTTTAAACTTTGGTGAAAATATCATCAGCACAAAAGATGAAATCTATTTTGCATCAGCACAAGTTTTAAAAGATAAAAATAATGTTGAAAAAACGGGCCCATTATTTGCTCAAATTACAGATAATCGTGGAACTTTAGAAGGCTGGACTTTATCTGCAAAACAAAATTCTGCATTTACTTCTGCTACAAAAGGTCAGACACTTGAAGGAACTGAAATTGTCTTTCAAAATGCTTCAGCTGTGACAGCAGGACAAAGCGCTGCACCAACAAGTTTAGCGAGCGTAACTTTTGGTACAGTGGGTGAAAGTCATAACGTGATGGTAGCCGCAACAGATCAAGGTGCCGGAAAATGGTCATACTTATACGGCAATGCTAGTTCAATTGCTGAAGTTGACGGCCGTCAAGTAATGAAAGATGTTCAATTAAAAGTGCCAGGTAAATCAGTTAAATTAAACGATGCCTACAAAACAACAATTACTTGGACATTAGCTAATACGCCAGTATAAAAAGAACCTTTTTGGAGAAAGGAAGAGGGGAACTCAGCCTTTCTCCTTTACATAGAAATGGAGTGTAGAGCGAAATGAAAAATAGATATTTTATTCTGATGATCCTAAGTTTTTATTTCTTTGCTTTTGGGATTGAAACCTCAGCAGCAGAATTACGATTTAGTGTTGAAACAGAAATTCCAGAAAACCAAATAGATAAAACAAAAACATATTTTGATTTAATGATGAAACCAGACCAAGAACAAATTTTGAAAGTTCGAGCGGCCAATAGTACAGATGAAAATTTAGTGATTGATGTTAGTGTGAAGTCGGCCACAACAAACAGCAACGGAGTGATTGAATATGGTGAGTCGTTGACAGCTTTAGATAAATCTGCACCAGCAGATTTATCAGAAATCATTCAACTGAAAGACGGCGGTGAGAGTGTTGAATTGCCTGCTAAAAGTGAAAAAGTAGTTGAATTGCGAGTGAAGATGCCTAAAGAAGAGTTTTCAGGGCAACTAGCGGGCGGGATCACGTTTAGTGAAAAAGTCGATGAAACGAAAGACAAGCAAAAAGAAAATACAAACGGCTTAGCAATTGAAAATCGCTATGCCTATACAGTAGCTGTTTTACTTCGAGAAAATGAAACAGTTGTACAACCAGAATTGTCTTTAGAGAAAGTTGAACCGACGCAAAGAAATGCGCGCAGTGTTATTTCTGCAACACTGTTAAACCATGAAGCAGCCTATCTTCAATCAATGAAAGTAACGGCAAATGTTAAAAATAAGAAAACAAATAACGTTATTTTAGAGAAAGAACAAGAAGATATGCAAATGGCGCCCAATTCAATTTTTAATTTCCCTATTCCGTATGAAGAAAATGAAATGGAAGCTGGAACGTATGTATTGGCAATGACTGTGGAAGGCTCAGGAAAAAAATGGCAATTTACGAAAGAATTTACAATCTCAAAAGAGGAAGCAAAAACATTTAATGAGAAAGATGTAACCGTCAAAAAAACGGAATCTAAACTTATTTATCTCTTAATCGGTTTATTGCTCCTTTTACTGATAATCTGCCTGTTCATCATTTTACGTCTGAAAAAACAAAAAAATAAATAAAAAAAAGCCGTTCTTCAATTTGAAGAGCGGCTTTTTTTAAAGATTAAATAATTTCTCCACAGTCGGACAAAGTTCGGTGAAACAAGTGACTTCTGCAAGGTGTGATGCAGGTTGGCAACTTGGTAGTTCACGAGAGCGGTGGTTAAACCAAAGAGAATGCCAGCCACCATTACGTGCGCCTACAATATCATTGTCATAACTATCACCAACATATAAAGTATGTTCAGGTTCCATACAAAATTGATTACAGGCTAAATCAAAAATTTCCTTTTCAGGTTTTTGAAAACCCGTACTTTGAGAAATAATGATATTTTGGCTTGGAACCCATTTTTCAAGATTCAATTGTTTAACTTTTTTAAATTGATGGTCTGTTGGACCATTTGTAATAATCCCCATCGGAATTTCTTTCTCTTGTAAAGTATCAAGAAGCTTAGTAACTTCTGGATGCATCGTAATATTATCCAATTCTTCTTCATAAACTTGTTGGAAAATTTTTCCTTCTTCTTGTGAAATTCCTGGATAGTTTAGATCCTTTAATGTTTCATTCATCCGGAAAAACCGCATGAAATCTAGGGACCATTCATTGGCTAAAACTTTCGGAAACGTTTCATCGCTGTGGTGTCTAAAACGAAGATACAATTCATGCATATCCTCTGTCGCAACGTTTGGGAAAATTTTAGTCATCGCATTTCGAAAGGGTTGTTGCTGATCGTACAGCGTGTCATCAACATCAAAAACAATGGTTCTCATTTAACAAGTGCACCTCTTAACTTTTTTACAAAACTTTTCATATGTTATATTGTAGCCGATATTTTCACAAATAAATAGAGTATTTTTCACTGTATTTCAAGGTTTTGTACAGAAATCAAAGCCTTGTGGGAAAAGACAATTATAGTTATTTTTACCGAAAAAATGGAAACGATAAATGAAAAAATATTCTGATAATGAAAAGTTTGTGAAAATGATTTTGAGTCAAAGTTACTTAAATAACACATGTTCTGATATAAGTTAGAATTTTGCAAGAGACAGTCTTTTTCCGTATAATGAATGAGAATGAAGGGGGAGAGTTAGGGAGTTATGTTAAAGCGTTTTTTTGGGTATTATCGGCCGTATCGTCGATTATTTATTTTGGATTTTGGGTGTGCCGTTTTTGCGGGGCTGTTAGAGTTGGCTTTTCCAGTAGCAGTCAACCAAGTAATTGATAAGATTATGCCAAAAGGAGATTTTCGCCTCATTGCATTAGCTAGTGCGGGCTTATTTGCATTTTATATAATCAATACGTTTTTACAATTTATTGTGGTTTATTTTGGTCATATGTTAGGCGTGAATATTGAAACAGATATGCGTGAAGAATTATATCAACATCTGCAAACACAACCGTTTGAGTATTATGATAATCAAAAAACAGGGAAATTAATGAGCCGTTTGACCACTGATCTTTTTGAAATTTCGGAAGTGGCGCATCATGGTCCAGAAGACGTCTTTATTACGATTATGACGTTAGCAGGTTCTTTTTTATTAATGTTAACCATTCACGTGAAATTAGCCATCGCTACGTTTATTTTATTGCCATTTATCACGATTGCGCTAGGCTATTTTAATAAAAAAATGACAAAAGCGAATACGGATATTTACGATAATTTAGGTGAATTTAATGCTGGGATTGAAGCGTCAGTAAGTGGGATACGTGTCACGCAATCTTTTGCAAATGAACCATTTGAACGAAAACAGTTTAATTATTTAAATCAAATGTATCGAAAATCGAAATTATATTTTTATAAGGTGATGGGTTTCAGTTCCGCCTATAATTACTTATTAATTCGTCTGATAAATTTATTTTCATTAATTTTTGGTGCGTACTATACAATTAAAGGAGAAATTACAGAAGGTCAGTTTGTAGGATTTATTTTATTAGCCAATATTTTTATTCGGCCGATTGAAAAAGTCAACAATATGATTGAAAGCTATCCCAAAGGATTTGCTGGCTTTAAACGTTTTACGGAAGAAATGGACAAACAACCGTCCATCAAAGATTTGCCAGGAGCTGTTGCTGTTTCACATTTAGAAGGAACGATTGCCTATAAAGATGTTTCATTTGCTTATGAAGATGGCACAAAAGTTTTAGACCATATCAATTTAAAAATTCAACCTGGTGAAACCGTTGCTTTCGTTGGCCAAAGTGGTTCAGGAAAAACGACCTTGTGCAATCTGTTGCCTCGTTTTTATGAAGTTAGTAGTGGTGAAATTACGATTGACGGTAGAAATATCCAGCAAATGACCTTGGCTTCATTACGTAAGCAGATTGGAATTGTTCAACAAGATGTGTTTTTATTCCCTGGAACATTACGAGAAAATATTGCTTATGGGAATTTAAATGCTACAGAAATAGACATTCAACAAGCGGTGAAATTAGCACATTTAGAACATGTAATTCAGCTAATGCCAGATGGCTTGGACACAATTATTGGCGAACGTGGCGTGAAATTATCGGGCGGTCAAAAGCAGCGAGTGGCAATTGCGCGAATGTTCTTGAAGAACCCGCCGATTTTAATTCTAGATGAAGCGACTTCTGCATTAGATACAGAAACAGAGCAAGTGATTCAAGAGTCATTAAACTCGTTAGCTAACGGGCGAACAACATTAATTATTGCCCACAGACTGGCAACGATTAAACATGCTGATCGAATAATCGTAGTGAGTGACCAAGGAATTTTAGAAGATGGAACACATGAAACTTTGTACGCGCAAAGAGGTCACTATCGTCGGCTGTACGATGCTCAATTTAGAACATAAAAAAACCCGCGAATAAAACTTCGCGGGTTTTTATTATGTTTAGTTAGCGCCGAACTTTTCTTCCCAAACCAACAGCATTTTTCATTCGTTGAAGTGTTTTGTTGGCTACCAGGCGAGCGTTTTCTGCGCCCTCATCTAAAATCATATCTAATTCTTCTGAAGCTAGAAGCTCTTGGTAGCGCACTTGAATAGGTTCTAATAAGGCAACTACTGCTTCTGCTAAATCTGCTTTGAAGTCTCCATAGCCTTTGCCTTCGTATGCTTGAACAAGTTCCTCAACAGTTTGACCTGTCGCAGCAGAATAAATATTTAGTAAGTTAGTAATGCCAGGCTTTTCTTCTTTATTATATTCAATTACACCAGTTGAATCAGTTACAGCAGAGCGGATTTTTTTGCGAATCACTGCTGGCTCATCAAGCATTGAAATAAAGCCCTTCACATTTGTATCGGACTTACTCATCTTTTTCGTTGGTTCCTGTAAGCTCATAATTCGACTACCTTGCTCAGCGATTTTTACTTCAGGCATCGTTAAAATTTCTTGATTTTTTTGGGCATAACGTTTATTGAAGCGTTCCACAAAATCACGTGTTAATTCTAAGTGTTGTTTTTGATCATCTCCGACTGGCACTAAGTCAGCGTTGTACAACACGATATCACCAACCATTAATGGAGGGTATGTTAAAAGACCAGCGCTTACGCCAGCACGACCATTTTTTTGAGATTTATCTTTAAATTGTGTCATTCGCTCTAACTCACCAATAGAAGTATTGCACTGAATGATCCAACCAGCTTCTGCATGGGCACTCACTTCAGACTGTATGAAAATTGTTGCTTTTTGTGGGTCTAAACCAACCGCTAGGTAAAGAGCTGCTAAGCTACGAATTTGCTGGCGTAGCTTTTGCGGTTCTTGGGGAACGGTAATGGCATGTTCATCCACAATACAAAAATAACAATTATATTCATTTTGTAATTCGATAAATTGTTTCATCGCACCAATGTAATTTCCGATTGTCGGAGTACCACTGGGCTGAATACCAGAAAAAATTGTTTTCATTAAATAACCACCTGACTTTAGACTTAAGATAGTGAATAGTTCTATTATACATTTTATTAGAAAAAAATACATGGGAACTTCTTGAAAAATCACCAAGAGAAGTAAATTATAACAGCAACCATAAAAATAGAAAACTGTATTACTTTTTTACAGAATCATAACGAATATCCATAAAATTTCATAAAAATTAACCCTAATTTTACACGGATGTAATGAAGGAAAAATAAACAAAGTTAATAAAAAATGTTTAAAAACCCCTAGTATTTTTATTAGAAATTAGGTATACTGGTTTTAAATAGAGGAACAGTACAGTTCCCTGTTTCAGAAACGCGATGATTCGCGAAAAGGAGTGATGCACAATGTTGACACTTTATACTTCCCCAAGTTGCACGTCATGTCGTAAGGCTAGAGCCTGGTTGCAAGAGCACGAAATTCCTTTTAAAGAAAGAAATATTTTTTCTGAACCT
Organism: Enterococcus sp. DIV1316a; assembly: GCF_050536915.1. Lineage (NCBI taxonomy): Bacteria > Bacillati > Bacillota > Bacilli > Lactobacillales > Enterococcaceae > Enterococcus > Enterococcus sp. DIV1316a. The sequence continues at coordinate 2,155,053 of NZ_CP172913.1, read as the reverse complement.
TTAAATATTGAGGAATTAAAAGCAATTTTAATCATGACAGAAGATGGAACAGAAGAGATTATCTCTACTCGCTCTAAAGTTTTCCAAAAATTAAATATGGATTTGGACGAGCTTCCACTTCAAGATTTATTAGAGTTGGTTCAAGAAAACCCTGGATTGTTGCGTCGGCCAATTATGATTGATGAGAAAAGATTACAAGTCGGTTTTAACGAAGATGAAATTCGCCGATTCTTACCAAGAGATGTTCGACAACTGGAATTGCGCCAAGCACAATTAATGGCAGGTTTATAAAAAATATAAAATTTTGTTCTTTATTTGTTAATTGTAATAAAGAACGATTCATATGAATTTAGGGCCAGGGATTTTTATCTCTGGCTTTTTAATACATATTTAGAACTTGTATTCATTTGATTTGGCAGAACGTGGTCAAGGAAAAATAGTATCTTTTTTGGAGAGACTGCGTTAAGATGAAGAGGTAGAAGGAGCGAAAAACCAATCGTTAAAAAAGTTCAAAGTTTATAAAACGTTCGCTAGTTTTCGAGGATTTACAGACTTTCCACTTTACTTTTGTGTAGTTTTCGCTACAATGAACGTAAGAAGTTTCCTGATTGAAGCAAAGAGAGGTGTAGCGCTATGGAAATGGAACATATTAATGAAAATACGATTCGTGTGTTAATTGGCAACGAAGACCTGGCGGATAGAGGGATTACTTTTCTTGACTTACTAGGAAACCACAAAGATGTTGAAAATTTCTTTTATAGTATTTTAGAAGAAGTTGATGTCGAAGATGAATTCCAAGGCAGTGAAGCAGTCACTTTCCAAGTCTTGCCTAAAAATGATGGTTTAGAACTGTTTATTAGTAAAAATGTCGCTATGGACGACTTGTCTTCCTTAGAAGGTCTGAGCGAAGTCAATGCAGATGTTAGCGAATTAATTCGCAAACAAATTGAAGCAGACAAAGCAGCCGCCGATGAACTTGATGAGATGGAAGCCACAGATGAAACAAACAGAAATGTAATCTTTGAATTAGATAATTTTGAAGCGATGATCCAATTATCCAAAGAAGTCTTCATGCAATCTGTTTTGACTAACTTATACACGTACAACGATCGTTATTACTTACAAGTTTTGTTCTTAACCGATGAATTAGAAAAAACAAATGTTGACAATGAAATTGCACAAATTTTAGAATTTGCTCATAAAACAACTGTCACTCAGGATACTTTAGTCGAATATGGCACTTGTATTATGGAACGCAGTGCGTTGGAATTAACACGTTATTACTTTAATGATTAAGCAAAAAAGCAAAAACTTTCGAGTTTTTGCTTTTTTTTTGATGAAAATTAAGAAACTTTGCGTAGTTTATTTATGAGAGGTGAAAATCATGTTAACAGCTTTAACGGCAGACAACCAAGAGTTATTTTCTTTAATCGATTGCTCGATTGATGAATTAACACAGATACGAAGCGAACAAGCTTTTGTGTGTCCAATGTGTCATCAATCGGTCATTTTGAAGGCAGGCCCCATTAAAATACCCCATTTTGCTCATCGTAAAAAGAATAGTTGTTGGTACGAAGCAGAAGCTGAAACAGAAGAACACCTCCGCTTGAAGCAGCTTTTTGCGGAAAAGTGTTTACGCGAAAAGCTGTCTTTTCAAGTTGAGGCATACTTACCCGCCTTGAAGCAACGCCCAGATTTACTCATTGGGAAGATAGCCATTGAAATTCAATGTAGTCCATTGCCAATTAAACGTTTGGTGGAACGGACGGAGACTTATCAAACTCATGGCTATCAAGTTGTTTGGATTTTAGGTGAACGATTAGTGCCTAAAGACAAGCTCACGCAATTAACGAAACAATTCCTTTATTTTTCGGAGTCCTTGGGATTTTATTTATGGTCGGCCAATAAGAAACAAGAACGAATAGAGTTACTTTGTCATATTGAAGAGAGTCAATGTCAACAATTTTATAGAAGAAAACAATCATGGGATTTTTACGAAAAAAAATTACTAGAAATCTTCCGACTCCCGACCGCTAATTTAAATTTACTGCCAGATAGACGGCACACTGGCCAATTGATGCATGATTATTATCAAAAATTGACTCAACAACTTGGTTACAGAAATGCTCAGTTGCTTAGGACACAGAGCTTTTTATATACGAAAGGTTGTCACCTTCTCCAGTTACCTCCTTGGTTTTACTATCCTGGATTGAAGCTATTACCTTCTTCTGAAGAAGATATTCATTTAAAAATGCTTGTTTGGGAAGCACTAAAAACCAAAGAAGGGCGTTTAGTGACCAAACAGGAACTATGGCGTATCTTGGAAGCTGTTTTTTTTAAAGAAGGGAACTTTGTTTGGCAACCGCTACCGAATATTGGCTTAAAAAAGCTTTTTAAAATTGTGGGAAATAACTTATTGAGATGGTTACAAGAATGTTATGTGTTAATTAAAGTAAACAATAAGTACCTAATAACTAGTATTTTCCTAAGAGAAGATCCTGAAAAGCTCATTCATTGGCTAAAAAAAGTGAAAAAACAACATTTTTTTAGTCACACGTGTTAAATTATGATAGTATAATGAGTAAAACGTTTCTTAAAGGAGAGTAAACTATGAGCGAAATTAAACAATTACCAACACGTGATGAAGTTCCAACTCCATTAACTTGGGATTTAACCAAAATTTTTAAAGATGATGCTGCTTTTGATGTTGCGTATAATCAGTTGACAGAAGAGCTAAATCAAGCAGAATCATTTAAAGGAACCTTAGGGAATGGTGCAGAAGCTTTTCTAGCTGCGTTAGAATACGTTTTAGATGTCTATAGAAAAGTGGAAACATTATATGTCTATTCTCATTTAAAAAATGATCAAGACACTACAAATACAGCTTACCAAGCTTTATATGCCAGAGCTAGTTCTTTATATGCACAAGTTAGTGAAGCTGTTTCTTGGTTTGATCCAGAGGTTTTAACATTAAGTGATGAACAAATTTGGGGATATTTTGAAGAGCAGCCGAAATTAGCTGTTTATCGTCACTATATTCAAAATATTTTAGATGAACGTCCCCATGTTTTATCGATGGAACAAGAAGCTTTACTGGCGGGGGCTAGTGAAATTTTTGGTGCCTCAAGTAATACATTTTCAATTTTAAATAATGCAGACTTAGAATTTCCAACTGTGCAAAATGCTGAAGGCGAAACGATTCAACTTTCTCATGGCGTTTATGGTCAATTAATGGAAAGTGTCGATCCATCTGTTCGTGAAGCAGCATTTAAAGGGTTGTACAAAGTGTACAAACAATTTAGAAATACATTAGCCTCAACTTTAGGTGCACATGTTAAAACACATAATTATAAAGCAAAAATTAGAAATTATGATTCTGCTCGGGCAGCCTCTTTAGCAAGTAATCATATCCCTGAAAGTGTTCACGAAACATTAGTAGCTGTAGTAAATAAACATTTACCTTTGCTACATCGTTATGTAAAATTAAGAAAAAAATTATTAAACGTAGAAGAATTACACATGTACGACTTGTATGCGCCTTTGCTAGGTGAAGCACCAATTCGTTACAGCTATGAAGAAGCAAAAGAAAAAGCAATTGAGGCTTTAAAACCACTAGGTGAAGACTATTTATCTATTGTTAAAGAAGCTTTTTCAAGTCGCTGGATTGATGTGATTGAAAATCAAGGAAAACGAAGCGGCGCATATTCTTCAGGAGCTTATGATACAGCCCCATACATTTTAATGAATTGGCATGATAGTTTGGATCAACTATTTACATTAGTCCATGAGATGGGCCATAGTGTTCATAGTTACTATACAAGAAATAATCAGCCGTATGTTTATGGCGACTATTCAATTTTCTTAGCTGAGATTGCTTCAACCACAAATGAAAATATTTTAACAGAATATTTATTACAAACAGAAACAGATCCTAAAGTACGTGCGTATGTCTTAAATCACTATTTAGACGGCTTTAAGGGAACCATTTTCCGTCAAACGCAATTTGCGGAATTTGAACATTTTATTCACACGGAAGATGCTAAAGGCACGCCATTAACGAGTGAATATTTGAGTGAGTATTATGGCGAGCTCAATGCTAAATATTATGGACCAGAAGTAGTTAGAGACGAAGAAATCAGTTACGAATGGGCGAGAATTCCACATTTTTATTACAATTACTATGTTTATCAATATGCAACTGGCTTCTCAGCCGCTTCGGCATTGTCTAAACATATTTTAGCTGGAGAAGAGGGAGCTTTAGAGAACTATCTTAACTACTTGAAAGCAGGAAGTAGTGACTTCCCAATTGAAGTGATGAAAAAAGCGGGCGTGGATATGACACAAGCCGCGTATATCGAAGATGCAATGAAAGTTTTTGAAGAACGTTTAACGGAATTAGAAGCTTTGGTTGAAAAATTATAAGTCGTAACTTCTTAGTAAACATAAAATATAAACCTGGTTTTACACAGAATAGTAAATATATCTGTGTAAAACCAGGTTTAGTTATATAATTAAATAGATTGTTGCTGTTATATAAAAGAAAGCAAAGATTCTTTGCTTTCTTTTATATCAAGCTTCTATTATCTTTAGAGTAATAAAAGGAGGTTTTTTTTTGAACATAGGGAATTCATTAAAAATGAGAAGAAATGAATTAGGATTGACACAATCAGAGGTTGCTGAGAAATTATACGTTACTAGGCAAACAATTTCTAACTGGGAGAATAATAAATCATATCCTAATATTGATTGTTTAATTGAACTAAGTAATCTTTATGAAATGACCTTGGATCGATTATTGAAGGAGGACAATACGATGGTGGAGAAACTTTCGAAAGATATTAGAGAGGGACAGAAGTACAAAAAATTATTTTTAATATTATTAATTATAGTACTATGTATAGGTGGATATTTTACTATTTTACAACTTCGTCTGAATAATTTTTATAGCGGTGTCAAAGAATGGAATCAAAATGGTCAAACTTATAATTTAATAGAAGATAACATTCAATATCATGTGGTTAAAATTGATAATTATAATCTGTTTACAATTCCAGAAGAATTGGAATTAATGAGTTCGTATATCTCTGAAAACGAAAAGTTTAATATGTATTATAGCGGTGATGATTCGAATATAAAAATTTACTGGACAACAGGAGCATTAAATGGGTTAGAGTTATCTTTTGATAAAGAATTCATCTTTGACAATGTAAATCAAAGAAATAAATTTTCTTATGAGATTCAGGAATTAATAAATAAAAATTTAGATAAGGATAAAAAAGAACTAACCATATTATATAAGCAGACTAAAAATAAATGGGAAGAAATAAATTAGCTTGTGTTAAACCGAATAAAATTTCCTCGATTTTTTGAGTTAGTATCGGCGAGTATTGTCTGATAGCGTTCCAAGAGGTTAGTCGATGAACTGAAATAAATATTGGTGGTCGATACAAATTTCGGTGTTAATATTTAAAAGTACATAATATATACATGGCTCCATTCCATAGCTGTCTTTTATAAGAACAAATCATCAAATGTAGCAGTATTAGACTTTATCTATTATTATAGAACATGGTGAAAATAGTAAAAGAAGGGCCAGTAAACTGGTCCTTCTTTTTTATAATAAATGTAAATGTCCATTTGGAAAATGATAATTGGAGCGGCGTTTAAATTCAAAGGTTGCGTCACCTTGGTCCAGCAACGGTTCGTTATGTGGATGGACACGACAAAGTTGTTTAATTTCATCCATGTTTTCAAAATTTTCGACTAAAATGCCGAAATCGTTCTCGCAAGTATAGTTGTAAACGACTGCGGTAGGATGTTGTTTAATCCCCATTTCTCGAGCAACTTTTTGGTCGGTTTGGAAAGATTCTTTGACAAAATCGGATTGTCGGTCTTTACGATACATATCAATATCCCCGCCGGCCGCTAGAAGTAGTTCTTCTGATAACTCAGGAGAGTAAGCTAGACCGTCTTCAGCTACTGCTTTTTGTAAGCCAATCAACAATTGTCGGCCTTTTTTTCGGCCTTGTAACTGTGCTGCTTTATAGTCAAGAGCGGCTGAGTATAAATCTTCAAAAATTCGATTCCGTCGTTTAATGTCATTAATCGGAATATGTTGACGACTCAAAAATTCATTGATCGTTTTCATGTTTAATAAAGGGATAAAGCGCAATTGTATTTTCTTCTTGTCGTTAACAGACAATTGTATAATTTCTTTTTCAATTTCTAAACAGACGCCGCCTAAAGGATTGACGAACAAATAAATTTCAACCATTCATACTTCCTCCAATGCCATGCTTTTTCAAATACAGGTGCCAGAACGTCAGTGCTTCGAATACTAAGGGGCAGTGGTCCGCATCATGCGTTGAATCTTGTTAGGTGCAAGCGTAATGGGAATGTTCAAATCAGCCATTAATGTTTGAAACGCTTGCTTGCCGCTTTCAGCTTCAGTAACTTCTAACTCTAATTCAAAATCGTGCTGTTGGTTATACCAACTTTCGTCTAACGCAAGTAGTCCTTGAGGAATTTGTTTTTCTGCACGTGCTGTTTTTAATGAACCAATTAAATGGATCGAGGCGATTTCAATACCTAATTCTTGTAATTTCTTCGTCACAGCCCCCTCAGTAGGGAGGTGATTCCTTTTGATAAAGTGGTTCGCCGTCTCAAGCGATAAAGGGTCATTGATTTCTAATAATCCTTCTGGCGCAGGAACTTTTAAGGTTAACTCACCACGATCTGCTAATACGCGAATTCTTAAGCCCATTCGTTGTGCTTTTAATTGAAAATCGTCCGTATCAAAATAATGATTTGTTTGCGTAAAAAAGTCCGTTTTTTGAATAGCAAAATGGTCGATTAATCGTTTGAAATCTTGCGGACTAACTAATGTTTTAAATTCAATTTCTAAGTGCTCACTCATGGGGTTCTCTCTCTTTCTTAAATCACTCCAATTTTCACATATTATATAGGTTTCCGTCAAGAAAAGTGGTCTTCTCTGTGAAAAATTTTTCTAATGAAAGGCGTTTGGAAATCAAATAGCGAATAACACCCTATTTTAGGGAGGACTGTGGTAAAATAATCAGTGAATGAAATTCAAGGAAATTGAGGGATCTACCATGGAACGAGAGTGGGAGCTGTTTTTAGCGCCATATGAACAGGCGGTCAGCGAATTAAAAGTAAAACTACGAGGTATTCGTAAACAATTTCGGGAGCAAGATAAACACATACCAATTGAATTCGTTACAGGACGTGTGAAACCAGTAGATAGTATTTTGACAAAGACGGCTATTCGGCATATTCCTTTAAATCGGATTGAAGAAGAAATGCAAGACATTGCTGGTTTGCGGATTATGTGCCAATTTGTGGAAGACATTTACCAGGTAGTCGCACTTTTAAGAAATCGTAAAGACTTAAAAATTGTGGAAGAACGGGACTACATTGAAAATAAAAAAGAAAGTGGCTATCGTTCGTACCATGTGGTAGTGGAATATCCTGTGCAATTAGTCACCGGGGAAAAGATTATTTTGGCCGAAATCCAAATTCGGACACTCTCCATGAATTTTTGGGCAACGATTGAACATTCTTTGAATTATAAATATCAAGGTGTCTTTCCTGAAGAAATGAAAGAACGCCTTCAGCGAGCGGCAGAGGCAGCCTATTTATTAGATGAAGAAATGTCATCTATTCGTGAAGAAATTCAAGAAGCACAACATTACTTCTCTCATGGCCGTGGATTGCTAGAAAACGAATACTATAAGCAAATTAAAAACGAAACACCAGAAAATCAGTAAAGGAGTCTGCTTATGAAAGTGGCGATTGTTCATAACTCGGAAGAAAAATCGAAACAAGTCACAAAACAACTGACAACACTATTAGAGCAAAACCAAATTCAAATAGACAATCGTCAACCTGAACTTGTGATTTCAGTCGGCGGAGATGGTACGCTTCTTTCCGCTTTTCATCGATTTAATCATCTGTTAAACGAAGTAAGTTTCTTAGGTGTACATACCGGACACTTGGGTTTCTATACAGATTGGCGTGATTATGAATTAAAAGAACTAGTTGAGAGTTTGTGTATTCATCGTGAAAAAAGTACGAGTTATCCATTATTAGATGTGCGGATTCGGTTTAGAGATGGGAAACCAGATAAACATTTTTTAGCATTAAATGAATCAACAATTAAACGAGGAAACCGGACGATGGTGGGCGATGTGTTTATTAAAGACGAACTGTTTGAACGATTTCGTGGTGATGGGTTGTCGATTTCGACCCCAACCGGCTCTACTGCGTATAATAAAAGTATTGGTGGAGCTGTTTTGCATCCTAGCATTAATGCGTTTCAGTTAACCGAAATCGCCTCCTTAAACAATCGTGTCTTTCGAACATTGGGGTCACCGATTGTAATCGCACATACGGAGTGGCTGGAGATTAAATTACAGGAAAGTGATGATTATTTTGTCACGGTGGACCAATTAGATATTTATCAAGAAAATATCGCTTCCGTCTGCTATCGAATTGCAGACGAACGGATTCATTTTGCCTCTTATCGGCACATGCATTTTTGGCATCGAGTGAAAGATGCCTTTATTGGTGAGGATTAATTAAACGATGGAATTTCAATGGACATACGACAAAGAAACAACACAACAAGTGAAATATTTTTTAAAGGAACAAGGCGTTTCAAAAGGGTTATTAGCTAAGGTGAAATTTCAGGGTGGTAAAATTCAAGTGAATGGGACCGTTCAAAATGCCATCTATCCTTTACAAACTGGCGATGTCGTTAAAATGACGATTCCAGATGAAGCGGAACATGAGACATTATTAACAGATGATGAACCGATTGAAATTGTGTTTGAAGATGATCATTTTTTAGTAGTTAATAAGCCTGCTGGCATTGCCTCGATACCTGCTCAGTATCATCCTTCAGGAACGATGGCGAATCGTGTTAAGGGCTATTACAAGCGTCAAAATTACGTGAATCAAGTTATTCATGTCGTGACTCGTTTAGATCGAGATACTTCTGGGCTGATGTTATTTGCGAAACACGGCTTTGCTCATGCTTTAATTGACCAAGAATTACGAGAAAAAAAAGTGACAAAAATTTATTATGCCCTTGTTGGTGGAGCGATTGAGCAGTTAAGCGAGCATCAATTGATTGAAAAGCCAATTGGGCGCGACTTGTCCTCTTTATTAAAACGCCAAGTTATCGAAACAGGTCAATTTGCTAGTACAGAATATTGGCTCGCAAAAAGAGGAGCCCAAGCAGCAGCTGTGCGCATTCAGCTCCATACAGGACGAACACATCAAATTCGGGTACATTTTGAAGCAATTGGCTGTTCATTGTTAGGGGATGAGATGTATCATGGAAAGATGGATCAAGGAATTGAGCGGCAAGCGTTGCATTGCATGGAACTAATTTTTACTCATCCTTTTACCAAAGAAACGGTTCATCTGATTTCCCCACTAGCGGAGGATATGAAAAGTGTAGATGATACGTTATAATAATAAAGAGGCAGGAGGGGAAAGTGTAAGATGAATGAAGGCCAAGAAATGGAAGAGCAATTTGCCCTTCTTTTAGAAACGCTAAAAAATCAACAAATGAACGAATTTCGTGAGCTATTTTTAGCGTTACACATTTATGAACAAGGACAATTTTACCAATCGTTAGATGAAAAAGACCGACAACATTTATACAATTACCTATCTCCGAAAGAACTAGCGGATATGTTTGATGTTATCGAAGAAGATAATGAGAATATGAAAGATTATTTAGCTGAAATGCGCCCAAGTTATGCAGCAGATATGTTAGCTGAGATGTATACCGATAATGCGGTGGATTTACTAAATATGTTAGATAAGAGTCAAAAGGCGAAATATCTTAGTTTGTTAAGTAGTGAAGAAGCAGGCGAAATTAAAGAGTTACTTCATTACGAAGATGAAACTGCTGGGGCGATTATGACCACCGAATTTGTTTCGATTGTGGCGAATCAAACAGTGCGTTCTGCGATGTACGTCTTAAAGAATCAAGCGGACATGGCGGAAACAATCTATTACGTTTACGTAGTCGACCAAGAAAATCATTTAGTCGGCGTTATTTCGTTGCGGGATTTAATTGTTAATGATGATGATACCTTGATTGCTGATATTTTGAATGAACGGGTTATTTCAGTTCATGTTGGCGATGACCAAGAAGATGTCGCGCAAACAATTCGTGACTATGACTTCTTAGCTGTGCCAGTTACAGATTATGATGATCATTTGTTGGGGATTGTAACAGTTGATGATATTATTGATGTTATCGATGATGAAGCCGCTAGCGACTACTCTGGTCTAGCCGGGGTCGACGTTGAAGAAGTTAGTGAGAACCCTTTAAAAGCCGCTTCTAAACGATTACCTTGGTTAATTACGCTATTGTTTTTAGGGATGTCTACGGCCTCGTTAATCAGTAATTATGAGTCGTTAGTTAGCGAAGCGAGTATTTTAGCCGTTTTTATTTCTTTAATTACCGGAACAGCCGGCAATGCCGGGACACAATCATTGGCGGTCGCGGTACGCCGTTTGGCTATGAAAGATGAAAAGGATAGTAATTTTGGTCGCTTAATCTTAAGTGAAGTACTCACGGGACTAGTGACGGGGGCTGTGACAGGTTTAACCATTATGATTGTGGTTGGCGTGTGGCAACATAATCTTCCGCTTGGATTTGTGATTGGGATGGCAATGCTCTGTGCAATTACTGTGGCGAATTTAGCAGGGAGTTTAATCCCAATGTTAATGGATAAATTAGGGTTTGATCCAGCAGTTGCCAGTGGCCCGTTTATTACTACCTTAAGTGATTTAACCAGTGTATTAATTTATTTCAATATTGCCAGCATGTTTATGCGTTATTTTGTTTAAAAAATTGCACTTATTTATCATGAGACTGAGGTAAAAGGATTCGTTGGTTTGCTTGAAATCAAAAAAGTGAGGTAGCCGTTAATACGACGGCTACCTCACTTTTTTAGATACAAGAAATTAAACAATTTTTGTGCCATGGACTTCTGTGACTTTTAAAGTGTCCATCACAGTTTGAACGTTTTCTGTGGAAATACCGCCACCTGGTAAAATAAGAATCCGTTGATCTGCGTAGACAATTAATTCTTTTAAATGATCAAAGTTGTCTTCGATAGGGGTACCAGCTGGCCCGCCATGAGTTAAAATACGCGTCACACCACGCTCAGCTAACCAGTCGATCGCCTTAAATTGATTTTCTTTCGACAAGGCATCAAAAGCCATATGGAAAGTGATTTGCAAGCCTTCAGCCGTTTCAATGAATAAGTCCAAAGCTTCTTCATCTAACCAACCGTCCTCAGTTAAACAGCCAATAACAATGCCGTCGGTTCCTAATTTCTTTGCTTCGATTAAATCGGTATGCATAATTTTTAATTCAATATCATTATAGACAAAATTGCCGCCACGAGGACGAATGATTGTCATCACTGGTACAGAATGTTCGCCAGCGTATGCTAAGACTTCTTCAATAACACCAGTACTTGGCGTCGTTCCACCCACGGCTAAGTTATCGCATAATTCGATGCGATTCGCACCTTTTTGAATGGCTTGGGGAATCTTAGTGAAATTTTCGGCACAGAATTCTTTAATCATTTCTTATCGCTCCTTGCTTTTTCTTCACAGGCATTGTACCATAATTCTGCTTACTACCATAGCCCTGAAAAAAAGAGTGCAACTTTTTATAAGAGAAAATGTTCATTTGATGAACGTAAGGAGTTTTAAATGTTAAAGAAAATTGAACGAGCACAACAATTATTAAAAAAAGAAGCAGCCGTTTTTCGCTGTCCAACTTGTCATGAACCAATGCATTTAGAAGGGGTTGGTCTGATTTGTCAACAGAGGCATCAATTTGATTTATCCAAGAAAGGCACGCTATACTTTCTAAATCATAGCGTTCAGACAGAATATAATAAAAAAATGTTTACTTCTCGAGGAAAAATGATTCAAAGTGGCATGTACGCGCCTGTTTTAAACAAAATTATGCACTATCTTCCTCAAAATAAAACAGTAGTCGATGTTGGTTGTGGTGAAGGGAGTTTTCTAGCTGAGTTAAGTCAAGCAGGCTTATCTGGACTGAAAATCGGGTTTGATTTATCAAAGGAAGGAATCTATTTAGCAAGTAATCAGCCAATTGATGCGTTTTGGTGTGTGGCGGATTTAACGAATTTGCCATTTGCGAATGAAGGGCTTGATACGATTTTGAATATTTTTTCTCCTTCACATTATCAAGAATTTCGGCGAGTACTAAAAGCTGACGGGACTGTGATTAAAATTATTCCTGAAGAGAATTACTTAAAGGAATTACGAGCGGCTTTTTATCCCAATGACGAAAAGAAACAAAGTTATTCCAATCAAAAAGTAGTCCAACGTTTTGCCGAGGAATTAGCTGTGGAAGTAGATGAACGAATAACTTATTGCTTTGACATTTCCGAGGAAAGACGGTTGGATTTATTAGAAATGTCGCCATTAGAGTGGCAAGTTTCTCAAGAAGTTAAAGCCGAGCTACAACAGCGACCATTGGAAAAAGTCACGATTGACGTCCGCTTGTTAGTAGGTCGTAAAAGATAGACTTTTTTGTGAAGAAAATCCTAAAAAAGTCTTGCAATAAAGTGACATTGGTGTTATATTACTTACAAGTTGTTTTTTCATTGGTTTTTATCAGGGTCCTGTTCTGATAAAAGTTAGTGAAGAGACCTTCACTAACGTAACGACTCGCCGTGCTAGACACCGAGACGGTACGTTTTTTTTATTGGTTAGAATAGCTGCCGCCTGACATCATCGCGTCATGCGGTTTTTTTTTGAAAATAAGTATTGTGGGCGCTATTTATTTTGAATTTATGCTAAAATGAACACGATTGATATTTGAGGAGCTGAAGATAGTTGACGAACCATATTGTTTTATTTGAACCACAAATTCCAGCAAATACTGGAAATATTGCACGGACATGTGCAGCGACGAATACACCGTTGCATTTAATTGAACCTTTAGGATTTTCAACAGATGATAAACACTTAAAACGTGCCGGATTAGATTATTGGAATGATGTAAATATTACGTATCATAAAGATTTGGCTGCCTTTTTAGCCCATGTGGCAGGCAAACACTTGCATTTAGTAACCAAATTTGCTCACCAAACATACAGCGAGGTCAATTATAATGATGGCGAGGACCATTATTTCCTTTTTGGAAAAGAAACAACGGGCTTACCAGAAACGTTTATGCGAGAAAACGAAGAAAAGTGTATCCGAATTCCTATGAATGATGAACATGTGCGCTCACTGAATCTTTCTAACACTGCCGCACTAATTGTTTATGAAGCCTTACGTCAGCAAAATTTTCCGAACTTAGAACTGACGCATCATTATGAAAATGATAAATTGGATTAAAAAAAGTTAAGACAGTAGCGCTTTTTTCAAAAATGTCAGAAGAAAGTGGTTTTATTTTTACTGTTGCCCAATTTTCAAGCCTAGAACAAAAAACAATTTAGATTTTTGTTCTAGGCTTATTTTGCTTGGATTACTAGAAACTTCCATGGATATTTTCGCAGGGAAGTGATAAACTAGAAAGACATATGAAGAGATAAAGAAGTTTGGAGAAGTTACATGAAATTATATTTTACACGACATGGAAAAACTGAATGGAATCAACAGAAACGATTTCAAGGAATGACAGGAGATTCGCCGTTATTACCAACTAGTTATGACGAAATTAAACAATTAGGCCAATATTTACAAGATATTCCGTTTGAAAAAATTTATTCTAGTCCGCTATTACGTGCCAAAAATACTGCGCGGGGAATTCAACAAGAATTGAATCATCCAGTTGAAATTGTTTATACAGATACCTTAAAAGAATTAGGTTTAGGTCGTCTAGAAGGACAATATATTGAAGAAATGCGTAATTTTTATGGAGAAGAATTAGATCATTTACGGCATCGTTTAGATTTGTATGATCCAACAATTTTTGATGGTGAACCAATCGAGCAAGCGATTCAACGGATTTCAGAAACAGTTGCTGAAGCGGCGAAACAGCACGAAGGTCCAGTTCTATTTGTCGGACACGGAGCAGCGCTGACGGCGGCAATCCAAGCGATGGCTGGTAAACCATTATCAGAATTACGGACAATGGGCGGGCTGTTAAACAATAGCCTCTCAATCCTTGAAACCAAAGAGGCATCAAGGAACATGCCGTACGACTTAACGTTATGGAATGATACGTCTTTTTTAGCTAAAGAAAAAGCACAATAAGCACACAACAGAAAGGAGGGCTTGTAGTGGTAACACTTTTTGGTGAGGACGAAGAAAAAGCCTTTATTGTTGGAACTGTACAAGCAATCTTTTTTGAAAATCCCAGTAATTTTTATAAAGTCGTTCTTGTAAATGTGACCGATACAAATACAGATTATTTAGAAAAAGAAATTGTAGTAACTGGTAGTTTTGGCCAAGTTCAAGAAGAGGAACCCTATCGTTTCTTTGGTCATTTTGTGGACCATCCTCGTTATGGCAGACAGTTTCAGGTGGATAGTTATCAGCAAGAAAGACCGACTTCGGCTAGTGGGGTGGTTAACTATTTATCAAGTGACAAATTTCCTGGCATTGGTAAACGAACTGCTGAAAAAATTGTTGAAGTATTAGGGGAAAGTGCGATTGACCGAATTATTGATGATCCGAGTGTTTTGGAAGAAGTTACTGTTTTAAATGAAAAAAAACGTCAAGTAATCGTCGAAACAATTCGCTTGAATCACGGGATGGAGCAAGTGATTGTGGGACTAAATCGATACGGCTTCGGTAGTCAGTTAGCTTTTTCAATTTATCAAACCTATCAAGAAGAAACCCTTTCTGTGATTCAAGAAAATCCTTATCAGTTAGTTGAAGATATTGAGGGAGTCGGATTTAAACGAGCGGACAATATTGCTGAACAAATCGGCATTCAGGCGGATTCTGCTGTTCGAATTCGAGCGGCGATTTTACATGAAGTGTTTGAGCACTCCATTCGCTCAGGCAATACGTATGTTCAAGCAGATGTTTTGTTAGAAGAAGCGATTCGGACCTTGGAAGCAAGTCGCCCAGTGGAAATCTCACCTGATCAAGTGGCTAATGAAATCATTACGTTAGTCGAACATGGAAAAATCCAACAAGAAGAGACTAAACTTTTTGAGAACAGTCTCTATTTTTCTGAATGGGGCATTGGTACTTCGATTCAGCGTTTACTTTCTCGTAAAAAAGAAATTCATTATGAGGAAGAAGAAGTCCAAAAAAATATCCGAATGATTGAGAAACGTTTAAATATTCAGTATGGCGACTCGCAACAAGCAGCGATTGAAGAAGCGATTAAATCGCCGTTATTTATTTTAACTGGAGGGCCCGGAACAGGGAAAACAACTGTTATTAATGGGATTGTCTCGTTGTTTGCGGAGCTAAATGGTCTTTCATTAGATCTCAAAGACTATACGCAGGAGATGTTTCCAATCTTGCTAGCGGCGCCAACTGGGCGAGCAGCGAAACGTATGAACGAAACGACAGGTTTACCTGCAAGTACCATCCATCGTTTGTTAGGCTTGACAGGTCGTGAAAAAAATCCGAGTTTAACCGCCAAAGAATTAGAAGGTGGTTTGCTAATTGTAGATGAAATGTCCATGGTAGATACTTGGTTAGCCAATACGTTATTAAAAGCTATTCCGACAAACATGCAAGTGATTTTTGTTGGTGATAAGGATCAGCTACCGTCTGTCGGTCCAGGTCAAGTCTTACATGACTTATTGCAAATTAACGAAATTCCCAAATGTGAGTTAAACGAAATTTATCGTCAAGGAGACGGTTCAAGTATTATTCCTCTTGCCCATGAAATTAAAGAAGGAAAGTTGCCTGCTGATTTTCAAAAAAATCAAAAGGATCGCTCGTTCTTTGCAAGTGATATTGGTCATATCGAAGAATACATTCGACAAATCGTCACAAAGGCAAAAGCAAAAGGGTTTACGCCACAAGATATCCAAGTTTTAGCGCCAATGTATCGTGGCGCAGCCGGCATTGATGCCTTGAATAAGATGATGCAAGAAATCTTCAATCCAAATGATGGTAAGAAAAAAGAAGTCAAATGGAATGACACCGTCTATCGGATTGGGGACAAAGTTTTGCAACTAGTCAATACGCCAGAATTAAATGTGTTCAATGGAGATATGGGAGAAATCGTCGGAATTACTTTAGCCAAAGACTCAGAGGACAAAGTGGACGAGTTGGTTTTACAGTTTGATAATAATGAAGTAACGTATAAAAGAAATGAATGGAATAAAATTACGTTATCCTATTGTTGTTCGATTCATAAAGCGCAAGGTAGTGAATTCCGCATGGTGTTACTGCCAATGGTTCATCAGTATAGCCGAATGCTGCAACGAAATTTGCTGTATACAGCAGTGACACGTAGTAAAGAATTATTAATTCTATTAGGTGAGGTTTCTGCTTTTGAAACATGTGTCAAAAACGAATCGGCTAGTCGCATGACGATGCTAAAAGAACGAATCGTGAATGCAGAACAAATGACCTTAACGACTAGAACCCAGTTAGAAGCCTATGAAGAAGGTTTAACGGCAGACCATCCATTTACTGAAAAGGAAACAAAAGCTGTCTCTTATGAAACTGAACAGCAATCAACGAAAGCCAATCAGATAAAAGAAACAGACGAGCAATTAGTTGACACAATGGTACAAGAAGTTTCACTATTTGCTGATGAAGGGGAAGAGTCAACCCCAGAAACAGCAAATAAAGCGACAAAAGTTGTCGAAGAACCATTACCAAAAGAACCACGACTAACAGTCGAAATTATTCAAACAAATGCTGTTGATCCAATGATTGGAATGAAGGATACGACGCCTTATCAATTTATGTGAGAAAAGGAAAGAGTGCCATAAGTCGTTTTGACTTATGGCACTCTTTTTCAACCTTAAGGGACTCAGTTAAAACCAAAACAAACGTTTTTGTGTGGTATAAACCATATCAATACTTCGTTTGCCTAAAATCTCGCCATCTGCGTGAATGGTTTGTGGAATCGTCGAAACAATTCGAATTTTACTTGATTGAAAATGATGAAAATGCTTAGATTTCCCTTGTTTTTGACGAAGCAATAGGAAAATAAGCCACAAAATTTTAAAAATATTGATTCGTTCCACGACAACTAAGTCCACGACTGCTTTGCGAGGATTGGCCGTCGGCATAATTGATACGCCCCCGCCAAAATAAGGATGATTTGTGACCGTACATAGGAAAGCACGATTAAATGTGTATTGTTTACCATTCATTTCAACTAAAATTGGAAAGCCTTTTTGTTTAAAAAAGACATGAATGATTGAAGAAATATAGGAAAGCGAGCCAAGCTTAAATTTATTTAAGGCTTTTTTTGATGACGATTCGTTGGTTTTTTCCACGATTGCCGCATCCAACCCTAAGCCAACATTATTGGTGGCTAAGCCGATTTCTTCTTGGTTGGCTTCTACATAATGAATTGTTTGAATTTCTTTTGGTCGTCTGGTGCGCAGGATTTGATGCAATGCTTTATCAATATTTCTTGATAATCCCACCCCCCGTGCAAAATCATTTCCAGAGCCGCATGGAATATAGCTTAAAGGAATAGCTGAATCATATGGAAGTAATGAATTAATGACATTATGTAGTGTGCCATCGCCGCCTAGCACGACTAGGATTGGAAAAGTTGAAACGTCTAAGTCTTCAGACCAAGGAAGTAAAGTTGTTTCTGCAAGTTCCTTCGTCAATTCTTTTTCATGTCCAGCGTAATCAGTGTAAAGAGCCGTATATTTAAGTTCTTGTTGCTTGAGTTGTTGAATCACTTTTCTAGCGACTTTTCGGCCATTGCCGCTACTTGCCTGCTCGTTGATAATAAGATAGTAGTGAATGTTCATTGAGCTCCTCCTTTGAATCGCTATTGTCCATTATACCAGAGGGAGGAACTTCTGCGAATAAAGATTGCTTAAAAAAGTAAAAAATGACTAGAAAAAGGCACGAAACAATGCATGAGAGGTGAAAACTGCAAATAAGTGCAAAGTAAAACAGGGCTTTCATTGACTATTTTGACTTTCCATATTAGAATGTGAACTGTTGCAATTGTAACCAAGGTTCATCAACCATCCCTTGTAAAAAAACTCGGAGAAAGAAGGAAAAAGTATGCAAAATTCGTTTCAAGCCAATCGAAAGCTAAGAACAGTCTTAGCCAATGGTATCATTATGGGCTTATATATTGTCCTCTCTTTATTGGTTCGGCCAGTTTCTTCTGGTATGATTCAATTTAGAATTTCAGAAAGTTTGAATCACCTAGTCGTTTTCAATCGCAAATTGATGTGGGGTGTTTTAGGCGGCGTTATCTTTTTTAACTTATTTTTTGGTTTCGGTGTAATGGATGCTCTGTTTGGTGGTGCGCAAACATTATTTGCGTTGAGCTTAACAGCTTTTTTACAAAAAAAGGTACCAAGTATTCCTGTTAGAATGTGTCTAAATAGTCTATTTTTCACTGTAAGTATGTTTTTTATTGCCTTTATGCTAGTACCAAGTGGCGGTCAAGCATTTTGGACAACTTATGGTTGGTTAGCATTAAGTGAAGCGATTATTATGACGATTTCAGCACCAATCATGTATTTTATCAACAAGTCATTAAAATTTGAAACACGTATTTAATTGAAAAGATGTGGATAGAAATGATTCATCCTTTGAATGGCAGTGAAGAAAAGTGTCGTTGCTATTAGTGAACTAAGTGATAGAATGAACTGTTTCTACCTCGTCTTTTTTACATAAAGAATAAGATCTACATTTTTTCTAAAAATTTTCATGTAAAACTTTACTAGTCTGTTGGAATACACTATGATAGTGTAAGATAAACGGACTATTGGAAAGTCACAGCAGAGGAGTTTGAACATGTACACATTTAAAATCGGTATTCCGGCAGAAGTACACGATACATTTGTTAAAAATCACCCATTATGTAATTTACTACAGTCATCTTCATGGGCAAAAGTCAAGGATAACTGGGGTTCTGAAATTGTTGGGGTTTATGAAAAGGATACATTAGTCGCATCAAGTTTAGTTTTAATCAAACCATTACCAGCCGGTTTTACGATGTTATATACACCAAGAGGTCCAGTAATGGACTATACAAATGAACGTTTGGTCAGCTACTTTATGGCTGAATTGAAAAAATTTGGCAAGAAAAAACGAGCTTTATTTATAAAAATGGATCCAGCGGTTCACTATCAAGATTTTCATTTGGGAGAAGAACATCAACCGCATGCTGAAGCGACAGCTATTATTGAGACCTTGAAAAAAGCAGGGGCCAAATATCAAGGACTGACAATGGATATGGGGGCCACCATCCAGCCCCGCTTCCAAGCGAATATTTATCGTGAAGATTTTAGTGAAGAACAATTGTCAAAAAGCACCAAGAAAATGATTAAAACAGCTGAAAAAAAAGGGGTCGTTGTGCAGCAAGGGCATGTTGACTTTGTTGATGAATTTGAAAAAGTCATTCAATCAACCATGGAACGCCAACATATTTCTTTACGGAATAGTGATTACTTTAAGAAGCTGTTGAACATTTACCCAGAAGACTCCTTTATTATGCTGGCGCAAGTCAATTTAAAGGAACGCTTAGATAGCACGCGACAACGCTATGACAAAAATCAAAAAGACTTGAGTAATTTGAAAGAAAATCAAGTGAAAAAGCGCCATAATTTAGAAGAATTAGATGCTTCCTTGACTCGGGAACTAAAAGAATTAGAAGAAAATATCGCAGAAGCTGGTGAAATCGTCACGGTTGCTGGCGCTTTGGCTGTGACATTTGGTCCAACAAGTGAAATCCTTTATGCTGGCTTAGATGATCGTTATAAACGCTACATGCCAACATATGTGACTTGGCGAGATGCCATTCAAGAATGTTTTAACCGTGGCTGCGAAAGCTGTAATATGGGCGGCTTAGAAGGTAGTTTAAATGATGGCTTAATTAAGTTTAAAGCGAACTTCAACCCAACGATTAATGAATTTATTGGGGAATTCGATTTACCGGTTAATAAATTATTATTTAAAGCCAGTGAATATGCCTATAAATTACGAAAACAAAAAAAATAAATAAAAAACACAGGGACTAAAAATCAAACTTGATTTTTAGTCCCTGTGTTTTTTTCTATAGTTTTTGCGTTGCATTCCGTTTCATTAAGCGAAGCAAAACGCTAGCAATTGCTGAAGCAGCTACACCAGCAACAAGAGCTTCTGGCACACCAGAACTGAAAATCGTCGCAATAATAGCTAGGTAAACAGCAGTTCCAGCTTTACCAATAATTTCAGCATAAGCTGAATTAAAAAGAAAATAAATCATGTTCATGACTAAAATGGTATTCGTTGCTGAGCCTAAAACACCAGCCACAAATAAGGAGACAGGTTGCGCTTTTTCCTTCGTTAATTTATTTAGCCATTTGTAAGCGAAATAAGGAACGACCCCAATTAAAATCCGCGGAATGAGCACAATTAAAAGTGCCTTCCAACTACCATGATCGGTACCGATCACAGGAATAAATGGAGAAAAAACAAACGACAAAGGTGTTGGTGCTGTCGTATTTTTAATTAAGCTAATGATCCCAAACGTGCCGCCCAACATACTACCGATTTTTGGCCCTAAAACAATGGAACCAATAATTACAGGAATATGCATCGTGGTCGAATTTAAAGGACCTAATGTGATAAATCCTAGCGGGGTTAAAGCCAGTAAAAGTAAGATAGCTAAGAACATTGCTGTTAACGTAAATTTTTTCGTGTTATTCATAAATTACTCCTTGTTATCAGATGCTAAAATTTTCATCACTGTTTGAAGGATATCTTCAACAGTGGCAAGTGCGCCACGACCATAATCGCCACAAGCTAATAGAGCTTCACGTGGGATTATTTCTTGATAGCCGACTTCTTTTAAAATGCCAATATTTCGTTGGACAATGGGGTTTTGGTACATATACGTATTCATCGCGGGCGCAATAATTTTGGGTGTTTCAGGATAAAGTGCCAAAGCAGCTGTTGATAATAAGTCGTCGGCAATCCCATGGGCTAATTTCCCAATTGTATTGGCCGAAGCAGGTGCTACTAAAAATAAATCCGCTTTTTTAGCTAACTCAATGTGATTAATTTTACTGGGATCAATTTCCATCATGACATCCGTATGCACTGGATTCTTAGAAAGTGATTGTAAGGTCAGCGGAGTGATGAACGCTGTGCTGCTTTTAGTCATTAAAATTTCCACATTGTAGCCAAGCTTAGTTAGTTGACTTGTAATATCTGCTGCTTTATATGCAGAAATGCTGCCAGAGACGCCTAATAAAATAGTTTTCATTGTTGTTCTCTCCATTTCTTTTCAACATTTTTAACGATCATTGAACCAATCCCTTGTTTTGAACAAGCTTCTTGGACAATGCCCGTTTCGTTAATTAATAATCCTTCGTGTTCTGTTTCATGAACGTTCATCAAGTCATTGGCTAAGACAAAGTCACACCGATTTTTAATCAAAGCGGCTTGTGCAACCTGGACAAGTTCTTCTTGTGAAACGTCGACAAGTAATTTAAAGCCCACTAAAACAGTTTGGGGTTGTTTGTCACGAATCATTTGGATGACTTTAGGATTTTTCTTTAGAAAAATTAATAATCGGTCCGTATCAGATGAAATTTTTGTTGCTGTTTGAGGAATATCAGCAATCTGATTCAATGTGTTTTGAACGATAGTTACCAAGGCTTCTTTGGTCTTTGGCAATGTTTGTTCGCTTAATTGTTGAGCAAAAGAATCAATAAATTGTTCTTCCGTTTGCGCGGTTTCCGTCGTAAAATCACTGACTGCCATTGCGTGAACAATCGCATCAAATTGCTTTTCAGCAAAGAGTTGTTCTAACGTAGTAGCTAATTCAACCGTTGTTTCTATTTCTTTAATTGATAAGTCCAATTGTTGGGTTGGACGTAATGCATGTTTGGTTGTTACGTAGGTTACGGTGTGTCCAGCAGCTAAAAAACTTTCAGCAATTGCTTTTCCTAGTCCGCCAGAAGAATGATTGGTAATCGAACGAACATTATCAATCGGTTCTGACGTTCCACCAGCAGTAACTAAAACATCCATAATCAAAACGCCTCCTTAAGAAATTCGGACAATGGTCCGTCCAATATGTTGGCCTGCTTGTAATGCTTCAAAAACAGGGGGAAGTTCTTCTAAAGTAATCTCTTGATACACAGCTTTTTCAGTGATGTCTAAATCAGTGGCAAGACGTTGCCAAACTATTTTTCGTTTGTCCATACCAACATTAACCGAATCAATGCCCAATAAATGAACGCCCCGTAAAATAAAGGGTAAAACGGTTGTCTCTAATGTAATTCCAGCAGCGCGGCCACAAATGGCTGAACGGCCATCATAACGAAGTTGTGGTAAAACAGCAGAAGTAATTTCCCCACCAGTGGTATCAATTGCAAAAGCAAAACGCTGTTTCATTAATGCTTTAACAGGAGTTGCTAAGAAATCTTCTACTAATAAGCATTCACTAACACCTAACTCTTTTAAAAGCTCAAAAGAATCTGGCTTTCTAGTTAATGCAGTGATCGAAGTGTAGCCTAATTGATGCAACATCGCAATAGACAATGTCGCAACACCGCCTGTCGCACCAGTTACAATAATGGGGGCTTCTTTGTCGTCGCGTAAGCCATCGTCTTCTAAAGCTGTGACAGATAATCCGGCCGTAAAGCCAGCAGTTCCGAAAATCATTGCTTCTTTGAGACTCATTTTTTCAGGAAGTGGAACTACCCAATCGCCAGGAACACGCACATATTCAGAATAACCACCAGTATGACTAACCCCTAATTGATAGCCTGTTACGATCACTTTATCGCCTTCTTTGAAACGAGGATCTTCCGATGTGACAACAGTGCCACTGACATCAATTCCTGGAATCATTGGATAATTGCGAATCACACCGCCGTCTTTTTTTGAAGCTAAAGAGTCTTTAAAGTTAACTGAGGAGTAGGCTGCTTTGATTACTACAGTGCCTTCTGATAAATCGTCTAAAGTAATGGTTTCTAGTTGACCAATAACAGATGTATCTTGTTCTCTTAACGTAAATGCTTGAAATGAATTCATATAAAAACTCTCCTTCCAATTATGTAAAAAAGCAACTCGTCTTATTTTATCATATTCTGATTTTTTCGTATCATTTTTCTTCTTATAAACAGTAAGTTATACAGAAAAGAAAGATTGTGTGACAATTAGACTAGAAAAATAAAGAAAAATGGTTGAAATTTTTCAAAAAGTTCGTATACTAAAAAAGGTAAAACTAAACTGTAAGTTTAGTATTACAAAACTTTTGTTGAAAAGATTAGCTGAAAATAGAAACGAGGTGTGCCATGGAAATTGGTGAGAAGTTGAGAAATTTACGCATTCAGAAAAATTTAACACAAGAAGAATTAGGCGAAAGAACGGATTTATCCAAAGGCTATATTTCCCAATTGGAGCGGGATTTAAGCTCACCATCAATGGAAACATTTTTCTCAATTTTAGAAGTACTAGGCGTGACGCCAGAGCAGTTTTTTAGTCAGCAACCGCTTGAACAGAAAATTGTCTACAATGAAGAAGAAAGTACCCTCTATTATGATGAAGAACATGGCTATGAACTAAAATGGTTAATTCCAGCCTCAAATGAAAAAGAAATGGAACCTGTCATTATTACTTTTGATAAAAATGGCGAATACAAAACGTTTGAACCTTCTCTATCAGAAACATTTATTTATGTGATTGATGGCTCCATTCGTTTGACATTAGGGGAAGCCACGTATATTGCTAAAAAAGGTCAAACCATGTATTACCAAGCAACAGAACCTCACCAAATTAGCAACAATGGTCGAGGAAAAAGTCGTGCGTTAATTGTGGCGACAGAATCGTATTTATAAAGGACGAAATGGAGGAGTTTATCCAGTGAGAAACCATGTGATTTCATTTGAAAATGTTGTCAAACAATTTGACGATGAACCAGTATTAAAAAATGTCAGCTTTGAAATTGAAGAAGGAAAATTTTATACGTTATTAGGACCTTCAGGATGTGGCAAAACAACGATTTTGCGTATTATTGCGGGATTCAATGACGTGACTTCTGGCGATGTTTATTTTGATGGTAAAAGAATAAATGATGTACCTGCCAATAAACGCCAAGTCAATACCGTGTTTCAGGATTATGCTTTGTTTCCTCACATGAATGTTTTTGATAATGTTGCGTTTGGTTTAAAAATCAAAAAACTATCCAAAGCAGAAATTGAAAAAAAAGTGAAAGAGGCATTACGTTTGGTTCAATTACCCGGCTACGAAACACGTGAAATTAGTGAAATGTCTGGGGGCCAACGTCAGCGGGTCGCAATTGCACGAGCGATTGTCAATGAGCCAAAAGTATTGCTTTTAGATGAGCCGTTATCCGCTTTAGATTTGAAATTACGTACAGCGATGCAATATGAACTACGTGATTTACAACAACGTTTAGGAATTACTTTTATTTTTGTGACCCATGATCAAGAAGAAGCATTAGCGATGAGCGATGAAATTTTTGTCATGAATAAAGGTCATATCGTGCAAAGTGGCACACCAGTCGATATTTATGATGAACCGATTAATCACTTTGTTGCTGACTTTGTAGGGGAAAGTAATATTGTGGATGGCGTGATGCTGGAAGATAATTTAGTTTCATTTGTGGGCAAAAAGTTTGAATGTGTCGATGGTGGCATGCGGAAAAATGAACCTGTAGAAGTCGTTTTACGTCCAGAAGACTTAACGATTACCACGCTTGAAAAAGGCAAGCTAACCGTAACGGTGGATACACAGTTATTCCGCGGCGTTCATTATGAAATTATTTGTTTTGATGAACAAGGAAACGAATGGATGGTGCATTCCACTCGAAAAGCCAAAGAAGGCGCTCAAGTAGGGCTCTCTTTTGAGCCAGAAGATATTCACGTGATGCGCTTCAATGAATCAGAAGAAGACTTTGATGCCCGTTTAGAAAGTTACGACGAGTAAACGAAAGGGGAAAATAAAATGAAAACAATGCGTCGAATTTATTCGATTCCCTATGTAATGTGGTTACTTTTATTCGTCATTGCGCCAGTGCTAATGATTATTTATCAATCATTTTTCGATATGAATGGCCAGTTTACCTTGGCGAATTACCAAACGTATTTTACATCAGGAACGTATTTAAGTATGACCATTAATTCGGTTTGGTATGCTTTTCTGATTACCATTTTTACGTTATTGGTAAGTTATCCTACGGCTTATTTTTTGACAAAGCTCAAGCATAAACAGTTATGGTTAATGCTCGTTATTTTACCAACGTGGGTGAATTTATTATTAAAAGCTTATGCCTTTATTGGGATTTTCAGTATTCATGGGAGTATCAATCAGTTTATGAGTTTTATGGGTTTGGGTACGCACCAGATTCTGTTTACAGATTTCAGTTTTTTATTTGTCGCAACGTATATTGAAATTCCATTTATGATTATGCCGATTTTTAATGCCTTAGAAGAGATGAATCCTTCATTGATTAGTGCTAGTCGGGACTTAGGAGCTAGCAGTGCGGAAACATTCCGCCGTGTCATTTTTCCTCTCTCCCTAAACGGTGTGAAAAGTGGCGTTCAAGCTGTCTTTATTCCTTCGCTCTCGCTCTTTATGTTAACGCGTTTAATTGGCGGCAATCGGGTGATTACGTTGGGAACGGCGATTGAGGAACACTTCTTAGTAACGCAAAACTGGGGCATGGGTTCAACAATTGGTGTGATTTTAATTGTTGCCATGTTTATTGTGATGTTGCTGACGGGTGAGAAGAAGAAAGGGCGTGGCAAATAATGCAAAAGAAAAAGTTTAAATGGTCTTATGTGTATTTATTCGTTGTCTTTGCGCTACTGTACGCACCAATCTTTTATTTGATTTTTTATTCGTTTAACGACACGCAAACGATGAATCAGTTTACTGGTTTTACGTTAGATAATTATCGGAACGTTTTCGAAGACACACGCTTGTTAACCATTGTTCTGAATACGTTTTTGCTAGCTTTCTTATCGGCTTTAATAGCAACCATCATTGGAACATTTGGCGCGATGGGGATTTATTATACAAAACGTCGTAAAAACCGGAACACGTTGCTTAGCTTTAATAACATTTTACTCGTTTCACCAGATGTTATTATTGGAGCCAGTTTCTTAATTTTCTTCACGGCAGTAGGGTTTATCAGTTTAGGTTTTACAAGTGTGTTATTGTCGCATATTGCCTTTAGTATTCCAATTGTTGTTTTAATGGTTTTACCAAAACTACAAGAGATGAACGATTCTATGGTAGATGCGGCACGGGATTTAGGGGCCAATAATGTTCAAGTGATTAAAAATATTATTTTGCCTTTTTTAGCGCCAGGAATTATTGCTGGCTACTTTATGGCCTTTACTTATTCGTTGGACGATTTTGCCGTAACATTCTTTGTGACAGGCAATGGTTTTTCAACATTATCTGTTGAAATTTATTCACGAGCACGTCAGGGAATTAGTTTAGAAATCAATGCCTTAAGTGCGTTAGTATTCCTATTCTCAATGATTCTAGTTGTCGGTTATTACTTTATCAGTAAAGACAATACGCCAAAACGTTTAAAGAAAATGCGTCGGGAACAAAGTGAGGTGGCCAAGTTAAAATGAAAAAATTACAGTCACTTTTTATTGGAATTATCGCTATTATTGTCATCTTGTTTTTTTGCGTGCGCCAATTGGAGAAAGCAAGTGGCATGGCAGGAGCAGATACCTTGACCATTTACAATTGGGGGGACTATATAGATCCGGCCTTGATTAAGAAATTTGAAAGAGAAACAGGTTATAAAGTCAATTACGAAACCTTTGATTCTAATGAAGCTATGTATACAAAAATTCAGCAAGGTGGTACAGCCTATGATATTGCCATTCCTTCTGAATATATGATTCAAAAAATGATGAAAGCGAAGATGCTTTTACCACTTGATCACAGCAAATTAAAAGGCTTAGAAAACATTGATGCACGCTTTTTAGATCAATCCTTTGATCCCAAAAATAAGTTTTCCGTTCCGTACTTCTGGGGCACGTTGGGGATTATTTATAATGATAAATTTATTGACGGCCGTCAGATCCAACATTGGGATGATTTATGGCGCCCGGAATTAAAAAATAATGTCATGCTGATTGATGGCGCTCGCGAAGTGTTAGGATTATCTTTGAATAGTTTAGGCTATTCGTTAAACAGTAAAAACGACCAACAATTACGTCAGGCTACCGATAAGTTAAACCGATTAACGAACAATGTCAAAGCAATTGTTGCCGATGAAATCAAAATGTACATGGCTAATGAAGAAAGTGCAGTTGCTGTAACTTTCTCTGGTGAAGCTGCTGAAATGCTAGAAAACAATGAACATCTACATTATGTGATTCCCAGTGAAGGCTCTAATCTCTGGTTTGATAACATTGTGATGCCTAAGACAGCCAAAAATAAAGACGGCGCCTATGCATTTATGAACTTTATGTTACGACCAGAAAATGCAGCACAAAATGCAGAATATATTGGTTATTCCACACCAAATAAAGAAGCTAAAAAACTATTACCAAAAGAAGTTGCCGAAGATAAACAATTTTATCCAGATGATGAAACCATCAAACATTTAGAAGTTTACCAAGATTTAGGTCAAGAATACTTAGGAATTTATAACGATCTGTTCTTGGAGTTTAAGATGTATCGGAAATAGGGAGTAAATTCAGTAAGAATGACTTTAAATTGACACAAATGCAGGGGAATAAACTATTATTTTTATTGCTATTTTCCAAAATTTTACCTAAAGCGACGAACATGTCGCTTTTTTGATGTTTTCTATTAGATAATTCTAACTGAAAAGTTTGATATATGTAAGTTGACACCTAAAAGTTAAATCTGAAAGTCTAACTTTTGGGTGTCATTACAATGTAAGATTAAGCATAGATACTTTTTAAGAAAATATCATCATTTGACTTTTGTTTATATCCTGATTATTTAGAAGAATTGAGGCAAACAAAATTAAAAAAATTTTTTAAAGAAAAATACCGATAAAAAAATCTCCAATCAAAAAGTTGTATACTAGTCCCAACAATTGAAACAATTACTGACAACTAAAGAACACTTAGCTAAACTGCTAGTTGAAGCAGCCGAACAAATAGAATAATTCGAAAGTATTCTAGAAATTAATGAACTCTCTGCAGGACTCATTATTGGTGTATTAGGAGACATTTGCGTTTTTCTTCTCACAAATAACTAAACGCTTCTGGCGGTGTCAACACCAGAAGATATCACTATGGAAAACATACCGTCAATGAACACATGGATAAACATGGGAATCCGAAGATATGAAAGAATTTTGTATTTTATTATTATGAACATGATTCGGTAACAAGCAGCGAGCCCCAATCATCTAGTGGGTTATTACTACAAATTAAAAACGCAACCTTCGCCCAAAAAGCATAAGGTTGCGCTCATCACTTGTATCAACAAGCTCTTGAAATGTCTCCACTCGATGGTACGGCATTCAAGTACGTATGATTACTCATACACGGACTCTAACGGCCAATAAGGAATGTATCCTTACCTAATAAGTTATAACATACTTAAATTTCTAATTTATGAGGCTTATTTTGTATACTTTTTCTTGATAAAATAAATGAAAAAAGTACTTGCCTCAGTTTCTCTTTAGTTACCTTTAATATGTTTTTTTAAAAAGTAATAAATAAAAGTAGTTCCTAAACAGATATAAGCTATGATTTGGATATATGATGCAATAACAAAGGCTAGGCTGGGTTTGTAACCAATGGTTAAGGAATTTTTACCAGCTTGGGCAGGCACAATTAAGCTACCAATTTCAGATGTTTTATATTGTTGTTTTGTTAATTTTTGACCGTTGAGCCATACTTCACTATTAGAATAAGCAGTAAGTGGTAATAACATTTGACTTGTTTTATTGCTAGCGTTTATCCAATTAAATTGTAGCTGCCCTTCAGGGGTGACTTGTTTTTTACCTTTAATTTCATTATTTGCTACTTCTTTCCAATAAATATTATAAGGTTTATTTCTGACAATGATGTCAATGTCTTCTTTGTTATGAGTAGGCAAATAATCAGAAAGCGGTTTGATTACTAGCTCGAGTCCATCACCTAAGGCATGTTTGCCATTAAAAGCTTGTTTAAGTTTATTCATATCTTTAATTTTTGTGAGTGTAGAGGTAGTGTCATTAGATAAAGGAGTAGCTGATTGCCATGCCTCTGATTGTGTTAAAAGAGCTTGATTTATTAGCAAACAAGAAAGAACGGCAACAGTGACATAAGTTACACTTATACTGGTATATTTATTTTCTTCTTTTAAAGTTATTCTTTGCAAATAAAGTGTAAAACTTAAAAATAAGAGAACATAAGAAATACTAGCAAAACGTAATGGAAATTGTATTCCTTGAAGCATCTTAAATGTTGTAGGTAAGTCATCCCAAGGTAGCAAACTTGATGAAAGAAGTAGAAAAAAAAGACCGACAAGATTGATCACTTTTTCAGTCAATACTAAGGTTTTCCAATTAAAAATAGTAAAAACAAACATGAAAGTAGCGATCAAAGAAAAAATTAGCCCTAACGATCCCCAATCTTGAACACCAAGTGTAAAACTTGTAGTATAAGGCATCATTCTTTCAATAGGATAAGGCTTTAACAAATGATTGCTTGAGAAAACTTCTAACATACCAATCAAAAGACGAGAGGTTAATAGCATCGTTATTAAAACAGCCAAGATTGCATTAATAAGCATTCTGACTTTCTTTGGTGTTAGTATGAAACCAACAATAAAGAATGGTAGCAAAGCTAGCACTGTAAGTAAAGAAGTAAAAACGTGTAAGTGCATAGTTAGTGCAACCGGAATGGCTAAAATTAAAGGTTGAATCGGTTGAGCTTTATCTTTAATCATTTTTATAGCGGGAATAAAAACCAATGGCAAAATAGCACTAGCCCAGCTGGAAGAAGTTTGTATTAAGCTAAAGGAAGCAATAACATTAGTAGACATGTAGAAAAGTGATAAGCCTACTGCCAGCTTATAAGTTATCTTATTGTAACGAGCTAAGGTAAACATTGATAATCCTGCGAGAGCAAAGCAAAGAAAGCTGGAAATAATTTGAAATCTAAACCAAGTCTTTGAAAAAGCTAATAATAAGCCCATGATGAAAGTGAAGTCAGGTGCATAGACCGTATTAATAATTCGACCAGATTGTTGAAATCCGTAAAGACTTTGGAAATAGTTATAGGTATGATTTTTTTGTTGCATGTAGCTTTCATAAACTTTATTCATAAAAAAGTTGCTGTCGGTCCCTAAAATTATAGAATGACGAAATAACTGAGCTGAGACAATAATGGCAGCTGCCAACAAAATACCAATGATTGAAAATAAAGCAGACCTATTAATTGAAAATTTTTTTAAAAACACATTGATAACTCCTTAATTATATTTTATTTCATTTTATCATAGGATGGAATAAAATAAAATGTTGATTTAATAACTATAATGAGTGAACATGGAAAAAATTTTATTTATTAATAAAATTCAAAAAGTAGACAAAAATACTAATAAAGTAGGATACTCATATTAAAAATTATATTTAATAAAAGTGTTTTGGGTGTTTGTGGCCAGACCGGTAGCTTGGGAGAAAGCGTCATTCTTTGTATGAAAATAAAGGCATATGTGAGTAAAGAAATGTTGGTTAATTTATCAAAAACAATTATATCTATGAATACACAAGTAAATAGATTCTCTAAATTGCTATTATTACTTCTATAGACAGTCAACTATATTTTAATAAGGATAAAAAAACGTAACATAAAGAGTATTTATGAAGCGACGACATTAGAAAATTATAAAAAAAGCTTGTGAGAGCAATGGCTCAGTAAGGGATATAAAACAAATTCAAGTAGTTTTTGGTACACTTGAATAGGAGTAAAATATGAGTTTCTAGGTGAGCAATTGAATATAGAAGATCCCAGAAAAAAAGCCAATCAGCTCATTTGGGATGCAAAATGAATCTTTAGGAAAGCAATGGTATTTGAACAATTTTTTTCAAAAAAGTGTCTGAGCTCAGTTAAAAATATCGATAAAATTAGTTGTGTCATTTTTAAAACTCACGTCATTAATACAAAGCTTCTAGCAATGTATTGACAAGTTTTAAAAAATACGAATAGTCATGTAATGTAGCTTAGTTATCTATAAAACAACAATAGTGGATACTCATTGACATAAGGAATAAACAACAGTTATGTTACATAAATCATAAAAAGATGCGAACAAATAAACAAAAAACGTTAAACCACGATGTTATAAATACTTTGACTTTCTAATTCAAGGATCGCCTCACCATGTACTAATTTTTATTTGTGAGGAAAAGTTTAAACTAGTTTTTTTGTGCATTTGAACAATAAATCCTGTTAAATTTACAATTTTAAAAAGAAAGGACTTTGATAGAATGAAAGCGTAAACAATTTAAGGAGCTGATTTTGAATGCCAGATATTACAATATCTTGGGTTGCTGCAATTTTAGGATTAGTTGTAGCGATAGTATTAATTTTGAAAAAATTTAATCCTGTGTATTCCTTGTTTTTTGGTGCAATTGTTGGTTGTCTTATTGGAGGCGCTTCCCTGTCAGATACAGTCGCTGTTCTATTAAACGGAACACAAAGTATTATGGGAACCGCAATCCGTGTCTTAGCAGCCGGCATGTTGGCGGGTGTGATGATGGAATCTGGTGCGGCAGAATCAATTGCCAACGCCATTGTACAAAAGCTTGGCGAGAAAAAAGCTATTTTATCTTTGGCATTATCCACAATGGTAATTACAGCAGTGGGCGTATTCATTCCTGTTGCAGTGTTGATTGTTGCCCCGATTGCTCTATCTGTTGGGAAAAGTACGGGTATCAGTAAGTTATCATTATTGATTGCCTTATCAGGTGGCGGCAAAGCGGGCAATATTATTTCGCCTAATCCAAATACTATTGCAGCGGCGAACGGCTTTGATTTACCTCTAAGTGACGTTATGATTGCTGGCTTTATTCCAGCCGTATTTGGCTTAATTACAGCTGTTGTTCTTGCAAATATCATGAGAAGCAAAGGATCAATGGTCAAAGAAACGGATCTTGTAGAGGAACAAACAAAAGAATTATTACCTTTGAAAAAGGCGTTGATCGCGCCAGTGTTAGCGATTGTCTTATTATTACTTAATCCGATTGGCGCCGTTTTAAATATTTCTTTCATCAAAAGTTTGAATATTGATGCTCTGTATATTTTGCCGTTCGCCTCAGTTGTTGGGACAATTGCGATTGGGCAAACAAAACAACTGGCCTTTTATGCATCTTCTGGCTTGAAGAGAGTAACCGATACCGTTTTAATTTTAATTGGTGCAGGTGCAATTGCTGGATTAATTTCTGTTTCTGATTTATCAACACAAATTGTCCACTTAATTTCTGTTATGGGAATTTCTGGAACCTTCTTGGCACCGATTTCTGGTATTTTAATGGGCTTAGCAGTTGGTTCAACATCCACAGCGGTTATTTTAGCGACAGGTTCTTTTGGACCAGCGATTTTAGATATGGGCACATCTTCACTTTCAGCAGCAGTCATGGTGCATACTGGTGCAACTGTGATTGATAGTGTTCCTCAAGGCAATTATTTCCATATTACGGCACAAAGTATGAATATGACGATTAAAGAAAGAATTCGAGTGATTCCTTATGAAATGTGTGTCGGTGGGGTAATGACGATTGTTGCAACCATTTTATATGGCTTTATTTTAAACTAGTTGGAAAGTAGGCGCGAAAAGATGACGAAAAAATTTGTTTTGGCTCCAGACTCATTTAAAGAAAGTATGAGTGCAAAAGAAGCCTGTCTGGCAATGGAAAAAGGGATTTTAGCTGTATTTAAAGATGCAGACATTCAACACGTCCCGATGGCAGACGGCGGGGAAGGAACGGTGGATTCCTTAGTGGATGCAACAGGAGGCACAAGAGTACCAGTGCGTGTGGCAGGACCGCTTCCTGATCAAATCGTTGAAACCTATTACGGCTTATTAGGTGACCAAGAAACGGTGGTCATTGAAATGGCGAAAGCCAACGGAATTGAATTGGTTAAAGCAGCAGAACGTAATCCCTTGATCACTTCTACTTATGGTACAGGAGAGATGATTCAACATGCGCTCAATCATGGGGCAAAAAAAATCATTATCGGCATTGGTGGTAGCGTGACAAATGATGGGGGTGCCGGTATGATTCAGGCACTTGGTGCGCGTTTGTTAGACAAGGAAGGGCAAGAATTGACACGTGGCGGTGGTGCATTAGATAAACTGGCGCAGATCGATTTAACACAGTTTGATCAACGTATTTTTGCTACCGAAGTTCTAGTAGCTAGTGATGTGAATAACCCACTAACAGGGCCAACAGGGGCGTCTCATGTCTTTGGTCCGCAAAAAGGTGCGACAGAAGAAATGGTGGCTCAATTAGATAAAAACTTAGCCCATTATGCAGCAATCATCAAAAAAGAGGTCGGCATTGATGTTGAGATGATGCCAGGCGCAGGAGCTGCTGGTGGTTTGGGTGCAGGGTTACTAGCATTCACAAAAGCTCAGTTACGCCCAGGGATTGATATTGTCGTAGAAGTGAATCAATTAGAAGAAAAAATAAAAGCTGCTGATTATGTCTTTACTGGTGAAGGCGGGATGGATTTTCAAACAAAATTCGGCAAAGCCCCTTATGGCGTCTCACGTTTGGCCAAGAAGTATCAAAAACCGGTTTTCGCTTGTGCTGGCTATATCGGCAAAGATGTGGATGTCCTCTATGAAGAAGGGATGACGGCTATTTTTGGAATTTTGGCCAAAGCCGAACCATTGGAAGCAGCATTGAAAAATGGGCCAGTTAACTTAGAAAGAACCGTTGAAAATATTGCTCGTACATTACAGCTGGTGCCTTGTGACTAAGAACTAACCATGGTATCATCAGTAATGAAAGCTGAAATAAAAATGTTCAGTCGTTGATCTGAAGAATTAAGCGTTTGGGACATAAGTCATTGCGGCTTATGTCCCAAACGCTACTCGCTTTTTAGAAAGTTGGCGATAGCAATGTTAAAATTAGACAAAATCCAAGCAAATAAAATTGTTGAAAAGTTGATGGCAGATATTCCTTATAACATCAATATTATGGATGAACGAGGAAAAATTATTGCGAGTGGAGATTCTGCTCGAATTGGGGAGCGCCATCGTGGTGCAGAAAGAGCCATCAATGAACGAAAAAATATTGAAATTTATAAAGATACTTCTTTAGAGAAAAAAGGCACCAATGAACCGATTATTTTGAATGATCACATTTTAGGTGTCGTAGGCATTTCAGGAGAACCAGACGAGGTGCGCAAATTTACCAAGCTTGTGCGCTCGATTGTTCTTTTACTGACAGAAGAATTAAATACACAACAAGAACGCGAAAAAAAGAAGAAACAAAAAAATCAGTTTATCCAGCACTTAATGCATGTTGATTCTGCTTACTCAGAAGCCTTAAAACTTGAAGCGTTGGAACTATATAACCTTCAATTAGATGACCAGAATCATTGTGTACTGACCAAGGACAAGCGCTTATTATCCAGTTATTATCCTGGCCATGAAATATTTGAATGGGAAAATTGTTATCTGGTGATTACTTCTGAACCACCTCAGATAACAAAGCCAGTAACAGAATACCTTGTGATAAGTTCGGAAAAAGCCACGATTCAACAAATGGTCCAAGAGGCACAAAACACGTATTTACTTCTATCGTTTCTTCAATTAGAAAAGGCTAAGTTTTACCAAGCAGAAGATTTTTTCATTCAAGGAATTTTTAATTTTCCTTTTCATATTGAATTGGATTTTTTTGAAACCATCCAGACGATTTATGATGAATACTATGAAACCGTTATTTTTTTCGCCAATCATAACTTAAACATCAATGAAACCTCACAAGTATTACATATCCATCGAAATACATTGAATTACCGTTTGAAACGAATTCATGAATTGACGGGGATGGATCCAAAAGTTTGGCAAGATTTTTGGAAATTGTTCTATTATTTTGCCTATTGCTTTAAAGAACGTTTTGAAAAGTAGTGAGGAGCAGGAATGCTTGTTTGTTAAGCAAGTGTCAGCATATTTTTCGCCAGAATTAAAAATATCTTTTATAATAATTGTAAGGAATCAAACGATTTAGATATCAATGAGGAGTGGTGCCAGTGAAAAAAGCAGTTTTAATTGTTAACCCCAGTTCTGGTGGTGAAAAAGCCAAAGAATTTGAAACGTTAGCAGAAGAAAAATTAAAGCAGTTATTTGATGAAGTTGTAGTGAAACAAACAGAAAAAGGCGGCGATGCAGAACAATTTGCCCGTGAAGCTGCGGAAAGTCACTTCGACAGTGTTTTCGTAATGGGGGGAGATGGAACCGTTAATGAAGGAATTAGCGGGTTGGCAGAACAAGCTTACCGCCCAAAATTTGGCTTTTTTCCTTTAGGAACGGTGAACGATTTAGCGCGAGCCTTGAATTTACCGATGGACCCTGAAGAAGCGATTCAACAATTAGATTTAGAAAAAACCAGTGCTTTAGATGTGGGGAAAATCAATGACGACTACTTTATGAATGTCGTTGCGATTGGGACGATTCCAGAGTCAATTAACGACGTGGACGTTGAACAAAAAACGAAGTTAGGAAAACTCGCTTATTTTATTTCAGGTGCCAAACATTTAGCGAATGCTCAAACGTATCCTTTTCATTTAAGCTTGGATCAAAAAGAACAAACCATTGAAAGTAGTACCGTTTTAGTTGGCTTAACGAATTCAATCGGTGGGTTTGAAACATTATTACCAGAGGCCCAAGTGGATGATGGCAAACTTCATTTAGTTTATTTAAAAGATCAATCATTGTGGGATGCAGTAAAAGCAGTCCCAGATTTGTTAAAAGGAGTCGACCAGTCCACTGATAATTTAGTTTACCTAACCTTTAAAGAAGGAACAATCTCCTTAGAAAACCAAGAAGAATTAACCACTAATGTGGATGGTGATGAAGGAGCTGCTTTGCCAATTACGCTGGAAATTTTACCTAAACACTTGACGGCGTATTGCGGTGAAGAACAAACAAAATAGCTGATTTTTTGAGAAAAGCTAGAACATTTCTATTTGTTTAAAAAACAGATAAGTTCTGGCTTTTCAAATCATCTAAAAGAGAATCAATCAGGGGCTATGCTATACTTTGTTTCTACATATTGATAGATAAGGGAGTTAATGAGATGAGAAGAAAAAAACATAAAAACAAAAAGAAACAAGAACTTTTTGAAGAGATTGAAAAACAAGAATTAGCAGAACAAGAAACTAAGCAATTGAATGAAGAAATCGAAGACCCAGAATTTCGTTCTTTTTTTCAAGATGTCTTGAAAAAATTTCCACAAAAAACATCTACGGCCATAATGAATGCTTTCGCAACTTCTAAAGGTAAAGCAGAACAATTAGTGACGAACAGTCAAACACAACTCGACAAAGTATTTGATGAATTTTTGGCTGGTGTTTCACCTGACGTGAAAAAGAAAAGTCATCAAACGATTCATTTTGCTGCATTGTCAGCAGCAATTATTGGGTTTTCACCAATTCCATTTTCGGATGCTTTTTTACTGGTACCTGTTCAATTAACTATGATGTCACGGCTGCATAAAATTTTTGGTCAGTCTTGGTCTGAAAGCTTAGGGAAAAGTTTAACCAAAGAATTAGTAGTGGTTAGTTTAGGTAAGAGCGCAGTCGGAAATATTCTAAAAGTGATTCCTGTTGTCGGAACTGTGACTGGTGGCATGGTCAATGCTTCAGTTGCAGTAGCAATTACGGAAGCGCTTGGCTGGGTGACCGTCAAAATGTTAAACGATGGTGTTGATATCTTTGATGATGTGATGTCTTTCAAAGGACAATTTTCAACATTATTTAAAGCCATCCAAAATGCTAAAAAGAAATAATCGCTGTATTGATTAACTAGGGTGAGACACATTTAAACTTTTTTAAGTAATTCGTAGCAAATTTCCAAGGTTTTCGTCACAAATTATTCACAGGTTCTCGTTAATATATAAGCATACCAACAAAACACCCAACATAAACACTTTTCATTTTTACTCCTCAAGTAAAAATAACTCCTTTCCACTCAGTCTACCCAACTGAGTGGTTTTTTTTGCGAAAAAAGAGGGCGTTGAACAATTTGTTCAACGTCCTCTTTTAATAGATGGGGAAGTCATTTGTTAAGAATTATTTTTTCCATTCTGCTACTTGGTCTTTATGTGAATCAACCCAATCACGTGCAGCTTCTTGTGGGTCTTTGCCTTCGTTAATTTCTAACATGACAGATTCCATATCCTTAGTTGTCCAATGGAAATTATCTAACACTTTGTAAGCTTCTGGTTGATCTTCTTTTAGGCCTTGGCGAGCCATTGTGTGAATCGCTTCTTCGCCGCCCATAGTGCCTTTTGGATCAGCTAAATATTTTAAATCATATTTTGCAAACATCCAGTGAGGAGACCAGCCAGTAATAACGATGTCTTCGTTGTTTTTAATTGCTTGTCCTAAGGCGACAGTCATGGCACCTGATGAAGAAGTTTCAACAGACCAATCTTTCAAATTAGGATAAGCTTCTTTAGTTTTCTCTGCTGCTGCAACAACACCAGCACCAGGTTCAATTCCAGTAATCTTTTTCCCAGCTTGATCAGATAAATCTTCGATAGAATCAACATCCATATAAGAAGGGACGACAATTCCTAGCTTTGCACCTTTAAGGTTTTCACCAAGGTCGTCTAATTTATCTTTATATTGTTTATATTGCTCTGCGTGAGTTCCTGGCAGCCACGCACCAACCATGGCATCTGTTTCACCTTTAGCTACAGATTCCCACATAATTGCGTTATCTAAAGGGGTCGTTTTAACATCATACCCCATATCTTTTAAGACTTCGGCAACCACATGTGTGGAGGCTACTTCGGTATCCCATTCCACATAAGAAAGGGAAATTTGCTTATCATTTGTTGTTGTAAAAATTGAAGCACCAACTAAGCCAGCGACAATTACAACAACCGCTGCAATAATCCCATATTTTTTCTTTTTAGAGGTGGCACCAGCTGCTTTAGGGGCTGCTTTTTTATTATTTAAATGTTGAGTAAAACGGTCAATGATAATCGCTAAAATAACTAAAGCCACACCATTTACGAAACCGTTCCCGACTTGTGCACGTTGTAAAGCGGAAAGGACGCCACGTCCTAATCCAGGCGCACCAATCATTGAAGCAATAACTACCATTGATAGAGCTAGCATGGTTGTTTGGTTAACACCAGCCATAATCGTGTTTTTGGCTAAAGGTAATTCTAATTTGAATAATTTTTGCCATCCAGTACTACCGTAAGAATCAGCTGCTTCAACAAGTTCATTTGGCACTTGTCGAATTCCTAAGTTCGTAAAGCGAACGGTTGGTGGTAAAGCGAAGATAACAGAGGCGAAGACCCCAGGAACCATACCAATTCCGAAGAATGCAACGGCTGGAATCAAGTAAACGAAACCAGGCATTGTTTGCATGAAGTCCAAAATCGGTGTAATAATACTCTTGGCTTTTTCACTTTTCGCCATTAAAATCCCTAGTGGCACACCAATGATAATGGAAATAACACTAGAAAGTAAAACTAACGTAACGGTACTCATTAAATCGTTCCATAAGTTTTGGTTATAGATAAACATTAAGCCGATAAATGTGAATAAACTTAAGCCAATTTTTTTATTAGAAATAAAGAAAGCAGCAATCGTTAATAGCACAATCAGCACAAGTGGTGGTACGGCTGTTAGTAAGGCAGTAATGTTGTCCATTACACTTTGACCAATTGTTTGTAAAAAGCTGAATAATCCAGCAAATGTTGAAGTTAACCAATCAGTAAAACTTTCAACCCAAGACGCGACAGGTAATTGATACTTATTCATGTTCGTTCACCTCTGTTTCTGCAAGTGCTTCAAGTACGCTACCACGGATGACCACGCCTAATAGTTTGCCGTTATCAGTCACAGCAAGAGGCGTTTGTGCATCATAAATCAGTGGGAAAATATCATTCACTAACATATCTTTGTCGATTGTTTGAATTTCTGGATCCACACATTCTACAAGAGAAGTCCCGTTTTTACGCGCTTCTAAAGCTTTTTCTGCGCGTACCACGCCTTTTAGTTGGCGTTTTTTATCCACGGCAAGTAACATACTCACTTCTTCTTGACGCATCCGTTTTAAAGCAACAGTTGGGCCATCAATTTCAATGTTAGTAGTTAAAGCAGGTACCATAATATTTTGGGCAGTTAAGACTTTTGAACGATCCACATCTTCCACGAAGGTTCGCACATATTCGTTGGCTGGGTTGGTTAAAATTTCTTCTCCAGTCCCAATTTGCATAATTTGACCATCTTTCATCAAAGCAATCCGGTCGCCGATTCGTAAAGCTTCATTCAAATCATGTGTGATAAAGATAATGGTTTTTTTGACATTTTCTTGTAAATCTAATAGTTCGTCTTGCATTTCACGACGAATTAACGGATCAAGAGCAGAGAACGCTTCGTCCATTAATAAAATTTCTGGATCGTTAGCCAAGGCACGAGCAAGGCCGACACGTTGTTGCATCCCACCAGATAATTGACTTGGTAATTGGTCTTTAAAAGCAATTAAGCTAGAATTTTCTAAGGCTTTTTCAGCTTTTGCTTGGCGTTCTTCTTTAGGAACACCACGAATTTCTAAACCATATTCCGTATTTTCTAAGATAGTTCGATGGGGGAAAAGACCAAAGTTTTGGAAAACCATGCTCATTTTATTTCGACGTACTTCACGTAATCCTTCTTTATCTAAAGAAGAAATATCTTGTCCATCAATATAAATATTTCCTGAAGTTGGTTCAATCAAACGATTTAATAAACGAATTAATGTTGATTTCCCACTTCCTGATAACCCCATAATAACGAAAATTTCGCCTTCTTCAACTTCGAAATTTACATCATAAACACCGACTGTGGCACCCGTTTTTTCTAAAATTTCTGTTTTGCTTTTGTTGGCACGAATCATTTCAAGTGCCGGTTTGGTTTTCTTACCAAAGATCTTGGTAAGGTGATTTACTTTTACTTTTGGCAAATCATTGTTCCTCCTCATTAAAAAAAGTGACTACATCAGACTACTATAAAGTTGTCACTTTGTCAAATTAGATGAAAATCTTTCTGAAAATGAAGAAAAACAGTATTTTAACTAGGTTTTATAGTGGTTTTTTATGAAAAATAGAAATAATAAATAAAAAAAGTGACTATTTACCGCAAGATAAGTAGTCACTTTTTTGTTTAAGGATAAAAGAAATTTTGGACACGTTGTAAGGTTGATTCGTCATGTCCAACAAAATAAAGTGTGTCGTTCAACGAAATCTTTGCATATGGACCAGGTGAGACCAAAAGCTCTTCTTTGTGTTTGATAGCGATAATCGTTGCCGAAGTGTTTTGCCAAAAATTCATTTCGCTAATCGTCGCCTCAAGATAAGCAGCTTCTTCTGTTAAAACTAATGAATAAGGATTCATTGGATTGAAAGAATCAAAACGCTTTGTTTGTTCAACAAGAGTATCTAGAATGCTAGAAAAATGAGTAAGTTCTTCTTTTTGTTTCGCTACGCTATCTAGCAATTCTTCTTTAATTTCAGCAATCGTTTGAACGTCTTGATATTGTGTCACAAAGTCCTGCGCTTTTTCTTTTGATGCCACATAGAAGCCGCTGCCGTGTTTGGCTTTAACGATTTCTAAATCAACTAAAACGATAATGGCTTTGCGAGCTGTTTCTGGCGACACTTGGTATTGGTTAGCTAGGGTGGAACGGGCATGGATTTTATCTCCAACATGTAATTTGCCTTCTGCAATTTTTTC
The DNA here is from genome assembly GCF_050536915.1 of Enterococcus sp. DIV1316a. Taxonomy (NCBI): domain Bacteria; kingdom Bacillati; phylum Bacillota; class Bacilli; order Lactobacillales; family Enterococcaceae; genus Enterococcus; species Enterococcus sp. DIV1316a. The sequence goes on along the minus strand of NZ_CP172913.1, from coordinate 2,113,966 downwards.
CGCAACATCAACGGCGATTTGTTGATATTTGGGCTTCGTTAAACTGATTTTTTTGGAAGCCATAGTGAATCCCTCCGTTAATTGTTATTTTCCATTTCTTCTAATTCTAAACTGAAATTTTCCCATTGCTCAAGTAGTTCATCTTGTTGCTGACGAGCGTCATCTAATTGTTGGTTTAAAGCCAGCAATTCAACATGATTTTCTAGAATGTCTGGTTGACTCATTTGTGCTTCTAATTGTGCAATTGTCGTATCTAACTGAGCAAGATTTTCTTCGACTTGTGTTATTTTTCTTTGCAAAGTACGGAGTAATTTTTGTTGCTCCTTGTTTTGATAAAAGGTATTTTTGGCTGTAACTGGTTCGGGTTTTTTCGCCGCTTCTTCATTAGCTAAGAGGGCAGCGATTTCTTCTTCCTCTTGTTTCTTTTCTAAATAATAATCATAGTCGCCTAAATAAAGTTTGCTGCCTTTTTCAGAAAGCTCAACAACTTTTGTTGCAATTCGATTGATAAAGTAACGGTCATGGGAAACGAAGAGGATGGTTCCTTCATAATCAATCAGCGCATTTTCTAAAACTTCTTTATTATCGATATCCAAGTGGTTGGTTGGCTCATCGAGAATCAAGAAATTGTCACGATCCATCGCTAATTTTGCTAATGCCACACGGGCTTTTTCGCCACCACTTAATAAAGGAATCGTTTTTTCAACATCATCTCCACTGAAGAGAAAGCCGCCTAAAATACTTCGAATCTCTTTTTCAGGTGTGGTTGGGTGTTCATCCCATAATTCCGCTAGGACCGTTTTATTGCCATGTAAATTGGCTTGCTCTTGGTCATAGTAACCTACAGAAACATTGGTGCCAAAAGTTTTACTTCCTTTAATGAAAGGAATGCGGTCAATAATTGATTTCAAGAGAGTGGATTTACCAATTCCGTTCGGTCCGACTAAGGCAATGGCTTCTTTGCGACGAATATCCAAGTGAATAGGTTCGGATAAAATATGTTCTTGGTCGTAACCAATGGCGGCATCTTCGACTTGTAAAACAACATTTCCCGAGACTTTTTCACTATCGAAAAGAAAATGCGCCGATTTTTCATCTCCTTGAGGTCGGTCTAAACGGTCCATTTTTTCTAATACTTTTCGGCGACTTTGTGCACGTTTCGTTGTAGATGCACGAACCAGATTTTTGGCAACGAAATCTTCTAACTTATTGATTTCTTCTTGTTGCTTTTCATACGCTTTCCATTCACTGGCTAATTGTTCTGCTTTTAACTCTAAGTATTTGGAATAGTTTCCTTTGTAGTGAGTCATTTTTTTGCGGCTCAGTTCATAAACTTCATTAACTACCTTATCTAAAAAATAACGATCGTGGGAAACAATCAATAGGGCGCCGGCATAGCTTGGCAAATAAGATTCCAGCCAAGAAAGCGTCTCGATATCTAAGTGGTTTGTAGGCTCGTCCAGAATTAAAATGTCTGGTTTTTGTAAAAGCATTCTTGCTAATGCAAGCCGGGTTTTTTGACCACCAGATAAGGTTTGAATATCTTTCGTGTAAAAGGATTCATCAAAGCCAAAGCCGTGAAGGACTGAGCGAATTTCATTTTCATAGCCGTAGCCATTTTTTTCAGAAAACGTATGTTGCAATTGATCGTACTCTTTTAAAATTCCTTCATAAACGGAAGTGGTTGGCTCCATTTCACTAATTTTGGTTTCTAATTCTCGCATACGCTGTTCCATTTCTAGGATGTCAGCAAAGGCTTTTGTCATTTCTTCCCAAACGGTTTTATCTGATTCTAAACCGGTATTTTGAGCTAAATAACCTAACGTAGCAGTTTTATTTTTGGCAATGGTTCCGCTATCGGGAGCATCAATGCCTGCAATGATTTTTAAAAAAGTCGATTTTCCAGCACCATTACGACCAACTAAGGCAATCCGACTTTTTGTTGCAATTTCTAAATGTATGTTTTCAAACAATGTTTCCGAGCCAAAATGCCGGGCAACTTGATTTGCTTGTAATAAAATCATCAGTAGTCCTCATTTCTAAATTCATTGCCCTTAGTGTAGCATAAAATCTGCTAAAATAGCACGTATCAAAAAATGCTTTGTGAAGGTTTATACCTTTTATCACAAACTTTTGAAGAAAAATGCTATTTTTGAGCCATAGAATTGCTTTTTATTGTGAAAAACTGCTATTATGTTAATGGATAAGATTTAAGTGAAAGTATTGGAGGTCCAATTGTGAAAGATCAAGTTATTCCAAAAGCAACGGCGCGACGCCTTCCTTTATATTATCGCTACTTAAGAATGTTACATGATACAGGAAAAAATAAAGTCTCATCAACTGAATTAAGTGAAGCGGTACAAGTAGACAGTGCGACTATTCGTCGTGACTTTTCATATTTTGGTGAATTAGGTAAACGTGGGTACGGCTATGATGTTGAAAACTTAATGAACTTTTTTGCAAAAACATTGAATGAAGATGAGTTAACCAATGTCGCATTAATCGGGGTTGGTAATTTAGGAAGTGCTTTATTAAAGTACAAATTCCATCAAAGCAACAGTATTCGTGTAAGTTGCGCATTTGATGTGAATGAAGATATTGTGGGACGCATTGTTGACGGTATTCCGGTTTATCCAATGGAAGATATGATGGAACAAATCCGTGTTCAACAAATCGAAGTAGCTATTTTAACTATTCCAGCTCGCAAAGCGCAAGAAGTTGTGAACAAACTTGCCGAAGCAGGGGTTAAAGGAATTCTAAACTTTACGGCTGCGCGTTTAGTAGCGCCACCTGAAGTATTAATTCAAAATGTTGACTTAACCAACGAATTACAAACATTAATTTATTTCTTACATCATGACAACGAATTGATTGACGAAGAAGAATAAGCAAAAGAAAAGGGCCTAGTCGTTTAGACGAAGGCCCTTTTCTTATTGAATTGCACCATTATGCAAAAGTAGTTGAACAATAATCACAATCGTATTCATGCCGCAATGGGCAATAATTGAGGTCCAAATTTTTCCAGTTTGCTTGTACAAAAGAGCAAAGAAAAATCCCATAAAGAAATAAACAAAAAAGTGACCATCGGCATGTGCGAGTGAAAAAATCGCCGAACTAACAGTAGCCGCAATCCAGAAATTTGTAAAAGGCTGGATTAAATGGATAAATGCATAACGAAAGACGAATTCTTCCATAATCGGACCACCGATAGTAGTTGCCAAAATAAATAAAGGATTTGCCAAAATCACCGCCACAATAGCTTGCGTATTTTGAGAAGTAGCTTGTTCTCCTGTGATGGCTACTTCAATGGCAAAAGTAACCCCTTGAATCAGCATGGCAATGAAAATCCCACTAACACCTAGTAAAAAAATAAAAATAGGTGATTTCAAGGTTGCTGTTTCCTCTAAAGGAGAAGGTTCTGTTGTTTTTAAAAAGATGCCAATCATTACAAGGGCGCCAATAATGTAGAGAGCAGTTGTCACATTAATCGCTGCATTGGGGGAAATACCCGAAAAAAGTAACGGCCCGAAGAAAGCGATAATGTATGTGACTAAAATAAATAAACTTGATTTTCTTAAGGTCATGGTTAATCCTTTCTATAATTATTTTTTACGATTATTGCGATATCCTAATAAAAGAAAAACGAATAAGAAAAAGAAAAGAGATTCCCAAAGTGTCGAAACAATTCCTTCTGTGACACTGAAAACAAGATTTCCTAAATTCGCTATCACAAAATAAACGAAGGTTGCTATTAGTGCTGTAAGTAAACGTTGTTTCATTTTATTCGCCTCCAATCGTAGTCAATTTATTTTACCATGAATTAAAGGATTGGAAAAACATTCCATGAAAAAAGAATACGCAATAAAAAATGCGTATCTTATAATTGACAAGAAAAAGAGAGAAAAGACTTGCATTTTTAGAGTGAAATGAGTATTATAAATAGTGTGAGTTAGCACTCTTGTGTATCGAGTGCTAAAATAAGCGAAAACTTTTTATTTGGAGGGATTTATTGTGTTAAAACCATTAGGCGATCGCGTCGTAATTAGAGTCGCGAAAGAAGAAGAAAAAACTGTTGGAGGAATTGTTCTTGCATCCGTTGCAAAAGAAAAACCACAAACAGGTGAAGTTATCGCAGTAGGTGAAGGTCGTGTGCTTGAAAATGGCACAAAAGTTCCGATGGAAGTAAAAATTGGTGACACAGTAATGTTTGAAAAATATTCAGGAACAGAAGTGAAATACGAAGGCGTAGAATACTTAATTGTATCAGCCAAAGACATTATTGCCACTGTTGAATAATAAACAACTTTTACAGAATAATATAATAGAAGAAAAAAATTATGAGGTGAAGAAATCATGGCAAAAGAGATTAAATTTGCAGAAGATGCACGTGCAGCAATGCTACGCGGAGTAGATGTATTAGCAGATACAGTGAAAGTGACATTAGGCCCTAAAGGTCGTAACGTTGTTTTAGAAAAATCATTTGGTTCACCATTGATTACTAACGATGGAGTAACAATTGCTAAGGAAATTGAATTAGAAGATCATTTTGAAAACATGGGCGCAAAATTAGTTTCAGAAGTTGCTTCTAAAACGAATGATATTGCTGGTGACGGAACAACAACAGCGACTGTTTTGACACAAGCCATTGTTCGTGAAGGCTTAAAAAACGTAACTGCTGGAGCTAACCCATTAGGTATTCGCCGTGGGATTGAATTAGCAACAAAAACAGCAGTAGAAGAATTACACAATATTTCATCTGTAGTTGATTCAAAAGAAGCGATTGCACAAGTCGCTGCTGTTTCATCAGGTTCTGAAAAAGTCGGCCAATTAATTGCTGATGCAATGGAAAAAGTTGGTAACGACGGCGTAATTACCATTGAAGAATCAAAAGGGATTGAAACAGAATTAGATGTGGTTGAAGGAATGCAATTCGACCGCGGTTATTTATCTCAATACATGGTTACTGACAACGATAAAATGGAAGCTGTTTTAGAAAATCCATATATCTTAATTACCGACAAAAAAATCTCAAATATTCAAGATATCTTACCTTTATTAGAACAAATTCTACAACAAAGCCGTCCACTATTGATCATTGCGGATGATGTTGATGGGGAAGCTCTACCAACATTAGTATTGAACAAAATCCGTGGTACATTTAATGTTGTCGCAGTAAAAGCGCCAGGATTTGGTGACCGCCGCAAAGCGATGCTTGAAGATATTGCTATTTTAACAGGTGGTACAGTAATCACTGACGACTTAGGGTTAGAGTTAAAAGACACAACTATTGAAAACTTAGGAAATGCTAGCAAAGTAGTTGTCGACAAAGATAACACAACAATTGTTGAAGGTGCTGGTTCAAAAGAAGCCATTGATGCCCGCGTTCATTTAATTAAAAACCAAATCGGCGAAACAACGTCTGATTTTGATCGTGAAAAATTACAAGAACGTTTAGCTAAATTAGCTGGCGGGGTTGCTGTCGTTAAAGTCGGTGCTGCAACTGAAACAGAATTAAAAGAATTAAAATTACGAATTGAAGATGCATTAAACGCAACACGTGCCGCTGTAGAAGAAGGCATGGTTTCTGGTGGTGGTACCGCACTTGTCAATGTAATTGGTAAAGTCGCTGCGCTGGAAGCTGAAGGCGACGTGGCAACAGGGATCAAGATTGTCGTTCGTGCATTAGAAGAACCAATCCGTCAAATCGCTGAAAATGCTGGTTATGAAGGATCAGTGATTGTTGACAAACTAAAAAATGTTGACTTAGGTATCGGATTCAATGCAGCTAACGGTGAATGGGTAAACATGGTTGAAGCCGGTATTGTTGACCCAACAAAAGTAACTCGTTCTGCCTTACAAAATGCAGCTTCTGTGTCAGCTTTATTATTAACAACTGAAGCAGTTGTTGCAGACAAACCAGAACCAGCTGCACCAGCTCCTATGATGGATCCATCAATGGGCATGGGCGGTATGATGTAAAAATAAAAAAATATTCTAAAAGCTTACGATTGAAAAATCGTAAGCTTTTTTTTACATAAAGAATAAATAATCTAAATAATATCTTTGCTTATGGTATTTTCTCAAATATTTACTCATTTAACAAAAAAGATGATAATTTAAAGGCTTCGTTTTAGCTAGACAGCCTTGTTTTTATTCGATAAAATTTAGTAATAACAATCATTTTTTGAAAACTAGTAGTTGGTAATTTTTATTTATTAATAGAATATAAATAAAAATTATTATATTTTGAAGGGGAATATTAGGAAGATTGAGGTGGAAAAATGGAAAAATATACAATTGGTGTCGTTCCTTTGACAATTGAAACAAAAGAATACTGTCAAAATTGGTTTGTTAGTAATCAAGTAGAATGTCAGATCATCCAAGGAACAAATATACTTCTTCATTTGCACCATATTGATGGATTAGTGATTGAAGTTACTGACCACCAGCAAGTAAATACTTGTTGTGAGTTATTAATGACGATTCGCAAGCAGTCAGATTTACCGATTTGGTTATTTTCTCGGACAGAAGTAATTAGTAAAGTCAATCGAATTATTTATTTACAATTAGGTGCAGATGGCGTTTTTGATCATTCTTATGATCGTCAAGAATGCATGTTAAGCATGAGTAATTTATTGCAACGTGTAAAAAGACGTTTTTATCCTAAATTAGCTATTGCAAACGAGGAACAAACAGTTACTAAGAATCTTTCTGAGAGATTGTATTTAATTGCGCCAAATTTGAGTGTTTGCTTGGGAAGTGGAGAAGAAATTCTTTTAACAAAATTGGAATTTTTCACAATAGAGTATTTATACAAACACGCAGGACAAACAATTACATATGAAGAACTCTACAAAAATGTCTGGAAAGATACTGCGAATGAACGAAAATATCGTGTCGCTAATGTGATTTTCCATTTGCGTAAAAAAATTGAACAAGATGTGAACAAACCACAATATATCAAAACAATTCGTTCAAAAGGCTATATGTTAACGGTGTAAAAGGTAAGAAGGGGGAGAAAAAGATGTGGCAATTTTTGACTAAAAACAATGAAGATGAGGAGTATGAGAAGATGCCGGATTTTGAAAATGAACAATCGATGAAAGCACAACCAAAGGTAACAGAGGAAGCAAGCTTTGATGACGAGGTCGTTTATGCAAAAGAGCAAGCTGCAAAAGTAAAGCAGGTCCAGCAACAAGTGCCGACTGAACTGTCAGAAGAGTCATTTTCTTTTGTTGAAAAACTAGAAGAAGAAAATCAATTATATCAGCAATCCATTAAAAAGCTAACGGAGCAATTATTAATGCGAACCAATGAAGTGGAAGCATTACAAAAACAAGTAGTCGAAAAAGATGTGCAACTTAAACAGCTTAAAGAAACGTTAAGTGATAAAGAAGCAACTATCACTTCTTTACAGAAACAATTGTCTGAAGAAAAGATGCAACAGAGACAGACCAGTGAAGAGAATTTAGACACAGCCGTTACGCTTTCTCAAAAAGAAATTGGCGAAGTCTTATTAGAAGCCAAACGTCAAGCAAAAGAAACAATTGCCCAAGCTAACCAACAAGTTGCAACAGTTCATGAAGAGATGGAACAACGTTTAGCAACTTTAACACGCATGAAGCAAGTGGCAAGAGAGTATCAAGCTTATTGTGAACAAATGCTGACAATCAAGAATGAATCAACAGGAACGTACCAACAGATAGAGCAGTTATTAGCAGAAATAAAGAGGTAAATGAAGGAGAAATGCGATGAAAAAAAGAAAGGCAAGATATTTGAAGTTGGTATGTATTGGAATTTTAGGGATTTATGCGGGCGCCAGTTACTACAATTCGGAACCATTAATCGCTCAAGAAGAGACCGAAACGAGGGACGAAAGTCGACAGCTATCGCTGGAAGAAAAAAGAGCGGACCAAGCCAATCAAGACCAAGGAACCCTTACTTCTTCAACGCTGAACGAAACAATAATAAGTTCGTCTGAACAACAAGAAAGTTCAACACAAAATTACAGCAGTGACCATCCAGAAAATAATGTGGAACCATTAGAATCTGAAAATAGTTTACCGCCACAAGAAAAGCCAATTGCTAGTACTAAACCAACCGAATCGTTACAAAGTGAGCAACCAGCGTCTGAAGAGCGTAAAGCACTCACTGAAAAGCCGCCTCATAATCAGGAACCACAAAATTCTACATTAACTGAAAAGACCAAAGAGCCGTTGGTACATTCAGAGATAGACAATAGTCAAGAAAAGGAAAAGCAAGCAGGAATTCAACAACAAGCCGAGGCAAATTTTGTTGTCCAAGAGAATGCTTCTACTTCTGAGTTTATTAGAAAAATCGGTGAAGAAGCACGAGTTATTGGTCAGCAACATGATCTATACGCTTCTGTCATGATAGCTCAAGCTATTTTAGAAAGTGGCTCGGGCAATAGTGCGTTAGCAGCGCCGCCTAATTATAATTTGTTTGGCATTAAAGGCGCTTATCAAGGTCAAAGTGTCAGCTTTCCCACACAAGAAGATGATGGTAAAGGGAAGATGACCACCATTCATGCCGATTTTCGTCAGTATCCATCCTATAAAGAGTCATTAACAGACTATAGTAAATTAATCATCAATGGGCTGGCTGGTAATCCAACGTTTTATCACGGCGTTTTGAAAGCAAACACGACGAATTATCAGCAGGCAACAAAATTTTTAACAGGTCGTTATGCAACGGATACATATTACGATAAAAAATTAAACGCGTTGATTGAAACCTATCAATTAACTGAATACGATCAAGAAAAGAAGAAACCAGTAGTGACTAATTTGGCAGAAGAAAAGAAACCTTCGTTTGATAAGGAAGCAGTCAAAGAACAGCTAAAAAAAGAAGCAGTCATCTATGAAGTAAGCAAAGGAGATTCTCTCGCCACCATTAGCCAGACGTTTGGTGTGTCAGCAACAGCCATTTTAAAACAAAATTCAAAGACTCAAGAAATGTTTTATATTGGCCAAAAAATCACGATTCCTCAGCATACAGCGGCGACTTCTCTAGAACCGAAAGAACAAGCGTTACTTCAATCACTAATAATCAGTAAATCGGTGACTAATGCTTTGAAGACAGCAGAGCAATCAAATGGTAAAGCGAATGACTCAAAAACAGAGTCTACTGAGTATTATGAAGTAAAAAGAGGAGAGACACTCGCAAAAATTGCTAAAAAAACGGGCTATTCCTTAACCGCCCTCAAGCAGACAAATGACTTAACGTATTCTGTATTAACCGAAGGACAAACGATAGCACTTCCTAAGCTAAAGGACTAATGCTGATTTAACTTATTGGTTGATGGAGTCATATATTATTAGACGAAGAGAAGAGGAGAAGTTCATCCATGGATGAACTTCTCCTCTTCTCTTACTATGTTTTTCATAAATACTTAATAAATAGTAAAATTAGCAAGAGAATTGTGTCTTTACACAAAATAGATAGGTTTTCTTGCCGAAGTTTGATAAAATGATTAGTTGAAAGGATGCGTGAAAATTGAAAGAATTATTTCGTAAATACCGAGAAGTACTGGCTTATTTATTTTTTGGTGGTGCAACGACTGTCGTCAACTTAGTTGTATTTTTTGTTTGTCAAAATGTGTTAGGGCTGGATTACAAGATAAGTAACACAATTAGTTGGTTTTTATCTGTTCTATTTGCCTTTTTCACGAATAAATATTGGGTATTCGCAAGTAAGCATGAAAGCATAGCTGGTTTTTTTAAAGAAATGGGCTTATTTTATTGGTACCGAATTTTATCTTTTGTGGCTGATATGGGTTTAATGATTCTCCTAATTGATGGCATTCATTTTTCATCGTTTTGGGCGAAAATGATTACACAAGTTGTAGTAGTGATTTTAAATTATTTCTTCAGTAAATTTTTCATTTTTAAAGAAAAAGAGGTCTAAGCAGATTTTAGGCTAAAAAAAATTTTTTTGTTATAATATAAACAAGTTTTTAATACAAAGAATAGAGGTAGAAAACGATGGACTATACATATGCAGATGATAGTTTGACATTGCATACAGATATGTATCAAATCAATATGATGCAAACGTACTGGGAATTAGGGAGAGCAGATTTACATGCTGTTTTTGAATGTTACTTTAGAGAGATGCCCTTTAATCATGGCTACGCAATTTTTGCAGGCTTAGAACGTTTGGTCAATTATCTCGAAAATTTAACGTTCACAGAATCTGATATTGCATATCTCCGAGAAGTTGAAGAATATCCAGAAGATTTCTTGACGTATTTAGCAAATTTTGAATTTAAATGTACTGTACGCTCTGCTTTAGAAGGGGATTTGGTTTTTAATAACGAACCGTTAATTCAAATTGAAGGTCCTTTGGCACAATGTCAATTGGTAGAAACTGCCTTGCTAAATATGGTGAATTTCCAAACATTAATTGCGACAAAAGCGGCTCGAATTAAATCCGTGATAGGCGATGATCCTTTATTGGAATTTGGAACACGCCGGGCACAAGAATTAGATGCTGCCATTTGGGGCACAAGAGCCGCCTATATTGGTGGGGCGGACGCGACAAGTAATGTTCGTGCTGGTAAAATTTTTGGTATTCCGGTTAGTGGGACTCATGCCCATTCATTGGTTCAGTCGTATGGAAATGATTATGAAGCATTCATGGCGTATGCCAAAACACATCGGGATTGCGTTTTCCTTGTTGATACGTATGATACTTTGAAAGCGGGAGTGCCAAGCGCAATTCGAGTAGCTCGAGAAATGGGGGATAAAATTAATTTCCTAGGCGTGCGGATTGATAGTGGCGATATGGCTTATATTTCTAAACGAGTTCGTGAACAACTGGACGAAGCAGGCTTTACTGAAGCAAAAATTTATGCATCGAACGATTTAGATGAAAATACGATTTTGAATCTAAAAATGCAAAAATCAAAAATTGATGTATGGGGCGTGGGTACCAAGCTGATTACCGCCTATGATCAACCGGCTTTAGGAGCGGTGTTTAAATTAGTTTCAATTGAAGGTGAAGATGGTCAAATGAAAGATACCATTAAACTATCTAGCAATGCTGAAAAAGTGACAACACCAGGAAAAAAACAAGTCTGGCGCATTACACGTAAATCTGATAAAAAGTCAGAAGGGGACTATGTGACACTTTGGAACGAAGATCCTCGCCAAGAAGAAGAAATTTATATGTTCCATCCCGTTCATACCTTTATTAATAAGTATGTCCGTGATTTTGAAGCACGGCCAGTACTCCAAGATATTTTCGTTGAAGGAAAACGTGTGTATGAATTACCAACTTTAGATGAAATTAAACAATATGCAAAAGAAAATTTAGATTCACTTTGGGAAGAATACAAGCGGGACTTGAATCCGCAGAAATATCCAGTGGACCTTTCAACAGATTGTTGGAACCACAAAATGAATTTATTGGAAAAAGTGCGTAAAGACGTTAAACATTTAACGGAAACGGTGAATAAGGAGGCTTAGAAATGACAACACTTCAAGAAAAAATCATTCAAGAGTTAGGTGTTTTACCGACAATTGATCCAAAAGAAGAAGTTCGTAAAAGTATTGATTTTCTGAAAGCTTATTTAACTAAACATCCTTTTTTAAAAACCTTTGTCTTGGGAATTAGTGGCGGACAAGATTCAACATTAGCTGGGCGCTTAGCACAATTAGCGATGACTGAAATGCGCGAAGAAACAGGAGATATGTCGTATCAATTTATTGCGATTCGCCTTCCCTATGGTGAGCAAGCAGATGAAGCTGATGCACAAGCCGCGCTAGCCTTTATCCAGCCAGATGTTTCTTTACGAGTGGATATTAAACCAGCAGTGGATGCAATGGTTGGTTCGCTAGAAAACGCTGGCGTTCAAATTAGCGATTTTAATAAAGGGAACATGAAAGCACGTCAACGTATGATTACACAATATGCAGTAGCTGGCGAAAATGCTGGCGCAGTAATTGGCACAGACCACGCAGCCGAAAATGTGACAGCTTTCTTCACCAAATATGGCGATGGCGGAGCGGATATTTTACCGTTATTTCGTTTAAATAAGCGCCAAGGAAAAGCTTTGCTGAAAGAACTTGGGGCACCAGAAGCCTTGTATCTAAAAATACCAACAGCTGATCTAGAAGATGACAAACCGTTAGTTGCAGATGAAGTTGCCTTAGGTGTCACGTATGATGCCATTGATGACTATTTGGAAGGCAAAAAAGTCTCGGAAACAGATCAACAAACAATTGAAAACTGGTATAAAAAAGGACAACACAAACGGCATTTACCCATTACAATTTTTGATGATTTTTGGAAATAAAAACACAGACCATCGGCGAATGAACGATGGTCTGTGTTTTTTTTACATAACTACTTTTCAGAAAGTAAACGTTGCTACAGCAACTATCCTATGATAATGAAAGTCGTTTTCATTTAGGCGTTTTCACTTTCTTTTTCAAAACAGAAAAGGTACGCTCAATAATGTAAAGTGAATGATGGGAGAGAAAAAGAGATGAAGCATGTAACAAAATTGGGGATTACAATTATAACAGGAGTTTTGGCATTATTATTTGAATTTATTTTACATCAGCCGAATTGGGCGTATGGTATTATTTTAATAACAGGTTCTGTAATGGCGTTAATGATGTTCTGGGAAATGATTCAAACCTTACGTGAAGGAAAATATGGTGTCGATATTTTAGCGATTACCGCTATCGTTGCAACCTTAGCTGTGGGAGAATACTGGGCCAGTTTGATGATTTTAATTATGTTGACTGGTGGTGATTCATTAGAAGACTATGCTGCTGGAAAAGCTAACCAAGAGCTGAAGTCATTATTGGATAACTCGCCACAAAAAGCTCATCGCTTGAATGGCGAAAATTTAGAAGATGTTTCTGTTGAGGAAATCAATGTTGGCGATGAATTAGTAGTAAAACCAGGGGAACTAGTTCCAGTTGATGGCTTGGTAAAAACCGGGACATCAACAGTCGATGAATCTTCATTAACAGGAGAATCAAAACCAATTGAAAAAAATCCTGGGGATGAATTAATGTCGGGTTCCGTGAATGGTGATGGCTCTTTGAAAATGGTTGCTGAAAAAACTGTAGCAGACAGTCAATATCAAACAATTGTGAACTTAGTGAAAGAATCTGCGGCACGTCCAGCTCATTTTGTACGTTTAGCAGACCGCTATGCGGTACCTTTTACACTAGTTGCCTACTTAATTGCAGGTGTTGCTTGGTTTGTTTCAAAAAGTCCGACACGTTTTGCGGAAGTCTTAGTGGTTGCTTCGCCGTGTCCTTTAATTCTATCTGCCCCAATTGCTTTAGTGGCAGGGATGGGTCGTTCAAGTCGTCATGGGGTCGTTATTAAATCGGGAACGATGGTCGAAAAATTAGCTTCTGCAAAAACGATTGCGTTTGATAAAACAGGCACGATTACGCAAGGACAACTTTCTGTTGATCAAGTCCAACCAATCAATGCTGAAATAACTGCTGCTGAATTAGTGGGATTGGCAGCAAGCGTGGAACAAGAATCAAGTCATATTTTAGCTAGATCAATTGTTGCTTATGCCAGAAAGCAAGATGTCCCATTAAAAAATATTACAGATCTAGCGGAAGTTTCTGGTGCTGGCGTGAAGGCATTTGTGGATGGTGCTGAGATACGGGTAGGTAAAAAGAATTTTGTGACACAAGAGTCTCAAGCAACTGAAAAAATTGATAAAACGACTATTCATATTTCACGTAATGGCACATATTTAGGCCGAATTACTTTTACAGACACAGTACGACCAGAAGCAAAAGAGACTATGGAAAAATTACACCAATTACATCTTCAACGAATTTTAATGCTGACGGGGGATCAAGAATCCGTCGCAGAAACGATTGCTGCAGAAGTAGGAATTACCGAAGTACATGGGGAATGTTTACCACAAGATAAGTTAACTATTCTAAAAGAATTGCCCAAAGAAAACCATCCAGTCATCATGGTAGGGGATGGTGTAAATGATGCACCTTCGCTTGCTGCTGCAGACGTAGGTATTGCTATGGGCGCTCATGGAGCTACTGCGGCTAGTGAAACTGCTGACGTTGTTATTTTAAAAGATGACTTAAGTAAAGTCAGCCAAGCGGTCGAAATTGCCCAAGATACCATGAAAATTGCCAAACAATCTGTATTAATCGGAATTTTTATCTGCGTTTTACTAATGCTAATTGCTAGTACCGGGATCATTCCGGCGCTAATCGGGGCTATGCTACAAGAAGTCGTGGACACTGTGTCAATCTTATCTGCTTTGCGTGCTCGTCGAATTGGCAAGTAAGGTGGAACAATTAATTGCCTGAATGTCCAGCTTAGTGGTAAAATAAAGGTACGTTTTTAATATTAATAAGTTACAGGGGAGAGATTGTGCAATGAAAGGAAACCAAATAGATGGGCAACCAGTCACGGAAGAACAACTATTAAAAGAAGGCTACCGTAAATATACGGGGGAAGGAATTGATATCTTTTATAATAAAGATATTTGTAAACATATTGGTAATTGTGTTCGCGGAAATCCAGAAGTCTTTGAAGTTGGTCGGAAACCATGGATTATTCCAGATAACGGAAGTGTTGAAAATGACATGATTGTGGTAGATTCATGTCCAAGTGGTGCTCTAAAATATATTCGGAAAGCAGGGAACGAATATGCAAATTAAAGAAGAAAACAATCGTTTTGCTCTATATAACGATGAAAACCAAGAAATTGGTGAAATGACTTGGTCAGATGCTGGCGAAAGCATGATGATTATTGATCATACGTTTGTTGATCCAACTTATCGTGGACAAAAATTAGCTGAAAAACTTGTTTTAGCAGGTGTTGAAAAAGCGAGAAAAGAGCATAAAAAAATTATTCCGCTATGTCCATTTGCCAAAAAAGAATTTGATACTAAACCTGAATACGGAGACGTATTGAGAAAATAAAGAAGAAACTAGCAACAGCCGCAAGTAGAAATCTGATTCCTACTTGCGGCTGTTGTTATTAGAGACAAATAAGGAAAGACATTAAATTTCACTGGTGTTTACAGATAAAATATGCTACATTAAAGTAGATGAATTTCGCATATTTGTATAAAAAGGAGAATTAACGCATGTATAATCTAATCTTAACGTTGGTCATCATTTTATCTGTTTTAATCGTCATTACTGTTATGATGCAACCAAGCAAACAAAACAGTGCAGCAAGTGCCTTCACTGGCGGTGCAGATAAATTATTTGGGAAGCAAAAAGCGCGCGGTTTTGAAGCTGTTATGCAACGCTCAACAGCAGTTCTTGGCGCAATTTGGATGATTTTATTATTTGTTTTGGCGTTCTTATCTTCAAAATAAGTACGTAATCTTTTAAAATGACAAGTTTAGAACAGAGAGATGAGTGCGGACACTTATTTTTCTGTTCTTTTTCTTTCTGAAAAAGTCTTTGAAACTTATCATTTCGGAAGGTTTTCTTTTGAGAATATGATAGAATGAAGCTGAGGTGAGCGAAGTGGCAAAAAAAATCAATTTACCGAAGCCGTTATTTTCAGAAAAAGGAAAACGGGCGGTCCTTTTATTACATGCTTATTCTGGCAGCAGTAATGATGTACGGATGTTAAGCAGACGTTTAGAAAAAGAAAATTATACTGTCTATTCGCCTAATTTTTCAGGACATGGCACGCTAGTTCCTGAAGATATTTTAGATCAAACAACGGAACAATGGTGGCAAGATACACAAGAAGCAGTCGCTTTTTTGAGAGAAAGAGGCTACCAAGAAATTGCCATTTTTGGTTTATCAATGGGCGGGATTTTCAGTATGCATGCATTAACGGAACAATTAACAGGATTAATTGGTGGTGGATTTTTCTGTTCACCGATCTACCCTGTCGAAAATAAAGTCCCAGAAAATTTCGTATTATACGCAGAAAACGTGATGAAAATCGCAGAAGTTCCTGCAGAGGAACAACAAAGCCGGTTGCAATCGATTGAGCAACGAGTCAAACAACAATTAGGAGCGATTGAAACAATTGCTAGTCAGACGGCAGACAAACTAAACAAAATCCACGCACCTCTTTTCTTAGCGCAAGCTGGCAAAGATGAAATGATTGAGCCAATGGGCGTCTATCAAACGGCCCAAGCGCTAACACAAGCACGTGTGACCTTACAATGGTACCCAAATAGCGGACATGTCATTACGGTGAGTGGAGAACACAAACAATTAGAGCAAGATGTGGTGCAATTTTTAGCAACACTACCTTGGAATGAGGAGAAATAATGACAAAACAAACAATTAAAGAGCAAATTTTACATTTCATGGAAAGCCAAAAAAAGAAAAGCTTTTCAATGGAAGAAATTGCACAAGGCTTGAATTTAGAAAAAAGTTCAGATTTTAAAATTTTAGTGCAAACCATTGCACAAATGGAACGAGAAAAGTCAGTTAGTTTCAACAAAAAAGGCAAAGTCCTGTTACCAATGAAAGACTTATTAATAGAAGGAACGTTTCGTGCAAATGAACGAGGCTTTGGTTTCGTGACCATCGATCCTGAAGAACCAGATGTTTACATTCCTAAAGAGGCAACGAACTTTGCAATGGATGGAGATACGGTTTTAATCGACGTGATCCAACATGCGGATCCTTTTTCAGATCGCGGCGCAGAAGGTAAAGTCAAAGAAATTAAAGAGCGAACAGTGAGCCAAGTTGTCGGAGAATTTGTGGCATATAGTGAAGAAGAAATGGCAGAAATGGGACTGTATGGCTACATGATTCCCAAAGATAAGAAATTGAATCAGTATACTGTATCAATTGCACCTGAAGGGATTAAGCCAGTAGATGGTAGCATTGTCATTGCTGAAATTACCTATTATCCAGATCAAGAATATCCAACGAGTATGGAAGGACTAGTCAAACAAGTGATTGGTCATAAAAATGATCCAGGAATGGATATTTTATCAATCGTGGTGGCTCATGGAATTCCCACAGCATTTCCTGATGAAGTTTTGGCTGAAGCGGACCAAGTACCAGAAACTATTGCAGAAAGCGATTTAGTCGGTCGTCGGGATTTACGTGATCAGTTGATTGTGACGATTGATGGAGAAGATGCGAAAGATTTAGATGATGCAGTAACGGTACAAAAGTTAGCAAATGGCAATTTCTTTTTAGGGGTGCATATTGCAGATGTTTCTTATTATGTAACTGAAGGAAGCCAATTGGATATGGAAGCGTATGAACGCGGCACAAGTGTCTATTTGACAGACCGTGTTGTGCCAATGATTCCGCAGCGATTATCAAATGGTATTTGTTCGCTAAACCCACATGTTCCACGTTTAACCATGAGTTGTGAGATGGAAATTACACCAGAAGGAGAAGTTATTTCGCATGAAATTTTCCAAAGTGTAATCCAAACAACGGAGCGAATGACCTATACAGCAGTCAATGAAATTTTAGAAGAGCAAAAACCTGAAACGTTAGAACGCTACAAAGAGCTAGTTCCCATGTTTAAAGAGATGGGCGAGCTGCACCATATATTAGAAGAGATGCGTATGCGCCGTGGTGCGATTTCTTTTGAAGATCGTGAAGCCAAAGTCCTAGTTGATGAAAATGGTCATCCCCAAGATATTCTTTTACGCACGCGTGGCGTGGGTGAACGATTAATTGAATCCTTTATGTTGGCAGCGAATGAAACTGTGGCGCGTCATTATCATGACTTAAAACTGCCATTTATTTATCGGATTCATGAACAACCAAAAGAAGAAAAAATGCAACGTTTCTTTGATTTCGCTGCAGTACTTGGCATTCTTGTTAAAGGAACAAAAGAAAACATTTCACCGAAAGATTTACAAAAAGTTTTAGAGCAAGTTGAAAATAAGCCGGAAGAAGTGGTTATCAATACGATGTTGCTAAGAAGTATGCAACAAGCGAAATACTCAGAAGACAACTACGGACACTATGGGTTGGCTGCTGAATATTATACGCATTTCACTTCACCAATACGTCGTTATCCAGATTTAATTGTGCATCGTTTGATTCGCAGCTATAGCCAAGATCAATCTGAAAAAAATCAAGAAAAATGGAACGAAGCATTACCAGAAATTGCCAACCATAGTTCAAGTATGGAACGTCGCGCAGTTGATGCAGAGCGTGAAGTGGACGCCATGAAGAAAGCCGAATTTATGGTAGATAAAGTGGGAGAAACGTATGACGGGATTATCAGCTCAGTCACAAAATTTGGTATCTTTGTGGAACTGCCTAATACAATAGAAGGCTTAATTCACGTGAACAACTTAAAACAAGATTATTTCCACTTTATTGAAAATCATATGGCGTTAGTTGGTGAACGGACGGGAATGACTTTGAAAATTGGTCAGAAAGTTCAAATCCGTGTTGAAAAAGCTGATCCAGAAACAAGAGAAGTTGATTTTGAATTGATTTCAGCTGAGGAAGTCGCGCCAGTCGAAGGACCAAAAGGACGTAAAAAAGGTAAAGCCAATTCTTCAACTCGTTCAAATAATCAACGAAGAAATAAAAAAGATGAATCATTTGATGGTAAGAAAAAGAAAAATAAGAAAAAAGGCAAAGGCAAAAAACAACCTTTTTATAAAGAAGCAATGAAACAAAAAAATAAAAAAGGGAAAAAGAAGAAGTAGAGGAGGTCGCTTATGCCAAAAGGGGAAGGAAAATTAATCGCACAAAACCGCAAAGCTAGACATGATTATTCAATTATCGATACGGTTGAAGCTGGGCTTGTTTTACAAGGAACAGAAATCAAATCTATTCGAAATGGTCGTATCAATTTAAAAGATGGTTTTGCACGAATTCGAAACGGAGAAGCCTTTTTGTATAATGTTCATATTAGTCCATATGAACAGGGCAATATTTTTAATCATGACCCATTACGTACCAGAAAATTATTATTACACAAAAAACAAATTAATAAGTTAATCGGCGAAACCAAAAATACAGGTATCACATTAGTACCTTTGAAGGTCTATATTAAAGACGGCTATGCCAAAGTTTTGATTGGTTTAGCTAAAGGGAAAAAGCAGTACGACAAGCGTGAAGACTTGAAACGTAAGGAAGTTGACCGACAAATCAGCCGAACATTAAAAAATAACCGACGTTAAAAATGTAAATTTATTCTTTTTCGCATATTTGCTTGCCTTTCTTCGGATTAGGTGTAAAATCTGGTAAGTGTTGAGTAAATGAATGTAAATGATTCATTTTTTAATCGCTTCGGAAAGCAGTACCACCCTGCATTAGATTGGTTTATGGAAAAGGTTTTCCAACCAATTTTCAACACATGAAATTTTAAAAGTAAACTATTTGTAAATTATCAACAAGTGGTGGTACGATAGCTTTGCCAGGGATTATCACTCAGGAGTAGGATGAAACTTCTGAAAGATTGTTGGAAAAGAGGTGAATTGATTTGGAAGAGAAGAAATTACTCTTCAATATCGGACCAATTTGGTTTGATGGAACCATTGTTTTGATGGTGCTGTTGACGTGTATCATTGTTTTCGCCTTTGTCTATGCTTGTACGAGAAATATGAAGCTACGACCTAAAGGCAAACAAACGGTCATCGAATGGTTAGTGGATTTTATTCGTGGAATCATTACAGACAATTTACCTCGTAAAGAAGTGAGCAATTTTCATTTAATGGCGTTTACCCTCTTCATGTTTGTACTTGTTTCAAACATCTTGGGTCTCGTTACAAAAATCGTTGTGGGCGACGATCTCAGCGTTTGGAAAAGTCCAACCGCCGATCCAATCGTAACCTTAACGTTAGCGATGATGATGATTGTCTTAACACACTTCTTTGGTATGAAACGCTTTGGTTTTAAAGGCTATCTAGTTAATAGTTATTTAAGACCCGTTGGTTTCTTACTACCGGTAAAATTAATGGAAGAATTCACGAATCTATTAACATTAGGCTTGCGTTTGTACGGAAACATTTTTGCCGGCGAAGTTCTATTGGGCTTGATTGCTGGAACCGTAGCAAGCGTTGGATTATGGGTTATCCCACTAGCAATTCCGCTAGAAATGATTTGGGTAGCATTCTCAATCTTTATTGGATGTATCCAAGCGTTTATCTTTGTGACACTTTCAATGGTTTATATGTCACACAAAATTGAAACAGAAGAATAATCAAGAAATACGAAGGACAAAAATTATCTTTTAGGAGGATTTTACACAATGGAAGGATTAAATTTTATCGCAGCAGCAATTGCAATTTTCGGTTCAGCTATCGGAGCCGCTATCGGTAACGGACAAGTTATTTCAAAAACAATCGAGTCAATGACTCGTCAACCAGAAATGTCTGGTCAATTAAGAACAACAATGTTTATCGGGGTCGCTTTAATCGAAGCTGTGCCAATTTTAGGTGTCGTTGTTTCTTTATTACTTTTATTCAGATAAGCAATAAAATGGAGGCAGGACGCTGATTATTATCGGGACCGTCACTGCTTTCTTCTATCTTTAGCCTTTTCAATAGCTGGTGATAAAGCAGTTGAAGAAGCTAAATCGATTTTTGCAGGAAAGGAAGTTGAGACTTCATGCTACTTACTACATTGGTAGTCGGTGAAACGGCTCCTAGTACCACACTAGGCACGATGATTGTTGTCAGTGGTGCATTTTTAATCTTGATGCTCTTATTAAAGAAATATGCATGGGGAGCAATCGTAGATATTTTGACACAACGTGAAGAAAAAATTGCCAACGATTTAGACTCTGCAGAACAATCTCGCGTAGCAGCAGCGAAAATGGAAAAAGAACGTCAACAACAATTACTTTCTTCCAGATCAGAAGCAGCTGAAATTATTAAAAACGCGAAAGAAAGTGGAGAACAGACTCGCCAAAAAACATTAAAAGAAACAACTGCGGAAGTTACTCGCTTACGCGAAAAAGCTCGGACAGATATTTCTCAAGAACGTGAAGAAGCATTGTCTTCAGTAAAAAATGAAGTGGCAGATCTTTCTCTTCAAATTGCAGCCAAAATTTTAAATAAAGAATTAACACCAGATGCACATGAAGCATTGATTGATTCTTATATTGAAAGTTTAGGTAAAGCAAATGAAACTAGATAAATATACAGTTGGTAAACGCTACGGCAAGGCTTTGTTTGAGTTGGCAGTTGAAAAGAACCAAGCTGAAGCAATTTATCAAGAATTATTGACGCTTCGCGAAGTCTATCACCAAGTACCTGGTATTGGCGATATTTTAAGTGATGATCGCTTAGAGCCTTATGAAAAAGACAGCATCATGGAAAAACTAGTAACAGGTTTTAGTGAAATGATGCAAAACTTTTTGCGAGTGGTTTACGAATATCGTCGCATGTACGATCTGCTCTTGATGATTGATGAATATGAACGACGTTATGATGAGCACCAAGGACTAATTTTGGGTTCAGTGACAACAGCCATTCCTTTATCAAAAGAACAACATCAAGCAATGGAAGAAAAAGCTGCCCAATTATTAGGGTATGAACAAGCGCATTTAGTCAATTTAATTGACCCGTCAATTGTCGGCGGAGTGGTTATTGAAGCAAACCATCAAGTAATCGATGGCAGCATCCGCAAACAATTAGAACATATGCAGCAGAAGTTATTAAAATAATCTTTAGGACTACAAAGAGGTGAATTGAATGGCTATCAAAGCAGAAGAAATCAGTGCCTTGATTAAAGAACAAATCGAAAACTATCAACAACAGCTTGCTGTTGAAGAAGTTGGAACAGTCACTTACGTCGGTGACGGAATTGCCCGCGCCCACGGTTTAGAAAATGCCATGAGTGGAGAACTTGTTGAGTTTTCAAACGGTTCATACGGAATGGCACAAAACTTAGAAACAAATGATGTAGGGATTATTATCCTTGGCGATTTTGAAACCATTCGTGAAGGAGATAAAGTACAACGCACAGGCAAAATCATGGAAGTACCCGTTGGGGAAGCTTTGATTGGCCGTGTTGTTAATCCATTAGGTCAACCGTTAGATGGTTTAGGCGAAATTAAAACAGACAAAACACGTCCTGTGGAAGCAACAGCTCCCGGTGTTATGCAACGTCAATCTGTTGCTGAACCAATGCAAACTGGCTTAAAAGCCATTGATGCTCTAGTACCAATTGGTCGTGGACAACGGGAATTAGTTATTGGAGACCGTAAAACAGGGAAAACATCGATTGCAATTGATACAATTATTAACCAAAAAGGACAAGATGTAATTTGTATTTATGTAGCGATTGGTCAAAAAGAATCTACTGTTCGTAACCAAGTAGAAACACTTCGTAAATTTGGTGCCTTAGATTATACAATCGTTGTGACTGCAGGGGCTTCACAACCAGCACCATTACTTTACATTGCACCATATGCAGGAACTGCAATGGGTGAAGAATTCATGTATAACGGCAAACATGTCTTAATTATTTTTGATGACTTATCAAAACAAGCCGTGGCTTATCGTGAACTTTCTCTACTATTACGCCGTCCACCAGGTCGTGAAGCTTATCCAGGGGATGTCTTCTATTTACACTCACGTTTATTAGAACGTGCAGCTAAATTAAGTGATGAATTAGGTGGCGGTTCAATGACAGCCTTACCATTCGTTGAAACACAAGCAGGCGATATTTCTGCTTATATTCCAACAAACGTTATTTCAATCACTGATGGACAAATTTTCTTAGAAAGCGACTTGTTCTATGCAGGCACTCGTCCAGCCGTTGATGCTGGGTTATCTGTTTCTCGTGTCGGAGGATCAGCGCAAATCAAAGCAATGAAAAAAGTTGCCGGAACGCTTCGTTTAGACTTAGCTAGTTACCGTGAGTTAGAAGCCTTTACACAATTTGGCTCTGATTTAGATGCGGCAACACAAGCTAAATTAAACCGTGGTCGTCGTACGGTAGAAATTTTAAAACAAAAACTACATGCGCCACTGCCTGTAGAAAAACAAGTCTTAATTTTATATGCGTTAACACACGGCTTTTTAGATAGCGTGAGCGTAGATAAAATTTTACACTTTGAACAAGATTTATTCGATTATTTTGATGGCAAACATGCAGACTTATTGGAAACCATTCGTACTACGAAAGACTTA
This sequence comes from Enterococcus sp. DIV1316a, assembly GCF_050536915.1. Taxonomy (NCBI): domain Bacteria; kingdom Bacillati; phylum Bacillota; class Bacilli; order Lactobacillales; family Enterococcaceae; genus Enterococcus; species Enterococcus sp. DIV1316a. The sequence continues at coordinate 2,090,879 of NZ_CP172913.1, read as the reverse complement.
CCAGATACTGATGCATTAGATGCAGCGATTACAGAGTTTTCTGAAATGTTTGCAGCGGCAAACAATAGCGGAGATTCAGCCAAAGAAGCTTTAGAAAAAATCGATAACGCATAAGAGAGGTGAGCGACATTGGGTGCTTCATTAAACGAAATCAAACAACGCATTGCATCAACAAAAAAGACAAGCCAAATTACCAAAGCGATGCAAATGGTTTCTGCAGCCAAATTGACCAAGTCAGAAGGCGCCTCTAAAAGCTTTCAAGAATATTCTTCAAAAATTCGTAGTGTCGTTACGCATTTAGTAGCTGCTCAGTTAAGTGAATTACGTGAAACAGAACAATCTTCTCTTAGTGAAGGGAGCTATCATGTGATGTTAGCACAACGACCTGTCAAAAAAACAGGCTATATCGTTATCACTTCTGATAAAGGGTTAGTTGGTGGCTACAATAGCTCAATCTTAAAACAAACCATGAGTATGATTCAAGAAGACCATGATTCTAATAAAGAATATGCCTTAATCGCCATTGGTGGTACAGGGGCGGATTTCTTTAAAGCACGCGGAATCGATGTTTCCTATGAGCTAAGAGGCTTAACGGATCAACCAACGTTTGAAGAAGTCCGTAAGATTGTGACAACGGCAACGACTATGTACCAAAACGAAGTGTTTGATGAATTGTATGTTTGTTATAATCACCACGTTAACTCACTAACGAGTCAGTTTCGTGTGGAAAAAATGTTGCCAATTACTGATTTAGATCCATCAGAGGCGACCTCTTACGAACAAGAATATCTTTTAGAGCCTTCACCTGAAGCAATCTTGGATCAATTATTACCACAATATGCAGAAAGCTTAATTTATGGGGCGATCATTGATGCGAAAACAGCAGAACATGCTGCTGGGATGACCGCCATGAAAACAGCCACTGACAATGCGCAAAATATTATTAGCGATTTAACAATTTCTTATAACCGTGCTCGTCAAGGGGCGATTACCCAAGAAATTACAGAAATTGTTGCTGGTGCAGCTGCACTAGAATAATCTAGTCTTACGTTTGAACGTTTATAAAATTATAAAAACGTTCAAAGCGTGTGACTTTATGAAGACTGGAGGAAAGAAATTATGAGTTCAGGAAAGATTGTTCAAGTAATCGGTCCCGTTGTTGACGTGGAATTTTCATTAGATCAATCCTTACCCGATATTAACAACGCTTTAGTCGTTTATAAAAATGGCGAAGCAAAACAAAAAGTAGTACTTGAAGTCGCTTTAGAACTAGGTGATGGAGTGATTCGTTCTATCGCCATGGAATCGACAGATGGTTTACAACGTGGAATGGAAGTTATCGATACAGGAAAATCAATTTCAGTTCCTGTTGGTAAAGATACATTGGGTCGTGTGTTTAACGTTTTAGGAGACACAATTGACTTAGAAGCGCCATTCCCTGCAGATGCTGAACGTAGTGGGATTCATAAAAAAGCGCCAGCATTTGATGAATTAAGTACCAGTAATGAAATTTTAGAAACAGGGATTAAAGTTATTGACTTATTAGCACCTTATCTAAAAGGTGGTAAAGTCGGACTTTTCGGTGGTGCCGGTGTTGGTAAAACCGTCTTAATTCAAGAATTAATTCATAATATTGCCCAAGAACATGGAGGGATTTCCGTCTTTACTGGTGTTGGTGAACGGACACGTGAAGGGAACGACCTGTACTATGAAATGAAAGATTCAGGCGTTATTGAAAAAACAGCCATGGTTTTTGGTCAAATGAACGAACCACCAGGTGCACGGATGCGTGTGGCCTTAACTGGGTTAACGATTGCTGAATATTTCCGTGATGTGGAAGGACAAGACGTGCTATTATTTATTGATAACATTTTCCGTTTCACACAAGCCGGTTCAGAAGTTTCTGCCCTTTTAGGTCGGATGCCGTCAGCCGTTGGTTACCAACCAACCTTAGCGACTGAAATGGGACAATTACAAGAACGGATTACTTCAACGAAAAAAGGATCAATTACCTCTATTCAAGCAATCTATGTTCCAGCCGATGACTATACCGATCCAGCGCCAGCAACAGCGTTTGCCCATTTGGATGCAACAACTAACTTGGAACGTAAATTAACCGAACAAGGGATTTATCCAGCGGTAGATCCGTTAGCTTCATCTTCTAGTGCCTTGGCTCCTGAAATTGTTGGAGAAGAACACTACGAAGTGGCTACCGAAGTGCAACATATTTTACAACGTTACCGTGAATTACAAGATATCATCGCTATTTTAGGGATGGACGAATTATCAGATGACGAAAAAGTACTTGTTGGTCGCGCACGCCGTGTTCAATTCTTCTTATCTCAAAACTTTAACGTTGCTGAACAATTTACAGGTCAACCTGGTTCTTATGTACCAGTTGCGGAAACAGTTCGTGGCTTTAAAGAAATTCTTGAAGGTAAACATGATAATCTGCCAGAAGAAGCCTTCCGTAGTGTCGGTAAAATTGAAGATGCCATCGAAAAAGCGAAACAATTAAACTACTAGAAAGGCGGCAAACACAATGGATAGTCTTACTGTGAATGTAGTAACGCCAAATGGTCTAGTTTATGACCACCATGCAAAAATCGTTGTGGCGAAAACAACAGATGGTGAAATTGGTATTTTACCAAAACATGCGCCAATCATCGTTCCGCTAGCGATTGATGAAGTCCGCATCAAACGGACCGATTCAGATACACATGTTGACTGGGTAGCTGTAAATGGTGGTATCATGGAAGTCCGTGATAATGTCGTTTCTATTATTGCCGATAGTGCCGAACGTGAACGAGATATCGATGTGCCTCGTGCTGAACGAGCAAAACAACGAGCAGAACGTTTAATTGAAGAAGCCAAAGCAAAAGACGACCGCGATCAACTACGTCGTGCGACTGTTGCTTTGCATCGAGCAATCAACCGGATCAACGTATCGAAACATGGGTAAAAAAGGCTGAAGGATTCAGTCACTTTTGTAGAGTTTAAGGCGCTTGCTATTGAGTCAGTTGCCTTAAACTCTATTTCTTCGTATTTTTTAATAAATAGTGTCAAATTTTGGCATTTCAAGTGGATTAATTATCGGTTTTTATTATTTTGTGATAAAATGTTCCTACGTTAGAAAAAAGGAGGCTCCTTATGCAATACTATGGAGTAGATGCTATTGTTCGAATCGTTAGTCATCTTATGTTCATTTACATAAGTTTTTGGGCGTTGCAATCATTGCGTATTGAGCAATTTTTCAAAACCCAATTTACACCGCAAATCAGAATGTTGATGGTATTTTTCGCCATCGCTATCGGATACACAGTTAGCTCGTTTGCTTTAGAATTGATTGCGCTTTGTCGAAATCTTTTCATTGTGTATTTTCCTTAAAAATTGAAAAATAAAAAAAGGTACAATTTTTAGTTGAATAATGGTATAATAGTAAAGATTTTGAATAGGAATACCTATTCTCATTTTTTTGGGGGGAACAAAATGGAACAAATTATTGTTCATGGTGGTAATACAAAATTAGAAGGAACTGTAAAAATTGAAGGCGCCAAAAACGCTGTTTTACCAATTTTAGCAGCTACTCTTTTAGCTGAAGAAGGCGTTACTACTTTAAAAAATGTACCAATTTTATCTGATGTATTTACAATGAATCAAGTAATTAAGCATTTGAATGTAGCCATTGATTTTGATGAAGACGCGAATGAAGTAACAATAGACGCAACACAACCTTTAGGGATCGAAGCAAACTATGAGTACGTTAGTAAAATGCGTGCTTCTATCGTTGTAATGGGACCTTTATTGGCTCGTAATGGTCATGCCAAAGTGGCAATGCCAGGTGGCTGTGCCATTGGGAAACGACCAATTGATTTACACTTAAAAGGCTTCCAAGCATTAGGTGCAAAAATCATCCAAAAAAATGGTTATATTGAAGCAATTGCGGATGAACTAATCGGTAACACTATTTACTTAGACTTCCCAAGTGTCGGCGCTACGCAAAACATTATGATGGCTGCTGTTCGTGCGAAAGGAACAACCATCATTGAAAACGTTGCTCGTGAACCTGAAATCGTTGACTTAGCAAACATTTTAAACAAAATGGGTGCCAATGTTATCGGTGCTGGAACAGAAACGATGCGTATCGAAGGCGTCGATAAATTACATGCCGTAGAGCATTCAATCGTTCAAGATCGAATTGAAGCAGGTACGTTCATGGTAGCTGCAGCAATGACTGAGGGCAATGTTTTAATTGAAGAAGCAATTTCTGAACATAATCGTCCGCTAATTTCTAAATTAACTGAAATGGGTGCAATCATTGAAGAAGAAGAAAATGGCATCCGTGTAATTGGACCAAAACATCTAAAACCAACAGATGTTAAGACAATGCCGCATCCTGGTTTCCCAACAGACATGCAAGCACAAATGACAGCGATCCAAATGTTTGCTGAAGGAACAAGCATCGTGACAGAAACAGTCTTTGAAAATCGTTACCAACACTTAGAGGAAATGCGTCGAATGAACGCTGACTTAAAAATTGACGGCAACATTGCCGTTATTAATGGTGGCAACGAGTTACAAGGAGCAGCAGTGGAAGCCACTGATTTACGGGCAGCTGCCGCATTGATTTTAGTAGGGTTACGTGCAAATGGCATTACACGTGTCTCTAATTTGAAATATTTAGATCGTGGCTATTATGAGTTCCATAAAAAACTTCAAAAATTAGGCGCGAACGTTGAACGTGTCAATGATGAAAAAATTGAAGAAAAACAAGCAACGACAGTAATCTAAAGGAGTCAAACGTATGAGTTCATTTCGTTATATTTTAGTAACATTATTGAAAATTCTAGTGGTCATTTCGTTAGTCATTATCTTATTTGTTGTGGGAACAATGATTGGTTATGGTTTGATTGGAAATGGGAATCCAATGGATGTCTTTGATGAAAAAATTTGGACTCATATTATGAACTTCTTTAAATAAAAACTTATTTTAAGGCGGTGAACAAAAGTCAATTGACGATTGTTCACCGCCTTTTCTTTTTCCTGAATATCTATTTTATTCTATGCTATAATAATAGAAGTAAGATAATGAAGGAGTGGGATGGAAGATGCAAGCAACCGTAACAGAAATAGGCAAACATGCAATCGATGATTCAGAAAAAATGATTATTCTTTTTGGAGAAACTGCTACCGATACCTTGAAGCAACATGCAGTTATTCAATCATTCCCAGAAAAAGACCAAGTTACCTTGGCAGAAGGAGATCATCTGAAAATTGGCGATACAAACTATACAATCACAAAAGTGGGTTCTTTTGCCAATAGTAACTTGCAAAGTATCGCTCACAGCACTTTAATCTTTGCTGATGCACCAACCGATGAGGATGATGTTATCCGAAATGGTGTTTATTTAACGCCCCATCAGTTACCAAAGATAACCATTGGAACAACAATTGATTATTTAGTAAATGGAGCGTGAATCAATGGATAAAAAACAAACGACTGATAAACGCCTGTCTTGGTTTTGGCGTTGGTTTTTAAATAATCAAGTAGTAACAGCCTTACTGATTGTCTTATTGGTGCTGTTAATTATTCTAACTTTTACGAAAGTTTCTTATTTATTTAAGCCCGTCTGGCAGTTTTTCGGCGTTGTCGGCTTACCAGTAATTATGGCGGGGATTTTATATTATTTATTAAATCCAATTGTCGATTATTTAGAGAAAAAACAAATCTCACGTGTCTGGAGTATTATCGGCCTATTTATTTTAATTGTGGCACTACTCATTTGGGGTGGTATTGTAATCGTTCCTAAAATTCGTGAGCAATCTGTCAGCTTTGTGAATCATTTTCCTCAATATATTGATACAATTGATCAAAAATCGCAGGAAATATTAAGTGATCCACTTTTCGCGCAATTTAGAGAACAACTTGAAGCGGCAGGCGATAAAGTTGTCAGTTCGTTAGGTACCATCATTAAAAACGTCTCAACGTTCACAGTACAAGGAATTGGTAATTTCTTTGGGGCGGTGGCTACGATCTTTGTCGCCATCATTACGATGCCGTTTATTCTATTTTATTTACTGAAAGATGGCAAAAACTTAGCGCCATATTTAATGAAGTTTTTACCAGTGAAGATGCGTAAACCAACCTTAAAAGTTCTTGCAGAAGTCAATGATCAAGTCTCTTCTTATATTAGAGGACAGTTAACTGTCGCTTTCGCAGTGGCAATTATGTTTATGATTGGTTTTTCTGTCATTGGCTTAGATTATGCAGTCACTTTAGGTATTGCAGCAGGCTTTTTAAATTTAATCCCTTATTTAGGGTCATTTTTAGCCATGATTCCAGCAGTCTTTTTAGGAATTGTCAGTGGGCCAGCCTTGTTAATTAAAGTCTTGATTGTTTTTGCCATTGAGCAAACGGTCGAAGGTCGGTTTATTTCACCACTTGTCCTAGGCAGTCAGTTATCCATTCATCCAGTCACCATTTTGGTTGTTTTATTAACGTCTGGTAAACTATTTGGGATTGTCGGGGTGATTTTAGGAATTCCTGTTTATGCCGCAGCTAAGGTGATAATTACACACATTTTTGAGTGGTACCAAATCGTTTCCGGTTTGTATGATGAAGATAAGCCAGATCAACAAGAATCTACGTAACAAAAGAGACAAGCAGTGAATGAACTGCTTGTCTCTTTTTGATGTAAATCACTCGGAAAATTTAGAATGTTTTACCGTATTCAGTTGCTTTGGTCATGGCAGTATTTAAAAGTTCTTCCGCGCGATCAGGGAAATGATCGATTCCTTCGATGAATAATCCGTCGACTTGCTCAACACCAATAAAGTTTAGAATCGCTTTAATGTATTGAGAAGCAAAATCTTTTCCTTCGTAGAAGCCGCCATTTGATTGGATGTGTAAGGCTTTTTTACCACTTGTTAGAGGTTTTGGTCCTTCTGCAGTATATTGGAATGTTTTTCCAGCAACGTTGATTGTATCTACCCAAGCTTTTAAGCGTGTCGGTACGTTTAAGTTCCACATTGGATTAGCAATTACTACTTTGTCTGCAGATAAAAATTGATCAGTTAATTCATTAAAACGAGCCACTTTTTGTTGTTGGTTTTCGCTTAATGTTTCAAATGCTGCGCCAGCGCGAAGTGCACCCCAAGCAGATAATAATTCTTCATCGATTTCCGGCATGTTTGTTTCTGGTGCATAAACATCTAAAATTTCGATTTCGTCTGATGGATTTGTTTCACGGTATGAAGCTAAAAATGTTTCTAACGCACGAACTGAGCGTGATTCTTCTTTTGTTAATGGATGTGCTTTAACAACTAATAATTTTGACATTGTGTAATCTCCTTAAAATAAATAGTTTAAAAATTCAACATCTCTATTTTACTAATAAAAAGTAAGAGAAAGCAAGTCTTTTTTTTACTTTTAGTAAACTTTTTTTTAAAATGGATCAACAGAGTAAAAAATAAATAAAAATATTTTTTTGGAAAGGCTTGCATATTAAAAAAAAGCATGCTATTATTACTTTGTAAATAAGGATTGTTACTGCTTTGCAGGCAAAACCAGAGTCTTCCATTAACACAATCAGTGGAGGGATTCTGGGCTTTTTTTATAAAAAAGTGAGGTTGCATTCATCATGAGGATTGAAAAAGTTTTAAATAATAATGTCGTGCTTTCAAGAAATGAGCAAGGCGAAGAAATTGTTTATATGGGACGCGGCTTAGCCTTTCAAAAGAAGATTGGAGACACGATCAATCCAGATTATGTTGAAAAGGAATTCGTGTTAAAGGACTCCGCTATGGCAGGGCAATTCCAGCAGCTGTTTGAAGACGTCCCCACCAAAGAAGTAGAAGTCGTCAAACAAATCGTTGATTTAGCAGAAACAACGCTAGCGATTGAGCTTTCATCAAATATTTATTTAACTTTAACGGATCATATTCACTATGCGTTACTTCGAGCCAAAGAAGGAATTGATATTCCGAATCCTCTTGTATTCGAAACACGCAAATTTTATCCTAAAGAATTTGAAATCGCAAAGCAAGCATTAGCGATTATTGCTGAAAAGCTAGGGGTTCAATTTTCAGAAAATGAAGCGGGCTTCATTGCTTTTCATATTGTGAATGCTGAACAAGGAAATGGCAATATGGAAGTTACCATGGAAGCAACCAAGATGGTTCGTGATATTTTAACGATTATTAGTCGCTACTTTGGACAGGTGTTTGATGAAGATTCATTGAACTATCAGCGAATTGTTACACATCTTCAATATTTTGCGCAACGTTATTTAAAACAAGAAGCGCATGATGATGAGGACGAATTTCTTTTTGCATTGGTCCAAGGAAAGTATCCTAAGGCGTTTCAAGCGGTCCAACGTATTAATGAGTATTTATTAAAAAGCTATGATCGACCAATTGATCAAGCGGAAATGATTTATTTAACCATTCATATCCAAAGAGTGGTCAATGATAAAAAAGCATAACAACCAATAATCGCGGATTGTTACTGATAATGCAGGCAAAACCTAGATTGAAAAAACCGATAACGATTTTCGCAGACTGCGCAACTGTGAAGAGAAGGATCTGGCTCTTTTTCAATGTAGGTTTTTTTGATATTAAAAATTAATGGAAATGAGGATCTAGAGATGAGTAAAAATCAAGAAATTGCAGCACGTGTGTTAAAAGCTGTTGGGGGCGAAGGCAACGTTAATAGTGTTGTTCACTGTGCTACACGCTTACGTTTTAAATTAAAAGATGAGAATAAAGCAGATACAGCTGCATTGAATGCTGACCCAGATGTTATTCAGGTAGTTCAAAGTGCAGGACAATATCAAGTGGTTATTGGCAGTCACGTTAGTGATGTCTATAAGGATTTGATGGCTAACAGTGGACTAGGTAATGATTCTGATAATAGAGAAAAAGAAAGTGGCGGAAATATCTTTAACCGTTTAATTGATATTATTTCTTCTATTTTTACACCGTTTTTAGGTGCAATGGCCGGCGCTGGGGTTCTAAAAGGCTTCTTAACATTGGCTGTAACTATGGGCTGGTTAGCTGACACTTCAGGCGTATATCTTGTTCTCTTTTCGATTGCAGATGGTTTATTTACTTTCTTACCAATTATGTTAGCGTTTACGGCTGCTAAAAAATTCAATACTAATCCCTTTTTAGCGGTTGCTTTGGCGATGGCCTTAGTTCATCCCAGCATTACTGCTTTAGCAGGCAAAACAATTAGCTTTGCTGGTCTTCCAGTGATTATTGGGCCAAGTGGCTATACTTCTTCGGTTTTACCAATTATTTTGGCTGTTTTTGCACAAAGTTATGTGGAACGTTTCTTCAAAAAAGTAATTCCGAGTTTTCTACAAATTATCTGCGTTCCGTTAGCTGTTTTCCTTATTATGGCACCTGTTACCTTCTTAGCTATTGGTCCTATCGGGACGGTCATCGGCGATTGGTTGGGACAAGGATACAACGCAATTTACGCTTTTAGTCCAATTATCGCAGGGTTATTAATGGGTTCGTTGTGGCAAGTCTTGGTAATGTTTGGTATGCATTGGGGCTTTGTACCAATTATGATGTTAAACTTAACACAAGGTGGCGATACGATGGTACCGATGTTATTACCAGCCGTTATTGCACAAGGCGGGGCTGCTTTAGCTGTCTTTTTCCTAACAAAAAATGTGAAACTAAAAGGTTTGGCTTTGTCTTCAAGCATTACAACTATTTTTGGAATTACTGAACCAACTGTATATGGCGTGACTTTACCATTGAAAAAACCATTTATTGCAGCTTGTATTGGTGGCGGTATCGGTGGTGCATTTGTGGCTATGAATCACGTGAAAAACTTTACGTTTGGCTTGGTTAGTATGTTGAGCTTACCTGGGTTTATTCCTGCAGAGACAAAAGATACTGCACCGATGATTACTGGTGCAATTGGTGCTGGAATTGCCTTTATCATTGCGTTTGTCTTAACGTTTGTCTTACGTTTTGAAGATCAACCTAATCCAGAAACAGCAACTGAAAAAACAGAAACTGATAAGATGGTGGCACCTGTAAAAACGAATCAAGAAGACAAAATTATTTTAGCAAGTCCACTTCAAGGTGAAATTTTACCGCTAGAAAAAGTACAAGACCCTGTTTTTGCTTCAGGTGCTTTAGGAAAAGGTGTTGCAATTGAGCCGACTGAAGGCAAACTGTATGCACCCGCAGATGGTGAAATCACCACATTATTTCCGACAGGACATGCTGTTGGCTTGACGACAACAGAGGGCGTTGAATTATTAATGCATATTGGCATGGATACAGTCGAATTAGATGGTAAAGGATTTGAATTATCAGTGAAACAAGGTGATTCTGTTAAAAAAGGAGATTTGCTGGTTACTTTTGATATTGCTGCCATTAAAGAAGCTGGTTATCCAGTAGTTACACCGATTGTGGTAACGAATACGAGTGATTATTTAGATGTTTTGGATATGAACCAAACAGACGTGTTACATGGTGAAGACTTTTTAGCCATTATTAAATAAAAGACAATTGGAGGAGGAACAAGCATGACAACAACGACAAAATTTCCAAAAGGATTTTTATGGGGCGGTGCGACCGCAGCCAATCAATTAGAAGGGGCTTACTTAGCCGATGGTAAAGGGTTATCTGTGGCAGATGCGATGCCGGGAGGAAAACAACGTTTCGCTATTTTAGGAGATGAAGCGTTTGATTGGACGATTGACGAAACGAAATATCGCTACCCTAATCATACAGGAATTGATCACTATGATCGCTTTAAAGAGGACATTGCGTTGTTTGCTAAAATGGGCTTCAAATGTTATCGGTTTTCAATTGCGTGGTCGCGTATTTTTCCACAAGGAGATGAAACACAACCGAATGAAGCCGGCTTGAAATTTTATGATGCGGTTATCGATGAATGCTTAAACTATAACATTGAACCAGTAATTACGATTTCTCATTATGAAATGCCACTGCATTTAGCGAAAGAATACGGCGGGTGGAAAAATCGCCAATTAGTTGACTTTTATGAACGTTTTGCGGAAACTGTTTTAACACGTTACCACCAAAAAGTTAACTATTGGATGACATTCAATGAAATTAATTCAGCGTTCCATTTCCCAGCACTTAGTCAAGGATTGGTGAAAAGCAATGGAGCCAATGATTATCAAAACATTTTCCAAGCATGGCATAATCAATTTGTTGCAAGTAGTAAAGCTGTAAAAATTGGCCATGAATTAAATCCAGAATTACAAATTGGATGTATGATTATTTATGCAACAACGTATGGCATTGATTCGAATCCAGTCAATCAAGTTGCTACAATGATTGAAAACCAAGAGTTTAATTATTATTGTACAGATGTTCAAGTTCGTGGTGAATATCCAGCATACGCAGAACGCATGTATCAAAAATATGCTGTGAAAGACTTAGTTATTGAAGAAGGCGATTTAGAATTATTAAAAGAATACCCAGTGGATTACATTGGCTTTAGTTATTATATGTCGACTGCTGTCGATGTTACTGGTACTACCAACGATACAGCAAATGGGAATCTTTTAGGCGGCGTTAAAAATCCCTTCTTAGAAGCAAGTGAATGGGGTTGGCAAATTGATCCCGAAGGCTTACGAATTGCCCTAAATGAATTATATAATCGTTATCAAAAACCTTTATTTATTGTGGAAAACGGCTTAGGTGCAATTGATAAAGTAGACGAAAATTTCTATGTGGCAGACGACTATCGGATTGATTATTTACGTCGTCATATTGAAGCAATGGCAGAAGCAGTTGCAGACGGCGTCGATTTAATGGGCTATACGCCGTGGGGCTGTATTGATTTAGTCAGTGCTTCCACAGGTGAAATGAGTAAACGGTATGGGTTTATTTACGTTGATTTAGACGATGAAGGAAATGGTACTAAAAACCGTTATGAAAAAAAATCGTTTAATTGGTACAAACAAGTTATTGAAACTAATGGACAAAACTTAGACTAGTTATTGTAATTAAACAAAACAAGATAAGCGTAGTAGGTTGTTGCTTCTGTTCCCGCCGTTTATTAATTTTTAAGCTTGGACCAAAAATCTAAAGTGATTTTTGGCCCAAGCTCTTTTTTGTCAATTTTTCAAAATAGTGCACAATACGTTATAATAGAAACAACTGAGAGGAGCGTTTCTAATGATTAAGCAATTACAACATCCATTTTTTGTTATTATGGGTCCGAGTGGTTCTGGCAAGACCGCAATTACAAGTAAGGTTTTTCCGAAAAACTATAAAGTTATCTCGCATACTACGAGGAAAAAACGATTGGATGAAGTGGATGGTGTGGATTACTATTTTGAAACAAAAGCAAGTTTTCAAACCTTGATTGAAACCAATCAGTTAGTGGAGTATGATTTTTACCATGGAAACTATTACGGTGTCGGTGTAGATGCCATCGTTGAAACAACGAAAGAGCATCCAGCCTATAATGCGTTAACTTTTCCAGGCTTTCAAGCGGTCTTTGAGCGTTTCGGCGAGTCCGTCATTCCAGTTTTTTTTGACGTTTCAAAAGAAAATATTTATCAACGTTTAAAACAACGAGAATCTGATCCTAAAATTATTGAAGAACGTTTAAACCTTTATGATCAAGAAATTCTTATCAAAAACCAATTGGAACAATATCCTAATTATCAACGAATAGATGCCAATGGACCTATAAAAGAGGTCGCTGGCTTGTTACAAGAATGCATCAAACACTATTATTAATCAAGCAACTGGTGAGACAGAATCTAACATCAATTTTGTCTTGCTAGGTGCTTGATTTTTTTTGTAAAAAACTTGCATTCTGAATAGAGAGTGCTATAATGACATGGTGTCATATGACAATGTGTCATAAAAGGGAGGAACACAAATATGCCTACGAATACGTTTTTTCATTTGCCAGAAGAAAAGCAACAACGCTTATTAGATGCTGCGCAAATTGAATTTTCGCGCCATTCTTTACAAGAAGCGTCAATTGCAAATATTGTTAAATTAGCGGGAATTCCGCGCGGTAGCTTTTATCAATATTTTGAGAACAAAGAAGATTTGTATTTTTATTACTTTGCGACATTAAGAAAAAATAGTGAACGAGATTTAGAGAAACAAATTATTGCGGAAGATGGCGATTTAATCGAAGCCATGGATGTCTATTTCTCCAAAATGATTGTCGAAGTGCTAACTGGAGAGAATGCTTCTTTCTATCGGAATTTATTTGTCAACATGGACTATCGTGCTTCACGTCGGGTGACAGATAATTTAGCGACTGGTGAAGAGGAAAAAAATAGGAAACAGCACTGTCATAAGCATAGAGGAAGAAAAGGCCATGCTGCCTATGCAGAACATCTTTATCAAATAATCGATCGTTCGAAATTAACCATTGAAACGCCAAAAGAATTCACATGGTTCATGCAGACGGCGATGCATGCCGTTTTCTCAACAATTGTTGACGGGTATCGTCAACAAAGAGAAAATCCCGCCTATGATTCAACTGAAGCAGTCAAACAATTAAAAATGAAATTAAATTGGTTGAAAAATGGCGCTTATAAGTAGCAAAAAGGAGGAGAAGTTAGTTGATTAAACTAGTCAAACGGATGTCGTTATGGTCGGTCTTTGCAGCGGTTTTATTTATGATCGTGCAAATTATCGCAGATTTATATCTGCCCACATTAACATCTAATATCATTAATGACGGTGTCGCTAAAGGAGATATTAACTATATTTGGAGTACAGGAGTTGTCATGTTAGGCTTTTCTTTGATTAGCATTGTCGCTTCTATTGGAAATACCTTTTTTGCCACCAAAGAATCACAAAGTTTAGGTAAAAAATTACGGACTGATATTTATCGAAAAGTTGAAAATTTTTCTAATAATGAATTTGACAAATTTGGGACAGCTTCGCTAATTACACGAACAACCAATGATGTCAATCAGATTCAAATGGTTATGCAAATGTTTTTACGTTTAATGATTAACGCACCTTTAACGTTAATTGGTGCAAGTTTTATGGCGTATAACAAGGACCCACAATTAACGAAAATTTTTCTATATGTTTTACCAATTATGGCTGTTTTAGTGGGAGGTATCATGTTTTTAGCGGTTCCGTTATTTAAGAGCATGCAAAAGAAAACCGACCGTTTAAATTTAGTTTTTCGTGAAGGACTGACAGGAGTTCGTGTGATTCGGGCCTTTGGCAAAGCAAACTATGAAGAACAACGTTTTGATGAAGCCAATAAGGATTATACACAAACGGCGATTAAAGTGAATACGATTGTCGCTTTGATGATTCCTTTAATGACACTCATTATGAGTGGTACCAATATTGCAATCACTTGGTTTGGCGGTCATTATATTGCGGAAATGCAACTAGAAGTAGGGAACTTAATCGCCTTTATGACTTATGCCATGCAAATTCTGATGAGTTTCATGATGCTATCCATGATTTTTGTCATGGTACCGCGGGCGCAAGCTTCTGCTGATCGGATTAATGAGGTGCTAAATACTGATTCAGAAATCAAAGATGTACCCAATCCAGAACTACTCTCTCTAAAAGGCGACAAAGCAACATTGGCGTTTGAACATGTTAATTATCGTTACCAGCATGCTGAAAACTTAGCACTGGAAGATATAGATTTTTCAGCAAAATCTGGGGAGACGGTCGCAATTATTGGTGGGACAGGTTCTGGGAAAACAACGCTGGTTAATCTTTTACCACGTTTTTATGATGTTGAATCTGGCAAGATTTTGCTAAATGGTAAAAACATTAAAGATACGTCACAGCATAATTTACGAGAAATGATTGGCTTTGTACCGCAAAAGGCTGTTTTATTTACAGGAACGATTCGTGAAAATATGCAATACGGCGCCCCAAATGCGACCGATGAAGAAATTTGGCAAGCCTTAGAAATCGCGCAGGCGAAGGCGTTTGTTTCAGAATTGGCAGAAGGTTTGGATAGTCATGTCGAACAAGGCGGCGGTAATTTTTCTGGCGGACAACGCCAGCGGTTGGCTATTGCTCGTGCTTTAGTAAAACCAGCAGATGTCTATGTTTTTGATGATTCCTTTTCTGCATTGGATTTCAAAACAGATGCTAATTTAAGAAAAGCCTTAAAAGAGCAGATGACGGATGCAATTGTCGTTTTAGTGGCCCAACGTGTAAGTACGGTTATGGAAGCATCGACAATTTTAGTATTAGACGAAGGAAAATTAGTTGGTAAAGGAACGCATGAAGAGTTATTAGCGAATAACCAAACGTATCAAGAAATTGTACATTCTCAATTGAGAGAGGAGGACCTTGCATGAGTAGTCGACCAAAAGGCGGACCAATGGGCGGTGGACCAGGACGCAACATTGGCGCAAAAGGGCCAAAACCAAAAAATTTCTGGAAAACAGTGAAACGTTTATTTCGATACATGTCTAAACGAATGCTGTCAATTATTGCTGTCTTAGTGTTAGCAATCGCAGCCGTCGTTTTCCAAATTCAAACACCAAAAGTATTAGGACAGGCAACAACTGAAATTTTTAAAGGCGTCATGAAAGGCGCTGCTGAAATGAAACAAGGCTTAAAAATAACATCTTTTCCAATTGATTTTGACAAAATCGGTCAAATTTTATTAATTGTTATTGCCATGTACCTTATTTCTGCTGTCTTTAATTTCTTGCAGCAAGTAATTATGACACGTGTTTCACAGCGAACAGTTTATGAATTACGTCAAGAATTAGAAGCGAAAATGAACAAAGTTCCAATTTCCTATTATGATACTCATAGTAATGGGGACATCATGTCGCGGGCAATTAACGACATGGATAATATTGCGAGTACTTTACAACAAAACTTAACCCAATTAATTACCAGTATCGTGACATTTGTGGGTGTACTTTGGATGATGCTGACCATTAGCTGGCAGTTAACACTAATTGCCTTAGCAACAGTGCCATTAAGTTTAATTGTTGTGATGGTTGTGGCGCCTCGCTCGCAAAAACATTTTGCGGCTCAACAAAAAAGCTTAGGATTATTGAATAACCAAGTCGAAGAAACCTACGGTGGTCACGTAGTAGTAAAAAGTTTCAACCACGAAGAAAGTGATCAAGAAGTATTTGAAAAAGAAAATGAAAAATTATATCATGCTGGTCGCAAAGCACAATTTATTTCAGCGATCATTATGCCTTTAATGAACTTTATCAAAAATCTAGGCTATGTGTTTGTTGCAGTCCTTGGTGGCGTAAAAGTAGCGAATGGTATGATGGATTTAGGGGATGTCCAAGCATTTCTTCAATATACCAATCAATTTTCACAACCGATTACTCAAATCGCTAATTTAATGAATACAATCCAAGCTACGGTGGCTTCGGCAGAACGTGTCTTTGAAGTATTAGATGAAGAAGAAATGGTGGATGAACCTTCTGGCGTACCAGTGGAAACAGATAGTCCTTATCGTGTTTCTTTTGAACATGTTGCTTTTGGCTATTCACCAGAGAAATTATTAATGAAAGATTTCAATTTAAATGTTAAACCTGGGGAAATGGTCGCAATCGTGGGCCCAACAGGTGCTGGGAAAACAACCCTAATTAACTTATTGGAACGCTTCTATGATATTAGTAGCGGCAGCATCAAATATGATGGCGTAGATACGCGCGATTTATCTCGCGAAGAGTTGCGAGCACACTTTTCAATGGTTCTTCAAGATACTTGGTTGTTCACTGGAAGTATCTATGACAATATTCATTATGGTAATGACCAAGCGAGCGAAGAAGAAGTGATCCGTGCGGCGAAAGCAGCCCATGTGGATGATTTTGTCAGAAAATTACCAGAAGGCTATCAAACGATTCTAAATGAAGAAGCCAGCAATATTTCTCAAGGTCAACGACAATTAATTACAATTGCTCGAGCATTCTTAGCAAATCCAGACGTTTTAATTTTGGATGAAGCCACCTCAAGTGTGGACACTCGAACAGAAATACTGATTCAAGCAGCAATGAATCGTTTATTGGAAAATCGGACCAGCTTTGTAGTCGCTCATCGCTTGTCGACTATCCGTGATGCCGATACGATTATCGTTATGGCAGAAGGTTCAATTGTAGAAACAGGAACCCACGATGAATTAATGGCGAAAAACGGTTTTTATGCTGACTTATATAACAGTCAGTTTTCAGAAGAAGTAGCCTAAAAGGCGAAGCAAAAAAATAGTAATTCATGATGAGGCTTCAGGAACCATAGTCGTAAAGACTGGTTCCTGAAGCCTTATTTTTTTAACAAAAAGTTAGCGAAATTGAAAAATTTCTATTTTCTTTTGAGAAAAACAGGATATTACTTGATGAAATAGCAAGAGATGTATAAAATGGGAGAGAAGAAAATGGAGGTAACAGAAAAAATGACTGAATTTCAATTAGAAAAAGCTGCGACATTAAAAACAATTGCCATTCGTGCGAAAAAAGTTGGCGAAATGGTCGACTTTTATAAAAAAGTAATGGGTTTTGTTTTAAAGTCAGAAGAAAATAACCTGTCTATCTGGGGTACACGTGAAGCAGGAACGCAATTATTAATTTTAGAAGAAACTAGAAAAGCCGAAGATTTTCATAATGAAGAAAAACAAATGGCTTATTTTTCAATTAAAGTTCCTACGGAAAAAGAATTTTTACAAATTGCTCAACGAGTGCTTGAACAAGACTACCCAATTGATGAAAGTTTCCAAATTGGCACACGTCAAAGCATGTTCATTACTGATCTTGAAGGCAATCAATTTGAGATTTTTCACGATGAAGCAACAGCAAATTCGACTTCTGAAAAGCAACCAATTGTGCTTAAAGATCTTATCAGTGAGGACTTAGAGCCACATCAAGGGTTAGCCGCTGGCTCATATTTAGCGCATGTGCAATTAAAAACAAACAATCAAAAAGAAATAAAAGCATACTATGAGGAAGTTCTGGGTTTAAAACGCAATGAAAAAGATCAATTTGTTTTAGAAGATGGCAAAGCAACTATTGGATTCCAAAAACCTGAAACAAGTGAAGTGGATCAATTACCTGATCCACACTTAGGTTTAGATTTCTTTACCATTAAGCTCTCTGATCAAGACCATATTTTAGCAATAGAGCAACAATTAACGGCAAAAAATCAAGAGTTCTTTATTGACCAGAAAAAAGCAATTGTCACTGTGTTTGATCCAATTGGCTTGGAATGGTGGTTTGTCTTAAAATAAACGCTTAGACAGACAAAATAAGCTTGTTTTAGCAAGTCTGGAATAAAGTCGGAATAAAAGTTTAACGCTACTTTTGTTCGGAACTTATTCTAGACTTTTCCTTTAATATTAAAAATAGAAGGTGAAAAAATGTACGAAAAAACAAAGTGGAAAATTCAAAAAATGATGAAAAAAGGTGTTTTTTCGGGGGCTAGTTTTTGTTTCATTGAAGGTGAAAAAGAGGAGAGCAATTGTTGGGGACTGGCACAAGTAAAACCCACCAAAGAACAATTAACCTCGGCCATGCTGTTTGATGTGGCTTCTTTAACCAAAGTAGTCGGCACCACCACCGTTATTTTGCAATTAGTGGAAGAAGGAAAAATTATTCTAGATCAATCATTACAAACTTATTATCCCTCTTTTCAAGATTCTAATATTACAATCCGGCATTTGTTGACACATACGGCAGATTTACAAGGCTATATTCCTAATCGTGATCAGCTGAATGCCCAAGAATTAAAAGACGCCTACAATCATTCATTTCACGCAGGCAAAGCAATAGGTAAAAAAGTCGTCTATACAGATGCAGGGACTATTTTATTAGGCTTTATGTTAGAAGAAATGTTCCAACAATCAATGATAGAAATTTTATCTGAGCGAGTATTGCTTCCTTTAGGGATGAACGAAAGTACGTTTCTACCAAAGAATCCTTTAAACTGTGTGCCAACAGAATTACATGAACAAAGAGGGTTGATTCGAGGTGCAACCCATGATCCTAAGGCATTGGTTTTACGGGAACATGCAGGGAATGCTGGCTTGTTTAGCAATGTCTATGATTTAACAAAATTTGTTCGAATGTATTTAAATCGAGGCAGTTATCACAATCACCAATTCTTGAAAAAAGAGACAATTGATTTGTTACTAGTTAACCAAGTGCCAGCTGCAGATAAACCACGTTCTCTAGGCTGGGATTTTAAATATGATGTAGCTACGCAACGGCCATTATTATTCCATACAGGCTATACAGGCACTTTTTTGCTAATTGATGTGCAACAACAATCAGCGTTTATCTTTTTATCTAATCGAGTCCATCCAGAGGACCACCGGAACACTTATATCGAAGAAAGAGATCAGTTGTTGGCAACCTATTTAAAAGAGAAATCATCAGTTTCAGATGAAATGACTAGTTTTTAGTGATATAATGAGAGCGAATTCAATTTGGGAGGTCACAGTCAATGCAAGAACCATTATTTTTACAACCTGTTTTTCAAGAAAAAATTTGGGGCGGCAATCGTCTACACACGCTATTTGGTTTCGATTTACCGAGCGATAAAATTGGTGAAGATTGGGCAATCAGTGCACATCCACATGGCGTTAGTACTGTTTTAAATGGCGAATTTAAAGGAAAAAAATTAGATGAATTGTGGGCAGACCATCAAGAGTTATTCGGCCATGCAGGTGGCGCTGTCTTTCCATTATTAACGAAAATTTTAGATGCTGAAGATGATTTATCCGTGCAAGTTCATCCTGATGATGCATATGGTCAAAAACATGAAGGCGAGCTAGGCAAAACTGAATGTTGGTACATTATTGATGCAGAACCTGGCGCTGAAATCATTTATGGACATCACGCAAAAACAAAAGAAGAACTAGCTGAAATGATTGAAGAAGGTCGTTGGGACGATCTTTTAAGAAAAGTACCAGTGAAAAAAGGCGATTTTTATTATGTACCAAGCGGCACTATTCATGCCATCGGCTCGGGTATTTTAATTTTAGAAACGCAACAAAGCAGTGATACTACGTATCGGGTTTATGATTATGATCGAACAGATGATCAAGGAAAGACACGGGAATTGCATATTCAACAATCCATTGATGTGACAACCGTTCCGGCGAAGGATCCTGACCTCTCTATTCAACAAGAAAATCAAGGACAATCAAGCATTGTTACTTATGTAAAAACAGATTTCTTTAATGTCTATGAGTGGCGTGTCAGTGGGATTCTAAAAGTTAAAAAACAAGCACCTTATACATTAGCAACAGTTATTGAAGGTGTGGGTCGATTGATTACAGAAGATGCTGCAAAAGCAGATGTGGCTACTTTTGATTTGAAAAAAGGCGATAGCTTTATCTTTCCGACAGATATTCCGAGCTGGCGTTTTGAAGGTGATCTAACGATTATAGCTTCAGAACCTGGCAGTCGCTAAAAAAATGAGGAGATCATCAACAGATGATTTCCTCTTTTTTTGGCATTAAAACAGTTTATTTTGTTATAAAGGAACGTTTAGGTAAGGCAGCGATAACAGCTGTGACGATGATGACTGATAGCAGACGATCCCCGTAATCTGTTATCAATTGAACCAACAGGACGCTTGCTAGCTGATTTAAGCCTAAACCATATAAAAATTGGACAATTATGCTGGAGCCAGCAGAAGTAATTCCACCAAATAAACAAACTGTAATCAAGGAAGAAATCACTGTTCCTGGTATCGTTAACCACAACGTTTTAAATGGTAATTTGGTTACTTTTAACTGCTGATGAAGGAGCAAACCTGCTAAAATTCCTGTGCAGAGTTGGACAGGTGAATAATACAGAGAAAAGATATCCGTTGTCAATCCAGTTAGTAGACTTGTTAAAATACCTGTCAGTGCACCAAAGAGTGGGCCTAATAACGCACCTGTAAAAATAGTTCCCACGCTATCAAGATAGATTGGTAAGCGAAGGAGCAATGCAATGGTACTGCCAAGGTAATTTAAAGCAACACTAAAAGCGATAATTGTAATGATTCGTGGTGTTATTTTTTTCATGGTTATCCCATCCTTAAATTTTTGAAATCTCTTTCGATCTCATCTATTTGTACATTTAAAAGAATGGATAGAAACTTCACGAAAAACTGTTGACTATCAACCGTAGTCAAGACATGACAATTAGCTGGTTGCTGCTGGAAATGATACTGATCGATCATTGATTGCCCCATAGCAATGCCGTCAGGAACAATTTGTCCGTAACTGGAAAAGCCTTGGCAGAGCGTAGGATCAATAAAATAAGCAACCGCTAAGGGATCGTTGATAACACACCCTAAAATACGTTCATATTTCCAATGAAAATCAAAATAAAATTGAGTAATCTCAGCGAGGTAATTCCCCATTTTGGGGTTGAGTCGTTGACAATAATTGAGAATTGTTGGTGTAAAAACAATTTCTCGTGTGACATCTAAGCCGACCATTTCGATTTTTGCACCTAATTTCTCAAAAAACCAAGCTGCTGCATCAGGATCACACCAATAATTAAATTCTGCAACAGGAGAGCAATTGCCGTGGCTTTTAAAGGTACCACCCATTGAGACAAAACGTTGAAGATTTCGCCCCAGAAGAGGTTCTTTTTTTAAAGCCAAAGCAATATTTGTTAAAGGACCAAGGGCAATGATTGAGCAATCGGTAGCTTGTTGAAAGGTTTGTGCTAAATAGTCAGCAGCGGAAAGCGCTTGTGCTTGGATTTTGCTAGTTCTGGGGAAATATGTTTCACCTAAACCATCCATGCCATGTGTATCTTGTGCACTAACAAATGGCCGTTTTAAAGGGCTAGCAGCCCCTTGGTAGACAGGAATATCTAAGCGATTAACTTTTTCCAAACATTTAAAAACATTTTCCACGCCAATCTCCACAGGGACATTTCCACAAACAACGGTAATCGCTTGGACATCTAGCTCTGGTGAAGCAAGTGCATACAAGAGAGCAAGCGTGTCATCAATTCCAGGATCACAATCAATAATTACTTTTTGCATTTTTTCCAATCCTCCTTTTTCATTAACTGCAAATGATAACTCTTGTTAAAAAAGCTATGACTTGAGTTAGTATTGAGAGATACTTAGTTTTTTATTCTGGGAAGTTTCCGAACCAGTCCGAGAAATTCTCGATTTTAAATGCACCTCTTTATCTTACTATATTTTGTAAAGATGTAAATAGTTGTCGGATAAATGAAAAAGAATCTAGCCCTATATGTAGGAACTAGATTCTTCTTTTATTTATAAAGCGTTTCAGGAATAGCGATCGGTTCACCATATTTTTTCTCTAAAGCGGTCCGAATTAACCGAATCCCTAGATTTTTGTTGCGTGCTAAGATTGGACCGTGGAAGTAGGAGCCAAACACATTTTTATAGACAACGCCTTCGCCATTATCTTGACCGTTATTGCCTTTGCCTTGTTTGACTGTTCCTAAAGGTCGTTCCCCTTCGCCTAAAAAAGTCATGCCGTTATGATTCTCAAAACCATAATACGTTTCATCAAATTCTTCATTATAAATTTCAATATCACCAATGAAACGATTGTTGTCTTGGCTCAAAGTGTAATGATCTAATGCACCGATTCCTTTAATTTTTTCGCCTTGTGCGCCGACATAGTAATGTCCTAGAAGTTGATAACCACCACAGATAGCTAACAAGACGCCGTCATTTTCAATATAAGAAGTCAAAGCTTCTTTTTTATTCTGAATGTCTTCTGAGATGATCAGTTGCTCGAAGTCTTGACCGCCACCAACAAAGACTAAATCATATTTTTCGGGATCAAACGGTTCGTAGATACTAATAATTTCTGATCGGAAGGTAACGCCCATTTTTTCGGTTAAATATTTAAGCATCAATAAATTTCCGTTATCTCCGTAAGTATTTAATAAGTTGCCATATAAATGACAAACGACTAATTCTTTAGACACCATTCATTCCCCCTTGAATATACCCTTGGGCTGTTAATGATTTTCTTAATTGCAAAACAGCAGTATAGGTTGCCAAAATATAGACATGATCTGTCGGCAACGTTTTAATTTCTGAAATTACTTGCTCTAAATCAGCAATTTCTAGTAATTTTTCTTCAGGAATACCCGCAACTTTTAAACGCAAGGCCATATCTTCATGGCGATCACCGCCAGCAATTACTTTTGGAATGTCCATATCAGCAAAGGCTTCATGATTACCATCCCAAATCCAACTGACATCAATTCCATCTGCATAATTAGCATTTAATAATGAAACCAGCGAGAAAGAGTAAGGGGCTAAGCCCATCATATCAATGACCTGATTTAAACCAACGGGATTTTTTACTAAAACTAACGTACATTCTTTATCGCCAACTTTAATGGTTTCTTGACGCCCAAAAACTTTTTCATCATAAGCTAAGCCTGCTCGGATTTTATCTGGTGCCACCTGATAATATTCTGCTACCGCTGTGGCCGCTAGCGCATTATAAACATTATACATCCCACCAACAGCAATGCCGTATTCTTCGCCATCAATCACAAAATCAGCAGATGTATTATCCATCCGGACCATTTCCGTTAACTGCACATCCAATTCAGGGCGTTTGAAGCCACAATTTGGGCAATAGTAATCACCTAAATTAGCATACGTAATCATTTTATAATGAAGAATATGATTACATTTTGGACATAAAACCCCATCTGTATTGTAATGAGCCAATTGCTCTTTCGGTGGTAAATGATTAAATCCATAGTATTTGCGAGGATTTACAGTTTCTTTTGAATTAAAAATTGGCGAATCACCATTGCACAAAATAGTTGCTTCAGGAGCAGCAGCGGCGCCTTCCATAATTAAGCGATACGTCGTATAAATTTCACCATAGCGATCCATTTGGTCGCGGAAAATATTCGTAAAAACAAATAATTTTGGTTGAATATATTTAGTGACACGGCTTAAACTTGCTTCATCAATTTCTAACACCGCAAATTTCTTTTGTCCTTTTTTCGCCTTGGCATTTAAAAAAGTAGAGACAATTCCTTGCTCCATGTTAGCACCCGTTGGATTTGTTAATACCTCATCAAATTCTTGGCGTAAAATGTTAACAGTTAAAGCAGTTGTCAATGTTTTGCCGTTCGTTCCAGTGACTACGACAATTTCATAGTCTTTTGCCAATGTATCTAAAATTTTAGGATCGATTTTTAGGGCTAATTTCCCTGGGTAGCTACTGCCGCCTTTAAAAAATGTTTGTAAAACCCATTGCGAAGTTTTTCCTGCAGCAATTGCTAAATGACTTCGAATCCCCATTTGTTGTCCCCCAATTTCTATATCTTTAATTTTTCGTTATTTTAAATTAAACTCAATCTATCATACCATAACTAAAATAAAAAATTAATTCCTTTTACTTTTTCTTACTATTATTTAAAAAGTCTTTTAGAAAAAGTAGAATAGTGAAGGAAAAAAGAGAATAGACGACTTGTCTTAACAACAAATCGTCCATCGATTTCCATTTTTATTTCGCATCAATATAACTGTATAGCGTATATTTAGAAATATTGAAGAAGTTAGAAACTTTGTCCCCAGATTTAGTGACTAAGAAGGCGCCTTTATTGTTTAAAAATTGAATACACTTGATTTTATCGTCCTTCGTCATTAATGGGACCGGCTTGCCAACTAATTTGACTGATTCATGAATTAAATCGTCTAACAACTCATTAACATCCTGAGGAATGTAATCAGGGTCTTTATCTTCTTCAGGTTCTGCAGTGGAAATCAAAGATTTTAAGTTCGACTCTGCAGCAATCAATGTAGTGATGTCGTAGTTAATAGCAAAAATACCATCGAGTTGACCATTCTCATCTTTAAAATACATTGTACTAGATTTTAAAATACGACCATCATGGGTGCGGGTCAGATAGTTAATATGATCATTCAACTCACTAGGGTCTTTTTTTAAGGCTTCTAAGACTACTTGAGAAGGTCCATCGCCCAGATGACGAGAAGAGACATGACCATTTTCGATGGAAACAATAGAATTGTTAATATTGTCTTCATTGATTTGGTGGATAACGACTTCGCAGTTTTCCCCAAATTGACCAGCTAAACCTTTAGCAATTTGTGTTAAAAAAGTAAGTTTTTCGTCGGATAACATAAATAAGCTCCTTTCTAATGTGCCTGGCACAAACAGTTTTTATAAGATTGTGTCAAATTTAACATAATATTTTTAAATGGAATAGGCAGGGCTAAATCCTTTAATGTCGCATACTACCTGTTCTGAAAAATAATGATAGCATGATAAAAATAATAATACAAGATAACGGCTGTCAAAATTCTAAAAAATATTTTTTAGGTAGCATTGTTTTTTTTAAGTCAAGGTGATATACTTTAATCAAGTTAATGAGTTCGTTAGTAAAAAAGTGCAAGCGCTTCAAATACTTTTCGTAGGGAATATAGATTAGAAAAGCTAGACAAGCTATATTCGTGAATGATTGAGCGATTGATTTGTAAGCGTTTGCTACATGTGGGGAATAGGTTGGAAAATAGGAGGAGAATACATGTTATTAATTGGAAATGGGCGTTTAATCACTCGGGATGCGCAGAATCATTTTTTTGAAAATGGGTGTGTGGCGATTGATGGTCAAGTTGTGAAACAAGTCGGAACAACAGAAGAATTAAAACAAGCTTATCCAGAAGCGACATTTATTGATGCTAAAGGTGGAGTGATTATGCCAGGCTTTATTAACATGCACAATCATATTTATAGTACCTTTGCACGTGGGTTAAGTTTAACGAATTATCACCCTAAAAATTTCATGGATATTTTGGTAGATCAATGGTGGCGAATTGATCGTGCCTTGACATTAGAAGACACTTATCAAAGTGGTAAGGTTGCTTATTTAGATAGTATTCGCAACGGCGTTACAACTGTCTTTGATCATCATGCTAGTTACGGAGAAATTACAGGGAGTTTAACCCAATTATCTAATGCAGCGGACGAGTTAGGGATTCGGACCTGCCTTTGTTATGAAGTTTCTGATCGCGATGGTGAGCAGAAAATGCGGGAAGCAGTTCAAGAAAATGCCGCCTTTATTAAAGCCAGTTCCTTAAGAAATGATGATATGCAAAAAGCGATGATGGGGATGCATGCAGCATTTACTTTATCAGATGCTTCTTTAGAATTATGTGCAGCCAATACGCCAGATGGGATTGGTTATCATATTCATATTGCAGAGGATTTAGCCGATGTTCATGATTCTTTGAAAAAATATGGGAAGCCGATTGTGAACCGATTATTTGATTTAGGGATTTTAGGAAAACAGACAATGGCAGGCCATTGCATCCATATTGGACCTCATGAGATGGAATTACTAAGAGATACAGGCACAATGGTGGTCACGAATCCAGAGTCGAATATGGGGAATGCGGTCGGTTGCCCACCTGCGATGCGCATGTTTAATGAGTATGGTATTTTGATGGGTCTTGGCACAGATGGTTATACGAATGATGTGACGGAATCCTATAAGGTAGGAAATGTTATCCACAAACATCATTTAGCTGATCCAAATGCGGCTTGGGCAGAAATTCCCACAATGCTGTTTGATAATAATCCGCAAATGGCTAATCGCTATTTTAAAACAAAGCTAGGCGTTTTAGAACCTAATGCAGCAGCAGACGTCATTATTGTTGATTATCATGGCCCGACACCAATGACAAAAGAGAATTATAACATGCACATTTTATTCGGCATGAATGGTGGGATGGTCACTGACACGGTGATTAATGGAGAAATTCGGATGCGTAATCGTGAAGTTCAAGGAATTGATGAAGAGAAAGTTTGGCATGATGCGCAAACGCAAGCACAATCTTTCTGGAAACGAGTAAATCAATAGCTTTCATTATAAATAAAAGGAGTGACGTTAATGAGTGATATTATGCATCCCATCTCAATTGAGGCTTTATTAAATTGGATTTTTAGTGAGTATCAACAAGATGGCACAATTTTTGGCATTCGTAAATTTTATCATGCGGATCCTACAAAAACGATTTCGTTATTTGGAGAAAAAATGGAAACCCCTTGTGGTCCGGCAGCAGGTCCTCATACACAATTAGCACAAAATATTATTGCGGCCTATTTAACAGGTTCTCGTTTTTTTGAAGTTAAGACAGTCCAGATACTGGATGGAGAAGATTTACCAGTGAGTAAACCATGTATCGCAGCAGCAGATGAATGTTACAACGTTGAGTGGTCCACAGAATTGCGCGTTCCCCAAGCTTATGATGAATACGTCAAAGCATGGTTCGTTTTGAAGTTACTGAGTAAAGAGTTCGAGCTAGGTGACCCGAATGGTTTCATTTTTAACATGAGTGTTGGCTATGATTTGGCAGGGATTCAATCACCAAAAATTGATCGTTATATTAACGAAATGCAAAACGCAGAAGGAACGCCGATTTGGGCGGAATGCCAAGCAGCTGCCAAAAAATATCTATCTTATTTTAAAAAAGTAGATGACTTATATATCGAAGCAATTAGTCCTAAAGTCTGTCATTCTATTACGCTGTCGACTTTACACGGTTGTCCATCAGACGAAATTGAACGAATTGCGGCCTATTTATTAAGTGAAAAAGGGCTCCATTCTTTTATTAAATGTAATCCAACCATGTTAGGTTATGAATATGCGCGTCAAACGATGGATGAGCTAGGGTTTGATTATATGGTTTTTGACGATCACCATTTTAAAGAAGATTTACAATTTGAAGAAGCAGTACCGATGTTACAACGTCTGCAATTATTAGCTAATAGTAAAAATCTAAGCTTCGGAGTTAAAATTACGAACACTTTCCCAGTAACGATTGCAGCAAATGAATTACCTGGTGATGAAATGTACATGTCAGGACGTTCGCTATTTCCTCTTAGTATTTCATTGGCACAAAAATTATCAGAAGCATTTGATGGGAAACTACAAATTTCTTATTCTGGCGGTGCAGATATTTTCAATAGTAAAGAAATATTTGATGCTGGGATTTGGCCAATCACTATGGCAACGACTCTGTTGAAACCTGGTGGCTATCAACGAATGAATCAAGTTGCTAATGTATTAAGCGCAGCAGAATATCCTCAGATGGTTCATGTCAACTTGGATAAATTAGCTCAAGTTGTTGAGAAAGCTAAAACACAAGCGCGTTACCAAAAATCAATTAAATTACCAGAAAGTACCAAACTAAGAAAAACAGTTCCGTTAACAGATTGTTATATTGCTCCTTGTCGAAGTGACGGTGGTTGTCCAATCAATCAGGATATTCCTGCTTACCTTCGTTATGTAAGTGAAGGTAATTATTTAAAGGCCTTGCAAGTAATTGTCGATAAAAATCCGTTGCCTTTTATTACTGGAACCATTTGTGCACATCCTTGTATGACTAAATGTACACGTCAATTTTATGAAGAATCTATTCATATTCGGGAAGTGAAGTTAGAAGCAGCTGAACATGCTTATGATGAATTATTGACGACACTAGAAAAGCCACAGCCAAAAGAAAATGCACCTAAAACAGCTGTTGTGGGTGGAGGCCCTGCAGGGATCTCTGCTGGGTATTTATTAGCACGTGAAGGCATGCCTGTTACTGTGTTTGAAAAATCCGAGACAATTGGGGGCGTTTGTAGCCAGATTGTACCAGAATTTCGAATTTCTATGGAATCTGTTCAAAAAGACGTTCAGTTAGCGGAATTTATGGGAGCCGAATTCCGTACAGGACAAGAGGCGCCATCATTGGCGGAATTGAAAAACCAAGGCTATACGAATGTTATTTATGCCATTGGTGCATGGAAACATGGGGTCCTTCGTTTAGAATCTGGTCGGGCATTGAACTCGTTAGAATTTTTAAAAGCAAACCGAGAAAATCCAACAATTAATCCTTATGGAGAACAGATTGTCGTCGTTGGTGGCGGAAATACAGCCATGGACTGTGCTCGTGCAGCCACAACATTACCTGGTGTTAAAAAAGTCTCAGTGGTTTATCGTCGGAATAAACGCAATATGCCAGCAGATGAAGAAGAACTTTATTTAGCTTTAGAAGATGGTGTTGATTTTTTAGAATTACTTTCGCCAATTAAACATGAAAATCAACAATTAACTTGTGAAAAAATGGTCCTAGGTGAACGAGATGCCTCTGGACGCCGTCGACCAATTGGTACAGGAGAAATGATTGATATTCCTGCTGATACAGTGATTGCCGCTGTTGGTGAAAAAGTAGATACAGAGTTTTACCAAGCATTAGGCATTCACACGGACAACTATGGGAAAGTCGTTTCAAATCAAGAAACATTGGAAACAAATATACCAGGTGTCTATGTCATTGGTGACGCTAATTTAGGACCAGCCACAATTGTTGAAGCAATCGCTGATGCAACAAAAGCGGCCAATAATATTTGCCTTGTCCACAATCATCACTATGAAAAAGATAATTTAAATAGTGATGTCGCATTTGTTAGAAACAAACGGGGTATCCTTGTGACAGACGAGATGTCTTGTAGTCAAGCTAGTCGTTGCTTAGAATGCTCCACAATTTGTGAATCTTGTATGGATGTCTGTCCAAACCGAGCAAATATTGTTGTGTATGTCGAAGGAAAACCACAAATTGTCCATGTTGATCGGATGTGTAACGAATGTGGCAACTGTGAAACATTTTGCCCTTATGCAAGTGCCCCTTACAAAGACAAATTTACCTTATTTAACAGTGAATCTGATTTTTATGACAGTACTAATTCAGGTTTCTATGTTCAAAATCCTGTGGATAAAATTTGTTTACTGCGTTTATGGGGAACGGTGTCAACAATTCAATTAACGGATCAAGGATTAGATGTACCAGAAGATTTAATCGCATTAATGGTAACTATGATTGAAGAATATGCTTATTGTATGCAAGCATAAAAGGAAATTTACGACTGGGGGATAAATAAATGTCTATTCTGCTCAAAGGTGGAACCGTCGTATCTGCATATAATCGTCGTCAATTGGATATTCGAATTGACGGCGAGCAAATTGTAGAGATGGGGGCAAATTTACCAGTAGAAAATTCTCAGATTGAGGATGTTACGGGGTGTTATGTATTACCAGGCTTTATTGATGCGCATACGCATCTGGAATTAAATAATGGCAAAGGTTCGTTAAGTACGGCGGATAACTTTACCACTGGAAGCCAAGCGGCGGTGGCCAAAGGTACGACTACGGTTATTGATATGGCTACACCTAATAAAGGCGGCTCATTGAAAGACTGTTTAGCTACTTGGAATCAATTGGCTGAAGGCAAGAGTTCATGTGATTATACTTACCATATGTCCATGATTGAATGGAAACCAACGATAGCTGCTGAAATTCAGGAAATGATTGCTGCAGGTATTACTTCCTTCAAAATGTATATGGCTTATGATAATTTGTGGACCACAGATGCGGAAATTTTTGAAGCGATGAAGGAAATAAAAAAAGTTAATGGAATGTTAGGCGTTCATTGTGAAAATGGTGATTTAGTAGATGAATTAATCCAATCATATGTTTCTCAAGGAAAGCTAACCCCGCACTATCATCCGTTATCAAGACCGGCGGCTGTTGAAGCAGAAGCGGTAGCAAGATATTTGATGATAGCGGAAATGGCTGATTTGTCGGTTAACATTGTGCATTTAAGCACAAAACGATCATTAGAAGCGGTGGAACGGGCTCGTCAAAGAGGACAATCAGTTTATGTAGAAACTTGCCCTCAATATCTTTTACTAGATGATCACTTGTACGATGCGCCTAATTTTGAAGCAGCAAAATATGTCTGCTCACCGCCACTACGCAAACGAGAGGATCAACAGGCTTTGTGGCAAGGGATTAAAGAGGGGGCAATCAATACAATATCGACAGATCACTGCAGCTTTAATTTTCACGGACAAAAAACAGTTGGCAAAGATGATTTTAGTAAAATTCCCAATGGGATGCCAGGTGTTGAAACGAGACCAGAATTAATTTACACGGAAGGTGTGGCGAAGGGCCGAATCACCTTGGAAAAAATGGTTGCTTTGCTTTCTGAAAATATTGCTAAACAATTCTCGATGTATCCACAAAAAGGTGTGGTGCAAGAAGGCAGTGATGCCGATTTAGTTGTTTGGGATCCTAGAACAACCGGCGTGATTGCTGCGAGAACGCAGTTACAAAATGTCGACTATACGCCGTATGAAGGATTTGAAACACAAGGACAGGCTCGAATGGTTTATTTAAGAGGTCAAAAAGTTGCTGAAGCTGGGCAAGTCATCTTGGCAAATCAAGGAAAATTTGTTTTTCGTAAAGCAACTTAAAAATAGAAGGAGGAGAAGTATTTTTGGAAAAAATTAAATGGACAGCAAATGAAATGCCGAAGACGGAGGATAAGTACTTACCTCTGATGTCTAAAGAAAAAATTGAGAAAGCTTTGGCTTTTCACAAAAGTTTTCCACAGTATTCAGAAACACCATTAGCAGAATTGAATCATATGGCCGCTTATCTGGGGTTAAATGATTTCTTTGTTAAAGATGAATCTTATCGCTTTGGTTTAAATGCTTTTAAAGTCTTAGGTGGTTCTTTTGCCATGGCTAACTATATTGCCGAAAAATTAAAGAAAGATGTTTCGGAACTAACATATGATGAATTAACTTCTGATCAATTACGATCAGCTTTTGGACAAGCTACGTTTTTTACAGCAACTGATGGTAACCATGGACGAGGAGTCGCTTGGGCTGCAAATAAATTAGGCCAAAAATCAGTTGTACTCATGCCGAAGGGTTCAACACAGACGAGAAAAGAAAATATTGAAAAAGAAGGCGCAACCGTCACAATTGAAGAAGTTAATTACGATGAATGTGTACGAATGGCTAATAAAATGGCCGAAGAAACTGAAAACGGTGTCATGGTTCAAGACACCGCTTGGGACGGATATGAAAAAATTCCGACTTGGATTATGCAAGGATACGGAACGATGGCGTTAGAAGCCTCTCAACAATTAAGAAAATTTGGCTCTGAACGACCTAGTCATGTTTTTGTTCAAGCTGGTGTCGGCAGTTTAGCTGGGGCGGTGATTGGTTATTTTGCTAATGCTTTTCCAGAAAACCCACCGATTATGGTCGTAGTTGAGGCACAGGCGGCTGACTGTTTATATCAATCAGCAATTAAAAAAGACGGAGAAATTCGCTTTGTCGATGGTGATTTACAGACAATTATGGCTGGCCTAGCATGTGGAGAACCTAATACGATTTCTTTTGATATTCTAAAAAATCATACATCCTTCTTTGTTTCAGCACCAGATTGGGTTTCTGAAAAAGGAATGCGTATGTTGGGCGCGCCATTAAAAGGGGATCCGCAAGTTGTATCAGGCGAATCTGGGGCAGTAGCAATGGGCTTAGTAGCTACAGTGATGCAAGATCCCGACTATCAAGAATTACGTGAGGCATTGCAACTGGATGAGACGTCAAACGTTTTAATGTTTTCTACCGAAGGGGACACTGATCCAGACAATTATAAAAAAATTTTATGGAGGTAAAAGGAATGGATTTTAATGCAGTAAATGCAGCAGCAGAAGGTTACAGAGAAGATATGGTCAAATTTTTAAGAGACCTTGTCAAAATTCCAGGAGAAAGTGCAGAAGAAGGCAACAAAATTGCGCGAGCAAAAGCCGAAATGGAAAAATTAGGTTTCGATAAAATTGACATTGATCCTCAAGGAAATTTACTTGGTTATATGGGGTCTGGTGAAAAATTAATTGCTTTTGATGGGCACATGGATACTGTCGGAATTGGTGAAATGAGTAACTGGAAATTTGATCCTTACGATGGTTATGAAACAGAAACTGAGATCGGTGGTCGCGGTACATCTGACCAAGAAGGCGGGATTGTTTCGGCTATTTATGGCGCTAAAATCATGAAAGATTTAGGTCTATTATCAGAAAAATACACTGCTTTGGTAACAGTTACTGTCCAAGAAGAAGACTGTGACGGTTTATGCTGGCAGTACATTATCAAAGAAGATGGTATCCGTCCAGAATTTGTTGTTTCAACAGAGCCAACAGATGGTGGGATTTATCGTGGTCAAAGAGGCCGAATGGAAATTAAAGTTGATGTCAAAGGCGTTTCGTGTCATGGCTCAGCACCAGAACGTGGAGATAATGCCATTTACAAAATGGCGGATATCTTACAAGATGTTCGTGCCTTAAACAACAATGGAGATACAGAAAGCACAGCGATTCGTGGTTTAGTTCGTATGTTAGATCCTAAGTACAATCCAGAGTGGCAAGAAGCCCGTTTCTTAGGTCGTGGTACGGTGACTGTTTCGCAAATTTTCCATTCTTCACCAAGTCGGTGTGCTGTTGCGGATGGCTGTATCGTTTCACTAGACCGTCGAATGACTGCTGGAGAAACTTGGGAAAGTTGTTTGGAAGAAATTCGCAATTTACCAGCTGTTAAAAAATATGGAGATGATGTGACGGTTTCAATGTACAACTATGATCGTCCTTCTTATACTGATTTAACTTATGAAATTGAATGTTATTTCCCAACGTGGGTCATTCCAGAAAATCATGATGTAACAAAAGCCTTGATGGAAACGCATAAAAATCTCTATGGAGAAACACGGAAAGGCTCTGTAGAAACATTGGAAATGCGTGAAGAACGCCCATTGTTAGATAAGTGGACCTTCTCAACAAATGGCGTTTCAATTATGGGACGTAATGGCATTCCTTGTATTGGTTTCGGGCCAGGGGCCGAAGCACAAGCACATGCACCAAATGAAAAAACTTGGAAAGATGATTTGGTTCGTTGTGCAGCCGTTTATGCGGCATTACCAACGGTCTATTGTGGTTAAGTAAAGGATTATTAGACAAGAAAAAAGGAGCAGATGGAATGGAAACGTTTAAAGAATATATTGAGAAATTAGATAAATTAGAATTTGAAAAAATGTACGAAAATGACTTTTTCCTAACTTGGGAAAAAACAAGAGATGAATTAGAAGCTGTTTTCACAGTTGCCGATACATTACGCTATTTAAGAGAAAATAATATTTCAACTAAAATCTTTGATAGTGGCTTGGGGATTTCTTTATTCCGAGACAACTCTACAAGAACACGTTTTAGTTTCGCTTCAGCGTGTAATCTTTTGGGCTTAGAAGTTCAAGATTTAGACGAAGGAAAAAGTCAAATTTCTCACGGAGAAACTGTTCGTGAGACAGCAAACATGATTTCTTTTATGGCTGATATCATTGGTATTCGTGATGACATGTACATTGGTAAAGGCAATGCTTACATGCACGAAGTATCAGAATCTGTCCAAGAAGGATATAAAGATGGGGTATTGGAACAGCGCCCAACGTTAGTGAATTTACAATGTGATATTGACCATCCGACGCAAGCAATGGCGGATGCGTTGCATTTAATTCATGAATTTGGTGGCATTGAAAACCTGAAAGGGAAAAAAGTTGCCATGACTTGGGCGTATTCACCATCTTATGGAAAACCATTATCTGTTCCTCAAGGAATTGTTGGTCTAATGACCCGTTTAGGAATGGATGTCGTCTTAGCACATCCAGAAGGTTATGAAATTATGCCAGAAGTAGAAGAAGTTGCGAAGAAAAATGCGGCAGAATTTGGTGGAAACTTTACTAAAACGAATAGTATGGCAGAAGCATTCAAAGATGCGGATGTTGTTTATCCGAAAAGCTGGGCACCTTTTGCGGCAATGGAAAAGCGAACTGAATTATATGGCAATGGTGACCAAGCAGGAATTGATCAATTAGAACAAGAATTACTTTCTCAAAATAAAAAGCACAAAGATTGGGAATGTACAGAAGAATTGATGAAAACAACGAAAGACGGCAAAGCTTTGTATATGCATTGTCTACCAGCTGATATTACTGGTGTAAGTTGTGAAGAAGGTGAAGTGGAAGCTTCTGTTTTCGATCGTTATCGGGTCGAACTTTACAAAGAAGCTAGCTACAAACCGTATGTTATTGCGGCTATGATTTTCTTAAGTAAAGTAAAAAATCCGCAAAAAACCTTAACAGACTTAGCGGATAAAGCGACACCAAGAGAAGTAAAATAATGAATTTGGCATGAAGACAGATGCTTTTTCTTTACACAATGAATCATTAGAAGTTGCCTCTTCAACATGAACAAATAAGACCTTCCCAAGTCTATTCATGAATGTGTGATTGTCTCGAGTCAAGAACGCTTAGTCATGTGCGTTGACTTCATGCAACGACAACAGACAGTTAATACGAAAACTCGTTGTGAAAAAGAAAAAGCATCGTCCTTTTTATAAAACAGAAAATGAGGTGAAGCAATGGGCAAACGCGTCGTAGTAGCTTTAGGTGGCAATGCTTTAGGAAATAATTTGACGGAGCAGATGACTGCCGTAAAACAGACCTCCAAAGCGATTGCAGATTTGATTGAAGCAGGATATGAAGTTATTTTATCTCATGGCAATGGTCCTCAAGTGGGGATGATTCAATTAGCTATGGAAGAATTTTCCTTTAATAATCCACAATATCCAGTTGTTCCGTTATCCGTGTGCGTAGCCATGAGTCAAAGTTACATTGGCTATGATTTAGAGAATGCGCTACAAGAAGAGTTGCGTCAACGAAATATAAGTAAAGCCGTCACCACCATAGTCACTCAAGTGGTCGTGGATGAAAATGATCCGGCGTTCAAAAAACCAACGAAACCAATTGGCCGCTTCATGACAAAAGAAGAAGCAGAACAATTAGTCAAAGAAAAAAATATACAAGTGATGGAAGATGCTGGCCGTGGTTATCGCCAAGTCGTCGCTTCTCCTAAACCAAAAAATATTGTCGAACTTCTCACGATTCAAACATTGGTTGATGCTGGCCAAACAGTCATTGCTGGCGGCGGTGGTGGCATCCCAGTCATTCAAGAAGGGAACCGACTAAAAGGTGTCAATGCAGTCATCGACAAAGATTTTTGTAGTGAACGACTGGCTGAACAAGTGGATGCTGATCTGCTCGTGATTTTAACAGCAGTTGAAAAAGTTTGTATTAATTTTGGTAAAGAAAATCAAGAAGCCTTAGGGAATGTTTCAACAGAAAAAATGAAACAATATGCGCAAGAAGGTCAGTTTGCTCCAGGTTCAATGTTACCAAAAGTTGAAGCAGCGATTAAGTTTGCTGAATCTAAGCCAGGTCGAAAAACATTGATTACGTTATTAGAAAAAGCCAAAGAAGGATTATCTGGAAAAACAGGGACTTTAATTGAAAATAAAGAATCATAGAATGGAGGAAAACGATGACAAACAAAATGATTAATTCTGCACAGGCACCAGCTGCTGTAGGGCCTTATTCACATTCTGTCTTAGCGGGAAATACGTTGTACATTTCTGGACAACTAGGATTAGATCCGCAATCGGGCGAAATGAAGGCTACAGTGGAAGAACAAGCAAAACAAGCTTTTATCAATTTAGGTTCGATTTTAAAAGAGGTCGAGATGACCTATGATAATGTTGTGAAAACAACGGTGTTTTTACAACATATGTCTGATTTTAGCAAAATTAACGAAATCTATGGGAATTACTTTTCAGAAGTTTTGCCTGCACGTTCTTGTGTAGAAGTAGCCAAGTTGCCAAAAGATGGTTTATTTGAAATTGAAGCAGTTGCTGTCAAAGGATAATTTTTAAGATGTTTCTGAAGGAAAAAGGATTGCATTCTTTACTGATTAAGGGGAACAATCCTTTTAGAATAAAAAGAAGAAGGAAACGATCCTATGAATGAAAAAAAAGAGCAAGCATTATTTGAATATGATGCGAAACTATCAATTTCTGAAGCAATTCCGATGGGATTGCAACACGTTGTCGCAGCAGTAGTAGGGATTGTCACACCGGGAATTATGATTGCCAAAGTTTGCCAATTAAGTCCTAGTGATACGACTATTTTGATTCAAACATCATTGATTTTTTCAGCAGTTGCAACGTTAATTCAACTTTTCCCTATTTTTGGAAAAGTGGGTTCACGGTTACCAGTTATGATGGGGGCAAGTTTTGCGTATGTACCGATTTTGATGGCCATCGGAGCTGATTTTGGGATTGCAGCAATTTTTGGTTCCCAATTAGTTGGCAGTATTCTTGTTATTATTGTTGGTTTGTTCATTAAAAAAATCCGTGTGTTGTTTCCGCCTTTAGTAACAGGAACGGTTATTTTAAGCATTGGACTATCCTTGTTTCCAGTTGCGATTAAGTATATGGCAGGAGGAGCTGGTAGTGCTGATTTTGGTTCAGCCCGGAATTGGTTAGTTGCATTATTAACCTTTGCGATTGTCTTTTACTTCAATTATTTTGCAAAAGGATTTTTGAAGTTATCAGCAATTTTAAACGGAATGGTTATTGGTTATTTGATTTCTTTAGCTTTAGGGATGGTTAGTTTTGAGCCAGTTCAAAATGCTAAAATCGTTCAGGTAATTACCCCGTTTCATTTTGGACTGGATTTTCAACTGGTACCTATCTTTACGCTTGTGGTGATGTTTATTGTTGATGCTGTTCAAGCCATCGGTCAATTTACAGCAACAACGGTTGGGGCAATGGATCGGGATGCAACGGATGAAGAATTATCTGGCGGAATTATGGGGAGTGGTTTCACTAACTTTATTGGCAGTTTATTTGGATCAATCCCAGTGGCAACTTTTGGACAAAATGTTGGTCTGGTTACGGTAACAAAAGTGATTAATAAATATGTTCTGGTTTTCGCTTCAGTTATATTATTAATTGCTGGTTTTGTTCCGAAAGTAGCTGCGTTATTAACTACGATTCCTTACGCGGTAATTGGTGGTGCAACGATTTCAGTTTTTGCTTCTATTTCTATGACAGGTATTCGGATGATTGCTTCGCAGGAAATGACTCCTCGAAATACTGGGGTTGTCGGAACAGCTCTAGCATTTGGAATTGGTGTCACATTGTCTACTGGAAGCTTAGCTGGTTTTCCAACTTGGGTAACAACGATTTTCGGTAATTCGGAAGTTATCTTAACCACTTTGGTAGCAGTCCTTTTAAATGTCATTTTAAAACCAAAAAAGCGCGTAGCACTTGAGTGAAGATTGCTTTTTTTGATACGAAAGTGAGTAAGCTTTCGTATCCTTTTTCCCTTACGTTATCTATAAAAAAATGAACGAATAAAGGAGGAGAAGATGTTTACGTATTCCCTAAACTTAAAATTAAAAACAGATCGGAACTTTTTTGGTCCTGGCGTTGTCGAAGTTTTACAAAAAATTCAGCAAACTGGGTCACTAAACTTAGCGGCAAAAGAGATGAAAATGTCTTATAATAAGGCATGGCGGATTGTGCGGGTAGCTGAAGAAGAGCTATCTTTTCCATTAATTATCAAAAGCGTTGGTGGTTGTAATGGTGGCGGGTCAATTGTTACGGACCAAGGAAAAGAGTTGATTGATCAATATCTTTTATTTGAGAAAAAAGTGTATCAACAGGTAGAGGCATGTTTTGAAGAAATCTTTAAAGAACAGGATGTAGTATCGGAGGAACTGAAATGAGAGAAGTATTTCAGCGTTTGAAACAGGCAATATTGGAAAAGCAAGACACGATGTTATTAACGATTGGTACAAGTTCAGGATCCACACCACGAAGTCAAGGGGCTAGAATGCTGGTTTCCGCCGAAGGTAGAATAGCCGGAACTGTTGGTGGTGGGGCGGTTGAATTTCAGGCTGAACAAGTGGCAAAAAAGCTACTTCTTGAGAAAGAAAATGCACAACGTCAATTTATTTTAGCCCCGAATAATATTGCTGATTTAGGTATGGTCTGTGGCGGGAATGTCACGATTTTTTTCCATTATCTTTCATGGGAAACGCCATTTTTAAAAGAGTTGTGTGAGTCCATAGAAACGCATTTTCAAAATAATCAACAAGGTTGGTTAATGACTGAACTAGATCAAAACAATTTAGGAAAAGTATCCTTTTATAGTGAAACAGGCGAATTGATTGGTTCCACTTCTTGGGAGGGGGAATTAAGTTTGCTACCTAAAGGTATCCATTGTGTGCAAAAAGAGGAAACAACTTTTTTAACAGAAGCGATCCTCCAAGTAGGGAAAGTGTATATTTTTGGAAGTGGTCATGTCGCACGCGCATTGGTACCTATTTTAAACTATTTATCGTTTTATTGCGTTGTAGTGGACGATCGTCCAGAATTTTTGACGGCACAAGCTTTTCCACAAGCTGAAGAACTACGGGTGATTCCTTTAGAAAATTTAGCTGCGTTTATTGAAATAACGGCGGACGATTATGGTATAGTGATTACCAGAGGACACAATTTTGATTTCATCGTTGCCAAACAGTTATTGGAAACACCAGCCAAATATATTGGTGTGATGGGGAGCAAACACAAAATTGCTTCACAAGTTCGACGGTTAAAAGAGGTCGGTTATACAATGACTGAAATTGAAAGAATTTTCATGCCAATTGGCTTAGACATTGCAGCCGAAACACCAGAAGAGTTAGCGATTAGCATCGCGGGAGAATTAATTCAACAGCGCTATCAATAATGCGAACCTTTAAATTAAATAAAAAACTTTTTTTGCTAAAAAATAATTTTTAGAACGGAGATTTGTGGTATAATCTAGGTGATTGAACACTAAACTATATCAGAAATCGAGGTGCAAGAAATGTATTCAATTATTGTAAATGGTCAAAGTGAAACCTGTGAAACAAACAAAAAATTAATGGACTTTTTGCGGGAGGATCTGGGCCTAACTGGAACAAAAGATGGCTGTAACCAAGGCTCTTGCGGTGCATGTACGGTGTTAGTAAATGGAAAGGCTTCCAAAGCATGTTTGTTTACTCTAGAAAAATTAGCTGGTAAAGAAGTCACGACAATCGAAGGTTTAAGCCAACGGCAAAAAGATGTCTATGCCTATGCGTTTGCAAAAACGGGTGCAGTTCAGTGCGGGTATTGCATCCCTGGGATGGTTATTTCGGCACAAGGATTATTGAACAAGAAACCCGAACCCACAAAAGAAGACATTCAGAAAGCTATACGAGGAAACATTTGTCGTTGTACAGGATATGTGAAAATAATAGAAGCCATTCAGTTAGCTGCTAAAATGTTTTGTGAAGAAGCGAGCATTCCAGAAGAACATTCAAATGGTAAATTAGGGGAAGACTTCCAACGGGTCGATGCAGTGGAGAAAACCTTAGGAACAGGGATTTATGTAGATGACATTGACATAGAAGGAATGCTTCATGCATCTGCTTTGCGGAGTGCCTATCCTCGCGCAAAAGTTCTATCAATCGATAGTACCCAAGCATTGGCGCATCCTGACTGTGTGGCTGTGTTCACAGCTAAAGACGTTCCAGGAAATAATAAAATTGGTCATTTAGAATTTATTTCCGATTGGGATGTAATGATTCCAGAAGGAGAAATAACACGGTATGTTGGGGATGCAGTAGCACTCGTTGTTTCAAAAAGAAAAGAAACCTTACCAGAGATAAAAAATTTAGTGGAAGTTGATTACGAAGAAATGATACCGCTTACTTCTTGTGAAGCTGCTTTAGCAGAAGGTGCACCAGCTATTCATGAAAAGGGCAATATCTTGTCTCATGAACACTTGGTACGTGGCAATGCAGAGGAAGTGTTAGAAAATTCTGCGTTTGTAGTGACAGAACATTATTCCGTACCAATTAATGAACATGCCTTTATGGAGCCCGAATGTGCGATTGCACAACCTGAAGGTGAGGGCATTTTACTCTTTAGTGCGGGTCAAAGTATCTATGATGAACAACGGGAAGTGGCTCGGATGCTAGGGCTAGACAAGGAAAAAATTCATGTTCAATCAAAACTTGTTGGTGGTGGTTTTGGTGGAAAAGAAGACATGAGTGTTCAGCATCATGCATCCTTAGCCGCTTGGTTATTGAAGAAACCAGTAAAAGTACTGCTAAGCCGTGAAGAAAGTTTGATGGTTCATCCCAAACGCCATGGCATGGAAATGGACTTTACGACCGGCTGTGATGAAGAAGGCAATTTAACTGCAATGAAAGCAGTGATTTATGCGGATACTGGGGCCTATGCTTCTTTAGGAGGACCGGTATTGCAACGGGCTTGTACACATGCGGCAGGTCCCTACAAGTATCAAACGATTGATGTGGAAGGGTTTGCTGTATATACTAATAATCCGCCAGCAGGTGCATTTCGCGGATTTGGTGTTTGCCAAACGGCTTTTGCAATTGAAAGTAATTTAAACTTGTTAGCAGAAAAAGTCGGACTATCACCATGGGAAATACGCTTTAAAAATGCCGTCGCCCCAGGAGATACTTTACCGAATGGACAATTGGTCTCGAAAAATGCAGCGTTAAAAGAAGCCTTGTTAGCGGTTAAAGACGTCTATGAACAAGCGGAAGTTGCTGGAATTTCTAGTTTCTTTAAAAATAGTGGCGTGGGTGTGGGGCTACCTGATACAGGGCGTTGTATTATTTCTGTTGAAGAAGGAAAAATACATGTCCGCACAAGTGCTGCTTGTATCGGTCAAGGGATGGCAACCGTTACGACGCAAATTGCCTGTGAAACATTAAATTTACCACCAGAAATGATTGTTGCGGAAGCCCCTGATACAAGAAGAACACCGAATTCAGGAACGACAACGGCTTCGAGGCAGTCACTCTTCACAGGAGAAGCAACTAGAAGAGCGGCAATGCAATTACGGTATGAGCTTGATATGGGACGTGCTTTAAGCGATTTGGAAGGCGAAGAATTTTATGGGGAATATTCAGCGAAAACGGATCCATTAATTAATGATAAAAAAAGTCCAGTTAGTCATGCTGGTTATGGTTATGCTGCTGAAGTAGCTATTCTAGATGACAAAGGAAAAGTAGCTAAATTTGTGGCTGCGTATGATATGGGGCAAGTGGTGAATCCACGAGCTGCTGAAGGTCAAATTGAAGGTGGGATTGCAATGGGCATGGGGTATGCTTTAACTGAAAAATTTGCCTTAGAAGAAGGCTATGTTAAAGCAAAATATGCAACGCTAGGATTAGTGAATGCCACTCAAGTACCACCAATCGAAACAATTTTGGTTCATGCTGACAATCTTCACGAAGGTTTAGCCTATGGAATTAAAGGCGTAGGTGAGTTAGCAACGATCCCTACCGCACCAGCTTTAGCAGGCGCATATTTTGCCTTGGATGGTCAGCTCCGACCAAGTCTGCCTTTAGAAAATACCCCTTATCAAAAGAAAAAAAGATAAAAGGAGACAACTCATGTCACTCGTTAGTGTCATTATTCTAGCATCGGGCAATTCACAACGGATGGGCCAAAATAAATTGTTCTTAAAATATCAAGGAAAAACATTTTTGGAGCACACGTTAACCTTAGTGAATCAATTAGACGTATTAGAACGGATTTTAGTTGTTTCGCCTGAGAATCAGCCAGCGTTTCCTTTACCTAAGAACATTCAGTTGATTCTCAATCATCAATGGCAAGAAGGGCAAAGTAGCAGTATTCGTTTAGGAACTGAACAAGCTCGGGGAGCTGGCTATTTATACTTACCTAGTGATCAACCATTGTTAACACCTAAAATGCTACAACCCGTGTTAGATAAATGTCAGAGAAATAAAATTGTAGTGCCATTACAAAAAGATGGTTGTCCTAGTAGTCCAGTATTATTCGGTAATCAATTTCGACAAGAACTATTAACATTGACTGGTGAAAAAGGCGGACGCATGATTTATGAACGCTTTCCAGAAGCAGTTCAGATGTTGAGAATAGCGACTCCTGGCCGTTTAAAAGATATCGATACGCCAGAAGAGTACAGAAAATTAATTCAAGAAACCAATAGTTAGAGAGGAAAAACGTATGAAGGACTTGGTTTATTTAAATTATGCAGCGACTTCCTATAAAAAATTTCCAGCAACCATTGAGGCTTTGACTGCCTATTTAGCAGAAAATCAGTTCATGAATTACGGAAGAAATGCCCCTTTGCTTAGAGAGGGGCTTCCTCTTTTAGAGACACGTCAATTGTTAGCAGACTTTTTTCAGGCACCCAGTGCGGCTCAGATTACGTTTACGAATAACGCAACAACTTCCTTAAATCTTGCATTAGCGGGGATTTTACAACCTGGCGACCATGTGATTACGACTATGTTAGAACATCATGCAGTAGCTAGACCTCTTCACTTACTTGAGAAAGAACGAGGCATTTCAGTGACATATGTTGCTTGTCAAAAAACTGGCCTGTTAGAAGTAGAAGATATTCAGCGAGCTTGGCGAACGAATACAAAAGCCTTGGTGATGACACACGCATCCAATGTCTTAGGCACCATTTTACCCATTGAAGAATGTTTTCAATGGGCTCAACAGAAAGGATTACTAACTATTTTGGATGCGGCTCAAACGGCGGGATTTTTACCAATAAAAATGACCCAGATGGCCATTGATGTGTTAGCCTTTACTGGACATAAAAGCTTATATGGATTAGCAGGTATTGGTGGGTTAGCTTTTAGTGAGCGAGGGGCTGAAGCGGTCAAACCACTGATGGCGGGCGGCACTGGTAGCCATTCTAATTCCTTTGATCAACCCTCTTTTTTACCAGATAAATTTGAAGCTGGTACGTTAAACAGTTTAGGTATTCTAAGCTTAAATAGTTCTATTAAAGAGTTGAATAAAATTGGTTTAGCAGCGATTCAAAAGCATGAACGAACCTTAATGCAGAATTTTTTAAATGGTTTATCAGGGTTACCTGTCACAATTTTAGGAACCAAGGACGTGGCACAAACTGTCCCTGTTGTTTCTATCACACTGTGGAATCAGGAAGAAACAATAGTGGCACAGCAACTAGCAGAACAATATGGCATTATGACGCGCGCAGGTTTGCATTGTGCACCATTAGCCCATCAAACAGCTGGGACTTTAGCAACTGGCACCTTACGTTTTAGCTTTGGTTGGCAGACAACGCCTGAAGAAATTACTTGGACAATTCACGCTTTACAAGAACTACTAATTTGAGAAGGAGCGGACAGCATGGATTTTTTATCACAATGTACATCAGGTGGCTGTGGGGCAAAAATTGAATCCCGTGTACTGAACCAATTGTTGCAACACTTACCCGAAACACCGGCAAATGAGCGGCTACTCGTCGGGTTTGAACATGCCGACGACGCCGCTGTTTACCAAATAACGCCTGAAAAAGCTTTGATTTCAACGGTAGATTTTTTTTCACCAATGGTCAATGATCCGTTATCATTTGGAAAAATTGCGGTCGCTAATGCTTTAAGTGATGTTTATGCC
Source organism: Enterococcus sp. DIV1316a (assembly GCF_050536915.1). Classification (NCBI taxonomy): domain Bacteria; kingdom Bacillati; phylum Bacillota; class Bacilli; order Lactobacillales; family Enterococcaceae; genus Enterococcus; species Enterococcus sp. DIV1316a. The sequence goes on along the minus strand of NZ_CP172913.1, from coordinate 2,046,658 downwards.
ATGGGCGGAACAGTCCTTTATGCGCTAAATCTTGTTTGTTTTCCACAAAAGATGTCAAAAGAATGGTTGGAACAAATGCTCTTGGGTGGCAGTTTAAAATTAAAGGAAGCGGGCGCTTTACTGGCGGGAGGTCATTCGATTTATGACCATGAACCCAAGTATGGCTTAGCGGTAACTGGAGAAGTTCATCCAGAAAATTTGTGGCATAATAATACGCCACAGGTGGGGGATGTCTTGATTTTAACTAAAGCATTAGGTGTAGGAATTATTCAAGCGGCTGTTCGGGGGCAATTGGCGAAGCAGACGGAACAAAAAATCGCACAAGATTCGATGGAACGTTTAAATAAATATGCCGCTGCGAATGCTCGATCTTACGCAGTACATGCTTGTACTGATGTGACTGGGTTTGGTCTATTAATTCATGCAAAAGAAATGGCTGATAATCAGGTAACATTACTGATTGATACAGAAGCGTTACCAACCATTACAGGAGCGTTGGCCTACGCCGGAGAATGTTTAGTCACTGCAGCTGGGCAAAGAAACCGCCAAACAATCGGAACGACAATCGATTATTCAAAAATTTCTATGGAAATGCAAGAACTTTTGTTTGATCCACAAACATCTGGCGGACTGTTAATTAGTGTCGCTGCTGATGAAGCGGCAGCCTGTTTAGCAGCTATTCAAAAAGAGGACCCTGTTGCCAAAATTATTGGCGAGGTTCTGCCAAAAGAACAACAAGCAGTAGTACTTTTATAGAGAGAAGGGCCAAATATGAAATTAGTAGATGCATTGGGGAAACCTTGCCCAATACCTGTGATTGAAACAAAAAAAGCTTTGGCGGAGTTAGGTTTAGCTGGAGGCACTATCGAGGTATTAGTCGATAACGAAGTAGCCATTGAAAATTTAAAAAAATTAGCTACTAAAAAACAGGCCACTTTGACTGCGAAGCAGATAGAAGCCACGGTTTTCTCTGTCAAAATTACGGTACCTGAAGAAGCGACGCAACAAACAAGTCAGTCAGCAACAGATTTAGTAATTACGATTGGCTCCGATCAATTAGGTACTGGAGACGAGCAGCTAGGACGACTATTAATGAAAAGTTATCTTCAATCATTATCAGAAGCAGAAACTGTTCCTACACAGCTATTATTCTTTAATCGAGGGGCGTTTTTAACGAATCAAGCAGCGAATACCTTAGCTGATTTGCAACAATTAGCGGAGAAGGGAACCACGATTCAAACGTGTGGGGCCTGTTTAGATTTTTATCATTTAACAGACACCTTAGCTATCGGCTCTATTACTAATATGTACGAAATTGTTGAAACAATGAATCAAGCGGCTAAAGTAATTACGCTTTAACAAAAAAAGAAGGTGAAAAGATGGAGTATTTGCTAACCTTTCCGAATACACATTATGCTGTTCTGGCAGAACAAGTACTGTTGGCAAGAAAGGTGGCTGTTCGCGTCTTTACTTTGCCACCATCATTGACGGATGGCTGTGGGATCGGTTTACTCATTAATGAAGCGGAAATAACTCACAGTGTATGTTTTTTAGAAGAAGCAAAAGTACGCGTAGCCTCTATTTTTTCTGTGAAAAATGACCTTGGGGAAAGGAGGTACCAACTGTGGAGTCCTTAAAAAAGTGTTTTGATTTACAAGGAAAGGAGATTGTGTCAATTGTTGGTAGTGGTGGGAAAACAAGCTTAATGTGGGCGCTAGCAAAAACATATCGAAAGGAAGCTGTTCTGGTTAGTACAACCACAAAAATTGGGTTTCCCCAACGTCAATTGTATGATTATTTTTATACAAACCATTTTGAAAAAATAACGCCGAATATCTGCGGAATCACTTTAGCAGGAACCGCTATCAACAACCAAACAAAACTAACGATGCCTGCAATGACCTCGTTTCAAACATTGTTTCAGCACTTCACGAAAGTTTTTTTAGAAGCGGATGGGTCCAAACAACGACCTTTGAAAGGCTGGTCCTCTTATGAACCCGTGATATTAAAAGAAACAACCACCACAATTGGTGTGCTTCCGATTTCTGTGATTGGTCAAAAGATAGATGTAACGACCATTCATCGGTTGCCGCTTTTTTTGGAATTAACCGATGCGCAACTACAAGAACCAATCACAGAAACATTGTTAGCTCAACTGATTGCTCATCCAAAAGGATTGTTTAAAGAGAGCCAAGGCCAACGAATTTTATGTTTAAATCAAACCCATACGCGAAGAGAGTTCGTTCAAGCGATGAATGTCTGTCTTCAATTACCCAAAAGCTGTTTTGAAAAATTAGACAAGATTATTGCTTGCAATATGGAATTAGAGAAAGGACTTATTTTATGGGAGAAATCAGTCAAAACATCCAAGAAAAATTAGTGATTGTTCGCGGAGGAGGCGATCTAGCGACAGGTGTTATCCAAAAATTATGGCACGTTGGCTTTAAAATACTAGTATTAGAAACAGAATGTCCTTTGGCCATTCGGCGGACTGTTTCAGTTTGTGATGCTATTTTCCAGAAAGAACAAAGAGTGGAAGATTTGGTTGCTGTTCGAATTACTTCATTAAAGGATTGCGCGAAATGTTGGCAGCAAAATAAGCTGCCTGTTTTTGTCGATCAAACAGCAAGTGCTATTCAACAATTGAAACCACTGATTGTTATCGATGCGATTTTGGCTAAGAAAAATTTAGGTACGCATCGAGGAATGGCACCGATTACGATTGCTTTAGGACCAGGCTTTTCAGCACCGCAAGATGTCGATGTTGTGATTGAGACAATGCGTGGACATAGGTTGGGACGTTTATACTTTGAAGGAACAGCTTTACCTAATACAGGTATTCCAGGTGAAATTGGCGGAAAAAGTGCGGAACGAGTTGTCCATGCCCCTGCTTCAGGACAAGTTACCCACCTTAAAAACATAGGGGATCTCGTGTTGAAAGGGGAAGCATTATTTTTAATCGATCAGGTTCCAGTTTATTCGCCTCTGACAGGGACTTTGAGAGGATTGATTTCAGAAAAGGTAACCTGTTATCAAGGGTTGAAGTGTGCAGATGTAGATCCTCGACCAGTTGAGAAAGTCGATTGCTTGACGATCTCCGACAAAGCTCGTGCATTAGGGGGAGCGGTTTTAGAAGCAATTTTTATGATTGGAAGAAGGAAAAACGTTTTATAAAAAAGAACCTAAATAATATTTTTTTTACCTTAAAAATATTGTTAAAAAGGTTTGGAATGTGGTATAGTAAAGACGTAGTAAAAAATACTCTATCTCGAAAGGGGAAGAGTACATACTTAGTTAGATTAGTTTGTGAATAAAATCATTTGTAAAAGTTATTTTTTTAAGGATTAATGTAAGGGGTTACAATTGCATTTGAATGCATTGAAATATTTAGGAAAAAGAAAGGAAATGAATGAAGATGGCACTAGTAAAAATTGTTTATGCAAGTATGACTGGAAACACAGAAGAAATTTCCGAGATTTTGGAAGAACAGTTTCAAGAAGCTGGAGTTGAAGTAGAACGTGAAGAATGTTCAGAAGTTGATGTAGACTTCTTTGATGATGCAGATGCTTGTATTATCGCAACGTATACTTATGGTGATGGGGAACTGCCTTTTGAATTTGAAGATTTCTTTGATGAATTAACTGAGAAGGATTTAGCAGGTAAGCCATTTGGTGTTGTTGGCTCCGGTGATCGTGAATATGGTGAATTTTTCTGTAAATCAGCGCATGATTTTGTAGGAGCTTTTGAAAAAGCTGGTGCTAAAAAAGTAGCTGAAACAGTTGAAATTGAAAACAATGCAGAAGAAGAAGACATCGAAATGCTAAAAACATTTGTTAAAAGTGTCGCCACAACTTTATCTGATAGCGTTGCCTAAGGGTTTAAGAAAGTAGGAGTCAGAATGAAAAGGAACGATGAAGGTAGGTATTTCAATGTTTAATATTCTTCAATCGACTCAATTATCTAGTAATACATTTGATTTTTGGCTGGAAGCGCCAAGAATAGCGACACATGCTCAGGCTGGACAGTTTGTTATTTTAAGAATTGACGAAAAGGGAGAACGGATCCCCTTAACGATTGCGGAGACAAATCCACAAGCAGGCAGTATTCGAATTATTTTCCAAGTAATCGGTAAGACAACAGCTGCACTTTCCCAACTTAAAACTTCAGACTCTTTGTTGGATATCACTGGACCTTTAGGTATGCCCACAGAAGTGAAGCAATATGGAACGGTGATGGTTGTCGGTGGCGGGGTTGGTATCGCGGCTATTTATCCAATTATCAAGGCTTTAAAAGAAGCAGGCAACCGAGTGATTACGATTTTGGGAGCACGAACAGCTGAGTTAGTTCTGTTACAAGAAGAATGCCGTCGTTATTCAGATGAGCTAATCATTACAACGGATGATGGTTCATTAGGTAAAAAGGGCTTAGTAACAGAAGCGATGGAAGAAGTTATTGCACGTGAATCTGTAGCGTGCAGTTGGGCGATTGGGCCCAGCATCATGATGAAATTTTGTACCTTGACAGCTGAAAAACATCAATTACCAATTTATGTTTCCTTGAATCCTATTATGATTGACGGAACAGGCATGTGTGGCGGTTGTCGGGTCACTGTTGATGGCACCATGAAATTTGCCTGTGTTGATGGACCTGAGTTTAAAGGCAATGAAGTAAATTGGGATGAATTCATTAATCGAATGAAGCAATATCAGGAAGAAGAAGCAGTTTGCTTTACAGATCGTTTGAAAGAGCAGGTGGAGAAAAATGGCTAGAAAAAGTCGTATAAAAACACCGATTGCGGAACAAGCACCTACTATCAGAAAGAATAATTTTGAAGAGGTTTGCTTAGGCTATACATTAGCAGAAGGGCAAGAAGAAGCGATTCGCTGTTTACAATGTAAAAATGCACCTTGTATTGCTAAATGCCCCGTGATGATTGATATTCCTGGATTTATTTTAGCTATTCGTGAAGGAAACATGGAACAAGCAGCCGATATTTTAAGTAAATATACGAATTTACCTGCTATTTGTGGACGCGTTTGTCCGCAAGAGAAACAATGTGAACAAGTTTGTAAATTAGGGAAAGCCAAAAACTTTGAACCAGTGGCAATTGGCAAATTAGAACGTTTAGTTGCCGATTGGGCATTAGAAAATCACAAGTTTCCTAAGAAAACAGCGGAACCAACAAAAGGGAAAATCGCAGTGGTCGGTTCTGGTCCTTCTGGGTTAACAGTTGCGGGGGATTTGGCAAAGCTAGGCTACGAAGTAATTATTTTTGAAGCGCTTCATGAAGCTGGTGGCGTATTAACCTATGGCATACCTGAATTTCGATTACCGAAAAAAATTGTTAAACAAGAAATTGCGAGTATTGAAGCCTTAGGTGTAACAATAGAAACCAATGTGGTAGTAGGTAAAACGATTACGATGGAAGAAATAATGTCAGAGTTTGATGCCTGTTATCTATCGGTTGGTGCAGGGGCACCAAATTTTATGGGAATCCCAGGAACTAGTTTAAATGGGGTTTATTCTTCTAGTGAATTTTTAACACGAATCAATTTAATGCATAGTTATGAGTTTCCAGAATATGATACACCGATTAAACGTGCTAAAAATGTTGTTGTGATTGGCGGCGGGAATGTTGCAATGGATGCCGCTCGTTCAGCCAAACGATTAGGCGCTGAAAATGTGAACATTGTGTATCGTCGTTCGTTAGAAGAATTACCAGCAAGAATTGAAGAATACCACCATTCCCTTGAAGAAGGAATTAACTATTATTGGTTAACGAATCCAATTGCTTATTTAGATGACCAACAAGGAAATCTAGCCGGTGTTGAATGTGTCAAAATGGTTTTAGGTGAACCAGATGTGTCTGGAAGACGACGGCCAGAACCGGTTCCAGACAGCACGTTTACCATTCCTGCTGATGCAGTAATCGAGGCAATTGGCCAAGGGGCAAATCGCGTCTTGTTATCAACATATCCAGAAATAGAACTAAACCAATGGGGTTACATTCAAGCTGATCCTAAAACAGGAGCAACCTCAATACCTGGCGTTTTTGCTGGGGGCGATATAGTCACAGGTGCTGCCACCGTTATTTTAGCGATGGGCGCTGGGAAAATCGCAGCTAATGCAATTGATCAGTATGTCAAAACACAAAAAACAACAGTCACAAGCAATGTTTAGGAAAGATAAAAGGTGAAAAAATGAAAAAAACAATGGATGGAAACACCGCAGCGGCTTATATTTCATATGCGTTTACAGAAGTTGCCGCTATTTATCCTATCACACCAAGTTCAACAATGGCTGAGTTGGTAGATGAATGGGCGGAAAGTGGTTTAAAAAATATTTATGGTCAAAAAGTTCAAGTTATTGAAATGCAATCAGAAGCTGGGGCAGCGGGAGTAGTTCATGGTTCGTTAAAAACAGGTGCGTTAACCACTACTTATACTGCTTCACAAGGTTTACTGTTGATGATTCCCAATATGTATAAAATCGCAGGAGAATTGCTGCCTTCTGTGTTTCATGTGGCGGCTCGGGCAGTAACGACAAGTGCGTTGAGTATTTTTGGTGATCATGGCGATGTGATGGCTACCCGCCAAACAGGTTTTTGTATGTTAGCAGAATCGAGTGTTCAAGAAGTGATGGATTTGTCGGCAGTTGCTCATTTAGCTAGCTTAGAAGGTAGTTTACCTTTTGTAAACTTTTTTGATGGTTTTAGAACGAGCCATGAACTACAAAAAATCGAAGTGATTGATTATGATGACCTGAAAGAAATGGTGAATCAGGAAGCTGTAACTCGTTTTAGAATGGGAGGCATGAATCCTAATCATCCCACTGTTTCAGGGACCGCTCAAAATCCTGACATTCATTTTCAACAAAGAGAAACAGTCAATAAAAATTACGAAGAAATGCCAAAAATTGTTCAAAAATACATGAAAAAAATTAACAATCTTCGTGGAACAACGTATGATTTAACCGATTATTATGGGGTTGAAGATGCAACAGAAGTCATTATTTCAATGGGGTCGGCTTCACCAGTAATCAAACAAACAGTCGACTATCTCAATCAACAAGGACGCAAAGTTGGTTTTATCAATATTCATTTATATCGTCCATTTCCTACCGAAAACCTTCTTGAAAAATTACCAGCTACAGTAGAAAAGGTTGCGGTTTTAGATCGAACAAAAGAATCAGGAGCCGAAGGGGAACCGTTATTGCTAGATGTTCAAAGCGCTCTCTATCAACATGAAAATCGTCCAATTGTGATTGGTGGACGTTATGGGTTAGGTTCTAAAGACGTAGCGCCTAATCAAATTAAAGCGATCTATGACCATTTGTTATTGCCATTTAAAGAATTAAAACAACGCTTTACGGTGGGGATCGTTGATGATGTAACCTATCAATCATTGCCAGAAGAACCTACTTTAGATTTAACGCCAGATACTACCTTCCAAGCAAAATTTTGGGGCTTTGGTTCTGACGGAACTGTGGGAGCAAACAAGCAAGCGATTAAAATTATCGGAGATCATACCGACCTTTATGCACAAGCTTACTTTAGTTATGATTCTAAAAAATCAGGCGGTTTAACCGTTTCGCATCTGCGTTTTGGTAAAGAGCCAATTACTTCCACGTATTTAATTGAACAAGCAGATTTCATCGCTTGTCATAATGCTTCCTATTTGCATAAATACGACCTGTTAAAAGGTTTAAAAGATGGCGGAACGTTTTTACTGAATACTATTTGGGATCAAGAAAAAGTTCACCGTTTATTACCGGCTAAGTTAAAAAAATATATTGGGGAGCACCAAATCAAATTTTATATTATCAATGCGGTTGAGTTAGCTCGCAAAGTAGGCTTAGGCCGTCGGATCAATACAGTGATGTCTACTGCCTTTTTTGAAGTAACAAATATTTTAACGAAAGAGCAATATTTACCGTTACTTAAAGAAGAAGTGAAAAAGACTTATGGAAAAAAATCAATGGAAATTGTTGAAAAAAATTACCAAGCGATTGATGCTACCTTTGAATCGCTGCAAGAAATCGTAGTTCCAGAAGATTGGGCAACCATTGTTTTAGAACCAGAAAATCAAGAGTCGGAAGCTCCAGCTTTTGTGACAAATATTTTAGAACCAATCAATCGTCAAGAAGGGGATCAGCTGACCGTTTCAGATTTGATTGAAAACGGAATGAAGGGCGGTGCCATTCCAATGGGCACTGCGGCTTATGAAAAACGTGGCATTGCGTTAGAAGTACCTGAGTGGCAAATGGATAAGTGTACGATGTGTAATGAATGTGCCTTTGTTTGTCCACATGCGGCTATTCGACCGTTTTTAGCGGATGAAGAAGAACTGAAAGAAGCACCTGCAGGTTTTGCCATGCGCGAAATGCGTGGCACAGATGGGTTGATGTATCGTATCCAAGTTTCTTTAGAAGACTGTACAGGTTGTGGTCTTTGTGTTCAGGCATGTCCCGTGAAAGACAAGGCGATTTTAATGAAACCTTATGAAACTCAGAAAGAGCAAGCGATGAATTGGGCCTTTGCGATGACTCTTAAACAAAAAGCCAACCCAGTCAAAAAACTTTCTGTTAAAGGTTCCCAATTTAACCAGCCATTGATGGAATTTTCAGGTGCTTGTGAAGGCTGTGGCGAAACACCTTATATTAAGTTGTTGACGCAACTATTTGGTGATCGAATGATGATTGCTAACGCAACAGGCTGTTCATCAATTTGGGGTGGTTCGTCACCGGTGACGCCTTATACAACGAACGAATGTGGCCAAGGACCAGCTTGGAGTAATTCGCTGTTTGAAGATAATGCGGAATATGGTTATGGTATGTATATTGCCAATCGAACGAAACGTCAACATTTAGCTAGTCTGGTTGAAGAAAGTCTTGCTAAAAACGTCGGATCAGATTCACTTCAAGCCTTGTTAAATGATTGGTTGGAACACATGGCTGAAGGGGAAGGAACACAACAGCGAGCAACCAAACTAGCGGCAGCATTAAGTGAAGAAGCCGATGAAGATCCACTTTTAACAAAAATTTATGAACAAAAAGATTTACTAGTGAAAACGAGTCAATGGATTGTCGGCGGCGATGGTTGGGCCTATGATATCGGGTTTAGCGGCATTGATCATGTTCTTGCTAGTGGGGAAGATGTTAATATTTTTGTTATGGATAACGAAGTATATGCCAACACAGGCGGGCAAACATCCAAAGCTACTCCAGCTTCAGCCATTGCCAAATTCTCAGCGGGTGGGAAACATACCTCTAAAAAAGATTTAGGGATGATGGCAATCACTTATGGGAATGTCTACGTTGCACAAGTAGCTTTAGGCGCAAACTCAATGCAAACGATTAAAGCAATTGACGAAGCGGAGCGGTACCCAGGCCCGTCAATTATCATCGGTTATACCCCATGTATTAATCACGGGGTCAAAGGCGGAATGGTTCGGACGTTAGATCAAGCCAAAGAAGCCGTTGAATCTGGCTATTGGCCACTTTATCGCTATAATCCAGAGTTAGTTAAGAAAGGCAAAGATCCGATGGTCATTGACTACAAGAAAACAGATTTTGATAAAATGCGTGATTTTCTTGAAAAACAAACACGTTACTCTGCGTTGCATACAATTAAAGAAAATCAAGAAGTAGTCGAACATTTACTTGATAAAACTAAAGAAGATGCAATTGAACGCTCTGAAAGTTATAACAAACTAGCCACACATATGAAAAAATAAAAAAACAAAGCCTCTTACTTGAGAGGCTTTGTTTTTTTATCCAATAATAATTTTTTCTGAAGGGTATTCGTAGCCTAAGTCACGTGTTTCTTTTGGTACAAAAATCATTAAGGTATAAAGCATACCAATACGTCCAATAAACATTAATAAGGCAATCATTAATTTACCTACTGTTGTTAAATCGTCTGTAATGCCCAAAGAAAGACCGGTTGTTCCAAAGGCAGAAGCGACTTCCACAATGATTGAAATCAAGGGAAGATTTTCAGTCGCTGACAAAAAGACGACAGCGAAAAAGCACATAATCAAAGATAACATGAAGACGACAATCGATTTTTTGACATCATCGTCATCTATTTTACGGCTAAAGACGCTAATATCATCTTCACTTTTTAAAAAGGCTAACAAATACAAGCCAATAATCGCAACAGTCGTTGTTCGAACACCACCACCAACAGAGCTAGGACTACAACCAATAAACATTAACACAGAAAAAATAATCAACGTTGTAATTTGGAAGTCTCCTAAATCATTAATTTGGAGGCCAGCGTTTCGTGTAGTCATCGAATAAAACATCGAACTTACCCAACGGCCACTTTCATTCATTGTCAAAAATAGGTGATCTTTTTCTAATAAGTAAATCAAAATAGTCCCGCCAATAAACAGAACAATAAACGCTAGCAAAGCAATTTTACTAAACAATGAGAAGCGGAAAGGCAAGCCTCGTTTCTTCTTGCGAAAGTTCTTTTTCTTAAAATGTAACCACTCATGAATTTCCAGTAAAACGGGAAATCCAATCCCGCCGATAAAAATCAAGAACATAATTGCCAGTAAAAAGAGATAATCATGAGCAAAAGGAATAATTGAATCACCTGAAATATCAAAGCCTGAATTAGTCACTGCAGAAATAGCTTGATAAAATCCATAAAATATCGCATCTCGCCAGTTCGTATAATAACCACTTATATAAAAATAAAGCGAAAAGAGCGAGCCGAAGATTACTTGGAACCAAATTAAAATCAAAAAAGTGGTGCGGATCAGTCGAACAATTCCGCTCAGTCGCGGCTGATTCATGTCAGTCATAATTAACTGACGTTGCTTTAATGTGATTCGCCGTTTTGATAAAATAAAAAAGACCGTTGAAATCATCATAATCCCTAAGCCACCAACTTGGAAAAGAACCTCCAATAAGACGATCCCACGATCATTAAAAACCGAATTAATATCGACTGTGGTGAGTCCAGTAACACTGACTGTACTGATTGCTAAGAAAAATAAATCAATAAAAGGAACATGCGAGTCAGGTTCTCTGAAAATAGGGAGGCAAAACAATAAATAAGAAATAACCGTCATTAATATGTAATAAGCGACGATGATTTGAATAGATGAAAAATTTTTGCGAATAAATCGATCGCTTTTTCGCTGTGCCAGCCACAGCAAACGTGTATGGTTCACTAGATAACCTCCCAATTCTAATTAAACTAAGTATACCAAAACTTTTCGCCTCAAACGAATAATTATGCCAGAAAATCCTTGAAATGACAAATAAAAATAAGAAATTCGTTAGAAATAATTGGAAAACATCCACAAACAAGCGAGAACATGATATTTTATGAAAGAATAGAAAAATAGGTTGTTCCCCAAACAACTTATTAATAATTGGTCAGTTTGTCTAACGATACAACTTTAAAAAGTAGTGGTAGCTTTTTTATTTCGGTTGATATGTGAATGTGTTCACTTTATGTAACAAACTGTTATTTTTATTCAAATGAAAAATAAGAAATTGTGTTGGTAGAAATCAATAGTTTATAAGGTGGGAAAACAATGAAAAAAGTGTTAATGGGAGTTCTTTCCCTAGGGTTATTATTAGGTGCAGCAACAGGTTGTACAAGCGATCAAGAAAAAGCTGCTGGTAAAACAAAAGCATCTTCTGAAAAAACAGAAGCAACATCTGGTGCCTCTGCTAATGGTTATACAGATCCAAGTGAACTAAAAGACAGTTATGATGTTGTTATTGTTGGTTCAGGTGGTGCGGGGATGACCGCTGCATTACAAGCCAAAGAAGCTGGCATGAATCCAGTTATTTTAGAAAAAATGCCTGTTGCAGGTGGGAATACAATTAAATCGTCTTCAGGAATGAATGCTTCACAAACAAAATTCCAAGAAAAAGAAGGCATTAAAGATAGCAACGATAAATTCTTTGAAGAAACACTAAAAGGCGGTAAAGGAACCAACGATCAAGAATTACTACGTTATTTTGTTGATCATTCAGCTGAAGCAATTGATTGGTTAGATACAAAAGGAATTACATTGAGCAATTTAACAATTACAGGTGGAATGAGCGAAAAACGCACACACCGTCCTGCTGACGGATCAGCAATTGGGGGCTATCTAGTTGACGGTTTAGTACGTAACGTTCGCGAAGAAAAAATTCCATTGTTTGTTGATGCTGACGTGACAGACTTAGTTGAAGAAAACGGTCAAATTGATGGCGTAAAAGTGAAAATGAAAGATGATAAAGAAAAAACAGTTAAAGCAAAAGCAGTCGTTGTCACAACAGGTGGTTTCGGTGCCAACGAAAAATTAATTACACAATACAAACCAGAATTGAAAAACTATGTTACAACGAACCAAGAAGGCACAACAGGTGACGGTATCCAAATGATTCAAAAAGTTGGCGGTGCGTTAGTGGATATGAAAGAAATTCAAATTCACCCAACTGTTCAACAAAGCGATGCTTTCTTAATTGGTGAAGCAGTTCGTGGAGAAGGCGCAATCTTGGCTTCTCAAAAAGGAGAACGTTTTGTTAATGAGTTAGATACACGTGACAAAGTTTCTGCAGCAATCAATGCCTTACCAGAAAAATCAGCTTATTTAGTCTTTGACCAAGGCGTTCGCGACCGTGCAAAAGCCATTGATTTCTATGATCAAAAAGGTTTCGTGGAAAAAGGTGAAACGATTGAAGAATTAGCTGAAAAAATTGGCATGCCTGCCGATACATTGAAAGCAACGATTGATACTTGGAACCAAGATGTTAATGCCAAAGATGACAAACAATTTGGCCGGACAACTGGAATGGAAGCTGACTTAAGCACAGCGCCTTACTACGCAATTAAAATTGCACCAGGGATTCACCACACAATGGGTGGCGTGAAAATCAACACGAAAACAGAAGTTTTACGTGAAGATGGCACACCAATTAAAGGTCTATATGCTGCTGGTGAATTAACAGGTGGCTTACATGGTCAAAACCGTATCGGAGGCAATGCCATCGCCGATATTATCATTTATGGTCGTCAAGCAGGTACGCAATCAGCAGAATTTGCCTCTGCTCAAAAATAACTAGCATTAAAAAGTCTGAAATTGTAGTCAAATAACTACAATTTCGGGCTTTTTTATTGCATACTAGCAGGATCATTAGTTGTAGTATAAACAGCTCTGCTAAAATGACTTTGGCGTAGATTCTGTTTTTTCAGAAAAATGCACGACCATTTTAGCTAAAAATACTGCTTTTTTGCTGAAAATATAGTAAAATACGTAAGGAACTAACGGAAAGGTGTAGTGAACATGGCTCAATTATTTTTCAAGTATGGCGCAATGAACAGTGGTAAAACCATTGAAATCTTAAAAGTAGCACACAATTACGAAGAACAAGACAAACCAGTTGTTTTGATGACCAGTGGACTAGATACACGTGATGGTGTTGGGAAAGTATCCAGTCGCATCGGATTACGCAGAGATGCTATTCCAATTTTTGAAGAAACCAATGTTTTTGACTTGATTAATGATTTGTCTTACAAACCTTTTTGCGTATTAGTCGATGAATGTCAATTTTTAAACAAGCATCATGTCATTGAATTTGCACGAATTGTTGACGAATTAGATATTCCAGTAATGGCATTTGGGCTAAAGAATGATTTTAGAAATGAATTATTTGAAGGCTCAAAGTATTTACTTTTATATGCAGACAAATTAGAAGAATTAAAAACGATTTGCTGGTTCTGTCATAAAAAAGCAACTATGAACTTGCACTATATTGATGGCAAACCCGTTTATGAAGGGGATCAAGTCCAAATTGGTGGGAATGAAGCCTACTATCCTGTTTGTCGCAAACATTATTTTCATCCAAAAACAGTGAATGAAGAACAGTAAGGAGAGACACTATGTACGATCAATTACAATCTATTGAAGATCGCTATGAGGAATTGGGCGAATTATTAAGTGACCCAGCAGTCATTAGCGATACAAAACGTTTCATGGAATTATCGAAGGAAGAAGCTAATACACGTGAGACGGTTGAGGTTTATCGCCGATATAAACAAGTTGTTGAAGGGATTAGCGATGCCGAAGAACTTTTAAGTGAAAACTTAGATGCGGAAATGGCCGAAATGGCGAAAGAAGAACTTTCTGATTTGAAAAAAGAAAAAGAAGTGTTAGAAGACCGCATTAAAATTTTATTATTACCAAAAGACCCAAATGATGATAAAAATATCATCATGGAAATCCGTGGTGCAGCCGGTGGCGATGAAGCCGCACTTTTTGCTGGCGACTTATTTAATATGTACCAAAAATATGCAGAAGCACAAGGGTGGAAAGCGGAAGTTTTAGAAGCGAACGTCACTGGAATCGGCGGATATAAAGAAGTAATTATGATGATTTCAGGAGATAACGTCTTTTCAAAATTAAAATACGAAAGTGGCGCTCACCGCGTGCAACGAGTTCCTTCAACAGAATCACAAGGACGGATTCATACATCGACAGCAACCGTTGTAGTTATGCCGGAAGCGGAAGAAGTCGAAATCGAATTAGCTGATAAAGATATCCGTGTCGATATTTATCATGCAAGTGGCGCTGGTGGACAGCACGTCAATAAAACCGCTTCGGCTGTTCGATTAACCCATTTACCAACAGGAATCGTAGTCGCAATGCAAGATGAACGTTCACAGCTAAAAAACCGTGAAAAAGCAATGAAAGTTTTGCGTGCTCGTGTGTATGACCAAATTCAACAAGAAGCACAAAGTGAATATGATGCTAACCGTAAATCGGCGGTGGGGACCGGAGATCGTTCAGAACGAATCAGAACGTATAACTTCCCACAAAATCGAGTAACGGATCATCGTATTGGTTTAACCATCCAAAAACTAGACCAGATTCTTGCTGGCAAATTAGATGAAATCATTGATGCATTAGTCTTATATGATCAAACATCGAAATTAGAAGAGATGCAAAATGGCTAAACGTTACTTTGAAGTCCTTAACTGGGCTTCTTCTTTTTTAGAGGCGCAAGGCAAAGAAGGCTATGCTATTCGCTATGTTTTTTTAGAACGTAAAGGTTGGGATAAAACGCAGTGGCTCCTGCATATGCAAGAAGAAATGCCCAAAGAAGAAGAGGAACAATTAAAAACGGATTTAGCCCAATTATTGACAGATTACCCAGCACAATATTTACTAGGACAAGCTGAATTTTATGGACATTCCTTTATTGTTAATGAACATACTTTGATTCCTAGGCCAGAAACAGAAGAATTAGTCGAGCGTTGCTTAAAAGCCAATCCAGATACTCCTTTGACGGTCGTGGATGTCGGAACAGGGACAGGTGCCATTGCGATTAGCTTGAAACTGGCACGGCCCAACTGGCGAGTTATTGCCATTGATCTTTCAGAGAAAGCGTTGACTGTCGCTAAACAAAACGCGCAAGCATTAGGTGCTGGCATCGAATTTTATCATGGGAATGGCTTACAGCCAGTTGCTTCTGAAAAAATTGATCTGCTTATTTCTAATCCGCCCTATATTAGTGAACAAGAATGGTATTTAATGGATGCAAGTGTCCGAACGTATGAACCTAAAACCGCTTTATTCGCTGAAAATAACGGTTTGGCTTTATACCAACAATTAATTCATGAAAGTCAAACGATGCTTAAAGCAGACGGTAAAATTTATTTTGAAATAGGGGTTCAACAAGGCGCGGCCCTCCAAAAATTATTGAGCGCCGCCTATCCACAAAAAACAATTAAAATTGAAAAAGATTTATCTGGCAACGATCGCCTCGCGATAGCCGAGTAACTAAGGTTCTTCGTCGCCACTTTTCTAGAAGGAGCGATTTGCAATGGAAACAAAAAAATTAACCAAACAAGAAATAGCCCAAGCAGCAGCAGCCATTCAAGCAGGCGAGCTAGTGGCTTTTCCAACAGAAACTGTTTATGGCTTAGGTGCTGATGCCTTAAATGAAGCGGCAGTAAAAAAAGTTTACCAAGTAAAAGGCCGCCCCAGTGATAATCCATTGATTGTTCATGTGAACAACGTTGAGATGGTCAAAAAATACGTGGCGACCTTACCAGAAGTCGCTACAAAATTGGTGTCTGCCTTTTGGCCGGGACCATTAACTTTAATTTTTAATGTGCCTAGCGATACATTTTCTAAAACAGTAACAGGTGGTTTAGAGACAGTCGCTTTTCGTATGCCAGATAACCAAGCGACCTTAGCTTTGATTGAACAAGCCAATGTTCCGTTGGTCGGACCAAGTGCGAACACTTCTGGCAAGCCTAGTCCAACATCTGCAGAGCATGTTTATCATGATTTGCAGGGGAAAATTGCTGCCATATTAGATGATGGCCCAACGCAGATTGGGGTGGAATCAACGGTCTTGGATTTAACGGCGGAAGATGGTGTGCCAGTTATTTTACGACCAGGAGCAATTACCAAAGAGCAGTTGGAAAGCATTATTCCCCAAGTGAAAATCGATACACATTTGATTAGTGAAACTGCAGCACCCAAAGCGCCAGGGATGAAATACAAACACTATTCTCCTGATGCGGAAGTTTGGATTATAAGCGGTCAAACAGCAGAATGGCAAGCGGCGATTCAGCAAGCAAAAGAACAACAGGAAAAAATCGGCTTATTTTTAAGTGATGAACAGGCAGCACAACTAGATACAGAAAATGCGTTTGTTTATTCTTATGGTGCAGAAACGGTTGAAAATGCCACAAAAGAACTATTTGCAGGGTTAAGAGCGTTAGATGAGCAAGGAGCTACCACGATTTTTGCGCAAGGATTTGCAGAAACTGGTTTAGGCACTGCTTACATGAATCGCTTGAAAAAATCAGCCAATCAAAAATTTTTTGAAAAATAAGAGGTATTTGTAACGAAGCTGACACAGAAGTATGATACAATCAGACAAAAGAAAACAAAATGGAGTGTTGTTTGAATGGATTACAAAACGTATGACCCAGATTTATGGAATGCAATTGCAAGAGAAGAAGAGCGCCAAGAAAATAACTTGGAACTAATCGCATCTGAGAATGTCGTGTCAAAAGCAGTTATGGCTGCCCAAGGAAGTATTTTAACGAATAAATATGCAGAAGGTTACCCTGGTAAACGGTACTATGGTGGTTGTGAATTTATCGATATCGTAGAAAATTTAGCTATCGATCGTGCCAAAGAATTATTTGGTGCAAAATTCGCGAATGTACAAGCCCATTCAGGTTCTCAAGCCAATACAGCGGCATACCTTTCATTGGTTGAACCAGGTGATACCATTTTGGGGATGGATTTATCAGCTGGTGGTCACTTAACACATGGTTCGCCCGTTAACTTTAGTGGCAAAACCTATAATTTTGTCAGTTATGGAGTGGATCCTTCAACAGAAGTAATCGATTACGATGTCGTGCGAATTTTAGCAAGAGAACATCGTCCAAAATTAATTGTTGCTGGCGCAAGTGCGTATTCACGAACGATTGATTTCAAACGTTTCCGTGAAATCGCTGATGAAGTAGATGCCAAGTTAATGGTTGATATGGCGCATATTGCAGGCTTGGTAGCTTCAGGGTTGCACCCAAATCCAGTTCCGTATGCTGATATCGTAACAAGTACGACCCATAAAACATTGCGTGGTCCTCGTGGCGGTTTAATTTTGACAAATAGCGAAGAATTGGCGAAAAAAGTAAATAGTAGTATTTTCCCAGGCATTCAAGGTGGCCCGTTGGAACATGTGATTGCCGGAAAAGCCGCAGCTTTTAAAGAAGCATTGGATCCAAGTTTTGCTGAATATAGTCAGCAAGTGATTGCAAATGCGCAAGCGATGACGAAAGTTTTCAATCAAGCGCCAGAAGCTCGTTTAATTAGTGGGGCAACAGACAACCACTTATTACTGATTGAAGTGACAGGTTTTGGTTTAAATGGAAAAGAAGCAGAAGCTATTTTAGATAGTGTAAATATTACTGTCAATAAAAATTCAATTCCGTTTGAACAATTAAGTCCATTTAAAACAAGTGGTATCCGTATTGGAACGCCTGCGATTACTTCACGTGGTTTTAAAGAAGAAGATGCGGTAGAAGTTGCTAAATTAATCGTTCAAGTTTTAAAAGATCCAGAAAATACAGCAGTTCATGATGAAGTCAAAGCAGCTGTAGCAGCGCTAACTAAAAAATATCCATTATATAACTAACATCAGGGATAGCTGAAGCGCGATTCTCTGTACAAATAAGAGTCGGAGCTTAGGATTTAAGGAATTCAACTTGTGTCCTAGGCTCTTTTGTTTTACAATAAGAAAGAATAAAATAATGAAGGAGAATAGATATGGGAAAATTTCAAGTAATTGATCATCCGCTAATTCAACACAAACTAACAATGATTCGCGAAAAGAACTGTGGGACAAAGGTTTTCCGCGAAGTTGTCAACGAAATTGCTATGTTAATGGCTTATGAAGTATCACGGGATATGCCTTTAGAGGATGTTGTCATCGAAACACCGATGGGTAAATCAACACAAAAAACACTTTCAGGGAAAAAAGTAGCAATCATTCCTATTTTACGTGCCGGTATTGGCATGGTTGATGGGATTTTAGAATTAATTCCAGCAGCGAAAGTTGGACACGTTGGACTTTACCGTGATGAAGAAACATTGCAACCACATGAATACTTCGTGAAATTACCTGAAGACATTGCAAGTCGTCAATTATTTGTTGTTGACCCAATGCTAGCAACAGGTGGTTCCGCAATTATGGCCATCGATTCATTAAAAGAACGTGGTGCTAGCAACATTAAATTTGTATGTCTAGTGGCCGTTCCAGAAGGTGTGAAAGCTTTACAAGAAGCGCATCCAGATGTAGATATTTATACAGCAGCTTTAGATGAGCGCTTAAACGAAGACGGCTATATCGTTCCTGGTTTAGGGGATGCTGGTGACCGTTTATTTGGAACAAAATAATAACAAAAAACCGTTAGATAACCGATTATGGTTACTAACGGTTTTCTTTTGCTTAAAGAACTTTTCTAGGTGTATAATAAAAAATAAAAAAACAAAGGAGGAGCTATGAAAAAGAATAAAAAAGTCTTACACGCTATCGCTGTGATTGCTAGTGTGATGTCAGTTTTGATGTATGTTTCATATATTCCACAAATTTATGGAAATTTACATGGGGAAAAAGGCAATCCGACGCAACCATTAGTGGCAATGATTAATTGTATTTTTTGGACGATTCATGGGTTATATGGAGACGATGGAGAAACACGAGATAAGTCCATTATTTTTGCTAATGTTCCTGGAATTATTTTTGGTTTTTTTGCGTTTATTACAGCATTATAGTTTCCGACGAATTGGAAAGTATTCCAATTCTGTACATAAAAAAGAGCGGGGGAAATTTCCCACGCTTGAAGAATTAAATCTTTTTCAATTGTTTGTAATTAATAACAATCACACCATTGCTGTGCACCATTAAGTGATTGTTTTTTTGCGTTTCGTCAATTTCGACGACAGCGGCATTTTTTAATTGTTTCGTAACAACGCCTGTTTGTGGCTGTCCGTGAACAAGAAAAGTAACATGGGTGTCAACGGCGAAATCCTTACCAGCATCCGATGGAACAACAGGAGTAACCATACCATTAAAATTTGACATACAAAAAACCATCCTTTCTTGATATCTCTATTATACCACATTTTCAGAAAAAAGTTTGTAAAGTCGCTATTTGGCTTATTTTAAAGAGATTTTGCATAAATAAATAACAAACAGACTTTACAAATAAAGTAGAAAGTCCTATAATAGATTTGTTTCAGGCCAGCTTAGCTCAGTTGGTAGAGCAACGCACTCGTAACGCGTAGGTCACAGGTTCGATCCCTGCAGCTGGCATCTAAAAAAACAAACAGGCACTACCAGATGGTAGTGCCTGTCTGTTTTTTTAGATAAAATTTTGGATTAGTGCAAATGAAGCAATGCCTACCAGTACAATAAGTAATAAGTTTTTAGAGAGTATTGCGGCTAAAATGGTAGGAAATGAAGCGAATAAATAAGGAAGATTGAGGCTTGGTAAATGCCCTATTCTTTGTTCAAATAAGCTACTAAACCATAAGGCTGACATAATCACAATGGGAACAAAACTTAGATATTCTAATAATTTCTGTGGCAGACTGATTTTTTTTAAAAGTAAAAATGGCAGTATTCTTGAAAGCCAGGTTGCAACGGTACAGCCTAAAATTGTTAAAAAGAGATACTCAGAAGAAGGCATGTTTTATCATCACTCCTATTCCACAACCGATTAACGTGACAACTAAGACAATTAAATTACTGGGAATAAAAATTAGACCAATAGACATCAACCCAAAAGTAATCAGGACCATGATGAGTTGTAAAGCGATTTTCATGGAACGATCACTAATTATCTGCAGATAGAGTAAACCAATGAACATAGCCACGACCGCAAACTCAAGACCTAATGCTTGAGGGTTTGCAATAAAGCGCCCTAGATAGGCACCGATGATCGTCGAAAAAACCCAAGTCGCATAGGAAATCAAATTGGCAGCATTAAACCACTCAAAACTTAAACGTCCTTTGGTATGGTTTAATTTATTCATTCCTAGTGCAAAACTTTCATCCGTCAGTAAGGTTCCCAACCAGAGATTTTTACCGAGAGATTCGGCTTTAAAGTAAGGCGCAATGGTCATTCCCATAAGAATCATACGCGCATTTACTAAGAAAGTCGCTAACACAATAGATAAGATAGGGCTGCCGCCAGTCAACATACTAACTGTTACAAACTGAGCAGATCCTGCAAAAATAAAAAACGACATCGCACTAACAATCAGAGGGGAAAAACCTGCTGCTTGTCCTACGATACCAAAAGCAATGCCAATACCAATATAGCCAAAAACCGTTGGCAAGGCTTCACGAATGCCAGTGCGTGCATCTAATTGGTGGTTCATTCTCTTTTTTTCCTTCTTTCTGTATAAAATTTAAACACGTGTGTCTGAAAATCTAGACCTTCGATAATAAGACACAACGAGCGAATGAGCGTTTTCATTATTAACCACTCCTTTTGAACAACTAAGATATATATTGTATAATACAATAAAGAATACTTTTGTTCAATATATTAAACTTTTGGATGATAAAAAGAAACAGAAGGAGCAACTATTTTGGAGATTAATACAATTATTGGCAATAATTTAAAAAAAATTAGACAAGAAAAAAAACTTACGTTAGATGAACTAGCTGGGATAACCGGAGTGAGTAAAGGGATGCTTTCGCAGATTGAAAAAGGAACCACCAATCCTACCATAAATACAATTTGGAAAATAAGTAATGGACTCAATGTTCCATATACGTATTTATTAGAAGATGACTATGTTAAAGAAAATCCCGTGGTTAAAAAAACTGAGACGGTAACACAACATTCTGAAGATCACTCCTATCGAGTCTTTAATTACTACTCGGACAACCAGGAAAGAAACTTTGAACTCTTTCAGTTTGAATTAGATCCAGGGAAAAAGTATCAAGCTGTTGGGCATTCAAAACGTTCGACAGAATATGTCATGGTTATTCAAGGAGCATTAGCTCTTGAAGTGGGCGGTCAGAGATACCTTCTTCCAAAAGACGCCGCTATGTATTTTGATGCTAATCAAGTACACACGTATATAAATGACGGAACAGAGAAAGTCCAAGCAGTCGTCATTAACTATTATACGTAACAGTGGAAAATAAACATTAGAAAATTGCTGCATCTGTTATTTTATGGACAAAAAAAGTAAACAATGCTACCCTAAAAATAATAGAAAATGAAAGATAAAAGAAGAGGTCAAAATGAATAAAAAAATTGAAAGTCTTGGTAATACAGCATTAAGTTTACTAAGTAATACGATTATTGTTGTGCCTTATTTACTTTACATTCAATTGAGTGATGGACACAACCTTCTAACAATTTTACCATTTGTCTTATTTTATACATTGCGTATGACAGGCATTTTTCTAGTTCGAGGAATTAATTTGTCTTTGACTAGTCTAGGTCTACTAAAGATTTCTCTATTGTTAGGCTTGGCAGGATCCTTAATTGGGATCGCCGGCGCTTTTTCTTTCCCGCTTTATAGTATTTCAGGAATGTTGTTAGGACTTAGTGGGGCGTTGTTGCCACCAAGTAATCAATCAATTCGCTTTTTCTTGAAAGAAGAAGGTCAAAAAATCAGTCACAGCAATCTTTTAACGACAGTCTTATTGACCGCTGTTTTATTTGGCGCTTTATTTTTTAAAGCGACTGAGATTGGACTGGCGTTATTGGTGTACGCGCTCTATTTTCTGGTTGCTTTAGTAGCAATCAAGAGCTATCCTGTTTCATTAAACGAGCTAGAAGAAGAATCAGCAGAAGTTTCACGAAAAGAATTAATTCTGTTTGTTATCTTTTTTGTGTTATTACTTTTATTAAGAAGTGGTCGCTTATTAACGAATGCGGTGGAATTTGATTATGCGATTGTTGGCGCCTGCTGTTTCTTTGTGGTGGCTGTCCTTTTCGTTAGTCATTATGGCAAACGCGGCGCATATAAAGTATCATTAGAAATGAATCTTGCGACCTTGATTAACGGGATTGTCGGGAACTATTTATTTTTATTTGGCTCCATTTATGTTGCAGGGGTTTATGGCAGAGCTCATATGGGCATCTATCTCTATTTACCTTATGTTTTAGGGATGATTTTTGCAATGATTGTAGCTAGTAAAACGAAACAATGGTCAAACAACATACCAATGGTTGGTCTGGCGGGAAGTTTGGGAATATTACTTCTTACCTCGTGGACTATTTTAGGCCTGTTTCTCTTGAGTTTTTTCAAAAGCACATTGAATAGCTTTTTAGCTAGGCGATATTATCAAGAGACAGATTTGCCAAAAGATAGCCGCATCTTTATCAAATACACAACACAAACAAAAGGGAGTTTATTCCATCAATTTATTTTGATGGCGCTTATGTTAGTCACTGTAGTAGGCAAAGGTGGCACGACACAATTTTTATTAGAATTGACTGGCGGCAAAGGCATTTCAATGCAAACAAGTCAATTTTTAACTTTAATTAAAAATAGTAACTCGCTCTTAGTGTTATTGTTTATTGCAGTTTATTTCGTGGTCGTTTTTCGTCAAAAGAAACGATAATTTACAAATATTAATAAAAAAATACTTGGAAAAACAGTGATTGTGGCTGATTTTCCAAGTATTTTTTTATGAAAAGATGTTTTTTTTTTTTGAAGATTCAAAAAAAATTAATCAATTGTTTCATTTTTAACAAGCTATTATTAGGTTATATGAATTTTATTGAAAGGGGATTAGTATGAAGAAAAAAACTTTTTCTTTTGTGATGTTGAGTATACTTCTCGCACAAAATTTCGGGTTTGCCGTAAATGCCTATGCTGTAACAACGACAGAAGCACAAACAGAGACCACTGATACAGCAAAAAAAGAGGCAGAGTTATCGAACTCAACACCATCTTTACCTTTAGCAACAACGACTACTTCAGAAATGAATCAACCAACTGCAACAACTGAATCGCAAACCACAGAGGCGAGCACAACAGCTTCCAGTGATGCTGCTACACCATCTGAACAACAAACAACGGAGGACAAGGACACCTCACTTAATGAAAAAGCCCTACCAGATGTTCAAGCGCCAATTACAGATGAACTACTTGACAGTATGAGTCTTGCGCCGATTGGTGGAACAGAATACAGCCAAACAGAGGTTCACCGCGAATTAAATACAACACCGGTAACCGCTACGTTCCAATTTGCTGTTGGAAACACAGGTTATGCACCTGGATCAGTTTATACAGTTCAATTACCAGAACATTTAGGTTATTCAACTGTTAGCGGAGATGTGACGGGCATTGGCGCAACTTGGGCAGTCGATGCGGCAACCAAAACATTAAGTATTACGTTTAATCAACGAGTTTCAGATACTTCCTTTAAAGTAGAATTAAAAAGTTATCTAACAACAGAGGCGGAACCATTAATCAAAATTGAAACTCCAGGAAAAAATAAAAAAACCTACTCGTTTGATTTATATGAACAAGTGGAACCAATTCAATATAACGAACGAACCAGAACGACGGGGTTAGATGGCGAAATTTTTTATAATTTAGACCGGACGTTAACTGGCAATCAAACATTAGAATTATTGACAACAGAGACACCAGGCGCTGTCTTTGGAAAACAAGATAACTTGGAACCTCAAGTTTTCAGTTACGATGTCGACATTAATGGTCAAATTTTACCAGAAACGCAAACCCTGTTAACACCTGGCAAAGATTATACATTAAGCGATAATTCACTCGGGCGGATTGCTGTAACTGTTCCAAACATGAATCAACAAAAAGCCTATTCTTTATCGATTAATCGGACAATTTATTTAGAGAGTGTTTCGGACTACAGTTATTCATTTTATCAGCAATATCCAACAACCAAGTTAGGTTCTCTTTCGTTAAAAAGTACGACAGGAACGAATAAAACAACCGATTTTACTGCTAAGACGAGTCAAACAAGTAAAGTAATTGCTGATCGTGAAATGCGTAGTATGTCCTATATCAGTTTTCAAAGCAAAGGGAAATATTATGTAACAATTTATGGCACGTTAACAGAAACAAAAGTGGGTCAACAAATCGTATTAGAGAGTACAAACGGTCAAGAAATTAAGAATCCTAAATTTACGGCGTATGGTCCTTTATATGAAAATGTAAAATTGGAAGACTATTTTGATATTAAAACTGAAGGTGGCAAGCTTACCTTAACGGCCACAAAAGATAGCTATTTAAGAATAAATATTTCTGATTTAACAATGGATTTTGACAAGAAGGACATTAATCTATCATTAAGTACACCTGTAATTGGTCCCGATAAAGCCATTCAGTTACTATCCGATCAATACGTGGAGCCAATCGCTATGTTAAATCCTACGAATGCGGAAGCGACATGGGGAAATTATGATCGAAACGGTGCTTATATGAGTGATACCGAAATTGCTGTAGCAGGTAGTAAGGCCAACCCCATTGAAAATTTAGAGATTAAAATAAAACATCCGCAATATCTATCTGTTAGAGCCACAAAAGATATTTATTTTTCATATTATGTTTTAGGGAAAGATTATACAGTCACACCAACCTCAGATGGTTCGATCATTAAGTTCACTACGCCAATTACAAATGAGCTTGAAATTCCAATTGGCTTTAATTACGTGCCAGATAGTTTACCAAAAGATAAAAGTATTCCTTTTGATAAAATTCCTGTGACAATGAGTGCTGATGGCATTTCCCCTATCGAAACAGAAGTAAATACCAATCGACACATTGGTTCAGAACGAACACTTCAAAGTAGTAAAAATCAATTCCTTGTCAATGCACGAAATGATTCTTTTGACTCACTAAGCGTCCGTACAAAAATTCCAGCTGGCGCCGATGTTCTTTTTGACATTTATGATGTTTCAAACGATCAGGTAGATTCAATTTATCCACAATACTGGGACCGCGGTCAATACTTTGATAAACCAATGACGCCAAACAGCCCTGGATATCCAACGATTACTTTTGACGAAAATACCAATAGTTACACGTTTGATTTTGGAAAAACCAACAAACGTTACATTATTGAGTATAAAAACGCCAATGGCTGGATCGACGTGCCAACTCTTTCTATAACAGGGACAGCTAAAGAACCACAATCGAATAATAATGAAGGGTCTGCTTCGGTTTCTGTTCAAAATGAAGCGTTAGACATTTTGAGTGCAACACAAGCGGCGAATCCAACATTAAAAAATGTAACAAAAACAACAGTAACAACAAAAAATATTGATAATAAAACACATCGTGTGAAAAATCCAACGATTGAATTAACACCAAAAGGCACAACCAATGCTCAAATCGATTTGAATTCTATTACCGTGAAAGGCGTGCCAGAAGATGCTTATTCATTAGAGAAGACTACAAACGGTGCGAAAGTCATTTTTAAAGACTATACATTGACAGAAAACATTACGATTGAATACAATACGGTCTCTGCAAACGCTGGACAAATCTATACAGAAACAACAATCGACTCTGAAACATTGGACCAGATGTCTGCTAACAAGAAAAAAGTCACCACTGCACCAATCACATTGAAATTCTCAGAAGGCGATGCGGAAGGTATTGTTTATTTAGCAACTGCCACATTCTATACGCATAACATAGAGGATGAAAACCAAGCAATTGCGAAGGTTTCTTTTGAACTAATTGATAATGTCACGCATACAGCAACCGAATTTACAACAGATGAAAAAGGTCAATACTCCTTTGATGCCATCATGACAGGTGATTATACTTTGCGAGTAACGAATGTACCGCAGGAATATTCCGTGGATGAAGAGTATTTGACAGGCAAAGCCATTAAGCTGGTCAAAGGAGACAACCAACTAAAAATTCCATTAACTAAAACAATTGATCACAGTCGCTTACAAGTCAAAGATACAACGATTTATGTGGGAGATTCATGGGAAGCAGAAGAGAACTTTGTTTCAGCGACAGATAAAACAGGTCAAGACGTTCCCTTCGAAAAAATCACTGTTTCAGGTCAAGTTGATAACACCAAAGCGGGCATTTACCCAATCATTTACAGTTACGAAGGTAAAGAAGAAACAGCCCATGTGACCGTCAAAGCCGACCAGTCTAAGTTAGAGGTCAAAGATACAACAATTTATGTGGGTGATAAATGGGAAGCAGAAGATAACTTCGTTTCCGCGACAGACAAAACAGGTCAAGACGTTCCGTTTGAAAAAATTGATGTTCAGGGAACAGTGAATGTTGATAAAATAGGCGATTATGAAATTGTCTATAAAAATGGCACAAAAGAAGCGAAAGCAATCGTTCATGTCCGTGATGATAGTCGTTTACAAGTCAAGGATACAACGATTTATGTCGGCGATTCATGGAAACCAGAAGAGAACTTTGTTTCAGCAACAGATAAAACAAGTCAAGATGTCCCATTCGAAAAAATCACTGTTTCAGGTCAAGTTGATACTAGCAAAGCAGGCGTTTATCCAATCGTATACAGTTACGAAGGTAAAGAAGAAACAGCCCATGTGACCGTCAAACCCGACCAATCTAAGTTAGAGGTTAAAGATACAACGATTTATGTTGGTGATTCGTGGAAACCAGAAGATAATTTCGTTTCAGCGACAGATCGTGACGGTCATGCTATATCCTTTGATAAGGTTCAAGTAAAAGGGGAAGTTGATACAAAGAAAACAGGAGAGTACCAGATTTCCTATACCACTGAGCCAGTTAATGAAACCAAACCAGCTGTGCAGTCACGACTTTTCTCAATGTTTTCAAACGAAACACCTCGTCAATTGATGACAGTAGCAACTGTTCATGTGATTGATCGTAATCCTACACCACTACCAGATAAAAATGAGAACAACCAGACTAGTTCCTCAACGAATCAAACCACGATAAAACGTAGTCAGTATGTCACACATATTGTGAAACCTGACAAGCAAGGACGTTATCCAAAAACGGGAGAACAAACTAATGGTCTATATCGTGTGCTAGGACTTGTTGTGTTACTTATTGTGATTATTAGTGGTATAGTCATCAAGAAGAAACGAAAATAATTAAATGAGCGTGGGGCAAAAGTTTAAAGTAACTTTTGTTCCACGCTTAAAAGATGAATAAGTGCATGAATGAGGGTAGCTGTTTCCTTGGAAAATAGGAAGTTTTACAAGTGACTTTTATTTTAAGAACACCTATTAGCAGGTTTTTCTGTTAAGATAGTTATTTTTATGAAATAGTTTGGAGGAATAATAAACGAGATGAACCAGCGAACTATTTATTATGGTAGTATCGGCACAGCCTTATTTCTTTCTTCAGGAATGTTGATTGCTTCAGTGAATAGCTATGCAAACGAAGCGACAACACCAGGCAAATACACCGTGACTTATGAAGTGGATGGCAAAATTGAAACAGCAACCATTACGGTCAAAGAAAATCAAACGGAACTTAAATTAAAAGACACGTTTTTAGGAGTTAATCAAGCATGGTCACCCTTAGACAATGTCGTTTTTCTAAAAGATAAAGAGGGTCGCCCTTTAAATTTAGAAAATGTAATTATAGAAAATAATGTAAATACTCAAAAAGTAGGCCTTTATTTTGTAACCTTCCGTTACGAGTCATACCTTTCTATTGCGAAGGTGTATGTCAACCCTACTAATTTTGCTGCAGAGGGGAATATGCTTGCAGAGCTTCCTTATAGTCAAGCAATGATTGGCCCAGAAAGACCAATTATTGCCTCGAGACAGGACAAGGAGCAACAAACAAAACAGGAGAAAAAGAAAAATAAAATTGAACAGGAACGAGTAAATAAAAAGGTGCTGTTAAATGATGAGTTGTTGAAAAAAATAGATACGATAGCCCCAGTGGAAATTACTGGAGGAGCGGCAAGTGGGTCCTCTCAATTTGGCACCACTTTAAGCTTCCTGTCAGGCTCACTTTTGTATGGAACAAGGAGAGTTTAAATGGAATTCTTGTTATTAGATGATCGGGAAAATTTAAAATTAGCGATTATTAGAAAGTTAGAGCAACAATATTCATTTTCTGAACGAAAAGATCGTTTATGTAAGCAATTAGCTATTTCTCCTTATTTGCTAGAACGGAACATAACAGAAATCAATGCAGATTTGCAACGCTTTGGTCTGATTAATGAGATGGAAATCAGTGAAAAAAATAATGAAATTTTGTTATCTCAAAGCCTTCGTATTTCTTCAAGTATTATTGAAGAATATTATTTAAAAGACTCGTTAGAATTTAATCTATTAAAAACGATTTTCTTTCATCAGTTTACCTCAATCAAAAAATACGGTGAAAAGCACGGGATGAGTCGAACGGTTGTATACAAAATTGTTGACCATATCCGGAAAGAATTAGGTCAATACGGTATTAAGTTATCCAAAAATTTACAACTTAGCGGCAATGAAATGGCGATTAGACAATATTTTACTATGCTCTATTACCGAATTTACAAAGATTCTGAAGAATTATATAATCAAACAGATCTTCGCGCAGTGAACCAATTATTGGCTCAATTGAAAGGCTCTTATGAAAATATCACTAATTTTCATTTATTTAAACATTATGTATTGGTGGCGTTAGAACGAACGCAAAGAAAAGCTAATTATTTTTTATCCCAAGAAGAAAATCCATTCGCTTTTGATGAAGAAAGTTCGATTTATCAAGAAATTCAAAGTTGGATCAACGAAGTGATGAAGGCGACTCATGCAGAGAAAAACGCAGAAATTCAAGGGATTATCGGCAATTTATCGGTCTATCAAAGTGAACTTATTTCGGAACATTTGCTGAGTTCTCACAATGAGGCAATTACGGCTACGAAAACATTATTCTTTTCTTATATGCCGTTTACAATTTCGGACGAAGAATTTTATCAAGAAATTGTTCCGATTATTTATCAACATCGTTTTATTACACCGTTTATCGATATCACCTTACGAATTATGGATTTAGAATTTTTTCAGGAACGCTACCCAATTGTTTTTAATAGCTGTCGTCAGTTTTTATTTGCGTTGGATTGCTCGGCGTTTGAGTTTAGTAAGCTTTCTTTATTTTTTGATTTGCTATTAGTGTTATCCCGTCTTTATGACCAAAGGAATGAAAAAAGCACGATCAATCTTTATGTGAATTTTACGCAAGGAGAAAAATATACTCAGTTTATCAAAGAACAAATCAAAATATTCGAATCTTTCAGCATTCACTTTCATTCAGCGATTCGACCAGATACTGATTTAGTAGTTTCGGATTATTTACCAAAAACGTTATTTTCAGTAAAATGTTTAATTTGGCTAGCGCCCCCGCGAGCCAGTGACTGGCAAAATTTTGGCAACGAAATTGTCCGAATTAATAAAGAGCTACAACAAACGAAACAAAGAAAAAGCGAATAAAAACAGTCGCAACGTGTTTTAGTTGCGACTGTTTTTTGTTACTGAATGTTTATAGTAAACTTTCTCATTATCACTGATGTGAAAAATTTTAAATAAAAGCCAAATAGGATTGAAGAAAAAGAAAAAATTGCTAGTGAAGGACCAATTCTCTAAAGTTTTTCTCAAATATAGTAGAATTCCTTTCTTTTCTTCTGTGAGAAAGATATAATAAAAAACGTATGAACAAAGGAAAAGGGATGACGAATGAATAGAAAAGAGAAAACAAATTTAGATAGTCGAATTGATTACGGCGTGATATTACCAGTTTTTCTTTTATCACTAATTGGTATGCTATCGCTTTACGTAGCGCTTTACAATGATCCAAGCAAACCTAAAATTGGTAGCTTGTTAATGAAACAAGGACTGTGGTATTTAGTCGGAGGATTAAGTATTGTCATTATTATGCATTTTAGCTCAAAATTACTCTGGCGGTTAACGCCCGTTTTTTATGCACTTGGATTAGTATTAATGGGATTACTACTGAAATTCTATGACCCCGTGCTAGCAGAGCAAACAGGTTCTAAAAACTGGATTCGCTTTGGTGGCACCACATTCCAACCATCGGAATTGATGAAGATTGCGTTTATTTTGATGTTGGCCTATATAGTGACCATGCATAATGTTAAATATGTGGACCGAACACTCAAAAGCGACTTTTGGCTAATCGCTAAAATGCTATTAGTCGCGATTCCGGTAATTGTTTTAGTACTTTTACAAAAAGACTTCGGGACGATGTTAGTTTTCTTAGCCATTTTTGGGGGAGTTTTCTTAATGTCTGGCATTACTTGGAAAATTATTGTGCCAGTTTTTATTTTAGCTGCTCTAGTGGGGGCAGGAACTATTTACTTGATTACAACAGAAACAGGTAGAGATTTATTGTCTAAGTTAGGGGTCGAAGCCTATAAATTTGATCGGATTGATTTATGGCTAAATCCTTTCCATACAGATCCAGATCGCTCATTCCAACCAGCGCTAGCATTAACAGCAATTGGTTCTGGAGGCCTTTTCGGAAAAGGCTTTAACGTGAGTGATGTGTATGTCCCTGTTCGTGAGTCAGATATGATTTTTACAGTTGTTGGTGAAAACTTTGGCTTTATTGGTGGCTGTTTCATTATTTTGTTGTATTTTATTTTAATCTACCGCATGATCCGCGTTTGTTTTGATACAAATAATGAATTCTATGCCTACATTGCCACAGGAATTATCATGATGATTTTGTTCCATGTTTTTGAAAACATTGGAGCGAATATTGGTTTACTACCATTAACTGGGATTCCATTACCGTTTATTAGTCAAGGTGGTTCTTCCATTTTAGGTAACATGATTGGGGTGGGCTTAATTATGTCCATGCGTTACCAACAAGAAACGGTTCGTACCAGAAGTGGTCGTTAAAGAAAGAAGAAAGAAAGAAGGGGTAGAAATGTACACACTTTATGAATATCCTAAATGCTCAACTTGTAAAAAAGCGAAAGCGTGGTTAGATCAACAAGACGTTAAATACCAAGCAATTGATATTAAAGCGACACCGCCTAGTAGTGAACAACTAGCAAAATGGATGAAAGAAACCGGCTTGCCTGTTCGTCGTTTTTTTAACACAAGTGGGGTTTTATATAGAGAACAAGGCTTAAAAGATCTTGTTGACAGTTTTTCTATTGAAGAAGCAAGTCAGCGTTTAGCTGCGGATGGCATGTTGATTAAGCGTCCAATTCTCTTAAAAGACAATACATTTCTAACGAATGGTTTTAAAGAAGCAGATTACGAAGGAGTGCTTGGAAAATGAGTGAAATGAAACAAATCGATCAATTATGGATCTTACCAACAGAAGCAGGTTATAAAATTGGTTTAACCGCCGAAACCCAAGAGGATTTAGGGAAGATTACTTTTGCGACATTTCCCAAAGTCGGACAAACATTAGCTAAAGGTGATTCTTTAATTGAATTAGAAGCAGAAAAAGCAGTCAGTGAATTCAGTAGTCCATTATCTGGTAAGGTAGTTGCGATTAATGAAGCGGCTGATCAAGAGCCGAGTGCGTTAGATGAAGAAAATGCCTGGATTGCTGTTTTAGCAGATGTTGAACCAACAGAATTTGAAAATCTTTAGTCTTACGTTGACAAGGCCAATGTTTATTGCTATAATTTTCTCAATCTAATCAAAAGAAAGCTTTGAAAAGAAGAGTACATGTTAAGGACGTTTGAAGAGAGCCCTGTTTGCTGAGAATGGGTAACAGATTTAAGATGGAAGATGGTCTTTGAGCAGAGTAAGTGAGCGAAGCAGTGAACTTACTACGGGGCGCCCGTTACAGCCAACGGTATGCGAAGAATCAAGTACCGTATGAGGTTATTATTGAGAAATAATAGCGAATTAAGGTGGTATCACGAAATGACAAACTTTCGTCCTTTTTGCTGTAATAGCAAAAGGATGGAAGTTTTTTTGTTTTTATTAAGCAAATTCGTTTCATAAAAAGTGCGAAACCTTCAAAATAAGAAAGTAGAACAGAAAGAAGAGGAGAACAAAATGGCATTAATTGAATTACGTCATGTAAAAAAAGAGTTTTCCGGTAAAGCGGGTAAAGTCACGGCTTTAAAAGATATTGATTTAACGGTTGAATCTGGTGATATTTATGGCATTATTGGCTATTCGGGTGCAGGAAAAAGTACGTTGGTTCGCTTATTGAATGGACTTGAAACACCTACAGAAGGTGAAGTAGAAATTCAAGGACAAGATATTGCATTGTTGCCAAATAAAGAACTACGAAACTTCCGTAAAAAAATTGGGATGATCTTTCAACATTTTAATTTATTATGGTCACGGACGGTCCTAGAAAATATCATGCTCCCATTGGAAATTGCTGGCGTTCCAAAACAAAATCGGAAAAGCCGCGCAGAAGAGTTAATCAAGTTGGTTGGTTTAGAAGGACGGGAAACCGCCTACCCAAGTCAACTCTCTGGTGGGCAAAAGCAACGAGTGGGGATTGCCCGTGCCTTAGCTAACAATCCTGACATTTTGCTTTGTGATGAAGCAACGAGTGCTTTGGATCCGCAGACAACTGATGAGGTGCTAGAATTACTACTAAAAATCAACCAAGAATTAAATTTAACGGTTGTATTAATTACCCACGAAATGCACGTGATTCGTAAAATTTGTAATCGCGTAGCTGTGATGGAATATGGTGAAATTGTTGAAGAAGGTAAAGTGATCGATATTTTCAAAAAGCCTCAAACAGAAATTGCGAAACGCTTTATCCAACAAGAAGCGGATAAAAACATTGAAGAAACGGAACTGGTTGTTGAAGAAATGTTGGAACAATATCCGAATGGAAAAATTGTTCGCCTACTTTTCCACGGCGAACAAGCGAAATTGCCAATTATCTCGCATATTGTCCAAGAATATCAAGTAGAAGTCAGTATTATTCAAGGGAACATTCAGCAAACAAAGCAGGGTGCAGTGGGTTCTCTTTATATTCAATTATTAGGCGAAGAGCAAAATATTCTAGCAGCCATTGAAGGATTACGTAAACTTCGTGTAGAAACAGAGGTGATTGGAAATGAATAATCGTGGCTTAGCAAGTTTCTTTGATTTTTCCCAAATTGATATAAGTAAACTACAAGAAAAAACGATTGAAACACTTTATATGACAGGGATTTCAATCATAGTGGTCGCCATTTTAGGGCTGATTTTAGGACTACTACTTTTTGAAACGTCAGGCAGAAAAGGGATTTTGAGCCGATTACTGTATTGGCTAGTGGCCATTTTTGTAAATATTTTCCGTTCGATTCCGTTTATTATCTTAATCGTTCTGTTAATTCCTTTTACAAAAATTATTTTAGGGAGTATGTCTGGTGTCAAAGGCTCCTTACCAGCATTGATTATTTCCGCAGCACCTTTTTATGCTCGCATGGTCGAAATTGCTTTTCGTGAAGTCGATAAAGGCGTGATTGAAGCAGCCAAAGCAATGGGGGCCAATCGTTTCCAAATAATTTGGAAAGTTCTATTACCAGAAAGTCTGCCAGCGCTTGTTTCTGGCTTAACCGTTACAACCATTTCTTTAGTGGGCTACACTGCAATGGCAGCTGCTATTGGAGCGGGCGGTTTAGGAAGTTTGGCGTATCAAGATGGCTTCCAACGTGGTCAAAATACAGTTACCTTAGTAGCAACGATTTGTATCTTAATTATTGTCTTTGCGATTCAATGGCTTGGGGATACAGTCGCTAAAAAAATAGATAAACGATAAATGGAGGGAATAAGATGAAAAAACGTACATTATGGTCAGTAATTACTGTAGCAATAGCTGTCTTAGTTTTAGGGGCTTGCGGCAATAAAAAGAGTGATGACTCGGTCTTGAAAGTTGGGGCTTCACCGGTTCCACATGCAGAGATTTTAGAACATGTAAAACCTTTATTAGAAAAAGAAGGCGTAAAACTAGAAGTGACGACTTATACAGATTACGTGCTACCTAACAAGGCGTTGGAAAGTGGCGATATCGATGCCAACTATTTCCAACATGTGCCGTTCTTTAATGAAGCGGTTAAAGAAAATGATTATGACTTTGTGAATGCAGGTGCGATTCATTTAGAACCAGTTGGGCTTTACTCGAAAAAATACAAATCGTTACAAGAAATTCCTGATGGTTCAACGATTTACGTTAGCTCTTCTGTTTCAGATTGGCCACGTGTTTTAACGATTTTAGAAGATGCTGGTTTAATCACGCTGAAAGAAGGGGTAGACCGGACAACTGCTACTTTCGATGATATTGATAAAAATACTAAAAAGTTGAAATTCAATCATGAAAGTGATCCAGCAATCATGACCACTCTTTATGACAATGAAGAAGGGGCTGCGGTTTTAATTAACTCAAACTTTGCCGTGGATCAAGGATTAAATCCGAAAAAAGATGCGATTGCCTTAGAAAAAGAAAGTTCACCTTATGCTAATATTATTGCGGTTCGTAAAGAAGACGAAAACAATGAAAATGTAAAAAAATTAGTCAAAGTGTTACGTAGCAAAGAAGTTCAAGATTGGATTACAAAAAAATGGAACGGTGCCATTGTTCCAGTCAATGAATAAAAAGAAAATGACAATAGAATAAAAACTTGAGGTCGGGACAGGCGTGTTAAGCTTCAAGAAATAAGAAGAAAGTTCTGAAAGATGCTTTTTGTCTCTCAAGGACGTTCAGCTTATTTCCGAAGAAGCTGCTCCTGTCCCGTTGTTTATTTAAAATTTTAGAGCTAGGCAGATACATCATGTTGATTTACCTGCCAAGTCTAAGTTTTTTTCTTTTAAAAAAGACCATAAATGATAAAGTTACAAGGAATTTCTTAATTATCAGGAAAATTCAGGGACTATGCATAGGCATTTGCATTAGTTATTGTTATAATAATTAAGATAGATTTTTTGGAATGGAGGGAAAAAGATGTTACGTTTTTTTCCGCAAAAAAATAAATATGTAGAAGAAGCAAGCCAGTACGCCTTTGATAAAGAAGGCCAAATTCCGCAGCACATTGCCATTATTATGGACGGAAATGGCCGGTGGGCACAGAATCGAAGACTGCCGAGAATTGCTGGACATAAAGAAGGCATGGATACGGTTAAAAAAATAACGAAGCATGCTAGTCATTTAGGCGTTAAAGTTTTAACACTTTATGCATTTTCAACGGAAAATTGGAAGAGACCAACAGATGAAGTCAATTTCTTAATGCAATTGCCTGTTGATTTTTTTGATACATTCGTGCCTGAATTAATTAAGGAAAATGTTAAAGTCAATGTAATGGGCTACCAAGAGTTTCTACCAAGCCATACGCAAGATGCTGTTAAGCGCGCCATTGAGCAAACCAAGGACAATACGGGCATGGTTTTGAACTTTGCTTTAAATTATGGGGCGCGTGCGGAGCTACTAACTGCCATGAAACAGATTGCTGCAGAGGTTTCAGAAAAAACATATACGGCAGATGAGATTACAGAAGAAACAATCGCAGATCACTTAATGACTGGCTTTTTACCCACGGAACTTCGTGATCCAGAATTGTTGATTCGAACAAGTGGGGAAGAGAGAATTAGTAATTTCTTGCTATGGCAAATTGCTTATAGCGAGTTGTTTTTTACAAAAGCATTATGGCCTGATTTTTCAGGAGACACTTTAGAAACCGCGATTGCTTCTTTCCAAAATCGTAATCGTCGTTTTGGTGGTCTAAAAGAAACTACAGAAACAGAAGGGAGCGATCCGCAGTGAGACAACGTGTCATCACAGCTATCGTCGCATTAATCATCTTTATTCCAATTATCTGGTATGGTGGTTTTGCAATTGAGATTGCCGCTGTTGCTTTGGCAGTAGTCGGCGTGTACGAGTTATTCCGTATGAAAGGATTAACGTTATTAAGTTTTGAAGGTGTTTTATCAGCATTAGGGGCCGTTTTTTTAGTTATCCCGACAATTAAGTGGTTAAACTTTTTGCCGGAAATGCAAACAAATTTCATTTTATTTTATGTCACTGTAATGTTGTTGTTAGGTGCTTCGGTGATTTCTAAAAATACATATACGATTGAAGAAGCTGGCTTTCCAGTTATTGTCAGTTTATATGTAGGGATGGGGTTCCAGAACTTTATTAGTGCCCGTTCCGCAGGTTTTGAAGTCTTGTT
Source organism: Enterococcus sp. DIV1316a (assembly GCF_050536915.1). Classification (NCBI taxonomy): domain Bacteria; kingdom Bacillati; phylum Bacillota; class Bacilli; order Lactobacillales; family Enterococcaceae; genus Enterococcus; species Enterococcus sp. DIV1316a. The sequence continues at coordinate 2,010,034 of NZ_CP172913.1, read as the reverse complement.
ATTTGCTTTATTCATTGTCTGGGCAACGGATATTGGTGCATATCTATTTGGACGCCGATTTGGTCGTCATAAATTGATGCCAGATGTTTCACCCAACAAGACAATAGAAGGTGCACTTGGCGGTATTTTATCAGCCGTCGTTGTAGCAGCGTTGTTTTTAGTTTTCACAGCTAATAAAGGGCTATTTCCTTATCCGATGCCGGTGATGCTCGTATTGACGGTTCTATTTTCTATAGTAGGGCAATTCGGTGATTTGGTTGAATCTTCTATCAAACGTCATTATGGCGTGAAAGACTCTGGTAACATCTTGCCAGGACATGGCGGTATTTTAGATCGTTTTGATAGTTTATTATTTGTTTTCCCAATTATGCACTTATGTGGATTATTTTAAATTGATTAACAAAAAATAAGCAAAAATCCAGAAGAGTCTCTCTTCTGGATTTTTACTGTTTATTGAGATAATGCGTGAAACACTGACAGGGTATGTTTGAGATAAGTTTAATTTTAAACATTCGGTGGTTTTACTCTTTAATTGACAATAGCCTTCTCTTTAAAGAGAAGGCTATCTAACGAATCAATATTATTATTTTAAAGTTGGATCAGACTATTTCTAGTATTCAAGTATTTTTCATTTAAGCGATGTATTCCCTACCTCTAATACATCCTTGTATCTCTCTAGACACGCCAGTTTTGAATAAAATCATCAAAACAATTGAATGGTTCGTTTAAAAATATTTTTCGTGTTCTAATTATTATAACATAAAACTCGTCAACTGACCACTAGCTGACGAGTTCATAATTTTTCCAGATAAATAGACAGCCGTTTTCCGCCGACTGTCTAAGATTAAGATAGATTTGTAAAGAAGTGAATAAATGCTTCCTACTATCTCTTTATAACATGAGGAAAAGAAAACTGCAAAAGATAGCTGTGTTTTTTGAAAAAAAGATCAGCTGGTTTCCGCCAGCTGATCATCCGTTGAAAAGAGATATAAAGAAGTGAATAAAGCTTGCTTTACCTCTATTTTATACCATGTTTTGATTCAAATAACTATTCAGTATTAGTTATACTTAAATAATAAATATGTATACGGATGTATTGTTTTGAGGTATAGTCATAGAGAAAAGAGGGAACGTTTATGAAAAAATTTTGTTTAAGTTATAGCTCTGGTAAAGATTGTTTATTGGCGATGGATCGATTGGTACAAGCAGGAAATCAGCCAGTTGCGTTAGTGACAACATTAAGTGATGAAATTAATCGTTCTTGGTTTCACGGCATACCAATCTCCGTCTTAGAAGCAGCGGCCGAAGCGTTAGATTTACCACTTGTTATATCACATAACAATGAAACAAATTACACAGAAAAAGTGGTTGAGGCACTGCATGAAACTAAAAAATTGGGTGCAGAAACGGTTTGTTTTGGCGATATAGATATTGAACAAAATGGTGCTTGGGATCGCCAAGTTGCATTAAGTGCTGGGCTTGAGCCACAATTACCTCTTTGGCAGGAGAATCGCGAAGCACTTGTCAAAGAATTCTTGGCAAAAGGATACACAGCAATTATCAAAACGGTCAGCAAAGAGGCAGGTATTCCAATAAAATTTTTAGGAAAACCGTTAGATGAAACATTTATCACGTACCTTAAAGAGCATCAATTAGATATTTGCGGAGAAAACGGGGAGTACCATACGTTGGTAATTGACGGCCCGCTATTTAAAAAGAGGCTCAATTATTATACTTCAGGAATTTATGAAAGTCCTTATGCTTATTCTTTGATTATTGATGCTTAAATGAAAGTAAAAGGACACAAGCTGCCACTTTTTCTAGGGATATGCTATAATTGACTTAAGAAAAGTAGAGAAAGTGAGTGGCTAATTATGGAAGAAACTGTCTTTTTTAATTTAGGAAATGCCCTTGCTTCAAAAAGAGATCAAAAAGAATTAATTAAAGAAGCCCAAATTGCGAAAGATACTCGAAAGATTCCAGGAAAACTGATTATCGTTGAAGATGAAGAAAATGGTACCCATATTTTATTTGAATTAGCTGATCAAACAGAACCGTCTACTGAAACAAAAGAATTCAAAGTGAAAAAAGTGATTGCTTTTTGATATTTTTTTACACAAATGATACAAAAAGAATATCAAAATCAAATAAATGATTAGTATACTTGAAGAAACAAATAGGAAGCAAAGCAAACGTTTTGAGGTGTTCTTTCATGGAAAATCGAGGAATTTTATTTGATAAAGATGGTACGTGTATTCGTTTTGACACTCTTTGGCAAGCAGGTTTGCAAGCTTGTTTTGAAACACTAAGTATGTTAGCCCCTCATCATTCAGCAGAAATAAAAAAGATATTAGCTATTCAGGAGCAACGTTTTTTGCAAAAACATTTACTTGATGAAGTCCTTTATCAGGAACTTTATCAGGAATTGGCGCAATTTGAGGAATTAGTCGAACAGGGAATCAGCAGTCGATGGCTGGAGCAATTTTTTTATGATTATTTACGAAAAAATCTGAAAAAGATTGAACCAATTGGTGATTTAAAACAGTTATTTCTTGAGCTAAAACGGAAGAACTATAAAATTGGATTAGCAACTTCAGATACTTTGCCAGCGACTATGTTGATTATGGAATATCTTGGTTTAACAGAAATGTTTGATTTTATTGCGACAGGAGATCGTTACTTACCGAAACCAGATGCGGACATGCTCCAAGCCTTTTGTCAGTCATGTCAATTGAAGTTGACAGAAGTAATTATGGTGGGGGATTCGCTCGTGGATGTTTTCATGGGAACTTGTCATGGCAAAGCAGGAATTGGTGTTTTAACCGGCAACTGCCAGTCAACTGATTTTGAAAATTTTGAAGTAGCTTATTTTCGTGATATCCATGAAATACCTTATCAAGAATTATGGGGAAATACCAAGAAGAAAAAAATCCTGAAAAGATGACGAGTCTTTTCAGGATTTTTTTATTAATCTAATTGAAGCAATTGCCGTTTCTTTTGTTGAAATTCTTCTTCTGTTAGAACTCCTTCATCAACTAACATTTTTAAATTTCTTAACTCAGCCATTACGTCTTCAATAGTGCTAGATGAGTTTTTTTGTGAATCAGATAGTTTTGGTTCAATCGGTTGGTTTTTATCACTCTTTATAGGAGTTGGTATTTCTGCGAAAAATCTAAAAACTTCGACCGCCGCCACCGAATGTGCCGCCGCCAGTTGAGTGGGTGGTGCTACCACCACCGCCCATTCCGCCACTGCCGCCATTGTTTTTAGGAATACGACGCGTAGTGATGAAAGAGTTGGTTAACTGATCTGTGCGGGAGGTTAAGTTTAAAGTTGTTTTTTCCCTAAAGGGATATTGATAACTTGAAAATTTTAATTGATATTTAGAAATATTAATGCCTAAGAAGACCAAACTGAGTATCAGAGCAGCAGCAAAAGCAATTACCATTTCCAGCGGGGTAATGACTTTATAACGAGTGATTTTACCTGTTGCGCTGTCCACACGATAGTGCCCCCCAGGAACCCCTTTATTAACAAATGCTTGAGTTTCCTGAACAAAGGTTTGAGCAGCCGCGAAATAATTTCCTTGACTCATCCCATCCATTACTTTATCTAAGGTGTCATTAATTCGTGCATCCGTCATATAATCAATCATGTTTCCAGAAGTAGAGATGTAGACTTTCCGTAAGTCCATATCAATGAGAAAAAGAATCGCATTTTGGTCCTTACCAACTTTATTTAAAAGATAATGATCTGCAAATTCTTGTTCATCGCCATAGGTATTATTATTTGTGGTCACAATAAAGACAGAGGCTTTTGTTTTTTCTTCTAAAGGTTGTATCTCTTGCTTTAGTTGGTTGATTTGATCAGGTGTCAGTAATTGTGCGTCATCATCAATTGAATTTTCAGCCGCCGAAACGGGTAGGGCAAGGCCAAAAGCAAGAAGTATTAGGAAAAAAATAGGTAAAAGTCGTTTTTTCATAGGAAATAACCTCCTAATAAAAAGAGTGCTAAGAGTCCAGCGAAAATGCCTAACGTTGCTAGCCCTAAACGAGTGTAACTAATTGGAAGCACACCGCTTACTTTACCTGTTTGTCCATTCATGGCATAATAATAAACTTTTTTTGATTGTTCCTGACTGCGATAGGTGACTAACCAAATTGGCAAAAGCATATAGTGATTATTTTCTTGGTTTAGAGAAATATCCGTGCGAACATTTGTCAACGTAGTATAACCAGAAGCAGAGTCCCGTAACAATGATTCCGAATAATCTTGTAATTCTTGTTGGACGTGTTTTTTGATTGCTTCATATTCAATATCGCGTTTTTCTGCTTGAAAACCTGCTAGGTATTGGCTTTTGAAAGGCACTGCTTGATCAATTAAAAATGGTTGAACGCCTTCCACCATTTTTTGTTGGACGTTTTTTGACAAGGCATTTTTAACTAATTCTTTAAACGATAATTTTCCTGAACGTCCCACATTGAAACGTTTTGTTTCGGTGTATTCGATATCACCTACGCGCCAAATGCGAATACTTGTGCCAGTAGCTTGCAGTTGTCCGTCGACTTCTGCATCAACGACCCAATAGGGGAAGTAAACCCCAGTTAATTTATCGATTTGATTTTTGCTGAAAAAATCTCGAGGAATGAACCATTTTTTCTTGGTCCAAGCGAGAAATTTTTCAATCGCTTCGTCTTTTTCAATTGTAAAGGGTAAGACATTTTCTGGTAAAAATTCGCCACTTAATCGACCAGCCAAGACAACTGGATTATGGCAATAATAACAGTATGTGGCAGCCGTTGTTGCATCGGTGACAATTTGAGCGCCACAGCTTGGACAATTAAAAATTTCCATTGTGCCTGCATCTGCAGCTGCTTCATTCTCAGTGGTCTCTGTTTGTTGCGTAGCGGAGGATTCTTCTTCCGCCGTGAAAGTCAAATTTTCCTCGGCAGTCGTTGTTGAGGGATTCTCTAAATGCGCCTCATGTTGCTGTTGCTCATAACGAGTCACTTCTTCTTCCGTGTAAATATTTAAACAATATTCACAATGAAATTTTTGATCTTTGGGATTAAATAAGAGCGGGCCGCCACAGTTGGGGCATTTATGGGTAAATGTTGTTTCCATTGCAACCGTCCTTTCTAATAGAGTGAGTAAATAACAGGAATCTGATTCAAAGAAAAAGGGTAGACTTGTGCCTGACCCTTTTCTTTAATTGTTCACTACTTGCTTATAAAGGAACCCCTTGGAATGGTTTACCACAATGTGGACAGAACTTAGGAATACCATTACTTAAGTCAACAATTTCGCTACATTCACTACATTTCATTTCTAATTTTGGTTTCTCGTTTGTTGGTTTTGGTGTACCACAGTTTGAACAAAACTTCCCAGTGTTTTCAGTCCCACATTGTGGGCAAGTCCAAGTGTCTGTAGCCCCTTGTGCGTTTTGCTGGTTTTGTTTTTCTTGCATTTGTTGTTGGTTTGTTTGAGATGCTTGCGCAAAGTAGTTGCCATTCGCATTCATGCCCATACCAACGCCCATAAAGCCGCTCATTGCGCCACCTTCATTTTTACCAGCAGCCTCCATACCACGAGCCAAGGAACCTTGAACATAGCCTTCGCGAACACCTGGATCGCTGAGCATAGCACCTTCATTTCGCATGTTGATTAATTTTGTTGAATCATCTGTATAAGAAATGCTTGCAACTGCTACAGAAACAATTTCCATGCCGCGATTGGTGCGCCAATCCTCGTCAAGCGCAGTTTGCATATATTTGCTTAATTCAACACTTTTTGAGGGAACATAAGAAATACGCTGCCCATCAGCAGACATTTGATTGATTGCTGCTTGCAATGCTGTAATGAACTCTGCCAAATATTGTTCATTAATATCATTAATATCTACTTGCGTTTGGTTTTTAGGAATCGCATTAGTGTAAAATAGCAAAGGATCTGTAATTTTAATTGAGTAATTTCCGTGTGCACGTAAGAAAAGTTCGGCATTATAAAAATTATCAAAATAGTTTAATGGCGCAGGTGTTCCAAATTTAATGCCTTTAATTTCTTGCAAGTTAATATAAAAAACTTGTTGTTTTTGTGGAGTTACGCCACCAAATTTGAAACGACTGAAGGTCTCTGCAATCGCATCTTTTAAAGAACCGTTAAACATTGAAGGCGCAGAATCATTTTTGACTGTATAATAGCCCTCTTCAGCAGTGTAATCGATGATTTTGCCACCATCGACAAGAAGCATCATCATGTTGGGATAGACATGTACAACAGAACCATCTGTTAAAACATCGTCCGTTCCTTTACGATTAGAACCACGTTTATCATCTTTACGTACAAAAACACCTTTTGTCATGACGGTTGTGTCCCCCATATTATCAGGTTCAATAACCTCTAGCCATTGATCGGCCAAGCCACCGCCAACTGAACTTGTTGCTGCTTTAATAAGTCCCATGTTCATTCCTCCTAATAAAAAAACTAATTGTTAAAGCTAGTATACCACACAATGAATGCAGAGAAATCCAACGAAAGCCTGATGAAATGGAAAAAATTGATCAAACTTTATTAAGAAATTAAAAAAAGTATAGGTGAAACACAAGCATTTTAAAAAAAGTTACGTATAATAGAAGAAAAGACATATTATATAGTTAGGGGATTATTGAATGGAACGAAGCAATCGTAATAAAAAATCTTCAAAAAAACCACTTATTCTTGGTGTTTCTGCCTTGGTTCTAATCGCTGCTGCCGGTGGCGGGTATTATGCTTATAGTCAATGGCAAGCCAAACAAGAATTAGCCGAAGCGAAGAAAACAGCTACTACATTTTTAAACGTATTGTCAAAACAGGAATTTGATAAGTTACCGTCCGTTGTTCAAGAAGCTAGCTTAAAGAAAAATGGCTATGATACTAAATCTGTTGTTGAAAAATACCAAGCAATTTATTCAGGGATTCAAGCAGAAGGAGTCAAAGCTAGTGATGTTCAAGTAAAAAAGGCGAAAGACAATCAATACACATTTACCTATAAATTATCGATGAGTACCCCTTTAGGCGAAATGAAAGATTTGTCTTATCAATCAAGTATCGCCAAAAAAGGCGATACCTACCAAATCGCTTGGAAGCCGTCTTTAATTTTTCCAGATATGTCAGGAAATGATAAAATTTCGATTCAAGTAGATAATGCCAAACGTGGAGAAATTGTCGATCGTAATGGTAGTGGGCTAGCAATTAACAAAGTGTTTGATGAAGTGGGCGTAGTGCCTGGCAAACTCGGTTCTGGCGCAGAAAAAACAGCCAATATCAAAGCTTTTAGTGATAAATTCGGCGTTTCTGTTGATGAAATCAATCAAAAGTTAAGCCAAGGATGGGTCCAAGCAGACTCCTTTGTACCAATCACAGTCGCTTCTGAACCAGTGACAGAATTACCAACAGGGGCTGCGACAAAAGATACAGAGTCACGTTATTATCCGCTGGGGGAAGCAGCTGCGCAATTAATCGGGTATACGGGCACCATTACTGCAGAAGATATTGAAAAAAATCCAGAGTTAAGTAGTACGGGCGTAATTGGTAAAACTGGTTTAGAACGAGCGTTTGATAAAGAATTAAGAGGGCAAGATGGTGGCTCACTAGTTATTTTAGATGACAAAGAGAATGTCAAAAAAGCTTTACAAACCAAAGAGAAAAAAGATGGTCAAACGATTAAATTAACGATTGACAGTGGCGTACAACAACAAGCCTTCGCTATATTTGACAAACGTCCTGGTAGTGCGGTCATTACCGATCCTCAAAAAGGCGATTTATTAGCAACGGTTAGTTCACCTTCGTATGATCCTAATAAAATGGCCAATGGTATTTCTCAAAAAGAATATGATGCTTACAATAACAACAAAGATTTACCATTCACAGCACGTTTTGCGACAGGCTATGCACCAGGCTCTACCTTTAAAACAATTACCGGTGCCATTGGTTTAGATGCAGGGACATTGAAGCCAGATGAAGAGCTAGAAATTAATGGTTTGAAATGGCAAAAAGATAAATCTTGGGGCGGCTATTTTGCGACACGTGTAAAAGAAGCAAGTCCAGTCAATCTGCGTACCGCTTTAGTTAATTCAGATAATATTTATTTTGCCCAACAAACATTACGGATGGGAGAAGACAAATTTAGAGCGGGTCTTAATAAATTCATTTTCGGTGAGGAACTAGATTTACCAATTGCCATGACGCCTGCTCAAATTTCAAATGAAGATAAATTTAATTCTGAAATTCTTTTAGCAGATACGGGCTACGGTCAAGGTCAATTGTTAATTTCGCCAATCCAGCAAGCTACCATGTATAGTGTTTTCCAAAATAATGGAACATTAGTCTATCCAAAACTAGTTTTAGACAAAGAAACGAAGAAAAAAGACAATGTAATCAGCGCCAACGCAGCGAATACAATTGCCACAGATCTTTTAGGTAGTGTGGAAGATCCTTCAGGTTATGTTTATAATATGTACAATCCGAACTTCTCATTGGCTGCTAAAACAGGAACAGCTGAAATAAAAGATAAACAAGATACAGATGGCAAAGAAAACAGTTTCCTTCTAACGTTAGATCGTAGTAACAATAAATTCTTAACAATGATTATGGTTGAAAATTCAGGAGAAAATGGTTCTGCAACAGATATCAGTAAACCATTAATTGATTACTTAGAAGCAACCATTAAATAAAAAGAGAAAATGAACGAAACGAGGTTTCTGTAAAAAGAAACCTCGTTTTCCCTTTTTAGAAAAAGGAAAGTGTGCTACAATGAAGCGACTAAATTGTAGAAGGAAAGGGATTCGTGTGCGAATTTTAGCAATAGATACATCTAACCAAACATTGAGTATTGCTGTGTGTGAAAATCAAAAAATTCTGGGAAGTTATACAGCAACGGTTAAAAGAAATCATAGCTTAACATTAATGCCGGCAATTGACTATTTGATGAGTCAATTGAACTTGGCGCCAACGGCAATTGATCGTTTTGTCGTAGCAGAAGGACCTGGATCATACACTGGCTTACGTTTAGGCGTGACGACTGCCAAAACATTGGCCTATACTTTAAAGAAAGAGCTAGTAGGCATTTCCAGTCTACAAACGTTAGCTGCCAATTGTGTTGGACAAACCGGTTTAATTGTGCCTCTTTTTGATGCGCGTCGTAAAAACGTCTATGCTGGTGCTTATCGGTTTGTCAATGGCGTGTGGCAAAATGAGTTACCGGACCAACATATTTCCCTGCGGGAGTTATTAGAACAACTAAAAAATGAACCAAATCTTTTTTTTGTTGGTGAAGATGTTGAAAAATTCACTGAAGAAATAGCTCAAATCATTCCTCATGGAGAAATTTGTGATGTCCCGCAATGGCAAATTCCTAATGCTGCAGTTTTGGCTGCGTTAGGTAGTGTGGCTGAACCTGTTGAAAATGTTCATGGGTTCTTACCTGCGTATTTGAAAAAAGTAGAAGCGGAAGAAAATTGGTTGAAGACACACACGCCTAATGGAGAAAGCTATGTGGAAAAACTTTAATTTTGTGACAAAATACTTTACAAAAAGACGGCAACGGTATATAACTAAAACCATTGCAATGAACCAGCAAGAATTTCAATTGCGTGAAATCACCTACCAAGATATTAAGGATTTACTAGCAATTGAACGTGAAGTTTATGCTGGGGAACTTCCTTGGACGATGTCTGCTTTCATGGCAGAACTTGGCTCAAAAGCGCCGCATCTCTATTTGTTAGCGGCAATTAACGGAAAAGCAGTTGGCTTTATTGGTTGTCGGATTCAAGGAACGGATGCACACATTACGAATGTCGCTGTCCATACAGCATACCAAGGCTTAGGTTTAGGTCGTTCTTTAATAGAAGAAACGCGAATTTTTGCCAAGAAAAATCGTTGTGAAACCTTATCGCTAGAAGTACGAATGAGTAATGTTAAAGCCCAACGTTTATATCGAAAAATTGGCTTTGTCTCACAAACGGTGAAAAAAGGCTATTATGACGAAAATAATGAAGACGCACTAGAAATGATAATTGATTTAAAAGAAGAGTGAAGAAAAAATGTTAGTAACAAAAAAAGAAATATCTGTAGCAAATATTGGTGAAGAATTATGGCGTTTTAGTAATTCTTCTTATACAACTGGCTCCCCTTGGACAGAAACACAATTCGCGGAAGATTTTGCTCAGGAAAATAGCGAATATCTTTTTTTAGTTGAAAATGGCCAGTGGTTAGGTTATATTGCCTATCATTTTATTTTAGATGAAGCAGAAATTAGTCACGTTGTTGTGAATGGTCAGAAACAACACCAAGGAATTGGTTGTCAATTAATGAAAGCTTTTAAAGAATATGTTAAAAGTCGTAACATTACACAAATTTTCTTAGAGGTCAGAGAATCGAATACATTAGCTCAAAAACTTTATGAGAAAACAGGTTTTCGGAAAGTAGCTGTTCGAAAAAATTATTATAAAGAACCGCAAGAAAATGCCTTTGTAATGTGTGCGAAATTAAGGAAGGAAGCCCAATGACAATTTTTACAAAAGAACGTAAATTATTATTAGCTGTGGAAAGTAGCTGTGATGAAACAAGTGTGGCTGTCATTGAAGATGGCGACAAAATTCTTTCCAATATCGTAGCTTCGCAAATTAAGAGCCATCAACGTTTTGGCGGAGTCGTTCCAGAAGTTGCGAGTCGTCATCATGTCGAACAAGTGACGATCTGTATTGAAGAAGCATTAACAGAAGCAAAAGTCACACCAGAAGAGCTTAGTGGCGTCGCTGTGACCTATGGGCCTGGGTTAGTCGGTGCTTTATTAATAGGACTTTCTGCAGCAAAAGCATTTGCTTGGGCGCACCAATTACCACTTATTCCAGTCAATCATATGGCTGGACACATTTATGCTGCCCGTTTTGTAGCACCGCTCGAATTTCCATTGATGGCCTTACTCGTTAGTGGAGGACATACGGAATTGGTCTACATGAAAGAAGATGGCTCTTTCGAAATTGTTGGTGAAACACGTGATGATGCAGCTGGTGAAGCGTACGATAAAGTCGGACGGGTGTTAGGGTTGCCTTATCCTAGTGGCAAAGAGATTGATGCTTTGGCCCATGAAGGCACAGATACCTACCAATTTCCACGGGCGATGCTAAAAGAGGATAACTATGACTTTAGCTTTAGTGGTTTGAAAAGTGCGTTTATTAACACGGTTCATAATGCAGAGCAACGTGGTGAAGTACTGTCTACAAAGGATTTAGCCGCAAGTTTTCAGGCGAGTGTGGTGGAAGTATTGGTGACTAAAACCATTCGTGCTTGTCAAGAATATCCTGTTAAGCAATTGCTAATTGCTGGGGGAGTTGCTGCGAATCAAGGATTACGAGAAGCAATGAGACATGCAATCAGTGAACAATTACCAGCAGTAACATTACTTATTCCGCCATTAAAACTTTGTGGGGATAACGCGGCGATGATTGGCGCTGCTGCTTTTATCGAAGCTGAAAAGAATCACTTCGCTTCGTATAACTTAAATGCAGAACCTGGCGTTAGTTTTATGACAATTAGTGAAGAAGGCTAGCCAGCTAGACAAAAATTTGCTATAATGAAGCCAGTTTAACAATGACATTCGATGATAAAGAGAGTACTTATTTCAACGTCAGCTTAGCGATCTTGGGAAGGTGGGAGCCAAGAGTGATCGGAATGAGGAAGCGCACTTTTAGAATTCTGCTGAAAGCAGACGGCAATCACCGTTATCGATGAAGCAGGTCTATCCAAGTAGTATAGACAATTAGAGTGGTACCGCGGGTAAATTCTCGTCTCTGACAAAACAAATCATTTTGTTTTGTCAGAGACGTTTTTGTTTTTTATACTTACAAATTAATCAGGAGGGTTCTTATGAACAACAAAGAAATCGTAGCAAAAGCGTTACATGATGTTTTAAATGAAGAATTAACGATGGATCAAATCGAACAATTATTGGAAAATCCTAAATCTGTCGATCATGGAGATGTGGCTTTTCCAGCCTTTTCATTAGCTAAAATTTATCGTAAAGCACCACAACAAATTGCAGCAGAATTAGCAGAAAAATTTGATGGCACAAATTTTGAAAAAATTGAAGTGGTGGGACCTTATTTAAACTTCTTCATGAATAAAGAAGCAGTCAGTCAAGCTGTCATTGGCGCAGTAGTCAAAGAAAAAAACAACTACGGAAACAGTACCTTTGGTAATAATGGCAATGTTCCTATTGATATGTCTTCACCAAACATTGCTAAACCAATTTCTATGGGGCACTTACGTTCTACGGTAATCGGGAATTCAATTGCCTTTATTTTAGAAAAAATTGGGTATCAGCCAATTCGGATTAACCACTTAGGTGACTGGGGTACACAGTTTGGTAAGTTAATTGTAGCTTATAAAAAATGGGGTTCTGAAGAAGCAGTCCGCCAACAACCAATTAATGAATTATTGCGCTTATATGTGCAATTTCATGAAGAAGCAGAAGAAAAACCAGAATTAGAAGACGAAGCACGTGCATGGTTTAAAAAATTAGAAGAAGGAGACCAAGAAGCTAATGAATTATGGAAATGGTTCCGTAGCGAGTCTCTAAAAGAATTTGATAAAATCTATTCCATGTTAGAAGTTGAATTTGATTCTTATAATGGCGAAGCCTTTTATAATGATAAAATGGATGAAATTGTTACTTTATTAGAAGAAAAACATTTATTAACAGAAAATCAAGGTGCAGAAATTGTTGATTTGACAGAATATAATTTAAATCCAGCACTTATTCGTAAATCAGATGGTGCGACGTTATATATCACACGGGATTTAGCTGCTGCGCTTTACCGTAAACGGACGTATGATTTTGCCAAATCACTTTATGTAGTCGGCAACGAACAAAGCAATCACTTCAAACAATTAAAAGCAGTCTTGAAAGAACTAGGATTTGAATGGTCAGATGATATGGAACACATTCCGTTTGGTTTAATTACTCAAGGCGGTAAAAAATTATCCACACGTAAAGGGAAAATTGTTTTATTAGAAGAAGTATTGAATGAAGCTGTTACTTTAGCAGGAAATCAAATTAACGAGAAAAATCCAGACTTAGCAAATCGTGAAGAAGTGGCGAAACAAGTAGGTGTAGGTGCAGTTATTTTCCATGACCTTAAAAATGATCGTCTAAATAATTTCGATTTTGTATTAGATGAAGTTGTTCGTTTTGAAGGAGAAACTGGGCCATATGTTCAATATACACATGCTCGTGCGATGAGTATTTTACGTAAAGCAAACTTTACACCAGACGCCACACAACGTTATGCACTAAATGACAAGGATAGCTGGGAAGTCGTGAAGTTGTTACAAAAATTCCCTGAAACTGTGATGCAAGCTGCTGAAAAATATGAACCATCTGTTATTGCGAAACATAGCATTCATTTAGCACAAGCGTTCAATAAATATTATGCCCATGTTCGGATTTTGGATGAAGATGCTCAAAAAGAGGCACGCTTAGCGTTAGTTTATGCAGTAGCTACTGTTCTAAAAGAAGATTTACGTTTACTAGGGTTACATGCACCAGAAGAAATGTAGAAGTTTTTGTGAAAATTTTACTGCGTTGAACGCTAAACTTATTAAGCAAATATTAAAGTTAAGTTACAGATTGAGAAATTCATAGTAATTAAATAGCTGGGGTGCTATACTCGAGTCAAGTTATAAAAGGATTAGAAAAGGTGGCACCCAATTATATGACAGAAAAATGGCGTGAAGACGAAGAATATCTTTCTTATGTAGAAGATTTATTAGCAACCGAAGAAGTCCAAAAATTAGCAGAATACACACAACATATGCATTCAACTCGTTTAGAACATTCAATTAGTGTTTCCTATCATAGCTATAAATTAGCAAAGCGTTGGAACGGCAATGCTCGTGCAACAGCTCGTGCTGGTTTATTGCATGATTTGTTTTACTATGATTGGCGCACAACAAAGTTTGACGAAGGCTCTCATGCCTATGTTCATCCACGAATTGCAGCCAAAAATGCTGAAAAAATTACAGAGTTGTCTGATTTAGAACGAGACATTATTATTAAACATATGTGGGGCGCAACTATTGCACCACCAAAATACAAAGAAAGTTACATTGTAACCTTTGTTGACAAATATTGTGCTGTAAAAGAAGCAGCGTTGCCGATGACGACAGCCATGAAAACCAAATGGCGTCAGTATTTTGGCCAACAGTCAATCTAATAAAAAGCTTATCCTTACGGATAAGCTTTTTTTGTTTGACGTTGACTAAAAAGTCTAGCATTCATCTATTTAAAATAAATATTAAAAGTAATTTTGTTCTGTTAATTTCTTTTGAGCGTATCGAAAGACTGCTTCTTGATTTTCAGTTGTTAACTGTTTGTAAATGTTCATAATATTGGTTGGGACAACAAATGGCGTTTCTTCCGTTTCAGGAATACCTAAGATTTCAAGAGGTGATACATCTAAAATTTTAGATAAGGCGACAATTTTATCCCTCCCCATATTTTCAATCATTCCAGTTTCCCATTTCCTGACGGTACTTTTTCCAACACCAACAAAATTTCCAACTTGTTCTAATGTAAGATTTTTCTCCATCCTTTTTTGCTTCAAAAAATTTTCTTTCAAAAAAACCACCTCCGTAAAAACATTCTAGCACAAAAAGTGTCGCAAAAGAAACATGTTTTTTTCAAAATGAAAGTAACGAATATAATAGAAAAATCAGCATTTTTTAATGATATTGACGTTTTTTTCACAAAATGATATAATTTTCAGTGTCTTATTAGACACTGAAAAGAGGGAGAGTAAAATGGAATCAAATTTAATTCACTCAAAATTGAAAATGAAAGGAAAAAATGTTGAGTGGTTGGCAAATGAAATGACTGCATACGGGCAACCAATATCCGCTTCAACGATTTACAAAAAATTAAAAGGAGAAGTTGTTTTCAAAGCATCGGATATTAAATTGATTTCACAATTGTTGGATTTTAATAATGAAGAAATTATGACTATTTTTTTTAGTGAGCTAGTGTCTAAAAAGACACATATTAGTGTTGAAAGGATTGTGATGAATGAAAAAAAGTATTAATAAGTTATTTTCGATTTGTTTAATTATCTTTACTATTATAGGATCTAATACAAGTATTATTTCTTATGCAATGGATAATGAAAGTGGCACACAAATCCGGTCTATAGCTGTTGAATATCCGGGGGAAAAAACGGAAATTGTTGCTACAAAAGATTGGGCGACAGTTTCTTTGTCATTAGGAATCTCTGAATTAGCAAGCGGAGAGACGATGACATTAAGGATGGCTAGCGAAAAATATTCCTATTCAATGACACCTTTTGAAATTGGAGACGCACTTCAAGTGATTCCAAACGATGATGGTACTTGGACGATTAAAGCCTTACAAACGCTTACAGATTACTCAGCAGATTTGCAACTGAAGCTACGATATAATCAAAATTTATCAGAAGATTTTGAAGATCAAGTCGTTTTTACTTTTGAGGATTCACAAAAAATTGTCAAAATTAATATCGGGCAATACGTGGAGAAAGTTCCGCCAACTGAACTGGTTCGAAAAGTCCCGTTAGGATTTACCTCAGAGGGAAGAATTGCTTGGGTCATTTATTTTAACTATAATCAAGCAGGTCTTTCAGGTTCAGAAAAAACAACCTTTAAATTTTTAGATAATGTAGGTCCAAACCAAACATTAGCTATTGACAGTATTGCTGCATATCTCACCAAGCAGCCTATTTTAGAAACAAATGGTGAAATGATTCGGAATTTGGAACATGACGAATATAGCTATGATGCCAGTCAATTTTTCCAAAAAAATGCCTCTGAATCTGGATTTAATTATGAAGCAGAGAAATTTGAAGGAATACCAACAGCCACGGGCAGTTATCTTTCCAATAAAAATGCCTATTATATTTATTTAGAAACGATTCCAAATGAAAATATTCCAAGTGATGCCGTGCTATCAAATTACACGTATATGCGTATTTCTAGTGAGGGATTCGATGCTTGGGAAGATGATGATATTGCCTACATCACAGCAGACGAGAGTAGTGATGGAACAGGTCGAGGGGGTGTCGTTTTAGAAAAAATTGATGCAGTAACTGCTAAAGTTTTAGAAGGTGCTGTTTTCAAAGTCGTGAACACAAAAACACAACAAGTTGTTCAAGAAACATTAACCACCAATCAAGCAGGTCAAATTCGTTTAGCTGGTTTGGAAGCTGGTCAGTATGCATTCATTGAAACAAAAGCACCAACTGGTTACAAGTTAGATGCAACACCAGTTCCATTTGAAATTAAGTTAGAACAAACACAGACGATTCGCTTGAAAAAAGAAAATACGCGTTTAGAAAACCAGTTAAAAGTAGAAAAAGTAGATGAAAATAATGAGGTGAAACGTTTAGCAGGTGCTGAATTTTCGTTGTATGACCAAAAAAATAATCTAATAGAAAAAGGTGTCACGAATGAAAATGGCGAGCTGTTATTTTCAAATTTATCACCTGATGGAGAATATTATTTAGTTGAAACGAAGGCGCCTAATGGCTATGAATTAGACGAAACTAAACATCCTATTTCATTTGCTGGAAAAGCCGACTACACTTTAACATATCGGGTGAAGAATAAGCAGCAAGTACAAATTGGCTCCATCAAAATTGTCAAACAAGATAAAGAAAGCAAAAAACGTTTAACAGGCGCAGAATTTCAGTGGAAAGATACGGTGACAGGAAAAACAGGAATAGTGACAGTTGGAACCGATGGAATGGTCACAATTCCCAATTTAGCAGTTAATCGTACGTATGAACTCACGGAAACAAAAGCCCCTGCAGGCTATGTACTAGACAAAACCGTGCATAAAGTCACTTTAACAAGTGCACAAGCCAATAAAGTAGTGACAGTAACCATTGATAATGTAGCGCAAAAAGGCGCCATCAAAATTGTTAAACAAGATAAAGACAGTAAAAAACGTTTAACAGGCGCAGAATTTCAGTGGAAGGATATAGTGACAGGAAAGACAGGAATAGTGACAGTTGGAATCGATGGAACCATCACAATTCCCAACTTATCCGTCAATCGTACGTATGAAATCACAGAAACGAAGGCACCTACAGGTTATGTACTAGACAAAACCGTGCATAAAGTCACTTTAACAACTGCACAAGCCAATAAAACAGTGACAGTAACTGTTGACAATGTAGCGCAAAAAGGCTCCATCAAAATTGTCAAACAAGACAAAGACAGTAAAAAACGTTTAACAGGCGCAGAATTTCAGTGGAAAGATACAGTGACAGGAAAGACAGGAACAGTGACAGTTGGAACCGATGGAACCATCACAATTCCCAACTTAACCGTCAATCGTACGTATGAAATCACAGAAACGAAAGCACCCACAGGTTATGTACTAGACAAAACCGTGCATAAAGTCACTTTAACAAGTGCACAAGCCAATAAAGTAGTGACAGTAACTGTTGACAATGTAGCGCAATTTGGCTCTATTCAAATTATTAAGACAGATAGGCAAACAGGCAAACGTTTAGCTGGTGCTGTCTTTGAATGGAAAGATACAACCAATGGCTATACTAGTCGCATAGTCACAGATAAAAATGGAATTGCAAAAGTATCGGGCTTGTCTGTCAATCGTACGTATGAATTAAAAGAAGTGATAGCTCCAAGCGGTTATCATTTAGATTCAACAATTAAGAAAGTTGAATTGACAACTGCCTATGCGAATAAAACATTATCTGTAAACATGTATGACCTTGCTAAACGTGGTAATTTAAAATTAGTTAAACAAGATAAAGATTCAAGAAAACGCCTTGCAGGTGCGCAATTTAGGTGGCGCGATACAGTGAACGGCAATACAGGTGTTGTAACCACTAATTCCAATGGTGAAGCGATTCTGTACAATTTTTCCGTTAACCGGGTTTATGAAATTACAGAAATTAAAGCACCAAATGGTTATGTACTTGACAGAACCGTGCATAAAGTTCTTTTACCTGCGAATTATGCTGGCAAAACCTATACTTTTGTTAAAAATAATAATGCTCATCGCGCACACATTAAATTAGTTAAACAAGATAGTTATTCAAGACAACGTTTAGCAGGTGCACAATTTAGATGGCGCGATACAGTGAACGGCAATACAGGTGTTGTGACCACTAATTCCAATGGTGAAGCGATTCTGTACAATTTTTCCGTTAACCGGATTTATGAAATTACAGAAATAAAAGCACCAAATGGTTATATACTTGACAGAACGGTGCATAAAATTCTTTTACCTGCGAATTATGCTGGCAAAACCTACACGTTCACCAAAAATAATCAAGCTCAAAAAGGCGCCATCAAAATTGTTAAGCAAGATGGATATACGAAACAACGTTTAGCAGGCGCACAATTTAAATTCCGAGATACAACCAATAATTATACTGCAACGTTTACAGCGAATAGGAACGGTGAAGTACTGATTACTGGATTAGCCGGTGATCGTATCTATGAGGTCACAGAAATCAAAGCACCGAATGGCTATATCATAGATAGACGTGTTCATAAAGTTGATTTACGTGGACAAGGTGGTAAAACCTATACATTAGTCTTAAATAATCAAGCACAAAAAGGCGCCATCAAAATTATTAAGCAAGATACGGATACAAGAAAACGTTTAGCAGGAGCGAAATTCAGATTTCGCGATACTACCAATAACTATACGGCAACATTTACAGCAAATGGAAATGGTGAAGTACTGATTCCAGGATTATCGTCGGATCGTATTTATGAAATCACCGAGATACAAGCGCCAACTGGGTATGCGTTGGATAGTAGGGTCCATCGGATTGATTTACGAGGTCAAGGCACAAAAACGTATACGTTAGTGTTAAACAATAAAGCAAACTATGGTGCTATCAGAATTATTAAACAAGATGTTGAATCAAAAGAACCTTTAGCAGGCGCTGTTTTTGAATGGAAAGATACAACTAATGACTATACACAAAGAGTAACAACAGGTTGGGATGGTACAGTCACTATTAGTGGGCTATCTGTCAACCGGGTATATGAAATTAGAGAAGTTCAAGCGCCGGCTGGTTATTCACGAAATACTACGCCAACACGCGTCAGTCTGACGCAAAATCATGCGGGTCAAACAATTGCAATTGTTCGAGAAAACCGAAAAATACCGGTTTATAATCCGCCACCACCAACATATTGGCCAGGATATATTCCGCCAGTTACGTACTATAATCCACCTGTGTACTATAATCCTCCAAAGTATTATTATAGGGGGTGTGTGATGGTCATCGTGGTGGTGTGTTGGTAAAAAACAAATAGAGAGAAAGGGGTATTTAATGAGCCAATCAGCTTTACCGAAACTTGGGGTAATTTCAACAGGCGCCTTTTTTGTGGTTGATTTAATTGGCGTTATTCTAGTTTCGATTGTCACTGCCTACATTCTATACCGTTATTTTTTTAAAAGAGGTCAAATTACATGATTTATTTGTATCAGTTATACAAAGTAATTATGTTCATCTTCTTAACCTATTTATTTACAAGTTTATTTCTCAGTTTTCGAACAAGAAAAAAAACAAGAAGAGAAGTCGAAGTAGCAGAAGAATTTTTCTGCTACTTTCTTGTACCGTGTGTAAACGAGGAGAAAGTCATCGGAGAAACATTAAAAAAACTGGTTGCTTTACCAATTAAGAAAAAAATAATTGCGATTGATGATGGATCAACGGACCAAACCAAAGCAATGATGGACAGTATTGCTGGTCCAATCCAAGTTCTGTCTCGTCAATTTCCCAATGCGCAACAAGGCAAAGGAGCCGCTTTGAACCACGCTTTCCAAATTGTATTAACAGATGCAGAAAAAGGACACTATTCTTGGGATCAAGTTTTAGTGGGTGTGGTAGATGCAGATGGTTTTTTTAGTGAAAATATTGTCAATGAGCTAACTGCTGTTTTCACAGATAAAACAGTCTGTGCTGCGCAAACAAGAATCAAAATGAAAGATGTCACAAATTTTATGTTTATTGCACAAGATGTTGAGTTTTTTACGATTAATAATTTTATTCAAAAGGCGCGTCGAGCAACAAAAACCATCGGACTTGGTGGCAATGGTCAGTTTTTTCGGTTATCAATGATTACCGAACACTTAGGCTATCAGCCTTGGGGAAATGCTTTGTTGGATGACTATGAGTTAACTATTAAATTAATGCTGAAAGAGTTATCGATTGCTTATATTGACGAGGCCTTTATGGCTCAAGAAGCACTGAGAGATGTGAAACGTTTTATTCGTCAACGAAGTCGTTGGGTTCAAGGAAATTTAGATTGTCTAGCGTATTTACCCAGGGTGATTAAATCAAAGTCATTAACGCTAAGGCAGAAGTGTGGAATCTATTATTTTTTAGCGCAACCCTTTATTAATCTCGTAGCGGGGATGCTCGTTTTTGTCTTAACTGGGCTCCAACTGCAACACTTGTATAGGTTAGGCTTTTCGTTATCGCTTGTCATTAGTTTTGTTTTGGCCGTCAGTATTTCGTTAGTTTTCGGCATTTTTTTTACAATCAACTATTATCGCGAGTTGAAAAATTTTCAACTAAAAGTACCTGCAAAACTGGGGCTGATTATTTTGCCTTTTACTATTTCCTACATGTACTTAATTTTATTCGTTAGTGTGGTGATGGCTTATTATCGGTTTATCAAAGGTAATAGCACGTGGATAAAAACGGAACGCAATTGATTTTTTATTGCACTTTCCAGAGTTGCGTGGTATTATTTTTAATAGTTTAATAGCAACATGGTGATGGTGTTCACCACGAACTATTTATTGGACGAATAAATTAATGACGCCTACCAAACGGGAGAAGTGTACCCTTTGGTAGGCTTTTTCTGTACGCTAGGATTGGCGATAAGAAAATTGTAAAGGAGCATGTAAAGTGAAAAAAGAAACAAAGCAACTACTATCAATCGGCGGTTATATGGCAAAATGGTTGCTCATTACCGCAATTATTGGTTTATTTATGGGGGCGTTATCCGCCTTTTTCTTAAAGAGTCTCACCTATGTAACAGATGTTCGTTTAGCAAATCCTTGGTTACTCTTTATCCTCCCCATTAGCGGTGTCGTTTTTACGTATTTCTATACGCGTTTTGGGAAAAATGCTAGCCGAGGAAATAACTTAGTGATTGAACAAGGCAATGGCGGGGAAGAAGATATTCCCTTGCGCTTAATTCCTTTAACATTGTTTGGCACGATTACTACGCACTTATTTGGTGGTTCTGTTGGTCGTGAAGGGACGGCGGTGCAAATGGGGGGCGCAATCGCAAATGCTGTAGGAAAAGTCTTTAAACTGTCCGCTTTGGAACGACAAGTAATTATTATTAGCGGAATTAGTGCAGGTTTTAGTTCTGTTTTTGGCACACCATTAGCGGGAACGGTTTTCGGATTAGAAGTTTTGGCGATTGGAAAAGTTCGTGCAGAGGCACTTTTCCCAAGTTTTTTTGCAGGCTTATTTGCTAATTTTGTAACTGAAAGTTTTGGTGTAACACATACGCATTATCCGATGGGCAAAATTCCGACTTGGTCGGTTGAACTATTTGTAAAATTATTTTTGGCATCGATTTGTTTTGGTTTGGCAGGTTGGGTTTTTAGTCGTTCCATTGTCTTTTTAAAAAAGACCTATGCAAATTGGTTTGCTAATGTCTACCTTCGTGCGTTTCTTGGGGCGTCCATTGTCGTTCTGTTTGTGCTCGTCTTAAACAACCAGCGTTATTTAGGCTTGAGTTTACCTTTATTAGAAGATGCTTTTGCAGGCAATGCGCAGCCTTTTGATTTTGTTGGGAAATTATTCTTTACGGTGTTATCCTTGGGTGCCGGATTCCAAGGAGGAGAAGTGACGCCATTGTTTGAAATTGGGGCTACGTTAGGGAGTTCTTTGGCCCCTTTGTTACATCTATCAATTCCTTTTTTAGCGGGTTTAGGATTTATTGGTGTTTTTTCTGGCGCCACGAATACGCCGATTGCTTGCTTCATTATGGGCATTGAACTATTTGGTAGTGAAGCGGCGGTCTATTTTTTCATGGTCTGCTTAATCAGTTTTATGTGTTCAGGAAACAGCGGTATTTATGCTTCACAACAAAGTTTGTATCGTAAAGGAACAGCAGAATATCCTCTCTTTAACGCATTAAAAAATCGACGTAAATAAGATGTTTTTTTATGAAAATATGCTAAACTAGAGAAGATGAGGTGAAGACATGAAAGACTATCAATATCCATTAGATTTAGATTGGACGACGGAGGAAATGGTGATTGTCACAAATATGTGGACAGCAGTTGAGCAAGCCAACGAAACAGGCTTACCTGTTGACAAATTTTTAACAACTTATCAACAATTTAAAACGGTCGTTAAAAGTATCGGCGAAGAAAAACGCTTAGGTCGTGAATTTGAAAATGCTTCAGGATATTCGTTATATCGTACGCTTCAACAAGCTAAAAAACAGGGAAGCGGTAAATTAAAGCTGGGGGATGATTAGATGACTGAAACGCAAAAATTTATTCAAACAATTCAAAGTTGGCTTTTTGAAGCAGCCGATGTGATTCGAATGAACTTGGAATCAGAGTTAACCGTTCAACAGAAAAATGGCCGCACTGATTTAGTGACAAATATGGATGAACAAACCCAAGAATTTTTAATGAATAAAATTCAAACAAATTTTCCCGAAGATCAAATTTTAGGGGAAGAAAAAGGCTACAATACTTTAAAAAGTTTTGCTGGTCGCGTGTGGATCATCGATCCGATTGATGGCACAATGAATTTCGTGATGGAAAGAGAAAATTTTTGTATTATGTTAGCTGTTTATGAAGACGGCATTGGTAAATTAGGTTTTATCTATGATGTGATGCGAGAAGAACTTTATTGGGGCGGCAAAGGGCTTGGCGTTTATCGGAATAATCAATTATTAAAAGCGCCTACTATGAAAGCCTTGGCAGATGGATTATGGGGCATGAATGCTTACATGCATGGAAAAAATATTCATCACGCAACGGAAATCGGACAAGCAAGTATGGGCGTGCGTATTAGCGGTTGTGCAGGTTTGGAAATTATTGCCATGTTAAAAGGCAACCATCATGGCTATTTATCTAATCTAAGTCCTTGGGATTATGCAGCAGGCTTAGTACTTTTGGAAGAATTTGGGTTTAAATACTCTGGTATTACAGGAAAACCATTAACTTTTGCGGGTCGTGAATACTTTATTGCAGCAACTCCTGAAACCTATGATGAAGTATTTACCCGGTATTTAAATGAATCGGAATAATCAAAGAAGAGCGTTGCTGAAAGGTAAGGCTCTTCCTCTTTTAAAAGAGAAAGATTTGTAAAAAAATGTCCTTGTTTTCAGAAAAAGCCGAATAATTTCTAAAACTTTCATTATTTTTGCAGGCGAAAGCCTTTTTTTAATGAAAAAAGTTTGCTATAATAAGCAGTCGGCTTTTATGGACTTAAGTAACATAAGCGTATATAGATAAGGAGCAATTAAATTGAAATACAGAGATGATATTCGTAACGTGGCAATTATCGCCCACGTTGACCATGGTAAAACAACCTTAGTAGATGAACTTTTAAAACAATCTGACACTTTAGATGGACACACACAATTACAAGAACGTGCAATGGATTCCAATGCACTTGAAAGTGAACGTGGAATTACTATCTTAGCAAAAAATACAGCCGTAGATTATAACGGTACACGTATCAACATTCTAGATACACCAGGACACGCGGACTTCGGTGGTGAAGTAGAACGTATCATGAAAATGGTAGATGGTGTTGTTTTAGTTGTCGATGCGTATGAAGGAACAATGCCTCAAACACGTTTCGTATTGAAAAAAGCATTAGAACAAAAAGTAACACCAATCGTGGTTGTTAACAAAATTGACAAACCTTCTGCTCGTCCTGAACACGTAGTAGATGAAGTTTTAGAGTTATTCATCGAATTAGGCGCAGACGACGATCAATTAGATTTCCCAGTTGTTTATGCTTCTGCTTTAAACGGAACTTCAAGTGAATCAGATGATCCAGCAGATCAAGAGCCAACAATGGCCCCAATTTTTGATAAAATTATTGAACATGTGCCAGCTCCAGTTGACAATTCAGACGAACCACTTCAATTCCAAGTCTCATTACTAGACTACAACGATTACGTTGGACGTATTGGGATTGGCCGTGTGTTCCGTGGCACAATGAAAGTCGGCGACCAAGTTGCGTTGATGAAATTAGATGGCAGCGTGAAAAATTTCCGTGTAACGAAAATTTTAGGTTTCTTTGGCTTACAACGTGTGGAAATTGATGAAGCAAAAGCGGGCGATTTAATTGCCGTTTCTGGAATGGAAGACATTTTCGTTGGGGAAACAGTTGTAGATGTTCACAATCAAGAAGCATTACCAATTCTACACATTGATGAGCCAACCTTACAAATGACTTTCTTAGTTAACAATTCTCCATTTGCGGGACGTGAAGGAAAATACATCACCGCTCGTAAAATCGAAGAACGTTTAATGGCTGAATTACAAACAGACGTATCTTTACGTGTTGATCCAATTGGCCCAGATTCTTGGACTGTATCAGGCCGTGGCGAATTGCATTTATCAATTTTAATTGAAAACATGCGTCGTGAAGGCTATGAATTACAAGTTTCTCGTCCAGAAGTTATTGAGCGTGAAATTGACGGGGTTAAATGTGAACCATTTGAACGTGTTCAAATTGACACACCTGAAGAATACATGGGTAGCGTGATTGAATCACTAAGTTTACGTAAAGGCGAAATGCAAGATATGATTAATGCCGGTAACGGACAAATGCGTTTAATCTTCTTAGCACCAGCTCGTGGCTTAATTGGTTATTCAACAGAATTCTTATCAATGACTCGTGGTTATGGTATTATGAACCACACCTTCGATCAATACTTACCAATGATTCAAGGAACGATTGGTGGCCGTCATCAAGGTGCATTAGTTTCAATCGATACTGGTAAAGCAACGACTTACTCAATTATGAGTATTGAAGAACGTGGTACAGTTTTCGTTGAACCAACGACAGAAGTTTACGAAGGAATGATTGTTGGGGAAAACAACCGCGACAACGATTTAACTGTGAACATCACAAAAGCTAAACAAATGACTAACGTTCGTTCGGCAACGAAAGACCAAACATCAGTCATCAAAAAACCGAAAAAATTAACGTTAGAAGAATCATTAGAATTCTTGAATGAAGATGAATACTGTGAAGTAACACCAGAAAGCATCCGTTTAAGAAAACAAATTCTTAACAAAAACGAACGCGAAAAAGCAAGCAAGAAAAAGAAAAAAGCTGAATAATTTTTCGACAAATAAACATTTAAACCAACTATGCTCGTTTTACTACGAAAATAGTTGGTTTTTTTGATGGCAAAAACGAATTAATGCGTATTTTAAGATAAGGTTATTTTTTTATGTGTGGATAACTACTCGTTATCCACAACAAGCAAATGCCGCTATTTTTGAAAGCTTTTGATAGCAAGCTTTCACAATTTTTCATTCTTTTTGATGTTTCACGTTAACTGGTGTTTCACGATTGTGTCTTGTTTTAACACACCTTGTTCCTGTTAGATTAGCGTGTTAAAATGACTTGTAGAACAAAGATTGGAGCGCAATAAATGAGTGCATTACAAGAATTATTAAAAGATACATTTGGCTATGATGATTTTCGGCCAGGACAAGAAACGATTATTCGTCATGTATTGCGACAAGAAAATGTCTTAGGCATTATGCCAACAGGTGGAGGCAAATCGATTTGTTATCAGTTGCCAGCCTTACTTCTGGATAATTTAACATTGGTGATTTCACCATTAATTTCTTTAATGAAAGATCAAGTAGATGCCCTGAATTTAATGGGGATTCCAGCTACATATATCAATAGTACCATTTCCTATCAAGAAATGAATCATCGTATTCAATTAGCGGTTAACAAAGAAGTCAAGCTATTGTATGTTGCGCCAGAGCGATTAGAATCTTATGATTTTCAACAGATGCTGACACATGTACCGATTGATTTATTGGCAGTAGATGAGGCACACTGTATTTCACAATGGGGGCATGATTTTCGTCCAAGCTATTTGCGTTTAGCAGAGATTATCGATCAATTTCAACAGCAACCAACTGTGATTGCACTAACAGCAACAGCAACGCCACAAGTAGCGGAGGATATTGTCAAGCAATTAAGAATTCCATCAGAAAATGAAATCAAAACAGGATTCGCTCGAGAAAATTTATCTTTTCAAGTCGTGAAAGATCAAAATAGAGACGTTTTTCTTTTGGAATATTTAAAGATGAATACTGGACAATCAGGTATTATTTATGCAAGCACGCGGAAGGAAGTTGAACGAATTTATCATTTATTAGAAAGTAAAAAAATTGCAGCTGGGATGTATCATGGGGGCATGAGTGAACAGTTACGTAGTGAAAATCAAGAAGCATTCTTGTATGATCAAGTGCAAGTGATGGTAGCAACAAATGCCTTTGGTATGGGGATTAATAAGAGTAATGTTCGTTTTGTCATTCACGCACAAGTACCAGGGAATATTGAATCTTATTACCAAGAAGCCGGCCGAGCTGGTCGTGACGGTCTGCCTAGTGATGCTGTGTTAATGTTTGCTCCACAAGACTTGCAAATTCAACAATACTTTATTGAACAATCTGAAATGACCATTGATTATAAGCAGAAAGAGTACTTGAAATTACGGGAAATGTCACAATATGCGAATGCACAAATGTGTTTACAAAAATATATTTTACGCTATTTTGGTGAAGAAGGGACGGACTGCGGTCGCTGCTCGAATTGTCTGGATAATCGAGAATTAGTCGATATTACGGTCGATGCCCAAAAAGTTTTGTCTTGTGTAAAACGTATGGGAGAACGTTTCGGTAAGGGCTTAGTTGGTAAAGTCTTGACTGGCTCAAAAGATCAAAAAATTGATCAATGGCATTTTGATCGTTTGCCAACATACGGACTAATGAAAGGTCGCACGCAAAAAGAAGTCACACAGCTGATTGATTATTTGACAGCAGAACGTTATTTAATTCCTTCTGATGGGCAATTTCCGTTGTTATCAGTCTCGACAGAAGGTGTTCAGGTGCTTTTAGGGGAACGGAAAGTCTTCCGAAAAGAAGACCAAAAAGTTCGAAAAGTAGCAGTGGATGATGCCTTGTTTGAACGATTACGCGAATTACGTATGGACATGGCTCAAGAGGCAGGCGTGCCGCCATATGTAGTCTTTTCCGATAGTACACTTAAAGAAATGTGTGAAAAATTACCGCAAACAACGATTCAATTATTGCAAATAAAAGGGGTCGGCCAAAATAAATTAGATAAATATGGCACCGCCTTTTTAGAAGTAATTAAAGAATATCAAGAGACAAAAAAATGATATAGTTTGTTATTTTATTTAAAATTAAAAGCAGAAAATAAGGAAAAAGTCTTTTAATGTATTTGTTGTTGTATTGATAAAATAAGCTTGTTATATAAAGAGATTTCTTACTTAATATATCGCTTGATTTTAGAAAATTTCTTAAAGGAAATTTTCTGAAATCATCATGTATCTAACTGAGAATTATGTTATAATTATTTAATTAAGATAGGGAGGTTCTGTACAAATGGACGAAGGAATTTCAAAGAAATTTGCCATTCAATTATTAGAAGACGATGCAGAACGCATTAAAATGCTTATTCGTAATCAAAAAAACAGTTTGTGCATTTCTCAATGTAAAGCATTTGAAGAAGTGGTGGATACACAAATGTATGGTTTTTCAAGACAAGTGACCTATGCGACCCGTTTGGGGATTTTAACTAATGATGAAGGACATCGCTTACTAAGTGATTTAGAACGCGAATTGAATCAATTATATACAGATGTTTATGAAGAAACACAAGAAAAAAACGAGATTGGCAAGGAGGGTTAAGCTTTGCCAAACAAAGTAAAGAAACGGCATTTGCTAGACTATAGTATTTTTATTCCATATTTAATTTTAAGTATCGTGGGATTGATTATGGTATATAGTTCCACATCCGCATTACAAGTAATGAAAGGTTTTTCACCTACCTCATTCGTTATTAACCAGGTTGCCTTTTGGGTAGTAGGGTTAGTTGCAATGTTTTTTATTTATAAGATGAAAACATCCGTTTTCCAGAATCGAAGTTTTATTATGTTTGCCATTGCAGTAATTACGGTTATGGTTTTAGCCGTTCGGATTCCTGGTATCGGGAAAGAAATTAACGGCGCACGTGGTTGGATTGAGATTGGTGGGTTTTCGATGCAACCAGCTGAGTATTTAAAAATCATGGTTGTCTGGTATCTGTCTTATATTTTAGCACGGCGACAAAAGACAATTAATGGAGGCATGGATCAATTTAAACAAGCTGCCGGGCGCCCGTTGATGCTCGTTTTTGTATTAATTGCTCTAGTTGCAATCCAGCCTGACTTCGGGAATGCGGCCATTCTAACATTAATTACCATCGTGATGGTTTTAGCAAGTGGGATTAATTATATGTATACCTACTTGGTCGGTGGCTTGGGCATTTTAGGTAGTATCACGGCTATTCAGTTATTAATTATGTCTAAAGGAAAAATTTTCCCAGCGCGTTATCAATATATTTATAATCGTTTTGCTGTTTTTAAAAATCCATTTTTAGATGAACGGAACTTAGGCCATCAGTTAGCTAATTCTTATTATGCAATCAGTAATGGCGGCTGGTTTGGCAAAGGTCTAGGGAATAGTGTTCAGAAAAAAGGCTTTTTACCAGAAGCACATACGGACTTTATCTTTGCGATTACTTTAGAAGAGTTAGGCATTATCGGCGGTCTAGCGATTTTAGGATTGTTGATGTTTATGATTGCGCGAATTATTTTAGTCGGTGTACGCTCGAAGAAACCTTTTAATTCACTAATGTGTATTGGAATTGGTACAATGTTATTAATTCAAGTCTTTATTAATGTTGGTGGGATTACTGGGATTATTCCATTAACAGGAATTACTTTCCCGTTCTTGAGTCAAGGTGGGAATAGTTTGCTGATTATTTCGATTGCTGTGGCCTTTGTCCTGAATATCAGTGCAGATGAAACACGTCAGAAATTAGAAAATGAGTACTATTTATCTTTAGAACAGAACCAATAAATTTGAAGGAAATTGATGGTAGGAGTGACGTTATGAAAAAGGTATTAGTTGCCAATCGTGGCGAAATTGCGATTCGAATTTTTAGAGCTTGTACAGAATTAGATATCCAGACAGTAGCGATTTATGCTGCAGAAGATGAGTATTCTGTTCATCGTTTCAAAGCAGATGAAGCGTATTTAGTTGGTAAAGGGAAAAAACCAATTGAAGCCTATTTAGACATTGAAAATATTATCCAAATTGCCAAAAAATCGGGAGCAGATGCCATTCATCCTGGTTATGGCTTTTTATCAGAGAACTTACGCTTCGCCGAACGTTGTGAAGAAGAAGGAATCATTTTTGTTGGACCTAAAACACACCATTTAGATATTTTTGGCGATAAAATTAAAGCGAAAGAAGCAGCTGTAGCTGCGGGGATTGCTTCGATTCCAGGCTCAGATGGGCCAGTAGCAACGGTGGAAGAGGTCGTAGCTTTTGGTGAAACGCATGGCTTTCCTATCATGATTAAAGCTGCTTTAGGTGGCGGCGGTCGCGGGATGCGCGTTGCCCACGATGCCAAGGAAGCACGAGAAGGTTACGAAAGAGCAAAAAGTGAAGCGAAAGCAGCCTTTGGTTCTGACGAGGTTTATGTTGAAAAGTATATTTCTAATCCTAAACATATCGAAGTACAAATTTTAGGCGATCATCATGGGAACGTCTTGCATTTATTTGAACGTGATTGTTCCGTTCAACGGCGCCACCAAAAAGTGGTAGAAGTCGCACCATGTGTATCAATGAATGAAGAACAACGAGCAGCCATTTGTTCAGCTGCTGTACAGTTAATGGCGCATGTCGGCTACGTGAATGCGGGAACGGTTGAGTTTTTAGTAGAAGGGGATCAGTTTTATTTTATTGAAGTGAATCCTCGTGTTCAGGTAGAACATACTATCACAGAAATGATTACAGATATTGATATTGTGATCTCTCAATTACAAATTGCACAAGGGCTTGATTTGCATAAAGATATGCATTTGCCAAAACAAAACGAATTGACATTAAAAGGCGCGGCTATTCAATGTCGGATTACGACTGAAGATCCCCTGAACCAATTTATGCCAGATACAGGGAAAATTGATACGTATCGTTCACCAGGTGGGTTTGGTGTACGTTTAGATGTAGGAAATGCTTATTCTGGCTACGCTGTGACTCCCTACTTTGATTCTTTATTGGTTAAAGTCTGTACCCATGGTTTCTCTTTTGAACAGGCAATCAGTAAAATGCAACGCTGCTTAAAAGAATTTCGGATTCGTGGCGTGAAAACAAATATTCCGTTTTTACAAAATGTTGTGAGCTATCCAGCGTTTCAATCTGGCGAAGCCAAAACAACCTTTATTGATAATACACCTGAATTATTTGAATTTCCTCGTATGCGCGATCGTGGCAATAAAACGATGAAATACATTGGAGAAGTAACGGTCAATGGGTTCCCTGGCATTGAACGAACGGAGAAAAAATATTTTGAAGCCCCGCGCGTGCCGACAGATATTGAAGTTCCAGAAAAAGTGATCACAGCTAAAAATATTCTAGACGCTCAAGGAGCAACCGCCGTCATCGATTGGGTTAAGAATCAAGAAAGTGTGTTAATGACAGATACCACGTTCCGTGATGCGCACCAAAGTTTATTAGCTACTCGTGTGAGAACACAAGATTTTAAAGCAATTGCTGGTCTAACTGATGCAGCCCTGCCTGAGCTGTTTTCTAGTGAAATGTGGGGTGGCGCTACGTTCGATGTTGCCTATCGCTTCTTAACCGAAGACCCATGGCAACGTTTAAGAAAAATTCGTCAGTTGATGCCAAACACACTTTTACAAATGCTGTTCAGAGGATCTAATGCGGTAGGCTATCAAAATTATCCTGATAATGTTATTGAAGAATTTATTAAAGAATCCGCTCGCCAAGGAGTCGATGTTTTCCGAATTTTTGATAGCTTAAACTGGATTCCTCAAATGGAAAAAAGTATTCAAGTCGTTCGGGATACCGGAAAAATTGCGGAAGCAGCAATTTGTTATACTGGGGACATCAATGATCCAGCCCGAGCAAAATATAATGTTCAATATTACCTTGATATGGCTAAAGAATTGGAAAATTTAGGTGCACAAATCATTGCGATTAAAGATATGGCTGGCTTATTGAAACCACAAGCTGCTTATCGTTTAATTAGTGAATTAAAGGCAGCCACGGATTTACCGATTCATCTCCACACTCACGACACTAGTGGCAATGGGATCATCACATATTCAGCAGCTACTAAAGCGGGCGTTGATATTGTTGACGTCGCAATGAGTGCGATGAGTGGCGCAACTAGCCAGCCAAGTATGAACAGTCTATATTATGCTTTAGTCAATGGTGAACGGACGCCAACTATTAACATTGATAATGCACAGAAAATCAATCATTATTGGGAAGATGTGCGCATGTATTATCAACCATTTGAAAATGGCTTAAATGCCCCGCAAACAGAAGTCTATATGCATGAAATGCCTGGTGGTCAATACTCTAATCTGCAGCAGCAAGCAAAAGCGGTAGGCTTAGGGCACCGTTGGGATGAAATCAAAAAAATGTATCACACAGTGAATTTGATGTTTGGTGATATTGTAAAAGTGACGCCATCTTCAAAAGTCGTGGGGGACATGGCACTCTTCATGGTTCAAAATCATCTGACAGAACAAGATGTTTATGCGCGTGGTGAAGAACTAAGTTTTCCTGAATCCGTTGTGACTTTTTTCCAAGGTGATTTAGGTCAACCAGTTGGTGGGTTCCCGAAAGAGCTGCAACGAATTATTCTAAAAGGTCGACCAGCCTTCACAGAGCGGCCAGGTGACTTAGCAGCACCTGTTGATTTTGCGAAAGTACAAGAAGAATTAGCCGAAAAAATTGGGTATCAACCTAAATTGGAAGAAGTTTTAAGTTATTTAATGTATCCACAAGTATTTTTAGAGTATCGTCAAAAATACGAAACCTTTGGAGATATAACCTTATTAGATACGCCAACATTCTTTAATGGTATTCGTCAAGGAGAGACATTGGAAGTTCAAATTGAACGAGGAAAAACGTTAATTATTCGTTTAGATGAAATTGGCGAACCTGATATTGACGGAAACCGTGTCTTGTTCTTCAATTTGAATGGGCAACGTCGTGAGGTTTTAGTTAAAGATGCCTCCATTAAGTCTGCTGTTCAAGTAAAACAAAAGGCGGAACCAACTAATAAAGAACAAATCGGCGCAACGATGTCTGGTTCTGTTCTACAAGTATTGGTCAAACGTGGCGATAAAGTAGAAAAAGGTCAGCCGTTGCTGATTACAGAAGCCATGAAAATGGAAACGACTATCGAAGCACGTTTTGCGGGCACGGTAGATCACATTTATGTTGAAGAAGGCGAAGCAATCAGCTCAGGTGATTTGTTATTAGAAGTGAAAGAAAAATAAGATGAGAGGGGAAAAAATGAAGCGATTTTGGGCCTTTACTGCTGTTTTTTTAACAGTTCTACTCATCGGATATTTAGAGCCAGTTTTTTTCCCTGCTGAAAAACCAACCGAAACAGCTCAAAGTGGGCGCTTATCCAGCGCTCACACCGCTGTTCCTCATGAAGAATTGCCAGCTTCTGGCTACGCAGCATACATAGGGAAAGATGTGGAAACCTTTATCCGCCAGTTTGGCAATCCTAAAGAAAAAATTAAAACAGGTCGTACGTATGAATTATGGACGTTCGGTTTGACGATGAATGATTACTTAGAAGTCAACGTTCGAGAAAATAAAGTCATCGCAATTAAGGCCTTTAACAATGACAAAATGATAGAACCGTTTAAAATAGATATGAAGCTTGCTGACTTGTCTGATTTAATGACGATTTATTCGAATTTTGCATTTAATTTTCATCATGAAGCTTACGATGTCGAGCTGATGGAAGAAGATATGAACTATCGACCACTGGTTGCTTTTGATAATGGCAGTTTTGCGGTGTTATTTTTTAATCAGCGGACGGGCGGTTTAATGGCAGTTAATTATGTCAATAAAGAAACGTTGCTCACGGAAATGCCGTATCAATTAAATGAAGGTTCTCCTTTGCCAGTTGATATAACGCAGTCAATGACCTTCGATCCTGTTCAAAGTAACCAAGCGATTTATGTCATGAATCTGGTTAAACAGCAAGAAAATCAAGCTGCTTTTTCAGTTTCTACACAAAGCCAAAAAGATGCCCAAACATTGTATCAAACGCTGGCTAATCATACACCAACAATTTTGTCGGCAAATCGACAAGCAGAATTGTTACAAACGAGAGAGGAACATACAGCCATCCATCCCTTTCAGTTGACTAAGGACGAATTTTCTTTATTAGTTAAAACGAGCAAACTTTCGTTGAGAGAACCAGCAGGTATTTTCCAAGAACCTGTTTATGATAGTACCTTTACTATTTTGTCATGGTTTTCGGACCCGCAATATGATAGCTATTTTGCTGAGTCAGAAACGACAGAATTGGGCGTTGCCTTTTCCAATGAAGGTGTGTTAGTCTTATTAGAGAAACGACCAGAAAATAGGCAAATCACGGAGAGTAGTGAAAAGTTATGATTGTAACAGAACATTTATTTGCAATTGAAGATCAAACAGAATGCTTAATTTCAGCACTTTTAGAAAGTGATGCTGTTCAAAACTATAAAGAAACAAAAAAAGCTATGTATGCTTCGGCGGAAGTTGCTCAGTTACAAAAAGCATTTTTAGAAGCTAAGTCAGCCTTTGAACGAGTAGAGGCTTATGGAATTCATGCACCCGATTTTCGGGAGAAACAACGAGCTCTACGTAAAGCAAAGCGGGCGCTTGATTTAAACGAAATCGTTGCAAATTATCGTTTTGCTGAGACAAACGTTCAAACGTTGCTAGATACAATTGGTTTAAAGATTGCGCAACTAATTTCTGAAGATATTAAAGTAGATGCTGGAAATCCTTTCTTTGAACGAGGAAAGAAACATTCAGGTTGTGGAGGAAGCTGCCATGCAAGCTAAAGAAGGAAAAGAATTTACGCTTCAAGAGCGTCGTTGCCTAATTGTTTGGGTATACACATTAAAACCGTTAAAACAGTTACGCCGATATGGACTGATTCACTATGTTTCACGAAAAATGAAATATGTGGTGATTTACATGAATGAAGAAAATATTGAAAGTAACATGGAAAAAATTAATCAGTTACATTTTGTTCGTAGTGTCGATAAATCGTATCGACCAGATGTCGAAATGAATTTTGCTGAAAAAATTGGTACTAAAGCGGCTTATCAAGAACAAGAAGACGATGGCTATGTAGTAGAGGAATTATCTACAGAGATTCGCTTAGCAGAGAATGTCTAATGCAAAAGAGTGAGAAATGTTATGAGAAATTTCAAACATTTTTCACTCTTTTTGTTATAATGAATTATAAAAGAATGATTGATAAAGGAGTCGAAACAATGCGTGTTATTTCTGGAGAATATGGTGGCCGGCGCCTGAAAGCGTTAGATGGCGACAATACTAGGCCTACAACAGATAAAGTAAAAGAATCTATTTTTAATATGATTGGTCCATATTTCGATGGTGGAATGGCGCTGGATTTATATTCAGGAAGTGGCGGGTTAGCGATTGAAGCCGTTTCTCGTGGAATGGACAAAAGTATTTGTATTGAAAAGAATTTTGCTGCACTAAAAGTAATTAAAGAAAATATTGCGATTACAAAAGAACCAGAAAAATTTGAAGTTAGAAAAATGGATGCTAATCGTGCCTTAGAACAGTTTTATGAAGAGAAGCTACAATTTGATTTGGTCTTATTGGATCCGCCCTATGCCAAACAAGAAATTGTTTCACAATTAGAAAAGATGTTAGAACGGCAGTTATTAACAAACGAAGCCGTTATCGTTTGTGAAACAGATAAAACTGTCAAGTTACCAGAAACGATTGGTACACTAGAAAAAACAAGAGAAACCGTTTACGGAATCACTCAAGTAACGATTTATCGTCAGGAGGCGTAAGATGCGTAAAATTGCTCTATTTCCCGGAAGTTTTGATCCGATGACAAATGGTCATTTAAATTTGATTGAACGCAGTGCGAAGTTATTTGACGAAGTCATTATTGGCGTTTTTATAAATACAAGTAAGCAAACATTATTTACGCCAGAAGAGAAAAAATATTTAATTGAAGAAGCAACTAAAGAAATGCCAAATGTGCGTGTTATTATGCAAGAAACCCAGTTAACTGTGGAAAGTGCAAAATCATTAGGGGCTAATTTTTTGATTCGTGGCATTAGAAACGTCAAAGACTACGAGTACGAGAAAGACATTGCTAAAATGAATCAACATCTGGCGCCAGAAATTGAAACGGTTTTTCTATTAGCAGAAGAACCATATGCACATGTAAGCTCCAGTTTACTAAAAGAAGTTTTACGTTTTGGGGGCGATGTGTCTGACTATCTTCCTCCCAATATTTATCATGCGTTAAAACAAAAGAAGAATGACTGGAGCTAAAATAATGAATAAAAAAACAGAAAAATTTTCGTTTAAATCACTCATTCCAATGGTATTGGCATTGCTGCTAATTGGTTTGTTTATCGTCCCAATTCCTTATTATATTGAAGGACCAGGAACGACAGAAAATTTAAAAGAGTTTGTAACTGTTGATGGAAAAAAAGATACGCAGTCTGGTGCTTTTTATTTAACAACGGTGGGCATTCGTTCGGCCACTATTTTTTCTGCCATAAAAGCAAACTTTTCGGATTTTCAAGAAGTTATGTCTAAAAAAGAATTAATGGGAGATAGTAGTAATAGCGAATATAATCGAATTCAACAATACTATATGGATTCCTCAAAAAACGCCGCAATTGAGCAAGCCTTAAAATTAGCGAAGGTTCCATATGAGATGAAATTTAAAGGCGTCTATGTGTTAGCGATGGAAGACAACTCAAGTTTTAAAGGAAAAATTGAAGTTGGCGATACCGTGACAGGCGTGGATGGCAAATCTTTTAAAAGCAGTGAAGAATTAATGAATTACATTAAAGCACAAAAAGTGAATCAAAAAGTCACTGTTCAATTTATTCAAGATGGCAAAGCAAAAGAAGCGACCGGCAAATTAATTGAATTGCCAACAGATAAAAAAGCGGGGATTGGTATTGGTTTGACCGATCATACAGAAATTGATTCTTCTATCCCAGTATCTATTGAAGCGGGTGATATTGGTGGGCCATCGGCTGGGTTAATGTTTACTTTGCAGACCTATGAACAATTAAGTCATAAAGATTTACGTAAAGGTCATGAAATTGCTGGAACAGGTACGATGAACAGTCAAGGAATCGTTGGTAGAATCGGTGGTATTGACAAAAAAGTTGTAACAGCCAGTGAGAACGGTGCAGAAATTTTCTTTGCACCCGATGATGAAATAACTTCAGAAATGAAAAAAGTTGAACCGAAAATCAAATCGAATTATCAAGAAGCACAAGAAGCTGCGAAAAAAATTGGGACAAAAATGAAAATTGTCCCAGTAAAAACGGTTCAAGATGCCTTGAACTATCTAGAAAAATTAAAATAAAAGTGTGCCTGGGCCAAAAATTACTAGTGATTTTTGGTCCAGGCGCATTTTTTGTTAAAAAATGCGTAATTATATTTTGAAGGGAGGACAAACGATGGATTGGTTGAAACAGTTACCCAAAAAGTGGCTATTGCTAGGTAGTGGCGCGTCTATAGTTATTTTGATAACTCTATTAGTGGGCATTTATTTGATGGTTAATAAGGAGGCACAAGTAGACACCACAATGTGAGAGGAGACAAGTCTGACCACTATGGCAGAGGTCGCCACAGATGCCACAAAAGAAAGGGCAGAAACAATGATCTATGTTGATATTAAAGGCGCAGTGAAAGTACCAGGAATCTATCAACTAAAAAATCAGCAGCGGATTTGGGATGCTTTAGCTTTAGCTGGAGGTGTGAGCGAGGAAGCTGATACTACCCAGGTCAATTACGCTCAAAAAGTAAAAGATCAAATGATTATTTACGTGCCCAAAAAAGGAGAATCAGTGCCACAGTCATTAGAAACGCTGCAGGAATCAGCACCTGCTCAGCAAAATCAGGAGGAAAAAATCAACCTTAATACGGCAACAGAAGCAGAGCTACAAACGATTTCAGGAATCGGTGCGAAAAAAGCACAAGAGATTATTCGCTTTCGTGACGAACAAGGACCGTTTAAAACCGTCGAGGAACTGAAAAATGTTCCAGGTATTGGAGAGAAAACAGTAGAACGTTTAAAAGACATGTTGACAGTGACTGGCTAACTTTTAACAGAAAATTTCTGAGAATTCTTGACTATGGGATGCGGATAACATACTATTTGTAATAAGATTAAATGATTTGGCAAATCGAACACAGGAGTCATTAAAAATAAAGGAGGTTTATTATGGAACGAATTCCATGGGACCAATATTTTATGGGACAAAGCGTCTTATTATCATTAAGAAGTACTTGCACACGGTTAACTGTCGGAGCAACCATTGTTCGCGACAAACGAATTATTGCAGGAGGTTACAATGGTTCAGTCAGTGGCGGAACGCATTGTATTGATGAAGGATGTTATGTTGTTGATAATCATTGCGTTCGAACAATCCACGCAGAAATGAATGCAATTTTACAATGTGCGAAGTTTGGCGTCCCTACAGAAGGGGCAGAAATTTATGTGACACATTTCCCTTGCCTGCAATGTACAAAGATGATTTTACAAGCAGGGATTAAAAAGATTTATTATTTAAAGGATTACCGTAATGATGCGTACGCCCTAAATTTAATTGAACAAGTAGGAGCCACGGTTGAAAAAGTGACTTTAGTACCAAAATATTTTGCCGAATTACAATGGGGAGAAGAATTTGCCACACTTGAGGACAATCCTTCCTCAGCTGAGGAATAATTGGTTCTTCATAGCTCTGCTGACTAGTTGTGGGCTGTGGTGTTTTTTCGCACCTAGTCTATTAGGAGCTCTTCTTTTTTCTATCACTGTTATCCGTATTGTCTGTACAAAAAGTTTTCCTGTTATATTGGAAGGTTTTTTGTGCAGTTTTTTAATAGTAGGGGGCATATTGATTTTCCAGTGGTTAAAGCCAGTCTCTTTGTTGCCTAAAGATGTCCGCTTGTCAGGACAGCTAACGATATTACCAGATGAAATACAAGTCGATGGCGATCAAGTGAAATTTCCTGCCAATTGGATCGTAAAAGGCAAAAGGCAGAAAGTGATGGCATTTTATCAATTAAAAAGTGTGAAAGAAAAACAGCAATGGCAACAACTAACCACAACCATTCAGGCAACTGCCGTAGGTATTTTAGACTCGCCCCAAGGTCAAACCAACAAAAATGGCTTCAATTATCAACTATTTTTAAAGAATCAAGGAATCGAAGCTATTTTATTCATTGAGGAGATAGGACAACCGCGTTCCTTTTTTTCTTGGCGGTTTAAAGAAATCATTAGCGGCTGGCGGAAGTGGGCGATGGTACATATTCAGAAAAATTTTGCTGAGACTAGTGCAATGTATATGAATGCGTTGCTATTAGGTTTTCGTAATGAAGAATTTGCTGAAATAAGCGATAAATTTTCAGCATTAGGCATTTTGCATCTTTTTAGTTTGTCAGGGATGCATGTTTCTT
This sequence comes from Enterococcus sp. DIV1316a, assembly GCF_050536915.1. NCBI lineage: Bacteria > Bacillati > Bacillota > Bacilli > Lactobacillales > Enterococcaceae > Enterococcus > Enterococcus sp. DIV1316a. The sequence goes on along the minus strand of NZ_CP172913.1, from coordinate 1,971,126 downwards.
TTTTCCTTCGTTTATTTCGCTTGCTGATGCTAAGAATCGCTCGCCGAACGCAAGAAAGTTATTTTTTGTGGCAATGCGGTTTTTCTCTGATATATGCTGGTTTAACAGGATTCTCAGTCAGTGTCATGCGGGCGCTTTTACAAACAAACCTCAATACGTTCAATCGACGGTTTAATTGGCAGGTTCCGGCCCTCGATTGTTGGAGTTTAACTCTCTTAGTGCACTTGATTGTTCAGCCAACCCTCTTTTTTTCAGTCGGCGGTCAATTTAGTTACTTACTTTCCTTTGTTCTGCTGTTTTTAGAGAAAACATTGGTTGGTTATTCTTCGCCTTTTATTAAAAATTGTGTAGGCTCTTTCCTATTGGCTGTGGCTTCCTTACCTATTTTAGTCCAATCATTTTATGAATGGCCCTTGTTAGGAAGTTTCTTAACATTTCTCTTGTTACCAATTTTTGAACGGTTCTTGTTACCGCTTTTGACGTTGAGCATTTTTCTAGTGATTATTATGCCAGCACGCTATTTAGCAGCCTTGCTCGAACCACTATTTTTAACAATGAATGGCTTATTTGAGTGGGTGCTAGTTCACTTAAATCCGAAGCTGACCATTGGCTATTTAAATTCTTGGATACAAATTAGTTTGTTATTACTAATCGGATTTTCAATGATTTATTTAGCAGACAAGTCTAAAAAAATTTTTTTCTCAATCGGACTACTAATTGTTTTGATAAATAGTAAATACCTTTCGCCAATTGGCATTGTTGCAATGATCGATGTAGGCCAAGGGGATAGTTTGTTTATCCAAGCGCCTTTTCACAGAAAAAATACACTAATCGATACAGGTGGTCGGTTGTCTTTTGACAAAGAAGCTTGGCGGCAACGGAAAAATAGTCGATCAGGAGCGGAATATTCAGTGATTCCTTTTCTCAAAAGTCAAGGGGTCAAACGTTTAGATGAAGTGATCATCACACACGCACATGAAGACCATTTTGGCGATTTATTAGCCATTGCGCAGAAGGTTCCAACTTCTGTTCTTTATTTTCCTAAAGGAGCAGCTGAAGCCAATTTTTCGTTTCGCCAAGTCTTGAAACAACTCCAAAAAAGCGGGACAGACTGTCGGCCAATTTTAGCGCCCAAGCGAATTAATGGGCCCGTTTCTTTTCAAATTTTATCACCAAATAAGAGCAGTATTGGGGGCAATAATGACTCGATAGTGTTTTCCACACAATTAGGCGGACGGCATTTTTTATTTACTGGTGACTTGGAAGCCGAAGGAGAAGAACAAGTGTTGGCTCGCTATCCCCAGTTGAAAATCGACATCTTGAAAGTCGGTCATCATGGTAGTAAAACGTCGTCTACTAAAAGATTTATCAAACAGCTTAATCCGCGAGAAGCATTGATTTCAGCTGGACTGAATAATCGTTTTAAACATCCTCATCAGGAGACATTAGCGACGCTGGAGGAGCAAAAAATAAATTATTATCGGACCGATCTTCAAGGAATGATTTATTATCAATGGTTACCCTGGCAAGGGCTTTCTAAAGCCAAATTTGTTAAAGAACAAGACTAGTATTTCCAGAAGTAACATGATAGGATAAACAAGAGAAACGAGAAAAGGAGCGAGCCAATGGAGTTACAAAAAGCTTTGAAAGAAGTGCGAGAGCAAAAAATCGCTCCAGTGTATTTATTAATAGGAACAGAACTTTATTTAACTGAATTATTTAAAACAACATTGATGAAAGAATTGTTGACGGAAGAGGATGATCAATTTAACTTTTTCTCATTTGATATGGAGGAAACACCTTTAAGTGCAGCGATTGCTGAAGCGGAAACAATTCCGTTTTTTGGTGATTATCGCCTTGTCTTTGTGGAAAATCCTTACTTTTTAACTGCCGAAAGAAAAACAAACGGTGTGGAACATGATGTCAATCTTTTATTGAATTATTTGGAAAGTCCATCACCAACAACTGTTCTTGTTTTTATGGCCTCATATGAAAAATTAGATGAACGCAAAAAAATTACCAAAGCATTGAAAAAAAATGCCACAGTGGTTGACGTCAATCCAATGGATGAAAAGGCTATTCGTCAGTACATTTCTCAAACGATTGAGAGCGAAGGGTACACTATTCGCTCCGATGCTTTTGATTTATTACTTCAATTGACAGACTTGAACTTATCAAAAATTATGGGAGAATTACAGAAGCTGTATTTATATGCCCTTGAGACGAAGACAATTACACGAGGTGCGGTTCAAGAATTAGTCCCTAAGTCTTTGGAACATAATGTTTTTGACTTAACCAACGAAGTACTTTCTGGAAACAGTGAAAAAGCTGTTCAATTGTATGAAGATTTACTTTTACAAGGAGAAGAAACCATTAAGTTAAATGCAATCTTATTGAATCAGATTCGCCTTTTTCTACAAACAAAAATTTTGGCTAAGATGGGCTATCAGCAAGCGAATATCGCTGATACATTAAAGGTTCATCCTTATCGAGTCAAGTTAGCGTTACAACAAGTCCGACGATTTGAATTGTCTCGATTAGAAAGACTTTATGATGAATTAGTTGAAAATGATTACCGCATGAAAACGGGCCAAATGGATAAAGAATTACTATTCCAATTATTTATTTTAAAATTGACTGCACAAGCAAAATAAGAAAATGCCAGAGGCAATCGTCATACAACGATTGTCTCTGGCACTTTCTTATTATTTAGCTCCTAATAGTTCTTCTTTTCCGTGAACAAGCTGTGTCAACATGGCACAGAAAGGTGTTGCTACGTTGTATTTTTGTCCTTTGCGCCAAACAGCACCATTAATGTAATCAATTTCTGTGAGACGATGATTTTTAATTAAATCTTGATACATAGACGGATAGTGCAAGCCAATACCGTTTGGATCATAAGTTTGAGCAATATGTGTATAGACTTCTGCTTGATCTAAATGAATGGCTTCTTTTTCTGCGACTGCTGCAAATTCACTGATTAATGTTTTAACAAGGGATTCACTAACAGGTAGTGCACCAAATTCGGCAATATTACAATCAAGGATTGTACACAAACCGTTTAGCGTGCCATTGACACAGGCTTTCCGCCAAATAGAGTAGCGAACATTGCTACTATAGCTTGGATTTAAACCAGCTTGTTGGAAGACATCAACGACTTCTAAAGCAAATTCTTTACCAGAAGGATCAATATTTTCTAATTCAATTTCGCCATCACCTAAAAGTTTAACACGTCCCGGTCCTTCTAAACCAGCTGTCCACATGGTAATGCCAACCAAGATGTTTTCTTTTGGTACATATTTTTCTAGTACATCTTCATGACCTAAGCCATTTAATAAACATAGTACATATGTTTTTTCGGTAATCATTGGTTGAATCGCTTTAAACATTGCATCTAATTGTTGTGCTTTGGTTAAAGCGATAATTAAATCTACTTGTTCATTTTGATGGTCAATTTCTTCTGGTGAGAAGATTGGTAGGTTCGCGACAACTTCTTCTCCGTTAAAATCAGCGATTAAACCATTTTTACGAATAGCTTCAATGTGCGCGGGCCATTGATCGATTAAAGTTACATCATTTCCGCCTTGATGCAACATAATTCCTAAACGGCTGCCCATAGCGCCGGCACCAGCAATTGCAATTTTCATGTGTATCCATCTCCTTAAAAGTTCTTTAACCGTTATTATTATACAGCAACTTTCCTAAAAATGAATAAATGGGACTTGCAAATTTGTTATTTTTTAAATGTTTCCTAAAAAGTAAGGATTGCATCAAATGGTAAAGTAAGCTAAAGTAAAGCGTGGAAAAGTTTATAAATGAAAGTAGAGGAATCGTTAATGACGAAAGAAAAATTTTGTCGAGAATCACGAGTGATTCAAACACATCGTGTATTTCCCTTTGATTTAAATCCCTTTGGTGCACTATTTGGTGGGAAATTAATGTCTTTAATTGATGACGCCGCATCCATTTCCGTTTCACGGCATTGTCGGAGAGGGGCAGTCACAGCATCTTTAGATAACTTGAATTTTTTAAAACCTTTAAAAGAAAATCACTCAGTGTGTGTTGAAACGTTTGTTTCTGGCGTGCATCATAAATCGATGGAAGTATTTGTTAAAGTTGTAGGAGAAGATTTAACAACTGGAAAGCGTTATTTAGCGGCGACTTGTTTTACAACTTTTGTAGCCATTCCGTCTCATATGAATCCCGAAAGTGACTTCCAATTAGCGGCAGTCGTCCCAGAAACTGCAGAAGAAAAGTTGATTTGTTCCAATTATGAAACGAGACGACAACAACGTTTAGCTTTGCGAGAAGAGACTAAATTATTTAGTCAACATCTCACAACGGATTTACCGTGGATTGATTCACCTTTATAAAAAAATGTCCGAGTCTTTGTGAAAACAGACTTGGACATTTTTTGATGAAAAAAGAAGCTAACATGAATGCTAACTTCTATCTCACATTATTTAGCTAATTTGCTTAAACGAATTTTATCGCGGTTAGCTTTGTTTTTATGGATTAAACCTTTAGTTGCAGCCATATCAACAGCTTTAACAGCTTCGTTGTATAAAGCATCGACGTTATCAGCTCCAGCAGCTACAGCTTCTTCAAATTTCTTGATTGCTGTACGCATTGCGTTTGTTTGAGATGAATTTTTCGCATTCGCGTTAGCACTTGTACGTACGCGTTTGATTGCAGATTCGATATTTGGCATTTGTTTCACCTCCGATGATTTAGGTTTTACACTGGTCAGCCAATGTAATTCAACAGTAATCATTATACCTAATCCATTGTTCCATTGCAATAAAAGACGACAAGTTTTTTTCCTTAACAGACAATTTCAAGAAAAAAATAAGAAAATTTGCCAGAGCCTTAAGAAAAAAGCATACATTTTTTTTAAAACATGCTATGATAAAATAGATAAATGAAAAATGGTGGTGTCTTTGTGAGTATTGCATTATTGGTAACGATTACTTTGGTAATGGGTGTAATTTTTGTTAACGGTTGGACGGATGCGCCGAACGCAATTGCAACCGCTGTCTCGACTCGGGTGTTAAAACCGAATGTCGCAATTTGGATGGCTGTTGTGATGAACTTTTTAGGTGCATTAGTCATGACCTTTTTTAATGCCCAAGTAGCTGAAACGATTAGTAACATTGTTAGTTTTGACGCAAATGGAAACGCTTCACAGGTGGCTTTGGCTGCTTCGCTTTTTTCAATTGTGGTTTGGGCAGTTGCTGCGTGGTATTTTGGTATTCCCACAAGTGAAAGCCATGCGTTAATTGCCGGCTTGACTGGTTCGGCAATGGCATTAGGTGGTTTGGGTGCAGTCAATGGCTCGGAATGGATCAAAGTGCTTGTTGGTCTAGTTGTTTCTACCGTTATGGGCTTTGGTGGCGGTTATTTAATTGCCAAACTTGTTGTGAAAGCTTTCTCGGCTGTGCCTAGAAGAAAAGCCAACAAATTTTTTACAGTTGGACAAGCCTTTGGTGCAGGAGCTAATGCTTTTTTACATGGTGCGCAAGATGGGCAAAAATTTATGGGCGTGTTCATGTTAGTGCTTTTTTATAATAATTTAGTCGAAAAAACAGGTGGCGGTTTTGTGATTCCGTTATGGGTTATGGTTCTGTGTTCCATTACAATGGGCATTGGAACTTCTGTGGGCGGCATGAGAATCATTAAATCAGTCGGGATGGATATGGTAAAACTCGAACGCTATCAAGGCTTCACTGCAGATTTAAGCACGGCTATTTGTTTATTTTTAGCATCGGCTTTTGGGATTCCAGTTTCAACTACTCATACAAAAACAACAGCGATTATGGGAGTAGGTGCTTCTAAGCGAATCTCAAGTGTTGACTGGCGTATCGTGAAAGAAATGCTGATAGCATGGATTTTAACTTTCCCAGGATGTGGGCTGATCGCTTATGTGATGTCAAAATTATTTATTGCAATTTTTTAAGGAGAGAAAAACATGGCACGTAAAAAACAATTTGATTATTTTGGAGAATTAAACCAGTTAGCAACAAATGCTTATGAAGCGGCAAAGGTTTTGCAAGAAATTGTAGACAATTATTCATTAGAAAACTTAGTAAAAAAATCAGAAGCGATTCATCAATTGGAAAAAGAGAATGATGAAATTGTTCGCAAAATTTTAAATGAACTCTATATTTCCTTTATTACGCCGATTGATCGAGAAGATATTGTCGATATTACGGATCACTTAGATAACATTATTGATAGCATTAATAGTTTGTCTTATTTACTTGATCATTTAGTTGTCGAAGAAATGATTGCGCCCGCGCTAGAATTAACTGCTTATATTGTTAAAGCGACAGAAGGCGTTAAATCAGCAACGAAGGAATTTGCAAAATTTAAGAATTCTAAAACGTTAGTTTCATTGATTGATGAAGTGAATACGATTGAATCTCAAGGCGATAAATTATACAGTAGCGCCATGAAAGATTTGATGACTAACGAAAAAGATTTATTGAAAGTTATCAAGTGGAAAGATGTTTATGATCAGCTTGAGCGCACGATTAATGATTGTGAATCAGCTGTTAATATTATTGTCGGAATTGTCATCAAAAATACGTAAAGAAAAGAGGGGGAGCTGTTGGTTAAAGTAATTGTTGATGCTGATGATTTTGGGATGTCAGAAGCGATTAATCATGGCATTATCAAAAGTTATGTCGATGGTTTAACGACGTCGACACTTTTGATGCCCAATTTACCAACAGCAGAACACGCCGTTGCGTTAGCAAAAAATTATCCAGGATTATTTGTAGGTCAGCATACGAATTTTTTATTAGGGAAACCTTGTGCGGACCCATGTATGATTCCTTCACTGGTAGATGAACAAGGCAATTTTCATCGCTCTTCTTATTATCGTCAACAAAAACAAGTAACCTTCGTATATGAAGAAGTACGACTTGAAACGATTGCGCAATTGACGCGCTTTAAGGAACTAACTGGACATTATCCTGAACATTTTGATTGCCATTCGATTGGTGATGAAGTGGTTGATCAAGTATTTTTAGAATTAGCAGAAGAGTACGGACTTCATACAACCCTGAAATATAGTGGGGAAAAAGAATATCCACCGCAACAAGGTTATTTCCAGGTGACACATTTGTTAGAGTCTGGGGCGTTATCTTATATTCACGAAGGCGTATCAGTGGAGAATTTTTTAGAAGATGACTTTGGTTTATTACGGATGCCGGAATCGGCAATTGCTGAGATGCATTTTGATGTTGGATATTTGGATCAATTTGTGTTAGACAATTCTTCTTATACCACTTTACGCTGTAAAGAATTAGCAACGATTTGTGATCCTCGTGTTCGTCAGTGGTTTGAAGAACAGGGGATTGAGCGAATAACGTTTGGCGATTTAAAAAAATAAAACCGTTGCTTTCACTGTTGAAAGCAACGGTTTTATTTTTATGAGAATAACCAGTAGCCAATTAAAATCGCACCTAAAATTACACGATACCAACCGAAAACTGTAAAATCGTTTTTCTTCAAGTAATTCAATAAGAATTTAATCGCAATGATGGAAACAACGAAGGCAACAATAGAGCCAGTTAATAAAATAATGATTTCTTCTGACCCAAACGTATTTCCTTTGGCCAAGAATTTAAAGATTTTTAAAAAACTTGCTCCAAACATTACTGGAATTCCTAAGAAAAATGAAAACTCTGTTGCAACAAAACGTGAGGCCCCAATTAAGATTGCCCCTAAAATGGTCGCTCCTGAACGTGAAGTTCCTGGAATTAATGCCAGTACTTGGAAAGCACCAACGATTAAAGCGGCTTTATAAGTGAAGTCTTTTAGATTAGTACACTTCGGTGCAACATTTTTATTTCGTTTTTCAATGATAATAAAAGCAATCCCATAAACAATTAACATAATCGATACTGTTAAAAAGTTATAAAAATGTGCATCTAAATAATCATCAAATTTTAGACCAATAACTGCCGCTGGTAAACAAGCGACTAAGACTTTAGACCAAAGAATCCAAGTATCTTTTTTCTCTTCGCCATTTTTCTTTGGTGAGAAAGGATTCAATTTGTGGAAGTATAAAATAACAACCGCCATAATCGCTCCCAATTGGATAACGACGTTGAACATTTCCATAAAATCTTTACTTAGATCGAGTTTAATAAACTCATCCACTAAAATTAAATGTCCGGTACTACTAATTGGAAGCCACTCGGTAATTCCTTCGATAATACCAAGAATAATTGCTTTCCATAGGTTAGCAAAAAGCATGTCACCATTCCTTTCTGAAATAAATGCAAAATACATCAAGTATAAGTATACCCGCTGACAAAGTAAATGCCAATGCAAATTCTTATTTTAAAATAAATTTTAGAATTATACAAAGGTGCCACTTGTAATTCATGAAACTTTTTTCTATACTAGTGATACTTTAAAAAATGGGGGAAGAGAAATGTTTGGATTTTTGAAGAAAAAGAATGAAGTTGTCGAAAATAATACAATGTATGCCGTTGCCAATGGAACCATTATCCCAATCAGTGAAGTGAATGATCCTGTTTTTTCACAAAAAATGATGGGAGATGGCTATGCAGTAGTTCCAGAAAATGGTGAAATTTATGCACCTATTGAAGGAGAAGTTTTAAGCGTTTTCCAAACAAAACATGCCATTGGTTTAAAAATGACAAACGGTCTTGAAATTTTATTACACATGGGTATCGATACGGTGGAGTTAAACGGGGCACCGTTCACTATTAAAGTGAAAGAAGGCGACCAAGTGACTGCAGATACGGTGGTCGCAATTGCTGATTTAGAAGCAATTAAAGCAGCTGGTAAAGGAACTGAAATGGTTGTCATTATTACCAACATGGATAAAGTAGCACAATTTTCGTTAGAGAAAACTGGCGTGGTTACAGCTGGTACACCAGTTGGCTCTGCCACAGCCAATTAATGCATTAGACGAGGTCGGGACAGAACCGTTTAGCTCCGAGAAATAAGAAGAAATTTCCGAAAATTGATCTTTGATTTTTGGAGAATTTCGGCTTATTTCCGAAGGAGTTGGTTCTGTTCCCGCCGTTTATCAGTTTTTGAGCGTGGAGCAAAAATCCAAGGTGATTTTTGTTCCACGCTCGTTTTTTTTTGAACAGAAATAAAATTTTATTTTGGAATTAAAAAATATTTAGAAAAATAGTTGAAATTTTATTTCAAACAAGTTATAATGAAAGCGTATTAGAGAGGAGCTAAAAAGATGTATGGTATTTCAGTTTTTCTTGGTGAAGAGATTACAAACGATACAATTATTTATATCAAAAAGATGAAAGCGCTTGGATTTGATGGTATTTTCACTTCTTTACACATTCCAGAAGATGATACTTCCCTTTACCGCCAACGCTTGACTGATTTAGGGGCAATTGCTAAGGCAGAAAAAATGAAAATTATGGTAGATATTTCAGGTGAAGCGTTAAAAAGAGCGGGTTTTTCTTTCGATGAATTAGAGCCTTTAATTGAGTTGGGCGTAACTGGCCTCCGGATGGACTATGGCATTACGATAGAACAAATGGCTCATGCTTCACATAAGATTGATATAGGATTGAATGCTAGTACCATTACACTGGAAGAAGTGGCTGAGTTAAAGGCTCACCAAGCGGACTTTTCTCGCTTAGAAGCTTGGCATAATTATTATCCAAGACCTGAAACCGGCATTGGAACAACATTTTTTAATGAAAAGAACCGCTGGCTTAAAGAATTAGGCTTACAAGTTTTTACTTTTGTGCCAGGAGATGGGCAAACAAGAGGCCCAATTTTTGCTGGTTTACCAACATTAGAAAAACATCGTGGGCAAAATCCTTTCGCCGCTGCCGTTGGTTTGATGGCTGATCCTTATGTCGATGCTGTTTATATTGGTGATCCCACAATTAGTGAGCGAACCATGGCTCAATTTGGTTATTATCACCAAACCAATCAATTTCTGTTAGAAGTAGCACCTAGCAAGAGCCGCTATTTGAAGCGAATACTTGGGAGTCATACCAATCGTTTAGATGCTGCAAGAGATGTTTTGCGAAGTGAATTATCAAGAACGAGTGAAATGTTCAGAAAAGATGAAATTGCAACGATTGAGTTAGAGCAGACTGAAGCCCGTCCAGTGGGAACCGTAACGATTGATAATGAAAAATATGGTCGCTATATGGGAGAAATTCAAGTCACACTTGTGGACTTGCCGAAAGATGAAAAAGTCAATACGATTACACGAATTATTGAAAAAGATCAAACGATATTGCCGTTAATCAAGGCAGGCAATCAATTTACGCTAGTTACGGAAGGAACGATAGAAAATGAATTTAGAAAACTTAACAACTGAACGTAGAAATGAAAATACAATGGGCTTAGATGAGATGAGTGTCAAAGAAGCTTTACAAAAAATGAATCAAGAAGACCAAAAAGTTGCAATGGCAGTGGGTCAAGAATTAGCAGCCATTGAACCAGTGGTAGAAGCCATCATCAAAAGCTTCAATCAAGGCGGCCGCTTGATCTACATGGGCGCTGGTACGAGTGGTCGGTTAGGTGTCTTAGATGCAGCCGAATGCGTACCAACTTTTGGCGTCGAGCCAGAGATGGTTCAAGGCCTCATCGCTGGTGGTCAAAAAGCAATGACTGTCGCAGTAGAAGGTGCCGAAGATTCAAAAGAACTAGGTCGTCAAGATTTAGTTGATCTAAAATTATCAGCAAATGACATTGTTGTTGGGATTGCAGCCAGTGGTCGGACGCCTTATGTAATTGGCGGTTTAGAATATGCTACAACGGTGGGAGCAGCTACCGCAACTGTGGCATGTAATAAAAATGCCGAAATTAGTAAATATGCGCAAATGCCGATTGAAGTAGATGCAGGACCTGAATTTTTAACAGGTTCGACTCGCTTGAAATCTGGGACAGCTCAAAAATTGATTTTAAATATGTTATCAACTATTTCCATGATTGGTATTGGGAAAGTCTACAATAACTTAATGGTTGATGTAAAACCAACCAATGAAAAATTAGTGGAGCGTTCCAAACGGATTATTATGGAAGCAACGGGTTGTAGTTATGAAGTTGCCGAACTAAAATTTGTAGAGGCAGAAGAAAATGTGAAGTTAGCAATTGTAATGATTTTAACTGATAGTACTAAAGAAGAAGCAACACAAAAATTAATTGACGGGAATCAATTTATCAAGAATACATTAAATTAAGGAATTAGGAGGGTGTTTTAACATGGCAGAAGAAAGAATTAAACGCATTGCTGATGGGATTTATAAAGAAGTTGGTGGTCAAGAAAACGTGGACAAAGTCATTCATTGTATGACTCGTGTTCGTATGGATATCCGCGATTATGACAAAGTGGATATTGAAGGATTGAAAAAAATTGATGGCGTTATGGGCGTCGTAGAAGATGATACGTTGCAAGTAGTTGTTGGTCCAGGGACTGTTAACAAGGTTGCACAAGAAATGGTAGATCAAGCAGGTGTCAAATTGGGAGAACCATTTAATCATGACACCGCAACTAATGCTTCAGCAGGCAAATCTGGAAAAGATTTAGTAGAAGAAAAAGCCGCTCAAATGAAAGCACAACAAAAAGCGAAACAAAATAACACTTCACCATTTAAAAAAGTGTTAAAAGCCATTTCTAGTATCTTTGTTCCGATGATTCCTGCCTTTGTTGGGGCTGGTATTATTGGCGGGATTGCAGCTGTTATGTCTAACTTAGTTGTTGCTGGTGATATTTCAGCTTCATGGCAACAATATATTGATGTCTTAAATATCATTAAAAATGGGATTTTTGCTTATTTAGCTCTTTACACTGGTATTAACAGTGCCAGCGTTTTTGGTGCAACGCCAGCGTTGGGTGGTGTTATTGGGGCAGTCACAATGTTGACAGGAATGAATCCGGATGCACCAATCAGTAATATTTTCACTGGGGGAACATTATCTGCAGGACAAGGCGGAATTATCGGTGTTATTTTTGCCGTATGGTTATTATCATTGTTAGAAAAACAATTGCATAAAATTGTCCCAGAATCAATTGATATTATTGTAACGCCAACCATTTCACTTTTAGTGATTGGCTTAGCAACTATTTTCTTAATCATGCCTGTAGCCGGAGCTATTTCTAATGGCTTAGTTGGTATTATCAATGTTGTCTTAGAAAAAGGTGGCATGGTTGCTGGCTTTACTCTTGGTTTAACCTTCTTGCCAATGGTAATGTTTGGTTTACATCAAATTTTGACGCCAATCCACATTGAAATGATTAATCAAACAGGGATGACTTTGTTATTACCAATTCTGGCCATGGCTGGTGCGGGACAAGTCGGTGCAGCTTTAGCATTATGGATTCGTTGTAAATCTGATAAAAAATTAGTTGAAATGATTAAAGGTGCCTTGCCAGTTGGGATTTTAGGTATTGGTGAACCATTAATCTACGGAGTTACTTTACCATTAGGACGTCCATTCATTACTGCTTGTATCGGCGGTGGTATTGGTGGTGCGGTGATTGGGGCCTTCGGTAATGTTGGTGCAATTGCTATTGGACCAAGTGGGGTGGCTTTAATTCCATTAATTGCCAACAACCAATGGCTTGCATATGTATTAGGTTTATTGGCTGCTTACGCAGGTGGTTTTGTAGCAACGTTATTCTTTGGGATTCCTAAAGATATGCAAACAACTAAATAATAAATAGAAAAAGGAGAACTTGGCTTCTCCCTTTTTCTTTGTTAAAATTTAATTGCGTAGGAAATGGTGTATCAGGAGGGGTGTTTATGCAACAAAATATTGTCTTATCTATCCAAGATCGTCTACAACAATTACCAAAATCAGAACGAAAAATCGCAGAATATATTTTAAAAAATACAGAAACAGTTATTTCAATGAATGCGCAAGAGCTAGCGAAACAAGCAGGATCAAGTCCAGCGGCAATTATTCGCTTTTGTCATTCTATGGATGTGAATGGCTTCACAGAGTTGAAACTTTTATTATCTGCAAATCTTGGCCAAATGAAGCAGCAAATGTACACTGAAGTTACTAAAGGGGAATCAACAGCTGATATTAAACAAAAGTTACAAGCGCGCTTTGTTCATGTGGTTGAGCGAAGCGGTCAGACATTAGAGGATGTCGCAGTGAATGAAGCCGTTGATTTGTTGGAAAAAACAGAAGTAATTTTTGTCTATGGGTTGGGCGCCTCTTCGTTGGTTGCTCAAGATATTTATCAAAAGTTTACGCGATTAGGCCGAACGGTATTTACAACATTGGATCATCATTTATTTGCTTCCATGTTAGGCTCAACAGAAAAGCCTAGTGTTTTTATTGTTATTTCTAATTCTGGCACGAATAAAGAAGCAAGTACTTTAGCTGATTTAGCGAAGCAGCAAGGGATTCCTATTGTTAGTATCACACAAGATGAAAAATCAGTGATTGGTGAAAAAAGTGATATCGTCCTTCAAACCTCTAGTGGGGAAGACGTGCCATTGAGAAGTGCGGCTACTGTTTCCTTGGTGGCACAATTGTATGTAGTCGATGTTTTATTTTTTGCTTATGCAGCAAAAAACTATAAGGAAACCTTAGAAAAAATTCAAATCTCAAGAAAAAATGTAGAACGTTTAAAAGAATAAATAAAAAGAGAAGGTTATCTGTCAAAATGACAGATAACCTTCTCTTTTTTTACTATCAATGGCGCTTTTCAGCGATCTTTTTTCCCTTTTCAATATAAGAAATATCATTAATTCCTTGAATGGTAAATGTTCCTTTTTCGTAAGTTAAGGTCGTCACGCTACCATTCTCCAGTGCCATCTGCATAGGCAAACTTGCATCAATTAAGGAAAGTAAAAAGGAAATTGTTAGTCCATGGGAAACCACCATGACTTTGCCGCCACCATTTTTTTCTCGATGATGAGCGATATCTTCGAAACCAGACCAAACACGATCACGAATAACTTCATAAGGCTCCGCCCAGTCAGCCGTATCGGCTTCAATAATAGCATTTGCTAGCTCACGATAGGTAATCTTCGTGGTCATCATGTCCTCATAACTTTTAAAAGCTAAAATGCGTGGCACCACACCCCAAAGTTCACCATCATAGCCACCATCTAAAGAACCAAAACACCACTCACGAATCCGTTTATCGGTTAGGTAAGGAATATTTTGGTGGTTTTGATGTTCTTGTAAAATAATCTGAGCGGTTTGCATGGCACGACCACTATCACTACTATAAGCTTCCCTAAAGTCTATGTCTCTAAGACCTAAGCCTAAATGATAAATGCCTTCTTCTCCTTGTTTGGTTAAGGGGGTATCTGACCAGCCTTGGGTTCGGCCAATCGTATTAAACATCGTTTTTCCGTGACGAATAATATAAAGTGTCGTTGCTTCAGTCATTGCTACTCCTCCTAAGTTTCTTTAAATAGTGAATAAATCTCTAATTAAAAAATGGGTTTGTGGCTTTTTCATGTTGAATGGTCGTGGCATCACCATGGCCTGGATAAACAGGAAATTCTTCTGGTAAAGTGAATAGATAGGTCGTAATGCTGTGTAATAATTGTTGCATATCACCAGTGTGTAAATCGGTACGACCAATACTACCTTTAAACAATGCATCCCCAACAACAACAAAATCATCAAAGACAAAGCTGACGCTACCAATTGAATGACCAGGTGTTGGGACTACGGAAAATTTCATGCCGCCAATTTCATAATCGGTTAGTTTAAATTCATGTTCGGCGGGCTGAACAATAATATTTGCTATATCATCATGTCTGCCTAATCCTGAAAGATTCAAAATAGGATTGGAAAGCCACGCTTGTTCTAATGGACTAACATAAACAGGGATTTGATAATGATGGCGCAATTCTTCTACCGCACCAATATGATCATAGTGAGTATGTGTTAATAAAATAGCGGCTGGTTTCTTCCCTAAACGGGTAATTTCTTGAATTAGTTTTGCTCCTTCTGCACCTGGATCAATAATTAATAATGCTTCTTCATTATAAACAAGATAACAGTTTTCTTGAATAACACCTGTTCTAATTTGTTCGATCTGTATCATCTCAGGACCTCCTAAAGTTCTAACGATTCTCTTCAAGTATACCGAAGAATCTTAAGAATAGAAAGTTTTCTTGTTTATCCAAAGAAAAAATAAATCATTCTTAGAATGTTCGGTTTTTGCTTGTTTTAACACGTATTTTTTTTAAAAAAATCACATTTTTATAGTTATTAAGCGAAAGTTTATGTATAATCTTCATGTGATAGTAAGGAGGAATATTAAATGTTTCATTTTGTAATAAAAGGAACAGGTTTTTCTAGTAAAAATTTGCAAGAGATTAAAGTTTATGAAGAGACACTTTTTTGTATAGATGAGGCCGGAGTAATTCAGGAAATAATTGAACCAGATGCTGAAGCGTATGAAACTGTGCTAGCAGAACAAAAAGAGGCACAACGTTTTCAAGAATTGCCCCAAGATTCTTATCTTTTACCTGGCTTTGTTGATTTACATGTCCATGCACCTCAGTGGGCACAATCTGGGACCGCCTTGGATATTCCATTGTATGAATGGCTGAATACGTACACGTTTCCTTTAGAGTCCAAATTTGCAGATTTAACATTTGCCCAACAAGTCTATGATGAATTGGTAACCCAATTGTTGGCTAATGGGACAACAACAGCCCTTTATTTTGCAACCATTCATTATGAAGCCAGCCGTCGTTTGGCAGAGATTTGTGCGGAAAAAGGGCAGCGTGGCTTAATTGGTAAAGTTGTAATGGATGATCTTAATGAGAATCCTGAATACTATCGTGATCAAACAACGCAACAAGCATTAGAAGAAACGGAACGGTTTATTCAAGAAATTCAAACATTAGCGCAGCAAACAAAACAAGGCGTGTATCCCGTTGTAACTCCGCGTTTCATTCCTAGTTGTACAGAGGAAGCACTTAAAGGATTAGGAGAATTAGCAGCGAAATATCAAGTCCATGTTCAAAGTCATTGTAGTGAGAGTGATTGGGAACATCAATTTGTTCAAGAACGTTTTGGAAAAAATGATGCTCAAGCATTGAATGATTTTGGTTTATTAACAGAAAAAGCAGTGATGGCACATGCAGGCTTTTTAGAAGAAGCAGATATGAATTTATTCCATGAAACAGGGACGGCTGTGGCGCACTGCCCAATCTCTAATGCTTATTTTGGCAATGCGGTAACACCGATTGCAAAATTAGTACATCAACATCAAGTAGAAGTTGGTTTAGGTAGTGATCTTTCAGGTGGTTTTTCACCAAGTCTTTTTGACAATTTAAAGCAAGCGGTTATTTCTTCTAGAATGTTAGAAGATGGCGTCGATGCTACAAAAAAACCAGAAGTACGAGGTGTCAAAACAGCAAGGATTACCGTAAATGAAGCGTTTTATTTAGCTACTGCTGGTGGTGGTCAAGCGCTAAGTTTGCCAATTGGGAAATTAGAAAAAGGGTATGCTTGGGATGTTCAAATTATTAATACAAGCTTGTCACAAGCACGAATCCCTAAAAATCAAGGGGAATCATTGCTTGATATTTTCCAAAAAATCTTATATTTAGCACGACCAGAAAATATTCGAGAAGTCTGGGTACAAGGTGAAAAAGTACATGATAAAAATTTAATGTCAGCAACTAAAGGAGTATAAAAAATGAGTGAAAAGAAACAAAATAATCTTCATTTAACAGTGGGGCCAGAAGATTCAGTATCTTTTGGGCAGGCCACTATGTTAGGGATTCAGCATGTCTTAGCAATGGACGTGTACGTCGTACCTGTGATCATTGCTTCAATTATTGGGATTAGCACAGCACAAACGTCTTCTTTAATCCAAGCAACATTCATAGCAGCAGGACTTGCCACGATTATTCAATCTCATTTTTGTATGAGATTACCAGTTGCGCAAGGCCCTTCATTTATTCCAATCGGGGCAATTGCAGGAATTTATTTTGCCAATAACCAACAAGGAAATGGCTGGGGCGCAGTTTTAGGTGCTAGTTTAGTGGGGGCAATTGTTGTTATTATATTAGGATTTACTGGTATCTTTAATCGTTTAATCACTAAATTTGTTCCACCAATTGTGGGAGGAACAATTATTTTTGTGGTGGGTCTTTCGTTAATGCCAGTCGCTTTATCGGATAATATTTACCACGCAAAAGGGGAATTAGGACAAAATATTTTATTAGCATTTATAGCAGCGGGTACGTTGATCTTCTTTGCGCTCTTAGGTTCTGCTTTGAAAAAAGGGCGGATTTTCCGCGTTTCTTCTGTCATTTTGGCATTATTATTTGGGAGCATCGCGGCACAATTATTAGGGGTACTTGATTTATCAGCCGTTAGTAAAGCGGCTTGGTTTAGTTTGCCTCAGTTACCATTAGTTAACTTTTCTTTCCAATTTGATTGGTCAGCTATTGCCACGATGTTAGTTATTTATCTGGTTTTAATGGCGGAAACAACAGGCACTTGGTTTGCTGTGAGTCATGTTGTCGCTGAACCTTTGACCGAAGAAAAAATTAATCGCGGCGTAATTGGTGAAGGCTTAGGTTGCTTAGTTTCTTCATTCATTGGCGGCACGCCAGTAACTAGTTACTCTACAAATGCTGGGATTATTTCAATCACTGGAGTTGCTAGTCGCAAGGTTTTTGTGGCTGCAGGTGCGTGGTTTGTCTTATTTGGCTTATCTGGAAAACTTTCCACCTTGATTTCGGCCATTCCGGCACCAGTTATCGGCGGTGTTTTTGTGGTTGTTTGTGGCATCATTTCTGTAAGTGGAATGAAAGTCATGAGCGATGTAACAATTCATGAAAAAGAGATGTATGTAATTGCCGTTCCGATTATTATGACATTAGCGTTGACATTGTTACCAAAAGAGTTTTTGGAAACTCTACCACAATTTTTACAATATTTATTTAGTTCACCCGTGGCAACTGCCTCAATTGTTGCTATTTTATTGCAGGCCATTTTACCAAACGTTCAAGAAGGTTAAAAAGATTAATTTTCGTTAAAACGCCTTTGACAAGTGGCGGTAAATAGTGTAAATTAACAATGGTGTTTGTAAACACGAACGTTAAATGACCGAATGTTCGGTTTTTACGTTATTTTTGTAAATAACTAGGAGGCAGTAAGTATGAAAGTTTTTGATTATGAAGATGTCCAATTAATTCCCAATAAATGTATCGTGAATAGTCGTTCTGAATGTGATACTACAGTAACTTTAGGAAAACATTCGTTTAAAATGCCTGTCGTTCCAGCGAACATGCAAACAATTATTGATGAAACGATTGCGGAAACCCTTGCTGAAAATGGTTATTTTTATATCATGCATCGGTTTGATGAAGAGGCGCGAGTGCCATTTATTAAAAAAATGCAACAAAAGGGCTTAATCACGTCAATTAGTGTGGGTGTGAAAGAAGGGGAATACGCTTTTGTTGAAACGTTAGCCCGAGAAGGTTTAGTTCCTGACTACGTGACAATTGATATCGCCCATGGTCATTCAAATGCGGTGATTAATATGATTCAACACTTGAAAAAATCTTTACCAGAAACGTTCGTTATTGCGGGCAATGTTGGAACGCCAGAAGCCGTTCGCGAATTAGAAAACGCTGGAGCCGATGCCACCAAAGTGGGGATTGGACCAGGAAAAGTATGTATTACTAAAATTAAGACTGGCTTTGGGACAGGTGGCTGGCAGTTAGCGGCTTTACGTTGGTGTGCCAAAGCTGCTCGGAAACCAATTATTGCAGATGGTGGAATTCGGACCCATGGAGACATTGCAAAATCTGTGCGTTTTGGGGCAACTATGGTCATGATTGGTTCATTATTTGCTGGACATGAAGAATCACCAGGTGAAACAAAAGTGGAAGATGGCGTTGTTTACAAAGAATACTTTGGTAGCGCCTCTGAATTCCAAAAAGGCGAAAAGAAAAACGTTGAAGGCAAAAAAATCTGGTTACGCCATAAAGGGAAGTTGGCAGATACTTTAGTCGAAATGCAACAAGATTTACAATCTTCCATTTCATACGCGGGAGGTCGCGATTTAGAAGCGATTCGTAAAGTTGATTATGTGATTGTAAAAAATTCTATTTTTAATGGTGATACCATTTAACATTCAACTATAGACTGAAAAGAAGACAGCACGTAGTGCAGAAATTAAAATGATTTCTGCATTACGTGCTTTTTTTACTTTACCTATCGTAGTAATCGTGTTAAGATAATTACAACGACAGACGTAGTACGATAGTTGAAGTACTTGAGGGAGGAATTTATGTGATTGGTAGTGATGCAATTCGAGGATACAACGATACCTTTATTCTCTCAATCTTACAATCCGGCGCTTCATATGGTTATGCGATTTCTAAACGCATTCGTGAAATTTCTAAAGAACAATATTCGATTAAAGAAACGACACTTTATTCTGCTTTTACACGTTTAGAGAAAAATGGCTACATTGAATCATTTCCAGGAGAAGTAACGCATGGCAAAAAGCGGACCTATTATCAAATAACCCATGCAGGAGAGCGTTATTTAGAGGAAAAGTTACTAGAATGGGAAGTAACAAAAGACGTCGTCGAAGCATTTGTAAAGGAGATGGGAAAATGAAAATTATAGAAGAATTTATTGATAGCTTATTTTCAGGCGTTGTTGAAACATCTGAAACAAAACAATTAAAGGCGGACTTATTAGCAAATGCTGAGGATCGTTATGAAGACTTGCTCAGCCAAGGAAAATCGGAAAATGAAGCAATTGGTACAATTATTTCTGAATTTGGTACTATTGATGAATTAATGGAAGAATTGAATTTAGAAAATAAACAAGTGGATGAAACAAACGATTCAATGAACGGTTTGCCAGAAATTTCAGTGGAGGAAGGACTTGACTATTTAGCTGTCCAACGTAAAGGTGCTATTCAAATTGGTCTTGGTGTTGTTGCAATCATGGTGGGTGTTGGCTTGCTGGTTGGTATGCGTGGTGTTCTTTCTAACGGTCTTGGTTTAGTTTGTCTTTTCATAGGTGTGGCAATCGGCGTTCCATTATTTATTGTTGCTGGTAATCGGTTTGTTGCAATGGACAAACAACTGGGGCAACGATTGATTCCGATTAAGTTAAAAAAAGAAGTTGCACAAAGAGAACAAAGTTTTCAACGATCATTTATTTTTTGTATGGCAGCGGGCGTCGTTTTTTGTATTTTGGGTTTAATCCCAGTTGTTGTCTTTAGTAGTGGCCTTCATCTGATGATGCGCCGTTCCATGCATCAAATGATGGGCGGACAATATTATAATGGAACGATGGGGATTAGTTGGCTCTTCTTTTTAGTATCGGTTGGCGTCTTCTTGTTTATATTTGGTGGAGTAATTAAAGGAAGTTTTAATAAATTGCTAAATGAAACTTATTTTTATTCAGAACATGTTGGTCATCCTGATTTTGCCCCTCAACAAACAAAAACAGAGGAAGGACCTGTGGGAAATCCTGTCGGTGCAATTATTGCATCCGTTTATTGGCCCTTAGTTGTTGCACTCTATCTATTTATTAGTTTTGTTTTAGGGGATTGGCGGTTTAGTTGGTTAATCTTTATGTTCGCAGGAATCTTTTATAACACCATCCAAGCATTTTTACACAAACATTGAGACAAACCTGTTAATAGTAAAACAGAAAAGTGGGACATTCGTCAAAACGGCTGTCCCACTTTTCTTGTATTTTTGATTGACAAAAGCATTGAACTGGATTACTTTTAACTCATCCAATTGTTGAGGTGATTGCTATGTGGCAACTTAAAAAAGAACAAAATGTTCCCATTTATCGCAGTATTATGGAAGTGATTGTTCAAAAGATTCAAACAGGCGAATTATTACCAGGCGAAAAAATCCCTTCAGAACGTAAACTGGCAGAGTACTTGTCTGTCAATCGTTCAACCGTTGTTCATGCATTAGACGAACTGGTGGACTTAGGCTGGATTGTGCGAAAAAGAGGGAGCGGAACGATTGTCAACGAAGGAAAATGGGGGGTAATGATGACGCCACGAACGGATTGGCATCGTTATTTAGAACAAAATGTGTTCAAACAAGTTCATCCCTTGGTGGCAGAGATTGAGTTACGTGCTAAACAAAATTTGCCGACTGACTTAGATATGTATACAGGTGAGTTGCCGTTAGACTTAATTCCCAGTTTCGATTTTCCAGCATTAAATTGGAAACAATTTTTAAAAGAGGAAGCACAAGATGAATTAGGTTATTTGCCGTTAAGAAAAGAAATCCAAGCCATTACAGCAACGGAATATCAGCTTCATTTACCAAGTGAAAGTTTATTGCTTACTTCAGGTGCGCAACAAGCACTTTTTTTAGTTTTACAAGTTTTATTGAGACAAGGAGATAGTGTTGCCGTAGAAGATCCATCTTTCTTCTATGCCTTACCAATTTTCCAAGCTGCTGGTGTGCGCTTATTTGGTGTGCCCATGACAGAGGAAGGGATTGATCTTGAAGCGCTAGAACAAACAATCCGACAACATCGCATCAAAATGGTTATGGTTAATCCTTCCTTTCAAAATCCGACTGGGACAGTGATGCCTTTAAGAAAAAGAGAACAGCTCGTGAAAGTTTGTCAAACGTATCAAGTTCCTATTTTAGAAGATGATGTTTTTGGGCAGCTAAGTTTTATCCCGAAAACAGAAATTCCTCCTTTAAAAAAATTAGATCCAGATAATGTCTTGTATATCGGTTCGTTGTCAAAAATTTTAGGTTCGACCACGAAAATTGGTTGGTTAAGTGCGCCCGCCTCCGTGACGAAACAAATTGCAGAAGCCAGAAAAATGATGGATGTTTCGTTGAGTATTTTTCCGCAGATGCTCGCTAAAATGGCGATTGAAGATCCTTCTTTTTCTGAAAAAATTACGTTATTAAATAAACAAGTGGAACAACGAGCAACAGCTGTATATCAAGTATTTAAATCGTTGCCAGAATGGGAAGTTTCGCCAGTAAAGGGCGGCTTTTATTTATGGGCACATTGGCGTCAAGGGGCACTTAAGCCAGAAGATTGGCAAGTGTTTTTACGAGAAGGTGTTTTGGTAGCACCAAGTGTCGCTTTTAGTGAAAAACGTGGAAGTATTCGCTTGAACTGTTCCCGAATTTCACCAGAAGAAATGCCTCTTTTTTGTGAGCGAATGGTACGGATTACACGACAGCTTTCTGAAAATAGACAAACAAAAATAGAACAGTAAGTAAGATTTTTCTTATAAAAATCATTTGCTGAGAGAAAACGCTACAACTTCCCTTTTCTAAACGAATATCCAATGCTATACTTAAAAAGTAAAAACAAAAAAACAAATGAGGTGTTTTCCATGTCTTGGGAACAAGTTTACCAACAATGGTTAAATGAAGAAAATATTCCAGAAAATTTAAAAAATGAATTAAAGGACTTAAATACAGACCCTGAAAAATGTGAAGATGCATTTTACGCACCATTAGAATTTGGGACTGCCGGGATGCGCGGGATTTTAGGCGCCGGTATTAATCGGATGAATATCTTTACGGTTCGTCAAGCAACAGAAGGACTTGCACGTTTTATGGATACGCAAGATCCTGAAACAAAACGTCGCGGTGTAGCTATTGCCTATGATTCACGTCATATGTCTCCAGAATTTGCAATGGAAGCAGCTAAAACATTAGCTAAACATGATATTCCTTCTTTTGTGTTTGAAAGCTTACGACCAACACCAGAATTATCTTTTGCGGTCCGCTACTTTAAAGCTTTTGCGGGAATCATGATTACGGCTTCTCACAATCCAGCTGCCTATAATGGCTACAAAGTCTATGGTGAAGACGGTGGTCAAATGCCGCCAGCTGATGCAGATGCATTAACTAAATATGTTCGTAGTATCGAAAATCCTTTGAAAATTGATGTCTTATCAGATGAAGAAGTTGCCCACAGCGGTTTAATTAACATTGTTGGTGAAGAAGTCGATAACGCGTATTTGAAAGAAATTAAAACAGTTACGATTAATCAAGAATTAATTAACGAAATGGGTAAAGAATTAAAATTAGTTTACACTCCCTTACATGGAACTGGGAAAATGTTAGGAGAAAAGGCATTAAAACAAGCCGGTTTTGAAAAATTTGTTTTAGTACCTGAGCAAGCCGTTGCTGATCCTGACTTTACTACAGTTAAGTCACCAAACCCTGAAGAACATTCAGCTTTTGAATACGCGATTCGTTTAGGGGAAAAAGAAGGCGCTGATTTATTGATTGCAACAGATCCAGATGCTGATCGTTTAGGTGCTGCTGTGCGGATGCCAAACGGAGACTACCAAGTATTAACAGGAAATCAATTAGGTTCAATTATGATTCATTATATTTTAGAAGCCCATCAACAAGCAGGCACGTTGCCTCAAAATGCTGCGGTTCTAAAATCAATCGTTTCTAGTGAACTTGCTACAGCGATTGCTGAGAAATATAATACGAAGATGTTTAATGTTTTAACAGGTTTCAAATTTATTGCTGAAAAAATTCAACAATACGAAGAAGACCACAGTCAAACGTTTATGTTTGGTTTTGAAGAAAGTTATGGTTACTTAGTGAAACCTTTTGTTCGTGATAAAGATGCAATTCAAGCGTTAGTTTTATTAGCAGAAGTAGCGGCTTTCTATAAAAAACAAGGAAAAACATTATACGATGGCTTACAAGATATCTTTGAAGAATTTGGTTACTTTGAAGAAAAAACTATTTCCGTAACAATGAGCGGAATTGAAGGAAGCGGTAAAATCAAAGCTTTAATGGCAAAATGTCGTGAACAAGCGCCAACTGAGTTTGCCGGGATTCAAGTTGCTCAAACGGAAGATTTTAAAGAATTAACACGCACTTTTGCAGATGGTCAAACAGAACAATTACAAACGCCTCCTTCTGATGTGTTGAAATATCATTTAGAAGATGGCAGTTGGATTGCTATCCGACCATCAGGAACAGAACCAAAAATTAAATTCTATCTAGCAACAAAAGCAACAAGTAGTTCAGAAGCTTCTGAAAAAATTGCTGCGTTTGAAGCAGTCGTTAATGAATTAACAAAA
This sequence comes from Enterococcus sp. DIV1316a, assembly GCF_050536915.1. Classification (NCBI taxonomy): domain Bacteria; kingdom Bacillati; phylum Bacillota; class Bacilli; order Lactobacillales; family Enterococcaceae; genus Enterococcus; species Enterococcus sp. DIV1316a. Next base: position 1,947,068 of record NZ_CP172913.1, on the reverse strand, counting down.
TAAAATAAACGAAACAGGCTGTACGGAAAAAAGTACGAATGTTAGTGTTTGTGTCAAAAGCTAATTGACTTTTGACACAAACACTTTATTTAACTAAGGAGGGAATGCTATGAAAATTGGCTTTATCGGTGCTGGTAGTATGGGCGGTGCCATGATTAAAGGGTTACTGAAAGCTGAGACAGTCAAGAAGGAACATTTATATGTGAAAGGCGGCTCAAGTGGAACAGCAGAAGCACTTCAAAAAGAGTGGGGCTTTCAACTTGTCACAGATTATGCACTTTTCCAAGAATGTAAGGTTATTTTTATTGCGACAGGAGCAAAGGTCGTGTTACCTGTCCTTCAGGAATTAGCCCCTCATTTTTCCAACGAAAGTCTATTGATTTCTGTTGCAACAGGTCATACCATACAAGAAGCACAAATGGCCCTTGGCAATAAAGAAGCCAAAGTTGTTCATGCCATTCCTAATACACCAGTTAGCGTGAACCAAGGCGTGATTGGCGTAGCTTTGGCACCAACAATTGAAGGCCAAACGAAGGAACTGGTAATGGAACTTCTTGCTACTTTAGGGTTAGTCAAAGAAATTCGTGAAGCACAACTGGAAACTTTTGGCACTGTGGCTGGTTGCAGTCCAGCTTTTGTTGATATCTTTATGGAAGCATTGGGAGATGCAGCAGTCTTAGAAGGGTTACCAAGGGACTTATCTTATGAAATTGTCGCTCAAATGATAAAAGGAACGGCGACCTTAGCCTTAGACACGAAAAAACACCCAGGAGCATTGAAAGATGAAGTGACTTCTCCAGGAGGAAGTACGATTCGCGGTGTCGTAGCTTTAGAAAAAAATGGCTTCCGTTATGCCGTGATGGATGCAGTTCAGCAAGCCAACCACGAATAGATGAAGAAAGTTGGAAAATCGACAAGTTTGTCATTTTTCCAACTTTCTTTGTGCCATATTTTTCGTAGGAAAGAACAATCGCAGTTCTTATTTTAAAAAACTCTGTGTTATAATGAGTGCAAAGTGAGGCGACTATAATGAAACAAATGGAAGAAATCAAACAAGTAAGTCAATTATATAAAGTATTAAGTGATCCAACACGTTTAAGAATTTTGCTACTTTTAAAAGAAGGCGAACATAACGTAACGGCGATTAGTGAACAATTGGGAATGGAACAGTCCGCCGTTTCTCATCAACTAAAATTATTAAGAGATAGCCGGGTTGTCAAGGCACGTCGCGAAGGAAAAACGATTTTTTATACATTGGATGATCATCATGTAATAGATATTTTAAATCAGACCTTTGAGCATATTGAACATCGATAAAAAGTAGGAAAAAATAGCGTAACTAGAATAGCGCTGTTGATGGAGGTAAAAATGAAGGATACCTTAAAGATCGGGTTACTAGGATTAGGGACTGTAGGCACTGGCGTTTTAACTCTCTTGAAAGAACATCAAGAGAAAATTTCACAAGTGACAGGAATGAATGTAGTCATTGAAAAAGCATTTGTCCGAAATCTTGAAACGAAACAAGCGCAAGCGGAAGAATACGGTCTTTCTTTAACAACTTCAATTGATGATATTTTAGAAGATAAAGAGATTCAAATCGTTGTGGAATTAATGGGAACCATTGAACCAGCCAAAACGTATATCATGAAAGCTTTAGAAAAGGGTAAACATATTGTGACTGCTAATAAAGATTTACTGGCGCAACATGGGAGTGAATTAGTAGCGTTAGCCCAAAAACATCATTGTGATTTATATTATGAAGCAAGTGTTGCTGGCGGGATTCCAATTTTAAGAACAATTGCTAATAGCTTAGCGGCAGACAATATTCAACAAGTTTTAGGGATTGTGAATGGTACGACGAATTATATGCTTACGCAAATGGTTTCTGCTGATAAAAGTTATGAAGAAGCTTTAGCAGAAGCGCAAGCGTTGGGATTTGCTGAAGCGAATCCGACAAATGATGTCGATGGAATTGACGCAGCCTATAAAATGGTTATTTTAAGTCAATTTGCTTTTGGGATGAATGTTTCATTACCACAAGTTGATATTCGTGGAATTCGCGGATTGTCTTTAGATGATGTCGCTATGGCTAAACAACTGGGGTATGAAATCAAATTGATTGGCTCTGCTGAACAAAATGAGAATAGTATCTCGGTAGAAGTGGCGCCTATGCTAGTCAATCAAAAGCACCCTATTGCATCTGTTCGGAATGAGTACAATGCAGTATTTATTAAAAGTGCAGGCGTGGGCGAATCAATGTATTACGGTCCAGGAGCTGGCGCTAAACCGACAGCAACCAGTGTTGTCAGTGATTTAATTACGATTGCTAAAAACATTCGCTTGGCAACGACTGGCCATATGTTCAATTCGTATCAACATAAAACCCAATTGACGAGTTCCGAAAATGTATTTGGGCAGTACTATTTTTCATTAGATGTTCCAGATACACCAGGACAATTTTTGCAGTTGACGCAATTAATGACTAAAGCAGAAGTCAGCTTTGATCAATTAGTTCAACAGAAATCAGATGGACAGCGAGCAAGAATTGTTGCCATTACACATCAGATATCAAAAGCACAAATGCAACAAGTTGTGACAGCTATTCAAAATACGGAAGCCTTTCAGTTATTGAATGTAATGAAGGTTATAGGAGATGAGTAAACATGTATGAAGGTTTGTTAAAACAGTATCAAGCGTATTTGCCCGTAACAGAAAAAACACCAATGATTTCTTTAGCCGAAGGAAATACGCCACTGATTCCTTTACCTAATTTATCCAAAGAATTAGGTATTCAATTATATGGAAAATACGAAGGCTTAAATCCCACTGGCTCATTCAAAGATCGCGGGATGGTGATGGCTGTAGCAAAAGCGGTAGAAGAAGGTGCCAAAGCGATTGTTTGTGCTTCTACAGGAAATACTAGTGCCGCCGCTGCTGCGTATGCCACAAGAGCAGGCATTAAAGCGTATGTAGTGATTCCAGAAGGGAAAATCGCACTGGGAAAATTGGCGCAAGCTATTATGTATGGGGCAGACATTATTTCGATTCCAGGTAACTTTGATGAAGCATTAAAAGCGGTGCGAGAGATTGCGAAAACTGAGGCAGTTGCGCTAGTTAATTCAGTGAATCCTTATCGCTTAGAAGGGCAAAAAACAGCAGCTTTTGAAGTTTGTGAACAATTAGGTCAAGCGCCCGATGTCTTAGCGATTCCAGTTGGAAATGCCGGCAATATTTCCGCTTACTGGAAAGGCTTTAAAGAATGGCATGAAAAACAAGGAACAACTTTACCAAGAATGCATGGTTTTGAAGCAGAAGGTGCCGCAGCGATCGTGAAAGGCCAAGTGATTGAGCAACCTGAAACCGTGGCAACAGCGATCCGGATTGGGAATCCTGCTAGTTGGCAATTAGCAGAACAGGCACGGGATGAATCCGGTGGTTTCATTGATGCCGTGACAGATCAAGAAATTTTAACGGCTTACCGAAAAATTGCTGCTCAAGATGGGGTTTTCATTGAACCTGGTTCGGCTGCTTCATTAGCTGGAGTTATTCAACATGTTAAAAGCGGTAAAATCAAAGCAGGTGAAACCGTCGTGGCAGTCTTTACTGGTAACGGACTGAAAGATCCTGATACAGCAATGGAGACAGAAGTAGCTATTTCAAAAATGAGTGACGTGGAAGAAATGCGTCTGCACTTACGAAAAGGAGTCGCAACACTATGAAAATAAGAGTACCTGCCACTAGTGCCAACTTAGGACCTGGCTTTGATTCATGTGGCATTGCATTATCCGCTTATTTAACAATCAACGTTTTAGGTGAAAGTGAATTTTGGGAAATTCAACATACTCTGGGAGAAGAGATTCCTACTAATGAAGAGAATTTATTAATTCAAACGGCATTGAAAATTGCACCAGAATTAACACCAAAAGTTATTCGGATGGTTTCTGACATTCCCCTTGCAAGAGGACTAGGCAGTAGCTCAAGTGTGATTGTAGCAGGCATTGAATTAGCTAACCGACTAGCACATTTAAATTTGTCCCCTAAAGAAAAAGTCCGTTTGGCCACAGAGATGGAAGGACATCCGGATAATGTGGCCCCAGCTATTTTAGGAGATTTCGTGGTGGCTAGCCATGTAGAAAACCAAGTCTACCATGTCAAACATCACTTTCCAATGTGTGATGTCATTGCATTTATTCCAGAGGAACCATTATTTACCGAAAAAAGTCGCGCTGTTTTGCCCGAAAAATTGGCTTATAAAGAAGCGGTCGCGGCCAGCTCAATTGCCAATGTTATGATTGCCGCAATTTTAAACGGGGATTTACCTTTAGCAGGCAAAATGATGGAACAAGATAAATGGCATGAAACGTATCGTCGTTCATTGGTTCCTCACTTAAAAGAAATTCGTCGTTTAACTCAGCAAAAAGGTGCTTATGGCTCTTTCTTAAGCGGTGCTGGTCCAACTGTGCTAATCTTGTCGCCAGAAGAACGAACCAACGAAATTGTTCAAAGCTTGGAGAAATTATCTACCAAAGCGAGCATCCAAATTTTCAATATTGATCAAGAAGGTGTTCAAGTCTTTTAAAAAAAACGAGAAAAAATCACTAGTGATTTTTTCTCGTTTTTTTTAATCCTCGGATGTTTCCGTGGAATAATAACTATGATCTTCTAAGTTCAAAGCATTAAGAATCATTGAGGCAGTTTCTTCAATTGAAAGAGAAGCGACATCAATAACGATACAACCTAATTTTTGATAAAGATCATTAGCAAAAGCCAGTTCTCGCCGAATTTTTTCAATATCTGAATAAGAAGTATTTTCAGGCAATCCATATGCGCGCATTCGTTCTTTACGAATCCCGTTTAAAACATTGGGATCATTGGTTAAGCCAACAATTTTTTTAGGGTCCATTTCGAATAATTGTTTCGGTAAATGTGCTTCAGGAATTAGTGGCAAATTAGCAACTTTTAAGTTCTTGTTGGCTAAAAAGAGACTTAGCGGTGTTTTAGAAGTTCGGGAAACGCCAAGAAGTAACACATCCGCTTCTAAAAAGCCTCGTGGGTCCTTGCCATCGTCATATTTGACAGCAAATTCCATTGCTTCAATTCGTTTAAAATAATTTTCATTCAGATGATGTAAGGCACCTGGTTCCCGCATGGGTGCGACACCTGTTAATCGTTCGATTTCCGCAACTGGTGGTGTCAAAATGTCAAAATGGAACAATTGATGCTCATTGAAAAATTGATTAGCAATCGCCACGAGATGATCATTAATGATAGTATGCAGTACCATGGCCTCTGCTTTTTTGGCATCTTCTAACGCTTGCACCAGTTTATCTTCGTCTTTAACGAATGTTCGTCTAATCAAAGTAAAATCAACAGTGGGGTACTGGGCCATTGAAGCAGCCGCCAATTTTGAAGCGGTCTCGCCAGCAGAATCTGAGATGACAAAAATCGTCACACATTTTTTTTCTTCAGAAATAGTCATAGAGGGTAAGTCCTTTCTTGCATTTTTAATAATTTTATTATACCATAAGTCCAGAATCTATTTCGTAATGATTCTGATTTAGGTTGGTGAGGGAGGAAATGGCGATGGCACCAGTAAAAACCAATATTGAACAAGCCTTAGAAACCATGAAAGCCAGTGGATTAAAATATACTAAAAAACGAGAATTACTGATGAGCTATTTGATTAAGCGAAATCGGTATGTTTCTGCACGTGAAGTGTATGAATTTATGAATGAAACCTTTAAAGGAGTCAGTTATGATACGGTTTATCGTAACTTGCATGACTTTGAGCGCTTAGAATTGCTAGAAAAAACAGAATTAAATGGCGAGCAAAAGTTTCGCTTCCGTTGTTGCCAAGAGGTGGAACATCATCATCACTTTATTTGTACGGTTTGTGGCAAAACGGAAGAAATTCACATGTGTCCGATGAATTTTTTTGAAGAACAGTTAAAAGGTTGTTCAATTGAAGGACATCGCTTTGAAATACTTGGTCGTTGTGCCGATTGTTGCGAAAAATAGCGAATAAGACGAAAAATCAAACAAAAATTTCGTATTTTATCAGTAGAGTGGTTGACGGTTATTTATGCTTTAGCTATAATATAACAAGGACAGTATTTTAATTTGTGGGTTTTTCCCACAAATAAGAAAAACGGTTACTTTTTAAGCTCGGAGGGAGGGAATAACATGTCAAAAACAGTCGTTCGTAAAAACGAATCTCTTGATGATGCTCTTCGTCGCTTCAAACGTTCCGTTTCAAAAGCGGGTACTTTACAAGAATCACGTAAACGTGAATTCTACGAAAAACCAAGTGTAAAGCGTAAGAAAAAATCTGAAGCAGCTAGAAAACGTAAAAAATTCTAGTTTTGAATGAATTGGAGTTGGTGGTATGTCATTGCTAACCACATTGAATGACGACATTAAAACAGCGATGAAAGCTAAAGACAAAGAAACTTTAGCCGTACTTCGTATGTTAAAGACTGCCATTCAAAATGATCAGATTAAAGCGGGCCGTGAATTGAACGGAGAAGAAGAACTCACTGTATTGTCTCGTGAGATGAAACAGAGAAAAGATTCTTTATCAGAGTTTGAAAAGGCGGGACGCGACGATCTTGTTGAAAAAGTAAAAGTTGAAATAGCAATTGTTGAAAAATATATGCCTCAACAACTAACGGAGGAAGAAATTCGTCAACTAGTTCAAGAGGTAATGACGCAAACTGGCGCCACTTCACCAAAAGATTTTGGTAAAGTGATGGGCGCTATGATGCCGAAAGTCAAAGGCAAAGCCGATGGCAACCAAGTTAACGCAATTGTGAAAGAATTATTACAAGAAAACTAAGAGCGTTATCGAAACTAGGACAGTATCCTGTCCTAGTTTTTTTATGCAAAGAGAAAACCGGTAGCTTTTTACGGTTTTCTCTTTTTTGACTTTCAAAGTCAAATCAGGTACGACTTCTTTTTAAACAGATAAGAATGTGGTATCATTGTAAAGGACTATATAATAAAGGAGATGGACGTTTTTTGACAGATAATCAGTCAAAATCTTTGGAATTAATACTTACTGATTCTGATGATGCACACATGCTTTTAGGAACACATGATAAACATATCAAATTTTTAGAAGAGAATACCCACGTAACGATTAATAGTCGTGGCGAAGTTATTCAGTTAATTGGCGAATCATCAGAGGTAGAGTTAGTCGCTTCCGTGTTAAGAGCGCTACAAACATTAATTCAACGAGGCATCAAAGTGCATACGCCAGATGTCGTTTCTGCTTTAAAAATGGCCAAAGCTGGAAATTTAGAGGCGTTTATTGCCATGTATGAAGAAGAAATTATGAAGGACCATCATGGTCGGGCCATCCGAATTAAGAATGTTGGTCAAAAAAAATATATCGATGCAGTTAAAACTCATGACGTCATTTTCGGGGTGGGACCTGCGGGGACAGGAAAAACCTTTTTAGCCGTGGTGATGGCAGTAGCAGCTTTAAAAAAAGGCGAAGTACAAAAAATTATTTTAACTCGTCCAGCGGTGGAAGCTGGCGAAAGCTTGGGCTTTTTACCAGGTGACTTAAAAGAAAAAGTCGATCCTTATTTACGTCCAGTTTACGATGCCTTGTATCAAATTTTTGGTATGGATCATACAAATCGTTTAATGGAACGCGGCGTTATTGAAATTGCCCCGCTTGCTTATATGCGTGGTCGTACATTGGATGATGCTTTTGTCATTCTAGATGAAGCACAAAATACCACGGTTGCCCAAATGAAAATGTTTTTAACTCGTTTAGGGTTTAGTTCAAAAATGATTGTTAATGGAGATACTAGTCAGATTGACTTGCCACGTGGTGTAACAAGTGGTTTAGTTAACGCCGAGCGTACGTTAAAAGACATTGAAAAAATTGCCTTTGTAAATTTTGAAGCCAGTGACGTTGTGCGTCATCCGGTTGTAGCACAAATTATTCAAGCCTATGAAAAAGAACAACAAAAGCATTCCTAAGCAGTTAGGGAAGGAGTGAAAGTACCTTTTGAAAAAAGTACTTACAAAGTTAGGGGATCGTTTAGGTAAAGCCTATTTGCCTATTTTATTAGCCGTTTTTTCTCTTCTTTTATTTATGATTATGTTTGGCAGCGTCCATCAGAAAAGAGTAGAAATTAAAGAAGGTCAACTGGCCGAGAAAACCATTCGTGCAAATAAAAATATCGAGAATACCTACGAAACAGAACAAAGAAAAAAATTGGCAGCAGAAGCTGTCACACCCGAATATATTTATCAAGAAGATACGGCATCTGTCCAACATAATCGTATTGATAAATTATTTAAATTGATTGATTCTGCGAATGAAAAAGTAGACAAAGAGTACAGCAACAAGCAAGCGAAGGCCAAAAAGGAAGAAACGATTCCTGCGCCGACCGTGGAAGAACGAGTAGCTAGCTTAAAATCATTGTTTGAATCTTTACCGCAAGATGAAGTTACGTTTTATCAAAGTTTTCCTAATGTTTTTTATCAAACAATCTTTACATTAACCTCTGAGCAATTGGATAAGGTTCGTTCAGAAAGTTTGATGTTGGTGGACGACGCAATGCAAAATCACGTTCGAGAATCTGATTTAGATAAAATTCGCCAAGAAGCTAACGGTAAAATTCAATACTTAGATATTACGAGTACCATGCAACAAGTTATTCGTTACATTGTTAACCAAGGGATTGTGGTAAACGATATTGCCAATGAAAAACGAACAGAAGAGCTACGCCAAAAAGCGATGAATGCTGTTCAACCCGCAATGATTTATCAAGGCGAAATTATTGTTCGTGAAGGTACTCAAATTGATGCAAAAGCGGTCGAAAAACTTGAGCTACTAGGAATGACTAGTCAAAATACCTCTATTTTTCCGATGGTGGCATTAGCATTAGCTATTTTACTTCAAGTTGAAGTGTTGATTTTCTTTACAAAACAAGTGACTGAGCCTTCGCGACAACGCTCGTTTATTATCTTTTACACGGGTGCTATGCTAATCAGTGTTATTTTAATGAAATTCTTCCAGATTTTCCAAACAGAGCAGTTGATGTATATTCCCTTGTTCTATCCAGCAGCCTTTGCACCGCTGATTCTAAATCATTTTGTGAATCGTCGTTCAGGGATAATCGCTGCCATTTTCCAAGTCGTTTTTGCGTTATTTATCTTTTATAATTCTATTGGCACAAACTCGTTGACGGTTATTCTGATTATGTACTTATTCTCAGGATTTCTAGCAACAGTTGTTAAACGGAAACGGATGAGTGAGCAAGTTTTCCCAGCTTTAATGTGGGTAGTGGTCTTTCCTGTTTTCATGGCGGTTGTCTTAATGATTTATCAAGGGATGAGTTTAACAGATGGTAAAACGTGGACAGCTTTAATTTGTGCAAGTGCAGGAACGGTACTTTCATTTTTAGCAACAATGGGCTTGCATCCATATATCGAATTATTAGTGACCGATGATAGTATGATTGTCTTGAATGAATTAAGTAATCCGAACCATCCGTTGTTAAAACAACTGTTAGAAGAAGCGCCAGGTACCTATCATCATAGCATGATGGTGGCTAGTTTGAGCGCTAACGCTGTTGCTGAGATTGGCGGGCGGTCGCTATTAACACGAGTTGCTTGTTATTACCATGACATTGGCAAAATTAAACACGCCAATTTCTTTGTGGAAAACTTACCTGCTGGAGCAGAAAATCCACATAACTTTTTATTACCAGAAGATAGTAAACAAATTATTTTTGGCCACGTAATTGATGGCGCCAAAATTTTAGAAGAGTACAATATGCCGCAAATGGTGATTGACATTTGTCGTCAACATCATGGCACAACATTGATGAAATTTTTCTATGTGAAAGCAAAAGAACGCAATCCTGAAATTAAAGAATCCGACTTCCGTTATCCTGGACCACGTCCACAAACACGAGAAGCAGGGATTGTGAGTATTGCTGATACTTGTGAGGCTGCTGTGCGGGCGATGGATCATCCCACCAACGAAAAAATTCAAGCCTTTGTGCATAATGTGATTCAAGACAGAATTTCAGATGGCCAATTAGATGAATGTGGGTTAACGATGAAAGAGATTCGCATCATTGAAAAATCATTAATTAATGGATTATGCAGTACCTTCCATTCACGGATTAAGTATCCAAAAATGAAAGCTGAAGCAGAAGAAATGAAAGATGAACAAGAAAAGAGAGATGACTAATGGATATTACTTTCATTGATGAAACCGAGAAAGTACCAACAGAAGAAATCAAAGAAATCGAAAACTTGCTGCAATTTGCAGCGGGTTTTCTAGAAATTGCCGAAGATACGGAGATGTCGGTGACTTTTACAGATAACGCAGGTATCCAAGTGATTAATCGTGACTATCGGGGCAAAGATATGCCTACAGATGTCATCAGTTTTGCTTTAGAGGATGAAGGGGAAGACGAATTGCCAATTATTTTTGATGATGAAGAGTTGGCAGAGCTACCACGTAATCTAGGTGATTTAATTATTTCAACAGAGCGAGCAGCAGAACAAGCAGTTGAATATGGGCACACATTGGAGCGAGAAATGGGCTTTTTGGCAGTACATGGCTTTTTACATTTGAATGGGTACGATCATATGGAACCTGAAGATGAAAAAGAAATGTTTGGTTTACAGAAAGAGATTTTAGATGCGTATGGCCTTAAAAGATGAGCAAACAGGAAAAAATAAACATTTTATTAATTCATTAGAATTTGCCTGGCAAGGAATCAAAACAGTTTTTCGAGAAGAACGTAATATGCGCAAACATGTGGCGTTTGGTGTCACGGCCATTGTGTTTGGTTTCTTGTTTTCCTTAACACTTGCTGAATGGCTGTGGTTGCTATTGGCTGTTTTTCTTGTCTGGTTGGCAGAAATTATCAACACAATTTTTGAAAATGTCGTAGATATGTTTACGGATTTTCACTTTCATCCAATCGGAAAAAAAGTTAAAGACATGGCCGCAGGAGCTGTTTTATTAACAGCCGGTTTCGCAGTGCTAGTAGGACTAATTCTATTTGTACCAAAAATTTTACAAATCATTCAAATGTGGAAATAAGAGGAGAAATACAATGACAACTGAACATAAATCTGGTTTCGTAGCCATTGTCGGCAGACCAAATGTTGGAAAATCAACATTGTTAAATCGAATTGTCGGCCAAAAAATTGCAATTATGAGTGACAAAGCACAAACAACTCGTAATAAGATTCAAGGAATTTATACAATTCCTGAAGCACAAATTGTTTTTATCGATACTCCAGGGATTCACAAACCTAAACACCGCTTAGGCGATTTCATGGTGGAAAGTGCCTATAATGCGATGCGTGAAGTAGATGCTACTTTATTTATGGTAAGTGCTGATCAAAAACGCGGGAAAGGTGACGACTTTATTATTGAACGATTGAAAAATAATAATAGTCCAGTCTACTTGATTATTAATAAAATTGACAAAGTCCATCCAGATGATTTATTGAGTATCATTGAAGACTATTCGAAACAAATGGACTTTAAAGAAATTATTCCCATTTCTGCCACTGAAGGAAATAATTTTGAGCATTTGATGGATGTTCTCGTTGAGCAAATGCCAGAAGGACCACAGTATTTCCCTGATGACCAAATTACGGATCATCCAGAATATTTTATCGTTTCCGAATTAATTCGTGAAAAAGTGTTACTTTTAACAAGAGATGAGATTCCTCATTCTGTCGCTGTCGTTGTGGACTCAATGAAACGGGATGAAAACGATAAAGTCCATGTCCAAGCAACCATTATTGTGGAACGGGACAGTCAAAAAGGTATCATTATTGGCAAAGGCGGAAAAATGCTGAAACAAATTGGTACCAAGGCGCGTCAAGATATTGAATATTTATTAGATGACAAAGTGTATTTGGAGCTGTGGGTAAAAGTCCAAAAAGACTGGCGTGACAAAAAAATCTATTTACAAGATTTTGGTTATCGCAAAGAAGAATATTAAGAAAGTAGTGTTTGGGAAGCGAGTGTATAAACGAACTTTCCAAACACTACACTAATTTACATAAGAAATGGAAGTGAATTGAATGGCATTAGGGGAGACCAAAGGCATTATTTTATTTACGAAGGATTTTAAAGAAAAGGATAAACTCGTCAAAATTTTTACAGAATCCTATGGAAAATTGATGTTTTTTGTGAAAGGCGCGCATCGAAAAAATAATCCTCTTTTGCCAGCGATTCTGCCATTTACAGAAGCCGTCTACATCGGGAACTTTAGAGAAGAAGGCTTATCTTTTCTCAATAGCAGCAAAGAAGTTCAACCTTTTCGAAACATTCAACAAGACATATTTATTAACGCATATGGAACATATATTTTAAACTTAGTCGATGCAGCAATTGAAGATCAGCACTATGATCCGAACTTATTTCAATTTACCCACATGGCATTATCCGCTTTAAATGAGCAAAAAGATCCGGAAATCATTACAAATATTTTTGAAATTCAATTGTTAGAACGGTTTGGTGTACGACCAGAATGGCATCATTGTGTGGCTTGTGGCGAAACACAAGGGAAATTTGACTACTCTTCAAAGTATAGCGGTGTGCTTTGTGAAAAACATTGGCATTTAGATGAACAGCGCTACCATGCAGATCCTAGAGCGATTCATTTTATTCGCTTATTTGCGCAAGTCTCCTATGAAAAAGTCCAAAACATTCAAGTAAAAGAAGAAACTAAGAAAAGTATTCGAGAAACGATTGATATGTTATACGATGAATATGTTGGTTTGCACTTAAAAAGTAAAAAATTTATTGATCAAATGAAAACGTGGGAAAATACGTTAAAAATTCCGCCACGAAAGAAGGAAGAAAAATAAACGTAAACAAGCAGACGTTTTTCTAAAAAAATTTGACAACTTCCCTCAGACACCGTATTATGATAGAGAAGTTAAATACGTACGAAGAAAAAGAGAAGTAAAAAGAACCCTCTGTTAAGCGAATCTGGGAGAGTGGGAGCCAGAAACACGGAACTTTTGAAAGGCACTTTGGAGTACGACAAACGAAGCTGCCGATGAACACATCGGAAGTAGGGTGGAACCGCGATAATTATTCGTCCCTATGTCTATTAATAGGCATGGGGACTTTTTGCTGTGAATCACTACGATTGGCGCAAATGCGACAGAGTAGATGATGAACAGTACAAGGTGACCAAAGGGAACGTTGTCTCCTCTATGTTAAAACAAACTGCTTAGCCAAAAACATGGAGTAGATGATGAACAGCACAAGGTGACCAAAGGGAACGTTGTAACCGAATAAAAAAAGCAAACAGTTAACACCAAAAGAAAAAATAGTAACGTTTATTCAAAAAAGCTCAATTGGCGCAAAGGCGACAGAGTAGATGATGAACAGCATAAAAATTATCCCATTCTACAAAATTGTTTCTCTGTAGCCCTTTTTAAATTTACATTCCCGAAGCAAAGCCAATCCCTATGTCTATAAAAAATATTCCAAGGAGGAAAACAATGAAAAACAAGTTAACCGTACAAGAAATGATTTTAACCTTGCAAAAATTTTGGTCATCTAATGGCTGTATGTTAATGCAAGCCTATGATACAGAAAAGGGAGCCGGCACCATGAGTCCTTACACGTTTTTACGTGCCATTGGACCTGAACCATGGAATGCTGCCTACGTAGAACCTTCTCGTCGTCCAGCTGATGGACGCTATGGTGAAAATCCAAACCGTCTATACCAACATCATCAATTCCAAGTTGTAATGAAGCCTTCTCCTGAAAATATCCAAGAACTTTATCTAGAAAGTTTGAAATTATTAGGAATTGATCCATTAGAACATGACATTCGTTTTGTAGAAGATAACTGGGAAAATCCTTCAATGGGCTGTGCTGGTTTAGGTTGGGAAGTTTGGTTAGATGGCATGGAAATTACCCAATTTACGTATTTCCAACAAGTCGGGGGCTTACAATGTCATCCTGTCACTTCTGAAATTACTTACGGGTTAGAACGCTTAGCATCATATATCCAAGAAGTCGAAAGTGTCTATGATTTAGAATGGACACAAGGCGTTAAATATGGTGAAATTTTTGTGCAACCTGAATATGAACATTCAAAATATTCCTTTGAAATTAGTAACCAAGAAATGCTTTTAGAAAACTTTGACAAATTTGAAAAAGAAGCTAAACGCTGTATTGAAGAAAGCTTAGTTCACCCAGCCTATGATTATATTTTAAAATGTAGCCATACATTCAATTTATTAGATGCTCGCGGCGCTGTCTCTGTAACGGAACGTGCAGGATATTTAGCCCGCATTCGGAATATGGCTCGTTCCGTAGCGAAAATTTTTGTGGCTGAACGTGAAAAATTAGGGTTCCCATTATTAAATAAAGATCAAAGTGTATCCAAGGAGGCAGAATAACATGGCAAAAGATTTATTATTAGAAATTGGCTTAGAAGAAATGCCCGCACATGTTGTCACACCAAGCCGTATCCAACTTGAAGAAAAAGTAATCAAATTTTTAGATGAACATCATTTAGACTATGAAACAGTGCAATCCTTTGCCACACCTCGTCGTTTAGCCGTGAAAGTAACTGCGATTCCTGAAAAACAAGCGGATGTTGAAGAAGAAGTAAAAGGTCCAGCGAAAAAAATTGCTTTAGATGCTGAAGGAAATTGGTCAAAAGCTGCACAAGGTTTTGTACGCGGCCAAGGAGTTACAACTGAGGACATTGTTTTCAAAGAATTAAATGGTGTCGAATATGTCTATGTGACGAAGTTTACCAAAGGCCAAAGTGCCAAAGAGGTATTAACAAAATTAAATGACGTGATTACAAGTCTAACTTTCCCGGTAACAATGCACTGGGCAAACTATGATTTCGAATATATTCGTCCAATTCATTGGATTGTGGCACTACTTGATGATGAAGTAATTCCTTTCAACGTGTTAGACGTGACGACAGGGCAAACTTCTCGTGGCCACCGTTTCTTGGGAGACGATGTGACGTTCCAACACGCTAATGAATATGAAACAAAATTAAAAGAACAATTTGTAGTGGTTCAACCGAATGAACGGAAACAAATGATTGTTGATCAAGCGAACGCTCTCGCTGCAGAAAAAAATTGGCAGTTAGCTTTAGATGAAGAGTTATTGGAAGAAGTTACGAATTTAGTGGAATATCCAACTGCATTTGTAGGCAGTTTTGATGAAAAATATTTATCTGTTCCAGATGAAGTATTAGTGACTTCTATGAAAGAACACCAACGTTACTTTGAAGTTCGTAACGACCAAGGCTTATTAATGCCGCATTTTATCGCTGTTCGCAATGGGGATAATGTTCACCTTGAAAACGTGATTAAAGGAAATGAAAAAGTGTTAATTGCTCGTTTAGAAGATGCAGAATTCTTTTACAATGAAGATAAAAAATTAACGATTGAAGCATGTGTTGAAAAACTAAAAAATGTGACTTTCCATGAAAAGATTGGCTCAATTTATGAAAAAATGCAACGGGTTGCTTTAATTGCACAAATCATTGGTCGAAAAGTTGGCTTATCTGAGGATGAATTGGAAGATTTAAAACGTGCCTCTGAAATTTATAAATTTGACTTAGTAACAAATATGGTTGGTGAATTCCCAGAATTACAAGGAATTATGGGAGAAAAATATGCCTTATTACAAGGCGAAAAACCAGCCGTAGCAACGGCGATTCGAGAACATTATCTACCAACTTCCAGTGAAGGTGAATTGCCAGAAACAGCAATCGGGGCTGTTTTAGCCTTAGCCGATAAGCTTGACAGCGTCTTTTCATTCTTCTCAGTTGGTATGATTCCAACAGGTTCTAACGATCCTTATGCACTTCGTCGTCAAACCTATGGCGTTATCCGAATTATTGAAGATAAAGGCTGGACCTTCCCATTAGTTCAATTACAAACAGAAGTTGATGAAGCAGTGAATCAAGATGTTGAGAAATATGGCGTTTTACTAAACGAAGGACAAGCAGAAGTCGTTGAATTTGTGAAAGCTCGCTTACGTCAATTATTAATGACAAAAAATGTTCGCCATGACATTATCGATGCAGTGGTGTCTGCTGAGCAAGCCGATTTATCGAAATTATTTGCTTCAGCGAATATTTTAAAAAGCCGTTTTGAAGATCAAGATTTTAAACCATCAATGGAAGCCTTAACGCGTGTTATTAATTTAGCGAAAAAAGGTCAAGAACTTTTAGGTGATACTGAAGAAGGGATTGATCCAAGTCTGTTTGAAAATAAGGCAGAAAAAGAACTGTATCAAGCGGTTAACGATTTATCTGAAGCTTTTGCGACACGCACGATTGCAGAAAACTATGAAGCACTAGTAAATCTACGTCCGTTAATTGATGCGTACTTCAATGAAACGATGGTTATGGTTGAGGATGAAAAAGTCAAACAAAACCGATTAAAACAATTAATGCAAATTGCTAAAATGGCGTTATCAATTGCTAGCTTAGATTTATTAATTGTAAAATAAAAAGCGCTGTTTTTCGACCGCTAAGGAGGAACCGACAGCATGCTAGAAACAACGTTTGAACAAATTTTAACACAATTATCAAAGCCAGCTGTTCGTGTGCTAACGAATGAAAAAATCGACAGTGTGGATGAACTCTACGCACGAGGCCGAAAAGCGTTACTTTCGTTGCATGGCTTTGGTCCAAAGTCTATTCGAACTATTGAAGAGATGACTGGGAAAGAATTGAAGTAAAAAAAGGATCGCCGTTTAGAGGCGATCCTTTTTTTATTTACGTTTTTGTTTTCCAGCATTGCGACCTTTATTGCCGTTTGCTTTTGGTTGGTTCGTTTTTTGTGTTACTTTGTTTGTTTCTTTTGGTGTCACATCCTTAATAGGAGTAACCACTTGTTTTGGTGGGTTATTTTTCAATTCTTCTTGTACTTGTTTTTTAATTCTTGGACGTAAGAGGATATTTGTGATGGCAGATTGAATACATGTGAAAATACCACCAACTACCCAGTAAAGCGCTACGCCTGCAGGTGAGCTAAAGGACATGAAAACAATCATTAATGGTGAAACAATCAGCATTGATTTCATTGTTTTCTTTTGTTCTTCAGGAATACCAATCATTGAAATATAACCTTGAGCTAAATAGGCTAAACCAGCTAATGCCACTAAAATCATATTTGGTTGCCCTAAATTCATTCCTAAGAAGCTTGCCGTGGCAATACCTTTTGTATAACGAGCAGCAAAGAACAGAGAAGAGAAAATAGGCATTTGAATTAATAAAGGCAAACAACCAATTCCGCCAACCATACTCACATTGTTTTCTTTATAAATCTTTTGTAGTTCTGCTTGTGCGGCCATTTGTTCTTCACGCGTACTTGCTTGTTTCATTTTTGCTTGTGCAACATCCACTTGGGGTTTGATTGCTTGCATTTTTTCCGTTTGGATAAAGCTTTTTTTCGATTGATGTAAGCCTAACGGTAAAATAATGATCCGTACAATAATGGTGATAAAAATAATCGCCCAACCATAGTTCCAATTAAAGTTATCGACAAGATAAGTAATTGCATTACTCATCGGTAAAACAAGGAAGTTATAGACAAAACCTTCACCAGTTGGTTGTCCATCTGCTCCTGTTTTCACACAGCCTGATAAAAACATTACTAAAAATAGTAAGCCAGAGCCGTAAAGCCATCGGTTTAATTTACGCATGTAATTCGGTCCTTTTCTAAAAAATTTTTACATGGTTAACTATACTTGAAACAGCGCTCTTTTTCAATCAAAATCGAAAAGAAGCTCTTACAAAAATCAATAAAAAGCAGGAACTACTTGCTGTTCAAGGCTTCTTCCCAAAGAAATCAATCGTTAGAAAGTAAGTTTATTGAATCACTTTAAATTGTTCCGTTTCTTCTAACAAAGGGTCTTCTTGAATATCAACATACGTTACACGTCCCGCTGGACTGGGGGAATCTTTGATTTTTTTGATAAATGTTTCCATTATGTCTTCAGGTGCAATTGCTGTGATTGAAACGGACCCGTCGTCTTCGTTCTTCACCGAACCAGTGACACCTAATTGATCTGCCACCATTTTTGTCATGTAGCGGAAGCCAACACCTTGGACACGCCCTTGTACATTCATTCTTAGTTTTTCCATGAGAGACACTTCCTTTGCTTTTTTCTTTATGATAGCGATTTTTCTTGGTTCTAGCAAGTATCCAAGCAAGCTAGAAGCATGCTATAATACAAAGGCGAGGTGACTTATGAAAGAAATTACATCAACGAAAAATAACCAATTAAAAGAATGGAAAAAATTACACAAAAAGAAGTACCGAGAAGAACTGAACCAATATATAATAGAAGGATTTCATTTAGTTGAAGAAGCTGTGAAGGCCAATGCCGATGTCCAGTGGATTTTGTTTAACCAAAGAGGTCAACAAGAATGGGGAACTTGGTTAGCTGAACAAGAAACAGAAAAATTAATTTTTGTTAGTGATGAGGTTTTAAATAGCTTGTCGGAGCTGCCAACTTCACAAGGAATTTTGGCAATTGTCACCTTGGAAACGCAACAAGAGCAGTCGCTTTCTTTTAAAGGTGGTTGGTTACTTTTAGATAATATCCAAGACCCTGGTAATGTTGGTACGATGATTCGCACAGCTGATGCAGCGGGTTTAGCAGGCGTGATTTTAGGTAAGGGCACAGCAGATATTTACAATACAAAAGTGTTGCGCTCAATGCAGGGAAGCCACTATCATTTACCAGTTCTCCAACGAGAGTTGACTGAAGTGGTTCAGGCATTCAAGAAGCAAGGTCTACCAGTTTTCGGTACAGAACTAAATGAAGCTGCGATTGCTTATTATGAACAAGAGGCAGTGGAAAATTATGCGTTGATTTTAGGCAATGAAGGTAGCGGGGTTTCGCCAGAATTGTTAGCAGAAACCACGAAAAATCTTTATATTCCAATGAAAGGTCAAGCAGAATCATTGAATGTCGCTATCGCAGCGGGCGTGTTAATGTTTTATTTTGAAAATAATCAATAACAGAAATGAGTGTCAAAAAATGCTGACTATCAAAAAGACAACCCAGTTAACAGAAAAAGAATTAGAAACCATTATGGCTATTTGGCTGCAAACGAATCTAGAAGCTCATCCATTTGTCGCGCCAACTTATTGGCAAGAAAATAAAGCATTTGTCCGCACTGCGTTACCAAAAGCAACACTGATCTTAGCAGAAGAAGAGGATCAGATAATTGGGTTTTTAGGATTAATGGATAACTATATCGCAGGAATTTTTATAAAAAAAGCGTTTCAAGGGAAGGGCATCGGTCAGAAATTACTGCAAGTAGCAAAAGAAGAACAGGACCTCTTATCTTTGGCTGTTTACAGGAAAAATCAAGCAGCTTATGCCTTTTATCAAAAACAAGGCTTTGTCCAACAAAAGCGAACCATCGATGAAACGGGAAACGAAGAATGTCATCTTGTTTGGCAAGCGCATTAGGAGCGACATTTCTAGTTTTAAGGCTTGCTATTTTTCTGAAAATATCTTATACTGTTAAAGGTGTGATTTTCACACACGAAATCCACATTCTTTTCCATCTGCGAAGTGGTGCTACTACGGTAGTTCTTCAAGGAGTTGACGAAAAGAAGAGGAAAATAAAAACCAAACTGGAGGAAACACAACATGGCAGTAATTTCTATGAAACAATTACTAGAAGCCGGCGTACACTTTGGTCACCAAACTCGTCGCTGGAACCCAAAAATGAAGAAATATATCTTCACAGAAAGAAACGGTATCTACATCATTGACTTACAAAAAACAGTGAAATTAGTAGATGCAGCTTACGATTACATGAAAAACGTTGCAGAAGAAGGCGGCGTTGCTTTATTCGTAGGAACTAAAAAACAAGCACAAGAAGCAATCAAAGATGAAGCAATCCGCGCTGGTCAATACTATGTAAACCATCGTTGGTTAGGTGGTACGTTAACTAACTGGGATACAATCCAAAAACGTATTGCTCGCTTGAAAAAAATCAATGCAATGGAAGAAGACGGCACTTTCGAAGTTTTACCTAAGAAAGAAGTTGCTGGCTTAAACAAAGAACGTGAACGTTTAGAAAAATTCTTAGGTGGTATCGCTGATATGCCAAGAATTCCAGATGTAATGTACATCGTTGACCCACGTAAAGAACGCATTGCTGTTCAAGAAGCACACAAATTAAACATTCCAATCGTTGCAATGGTTGATACAAACTGTGATCCTGATGAGATCGATGTTGTAATCCCTTCAAATGATGATGCAATCCGCGCTGTGAAATTAATCACTGCTAAAATGGCTGACGCTTTCATCGAAGGTAACCAAGGGGAAGACCAAGCAACTGAAGAGTTATTCGTTGAAGAAACACCAGAAGCAACTTCAATCGAAGAAATCGTTGATGTTGTTGAAGGAAATAACGAATCAGCTGAATAATAATGATTACGGAGCTGTCTCAAAGGCTAGGCGACAAAAAGCCTGATTCTCCTTTGAGATAGCTTTTTTAAAAAGAATTGATAATATCCGAGGAGGACACAAATAATGGCAGACGTTACAGCTAAAATGGTAAAAGAATTACGCGATATGACTGGCGTTGGAATGATGGACGCTAAAAAAGCATTAGTAAAAGTAGAAGGCGACATGGAAAAAGCCGTAGACTTTTTACGTGAAAATGGTATGGCTAAAGCAGCGAAGAAAAATGACCGCATTGCGGCTGAAGGTTTAGCAAACGTAGCAACTGTAGGTAACGTTGCAGCAATCGTTGAAGTAAACTCAGAAACTGACTTCGTTTCTAAAAACGAAATGTTCCAAGATTTAGTTAAAGATATTGCGACTAAAGTTGCTGAAAACAAACCAGCTACGATGGAAGAAGCAATGGCTATTAAAACTGAAAAAGGCACAATCGAATCTGATTTAATCGAAGCAACAACTGTTATCGGTGAAAAAATCAGCTTCCGTCGTTTTGAAGTTGTCGAAAAAGCTGACAATGCTGCATTTGGCGCTTACTTACACATGGGTGGCCGTATTGCTGTATTAACAGTTATCGATGGCACAACTGACGAAGAAGTAGCGAAAGATGTTGCTATGCACATCGCGGCAATCAACCCTCGCTATGTCAATGAATCTCAAATTCCTCAAGAAGAATTAGAACACGAAAAAGCTGTGTTAACTGAACAAGCATTAAACGAAGGTAAACCAGCAAATATCGTTGAAAAAATGGTTGTTGGTCGTCTACAAAAATTCAAAGCAGAAATCGCTTTGGTTGACCAACCATTTGTTAAAGATCCAGATATGACTGTCGAAAAATTTGTTGCTTCTAAAGGCGGCGAAGTGAAATCATTCGTACGTTTTGAAGTTGGCGAAGGTATCGAAAAACGTGAAGATAACTTTGCGGATGAAGTAATGAGCCAAATGAAAAACTAAGAGCATCAAACGCTCGGTTGAAAAGCCGTGAATCATAAGTATCTAAACAGACAGCGATCCCCAAAGGAAGCTGCATAAATTGATTACTGCTTGATTCAAGGCAGTCTTTCAGCCATTTGGGAACGCATAACTTTGATATGCGCTCCCTTTTTTTAGGCAAAACCAGTGGATCGCACTGCTTGGTCTAAAAAATCATTTTGGTGAAAAGTCATCTAAATGAGGAATTGAATGATTTTTAGAGAATCTTGGAGGGAATTATGATGGTTAAACCTAAGTATCAACGTGTCGTATTAAAGTTAAGTGGAGAAGCGCTAGCCGGAGAAGACGGTTTTGGCATTAAACCACCAGTCATTAAAGAAATCGTCCAAGAAATTAAAGAGGTCCATGAATTAGGTATCGAAATGGCCATCGTGGTTGGCGGCGGAAACATCTGGCGTGGACAAATTGGTGCTCAAATGGGCATGGAACGTGCACAAGCAGATTATATGGGCATGTTAGCTACTGTGATGAATGCCTTAGCATTGCAAGATACATTAGAAAATCTTGGTGTGCCTACACGTGTTCAAACATCAATTGAAATGCGTCAAATTGCAGAACCATACATTCGTCGTCGTGCAGAACGTCATTTAGAAAAAGGCCGCGTTGTTATTTTTGCCGGAGGAACAGGAAATCCTTACTTCTCGACAGATACAACGGCTGCGTTACGAGCTGCAGAAGTAGATGCGGACGTCATCTTAATGGCGAAGAACAATGTTGATGGTGTTTATTCTGCAGATCCACGTGTGGATGAAACAGCGACAAAATTTGAAGAACTAACACATTTAGATGTTATTTCTAAAGGGCTGCAAGTAATGGATTCAACAGCAAGCTCATTAAGTATGGATAACGATATTCCTTTAGTTGTCTTTAACCTAAATGAAGCAGGAAATATCCGTCGTGCCATCCTTGGTGAAAATATCGGAACAACTGTAAGGGGGAAATAAAGAATGTCTAAAGAAGTTTTAGCAACAGCCAAAGAAAAAATGACAAAAGCGGAAGAAAGCTTACGCCGTGAATTAGGTCAAATTCGTGCTGGTCGTGCGAACGCAAGTCTATTAGACCGTATTCAAGTAGAATATTATGGTGCACCAACACCAGTTAACCAATTAGCAAGTATCAATATCCCAGAAGCACGTGTATTAATGATTACACCGTTTGACAAAAATTCTATCGCTGACATTGAAAAAGCTATTCAAATGAGTGATATCGGCATTAGCCCAACCAATGATGGAAATGTCATCCGTTTAGTGATTCCACAATTAACGGAAGAACGTCGGAAAGAATTAGCCAAAGACGTGAAAAAAGAAGCGGAAAACTCAAAAGTTGCTGTCCGTAACGTTCGTCGTGATGCAATGGATGAGTTGAAAAAAGCTCAAAAAAATGGCGACATCACTGAAGATGAATTACGTTCATTTGAAAAAGATGTTCAAAAATTAACAGATGATAGCATCAAAAATATCGATGCGATTACTGCTGAAAAAGAACAAGAACTTTTAGAAGTATAAAACCAATCACTAATAAAAATTATTGAATCCAGAGAAGCAAATGCTCTGGATTTTTTTGTATAGATGATGAAGGCGTATCTCAACGCTCTCTTTGCGAAAGTCATTCTAAAGTAATTATCCAAGAAAACGCTTTCTTGAATAAATTTTTTTATTCTACCAGAATTTTTTTCTTTGTGTAGGGAGGATCACTTAAAAATATAGAGAAACTTTGAAATATCAGCCTTTTAAAATTTTCCTTCACAAATTGAATCCTAAAATTTGATGATAAGAGTTGTTATTTTTAGCAATTGTAATTTGCGATTCATTCTCAATTAGGCTAAAATGAGTGAGAACGGAAAAACGATTAAAACAAGTTGGAGGGAATTGTACATGTCTGTGTTAGAAATCAAAAATTTACACGTATCAATTGAAGATAAAAAGATTCTAAAAGGAGTCGATTTAACAATTAATACTGGAGAAATCCATGCAATTATGGGACCTAATGGAACTGGTAAATCTACTTTATCAGCAGCAATTATGGGAAATCCTAACTACGAAGTCACAGAAGGAGAAATTCTGTTTGACGGCGTCAACGTTTTAGATTTAGAAGTAGACGAACGCGCTCGCTTAGGCTTATTCTTAGCAATG
This sequence comes from Enterococcus sp. DIV1316a, assembly GCF_050536915.1. NCBI lineage: Bacteria > Bacillati > Bacillota > Bacilli > Lactobacillales > Enterococcaceae > Enterococcus > Enterococcus sp. DIV1316a. Next base: position 1,923,452 of record NZ_CP172913.1, on the reverse strand, counting down.
CAATACCCAAGTGAAATTCCAGGGATTACCAACGCTGAATTCATGCGTGCAGCAATCAATGCAAAACGTGACGAAGACAACAAAATGTCAGTCATGCAGTTCTTAAAAAAATTAGATAGCAAAATGGAATTATTAAATATGCCTGAAGAAATGGCTGAGCGTTACTTAAACGAAGGTTTTTCTGGCGGCGAGAAAAAACGAAATGAAATTTTACAATTATTGATGTTAGAGCCAACGTTTGCCATTTTAGATGAAATTGATTCAGGCTTAGATATCGATGCGTTAAAAGTAGTTTCTAAAGGGGTTAATGAAATGCGCGGCGAGAACTTTGGTGCGTTAATTATTACCCATTACCAACGCTTATTGAACTATATCACGCCGGATGTTGTTCATATCATGATGGAAGGCCGCGTTGTGAAAACCGGTGGGGCTGATTTGGCAAAACGTTTAGAAACAGAAGGCTATGCTGGTATCAGCCAAGAATTAGGTATTGATTACAAAGAAGAAGCGTAAGGAGGACAAGATAAATGAAAAAAGTAAATCTAATGGATTATCTTGACGAAGTCACCGCTTTTTCACTAGAACATGAAGAACCAGCTTGGATGACTGAATTGCGAACAACGGCTTTAAGAAACGCTGACGAAAGTGAGTTACCACATATTGATCGTGTGAAATTTCATCGTTGGCCTTTATTAAATGTTCACATGGAAAGTTATGTGCCTTCTGAAGGAAATGTCGCAAGTTTTGATCAAATGAAAGACAATCCTTTAATTGTTCAACAAGGATCTTTTCATGCTTTTGAGCAATTGCCAGCCTCATTAGCGGAACAAGGGGTAATTTTTACAGACATTTTTACTGCTTTACAAGAGCACCCAGAATTAGTTAAAGAATACTATATGACTAAAGCCGTATTACCAGAAGAAGATAAGCTGACAGCAGCTCATGCAGCTTTCATGAATAGTGGCGTTTTCTTATACGTTCCTAAAAACGTAGTGATTGAAGAGCCAATTGAATCTTTGTTTATTCAGGATTCAGATAGCAACCAACCTTTCTTTAAACATGTTTTAATCGTTGCAGATAATCATAGTGAATTCAGTTATTTAGAACGTTTTCAATCAACTGGTCATCACGCAGAGAAAGCTTCTGGAAATATCGTTGTGGAAGTGATTGCGAAAGATGGCGCAAAAGTTAAATACTCAGCCGTGGATCAATTAGGGCAAACTGTAACGACTTATATGAATCGTCGTGGCTATATTATGCGGGATGCCTCTGTTGATTGGGCTCTAGGCGTCATGAATGATGGCGATGTTGTGGCTGATTTTGATTCTGATTTAGTTGGCGAAGGCGCTCATTCAGAAGTTAAAGTTGTTGCAATTAGTGCAGGTAAACAAACACAAGGCATCGACACACGAGTGACAAACAAAGCGCCACATTCGATTGGTCATATTTTACAACATGGAGTCATTCGTGAACGTGGTACTTTAACGTTTAACGGAATTGGCCACATTTTAAAAGGCGCAAAAGGAGCCGACGCACAGCAAGAAAGTCGTGTTTTAATGCTGTCTGATAAAGCTCGTGGTGATGCCAATCCAATTCTTTTAATTGATGAAAATGAAGTGACTGCCGGACACGCAGCCAGCGTTGGTCGAGTAGATCCAGAAGAAATGTATTATTTAATGAGCCGCGGCTTGCGTAAAGAAGAAGCGGAACGTTTGGTGATTCGTGGCTTCCTAGGTTCTGTCATTACAGCAATTCCAGTTAAAGAAGTACAAAATGAATTTGTAGAAGTAATTGAAGGGAAGTTAAACGCATGATGGATGCAGCAACCATTCGTCAATCGTTTCCTATTTTATTTCAAGAAGTTAATGATGAACCGCTAGTTTATTTAGACAATGCTGCAACAACCCAAAAACCAACGGCAGTGTTAGATGTTTTACGACATTATTATGAAACCGATAATGCCAATGTTCATCGTGGGGTGCACACGTTAGCCGAACGAGCAACGAAGGACTATGAAGCCTCCCGCGAAAAGGTTCGCCAATTTATCCATGCCAAAGAAACAGCGGAAGTTTTATTTACACGAGGAACAACAACCAGTTTGAATTGGATTGCCAAAAGTTATGGTGACTTGGCAGTTACAGCCGGGGATGAAATCGTCATATCTTACATGGAACATCATTCAAACATTATTCCCTGGCAACAATTAGCCCAACGTACAGGAGCCATTTTGAAGTATATAGACGTCACTGAAGACGGCTTTTTAGACATGGCAAGTGCACGTCAACAAATTACAGAAAAAACGAAAATTGTTTCGATTGCTCATGTTTCAAATGTGTTAGGGGTCATTAATCCAATCGAAGAATTAACACAATTAGCTCATCAAAATGGCGCTGTGATGGTGGTAGACGGCGCGCAAACAGTTCCTCATATGCCTGTGGACGTTCAAGCCATCGATGCTGATTTTTATGCATTTAGTGGTCACAAAATGTGTGGACCAACTGGAATTGGTGTCCTTTATGGCAAACGTCATTTATTGGAACAAATGGAACCTGTGGAATTTGGTGGCGAAATGATTGACTTTGTTCATCTTCAAGAAAGTACTTGGAAAGAGCTTCCATGGAAATTTGAAGCTGGCACACCTAATATTGCTGGGGCAATTGCCTTAGGTGCCGCCATTGATTATTTAACAGAAATTGGTTTAGAGGCCATTCATCAACATGAAGCAGCCCTTGTTCACTATGTTTTGCCGAAGTTGCAAGCTATCGAGGGCTTGACGATTTATGGTCCACAGAATCCAAAAGACCACACAGGTGTGATTGCTTTTAATATTGACGGTTTACATCCACATGATGTGGCTACGGCGTTAGATATGGAAGGGGTCGCTGTCAGAGCGGGTCACCATTGCGCGCAACCGCTATTAAACTATTTGAGCGTGCCAGCAACCGCACGGGCAAGTTTTTATTTATACAATACCAAAGAAGACGCAGATCGCTTAGTTGAAGCGATTAAAGCGACAAAGGAGTTTTTCCAGCATGGCACTTTCTAAATTAGATAACTTATATCGCCAAGTCATTTTGGACCATTCTAGCCACCCACATCACCACGGAACGCTAGATGCGTCTAGCCAAACAATTGAACTGAATAATCCTACTTGTGGAGATGTGATTGAACTGGATGTGGCCATTGAAGACGGTGTGATTAAAGATATCGCCTTTCAAGGAAGTGGCTGTTCTATCAGTACAGCAAGTGCTAGTATGATGACTGATGCGGTATTAGGAAAAACAATCGCCGAAGCAACGGCCTTAGCAGAGGATTTTTCTCAACTTGTTCAAGGAAATGAAGTGGCCGAAGATGAAAAATTAGGCGATGCAGCAATGTTAAGCGGCGTAGCTAAATTTCCAGCTCGGATCAAATGTGCAACCTTGGCTTGGAAAGCCTTAGAGCAGGCTGTTGCTAATAACGGCCAAGGCGAAGCCGGTCATTTACATTGTGAAAAATAAAGAAAGGGTGACGACGAATTGAGTACAGTACCTGAATTAGAAGAATATAAATTTGGCTTTCACGACGATGTGGAACCAGTCTTTAGTACCGGAGACGGCCTAACAGAAGACGTCGTTCGCGAAATTTCTCGCGTGAAAGGCGAACCAGAATGGATGCTTGACTTCCGTTTAAAATCGTTAGAACAATTCAATAAAATGCCCATGCAAGAATGGGGTCCAGACCTGTCAGATATTGACTTTAGTAAAATTAAATATTACCAAAAACCGAGTGACAAACCCGCACGCGATTGGGATGATGTACCTGATAAAATCAAAGAAACCTTTGAAAAAATTGGGATTCCTGAAGCTGAGCGTGCTTATCTAGCTGGGGCTTCTGCTCAATATGAATCAGAAGTTGTTTACCACAACATGAAAGAAGAATTTGAAAAATTAGGCATCATTTTTACAGATACTGACTCTGCTTTAAAAGAATATCCTGATTTATTCAAAGAGTATTTTTCAAAACTTGTGCCGCCAACAGATAATAAACTGGCCGCTTTAAACTCAGCTGTTTGGTCAGGTGGAACCTTTATTTATGTACCAAAAGGCGTTCGAGTCGATGTACCATTACAAACATATTTCCGAATCAACGCTGAAAATACCGGCCAATTTGAACGGACCTTGATTATTGTCGATGAAGGGGCCAGCGTTCACTATGTCGAAGGCTGTACGGCACCCACGTATTCAAGTAACAGCTTGCATGCGGCCATCGTAGAAATTTTCACTAGAAAAGATGCTTATTGTCGTTATACCACTATTCAAAACTGGTCAGATAACGTCTACAACTTAGTAACCAAACGTGCTAAAGCTTACGAAGGTGCCACTGTCGAATGGATTGATGGGAACCTAGGAGCTAAAACAACCATGAAATACCCAAGCGTTTACTTAGATGGCAAAGGTGCCCGTGGCACGATGTTATCGATTGCCTTTGCTGGTGCTAACCAAATCCAAGATACTGGGGCCAAAATGATTCACAATGCGCCGAATACCTCTAGCTCAATTGTTTCAAAATCAATTGCTAAAGACGGCGGCGAAGTTAACTACCGTGGCCAAGTGACTTTTGGCAAAGACAGCGCAGGCTCGATTTCCCACATCGAATGTGACACGATTATCATGGACGAAAAATCAAAATCAGATACAATTCCATTTAACGAAATCCATAACAGCCAAGTGTCCTTAGAACACGAAGCCAAAGTTTCAAAAATTTCTGAAGAACAATTATATTATCTAATGAGTCGCGGCTTGTCTGAAGCCGAAGCGACAGAAATGATTGTTATGGGCTTTGTTGAACCATTTACGAAAGAATTACCGATGGAATATGCGGTTGAGTTGAATCGGTTGATTAGTTATGAGATGGAAGGCAGTGTAGGTTAAACCTGTTATAGGAGCTAGAACCCTTGATGTATAAGGATTCTAGCTTTTTTATTTTGCCTTGATATTAGAAATGACCAGGTTTTGACTAGCTTTTTTACTGATGAGCCATCATATCAGCAAACTCTTGTCCCGTTTTCTTAGGTGCGTTGTTTGTAATGTGTGCATAGATGTCTAATGTCACTTTACTATTTTCATGCCCTAATCGTTGTTGAACTACCTTAACAGATTCTCCAGCTTCTAATAGCAAACTAGCATGGGTATGTCTGAACCCATGAGGCGTAATACGAGGTAAGTTATACTTTTTCAAAATATATCTTAACCAATCATTCACAGTGTTTGGAATGTATAGCGTGTTTTTAAGTGTTGTAAAAACATATTGCTCTTCTGAGCTCGTATTATAGCCTAGTTTAAGATATTCAGTTTTTTGTTGCATCTTCCAGTCATTTAAGATTGCTAAAGTCCCTTTATCAAGAGAAATCGTTCTCCTTGAGGCTTTGGTTTTAGGTGTTTGGATTATGATATTCTTATGTTCATCAATCGCAACTGTTTTGTTAACATGCAGTTCCTTATTAAACATATCAATATCTTTCCACTGTAATGCAAGAACTTCGCTTTTTCTCATCCCAGTATATGCTAGTAATCTGAAGAAAGCATATTGCTTAGTGTTTCCAAAGTCCTTGAATGCATTTAGCAAGGTATTCAATTCATCCTTAGTATAGAACTTTCGTTTTTCCTCATACTCTTTATGCTTAGGACGCATTGTTTTTCTCATAGGGTTACTATCAATATATTCCATAGAAACGCCATAGGCTAAAATTTGTCCAGTCTGTTTTCGAATAGAATCCCACATCTTATATTTTGCATGCCATTTGCTTAAGACTTTCTGGCAGTATGGGACAGAAATATCCGTTAACTTCAACTTACCAAACTCAGGCAGTATTTGATTTTTAGCAAACCTAACAGATATAGCTACTGTCGAAGGTTTAACACTTGATCGTTGATGGGTTATCCATTCTTCATACAAGTCCTCGAAAGTCATATCAGAAGCTTTCTTCTTGACCCCGTACTTTATCTCGTATGCTAGTTCATCAAGTGATTTTTTTGCATCTTGCCTAGTTTTAAAGCCTCTACGTGTGGTATTTACTTTTTCTCCAGTTCGTGGATCAGTGGCTACATGTCCTTTGAACATCCATGCTACTTGACCGTTATTCTTTTTGTACTTTGATATTTTTGCCATTTTCTTTCCTCCTAGGTATCGGTCAATAGATATAGTCTATTGGGAGCAATAGTAGGAGTAAATCTAAGTATTAATTTCTGTTTATTTTAAGATGTTACGCTTAGTATCGCTCCATCTTATACACCTCCGTTATTTTAGATTGCTGTACTGGTTGTTAATGATATTTAGTTCATGTCTAAAATGAGTAATGGCATTAGATATTGCAATTAGCCCATCGTCAGAAAACTTATTTGATTCAGAAGAATTATCCCTAACTTGATCTGGTAGCCATTCAGTTTCAATTAAGTTTAAATTTTCTAAAATTGAAAAGGTAAGATAAGAAATATCTCCTTCTGTGTAGTTTGTGACAACATCAGTAAAAATATCGCTAATCTTTTTAGTATCATAGTGTGTTAGTTTTTTTTTACGGCAAATTTCCAGTGTCTTATAAAAGATATCTTTTTTCTTTTCTATATCTAAATTTTTAAATAGACTAGCTGTTACAGGTCTATTTGAAAATTTTAGGTAATCATAGAGTGATAAATCTGTAGAACTAAATTCATTTTGAATTAATGTATCACCATTTAGAATCAATCCTGAAAGGTAGCTGTCAAATGATCCAAACAAGAGTTCCTCAATACTAATATTCCCTATTTTGGCTATTTTTTTTAAACTTTCATCATTAGGACAAAATTTACCTATTTCCCAATCGTAAACAGTTTTTCTGTCCATACTCTTATTTTTAGAGACAAGTATACCAAAGTCTACTTGAGTCAATTTTAATTCTTTACGAATTTTTTTAATTCTCTGACCTCGGTGTTTGTCTCTGTCATTGGAAGTTAGAGGAAGTGAGTTAGTCATATTATCATCTCCTTGTAAATAGTATACAATATAACAGGGTGTTTGTAAATGCCCTGTTTTTCGTTTTTGAAAAATAGCATAATGGATACTAGTATTTCAAAATGATTTAATTTAAATAGAAATCAATTAAAAAAGGGTGTTTACAAACACCCTTTTTTATGTTATAGTAATCATGTAATATATAAAGAAGCTTACAGCACAGACTTTCAATGCTTCTTGTCTAATTAAAGTTTTTTTACTTTATTTTGATGAGAGGGGGAGTCTGTGCTTTTTTTGTGATTTTAAAAAGAGAGATACAGAAAACTAATGAAAGGATGGAATTTATGTTAACAGAAGACATAACAATTGATAGTGTCATTACTAAGACAGTTCAACAAGTGTTGGAAGGAGAGATTGAAAAGTTAAAAGAGGATATTTCTTTAAACACATTGAAAAGATATATTTCTGAGTATGATCTAGCTGTTACTAAAATTGATGGTGTTCAAAGAATTTCTAAATCTGACCTAGATGCTTTTATGTTAAGTCATAGAAGTTAGCTTGAAGGTACTTTTTAAAAAAGAACACAAGGGTAGCTATTCAAGGGGCACGCCCCTTAAAAAACCTGTAAAAAGCTGAGAAAACCACTCAGCTTTCAATTCTAACTTCTATTTCAGTACCAATTTAAAGAAACTCAAAAATAATCAAATATACAAAGAATTTTGATTTAGATTAAAAGATTAGTAGTTAAGTATACTGAGAAATTTTCAGAAGAGATTAAGATGAAAGAGGATTCCGAAGAGTGTTTTATAACTATATAATGCCCAATAAAAATACAAACTTGGACAATTAAGGAGAAGATTATGAATAAAATTGAAAATAATGAGAAATTACTAGATAGAAAAGTATCACCAATGGAAAAACATGTAAGAGATTTACAAATTGTATGGGTTCACTTTTTTAAGTTAATTAAGCCATATATTCAAACTTATGTTTATGAAGCGCATTATTCTACGTCTGTACCTCTTAACATGCCTAAATATAAAGATACATACGATATGTATGTAGCCTCTTTATGGACGGAATATTGTAGAAGAGCGAAGCTACTGGAAAAAGACAATAAAGATATTTGGGAATTTCATCTATTATTACAGGGAGAATCTGAAGAGTCAATGAAGTTGAAATATAATATGTTGAAAAATTCAGAGAGAAATTTAAAAAGAGAACTAATGCTTGGGAATGGATATAGAAGAAAGTCTAGTGAACAGTTAGCCAAAGAAAAAAAGGAGAAGCTTGACTATTATAGAGTGATGAGTCCAACTCACAATGGAATGGGTGTAGACATTTTTTCTCATGAAGATATATTTACCAATGAATATGAACTTAAATTGAAATTAAGTTCAAGAGATATATTGAGCGTAGAAAATAGCTATAATAATGTAACTGATTATATGAAAGAGATAGAAACCGTTGAATTACTAGAAGAGTTGATAGAATCAGAAATTCTGAAAACAAGGGAAAAACAGCTTATATTGGATTTGGTATTACTTGACGAAGACAGTATATGCGAGAAACATAAAATTTCTAAGGAAACCTTCAAAAAAAGAGTATATAGGTTGGAAATCAAAGTAAAAGACATTCTTCAACAAATGAAGGAGAAAAATATATAACTTATTAATTGATTTTTTGGAAAATAACATTGGAGATGAGTCAATCTAGTTTTAAAGTCTAAAGATCACCCTTTTTAACTAGCTGGGTGATCTTTAAACTCGTTTCGTTCCATTTCTTGCCTTTTTAATAACCTCATATAGTCTAAGGTTTTAACTTTATCCTCGGGTGATAAGGAGCGATACAAAGCGTTGAAATCGTCATCTGCTATTTCTGTTTGCCTATCAATAAAATGGCTTAAAGGGACTCCCAGAGCCTTTGAAAGTGCTTGTAAATTTTCAGTTCGAGGCTCAGTAACTTCATTTTCCCAACGAGCAATAGCTTGCTGAGAGGCATGGATTTTCTGAGCAAGTTGTTTTTGAGTCCAACCTAATTTTTTTCTGTTTTCTCGTATGGTTTTAGCATATTGTTTCATTTAATCTATCCCTCCGACACTTATACTATACAACAAACTGTTGTTTATTCTTGTTAAAAATGGTGTTTAATCACATATAATTGTTGAATTACTACAAATTGATGTATATAATGTTTGTGAGGAGGAAGAAGATTATGAAAGAGAAAAGAAGACTTAGTTTGTATAGAGAAGCAAAAGGGTATTCTCAAATTGAAATAGCTGAGAAGATGTCTGTCACTCAGCAGTCAATTAGCTCATGGGAAACTGGTAGGACAGTACCTAAACCTTACCAAATGAAGCTATTATCGCAAGTGTTAGAAGTTGATATGGATGAGCTCTTTTATGATATTTTTAGTATAAATAGGGAGGAAAAAACAAATGTATTGTAGAAATTGTGGAAGTCAAATGGAGGAATCAGCAAAGTTTTGCCCATCTTGTGGCGCATCTCAGGAAAATAAGGAGTTATACACAGAACAAATAAGCCCTAAGATAGAAAAATCGCTCAGTGAAGTTAAAATCCAGATTAGTAAGGGAAAGCAAAGTGGAAATCTGTATAAGATTGCTGGGTGGATTTCAGTTGCCATCTCACTCCTATTTATTCCTGTATTATTTGGTGCTATTGGAGTTATTATGGGATATTTGTATAGAGAGCATGATGAAAAGCATGGGACTATTTTAATGATTGCAGGAGTTGCAGGTGGTATTCTAGGAACACTTCTGGGCTTATCATCTGGATACTGAGGAGGTCAAAAGATGGCAAAAATATTAGGTGGAATAGGTCTTGTTTTTTTCGCAATTGCAATAAGAAAACTTCTCAAAACGCATCATCATCCAAAAGATAGAAGAATAATACTGATAGTGGGAGGCTTGCTATTATTAGGTTGTTTTTCAATGATTTTTAGCTCAGGGAGTATGACAGAAAAAGAATATATACAAGAAGTTTCGAACATATTTGCTGGTTGTGACGAGAAAATTAAACAGACAGATGTAGATTCAGATGATAGTCTAAAGGATACTGCGGACTATTTAAGCAAACAGATGAAAAAGCTTGATGGTATCAAACCTCCCAGTACTTTACCACAAGAAATTAAGGATTCCCATGAAACACTCTACAAGGGGATGGATAGAATTAGAACGGGTATATTGAAATATGATATAGAAACAATTCAAGAAGGACAAAGGCTTGTTTCTGTTGCATCTATGCCTTACACTGCTTATATAGAAAGAAATCCAGATAAATTTGATAGGGAGTAACAGAATGAAAAAAGTATTGGTGTTATTAGCTCTACTAACCACTATTTTGATGGCATCCTGTCAAAATAAAAAAGAACTACCTAGCTCATCTACCTTTAGTGAAACATCTGACAGTCTTAGTTCTGTAAAAGAGAGCTCTGTCAGTAATTCTTCAACAGAAGATAAGATAGTTGAGGAGATGTTATGGAAGGCTGATAAGGATAAAAAGCTTAATGACTTTATGAATACTTGGGGACAAACAATGAATCAGACGTATAAACAATATAGTCCACATAATAATGTTGATTTATACGGTTTGCAACTCCCTGACTCGGTTCTGAATAACAATAAGTGGCAGGCGGTTATTGGTAACACGCCAATAGTTTTAAACTGGTCAGAAAGTGGTGAAGAAGAATCAGGTTATTCTTTAGTAGCTGTTTATTCGGATGCGGAGGCACAAGATCATTTATCGAAGCATGTTTACTTCTTTACTATTAATTCGGGAGTACCCAAAGTGTTAGTAACTAGTCAGAATCAAGGCAATCCGAATAATTATTTATACTTTAAAGAAACGGAGAATAAAGAGCTTAGAGATGGTTTTAGTAATATTGTGAATAGTAGTGTAGCTTTTGATGATGTCAAATCAAATTTTACCCAAGATGAACAGCTCAGTTACTTTATCAGCAACTATGATCAATTGCCTTATAAAGGCTATCTAACGACTGAAAATGGTGGCAATGGTACAAGGATTAGTTATTATGTTGATGAGTCTATTCCAAATGATAAGCAATCTATATCAGAAGCAATTGAACATCTGAAAGCAATTAGCCTATCTGTTCAGCAGAAGGTGGGAGAGGGGATAACAGTAAGCTTAAAAGAGCCACTGGAAACGGAGTACACCCTTACCCTAATTGATGGACAACCAATTCAAGCTAATCATATCTTTGGTAGAATGATACAAGGAATTGAATGAATAGGATAGAGAACCCCCACCCCGTTGTTATTTGACCGTACTAAGGGTACCCTTTAAATGAGCTACAGTGCTCACTTAGGGTACTCTTTTTTTGACTTTTGCAAAAGGTTAATAAATTTTGATACATGAAACGAAATGAAACACGGCTTTATAAACATTGATATAATAGGGTTTCTGCGTTTCATATATAAATGAAACGGAAAATAGTTTTTGGCTGAAAATCCTTAAAAAGTACTACATAGTTGTGGCAGTTATTGCAGATGAAACAGATCTACAATTATTTCAGGTTGTAATACTCATATGAAATATTTGTATAATGTTTAATATCTATAAGTTTTTATTGTTAATTGATTGAGTAGATGCAGAATAAGCTACTCATGAATTAGGGCTTTAGGAGATATTTTAATATAGAGATAGGTCACTTCTATTTTTTATCTAATACACTTAAATAATTAATTATATATCTTATGCTTAGTATGATACAATTTATTATAGATAGGAAATTAACAATTGGAGTGAATAAAATGTCAAGTTACAGAGTCATGAATTTAATACTTAAAAATGGGGAAATATCGAATAAATTGGAAAAAATTCATGTTAATGTATTAGAGAATAATCCAGTCACCTATATTTACTATAATCTTAAAACTAAAAAAATTTATGTTGGAGAGACTAATGGCTTCAATAGAAGACACTATGAGCATCTGATTGAAAGCAATCCGAAAGTGGATTATAGAGATTATACAAATTGCTTAGTCATATACTCCAGTCTATTTGATAAATCGTCCATTCTGGATTTGGAATCATTAATATTGAACTATATGATTGCTGAATCTGATATGACAAAATTTGTATTAGCTAATGGAAATAATGGACAAACTGAGTTGGTATATAAAAATAAGGAAGAAATATTAACAGAAGTTTTTAATAAATTATGGAATAATGAATTGTATACACTGGGGTTAGTAGATAATCCTAATGTTGAAGAGTTAAGAGAAAGACTTCTGTTTAAGTACTCTCCTTTTAAACAGCTATCATTTAAGCAAAAAGAAATAGTTGATGAAATTGAAAAAAACATAACAAAAAAATACTTAATTGAAGCACCAGCAGGTTCTGGTAAGTCAGTTCTATTTACAAACTTAGCTTTTTCCTTAGCTGAAGTGTATCCTGATTTAAGAATAGGTTTGATAACAACAGGAAATTTAACTAAACAATTTAATTTGATATTTAAGTCGATCGGTCTGAACAATAGATTAATAGTAAAAACAGGTTCTCAACTAATAATGGATGCAAAGAAAAATGAGCAAAAATACGATATTATTATTGTAGATGAAGCTCATAAATTGAAAAAATACTATAGAAAAGGACATCCGAATGCAAGAAGACATCTTGATGAAGGTGATGATGAGATCACTCTTCTTGAAAAACTAACAGATGGATTAGTTCTGTTATATGATCCATATCAAGGTATTAAACCTCAGAATATTAGACCTGCAGAAATAAGAAGCCTTACGAGTGATTATAAAAAAGTTCGTTTAATGCAACAGTTTAGAATCGGAGGAGATAGAGATTTCTCAGGAGAAGATTTTTTAAAAGGCATATTATACGGTTTTCAATTAAGTAATGACAAAAGTTTTAATTCTAAAGTTTTTAAAGATGACTATTTTAAAATTGTAGCCACTTTTAAAGAAGTTATTGACTATGTTGATGATTATTCTCACGCTTATCCAGAAACGACCAATAGACTGATTGCTGGTTACTGCAGAGAGTGGGTATCAAATACTGGGAAAAAAGAAAATAAAGGTAAAAAATTTGAAGAATTGCCATACGATTGGAATATAGATGGTATACAAAAAAGATGGAACTCTACTTATGAAGATTGGGTAAAGAAACCAAACTCAGAAAAGGAAATAGGTTCAATACATGCAATTCAAGGATATGATCTAAACTATTCCGGAGTTATAGTAGGCAATGATATAACAGTAAAAGATGGAAAAATTGTGGCGGTTCCAGAAAACTACAAAGATATCGGCGGGACACCTTTAAAAGAGGGATTTAATTTATCTGAATTAACAGAGTATATATTAAATATTTATTATGTACTACTTTCAAGAGGTATTGATGGTTGTGCTGTTTACTTTGAAGATAAAAATGTAGAGAAACTAGTTAAAGAACGAGTGGGATTATAGGAGGGATAGATTATGGAGGACTTAATAAAAAAAATTAATCAGTTTAGAGATGACAGGGACTGGAGACAATTTCATAATGCTAAAGACCTAGCATTATCAGTTTCTCTTGAAGCTTCAGAATTACTGGAAAACTTTCAATGGAAGTCGAGTGAAGAAGCAATAGCCGATGATTTAGAAAATATTAAAGATGAGATTGCTGACGTGATGATTTATTGCTTGATGTTAGCTGATGATTTAGGTCTGAGTGTTGAAGAGATTATAAAGAATAAGATTAAGAAGAATGGTGAGAAGTATACTATAGAAAAGAGTAAAGGTACTAATAAAAAGAGGAGTGTTGAATAATTATGAATAGTGAATTTTCAGAAGAAGAAAAAATAAAGTATTTTGACGAGATATGCGAAAAGTACTATCGAAAAAATTTTGGTTTAACATCAAAATCTGAGATGGATTTACTAATGTTCAAATTTTTCTATCAAAATAAACTTAAAAGAAAAAAAAGTGGTGATTTCAATGCGGATTCAGATTATCTTTTAAGTAAAGAGTTGGGTATAACGCAAAGCAGAGTAAGAAATCTCAAAATAAAAAAAGAACTTGTGTATCCTGAACAGAATTATAATTGGAAAGAACAATTTTTAAATTTAATAAGTTTTGCTCAATATGATGAGCAAACTAAAAAAATAATAATGAATATACCAGACCCTAATTTACAAATTGAAATTGAAAATCATATTGAACAAAGAGGACTATTTATAGAGAGGCAACTCAATTCTAAATTACTACAAATTAGAGTGGAATACTTTATTGAATTGGTTATTTCATTAGATGAAAACATAAGTCAAGACAAATTAGTAGAAAATATGAAAGCTCAAATTAGTGAATTAAGCTCGGTAGATAAAAAAATAATGAAGAAAGGATTTGGAAAAGTGATAAAAGAAAAAGGGATTAGTGCTATAGAATTGCTAGCTGCTATAGTTACGATAGCTCCAGCGGTTCAGCCGATAATAGCAATGATTAATCAAAACTAATTAACGGTTATATAAAAAATAATGTTTTTATTTCATAAAACATTTATAGTTTTTTTATTTTGAAATCACAAGAATGAAGGCTTCATTTTAATATTGAGTAAGAAGTTGGGCTATCTAGATTAGTTTACGGATGTGTTTGATATATGAACATATGTTTTGCAATCAACCTAGATAGAGAATAATTAGAGAAGAGGTAGTTTTATGAAGATAAGTGAAATATATGGACTAGGGAGAACGCAAAATGAACTTGATTTTGTAGATATCGATACTGAAAATGATATGCCTTTATTTTTAGATCCGTACTTCCTTTCAATCAAAACTGACAGATGGTCTATATCAGCACATAGAACTCTTGAAAACTTTTTCCAATATATGTTGAATCTATTTAGAGATAAAAAAATAGAAGAAGCAAGGAGAAATTTTAGATTTTCAGAGCCAAATGAAACATGTTTAGGATTATCAAAATCTGGAACACTAGGAAAAAGTCTTGGAGACAATGATGCAACAAAACTGTTTGAATATATTGTTGAAAGTGGAGCAATGGATAACGGGCTTATCTCACATGTTAATGACATAAAAATATTTGTTGACAACATATCTCATGATAAAATTTCTGATTTAACCACCAATATTATTAGAAAGCATTTAATTCAGTACACTCAAGATCAATGCACTCTTCATGGAATAGAGCTCACCAAGTCAATAGCCACTAGGGAATACTGGGATATACAGAAAAGAGATTGGGTTAACAGTTACGAAGATATGCTTGTAATTAATGATAAACCTATTTTGTTAGTTCCAAAATCTGTGGTATGCAGAAAAAAAGGCTATGTATATGATTCTGCTCAATATGCAAGGCATTTTGTTTTGAATTTTTTAGTTAGTGAAGAACTTCGGATGAATACAAGTTTAGTAAATGAGAAGAAATTGAAAGATGGTAATATAAAAAGGACAATAAACAAAGAAGATGTAGCCTCTAAATATGGTGCTTACAGAAAAGAATTTTTAAGAAATTTTACCAGTGATCATCCAGAGTTTTATGATGACTTTAAGAATAATACAAAAATGAAAATAGCTTCATTAACAAATGAAGAAATTATAAATAATTATAGTGACGATTTTTACTTGCGGATAATCGATAATTTAATTGATGGTTTTAGTAAAATAGGAAAAGGAGCTAAAGATGCTAACAGATTTCATGAACATATAATTGCTACAATGACTTTTCTTTTTTATCCCAACCTCATAAATCCAGTAAAAGAGCTAGAAATTCATGATGGAAGAAAACGCATAGATTTAGTTTATGATAATGCTGCTGAAAATGGCTATTTCTTTAACCTTTCTACTGTGAAGGATATTCCTTCAGGATATATATTTGTAGAATGTAAAAATTATACGAAAGACATTGCTAATCCAGAGCTTGATCAATTAAATGGACGTTTCTCACCTAATCGTGGAAAAATGGGATTCATGGTATTTAGAGATTGTAATAATGAAAAGGCTTTATTTAAAAGATGTTCAGATTATTATGATGACAATAAAAATTTGATTGTTCCTTTGCAAGACAAAGATTTTATCAATGTTCTAAATTCTTTGAAAGAAGAATTTGATAGAGATACTAATTTACCTCAAGAAAAAATGTTAAATTTATTAACTAAGAATATAATTTTATCCTAGTGAATAAGTTGATTTAAGAATATTAAATAGTTTAATTACAGAAATGTTGATAAAAAGTTAAGAGTTGTCTTATGCCAAGGTTTTGTTTTTGAAGATGAAGATGAAGTTATTTTTAGTAGCCCACAAGAAATGTATGAAGACTACAAGAAAAAGAAAATAAAGGGCGTATTGGATTATCAGACAGATATATTAACAGAATACTTTGACTGTATTGGAAAATAATTTTACGCCAAAAATTTACATGGGAAAAGATTTTCAAGTTAATAAAAAAAGTCAATCTTAGCAGACTGACTTTACATTAAGTATTGCTCCCAATAACATATACAAAATTGACCAGATTTTGACCATCTTAATTTGACAATCAATTATAATTATTGACTCATTGAACTACTATGAATCATCTTAATTGTTTAATTTGACAATGCATGACACTGATTGAGAAGTCGATTCCAATATGGAAGGCAGTGTGGGGTAAAACGTTTTCTGTCAAACAATGCTGGTAAAGAGAGATTGTAGAATCATGTCGAATCCAGAGGAGAAAATCCTCTGGATTTTTTTATTTGGTTTGTATGGTTTGTCCTTTTTGAACATTCGAATAGGAATAATTTAATGCATGATGAATCTGTGTTTGGTATCAAAATACGTTGGATTTCGTTTATGAATGGCATACAAAAAGTCTTTATACAACAACGTCTTGTGTTAACTCAATGCTGTAGAAAAGTAATCTGTCCACAAGCGCTGTTTCGGTTAAATAAGTTTTAAACGAAGGGCGCCAACAGCAGTTTAAACTATCCAAATTTTCTTGATATTTTTGTAATAACTTCCAATATTTTTTGAGGTGTTTTCCTTATCGTTTTTCAGCTAAACTTGAACTTTTGGATAGGCGTTTTGTCCAAATGATTCGATGATTTCGAAAGGTCCGACCGATGTGATGAACGATATGGAAGCAATCAATGATGAGCTTCGCGTTAGGAAAGCATTTCTTCACTAGAGAAACACAAGGTACGTACGTATCTTGGTTGCCATTTAAAATGATAAAGCGCATGGCTCCAGAAATCTGACAAACGGTTGGCAAGGTTGTTTTAAAAGCATTCAACTATGTCATGTTCATACAGACAACATATTTTTATGATACTGGAGGGAGTTAGATGGTTAATGATAATAATGGAATAAAAGTTGAAGTCTTAATAAATAATTTACTAGTAGAAAGAAATATGTCTCTAAGAGAACTTGCACATTTATCAGGAATAGAGCCTTCAAATTTAAATAATTTTACTAATGGTAACAGAAAATTTACTTAGAGCATATTGAACGGACTGTAGATGCTTTGGAGATGATGATATCTCGAAGATTTTGAAGTTAAGTAAGAAATAATATTATTGATAAATCAAGGTAAGGTAGAGGTGTTGATTTTCCAGTAAAGAGAGAAACAAATTGATTGCTACGCAACGCTAGATTGGTGCAGCGATTCCTCCATAATGAGCTTGGATATGATATTGGAGGGCAGCATTAACTTACAGCCCGCTAGTTATCGTAACCAATGAGGCTCGCTGTCGATGACAATCGGTGATAGGGGATATATGTCAAAAAAAATCATTAGTTTGTATTGATTCTAATTAATATGAAAATAACATGGGATGAATAATTTATAAAGTATCTTTAAAATAGAAATTTTAGTATATCGGAAAATCTAATAAATATTATGATAAACAAGATTTTTTTTTTGAAATCTAGTATAATAAGTTGTGAAAGATTATAAAAATGTGAAATAGACATTAAAAATAATGTATTTAGAGTGTAAAAAAAACAGTTTTGAGAATGTTTAATCGTTTTGGTTATCGTAGTCATTTATAGATTTTTTTAGAGTTATATAAATACTGAATTTTCTGATATAAATTTAAAGAAAGTAGGTGGTTATATGTCCAATGATAATAAATCCTGGGAAGATTTGAATGTCAGGAATGCGACTTTAGTATGTGGAATTACTGACTCAGAATTGAAAGAAATTTTAAGTATTTTTGATATTCTGTATCCGCTTCAGCAAATTAGATCAGTATATGAAATAACTGAAGAAATAAATACAGAACTACTTGAATTTCTTACCTATGATAATTTAAAAGAATGTCTTGTCAATAATCAGAAATCAACTCATGAAGTGTTACGTACCGCCAATAAATTAATTTTAAATTATTGCACATCAATTAAGTTATTAGTGGAAAAAGTAGAGTATTTTTCTAAATGTAATGCTGTTCAGGCTCAAAAATTTAGGACTCTTTTTTCCAATATATATGATAAAGAATTAACTTATAGATTTTTAATGCGACTTAGAAATTATATCATTCATAATGAGATGCCGTTTTCTATCTGTAGAATTGGTTCGAACAAAACTAATATATATATCGATAGAAGAGAATTATTAAAGTGGAAGAAGTGGAATACTGTAAGGAAAGATATTGAAGAAATGGCTGATGAGATAAACTTGTATCCTTTTATATCTACAATGAGGAGCTTAATGTATACAATTTATATAAATATTTTAGCCTATTATGCTGACGGTCTTTTCGAGTCATATTTAAAGTATGGGGAACTCTTAAAAAAATATAAGTCTGAAGATTTATTGTTTTCAAAAAAAACGTTTGATGAGATTAGTAGTGAAGGAAACGAAGGAAATATAATAGCTTTGCCAATAGGGAAACTTACTGACTTTATAAAAGAATTAGAAAAAGTTCCTAATATAGAAATTTCCTACAAGTAATGTTTTTGTTATCAGTTTGCTAGTAAGTATCGTACTTTTTCTAAAAGGAGGGATTTTTTTGGATTTAATTAACTATGAAGTTCTATCCATAAAAAAAAGAAAGTTTAAAGATTGTAGAGTAGATGACGATTTCTTTGTTAGTTTAAAAAATGATTATAAAGGTTTTCAAGAGTGGTTCGTTAAAAAGGCCGATAAAGAAGTGTACACACACTCAGATATTGAAGGAAACATTCAAGGACTCTTATACTTAAAAGAAGAGACTGAGGAAGAAGACTATAGCGAAATGGAAACCCCGTTTGAGCCAAGAAGAAGATTGAAAATAGGAACCTTTAAAATTAGTGAAAATGGTTATTATATGGGAGAAAGATTCTTCAAAGTTATATTTGAAAATGCTATTAAGAATGATTTTAAGGAAATTTATGTTACTATTTTCCCTCATCATGAGTTACTAATTAGTTACTTTATAAAATTTGGTTTTAAACAGGAAACTAAAATTTCAGAAACAGGAGAATTAGTTTTTACAAGAAAGATTAATGTTTATGAGAAAAATGATTATGAAGGATACCCAATTCTTAATACCGTTGGGAAAAATTACTATTTGTTACCTATAAAACCAGAGTATCATACTAGGCTCTTACCAGATGCAATTCTTAACACTGAAGACAATTCCAATTATACTAATAATAATAAAGCAGGAAATGCATTAAAAAAAGTTTATTTTGGGAAAAATTTATGGGCACATCAACCAAGAAATGGAGATGTAATCTTTTTCTATAGAACTAGAGATCATTCTAATGCTAGTCCGGCGCATTATCAATCGGTGATTACTTCGATTGGCGTTGTTTCAGGTTATGGTGATACTAATCAATTGCGGAGTATTGAATTGGAAAAATTATTAAATCGATGTGTGCTTGATGAAAAGGAAATGGCACAAATCAGGAATCCGATGAACCGGTATAAATTTTTGGAATTTGTATATTTTGGCAAACTTGATTATCGTGCTGTTAATCTTGGGTATATGAGAGAAAATAATATTGAAGCTCCAAGAGGTATTGATTTAATTCCGCCTTCTTTTGCGTTTTCGATAATAGAAAAATCTAGATATTCAGAGGGAATTATTGTAAAATAGAATAGATTTAAAAAGGAGCGGATAAGAGTGTCTACTATTTTACTATCCATTCATCCCAAATTTGTTGATAAAATAATGACTGGAGAAAAAAAATTTGAGTTTAGAAGAGTAATAGCAAAAAGAAATCCTAATAAAATTATCATATATTCTACATCACCAGTTTGCAAAGTGATCGGTGAGGCTGAAGTCGAAGACATAATTATAGATAATCCAGAGAAGGTATGGAAGGAGACAAAAAAATTTTCTGGTGTTGAAAAAGAGTTTTATGTAGAGTATTTTGATAACAGGGATCTTGCAGTAGCATATAAACTTAAAAATGTAATTAAATATATTTCCCCTATTGATTTGAAAGATTTTGGAATAAAAGTAGCCCCACAATCTTTTGTGTATGTTTAGTGATGTGTGATTATGAGTTTAAATAGGATTTTTGTATGTGGTGTTCACGGAGTAGGGAAATCTACTTTTATTAAAAACTATGAACCCTTTCATAATTATGCAAAGTATACATGTAGTGATTTAATCAAAAAATATAGTGGGTTAGTATTTAAGGACAAGCAAATTGACAATATAGAAAACAATCAAGAGATGTTGCTTAAAGCTACAGATTACTTTGTTAATGAAGAACTAGTTCTATTTGATGGACATATTACTTTATTTAATAGGTCGAGAAATATGGAGTTTGTTGATTCAAACATTCTTAAAAGTATGAATATTAAACATTTTCTATTTTTAAAAGCCTCTCCTGAGATTATTTATGAGCGACTTGTAGAAAGAGACAAATATACATGGATTACACCAGAATTGATTGAAGAGGCTCAAGACAAAGAGGAGGCTAAAGCAATAGAGTACTCTAATAAACTTGCAGCAAAATATGAGATATTTTTATGGGACGAAAGCCGAGAAATATGGGAGTATAAATAGCTTCTAATGTGCAATGCAGTTAATTTAAATTTTGAGTTTGGCGTTTTCACTTTAATAATAAGGATAAGTGAACTTTGATGACTAGAGTTTCCTTTCCTATATGCCCCACACAAACATATTTTTGAATGCCATTTGGAAAACTTTTATTGAGATTTAGTGATTAGAATTATTAACGCACTCCTTCTGAGTTGTTGATATAACAGGCATTGATGTCTAGTAACACAACGATTCTCAAATGAAAGGTTCAGTCGACTAAAACCTCAAACCAACAACATACTTCAAGAAACCAGCGTCTAACGCTGGTTTCTTTCTTTAACAACTACCGTTCTGCCTTGCAAAAAACAAATAAGAAATTTCCTTGTCTATTCAAAGTTATTTCTATTAGAACCAATCAACTATAGCTTATATTTTTTCTATAACGAGCTAAACAAACCACATTCTTATTGAATTTTTAAAGCAACGTTCTCAAATTAACGGATTTTCTAAAAAAACACAAAATATCTAGGCGAAGTGGTCAAGTCCAATGGTTATTTATGAGTGAATATGCTAAAATAAAACTTGTCTTACATAAGGAAAGATTTGTTCACTAACAGTGGTGACTGTTCTCAGTAAACAGTTGCACTGGTTTATCGGGAAGGGAACAGAGCAAGTTTTACGAGACTTTCCCATGTAATAATAAAAAGCACTGAACGTCAGTGAATGAAGGAAGAAGGACATCTATGAAAACAATTATCACATTCATTATTGTCTTCGGTATTCTTGTCCTCGTACATGAATTTGGCCACTTTTATTTTGCAAAACGAGCGGGTATTTTAGTTCGTGAGTTTGCAATCGGAATGGGACCAAAGATTTTTGCGCATCGTGGAAAAGATGGCACCACTTATACGATTCGCTTATTGCCAATTGGTGGCTATGTGCGAATGGCTGGGATGGGCGAAGACATGACAGAAATCACACCAGGTATGCCTCTATCTGTTGAGTTAAATGCCGTGGGTAATGTGGTTAAAATTAATACAAGTAAAAAAGTACAATTACCTCATAGTATTCCGATGGAAGTCGTTGATTTTGATCTTGAAAAAGAATTATTCATCAAGGGCTATGTCAATGGAAACGAGGAAGAAGAAACCGTTTATAAAGTTGACCATGATGCAACGATTATTGAAAGTGATGGGACCGAGGTGCGGATTGCGCCACTTGACGTTCAATTTCAATCAGCGAAATTATCGCAACGCATTTTGACGAACTTTGCGGGACCCATGAATAACTTTATCTTAGGGTTTATTCTGTTTACGTTAGCGGTCTTTCTACAAGGAGGCGTCACTGATTTAAACACGAACCAAATTGGACAAGTGATTCCTAATGGCCCAGCCGCAGAAGCTGGGTTGAAAGAAAACGATAAAGTCTTATCGATCAATAATCAAAAAATCAAAAAATACGAAGATTTTACAACCATTGTGCAGAAGAACCCCGAAAAGCCGTTAACGTTCGTAGTTGAGCGTAACGGCAAAGAAGAGCAACTAACAGTGACACCAGAAAAACAAAAAGTGGAAAAACAAACGATTGGTAAAGTCGGCGTTTATCCTTATATGAAAACCGATTTACCGTCAAAATTGATGGGTGGTATTCAGGATACTTTGAATAGTACGACACAGATTTTTAAAGCACTCGGCTCACTATTCACAGGTTTTAGTTTAAACAAACTAGGTGGTCCAGTCATGATGTTTAAACTATCACAAGAAGCATCCAATGCTGGGGTAACGACAGTTGTATTCTTAATGGCCATGTTGTCAATGAACTTAGGGATTATTAATTTGTTGCCGATCCCAGCTTTAGATGGCGGGAAAATTGTCTTAAACATTATTGAAGGTGTACGTGGAAAACCAATTAGTCCTGAAAAAGAAGGCATCATTACGTTAATTGGCTTTGGGTTTGTCATGGTGTTAATGGTGTTAGTTACTTGGAACGATATTCAACGCTTTTTCTTTTAAGGAGAAAGCTTAAGTAAAAAAGTGTGTAAAGAAATCAAAAATAGTTGATTTTAAAATAGAGGAGAGTTTTAATGAAACAGTCAAAAATGTTAATTCCAACGTTAAGAGAAGTACCAAATGATGCAGAAGTCTTAAGTCATCAAATTCTGTTGCGCGCAGGCTATATTCGTCAAGTCGCTGCAGGGATCTATTCTTATTTACCTTTAGCCAATCGTGTTTTAGAAAAATTAAAAACGATTATGCGAGAAGAATTTGAGAAAATTGATGCAGTTGAAATGTTAATGCCTGCGTTATTACCAGCAGAACTTTGGAAAGAATCAGGCCGTTATGAAACTTATGGACCTAACTTGTATCGCTTAAAAGATCGCAATGACCGTGACTATATCTTAGGTCCAACGCATGAAGAAACCTTCACAGAATTAATTCGTGATGAAATCAATTCTTACAAACGATTACCTTTGAATTTATACCAAATTCAAAC
This sequence comes from Enterococcus sp. DIV1316a, assembly GCF_050536915.1. NCBI lineage: Bacteria > Bacillati > Bacillota > Bacilli > Lactobacillales > Enterococcaceae > Enterococcus > Enterococcus sp. DIV1316a. The sequence goes on along the minus strand of NZ_CP172913.1, from coordinate 1,900,053 downwards.
AAAATATCGTGATGAAAAACGCCCACGTTCTGGCTTATTAAGAGGCCGTGAATTTATCATGAAAGATGGCTATTCTTTCCATGCCGATGAAGCTAGTTTAGATCAATCATACCGTGATTACGAAAAAGCTTACTCACGCATTTTTGAACGCTGTGGACTAGAATTCCGTGCCATTATTGGGGACGGTGGTGCCATGGGTGGTAAAGATTCTAAAGAATTTATGGCGATTTCTGAAATTGGGGAAGATACTATTTGTTATTCAACAGAAAGTGATTATGCTGCCAATTTAGAAATGGCAACAAGTCTTTATACACCGAAAAAATCACATGAAACACAATTAGATTTAGAAAAAATTGCAACACCAGAAGTGGGTACAATTGCCGAAGTGGCAAACTTCTTTGAAGTTGAGCCACAACGTATTATTAAATCAGTACTATTTATTGCCGATGAAGAGCCAGTAATGGTCTTGGTTCGTGGCGATCATGATGTCAATGACGTCAAATTGAAAAACTTCTTAGGCGCTGATTTCTTAGATGAAGCAACAGAAGAAGATGCCCGCCGTGTCTTAGGAGCTGGCTTTGGTTCAATTGGTCCAGTCAATGTTTCCGAAGATGTTAAAATTTATGCAGATTTAGCTGTTCAAGATTTAGCCAACGCCATTGTTGGAGCTAACGAAGATGGTTATCATTTGACAAATGTAAATCCAGATCGTGATTTCCAACCAATTAGTTACGAAGATTTACGCTTTGTTCAAGAAGGCGATCCTTCTCCTGATGGCAATGGTGTCTTAGCCTTTACTAAAGGAATCGAAATTGGTCATATCTTTAAATTAGGAACGCGTTATAGTGATGCTATGGGCGCAACAGTTTTAGATGAAAACGGTCGTGAAAAATCAGTGATCATGGGTTGCTATGGCATTGGCGTTAGTCGTTTACTTTCAGCAATCGTTGAACAAAATGCAGACGAGCGTGGTATTAATTGGCCAACAGGAATTGCGCCATTTGATTTACACGTGGTCCAAATGAATGTGAAAGATGAGTATCAAACAAAACTATCACAAGAAGTTGAAGCAATGATGACCGAAGCGGGCTACGAAGTATTAGTTGATGACCGCAATGAGCGCGCAGGTGTAAAATTTGCTGATGCTGATTTAATTGGTTGTCCAATCCGTATCACAGTCGGGAAAAAAGCAGTCGATGGTGTGGTAGAAGTCAAAATCAAACGTACTGGTGAAATGTTGGAAGTACGCAAAGAAGAATTAGAAAGTACACTTTCTATTTTGATGAACACAACATCAGAAGCGGAATAAATAAACAAACTTAATAACAGTATAAAGCTTAAAACGAAATCAAAGTTTCTCTGATTTTGTTTTAAGCTTTTTTAATGTAATAAAAAACTTAAATGTCTCAAGCTATAAACAATATTCGATTTTAAAGATTAATCTATATAAAATTATTTCATTTATTGTTTTTAATAATAGAGGAAATAAATAAGTGATTTAAGCTGATTAAATGATATTTTTTTGTTTTTAAACAAATTTTTCATATATAGATAAGATTTAAAATTATATTTACATAAATTATATGTTAATGATATTATAAAATGGTGACTAATTCATTAGATTAAATAGAGGAGGTTATAACTAATAAAAAATAGGTTAGAAAATTAAAGAAAATACTCTTTCAGAATAGAAACGATTGAATGAAGTTAGGTTAGTAAAGGGAACCCAGTAGCATTGGCGCTGTACTAGTGAAAGGGATTTATGGGACGAATCCAGTAGAATGTTAAAACACGATTGTACATAAAAAGAAAGGAGGAAAGCCAGTGGAAAAAGGAAAATGGTGGTTAATTGGTTTAGCTACTATCGTGTTAATTATTTTAGGAATCGGAGGGAAACAATACATGGATAAAAAAGCAATAGAAAAAGATTACCAACAAGGAATCGATTTAATTCAAAAATATGTATCGAACTATTTAGTGGAAAACTATGAAGGCATTGAGAAGATTGAGTGGCAAGGCGTTGGCGTGGAATGGCGGAATGCAAAAGGATATGGGCCTTCGTTGTTGGGGAATTATGTGGATAGCGATGTGAGAATTTATGTATCTGAGGATAATTATTTTACGATGTCGTTTACGTTAAATTACAATACTGAGTACGATGATAAACTTGAAAAATATATTCAATTAGATTATCTAAGACCTCAAAAAATAGATTCTATTTTAGTGTTGGAGGTAGAAAATGCAACAAAAGGCTTGAATATAGGAGACAAATTAGAGATATCAGAGTCTAAAAAAATTAAAAAATCTTCTGAAGGAAGTTCAAATGCAAAAGTAATCTCTAATTTAGAGATTCATGAATTAGTTTATTAGGAGGCATGTTTTAGTGAGTGATGAAATGACTACTGAAGTTTTAGCAAAATCAATAGATTCAGCAAAAAAAATCGTTCAAAATAGAGAAAATGGAAATAAAATATCTATTCAAGGGCTAGAGGAAGATTATTACCTTATAAACAAAGCCGCCAGCACCCAATCCAGCCAACTAAATGCCATGGCCATCGCGCCTTTAGATGACCAAGGTAAACCTGACTATAACAACGTCGCTGTCGTGTACGCTGGTACCAATTCCTTTGGGGATGAAGGTAAAAAAGGCTTTGAAACAGCTGGAACAGCTTTTGTAGGTGGACTTTCTGAAGAATATCAGGAAGCTGAAAAATTTTTAAAACAAACGCAGCAAAAAATCGCCTCGCAAAACGGCACAATTACCGATGTTGCAGGCTTTAGTCAATCAGGTGGCTACATGATGAAAATGGCAGGGAAATACGGGCAAGAAATGGGCTTTCGTACCACCAGTTTTGATGATTGGGGCCGCAATCAATTTGAACGTTTAACGGCGAGTGAAAAACAGTGGCTACAAGAAAATCCAGAATTTTTGATTCGCTACCAAAATGATTCGTGGGCAGCACTATCAGGACGTGATAGTAAATATGGCACGATTTTTTCGATTTCAGGGGTTGGTGAACATAATACTTTAGCCAACTATTTTGATGGAGACGACTTGGATTTGGATCGTTTAGCCAAAGATGGCATTTTCGCACCGAATATGACTTTGGAGCAAGTCAAGTTAGCAGCAAAAGTCTGGGCAAAGAAAAATGGCGACTGGGATCCCACCACAAATAATGAAGCCGAAGCGAAAAAACGAGTGCAGGAGTACTTAGAACTCTATGGCGAATTTGCGCAAACGAATGCGAATTTGGAAAAATTAAAACCTAGTACTGATAAAGCTATTCGTTCTTTACATACAAAAATTGCCAGTGCTTCTGGCGGTCAAAAAATCAAGTTACGAGCAGACTTGGCATTACAAGTAGCTAATCAGGCTAGGACAATCGGTGAAGAAGCGGAGAAATTGCTGAAACAAAGCCAGCAAGACACAGAACAAGCGTTAGCAGAAATTTCCAAGGAAATTTTAACAAGTGCCAATGAAATAAGACAATATTTGTCTTATTCTGAGGTCCAAGCAATGATTGCACCCTATGAAAAAAGTCGTTTGTGGGACGAGGCACAGGCCAGTCACAATCGGAAACAAGTTCAACAGTATAATCAAAAACTGATGACATTTAGTGAAAAGTTAACAACTGCGGCTAAAAATATTCAAGAATACGATCGCCAAGCAGGGAATCAGTTATTTGCACAGAAATGAAAGGATGTCGCACATGGATGAACTGGAAAGAGAACTTCAATTGGAATTAGAACGCGTACAAAAGATACAAGAACGCCAAGCCATTCAAGCTGTGATTACAGCAAAACAAACCAGAATCGCAACAATCAAACAAACCTCCACACATACAAACAAGAAACTTTCAGAATTGATGAGCAAACAATCAAAAACTGCGTTGCCATCTTCCTTAAAAGGTGCGTTCCAAGGGCAAGTGGCGGACGCAGCGAGCCATTATTTGAAAACGATTCCTGACGCAAATTTAAAAACACCAGCAAAAGGAGGTTAAGAGATGACACCGGAAGAAAAACGCCGCAGTTACCAGATGATTGAAGACAACTATTATCAAGAAAAGCGCAGAATCAATCAACAACAGCAACATGTTTCCGCTGAAATCCAGCGATTTAGACAACAAACGAACCAACTAGTAGACAAGGTGGCTTATTTTACTAGAAATGATACTTGGGACAAACGAATGTTTCATCATCAAATAGCCACCAGTTTAGATGAAGTGAAACGAACAGAAAATCGGTTTGTTTCAATCCTAGAAGAAACAGAACAAGCCATGCGGAAAAATTATCGAAAAGAGATTGAGAAATTGGAAGAAATGGCAAGAATGGATTTGTAAGGGATTGGTAAATACGGATTGACAGGATGTCTTTTTGTTCAATATGTTCAAACAAATAATGGAATTCTTCAGGAGTACATTACTCTTGTTCTCTAATTTTTAGCAAGCCAGTGACGGAACAAGATTGTTTTTTTACAAAAAACGAGTATACTTAATAGAGAAGCGAATGCAGAGAAACCGAAAAAAGGCACTTGACAGATTTGTCTGAGGGCCTTTTTTCAATGATAGAAGGAGGTTCATTTTGTGACAGAAAAAGCACGCGATTTATTTGATAAACTGATGACGCAAATTCAGTTAGATGACACAGCGAAAGAACATCCCTTAATTCAAAATGGCCGGATTGACAAGGTCATTGTTCACCAACAAAGTCGCTTATGGGAATTTCATTTAAGTTTTGATGAATTGATGCCAGTGATGCTATATCAAACATTTATGCAACAATTGGAACTAGCTTTTCAACAAATTGCGCAGGTTTCCGTTCAAATAACCACAAATCAGACAACATTTACTGAGGAACAATTAACGGATTATTGGCAATTGGCCTTGTTAAATAGTCAATGCAATACACCGTTAGTTCAGAAAGTCTTAAAAACACAGACACCACAATTTGAAGATCGGAAAATTATCTTACCTGTTGATAATGAAGCAGTTATTCCTTATTTGAAGCAACAATATTTACCAATTATTGAGGAACTTTATTTCTCTTATGGGTTTCCTAAATTTCATATTGAACCAAAAATGGATCAACAGCAAGCTGCAGAAGTGCTGAAAAAGTTTGAAGAGCAAAAATTAGAACAAGCCGCAGCCTTTCAACAACAAGCTGCTGAATCGCTTGTTAAACATGAACAAATGAAAAAAGAAAAACAACAACAAGCGCCTGCGTTTGATGGTCCAATTCGTTTAGGTCGGAATATTCCCAATGATGAACCCATTATGCCAATGGGAAATATACTGGAAGAAGAACGTCGGATAACGATTGAAGGCTTTATTTTTGATAAAGAAGTGCGTGAATTGCGTTCTAAACGAAAAATTTTAATTTTGAAAATAACTGATTATACTTCCTCTTTCGTGGTGAAGAAATTTTCGAATGGGGAAAAAGATGAACAAGTTTTTGATGCGATTCAACCACAAAGTTGGATTCGTGTTCGTGGTAGTGTACAAGAAGATACCTTCATGCGTGATTTAGTCATGAATGCTCAAGATTTGATGGAAGTCGCCCATGCGCCAAGAAAAGACTACGCGCCTGAAGGTGAAAAACGTGTAGAATTACACATGCATAGTAACATGAGTACAATGGATGCGACCAATAAAGTCGGTGACTTGGTGGCGCAAGCGGGGAAATGGGGGCACAAGGCCATCGCAATTACGGATCATGGCGGAGCCCAAGCGTTTCCTGATGCCCATGCTGCAGGTAAAAAAGCAGGCGTTAAAATTTTATACGGCGTGGAAGCCAATATTGTTGATGATGGTGTACCCATTGCTTACAACGAAGAACATATTGAATTAACAGATGCTACCTATGTGGTCTTTGACGTGGAAACAACGGGGCTTTCCGCTGTTTATGATACAATTATTGAATTGGCCGCTGTCAAAATGCACAAAGGAAATGTCATTGAGACTTTTGAGCAGTTTATTGATCCTGGTCATCCATTATCTCAAACGACGATCAATTTAACTGGGATTACAGATGAAATGGTGCGCGGCTCAAAGTCCGAAGAAGAAGTTTTACGCATGTTTAAAGAGTTTTCAGAAGGAACTATTTTAGTGGCCCACAACGCTTCTTTTGATATGGGGTTCTTAAATACAAGTTATGGCAAACATGGAATACCTGAAGCGGCTAATCCCGTCATCGATACATTAGAATTATCCAGATTCTTGTATCCACATTTCAAAAGCCATCGTCTAAATACCTTATCGAAAAAATTTGGCGTCAACTTAGAACAACATCACCGCGCCATCTATGACTCGGAATCAACAGGTCATTTGTGCTGGATTTTCTTAAAAGAAGCGAAAGAGAATCATGATATGCATTTCCATGATGATTTGAATCGTCATATTGGCGAAGGAGACTCATACAAACGAGCTCGACCTTTCCATGCAACGATTTTAGCAACAACTCAAGCAGGATTAAAAAATCTTTTTAAATTGATTTCCATGTCCAATGTAGATTATTTTTTCCGAGTACCACGGATTCCTCGTTCGCAATTATCGAAGTTAAGAGAAGGACTTTTAATCGGTTCCGCATGTTCAAACGGCGAAATTTTTGAAGCAATGATGCAAAAAGGTGTCGAAGAAGCAAAAAATCGTGCCAAATTCTACGATTATATTGAAGTTATGCCCAAACCAGTTTACGCGCCATTAATTGAACAAGAATTGGTGAAAAATGAAGCAGATTTGGAAGAAATTATTAGTAATCTGGTGAAAATCGGTGACGAACTTGGTAAGCTGGTTGTCGCCACTGGAAATGTTCATTATTTAAATGAAGAAGATGCCATCTATCGGAAAATTTTAGTCGGGTCTATGGGTGGCGCTAATCCGTTAAATCGCCATAGTTTACCAAAGGTTCATTTCAGAACCACCGATGAAATGTTAACGGAATTTCAATTTTTAGGACAAGACGTCGCTAAGCGAATTGTAGTAGAAAATCCCAACAAAGTCGCTGATTTATGTGAAGAAGTTATTCCAGTAAAAGACGATTTGTATACGCCAAAAATTCCTGGGTCTGAACAAGAGATCACTGATTTAAGCTACAATCGTGCGCGCGAATTGTATGGCGATCCTTTACCAGAAATTGTCGAAAAACGGTTAGAAAAGGAACTGAATTCGATTAACGGGAATGGTTTCTCGGTCATTTATTTAATTTCTCAAAAACTGGTGCATAAAAGTAATGAAGATGGCTATTTAGTTGGTTCACGGGGCTCTGTCGGTTCGAGTTTTGTTGCGACAATGACAGGGATTACTGAAGTAAATCCTTTAGCGCCACATTATTATTGTCCTGAGTGTCAATATTCTGAGTTCTATGAAGATGGTTCCTATGGTTCAGGGTTTGATATGCCTGAAAAAGCCTGTCCAAAATGTGGCGCTCGATTGTTTAAAGATGGTCACGATATTCCTTTTGAAACGTTCTTAGGATTCCATGGCGACAAAGTTCCTGATATCGATTTGAACTTTTCTGGCGATTATCAAGCCGAAGCCCATAACTACACGAAAGTTCTTTTTGGTGAAGAATATGTCTACCGGGCAGGAACCATTGGTACAGTAGCCGACAAAACAGCGTATGGCTTTGTTAAAGGATATGAAAGAGATCATAATTTACATTTGCGTGGTGCTGAAATTGATCGCTTAGCCAAAGGTTCAACAGGGGTTAAACGGACGACTGGGCAGCATCCCGGCGGTATTATTGTAATTCCTGATTACATGGATGTTTATGACTTTACGCCAATTCAATACCCTGCTGATGATCAAGAGGCAGAATGGAAAACGACGCACTTTGATTTCCATTCCATTCACGATAATATTTTAAAACTTGATATTCTAGGACATGATGATCCGACCGTGATTCGGATGTTACAAGATTTATCTGGGATTGAGCCAAAAACCATCCCAACAGACGATCCAGAAGTGATGCGTATTTTTGAAGGACCTGATGTTCTAGGTGTGGATGCAGAGCAAATTTATTCTAAAACAGGAACTTTAGGAATTCCTGAATTTGGGACACGTTTCGTTCGAGGTATGTTAGAACAGACGCATCCATCAACTTTTGCAGAATTACTTCAAATTTCTGGACTGTCTCACGGAACCGATGTGTGGCTAGGGAATGCAGAAGAATTGATTCGCCGTGGCGAAGCCAATCTTGCTGAAGTAATTGGTTGTCGGGATGATATCATGGTTTATTTAATTCATGCTGGTTTGGACAGTGGGATGGCCTTTAAGATTATGGAAACGGTACGTAAAGGACAATGGAATAAGATTCCTGATGAACTACGGGATACGTATTTAAATGCGATGAAAGAAAACAACGTCCCTGACTGGTATATTGATTCTTGTTCTAAAATTAAATATATGTTCCCGAAAGCCCATGCGGCAGCATATGTATTAATGGCGTTGCGGGTCGCTTACTTTAAAGTTTATTTCCCAATCTTATATTACTGTGCATTTTTCTCCGTTCGGGCGGATGACTTCGACTTAGTGGCAATGTCACAAGGGAAAGAAGCTGTGAAAGCACGAATGAAAGAAATTACGGACAAAGGGATGGACGCCTCCACTAAAGAGAAAAACTTATTAACGGTTTTAGAATTATGTAATGAAATGCTGGAACGGGGCTATAAATTTGGCATGATTGATTTGTACAAATCAGATGCTGAAAATTTTGTGATTGAAGGGGATACCTTGATTGCACCTTTCCGAGCAGTGCCAAGTTTAGGCCTCAACGTAGCGAAAGCCATTGTCGCTGCGCGAGAAGAGCAACCGTTCTTGTCGAAAGAAGATTTGGCAACACGAGGCAAAGTTTCTAAAACGTTGATTGAATACATGAATGAAAATGGTGTCTTAAAAGACTTGCCAGATGAAAACCAATTATCATTATTTGATATGTTATAAAAGAAAAATCTCTTAGAAAAAGGCCGGTGAAGCAACTTATTCATCGGCCTTTTTTAGTCATCAAATAAATTAGAAAATCATTGCTAGAAGCGTTTTAATTACTTATTAAAAAGCCATCTTTATTTAATTATGTTGAGCTTGTGCATAAAAAGTAAAATGCTTATGATAAATGAAGAGCTTTATTTTTTTAATAAGAAAGGAATTGGTTATATGGACAAAAAGCAATTACGATGGTTCACCGTCGGGTTAATTGCCTTTAACATGGTCTGGGGTCTTGGAAATGTTGTGAATAATTATGCACAACAAGGGATTTCAGTGGTCACTTCATGGCTTTTGATTTTAGTTTTATATTTTATTCCCTATGCGTTAATCGTAGGACAGTTAGGTTCAACATTTAAAGACAGTAATGGTGGGGTTAGTTCGTGGGTGCAAAATACCAGTACTAAACGTCTAGCCTATTATGCAGCATGGACTTATTGGGTAGTGCACATTCCTTACTTGGCACAAAAACCACAAGCAATTTTAATTGCCTTAGGTTGGGCAGTTCAAGGGAATGGAAACTTAGTCAATACGATGCCAATTGTAACGGTATCATTTATTTCATTAATAATTTTCTTGGTTTTCTTGTTATTATCAACAAAAGGGTTAACCACCTTAAAAGTTATTGGTGGTTTAGCTGGAACCGCCATGTTTGTGATGTCTATTTTATTCATTTTATTAGCGGTAGGCGCACCATTTATTAATTCAACGGTTGAATTTGCGACGCCAAACATGTCACAAGTCAGCACCTATATTCCTAAATTTGACTTTAGTTATTTTACAACCGTATCAATGTTAGTTTTTGCGGTAGGTGGCGCTGAAAAAATTTCTCCTTACGTAAATGCAACTAAAAATCCAGCCAAAGAGTTCCCTAAAGGAATGATTTTCCTAGCAGCAATGGTTGGTTTATCGGCTGTTTTAGGTTCATTTGCAATGGGAATGTTATTCTCAAGTGACAATATTCCTAAAGATTTAATGGCAAATGGTGCCTATAGTGCCTTCCAAAAATTAGGCGCGTATTATGGTGTCGGTAATCTCTTAATGATTGTTTATGCGTTAACGAATACAGTGGGTCAAGTGGCTGCGTTAGCCTTTTCAATTGATGCTCCACTGAAAATTCTTTTAGCTGAAGCAGATCCAGAATTTGTTCCAAGTTGGTTACGTAAACGTACGAAAAAAGGTACGTTAATTAATGGTTACTTATTAACAGGTATTTTAGTAAGTATTATTATCGCTTTACCAATGTTTGGGTTGAAGGACATGAACGAAGTGGTTAAATGGCTAACTAACTTAAATTCTGTAGTTATGCCAATGCGTTACTTATGGGTCTTCTTTGCCTATATGCTTCTAAACAAAGCATACAAACAATTTAATTCAGAATATAAATTTGTTAAAAATCCTAAAATTGGTTTTGTGTTTGGTCTTTGGTGTTTCCTATTTACAGCCTTTGCTTGTATCCTAGGAATGGTGCCTAAATTTGAGTATGCTTCAGACCCTCAAGGCTGGTTGTTCCAATTAGCTTCTAACATTGTGACACCAATCGTCTTAATTCTATTAGGAATGATTTTACCAGCAATTGCACGTCGCGAGAAAAAAGACACGATTTTGCCAATTGATTCAGCAGAATAATTGGTTACATGTCCAAGGATAAAATAGTCAGTTTAAGTATTTTACGTGAGATAAATGGTCAATAGGACTGTTTATCTCACGTTTTTTTTTCTGTCGATTTTTCTCTAAAATTTCTATTGTCTCTTAAAAATATGAGAAAATCAGAAGAATTTCTCCTGTATACTAAAAGTATCTATCATTAAAAAATGGTTATTAACGGAGAAAAAGGAAGTGAATCTCATGACTAAAACACTTGAAACACAACCAGAAGAGAAAACGGTCTTTCTTTGTAAAGAAACGAATCCAGATTTTTTAGGACGAGAAATTTATGCAGATAATGTTGAAACACCGTATAATTTTTACTTAATTCGCAAGCTTTATTTAGCGAAAGAGTATCAAAATTTAGCAGAAGGGGAACAATTTTTTGAGGCTTTATGTGAAAGTTGGGATGAATCAGAACAGTTTGAAGAGTTAATTGTTAAAAAGATTTATGTTTATGTTGAAACGGAGTTAATGTACTACACTGTTTATTTTGGAAGTTTTGAGCCGACCACTCGTGACTTACGATCCGCACTGAAGCAATGGATGTATGAAATACCAACAACTAAAAATAAAAAAACAGTCCGTATGAATGAAACCAATGTGCAAGTAGTGCCGCAAGAAAATCAATTAACGGAATTAGCTGGTGAAATTGCTGTCTTACGTGAAATGTTGACACTTTTAAAAGAAAATTTAGCCTCCTTAAATGAAGCCGTTAATCAAACGAGAAATCCCGTCATTTCTAGACAAATAAAAACGATCCATTTGAAAAGAGCTTCTCCTGTAATAGCCGCAGAACAGGCATCGCTGAAAGTATCAGAGGATACTAATCTGGAACAACCAGACGTCAATCTATCGCCTGATAATCTGGAAAATCAAGAAGGTGAAACAACTGTAGCAACAAGTGAAGCAGTGCTTCCCGTTAACAAACTAGTGCTTGAAGAACCAGCGAAAGAACCAGTGTTATCTGAACCAGCGCCAATTAAAGAAGCGCTGCCAGAAAAAAAACAAGAAAACCAGCAGAGTACCGCGGCAAAACCTTTATTTACTTTTCCACAAGAAACAGAAAAAAGCTCGCTAAATTCAGTAAATAAGTCTGCCGAAAAAGAAGAGGAGCAGAAGCCAGAAAAAGAAGCTGTCTCTATGGAAAGTGAGAAAGAAAATTCATCAAGTCGGACAATTCCTGCGGACTTTCAACGACAATTGGACGAACTAGAAGAGGAAATTTATCGTCGCTTTATGAGTCGCCAGTTAGAGGATACTGATGGAAATCAAGCAGTACCGAAAATAACGATTGAAAAAAGACAGTTAGAAGCACAAATGTTTGAAGCAAAAGCATTCTCACAATCATTTAAACAAGTTCAAAAGAAAAAGGCAGGAGACGTGCGAATTTGCAATCAGTTAAGTTGTATGAAATTAGAAAAAGGATTAGATAAATTTTTAGACGAAGTTACAGAATATGTTGAAAAGCGGACACTATTTAATAAAAAGGTTCGTTGTCCGCTCCCAGTAATCAGAGAATTGGAAGGCTATGGGCAATTAAACCAGTATATGCAGAAAATCCTTGACTGTTATTAATCGTTTATTTAGGAGAAGGTAAGACAAAACCGTTCAGTTTATCAGCTTTTAAGCCTGAAACAAAAATCACTTTGGATTTTTGTTTCAGGCTCTTTCTTATTATTTCTGGAAAAGATTTCAAGAGAATTTTTGAAATACTAGTGAAAATCCTATAAATTGTAGTATAATTTTCAAAGATGAATGAAAGGCGTGAAGTCATTGAAAGACAAACAAGTGTATGCAGTAGTTGACCTTGAAACGACTGGAACAGATCCTACAAGTGATCGGATTATTCAGTTTGGATGCGTTCTCGTTCAAGATGGAAAGATTATTGCGAACTTTGCGACAGATGTGAATCCCAATCAAGTAGTACCAAAACAAATTCAAAGTTTAACGGGGATTAGTAATACGCAAGTTCAAAAAGCGCCTTATTTTGAAGATGTAGCACATACAATTTATCATTATCTGGAAGATACTATTTTTGTGGCGCATAACGTCCACTTTGATTATAATTTTTTAGCTCGTGAACTGGTACGGTGTGGCACGCCGCCACTTACTATTCCAGCCATTGATACAGTGGAATTGGCACAGATTTTTTTACCGACAGAAAAAAGTTTCCGTTTAAGTGATTTGTCGGAAAGCTTAGGTTTGTCTCATGAGAATCCCCATCAAGCAGATAGTGATGCGCAGGTTACAGCCGAACTTTTGTTATTAATTCAAGAAAAAATGAAATCTTTACCATTAGTCACTATGGAAAAAATTGCGGAATTAAGTCAACAGACAGCGCGGGAAACCAGTACTTTTATTCAACAAACGTATGAACAAATGAAAAAACAAGTCACACCATTAAATCCAGCTTATCAAGTGGTCAGTGGCATTGCTTTACGCAAAAAAGAAGTTCCTCTTTTTGAAGAAACGTTCTATCAGACTAGTACGTATCCCAAAACTAAAAAAGCCAAAGAAAAACTGTTTGGCGAACGTTTCGCTTATCGTGCGGAACAGAGTCGGATGATGAATTTAGTCTATGATCATTTTACAGAAGGAACGACAAAAGATTTATTTATTGAAGCGGCGACTGGAACGGGAAAAACATTAGGCTATCTGTTGCCGATGAGCTATTTAGCAACGCCAGAAAAACCAGTCATCATTTCAACAGTTTCGATTGTTTTACAAAATCAATTAGTGGAAAAAGATTTACCATTAGCCAATCAAATCTGCCAAGGGAAATTACGAGGCATTGTTATTAAAAGCCATCGACACTATCTTGATTTACAACGCTTTAAGGCAACGTTGAATCAGCCAACTCCGCAAAAACAATACGCTCTTTATCAAATGGGCGTTCTCGTCTGGTTGCTAGAAACAGAAACGGGCGATTTAGATGAACTACAATTGACGAATTTAAATCATTTATTCTGGAAAGAAGTTACACATCGCGGATTGGATTTTCTTTCAAAAAAAGATGAACTTTATGAAGTTGACTTTTTAAGACATCTGTATAAAAAAGTCGCTCAAAGTAACGTGTTGATTGTTAATCATGCATTTTTGGCGCAAGAGTCGCTAAGAAAACAACCGTTATTACCTGAAAGTCCGTGGCTAATTATTGATGAAGCACATCATTTACCAGACATCGCTAGTCGGATGGCAAGCGAACGAGTAAACAGTGTGATACTAAAAAAACAAGTCACGCATTTTATTGAAAAAGAACAACTTTTTGTTGCTTTACAGCAAATTTTTCAACAGTTTTCTGAAGAGCAGCGGCTTGTAAAAATTTATCAGCAAGGTTTACTGGATTTTGTGGATGAATGGCAAGATTTTCTTTTTGAACTGCATCGTTTATTTAGTAAAACGCAGAAGCGAATAGACCATCAGGAGTTGCTTTTAACCAAAGAACGTATTGATTATTTATCTGCTGCGGGAGAAAAACATAGTCAAACGCTCCAGCTTTTACTGCAGGAGCTGTTGACTATTCAAAGTAAGTTACAGCAAACAATTATGAGTCAGTTGGAAACCTTTAGTTTGGCTGATCGCATCGTTTTTGTTCGCTTGTTTCAATTTTTTGATGAAATTGAACGTATTCATCACTGTTTTACCATTTATCTTGATGATTGGCGTCCACGTTGGGTAAAAGAATATTTACCACAAAATGAAGACCATGGCTTGATTGAAATTCATGACTTAGAAGCTAGTTTGCTTCCTGAAACAAAGTGGTATCCGCGGTATGAACGAATTATTTATACAAGCGGCACATTGAAGTTTGGCAACAATAAAAAGTATTTACCGCAACGGTTAGGTTTAACAGAGGTGACGTTCAAAACCCTGCCAACGCCATATAACTATGCAGAAAATGCGCGAGTCTATGTACCGGAAGAAGCAGTAGCCATTCAAAATGCCTCTTCCTATGAAATGGGTCAATACATTTCAGATACCATTGAAAAATTGATGGCGCAAGAGGAACGTTCGATGTTGGTTCTTTTTACTTCGCATGAATTATTGTCCACCGTGTATCATCAAGTCCAGCCGAGATTATTGGAAAAAGGACAAGAGGTCCTCGCCCAAGGGATTAGCGGCAGTCGTGAAAAAATTCTTAAACGGTTCTCTAATGGAAAACCAAATGTCTTGCTAGGAGCCGATAGCTTTTGGGAAGGTGTGGACTTACCAGGAACAGCTTTACAGTTATTGATAGTCACGCGTTTACCTTTTGAAAACCCGAAACGACCACTTGTGCAAGCAAAATATGCGTATTTAGAAGCAGAAGGGATACAACCATTTGCTCAAGAAGCGGTACCGAAAGCAGCCTTACGTTTGCGACAAGCACTGGGCCGTTTAATCCGTTCTGAAGAAGACAGAGGGGCATTGCTGATTCTGGATCGTCGTTTAGTCACTGCAAAATATGGCAAACGATTAATCAAAGCGTTTCCTAAGGGACTCTCAGTAAAAGAAGCGCCCATGCCTGAAATTTTAGAAGAATTAAAGGAATTTTTAAACAAATAATCGATTATTTTTAGGTCATATTTGTGAAAGGCCGCTATTTTTCTGCTATAATAAGACCCAGTAAGTTTAGAGAGGATGGAAGGATTTTTGGAGGAATTAGAAGAAAAGAAAGAGAAGAAACGGATTACTGTCCTTTTAACCCTATTGGCAATCCTTTTAGCAATTCTTGTAACAATAATTATCTTTTTTGTACGAACCAATCAACCAATGGCTCAAGCCAAAAAAGAAGCAACCGCAATTGCCAAAACTTCTGCTAATTTAGAAACAGTTGATAAATTTTACTGGTTTACACGCAAAAATACGTATTTTACTTTAACCGGCAAAAATGATAAAGGCACAGAGATTGTCGTGATTGTCCCTAAATCGGGAGAAAAAGTCACGGTCTTAAATCAAAAAGATGGTCAAACTGAACAACAAATAACAGACATTGTTGCTAAAGCCCATCCCGATGAATCGGTGATGAAAGCTACGTTAGGGCTTTATGATAAGCGCCCTGCATGGGAAGTGGTCACCGAAAATGATCAAGGAGTACTAACATATTATCTTATGAGCTTTGATAAAGGCGAAGAGATCAACGTTGTCAAAGATATTTAATTTAGATAGGTTTTGATGAAAGTGGGAGTGAAAGGTGTATGAACGTATCAAATCGAGCACAGCAATTGACTCCTTCTGTTACATTAGCAGCTGCCGCCAAGGCGAAAGCATTAAAAGCAAAAGGTGTAGATGTTTTAAGCTTAACGGTTGGGGAACCAGATTTTGTAACCCCGAAAAATATTCAAAAAGCAGCAATTGCTTCAATTGAGGATGGAAGAGCAAGTTATTACACACCTTCTGGCGGCATTCCTGAATTAAAGCAAGCAATTGTCTCTTATGTGGAACGAGAATATCAACTTCGTTATCAACCCAAGCAAGTTATTGTGACAGATGGTGCCAAATATGCGCTGTATCTATTATTTCAAGCCATTTTGAACGTTGGGGACGAAGTGATTATCCCTGTCCCTTATTGGGTAAGTTATGGTGAACAAGTCAAATTAGCAGAAGGCAAGCCAGTATTTGTATCAAGCACGCAAGAGCAATCATTTAAAGTGTCAGTCGCACAATTAGAAGCTGTACGAACGGACAAAACAAAAGCAATCATTTTAAATTCACCATCTAACCCAACTGGTGTTATTTATACGGAAGAAGAATTACGCCAAATTGGTGAATGGGCAGTTGCTCATAATATCCTCATTATTGCAGATGATATTTATGGTCGTTTGGTGTACAATGGACATCGGTTCACACCAATTGCAACCATCTCAGAAGCAATTCGTCAACAGACAATCATTATTAATGGTGTTTCCAAAACATATGCAATGACAGGCTGGCGCATTGGTTTTGCAGTCGGTGATGAAAAAATTATTCAAGCAATGACACAACTCGCTTCACAATCCACCAGTAATCCAGTCGCAGTTAGCCAATATGCGGCAATTGAGGCTTTAACAGGTGAACAGTCGACAGTTGAAGACATGCGTCAGGCCTTTGAAAAACGCCTGAATCATATCTATCCAAAAGTAGCAGCTTTGCCAGGTGTTTCGCTAATAAAACCTGAAGGCGCCTTTTATCTATTCCCGAATGTCAAAAAAACGTTAGAAATTTGTGGGTATGATAACGTGACTAACTGGGTGGAAGATTTATTACAAGAAGCGCATGTTGCTCTGGTAACGGGAGAGGGCTTTGGTGCACCAGAACATGTGCGGATGAGCTATGCGACAGATTTAATGACGTTAGAAAAAGCGATTGAGCGAATGAATGACTTTATAGAAAAGAAACGAATTCAGCACAACGCCTAAAAGAATAAACTAAGAAATGAACGGAGAGACAAACGTGGAACAAATTCAAATTATTGATTCAAACAAACATGTTGGAGAAACAGTAAAAATTGGCGCTTGGATTGCTAACAAACGCTCAAGCGGGAAAATTGCCTTTTTACAATTACGTGACGGGACAGCCTTTTTCCAAGGTGTCGTGTTCAAACCAAACTTCATTGAAGCCTTTGGTGAAGAAGCTGGTACAGAAAAATTCCAAGAAATTAAACATTTATCACAAGAAACAGCAGTCATGGTTACTGGTGTTATCAAAGAAGATAGCCGTTCTAAATTCGGCTATGAAATGGATATCACTGATTTAGAAGTCGTTGGCGCTTCAGAAGATTACCCAATTACGCCGAAAGAACACGGCACAGATTTCTTAATGGATCATCGTCATTTATGGTTACGTTCAAGCAAACAACATGCGATCATGTTAGTTCGTAACGAAATTATTCGTGCTACTTACGAGTTCTTTAACGAACAAGGATTCATTAAAATTGATAGCCCAATTTTAACAGGCTCAGCACCAGAAGGCACAACAGAATTATTTGAAACAGATTACTTCGGACAACCAGCATTCTTATCACAAACAGGTCAATTATATGCAGAAGCTGGTGCGATGGCATTTGGAAAAGTCTTTACTTTTGGACCAACTTTCCGTGCGGAAAAATCCAAAACTCGTCGTCACTTAACGGAATTCTGGATGATTGAACCAGAAATGGCATACACAACTCATGAAGAATCACTAGATATTCAAGAAGCCTACGTAAAACATTTAATTAAATCGGTATTGAAAAATCAACAATATCCATTGGATGTTTTAGAACGTGATACAGCGTTACTGGAAAAATATGTTTCGGAGCCATTCAAACGTATTACTTACGATGATGCGATTGAGTTATTACAAAAAGAAGAAGCAAACAATGATTATGATCACATTGAATGGGGCGAAGACTTTGGTAGCCCACATGAAACCTTTATTTCAAATTACTATGGCGTTCCAACATTCATTTTAAATTATCCAAAAGCAATTAAAGCCTTCTATATGAAACCACATCCAACACGTGAAGATGTTGTAATTTGTGCCGATTTAATTGCACCAGAAGGTTATGGTGAAATTATCGGTGGTTCAGAGCGTGCAACTGATTATGATTATTTGAAAGAAAAAGTAGCTGAGTTTGGCTTATCAGAAGAAGAGTACAGCTGGTATTTAGATTTACGTAAATACGGTTCTGTGCCACATTCTGGCTTCGGATTAGGTTTAGAACGTGCTGTTACGTTCATTACTGGTAATGAACACATTCGTGAAGCGATTCCGTTCCCACGTATGTTAAACCGTATTTATCCATAGAGAACAAATAAAAAAGAGAACTTCAGCAAAAGCCGAAGTTCTTTTTTTAATTCTGCCATAATTTTTGCATCTGGTCCAAAATATCAATGACTTCTGTCGTGAAAAATAAGGAGCGGTTGGGTTGTGTACCTTTGATTGCTTCAACCATATTGTAGATTTCATAATTCATGGCTTCAGCTGAGTACCCAGAAACGATGGTCTCAACCGTACCGTCATTGTAGTGAACAATCGCTTCATCTGCACGTGGATAATCTGTAATGGTAATATAGGCATCTTCAAAAGCAACAATTCCTTGCTTTGGCATTTTTGCTTGGAATGTTAATGAAATAGTAGCCAACTCATTTTCTTTATTCCGAAGCAATGTCACCGATTGTTCATCAACGCCAGTAGAGAAGGGAACCATGCTAGAAGCTAAAACGTCTGGCTGTGAGCTGAGAAACCAACGAGCAAACGAAACCGCATAAGTACCAATATCTAACAATGCGCCGCCTGCTAAGTCAGGATTAAAAAAGCGATTTTTAGGATCGGGTTCTTTGTAACTTCCAAATGGTGCTTGAATCATTTTTAACTGACCAAATTTGCCAGCATCCATCAAGCGACGTAATTCGTCGTATAGTGGCATGTTAAAAATAGTCATGGCTTCTGCTAAAATAAGGTCATTTTTTTCTGCAACTGCCAAGGCTTGTTTTAATTCTGCCGCGTTCATCGTAATAGCTTTTTCACACAACACATGTTTTCCGGCCTGGAGCGCTTTTAAAATGTGTTCAGCATGTTGTTTATTTGGCACTGCTATATAAACAACATCGATTGTTTCATCTGCTAGCAATTCTTCATAAGAACCATAGGCTTTAGGGATTGAATAATCAGCGGCAAATTGTTCTGCTTTAGTCAATGTCCGTGAAGCAACAGCTGCAAGTTGGCTAGTTTCTTGTTTAAACGTTGAAGCAAATTCGTGGGCAATTCCACCTAATCCTACGATGCCCCATTGATATAATTTTTTTGTCAAAAGAAGTCCTCCTAATCTATGCAATTTCTTCAAATCTTCTTCATTATTTATTATACTGTAAACAAGAGAAATTAGAAAACAAGGACAATTTTGTAAATATGATAAAATCCAGAGATAAAAAGATGCTTTTTTTAGAGAATTTCAGTAAAATAGAAAATGGAGGCGAATGATTATGCATCAAGTTTATGTAGATATTATTGTTGACGCAATTATTGAACAGTATCAAACAGAAGAAAATTTTTACTCCGCTTATCAAATTCAAGCAGCCGATTGGCAAGCTTGGAAAGAAGGCCAATTTGGTTTGGACAATGAAGTCATGCAAAAAATTAAGAATTTGTTTACGGATTATGAGTGGATGCTGACTCAAAAAATACTCCGCCAAACCATCTTATTTCCGGAAAAACGTAACCTAGCTGTTTCGGAATATAAACGGTTAAAAACAACAATTGCCAAAAAATGGCTACAATCTGATTTGGGCGTTGTAGAATTAATTCCTAACAATAAACAAGAACAAGAAATTGCTGCTGGTTATATTGATTTGAAAGTGACGCTGGCCTATGGTGAATGGGGTTTTGATGATATTATTACATTCCGGTTACCAGCTACGATTCAACGACAATTGGAAGGTTCAAAAGTTGAATTATTAGATTGGGTCAATGAAAATCTGATGGATACTTACGTAGGTGAATAACGAATAGGAAGGATGGTCTTTTGAAATACACAATTGCTGGGATTTTATCTGTGATTATTATGTTTGGTGCGGTAATTTTTGTCTTTTTTGGCAAAAAGCCAGTTGAAGAATCTGTTCACACATCAACTGAAACAACAGTGAAATCATCCACTAAAATTTCTGAAAGTAGTACAGTTTCTTCAACTGCTACCACTGAATCAAGTACTGAAATCACGAGCGTAAGCAGTGATGAAAGTTGATAATTTTCTGTGAAAATGATACAATTATTCGGTTATAGTAACAAATGAAATCAATCACGAAAGTGAAAGATAGTGAAACATTTTATCGGAAAATAAAAGATGAAGTGGGGAATTAATGAAGTGAGCAACTATCAGAAAAAAAGAAAAAAGCAGCTGAATTTGCCAAAGTTATTCTTAGGCGTAGTTGTCGTCGGTTTGGCCTTTGTCTTTTCGTTATCTGTCCTTTCTGATTCAGATAAGGGACAAAGCGAGTCAGTCAATCGCCAAAATGAAAACATCTCAAAAGAAGAATTTGTTGCTGAAATCACACCGTATGCACGTGAATTACAAGAATCTTACGGGGTATTACCAAGTATTATTATGGGACAAGCAGTTTTAGAATCAAATTTTGGACAAAGTCAATTAGCATCGAAATATAACAATCTTTTTGGGATTAAAGCATATGGCAATCAACCAAAAGTCAATTTAGAAACAAAAGAGTATGTCAATGAGGTCTGGATTACGATTCAGGGTGATTTTCGAGTTTATGACAATTGGGAAGAATCCATGCGAGATCATACCAAGTTATTTGTTGATGGGGTCGATTGGGATCCAAATTTATATGAAAAAGTCTTGTTAGCCAAAAATTATAAAGAGGCTGCACAAGCGCTTCAAGATGCTGGATACGCAACGGATCCTACATACGCTGATAAGATCATTCATGTAATTGAAGAATACAATTTAAATAAATACGACCGTTAAGCATGGAGGAACGATGACAATGAGCGAAAAGTGGATTCCAGAAATTATGACGCCGCTGAAACAAGATATTGTAAAAATGCCAGAGATTATTCGGCAAGCCAGTGGCATTAAAATTTTTGGCCGTAAAATAAAATCAATTATTTTTACGACAGATATTGCGATTATCCGCAATACGGATGCACAGGCAGTGATTGCTGTATATCCTTTTACACCGCATCCAGCGATTACAAAAGGCATTATTGAAGCAGCGGATATTCCTGTCTTTTCAGGAGTCGGCGGCGGTTTAACGCAAGGCATGCGTTCTGCTTATATGAGTTTATTTGCAGAAGCACAAGGCTCAATGGGTGTCGTTTTGAATGGTCCTACACCAATTGAAACAATTAAAATGGTGGATGAAGCAATCGATATTCCTATTATCAGTACAGTAACTTCTATTCATACACCAATTGATGAAAAACTTGCGGCTGGCGTGGATATGATTAATATCAGTGCAGGAAAAGACACTGCAGCCACCGTACGCTATTTCCGTGGCAAGTATCCAGAATTACCGATTATTGCAACAGGAGGACCAACTGAATCGAGTATTCATGAAACCATTATCGCCGGAGCGAATGCTATTACATATACGCCCCCTAGTAACGGTGAATTATTCAGCAAAAAAATGAAAAAATATCGTGAACAAGAAAAAGCAACCGATGAAGAATAAAAAACGCTTTGGCAGTCTATCCTGCCAAAGCGTTTTTGGCTATTTAATGTTCGCTTTTACGGAACAATGGAAGAATGAACCAATTATTTGAAAATTCTAATGAAAAAAAGTTGTTAAACCATTGAAAGTTAGAGATTTTTGTACTATCCTAGAGAAACATAGAAGCTTGTATAAGGTCAAAATACGGTTGACCGTCTCTACCCAGCACCGTAAATGCTGGTCTATAAGTGAAGAAGAGCGGATAGCCCTTTTTTGCTTTGGCAAAATGGGCTTTTTTCTTTTGTTAGAACACGAATATAAATAGCACTTTGTTTTATTTCGTTCGTTTTTAACGAACCGTCCTTTCCTCAGGATGAGAACAAAGCATCTATCGAAAAATAAGTAAAGGAGTTCATATTGTGAAGGAATTAGTCGAACGTATTAAAAATGATGGCCGTGTATTAGGTGAAGGTGTTTTAAAAGTAGATAGTTTTATTACGCACCAAGTGGATCCAGAATTGATGGAGGCTATGGGTAATCGTTTTGCTGAGGTTTTCGCAGAAGCAGGCATTACCAAAGTAATTACAATTGAAGCATCAGGAATCGCTCCTGCCTTATACGCAGCGCAAAAATTAGGCGTGCCAATGATCTTCGCTCGTAAGGCAAAAAGTTTAACCATGGATGAAGAGCTCTTAACGGCTTCAGTTTATTCATTTACAAAACAAGTGACAAGTCAAATTTCCATTTCAAGAAAATTTTTATCTGATGCTGATAAAGTGTTGATTATTGATGACTTTTTAGCTAACGGACAAGCTGCCAAAGGGTTGGTAGAATTATGCCAACAGGCTGGTGCAAAGGTTGAAGGAATTGGTATCGTAATTGAAAAATCATTCCAAGATGGTCGTCAGTTATTAGAAGACATGGGCTTAAATGTAGTCTCTTTAGCACGTATTGCTTCATTAAGTGAAGGAACGGTGACGTTTTTAGAGGAGGATGCATAATCTTGGAAACAAAACAATTGAATACACCACAACAGACGGAAACACCAAATGGGAAAGCCGCCGTTTTAGGATTGCAGCATTTATTAGCGATGTATGCTGGAGCAGTTGCCGTACCTTTATTAATCGGAACCGGCTTGAATTTTGATTCGCAACAAATGACGTATTTGATTTCAATCGATATTTTTATGTGCGGCGTTGCGACACTTTTACAATTAACGGTGAATAAGTTTTTTGGGATTGGCTTGCCAGTCGTTTTAGGTTGTGCCATTCAAGCAGTTGCGCCTTTAATCATGATTGGTACGAACAAAGGGGTTGGTGCAATTTACGGTTCAATTATTGCTTCGGGCATTTTTGTCGTTCTTATTGCAGGATTTTTCTCAAAAATTAAACGTCTATTTCCGCCTTTAGTCACCGGCACAGTCATTACAGTTATTGGTTTGACCTTAATTCCTGTTGCTGTTGAAAAAATGGGTGGCGGCTTAGCAACGGACAAAAGTTTTGGTGATCCTAAAAACTTGCTCCTCGCATTTGTAACAATTGCCTTAATCATTGTTGTGCAAGTTTGGGGACGTGGCTTTATCAAGTCAATTGCCGTGTTAATCGGCCTAGTCGGTGGCACAATTTTAGCTGCGTTTCTGGGATTAGTGGATTTATCTCCTGTTGGTCAAGCTACGTGGTTTCATTTTCCACAGCCATTTTATTTTGGCAAACCAACGTTTGATCTTTCTTCTATTGTGTTGATGATTATTATTTCAATTGTTAGTATGGTTGAATCAACAGGTGTTTATTTTGCCTTAGGAGATATTACAGGGAAGAAAATTGGCGAAGATGATTTACGTCGTGGGTATCATGCAGAAGGTTTAGCCGTCATTTTAGGGGGGATTTTTAATACGTTTCCTTATACAGGTTTCTCTCAAAATGTCGGGTTAGTTCAATTATCTGGGATCAAAACACGTCGACCAATTTATTTTTCTGCTTTTTTCTTAATTATTTTAGGCTTATTACCAAAAATTGGTGCGATGGCCCAAATTATCCCAGAGCCGGTTTTAGGCGGCGGAATGCTGGTTATGTTTGGAATGGTGGCTGTCCAAGGAATGCGCATGTTGTCAAAAGTTGACTACTCAAATGACAAAAATTTATTAATTATTGCCATCTCGATTGGCTTTGGTTTAGGCTTTAATATTATGCCGACGCTCTTTAATAAAGTACCAGAAACTGTTAGCATGTTTACTGGTAATGGAATTGTCATGAGCAGCATTACCGCAATTATTTTAAATCTTTTATTCAATGGTTTAAAAGAAACCTCAGAAAGTAACGAATAGTTTCAAAAAAGTATGATAGATAAGGTCAGGTGGCTTTTCTTTCATACTTTTTTGACCTAATCATCGTTTAGAAAAATTTAATGTTTTCATCAATCTGAAGAGAAAAAGAGAAAAAAGCTTGGTTACAAAGAGACGAGTAGTAAGTTACCGCTGTTTTATCCTAAAGTATGTTAATAAATTCTGATGAGAAAACCTAATGGAAACACTGCTGGCACTTGAAGTTGAGCCTTTTTCCTTGTATCATGTAAAAAGAGCACTCTTAAAGGCTAGACTGCGACGAGAAACCGCAGAAGGATTTTAAGGATAAAACTGTGATGGAAAGTTGTGATGAACTTGGATAAACCACTATTACCTGGTCAAGTGATTGGTATCATTGGTGGCGGACATTTAGCAAAAATGATGGCCCTTAGTGCAAGAGAAATGGGGTTTCGAGTGGGTGTGCTAGATCCACAAATTGATTGTCCTGCTGCACAAGTTGCCGATTGGCAATTATTAGGAGCATATAATGATCCTGAAGCGTTAGAGAAATTGGCAAAACGTGCCCAAGTGATTACGTATGAATTTGAACATGCAGATGTTGATGCGTTAACAGCGATTCAACATTTAGCGAATATACCACAAGGAACAGACATTTTAGCGATTACGCAAGATCGTTTAATGGAAAAAAGTTTCTTGGAAGATAATAATATTGTAATTGCACCTTATGCAACGATTGTTAGTCCGACTGATATTCAAGAAGCAATTGATGGCATTGGTTATCCGTGTATCTTGAAGAATACGCGAGGGGAAGGTCGTTATGTACTACATAGTACTTCAGACTTAGCGCCATCCATGAATCTTCTGAGAGAAGGAACCTGTGTCTTGGAAGCTTGGATTCCTTACGAAAAAGAATTATCTGTTCTGATTTCTGGTAATGGTCGTGGCGAATTTGCGACATTTCCAGTTGTGGAAACAATTAAAAAAGAGCGTAAGCTACATGAAACGATTGCGCCAGCCCGAATTGATGACGAAGTCAGTGGCGAGTTGCAACGAATTGCTAAGGTGATTGCTAAAGCAGTTGGTTTAGTCGGCACCCTTTCAATTGAAATGTTTTATACAGAAACAGGCGGGATTTATGTAAATAAAATTTTACCTCGTCCAGAAGATGCTGGGAATTTTTCAATAGATGCTTGTTCTTTTAGCCAATATGATACGCATATTCGTGGTTTATGTAATTGGCCAATGCCAACGATTCAACTGTTGTCAGAAGCGGTTACGGTCAATGTGCTTGGGAATGAAGCCTATGAAACGATGGACATTATTAATGAACATCCAGATTGGCATTTCCACTATTATGGCCACAGTGAAGCAAAAGCGCAACGAGCGATGGGGCATATTACTATATTAACCAAAGAAATCGATGAAACACTGGAAGAAATTAAAGAAACAAAGATTTGGTCGTAATTATTTTTCAAAAATTGAGGAGTAAAGAGGGGATAAGGCACAATGATTGATCGTTATACAAGACCCGAAATGGGCGCAATTTGGACAGATGAGAACCGCTACAAGGCATGGCTAGAAGTTGAAATTTTGGCGGATGAAGCTTGGGCAGAACTTGGCGAGATTCCTAAAGAAGATGTACAAAAAATCCGAGAAAATGCATCATTTGATGTTGCACGTATTTTAGAAATTGAAGCAGAAACACGTCATGATGTTGTCGCTTTTACTCGTGCCGTTTCAGAAACGCTTGGTGAAGAGCGAAAATGGGTACACTATGGGTTAACCAGCACAGATGTTGTGGATACTGCCTATGGTTATCTATTGAAACAGGCGAATGATATTTTACGGAAAGATTTACAAACATTTACGGAGATTGTCGGAGCCAAAGCCAAAGAGTATAAACATACGGTCATGATGGGAAGAACGCATGGCGTTCATGCAGAACCGACTACATTTGGTTTGAAATTAGCGTTGTGGTATTCTGAAATGAAACGCAACATTGAACGTTTTGAACATGCAGCCAAAGGTGTCGAAGCGGGTAAAATCAGTGGAGCCGTAGGTACCTTTGCCAATATTTCACCATTTGTTGAAGAATATGTTTGCGAACATTTGGGGATCCGTGCTCAAGAGATTTCGACACAAGTTTTACCACGTGATTTACATGCAGAATATGTTTCTGCCATGGCATTAATTGCGACAAGTATTGAAAAATTTGCAACAGAAATTCGTGGTCTACAAAAATCAGAAACACGTGAAGTAGAAGAATTTTTTGCAAAAGGACAAAAAGGATCTTCGGCAATGCCGCATAAACGGAATCCAATTGGTTCTGAAAATATGACTGGTTTGGCACGTGTGATTCGTGGTCATGTCATTACTGCCTTTGAAAATGTGAGTTTATGGCATGAACGAGATATTTCTCACTCGTCTGCTGAACGGATTATTATTCCCGATACGACGATTTTACTAAATTACATGTTGAATCGTTTTGGTAATATTGTCAAAAACTTAACGGTCTTCCCAGAAAATATGAAACGTAACATGGATGCGACCTATGGTCTAATTTACAGCCAACGTGTCTTGTTAAAATTGATTGATCATGGCATGACACGTGAAGAAGCGTATGATCTGGTCCAACCAAAAACAGCTTACGCATGGGATCATCAAACGGCGTTCCGTCCGTTGCTAGATGCGGATGAAAAAATTACTTCTGTCTTATCAAAAGAAGAGCTAGATGATGCCTTTGATTACCATTATCATTTAAAAAATGTTGACACGATTTTTGAACGTGTTGGTTTAGGATAACAAGAAAGCGAGAAGAAGGATGATTCTTCTCGCTTTTCTCTTATAATGTTATAAACTGAAGGATTAAAAAACAAACGTATTGTTAAATACGTTTGTTTTTTTCTATACTTTTTTCGATTTATCCTTTATAATGTAACTTAAATAGTTACATTAACTATTTAATGCAAACAAAGGAGGAGAAGTATGGATAAACAACAGCGAGGCATTCAAGTGATTAGAATTTGGCTAGGGGTGACGATGCTAATTCATGGAGTGATGAAAGTAACGTCATTGGAAGATGCTTTAGCGTTTTTTGCTAGTATTGGTTTGCCAAGTCTTTTTGTTTATGGTGTAGCAGCAATTGAATTAATTGGTGGATTATTTATGATTATTGGCTTTTTAATTCCTTTGGTATCAGTAGGATTCATAGCAGTTTTAGTCGGAGCTATTTTTTCTTTTGGTTTGGCAAGTGGTTTTAGTGGTTATGAGTACGAATTATTTTTAGCGATAACCAGTTTGGCTATTTTGGTTAGCTATGCCGATAAAAAGTATCTTACGTTAAAACTTTATTTTTAATAAATCAAAGCAATAAAGAGTTGGTCAAACTAGTTGTGATTGCGAAAAAAGCCCTAAAACAGTGATATTTAGTTGTTTTAGGTTTTTTTTATCAAAAAGGTCAAAAAAGGTCAATTTATTTATTGACCTTTACTGACCAATGGGGTATAATAAATTTATAAGGTTTACGAATACCTTAACTTTTGAAGAAATCCATCAAAAGTCGGATAATAATAATTGTAAAGAATGTTAAAATAAAAAAGACAAAATAATAAACGGGAGGGATCGTTTATGAATATTGAAAAAATGACAACCACGCTTCAAGAGGCGATTGCTGAAGCTCAAAAAGTTGCGGTGACACGGCAACATCAAGAAATTGATATCGCACATTTATGGAAAATTTTTCTTCAACCAAACCATTTTGGACGTAATTTTTACACAGATGCTGGTTTAGATGTTGACGCATTTGAACGAGAAGTAGATAACGCGTTAGATGAATATCCAAGTGTGGCAGGCGGTAATGTACAATATGGTCAAAATTTAAGTCAAAATTTGTTCCATTTATTGCAAGAAGCTGATTCACTTCGAGAAGAATTCCAAGATGAATTTTTATCAACCGAAATTGTACTTTTAGCTTTAATGAAATTGAAAAATTATCGTTTAACAAAATATTTAATGCAACAAGGCATTACGGAAAAAGAGTTAAGAAAAAATATTGAAGAGATGAGAGGAGGAGATCGTGTGACTTCTCAAAACCAGGAAGAACAATATAAAGCACTAGAAAAATACGGTGTTGACTTAGTACAACAAGTAAAAGCAGGAAAACAAGATCCAATCATTGGTCGTGACGAAGAAATTCGTGACGTTATTCGGATTTTATCAAGAAAAACTAAAAATAATCCAGTCTTAATTGGTGAACCAGGTGTTGGTAAAACAGCGATTGTTGAAGGATTAGCACAACGAATCGTTCGTAAAGATGTTCCCGAAAACTTAAAAGATAAAACCATTTTTTCTTTAGATATGGGTGCCTTAATTGCGGGAGCAAAATTCCGTGGCGAATTTGAAGAACGGTTAAAAGCTGTTTTAAAAGAAGTGAAAAAAAGTGATGGCAAAATCATTTTATTCATTGATGAAATTCATAATATCGTCGGAGCTGGTAAAACTGAAGGCAGTATGGACGCTGGGAATTTATTAAAACCGATGCTAGCACGTGGTGAATTGCATTTAATCGGTGCCACAACGCTTGATGAATATCGCCAATATATGGAAAAAGATAAAGCCTTAGAACGTCGTTTCCAAAAAGTATTAGTCAAAGAACCAACAGTAGAAGATACAATTTCTATTTTGCGTGGCTTAAAAGAACGATTTGAAATTCACCACGGCGTGAATATTCATGACAATGCTTTAGTTGCTGCCGCTACTTTATCCGATCGCTATATTACTGATCGTTTCTTACCAGATAAAGCGATTGACTTAGTCGATGAAGCAAGCGCAACGATTCGAGTGGAAATGAATTCGATGCCAACAGAGCTCGATCAAGTAACACGTCGGTTAATGCAACTAGAAATTGAAGAAGCAGCCTTGAAAAAAGAATCAGATGATGCAAGTAAAAAACGGTTAGCCAACTTGCAAGAAGAATTAGCAGATTTGCGTGAAGAAGCCAACTCAATGAAAATGCAATGGGAAACGGAAAAAGAAGAAGTTAATGCGGTTTCCAACAAACGTGCAGAGATTGATAAAGCAAAACACGAATTAGAAGATGCTGAAAATAATTATGATTTAGAACGAGCTGCTGTTTTGCGTCATGGAACAATTCCGCAATTAGAACATGAATTGAAAGAATTGGAAGAAAAGAACGCTAAAGATAACGTCAAAATGGTACAAGAATCGGTTACTGAAAACGAAATTGCGCAAGTGGTCGGTCGTTTAACTGGCATTCCTGTGACAAAATTAGTTGAAGGCGAACGAGAAAAATTAATGAAACTGAATGAAACATTACACAAACGTGTGATTGGTCAAGATGAAGCCGTCGATGCTGTTAGTGATGCGGTGATTCGTTCAAGAGCAGGCTTACAAGATCCAAATCGCCCACTCGGTTCGTTCCTTTTCTTAGGACCAACTGGTGTTGGTAAAACAGAACTTGCTAAAGCTTTAGCTGAAGATTTGTTTGATTCTGAAGATCATATGGTACGGATTGACATGAGTGAATACATGGAAAAACATGCCGTGTCTCGTTTGGTTGGTGCCCCTCCAGGCTATGTTGGTTATGAAGAAGGTGGCCAGTTAACAGAAGCTGTTCGTCGAAACCCTTATACAATTGTCTTATTAGACGAAATTGAAAAAGCGCACCCAGATGTCTTTAATATCTTATTACAAGTTTTAGATGATGGTCGTTTGACAGATTCTAAAGGTCGGGTCGTTGATTTTAAAAATACAGTTTTAATTATGACAAGTAACATCGGCTCTCAGCTTTTATTGGAAGGTGTGACACCTGAAGGAACAATTCCAGAAGAAGTTGAAAATCAAGTCATGAATATTCTAAAAGGACACTTTAAACCAGAGTTCTTAAACAGAATTGATGATACTATTTTATTTACACCATTGAGCTTGGATAATGTTAAAGGAATCATTGGTAAAATGACCGCACAACTTGCTCATCGTTTAGAGCAACAAGAAATTGTGTTGGAAATCACTGATGAAGCTAAAACATGGATTGCTGAAAATGGGTATGAGCCAGCTTATGGAGCTCGTCCGTTAAAACGTTTCATTACTCGTGAAGTCGAAACACCATTAGCAAAAGAAATTGTTTCTGGTCGAGTAATGCCAAAAACAAAAGTCACGATTAGTCTATTAGACAATCAATTAGTTTTTGAAAATGAACCGATAGAAGAAGTATAAAAAAAGAACGAGCGAATTCGCTCGTTCTTTTTTATTATGACAATCGTTGCTTAATTTCTTCCAACAAATCCTCTTCTGAAGAAACAACCCGACCATTCAATTTAATCAAACCAACTGTATAAAGGTTTAAATAATGGAATTGATTTTCAGCGACTTCGTTCAAAGCATCAAGCTTTTGGTGATTATCAGCACCTTGTTGGCGGCTGTCTGTGTAAAGGGCAACCACTGGGATTCCTTTGGCATAAGCAACACCAATTTCCGAAGCTACGCCCGCATCAATGGTTGGGCCGTCTAATAAAGCAACCAATAAATCGCTAGCAAGGACGTTTTCTGTATCTGCTAAGGCAATCATTTTACTATCGGCATAAGCAGATTTGTCGTTAATCGCCGCATTTTCTTGTGGTGAATAAAGATCGATTGTTTTATCCAATTGTCGAATTTGTTCGACTAAATAGGCATTATAACGTAAGTCAGCTTGCGAAAATAAAGGTCCTGCAAAATAAATTTTTGTCATTTGTCTGTCTCCAATCCAAGGGTTTAGAAATAATCACTGAAATAAGCTTCTTGATCAGGAAAAATCCGTTCCAAAGAATTTAAAGTTTCTTTATCTGTATCAATGCGCTCAATTCGATGTAAGTACGAAGGGCGTCGGTAATTCATGACTAAACAAGTTAGTGTTTGAATATCTAAGTGAACGGCGGTGCCTAAAGGTTCATCCGTAATGGTCACTTGATCATTTTCATCCCAAATTAAGCCAAAAATACCATTATTCCACTCAGCGACAGGATCTTTAACAACAAAATGGAAGGGCTTAGCCGTACTTTCAAAAGGAAAGTTTTCTAAAAAGGCTTTGACATCAACAATTCGCGCCATATAATAGGGTTCAATGCTTTCTTTAATTTGGCTGTCTTCTAAAAGAAAGGCTAGTGGTTCGTTTTTATAGATATCGCCCTTGACCCAATAAACCATCGAAAAATGCGCAGTAATAAAATTCCACAAGCCATTTCGGGCTTCTTGGTTCAAGTAAAACATTTCCTTAATATGAAATACCTCATCGGCCACCCAATAGAAAAGTACTCCTAAAGGTTCTTGATTGGTACCATAATAGACAGCAGCAGTCCGTTCTTCCTCGTTTTCGAAACGCCAATATTCTTCCCAGTTGAAGGCACTACGAATGAGTGCGCCGTGATTTTGACGAGCGAATCGCGCATAGACATCAAAGACATCTGGGTGATCGACAGCTAACCGTTCAATCATTCCTGGAACAGGAACGGTTTTTGGTAATTGCGTATCCCGAATTTTAAAAGATAACTTGTCGGACATAATTTCCCAACCTTTACGTCGGTAATAAGGGATGTTGTAAGGGAAAAGATAAGAAATCCACTGTTTATCTTGGCGCATTTCTTCTAATGCCGTTTGAATCAAGTCTTTCATTAAACCGTGGTTGGCATATTCAGGATAGGTACCGACACCAGTAACGCCGCCCATTTTATACAAAGCACCATGGATATTGACTTCGCATGGATAGATAGCAATTTGTGAAATTAATTGATTTTCGTGAAACCAGCCAAATACTTTTGAAAGTTCTAAAATCGGTTGTTTTGATTTGATAAATGCGCGTTTGTTTTCAAAACCACTTTCTTCAATATCTGCTTCAGTCACTTGAAAAACATAGGAAAGAAGTTCATTAAATTGATCAATGTGTTCTTCCTCAACAGGCTTTAAGGTCAGTTGCTTTCGAAATTCTTGTTCATCCATTTTTCCATCTCCAATAAATTTACTGTTTTTAGTATACCAAATTTTTCGAAACTCTGTTAGCCTTTCGAAACCAAAAGAATAAAAGGGAAGTGCTTTAAATCTTCTTCAAAAATTGGTATAATGAAAAGTGCTGATTATCCTAGACCTTTAAACATGATAATTTGATAAAAAAGGCAACTAAAATATAACAATTGATTGATGAAGCTAGCAGGGAGCTAGCTTTTCTTAAAAGAAATGAGGCAAAAAATGAACAATAAAGAAATGAAAGCAAGACAAGAGAAAATTCGTAATTTCTCGATTATTGCCCACATTGACCATGGGAAGTCAACTTTAGCCGACCGGATTTTGGAAAAAACAAATACAGTTAGCAGTCGAGAAATGCAAGATCAATTACTTGATTCAATGGATTTAGAGAGAGAACGCGGCATTACCATCAAATTAAACGCAATTGAATTAAACTATACAGCCAAAGATGGTGAAACCTATACTTTCCATTTGATTGACACACCAGGACACGTCGATTTCACCTATGAAGTTTCTCGTAGCTTGGCAGCTTGTGAAGGGGCTGTTCTAGTTGTTGATGCGGCGCAAGGAATTGAAGCGCAAACGCTAGCAAATGTCTATTTGGCATTGGATAATGACTTAGAAATTTTACCTGTTATTAATAAAATTGATTTACCCGCCGCTGATCCAGAGCGTGTTCGGACAGAGATTGAAGACGTAATTGGAATTGATGCATCGGAAGCTGTTTTAGCAAGTGCCAAAGCAGGGATTGGGATTGAAGATATTTTAGAACAAGTGGTGGAGTATGTACCAGCTCCATCAGGCGATATTGAGGCTCCTTTAAAGGCTTTGATTTTTGACTCTATTTACGATAGTTATCGGGGGGTCGTTTTAAACATCCGTGTAATTGACGGTGTCGTTCGTCCTGGGGATAAAATCCAAATGATGAGTAACGGCAAAACGTTTGATGTAACAGAAGTCGGCGTTTTTTCACCGAAACCAATTGCTCGTGATTATTTAATGGTTGGTGATGTGGGTTATATCACCGCTAGCATTAAAACGGTTCAAGATACACGGGTCGGGGATACAGTGACTTTGGCCGACAATCCAGCAGCAGAAGCACTACCAGGCTACCGCAAAATGAATCCAATGGTTTATTGTGGCTTATATCCAATTGATACGTCGCGCTACAATGATTTACGGGAAGCATTAGAAAAATTACAATTAAATGATGCGGCGTTACAATTTGAACCGGAAACATCGCAAGCTTTAGGGTTTGGTTTCCGTTGTGGTTTCTTAGGTTTGCTGCACATGGACGTTGTTCAGGAACGTTTGGAACGAGAATTTAATTTAGAGTTAATTACAACAGCACCGTCTGTAATCTATCACGTTAATAAAACTGACGGAACAACCGTTGTTGTTGACAACCCAGCTGAATTTCCAGAACCAGTAACGATTGAATCTGTGGAAGAACCTTATGTTAAAGCGCAAATCATGGTGCCAAACGATTATGTAGGAGCAGTAATGGAATTATCACAACGTAAACGTGGCGAATTCATTACAATGGATTACTTAGACGATTATCGTGTAAACGTAGTTTATGAAATTCCGTTATCTGAAATCGTGTTTGACTTTTTCGATAAATTGAAATCAAGTACAAAAGGCTATGCATCCTTAGATTACGAAATGGCTGGCTATCGTACCAGCCGCCTAGTGAAAATGGATATTCTATTAAATGCTGAAAAAGTGGATGCTTTAAGCTTTATTGTTCACCGAGATTTCGCATTTGAGCGTGGTAAAGCGATTGTTGAGAAACTGAAAAAACTAATTCCACGTCAACAGTTTGAAGTCCCAGTTCAAGCGGCGATAGGTCAAAAAATTGTGGCGCGTTCAGATATTAAAGCCTTACGCAAAAACGTACTGGCTAAATGCTATGGTGGCGATGTTTCTCGTAAACGTAAATTGTTAGAGAAACAAAAAGAAGGGAAGAAACGGATGAAACAAATTGGATCCGTGGAAGTTCCTCAAGAAGCCTTTATGGCGGTTCTGAAAATGGACGACCAAGATAACGCGAAATAGCTTGTTTCCAACGGAAAACCCTGTTATATCAATCTTTTTGAGTGGCGAAAAATCTGTGATTTACCCGTTTAAAAAAGTTTCAACTGTCATACGGTTGTCACAACTTAACAAAAAAGGACAAAAAAGGAATAATTTCCTTGAGGATTTTTACTTGTCAGCGTATGATGAAAGCATCTCTCATAAGGAGGTGCTTTTTTCATGCAAATAAATAAAGATGAGTTAATCAAAATGGGAAATCATTTAAAAGAAGCTAGGTTATCTAAGCAATTAACTCAAGAAGAACTGGCAAGGTTATCAAATATATCACAAGCTACAATCGTAAAATATGAAAATGGATTACGCAGCATATCTAAAAAGAACGATAGAATTTTGAGTGACGTTCTCGGCGCTGAATCATTTATTAAAGATATGATTCAAAGAAAACAACAAGTCTTGATTGATTTAGAAAAATATCAAACTAAAAATATTTTTTCTCGTGAGGATTTATCTAAGAAGTTAGGAATCGAAATATCTCTTCTAAATAAATTCTTAAATCAAAGTCGACCATTATCAAAAAATGCAATTGTGAAAATCACTCAGTTATTGTCTAACGAGGGTAAAGAAATTTTGATGGATATAAAACAAGAGGATGGTTCGTTTAAATTACCCATCATCGATAAAATAGCGATGGGAAAACGAATCCAAGAGATTCGGAAAAATCGAGGTGAGACACTGGAAAAATTTGGTAAGAACTTTACTCGACCAGCGGGTAAGAATGTTGTGAATAGATGGGAAAAGGGTACGAATATTCCTGATATCGAAAGATTAATGAATGTTGCCTATCTTGGGAAAGTGGCCGTCCCTTATATTTTGTATGGAGAGACTTTTAGTAAGATGTTGAAGAAGGGAAGTAGGATTAGCAAGTTTGAAAAGTTAGATTCCTTCCGAATGGGGCTAAGACTTCGGAAGATTCGAAGGGATTATCGCTTAGAAAGAGAAGACTTTGGAAAGTTTTTTTCACCGCCTGTTACAAAATGGTCAATGGACAAATACGAGAACGGAAAAGATATCCCAAATACGGATCGTATTATTCAGTATGCCTATATAGGAAAAGTCTCTTTGAATTTTTTGATATATGGCGTTAATTAGTTTAAAAAAAAATATCTTAAAAACAATTTTGAGGAGAATCATCGTTTGTTATTAAATTGTGGTAAAATAACAGTGAATTCCAATTTTGGAGGGAACTATTATGACAATTTCAAAGGTAAAAGCTCTTAGAGCTGTTCTTTCAGAGAAAAGAACGACATTCTTATTTGGAGCAGGTGCTTCGGTACCATTTTTTTCAAGCTTAGGAAAAATTGAGGAATATATGACTAGCAAAGATATAACTGAAGAAGGTAAAAGACTAGTTATGTTTGCTTTTTATTATATAGCAATCAAAGATAATTCAATATTGGTTGAATATATAAAAAAAGGTGAATCGGAAAACCACTTGGATTCTGGGTCTTCTGTGATGAATCAATATTCTAGATTTATTTTTAATTGCGTGGAGTTCCTAAAACTGAGAAATAGTCGTGTTTCCCCAAGAAGAACTAATATCTTTACTACGAATTATGATTTGTTTCTTGAAATAGCTGTCGAAAAAAATATAGAATCAAATCCCAAAATTTTCTTTAATGACGGGACGAATGGTTATATGAAAAGATATCTCAGCACTGAAAATTTTAATAAGACAATGTTGTATGCCGGGGCCTTTGATAATTATGCCAACGAATTACCAACAATTAATTTGGTGAAATGTCATGGATCTGTGAATTGGCTGAATGAGCAAAACTTTATCGGGAGAGATAGAGTGCTTGTTGATAACAGCCTTTTGGACACTATTAAAACTGCTGAAAAAGCAGAAGAAGTTTGGTCAGAACTCCAAAACGATATAGTTCATGATACAAATTTTCAACGGTCATTTACCATTGAGATATTGAAAGATGTCATACTAGGCAAACCTGTTGATGGATTTATTGATAGTCCTACTGAAGTAATCAATTATTTTGGTAAAAAGTATTATAATCAATTACAAGGCATAAGTGAGAAAATTAGTGAAATACAGATTGTTTTACCCACAAAAAGGAAATTTCAGTCTACCTTAATTGAAGAGCAGTATTTTAATATGCTTAGATTCTTGTCTTACGAGCTTGAGAAGGAACAATCGGTTTTAATAGCATTTGGTTTTTCATTTTTAGATGAGCATATAACAGATATTGTCCAAAGATCTTTAAATAATCCAAATTTATTGGTATTCATTTTCTGTTATAAAGATGGTACTAAAGGTGAAATAATAAATCAATTTAGTTTTGGAGCCAATGCAGTTCCATCCAATATTGTGTTTATAACACCTTCAGATTTTATTATGGAACAAGCTGAAAACGAAGAAGAGACGCCCCTACCGTTAGAAACAAATCAGATTAGATCAAATGATAGTACTATTGTCACTTATTCTGAGGAAGTATCAGTTTACGATAATAAAGATGCGGTTATAGATTTTGAAGCTTTTAACAGGATTATCGAAGGAAATCTTTCTGAAAAGTATATTGATAGTCAATATACGGAGGTAGTAGATGATGACGAATAATTCTAATATAGAGGTTGCTTTAGTTGTTGAAGTGAACGGAATCAGGTGTAAAGCTATCACTTTTGATGATATGAACCAAGCGACATATATTAATAATGGTGAAGTGATAAAAAACTTAAGTGTAAATAGTTTTGTAGTTATTCGTCAGAACTTTATTAAAATAATAGGCAGAATCAATTCTGAATCAATTTGGGATACTCAAAATAATAAGCAGAACTATCAGTTGGATAACAGATTCAGTAAGAATACCATAAAAAGAATTCTTGATATCCAAATTATTGGATATATTTCAGAAGGCTGTTTCACTACTGGTACAACATATATTCCAATGATTGGAAATATTTGTTCAATACCGACAACTGAAGAGACACAAACTATCTATGTAAATAGCTTCGATCATTTTAATGGAGATCAAACTATTAAAATCGGGAAAAGCTTAAATGAGCAAATTGAGGTTAACTTACCAATAAGTTCTTTTTTTGCGTCACATATTGGTATTTTTGGAAATACTGGTAGTGGCAAGTCAAATACACTTCATAAATTGTATTTTGAGCTATTTAAACAATCGTTCCCATTGCTAAGAGAGAAAAGTAGATTTGTTGTCATAGACTTTAACGGTGAGTATGTGCATGATAACTCATTTGGTGTACCTAAGAGCGAAAAAAATATATATGAATTATCCACTAGAACCGTTTCAAATAAGAGGTTACAGATTAAAAGGGATATCTTTTTTAGTTCTGAGATCTTGTCTATTCTTTTTTCAGCGACTCAACAAACTCAAAAACCTTTTTTGGAACGTGTTCTTAAAGGGATAAATAAGTTTGGTTTTGGTGAAGAGTCACTGCAAAGATGGATAAGTTCTATACTTAGAGAGATATTTACGACTTTTCCCAATATGGATTTAAAAAATAGATTTGTAAGTATCCTGGGTGAATTTTATGATTCTAGTGAAGCTTTGGAGCCAATCAAACAGGCACAGATATACAGTAAGGATGACTCTGCAAAATTTATTGTAAACGGTACTTTTTTTGATGGAAATTGGGAATCTAAACATATGCAGGCAGTTAATCTTGAACAAGTTGAAAATGTGATTCTAACGGAAAAATTAAATATATTCAAAGAGTTTGAACTTAGATGTAAATTACAATTAGTCAAAGACTTACTATATCGAAATGTCATATCGGATCATATAGACCCGCTTCTAAAGCGAATCGATAGCCGTATTGAAGATTTCCAGAAGTATATAGAGATAGTGGGACAGATCGACAATGTCAAATTTCTTGAGATAATTTCTTTACGTGATTTGAATCAAGAAGCTAAACAAATTGTAGCGATGTTAACTTCAAAAATGTTTTTCGATGAGCAGAAGACGAGTAAAGATAAGGTTAGTTTCCATCTTATTATCGATGAAGCACATAATATTTTGTCTGATCAATCAAGAAACGACAATACGTCATGGAAGGATTATAGACTTTCTACTTTTGAGGAAATCATTAAAGAAGGTCGGAAATTTGGTTTTTTCCTTACTTTATCAAGTCAAAGACCAGCGGATATTTCACCCACACTTCTCTCACAAGTTCATAATTTCTTTCTACACAAGCTAGTGAATGAGCGAGATCTTCAAATAATTGATAATTCATTATCAACTCTAGATAGAGTTTCTAAATCAATGCTTCCAGGTTTATCACAAGGTATCTGTATTATCACTGGGACAGCTTTGTCCTTACCAATGATTGTGAATGTTGATTTTATAAGTGATAAAACTTTACGTCCACAAAGTGATACTGTGGATTTAGTGGAAGCTTGGGTGAATGAATAACGTAAATTTTTACGATGAGACCGTCAAAAATTGAGGGTCTTTTTTTATGTTCAAAAAGAAAGGCGGGCTTTATGAATAAATGTAAGATGGATAAATACGAAGACGGAAAAGATATTCCGAATACGGCTCGCATTATTCAGTATGCCCATATAGGAAAAGTCTCTTTGGAGTTTTTGATATATGGTATCTGATAATCTTTGAAAAAAATAGTTTTAAACATTTGAGACATTCAGAGGTGAATGTCTCTTTTTTATTACTCAAAAACGAAAGGGGATTAATTATATGAAAAAAACAACATTTAAAAATTGGCCGTTATTTGCGACTTTGGCTCTATTAAGTCAAACAATTGGCGGAACGATTGGTCCTACGATTGCTTTTGCCGATGAAATTACTCACCCTCAAGAGGTAACAATTCATTATGACGTAAGTAAACTGTATGAAGTTGACGGAACTTTTAGCGATGGCAGCACGCTCTCAGAACGTACTACGTCATTATATGCAGAATACAATGGTGCAAAACAAACAGTATTTTGTATTGAACCAGGTGTTAGTATTCCAACAGAAGTGACGCACGGTTATCAGAAAAACCCTTTGCCATCAATGTCTGATAAAGCGAAACTAGTATCGGTTCTTTGGGAAAAGGCTGGAACAGATATTGATACAAATATGGTTGCACAAAAGATGATTTGGGAAGAAGTGAACGGTTATAAACTCCATTCCATAAAAAGATTAGGTGGTGCTTCAGTTGATATAAAATCTATTGAAGGAAAAATTAATAAGGCAATTGAGGAGTATCAAAAAAAACCAAGTTTTCATAATACCACTGTAAAAACAATTTTAGGTCAATCGACAACTTTAATAGATAAAAATGAATTAAATTTATCTGAGTTTGATAAAGTCGTCCAAAATACGGCGAATATAGATTACCGTGTAATTGGGAATCAATTAGTGCTTACTCCAAACTCTAATTCCAAATCAGGAACATTAACATTGAAAAAATCAGCTGGTACTGGAACTCCAGTCGCTTATAAAAAAGCAGGACTTCAAACTGTGATGGCTGGTGCGCTTGATAAGCCCAATACCTACGCTATTAAAATTGATGTGGAAACTAAGGGTTCTTTAAAGATCAAAAAAATCGATAAAGAATCAGGTGATATTGTACCAGAAACGGTTTTCCATTTAGATTTTGGGAAAGCTTTACCTTCAAAAGATGTGACAACAGATAAAGATGGGATTTCTATTTTGGATGGAATTCCCCATGGTACAAAGGTAACTATTACTGAAAAATCGGTGCCAGATCCTTATATGATTGATACCACACCCATGGCTGCCACCATTAAAGCGGGCGAGACCATTTCCATGACTTCGAAAAATATGCGACAAAAAGGTCAAATTCTTTTAGAGAAGACTGGGGTAGAAACAGGTACTGATCTTTGGAATGACAATTATTCTCTAGCTGGAAATACATTTGCCATTCGTAAAGACAGCCCAGCTGGTGAAATTGTCCAAGAAATAACAACGGATGAAAAAGGTCGTGCGGAAACACCAAAAGAGCTTGCTAATGCTTTGGAACTGGGAACCTATTACGTGACAGAAACTAAATCTAGTAATGGTTTCGTGAATACCTTCAAACCAACAAAAGTCGAGTTAAAATATGCCAATCAAACCGTGGCTCTTGTTACCAGTAACGTAAAAGGGCAAAACCAAGAAATTACTGGGGAAACCACTTTGACAAAAGAAGACAAAGATACCGGTAATGAGAGTCAAGGGAAAGCTGAGTTTAAAGGAGCTGAATATACTCTCTTTACTGCAAAAGATGGTCAAGCTGTTAAATGGAGTGAAGCTTTTAAAACAGAATTAGTGAAGGGAACGAAAGCTTCTGATGAAACAGTGACTTTGGCTTTAGATGAAAAGAACCAAGTTGCCGTTAAACACCTAGCAATTAACGAGTATTTCTGGCAAGAAACCAAAGCACCTGAAGGATATACTTTGGATGAAACGAAGTATCCTGTATCCATCAAAAAAGTTGATAATAACGAAAAAAATGCCGTAATTACTCGAGATGTTACGGCAAAAGAACAAGTTATTCGCTTTGGCTTTGATTTCTTTAAATTTGCTGGATCGGCTGATGGCACTGCCGAAACTGGATTTAACGACTTATCTTTTAAAGTGTCGCCATTGGAAGGGACCAATGAAATCACAGGTGCTGAAGATAAAGCGACCACAGCTTGTAACGAGCAATTAGGTTTTGATGGCTATGGTAAGTTTGAAAATCTTCCTTATGGGGATTATTTACTTGAAGAAATAGAGGCTCCAGAAGGATTTCAAAAGATTACACCACTAGAAATCCGTTCTACATTTAAGGAAAACAAAGACGACTATGCGAAGAGTGAGTATGTCTTTACCATTACCGAAGAAGGACAAAAACAACCAATTAAGATGGTGACCGTTCCTTACGAGAAACTAACTAACAACGAGTTTTCTGTTAGTCTGAACCGTTTGATGCTTTATGATTTGCCCGAGAAAGAAGATAGTTTGACTTCTCTTGCGACTTGGAAAGACGGAAATAAAAAATTGAATACCCTTGATTTTACCGAGCTAGTTGATAAATTGAGATATAACTTGCATGAAATCAAAGAAGACTGGTATGTCGTAGCTCAAGCCATTGATGTGGAAGCCACAAAAGCTGCCCAAGAAAAAGACGAAAAAGCCAAACCGGTGGTGATTGCCGAAACAACCGCAACGTTGGCGAACAAAGAGAAAACTGGAACTTGGAAAATTCTGCATAAATTAACCGCTGAACAAGTTTTGGATAAAAGCATCGTCTTGTTCAATTATGTGTATGAAAACAAGGTAGCCTTTGAAGCAGGCAATGAGCCAGTAGCGAAGGATGCTAGCTTGAACAATCAAGCACAAACCGTCAATTGTACGATTGAACGCCATGTTTCCATCCAAACAAAAGCCCACCTAGAAGATGGTTCGCAAACTTTTACTCATGGTGACGTGATGGATATGTTTGATGATGTGTCGGTTACCCATGATGTACTGGATGGCTCAAAAGAAGCTTTCGAAACAATTCTGTATGCTTTACTACCAGATGGTACGAACAAAGAAATTTGGAAATCTGGCAAAATTGAGCATGAAGTGAATGATAAAGAATTTACCAAAACCGTACTTGCGGAAAAGTAGATACCGGAAAGTATCCAGAAGGAACTAAGTTTACTTTTACGGAAATCAATTACGAAAAAGATGGAAACGTGAATGGAAAACACAATGAAGATTTGAAAGAAAAATCTCAAACCTTAACACCAAAAGAAGTGCCAACCATACCGAGTACGCCAAAACAACCGGAAACACCAGCTGTTCCAAGTAATTCTCAAGAATCTAGTCCCACAGTGAAGACATTCCCGCAAACTGGGGAGAAAAATTCCAACGTTCTACTGTTAGTTGGCTTTATCTTGATTTTTTCGACTGCTGGGTATTATTTCTGGAATCGCCGCAATTAAGGTGATGAGATGAAACAAGTGAATAGTAGGAACCGACTTGTGCGACCGCCTCCTAAAAAAGTGGTCGCGCTATTTTTGTATCCAAAACTAACAATGAAAAGAGGAAAAGAATATGGAATTGAAATTTGTCGTGCCGGATATGGCCGAAACCTTTGGAAAGTTAGGTTATGCTGGTGAAGGAGAAATTTTAACAGAAGGATATGGCCGAAATACTGTGGTGATTGGTCGTAGCTATCATCTATATTCCAGTAAACAACGAGCAGATGATATTGAAGTGGTGGTAGCAGCGGAAGCCGGCGAAAAAGATTTTGACCAAGATCAACCGCTGAAAGCTGTGAATCCCCATTTAGTTGCCAAAGGGTATGCGATTGAAAACCGCGGTTTTACCGATTATGTGTTGTATGTCGATGATTTAGTGAAAGCATAGGAGGATAAAAATATGAGATTGACAGAAGGTATTGTAGTAGATTCAGGACTAACGTTTGGCAAGTTGCGTTTTTCTGCATTACGCCGAGAAGTTCGGAAACAAAATGAGGATGGAACGGTTAGTAATGAGGTCAAAGAACGAACCTATAATTTGAAATCCTCAGCACAAGGTCGAATGATTCAAGTCAGTATTCCAGCAAATGTGCCATTACGAGAGTTTGCCTACGATACAGAAGTAGAGTTGGTCAATCCAATCGTGGACACGGTCGCAAATTATGCTTTTCGAGAAGGAACTACCGTCAATTGG
Source organism: Enterococcus sp. DIV1316a (assembly GCF_050536915.1). Taxonomy (NCBI): domain Bacteria; kingdom Bacillati; phylum Bacillota; class Bacilli; order Lactobacillales; family Enterococcaceae; genus Enterococcus; species Enterococcus sp. DIV1316a. Next base: position 1,857,275 of record NZ_CP172913.1, on the reverse strand, counting down.
TTTATTAAGGCGGATGATTTAGTCTTGAAACGGCAATCGAATCAAGGAAATACCCATCAAAATGAAGGAAAGAAATAGGTGAAGAGTATGGAGATTGATGTTGAACATATTTTTGATTGTCTAGATCGCTATGGAAAAGGAGAGCTAACCGAAAAGCAACTCACTAAAGGGGTGACCGATGATGAGAAAATGTTTCTGATTATGCATCAGGGGCTACTTGGGGGAAATACCGATAGTGAAGAAGAGTTCAATGTTCTGGATTGGTTAGGGGAAGAGGAATCCTTCTTTATGATTGTGGAAATAAATGAAAACTTATGTCGAAAAGCTGAGTCTATTTTAGAAGAAATCGGTGTGGAGATGCCGGATGTCATTGAAAGCTTTTTAAAACAATTGGTTGAAACGAAACAGCTTCCCGTAGTAGTAAATGACTAGCATAACTTTTTGAAATTGCCCGATAAATCCTATTGGGCAATTTTTGATTGGAGGTGGAAACCATCAGATGTACAAAGGACATCGCATACGCGCAAGAAATCAGCATTTAATTTATCACTTTGTTCTTGGCTGGCTACTTGCTTTGTTCATTGGTTGTATGAGCGTCTTTTATTTTCAAGAGCTTAGACAATTTGAGATTTCTAAGCTATCATTCTCCACTAGTGAAATTGATTGGTCCACGAAAGATTTAATCTGTTTACTAGGAAGTTTTGCTCTTTCAGGAGGTATGATATTGCTTTATATTCACTTTTTTCAGGATCATTGGCGCAGTTTATGGCATCGACAAAAGCTAGCTCGGATGATTCTAGAAAACCATTGGTATGAAGTGAAACAAACTCAAAGTGAAGGTTTTTTCAAAGATTTGAATGGTAGTCGGACCAAAGAAAGTATCAGTTACTTCCCCAAAATTTATTATCGAATGAAGGATGGCTTACTTTCTATTCGCGTTCAAATTTCACTGGGAAAATATCAAGATCAACTATTGAAGCTAGAAAAGAAGTTAGAAAGCGGACTGTATTGTGAGTTAGTAGAAAAGGAACTCAAAGACTCCTATGTGGATTATACCTTGCTTTACGATATGATTGCCAATCGAATTGGGATAGAAGAAGCAGTGGTAGAAAATGGAGCTTTGCGATTGATGAAAAATCAAGTATGGGCGTATGATTTCTTGCCTCATATGTTAATCGCAGGTGGTACAGGTGGTGGGAAGACTTACTTTTTACTCACCATCATCGAGGCTTTACTGAAATCTGATGCAGAACTATTTATCCTTGATCCCAAAAATGCGGATCTAGCAGATTTAGGCACAATAATGACTCACGTATATTCCCAAAAAGAACAAATTTCCGCTTGTGTAGAAGATTTCTATGAACGTATGATGGTTCGTAGTAGGTTGATGAAAGAAATGCCAAACTACAAAACAGGAGAGAATTATGCGTATCTTGGTCTTTCACCAAATTTTTTAGTTTTTGATGAATATGTGGCTTATATGGAGATGTTAACGACTAAGGAAAGCGCGGTAATTTTGAATAAGCTCAAACAAATCGTCATGTTAGGTCGGCAGTCCGGTTTCTTTCTGATTCTGGCTTGTCAAAGACCGGATGCGAAATATTTAGGAGACGGAATACGGGATCAATTCAACTTCCGTGTGGCTTTGGGTCGTATGAGTGAACTGGGGTATTCTATGATGTTTGGTGAGGTTGATAAAATTTTTTTTATGAAACAAATCAAGGGGCGAGGCTATGTAGATACAGGTGGGGGTGTTGTTAGTGAGTTTTACACGCCTTTAGTTCCGAAGGGGTATGATTTTTTGGAATCTACCAAAACCATTGTGCAAAATAATATAAATATCTAATTTATATTAAAGAAATATAACATAAAAAAGATTTTCGCCTTCTTTTTGTGATAAAATTACTATAGTAATTAGGTAAATTAAGTATTCCCAAAAGGAGATGTATCTATGACAGCTGACACTACTTTTAATATTTCAATCCCATCAGATTCAGATGGATTTATTTTCTTACAATGCACTTTGTGTGGTGAGTATTTTAAGCTAACGCCTAAGGACTTGGAAGATGAATCTCAATTGCATGTTTGGTGTCCTAAGTGTGGTCTAACTCCAGATAGTTTGTTTACTGATGAAGTAATAGAATTAGCAATGAAAATTGTAAATAATCATGTATCTGATTTACTTAATGATTTTGGTAAGAATTTGAGTAAATCATCAAAGAATGGAAGCGTAAAATTCAAATCAGGTTCAAAAATTAAGAAAGATCCTGTTGATCCGATTATTTCAAAACTAGATAACTTGGAACTTCAAATTTATGACTGCTGTCATAAAGAAGCAAAAATTAGTCCAAGCTTAAAAATGGAAGGCGGATATTGTCCGTTCTGTGGGGAGATGCAAGATGGAGATTAATATCAATAAAAAAGATTTAAAAAAGGCAAGTAGGAAATTTAAACAATTAGCTTCTAGAGTTCTTAATGCTCATTACAGTGAAGTTAATTCTATCATTAAAATGTTTGTTGAATATATAGATAGCACTCCTGTTATTTATGAGTATATTCAAGATGTTTTTGTAGAATATCCAAATCTAGAAGATGAAATTAAGCAAGTATCTGAAAGCTATGGCAGACTTATTTTAACTACTGGAAAGACACCAGAACAAGAGGTAAGTTCTGTATATCAAATTTTAAAATATATTAGCGAGAATCTTTCTACTAACACTACTTTTCTCGGCTGGGGATATACTTCCTCTAGAGCCTATCAAGATATGGTTAAGGAATTTGGAAATCGTGTAGTAATGCCTTTTGTAGATCAAGTAAATGTTTACTTATCTGATATTGCAACAGATATGGGATATGATGAGGAGAGAAAATATATGATACATGTAAGTGGTGGACAAGCTCAGGTAAATATTTCCAACGATAACAGCACCATAAATGCTAACCAAAATGTTCAAATCAATCAATCTAAAGTTGATGATTTAATTTCTGATTTGAAAAGTAATATTGAAAAGGAATTAGTGGATAATGAACCTATTAAAGATGTTTTGTTATCTCAATTGGCTCTGATTGAGTCACAACAGACTGAGAGTGAACCTCAAAAAAATGTTTTGAAGACGGCATTTGAGACAATGCAATCTTTACTTAAGACTGCCCCATTAGCAGTAACTGCTGTTGAAAGTTGTAATAGATTGTATGAACTGATGTCACCTTTATTTAATTAGGAGCAAAAATTAAAATAGTTTTAGAAGCCAAGAGCAAAAAATGTTCTTGGCTTTTTACTTTGCAATGAATGAGGTTATTTATGACATTTTTAGATTTATTTGCCGGGATTGGTGGTTTTCGTTTAGGTATGGAACAAGCCGGCCACCACTGTATCGGCTTTTGTGAAATTGATGATTTTGCCAGACGGAGTTATAAGGCAATTTATGATACAAGTGAGGAGGTGGAAATGTATGACATCACAAGTGTATCAGATGAGTTTATTCAATCCCTCGGACCAGTGGATATCCTTTGCGGCGGATTTCCGTGCCAAGCTTTTTCAATTGCGGGAAAACGGCAAGGATTTTCCGATACTCGAGGTACTTTATTCTTTGAAATCGCTCGGTTCGCCGCTCTTCTCCAACCTAAGTTTTTATTCCTTGAGAACGTCCGGGGATTACTCAATCACGAAGGAGGGGCTACGTTCGAGACAATCCTCCGAACGTTGGATGGATTGGGGTATGATGTGGAATGGCAAGTGCTTAACTCAAAGGCCTACGTTCCCCAAAGCCGCGAGCGGGTTTTCCTTATCGGACATTCTCGAGACATATGTACCGAACAAGTATTTCCTATCATTGAATCGTCTGCAACATCTGATCAAAACCTCAGAAACTTGTTAAATACCAATCCTTCCAACCGAGGAATGAGTGAACAAGTCTATGGTTCAGATGAGTTTGCCCCAACCGTAACAGGCGATGAAGGAATTAAAATCGCACTACCAGTAAATGATGGAATTTCTGTAGTGGGTATGTTGCCGGGAAATTTTGAACAAGGTAATCGGATTTACGAGGTAACTGGAACAGCTCCCACCTTGTCAACGAAGCAAGGGGGAACGAAGATTATGATTCGAAAAAATAAAATAGAATATCAAGAGGTTAAGCCAGAGGGCAGTGTGAATCTGGCTTTTCCTCATTCCAAAAGTCGCCGAGGTCGTCTTGAAAAGCAAAGCGTCCATACGTTACTAACAGGAGATCAACAAGCAGTCATTACAGACCAGTATCAAATTCGGAAGCTTACACCAAGAGAATGTTGGCGTCTTCAGGGTTTTCCCGATTGGACTTTTGATCGAGCCTCTCAAGTCAATTCAGATAGTCAGTTGTATAAGCAGGCCGGAAACTCTGTAACAGTTCCGGTCATTTTTGATATTGCCAAGAGATTAAAGGAGGTGAAAACGGATGATTTATGATGAATTGATTGGAGAAATCTAATGGGTGATTGGCAAGATTCACTCAGATCCGGAACTGAAAGAAGAATTACGTCAGCTTAATTTTGATATTCGCAAAAATGTTGTGAAAGTCACTGGTGATTCGTATGTAATGGACGAGGGAACAGATACTCGAATTGAGCTGAATCAAGTCATCAAAGAATTAGAACGGATTGCGTACCTTGCGAAAGAATCGGATATCCGTCAATACTTGTTTGAGATAAAAGCAGAACTGGAAGTAGGTGGCATTACTGAAGGGTAGCAGCCGAATAAACTAACTGATGGGCGCCGACCGCGGGGGATTTGCGAAGCAGAAATCCTCTGTGGTGCTGTGCCTGTTCATGGACGGCGTCAGCCGGCCATGATGTCTCACCCCCCGTATCTAACAGGGGGGTACAAAAACACAAAAAATGAGCAAGTAATCATTAAGAATTATTGGTGTAGCAAGGATATTAAGTAATTTGCATAGGTGTTAACTCATTAAAAAAAGTTAACACCTTGAATTTGGAGGTGAGAACTTGGCACAACGGAATTTAGATTATCGATTATTAAAAGACCGACGTAATGAATATGGTGTTTCACAAAATAAATTAGCTATCGCTTGTGGGCTTAGTCGGACCTATTTAAATCTGATAGAAAACGGTGGCGTAACTGCCTCTACAAAAACCATGAGAAAAATTTTTGACCAACTGGAAAGTTTTAATCCCGATTTACCTTTAACGTTACTGTTTGACTATGTAAGGATTCGTTTTTCCACAACGGATGTGCGGAAGATTATTCAAGAGCTTCTCCATCTGAAATTTGAGTATATGCTTCATGAAGATTACGCCTTTTACTCCTATCAGGAACAATATGTCATGGGAGATATTGTAGTGATGTTGTCTCATGAAGAAGATAAAGGTGTTCTTTTGGAATTAAAGGGTCGTGGTTGCCGGCAGTTTGAAACTTTTTTACTCGCTCAAAAGCGTAGCTGGTACGACTTTTTCGAAGATTGTCTAAAAAACGGTGGTGTGATGAAACGCTTGGACTTGGCAATCAATGATCGAGTGGGGCTACTGGATATTTCTGATTTAACGAAAAAATGTCAGAAGGAAGAATGTATCTCCTTGTTTCGTACCTTTAAAAGTTATCGTTCCGGGGAACTTTTAAAAGCTGATGAAAAGGATGGCATGGGAAATACCTTATATATCGGCAGTCTCAAGAGTGAGGTTTATTTCTGCTTGTACGAAAAAGATTATGAGCAATATATCAAGTTAGGGATTCCATTAGACCAGACTGAGACGAAAAATCGTTTTGAGATTCGACTGAAAAATGACCGTGCTTATCATGCGATTCAAGATTTGTTAAAAGGTCGTAGCATTGAGAGCACCACGTTTTCTATTATCAATCGTTACTTGCGATTTGCGGATAAGGTGGAAGGCAAACGGCGAACCAACTGGCCCTTGAATGAACAATGGGGTCGCTTTATTGGACGGAATCGGAATGAAATTCAATTAACTTCTGAACCGAAACCTTATACCATTGAACGAACCTTGAATTGGCTTGGACGTCAAGTCGCCCCTACGTGGAAGATGGCAAAGGAATTGGATCGGCTGAATCAGACAACGTATATACAGGATATGGTACGGAATGCACGGTTATCAGACCAGCATAAAAAAATTTTGGAACAACAAAGTATGGCAATCGAAAATTTGATTGTATGAAAAGAGGAATTTTGATGGGAATTGTAAAAGATATTTTATTGGTATTTGGTGGCAGTATGCTTGGTGTTACTGTGATGTGCTTGATGCATGCAAGTACAGCAGCAGACCGAGTAATGGAAAAGAAAGGAAAGTGACGAGATGAATTTTGGACAAAATTTATATCAATGGTTTTTGACCAATGCTCAATCCTTAGTCTTACTAGCGATTGTAGTCATTGGTTTATTTTTAGGATTTAAGCGGGAGTTTTCTAAATTAATTGGCTTTTTGGTGATTGCCTTGATTGCGGTAGGTTTGGTCTTTAATGCTTCTGGTGTGAAGGATGTCTTACTCAATTTATTTAACCGAATTGTTGGTGCATAAGGGGGAATCACGATGGAGCAGATGCGTGTTTATATTGCGAACCTTGGAAAATACAATGAAGGAGAGTTGGTGGGGGCGTGGTTTACTCCACCTGTCGATTTTGATGAAGTCAAAGAACGAATTGGGTTAAATGATGATTATGAAGAATATGCGATTCATGATTATGAACTACCCTTTGAGATTGATGAGTATACATCAATTGAGGAAATTAATCGATTGTGTGGCTTAGCGGAGGAATTAGAAGGAACGCCAATTGGTGAGGTTGCTTCAGAGATTCAGCACGCTTTCTTTAATTCTTTCGAGGAAATGGTGGAGCATGTGGATGATATTGTGTATTATCCAGATTGTAATGATATGGAAGATTTAGCTTATCAAATGGTAAATGAGGGGTATTTAGGAGATGCTCCAGAAAATTTTGTAAGGTATTTCAATTATTCCTCTTTTGCTCGCGACTTGGAGATTGAGGGAAACTATTTAGTTACTAATCGAGGTATTTTTGAATATCCAATCTAAATATAAGCCATTCAACTTGAATGGCTTATATCTCAATTTATTAGTGGAAGTTTATCAGTGTTAGAAAGCGCCCAAACAATTGCATTACCTGCTAAAGTAACAATTTTAGGATGTTTTTCGAGAAAATCAGAAAATCTTTCTAAAACGTTAGGTTTAAAATCTTTAGTTTCTACGATATTGATAAGCTCTTTGCCAACTTGTTGCTCTTCAGGTGGTAAAGCATCAATATATTCTTTTAATTCATCAAGAGAATTATTCCAATTGTTTGTAACGGTATTATTGTTTCCGAATGTCGCTCCTCTATAGTCACCTGAAGAGTTAAAATTAAAGGTATTTGTCGTCTGAATCGATTGACTATTTTTTTCTGAAGGATGAATTTTCTCTGCCCCCTCTTCTGTTAGTTCGACATCATCAGTCCAAATTATGGGGTACATTTTGGTTTTTGTTATGGATGCACCTCGGATGTAGCCAGATTTTGTTGCGCTTTCCAGTAATGATGCGAATTCTTGTTGAGATAACTCCAATAAGTCTGACGTAACTGTAATTCCATCATAAATGAAGTTTAAGAGCTGCTTTAACTTCTTTTCTTTGGTTCGATAGTCCAATACTAATCTCTCCTTTTAATTATTATTGGTTGTGTTGTTACTGCCAAAACTCGCACCCTTTTGATCTCCACCATAGATATTGTATGTATTACTGATGGTTGCTCCGGGTGTATTATTTTTTGGATAGGGAGTATCTAATACATCATATCCCTCTGTAGTAACCCTTGCAAATTGAGATAAAAAAAGATGGGGTTTATTGCTAGCATATCGAATAGCAATTCCCTTAACGAGATTTGAATCAATAGCATATTTAATTAAGTCGTAGTAGTCAATTTCTTGAACACGATAATTTGGAGTTCTTAAATCAGCGTCATGGTCATCTAATCGTTTGAGAAATATCTGAAGTTGTTTGTATCGATTCTCACGATTCATTTTAATAGGTTTATCTGCTTCACCAATTTGATTAATAAATGCATATCCTTTATCTGTGATTATTGCTTGGCTAGCATCTATATTTGGACCGCTGTAATAGTGTTCTATTTTTAAATTATAAACTAATTCTTTAGAGATAAGATATCCATAAAAATCTGCGTCTGATTCTGAAATGTCAGCATTTGTTAGTGTGTCAGATTCATTTTGGATTTTCAATAGCAACTCATATAATTTAAGATTAAGCTCTTCTTGTTTCAAACTTATCTACCCCCTAATTAATTTTAATTATAACAGAATATTTAATTTAAAAAACAATATATTTGGAGATGAGTTAATGAAAAAAATAAAAAGCTACACCAGTATCTGGGCAGTTGAAAAAGTCATTTACGCAATCAATGACTTTCAGCTGCCTTTTCCTGTAACTTTTAACCAAATGGCTTGGTTTGTTTTATCCTTGCTGTTTGTCATTGTATTTGCCCATGTGCCTCCACTATCTGTGATAGAGGGGGCATTTTTAAAATACTTTGGCATCCCGGTGGCGATTACTTGGTTTATGTCGCAAAAGACTTTTGATGGCAAGAAACCATTGGGATTTTTACGATCCTTTATCAGTTATCATTTACGATTTAAGGTCACTTTTGCAGGAAAAAAAGTTAAAGAACAGAAAAAACGATGGGATGAACCCATTACCTTAGTGAGGAGTGTGAACTATGTACCCGATTAAGTATATCGAAAATAATCTTGTTTTTAATCAAGAAGGAGAGTGTTTTGCTTATTATGAGTTAATACCTTATAACTATTCCTTCTTATCTCCTGAACAAAAATATCAATTGCATGATAATTTCCGCCAATTGATTGCCCAAAATCGAGAAGGTAAGATTCATGCGCTACAAATTGCGACAGAAAGTAGTATTCGTGCCACTCAGGAACGATCTAAAAAGGAAGTTATAGGTAGACTCAAAGAAATAGCATTACAACGGATTGATTTACAGACAGACGCATTAGTATCCATGATTGGCGATAGTCAGATTGATTATCGCTTTTTTATTGGTTTCAAACTGATTGCTACAGATGAAGAAGTGAATTTGAAAAGTCTCAAAAAATCCTTCTTTTCCGGCTTTCAAGAGTTTATCTATGAGGTCAATCATCATTTGATGGGCGATTTTGTTTCATTATCAAATGAAGAAATTCGCCGATATACCAAGCTTGAAAAACTGATGGAAAGTAAATTAGCGCGGAGATTCAAAGTCAGACGAGTGAATCCCAGTGATCTTACTTACTTGATTGAACATATTTATGGCGAAAAAGGTAAACCGTTTGAAGAATACGCCTTTCAGTTACCAAAGAAAAAATTGAAATCAGAAACTTTGGTGAAACGCTATGACTTATTACGTCCCAGTCGTTGTTTGATTGAAGAGAAACCTCGTTACTTAAGGATTGAACATGAGAATCATGAGTCTTATGTAACCTATTTGACAATTAATACCATTGTCGGGGAGATGGAGTTTCCTTCCTCAGAGCTTTTCTATTACCAGCAACAACAATTTGCTTTTCCGATTGATACTTCAATGAATGTAGAAATTGTCACCAATAAAAAGGCATTAGCTATCGTTCGCAACAAGAAAAAGGAATTAAAAGATTTAGACAACCACGCTTACCAATCTGACAATGAAACGAATTCCAATGTTTTGGATGCTTTGGATTCCGTTGATGAATTGGAGACCACCTTGGATCAGTCAAAAGAATCCATGTACAAATTGAGCTATGTGGTCCGGGTGAGAGCAGAATCAGTGGATGAACTAAAACGCCGTTGTGATGAAGTGTTCGATTTTTATGATGATACCAATGTGAAACTAGTCCGGCCCTTTGGCGATACGATGGGGCTACATGAAGAATTCCTACCAGCTAGTAAACGGTATATGAATGACTATATCCAGTATGTAACATCTGACTTTTTAGCAGGACTTGGCTTTGGCGCCACTCAAATGTTAGGAGAGTTGGAAGGGATTTACTTTGGCTACAATGCGGATACGGGGCGTAATGTTTACCTGAAACCCGCATTAGCCTCACAAGGAGTAAAGGGCTCAGTAACCAATGCATTAGCTGCGGCTTTTCTTGGTTCTCTTGGTGGCGGAAAATCCTTTAGTAACAATCTCTTAGTATACTATGCCGTCCTTTTTGGTGGGCAAGCTGTAATTGTCGATCCAAAGGGGGAACGTGGCGGCTGGAAAGAAACTTTGCCAGAAATTGCGGAGGAAATTAACATTCTCAACTTAACCAGTAAGCCAGAAAATCAAGGGTTACTGGATCCCTATGTAATTATGAAGAAAAAGAAGGACTCTGAAAGTCTGGCAATTGATATCCTGACTTTTTTAACAGGGATTTCTAGTCGAGATGGAGAGAAGTTCCCTATTTTGCGTAAAGCCATTCGAACAGTTACTCAAAGTGATCAGCGTGGTTTACTACAAGTCATTAACGAACTTCGAAAAGAGGACTCACTAGTCGCAGAAAATATAGCGGATCATATTGAATCTTTTACCGATTATGATTTTGCCCATTTGCTTTTCTCAGACGGTTCGATTAACCAATCGATTAGTTTAGATAAGCAGTTGAATATCATTCAAGTGGCGGATCTGATTTTACCAGATGCAGAAACAACTTTTGAAGAATACACTACGATGGAATTGCTTAGTGTTTCCATGCTAATCGTCATTTCGACTTTTGCGTTGGACTTTATCCATAGTAATCGAGAAATTTTCAAGATTGTCGATTTGGATGAAGCTTGGTCGTTTCTTCAAGTGGCTCAAGGAAAGACGTTATCCAATAAGTTAGTCCGTGCAGGTCGGGCCATGAATGCCGGAGTTTATTTCGTCACTCAGAATAGTGATGATTTATTGGATGAACGATTGAAGAACAATATAGGGTTGAAGTTTGCTTTTCGCAGTACCGATATTCATGAAATCAAGAAAACCCTGGAATTCTTTGGATTAGATCAAGAGGATGAAAGCAATCAAAAACGTTTACGAGATTTGGAAAATGGTCAATGCCTAATGCAAGATTTGTATGGTCGGGTAGGTGTGGTTCAGGTTCACCCGGTCTTTGAAGAACTCTTCCATGCCTTTGATACTCGCCCACCGGTTCAAGAGAGAATGGAGTGAAGGAGATGAAAAGGAAAATTTTACGGATTGTAGGCATTGTTTTGACTAGTCTATTTTTCCTCATCATTCTTTTGAGTTTAGTTGGAAAGGTAGCGGAAGCGACTGGATTAGTCGATGATACAGTGAAAGCTGGTAATCTCTATTCTCAATATTCTCTTGGTAACTACCAACTAGATTTTTTTGTAGACAATTCTTGGGACTGGCTACCTTGGAACTGGGGGGATGGTTTAGGAAAAAGCGTGATGTATGGTCTCTATGCCATCACAAATTTCATTTGGACCGTAAGCTTGTATTTGTCGAATGCCACGGGTTATGTGGTTCAAGAAGCTTATAAATTGGATTTTATTTCAGATACGGCAGAAAGTATCGGGAAGAATATTCAAACTCTAGCCGGGATTAACGAAAATGGACTTCAGCCATCTGGTTTTTATTTTGGCTTTTTGATGTTAATGATTTTGGTTTTAGGCATTTACGTAGTCTATACAGGATTACTTAAACGGGAGACTACCAAAGCAGTGCGAGCTGTTATTAATTTTGTAGCGATTTTTCTACTTTCGGGTTCCTTTATCGCCTATGCCCCTAACTACATTACGAAAATCAATGACTTTAGTTCGGATATTAGTGAATCTGCATTGAGTCTTGGCACTAAGATTGTCGTACCAAATTCTGAAAGTCACGGTAAAGATAGTGTTGACTTAATTCGTGACAGCTTATTCTCAATTCAAGTCCAACAGCCGTGGCTCTTGTTGCAATTTGATGATTCCAATGTAGAAGAAATTGGCGAAGAGCGAGTTAATAAAATTCTATCCGTGAGCCCGGATGAAAATAAAGGGAAGGATCGCGAGGAGGCGGTTAAAGCCGAAATTGAAGACAATGAAAATGCAAATTTGAGTATAACAAAGACCATGAGCCGATTAGGGACCGTGGTTTTTTTAGTATTGTTTAATATTGGAATTTCCTTCTTTGTCTTTCTATTGACAGGAATAATGCTATTTTCCCAAATTCTTTTCATTATCTTTGCGATGTTTCTCCCAATTAGTTTCCTGTTGTCCATGTTACCGACCTATGAAAGTTTGGGAAAGAAAGCGATTGTTCGCTTATTTAACACGATTATGATGCGAGCGGGAGTGACATTGGTCATCACGACAGCATTTAGTATCTCTACGATGTTTTTCAATATTTCAGCAACCTATCCGTTCTTTATGGTAGCATTTCTACAAATTGTAACCTTTGCCGGGATTTATTTCAAATTAGGCGACATTATGAGTATGTTCAATCTCCAAAGTAACGATAGTCAGTCTATGAGTAGGCGTGTGATGCGAAAACCTCAAATGTTAATGAACCGTAAATTTCGTCAACTCAATCGAAATGTTGGCCGAGCGTTGGCTTTTGATGGCGGTGTAGCAGTTGCAGGTAAATTAGCAACTGATTCTACAAAAGAAAACAGAGGTTCAAAAAGCAAAAGATTATCTAATCGAAGAAACCAATCGATACAAAGTAATCATGAGCAAAATACTGATCCGAAGAAACAAGAAAAGACTACTAATAGTAGAACCACTCGATTGAATCTTATGGGTAGGAAAGCTGGAAAGGCAATGGATTCAAAATCTATCGTGAAGGACAAAGTAAAACAAGCAAAAGACCATGTAATTGATACGCCAACAAATTTGAAATATAACCTGCATAGAGGAATTGAAAAGGCGAAAAATGCCCCAGGGGAATTTAAACGCGGGCTTGTGCAGGAGAAAAAAGAACGAGAAGAACAAAGAAAAGCTAATCACCAACAACGGCAGAAAAGAATGGATGAAAAACGCCAAGTGTTAGGGAACCGGAGAACTTCTTTTTTAAAACGTCGAACTAATGTTTCAGCTAATACCTTTCCAAATTCTAAAGATCATTCTTCACTTAGTCAACGTCAAGTAGCAAAAGATTTCCATAATGTCTCGGTTTTACAAAATAGACAAAAGGATTCCCTACAAACCATTTATCCTAAGATTGCACCGAAGATGATGAGTATCAAAAAAATGAAAAATCAATCCACTCTAACGAAAAATGGAAAGAAGCAATATCAAAAGAATTCTATAAACCGGGAGAAGGTAAAGACAGGTGATATGGCATGACAATCAAAAAGTTAAGTACCGTTCTATTAGTTCTTTTAACGGTTTTGTTTATGGGAATTTTGATTTGTGTCGGTCTATTATTTGGTGACGATAGTGAAGGAAATAGCAGTACTGGATTGTCCTCTGGAGGGAGTAATGTTTCCTTAGAAGTTTTAAAGCATCGTCCACTTGTAGAGAAGTATGCTAAAGAATCGGATATTTTAGAGTATGTTCCGATTCTTCTAGCAATTATTCAGGTAGAGTCTGGCGGTACGATGGAAGATGTGATGCAAAGTTCTGAATCAGCGGGATTCCCACCTAACTCGTTAAGCACCGAAGCTTCAATCAAGCAAGGGTGCATTTATTTTGCTTCCTTAGTCAATCGAGCAAAGGATATCGGTTGTGATCAAGAGAGCATCATTCAATCGTATAACTATGGTGGTGGATATTTAGACTATGTTGGAAAAAATGGAAAGAAGTACAGCTTTGCCTTAGCGGAATCTTTTTCAAAAGAAAAATCAGATGGGGAAAAAGTGACCTATTCGAATCCAATCGCTATTAAGGAGAATGGTGGTTGGCGTTATAACTATGGAAATATGTTTTATGTAATGTTAGTGAAACAATATCTTACTACAACGAAGTTTGATGATAAAACCGTTCAAGGAATTTTTGATGAAGCTTTTAAGTATGAAGGGACGGCATATGTGTTCGGAGGTTCAAGTCCAGCAACAGGTTTTGATTGTAGCGGATTAACGCAGTGGTGTTATGCCAAAGTTGGTTTGCAACTTCCCAGAGTCGCGCAGGATCAGTATGATGCTATGTCTCATATCGAGTTGAAAGATGCTAAGCCAGGAGATTTAATTTTCTTTCACTCAACGTATGATGCAGGAACTTATGTGACACATGTAGGTATCTATGCTGGAGACAATCGGATGTTCCATGCAGGTGATCCCGTTGGATGGACTAATCTTACCGAAACTTATTGGCAGCAACATATCATTGGTGCTGGTCGGTATAAAAATAGAAAAGGGGACAGATGATGAAGATAAAAATAGAACGAAATAAAAAGAAGATTTCGGGAAAGAAAAAAGAAAAAGTTGTTTCAATGGGGAAGCATCGAAAAATGGTGCTTGTCCTTTGGTTATTACTTCTTAGTAGTTTATCCTTTGGAATCTACAAAAATTTCACCGCTATTGATCAACATACAACTCATGAGAAAGTGGTTGTGAAGGAAAAAATTGTGAATACCTCAGGTGTAGAAAATTTTACTGTAGATTTTGCCAAAGAATATTTCTCTTGGAAAAATGATAGAGTAGCAATTGAAAAAAGAATACGTTCTCTAGGGCATTATCTTACAAAAGATGTACTAGATTTAAGTCAAGATATGGTTAGAGCAGATATACCAACAAGTTCTAAGGTGAACTCAGTGAAAATTCTAAATGTTGAGAAAAAGTCAAAATGGTTCGTCGTATCATTTTTGGTGGATCAAGAAATAGTAGAGGAAAAAAAAGCTTTACAAGAAAAAACAGCATACCGAATTTCTGTTTTTGAAGATAGACTTGGAAATTGTATTGTGACTTCTTTGCCAACAATGATTAGTAAACCTGTTAAAGCAAATTATAAAACTAAGCAGTTTACAGATGATTCGATGATTAAAGAAAAGAACAAAGAAGAAATTGAAGAATTTTTAGAGGTTCTATTTAAATTATATCCAACAGCTTCTAAAGAAGAACTAGGATATTATGTAAAAAAAGATGTGTTAGAGCCAATTTATAAGAATCTAAAGTTTGTTGAAATTAGCAGTATCAATTATCAGAAAAAAGGACAAGCAATAAAGACAAATATTTTAGTTAAATATCTTGATCCTACATCTAAGATTACATCAAAATTTCAATACGTTTTAATATTACAAAAAGCAAAAAAATGGGAAGTCATTGCTAATGAATGACTATTTCCTATGCGTATAGACTTATTGTTATCACTTGTACTTCTATAATTGTATGTAGTAATCATTAAATAGAGTAAAAACTCCTTTAAGCTGAACAAAAATATCCTTATATACAAACTATCTCTACAATCATTTATATTAGCACTACAGATAAAAGAGTAAAGGATAGATTTTGAAAAGGTAAATTAAAGGGTATTCTTCATTCTTTAATAAGAATACCCTTTATAATTCCCTTAGATAGTAGATTATCGAATATTTTCGAAATTTAATTGAATGACAATCAAAGTACGAGGCGATACATTGCTGATAATTTTTTAGAGTATTGAAATAGCAGATACGCTATTTCAGGATCAATTGCTAAATCACGTTTAAAAAGTACTTCAGGTATTTTTAATGTTTTTAAATTGCAGTCTAACAAGTTTTGGATTAGAGACAATACGTAACATAGAGAGTCAATTGTATTTTCAATAACTGTAATATCATTTTCTGTAATTTTTTTACTGTCAATAAGTAGTAAAAGTTGTTCAACTATAGTAATCATTTGCCAAGATATAGATAAAAATTCTTTGTAGGATATCTGTTTCAATTTATCGCTTTTGCCGAAATAATTCTTAATTTCACCATGGAGTAAGTGATAATTCATTTGTAAGTCAGCGATTGTGCCATAATCAATCTTGTGATGAAATGAATTTTGAAGGAATATTAAACTAGTCTGATGAATATGAAAAAGTTCTTGTAAATTAAATCGAAATTGATTTTTTATGCCTGTTGGAAGAATGAATTGATTGACGAGAAAAACTAATGAACAAGCTAATAAAACATAAACAAAGCGCAATCCAGCGGCCATTAAATTAGACATAACTAATGATGATAGGAACAATGCGAAAATAGTTGATAAAGTTGCTTGAAATGTAGTTCCTGGAATTATCGTAAAGGCACAGATCCCTAATAAGCTAGCCAAAATTAGATGGAGTAAGTTGTTGCTAAAGAGCTGCACAGTGTAGATACTTATCAAACATCCAAAGATGGTTCCTAAAAAACGAGTCTTTAAGCGATAAGTAGTCTCTTCATTCATTGGTTGAAGCAGTAAGAAAGCATTCATCGGTAACCAAGTTCCACGAGTAATATGAGTCAATGTGCATAAAGAAAAACAGAAAGCCAGAACGATACTGAAACGTAGTGCAACACGTAATTCAAATGAATCAATTCTAAATTTGTGTTGGAAAAGATATTTGGTCTGGTGATGGAGAGGCGTTGACCAATGATTATTGCTTATTTCTGGATCATTATCCAATAAACGTAATATAAATAAACTGTGAATAAGCAGGTTTCTTAAAAGTATCAGTGCTACTTCATCGGAGTGTTCTAAAGAAGTTATAAGTATTTTCCCTTGTATTCTCAACTCATTTTTTTCAATAACTGACATCGTAGTAAACTGACTGGACTTTTCAAAAAAATCAGAAATTCTTGTCATCCATTTTTCAATAATTGAATCTGGCTTTACCAATTTATCAATACTTGTAAAAAAATATAGAGCACGTTGGGATAAAAAGGCATAGTTGAATGCAATACGAGTTTTAGGAGTAATTTTGTTTTTAGAACTAGAAGAAAGATATGCTTGGAAATACAATTGTTGAGTCAATTTGGCTAATTTGTTTAAGTTAGCTTGATATTCTTGTTCGTTACCATATGAATTCAATAAATCAGCGAAAAAGCTAAACTCATTTTTTTCAGATGTTCTTTTTGCATAATATTGAGAAACAAAGCTATAGAATTTCACTGCGATTAAAAAAAGAAGTAATCCGGCTAAAAATGCTTTAGATTGTTGGATAAAAGTCATTTTAATTGGGAGAAATTGGCAAAAGGTAAAAGTCATTAAATTGATAAAGTAGCCTTTGGGGTTGAATTGCGATGATTTTGTATAAATTAAGTAAAAAGGTACCAGTAGATTCAATCCGATGGTCAGGGAGATACTTAAGGTAGCAATATAGGCTACGACGTTTAGGAAAAATTGAAAGCTACAAAAATTCACTAAATCCCAGAAAGTGCAATTTTTTTTTATAATTAAGTTTAAACATTACAGTAAAAATTGAAACAAAAATCAAATATTGAGGTCCAAAACCAAAAAGAAGGAAATAGAATACAAGAATGAAAAATATTACTGTTTGAAAATTTTGAACAATGTACTGATTGCATCGATATTTTCTTTCTCTAAAAAGGCAAATCAAAGACTTAGCCATACTAACGCTTCCTTCATTAATAATCATAAAATTTCACTGATTTGTTTATTGTATAGATAAAATGAACAGTATCTAGTGTAGTAGTGAATTTTGATTTAGTCAAGTGAATCAATGAACAAATTGTTTTGTTTATGGTAGACAAAAATAAAGGTGGGAGAATAGCCTTTTTGTTTATAGATATTCGTAAGGCGAATAAAATTGTCCTCTTTTAGTTCATAAAAAGTGGCATAAATTTTTGTAGGTGGTTGGTTTTTGATAGTCATTCGCTTCATCATTCATTTAATCCGGTCAGTATTTTTATAAGCTAATTATACTAAAAAAGAACTCAAATTTATTGAAATCAATTCCCAAAAACTTCCGCCCTTTCATGCCAAGCTTTTAGCTATGATTTTGGTGTGCGAAATTTGAGCAAATAATTATTACTCATTCTATTTACATAAATATAAAAGTTCTTTACAATGAAGATTAACGGTTAACGTGTTAGGAGAGGATCATATGTTGCCTAAATATGAGATTATAAAGCGGGATATCATAGAGAAGATTGAATCTGGAGAGTTTAGTACGGGTGAGAAAGTTTATTCAGAAGGTGATTTAAAAAGAAAGTATAATGTCAGTAATACAACAGTAGTAAAGGCTTTGAACGATCTGGTAAATGAAGGGTATTTAATTCGGCGTCAGGGCGAGGGAACCTTTGTCAGAAAAAATTTGAAGCATAGAAAAGTTTTCTTCTCAGAGAAGTTATCGATGTCCAATAACGAAAAACAAAAGTCGGTTGAGGAAACGATCACTTTAGTTTCGGAAGAATTTACTGATAAAGAGATCGCACAGATATTAGGCGACAAATCAGGCAGCAAAGCGTTGCTTAAGCTAACCCAAATTGCATTAACGAATGATTTTCCATGGAAAATTCAAAATCGCTATCTCTTTGCAGATAAACTTAGGGATGATTCAGTAAAACGCCTGATTGAAGGAGCTAGTTTATCCGATGAATTGGGTCTTCAAGGAAATATGGCTAATCTTCCGATGACGATGGAGGTGAGCACGATTTTATTAACGAAGGATTCAGATGAACTAGAGCCGTTGAGAATAATAAGAAAAAGTTTTGGTGAAGAAGATAGCTTTTCATTATTCAATATTAAACGTTTGATTAGAGGAAACGATGGGGTTCCGATTGAATATAGTCAAAGTTTCATA
This sequence comes from Enterococcus sp. DIV1316a, assembly GCF_050536915.1. Lineage (NCBI taxonomy): Bacteria > Bacillati > Bacillota > Bacilli > Lactobacillales > Enterococcaceae > Enterococcus > Enterococcus sp. DIV1316a. The sequence continues at coordinate 1,838,621 of NZ_CP172913.1, read as the reverse complement.
CTTTCTGATTTTTATCAGATTGAGATTATTAGTGAGTAAATTTTTACAAATATAACTACCTTTTTTTAAGGCCGTAAACATAGTCCATTTTATGGACTATGTTTATTTATTTTTTTTTAGAAAGCGGTTTACAAATCTGAATCAGTATTGTATGATGTACTCACACCGGTTAACGCGTTAAGTTATTGTGAGAAAGGATACTTATGAAAAAGATAACACAAGAAAAATTATTATCTAGCGAGCGATTTTTTGGTCAAGGAATACTTACGGAAGACTTCATCGATCAATCTATTGATAAGGTCTTAAAAAAAGTTGAAAAAAATATTCAAAAACTGGGAGATAAATTCCCAACACCAGCAACAACGGACAATACGTATATAGCTATGGATAATACAGAATGGACAAACGGTTTTTGGACAGGAATATTATGGCTGTGCTATGAAGTTTCTGGGGAAAAGCATTACCGTGAAGTTGCAGAACAAAATGTCAAGAGTTTTATTTACCGAATTGAAAATGAAATTGAAGTCGAGCATCATGATTTGGGATTCTTATACAGCTTATCCTGTGTAAGTGCGTATAAGTTGACTGGAAATGAAGCTGCTAAGAATGCCGCGATAAGTGCAGCAGAAAAATTATTGCAGCGCTACCAATCTAAGGGAGAATTTATCCAAGCTTGGGGAGAATTGGGCAATCAAGATAACTATCGTTTGATCGTAGACTGCTTACTTAATATTCCATTATTATTTTGGGCGTCAACAGTGACTCAAGATAAACGTTATCGTGAAGTAGCCGTTAAACATTATCATACGACAATCGATAATGCGATTAGAGAAGATTCATCTGCTTACCATACGTTTTTCTTCGATGCTGAAACGGGCGATCCTTTGTATGGAAAAACCCGCCAAGGATATTCCGATAGTTCAAGCTGGGCGAGGGGACAATCGTGGTTGATTTATGGTTTGGCATTGTTCCGCTCCTACTGTCCAGAGGAAGAGAATACAGAAATTTTTGAGGCGATTACGAATTATTTCTTGAATCGCTTGCCGAAGGATTTTGTTAGTTATTGGGATCTGATTTTTATGGATGGTTCCGAACAGTCCCGAGATACTTCTGCGACAGCGATTGCTGTTTGTGGTATGAGTCTAATGGACGCGTTTTTACCTGAGACGAACAGTCATAAGTTGGTTTACAAGTGTGCGCAGCATTCCATGCTAAGAAGCTTATCTGAAAACTATACTGAATCCAAAACAGACGGAATTACAGCTTTACTGAATGAGGGTGTTTATTCTTGGCATAGTGGTAAAGGCGTAAATGAAGGTAATATTTGGGGTGATTATTTCTATCTAGAAGCTTTAGTGCGATTCAAAAAAAATTGGAAAATGTACTGGTAAAAACAGGAGGAAAGAAAATGCAAAAACCCAATGTAAAAATGGTGCGTGTAGATGAACGTCTGATACATGGACAAGGTCAACTATGGATCAAGAGTTTAGGAGTGAACTTAGTTATTTGTGCCAATGATAAAGCGGCAGAGGATAGCTTACAGCAGACGCTGATGAAAACGGTAGTCCCGAAAGAAACAAATATTCGTTTTTGGACGATCGAACGTACGGCAAAAGTTATTTGGAAAGCAGCCCCTAGTCAAACAATTTTTGTAGTCGTTGGAAACTTGCATGATGCCTTAGAACTATGCAAATTGGGCTTTCCAATGGAGCAGTTAAATATTGGGAATATTCATGCTGACGAAGGCAAGGAGAAAATCTCTCAATTTATCTATTTAGGTAAAGAAGATAAGCAAGCTCTCTGCTTGATGCGAGATAACTATGGTGTAACTTTCAACACCAAGACTTCACCACTTTCAAATGATGGCTCACAGTACTTAGATGTATTGATGGAAAAAATATCTAATTAAATTAGAAGGAGAAGGAGAAGGAGAAGCAGATGGAGATTTCATTAGTTCAAGGTATATTGATCGGATTGATCACAGCTTTTTGTTATTCGGGGCAGCTATTAGGAATTTACACAAACCGTGCACTGGTTATGTCCTTTTTTGTAGGTGTTGTTTTGGGTGACATTCCAACGGCTTTAACATTTGGTGCTTTAGCCGAGTTGGCTTATATGGGATTTGGTGTTGGAGCAGGCGGAACCGTACCACCCAATCCAGTTGGACCCGGAATCGTTGGTACGATTATGGCCATTACGCTTAAACATCAAGGGGTAACACCTGAATCCGCGTTAGCACTATCATTTCCCTTTGCAGTATTGTTCCAACTGGTAACAACGGCGATCTATACTATATTTTCTGGGAATGTTAAATGGTCGAAGAATGCAATTGAGCAAGGGAAATATACACGTTTTAATCTGATTGCTAATTCAACATATATAGCTTTTGCCGTTGCAGGATTTATGATTGGACTATTAGCGGCCTTGAGTCGTCCTGGATTGCAGGCATTTGTTGAAGCGTTACCAAATTGGCTAATCAATGGCTTTTCTGTTGCTGGCGGGCTTATTCCAGCGATAGGTTTTGCAATGATCATGTCTGTGATGCTCGAAAAGAGTCTGACACCTTATGTGTTACTAGGCTATATTTGTGCAGCTTATTTAGAGCTGCCTACGATGGCTGTCGCAATGGTAGGAACTGTCTTTGCGTTGATTCAATATTATGGAAAAGATAAAACGATTGTTGGAGAAAAGAGCATAAGAGACGAAAGCCAAACCACCTTGATGGAAGAGGAGGATTTTAGTAATGGAATCTAGGACACCAAAATTAAGCCAAAAAGACTACATGAAGACAGCACTACGGTCGTATTTGTTACAGAACGCTTTTAATTATACATCTTATCAAGGGGTAAGTTATTTATACACGATCATGCCAGCGCTGAAGAAAATCTATAAAGATGAACCAGAGAAGCTGAAAGAAACGGCGAGTGCAAACTTAGAGTTTTATAATACCAACCCTCAAATGCTGCCATTCATTACTAGTATGCAGTTGGCAATGTATGACAATGGACAAAGTGTCACGGATACGCGCAGCATCAAAATGGCGCTAATGGGACCATTATCGGGAATTGGAGACTCAATCGCTCAATTTGGGATTGCTCCTTTATTCTCAACAATCTTTGCCGGGTTAGCAATGGATGGTTTGGGTTTTGCACCGATGGGCTTTTGGTTTTCAATGCTAATCTCGATGTTGATTATCAAGTTATTAATGGGCTATTTAGGCTTTAAACTTGGAACGAGTGTCATCGAAACATTGAGTGATAAGATCGGGAAAATTTCTTCGGCTGCTAATATTGTCGGAGTAACTGTTATAGCGGCATTAGCAACATCATTTGTTAAGGCCAACATCGCCATAAAGTATTCGCATCACGTAGAATCCGGTGAAAAACAAGTAATCGCTATTCAGGATATTTTAGATAAGATTATGCCTAAAATGCTTCCAGTAATTTTAACTATCTTAGTGTTTTATTTGATCAAGAAGAGAAATTGGAACACGTATAAACTATTGATCTTACTATTTGCTATTGGGATAGCAGCGTCTGTCCTAGGAATTTTAGCATAGTAAACGAGGGTAATCAGAAACAAGATTTTTAATTTTTGGAAAATTATTCTTGTCTCCGTATTTGTCACTTTTCGGAGTGAATGAGGAAGTATACTGTAATTTTAAGCCTGAGGCGAATAAAAATTTGAAAGCGGGAACACGATGAATCTTCAAAGAATCGAAGACTACCAACTAAAATTTTTTCAACAAGATTGGCTTTCAGAGTACTTGGAGCAACAGTCACAATTTTTGAAGCCACTTTTTGAACGTACTTCTTATTTGCTGAAAGATCAGATTATTTACAATGATGCAATGGATATGGAAGCTTGCTCCATTCCTTATTCTTTAAAAGAGTATGCGTGGAATCGGTATCCTGATGATGATCCAGAATGGCTCTTTATGTTGAGTCGTCAAAGCTTTCTTGTAGATCTGGCACAAGCATATGCACTTACTAAAAAAGAACGTTACTTACAGAAATGGCACAGCTTGCTTATTGATTTTATTAACGATGAGGGTGAGCCAAATTCGACGAATAGGGATGTTTGGCGTCCGTTAGATGTTGGGATTCGAGTAACAAACTGGATGAAAAGCTTGACGTATATTCCAATCGCTGATTTCAGACTATTAGGAATTGATGATGTGTTGAACAACGCCTTGCTGATCCATCTGGACTATTTGGAGCGGTCCTATATCGATAAATACAGGCTCAGTAATTGGGGTGTGTTGGCAATTGGTGGAATGGCAGCTATTGATTTATTTCTTCCAGAACTGGTGACCAGTAAACAGAGGGATCTAATATGGTCTCGTTTAGCTGAACAGCTTGATCTACAATTCTATTCAGATGGAATTCATTGGGAGCAGAGCCCGCTGTACCAGCACGAAGTTTTGATGACATTCGTGTATCTATTGCAGATTTCTGAATATCTTGAAGTCCAGTTACCATTAGATCTTCGCATGAAATTAAAAACACCTATTTTCTCTACCCATTATTTGGCGGATAACCAAGATATCCTAAATCCGATCAATGATAGTGATCATGTCAACTTTCATTACGTATATGATATCTATCGCAAATTAGGTTTCATATTTGAACCCTCCATGACTGCGAATATGGCAAGGCTTTGGACGGGGGATCTTTATGAAGAAAGAATCTGGGAAACAATGAAGCCAAAAGAACTTTTTCGTGGCGAATCAAGTGGGCTGATGGCGTACAAAGCAGAGGATATCTATTTTACACTTTTTAACGGTCTGCATGGGAGCGCACATGGTCATGCTTCTACAGGTGGATTTACACTACAACTACAAGGGGATGACTTATTTTCCGATAGTGGTCGTTACAGCTATGTCAACAAATCAGAGCGACTTCAGCTAAAAGAGTGCGCTTCGCACAATACGATGTTTATCGCAGAAAATCCCCATACTTTAGTTTCCGATACGTGGGGTTATGACAAATTACCGACACCCTTATTTCAGCAAATAAAAGAACTTTCTGTCGGTTTTTTTGCAGAATGCGGCTGGCTGGATAAGGCGGATCAGAATCCAATGATTTTTGAGCGCAGCTTCATCTATTTAAAGTCGATCAACTCCGTAGTTATTATTGATAGCTTTGCAGGACAGAAAGAGACTGAAATTACGAGTACCTATAATTTGGCACCGTCGATAAATTGTCAAAAAGAAGCGCATCGGTTTGCTTTAACTACGAACAAGCATAAGTACACACTCCTTTTTGCTGGAGGCCAAACACAGCAATCAGTGGCAAAAGGTTCAGAGATTTATAACCAGCTGAATGAGCACCCACGCTTATCAAACAAGTTTTGTTACAAAACGGGAAAAGAAATTCAAGCAACAGTCATTTCTCCGTTAGAGGATATCCAAATTACGCCAATAAAAGTGAGTCAAACAGGAGAAAATGAGCAATTCTGTCAGGCTAAGGGATTTCGGATAATCGCCGGATCGGAAAAATTTGATCTCTTTGTTATGCGGGAAGATATTGTCAAAGGGAATAAACTATTAGTGAGTGAATATGGCCAATTTTTTTATGGTCGGCTTGTTTTGATTGATCAAAAGGAAGCAAAGATTCGGATTAAATAAAGGAGCAATGAGATGAAATTATTAATTACTGGGCATAGTGAATTTTCGATTGGGATGCAGAGTGCTTTAGCGATGATTGCTGGAGAACTAGAAGATGTGATCATTATTCCCTTTTTAGCCGAGGAGACGGTAGATGAGTATCGCCAAAAAGTAGCGGCAGAAATTCAAATGTTTGATCAAGCTATTTGTTTCACAGATTTGTTGGGTGGTACCCCATTTAAAACCTGTGTTGAATTCTCTGAGGAAAAAGATCAAGTTTTTGTTGTGAGTGGCACAAACTTAGGAATGCTATTAGAAGGCTTGATGATGCGAAATAGCGTCACGGATTCATTTGAAATTGCTGAAACAGTCGTACAGGCTGGAAAGAGCAATATTATGCTTTTTGAAAAAAACAATGAAACAGAAGAACTGCCAGAAGAAGGAATTTAAAAAGAAGTAGCGCGGTATAGTCAATCTGGTGCTCGTATATTTGATTCCATAAAGCTTTATAAGAAAGGCGTAGACGAATGAAAAAAGTTGAAGTATTGAAACGCTTAGAAAATGCGGGAGTTATCGCAGTATTGCGAGCAGATTCTAAAGAGGAAGCTTTGAAAATTAGTCATGCAGTAGTAGAGGGCGGAATGATTGGATTAGAATTGACTTTTACAGTCCCTCAAGCAGATGAAGTCATTCGGTCATTAGTTGAAACATATCATGACGAGAAAGATATCGTGATTGGCGCGGGCACGGTGTTAGATGCTGTGACGGCTCGCCTAGCTATAATGGCCGGAGCCGAATTTATTGTAAGCCCTAGCTTTAATCGGGAGACAGCTGAAATTTGTAACTTGTATCAAGTTCCTTACTTGCCAGGATGTATGACAATTACTGAGATGCAGACAGCTTTGAAGAGCGGAGTAGATATCGTGAAGTTATTTCCGGGAAGTACCTATGGTCCGAGTATTATCTCTGCATTCCAAGCACCTTTGCCGTACTTGAATATTATGCCCACAGGCGGTGTTAGTCTGGATAATATGGCGTCATGGTTTGAGGCGGGTGTGACGGCAGTGGGTGTTGGCGGAAACTTATTAGCTCACGCTAAAACTGGTGAGTTTGGTAAAGTAACGGCTTTGGCAAAACAATATATGGCCAAATTTAGAGAAATAAAGGAAAACTAATTATGGCAAACATACTAACTTTAGGCGAAATTATGTTGCGACTTTCAACGGATATAGGTGTTCGTCTTAACGAAACACAGCAATTGATCTGTCACTATGGCGGCGGCGAGGCAAATGTAGCTATTTCATTAGCCAATTTTGGTCATCAGGTTTCTTTTGCAAGTAAAGTGCCTGATAACTCACTAGGTCAAGCGGCAGTGAAACATTTGCGTCGAAACGGTGTGATGAGTGATTTTGTACAACTTGGCGGAGCGCGTTTAGGAACTTATTACATGGAAACGGGGATCGGTGAACGTGCTGCTAGTGTAACTTATGATCGAGCGGGGTCAAGCTTTGCGGAAGTAACAGAGTTTCCGTGGTCTTATGAAAAGCTTTTTTCTGGGATTGAGCTATTTCATATTTCAGGCATTACAGCAGCTTTGTCAGTGCAATGGTGTCAATGGACGGTTGAATTAGTGAAAGTCGCAAAGAAATTTGGTGTGTTAGTCAGCTTTGATATTAATTATCGTGGGAAACTATGGAGTCAGGCAGCAGCTGGGAAAGCATTAAAAGAAATCTTGCCTTATGTCGATTATTGTTCAGCTGGAGAATTGGATGCGCGTTATTTATTGGAGATTCCAGAAGACCGGATGAATTCAGGATTCGTTTATTATTATCAACAAATGCAGCAGCAGTTTCCCAATATTAAATGCTTCTATTCAACGAAAAGGATCGTTTCTTCGGCTAGCAACAATCAGTTGGTAGGGACTTTATGGCTGGAGAATACGTATTATGAGTCTGAAGTTCATAAAATAAATCCAATCGTTGATCGAGTTGGCGGAGGTGATGCTTTTGCGGCGGGGATCTTGCATGGATTGATCTCAGATTTTGACGGGCAAAGAACCGTTGAATTTGCTACGGCTGCATCAGCATTGAAGCATACTGTTCACGGGGATTGTAATCAATTTTCAGAAATAGAGATCGAACAATTTTTGACAGCAGGTTCTGGTCGAATCGTTCGTTAAATATTAAGTAAAAGAGGGAAATAAACATGCAGAATATGGATACGAGATATACGCACAGTCCAAAAGATATTAGTCATTATTCAACAGAAGAATTGAGGGAAGAATTTTTAGTTGAAAAAGTATTTGTACCTAATGAAGTCAGTTTGACGTATACCCACAATGATCGCATGATCTTTGGCGGTGTAACACCGACGACTGAGTCGTTAGAGATTATTTTGAACAAAGAATTAGGTGTCGATTATTTCTTGGAACGGCGTGAATTAGGAGTCATTAATATTGGCGGTCCGGGTTTTATTGAAATCGACGGTCGAAAAGAAGCGATGAAGAAGCAAGATGGCTATTATGTCGGGAAAGAAACTCGACAAGTGATTTTCTCTTCAGAAGATGCAGCTGATCCTGCGAAATTTTACATTAGTTCTGCTCCGGCGCATCACAAGTACCCAAATGTAAAAATCAGTATTGATGAGATTAAGCCAATGGAAACTGGGGAAGCATTGACATTAAATGAACGTAAAATTTATCAATATATTCATCCCAATATTTGTGAAAGCTGTCAGCTGCAAATGGGCTATACGATTTTAGAGCCGGGCAGTTCTTGGAATACCATGCCGTGTCATACGCATGAACGTCGAATGGAAGCGTATGTTTACTTTGATATGGAGGAAGATACAAAAATTTTCCATATGATGGGTGACCCAGCTGAGACAAAGCATCTGGTAATGGGGAATGAACAAGCCGTGATTTCACCGAGTTGGTCGATCCATTCAGGTGTAGGAACAAGCAACTATTCATTTATCTGGGCGATGTGTGGAGAGAATATCACTTATACCGACATGGATATGGTTCCAATGGATGAACTAAAATAGAACGAATGAAAGTGGGAGAATAGATGGATTTTAATATGGATATGTTTCGCTTAGATGGGAAAGTCGCATTGATTACGGGCGCAGTTTATGGAATTGGCTTTGAAATCGCCAAATCATTAGCGGCAGCAGGAGCAACGATCGTTTTCAATAATTTGACTCAAGAATCAGTCGATGAAGGATCGGCAAATTACAAAGCAGAAGGCATTGAAGCAAAAGGCTATGTCTGTGACGTAACGGATGAAAAAGCAGTTCAAGCAATGGTCAAGCAAATCAAAGAAGAGGTTGGTTCAATCGATATTTTAGTTAATAATGCTGGAATCATAAAACGAATTCCAATGACAGATATGTCAGCGACAGATTTCCGACAAGTCATCGATGTTGATTTGAATGCGCCGTTTATTATGTCAAAAGCGGTTATTCCTGAGATGATCGAGAAAGGCGGGGGTAAAATTATTAATATTTGCTCAATGATGAGTGAATTAGGTCGTGAGACTGTTAGTGCTTATGCCGCGGCAAAGGGTGGTTTGAAGATGCTAACAAAAAATATTGCTTCTGAATATGGTCAATTCAATATCCAGTGCAACGGTATCGGTCCTGGTTATATTGCGACACCGCAAACAGCGCCGCTGAGAGAGCTGCAAGAAAACGGGGAACGTCATCCATTTGACCAATTTATCGTCGGTCGTACGCCAGCAGCACGCTGGGGTGATCCGGTCGATCTTGCAGGTCCATCAGTCTTTCTTGCCTCACAGGCCTCTGACTTTGTAAATGGTCATGTTCTGTATGTTGATGGCGGAATTTTAGCTTATATTGGTAAACAACCTTAAGAGAATAAAGAGGGGAGGAAACGGTTAAGGCCGCCTCTCCTTTTATTTATTGCGGGTAAGTTTTTAAAGAAAAAGTAAAAGGAGCGAAGAAAGTATGCAAATAGAATTATCAATTATTAATCAAGAAAATGAAGTAGTTATGTGCAGCAGTGGAGTGGATGAAGCAGTTTTGGCAACGAAAAAGTATGCTTTTCAAGCAGGAGATAAATTTAAAGTTGTAACCGCAGAAAAACAATTAGTTTATGTTCAACTAGACAATGCTTTAGGATCCTCTTTAGTGTATTTATCAAAAGGCGAGTGGGTCTATGAAATTCCTACGACGGAAAAATTGCGAGAAGCCTATCCACCAGCGGCTTTTCTTGACGAGAAGCATTACTTTTTTGTCAGAAAGGCTTTTGCTGAAGAACAGACTAGTTATCGTAACTGGGCGCTCAATCCTCATGATCAAAAAGATGTGGCCAATGTTTATCCCCACGCTTATGCAAATGTTGAAACACGAAACGATGCGACTTTTTTTGCTAGAAATGCAATTGATGGAATTCTGGCCAACAGAGATCATGGATCGTACCCCTATCAATCTTGGGGGATCAATCAGCAAAAAGATGCTGAAATAACAATTGATTTTGGCCGAGAAGTTGAACTCGATAAGCTTGGATTGGTATTACGTGCTGATTTTCCCCATGATAGTTATTGGAAACAAGTAACCATAGCCTTTTCCGATGGTTCAGAAGAAATATTCACTACGAGTGATGCGATAGCAACGCAATACTTCACCTTCTCTCCACGAACAGTAACGACTGCTACATTGAAACAGCTGATCAAAGCAGAAGATGAATCACCATTTCCAGCGTTAACTCAAATTGAACTATTTGGATATCAGAAATTGTAGAACTAAAGAGAGCAGATATTTTTCGGGGTATGCGATTTCGTATCTTAAATGATGATATTTTAAAAGCACCTTATTAGATTTTTTACTCTAGTTTCAGTTATTCCAAGTTATCCGGATAGCTGTCTAAATAATCGGCACTATCAATATTCTAGGTTGCTGAATACAAATTACTTTAAAAAAGAGGAGATAACGCTTATCCAATTGAATAAGAGTGCTCGTCGAATCAACGATGGATGAGCAAGATAACGAGAAATAGCTTGTTATCAATATGAAAGCCTATTAAATAAGGGTTTTCGAGTTGCTGGAAAAGCGTGATTTTGCTGTTTAAAGAAATTTAAACTGTCATATTACTGTCACAGCTATAAAAAAATTAACAAAAATGGAATATTTTCTTGAAGATTTTTTTCTATCAGTGTAGGATAAAAGCATCTCATTAAGGAGGTGCTTTTTATTTTTGAAAATAATAGTGGGAATATCCTAAAATCTTTAAGGAAAGAACAAAAATTGACTCAAAAGAAGCTATCTGAGTTAACAGGGATTTCTCAAAGTGCTTTAGTCAAGTATGAGAATGGTACAAGAGGTATTTCAAAAAATGTAGATATTGCGCTAAGCAAGGCTCTGAATGTAGATTCATTGCTTAAAAATGAAGTAGAGAATTTGAGTTATATGATTAACCGAATAATAGAGTATAGGGATCTAAATAATTTATCTAATAAAAATTTAGCAAATAAAATCGGAATTAGTGAAGCTTTACTAAGTTATATTTTAAATGGAAGGAGAAAACTTTCAAAAGAGATTCAAAGAAAAATTGCATTATTTTTGTTAAATGATGGAAATGAAAGTTTGATAGATACTAAGTTAGGTGGTGCTTCTTTAAATTTTCCGAGTATTGATAAAAATTTGATGGGGAACAGAATAAAAACTATTCGAAAAAATAGAGGAGAGAGTTTAGAAAAATTTGGTCAAAACTTCACTTGTCCAGCTAGAAAAAATGTGATTAATAGATGGGAAAATGGTGTAAATATTCCTGATGTAGAAAGATGAAACAAATAGCAGTATACATGTTTTGACATCATTTTTTCTACGCTCCTTTAAAACGTTTTCATACATTAAGTATAAAAGAAAAAACTGTAGACGTCATCCCCTTTTTGGGGACTTTGTCTACAGTCTGAGAATTTACATAGTTAAAATCTGTAAAGTGTTATTTTTTTATTGTTCGTTTTAATCTTACCATAAACTTCTTTAATGAAAAAAAAGTTTATGGTAAGATTACATAGAACCCTTTTAATGATTATATTTAAGAAAATTCTTTATTTAATTTGTTGATTCATTTATACTTGAGATGGATGATTTTTATGTTATGAAAAAGCACTTATTTTTTTACTCATGTATAATAAATGATTAGGAGTGAATATATGGAGAAGCCGATTGTTAAAATATTCGCTGTTACTGCGGTAGGATTAGGCGCGGCGGTGATTTGTGGATTTGGCTATTACATAAATAACCAAAAACAGCATGAACAACGCATTGCATATGCTGAATCTGCCATCCTCGATCAAAAAGATACCTTAGCTTCTTTATCACAAGAAGCAGACAATTTATATAGCACAAAAGAGAAAGTTTTTCTGAAACCAGAAGCAACAAAGGACGAGACCTCTAGACTCTCCAGCAGATTATCTTCCGTCAAGTTGTCAGCAGACGACCACGGCATCGACCAATCAGAACTTCCACAAGAAGTTGCTGCTATCCAAACCACAAAAGAAACTGTATCGAACCAATTAAAAGATGCAGAAGCAAAACTAAACGTACAAGAATCTGTGAATCAACTTTTTACTGAAAAAATCTCTAATTGGCAACAAGCTGAAGATGATGTAATTATTAGAGAAAATATAACGGAAAAGGATATTGCCAACATACGTGATAACTTGAACTTTTTCAAAGAAAACGCTTGGAAAACATCGATGATCCAGTATTTAGGATTTGCTGACGCACAAGTCGCACAGGTCAATGAATTAAATCAAGCATTTGATACTTTATTAAAAGACGGTCAAGTAACTGCTGAGGCTACTTATGATCAATATTTGACAGCGCTTAATCAAATCGAACAAGTCCAAAACGAAAAAATAAAAGAAAAATACACAGCGATGGCAGAAACAGTCGCTCAACAAATGGGCTACGGTACGGTGAGTTATTGATGAACAAGTACAAGAGTTTCGTTAACGGAGGGGAAAATGGCAAAGCAAACAAGAAAATCAAGAGGGAAAAAAATATTTTTGATTATTTTAGGAATCGTTGTTGTACTGGTTTTAGCAGTTGTTGGGGTGGGAACTAAACTGTATCTAGATCTCTCCCATTCAATCAAGGAAACCTATCAAACAGTGGAAAGAGCAGAGGGTCCTAGAACAACACCAGTTGATTTAGCAAAGCAAGAATCTTTTTCGGTTTTATTGATGGGGATAGATACAGGAGATTTAGGACGTGTAGACCAAGGCCGTTCTGACACGATGATGGTTGCTACAGTAAGTCCAGAAGATAAACAAACAACCATCGTCAGCATTCCTCGAGATACCTATGTCGAGATTGTTGGACATAATACAACAGATAAAATCAACCATGCCTATGCATTCGGCGGAGCAGCCATGGCGATGGATACTGTTCAAAATTACTTAGATATTCCAATCGATCATTATGTATCCATCAACATGAAGGGTTTAAAAGAATTGGTTGATGCTGTGGGCGGTATCGAAGTCAACAATGACATCACTTTTTCACAAGACGGTTATGATTTCATCATCGGAAAAACCACATTAGATGGCGATCAAGCATTAGCATATTCCCGGATGCGTTATGAAGATCCAAATGGGGACTATGGAAGGCAAGAACGTCAACGGAAAATCGTTGAAGGAATAGCGAGAAAAGTCTTGAGTCTAAATGGTATCAGCAACAACCAATCCGTCTTAAATGCTTTAGAAACAAATATGAGAACTGATATGAGTTTTACTGATATGCGAAAAATCGCTTTCGATTACCGCGATGCATTTGGCACGATCAAACAAGATCAAATGCAGGGAGAAGGATTTATGCAAGACGGCATCTCCTATCAAAGAGTAAGTGATCAAGAGCTTGAACGTGTACAAAAAGAATTGAAAGACCAATTAAATCTAGAGACTAAATAGGAAAGTGGAGAAAAAATGGAAGAGACAATCAGCTTAAAAGAAATTTTTGAAACATTGCGTAAACATTTGGTAACCATCCTTATTTCAATGTTTGCCGGTTTAGCAATCGCAGGAGTTACAACATTCTTTATCTTAACACCTAAATACAGTTCACAAGCACAGCTGATCGTGACCTTGCCGCAGTCAGATACGACCAATGCAAATGATGTCAATATGAACTTGCAAATGATCAATACGTATAAAGATATGATCGTCAGCGACTTGGTTTTAAATGAAGTCAAAGACCGATTGGAAACGGAAGACAACGTGAAAATGACGGCTGGAGAAATAAAAGAATCTATTTCAGTTAATCAGTCTCAAAATTCACAGATGTTCTCGATCCAGGCAACAGATACGAATGCAGTAACGGCACAAAAAGTCGCCAATATGACAGCACAAGTCTTTCAAGAAAATGCTAAAGATGTGATGAATGTTGATAAGATCTCAATTATTTCAGCAGCTGTTGCGAATACGACACCTGTTTCTCCAAATAACAAATTGAACTTAGTCATTGGTTTGATATTAGGTTTAATGGTCGGTATCGGGATTGCGTTCTTGATGGAATTGCTTGACCGAACAGTGAAGGATAAAAAATTCGTAACTGAAACATTAGGCTTCCAGGTTTTAGGAACAGTTCCTGAAATGTCAGCGAAAGAATTAAATGCTGGTATTCGCAAAAAAGGACCCGCTCCTGTACATCCTGGAACAGTAAATGAAAAAAACGGCCCTTCACGCAGAAACCGCTCAAGAGTCTAGGAGGAAGAAAAATGGCACACAAACAAAAAACACCACAAACACAAGCAGTCAGCTTGATTACATTGACAAACCCTTCTTCACCGGTAGCTGAACAATACCGCATAATCCGAACGAATATCCAATTTGCTTCACCAGGTGGTCAGCAAATCAAAACGATCGTTGTTACTTCTTCTGGACCAGGAGAAGGAAAATCAACAACTGCAGCGAATATGGCTGTTGTATTTGCAAAATCTGGCCAACGCGTTTTATTAGTAGATGCCGATTTGCGGAAACCAGTTTTATATAAAACGTTTAAATTGACCAATATCAGCGGGTTAAGCACGATCCTCAGCACGGCAGGGAATATTGCAGATGAAGTACAGAAAACACCAATTGAGAATCTGTCTGTTTTGCCTAGTGGTCCTAAACCACCAAACCCATCAGAATTGCTGAATTCCCCAAGAATGGATCAGCTTTTAGCAGAAGCAAAAGATCTTTATGATGTCATTATTTTTGACATGCCGCCAGTCGTTGCAGTCACAGATGCCCAAATCATGTCTTCAAAAACAGACGGTACGTTATTAGTTGTACGCGAAAACACGTCACGCAAAGAGTCATTGACAAAAGCAAAAGAACTGTTAGACATGGCTCAAGCAAAAGTCCTCGGCGTTGTGTATAACGGAGCAGAACACAGCAAAGATGCAGTCTATTATTACGGAGATTAACTTATAGGAGACGAGAGAAATGATTGATTTACATTGTCATATTTTACCAGGGATCGATGACGGTGCAGAAACACTAGAAGCAAGTATTGCCATGGCGGAAAAAGCAATTAGCCAGGGCATCACACATATTCTGTGTACGCCCCATCACAACAATGGAAAGTATCGAAATGAAAAGTCGGAAGTGATTTCTCTGGTCTCTTTTGTGCAATCTGAATTTGACAAACGACAGTTGCCAATAACGTTATTGGAAGGACAAGAAATAAGAATCACCGGTGATTTGATTGAAGACATCCGTCGAGATGAAATCTTATTTACAGACCTAGATGATACCTATTTATTGATTGAATTTCCGACACTGGAAGTGCCGTTATATGCAGAACGGCTTTTTTTTGAATTGCTGCAAATGGGAAAGAGACCCGTCATTGTTCATCCAGAACGCAATGCACACTTCAGAAAAAATCCCAATCATTTAGTGCCCTTCCTCGATATGGGATGCCTTGCTCAATTGACTGCACCCAGTTACATGGGTGTGTTTGGTAAAGATATCCAAAAAACAGCCAAAACAATGGTCAAACATAATCTGGTCCAAATGACTGCGTCAGATGCCCATGGTATATCTAAACGAACCTTTTATCTCAAAGAATGCTATGAGCAGATAGCCAAGGATTTTGGACAGGAAAAAGTAGCGCAGATGAAACAAGTAGCAAAGGATTTAATCAATGGAGATGAGGTTGTTTATCCAGAATATACAGAAGTGAAGAAGAAGTTTGGGTTATTTTAGGGGGAATATAGGGTGTTTGTATTAACAAGGAGAAGAAAGATCATTACCTTGATTTTAGTGGATAGTTTATTATTGATTGCCGCCAATATAGAAGCTGTAGAGTTCATGAAACCATTTGTCGGTATACCAAGAAATCTTGTTTTTGTTTCAGCAGGTTTATCTGTGGGTTTCTACTTGTTTTATGGCAGTTTATTCAAAGTATTTACTAGGATTAACCGCTATACAAATTTAAGAGAGATGATTGTGATTTTCGGCTCGCTAACCGCAAGTGCAGGTTCAAGTATTATTGTTTTATCTTTTTTCAATGAACGTTATAGTCTACGCTTAGTGACATTCATTTATCTTCTCTCATTATTGTTGATCATAGGCAGTCGTTTGGTCTGGCGGATTTATGTCGAAAGAAAAAACAGAAGCTATTCATCCGTTGAATCAGCTAAAAATACAATCATTGTTGGTGCTGGTGAAGGCGGCCGTATTTTATATAACAGTTTTATAGGGTCTAAAACTGCTCAAAGTATTCGTGTAGTGGGGTTTGTCGATGATGATCCTAACAAACAAAATATCTATCTTTCAGGTAAAAAAGTATTAGGGATGCTAAAAGATTTGCCTGAATTAATTCAAAAATATGATGTCGAAATGGTCACTATCGCTATTCCTTCCTTATCACGAGAAAAATTACGTGAACTATTTGAATTAGTTGAATCTTCTCATGTCAAAGTCAGCACGATGCCTTCCATGGAAGAACTTGCTTCGGGAAAAACTAGCGTGTCTAAGTTGAAAAAAATCGATGTAGTCGATTTGTTAGGAAGAGACGAAGTAGAACTGGATATTGAATCGATCCAAGACCAAATCACAGAAAAAGTGATTCTTGTCACAGGTGCGGGCGGTTCGATTGGTTCAGAAATCTGTCGCCAAATCATTCAATTTTGTCCTGCGAAGTTATTGTTGCTAGGTCATGGAGAAAATTCGATTTATCTCATTGATCGTGAATTGCGTATAAATGATAAAAAGAAACGTACAGAAATTGTACCGATTATTGCGGATATCCAAGATCGAAAGAAAATCCATGAGATCATGGCGCAGCATCAGCCAGATATCGTCTATCATGCAGCAGCTCACAAGCATGTTCCATTAATGGAATGCAATCCAAAAGAAGCAGTCAAAAACAATATTTTTGGAACAAAAAATGTGGCAGAAGCAGCGAAAGTAGCCAAGGTCAAGAATTTCGTCATGGTATCGACAGATAAAGCTAACAACCCGCCAAATGTCATGGGTTCAACCAAACGAATCGCTGAAATGATCGTGACAGGATTGAATGAAGAAGGATGCACGAAGTTTTCAGCAGTGCGTTTCGGGAATGTACTGGGTTCTCGAGGCAGTGTGATCCCAGTCTTTCGTGAACAAATTGCAAAAGGCGGACCAGTGACGATCACTGATTTCCGCATGAGCCGCTATTTCATGACGATTCCTGAAGCAAGCCGATTAGTGATTCAATCAGGAGCGTTAGCAAAAGGTGGCGAAATCTTTGTTTTAGATATGAGTGAACCAGTGAAAATCGTTGATCTGGCAAAAAATATGATTCGTTTGAGCGGCTATAGTGAAGATGAAATCGAAATTGTTGAAACAGGGATTCGCCCAGGTGAAAAATTATATGAAGAATTGTTATTGGATAAAGAAAGAAATGATGAAGTAGTTTACGAAAAAATCTTTGTCGGGAACATCAAAGGGTATTCGATGAAGACCGTAATGGAATTTGTTGATAGCTTGCCGCAAGATGACAAGCAGTTAGCCAAAGATATTGTCGCTTTTGCGAATGCTTCGAATAAGTAGGGGGAGTTACGTGAAAACAATTATTGTAGGCGCAGGTGGATTTGGTAAAGAGATTGCTTTTTTACTGCAAAGTTTCCCTGAATATGAACTGATTGGTTTCGTTGATGATGAATCAAACATACACGGTGATAAAGTAGTAGGCAAACCTGTTTTAGGAAATATAAAATCTCTAATGAATATAGACAAGAAAACTGCTGTCTTTATGGGGATTGCTTCTCCCCGTATAAAAGAGAAAATATATCAAACGTTAAAAGGAAACACTAATTTGATTTTCCCAAATTTGATTGCGTCTAGTGCATTAATAGGAATAAATATCCATTTAGGTATTGGGAATATCTTGATGCCGTATACGTCTTATACAGCCGATATTGTTCTAGGAAATTTTAATATGATCAATATCAGTTCTACTATTGGTCATGATGCAAAAATAGGTGATTATAATTCTATTTTTCCTAGTGTAAACCTTTCCGGGAAAGTTACTTTAGGCGATAAAAATCAAATAGGTGTCGGAACTAAAATTATACAAAATATAGCTATTGGTAATGGAAATATTATAGGTGCAGGAAGTGTAGTGATTAGAGATATCGAAAATCATACTAAAAATGTTGGTGTACCAGCTAGAATCATAGAAAGATGGGATTAAATTGGATAAAAAAAGAATATTATTAGCTTCTCCTCATATGAGTGAAGAAGGTTATGAACAAGCGTATGTAAAAGAAGCGTTTGATACAAATTGGGTGGCTCCTTTAGGCATGAATGTCAATGGTTTTGAAGAGGAATTAGCAGAATATGTTGGAACTGGACATGCTGCGGCACTTTCTTCAGGTACTGCCGCTATACATTTAGCATTAAAAGCAGCAGGGGTCGGTAAAGATGATATAGTGATTTGCCAATCCCTAACTTTCTCTGCCACAGTGAATCCAGTTATTTATCAGAATGCTGTACCAGTATTCGTAGATAGTGATTATGAGACTTGGAATATGAGTCCAAGTCATTTAAGAGAGGCTTTAGAAAAATATCCTCAGGCAAAAGCTGTTTTAGTGGTGCATTTGTATGGTTTATCAGCTAATTTAGATGAAATAACGCAAATATGTGATGAGTATGGTGTGACCTTGATAGAAGATGCTGCCGAATCTTTAGGGACTACGTATAAAGGAAAATTTACTGGTACATTTGGTGAATATGGAATCTTTTCTTTTAATGGAAACAAAATAATCACTACATCAGGTGGAGGAATGTTAGTTTCTGAAAGCAAAGAGAAGATAGATAAAGTAAAATTTTGGGCTACTCAATCCCGTGAGAATGCACGTCACTATCAGCATAATGAGATTGGTTACAATTATCGTATGAGCAATATCGTTGCTGGTATTGGTCGTGGACAACTCAAAGTTTTGAAAGATAGAATTGAAAAGAAACGCTATATTTACGATTTTTATAAAAAAGAACTATCAAATCTGTCAAATATCCAATTTATGCCAGAAAATAGTTGGAATGAGCCTAATTATTGGTTGAGTGTAATAACAGTTAATGGGCTTGATTCTACTTTCCTTATTGATGAATTGGACAAAGACAATATAGAGGCGCGTCCAGTATGGAAACCAATGCATCTGCAGCCTGTTTTCAAACAATATGATTATATTGGTGATAATGTTGCAGAGACTTTATTTGAATCAGGTGTTTGTTTGCCTTCAGACACAAAAATGTCAGATGAAGATTTAAATCGCGTAGTAACTACCATTAAAAGAGTGATCAATCATGCGTAAAAAAACGTTTTATCAACTTATTGGAAAAAGAGCACTAGATATTTTATTATCAGGAATTGCTCTTATCATTTTATCTCCGATTATTTTGATTGTCGCAATATTAGTAAAAACTAAGCTTGGTTCTCCTGTTATTTTTAAACAAGAGCGTCCAGGTAAAAATGAAAAAATTTTTTCTATGTATAAATTTCGAACAATGGCTGATGAAAGAGATCAGAACGGAAATTATTTACCAGATGATGTTCGCTTAACAAAGTTCGGTAAAATGCTTAGAGCAACCAGTTTAGATGAACTACCTGAACTATGGAATATTTTAAAAGGGGATATGTCGATCGTTGGGCCTCGTCCATTATTAGTGGAATATCTGCCTCTCTATAATGAAAAACAGAAGAAAAGACACAACGTGAGACCTGGTTTAACTGGATTAGCCCAAGTTAACGGAAGAAATGCAATTAGTTGGGAAGAAAAATTTGATTTGGATCTCCAGTATGTGAAGAAAATCAGCTTTTTTGGTGATATAGCGATTATAGTTAAAACTTGCGCAAAAGTAATTATGAAAGAGAATATCTATGCAATCACCAACAGTACACCAGAAAAATTTAAAGGGAGTTAAATGCATTATGTCATTGAACGTTCTATTTCTTACTCTTTTAGATTTCGAAATTTTGGAGGAAAGTAATATTTATACTGATTTGCTCTCTGAATTTGTAAAAAACAAACACAATGTTTCAATCATATCTCCAGTTGAAAGAAAAAAAAATACAAAAACTCATTTAATCGAAATCAATGATAAATGTAAAATTTTAAAATTAAAAATAGGAAATATCCAAAAAACTAATTTGTTAGAAAAAGGTATTTCTACAATACAGATAGAACAACAATTTATAAACGGAATCAAGCATTATTTTTCAGATATAAAGTTTGATTTAGTGGTTTACTCTACCCCTCCGGTGACTTTTGCTAAAGTGGTTGATTTTATAAAGAAAAGAGACAACTGCAAAAGCTATCTTTTGTTGAAAGATATATTTCCACAAAATGCAGTTGATCTGGGCAAAATCTCGAAAAAAAGTTTGATTTATAAATATTTTAGAAAAAAGGAAGTTTCGTTATACGAAGTATCTGACTATATAGGAACAATGTCAGAAAAAAATTCTCAATATATACTCCACCATAATGAATTTGATAGAAGAAAAATTGTGGAAATAAATCCTAATTCTATTAGAATCAAAAACGATAAGGTAGACTGTCAACTCCTCAAAAAGGAAATAGGCAGTGAATATGGTATTCCAGAAGATAAAGTGGTAATGCTGTATGGCGGCAATTTAGGAAAGCCCCAAGGAGTTGATTTTCTTTTAGAAATAATAAAAAGTCTAGAAGAAAGAAAAGATTTTTTCTTATTAATAGTTGGTTCTGGAACAGAATATGAGCGAATAAAAAAATATTTAAGTTCTAATGATATAAAAAATACATTATTAATTAATGGATTACCTAAAAATGAGTATAAAAAAGTGGAATCTATTGCAGATATAGGTTTAGTATTTTTAGACAAAAGATTCACTATCCCAAATATTCCTTCTAGAATACTAGGATATATGGAGTCAAGAAAACCTATTTTAGCAGCGGTAGACAGATCTACAGATTTGAAAGAAATGATAGTGGAGGGGCAGTTTGGATATTGTTCAGAACACGGAGATTTAAGAAAATTTGTAGGTAATATGGAAAAACTGAAAGATAAGAATACCAGAAATATCTTAGGGGAAAATGCATTTATTTATTTGAAAAATAATTTTGATGTAGAAAAAAGCTATACTACAATCATGAAGCATTTTAAATGATAAAAAGGGAGAACAAAGCATGTTCAAAGATAAAATATTATTAATCACTGGCGGAACTGGCTCTTTTGGTAACGCAGTAATGAAACGATTTTTAGATTCTGATATTAAAGAAATCCGCATTTTTTCACGGGATGAGAAAAAACAAGACGACATGCGGAAAAAATACAATAACGATAAATTGAAATTTTACATTGGTGATGTTCGTGATATTAATAGCGTGAAAAATGCGATGTATGGGGTTGATTATGTGTTTCATGCTGCTGCACTTAAACAAGTACCTTCTTGTGAATTTTTCCCTATGGAGGCTGTAAAAACAAATATTGTAGGAACCGACAACGTGCTGACAGCTGCCATCGAAATGGATATTCAAAAAGTGATTTGCTTATCAACAGATAAAGCAGCTTATCCTATCAATGCAATGGGGATTTCTAAAGCGATGATGGAAAAAGTGTTTGTTGCAAAAGCAAAAACTGTTTCGGAAGAACGCACGACGATATGCGGGACTCGTTACGGAAATGTAATGGCTTCTCGCGGATCAGTCATCCCGCTTTTTATTGACCAAATCAAAGCGAATAAACCTTTAACTGTGACAGATCCTGAGATGACACGTTTCTTGATGAGTTTAGAAGAAGCTGTAGAATTAGTTGTTTTTGCCTTTAAGAATGCAAAAGCCGGAGATATCATGGTACAAAAATCACCTGCTTCGACAGTTGGGGATTTAGCCCAAGCAGTGAAAGAACTATTTCAGGCAGAAAATGAAATTCATGTAATTGGGACACGTCATGGAGAAAAGCAGTATGAAACGTTATTAACGAAAGAAGAATATTTAGTAGCCCAAGATATGGGTGACTTTTATCGCGTTCCGGCAGACACACGTGATCTTAATTATGATAAATATTTTGTGGAAGGCAGTAAGGAATTAACACAAGAAGGAGAATACAATTCAGACAATACGCAACGCTTATCTATTGAGCAAATCAAGGAAAGACTTCTTGAATTAGATTACGTTAAAAAAGAATTGAAAGAGTGGCAAAACAAATGAATATCTTAGTGACTGGAGCAAACGGCTTTGTTGGGAAAAATCTGATTGCTGAATTAAAAAATGAAGGCTACACAGATATTTTCAGTTTTGACATAGATACACCAAAGGATTTATTAGATGAATATTGCAAAAAAGCAGATTTTGTTTTTCATTTAGCTGGTGTCAATCGACCAAAAAATGAGGTAGAATTTATGGAGGGGAATTTTGGTTTCACTTCAGAATTGCTTTCAAAATTAAAAGAGCATCAAAATACTTGTCCTGTGATGATTTCTTCTTCTATCCAAGCAGCACTCGAAAATTCCTATGGAAAAAGTAAAAAAGCTGGTGAAGAACTCTTGAAATCCTATCAAGAGGAAACCGGAGCACCTGTTTATATTTATCGTTTTGCAAATTTATACGGAAAATGGTCACGACCAAATTACAATACGGTAGTAGCAACATTCTGTTATAAAATCGCAAGAAATGAAGAAGTCACAGTCAATGATCCAAATGCGGCCGTTGAACTTTGTTATATCGATGATGTAGTAAAAGAATTACTTCATTGTCTGAATGGTAAACCTTATATGGAAAATGGCTATTGTGCAGTTCGAGAAACAGATGAAGTGACGATTGGTGAGCTAAAAGAACTGATTACTTCATTTAAAAACAGCCGAACAGATTTGAGTGTGCCAAACCTTGCCAGAAGAGTAGAAAAAAATCTGTACAGCACATATTTGAGTTTTCTGCCAGAAGATGATTTTTCTTATTTTCTAAAAATGAATATAGATAATCGTGGATCGTTTACTGAATTTTTACGAACAAAAGATCGCGGACAAGTATCCATCAATATCTCAAAACCAGGAATCACCAAAGGAAATCACTGGCATAACACAAAAAACGAGAAATTTTTAGTTGTAAGCGGGCAAGGTGTTATCCGTTTTAGAAAAATCGATTCAAGTGAAGTAATTGAGTATTTTGTTTCTGGAGAAAAGTTGGAAGTAGTAGATATTCCAGTGGGATATACGCACAATATTGAAAATCTAGGAACAACAGACATGGTAACTGTGATGTGGGTCAATGAGCCATTTGATCCAGAACATCCAGATACTTATTATGTGGAGGTTTAATCAATGAAAAATTTAAAAGTGATGACAGTGGTAGGCACGCGCCCAGAAATCATTCGTTTATCTGCTGTAATCAATCGTTTAGAAAGTTCAGAAGCTATTGACCATGTATTGGTACATACGGGACAAAACTATGACTATGAGCTAAATGAAGTGTTTTTTGAAGATTTCAAGTTGAAGAAACCAGACTATTTTTTAAATGCAGCAACAGGTACAGCAATCGAGACCGTTGGGAATATCTTAATCAAGATTGATCCTATCTTGGAAGAAGTAAAGCCAGATGTCTTTTTAGTATTAGGTGATACCAATAGTTGTTTATGTGCGATTGCAGCAAAACGTCGTCATATCCCTATTTTTCACATGGAAGCCGGTAACCGTTGTTTTGATCAGCGTGTCCCAGAAGAAACGAATCGTAAAATCGTCGACCACACAGCTGATATCAATTTGACATACAGCGACATTGCACGAGAATATCTTTTGCGCGAAGGATTACCTGCAGATCGTGTCATCAAAACAGGCAGCCCAATGTTTGAAGTATTGAATTCAAGAAAAGAAGACATCCAACAGTCAGATATCCTTGAACGATTAGAGTTAAAAGAAGGGCATTATTTTGTGGTCTCCGCACATCGTGAAGAAAATATCAGTTCAGAAAGCAATTTCTCAAATCTAGTAGATAGTTTAAATGCAATTGCTGAAACCTATCAACTACCAATTATCGTGAGTACGCATCCGCGTACGATGAAAATGATCGAATCAAAAGGAATCAAGTTCCACGAGTTGATCCAAACGATGAAACCTATGGGATTTAATGATTACAATAAACTGCAGATCCATGCAAAAGCGGTACTAAGTGATAGCGGGACAATCAGTGAAGAATCCTCTATCTTGAATTTCAAGGCACTAAATATCAGACAAGCGCATGAACGTCCAGAAGCAATGGAAGAAGCCAGTGTGATGATGGTTGGACTAGAAAAAGAGCGGATAATGCAAGGACTAGAAGTATTGGGAACACAAGAAAAAGATACTTTGCGCCATGTGGCAGACTACTCTATGCCAAATGTTTCGGAAAAAGTTTTGCGCATTATCCTATCTTATACCGACTATGTGAATCGGGTGGTGTGGGGTGAGTGAAGAAAAAAATATTAATAGTTGCTGAAGGATATTTTCCTGCACAAAAATATGGTGGGCCACCGGTCAGTATACTAAACTTTTGTGAGCTATTAAAAGATAAATATACTTTCCATATTGTTACGCGTGATCATGACCTTAATGAAAATGAACGGTTGCAGGGCATTAATGAGGGATGGAATATAAGGCCAGAAGCGAAAGTTCTCTATGTAAATAGAGAAAAAAGTTTTTCTAAACTTATGGGTAGTGTAATCAAGGAAATAAAACCTGATTTAATATATATAAATAGTTTTTTTGATTATAAATTAATAGGCTCAGTTTTTTATACCAACTTTACTATACCGTTACTAATTGCGCCTAGGGGACAGTTGCTAGACGGAGCTAGAAGTAATAAAAGTATGAAAAAAAATGTTTATATAAATGTTTTTAAATTAGGAAATATATTCCATAAAAATATTTATTTTCAATCGACAAGCAATGAAGAGGATAACGTTTTAAAAAATCTGTTTCCATCAAACGATACAATATTATTTACCAATATCCCTAGTCCAAGCAAAGTGAATAACAAGAAGAATAAACACGAAAAAAAATTAAATTTGGTCTTTTTATCTCGAATCGTTCCCAAAAAAAATTTAGATTATGCAATTGAAATTTTAAATACACTTGAAGAAAATGTATATTTGGATATTTTTGGTCCTATAGAAGATAAAAATTATTGGGAGATTTGTCAAAAAAAAATAGCAGCTTTGCCTGCTAATATAGAGGTTAATTATAAAGGAAATATAAGTCATGAGGATGTTGATGGAGTATTTAGGAAGTATGATGCTTTCTTATTTCCTACTAAAAGTGAAAATTACGGACACGTTATTTCGGAGTCTTTGTCAAATGGATGCCCAGTTATTCTTAGTGATAAAACCCCGTGGAATGATATAGAAGATGGTCAAGAAGGCTACATTTGTTCTTTGGAAAATATTGAAGGATTTAGAAAAGCAATCAAAGCCTTATATAATATGTCTAATGAAGAATATCAAGTAATGCAAAATAACATCAAAGCGTTTATGAAATCCAGAATTGATTTCTCAATTTTAAGAGATGATATTTCTTTGAAACTCGAAAAGATAATGAATAACGGCAAGAAGTAATTTTATACGTCTGTAGATATAGCTAAAAAATTGATAAGTAAAAAACAGCTGTGATATGTGTTTATCTAATCTATTATTTGTTTGAAAGCAGTATGCAAAGCATCGTCAATATTTCAAGTTTCTTTTTTTGTTTATAGTATGTACTGGACAAGTGAATAATAAATAACGTTATGGAGAGTATACTTAATTATGAATATTTCAGTATTCGGCCTCGGCTACGTCGGTTTAGCGAACGCTTTGCTGCTTAGCCAGCATGAAAATGTTAAAGCATATGATATTGTCGAAGAAAAAATCGATATGCTACAAAATAAGAAGTCACCTCTAGAAGATAAAGAAATCCATGAATTTCTTGAACGAGATGATTTGAATGTAGCATTCACTAAAGATTTTGAAGAGGCAGTTTTATTTGGAGATTACTTGATTGTCGCGACACCAACGGATTACGATGAAAAGAAAAATTACTTTAATACTGCTACAGTTGAAGATGTTATTGAAAAAGCATTAGCTATTCGTCCTGATGCGACATTCATTATAAAATCTACTGTACCAGTGGGGTATACGGCAGACGTAAAAGAAAAATTTAAAACAGAAAATATCATTTTCTCTCCAGAATTTCTGCGTGAAGGAAGAGCTCTATATGATAATCTCCATCCTTCTAGAATCGTAGTAGGGGAATGTTCTGATCGCGGACAAGAAATTGCGGATATGTTTAAGCGAAATGCCTTAGATCAAGAGGTATCAGTTTTATTGACTCATGCTACTGAAGCAGAAGCAATCAAATTGTTTTCAAATACCTATCTTGCGTTACGTGTGGCCTACTTCAATGAGTTGGATACTTACGCTGAATCTCGAGGTTTAAATACAAAACAAATTATTGAAGGAGTAGGTTTAGATCCACGAATTGGTTCGCATTATAATAATCCTTCTTTTGGTTACGGGGGATATTGTTTACCTAAAGACACGAAGCAGCTAAGAGCCAATTATGAGGAAGTTCCAAGCAACATCATAGGCGCTATTGTGGAAGCAAATACAACAAGAAAAGATTTCATTGCAGAACAAATTTTAGCTAAAAAGCCGGAAACAGTCGGTATTTATCGTTTAACAATGAAAGCAAATTCTGATAACTTTCGATATTCCTCTATTCAAGGGATCATGAAAAGAATCAAGGCAAAAGGGATTGAAGTGGTGGTTTATGAGCCAACACTGGATGCCGAAGAGTTCTTTCATTCACGAGTAATCAAAGATTTTGAAGAATTCAAAAAAATGGCAGATGTGATTGTTTCGAACCGTATGGAAAGTCATCTGGCTGATGTTCAAGAAAAAGTTTATACGAGAGATATTTTTAGACGGGATTAAAATATGAAAAATATAGCAAAAAATTTTTTTTACCAGAGTTTATTCCAAGTCGCTAAAATAATTATTCCTATCATTACAATACCAATAGTATCAAATGCTCTTGGACCAGCAGGGCTGGGAATTTATAATTACACGTTTTCGATTGCTCAGTATTTTGTTTTGGTCGCTGGCTTGGGTGTGACAATATACGGAAATAGGGAAATAGCTCTAGCTTATAATAGAAATAAACAGGAGCTGTCAAAAGTATTTTGGGAGATTTTTGTTTTTAAAGCCCTCATTACAATCGGTGTTATCGTGGTATATTTCATTGTGGCTTTATTTCTAGACAATAGGATATATTTATTTATCCAATCTTTAACAATATTAACAGTATTTTTTGATGTTTCATGGTTTTTTATGGGGATCGAAGATTTTAAAAAGGTAAGTATGTCAAGTTTGTTTGTCCAATTAATTACTTTCGTTTTGATCATTTTGTTTATTAAAAATGAAGGGGACACAATCAAATATACAATGATACAAGCGACAGGCATCCTTCTTTCCCAAGTAGGGGTGTGGCTGTTTATCCCTAAATATATTCATTTTACAAAGATACACATAAAAAATAGCTTGAATCATTTGAAAGGTTCGTTTGAATATTTTATTCCTCAAATCGCAATCATGCTGTATACTAATTTAAACAAAACACTCTTAGGATTTACTTTGGGAAGTGTGGCTGTGGGTTATTTTATTAATTCACTGCAGTTAAATACAGTATTTATTACCGTCATCACAACCTTAGATTTAGTTCTTTTGCCACACATGACAGGAATTTTTGCTAAACGGAATACTGATAAGATTGTAAGAACGATGGAGAAAACAATTCATTTGCAGTTGTTCTTTTCTATTCCTATTATGTTTGGTATGCTGACTATTTATGACAAACTCGTACCTTGGTTTTTTGGAGAAAAGTTTCTGTATATAAATAATGTTATTCCTTTTTTTACAATACTTATAGTAATTATCCCATTAGGTATTTCTATATCTAGGCAATATTTGATGCCGATTGGACAAATAAAAGAATATAATAAATCAGTGATGATTGGTGCAGGTATTAATATTGTATTTAATCTGATTTTGCTGCCAACTATTGGGTTTTTCGGTGTAGTATTTTCAAATATTTTAGCCGAATGTTTTGTTACTTTTGTAAGAACAAAATCTTTCTTAGAGAGTACAGATTTTAAATTTGAATATCATAAAATTGGAATCTTTTTACTAGGAGGAATGTTGATGTGTACAGTCACACGTTATTTAACAAGTAATTTATCAAGTAGTATTTTTACTAATATTATACAGTTTGCTATTGCATTGCCTATCTATTTAACAATTACTACTCTATTTAAGGTAAATCCATTACTTGATTTATTAAATAAAAAATAGTTTTTACAAGTATGTTTATAAATTAGAACTTTGTTAAGGAGGTTATTATATTTTATGCTATTTTTTATAACAGTTTTACTGTTGTTAATATTAATGATTCCGTTAGTAAAATGGACAAAAGCAGGTAAAGATTTATTTAATCCAGTAACGATTTCATTTTTTTTTCTAATTATCACGTCTGTGCCTTATCTGTTTTCTATTGCAAATGATGTCTACATCATCCAACCACAAGTATTACGAGAAATTGGCATAGAAAATATTCCTAAAGAAATAATATATTTTGTCGTAATTTTATTGATAGGTGCGTTTTCTTTATATTTTGGTATGAAAGTACCTATGATTAAAAAATTTTCAAACTTACCTGGCCTTCCTAAATCAGAAAACAGAAAAAGATATATTGTGGGAACTTTGCTGTCTTTTTTTGTTGGTATGTTAGGCTATCTAATTTTTTTGAGAGGCGTAGGCGGATTTAGTGTTTTAACATCAAACCTTAATATTAGAACTCAAATGACAGCTGGCAATGGATATCTTTTGTCGCTGACAACAACTTCATTAACGATTTCTGTTGTTTGTTATATATATACGTTCAAATATAAGAAATCATTTATTAAATATTTCTTTTTATTGTTATTAATTTTATTTGTAGCTTTTCTCTTAACATCTTTAGGAGGAAGAAAACAAACGCTTCAATTAGTTACGTTTAGTTTGATCTCTTGGCATTATGGAGTTAAAAGGGTAAAAAAAATACCTAAAAAGATATGGCTGTTAGTTCCTCTTTTAGTAATTTATATTGTTGGAATACCTATTTTAAGAAGTCCTGATGGAATAGAAACACTTCTAAATAATCCTAAATATTTAGCGAGCGAAGTGAAGGATAACATTGGAAAATCTACAAAAGAGATAAGTTACATTGACACCTACTTGTTTATAACTAATCATTTTGATGTTAGTAACATATGGCTAGGCAGCAGTTTTAAAGATTTGTTATCTGCTCCCATCCCTAGTTCTATTATGCCCGAGAAGCCGCCTGTAGATGAAGGGGTCTATATAAGGACACTTGCAGAAGGGAATAGGAATATCAAACCATCAATGCCATTTAAAGAATTGTTTCCATCATCGTGGCCTCCAGAAACAATTGGTACTATGTACATGAACTTTTGGATTCCAGGTGTAATAATAGGGATGTTTCTTTTAGGGAAAATATATAAACTTGCTTATCTCTATATGAAAAAATGCGATTTTAACGCACATTCGGTAATGATTTATTGTTATATTTTATTAAATTTTCATTTAAGTAATTTAAGGATAACTCAAACTATTACGAGTATCCTTGTTATCTCAGCTTTCTTTTTTATGATTTTAGGATTTAGTATAAAAAAGAACGAAAAAGAAAAGAGGTATATAGTCAATATATAAATTAAACCCTTATGGCTAGTTAATTTTAAAATCAAAAGGGCAGATTATACTTATAGTGCAAAGGTTGATAAAAACCTCTGCACTATATTTTTTTAGTTTGAGGAGAGATGTATGAAAGTCTTTAAGTGGTTCGTAGAAACAATCGTATACAAAGAGGATACTTCGTTAGAAATGTTTGGTTTTGAAGTAGAAACATTGAATGATTCGAAACAAACAGTATTTGAAATTGTAAAGTATCGAACAAACGAGTTGTTAAAACAAAAAGGACAAAAAGCGAAGCGAACAACGATTTGTTGGATAGAGCTAAAAAGTGTTCAACATATGAGTAAATATCAGCGATTTGTTCGATTATACGAAACTAAAAGACCTCGTAAAGCAATTATGAATATCTTGAAAATTCCTTTTTGGAAACTACGACAATTCGAGGAATATTATAACGAAAATACGAAGCCATTGACGAAAAAAGGATATTTAGAATTAAAAACTTTTTTGAGTGATGAAGAAATTCGTAGACACCATAAAATACCTGAATGTGAGTTTCAGCAGTTTTTAAAAGGAATGTAAAAAAAATAATCTTGTGTACTATATAACTGGATATAATAGGCGCATTTCATGCGTACAGGGTTGAGCAATACTACTGATTTCAATAACCAAACTTTTAGGTAGTATACCCTTTATCAAAGCTCATAACCCACTTGCGATGGCGGGATAACCAAGCTGTTTACAAGATGCAGTGTAACCGTGGGGGTAAGAGGCGGGCTGATAATTGTTTATTTATAAAGAAATGTAGATTATTTGCATGATGGTTCTGTAATAATGGTTCGATTCCATTAAATGTAGTTGGCTATTATGTGTTTGAGATTTAGTCTTTTGGCTATCTACAACCCATTTAATCCTTTCTTATGATTTTGCATGGAAAAGTAAAACTTTTTTTGCTCTTAAACTTTTAAGCTGAAAGGAAGAATTTTTGAACACATGATAGTAAAAAAAATGTCTATAATTAATAGACAGCCAGACTGTAGACAAAGTCCCCAAAAAGGGGATGACGTCTACAGTTTTTTCTTTTATACTTAATGTATGAAAACGTTTTAAAGGAGCGTGGAAAAAATGATGTCAAAACATCCAATGAATGGAAGAGATCAATACATGATGATTTCCTTGGAAGATCTTGTGCCAAAAGATCACTTGATTCGAAAAGTAGATAAAGCAATCGATTTTACCTTCATTTATCCAATTGTTGAATCAACTTATTCGACCTTAGGTCGACCAAGTATTGATCCTGTGGTTTTAGTAAAAATCGTCTTCATTCAATATCTCTTTGGTATCCGTTCCATGCGTCAAACGATAAAAGAAATAGACACTAATGTCGCTTATCGTTGGTTTTTAGGCTACGATTTCAATGAAACCATTCCGCATTTCTCTACCTTTGGAAAAAACTATGTTCGCCGCTTTCGAGATACCACACTCTTTGAAGATATCTTTGCCTACATACTGGAACAAGCTGTCAAGGCTCGGATGATTACGGAAGATGTTCTCTATATGGATTCTACTCATATCAAAGCCAATGCAAATAAGCATCATTTTACTAGAGAAATGACGCATATTGAAGCAAAAGCCTATCAATCAGAATTAGAGAAAGAAATTAACGAGGAACGCATCAAGGCAGGAAAGCGACCTTTTATTTTCCCAACAGAAAGTGAGATGAAAGAACGAAAAGTAAGTAAAGTAGACCCGGAGAGTGGATATTATGTAAAAGGAGAACGAGAAAAACAATTTGCTTATTCTGCTCATACTGGTTGTGATGAACACGGATTCATTTTAGACGTCATTGTGACGCCTGGTAACCGTCATGATAGTCAAATTGCTCCTGATTTAGTTGCCTCTATCTGTACTAAATTTCCAGCGATACATGCTGTGGCTGCTGATGCTGGGTATAAAACTGCCACTTTTATAGAATTTCTCCGACGGAGAAATCTTCATCCTGTTCTTCCATATACACGACCTAGAGGTGATCGAACGTTACTAGCCAAAAATCAATTTGTCTATGACGAATACTACGATTGTTACCTGTGCCCTGAAAATCAACCCTTACGTTTTTCTACACTTACTCGAGAGGGATACCGTGAATATAAGTCAAAATCTTACATTTGTCAGAATTGTCCGCAATTGAAACAGTGCACAAGAAGTCAAAATCATCAAAAAGTAGTGACTCGTCATATCTGGCAAGCTGGGGTAGAGAATGCAGAACATCTTCGTCATACTTCCTTCAATCGAGAAACATACCGCAAACGTAAAGAAACCATTGAAAGAGTATTTGCTGATGCAAAAGAGAAGCACGGGATGCGCTGGACAAAATACCGAACTTTGGAAAAAGTCGCAGTGCATACGAGAATAATTTTTGCTGTAATGAATTTAAAGAAATTAGCCCTGTGGGGCTAGAAAAAGGCGAATGCCTTTATTTTTTTACTTTGATTTTGATACTAAGTTAAAAAAATACGCTCAACACTCTATTTTCTGAATGTTGAACGTATTTGTCTACAGTCTGAGACTTTTAAGAAAAGCCTTTTTATTTTTTTGATCTAAATATTTATTCTTTAATCAACTATTATTTTAGTAAAAAATAGATTAATTTACTAAAATAATATATAATAAAGGTAAAATTAGGAGGGAAGCATATGACGTGTATTTCATTATCGATTTTAAATCAAGAACAAGAAATTAGAAAAGCTAAGATAGATGATTCAGATTCTTTGAAAGAGTTAACTATTACAGGAAAAGATTTTGTTTGTTTAGCTGCTCGGGATTGTCAATTACAAGACGGCGATGTGATTCAAGTTTGTTTAGATACGCCCAATACTTATTTAATGGTGAAGTTAGATGCTACGCTTGATAGCAGTTTAATTTATGTTCCAGAACAAAAATGGACGTTTCCAATCAAAAAAAATGAAAACGCTATCGAAGCGCGAGCAGCGTATCGTTTTGAAACCAAGAAACCTTATATAAGTGTGCGTATTGCCACTAAAGAAGAAATTAAGAGTTATCGTAATTGGGCGTTAAATCCGCATGATTTACAACATTTTACTGGTGCGTATCCTCATGCATCTGCCAACGTGGAAACGCGAAATGATGCCACTTTTTTTGCTTGCAATGCGATTGATGGTACCTTCGCTAATCTTTATCATGGGCCGTATCCTTATCAATCATGGGGGATTAATCAGCAGTTAGATGCCGCATTAAAAATTGAATTTGGGCGTGAAGTCTTGTTGGATAAAGTGATCTTAACATTACGAGCGGACTTTCCCCATGATAATTATTGGCAACAAGTGACTTTAAAATTTTCCGACGGTACACATGAAGTTTTTAAAACTGTTAAGACTGAGCAACGCCAGAGCTTTACCTTTGCGAAACGGGCAGTGGAGTGGGTGATACTAACAGAGTTAATTCAAGCAGATGAACCATCACCATTTCCAGCATTAACACAAATTGAATTATTTGGTCAAAACAAATAAAAAATAAGGACGGTTCCTTTATAGGAGCGGTCCTTATTTTTTATTTCTGGCGTGGGCTAGTTGTCGATTGGCGGACAACCAATTCTGTGTTTAACAGGACTCTACGAGGAATGCTAGGCATTTGAATTCGTTTGTGCAATAAATTAATGCCTGTCTCGCCCATTTCTTCAGTAAAGGCATGGACAGAGGATAGCGGCGGTGAGACATATTGAGAAATAGAGATATCATTGATCCCCATGACACTAATTTCTTCAGGAACCTTTATACCGTGTGCGGCTAACGTATGTATCACACCGATTGCAAAGGCGTCATTATAAGCAAGAATCGCAGTAGGTAAATCATTTCCCCATTTTTCTAACGCTTCTTCTGTCAATTGTTCCCCCGTTTTGACATCCAACATGCCATTTTCTTTTAAGATAAAATAATCTTCGTTAAACAAGTGATAATGCTGCATAATGTCAAGATAAGCGTTGGTTGTCGGTGTTTTATAGCGACGGAAACCATACATATTTTCGCTTTCTTCGGCACCAATAAAGGCAATTTTTTCGTGGCCCAATTCTAAAAGATGAGTTAAGGCAATCTCGGTTGCTTGATAAAAATCAGTATTTACAGAATCAAATTCTTCCAATGGGAAATTACTGCCAATTACACAAAGATTGGGATGCAGTTGCTGCAACTCTTGTAACGTCTTTTGAGTGAATTTGCCAATTGCCAAAATGCCATCAATCCCTTGAAGGTTATGTTGTTCCAATTGAGAAACTTTTAGAATATTGTAACCTAACTCTTCGGCCCGTTTTTCAGCGCCTAAACGAATCGACATATAGTAAATATCCGTTAGTTCTTCGTCATCTGAACGCCACTGAACGACGGCAATCGAAGGCTCTTGCGGAGCTGTTTGTACGGAAAGGTTAGGTGTCAGTTGCTCCTGCTGTTTGTTTTTATTTTTAGTTTTATATTTCGTATAATTCAGGGTTTCTGCTGCTTCAAAAATTTTTCGCTTGGTTTCCTCTGTAACGGATAAGTTTGGATCATAGTTCAGAACTCGCGATACAGTTGAAATTGAAACATTCGCGACTTTTGCGATATCTGTGATAGTTGCCATTCTAAATGCCTCCTTCTCAAGTACTATTATAGCATATAGTATATTTCTTTTTAGTAAAAAAAAGCAAGAAAAAGCTTTTTTTACTTTTTTTTAGCAAAAACTATTGATTTTTTGACTAAAAAAATATACTATAAAGTCAAAGAAAGCGCTTTAATTCGATGGAGAAGGTGGTTTAGTGAAAAGATTTTCACTTTTTTTACTAATTTTACTTGCTTTAACAGGTTGTAAATCCGGTGAAAAAGAATTTGATGAAGAATCTCTTCAAAATCTAAAGGAAACGGCGCAGTCTTATTCAGAAACAGAATTACAAAATGGTGACGTTCGTTTAAATGAATATATTTCTTTGAAAGGGGAGATTGTTGAGAGCGACAGTCGTTCCAGTTTAATAAAAAAAGGTGATCGTTTTATTTTGAAAAGTGGTTCTAGTAAATATCAAGTTTTTAATGAGCAAAAGAAAAAATTGAAGATTGGTGACGAAGTGACAGTTTACGGAGAATATTACGGCTTTTTGAAAGGGACATTAATTGAAAGTGAGGAGAATCATGATTCAGCCACGAATTAGACAGAATCCTTTTGAAACATACGAAGAAGTTGCAGAAGGATTTGAAGATTTATTAGCGCCACTGGAATTGTTTTTTGATCGAGAATATCAAGGTCATCTGGATTTAGGGACACACGGGACAGTTTATTCTAAAGGAACACGTGACGCGGAGGCATTTTTACGACCATTATGGGGACTAGGTCCTTATGTAACGCAAAATGAAAGTGAGTATTTGAATGACTTTCTAACGGGAATTATCGAAGGAACCGATCCTGAGAGTTCATCTTATTGGGGAAAAACAAAAGATTATGATCAATTGATTGTTGAGATGGGAGCATTAAGTACATTTCTTTTGTTAAACAAAGAAAAAACGTGGGACCAATTAACAAAAGAACAGCAAAACAATTTACACAGTTGGCTGATACAAGCCAATGAAAACATTATTCCGCCAAATAATTGGCATTTCTTTAGAGTGTTGCTGAATTTAGCGATGAAACATTGTGAAATGCCGTATTCAAAAGAACAGATCGCTGTTGATTTGGCTGTTATTGATCGTTTTTATGTCGGTAATGGTTGGTATTATGACGGAGTCGAGACACAAGTTGATTATTATGTTTCTTTCGCTATTCATTATTATAGTTTATTGTATTGTCGTTTTGCCCCGGAAGATACCGCAAGAGTGGCTATTATGAAGGAACGAGCAACTTTGTTCGCGCAAGAGTTTAAATATTGGTTTACTCAGCCAGGAGAAGCGATTCCCTTCGGACGTAGCTTAACGTATCGTTTTGCTCAAGTGTCATTTTTTAGTGCCTTAGTTTTTGCAGATGTTGAAGCATTGCCGTGGGGTGAGATCAAAGGTCTAATCAGCCGACATCTTCATCAATGGATGAACAAAGATATTTTTACAACAGATGGATTATTGTCGGTAGGTTATGATTATCAAAATATGGTCTTTGCCGAAGGCTATAATGGTCCTGGTTCACCTTATTGGGCCTTTAAAACATTCATTTTGTTAGCGGTACCAAAAGATCATCCTTATTGGCAAGCAGAAACACAGCCTATTAGTTTTCCAGAAAAACACTTACCTTCACCAGAAAGTCGGAACTATTATCAAGTAAATGATGCAGGAACACATGGTTTAATGTTTCCAGCGGGACAATTTATTAATTATCAAGCTCATGCGCATGATAAATATAGTAAATTTGTTTATTCTTCCCATTTTGGTTTCAGTACTATAAAGAGTGATTATTGGTATTACGAAGGTGCTTATGATAGTTGCTTGGCTTTAGCTGAAGACGACCATTATTTCCGCACGAAAGGATTAGATGATCAGTACGAAATTCTTGATGATCGTATCATTCATCAATGGCATCCTTGGTCCGATGTAGCAATCAAAACGACAATTGTACCATTAGAAGGCCAACATTTACGGATCCACGAAATTGAGACACAACGTGCATTAGTGGCTTATGAAGGTGGCTTCTCAATCCCGCTCTTCGATGAAAAGGTCACTTGCGTTTCTGATCAAATGGCTGAGGTAAAAAATAAAAAAGGTGTGTCAAAAGTAGAAAATATCAACGGCTTTTCTGAAGCTGCGATTATTCGAACAGAACCGAATACAAATTTACTTTATCCGTTAACGGAGTTGCCATATTTGAAAGCAAACTTGTCGAAAGGGAAACATCTTTTAATTTCATTGGTGACAGGCGTACTACCGAATGAACAAATTGAGCCAGTTAAAGTTAGGTTAAAAGAAAATCAGCTTTTAGTTGAAGAAAAAGTTGTAATTTTGGGGAATTAGGGGGAGAAATACACAATGACAGAAAATGGACAGATTGAGTGGTTGCCGAAGCAAATCAGTTTTGCTTTAAACAAAGTTCGAGGAAATTTAGAGACATTTAAAGAATTAGTTCCACCCGCGGCAAGTTTAAATCAAATTTATTATCCTGAAGAAAATATTGACTGGACGGCCAGCTTTTGGCCAGGAATGTTATTTTTAGCAAAGGAATTAACAAATTCAACAGAGTTCGATGAAGTGATTACCACACAGATGGCTTCTTTTCAACATCGCTTGGATGAACAAATTGAGCTGGAAACACATGATATAGGCTTTTTGTATATTTTAACAGCCATTGCCGATTATCAAGTCAATGGTCATGAGGCCTCAAAAGAAATGGCCTTGCAAGCTGCGGACTTATTAATGAAACGTTATTCACCAAAAGCCAAGATTATTCAAGCTTGGGGGAATTTAGACGATCCAGAGCAACGAGGTAGAATGATTATTGATTGTTTAATGAACTTACCATTATTATACTTTGCAGCAAAAATGACTGGCAAGCAAGAGTATTATGAAGCTGCCTACAATCATGCGAAACAAACACAAAAATATATTGTGCGAGAAAATCACACTACGTTCCATACGTATTATTTTGATACGGAAACAGGCGAAGCTTTATACGGTAAGACGCAACAAGGATATTCAGACGATTCTTGTTGGGCTCGCGGCCAAGCCTGGGGAATTTACGGCTTTACGTTAAGTTATTTATATACAGGAGATAGTAGTTTTCTGGAAACAGCAAAAAATGTTGCTGATTACTTTATTCAAGAATTACCAGAGGACAAAATCTGTTACTGGGATTTAATTTTCAATGAAGGGAGTGAAGAAGAACGTGATAGCTCATCTGCTGCAATTGCCGCATGTGGCTTACTAGAATTATCTCGTCAGCTTCCATTAAATGATGAAAAACATGGCTATTATGAAAAGGTTGCGCTAGAACTATTACAAGCATTAGCGGAAAAGTATACAACGGTTTTACAACCAGAGTCGAACGGCCTATTGCTTCATGGTGTCTATGATAAAAAAACAAATACAGGAGTCGATGAATGCATGATTTGGGGCGACTACTTTTATTTGGAAGCGTTAACTCGTTTAGCGAAAAGCTGGTATTCTTTTTGGTAATTCATGGAGGAAAACTCCTAAAAAATAATAAATAGCGGAGGTAGTACAAATGAAATTTTGGAAAAAAGGCTTAACAGCGGTAGCGTTGTTAGCAGTGGCGGCAGTAACTTTAACAGCATGTGGTGGTTCAAGTGAAAAGAAAGCAACTGAAAAGAGTGAAGATGGCAAAACAAAATTAACAGTAACTACTTGGAATTATGACACGACCCCAGAATTTGAGAAATTATTCAGAGCTTTTGAAGCGGAAAATCCTGATATCACTATTGAACCGGTGGACATTGCTTCAGATGATTATGACACAAAAGTAACAACGATGCTTTCATCAGGAGATACGACGGATATTTTAACCATGAAAAACTTACTTTCATATTCTAATTACGCGCTACGCAATCAATTGGTGGATTTAACCGATCACGTTAAAGATTTAGATATCGAACCTGCCAAAGCAAGTTACGAGATGTATGAAATCGATGGTAAAACCTATGCTCAGCCTTACCGTACAGATTTCTGGGTATTGTATTACAATAAAAAAATGTTTGATGAAGCCGGAATTGCCTATCCCGATAACTTAACTTGGGATGAATATGAAGCGTTAGCGAAAAAATTATCTAAACCAGAAGAACAAGTATATGGTGCCTATCAACATACTTGGCGCTCAACCGTTCAAGCGATTGCTGCTGCTCAAAACAATGCCAATTTGATTGAACCAAAATACAATTATATGGAAACTTATTATGATCGCGCATTGAGAATGCAAAAAGATCAATCACAAATGGATTTTGGAACAGCAAAATCAACAAAAGTAACGTATCAATCACAATTTGAAAATTCAAAAGCGGCGATGATGTACATGGGTAGCTGGTACATGGGGACTTTATTAACAAACATTGATGATGGCAAAACAAATGTCGAATGGGGGATTGCCGAAATACCACAACAAGAAAAAGGCAAAGCAACTACCTTTGGCTCACCGACAAGTTTTGCAATTAATAAAAACAGTAAAAAACAAAAAGCTGCTCAAAAATTCTTAGACTTTGCTTCAGGTAAAGAAGGTGCAAAACTTTTAGCAGAAGTAGGGGTGGTTCCTTCTTATAAAACAGATGAAATTGATAAAATCTACTTTGCAAGAAAAGGAATGCCTTCAGACGAAGTCTCACAAAAAGCCTTTAACCCAGATACAATTAATTTAGAATTCCCATCTGATAAAAACGGTGCCGCAATTGATAAAGTATTACAAGAAGAACATGATTTAATTATGGTCGGCGACGAAAAACCAAAAGATGGTATTGCTAACATGGAAAAACGTGTCAAAGCAGAGATAGACTAATTATTATTTTCTGCAAAAACACAAAAGATTGATGAAAAAAATAAGCTGAAATGAGTAACCTACAATGAATTTCAGCTTATTTTTTTAAATAAAGAATGTAGCTTGAGTTTGGAAGGAGGGCCTGTTAAGTTCACTTAACAGAATACAATTATGGAAATTACTTCAAAAACAAAAACAGCAAATAAATTGAGACGAAAAAATACGTGGACTGCGTTATCTTTTATCGCACCAAACTTTATTGGCTTTTTCCTCTTCACTTTAATCCCGGTTATCTGTTCACTGATTTTAGCTTTTATGAGTTGGGATTCTTTTTCAACCCCTGAATTTGTCGGAATGAAAAATTTCACCAAAATGATTCATGATGATACGTTTTGGATTTCGTTAAAACAAACGTTTATCTATACGATTGGTGTTGTTCCGTTAACATTGATTTGCTCATTAGGACTAGCGATTTTGTTGAATCGTAAAATTAGAGGGATGAAATTTTTTAGAACGGCTTTTTTCTTTCCTTATGTAACGTCATTAGTTGCGATTGCGGTCGTTTGGAATATGCTATTTCATCCAACAATGGGACCAATTAATCAATTTTTGAAATTATTTATTGAAAATCCTCCTGGCTGGACATCTAGTTCTACTTGGGCTTTACCAGCAATTATCATCGTTAGTGTGTGGCGCTTTATGGGGTATTATATGATTTTGTATTTAGCTGGTTTACAAAGTGTGCCAAGAGAATTATATGAAGCAGCGTCAATGGATGGCGCGGGTAAATGGAATCAATTTTTAAATGTTACCTTACCTTCATTACGACCAACGACCTTTTTCGTGACTATCATGCTTGTAATTAACTGTTTCAAAGTGTTTGACTTAGTTCAAGTTATGACTGGTGGTGGACCAGGACGTGCAACGAATGTGTTAGTTTATGAAATTTACAATGAAGCATTTGTCAAATTTAATTTTGGTTATGCATCAGCCATTGCGATGGTCTTATTCATCATCGTTCTAGCGATTACTGTGGCCCAATTTAAATGGAATCAACATCAAGAGAAAGTTTAGGAGGAGAAAAGATGGAAGCAACTTTTTCAAAAAAAGAAAATACTCGAAAAGCAAAAACGAAAAAAGCAGAAAAAGTCACACCTGGTGGGATCCTTGTAATCATTCTCTTAACTTTACTTGCGTTAATTACTTTGGTGCCTTTCATTTGGATGGTTTCAGCATCATTTAAAACAAACAATGAAGTTTTCACCATTCCAATTCAATGGATTCCTAAAAGTTGGCATCCAGAAAACTATTCCGTTATTTGGGAACGCATTCCGTTGTTAACTTTCTTTAAAAATACGTTATTTTTAAGTATTGTGATTACGATTATTCAACTATTTACTTCAAGTTTTGCAGCATATGGCTTTTCAAAAATGAATTTTAGAGGAAGAGATACACTTTTTATTACGTACATCGCAACAATTGCTATTCCTTGGCAATCGTATATGATTCCACAATTTATTATGATGCGTCAATTAGGTTTGACTGACACGTTATGGTCACTTGTTTTATTACAAGCATTTAATGCATTTGGAGTCTTTTTACTGAAACAATATTACAGTAGTATTCCAGATTCACTATGTGAAAGTGCGCGGATTGATGGGTTAAGTGAGTGGGGAATTTATTGGAAAATTATTTTACCATTAACCAAACCAGCTTTAGCCAGTCTCACGATCATTACTTTTGTGAATACATGGAATGACTATATGGGACCTTTCATTTATTTATCTTCTACTGAGAATAAAACGATTCAGTTAGGTTTGAAAATGTTCGTCGGTTTATTTGATGCTGAATATGCCTTAATCATGGCCGCATCAGTGGTTTCTATTTTACCAGTAGGGATTGTCTTTTTAGCAATGCAAAAATACTTTGTTGAAGGTATTGCTACATCTGGAATGAAGAATTAGGAGGAAGTTTGAATGTTTACTAAGCAAACCTTTGATAATAATATCTATATGAAAATTTTTCGCTGGCTTTACATTTTATTTATCGGTAATCTAGGGCTTCTCTTAGTGAACATTCCTTTTTTCATAGCGGTGATTAGCTTAGACATTGATCCACGAAACCTCCCACTTTTTGTAGTAACGTTGTTGCCGATGGGGGCAGGGATGATTGCACTTTTAGGCTTAATCGATACTTTTAAAGAAGAAAAGGAGCTGGATCCATTTAAAACTTTTTTCCAAAAGTTTCGTCAGTTTGGGTTAAGAGGCTTTCTTATCAGCTTGCTAGGCTTAGGAAGTAGCATCATCAGTGTGACAGATATATTCTTTTTTGCCAAAACAACGATTGGTAAATGGTTTATTCCATTGATGGTCCTTCTGCTAATTTTTGGGTTAGCTATTATGCTGAATGGTTGGTATTTTCAAGTACGAAATCCGCAAGCTTCTTTTAAAGATGTGTTTCGGATTTCAATTTACTATGGACTACGGAAATGGTATGTCAGCTGTCTAAATGTTTTTTTACTATTCTCAATGTTTGCAATGATGTTTTTGAAGCCACAGTTTGGGTTTGTTGTAACCCCTGTCCTTTTCCTAGGGATTATTTATTTAAATACTGGGAAATTGCATGAAAAGCAAAAAAAGAATAAATAATTTTTACATAATAAGTAATCTCGATTTTCAGGAAAATGAATGAAGGTGGGGTTGCTTATTTTGTTCTTGCCTTGTTTATTAAAGTGGAGGGAGCGAACGAATGAAGAAAAAAATAATTATTTTAAGTAGCTTTTTGATAGGTGCTATTTTTGTGGTCGTTATTTTTACTACCAGCCAGCAAAGTATGATTAATAACGAAGCAATCCAAGTCGAAGAATTAATTGTTTATGGCGATAAAAATATGAATCGTGTAGCGAAGCAATTCTCTGATCAGAATAATTTAACTTCGTTTGGGAAAAATTTCTGGCGCAAAACGTATAACGGAAAATCACCCACTCAGGAACTACTGAAGGTTGCAACGGAGGATTTAGTACAACATAAAATGATTAAACAGCTGGCAACGGAGTTAGAAATAGCCCACTCACAAACATTTGGTCAAGAAAAAAAAGAATGGCAAGACCAAAAGAGCAGTTTAACGCTCTGGCAATTTTTAGATGCAAAAGATCAACAATTACAGGACCAAATAAAAGAGAAATTAATGGAGAAAGAAAAGCCAACGCAAAAAGAATTGCGGCAGGCCTTTGAGCAATTGGATGATAAATATAAAAAGACCGATTACTTTGTTGAAGCAATTGAAATTCCAAATTTTTCAGGTAAGCAAGCAGAATTAGAAAAAATAGCCGAAGCAATCTCTCCGAATCTATCTTATGAGGAGACATTATTGGAGTGGCAAAATAAATTACCTAATCTTGTTATTGAATCGTATCAATTGAAGAGTGCAGAAATCCAAAAAGAGGATATTTATTCGTTGTCTGTTGGGGAGATTCTTAGTGAAAAAGCTGTTGGTACCGTGGTAAAAGGATACCACGAAAACCAATACTTTTATATTTTTAATAAGGAAGGAGGGCAACTTTTACAGTTTGAAGAAGCACCACAATTTGGCAAAAATGCCTATATCAACACGTGCTACAAAGAGAAATTAGCTACGTATCAACAAGCAACTAAAGTGGACTTGTTGGAGAAAGACAGAGAAAAGTTTTTTCAAAATTATCAAAATAAAAACAGTTAAGGAGCAGAAAATGAGAAAAAAAGCGTATTTTAAAAGTGTAACCATCTTCCTTTCTATTTTGCTTGTTTTTTCCCAGCTTCAATTATTTAGTCTTCCTGCTTATGGGGAAACAGTGAGTGATCAACCGTTACTTTTTCGTTCAGTAGGTGTCGCTCAAAGTGGGACGACCTACTATGTGGATGGGGAAGGAGGAAATAATGCCAATGATGGGCAGTCGCCAGCCAGTGCTTGGCGTGATTTTGAAAAAGTGAATCAGACGGAGTTTCAGCCAGGCGACCATCTTCTGCTGAATGCGCAAAGTACCTGGAATAACCAATTGTTGCATCCAAAAGGGAATGGGACAGCGGCACAAAAGATTGTCATTGATTTTTATGATACGAATGACAAAGGAGAAACCATTTTTGAAACAACACGGCGTCCGATTATTAACGGTGGTGGCACCTACAGCACAGGGACTTTCAAACGTGCAATCTCAGGGGCCGTGCAGTTAGTGAACCAAGAATATTGGGATATTTCAAATTTAGAAGTGACAAATACACCAGAGCTAGATAATCTCGAAGGCTATAAGAAACCAGGAGATGCTCAAAGAGCGGGGATATTAGTACTAGGATATGAACAAAATCGAACGTTCAATAGTGTCACGATAAGGAATAACTATGTTCATGATGTTCAAACAGAATATTATTTGAATCTAAGTGGGAATACTGCAACCAAACGATTAAAAGCGGTAGGTGGAATTATTGTTTTAGGAAGTTGGTTTGATGAGAATGGCAATGTAGTAACGGCAGCCAATGATCATCGAACAACGACTGGATTTAATGATATTTTGATTGAAAATAATGTGATTCAACGAGTGGGACTTGAAGGAATTCGAACAAAAGCTGATTCAGATACCTCAAGAGGCAACACTTTCTACAAAACGTTTTCTAATATTACGATTCGTAATAACTATTTAGAAGATATTGCTGGCGACGGGATTGTCTTGTCAGAAGCCAAAAGTGGCGGTGTCGTCGAAGGAAATGTTGCTGTCCGAATGTGCAATGCCGATTATGGTACACAAAATTACGCGGGCGTTTGGGCA
Organism: Enterococcus sp. DIV1316a; assembly: GCF_050536915.1. NCBI lineage: Bacteria > Bacillati > Bacillota > Bacilli > Lactobacillales > Enterococcaceae > Enterococcus > Enterococcus sp. DIV1316a. Next base: position 1,794,553 of record NZ_CP172913.1, on the reverse strand, counting down.
ATGTCTGTAGATGACGGACTGTTCCAATATAACGAAGTATACGGAATCAAATATGGATTTAACGATGCTGAAGCTTATGATGTGGACATGCAGTCAAACAATGTTATTTATCAATATAACTATTCACATCATAATACTGGCGGCTTTTTATTGCTTATGTCTGATCAAAAAAATTCGGTTATTCGGTACAATATCTCAGCTAATGACGGCGGTGGTAACCGAGGAACAGGTAAAGACAATCCAGGCGGAGCTGGTGGCTACAATTATAAAGAACAAAGCATTTTCCATTATTGGGTGAAAAATGATGGAGCGGCAATGCCAACTATCCACAATAATACGATTTATGTTGGCGACGGTATTTCAACATCATTATTTGGTGAAGGAAATAGTTCTGACAACAGTGGTACAGTAGCCAATTTTTACAATAATATTTTATACAAAGAAGGTACCGGACAATTAAAATTCTTATCTAATTATCCAACAAATGGGACACAACCAATTGAACGTAAAATGGTCGATAATCCAGAAAAATATTTCAAAAATAATGTTATTTGGCCAAAAGAAATTGCTACAGAAAAAAGTGGTGCAACTGTTGAAAAATTAGTATCAAGTGGAAACATTTTTGAAAAACCACAATTAGAAATCACAGATAACCCTGAAAAAGTGAAAGAGTTGGCAGAGCAAGAATTTACGACATTGAAACCAACAAAAGATAATGTGGTTGAATTTACTTCCAAAGAACGCTTACGTCAGCGAGCACAAATGTTCCAATTAAAAGAAACCTCTCCAGCGATTGGTAAAGGTTTGTCGGAAGTGAACAGTGCGGCAGAAGACTTCTTTGGAAATAGCTTGAAAAATAAAGTTTTAGATATTGGTGCGCAACAAGCATCCACAATTGAAAAAAGTATTCGTTATCAAAATCAAGTGTTAGAAATTAGTTCGGCAACAGGTGTGTATCCTAATTTGCCAGAGCAAGTTGAACTAACGTACGAAGAAGTCGTTAATGAAGAAGTGGTTGCGACAGGCAAAAAAGAATTTAAGTTACAATGGGAAGCAATCCCTCAAGAAAAAATTAATACAGCAGGTACAATTGAAGTTGCAGCAACAGTTATCGGCTTACCGATAGATGCTGTCAAAGTAACAGCCAAGGTCTCTTTTGAGGGCGAACTTGGTGAAGGAAAAGACACCGTTAAACTAAAAACAGCCCAAACTGCCTATGTTCAAAAGAGTGATGGTAACCGAGCATACTCTGCTATAGCAGGCGGTACTGCTGCCATTAGTTCAGGAGACGCCTATAAATATCCTTATGGAGTAAACTATACGGGCAATTACGCATTAAAATTAAAAAATGCTAGTTCTGCGGGGTATAATCGCCGGATTTACGTTGAAATTGATACACAAGAATTGAAGAACTATCAATCACTAAAAAGTGCCAATTTAGAACTAAATGTGATGCGTTATGATGCGTGGAATGGTGCTGGAAATACAAATGATGAACGTTTGAAAAATACGCAGTTCCAAGTAGATGTTTATGGAACAGATACTAATTGGATGAGTAACACCATTACTTGGAACAATGGTCCAAATAATTTAAATGTACCAAATGAAGAATTTATTGCTCGACAATCTTTTACAAATAGCTCAATTATGAATAATCAAAATACAATCTCTATTGATATTAGTAACTATCTACGGAAGCTAATTCAAAGTGGTGAGAAAATTCCAGCCAAGTTAAGTTTCTTATTAGCGATTACAGACAGTCGTTTGCCTGGTTATGATTCTGATAATGCTGGGTTTGATGCTTTTTCAAAAGAAGGCGCACAAAAGGCCTATCAAGACTTTTTAGCAGGCAAATTGACCTTGCCAACTGGTCAACAGCTAACAGAGGATAGTTTAGCTCCTAAAATTGTTTTATCGAATGTTTTCGAAGTCAAACATGAGTCGATTGAGGTCACGACAGAAGCGGGTCAAGCCCCTAAACTACCAGAAAAAACAACTATTTTTTATTCGGATGGTTCACAACGAGAAGTGACTGTCAATTGGTCAGAAGTTCCAGCATCTTCTTATCAAAAAGAAGGAACATTCACTGTTGTAGGACGAGCAGCAGGTGTCTCAATGCCAATTATTGCCAATGTAAAAGTCACCGCTAAACATATTGTTGGATTCAAGGAATTGCCTACGCTGGATCGACTAACAGGCACCTCGCGAGGCGAACTGAATTTGCCAACTGAAGTAATTGCAAAATTAGATGATGGTAGCGAAACGAAATTGAAGGTTATTTCTTGGGATGACGATGTTAGTAATTATTCGCCAAGTAGCCCGCCAGGTACTTACCAGTTCCCTGCTGCAGTAGAAGAAAAAATAGGAATTGCGAATCCCGATGAACGAAAAATCTTCCAAGTCGTGCAAACTCATGCGATTCCTGAAAGAATTCAATTTGCTACAGAAACAGCCACTATAAAATCAGGCGAAAATTATCAAATTCAATCTAAAGTGATTGGTCAAGCGCCGCACACAGAAACGGATGCTTGGAGCTCGCAAGTAACGTATGAGTTGGTTACACCAGATGCTGGCAATACAGTAAGTGTAGATGAAAACGGTCTGATTAGGACAGAAGCAACGACTGCTGCAGGAAATTATCAAATCAAAGTAACAAGCAAAGTTTTACCGATAGTGACTGCACAATTTTCAATTAAAGTCACAAAATAAATAAACTGTTTGAAGAGACTGGAACAAGAATTGCTGTACCTTGCAATCTTTCTAGTCTCTTCGATTATCTAGAATCAATAAATATTCTATTGCCTACTATTCATTCTTTTTAAAACAAGGTAAAATAATAAATGAAAGTAAACGATAAAGGTGTGTAGACAATGAATACTATCTTAACAGGTGATCGTCCAACTGGTAAATTGCACCTAGGACATTACGTAGGTTCCTTAAAAAAACGAGTAGAAATGCAAGCAGACCCTACAAATCAATTATTTGTCATGATTGCAGATTTACAAGCATTGACAGATAATGCAAAAAATCCCGAAAAAGTTTCAGCCAATGTTTTAGAAGTTGCTTTGGACTATTTAGCAGTTGGTTTAGACCCTACGAAAACAACAATTTTTATCCAATCGCAAATTCCACAGTTAGCTGAATTAACAATGTACTATCTAAATTTAGTGACCACGTCACGTGTTCGTCGGAATCCAACGGTCAAAGCAGAAATTGAGCAAAAAAAATTTGGGGAAGGTGTTCCGACAGGATTCTTTATTTATCCCGTTTCACAAGCTGCTGATATTACTGCCTTTCAAGCGAACTTAGTCCCAGTTGGGGAAGACCAAAAACCAATGTTGGAACAAGCGCAAGAAATTGTGCATAGTTTTAATCAGACGTACGGTGAAGTTTTAGTTAGACCGGAAGCTGTGTTACCACCAAAAGGCATGGGACGCTTGCCAGGAATTGATGGCAACGGAAAAATGAGTAAGTCTTTAGGCAATGGTATCTATCTTTCAGATCCAGCTGAAGTGGTACAGAAAAAAGTAATGAGTATGTATACCGATCCAAATCATATTCGTATAGAGGACCCAGGACAAGTTGAAGGAAATATGGTCTTTACTTACTTGGATGTCTTTGGGAAAGAGAAAGAATATATTGAAGAATTAAAAGAGCACTATCGTCATGGCGGTTTAGGAGATGTGAAAATTAAACGTTACTTAATTGATGTCTTAGAAGAAGAACTCGCACCGATTCGTCGACGTCGTGAAGAGCTGGCTAAAAATCCAGAAGCGATTATGGAAATGTTGCATAAAGGAAGTCTTGCTGCTGAAAAAGTGGCAGCACAAACCTTAACAGAAGTCAAAAAAGCAATGGGAATTCAATATTTCTAAGCAATAAAAGAACTGGAACGAGTCAAAAGAAGAATGACTTGTTCCAGTTCTTTTTAAGTGGTTTGAAATTGACTATTATATAAGCTGGCGTAAAGAGTCGGAGCTTGTAATAGTTCCTGATGCGTTCCTTTTTCAATAATATCGCCATTTTTCATCACTAAAATTAAATCAGCATTTTCAATCGTGGATAATCGATGAGCGATAACGAAGCTTGTTCGATTTTCTGTGACAGTTTCCATCGCTTTTTGAATATGGGCTTCTGTTCGTGTGTCCACACTCGAAGTTGCTTCATCGAGAATAACAACGGGCGGATTTGCTAAAATGATTCGGGCGATGGTTAATAACTGTTGTTGTCCTTGTGATAATGCACCATTTTCGCTAGAAATAATTGTGTCATATCCTTGAGGAAGGGTCCGAATAAAATGATCACATTGAGCAATTTTAGCTGCTTCAATTATTTCTTCACGAGAAGCGTCTTTTTTTCCATAGGCAATATTATCTGCTACGGTTCCTTCAAATAGCCAAGTGTTTTGTAAAACCATGCCAAATAAATTTCTTAGATTTTGTCGAGAAAGTTTCGTAATATCAATCCCATCAAAAGTAATGGCACCTTGATTTATTTCATAGAAACGCATTAATAAGTTGACTAATGTTGTTTTACCAGCGCCGGTGGGTCCCACAATGGCCACTGTTTTTTTCGGTTGAACAGAAAAATCAACATTTTTCATTAAAATTTTTTCTGGTGTGTAGCCAAATTGAACATTTTTAAATTCAATGGCTCCTTTAGGAGAAGAAATAGTTTCTAAATGAGTTGCTTCTGGCTGTTCATCAGCTTCATCTAAGATAACAAAAATCCGATCAATGGAAGCCATCGCTGCTTGAATTGAGTTAATGACATAAGAAGCGGTAGAAATCGGCTCAGAAATTTGGTTGATATATTGCAAATACGCTTGCAAGAAACCAATCGTAATACCACCAGATAAAACGAGCATTGCGCCTAAGATAGCACTAATAATAAAAGCCAACTGATTAATAAAACGAATAGCTGGATAAATCGCAAAATTTAGAAACTGTGCTTTTTTAAAGGCACGATAATGTTGTTGATTAACAGCATCAATTGTTTTTTCAGCATTTTGCTGTTGATTAAAGGTTTTTGTGACCAAATTTCCTGCTAAATATTCTTCCATCTTATTATTTAATTGACCTAATTCAGCTTGACTTTGATCAGCAAACACCTTGTTTTTATTCGCAATTTTTGTCGTCATGAAAGTACTGCCGCCAATTAGCAGCAACACTAAAATGGTTAACTTTGCATCAATATAGAACAACATGATTCCTGCAAAAAGGATAGTCACGACGGAAGTGAAAAATTGGTTGATGCCTGTTAAAAGAACTTGTGACAATTGGTTTAAGCCAGTTGTTGAACGACTAATGATATCGCCCACTTGATGATTGTCAAAGAAGGCCATTGGTAAAGTTTTAAACTTTTTTGTCACTTCTTTTCTAATTCTTAAAGTAACCCGTTCGCTTAAAGAAGCCATTGCTCGTTCCTGAATAAAAGAAGTGATACTACTAATGATTGAAAAGAGAATTAAAAGTAAGACGGGACCTAAGAGCGCTTCTTCAACTAAAGGAAGTGTCATACCTTTGAGCCCGACACGCTTGATAGCTTCTAAGAGGTTATCAATCCCGATTGCCATAATATAGGTCATGGCAACAATTAATAAGTTTCCAATTAAACTGCAGATCATTAGACCATAAAAGATTGGATGCTCAGGTTTAATCATTTTCCAGAAACGTTTAAAGCTTTGAAGATTCATTGTTTTTTTCATTGTATGGCTTGAAAAGAAAACTTTCTTTCAAGCAGTCACATCCTTTCTTTAATTACTTGGGTAAGATACCTTGCGATTTAGCAAAGTCTTGGTAATAGCTATTAGTGGTAAGTAAATCAGCGTGGGTGCCTTGACCAACAATCCTTCCTTCATCTAGGACGATAATATTGTCAGCGTTCATGATTGTACTTAACCGTTGAGCAACAATGAGTAAAGTTTTGTCCGACATTTGTGCATGTAAAGCGGCACGTAGAGCGGCATCAGTTTTGTAATCTAATGCGGAAAAGCTATCATCGAAAATATAAACGTCTGCCGGTTTGATTAAGGCTCGTGCAATACACATTCTTTGTTTTTGACCACCAGAATAGTTGGACCCGCCTTGTGCTACGAAACTTTCAATCCCTTGTGGTAAGGAATCGATAAATTCAGAAGATTGTGAAATTTCTAGTGCCGTTCTTATTTCTTCTGTAGTTGCTTTGGCATTTCCCATTAATAAGTTTGATAAGATTGTCCCACTGAAAAGAAAGGCTTTTTGTGGCACATAACTGATGACTTGGCGAATCGTTTGCTGAGATAATGAGCGGATATCTGTGCCAGAATAGCTAATCGTGCCGGCTGTGACATCATTTATTCGTAAAAGTAACTTAACTAAAGTACTTTTACCAGCGCCAGTTGCCCCAACAATCGCCGTTGTTTTTCCTTTAGGGATGACAAAACTAACATTTTCTAAAACAGGATCAGCTGTTTCTGTGTATTGAAACGTGACGTGATCGAAGCAAATCAAGGCTTTCTCAGGATGATAAGCAATGGTTGCTTCAGTGTGAGGATCGCTAATTTCAATTTCTTCTGACAAAACTTCTTGCAAGCGATTCAAGGAAGCAACGGACCGTGGAATGACAACTAATACCATAGCCGCGATCATTAAGTAGGCCAAAGTTAGAAGCGTATATTCAATCACAGCTGTAACGGTGCCAATTTGTAGGGTGCCTACCGCCACTAAATTACCGCCAAACCACAAAATAGAGGCATACACAACGCCCATTAATAAAAAGGCAACGGGAGTAATCCAAGCAAAGATTCGATTCACTTTGCTCATGCGTTCAGCATAATTTTTAAATGTTTGATTGGTTCGCTGCTCTTCAAAATCTTGATTATTGAACGCACGAATCATATTAATTCCAGTAAAGAACTCTCGTAAAGTCGTAGTAATTCGATCCATTTTTGGTTGAATTTTTAAAGATAAAGGGGTACCTTTTTTCATTAAAAAATAAACAACGACTAAGTAAAATACGATGGAAGCCAATGTTACCCAAGCGAGTGAAACTGAATAAGAAAATGTCATCACTAAGGCAAATAAACTAATAATAGGCGCTGGAAAGATTAATTGGCAAAATAGCACAATCATTGTTTGAACATTATCTACATCGTTGGTCATTCTAGTTAGCAAAGAATTTGAACCAAATTTATCAACATTTTTCATCGAGAATTGTTGAAATTTTTTAAAGAACAATCCTCTAACTTGAAAACCAAATTTAGCAGCTACTAAAGCAGACAAATAGCTAGAAATAATTGCGGCAATTGTTCCAATGAATGTCACAAGAAACATTTGTATGCCAATCGTTTTAATTACTTGTTGGTCACCGCTAACGATGCCCACATCAATCAACTTGCCAACTAATTTAGGGACGCCAAGGGTTCCTGCGATTTGCAAACAGATGGTTAAAGTTGTCGCAAGAACAATCCATTTATTTTCTTTAATAAACTCTTTCATTAATTTCATGAAATTTCCTCCTTAAACAATACCGTTTTAGCTGTTACAAAGAGTCATTGTACACGTTCAAGTAACTTGAATGTCAACAGTAGAAATGCTAAACTTTTTGATGGAGGGAACAGTATGGAAAAAAATTACACAATAAAAGATGTTTCTGAGTTGCTAAATATCCCTAAGTCCACGATTCGTTATTGGGACGAGCAAGGGTTGATTAGTACAACACGCAATGAAGAAAACGGATATCGAACCTTTGATTTAGAAGATTTGTTCAAAATATATGATATTGATTTTTATCGAAAAATGGGGATTCCTATCAAAGATATGTTGAATTTATATAAAAAGACACCTACCGATCTCTATGCCACCATGGAAGCAACAGAAGAACAACTGGGGCAAGAAATAAAAAGGCTTCAGCATAAATACAAAGAAATCAAGAAAAGAAAATTACATTTACATGCGTTAATTGATTTAGAAACATTGGTTTTTTCAGATGAACCAATTCCTTTTGATAAAATTGTTGTTGTTGATATTGAGGATCCAGAAGAGATGAAAGTTTACATGGAACACATTTCAACTTTAGGTATTTACGGGGATTTAAGTGAATCCAATGAACTGACGTATGGGATTTGTTTGGCAAATCATGTGAATAAAAAAAGTTTAGATAAAGTGATTTGGCTCAAAGAATCAAGTAGCCAATACAAAGGCTTTATTTTAAAAGTCAATACACAAGATACCCGTTTGAATAATATCGAAGAAGTAAAAAAGCGTTTAGCAAAACAAGGATTTGAAACAGGCATCGTTGTCGGAGAGCATATCTTGACACAACTAGAAGAGGAAAATCAATATATTGAATATTATTATGGTTGGATTGAAATTTTAGGGGAAAAGTAAAACAATTAAAAAAAGGAACTAGCAATAGCAAATGTAGCTAAGCTAGTTTCTTTTTTTGGTAAATGTAATGAAAATTACATGAAAAAAGTTTTAGTTTTTAAAACAATTTAGAACGAATGTTATTAAAGGGAAAACAATAAAAAAATTACTCTTAAAGCTAGAACTTACCTATGTTTGTATTTTTTTAGGGAAAGTCAATATATTTGCTTCATATAAAACGTGTTATTTAATTCACGATTTTTTGTTGAAATATCGGGTTTTTTTCTTTTTTTAGCTAATATAATGTGTTACTTTTTGATTATAAGGAGAAACGGAAAATCGTACGTTAAAAAAAGTTGTTGTAGCTAAATAAAGAAAGAATTGAAGGTTGAAAAGTATTTTATGGAGGTGGATGTTGAGAAACAATTAGTAATTGTAAAAGTTGTTTGAAGATGATTTGTTTAAGTAAATGAAAAGAACGAAGGAGAATGTAAATGAATAAAGCAGTTAAAAATTTTGTGAGTTACCTTATGATTACCATGCTGTTTATTTTAAATTTGTTACCAATGATGAACGCATTTGCTCAAGAAGTAACAAGTGATGCTGAGAAGACTGTTGAAAAAGACGGGCTCAAAGTAATAGGGAAAATAGAAGATACATCGTCTCAAGAAGATATTAAAACGGTCACTTACGAAGTAACAAATACGCGAGATGTACCAATCAAAGATCTCATTTTAAAACAAAAAAATACCAATGATAGTCCAATCAAATTTGTATTAGATACTTTAAGCGAAGAGCGAGGACCTACGTCTTTAGAAGAACAAGCAAAGGTTGAAACAAATGAGAAAGATCAAACAACCGATATTAAACTGCTTAACCTTCAACCAAATTCGACAAGAAAGATTACCATAAATGGGCAAATAACTACAAAAGCGTCGAGCAAGTTATTGGTCAGCGTACTAATAGAAGATAATGAAAAAGGAACACTAGTAATTGATTTACCTAGTAAAGATATACTAGCAGATAAAGAGTCGGTTTCGAAGGAAAAACAGGAAACTTCAGAAACAAAAGTAGAAAATCAGGCAAACGAAACAGTCTCTTCTACAAATGAAATGACCGCAACTACTAGTAACGAAACAAAGCCTGAAGCAGGAAAGGCGACAGAAAGTATTCAAGAGACTGCACTAACGCAGGCTACCGAAAGTCCTGAGCAACCTCCATTAAAGGCGCAACCTACTGGTCCGTTAGTGCCACCAACACCTGGTCGGGGGTTTAATACACCGATTTATCAAAGCGTTCATAAAGGAGAACTTTTTTCAACGGGAAATACCAACTTAAAAATTGCGAATGAAAATACGGCGGCTGCACAAACATTTTTAAACACACGAGGAGCAAGTAGTGGTTATGCAATTAACAATTTTCCTTTAGAATTTGCAGATGTTGACAATGATCCAAATACGTATAACTCTAGTCGGGCTTATATTGATTTAAATGGTGCAAAAGAGATTGCTTGGGCGGGCTTATTTTGGAGTGCATCTAGATATAAAGGCCCTTTTACAAGGGGATAAAAGTGCGACAGGGAGTTATACGTTGGCAGATATTCCTATGACAAGTAGTTTAAATGGTCAATATCAATATTATAACTTTAGTGGTTGGAGTTTGTTTGTTGTTACAAAGGATCAGGCAAGTAAGTCAAGAGCTTTTAGTATTTACTATGGAGCACGTGGTAATGCTGCTGGAACCAATAATGAATTTACTATGAGCAACTTTTTAACAGCAAAACAAGGAAATCTTGATCCAATTGTGACCTGGTTTACTGTTCAAGGAGATAAATACTGGACTGGAGACAACGCACAAATTAAAAATAGCGCAGGAACTTGGGCAAATATTTCGAACACGCTTAATCCAGTTAATAATGCTATGAACGCAACTGTGACAGACAACGATGAACATATGGTAGATAAGTATCCAGGAAAATTTGCGCCGGATCATCCTAATTTTTTAGATATTGATATCGATCGTATGGCAATTCCCGAAGGTGTTTTAAATGCTGGACAAAACCAAATTAATTTTAGAACAACAAGTAGTGGTGACGATTATTCTACGAATGCGATTGGTTTTGCTGTAAACGCAGAAACGCCTGAATTTGAAATTAAGAAAGAAATTGTGGAACCAAAAGAAACTTACAAAGTTGGTGAAACGATCACGTATCGTGTCTCACTAAAAAATACAAAAACTGATTCTGAAGCGATAAATTCAGTCTCGAAGGATGCACTAGATGGTCGCTTAAATTATTTGCCAGGCTCTTTAAAAATTATTAGTGGACCAAATTCTGGTGAAAAAACGGATGCTTTAGGCGATGATCAAGCTGAATATGATGAAACCAATAAACAAATTATAGTCCGTGTCGGCAATGATGCAACTGCTACACAAGGAGGTAGCTACAAAGCTGATACAGCTGAAACAATTTACGAATTTAAAGCGCAGATAAATGAACGAGCAAAAGCAAATGAATTAGTGCCTAATAGCGCAACCGTTGAGGCAGTAGATATTTTAACATCTGCAAAAGTCAACGAAACTTCTAATATAGTAGAAGCAAAAATTGCGGACGAACAAGTAACTGGCAAATTAACCGCAACAAAAACCGTTAATAACGCTAAACCAAAACTAGGCGAAACTATCGAGTACACAATTAGCTTCCGCAATACCATCGAAAACGGCGTCCTAAACAAAGTGGTTATCACAGACCAACTACCAAAAGGACTGACGTATGTCAAAGATAGCCTAACAAGTGTCGGTGATGAACCAAAGCCAACCAACTTGAAAGAAGCCAACGGCACAATCACAGCGGAATACCCAAGTCTCACTGATACGAAAGAACGGAGTATTCGTTTCAAAGTGATCGTTAACGAAGAAGCGAAAGCGGGCGAAACAATTCTCAACAAAGCCAAAGTAGATGACACAGTTAATCCGCCCGAAGAACCAGAGGTGCCGGTGGTACCAGAAGCGAAAGAAGGCAAATTAACAGCAACAAAAACCGTTAATAACGCTAAACCAAAACTAGGCGAAACTATCGAGTACACAATTAGCTTCCGCAATACCATCGAAAACGGCGTCCTAAACAAAGTAGTTATCACAGACCAACTACCCAAAGGACTGACGTATGTCAAAGATAGCCTAACAAGTGTCGGTGATGAGCCCCAGCCAATCAGTTTGAAAGAAACTAACGGCACAATCACAGCGGAATACCCAAGTATCACTGATACAAAAGAGCGGAGTATTCGCTTCAAAGTAATCGTTAACGAAGAAGTCAAGGCAGGCGAAACAATTCTCAACAAAGCCAAAGTAGATGACACAGTTAATCCGCCCGAAGAACCAGAGGTACCCATTACACCCGAAGAACCAATCACACCTCGAGTAAAAGAAGGCAAATTAACCGCAACAAAAACCGTTAATAACGCTAAACCAAAACTAGGCGAAACTATCGAGTACACAATTAGCTTCCGCAATACCATCGAAAACGGCGTCCTAAACAAAGTAGTTATCACAGACCAACTACCAAAAGGACTGACGTATGTCAAAGATAGCCTAACAAGTGTCGGTGATGAACCAAAACCAACCAGCTTGAAAGAAGCTAATGGCACAATCACAGCGGAATACCCAAGTATCACAGATACGAAAGAGCGGAGTATTCGCTTCAAAGTGATCGTTAACGAAGAAGCCAAAGCGGGCGAAACAATTCTCAACAAAGCCAAAGTAGATGACACAGTTAATCCACCAGAAGAACCAGAGGTGCCTGTGGTACCAGAAACGAACGCAGGCAAACTAGCCGCAACAAAAACCGTTAATAACGCTAAACCAAGACTAGGCGAAACTATCGAGTACACAATTAGCTTCCGCAATACCATCGAAAACGGCGTCCTAAACAAAGTAGTTATCACAGACCAACTACCAAAAGGACTGACATATGTCAAAGATAGCCTAACAAGTGTTGGTGATGAACCAAAACCAACCAGCTTGAAAGAAACCAACGGCATAATCACGGCGGAATACCCAAGTATCACTGATACAAAAGAGCGGATTATTCGTTTCAAAGTGATCGTTAACGAAGAAGCCAAAGCGGGCGAAACAATTCTTAACAAAGCCAAAGTAGATGACACAGTTAATCCACCAGAAGAACCAGAGGTGCCTGTGGTACCAGAAACGAACGCAGGCAAACTAACCGCAACAAAAACCGTTAATAACGCCAAACCAAAATTAGGGGAAGCAATCGAATACACAATCAGTTTCCGCAATACCATCGAAAATGGCATCCTAAACAAAGTAGTTATCACAGACCAACTACCAAAAGGACTGACGTATGTCAAAGATAGCCTAACAAGTGTCGGTGATGCACCAAAACCAACCAGCTTGAAAGAAGCCAACGGCACAATCACAGCGGAATACCCAAGTATCACCGATACGAAAGAGCGGAGTATTCGTTTCAAAGTGATCGTTAATGAAGAAGCCAAGGCAGGCGAAACAATTCTCAACAAAGCCAAAGTAGATGACACAGTTAATCCACCAGAAGAACCAGAGGTGCCTGTGGTACCAGAAACGAACGCAGGCAAACTAGCCGCAACAAAAACCGTTAATAACGCCAAACCAAAACTAGGCGAAACTATCGAGTACACCATTAGCTTCCGCAACACCATCGAAAACGGCGTCCTAAACAAAGTAGTTATCACAGACCAACTACCAAAAGGACTGACGTATGTCAAAGATAGCCTAACAAGTGTCGGTGATGAACCCCAGCCAACCAGCTTGAAAGAAACTAACGGCACAATCACAGCGGAATACCCAAGTATCACCGATATGAAAGAACGGAGTATTCGTTTTAAAGTGATCGTTAATGAAGAAGCCAAGGCAGGCGAAATCATTCTCAACAAAGCCAAAGTAGGTGATGGCATCAATCCACCAGAAGAACCAGAAGTGCCCATTACGCCTGAAGAACCAGCGAAAAATAAAAAGGAAACAAAAAAAGTTGTTACAGACCAGAACAAACCTACAAAAAATAGTAAAAATGAAATTGCCATAAACAAGAAAGAAACGTCTAAATCATCCTATTTACCAAAAACAGGAGAAAAAGTCCAAAAAATATTTGCGTATCTGGGTGTAGGACTGATCTTAATTGTATTAATTCTCTATGTTATAAAGAGAAACAAAGAAAAAGAGGAGTAAACAAAATCGATTGTTTTAGAACGACTAATTAGCTGAAAATTTAAGAGTTGACGACATAAGTCAAAATGACCTATGTCGTCAACTCTTTTTGATTTATAACAAGAAATCCAACATATTGTGTGTGCATAAAGGCAAATAGAAAAATAGTAGTGAAATAGCTAGTAATAATAAAGAACCAGCTTGCATTAAAACTGCAAAAAAATAAACTACAATTAAACGAATTGCTCTAGTGTTTTTTACGGATAAAATTCAAAAATAGTCCTCCTCAAAAATAATTAGAGGATATCCTTTGTGAAACTATCAAGTTCTCAGATTTTATAAAACAAATACACGCTAGCAAAATCGCTTTATGAGTGAGGTTTAGCCAATTGTTTTTAAGGTTCTTAAACAGTTGTAAAAAAAATATCAGATAAACGTTTTCACAAAGAACAGTCATTTCGGTAAATTTTTACCTTAAAATGACACAAAATCTATAATTTGTTTCTCAAATCCTATAATTTGTTCCTTAAAAAGATATTATGAAAACGCTATTATATTTATGAAAGGAGCGAAACGAATGAAGAAGAAAAACGGGTTTTTTCAAAATGTATGGCGTTATAAGGCCTTAATCCTTATGGCGTTACCAGGATTTATCTGGTTTATATTTTTCTTCTATATACCAGTCTTAGCCAATGTGGTCGCATTTAAAGATTTTCATATTTCACCAGATGGTTTCTTAGCTAGTCTAAGAGAAAGTCCTTGGGTTGGTTTTGAAAACTTTAAATTTTTATTTGCGTCAAAAGATGCTTGGTTAATTACTAGAAACACCATTTTGTACAATGTCGTCTTTTTAGCCTTTAACTTATTCTTCGCGATTGCTTTTGCTATTATTATGAGTGAATTAAGAAATCGTCGCTTGGTTAAAGTTTATCACACGATGTCATTGCTACCATATTTCTTATCTTGGATGGTTATTAACTATTTTGTTTATGCCTTTTTAAGTCCAGATAAAGGGATTTTGAATCAATGGATTACTGGTAATGGCGGCACAATGATTAACTGGTATGCAGATCCACGTTGGTGGCCAGTAATTTTTGTCTTCCTAAATGTTTGGAAGAGTCTAGGCTACAACAGTATTATCTACTATGCTTCTGTGATGGGGATTGATCCGACCTACTATGAAGCAGCGATGGTGGATGGTGCCAACAAATGGCAACAAATAAAAAATGTTACGATTCCACAAATTTTGCCAATGATGTCTGTTTTATTAATTTTAAACATCGGCGGTATCTTCAGAGCAGACTTTGGTTTGTTCTACATCGTACCAAGAAACTCAGGTGCGCTTTACAACGTGACAAGTGTGTTAGATACCTATATTTACAATGGCTTAACGGCTACTGGTGATGTAGGCATGACGGCAGCTGCAGCGTTATATCAATCTGTCGTTGGGGCATGTTTGTTATTAATTGCGAATTTAGTTGTTCGTCGAATTGAACCAGATTCAGCACTATTTTAGGAGGAAGGATTATGAAAAAGAAAAAAGTCACTAGCGTTAACGTTCGATCCTTCAACCCGACAGCGAATTTGATTTTCAATATTGTCATTGCGATTTTTGCTATTTCCTGTGTGGTTCCGTTTTTCTTTGTTATTATGATTTCATTGACAAGTGAAGGATCATTAGCAGCAAACGGCTACCGGTTTTGGCCAAAAGAATTTTCATTGGAGGCCTATCGTTACATTTTCCAAGGGGCAATGAGTCAACGCATTATTCATGCCTTAGGGGTAACGGTCTTCATTACGGTGACAGGGACGATTGTCAATGCAACAATGACGTCATTATATGCCTATGTCATTTCTCGTTCCAACTTTCCATTTAAAAAATTCTTTACATTGTTTGCGTTAATTACAATGTTATTTTCACCAGGGATGGTTGCGAACTATTTAGTAATGACAAACTTATTGCAATTGAAAGATACAATTTGGGCGTTAATTTTGCCTTTAGCTTTAGGACCATTTAATATTTTAGTGATGCGAACGTTTTTCAAGAAAACCGTGCCTGACAGTATTATTGAATCGGCACGTATTGATGGCGCAAGTGAAATGCGCATTTTTGTCAGCATTGTGTTACCACTAGCCGTTCCAGGGATTGCCACAATTAGTTTGTTTGCGGCTTTGGGTTATTGGAACGATTGGTTCAATGCGTTACTTTACATTCAAAAAGATACCTTGGTACCATTACAGTATTTATTGATGAAAATTCAAAACAACTTAGAGTTCTTATCAAGAAGTACGGATATGGGTGCAGCAGCACAAGAAGGCTTAGGCGTTCTACCAAGTGAATCGGCTCGAATGGCGATTGTTGTCTTATCTACGTTACCAATTGCGTTAACTTACCCATTCTTCCAAAAATATTTCGTGGGTGGTTTAACAATCGGCGGCGTGAAAGAATAAAATTGTACAGGAGGAAATAAGGAATGAAAAAATGGCAAAAAGGATTAGCCGTAGCTGGCGCAGCAGCTTTAGCTGTAGGATTAAGCGCGTGCGGTAAATCTTCAAAAGATGCAGCGTCAAAAGGTGATGATAGTACACCAACGTTATTAATGTATCGTGTTGGGGACAAACCAGATAATTATGACCAATTAATCGATAATGCGAATAAAATTATCGAGAAAAAAATTGGGGCAAAATTAAAAATGGAATTTGTTGGTTGGGGCGATTGGGACCAAAAAATGTCAACAATCGTTGCTTCTGGTGAAAGCTATGATATTTCATTAGCACAAAATTATGCAACGAATGCACAAAAAGGCGCCTATGCTGATTTAACTGATTTAGCACCTAAATATGCCAAAGAAGCCTATGATCAATTACCAGATAACTATATTAAAGGAAATACGATCAATGGAAAACTGTATGCGTTCCCAATTTTAGGTAACTCTTACGGTCAACAAGTTTTAACTTTTAATAAAGAATATGTCGATAAATACAATTTAGATATTAGTAAAGTTGATGGTAGTTATGAAAGTGCAACGGAAGTTCTAAAAGAATTCCATAAAAAAGAACCAAATATTGCTGCTTTTGCTATCGGCCAAACATTCTTTGCAACAGGTAATTATGACTTCCCTATTGGTAACCAATATCCATTTGCAGTGAAAACAACTGATACTGGCTCACCAAAAATTATTAACCAATATGCCGACAAAGACATGATTAATAACTTAAAAGTCTTACATCAATGGTATAAAGATGGCTTGATTCCAACAGATGCTGCTACAAGTACAACACCATATGACTTAAATACCAATACTTGGTTCATGCGTCAAGAAACACAAGGACCTATGGATTATGGTGATACAATCTTAACACAAGCAGCTGGTAAACCACTTGTTTCTCGTCCACTAACAGAACCATTAAAAACAACATCACAAGCGCAAATGGCTAACTATGTTGTTGCAAATACGTCTAAAAACAAAGAAAAATCTGTTGAATTGCTAGGCTTATTAAACAGCAATCCAGAATTGTTAAACGGACTTGTTTATGGTGAAGAAGGCAAACAATATGAAAAAGTTGGCGATGATCGTGTGAAATTATTGAAAGATTACACACCAACAACTCACTTGAGTGCTTGGAACACAGGAAATAACTTAATCATTTGGCCAGAAGAATCTGTCACTGAAGACATGGTTAAAGAACGTGATAAGAGCATCGAAGAAGCAAAAGATTCACCAATTCTTGGTTTTACTTTTGTAAATGATAAAGTGAAAACTGAAATCACTAACGTTGCTACAGTTATGAATCGTTACGCAGCAAGCTTAAATACAGGAACTGTTGATCCAGAAGAAACACTTCCAAAATTAATGGATGACCTAAAAACAGCTGGCTGGGATAAAGTTCAAAAAGAAATGCAAACACAATTAGACGAATATATCCAATCTCAAAAATAATCACAGGAGGCTGAGGCATTAGCTGAGCGCTTTTGGCTCAGCCTTTTACATAATAGAAAGGAAGAGGAAGATGGAAAGTACAGGGATTCAACGGTTGTTTTACCTTTCCTGGACAGTAATCAAACTAAATTTACTGTTTGTTTTATTTAGTTTAGCTGGAGGGATTATTTTTGGTGTTGGTCCAGCACTCCAAATGATGACTGATTTCATTTTGGAAGAGGGCATGAATTATCAAGCAATCACCGTTAAACGAGCATTTGAATCATGGAAAGCACATTTTAAAAGAAGTAACTGTTATTTTTTACTTTTTCTCTTCACTTTAGGATTTGTTTTTTATAATATTTATTTAGCCGTTCAATTTACCGGAATAATGTGGTTAATTATTACATTTATTTTATTTTTTGTTTCCCTAATACTCGTTATTTTTTACATTTATATGCTACTATATGAAGGAAGCTATTTTATCTCAACTATTGATTTAATGAAGCTTTCATTTATCAGTATCTTTTTAAACCTCGGTGTATTTTTTAAAGTCTTATTCGGTGTAATTAGTATCGTTGCTTTAACTTGGAAAATGAAAGGACTGCTACTATTTGCTTCGTTTGCCTTAATTATGATGTGGTGTGCCTATGTCACGCGCAAAAATCGCCAGTTTATTGATGGAAAGTTGGAACAAAATGAAGCGAATCTTCAAAAAACTGTTTAAAAAAAAATATTTATTAAATCGATTAGTACAAAAATACAGTCTACTGTTAACAAGTATTATTTTGTTAACGGTGGCTGCTTTGTGCGTTTATGTTACTTATACAATTAACTTATCAATTGATTCACAAAAAAATAACGCCGTTTCCCAAATTGACAGCTATGTAACGAATAAAAATAATGCGGCGACGAATATGATTAATGAATTAGCTGGCTCTGCAAGTAAAATTGAAAACATGCGAAAATATATGGAACTTTCTCCTCCTGAGTATTTTGACTATACTTACAGTCAATGGTCGGAAGATCGGGTCAGTACCCACTTTGGAAATAATTTAAGTACATTATTTAGCACCTTTCCTGACTTAGAAGAAGTGATTATTCGCTTAGATGAATTTGATCAGGTTTTGTTCGCCAATCGCACAGCTACAAATGGGAAAAAAATGGATATGTCATCAATTAAAAAACATGGCTTTCAACTAATGCGAATTATCTCCGATCCTTATACAGGACAACCACTGGGAGAGTTGTACACTGTGTTTTCAAGTCAAGAGTTGCTAGGCAACCAAGCAGACTTATTGAAAAAATCAGGTATTAATGCGTTTATCTATGATAGTGCTGGAAATCAAATTTTTTCTGAAAAAGCACAATTTACTAAAGAAGAAGAGCGGCAACTAGATAAAAGAATGCACACCGATAGTGACATTCAACAGGTTTTTCATAATCGCTACGATATTACGGAAATAGAAAGCAGTGGCCGGAGTACCATTCTCTTATTAACAAGCCGCCGAGTCTTATTTCAACAATTGTTTATGAATTATGCGGCCATTTTAGGGATTGGGTTACTTTTGATTGTTATTTTATTAGTGGGCTTAAACCGCCTATTTAAACGCTATTCTCAACAAGTCCAATTAATTTTAGAAGCGACACGAGCCATTGGCGATGGCAATTTAAAAGAACGAATTGACACGAATCAAGTTCAGGAAGAGTTGAATGATATTGCTTCCGCGATTAATTTTATGGTAGACAGTTTAGATCAATACATTCACGATATTTATACTTTAGAAATTAAGCAACGCGATGCTCACATGAGAGCGTTACAGTCGCAAATTAATCCTCATTTTCTTTATAATACGTTGGAATATATTCGTATGTATGCCTTGAGTCGGCAACAAGAAGAACTAGCTGATGTTGTCTATGCTTTTTCAACGTTACTTAGGAATAATATTAACCAAGAAAAAACCACGACCTTGGCAGAGGAAATCTTATTTTGCGAAAAATATGTGTATTTGTATCAAATGCGTTATCCCGACCAATTTGCCTATAAGTTCGAAATAGAAGAAACAATTGCTGATGTTGAAATTCCTAAGTTCATCATTCAGCCGCTTGTCGAAAATTATTTTGTGCATGGAATTGACTATCAACGACAAGACAATGCTATCAAGGTCCACGCCTACCGAGAAGGCGAAAAAATTATTGTGGCTGTTGTGGATAATGGAAAAGGAATCACCGCCAATCGGTTAGAGGAAATTCGCGAACGTTTAAATCAAACAGAAATAGAAACGGAACAATCCATTGGATTAAGAAATGTTCATGAACGTTTACAACGCTTTTTTGGGGAGAGTTATGGTTTAACCATTGAAGGGAAAGAAGGAGAAGGGACGACAATTCGTCTTTCGTTTGTAGCATAAGGGGTGAAAAGATGTATCGAGTGATGTTTGTTGATGATGAATATATGATTTTAGAAGGCTTAAAATGGATTATTCCTTGGCAAGAGTTAGGCTTTGAAATTGTTAAAACAGCGCGTAGTGCGCAAGAAGCATTGGCTTTTTTAGAAACAGAATCCATTGATGTTTTATTAACAGATATTACGATGCCGGAAATGAGTGGGATCGAATTAATTGAGCAAGCAAAGAAAAAAGGACATCAATTTATTAGTTTAATTTTATCAGGTTATCAAGAGTTTGATTACGTCAAAAAAGGCATGGCTTTGCAGGTCCAAGATTATCTTTTGAAACCAGTCAATAAGCAAGAACTATTAGCCAATATCCAGAGAATTAAAACAGAATTGGACCAACAAAAAAAATCCCATGCCCGCGTGCGTCTATATCTAGAAAATGGCTTGATGCGTTGGCTTAATGATGAAATCAGCGAAGGGGAATACGAAGAGTTAATGCAGCAATTTACGACTATAAAACCAGGTGATTTTACCGTTTTATTGGTTGAAGCTGAGATGCCATTTTTAGAAACAATCAAGGAACTATTTATGAAAAAAGGTCAACTGTTATTCATTGAAAGTTGGATGAGTACGTACCACCAATTGTTACTTATCTATAAAGGGGCTAGACAAGAAGCGTTCTTATTTATTCGTGAAATTGAAGCGATTCTAGCTGGTCAAGGTCAGATTTTTGTAGGGGAATCTGTCAATGAATGGGAAACGGTTTATGAAAGTTATGAGAAAGTAAAACAGTTGCAAGCAATTGAAACGTTTTATCAAGAATTTCTGCCAAATAATCAAAAAGAACAAATGAATCGTTCGGCAGAAGATTTTACTTTTCTAGCGTTTAACCAAGCCTTGATGATTGGGGATATGCAGACCATTCAACGGGAATTAGATGCTATTTTCAATCAGTTAAGTCAACAACATGCTACGCCAGAATATGTACGCTATGTAGTCTTCTTACTTTTTTCAGATATCTCCCGTCAGTATCCAACTGTGTTAGAAGAAAACTATGAAAAAATCGTGGAAGAAATTCGAGCTAGCAACAATCTTAATACACTGTATGCGTTAATGCAGCAAGTCTTGGCAGAAGTGAAAAATAAACCTAAAATAAAAAAATATTCAGAAAGTGTTAGCCAAGCTGTAGAAAGAATTGAACAAGGCTATTTAGAAGAATTAAACTTAAAAACGGTGGCGGATGAGCTTCATTTGAACCCTAGTTATTTAGGCCAAATTTTTAAAAAAGAAACCAAGCGGAGTTTTTCTCAATATTTGAATCAAGTGCGTACCAAGCATGCCCAGAAATTATTATTGTACACGGATGATACAATCAACGAAATTTCAGAAAAAGTAGGATTTAACAATACCAACTATTTTTCAAAAATGTTTAAAAAATTAAATGGAATTACGCCAAAAGAATTTCGAGAGCAATACCAATCAAATTACGCAGGTGTCGAAGAATAAAAAGAAAGATGTTCAATTTTTATGAACATCTTTCTTTTTATTATTTTTCCGTACTTAATGAAAACGGTCGTTCTGCTGTGGTTTGTGGATTCGGGACGATCCCTAATTGATAATCTAAAGTCCCGCCGTTTAATAGTTCTTGATGAGTAAAGTAAGGCGCAGTATGTTTTTCTTGGTTTAACTGAATTTCATGAATAAATTGTTGTTGGACTTTGTTTGGTGATGTCTGAATGGTTAATTGTTTACCATTTGACAGTTTTACTTCCGCCGTCTGGACTAAAGGCATCCCGATTACATATTCACCAGCTCCTGGTGTGACGGGATAAAAGCCTAAGCTATTAAAAATATACCAAGCAGACATGCTGCCATTGTCTTCATCACCTGGATAACCAGTTGGTGAAGCATCAAATGTTTGCATTAGTTGTTTTAAAAGTGGTTGAGCCATCTCTGGTTTGCCGATGTAGCTGAATAGAAACGGATAATGGAAACTTGGTTGATTTGAGATGGCTAATTGACCAAAATCAATTGCCGCCATTTCACTCATTTCATGAATTTCAAAACCATAGCCTTCAACGTTAAAGTTAGGCGCTTGATTGCATAGCTGAATTAATTTTTTTTCGAAAGCTAACTCGCTACCATATAGCTTAATCAAACCTGCAAAATCTTGATAAACCGCAAAACTTGATTGCCAAGCACTTCCTTCGGCGTAATCTTTGCCCCAACGAATATCTAAAAAGTCAGGACGGAAATTGCCTTCAGTATCCTTGGCTTGCATAAAGCCAGTTTCAGGATTAAAAAGTTGTTGATAATTCAAGGCTTGTTGACGATAAAACGTTGCGGTCTCTGAATCATTCAGTGTTTTTGCAACTTGTGAAATGCAGAAATCGCTGTACGCATAATCTAAGGTATGATTTACAGATTCATGATAGGTTGAAGGAACATAGCCATATTTTAGATAATCCAGAGTTCCTTGACGTCCATAATTTTCTCGTTCGCTTTGTTGTGTAGCGCCTTTTTTCATCGCTTCTAGGAACTGAGGCATCAAGTCAGGACGAATCTTTTTCACGGCGGCATCAGCAATGACAGCGTCAATCAAGGTGCCGGGCATTAAACCACGCTCATCTGGAGATAACCATTTTGGCAAGAAACCTGTTTCGTTGTAACTATTTAAAAAGCCTTCTAGCATCTCTTCGTATTTTTCTTGAGCAATTAGTGAGAACAATGGGTAGACCGTTTTATAAGTATCCCAAAAGCCATTATTGGTATATAGTACACCAGGACGAACCGTTTGCGAGAACGTATCATAATGAATCGGCTGCTGATTTTCGTCCAATTCATAAAAGGTTTGCGGAAATAGGAATGTTCGATACAGTGTATGATAAAACGTTTTAGTATGTTCAGGGTTTTCATGCGTTACTTTAAGGCGATCGAAATAATTATGCCAATCTGCGATTCCTTGTTGCAGCATCTCAGTAGAACGCAAAGAGATTTCTCGCGCTAAATTTAACTGCGCTTGTTTTTCAGAAATAAATGAACTACTAAAATGAACAACTTGTTGAGCAATATTTCCAAAAGAAAGAAGGATTTTGCCATCTTCACCTGAAGAAGGGGCAAACCATTTGGTTAAAGGCTGTTCAAAATGAAGCACAAAATAAAAACTAAAATCTGGATCTTCACAACCAGAATAGTTGATGACTTTTACAGCCACTTGATGGTCATCTAATTGTTTTACTTGATAACGTCCAGGCAGAGTTAGTAGTAAGTGATTATCTTTTTGTTGATAATCAATGGTTAAGATACCACCATACATGCTTGGGATTAATTGAGAAGTTATTTGATAGCGTAATTGAGTTAAGTTAATTTCGACAGGAGAAAAAAGGCTTTCTTCTGGACGATAAGAACTTTGGGCATGGAATAAAGAAAGTTCCGACAATGAACCACTGACAGGGGTCATTAATAAATGGCTAAAATCACCCATCCAAGGACTTGGTTGATGCGTTACTCGATAGCCTTGAAATGTTCGATCTTCTGGATGAAACCACCAGCTGCCTTTTTGGTCAGTTGTTTGCGGGGCGTAAAAATTCATCCCAAATGGCACGCCAGTATAGGGTAGACAATTTCCATTTGAAAAACTATGTTGGTTGGCAGTTCCGTGTCGCGTATCAATCGCTTGAATATTCATGAAAGTAGCTCCTTTGTTTTAAATGATATATCATATAGGCTGATTATAGCACAAAAAACAAGAAATGAAAGCGTATTTATTCGCTTTTTTATTTATTTTTAACGAATTGGTATATTCAATTTGAAGAGGGAATTGACAAGCATGTTACAATGGATAAGGAATCGATATTGGAGTGATTGTTATTTATTTTTTTAGTACAAAAAGTCAGCAATTTTTTGCGTATGTTTGGGCCATTTTCCCAGTCATCGCCTTTTTTTTGGTTAGTTTTTATACATTGGATTTTTTATTTTCCCCAAGCTATTTAATTATGGTGCCTGTATTTACTATTATGTTTAAAATTAACTATAAAAAAGATTATTCGTTTGTAGCGCTGCTCAAAATGAGTATCAGGCAATTTGTGATCAGTTTTTTAGCATTTATAGCTAGTAGTTCCTTTAGCTGGTCTATTATTTTAAATAGTAGTGTGACATTTTTAATTGTTTATTTATTTTATTCATCTGCGACACCGATGCGGTACCATAGTTATTTGATGATGTTTACGTTTTGTCAGTTAATCCAGGTTAAAGGAAATACATTTTTGATGCAATCTCAAGTTGTGGCCTTTTTAATTGGTCTTTTTTTATTGGCTTTAACACTAAACGCTTGGTGGCAAACGGGATTAAGTCAGCTTACCAGCTTAAAGAGTAGAGGCCATGTTCGCTTTTTTAAAAGCATTCAATTAAATATGAAGCAACAAAAATTGACGGTTATTAATTTCTGGCACGACTTACAACAGACTTTTTTTGGGATTACAAGTTTCAAACAATTTTTAGAAAGTCCTGACGAAAGAGTGCAACGATTTCGTTTAGCTATTCGTATGAGTTTCACCATTACGCTGAGTTTTATTTTAATGTGGAGTGTAGGAGGCATTAAAATAATTTGGATTCCGATGAATGTTTTTCTACTCTTGCATCCAGTGAAAGCAGAAATGAACACGCGTATTAAGACACGTTTTTGGGGGACTCTTTTAGGATGTTTCCTTAGTCTGTTTGTTGTCAATTGGCTTCAATTGCCACTGACACACCTCATTGTTTCTAGTTTGATTGGCATTTTTGTTTATGCCCTAAAACCAGGAACCGTGTTACAAGTGACAATGGCAACGATTTTTGGGTTATGTTTGGCAACAATTAGTTTACGAGGGATGTACGCCGCAGAGTTGCGGGTCTCTTTTGTATTATTGGCAATTTTTGTTGTTTGCTTAATTGATTTAGGTTTATTTGTTTATCAGCGTATTTTACGTTTTTAAAAAGTGTGGCACAGAGGGTGATTTACCCGTTGTGCCACACTTTTTAATTTTCTAAATTCGTTAATTTTTCCAAGTAATGATTTTCTATTTGCGGAAAATCTATTTTTTCTGGTGCTGCATCAGGAGTTTCAACTACTTGCTTCAAGCGATTGAGAACAATTGACCAACCAGCGATATCTTTATGGCGAGGTGTTGTAAAATTTTCTGGGAGAGATTCTGAAAAGACTAACAGGGTCTGATGAGGTGCTTGTTCTTTTAAGTCAAAATAGATGATACCAGTATCCCAAGTCACGCCCAGATATTTTTCCTCTGCATAATCAGTGAAAGGCATTGTTTCTTCAAAATCGGGCAGAATAAACCGCCAAAACCCGTTAACACCTAATTCACCAATTTCTAATTCTGGAAACCATTGTTTTAGCTTGTCTGTCTCAGTCAGGTAGCGCCAAATCGTTTGAGGGCTGGCTGAAATTGCCCGTTCTGTACCAAAATAAATCGTCTGGTTTTCTAAGCGAAAGGTATCTTTCATTTTGTTTCTCTCCTTTATTTATTATTCATGAAGTTCTAAAGGTAGTCCATCTGGATCAAAAAAGAAGGTCATTTTTTCACCCGTAAAATCATCTACTCGTAGCGGTTCTGTTTCAATTCCTTGCTCATTTAAAAAAGCAATCACTTCTTCAATATGTTCAACTTTAAAAGCTAAATGACGTAATCCTAAAGCTTCAGGATAAGAGGGGCGAGCGGGAAATTGATCAGAAATAAAAATTTCCAATTCTTGGCTGCCTAATTTTAAATCTAATTTAATATCGTTTTTTTCGGGACGATGATTTTCGCGAAGAACTTCAAAGCCCAACTTTTCGACATAAAAATTTTTAGTTGCTTGATAATTTGAGGCATTGATTGCCACATGATGAATTTCTTTAAAAAACATTTTTCATACTCCTTTTCGTTTTTTCCCTCTGTAGTATAGCAATAAAGAAGCAGCTAAAAAAGCGTTCTGTTTGACTCTTTAAGAAAAGACAAGGGATTTGCAAAAAAATAAAATTATTTTTTTGAAAGAAAGCGCTTGCCAAAAAAAGAATAATCGAGTATGATGTATATACAACTTAATTGTATATACAAGTTTGAGAGGAGAATGTAAAATGGGTAAGTTTCAAAGCGATGCACAACAGTTGTTGAAAGCAGTAGGAGGCAAAGAAAATATTTCAGCTGTTTCTCATTGTGCAACTCGAATGCGTTTTGTATTAAAAGATCCAAAAAAAGCGGATGTACCTGTGATTGAAGATATTCCTTCTGTAAAAGGAACCTTTACAAATGCTGGACAGTTTCAAGTAATTATTGGGAATGAAGTCCCACAATTTTATAATGATTTTTCTGCAATTTCCGGTTTAGAAGGGGTTTCAAAAGAAGAAGGGAAAGCAGCTGCCAAAAGTAATTTGAGTCCTGTTCAACGAGTTGTTTCTGTTTTAGCTGAGATTTTTACACCATTGATTCCTGCACTTGTTATCGGGGGATTGATTTTAGGGTTCCGCAATATTTTGGAAGGGGTTCCATTTGGCTTTCTTGATGGTCAAACAATCGTGGAAGTTTCTCAATTTTGGAATGGAGTCAATTCATTCTTATGGTTAATCGGCGAAGCAATTTTCCACTTCTTGCCAGTTGGGATTACGTGGAGTATTACGAAGAAAATGGGAACCACACAAATCTTGGGGATTGTCCTAGGGATTACATTAGTCTCACCACAACTTCTGAATGCTTATTCAGTTGCGACGACTAAAGCAGCAGAAATTCCTTTCTGGGATTTTGGGTTTGCTCAAGTTAACATGATTGGTTATCAAGCGCAAGTTATCCCAGCTATGTTAGCCGGCTTCTTGCTTGCCTATCTTGAAATTTTCTTTAGAAAAGTGATTCCTCAAGCAATTTCAATGATTTTTGTCCCATTGTTTGCTTTAGTACCGACAGTATTGGCTGCACATGTCATTTTAGGACCAATCGGTTGGACGATTGGTAGTTGGGTTTCTGATATTGTGAATGCAGGATTAACGTCAACATTTAATTGGTTATTTGGCGCCGTCTTTGGCTTTATGTACGCACCATTAGTTATCACTGGGTTGCATCATATGAGTAATGCTATTGATTTACAGTTGATTGCTGACTTTCAGTCAACCAACTTATGGCCAATGATTGCTTTATCAAATATTGCACAAGGTTCAGCAGTTTTAGCGGTTATCTTTATGCATCGTGGAAACAAAAAAGAAGAACAAGTTTCGATTCCAGCAATGATTTCTTGTTACCTAGGTGTGACTGAACCAGCGATGTTTGGGATCAACTTAAAATATGTTTATCCATTTGTTGCGGGCATGATTGGTTCAGCAATGGCCGGAATGTTTGCCACTTTAATGGGCGTTCGTGCGACAAGTATCGGCGTCGGTGGCTTGCCAGGAATTTTATCTATTGTGCCACAATATTACTTGCCGTTTTTAGGCGCAATGGTGATTGCCATTATCGTACCAATGGGCTTAACTTATATTTTCAGAAAGAAAGGCATCTTTAATAAAGTCGATCCAGTTGATGAAGCAACAGGGATGTTATACAGCGAAGAAGGGTAATCGCTTTTTGAAGTTAAGAAGAATTCGTAGACATTTGTCTACGAATTCTTCTTCTTTTTATAGAAACTATTGGCTTTTTTCTCTCTTTCAGTTAGACTAAAAAGGTTGAGAAAAGGAGAGCGTAAAAATGGATATTTATTTAAAAAAAGCAATTTTACACATTATTGATCGAGAAACTGGGACGCCGGTTTTTTCTGAAAAGGAACTAGATTTAACGACTGAGTATATTCGAACGTATTTAACTGCAAAAATTTCAAAACTTTCGACTGCACAAACAAAGACTGGAACATTGGCGGAAAATAGTTCCTTTGTTGACACGTTACGTGGGATTCCTAGTGATTTTGTAAAGAAAAGCCAAGAAGTTACCCAACATTGGTATGATGTTTATTCAGGAAGCGAAGATGCGCCTAGTGCTGATATTTTGTTCATTTTATATGAATTAGATACGGTGTTACATGTCGCAATGATTAAATTAAACTATAAAGAAAGTTACACGCATTACGTCGACTATGAAGAAGAATCCGTTTATAACAAACTGATTATCAATCGAGCAATTTTGTCTTCAAAATCACAAAAACCAGATGAAGGAATTACAGTTGACTTAGATACATTAGCGTTTGAATTACTAGAGAAAAGATATGAATTTTCAGGAGAAAAAATCTGGTATTTCTCTGAAAAAGTGATTGAGACGCAAGCGGCACCTTCCATGGAAGAAAATATCAAAGAAATTAAAAAAGCAGTCAAACGCATTGGAAAGAAATTTAACGAAGATGAGTTTGAACTAATGGCTTCTGTAAAAGAAGCGGTATATGATAGCATTGAGGAAACGGGAACGATTGACAATGAGCAGATTGCTGAGCAAGTATTTAAAGAAAATGTATCAGCTAAATTAGCTTACCAAGAAGAAGTGAATGAGTCGAAGTTTGTCGACAAAACACCGCCAGTCAGAGAATCTCGCGAAATTTCTGAAAAGAAATTTGGCAAACAGAAGTTAAAAATGGATAACGGTATTGAATTAATTGTTCCGTTAGATGTTTACCGCAATGGCGATTTAATTGAATTTGTTAATAATCCAGATGGCACAGTGTCCATTATGCTAAAAAATATCGAAAAAATTAGTAATCAATTATAAAGAAAAAACCGTTGGTCGCTTGCCAACGGTTTTTTCTTTATTTTAATTTTTCTAAAGCTTTTTCAGGGACTTCTTTTTCTGTCACTTCATTCCAGCTGATCACGCCTTTACGGGGATTAACTTTCAATTTTAGATAGGCTTTCATACGCAAAGGTTGATCACGGGATTCGTTTAATTCCACGGTTTTTTCTTCACCGTTTTTATTAAACGCAGGTTGTTGATAGTAATAAATGGTCATTGCTTCACCAGAATTTGTTTTTTCATCTTTCTTTTCACCAGATGTTGTGATTTGTGTATAATAGGCTTCTCCACCGTAATAGTAATTATAAACGCCCCAGCTACCACCGGCTAAAATGACTATGGGAATTAATATTTTTAGTAATGTTTTCATTTTCCTCACCTCAAGGAATAGTATGCCTTTTTTTTAGGAAATTTGCCATATTTTTTTCCGTTAATTGAGTGACAATTTTGTTAGTTTCGGCACTTTCTTGAAAAATTCATCATTTTTTTAAACAAAAGACAACGTTTGTCGCTCCCTTTTTTTCACTATCATGCTACAATAAAGAAAAAAAGATGGAGGTAGAGGACAATGATGCCCTTTTATTTTGGAATCGATCCAACCTATATATTGGTAATTATCGGAATTGCGATTTCTGGTGCGGCCTCCGCATATGTTAACAGTACCTTTCGTAAATATGATCAAGTACGAAGCAGTAAACATGTTACAGGCACGCAGGCAGCACAATATATTTTACAAAAAGAACAAATTAATGATGTTGGAGTTCAGCAAATTGCTGGTGATTTAACTGACAATTATAATTCTGGAAACAAAATGTTGAGCTTATCCGAAGCCACTGCTCAATCGACATCGGTCGCGGCTATTGGCGTGGCGGCTCATGAATGCGGACATGCGGTACAAGATCATACGAACTATGTGCCTTTACGTCTTCGTGCAGCTATTGTTCCAGTTGCCAACATCGGTTCAACCATTTCCTTTCCACTAATTTTGATTGGTGTTTTATTTAGTTGGAATCAAACATTAATCAACATTGGAATTTTGGCTTTTTCATTAGCCTTGATTTTTCAATTGGTGACTTTACCGGTGGAGTTTAATGCGTCTAGACGTGCATTAAGTATTCTTTCTGAAGGTGGGTTATTAACAGAAGAAGAAGTCCCAATGGCCAGAAAAGTTCTTTTTGCAGCTGCACTTACCTACGTAGCAGCGGCGCTTTCGACCTTTTTACAACTTTTACGTTTGGTTATTTTATTTGGTGGCAATAACCGACGAGACTAAGTGCTAGTAAAGGTCTTTCTATTACGCATAAAAGTAATAATATGTTATGATTAAAGTAGAAAATAACAGAGGAGCTGAAGGAAATGAAAGCATCAACAAAAATTGGTATCGGTTTAAGCATTGCTGCAGTTGCAAGTGTCTCTGTTGCAGTCATCGCTTCTGAAAAAATTATTAAGAAGGTATCTCATGTTTCCAATCGTTATAAAGTTAAAAAGTTTGTAGACGATAAATTTGATGGAAACCAAAAATTATTATCGATTGTCGATGATTTATCTGATGATGAATTAGATTCTGTTTTAAATGTTGTGGATCGTGTGAAAGATGGCGGTTCAAAATTAGCTGAATATGGCGAAAAAGTTAAAGACAATACAGATTCTTTAAAAGAACGCTTTTTCACATTTATTGAAGATGCAATGAAGTAAAAAAGATGGCCTAGGCCATCTTTTTTTTATAAAAATAATTCTTTTGTTTCAACATAATAGCCTCTGCCACCAACTAGAACTTGATCAATTGTCTTTTGAGGTGTAGTGTTCAAACGCACTAAGACTTCTGAAGGAGCGTTTAAGGTATAACCTTGGGCAAAGGTGTAATTGGTTTTTTGTAAAATTTGGTGATGGTACAGATAACAAGCTAACGCACCATTTGATGTACCAGTAGCGGCTTCTTCATCGATGTCATAAAGGGGTGCAAAATTCCTACAAATGATATTTTCTTCAGACAAAGCAAAAAGATGCATCCCAATAACTCCATACTTTTGACTAAGTAACTTAATTTTTTCAAAGTTTGGTTGTAAATCCTGTAATAATTGCGCATTTTTAATGGGAACCAAAATATCTTTTAGGCCCGTTGACACAATCTGGATAGGAAAAGCAGTTGCCACTGCGTTTAAATCAAAGCAGCCGCTCAATTCTTCTAAAGTGAGCGTATCATAAAAAGTTGGGACAGTTTGTTCCATAAATAGTTGTTCACCGTTAGCCGTGATTGCGAGCAAACCGCTGTTCGTTTCGATTGTATATGCTGTTTGCAATAATTTATTTAAGTGGTTCATGATGGTGAAAGCGCCAATTGTCGCGTGGCCACATAAGTCGACTTCTTCTTTTGGTGTAAAATATTCAAGGCGGAAATCAGCAATCTTTGAGTCTGAAATAAAAGCAGTTTCTGCAAATCCTAGTTCTTTAGCGATGGCCATTTTTTGGGTTCTCGTTAAGGGCTGTGTCATAAAAACAACGCCTGCTTTGTTGCCACCTTCGTGGTTTTTACTAAATGCACTAGCGACATATGCGGTAATTTTCATTGGAACGCCTACTTTCTAATTGGGAATAAAAAACATACGAGTAAAAAATGGACGTACTACTTTCTTAATAACAAATAACAAAAGATTAAATCATCCATTTTTTTTAAAGATAAGCCAGTTTGTTCAAAAAACTTTTCCAACCGATAGTGTAAAGTATTTCGATGCATAAATAAATCTTTTGCAGTGGAGCTGATATTGCCTTGATTTTTCCATAAAGCGCTGATGATTGGCTGAATATCGGTGTCTTTATTTAATAAACGACGATAATACTCAACAAGTACATTTTGGCTCATGGCTTCCTTGGTAAAATAGTGGAGGGCAACATCAGTTAAACTAAAAACAGTCGTCCGACTAGAGGAATTAAGTTCTTCTGAAAAAATACGTTGTTCTTCATGGAAACAACGCCGGAGAATGTCTTCAGAGGAATAAAAATTGCCAACAAATACAGCACTAGTGCAATCAAAGTCTGTATCTAATGTTAAAAAGATCCCTTGAATTTCTTCTTGTTGAAAGGTATTTTTTGACTGTTCTTCAACTAAAATATACATATTATTACTTGGACTGAAACAATCAACTGTATCTGGAAACATCTTTGTTAAATTAAATTGCCATTCAGCTTGTAATTCTTTTGTGACATTCGTTTGAATTTGCAACATACGAAAGGTCCCTTCGGCAGGTAATTTTGCCTGTTGAAATAAGTAACTGAACCAAGGATGGTTACCAGTAATTGTTGGGTTTTCAGAAATCGGGAAAAGCGCTTCCAACAAATGCTGTTCTTTAATACTTAAGAAAGCTTTATTCACAATGAAAAATTGGTCGTCAACAGGAATTGAATAGGTGGCTTCGGAACCAATTGTTTTTGATAAATAGCCTTTGGGATAAAGCTGAGATAAATTTTCAATAATCATAGACACACCTCACTGATTTATTGTACCATGAAGCAAGACAGAAGTTTAGTGGGAAAAAGCCGAAAGGTGGAAATTAATTGGGAAAAAAAGAAACAACGTTAACACAAGAAGAAAAAGAATTTTTTATGCGAGAAGCCATTGCAGAAGCGAAAAAAGCAGAAGGTTTGGCTGAGGTGCCTATTGGAGCTGTAATTGTTCGGCAAGGGGAAATTATTGGCCGCGGGCATAATCTGAGAGAAGCACGGCAAGAAGCAACGGCGCATGCAGAAATGTATGCAATCCAAGAAGCGTGTCGCGGGATAGAAAATTGGCGTCTAGAAGAAACCCAATTATTTGTAACTTTAGAGCCTTGTCCAATGTGTAGTGGGGCGATGCTTTTAGCACGAATTCCAGAAGTTTATT
This sequence comes from Enterococcus sp. DIV1316a, assembly GCF_050536915.1. Classification (NCBI taxonomy): domain Bacteria; kingdom Bacillati; phylum Bacillota; class Bacilli; order Lactobacillales; family Enterococcaceae; genus Enterococcus; species Enterococcus sp. DIV1316a. Next base: position 1,762,079 of record NZ_CP172913.1, on the reverse strand, counting down.
ATGGCGCAACCGATCCTAAAGCAGGCACTGCTGGCACATTGATGAATTTATTAGAAGATGAACGCTTCAATCATGTGGCCTATGTCGAAGCAGGCGTTTTAGAAGAAGAGTGTCGCTTATTGCTAGTTCAGTTCTTTAAAAAGTTACGGGCAAAGAAAAAAGAAGAGAAACTTTTAAAAAATCAAAAGAAAGACTAGTCAAAAGAATAAAAATACGTTATACTAGGTTTTGCCGAAAGGCTAGGACAATGGCGGGCTAGTGAATTGTGTCAGATCCGGAAGGAAGCAGCACTAAGCAAGTGCCGCCATGTGTCTGATTGAATAAGGAACGTATCAAGGCTGAGAAGCCTTTTTTATTTTATCTAAAATTAAAAAGACAGGAAAGTTGGTCGCTTCCCTGTCTTTTTTTGTGGATTCAAGATAACACAGCAGCTGCTAAGGCTTGTTGAATAGCAACAATATCTTTATCTTTTCTAAATTGAAGACTTACTGAAGGTAACTCAGCACTTGAAATCCATATCTTTAGTTCTGCATCTAGGTCGAAATGTCCACTAGTTTCAACAGAAAAGCGTGAAATAGATTTGTAGGGAATCGATTTATAATCAACTTTTTTACCTGTAATTCCTTGTTTATCGACTAAAATTAAGCGTTTATCTGTAAAGACAATTAAATCTCTTACTAAAGTGAAGGCCATATCTACTTTTTCGTTAGGGATTAAAACATCCCGTAATTCTTTTTCAGCTGTTTCATTGTTATTTTGTGTTGCATTCCCTAATAATCCATCAAATAATCCCATGTTAATTCTCCAATTCTACTTTTTTGAAAAAATTCTTTTATTTAAAAGTAAACTTATATCGTGTAAAAGAATCCGCTTTCAATTTAATTATAACGTTAAAGGTCCTTCGAATGCAATTGATTTTTTAGCATAAGAAAGTGAGGCCTAAATCGCTGCAACTTAGGCCTCACTTTCTAAATTTTAAAAGAACCTACTGAATAAAAGCAGTTTCTTCTTATTTCTTGGAGCTAAAAACTTTGGTTTCAACATTTGGTAGACTATGCCCAATCGCCATTTCTAAAAACTGGAACAATCGTCCCGTCTTCCTTAATGCCGTCAATATTCATTTTGTCAGATCCTACCATAAAGTCCACATGTGTTTGGCTACGATTTAAACCAGCTTCAGCTAATTCTTCTTCGCTCATCTCCGTGCCGCCTTGTAAGTTGAAGGCATAGGCTGAACCAAAGGCTAAATGATTAGAGGCATTTTCATCAAACAATGTATTATAAAAAATCAAACCGGATTGTGAAATTGGTGAAGGGTCTGGTACTAAAGCAACTTCTCCTAAGTGTTTGGCACCTTCATCAATAGCTAAGAGATTTTTCAATGCTTCTTCGCCTTGTTCAGCTGAGAAGTCAACAACTTTTCCATCTTTAAATGTAAATTTCATTCCCGAAATGATTGTGCCAGCATAACTTAGTGGTTTTGTACTAGAAACATAACCATCAACGCGGCGACTATCTGGGGCGGTGAAAACTTCTTCTGTTGGCATATTAGCCATGAATTCTTCCCCACGAGCGTTATAACTACCAGCGCCTTCCCATAAATGGTTTTTAGGCAAACCAATCGTTAAATCTGTCCCAGGAGCTGTGTAGTGTAAAGCAGTAAATTGTTGTTCGTTTAATTCAGCCGCTTTTTCTTGTAATTTTTTATCATGGATATTCCAAGCAATGACTGGGTTTTCTTCATAAATTCGTGTTGTTTTGAAAATTTCATTCCAAAGTGCATCAACTTGTTCTTCACTTGTTGCTAATTCTGGAAAGACTTTAGCTGCCCAGCCTTCACTAGCAGCAGCTACAACAGTCCAACTTACTTTGTTGGCTTGCGTTGCTTTTCGTAGGTTGACCAATGCTTTCCCATTAGCCGCTTGGAAAGCTGCTACACGTTGTGCATCCACGCCAGCTAATGCATCAGGATTAGAAGAAACCACGCTAATTCGGCTTGCGCCTTTGGCAATCCAATCATCGGTTTGATCAATTTTATATTGAGGAACATTTTCAATACGATCAGTTGCAGCATGAGCTAAAAATTCACGTTGAATGGTTTCGTCGCTCCATTGAACAATTACTTCGGCCGCACCTAAGCGATAAGCTTCTTCCGTAATTAAGCGGGCAAGGGGCGCTTGATCAACACTGATTTGTAAAACAACCGTATGATTGTCCTGAACATTGACACCCGTTTCAGCAATTAAACGTGCATATTTCTTTAGATTTTCATTAAAATTCTCTAAGGTCATTCGTGATTCCTCCTTCATTTTCATGGGTAATGACTGCTCATATCATAACACGGAAGAGCAGGGAACTCAACGAAATAAAGCCTTTATCAACTGTTATTTTAAGTTGGGGTAAAAGTTGTCGTGCTCCCGCTCAGTGAACTTTTGTACAAAGAGTTGTTCTAATTTTGCATAATAGAAAAATCGTGTTACAATAACCATAAGCATTTATTTGGAAGCGTTGTATATGAATGAATAAAGGGGATAGGGAATTATGGCAAGAAAAAAAACCATTACGAAAGAGCAGATTTTAACAGCTGCCTATGAAGTAGTCGCCACTGAAGGATTTTCGAAGTTCACTGCACGTAATATTGCTAATAAAATGAAATGTTCCACCCAACCGATTTATTTGGAATTTAAAAACATGGATGATTTACGCGATGCTTTATTCCAAAAAATTCATAAATACTTAGCGAAAGAAGTCTTTCCAGTAAAACATACTGGGAATACAATTGTTGATTTGGCTTTAAACTATATTCATTTTGCGACAAGTGAAAGTAAGTTATACCGTGCGCTTTATTTAGAAGAATATGGTGGCGGCAAAAAAATGCAAGAATTCTCTTATCACTATTTTACTGAAGCGGTAAAAGCTGATCCTGAGTATGCTAATTTAAACGATGTTCAAATTGACTCTTTACACATGGGAACATGGGTGGTCGCTACTGGTGTGGCTGCATTGATGACTTCTGGAATTATCCATCCTTCAGAAGAACAAATCATTCATTTAATGAAAGATAGTATTGAAGCAATTCTTGAACGAGATGAACCAATTGATATTGACCTATAAAAATTAAAAAAAGTGTAACCTCATGCTGATAACTTCTGTGAGGTTACAGCAAAAGACTGTTTCTTAAAAGAACGGTCTTTTTTTGTTAAGTGTATTAATGGTAGATTATTCGCAACCATGCTACAGTAAAGAAGAGAAATAGAAAGGGGCAAAAAACATGAACCGAGTGAAAGATAAGCGTTTATGGCTAAGTATTGTAGGAATTACCGGACTAGGGCTCTTGTCGGGCTTATTTTCAGTAAATGCGAGAGAATATTATCAAGCGTTGAGATTACCAAGTTTTGCTCCGCCAGGCTGGTTATTTGGACCAGTGTGGTTGGTGTTGTATATTTTTATGGGCATTACTTTTTATTTCATCTTAGTTCATCCAAATAAACAACAGAAAAAACGGATGATTACGCTATTTATTTTACAATTTATTGCGAACTTTTTCTGGACATTTTTCTTTTTTTCTTTACAAAATAATTTATTATCTGTGATTGATATCTCATTGTTATGGCTATTATTAATAGTTCAACAGTGGGACTACTTGCGTTATAAATTAATAACGCGTGGCTGGTTGATGATTCCTTATATTCTTTGGGTTACTTTTGCGGCAGCATTAAATTACAGTATTTTATTTTTAAATTAGGAATATCAAAACACCAGAGAAAAATGGGAACTAGCCATTTTTTTCTGGTGTTTTTTTTATTTATTTCAACGTAGTTATTCTGCGGCAGTTGCTAATTTTTTCGCAAATTCTTCTAAACGTTGGATGTCGTCTTCTTCAGCGGCTAAATCAACTTTAACGCTGTCGGCGCCTTTTTTTGCCCCAATTTGAGTAAAGACTGCTTCGAAGTCGTCCACCGATTTACAAAAATCATCATAAAACGTGTCTCCTGAACCACAAACGCCGAAGATTTTTCCTGATAAATCAATCTCTTGTAAGTCTTCATAAAAGTCGACAATTTCATCAGGTAAATCGCCATCGCCATACGTATATGTAGCTACTACACAGATATCGGCCTCTTCAAAATCAGCGGCATCGACTTGCGTACACTCATCAATTTCGACCTCTAATTCTAAATCTTCAAATGCTTCTGCAACAATGTCGGCAATTTCTTCTGTATTCCCAGTCATGCTTGCATACACAATTTTAGCTAACGTCATAAACTTTCTTCCCCCTCATACAATTCTGTCACTTATTATAGCAGATGCGCATTTCTTATAAAAGACTAGCGAGTGCTTTTATTAAGGGACTTTTTGAAAATTGGTGTTTGAACAATCTTTTTTGCAAAAAATGTGATAAAATAATTTGAATGAAACAAGTTTAGGAGAGATAGTATGATTACATTAAAATCACCACGAGAAATTGAAATGATGGATGAATCAGGGGAATTATTAGCGGATGTTCACCGTCATTTACGGACGTTTATTAAACCTGGCATTACAAGCTGGGATATTGAAGTATTTGTGAGAGACTTTATTGAAAGTCATGGTGGCGTGGCGGCTCAAATTGGCTATGAAGGTTACAAATATGCTACTTGTTGTAGTATCAACGACGAAATTTGCCACGGATTTCCTCGTAAAAAAGTATTAAAAGATGGCGACCTAATCAAAGTAGATATGTGTGTCGACTTAAAGGGCGCAATCTCTGATTCATGCTGGTCTTATGTCGTGGGTGAATCAACACCTGAAATTGATCGCTTGATGGAAGTAACCAAAAAAGCGCTATATCTTGGGATTGAACAAGCACAAGTAGGAAATAGAATTGGCGATATTGGTCATGCAATTCAAACGTATGTAGAAGGAGAAGGCTACGGGGTAGTTCGCGACTTTGTAGGTCATGGCATTGGCCCAACTATTCATGAAAGTCCAATGATTCCTCACTATGGTGAAGCAGGTAAAGGACTACGTTTAAAAGAGGGAATGGTTATTACCATTGAGCCAATGGTTAACACAGGAACTTGGCGCATGAAAATGGACCCAAATGGTTGGACTGCTTATACTGAAGATGGCGGTCTAAGTTGTCAATATGAACATTCATTAGCGATTACGAAAGAAGGTCCAAGAATCTTAACGTCACAAGGCGAAGAATTGACTTATTAATAAGGAGAGTGTGTGATGAAGTTTCTCGACAACATCAAAAAGAATCAATCTTTGATGCGTTTTATTGAGACAACGCAAAGTCACATGGTCACAGCCGAAATAGGCAACAGCTCAGTGGTTGTTGCCTATTATTTATTACTCTCGCTGTTTCCATTACTGATTGCGGTAGGTAATGTCTTACCTTATTTAAGAATCGACCCTAATTCTGTGTTGCCTTATATTGCAGAGGCGATTCCGAAAGATGTTTATAAGAACTTAGAACCAGCGATTCGTTCACTACTGACTCAACGTTCAGGCGGGTTGCTTTCTGTTTCCGCTTTAGCAGCATTTTGGAGTGCCAGTCAAAGTATTAATGCACTACAAAATGCGATGAATAAAGCTTTTGGTGTCGAACAAAGGAAAAATTTTATTCTCGTAAGAGTGGTCTCATTTTTAGTTATTTTGTTATTTATGGTAGCGATTGTTGGTGTAGTAGTAATTTTAGGTCTGGGTCAGTACATTATTGAATTACTGCAACCAATTTTCCATTACTCAACGTCTGTGATCGATACTTTCCAAGCGTTAAAATGGCCGTTAACGACCGTTGTTTTATTAGTGATTATGTGTTTGATTTATGCGGTCGTTCCTAATCGGAAATTATCGTTACGTTCTATTTTGCCAGGGGCTATTTTTTCGACAGTCGGTTGGATGCTATTATCACAAATTTTTGGTTTGTACGTAAAATATTTTAGTTCTAGAATCGCAAGTTATCAAATCATCGGGAGTTTTATCATCTTGATGTTATGGCTGAATTTTGCTGCCACGATTATTATTTTAGGAGCAATTGTCAACGCTGTCGTCGATGAATACTTATCTGGAGATAAAGAAAAAAAACAACCAAGTTTTGAACAACGCTTGTTTAGATGGTTTAAAAAGAAAAAATAAATGGATTTCTTTAAAAAAGTCTAAACCGTTGCCAGAACACATGTTTCAGCTTGTAAATGCTTCAGTTTACGGTATAATATACCCTGAACGAGAAGAAAGTGGGTTCGACTATGTCACTATTTATTTATGAAGTTTTGATACGTTTATTTATGACATTTATCTTATCTTTGCTATTAACACCACTTGTTAAGCTTCTAGCGTTTCGGATTGGCGCCTATGATGCACCAGGAGAGCGACGAATCAATACCAAAAATATGCCTACAGCAGGAGGACTTGCAATCTACATTGCTTTTGCTAGTTCATGTTTATTGATTTTTCGTTCGATTATCCCACAAGATTATATTTGGCCGATTATTTTGGCTGGTGGAATGGTTGTTTTGACAGGCCTCATTGATGATATTAAAGAGATTACTCCAATGAAAAAAACAATCGGTATTTTGTTAGCAGCATTAGTTATTTATTTTGTTGCTGGAATTCGGATAGATTTTGTGACGTTGCCAGTTGTTGGAATGATTGATTTGCGCTGGTTTAGTTTACCACTAACTTTATTGTGGATTTTAGCGATTACGAATGCAGTAAATTTAATTGATGGTTTGGATGGTTTAGCATCAGGCGTATCCATTATTGGATTAACCACGATTGGTATTACAGGGTATTTTTTCCTACATGCTAAAACGGTCTATATTCCAATTGTTATTTTTATTTTAGTTGCGAGCATTGCGGGATTTTTCCCATACAATTTTTATCCGGCTAAAATATTTCTAGGAGATACCGGGGCGTTATTCCTCGGGTTTATGATTGCAGTAATGTCGTTACAGGGCTTGAAAAATGCTACGTTTATTACGGTAATTACGCCAATGGTGATTTTAGGTGTGCCTATTACGGATACGGTTTATGCAATTATTCGACGGCTATTGAACAAGAAGCCCATTTCCTCAGCAGATAAAATGCATTTGCATCACCGCTTGTTATCTTTAGGTTTTACCCATAAAGGGGCGGTCATGACTATTTATGCATTAGCGTTAGTTTTTTCCTTTGTCTCTTTATTGTTCAGCTATTCAAGTACAGTAGCATCAATTTTATTAATTGTCTTTTGTTTAATTGGCTTAGAACTATTCATTGAACTAATCGGTCTAGTTGGCGAAGGACATCAACCGTTGATGTATTTGTTACGGATTTTAGGGAATCGTGAATATCGTCAGGAGCAAATGAAAAAGCGACTTGGCAAGCATTCTAAGAGAAAGTAAAGAAATCTTTAGGTTGCTTTGCGAGAGCGTAAACCTATGATATAATTCCATTAAACTTAAAAAAGTATATGTGTGAAACATATGCTTTTTTTTTAAGACGATGTTTCAGTAGTAAGGAGAAATGAGCATGCAAGAAATGGTAACAATCTCGATTGTCACTTATAATAGTCGTTACATTTTTAATGTACTAAACCAATTAAAAGCCGAATTGGGTACTGATAGTATCTATGATATTCATATCTATGACAATCATTCTGAAACAGCGTATCTTGAAAAATTAACAACATATGAACCATTTATTACTATCCATCGCGCTGAAGAAAATCAAGGGTTTGGTCATGGTCATAATCAAGTGTTATTCAATGCTTCGACAAAGTATGCAATTATTTTTAATCCCGATGTTTTGGTTACTAAAGACGTGCTTGATCGTCTATTAGACCGTATCAAAATAGATAAGAACATTGCAGTCGTTAGCCCTAAAGTGTTAAATGAAGATGGCACGACGCAATATTTAGTTCGTCAAAAATTAGATGTCTTCGATTATATGTTACGTTTTATTCCCTTTCAATTTGTAAAGAAAATTTTTGATAAACGTTTGAGCATTTATGAATGTCGCGATTTGTCGGATACAGAAACAACGGATATTAAAATGGGCTCAGGCTGTTTTATGTTGATTGATCGTGAAAAATTCGTTGAAATTGGTGGGTTCGATGAACGTTTTTTCATGTACTTTGAAGACAACGATTTATGTTTACGCTTTGGCAAAGCAGGCTATCGGATTCTCTATACGCCTTTTGAAACGGTTGTTCACATGTATGAAAAGGGCGCCCATAAAAGTCGAAAATTGTTTAAAATCTTTATGCAATCAATGGGGAAATTTTTTAACAAATGGGGCTGGAGGTTCTTTTAATGAGTCAAAGATTAGCGGTAGTCATCGTCTTATATCAAATGAAAATGGCTGATGCGCCAAATTATTTGTTATTAAAAGAAGTTGTAAATCATCCCGAATTGCACTTATTTATTTATGACAACAGTCCACTTCCTCAAGAAGATGCATTATTTTTACAACAAAATGTTACTTATCGACATAATCCTGATAATCCAGGCCTAGCGACCGCTTATAATGAAGCGATTGCTTTTAGTCAAGCGAATCAATGTGAATTATTGTTGCTCCTTGACCAAGACACAGAAGTGCCAGCTTCTTATTTTGATACGTTGATCATCATGCCGTTAGATCCGACTGTGGCAGTCTATGTTCCAATTGTAGATGCAAATGGACAACAAATTTCGCCAGTGTATAGTGATCAATACGTTGGACTTAAAGGAGCAAAGCCAACAGCAGGTATAGCCAACCAACCGTTGATGGCTATCAATTCTGGTACAGTCATTACGGCAGAAACACTGCGCTGGTTGGAAGAATTTTCGGAAGAATTTCCTTTGGACTATTTAGACCATTGGTTCTTTTATCAATTAAATCAAGCCAATAAAAAGATTGAAGTCTTACCAATCCACCTAAAACAAGAATTGTCTGTTTTAGATTATCGTACAATGAGTCCTCAACGTTATCGCTCTATTATTGAAGCAGAAACGTTATTTTATCGTCGATATGATCAAGAAAAGTTTTCCCATCATCGACGCCATTTATTTTTACGCAGTAGTAAGCAATTTTTAACTGTCAAAAATCGCCAAATTTGGCGGCAAACATTGGCAGAATTTCTCAAGTTAATGAAAGGATAATCTATGATCTCAGTTTGTATTGCGACATATAATGGAGAAAAATATCTCGCGGAACAATTAGATAGTATTCTTTTACAAGTCAGTGAAGAAGATGAACTAATTATTTCAGATGATGGTTCTACTGATCATACGTTGGAAATTTTGAGGACGTATGCAGCGAATTATCCCCAAATTCAATTGTTACAAGGTCCAGGGCAAGGAGTGATTGCTAATTTTGCATTTGCGCTTACGCATACGAAAGGCGAAGTGATATTTTTAGCAGATCAAGATGACGTTTGGTTGCCAAATAAAGTAACGACAGTGACAGAATATTTTGAAACGCACCCTGACATCCAAGTGGTTATTAGTGACTTGAAAATTGTTGATGCGGATTTACAAGTTACCAATCCCTCTTATTTTAAGTTTCGAAAAATCAAACCAGGGTTTTGGCGAAATGCGATAAAAAGTGGCTATATTGGGGCAGGTATGGCCTTTCGTCAAGAGATGAAAAACGTCATTTTACCCATTCCGCCAGAAGTTCCTATGCATGATATGTGGATTGGCTTATTAGCTGCACGGAAAAAGCAAACGGGTTTCATTAAAGAACCATTAGTGCTTTACCGAAGACATGGAGCGAATGTCAGCCCTATTATTACCAAAACAAGTTTCCAACAAAAATTAAATTGGCGTGTGAATTTATTAAAAGCTTTACATCAGCGTTTAAAGGAACAACGCTAAACTTTTACAGATTTGTAAAATTTACGTAAAAAACATGACAAACCCTATGCTTAATGCGATAATAGGGAAGGATATTTGGTTTTATAGAAACTAAAAATAGAAGTATTTAAGGAGATTGTTCATGAAAGGAATTATTTTAGCAGGCGGAAGCGGGACACGCTTATATCCGCTAACAAAAGCAACATCAAAACAATTAATGCCAATTTACGACAAACCAATGATTTATTACCCAATGTCAACGTTAATGTTGGCGGGAATTAATGAAATTTTGATTATCTCTACACCAGAAGATACACCACGTTTTGAAAGCTTATTCGGCGATGGCCATGATTTAGGCATTCATATCGAATACGCGGTACAAGAAAGCCCAGATGGTTTGGCGCAAGCATTTATTATTGGTGAAGAATTTATTGGTGATGATAGTGTCTGCTTAGTTTTAGGGGACAATATTTATTATGGTGGCGGCTTATCAAAAATGTTGCAACGAGCAGCTTCTAAAGAGTCAGGGGCAACAGTCTTTGGCTACCATGTAAATGATCCAGAACGTTTCGGCGTGGTAGAATTTGATGAAGAGATGCGGGCGCTTTCTATTGAAGAAAAACCAGCACAACCGAAGTCAAATTACGCAGTGACAGGTTTGTATTTTTACGACAATGAAGTGGTTGAAATTGCGAAAGGGATCAAACCGTCAGAACGTGGGGAATTAGAAATAACAGACGTTAATAAAGTCTACCTTGAAAAAAATAAACTTTCTGTTGAGGTAATGGGCCGTGGCTTTGCTTGGTTAGATACAGGCACACACGAATCCTTATTAGAAGCGTCAACATTTATTGAAACAATTGAAAAACGTCAAAATTTAAAAGTCGCTTGTTTGGAAGAAATTGCTTATCGAATGGGCTATATTACAAAAGAACAATTGGTAGAATTGGCACAACCATTGAAGAAAAATGGCTACGGCCAATACTTGCTACGTTTAGCAGCAGAATAGGAGCGAAGAAACGTGAAAGTTATTGATACAAAATTACAAGATGTCAAAATTATCGAAATGGATGTTTTCGGTGATCATCGTGGCTTTTTTACAGAAAGTTATTCCAAAGCTAAATTTGCAGAACATGGATTAGACTTTGATTTTGTCCAAGATAATCATTCATTATCAACAGAAGCAGGTGTCTTGCGTGGATTGCATTTTCAAAAAGGCGAAGCTGCGCAAACAAAACTAATTCGCGTTGTAACAGGTGCGGTATTAGATGTGATTGTTGATATTCGTAAAGGGAGTCCAACCTATGGCCAATGGGAAGGCTACATTTTATCAGAACATAATCACCGTCAGCTTTTAGTACCAAAAGGTTTTGCTCATGGTTTTGTCACTTTGACACCGAACGTGAACTTTATGTACAAATGTGACAATTACTACAATGCGGCAGCAGACGGCGGTATTGCTTTTAACGATCCAGCGTTAGCTATTGATTGGCCAATTGCGCCAGAAAAAGCGATTACGTCAGAAAAGGATCAAAAACATCCAACCTTAAAAGAATTTGAAGCGGAAAATCCGTTTATCTATGGCGAAATTTAAGAAAAAAGTAGGAGAGTTTCAATTATGAAAAAAATCATCGTAACAGGTGGAGCTGGTTTTATCGGCTCAAATTTTGTTCATTATGTTGTAAAGAATCATCCAGAAGTTCATGTAACTGTATTAGATAAATTAACGTATGCAGGAAATGAAAAAAATCTTGAAGGTCTACCAAGTGATCGCGTGGAATTAGTCGTAGGAGATATCGCTGATGCTGAATTAGTTAATCGTTTAGTTGCTGAAACAGATGCGGTCGTTCACTATGCTGCTGAATCGCATAACGACAACTCATTAAACGACCCATTCCCATTTGTACAAACCAATCTGATTGGGACGTACACATTGATCGAAGCTTGCCGTAAAAACAATGTTCGTTACCACCATGTATCGACTGATGAAGTTTATGGTGATTTACCTTTAAGAGAAGATTTACCAGGACATGGAGAAGGCGAAGGGGAAAAATTCACTGCCGAAACGCCTTACAATCCTTCAAGTCCTTATTCTTCAACAAAAGCAGGATCTGACTTGTTAGTCAAAGCGTGGGTTCGTTCTTTCAACTTACAAGCAACAATTTCAAATTGTTCAAATAACTATGGGCCATATCAACATATTGAAAAATTTATTCCTCGTCAAATTACCAATGTCTTAAGCGGTATTACACCAAAACTTTATGGTGCTGGTAAAAATGTTCGTGACTGGATTCATACAAACGACCATTCTTCGGCTGTTTGGGCAATTTTAACAAAAGGGCAAATTGGCGAAACATATTTAATTGGAGCCGATGGTGAAGAAGACAATAAAACAGTGATGGAATTAATTTTAGAATTAATGGGACAACCTGTTGATGCCTATGAGCATGTCAACGATCGTGTAGGACATGACTTACGTTATGCGATTGACTCAACCAGATTACGCGAAGAATTAGGTTGGGAACCAGAATTCACGAATTTCCGTGAAGGCTTGGCAGAAACAATCAAGTGGTATACAGAAAATGAAGACTGGTGGCGTGCAGATAAAGAAGCTGTTGAAGCAAAATATGCACAAAATGGTCAGTAATTTTTTCTGACATGTGAGATAACAGTCGAAAGGCGATGGCAAAGTACAAAAGCTACTTTGCCCTGCCTTTTTTTCAAGAAGGAGCGAAAAAAATGATTTTAATTACTGGTGGAAATGGCCAATTGGGCACAGAATTACGTCACCTATTAGACGAACAAGGAATTGAGTATGTTTCAACGGATTCCACAGAATTAGATATTACTGATGCGGATAGTACGTTGGCAAAAGTGAAAGAAATTCAACCAAGCGTCATTTATCATTGTGCTGCTTATACAGCTGTTGATAAAGCAGAAGACGAAGGCAAGGAATTAGATGAAAAAGTGAATGTAGATGGCACACGTCATGTTGCAGAAGCTGCTAAAGCAGTGGGGGCGACACTTGTTTACGTAAGTACAGATTATATTTTTGATGGAACTAAAAAAGAAGGCGTCTATGCGATTGATGATCAACCGAATCCTTTAAATGAGTATGGTCGGACGAAGTTATTAGGTGAACAAGCGGTCCAAGAAATCCTGGACGATTATTATATTATTCGAACATCATGGGTATTTGGTCAATACGGTCATAACTTTGTCTTTACCATGCAAAAATTAGCGGAAACAAGAGACCAACTAACGGTAGTGGACGATCAGTTTGGCCGCCCAACTTGGACAAGAACGTTAGCCGAATTTATGGCATTTGTTATTGCAGAAAAAGCGCCATTTGGTGTTTATCATTTGTCTAATGAAAACAGCTGTAGCTGGTATCAGTTTGCTAAAGAAATTTTAAAAGATACTGAAGTGGAAGTACTGCCAGTGGATTCAACTCAATTTCCACAAAAGGCGCAAAGACCACAATATTCTGTCATGGATTTAAGTAAAACAGAAGCGTTAGGCTTTAAAATTCCTACTTGGCAAGAAGCCTTAGCACAAATGTTAGAAAATGTTCAACAATAAATTGTTTTGTGTAAGTGAGGGGTTTTGTTAGAGAAAAAGTGGAAAGGTGTTTCTCTTTATGAAGGTACTTTTAATCATTCCTGCTTACAATGAGGAAGAAAACATTTTGCGGACGATTGCTTCCATTGAAACATTTAAACAGGAAGTTACGCATTTTCAACATGAATTGGATTATGTGGTAATTAATGATGGCTCGACAGATGGAACCAAACAAATTTTAGAAGTCAACCAAATTAATGCCATTCATTTAGTGTTGAATTTAGGTATTGGCGGGGCGGTACAGACCGGCTATAAATATGCCTTAGAAAATGAGTATGATGTGGCGGTTCAGTTTGATGGTGATGGTCAACATGATATCAATAGTTTACCTATTTTACTGGAACCATTAGCAGAGGGTAAATGTGATTTTTCGATTGGCTCTCGTTTCATTCCTGGAAACGAAGCGTCTTTTCAAAGTACGAAAATGCGCCGTTTTGGTATTCGTTTGTTATCCTTTTGTATTCGAATGGCTTCTGGTAAAACAATTTATGATGTGACTTCTGGTTATCGAGCGGGAAATCGGAAAGTGATTGCTTTTTTTGCAAAGCGTTATCCGACAAATTATCCCGAGCCAGAATCGATTGTTCACTTAATTAAAAAACGCTTTGTGATTGTTGAAAGACCTGTCAATATGATGGAACGGCTTGGTGGTGTTTCTTCGATTCGTGCATTGGCTTCTGTGAAGTATATGCTGGAAGTCGGCTCAGCAATTCTGATTGCTGCCTTTATGAAGGAGGGAGATTAATGCTACCAACCGTGTTATGGCTAGCTTTATTTTTATTTGCAATTGGCTTTTTCTTATACATTATTCGAGGAATTAATAAAAATATTTTTCTCCTAAAAAATGCTTTGATTTGGTTATTAATCTCAATTGTCTTAATTATTTTTGCTATTTTCCCGCATGTGGCAGAATGGTTAGCAATGGCCTTTGGGTTTGAAACAACATCAAACTTTTTATTATCAGCTGCGGTGATTGTCCTTTTAATCATGGAAATTAAAAATTCTGTGTTGATTTCAAAACACGAAAATCGCATTAAAACATTATTGCAAGAATTATCTATCATGAAATCTGAAGAAAATAAAAAAGATCGCTAATGTGTAGTGACCCTTAAAAGTTGGACCTGAAAGTCTAATATTTAAGGGTCAGCTCAATGAATAGCGATCTTTTTTATTTAAGATTCATAATCACAATGCCGACAATAATAACCACAGCACCAATAAGGGCATTCGTTGTGATTGTCTCTTTTAGAATAAGATTTGAAGCAATTAAAATAGCGATGTTTGTACAGGCAACGCCTAAAGGAACAATGTAAGAAACATCGGAACGACTAATAATTAACATCCATAAAATAAAACTAATTAAATAACAAAATAAACCTAATAAAGATATAAGTGAGATATTCATTGAAAAGATTGTTTGTTGGAGTTGGATGTTCAAACTGCTAGAACCTAGTTTAAATAAGACCAGACCAGCAGAAGACAGAAATACGTAAATAATAAAAAGAACCATAATTTCCCTTCTCTCAAAAATAATTTCCGTGCAAAAAAATGCAAGACCTCCATTATTGTAGCATAATCTCCTAAAAATTGGACAAGATTTTTTAATATAGCGAAATCAGTTAAATTTTTCTTTATAAAAAGGGGTCTACTATTGAAAAGCTAGGCGTTTATCGATAAAATAGAAATGTTGTTTAAAATGGCATTTTTGTATCCAAAAATTTTAGATAAAAATAGTTTATTACGGAAGGAATAAGTATATGTTTAAAGAAACATTTTCAATTTTCAAGAATATTTTTCAGAACAAAAAATTGTTATTACAATTTTCATTTAATGATTTTAAGGCCAAGTATGCTGGTTCAGCACTAGGAATTGTCTGGGCGTTTTTAACGCCATTAGTAACTGTTTTGACGTATTGGTTTGTCTTTTCTGTAGGCCTTCGTTCTAGAGCTGGCGACAATATGCCATTCATTGTCTATTTAGTAACAGGGATGGTACCTTGGTTCTTCTTTTCAGATTCGTTATTATCAGCCACGAATGTGTTTCGTGAATATAGTTATTTAGTTAAAAAAGTCGTGTTTAATGTACAAATTTTACCAACGTCTAAAATTTTATCGAACTTGTACACCCACTTGTTTTTCATTCTAATTGGTTTTGTAATTACTACAGCTAACGGTTATTACCCAAGTCTGTACAGTTTGCAATTAATTTACTACTTAGCTTGTTTATTAGTCTTTTTAACAGCAATTACGTGGATTACTGCTTCAACACAACCATTTTTACCTGATATTATGCAATTTATCAATATCATTATGCAAACAGTTATGTGGACATTGCCAATTTTATGGCAACCAACTGGAATGATTGCGACAATCTTAAAAATCAATCCATTATATTATATTGTTCAAGGATACCGCGAATCTTATTTAGGCGGTGCATGGTTCTGGGAACATTGGCAATATAGCTTATATTTCTGGGGAGTTACTATTGTTTTACTATTAATTGGCTCAACCGTGTTTAGACGCTTAAAACCACATTTTTCAGATGTACTATAAGGAGAGAACGACATGTCAGAATATGCAATCGATATCCAACATATTACCAAAACATACAACATGTATAAAAAGCCGTCCGATCGGTTTAAAGAAGCGCTTAGTCCAACCAAAAAATCTTACCACGATTTGTTTTATGCGTTAGACGATGTCACGATGCAAATTAAAAAAGGCGAGATGATTGGCTTTGTCGGCGAAAATGGTTCTGGAAAATCAACCATGTTAAAAATTATTACAGGAGTATTAACGCCAACCTCCGGGTCCATGGTGATTAATGGGAAAATTTCAGCGTTGCTTGAATTAGGTTCAGGTTTTAACCCTGAATATTCAGGATATGAAAATATTTTCTTAAATGGAATGGTCTTGGGTTTTTCCCGAGAAGAGATGGAAGAGCGTGTCCAAGATGTCATTGATTTTGCTGACATCGGCGATCATTTGTATCAACCAGTTAAGACATACTCTAGTGGTATGTTTGTCCGCTTGGCTTTTGCGGTAGCCATTAACGTGGATCCCGATATTTTAATTGTCGATGAAGCGTTGGCTGTCGGGGATTTAGAGTTTCAATTAAAATGTATGGAAAAATTTACAGAAATTAAAAATTCTGGTAAAACAATTTTATTTGTTTCTCACGATGTAAACTCCATCCGTCGTTTTTGTGACAGAACTTTTTGGTTGCAACACGGGAAAGTCGTTGAATATGGAGATACGATGGACGTGACGACCAACTACGAAAACTTTTTGAAAAAGAAATCAATTAAAACGGTTGACCGCGAAGCGACCATGAAAGATGAAACTCCAACACCAGATATTATTGAAGTGGATCATGCGGAACTTTTAAATGCGGATTATGAACCATTAGAAATGGTAACGCAAGATGAAAAAGTGATTGTAAAAATTGAATATACTGTCAAAAACGACCAAATTAAGAAGCCTGTTTGTGGGGTCGCTATTCGAACAGTGGACAATCATTATGTCTGTGGCTTAAATACGTTGTTAGATGGCGTGCAAATTCCTTGGAAAAAAGGACGGAATGTTTTTTATTTAGAATATGAAAAAATGTCATTATTAACAGGTGAATATTATTTTGATATTGCTTTCTTTGAGGAACATGCAACAGTCCCATTAGTCTACAAAACAAAATACGTGACGATGTTTATTACCGGTCGTTATGCCGGAGAAGGAATTGTCATCTTAGATCATAAATGGAAGGATACGACAAAAGATGAAGTATGATTTTGAAATGGAAACAGACGAGAGTACCAGTGTTGGGAAAATCGTAGCACAAATCAAAGAAAATAGTGATGTCTTGGAATTTGGTCCAGGTAATGGGCGAATGACTAGCTATTTGATGGAAGAAAAAAAGTGCCAGGTCTCAATTGTTGAATTAGACAAAGAACTTTATGATCATGTCAGTCAATTTTCAACAGATGCCTTTTATGGCAATATTGATGAAAATGATTGGGTCGAATACTTTGCTGGTAAGACGTTTGATTATATCGTTTTTGCAGATGTGTTGGAACATTTAATGAATCCTCAAAGCGCCTTAGCAAAAGTCAAACCGTTTTTAAAACCAGGCGGTCAAATCTTAATCACTTTCCCTAATTTGGCGCATAATTCTGTCTTAATTGATTTATTTAATAATCGTTTAACGTGGAATGAAACTGGGCTGTTGGATGCTACGCATAAATCATTCTATTTACAAGAAGGATTTGAAAAAGTTTTTGTAGAAGTTGGTTTATACATTGCCAAAGAAGATTTTACATTTAATCAAGTTGGCTACAACGAAATTCCTACGACGTATGAAGCGTTACCTGTAGAAGTACAAGCAGCTTTTAAAGCGCGTCCCTTTGGCGAAGTGTATCAGTACTTTTTTGCCTTGACTGCTGAACCAGTAGAACAGCCAGAGCGAGTGACACCAGTAAATTCATACAATGAAAAAAACGTTCATATTTTAATTAATTGCGGCGAAGAAAAAGAGACTGAGTTGGATCAACCAGTTGATTTACAAAAACCTGAAACAAAACAGTTCCAACTGAAGATACCAGAAGACGTCCAACTGATAAAATTATTCCCAAGTTTAACGGGGGCAATTATTAAATTATCCATGACGATAGACGGCGAGACAGTCCCAGTCGCAGCCACGAATGCTTTTCTGGTACAAGAGAATATCTATTATTTCTTAGATACGCAAGTACCTGTAATCGAAGTAACCGATGCACAAATGGCAGGCAAAGACCTGACAGTAGACATTGATTATTTCTTTGAAGGCAACTATTCAGAACGTGAAAATACCTTTATTCATGCACTGTTAGATGAAAGAAATCAATTTTTAGAAGAAATGAATAAACAGACGGAGACTGCCCCTATGCCTACTGGAAAATATAAACGAATCACGTTAACTAAATTTGATAAAATGATTAATTTAACCATCGATGATATTGCTCGCGATGTAGAAAATAACGTTTCTGTTATCAGAGGGTGGGCGTATGACAAACAAACAAATTATCCGCTAAGATTCAGCATTGCAGAAGCTAGTGAATCAGTCACTTATACGGTGGAAACAGAATACCGTCGTGATGTTATTGATATGTTTGAATTAGAAGGCGATCAAGATTATGGTTTTGTCATTACGATTAAAGATCCAGAAGATTTACCAGCCTACACGCTAAACATTGACACAAAATCAGGCCAGAAGGTTCAATACGTGGTGGAGCGTCCAAACATGGTTCAACCAGGCACAAAATTTGATCGAGCATGGCGTTCGATTCAGACACGTGGTTTGATGGGCTCAGTGAAGTGGTACTTTAAACGACAAGAAAAAGCAGAAGCCCCTGTTGACGTGGAGGCAGTTTTAGCGGAAATTAAAACGTTCCAATTTCAGCCTAAAATTTCTGTCGCTGTGCCTGTTTATAATGTCGAAGAAAAATGGCTTGCAGCGTGCGTTTCTTCTTTACAAAATCAGTACTATGAAAATTGGGAGTTATGTTTAGCAGATGATGCATCGCCAAGCGAACATATTAAGCCCATGCTAGAAAAATATAAAGAACTAGATCAACGAATCAAAGTTATTTATCGCGAAGAAAACGGACATATTTCAGAAGCAACTAACTCAGCTTTGTCGATTGCTACTGGCGATTTTGTTGGTTTCATGGATAACGATGATGAATTAGCGCCACAAGCATTATATGAAGTGGTCAAAGCTTTAAACACAGACCCAACGATTGATTTTCTTTATACTGATGAAGATAAAATTACAGAAAATGGTCGTCGCTTCAACGCGTTTTACAAATCGGACTGGAATCCAGAACTGATTTTAAACCATAATTACATTACACACTTTGTTGTTGTGAAACGTGATTTATTAGAAAAAGTAGGCGGACTGAACTCAGCATATAACGGCGCTCAAGACTATGATTTCGTATTACGAGCAACGGAACAAGCAACGAAAATCAAGCATATTCCTGGTATGATGTATCATTGGCGTGCCATTGAATCATCGACTGCTCTAAACCCTGAAAGCAAAGGTTACGCCTATGTAGCTGGTCAAAAAGCGGTCCAAGCGGCAACGGAACGCCGTGGCTTAAAAGCACAAGTAGAGATTGCCGAATTTTATGGTTCCTATAAAATTAACTATCTTTATGATCATGTGCCGATGGTATCATTGATTATTACGAATGATACAGAGAATATGAGTAGTTACTTACGTCAATTATTAGAAAAAACTGCCTATACAAATTATGAAATTCTATTGCCTGCACGCTTCGAGAATCAAATAAATATCCAAAATGACCGTCTTCGTTATGTTTCAACAGAAACTCGTCATGGCATGATTCAAGCTGCTAAGGGAGAATATGTGGCTTTATTAAATGCTGGATTGGTACCAACGAAAAATGATTGGTTAAAAGAGTTAATGAACATTGGTCAACAAGAGACCTCTGGTTTAGTGACTGGCCGCGTAGTTGACGCACGCTATCGCGTGGAAACGGTGGGAGTATCAGTTGATACAGACAAAGGTCGATTACTTTATCCCGAAAAAGGCACCCCTGGTAAAAGCTTAGGTTACTATTACAGAATTGCTTTACCAAGAAATATTCAAGCAGCAACTGAAGACTGCTTACTATTCAACAAACAACTTTACCTAAATTTAGAAGGAATTAACGAAAGCTTAGGAAAAGAATGGATGGGTGTCGATTTATCGTTACAATTTGCTAGCGCTGGTAAACGAAATGTATATGTGTCCTATGCAATTTTGAAAGCAGACGAAAAAATGCAAAACCATGATAAAAAAGGATCTTATAAAGAACTTGCGGAAAAATGGACCGCGGAAGCT
The DNA here is from genome assembly GCF_050536915.1 of Enterococcus sp. DIV1316a. NCBI lineage: Bacteria > Bacillati > Bacillota > Bacilli > Lactobacillales > Enterococcaceae > Enterococcus > Enterococcus sp. DIV1316a. Next base: position 1,741,773 of record NZ_CP172913.1, on the reverse strand, counting down.
TTAGTTGATCCCTACCGAAATCCGAAACATCTATAAGGAGAATGCACATGAATGAAGACATTAAGGTGATCTTTGATAGTATCTATCGCGACAAAACAACAAATAATTTAACCATTACAGGTTGGGCGTTGGATACAATCACTAAAGAAAGCACAACTTTCACAATTAATAATGAAAACCAAGTGTCCGCTTATAACATTCAGCGCGTTTTACGTGAAGATGTTAATCAAATTTATCAAACAGAGCCTGCGATTGAAGCTGGCTTTGTTGTTACACTTGAAGGAATTAAACAAAAAAAAGTACTCCCTTTTCATTTTCAATCATCAGCACATGTTGTAACGGTGGATTTTCCCTTGAATAAAAAATATCCAGTGATTCCAGGGACAGAAGATAAAGTAACTCGTCTTTGGATAAAAGCCAAAAAAGGATTTAAGTATATGGCTAAAAATGGTATTTCTCATACCATTCAACGAGCGAAAATTGAGAAACTGAGAAATCAAGCTTCGTATCCTAACTGGTTAGCTAGAAATGAAGTACTAGACATAGAAGCGATGACGCAAGAAATCGCAACATTTCATTATCAGCCTAAAATTTCCATTGCGATGCCAGTGTATAATGTTGAAGAAAAATGGCTTCGGTTGTGCATTGATTCTATTTTGAATCAAGTCTATACTAACTGGGAATTATGTATGGCCGATGATGCCTCAACAGATCCTAATGTCAAAAAGATTTTAACAGAGTACCAGCAATTGGATGAGCGAATTCGGGTCGTCTTTCGTGAACAAAATGGTCATATTTCCGAAGCAACCAACTCTGCTTTAGCGATTGCTACCGGAGAATTTGTCGCCTTACTAGACAACGATGATGAATTAGCGATCAATGCTTTTTATGAAGTGGTTAAAGTGCTGAATGAAAACCCAGAACTGGATTTAATTTATAGTGATGAAGATAAGATTGACATGGATGGAAATCGTTCTGATCCAGCCTTTAAACCAGATTGGTCACCTGATTTACTTTTAGGAACCAATTACATTTCGCATTTAGGCGTGTATCGTCGGAGTATTCTAGAAGAAATTGGCGGCTTTCGAAAAGGTTACGAAGGTTCTCAAGACTACGATTTAGTCTTAAGATTTACTGAAAAAACGACAAAAGAACGCATCACACATATTCCAAAAGTTCTTTACTATTGGCGGATGCTGCCAACCTCAACAGCAGTGGATCAGGGCTCCAAAGGTTATGCTTTTGAAGCGGGGCTAAGAGCCGTGCAAGATGCGCTCGTTCGTCGAGGTATTAATGGTCATGCAACGCATGGGGCGGCGAATGGCTTATACGATGTTTATTATGACATTGAATCTGAAAAGTTAGTCTCAATTATTATTCCAACTAAAAATGGCTATAAAGACGTACAACGTTGTGTTTCATCGATTATTGAAAAAACAACCTACCAAAATTACGAGATTATTATGGCTGATAATGGAAGTACAGATCCAAAAATGCACGAATTATATGCAGAATTTGAACAACAATTACCTGGCCGCTTTTTCGTTGAATCAATCGATATTCCATTCAATTTCTCAACTATTAACAATCGTGCAGCGAAAAAAGCGCACGGAGAGTATTTATTATTTTTAAATAATGATACCGAAGTGATTACAGAGAATTGGTTAACCTTGATGGTTTCATTTGCTCAGCAAGAACGGATTGGCTGTGTAGGTGCGAAATTATTGTATCCAAATAATACGGTCCAACACGCAGGCGTTATTTTAGGATTAGGTGGTGTTGCTGGACATGGTCATTATGGTTATCCCCATGGTGACTTAGGCTATTTTGGTCGGTTAGCTATTAATGTTAATTATTCAGCAGTAACTGCCGCATGCTTACTTATGAAAAAAGCAGATTTTGATGCAGTTGGTGGTTTTGAAGAAGCGTTTACCGTAGCTTTCAATGATGTTGATTTATGCTTGAAAGTCCAAGCTTTAGGACGTGACAATGTCTGGCTTCATGAAGCAGAGCTTTATCATTTTGAATCTCAAACTCGTGGATATGATGATAAAGGCAAAAAGAAAAAACGTTTTGAACAAGAAAAAGTGATGATGGAAGAAAAATGGGGACCTTTAATTGAAAATGATCCATTTTATAATCCTAATCTGACAAGGGATATTCCCAACTTTTCATTACGAATTGACTAGATGCAATTGCGGATGACGAAATGGAGCGAAAAGATGGAACAACAACTAACTACAAGAAAAGAAAAACAACCATTACGCAACCAAGCTGAGCAGAGTGCTCGCTTGGTTGATCATTTGTTACGCTGGCGCTATCTGCTAGCGGCAGTCATTTTTATTTTACTGGTCGCCTTTAAAGTCCATGGTAGTTCATTAAACATGTGGGATGCGTATGTTTCTGAATATGCGGATGGTCAAAAAAGTTCATTAATTGCTGGTGAACCAAGAGGTGTTCGCTCGGATGAATGGCTCGTTCAAACCCCATTTAGCCTCTCACAAACACAAACAGGTTTGAAAACACATAATGATGTGATTACGTTAAATGGGCAAGACATGGTGGTAGGCTATAATTCCCCAGCGTGGAATTTGGCCACGTTAGCGAAACCTTTTACGTGGGGCTATGTACTATTAGGCAAAGAATATGGCTTATCGTGGTATTGGAATCTTAAATTAATTGGCTTAATTTTATTTTCTTTTGAAATTGGCTTGATCGTCACACGGCGGAATAAATATTTAGCTTTGTTAGCAAGTGTTTGGATTCCGTTTTCTTCGGCCCTTCAATGGTGGTTTGTCTCGCCAGTTGGAGATTTAGTATTTTTTGGCTTAGGTTTTTTAGTGGGAATTTATAATTATTTCTATTATCATAGTAGTGTTCGACGTCGTGTCATTTGTGCGATAACGGCTGTTATTATGGCCTCAGGATTTGTTTTAGTTATTTATCCTGCGTTACAAGTACCACTTGGTTATTTGATTTTATTATTTTTAATTTTATTCTTTTTAGAATTTCGTAAAAAAATTAAGTTGGATAAGTGGGATGGGGTCCTGATAGGTGGGGCACTCTTGATGACGGCGATTATTGTTGGCGGATCGCTATATGGCTCATTGGATTCCTTAAAAGCAGTAATGGATACCGCTTATCCAGGAAAACGGGTAAGTTTAGGTGGCGATATGCCTAAACGCGATATTTTGTTATTTTTAACAAATTGGAAAATGCCGTTTCAAGATGTTCCATATTCCAATAATTCGGAAATCAGTAGTTTTTATCAATTATTTTTTGTTATTTTGCCGCTCTCACCATTTATTTTTTATAAAAAAATCAAAGAAAACATTTACGGTTTTGTCTTATTCGTGTATTGTTTATTTAACTTAGTTTGGATGAGCGTGCAATTTCCAACCATTTTTGCTAAGTTGACATTGTGGTCTTATGTGCCAGAACAACGGGCGATGTTATCCTTCGGGTTTGCAGCTGTGTTGTTGAGTTTATGGTTCATCGATTATTTATGGAATCGCCAAGCAAAAATTCCAATGATGGCCTGGTTAGGGGCGCTAGGATTAAATGTTGTTCTGTATTTCTTTGTTTTATATACGGGCAATTTACGGTTATACGTTACACGAATGGACATCATTGGTGTCTTAGTTGTCGCTACCGTTTTAATTGTTGCTTTATTTAAACGTTGGCGCACGTTATTTGTCCTTGTCTTATTAGGAATCATTATGGTTTCTGGAGCCTTTGTAAATCCAATTTCTCGTGGCGTTTCTGCTGTCTATGGTAAAAAATTAGCGGTAGAAGTGGAAGAAATTAACAAAAAAGACCCCAACCAATTGTGGGTGGGCGAACGCTTGATGTATGGCTATTTGCCAATGTTAGGTGTGCATACATTTAACGGTGTTGCTTTTACACCTGACTTAGAGGCTTGGAAACCATTAGATCCAAAAGGAAAAGACACATTTATTTATAATCGCTATGCGCACATCAATGTTGAAGTAGGAAATCAGACCCCTGTTTTAGAGTTGATGCAAAAAGATGCGATTATTGCTCGTTTATCTCCAGAAAAATTAAAAGAATATGGGATTAAATATGCGGTCGTTTATAAACCATTAGAACCGTTAGACACACCAACGATTCATTTTGAAAAATTATATGGACCTGATCAGAACGGGGCATATATTTATCGAATAAACGACTAGTGATTCATTCATGGAATGAGGTTTGAATATGGGAAAAGTATTGAATAGAATCGGTCGACTTATTTTATTAGTTACAATGATCGGCTCGTATACGATGTGGGTCGTAGGAATTGATGCGCCAGTCACAAAATATATGTATGCCAATAGTTCAATTTTATTATTAATAGCAGTAATACTTGTACTGCTATTAAATTGTACGAAATTAAAATTTATTGACTGGCTGACCGTAGCGTTGGCGCTAGCCACCTGGCTCTTGTTTCACTTTACGGAATCAATCCGTCATAGCACAATGCAAACAGATACAATGATTCCTTTAATTATTTTGTTGGTCCTTTGTTTTAAAGTTTGTGTCTTTGACCGTGTGGATCAAACGCTTTTATTAATTGTCTCTTTAGTTGCTTTGAGTGCGACTTTGTATCGGATGTCCGTGGAGTTGCCACAGTTGATTCCAGCAGACGAAATTTTTAAAGAATCAAATAAACTAGAAAGTATTTGGATTAATACCAATACGATTGGTGCAACGTTGATGTTTTCAACAATGATGGCCAGTAGTTTGATCAAAGCATATAGAAATAAGGTTTTTAACCTGCTGCTTTTACCTGTATACATTGGTGGTGTTTTAGGTACATGGGTCAGTCAATCCAAAACCTCTTTTGCCATTTTAGTTGGTTTTATTCTGGTGGATAATCTTTTACCAAAACGTTTCTTGCAACGTTCGAAAGTTTGGCTGTTTGGTTTTGTCGGAGTAGCTGCATTGGGACCATTGTTATTTTACTTATGTGCGGAATCGGATACTGTTGATTTATTTACAGGAAGAGAACGAATTTGGCATGAGTTTTTTGCTAAATGGTTATCTGATCCTCAACATATTAAAGTCGGTATGGAGCCTTTTGTGGCCTCATGGAAACCGCTGGGGACACATAATGCTTTTCTATTTACGTTAAGTAATTTTGGTGTCATTGGCTATCTGATTTTATTTGGTTTTTTAGTCAGTATGATTTTATTGATTGGTTTTCGCAAAAAAACATTGGATCGTTTGCAAGTTAGTTTACTTTTAGGCTTCCTTTTAATCTGGATTCATTCATTTATGGAAGATATTTTATTAGCGCCTCATTGGATGCCGATTGTTTATAGTTTCCTTGGGCTAGCCTTCTACTTCCGGCCAGAGAAAAAACGAGGAAGACATGAAAGTCCAACGACACCTAAAAGAAGAAAACGAGTGAAACAAACAAGTCCTGTTAGCAATGAAGAGCGCCCGATAGCACCTGTTGACGAAGAGGGCTGGGACCAACCTGAAGAATTAAGTCGTGTCCAAAGACATCGCAGATAATTTTCATCCTATAGAACTTTCTTGTCCGCTGACATTATGGTAATATAGGGGTTGCATGTTATTACAAATAATGTAATTACTGGAAGTGAAGAGAGGAAGTTTTTAATGACATCAAAAAGTGAATGGAGTAATGCAAGACGAATTGTAATTATTTTAGCAGACGTTTTGCTCTATAATTTATCAATCATCTTAGGGTTTATGGTGAAATTTGGCCGAGAAATTCCTTCATTTAACTTTGTGGCTTATGAAAAATCTGCAATTTACATTTCAATCTTTTTTATCTTTTTGAATTTGTTGTTAGGTGCGTATATTTTTTATAATCGCAAAATTAGTGACATCATTTTTGTCACGGTGATTGGTCAAATTTTAATGACTTTAACGATTATGATTGTGACATTTGCCGGACGTTGGTTTACGTTCCCGCGTTCTGTTTTAGGATATTCCTTTATAATCGGAATTATTGTTCTAAGTCTTTGGCGAATTCTTGTTTATTATCTTTACTTAAAGGTCAGCAATGAGCGAAAAGTTGTTTTACTAGGTAAAGAAAATCAAGTCATGCGGTCAATTCAAAACTTTATGTCTGATAAAAATAACAAGCATAAAGTAACGAGCGTTGTTGTCAGCAATTACTATGAAAACTTAAAAAAAATTATCGATGAAATCGATATTGTTTATATTTCAAGTAATGTTGATGAGAACGAAAAAGTAAAATTGTATCAATTAATTGTCAAACACAAGAAAAAAATCTTTTTAGATACAAGTTTTGAAAATCTAATTATGTTAAAACCAAACATGATGAACTTTGAAGATGAAAGTATTATCGAAGTCTCAAATTTTGAAATCCAACCAGAAGAGAATTTTATTAAACGTTTATTCGATATTTTAGTCTCTGTTTGCCTATTTGTGATTACCTCACCCTTAATGCTTATTGCAGCGATTTTAGTCAAAGCAACTTCACCGGGACCAGTGATTTACAAACAAACTCGGATTACATTAGATCAACGTGAGTTCTCGATTTTAAAATTTAGAACGATGTCGGCAACAGCGGAAGCAAAATCAGGTCCAGTCTTATCTACAAGTAACGACAGTCGCGTCACTACAGTTGGTAAATACTTGCGCGCTTTACGTATTGATGAGTTGCCACAACTAATCAATGTTATTCGCGGGGATATGTCCATTGTCGGACCACGTCCTGAACGACCATTCTTTGTTGATCAATTTAATCAGGAAAACCCGAATTACTATTTACGTCACAATGTACGTGCGGGGATTACCGGCTATGCCCAAGTTTATGGGAAGTATGCTTCTGACTACAATAGTAAATTGAACTTTGATTTACTGTACATCAAGAATTATTCATTACTGTTGGATATGAAAATTCTGCTTCAAACCATCAAAATTCTCTTTGATAAAGTATCATCAAGAGGATTGGATGAGTCTGAAGAACGTGAAGAATTGACGATGGATTATTGTAAAGAGAATGCTATTAGAATTTACCGTTAAAAGTTTGAGACATAAGTTATTTAAGCTTATGTCTCAAACTTTTTTTGGAAACAAGGAACGTTGAAATAATAAAAGAGCTATGCGATAATATAAACTGTTACATTCTTACATAAAATGCAACGAGGAGTGAACAAATGGAAACAGCACTTGTTTCAATTATTATGCCCATGTACAATGCTGGCAAATTTTTATCAAAATCTATTGAAAGCGTTCTGGAACAAACCTATCAGAATTGGGAATTATTACTCATTGATGATGGAAGTAAAGATGATTCTATTGATATTGCACTTGCCTTTATGGAAAAAGATTCAAGAATCTTTTTACTGAAAAATGAACAGAACATGGGCATTGCAAAGACCAGAAATAAAGGAATTGAAGCTTCAAAGGGACAATATATTGCCTTTTTAGATAGTGATGATTTATGGCTTCCTAATAAATTAGAAGTTCAAATCAAGTGGATGGAAGAAAAAAAACTTTTATTTACATGTAGTTCTTATTTTGTATGTAATGAAAATGGCAACATTACTCATGAGCGTAATTTTAGTGAGGGACCACAAACCTATCAAGATCTTTTAAAAACAAATACTATCGGCTGCTTAACAGTCGTAGTCGAATCTAATCTGCTTAAACGCCATTTAATGCCGGATTTAAAACATGAAGACTATGCTACTTGGTTAAACATTTTGAAAGAAATAAATACGGTCTATTTTATTAACGAAAAATTAGCCATTTATCGTAAGCTAACCACCTCTACATCTTCTAACAAATGGAATACAATCAGTTGGGTTTGGAAAATTTTGCGTCAAAATGAACAGTTTTCAGTTATTAAAAGTTCATTCTACTTAATGCGTTTTTTATTCTATACAACATTTAAATATGCAAAGAATGAATAGGGAGGAAAAGGAAAAGTGGAACAAATAGCAGATTTTAAATCTGCTATTTTTGTTCCGTTTGAAGATACAAAAATGCCAATACCAGTGGACTACAAGCGCTACTTAACACAGGTTTTTGGGGATTATATGCAATTGCCACCAGAGGAAGATCGCCAACCCCATCATGAAGCGCTAATTGTTGATGCTAAAAAATCGTACACAGAATATCTTAAAAAATAAATAAAAGATGAAAACAATCGATTAAAGATCTGTTTTCATCTTTTTACCATTTAAAAGTAAAAAATTGATATAGGAATGTTAAAAAAGCGTAATTGAATTTGAAATAAAGGTATGAGATAATAATTGGTGTTAGTTTTAAAATGTGAAAACAATTAGTTGAAGGTTATAGGATACACATTTTTCGAGAGCGAATGGCAAGTGTTTAAGAAAGATACATATTATTAAATATATAAGGAGAGTTTCATGAAAAAAATCATTTCAGGTATGTTAATTTGTACTGTATTATTAAATAGTTTTAGTGTGATTGCATCAGGAGAAGAGCTTGTAAAAACAGAAACAACGGGGGAGACTGGCTTGGTCACTCAAGCTACGTCAGAAACAACGACTAATTCAACGGAGGATACATCTTCTGTTACAGAAGAAAATACCTCTGAAAGAGATAGTTCTACTTCAAGCACAAAAGAAGAGTCTCTTGATTCTTCAACAAATAGTACAACGGAAGAACATTCTTCTGTTTCAGAAACAAACACAACAGATAGTAAAACAGAAGCATCACAAAGCTCTGAAGTAGAAAAAAAGACCATTGACCAAGATGAAGCGGATTATCAAGAAGCAGCACGTGAAGGAACGAACCATAAAAAAGGAACATATGCTATGAAAAACGGCCTTTCTTCTAGGGTAGCGCGAGCAACAGTTGCGAACGTCTATGCGAATGATCCTAATTTGCCTGGCAAGAATTTTATTGACGTTTCTAGTTGGAATGGAGACATTTCAGTAGCTGAATATCAAAAAATTAAAAGCTATGGTGTAACAGGTGTCTCGGTTAAATTAACAGAAGGAACTTGGTATGTTAATCCATATGCTGCGGGCCAAATTAGAAATGCCAAAGCTGCGGGCTTAAAAGTTTCAGCATATCACTATAGTATGTATGTCTCTGCTGCGACAGCACAAGATGAAGCAAGATATTTTGCTCAGGCAGCGGCTAACTCTGGCTTAGATAAAAATACCATAATGTTTAATGATGCGGAAGATCCAACGCTTACAAACAATGGGCGAAACGCCCATGCTAATTCTGTTGCGTTTAACCAGCAATTAAAGGCACTAGGGTATAAAAATGATGCGTTGTATGTTGGCAAATGGTGGTTAACAAATGGCTATATCGACACCTCCGCCTTCGGAAGAGACAGAGTATGGGTAGCGCAATATCCATATACTCCAGATAGTTCCATGCAGTGGAATAATGACCATGGTGCTTGGCAATGGTCTTCGCAAATGTATTTCCCTGGTTTAGCTAATTATGAAGGGCGTCCGTTTGATATTTCCATGACCTATAGTAATTTTTTAAATATGGGTAATAGTAGTGGGCCTGACTTAAGTAAGTATTACACAACTAATCCAGGTCGAGTAGTAGTAATGAAAGATGAAACATTTTATAACAACGCTGACTTTACAAGCAAAGGTGCCGCAGTGAAAAAGAATACACTAGTAGAAGTGCAAGGGATTGAGTACTCATCAACTGGGTACCCCCGTTTGGTAACACCTCAAGGATATTTAACGGCAAGAAAAGATATCGTTTTAGCGGCAATCAGTAATATTGATAAGTATTACACAGTTAATCCAGGTCGAGTAGTAGTAATGAAAGATGAAACATTTTATAACAATGCCGACTTTACAAGCAAAGGTGCCGCAGTGAAAAAGAATACACTAGTAGAAGTGCAAGGAATTGAATATTCATCAACTGGGTACCCTCGTTTGGTAACACCTCAAGGATATTTGACAGCGAGAAAAGATATCGTTTTAGCGGCAATCAGTAATATTGATAAGTATTACACAGCTAATCCAGGTCGAGTAGTAGTAATGAAAGATGAAACATTTTATAACAATGCCGACTTTACAAGCAAAGGTGCCGCAGTGAAAAAGAATACACTAGTAGAAGTGCAAGGAATTGAATATTCATCAACTGGGTACCCCCGTTTAGTAACACCTCAAGGATATTTGACAGCAAGAAAAGATATCGTTTTAGCAGCAATCAGTAATATTGATAAGTATTACACAGCTAATCCAGGTCGAGTAGTAGTAATGAAAGATGAAACATTTTATAACAATGCCGACTTTACAAGCAAAGGTGCCGCAGTGAAAAAGAATACACTAGTAGAAGTGCAAGGAATTGAATATTCATCAACTGGGTACCCTCGTTTGGTAACACCTCAAGGATATTTGACAGCGAGAAAAGATATCGTTTTAGCGGCAATCAGTAATATTGATAAGTATTACACAGCTAATCCAGGTCGAGTAGTAGTAATGAAAGATGAAACATTTTATAACAATGCCGACTTTACAAGCAAAGGTGCCGCAGTGAAAAAGAATACACTAGTAGAAGCGCAAGGAATTGAATATTCATCTAATGGATATCCCCGCTTGGTAACAAGAAAAGGATATTTAACGGCAAGAAAAGATATCGTTTCAGCAGCAATCAGTAATATTGACAACTACTATACAGAAAATCCAGTAAAAATTGTAATGCTTGTCAATGATCGTTATTATACTGATTTAGAATTTAAAACACCTGGATCTCCAGTAAAAAAAGGAACTACTATTAGAGTGCAAGGAATTGAATATAGTAAAAATGGTTATCCAAGATTAAAAACATCACAAGGGTATATCACTTCAAATAAACGTTATGTACAAAAAGTGAATTAGTTAAGTAACTTAAAAAGACTCTTTGTCAAATAATATCGGGAAAGAGGAATTATAGAATCGTGTCAAATCCAGAGGATAAAATCCTCTGGATCTTTTCTATTTGAACGTTTTCCCGCACAGACAGTGGAAAACGATTAAAATAACGTTCTAAGCAAGGCAGTTGTCGGTTTTCAACAATATCAAATAATTTTCTTGTTTGCCCATTAAAAATTAGGAAACTCATGGCATCAGACACATGACGAACGGATAAAAATCCGTAAAAGTGAAGAAGTTGGTAAGAGCGTTTAGTTATTTGTGAGAAAAAAAACGGCGAATGTCACCTAATACACCAATAATGAGTCCTGCAGAGAGTTTACTAATTCCTAGAATACTTTCGAATTATTCCGTCTGTTTGGCTGCTTCAACTAGCAGTTTGCTTAATTGTTCTAGTGAAGGAGACTGTTTTTTTGTGTGGGGCTCGAAGTCAAAGAGGCTATGTTCGGTCATCCTTTCACTTACAACTCTACGCTTAAAAGAGCAATAGAGGGGAAATTCATCCGTCAATGCATTTCCCCTCTAATCTTAGTATGTTTTTATTACAGAGAGATAAAACTGTGGATAATCATTATAAAAGATTAATTGAAATATATGTATGCGTATGAGATAATATGGGGTGTTATTTACCTAGTAAGCAATAAAGTAAGAGCAGGGGTGAATGGATGGAAAAGATACTTGTATCAGCTATTATGCCTGTTTATAATTCCAATATATATCTTGAATGCGATAGAAAGTATCGGAAAGCAAACTTATAAAAATTGGAAATTAATAGTTAATGAGAATGGTAGTAGAGATCGATTGATTTTTGTTACTAACAAGTACATTAAAAAAATAAGCATATCAAGTTGATAAAGAATAATAAAAATCTAGGGATTGTAAAAATAAGGAATTATAGAGTTGAAAAAAGCTACTATAGAATGTATTGCTGTTCTTATAGTGATGATGTTTAGTATCCCGAGAAATAAACATTCCATATAACGTTGATGCAAGAATAAAAACTTAATTTTTCTGGTACAGCGTGTTCCATAGTCAATGGAGAAGGACATAAAGCTGGCTCGCGATTATTAAAAGAAAGCTATAAGATTTATTAAAAATCAATTTTATAGGCTGTTTGACAGCTATAAGGAATTACTACAACTATACCATATGCCAGAAGTCAAAAACAGATGCTATATATCTTGGTTTATGTTACTAAAGAAGATTATAAAGTTTATGCAATTAATTAGGAACTATCTATTTATATCATGAGAGAATTCAATATCAGCTAATAAATATAATACGATTAGTCGGGCTTGAAATATCTATAGAGATATTTTAAAGATCTATTGTGCTCAATCATTTTGTACATGTTAAGTTCCTTGAACATGAAAACGTCAAAATATATTAATAAAATGAGGGAAAAGTGTGGAAAAAGAAAATTTAAAGTTAAGCGTGATTATTCCAGTATATAATGTGATGACCACGTTAACTCGTGCAGTAACTAGCGTTTTGAACCAAGATTTATCAGTTCCTTATGAAATAATTTTGGTTAATGATGGTTCTTCTGATGACAGTGGCAAATTAGCTGAAAAATTAGTAGAAGAACATAAAAATATAAAAGTGTACCATAAAAAAAACGGTGGACTTGCTTCTGCAAGGAACTATGGTTTGAAGTATGCCGAAGGTACCCTTATTGCCTTTTTAGATAGTGATGATTATTTTTTACCAAGCATTTTAGATAAAGCAGTCCAAGCTTTTGATTCTCTTGAAATAGATGTAGTAGTGTTTGGTCTGATAAAGGGTAACGAAACCAAAGAAATTTCTTTGATTCCTAAAGAGCAAATAATTACTGACAAAGAGGCAATCATCCGCTCTCTCTTTGTTGATAAAGGAATAGATTTTTACGCTTGGAATAAGATATACCGCAATCACCTTTTTGATGAAGTACGTTTTCCTGAAGGTAAATTATATGAAGATATAGTGCCTACCTATGAGGTTATGAAACGAGCCAAAGCCGTTAATTACTTAGCCATGCCAGGGATTTATTATTACCAAAATCATTCGAGTATAGTACATCAAAAATTTAACGAGAAACAATACGATAATGTTACTCAACGGGAGATTTTGTTAAATAAAATAGTAGAGGAGTATCCTGCTTTATCGTCACTAGCTTTAGATAAAGTATTAGATGGATATTTATCTACAGGATTTAAAATAACAAGTAAACCTAGAGGGGAAATCAATAAAAAATATCTGGATTTTTCTAGAAAAAGGATTAGAAAAAATCTCGTTGGGTTAATGAAAAATACTAAAACAAGTAGTGCCAAAAAAATGGGTTTACTTCTATATTTAGTAAATGGCCCATTATATAATTTTATGTATCGAAAAATTTTAGGGAAGTAAGGAGTTAAAGATGTCAGAAATTAGTATAATTGTTCCTGTTTATAATGTCGAAAATTATTTGAAAAAATGTGTTGAATCAATACTTTCACAAACCTTTACTGATTTTGAATTATTATTAGTAGATGATGGTTCTACAGATTCATCAGGAGAAATGTGTGACGAATTAAAGAGATTAGATGAGCGGATAAAAGTAATTCATAAAGAAAATGGTGGATTAAGTTCTGCACGAAATGCAGGGATTGATGTTGCTAAAGGGAAGTATCTAACTTTTGTAGATAGTGATGACTATATTGATACACATATGCTAGAAGTATTGTACAAAAATATGGTACAGGAAGATGCTGATTTATCCATTGTGGGGGTAACAAGTGTTTATTCTGGTCAAGAGCCTGAGATAACTCCTTCTGAAAAATATGTAGTTACCCAAAAAGAAGCAACTAAAATGATTTTAATCGGTAAACAAGCATCTGTTTATGCGGTGGCTAAACTATATAAGAGAAATATATTTGATGACTTAAGATATCCAGTTGGTAAGGCCCACGAAGACGTTTATGTAATTATGGATGTTTTAAATCAATGTAAAAAGGTAGTTGTAGATACTGCTAGTTATTATTTTTACGTTCATAGAGAAGGAAGCATTACCGCTTCTAAGTTTAATATTCGAGACTTAGAAAGTATTGATTCTTGGGAACAAGCATGGCATACTATTCAAGAAATTATGCCAGAATATAGCGACCTTGCATTCAAACGTGTATGTGCGGCTAATTTTTATGTTTTGGACAAGATGATGAAATCAGACAGTGAGTCAGAATACCCTGAGATGACTAAAAGAATAGTAGGCTTTTTAAAAGAAAATCAAAAGTTTATTTATGCTAACCCCTATTTTACTAAAAATAGAAAATTAAGTTTAACATTTCTTCGAATACACCCAATGCTTTATAAAGTTTTTCCTAAAATGCAACAGAGGTATTTAAGAAAGGTTAATAAGTAGCTATACTGAGAGGTGGATTTAATAAGTGGTCTTAAAATTAAAGGATAAGTGGCTTTATTTGAAGACAAGGGTCTTTTCAAGAATATTTGCAAATAGTATATTCTATTTACTGTATCCAATTTTAATTTTTTTTCCAATTAAAAAGAATAAAATTGTAGTCAGTAACTTTAATGGTAAAGGCTATGGGGATAATGCAAAGTATATATGTAATTATTTGTTGGAAGCTAAGGCACCGGTTGATATAGTATGGTTAATTGACAAACATTGGGTTAAAGAAAACGGTGGTTGTCCAAATAGTGTTCGTACTGTTCATGTTCGATCATTTCAAGCATTATTTGAAATGTTTACGGCAAAAATTTGGATTGACAATTGTCGAAAAAGTTTTTATCCCCCAAAAAGAGCGAATCAGTTTTATATTCAGACCTGGCATGCTGGCTTTACATTAAAACAAATTGAAAAATATGTTGAAACTAAATTGCCATCAAGGTACGTAAAAACAGCAAAAAAAGATTCTCAAATGTGTGACTTACTATTATTTGAAACTTCTAATATGATTCCTGATGTACAGGATACATTTTGGTATGAGGGAGAGACTTTTAGAAACGGTCTTCCTAGAAACGATTTGTTAGTAAACTATGATAAGCTCATTATCGAAAAAGTATATAGCTATTTTAATATTGATTCTTCAAAAAAAATAATTATGTATGCACCTACTTTTAGGCAAGAGTATGATTTAGAAATGAATAATGAATTACTTTCTAAAATTATTCAAGTCTATTCTAAAACATTTAATCAAGATGCTGTAATGTTGATTCGCTTGCATCCAAATGATACAGTAAACAAAAATCGTATAATTGGCGAAGGACTTCCTGCAGGAATGATAGATGCTTCTTCGTATGATGATATGCAAGAATTATTATGTGCAACAGATACATTGGTGACAGATTATTCTTCAACTTTAGGAGAAATGTTGATTATGGAAAAAAAATGTTTTATTTATGCCTATGACTATGAAGAATATCTAAAGGATCGGGGATTGTTGATGGATTTTAAAGAGCTGCCCTTTCCGTTTGCTTTAACAGAAAAAGAGTTGCTTAGATCTATCAAAGATTTTTCGGCCTCTGATTATGTAAAAAAAGTCCGTGATTTTAAAAAAGAACATAACATTTATGAGACGGGACATGCGAGTCAAGATATAGGAAATCGTATTTTATTAGAAATGAAAAAATAACTGAGACTAGAATAGAGGAGAATAGATTATGAAAAGAGTAATAACATATGGGACATTTGATTTATTGCATTACGGGCACGTAAATCTTTTAAAGAGAGCTAAGTCAAAAGGAGATTATTTGATTGTTGGTTTGTCTACAGATGAATTTAATCTCAATAGTAAAGACAAAGTCTGTTATTTTTCCTATGAAGAACGGAAATCTATATTAGAAGGCATCCGTTACGTTGACTTAGTTATTCCAGAAGAAAACTGGGATCAAAAAGTAAAAGATATGAAATTATATGATATTGATACCTTTGTAATGGGGAACGACTGGGAAGGTAAATTTGACTATTTAGCTGAAGAAACGGGTGTTGAAGTTGCTTATTTAGAAAGAACTCCTGAGATTTCAACTACTCAAATAAAAAAAGAACTAAAAGATTTTAAATAAGGAATCTTGTTATTTCATCCGATAGCAAAGAACTGGAGTGCTAAAATGAAACAAAAGTATAAAAATGAAATAAACTACTGGCGGAAAAGAGTAATTCCCAGAATTATTAGGACAACCTTTTTTTATATCTGTTATCCTGTTTTGTTTTTTGTTCCAATAAAAAGAAATAAAATTGTTGTTAGTAATTTTAACGGACAGGGGTATGGAGACAATCCAAAGTACATTTGTGAATATTTACTTAGTCAAAACGAAGCATTAGATATTGTATGGCTTATTGATGAAAAACGGGTGAAGAACGCGCAAGCTTTTCCATCTTCTATAAGGTTGGTATCCTTGACTTCATTTAGAGCATTGTATGAGCTACATACAGCAAAAATCTGGATAGATAATTGTCGTAAAAATATATATCCTAAAAAGAGAAAGAATCAGTTTTATATTCAAACATGGCATGCAAGTTTCTCTCTGAAAATGATGGAACGTTTAGTGGAGGATAAACTACCACCTAAATATGTCAAACGAGCAAAAAAAGATTCTAAGATGTGTGATTTATTGATTTTTGAAAGTGCCAATACGATTTCGGATGTTCCGTATAATTTCTGGTATGAAGGTGAAATGTTTAGAAATGGTACACCACGTGGTGATATATTTATTAACTATGATGAGAGACTGGTCCGTAAAGTCTATGATCACTACAATATAGATTATCATAAAAAAATTGTGATGTACGCACCGACATTTCGTCAAGGATATGATTTAGAAGTGGACATAACATTTTTGGAACGACTAACGCAAACTTTTGAAAAGAGATTTAAAAATTCCTATGTAATGCTAGTGCGTTTACATCCCAACGACACAAAAAATAAAGAAAGAATTTTAGGGGGAAGCCTTCCTCAAAATATTATCGATGCATCTGATTATGAAGATATGCAGGAACTTTTATGTGCTACAGATACATTAATAACTGATTATTCTTCTAGCTCAGGAGAAGCACTGATTTCAGAAAAAAAATGTTTTATTTATGCGTATGACTATAAAGAGTACTCTAAAGATAGAGGCTTACTGATTGATTTGGATAATTTACCTTTTCCAGTTTCAACAAATCAAGAAGAATTAATAAACCAAGTTTATAAATTTTCTAATAGTGATTATCTTGAAAAAGTTGAACGCTTCAAAAAAATATATAATGTTTTTGAAACTGGTCATGCAAGTCAAGATATAGGGGATCGAATCCTTCAAGAAATTGATCAGGTGAAATGATAGGAGGAAATTTAATGAAATCAAATGTGCAAAGGTTTAATCAGTTAAGCAAAGAGTATTATATTCTTTTTATGTTAATTCTGTTGATGTTCAGAGCAATAGGGCCATACAGTTTATTGCCATCTATTGTTGATAATCTTCTATATGCTGCGGGTGCAATTTTTGGTAGTATTATAATATTAATTGATTTAGTCAACATTGTACGTGGTAAAAAGAAGTGGAATTATAATTGGTGGTTAATTGGTTTTTTGGTTGTAATATTTATTTCTTCAATTGTTAATAGAAGATATGGAATTACAGGAAATATTAAATTGTTAGTTTGGCAATCTATTTATTTTTTAGTTGTTTACGAAGTCACACAAGACAACGAAATTTTTCCAAGATTAATCAAAAAATTCACTGGTTTACTAACAAGTGTATGGTTTGTCTTAGCGTTAGTTTCTTTAATAATGTTTTTCTTTCAATATAGTTATACTGTTCACCTACAAACAAGATCTCGTTTCCTACGTATAGGTTTCTATGAAGGCCGACTGTTTGGGGTTTTTGAAGACCCTAACTTTGGTTCAACTGTTTGTGTGGTTGTTATTATACTCTCTTTTGCATATCTAGTCAGAAAAAGTTATGGAAATAAATGGCTTGGTTTATTACTGAAAATAAATATTATTTTACAGTTCTTATATATTGTGTTGTCAGGATCTAGGACTGGAGTGTTAGTCTTAATATCTGTTTTCTTCGTTTATTCCTTCTTTAAAGTTTTTTATTCTAAAAGAATAAACAAGCAGCATGTTCTTGTGAAATTTTTATGTGCAATTTTGTTATCTTTAGTAGGTTGTGGAATAATCTATTTATCTGTTGATTTGTTTAAATGGATTCTTTCTTATATTCCTGAACTATTTAATGAAGTGAAAACAAAAAATCCAGTCAAAGAAAAACCAGTTGATTTAACTCGTCCAGATGTTGAAAATAACGATGATATTTCGAATGGGCGTTTGGCACTTTGGAAAAGTGGTATCGAATTATTTAAATCAAGTTGGTTAGTAGGGGTTTCTCCTAGGAACATGTTACCTTACGCATCAGATATGTTGCCACAAACGTTTATTGCTAAAACACAAAAATATACACATAATTCATATATTAATTTGTTGGCATCTACTGGATCTTTAGGAGTTGTAACTTTTGTTAGCTTTTTTGTATCGAGAATTATTGAAATTGTAGCTTTTTCTTTTAGTAAAGTTAATAATTTCTTTCAACAAGGGTATGCTACCTATGTATTAAGTGTTTTAGCTGTGGCAGTTTCAGGAATGTTTTTAAATGACATTATTTTAGTAAACTCCATCGGTTCCTTAATATTCTGGTTATTTTTAGGAAGAATTGTCTATCTATCAAAAGAATTTAAATAAAGGTATTATTTAGGGGTAGTTCAACAAGGTAGCTATTCCTTTCTATAATGGAGGCATTGATTGCTATGGGAAAATATAAGAAGCTTGCTGGGAACTCAGTTGTTTTTGCTGCAGGTAATTTAGGAAGTAAGATGATTTCATTTATCTTGGTTCCTCTATACACATACTATTTAACTACTACAGAGTATGGAATTGTAGATTTGGTTACAACGACGACTAGCTTGTTACTGCCAATTGTTTCTGGTGGAATTGCTGTAGCAGTTTTACGATTTACTTTAGATAAGAATGCAAATAAAAGTATTGTAGTGTCAAACTCAGCTGTGATTTCATTAATAGGAATCGTCTTATCCTTTGCTTTATATGTTGCATTGTCTTTTTTTAATGTTTTGGAAAATGCGTTAATCTATTTTGTTTTATTATTATCTCTACAAATTTTAACACAGATTTTAGCTCAGTTTGCTAGAGGAAATGGACAAGTAAAAGTATTTGCATTCAACGGAATGTTAAAGACAGCAGTTATTGGCGTTACTAACATTCTCTTTTTAGTTAATTTTCATATGGGCTTGCAAGGGTATTTACTTGCTTTAGTAGTGGCAGAAATTGTTTCTTTAATATATCTGTTAATAACAACACCTTATTTTAGTTATTTAAAATTATCAGCTGTAGATTTTACGTATATGAAAGATATGTTGATTTTTTCATTGCCTACTATTCCAAATGATGTTCTTTGGTGGTTTGTTAACAGCTCAAGCAGATATTTTATTTTGTTTTTTTTAGGTGCAGGTGCAAATGGTCTTTACGCTGTAGCTAACAAAATTCCCTCTCTAATTTCTATGATTCAATCTGTTTTTTCTCAGGCATGGCAAATTTCATTAGTGGAAGAAAAAGATTCTAAAAATAAACACGAATTTCACGGACAAATATTTAAGGTATATTCATTTCTGCTATTTACAGTGGCTTCAGGAATTCTTGTCTTTTTAAAATTTTTTACAGCCAATTTAGTTGCTAAAGCTTATTATGATAGTTGGCAAGTAACGCCTTTACTATTATTATCTGCTATTTATTCAGGATTCATTGGATTTTATGGTCAATTTTACGTTGCCGAGAAAAAAACAAAAGGTTTAATGAATACATCTATAATATCAGGTATCTTAAGTATTATTTGTAATTATATTTTTATTTCAGCATTTGGCTTAATGGGTATCGGGATAGCATCAGCCATCAGTCTCTTCGCTGGCTGGATGGTAAGAATTTATGATACTCGATCATTTGTTCATATAAAAATAGATTGGTCAAGGCTAATAGGCAATCATATGATTTTACTTATTCAATTTATTTTGTTGTTTTTAGTAGATGCCGGATTATTAATGGTTATTGAATTTATAATGTTTATTGCATTAATGTTTTTTAACAAAGATATTGTTTCAAATTTTATCGAACAATTCATAAAAATAATTAAGCGAAAAAAATAATTTGAGAAAATGGAGAATTTTTCTGATTTAATAGAAAAATTTTTCATTTTTTTAAATAAAGTATTGAATTTGAATAAATAAAATATACTAGTTCTTGACCGTTCGATAAAAGTGTTAGAAAATCACTACAGTAACAATAGGTATAAAAAAGAAATCAAAATTACGGAGTAGAAAGATACAAAGATATTTACTTAAATAAAAAATCTGTCAATGGACACATTATTAATGGTAGGAGCTCTGTTTTCAAATACTCGTATTGCTGATTTCCGTAAGTCCCATAAAAAAGAGATAGAACATTCAACAGTTATAAAAATAAATTTTTCATAAACTACAGAGAATTCAAGTGAGCTACATCAGCAGATAATTACGTAGAACCGTACTAAGAAGTTACTACGACTGAAATGAAAGAAACAAATTTAAGTGATAACGAATTGTTAACAGCCATTGAAAAAACTACCGAAACTTTGTTTATATCTGAAGAGCTTTCAAGTTTAGGAAACTCTTCAAATCAATAGAAAGATACTGATTTAGAAAATGAGCTAAGCTTCAAGTTAAATGAAGATATGCTAATGGGAAGTAGCTTAAAAAGCAAGAGCTGATCATTCTATAGAAAGATGTACTTATGGGGCTAATTAATGTAACAGGACTAATAAACCACCCAAAATTTTGTCGATATGTATCCACGGAACATATATTTAACTGCAAACTATGAAGAAATATAGTGTGAAGGAGGAGTGGGCTGTTAAGATTAACCAAAGCAATCATTATTATGAGAGAAACGGCTTCAACACAAATTAAAAATGCACAAGAAGTTAGATTAGAGATTTCTGGATATTATTTTAGTGTATTTGCTAATCAGAGCCAAGCCACTCGAGAAGTAAACTGCTTTGTAGATGCAGTAATTTAAAGATACGATTATGGCAAACGATGCAGAATATACTACTATGAATGATGGACAGTTAGCGAATAACTCAATCACTTTTGTGAATCAGTTGAAAGCTAGGGAATACTTTAATGTTAGACACTATTTCCAACCACTTTGACTTACTCAAACAATGCTTTCTCCTTCTCATCTAGGGTGAGGCTCATAAGGATAGCTATCTTTATGAGCCTGTTGCAAAGCAAATATGATTAGCTATTTATATAGCATAGAATGAATGGAGCGCTTTTTAATGTTAAAGCTGATTATACGGGGAGTGTTGCAAATGGGAATAGCGCTCTTAACTACGACATAATCCTTGAGTCGCATAACTATAACTGATCAGTGAAAATCAAACGTAGGGTAAATATACGAGTAGTTGTTTAGAGCGTGCCAAAAATAATGGTTAACAGTAAAATATTAGGTTGGATGGACAAATGAGGGTTAAACGAAGCTTTGTATACAGCAAATTTGAAAAAAGAAAACAAGATAGCTGTTATTAAAATTTCAAATAAGTAAAAAACAGCATGTCATATATTTAAAACCATCAAAGACAATAGAAAATGTGGTAAAATTAGGTTGAAGATCTAAATATGCCAACCAACAAGCAAAAGTTATTAAATCAGCAGAACTGTCGAATTGTTTGATGGTGTATCAATTTTAATTAAATAATAAAACTATTGGGTATATTTAACTAAGATAGTAAGGAGTTATTAATAAAGTGGAAACATTCCTAATCACAGGCGGCGCCGGCTTTATCGGCTCAACCTTAGCAAATTATTATAGTAAAGACAATCAAGTTGTGGTCATTGATGATTTATCAATGGGCCAAACTGAAAATTTAAACACATCTGAAAATATCACGTTCATTGAAGGTAGCGTGATTGATCAACAATTAATGGAAAAAGTACTGCAAGAGTATCAGTTCGATTACATTTTTCACTTAGCAGCGATTGCTAGTGTAGCAGATTCAGTAGCACGTCCAGTGGAAACACACCAAGTCAATTTTGAGAGTGTGTTACAATTACTGGAATTAATTCGGAAATACCAGAAAGATTTAAAACGTTTGGTGTTTGCTTCTTCTGCAGCGGTTTATGGTGATGAGCCAACTTTACCAAAACAGGAAGAATCAGTAATTCGTCCATTAACGCCTTATGCAGTGGATAAATTTGCTTCTGAAAAATATGTGTTAAACTATTGTCATTTATATGATGTTCCAACAAGCGCTGTTCGCTTCTTTAACGTTTACGGGCCAAACCAAAATCCTAATTCCCCTTATTCTGGCGTTATTTCGATTGTGATGGACTCTTACAAACGCTTATTAGCCAATCAAGAAGTGACATTCAATATCTTTGGCGATGGAAAACAATCCCGTGATTTTGTCTTTGTTGAGGACGTGGTTCAAGCGTTGAATCTTGTCGCTCATTCTGACCAATCACTTGGGGAAGTGTATAATGTCGGGACTGGGAAAGCAACCGATTTAAATGAGTTAATTTCTTCTTTAAATGATATTATGAAAGTCACTTTGCCAGTTGAATACAAAGAAGCGCGAGCTGGGGACATCAAAGATTCCTTAGCGGATATATCTAAATTACGTGCCATTGGTTATGAACCGAAATATAGTATTCAGTCCGGTTTGGATAAATATGTTAATTATGAATTAAAAGAATAAATAAAACTTCTTGAGAACTATCAGCTCTCAAGAAGTTTTCAAGTAATTTGTACGAAGTAGTCATAGATAAAAAAAGTTTAATATGGTATGCTAAAATTTGTATGCAAGTATTAAATTTGGGGGATTTAACCTGTGAAAAAGAAAATTTTAATTTCAATACCCGCGTATAATGAAGCAAATAATATACGTCCTCTATATAAAAAATTAAATGAAACTTTAGAAGAAAAAAGAGATGAAGTTGATTTTGAAATACTATTCATTAATGATGGAAGTAAAGATAACACTGTAAGTGAAGTTTTATCATTAATTGAGCAAACGGACAATGTTTCTTTAATTGATTTGTCCAGGAATTATGGAAAAGAGATAGCAATGAGTGCGGGCTTTGATTATTCTACACATGATGCTGTTATTACAATGGATGCTGATTTACAACATCCGCCAGCTACAATTATTGATATGATTGATCTTTGGCAGCAAGGTTATGAAGATGTCTATGCTAAAAGAAATCAACGCAAAGGGGAGTCATGGTTCAAAAAAACATCCTCTAAATGGTTTTATAAAGTATTAGGAAAACTAGCCAATACGCCTGTTTTACCAGATGCAGGAGATTACCGGTTACTTGATCGCAAGGTAGTAGAGGCGCTGAAGCAAATGAGAGAATCTCAACGTTATACGAAGGGGTTATATAATTGGGTAGGCTTCAAAAAGGTTGCAATTGAATTTGATGCGGATGAGAGATTACATGGTGAAACAAAATGGAGTTTTGGCGCATTATTGAAATTGGCAATTGAAGGAATTACTTCTTATACAACGGCTCCTTTAAAGATTTCAATGTATTTTGGCTTTTTAGTTTCTTTTGTTGCGTTTATTTACATGATATATGTATTAATTAAAACATTGATATTTGGAGCGGACACATCAGGCTTCCCTTCGCTAATGATTATGATATTATTTTTAGGTGGCTGCCAATTGATTTCTGTAGGGATTTTAGGGGAGTATGTTGGCCGTGTATTTTTAGAGACTAAGAAACGTCCCTTGTATTTTGTAGAAAATATATACAGTTTGCCAAAGAAAAATGAGACTAAAGAATCAGAGTTAAAAGAGATTGATTAATGAATATATTCATTTTACTTATAAAAAACGAGGTAGTAGTCGAATGACTGTATCTCGTTTTTCCTATATTTGAACCCACCTCACTCCAATGGTACAATAAACAAGATTGGAGTGAGAGCATGACAGATATTATTGCACATCGAGGAAGTAAAGGCACCCATCCTGAAAATACGTGTATTGCTTTCAGAGAGGCTGTTCGTGTTGGTGCTGAAGGAATTGAATTAGATGTTCATCTTTCTAAAGATGGTTATTTAATCGTTATGCACGATGAAACGGTGGATCGTACAACAGATGGTCATGGTGAAATCCAACAGTTAACATTAAACGAATTAAAACAACTAGATGCTGGAAGCTGGTTTCAGAAAAATTCTTCTGTTCAATGTGTTCCAACATTGGAAGATGTTTTAAATTGTCTTGTAGAAGAACAATTCAATGGTTTTTTGAATATTGAACTTAAAACGGATATTATCCATTATGAAGGAATTGAGAAAAAAGTCGTCCAACAAATGAAGCAAAAAAACTGGCCGTTTCGTTATTTATATTCCAGTTTTTATTTTCCGAGTTTAGTTAAATTAAAAAAAGCTGATCCTAAGACAGAAATTGCCTTTATTTATGAATCTGCAGAGGATTTAAGTCAAGCGGGACCGGCATTCGCGCTTGTCGATAGTTTACATCCAAAAATGTCTTGGGTGTTGGCTCATGAAAAAGAACTTATCGCAATTGGCAAACCGCTGCGGCCGTGGACTGTTAATCGGATGGAAGAAATGGAAAATTGTTTTCAGCTAAAATTGGCAGGCGTTCATACAGATTTTCCTGAAGAAGCAAAATTTGCTCGTCAAAATTGGCAAGAAGAAGGAGAAACATAATTGGAGAAAGTATTAGTTATTGTAGGACCCACCGCGGTGGGGAAAACAGCATTAAGTATTGCTTTAGCAAAAAAATTTAATGGTGAAATTATTAGCGGTGACTCCATGCAAGTTTATCGCTCGTTAGACATTGGCACCGCTAAAGTCACAGAAACAGAAAAAGAAGGAATTCCTCACTATTTAATTGATTGCCGTGAAGTCAGCGAAACATATTCTGCCGCTGATTTTCAGAAAGAGGGTCGTCAAAAAATCAAAGAAATTACTGAAAAAGGGAAACTACCAATTATCGTTGGAGGAACAGGTTTGTATATTCAATCACTCCTTTATGATTTTCAACTAGGAAGTCGTGAGATAGATGACTCGCCTGAAATTAGAGAAACGTACAATTTATTTGCGGAAGAAAAAGGGAATCAAGCTTTATGGCAGTTATTACAACAAAAGGATCCTCTAGCGGCTGACAGCATTCATTTTAATAATCGCAAAAAAGTCATTCGTGCGTTAGAGGTCTTTGATAAAACAGGTTATAGTATTTTGACCCCGAAGGAAAAACCAGCTCGTCTCTATGATTATTATTTGTTAGGTTTGGAAACAGATCGCGCTTTATTATATGAACGTATTAATCAGCGGGTGGATCAAATGATGACAGAAGGGCTGGTGGAAGAAGCAAAACAGATGTTTCAGCAACCACATGCACAAGCAGCTCAAGGTATTGGCTATAAAGAATTTTTCCCGTATTTTTCCGGTGAACAATCATTAGAGATGGCGGTTGAAACAGTCAAACAGCAATCGCGGCGATATGCCAAACGTCAATTGACTTGGTTTAGAAATCGCATGGCTGCGCATTGGTGGGATTTGGTTCAACAGCCAACAGATTTGCCCAAGTTGGAAAAAGAAGTAGCGCAATGGCTACAACAGAAGGAGAGTGAGTAGGCGATGACCACTCATGAAAAAGTGATTCTAGTAGGAGTTGAGACGGAAAAAAATTATCAGACATTTTCTGCATCAATGGAAGAACTGGCGAATTTAACGGAAACCGCTAATGGAGAAGTGGTGTTTGTTTTAACACAAAAACGACCACAAGTTGATCGACAAACCGTAATCGGTAAGGGGAAATTGGAAGAATTAATTCAATTAACAGATGCCTATGAAGCGGATCTTGTGATTTTTAATCATGAGCTCACACCGCGTCAAAATCAACTGTTATCTGAAGCGTTAGCTGTGCGAGTAATTGATCGTGTACAATTAATTTTGGATATCTTTGCTTTGCGTGCGCGCTCCAAAGAAGGAAAGTTACAAGTTGAATTAGCACAATTGGATTATTTATTGCCTCGCTTGGCTGGTCAAGGAAAACAGTTGTCACGACTTGGAGGAGGTATTGGGACACGCGGGCCTGGTGAAACGAAATTAGAGTCGGACCGCCGACACATTCGGAATAAAATCTTAGGCATCCGTCGTGAGTTAAAAGAAGTCACTGCTCATCGTGAACGAAGCCGCCAGAAAAGACAAAATTCAGAACTATTTCAAATTGGCTTGATTGGTTATACCAATGCTGGCAAATCAACCATTCTCAACATGTTGACAACAGCAGGAACTTATTCAGAGGATCAATTGTTTGCAACGTTAGATCCTTTAACTAAAAAATGGCAATTGCCTCAAGGCATGGAAGTTACGCTGACCGATACGGTCGGCTTCATTCAAGATTTACCAACACAACTGATTGAAGCCTTTCAGTCGACATTGGAAGAAAGTCGGACGATGGATTTACTGCTCCATGTGGTGGATGCAAGTGCGCCAGATCGGTTACAACATGAACGCACAGTTCAAACATTGATTAAAGAATTAGCGTTGGAAAATATTCCATGCTTGACGGTTTATAATAAAAGAGATCAAGTGGACAGCAAAGAATTTGTCCCAACCTTATTTCCCAATGTATTGATCTCAACTAAAATTTCTGAAGATAAAGAACGACTGGTTCAAGCTATCCGTGCCCAAATGATGGAATTACTCGAGCCTTATCAATTAGAAATTAGCCCAACTGACGGACAGCTATTAAGTGAACTTCGCCGGATGACACTAATGATTTCAGAAGAATATGCTGAAAATGAAAATCGGTATATCGTGAAAGGCTTTGCGAAAAAAGAGTCTAAATGGTTGGCTGAATCCGAAAAAGAATAAAAAATGGTAAGTTGATTAGAAATGATTTGTAAAAACAAATCATTTCTATTTTTTTGGTTAGCAGGAGAAAATCAGCCATGAAAAGATGTGAAAGTCCATATTTATCAGGTTTTTGTTTTATGTCAGAAAATATAACATAAGTTCTTGACAATTTGTCATTCTATTGTTATTCTAAGAAATAACTAAGAGAGGAGGATGGAGATGAGAGAAAAAGAGTTACGCCGTTCCATGTCAGTTTTTCCAATTGGTACAGTTATGAAACTAACGGATTTGACCGCTCGACAAATTCGCTACTATGAAGAACAGGGATTGATTCATCCAGAACGTAGTGAGGGCAACCGACGCATGTATTCTTTAAATGATATTGATGTTTTGTTAGAAATTAAAGATTATTTATCTGATGGATTGAACATGGCAGGGATTAAGCGTGTGTATGAAATGAAATTAGAGGAACAAAAAAACACCGCCGAGGCAACTCGTCCGTTAACCGATGCAGATGTTCGTCAGATTTTATACGACGAAATCCTTTCGCAAGGAGGACTTACTCAGCAAAATCCGTTCCAATCGAATGTACCAAGGCTTTAACGTTTCAGCAGCCAATAAAAATGAAGGATGGGGATCAGACCGATGACAAGAAAAGCCAAAACGGCAGAAGAGATTAAACATATTGCAGAAGAAGAAAACGTACGTTTTTTACGACTAATGTTTACCGACATTATGGGAACAATTAAAAATGTTGAAGTTCCTGTGAGTCAGCTAGATAAAGTATTAGATAATAAAATGATGTTTGATGGGTCATCCATTGAAGGATTCGTTCGTATCGAAGAAAGTGACATGTATTTATACCCTGATCTATCTACATGGATGATTTTTCCGTGGGAAAGCGACCATGGAAAAGTTGCGCGCTTAATTTGTGATATTTACAATCCTGATGGTACCCCTTTTGCCGGAGATCCCCGCGGTAATTTAAAACGCGCCTTAGCAGATATGAAAGAATTAGGCTTTACTTCGTTTAACTTAGGACCAGAACCAGAATTTTTCCTATTTAAATTAGATGAGAATGGTGAAATTACCACTGATTTGAATGATAAAGGTGGCTATTTTGATTTTGCGCCAACCGATTTAGGTGAAAATTGTCGCCGTGATATTGTTTTAGAGTTAGAAAGTTTAGGCTTTGAAGTGGAAGCTTCGCATCATGAAGTAGCACCTGGTCAACATGAAATTGACTTTAAATATGCTGATGTAGTTGATGCTTGTGACAATATTCAAACGTTCAAATTAGTTGTGAAAACTATTGCGCGCAAACATGGCTTGCATGCAACATTTATGCCAAAACCTTTGTTTGGAATTAATGGTTCTGGTATGCACTGCAATATGTCATTATTTAATGAAGAAGGTAATGTTTTTTATGACGAGTCAGGAGAGATGGGCTTAAGCCAAACTGCGTATCATTTCTTAGGTGGTTTATTAAAACATGCCCGTGCCTATACTGCGGTATGTAACCCAACAGTGAACTCTTATAAACGCTTGGTACCAGGTTATGAAGCACCTGTTTATGTAGCTTGGAGCGGCAGAAATCGTTCACCACTCATTCGAGTTCCTGAGTCTCGTGGTTTATCGACTCGTTTAGAGTTACGTTCTGTCGATCCTTCAGCGAATCCGTATTTAACAATGGCAGTCTTATTACAAGCAGGTTTGGATGGTATTCGTAATGAACTTACGCCACCGCCAGCGGTTGATCGTAACATTTATGTGATGAATGAGGAAGAACGTCAACATGCACAAATTGAAGATTTGCCATCAACCTTACACAATGCCATCAAAGAATTACGTAAAGATCAAGTAATGATTGATGCATTAGGTCGTCACATTTTTGCCAATTTTGTAGAAGCGAAACGAATGGAATGGGCAGCCTTCCGTCAAACCGTTTCTGAATGGGAAAGAGAACAATATTTGGAGTTGTACTAAAAAAAAGAGCCTTATGGCTCTTTTTTTATTTTGTTTCCATCGGCACGAATGTAATCGTTATTTCTTGTGGAATGTTATAAAATGTTTTGTAACGGCGTATCCAATATTCTGAGGTTGTTCCTTTCTCCCAAAAGTATTCTCCATTTGGTAATAAAGGTAATTTTACGGAAGTTTCTTTATTAGCGATTGCCTCATCTATAATTTCTTTTCTCTGTTGTTCTACCCTGTAGGTATATGCAAACATCAAGGTATAAAAGGTTAATAAGATAAGAATTCCTTGTTTAAGAATTTTCGTTATAAACAGTATTTCATGGTTGTTTTCTGCTTCACTTTGTAAATTAAAATAATAAGCGATAAATTGCAAAATAAGTATAATCCAAAAAACGTAAGTAATATAAAATGACCGAGGACCGATGGGCTCAGCAATGAAAAGAGGCCCAGCTGTACATACGATAGATAAGAACAAGAAAAGTAGTTTTGCTTTTAAATTACCTTTAAATTGAATGAGTATAAATATAAATATTGAAAGGTAGTATAGTAAAGCTAATAGTGCAGTGAAATCTTGACTACGATTATAGGATATTGTGAAATAAGGGTAAATAAAGACAGAGAAAACCGTATAAGTACTTATAAAAAATAGGGCTCCTTTATTTATAAGCTCCATTGTCTTTGATTGTAAAATATCTTTATCTTGTTTTTTAGAGATTAATAAAGTTAACGTTGCTATACAAAGATTAATGAAACGATTTTGATGAAAAATATTTTCTGCCATCGGTCCAATTGTTTTATAGTAAAAATATGAAAGCGATAAATTGATTTTTTTATAGCCATCAGTATTATTGGCAGCATTTAAGTAGGCTGGATTAATTATCATAATAATCAAACTAAGGAAACTTGTAACTAGAAAAGCAAGTAAGAACGAATCAATCATCTTTCTGGTTTTCCAAGAATAAATACATAAAGCAATCGCAAGGAATGTGATATAAACGCTGATGTTTTCAGAAAAAAATTGAGTCCCTAAACTTAAAACAATACCTGTTAGAACAGGGTGTTTTAAATTAGCTGTTTCATTAGTAAATAAGTAATTCACTATTATGAAAAAAACCACTAAACTAATGACAGGAGGAACGAAGTTCACAAAAGCTGCCGGCCATCCATAAGTTTGTTGAAAAAGTTTTGTGGGAATTAATATAAGCAGAGCTAGGCTAAAAATCAAAAGAAATTTTTTATTTGCAGTTGTTTTTCTATCTAAACTTAGGTTAGTGAATTTTGTTAGTACTGTAAGTAATAATAGAATCGTGCCACTCATAAACAAGCTTTTAATTAAAACACTACGAGTAATAATTAAAGCGAAGATATTTCCAAAGTAGCGTCCATTGTATCCTTGAAAGCCGTTTTTTAATAAATCAAGCCCTTCTTGACTTCCCCACATCCATTCATCGTGAGCGTAAGGGATAAAATAAAAAATGATGGTTAGTAGTAAAAAAGCAAGGATAATAAATTTATTTTTTTGAAGAGTTTTCAACATATTCTCCCTTTCTGTAGATCGTTATTTTCAGTTGTTATTATAAACTAATTATATATAAAAACATAGAGATAATTTGTAACTGGAAAAGGAAACTCTAAAGAATGTTTGTGAAAAATGTTTCAAATGTTTGGTTTTTACGCTATAATAAACAAGAATATGCGTGCAACTATTCTATTTTTTAGATATAAAGGATGAGAAAAACATGCGGAAAATGAAAACAATGGATGGAAATGCTGCAGCAGCTTATATTTCCTATGCTTTTACAGAATTAGCAGCCATTTATCCAATAACACCAAGTTCAACAATGGCTGAGCTTGTTGATCAGTGGTCGGCCGAAGGTAAGAAAAATATCTTTGGTCAACCTGTGAAAGTAGTCGAAATGCAATCGGAAGCTGGTGCTGCCGGCGTGGTCCATGGCTCTTTAAAAACAGGCGCGCTTACCACGACCTATACGGCTTCACAAGGGTTACTTTTAATGATTCCTAATATGTACAAAATAGCTGGAGAACTATTACCATCTGTTTTTCATGTGGCGAGCCGAGCTTTAACCACGAATGCTTTAAATATTTTTGGTGATCAAGGAGACGTAATGGCCGCACGCCAAACAGGCTTTGCTATGTTGTCAGAAAGCAGTGTACAAGAAGTGATGGATTTGGCACCAGTGGCTCACTTAGCTTCGATTGAAGCGAGTGTTCCATTTATGAACTTTTTTGATGGCTTTAGAACAAGTCATGAAATTCAAAAAGTGGCAGTTCTTGACTATGAAGAATTAGCACCCTTAGTAAATCAAGAGAAATTAGCCGAATTTCGTCGTCGGAGCATGAACCCGAATCACCCTTCCGTTAGTGGAATGAACCAAAATCCAGATATTCACTTTCAACAACGAGAAACAATAAATCCTTATTATGAAAAATTACCTGGTATTGTTCAAAAATATATGACAGAAATTAACCGGTTACGGGGAACCAATTATGATTTGGTGACGTATTATGGCGCAGAAGATGCAGAAGAAGTGATTGTCACAATGGGTTCAGTTGCACAAACAATTGAACAGACGGTTGATTATTTACAAGAACAAGGAAGAAAAGTTGGTTTTCTTAATGTCCATCTTTATCGGCCATTTCCAGTTGAAACATTTCTTGAAAAAATACCACAATCAGTTAAAGCAATTGCTGTCTTGGATCGGACGAAAGAGCCCGGTGCTGGTGGCGAACCGTTATTATTGGATGTCCAAAGTGCGATGTATGAAGCGGACATTCGCCCAACAATTATTGGTGGGCGCTATGGTTTAGGTTCTAAAGATGTGCTGCCAAATCAAATTGTTGCGGTTTTTGATGAATTAATGAAAGAACGTTCTGCCATGAAGAAGCGTTTTACAATTGGGATTGATGATGATTTAACTTATACTTCATTAGAAGTTGGCAAACCACTTGATTTGACGAATCCGAAAACCTATCAAGCTAAATTTTGGGGCTTTGGTTCTGATGGGACAGTAGGGGCGAACAAGTCAGCAATTAAGATTATCGGTGATCATACAGACAAGTATGCACAAGGCTTTTTCTATTATGATTCAAAAAAATCAGGCGGGTTGACCGTTTCTCATTTACGTTTTGGCGAGACGCCTATTCGTTCAACGTACCTCATTGAACATTCTGATTTTGTGGCTTGTCATACAGCCGCTTATTTGCATACTTATGATTTAGTAAAAGGGTTAAAAAAAGGCGGGACTTTCCTCTTAAATACCATTTGGAATGATGAACAACTAGCACGATTTTTACCCAATCAATTAAAACGGTATCTAGCTGAAAATGAGATTCAGTTTTATACAATCAATGCAGTGAAATTAGCTAGTGAAGTCGGACTAGGCGGGCGAATTAATACCGCGATGGAAACAGCTTTCTTCAAATTAGCGGAAATTATGCCTTTTGAGCAAGTGTTGCCAATTTTAAAAGAAGAAGCACTGAAAAGTTATGGTCATAAGTCCATGAAAGTTGTCGAAAAAAATATTCAAGCAATCGATAAGACCGTTGAATTGTTGCATCAGGTAACTGTTCCAGCAGAGTGGAGAACGCTTGAAGTTCAACCGCGAAAACGTTCAGAAAATGTTAGTGATTTTGTTCATGAAATTGTTGAACCGATTAATCGTCAAGAAGGGAATGCGTTATCTGTTGCGACACTAGCGAAAAATGGGATGACAGATGGGCGGATGCCTTTGGGAACTGCGGCAGTTGAAAAACGTGGAGTTGCATTAGAAGTACCCGAGTGGATTAGCGATCGATGTACTATGTGTAATGAGTGTGCCTTTGTATGTCCTCATGCGGCGATACGACCATTCTTAGCAGATGAAGAAGAAATGACTGAAGCGCCAGAAGGGTTCATTGTGCGTGATCTACGTGGTGCCGACGGCTTGAAGTATCGTATCCAAGTCTCAGTCAAAGATTGTACTGGCTGTGGTCTTTGTGTTGAAGCCTGTCCAGCTAAAGGCAAAGCTTTAGTAATGAAACCTTATGAAGAAGAAAAAGAACAGGCTATGAATTGGGCGTTTGCTATGACGTTACGTCAAAAGGAAAACCCAGCAAAACCGAATACTGTTTTAGGTTCGCAATTTAATAAACCTTTATTAGAGTTTTCTGGTGCTTGTTCTGGTTGCGGCGAAACGCCTTATGTTAAATTATTGACGCAAATGTTTGGTGACCGAATGCTGATTGCTAATGCAACAGGTTGCTCATCGATTTGGGGTGCTGCAGCGGGTGTGACACCTTACACTACGAATGAACAAGGACAAGGTCCAGCTTGGTCAAATTCTCTTTTAGAGGATAATGCCGAGTTTGGTTACGGCATGTTGTTAGCAACGCAAGCGCGTCGCGAACGTTTAGCTAGTAAAATGACCGAAGCTTTTTCTGTAGCCAGTGATTCTTTACGTTTATTGATGGAAGATTGGATAGCACATCTGTCCGAAAGTGAAGGTACGCAACAACGTGCAGCTAAATTACGTGCAGCTTTGCTTGAAGAAAAAACAAATCAACCTTTATTGGAAGCAATTTATGACGATCAAGATCTTTTTGTCAAACCAAGTCAGTGGATGATTGGTGGGGACGGCTGGGCTTACGATATTGGCTACGGCGGTATTGACCACGTGTTAGCTAGTGGCGCGGATGTAAATATGTTAGTTTTAGATAATGAAGTCTATTCCAATACAGGTGGCCAAACTTCCAAAGCAACTCCGGCATCAGCGATTGCGAAATTTGCTGCCAGTGGGAAATATGCCTCTAAAAAAGATTTAGGGATGATGGCAATGACTTATGAAAATGTCTATGTCGCTCAAATTGCCTCAGGTGCAAACCAAATGCAGACGATTAAAGCTTTTGAAGAAGCGGAAAAATTCCCTGGACCATCGATTATTATTGCTTATACACCATGTATTACACATGGTTTAGCAGGTGGGATGAGTCAAACGTTGAAAGAAGCGAAAGACGCAGTTCATTCAGGTTACTGGTCTTTATATCGCTATAATCCATTATTGCGAGAAAAAGGCAAAGAACCAATGACACTGGATTTCAAAAAACCAGATTTTTCATTAATGAAAGAGTTTATGCGCCAACAAGTTCGCTTTGCGTCCTTAGAATCTAGTCAACCAGATACAGCGGAATTGTTATTTAATAAAACAATTAATGATGCTAAGAGACGGTTCTATAATTATGCTCGTTTAGCTGGTCAAGAAGAAAAAATTCGAGCAAAACTTGAAAAACAAAGTGAACCAGAAATAACTGCGCCAGAGAACGAGAAGCCACGAGTGAAAAAAGAACGCGTAGTTGATCCGGAAGTGGAAGCAAGAAGGGCTGCCCGCCGCGCAGAACGAGCAGCCAAGAGAAAACAACGTGAGCAAGATTAAATAGAAATCAAAAAAACGTGTCTGAGCTTTTTGCTTGGACACGTTTTTTAGTTAGAAATGCGATTTTTTGATGAAAAATTTCAAGTTATTTGAAAAAGTTCCTAAATTTTTTTGATGTTTCCGCTTGCGTTCTGTGATGAAAGAAAATAATGTGGTATACTTGTTAGGAAATCTTGAGAGAGAAGTGAGGGGTATGATGTCGTTTCAATTGAATCAATTATTAGATTTGAATTATTGGCAGCAAGTCATCTCAACGGATTTCTTATCTAAGGATTTTGTTATCAATATCATAGATATCCTAGTCGTATGGTACCTCGTTTACAAATTAATCATGCTTGTTCGTGGAACAAAAGCAGTTCAACTATTAAAAGGTGTCGCTGTTTTTATCATTATCCGCATTCTAAGCGAGATAATTGGTCTACATACATTATCTTGGTTAATGAATCAAGTCATTATGTATGGTGTAATCGCCGCGGTTGTTATTTTTCAACCAGAAGTGCGAAGAGGGCTGGAACATCTAGGGAGAAGTTCGTTTTTCCGCCCGAATAAAGGTGCGCAACAAGAAGATGAGCGTATTATTCAGGCCTTTGACAAAGCCATTCAGTACATGTCAAAACGGAAAATTGGTGCTTTGATAACCATTGAACGCAATACTGGTTTAGATGAATACATTGAGACAGGTATTGATTTGGATGCCGATATTACTGGTGAATTACTGATTAATATTTTCATTCCAAATACACCACTACATGATGGTGCAGTGATTATCAAAAATGAAAAAATTGCTGTTGCTAGTGCGTATTTACCGCTATCAGAAAGCAATTTAATTCCAAAAGAATTTGGAACGCGCCATAGAGCCGCAGTCGGTATCAGTGAAGTCAGTGACGCCATTACGATTGTTGTTTCTGAAGAAACTGGTGACGTTAGTTTGACGTTGAACAATGAATTAATTCCTGGACTAACGCAAGAAGAGTATTTAACAATTTTGCGTAAGGAGTTAATTTCGGAATCATCGGAAGATAAAAAAAGTGCTTTGCAGCATTTTATCGATGATGTAACAAAGGGGGTTAAACGCAAATGAGAAAAGCCTCCCAAAAAAGCTGGTTTAATGGTTTGCTTTCATTGCTGTTTGCATTGTTGTTATTTTTTAATGCCAATGCAACAGGCAATAATCCCTCCAATTCAGGTTCAAGCCAAACGTATAGTGAAACATTGAATAATATTCCTGTCCAAGTCCAATACGATAAAGACAAATATTATGTCTCTGGATTTGAAGAGAGTGTGAATGTTCATTTGCGTAGTGCGAACCGCATTCAATTAAACATGGAATCAAATGCTGACACGCGAAATTTCCAAGTGGTCGCAGACTTAACCAAATTGCCATTAGGGACTTCGGAAGTGCCTTTGACAGTTCGGGGACTAAGTTCAGCTGTTACAGCTGAAATTGAACCGAAAACAGTGACTGTAACGATTGAAAAGAGAGTAACAAAAAAATTCGATGTAGAAGCACAACTTTCTGATAACATTGAAAAAGAAGGCTACAAAGTAAAAAATATTTCTGTAGATCCGAAAACCGTAGAAGTAACAACTGGAGAAGAAACAGCGAAAGCAATTGACAAAGTGATTGCGCCAGTCTCAAGTGCCAAACAAACAATTGATACGATTAAACAAACGGTAAATGTTCAAGCGCTAGATGCCAAAGGTCAAGTCCTAAGTATCGAAAATCCAGCACCACAAGTCAAAGTAACAGTAGGCTTAACTGCGCCAACAAAAGATGTACCACTGAATGTTAGTATGACAGGTACGCCACCTGCTGGGATCGCTCATTACAATTATAGTTTATCAACGTACCAAGTTAGGGTCAGTGGCCCGCAATCAATTTTAGATACGCTAGAATCAATTGAGGTACCGGTAGATATTTCTGATATTCGCAAAGAAACAAAACAATCAGTGACTATTCCCGTTAATGGAGAATACGTAGTTACACCAGATGAGGTTGACGTTTCTTTGAGCCCCGTGTACAATCAACAACAGTCATCAAATACAAATGAAACTTCAGAGGAACCTGCAAGTTCAACAACGGTTGGCTCAGGTAGCCAAGCAGTACAACCAAGTACATCCAGTCAAGTAGAATCAAATACTTCTGAAACAACAAGTGAGGGATCAACAGTAGAAAGTACAACTGCTGGTTCAACTGAAAATACAGAGAATCAAGTGACTAAGGAGAATCAAAATGGGTAAATATTTTGGAACAGATGGTGTAAGAGGAATTGCAAATAAGGAGTTAACACCTGAATTAGCCTTTAAATTAGGGCGTTACGGTGGTTATGTGTTGAGTCAACATGAAGATAGTTCAAGAAAACCTCGTGTTCTCGTAGGCCGCGATACACGTATTTCAGGTGAGATGTTGGAACAAGCATTGATTGCCGGGTTATTATCAGTCGGGATTGAAGTTTTCCAATTAGGGGTGATTTCAACACCTGGTGTAGCATATCTTACTCGTTTACAAAAAGCATCCGCTGGCGTAATGATTTCAGCTTCACATAATCCTGCGGAAGACAATGGGATTAAGTTTTTTGGGGCAGATGGCTTCAAATTAGTAGACGATCAAGAAGCAGAAATTGAAGCATTGTTAGACGCAGAAGAAGACACCTTACCAAGACCTTCTGCAGAAGGCTTAGGCTCATTAGATGAATTTCCAGAAGGCTTACTAAAATATTCGCAATTTTTAGTTCAAAGTATTCCTGGCGATTTAGCAGATATGACTGTTTGTTTAGATGCGGCCAACGGAGCAACTGCAACAGCAGTCAATCGTGTCTTCGCGGATTTAGAGACAGATTTCTATACAATGGGAACAAGTCCTAATGGATTGAATATCAATGATGGTGTGGGTTCCACTCATCCTGAAGCTTTGGCAGAAATGGTTGTTGAAAAAGGCGCAGATGCTGGTTTGGCTTTCGATGGCGACGGCGATAGAATTATTGCAGTCGATGAATTAGGACGAATTATCGATGGTGATAAAATCATGTATATTTGTGCTAAATATTTAGCTGAGAAAAAACGTTTGAAAAAAGATACAATCGTTACAACGGTGATGAGTAATCTAGGTTTCCATAAAGCTGTAGAAGAAATTGGCTTAAAAGATGTGGTAACGCAAGTGGGTGATCGCTATGTTGTAGAAGAAATGCGTAAAAATGATTACAATTTTGGTGGCGAACAATCTGGTCACATGATCTTTTTAGATTACAACACAACAGGTGATGGTATGCTTTCAGGGATTCAATTGTTGAATGTTATGAAGCAAACGGGCAAAAAATTATCTGAATTAGCGGATGAAGTGACGATTTATCCACAAAAATTAGTCAATATTCGTGTCACAGATAAAAATGGTGCAATGGAAGTTCCGGCAATCAAAGCAGTTGTCGAACAAGCAGAAGCAGAAATGAATGGCGAAGGTCGTATTTTAGTTCGTCCTTCTGGAACAGAACCATTGTTACGTGTGATGGCCGAAGCGCCAACACAAGAAAAAGTTGATTATTACGTTGATAAAATTGCTGAAGTAGTACGTGCAGAAATCGGCGTTGAATAAGAACCAATTAGAAACCAGACACTTAATGCTAGCTTGCGTTAAGTGTCTGGTTTCTTTGTTGGAAATCAAAAAAAGAAAATAGCTAATAAGCTCCGTCTATCATTGACATAGAGCGGTTAAAAGGGTACTATTTTAGAAGTAAGATGCACCGCGTATCTTCTTTTTTTATTTGATAAAATCAAGAAGGGAGCGGCTGTAAATCAATGGAGTTATAGAATGGAGGAGCGAAATGAAAGAAAAAATGTCCGTCAAGACAATTGTAGCAATTGGAATTGGCTCTGCAGTTTTTGTTATTTTAGGTCGATTCGTTGTAATTCCAACTGGGATTCCTAATACGAACTTAGAAACGTCGTATCCATTTCTTGCTTTAATGTCAGTTGTTTTTGGACCAGTAGCTGGAGGGCTAATTGGTTTGATCGGTCACACATTAAAAGATTTTACCACGTATGGTAGCGCTTGGTGGAGCTGGATTATTTGTTCAGGAATTATTGGTATTATTTTTGGCTTCGCTGGTCGTAAAATGGATCTTCAACATGGTGAATTTACAACAAATGACATGGTGCGTTTCAATATTTTCCAAGCCTTTGGCAATATCGTCGTTTGGGGCTTAATCGCGCCTAGCTTGGATATTTTGATTTATAGTGAACCCGCAAGTAAAGTGTTTACACAAGGCGTATTCGCGACTGTTTCAAATATTGTCGCTGTGGGGATTATTGGAACATTGTTGATGAAAGCTTATGCATCAACAAGAACAAAGAAAGGCAGTTTATCAAAAGATTAAGAAACTGTCGAAATAATTTAAATGGTTAAGGGTCTGCCCTAGTAATTACTTTGCTAATGCTCAGACCCTTTCTTTTATGGAGAAACTGAGGTGAGGCCGAATGAAAAAACCAATCATTACTTTTAATAATTTTTCCTTTCAATATCATAGCCAATCTGAACCGACATTAAAGGGGATTCAATTAACCATCTATGAAGGAGAAAAGGTTTTAATCGTTGGGCCTAGTGGTAGTGGTAAATCAACATTGGCGCAATGTATCAACGGGTTAATTCCCAATATTTATGAAGGTGAAATTCAAGGAACAGCTACGGTTGCTGGTAAAAATATCCAAGAAACAAGTCTATTTGATTTGTCTTTTGATGTAGGAACTGTTTTGCAAGATACCGATGGGCAATTTATCGGCTTAACGGTTGCTGAGGATATTGCTTTTGCTTTAGAAAACGATGCAGTTGAACAAGCAGAAATGAAAAAAGCGGTCCACAAATGGTCCGAGATTGTTGAACTGAATCAGTTATTGCAACACCGTCCACAAGATTTGTCAGGTGGTCAAAAACAACGTGTATCTATGGCGGGCGTTCTAATTAACCAATCAAAAATTTTACTTTTTGATGAACCTTTGGCTAATCTTGACCCACG
Source organism: Enterococcus sp. DIV1316a (assembly GCF_050536915.1). Taxonomy (NCBI): domain Bacteria; kingdom Bacillati; phylum Bacillota; class Bacilli; order Lactobacillales; family Enterococcaceae; genus Enterococcus; species Enterococcus sp. DIV1316a. Next base: position 1,702,597 of record NZ_CP172913.1, on the reverse strand, counting down.
AGCGGGACAAGAAACAATGACTTTGATTGACACCATTCAACAAGAAACAAAAGCGACTGTTTTAATAATAGAACATCGCTTAGAGGACGTTCTTTGCGAATCAGTTGATCGAATTATTGTCATGAATGAGGGCGCAATTATTTCTGACACAACACCAGATGAATTGTTACGTCAAGATACGTTGACCCAACAAGGGATTCGTGAACCTTTGTACGTTACAGCCATGAAATATGCTGGGATTGATTTAACACAAGTTAGTCATTTAGACAAATTAGCCGAAGTATCAGGCGAAACGGTTTTGCCTAAAATGACACAGTGGTCTGTCCAACCTAGTTCAGTTAGTGCAGTCAAAGGAGCTGAACTATTACGTTTGGAACAAGTGTCCTATCAATATGATCGTCACGGTGAAAAAGTGTTAGATGACTTCTCAGTAACTATTCATCATGGAGAAATGATCAGCATTGTAGGAAAAAATGGTGCCGGGAAGTCTACACTTTCTAAAATAATTTGCGGGTTCATCACGCCTCAATCGGGCAAGATTTTATGGGAGGGACAGGATTTTTCCAATTATTCAATCAAAGAACGTGCAGATAAAATTGGTTATGTGATGCAAAATCCCAATCAAATGATTTCTAAAAAAATGATTTTTGAAGAAGTAGCTTTAGGATTAGTTTTACGAGATGTGCCACAAGCAGAAATTGAGGAACGTGTGACGAATATTTTACATATTTGTGGGCTGTATCCCTTCCGGAACTGGCCGATTTCTGCGTTGAGTTTTGGGCAGAAAAAACGGGTAACTATTGCATCAATCTTAGTTTTAGAACCTGAATTATTAATTTTAGATGAACCAACAGCTGGGCAAGATTTTAAACATTATACAGAAATGATGACATTTTTAGAAGAATTGAACCGCTTAGGTGTGACTATTTTAATGATCACTCACGATATGCACTTAATGTTGGAATATACAACACGTGCGTTAGTAGTTTGTGATGGACGTTTACTAGCAGATGCGACTCCAGTTGCTGTTTTAACAGATGAAAAATTAATTCAAGCAGCTTCTTTAAAAGAAACGAGCTTGTTTACCTTTGCTAAAGCGTTAGGCTTGGAAAATCCCTTGCTATTTACGGAAAAATTTGTTGCTTACGATCGTGAGGTGCGTTTTGGATGAGTGAACGACAAATGTTAGGCTATCATCCTGATTCAACCTGGATTCATCGCTTAAATGGCACAAGCAAATTAGTCTTTTTAATCGTTGTCTCTGTGGCTTGTATGACCACGTATGATACTCGTTATCTGTTAGGAATGTCTGTGGTTTCGCTTGTTTTGTTAAAATTATCAAATATTAAATGGCATCAAATATCTTTTGTTATTAAATTTATTGCTATTTTTTCTTTGTTAAATATCTTAACGGTTTACCTTTTTGCACCTGAATATGGGGTTGATTTATATCAATCACGTACCGTGATTTGGGAAGGAATCGGACAGTTTACTTTGACACAAGAAGAATTATTTTATGAATTTAATTTAGTTTTAAAATATTTCTGTACGATTCCGTTGGCATTAATCTTTTTATTAACAACAAATCCTAGTGAATTTGCCTCCAGCTTGAATCGAATTGGTGTGAGTTATCGGATTAGTTATGCAGTAGCGCTGGCTATTCGTTATATTCCCGATATCCAAGAAGATTTTTTTAATATTTCTTTAGCACAACAAGCGCGAGGTTATGAGATGTCTAAAAAGGGACGGTTAGGCCAACGAATCAAAGGCGTAGCACAAATCGTTTTACCCTTAATCCTATCTAGTTTAGATCGAATTGAAACTGTGAGTACCGCTATGGAATTAAGGCGTTTTGGTCAAAAGAAAAATCGAACGTGGTATGCGCAACAACCTTTTCATCTGCGTGATTTTTCGGTAATGATACTTGCCTTATGCTTATTAGGAATCAGTTTCTGGTTGTTCCATGTGAATGGTGGCCGGTTTTATAATCCATTCCAATAAATAACAAATTGATAAGGTTCTATAAATAGAACGGATATTTTTTTATTATTAAGAATCTAGTACTTTCTCTTACTATGAGTGTACTAGATTCTTTTTTTACAACTTTAAAGAACTAGACCAATTTTCGGTTTTTAGATTTTTGTTGACAAGTACCTACTTTTAATTGTATGATTGTTTATGTTTCTACGGAATATATTTACAAAGGAGGTATATAGACCAATATCGGATAGCGCCAGACCTGAACGTTCAGGTGACGAGGAGAGAGCTTATCGAAGATTCGGCGGGTGGCTCTAGGGACTGCACTCTACAGATAACAAAGAAAAACTAATTGTGAAGTTAGAACAAAGCGGTTATCACGCAGGTAGAAACATATAATGGGATTTGCTAGTTAAACAGGACCTAGTAAATACAGAATTTCAATTGGAAAGTAGGAATTAGCATTATGTGTGGAATTGTCGGAATGATTGGGAAAGAAAATGTCACGGAAAGTTTGATTCAAGGATTAACAAAATTGGAATATAGAGGTTATGATTCTGCTGGGATTTGTGTGAATGATCAAAGCCAACAGCCCCATGTAGTTAAGGCAGTTGGGGGCATTGCCGATTTAGCAGCAAAATTAACGCCAGAAATCGATGGAACAGTTGGTATTGGTCATACTCGTTGGGCCACTCATGGCGAACCAACTGTCGCCAATGCACATCCCCATGTTTCAAGCGATCAACGCTTTGCATTAGTGCATAATGGTGTCATTGAAAACTTTGAAGAATTAAAAGAACAATTTTTAAGTGGTGCTCACTTAATTGGTGATACAGATACTGAAATCGTCGTTCAATTAATTGCTCATTTTGCTGAAAATGGTTTTTCAACAAAAGATGCTTTTAAAGCGGCTTTAGCCGAAATTAAAGGTTCATACGCTTTTGCATTAATGGATAAAATGGACCCCAATACTATCTACGTAGCGAAAAATAAAAGCCCGTTACTTATCGGTCTAGGCGAAGGCTTTAATGTTATTTGTAGTGATGCGATGGCGATGATTAAAGAAACCAATCAATTTGTTGAGATTGTTGATGGTGAAATTGTAACTGTTACAGCGGACAAAGTAGTAATCGAAACGCCAGAAGGACAAGTAATCAACCGAGAACCTTTTGAAGCGCAATTAGATTTAAATGACATTGAAAAAGGAACATATCCGTTTTATATGCTCAAAGAAATTGATGAACAACCTGCAGTGATGCGCAAAATTGTTCAAGCGTATACTCAAGGTGAAAAAGTGACTTTAGATGAGGCGTTACTTGAAAAAATTAATCAATGTGACCGAATTTACATTATTGCTTGTGGGACAAGTTATAATGCAGGTTGGGTCGGAAAATCTTTAATTGAAACGATTGCCAGTATTCCTGTGGAAGTTCATTTATCAAGCGAATTTGGCTACAACATGCCTATTTTATCTGAAAAACCGTTCTTCATTTTCTTAAGTCAAAGTGGTGAAACGGCAGATAGTCGCCAAGTACTGGTACAGGTTAATGAATTAGGGCATCCATCACTTACATTAACAAATGTTGCTGGCTCAACATTATCACGTGAAGCGGACGATACCTTGTTATTACACGCAGGACCAGAAATTGCTGTCGCTTCCACCAAAGCTTATACTGCTCAAATCGCTGTCTTAGCTATTTTAGCAAAAGCAATTGGTGAAGAACGCCAAACATTAGCAGCCGTCTCATTTGATGTGGCTCACGAATTGAGCGTGGTAGCAGCTGTCATGGAAACCTTGATTGATGAAAAACAACAAATGAAAGCCTTGGTGGAAGATTATCTGACGTATACTCGAAATGCCTTCTATATCGGGCGAGGAGTCGACTATTATGTGTCCATGGAAGCGGCCTTGAAGTTGAAAGAAATTTCCTACATTCAAGCAGAAGGCTTTGCGGCAGGTGAATTGAAGCATGGAACGATTGCCTTAATTGAAGAAGGAACACCTGTGATTGGGATTGTGACAGATGCAAAAGTCGCAGCCCATACAAGAGGCAATTTAAAGGAAGTCGAAAGTCGTGGAGCAAGAAATATTGTGATTGCCTTGGAATCCTTGGCAAAACCACAGGACCAACTGATTATTCCAGATGTTCATCCGTTACTTTCTGCCTTAGTTAGCATTGTTCCAGGTCAATTATTAGCGTACTATGCAACCTTACAAAGAGGCTACGATGTTGATAAACCAAGGAACTTAGCCAAAAGTGTAACTGTTGAGTAAATCAAGAACCTGAGAGAAAGATGTTCAACGGGTTTTCATGAGTTTTAATATCTGAGACAAAAATCACTTTAGATTTTTGTCTCAGATATTTTTTATAAAAGAAAGATATTTAGTCAAAAATGAAAGATTCCAAAGAAATTCTTTTTTTCCGTTGAAAACTGTTTGCATTTTAGCAAAATTAGATATAATTAATAAGAACCGAAAAATAAGAATTAGCCAGTTAGGTAACTTTGTTTGAAAGAAAGCAAAAAGTAGGTTAAGCTGAAAAGTGCTAATTTATTTAACAAAAAAAGATTGTGAGTTGTTTGATATGGATCAGTTTAGTACATTAACTGAACAAGAATTTACTACCTTTGCAATGACACATCCTGCAGGTAACTTTTTAGAAACACCCGAAATGAAACATTTATTGGAACGACGTGGCTGGCATTGTGAATACGTTGGCGTCAAACGAGAAGGCCAACTAATTGCTGCGTGTATCCTAAGCAAGAAAAAAGTCAAAATTGGTTATGCTTTCGACATTGACGGCGGAATTTTGATGGATTATACAGATAAAAAATGTATAGAAGCCTTTTTCACAGGCTTAAAAAAATATGTGAAAAAAAATGATGGCCTTTATTTAACCTTTACTCCAAATAAACAAATTTGTTTACGTGATTTTAATGGCGGTGAAGTTGAAAAGGTCAATCAAGAAACATTTGACTATTTCACATCAATTGGTTTTGAACACCAAGGGTTTGATGTGCACAATTTTGATGGCGCGCCACGTTGGCTGTTTGTCAAAGATATGGCTGGATTAACAGAAGAAGATCTTTGGAAATCTTATGGAAAAGATGCTAAATATGACATCAAGAAAACATGGGAATATGGAGTGACAACCCGAGAACTTCGTTACGAAGAGTTACCTCTCTTTAAGAAATTAACGGAAGAAACAAGTGCACGACGTAATTTTGAAGATAAGGATTTAGCTTATTACCAAGCTGTTTATGAAGAGTTTGGTGAACGAGCGAAATTTATGGTAGCGGAACTAAACTTTGCTACTTATTTAGAAAATCTTCATGAGAAATTACGCAAATTACAAGAGACGCTCAACGAAGTCAATGAAGCGTTAATTGCCAATCCTAAAAGCCGTAAAAAAAATAACCAGAAACGTGAATTTGAAGATGAAGTTCGTACCGTGCGCAAACGGATTGACGAGGCTAAAGAAATGAAAACATCAGATGAACCTGAAATTTTAGCAGGCGCCTTATTCATTGTTCATCCACAAGAAGTTGTTTACTTGTTTAGTGGTACGTATGAAAAATATAAACAATACTATGCACCGTATTTAATTCAACATAAAATGTTAACTTACACAGTAGAAAATAACATTCCCAAATATAATTTTTATGGCGTTGACGGTGTCTTTGATGGAAGTGATGGGGTTCTTAAATTCAAACAATCCTTTGGTGGTCATGTCGAAGAATTAATGGGCAATTTCCAATGGAAAGCCAAACCAATGAAATATGCCTTATATCACGCATTAAAAACAATTAAAGAAAAAGTCTAAAATTAAAACCCAATCCTAAAAAAGGAATGGCAAAGTGAGGCGTTTAAATGGAAAATCAAGTCGAGGTTATGACGTATGCACAGTTAAAAGAAATTATGCAGGTGTTAGAAGCAAACGAAGCGATTACAGAAGATACAAAAGTCTTTATTGATACAGGCTGGGATAGCGTGCAAGAAGTAGCACCAGATGCAGTCAGTATTGAAAAAGTTGCTAAATTTACAGTAGCAGATGTTTTAACAAACGAAAGTTTTGCTGGGTATAGTTTAGAAGAAAAGGCGGAAAAGATGAACGCTGAAGGCGACCTAGAAACGGCAATTATTATTCGTAATCTTTACTAAAAAAGTCCGTTTGAATAGTTAAAATCGAGGTCGGGACAGAAGTGTATAGCTCCGAGCAACGCGTAGTGTTGGTTCTATTCCCGCCGGTTATCAGGTTTTGAGCCTGGAGCAAAAATACAAAGTGATTTTTGTCCCAGGCTCATCTGCTTGAAATAAGAAATAAAGGAGGTTAGATATGAGTACCATTCATGAATTTCCAAAAAACTATGAACGTTTTATTGCACAAGGAGAAGAAGCACTTGTAGAACATAATCAGATCGCCGCTTTAGAAAATTTTCAACAAGCCTATCAGCTACAACAAACGCCGCCAGTAAACCAAAAAATTGTCCAATTATTGTTGGAAATGGGTGAAGCTGACGAAGCACTAGCATTGGCAGAAGCGTTCCAAGAGACTTATTTTGAGAACCTTGAAACAGCGGCAATTTATATGCAAATTTATAGTCAAAGTCGTCGCTTTATTGAAGGGTATATTTTATTGAAGCAATTACTTCAAACTAAAAAAATAACGCTAGCACAACAAAAAACGTTAGAACAGCAATTAATGCAAGTGGAAGAGGCGTATCAACAATTAGAAACGCAGCAAATTCAAGCAATTAAAAGGAACTTGTTAGTAAGCGATCAATTGCCCGTTTATCAACAATTAGCGAACATTAAAACCAGTTTATATTTGCCTAAACCAGTATTTGTGGAAGTCGCAAAAGATTTAGTTATGAACCAAGCACTTAGTTATTTTGCTCGGGAATGGTTCATTGAAGAATTAGCACTGTTGCAATTTTCAGAACCACTGACTTTTCTTTGGTATGACAATCAGCCTCAGACAGTTTTACTAGAAGGGAAAACCGGACCGTTAAATACGCCGATCTATTCCAAAATTTGTACTGAACTTAGGAATCGTTTAGAAAATGATGATCCAATTATGCTACAGCATTTGGAAGAAGAAATTCGGTTGCATTTTGCCTATTTGTATCCATTAGCAGAGACGGTTATTTCAGATCCAACTATCTGGGTCTTGGGTTATTTGGCAACCTACTATCCTGAATATATTGAAAAAGAATTGACTGAAGCAAAAGGCCATCAAATCGCTGCTGTTCAAAAAGTTCAACAGCCGATACGAACGGCTTTTACACAAATAATGCTTTAAAAAATGGCACGTCCTAAAAACGAGGACGTGCCATTTTTTCGGTTTCAGAAATTTGCTGAATCTGCTCTAATTGCTTTTCTTGACTGATTATTGCGGATAATAGAAAAAAGCAAGACAGAAATAAGTAAAAAGAATTCCTTGAATCAAGCAAATCACAACGAACAACGGCGTTGCTCCTGGAAAAGAATCAGAAATCCGTGTAATTAAAAATTCAACTAACCATAAAATCATTGAAAATAAAAATAATTTTTTCTGACGAGTTCTCATAGTCCGCAACAACCTTTCTGGTGATTTTCACTTCTCTATCATAACATAGAAAACGAGCTGTTTTTTCTCAAAAATTTTGTTACTTCATAAGAAAAATGGGAAATAAACAAGTTTCAGGAAGTAATAAATGTACCCGAAAAGAATACTTAATCCATCTTAATCAAACCATACAGTCACGTTTATTGCAAAAGAAGTGTTTTTGGATGGAACAAATTATTTCATAAACACAAATATTTCTTTGTTGTTTGTATAAATGTCATAAAAGTGATTACTTACTACTTTTTGATTTTTAGACATATCCGTATCGGTCAGTGGTGCCATCTCTACTCCTAAATTCGATGAAGTATTGAACCAAACGTAATTAGGGAAATATAGACCGTCATTTGGTGGCACGATTTTTGAAAGAATTGGGTAGTTTCGACTTGTATTAGCATAAACAGTTGAATTTTTGAAAAACGTATTTAAATAAACTTTTTTTCGTTCGTTTGTTACAACATTTTTTAAATCATCTGTTAAAACAGCTGCTTGGCGATTGAATGCTTCTTTTTGATAGTTTAATGTGGAAGAATACACCAAAACAAACGATAAAATATAATAAGATAACAAGCTGGCCACAAGTAACGAAGTTAGATAAATTGCTTTCACTTGTCGATTGTTAAATAAACTTAACATGCTGATTGTAACAAAAACAGCAAATCCGTAAATATAGCGAGGCGCATCACCAGCGATATTTCTTGAATAGACAATAAAAATACCAAAACTTAAGAGAGAAGCAAGTCCTAAATACAAGATACAATAAAGGAAACTTAAGCCCAAGTTGATTTTACTATTTGATAGATGACTAATAAAAAATAAAACAAGCAGTAGGAGCAGTAATAAGAGCCATAAACGATTACTCTGGTTCAATAGCTCTGAAAAATAATGGTAACTATTTTGATAAGCCACACTGGGAATATCGTGCAAACTTGGTAAGGCCTGACTGCCCCCAATGTTGTTTGTTGCGGAAGGTACAAATTTTAACTCGATAAGGTAGCTGACTATAGAAAGTAGATAAGCGATAGCAGCAAGTGCGACTTTTTTACAAAGAGCAATGAAATTTTCTCCAGCAAGTAACTGCTTGAAAGTAAGGAATAAGACGATAACTATATAAATTCCTGACGAGGCTTGGTAAGTATTAAACATAACAAACAGTGAAAAGACAGAAACCAAGAAAAACGTAAAAGAATTACGCTGCCACCAATAAAAAGGAAGAAACGAACAAAAAATACTCAATGCCATATAGGGACTATCAAACCTGAAACTAAGACATTGGAGGAACCAAGGATTGAGGCCAATTAAAGTAGCTACTAAAGAGGAACCCCAGCTAATTTTTTGGTCATTGATGATATAAATTGCCAGTATGCTTGTGAGAGATAAGATAAGACCTGTTAGAATCGGTGTGGTCAAGCCCAGATCTGTCAAATGACGACTTCCTTGAACAAACCATGAGAGAAATTCACTGCCCCAACGTGCGTAAGTCGTACCAAAATCTGTCATTCCAGCGACTTGGCGAGCATTATCATCTAAGTAAGGGAAATTGATAATGCCGATGGATAAAACTGCCACTTGATAAATTAAAATGATCAATAGAAGATAGGCTTTATTTTCAATACACCAATTCTTTAAATCAAATTTTTTTGATTCTGTAGGTAATTGTTTCATCATTGTACTCCACTCCAATAATTATTTAACAATTAAAATATACCATAACGAGTGGAATGAAGAAATTGCTTTTGTTATTTTCTCATCTTGACAGAACACTAAGGGTAGGCAAAACAAAAAAATCCCAACTCTTTATTAAAGAGTTGGGATTTTACCAAAAAGCCACCTGCCGGGCTTGAACCGGCGACCCCCACCTTACCATGGTGGTGCTCTACCAACTGAGCTAAGGCGGCACTTTCAAAGGCTAAACTAACTCGAGGATTGCAACGAAGTGAAACCCATAGAGTTCATTTTCAAAGGCTACACTGCGACGAGTAATCGTCAAAGTTCCTTTTGAAAAATCGTACAAATCTCGTACACAAGAAATAGAATAACGTATAGACGAAAGTTTGTCAATTGCTCTTTCGTAAAAAAAGAAAAATGATTTTTTTCTAAGAAAAACTGTTGACAATCTCTTTTTTCTCTAGTAAAGTGTAAATCAACATCACAGATAACTATTCATTCGTTGAAGAGAAGAGTAAATTTTGATGACCTTCAAAAGAGAGTCCTGATTGGTGAAAAGGGACAAGGTTCAGAAAAGTTGAAGATGGCCTCTGAGAATAAATTGCTGATAAGTAAGCAATTTCGGCTAAGCACCCGTTACCATGTGCACCAAGTTAATAAAGACTTGGATAAGAGATGAGATATAAAGAATCAGTTATATTTCGAAAAAAGGTGGTACCGCGAATCATTCGCCCTTTACTAGCAAAACGCTAGTGAAGGGCTTTTTGCTGTGAATCACTACGACTGGCGCGAAGCGACAGAGTAGATGATGAACAGTACAAGATGACCGAAGGGCAGGTTGTATCATTTGCACGAAAGTGTTCCTACGATTCTCGCCAAGGCTGTGATTCTCGTCACAGTTAAATCCTGTTGAGCACTACGACTGGCGCGAAGCGACAGAGTAGATGCTGTCTGCGATTACTCGACGCAGTATGGCCTTTGTAAGTGATGAACAGTACAGGGTGACCGAAGGACAAGTTGTGTCATTTACACGAAAGTGTTCCTACGATTCTCGCCAAAGCTGCGATTCTCGTTACAGTTAAATCCTGTTGAGCACTACGACTGATGCAAAGAGAGAGTAGCTATTATCTGCGATTACTCGATGCTTGAAGGGATAGGAACTCTAGTCTGTTTAATTTTGAAAACAGATGAAAATCAGTTTAAAATGAATAGAAATAAAAAAGCAGTGATATAGTAAGTACAAGACTTGATTTGTCTAACAGAGAGCCTAGGTAGCTGAGAATAGGTGACAAAGACGTTTTGGAAAATGGCTATTGAGCAAGCGCTCCGAGTGTTAAACACAAGGCGGCGACGGGGGCTCCCGTTATCGAGCTAGGGTATCGAACATATTGTTCCGTACTTGAAAAGGGAATTTGTGTGAGCAAATTCTGAACATGAGGTGGTAACACGCAAAAAAGCGTCCTCAACGATACAACTCGAGTTGTGTCGTTGAGGATGCTTTTTTCTTTTTTATGAAAAAATGCAGGTTGGTAAGAATGAAGGGGGATAAAGAATGATTGAACTAAAAAATATCAGTGTGACATTTCAACAAAAAAAACAAGAAATTCAGGCTGTCCAAGATGTGTCTTTGACAATTGATAAAGGGGATATCTACGGAATCGTTGGTTATTCCGGTGCTGGAAAAAGTACGCTAGTACGGGTAATTAATTTATTGCAACGACCAACAGCGGGCACCGTTATTATTAACAAAGAAAATATTTTAACTTTTTCTAAAAAGGAATTACGACAACAACGAAAAAAGATTGGAATGATTTTTCAACATTTTAATTTGATGAAAGAGCGGACTATATTTAGTAATATCGATTTTTCATTAAAATATTCTGGGCTAAGTAAAAGTGAACGGCGTCAAAAAATCAGCCATTTATTAGAGCTAGTTGGACTAAGTGAAAAACGGGACGCTTACCCCAGTCAACTATCAGGAGGGCAAAAACAGCGGGTTGCGATTGCCCGCGCTTTAGCAAATGATCCTGAAATTTTACTTTGTGATGAAGCGACGAGTGCGTTAGATCCAAAAACAACGGGACAGATTTTAGCCTTGTTAAAAAAGTTAAATCAAGAACTGAACTTGACGATTGTCTTAATCACCCATGAAATGCAAGTGGTTAAAGAAATTTGTAATAAAGTCGCGGTGATGGAAAATGGCTGCGTTGTCGAATCAAACGATATTGTTTCGATTTTTAGTCAACCCCAACAACCTTTAACCAAAGATTTTATTCGGACAGCAACTCATATTGACCAAGCATTAACCACGATTCTTGAACATCCTAAATTAGCTGATTTAGATAAAAATCAAGAATTAATTGAATTTTCTTATGTGGGAGATCAAACGAACGAGCCATTAATTGCACAATTGTATAGCCAATATCAGGTATATACAAATATCCTTTATGGCAATGTCGAAATTGTTCAAAACGTTCCTATTGGCCATTTAATTGTGGTGCTTTCTGGTGATGAGGCCCAGCGTCAACAAGCCCTTACTTATTTAGCGAAACAAGGCGTGCGAACCAATGTTTTGAAAACCTATCAGCAAACGAAGCAAAAGCAGAATTTACAGGTGATTTAAAAAAGGAGTGAACTGAGAATGTATCAATTATTTGAGAAATATTTTCCGAATGTTGTCCAATTAAAACAAGAGTTTCTTCAAAGTACATGGGAAACATTATACATGGTTTTTTGGACAGCATTGATTGCTGGTGTGTTAGGAGTCTTATTGGGTGTCGTGCTTGTCAGTACTGGCCCCAGTGGTGTTTTGAAAAATTCACCCCTGTATAGCGTCTTAGAAAAAATTATTAATGTTTGTCGTTCTATTCCTTTCATCATTATGCTCGCACTGATTCAACCATTAACACGAATTTTGGCAGGAACGACAATTGGTACAACCGCAGCGTTAGTCCCATTAGTTATTGGCGTAATTCCGTTCTTCGCGCGTCAAATTGAAAATGCGTTATTAGAAGTGGATCCTGGCGTTATTGAAGCGGCAGAAGCCATGGGGACGAGTCCCTTAGGGATTATTTTTCGGGTTTATTTAATTGAAGGGTTACCAAGTATTATTCGTGTTTCAGCAGTGACAATTATTAATTTGATTGGATTAACAGCCATGGCAGGAGCGATTGGAGCCGGTGGTCTGGGCAACTTAGCGATTACTCGAGGATACAATCGGTTTCAAACCGATGTGACATTTATGGCCACGTTAATTATTTTAATTATGGTATTTATCAGTCAAGCCATTAGTAATCAATTAATCAAAAAAACATCACATTAGAAAAAAGGAGAAATGACAAATGAAAAAATTTAGTAAATTAATTGGACTTATTGGGGTATTAGCTTTTACGATTGCAGGTTGTGCATCGGGGTCTGCGAAGGATACTAAGGAAGAAACCGTTAAACTAGGGGTTGTAGGAACAAAAAATGATGAATGGGAATCGGTCAAAGACCGTTTGAAAAAGAAAAATATTGATCTACAATTGGTAGAATTTACAGACTATACGCAACCAAATGCAGCATTAGCAGAAAAAGAAATTGATTTAAATGCCTTTCAGCATCAAATCTTTTTAGACAATTACAATAAAGAACATGGGACGAAATTAGTATCAATTGGCAATACAGTCAATGCACCATTGGGAATTTACGCTAATAAATTGAAAGATATCACGAAAATTAAAGACGGCGGAGAAATTGCTATTCCTAATGACCCAACGAATGGTGGGCGGGCGTTAATTTTATTACAAACTGCAGGACTGATAAAAGTTGATCCTGCGAAACAGCAACTACCGACTGTCAGTGATATTACTGAAAATAAACGCCAATTGAAAATAACTGAATTAGATGCTACGCAAACAGCGCGCGCTTTACAAGATGTCGATGCTTCAGTGATTAATAGCGGCATGGCTGTCGATGCTGGGTATACACCAGATAAAGATGCTATTTTCTTAGAACCTGTAAACGAAAAAGCGAAACCTTATGTGAACATTGTCGTGGCTCGAGAAGAAGATCAAGAGAATAAACTTTATCAAAAAGTTGTAGAAGAATATCAACAAGAAGAAACGAAAAAGGTCATTGCGGAAACATCAAAAGGCGCCAATGTTCCGGCCTGGGAAACATTTGGTAAAAAATAAAGGAGGCATTTATAATGAGTACAACAACGATTCAAACAATCCAAGAAGCTATTGCTACAGAAAAGGAATGGATAATCCATTTAAGACGTCATTTTCATCAATACCCTGAAGCAAGTTTAAAAGAATATGAAACGATTAAGCGAATTAAAGAAGAACTACTAGCCTTAGCTATTCCTTTTGTAGAAGTAGGGGAAACGGGTGTTTTAGCAACCATTGAAGGAAGTCTTGGCGCTGGCAAAACGATTTTGTTACGTGCAGATATTGATGCGTTGGAATTGCCAGATGCAACAGGTGCTGCCTATGCTTCTAAAAATCCAGGACTCAATCATGCTTGTGGACACGATGGTCATGCGGCAGCATTGCTAGGTGCAGCTAAAGTGCTCAAAAAACATCAGGATACCTTTTCAGGAACGATTAAACTGGCCTTCCAGCCAGCTGAAGAAATTGGTGCAGGCGCTCGACAATTTGTGGAAGGAAATTATTTAGAAGCAATCGACCAAGTGTTTGGGATTCATTTAGATTCTAGTGTGCCGGTCGGAAAATTAGTCGCTACCAAAGGCGCCACCAACGCCTCTTGTGATATTTTTAAAATTGAAGTCAGTGGTCAAAGTAGTCACGTCGCCCAACCACAGAATGGCCGAGATGCTGTTTTAGCAGCGGCCAGTATCGTTGTGGAATTACAAAAAATTGTAGCTCGCGAGATTGATCCTTTAGATTCTGTCGTAGTAGGAATTGGCGTTTTACAAGCAGGAACACGCTATAATATTGTAGCAAACCAGGCAACCATTGAAGGTACTGTTCGAACATTTAGTCAGGAAACGCGCCAATTTGTTTTACAACGAGTCGAAGAAATTGCCCATGAAATTGCCCAGTCTCATCGCACAGAAATTGCTGATTTTTCTGTTTATGCGGCAGCGAATCCATTAATTAATGAAGAACAAGCAACCAACCGTGCACAGCAGGTAGCCAGTGAAATTGTTGGTTTTGAAAATGTTGTGACCGATCATCCTAAAAGTTTAGGGGCGGATGATTTTGCTGATTACTTAGCGGTAATTCCTGGTATCTATGGACGGGTCGGTTCACGAAACCCTGAAAATCCTGCTACTCATTTTGGACACCATCATGAACAATTTGATATTGATGAACGTGCCTTACTTTTAGCAGCAGAGTACCACGTACGCTATGCATTAAACTATTTGTCAGAATAATAGGGATAGGGAGCCGACAAAATGATTGTTTGTGGGCTCCTTTCGTTATAAACCAACGTGGCTTGCTTTCTTGTCATTCTATGGTAGAATACAAGCATAAGAAAGGTGATTCACATGTTTTTTGTTTTAACTGATAAATTAACAAGAAAAGTAGCTCCCGATAGTTTAAGAACAGATGAAGCACTGTTGTGGAGCCGAGCAATTAATTTTTTCATCGCTTGATAGCACATTTTTTGACTAGAAAAGCTAGTCTTATTTGAGTGTACGTACAAGCGGTTGTCGGGATTTCTGTCAGGATGGACGACGTGCAGACGTGGTTCTTTTTTTGTTGTCCCAAAATAATCAGTTAACAAGAAAGAAGTGACGAAAATGAGTATTTTAACTATTGAACATTTAACGCATCGATTTGGCGAAAAGGTCTTGTATGAAGAGGCTTCATTGCAAGTGAATAAAGGAGATCATTTAGGCTTAACTGGCCAAAATGGTGTCGGCAAATCCACCTTAATTAAAATTTTAACGGGGGAAGTATTGCCAGACGAAGGAACGATTCAGTGGCAAAAAAATTGCAAGATTGGGTACTTGGATCAGCATGTTTCTGTAGAACAATCACTAACGATGGTTGATTTTTTGAAACAAGCCTTTCAAGAACTTTTTGATAAAGAAGCGAAACTGACAAAACTTTATGAAGAATACAGTCAAACGGCTTCGGAAAAACTTTTAGAACAAGCAGGCAAATTACAAACAGATTTAGATGAAAGTAATTTTTACCAAATCGACACGATTATTCAGGATTTAGCCAATGGGTTAGGACTACAAGCAATTGGTTTGGATAAAAAGTTAGGGGAGCTAAGCGGTGGTCAACGTTCAAAAGTGATTTTAGCAAAATTATTGTTAGAGGCCCCTGATGTGTTACTTTTAGATGAACCCACCAACTATTTAGATGATACACATATTCAATGGCTTGTTCGCTATCTGAATAATTTTGAAGGAAGCTTTCTATTAGTCTCTCATGATTATCAATTTTTAAATGAAGTGACGAATTGCATCGCAGATATTGAGTTTGGCAAATTAACCAAATATACTGGAAATGTAGAAAAATCTTTTGCACAAAAAGAGCAGAATAAACAAACCTATTTGAAACAGTATCAGGCCCAACAAGAAAAAATTGAAAAAATGGAAGCCTATATTCGTAAATACAAAGCTGGAAATCGAGCAACGATGGCTAAAAGTCGACAAAAACAATTGGACCGGTTGGAACGATTGACTCCGCCTGGTTCCTTGACTAAGCCAGCGATTGAATTTCCTTATCAAGGGTTAGTTGCAACGCAAGCACTAACGACCCAGAAGTTAGTTGTCGGCTATCGGGAACCTTTGTTAGAACCGTTAGATTTAATGGTTCATGTCGGTGAAAAAGTCGCATTGAAAGGCTTTAATGGGATTGGCAAATCAACATTAATTAAAACGTTAACGAAAGTGATTCCTTCATTAGATGGAGAATTTCATTATCCGCTGAATACAAAAATTGCTTATTTTACCCAAGACTTAGCGTGGCCTAATGAGCAGTTAACGCCGCTAGACTATTTATCAGATCGTTTTCCAGATACAACGATTAAAGAGCGAAGAAGTCATTTGGCTAGGGCAGGTTTACCAGATAAGTTAGCAATGCAGTCGTTAGCCCTGTTAAGTGGTGGTGAGCAAACAAAAGTAAAACTAGCGGAACTAATGATGCAAACTAGTAATTTGTTATTTTTAGATGAGCCAACCAATCATATTGATGAAGCGGCCAAAAAAAGTTTACAAGAAGCAATTCACGTTTACCCAGGAACGGTTTTTCTGGTTTCCCATGAAGCAGATTTTTATGAGGAAATTGTGGATCGAGTAATTGATATTGAGGAATTAGTTAAATAAAGAAGAAAGAACCAAGTTGAGGAGGAGTCAACTTGGTTCTTTCTTCTTTATTATTTATTTACTCATTAAGCCATCATGGATTTTTGTTAAATTCCAGTTCATCATGCTGTAGTACGTATCGCCTTCTGTTCCTTCTTTGGCAAGAGAGTCTGTGAAAAGTGTATCGTAAATTGGTCGTTTCACTTCTTTTGAGACCCGTTCCATACTACGTTTATCGACACTGGTTTCAACAAATAACACAGGTGCTTTTGATTTCTTAATGGTATCAATAATCGTGGTCATTTGTTCAGGTGTTCCTTGACTTTCTGTGTTAATTTCCCAAATATAAGCGGCATTTAAATCATAAGCTTTGGAGAAATATTTAAAGGCACCTTCACTTGTAACTAATAATTTTTTATCATCAGGAATATCAGCAAATTTAGCTTTGGCTTCCTCATGTAGTTTGCTAAGTTTTTCGGTATAATTTTTCGCGTTTTCTGTATAGAAATCTTTATTTTTTGGATCTTTTTCTACTAACACGTCACGAATGTTTTCTACATATTTAATGCCATTTTCAATGTCTAACCAAGCATGCGGATCTTCTGTTTGTTCTTGACCGGCACTTGTTAAATATTGTGGCGTAACATTTTTGCTTGTAGAAAAGTAATCTTTATTCTCAACTTTTTTGGCCGTTTTCATTAATTTGTTAAACCAGCCATTTCCGCCTGTTTCTAAGTTCAAGCCGTTAAAGAATAAAATGTCCGCTTCAGAAGCTTTCGCAATGTCTTCTGGTAACGGTTCATATTCGTGAGGGTCTGTCCCAATTGGCACAATACTATGCAGCTCAATTTTGTCTTGCCCAACATTTTTCACTAAATCGGATAAGATCGAGTTCGTTGTCACAATTGCTAATTTTTCTTTCTTTTCAGCGGCTTGATTCCCGCAAGCAGCTAACGTTAACCCTGCTAAAAGTGTTAAAAAAAATAAACTAAATTTTTTCATTCGTTGATTCCTCCATTTCTTTCTCACGGTTTACAAATACTAGGCCTTTCTTTGGTGAGAAAAAGAAAGCCAATAAAAAGAATAAGGCGGCGGTTAAAACAATCGTCGCACCAGAAGCTAAGTTATAAGAATAACTGAAGAATAGGCCAATCACTGAACTTAAAATCCCAAAAGTAGAGGCTAAGCCAATCATTGTTGGTAAGTGATTTGTTAATAGATAAGCTGTTGCCGCTGGTGTAATCAGCATGGCAATGACTAAAATAGTTCCGACGGTTTGCAAAGAAGAAACAGCGACTAATGTTAGTAAAAACATCAATGCATAGTGGAAAAATTGAATATTTAAACCGTAGGCCTGAGCCATTGTGGGATCAAAAGAAGTGAGTTGCAACTCTTTATAAAACAATGCCACAAAAATCAAAACAATCACACCGACGACACAAGTAATTAAAATATCGGTATCTGCGACCGCTAATACATTTCCAAACAGAATATGATATAAATCGGTGGAACTTTTTGCAAAAGAGATAAAAATAATCCCTAAAGCAAAAAAAGAACTAAAGACAACACCAATGGCAGTATCATTTTTTAGTGGACTTTTTTGGGTAATAAAGCCAATCGATAATGCAGCTAATAAGCCAAAAATAGAAGCGCCAAAAATATAATTGAAACCAAACATATAAGAAACAGCGACCCCTGGTAAAACAGCATGTGAAATCGCATCACCCATCAAAGACATCCCACGTAAAATAATGAATGAACCAATTACCCCTGAAATGAGTCCGACAATTATAGACGTCAAAAGGGCATTTTGTAAAAATTGATAACGGAATAAACCATCAATAAATGCAGCAATCATTTTGCAACCCCCTGTATTAATAAATCACCTAACAAATCACCGTATGCTTCTTGGAGCGTTTCTGCAGTAAATGTTTGTTCAACAGGACCCGCAGCAATTAGCCGGTTTTTCAAAACGATTAATTCATCAAAATAGTGGGACACTTTGTGCAAATCATGGTGAACAATGATAATCATTTTACCTTGATTTTTTAATGATTTAAGAATATCCATAATCACTTTTTCACTAGACATATCAATGCCGACGAAAGGTTCATCTAAAAAAATCACCTCAGCACCTTGGGCCAAAACACGGGCGATAAACACACGTTGTAATTGGCCACCAGAAAGTTCGCCAATCTGGCGTTGCGCATAGTCTTCTAATTGCACCATTTTTAATGCAGCCATGGCTGCTTGCTTTTCTTTCTTTCCTGGGCGTTTTAATAGTCCCAAGTTTGGATAGGTTCCTAGCAAGACCGTTTCAAAAACGCTAATTGGGAAACTAAGATCCAAGGCGCTACGTTGTTCTACATAGGCAATGGTTGTTTTTTGTTGGTCAATCGCTTGATTATTTAACAAAACATTACGTTCCTTTGTTTTAATCAAGCCTAATAACCCTTTAATAAATGTTGACTTTCCAGCACCATTTGGTCCGATAATTCCAGTAATTTTACCGGAGGGAATAGTAACGTGGATATTATTTAAAGCGGTCCGTCCTTGATATTGAACGGTTAACGCTTGAACAGCTAAGTTAAAGCTTTTTCTCATGAAATTCCTCCTTTTTAGGTTTGCCTTAAAATCAGTATAAGGGATAGTTTAAGAAAATGCAAATGATTTTTAGGCACGCCTAAATACAAGCGCTTTTTTCACAAAGAAAACCGTTTCTTTCAATAAATTAAGGAGGATCCCATGATTTTTATGACAAAAAATGGTAGAATATGAATGAAAACGACTATTATTTTATATTGACGGAGGATATCATGACCGAAAACTATCAAGATGACACCTTACGCATCTTCAGTTTAAATGCAAATCGACCACTTGCTGAAAAAATCGCAGCATCAGTAGGAACAGAATTAGGAAAAAGCACCGTGCGCCAATTTAGTGATGGCGAAATTCAAATTAATATTGAAGAAAGTATTCGTGGCGATCATGTCTACATCATCCAAGCAACGAATGCTCCTGTAAATGATCATTTGATGGAATTGCTTATTTTAATTGATGCATTAAAACGTGCTAGCGCAAAAACAATTAATGTTATTTTGCCTTACTATGGTTATGCTCGCCAAGACCGCACAGCGAAACCAAGAGAGCCCATTACTGCGAAATTAGTTGCTAATATGTTGGTAGAGGCAGGCGCAACACGTTTGTTGACATTAGACTTGCATACTGTTCAAGTCCAAGGATTTTTTGATATCCCAGTAGATAATTTATTTACAATGCCTTTGTTCGCTCATTATTATCGTCAACAAGCATTAGTAGGGGAAGAAATTGTGATTGTTTCGCCTAAAAACAGTGGCGTTCAACGCGCACGTAGTTTATCGGAGTACTTAGATGCGACCTTAGCAATTGTCGACCATGAAGAGATTGATGGGGTGCGCCAAGAAGGTTACGTTATTGGGAATGTCGCTGGGAAAAAATGTATTCTTGTTGATGACATTTTGAATACTGGTCAAACGTTAGCCACAGCGGCGGAAGTTTTAATGAAAAATGGTGCGCAAGAAGTGTATGCTTGCGCCTCGCATGGTTTGTTATCAGAAGGCGCAAAAGCAACCTTAGAAAATGCGCCAATTAAGGAAATTAGTATTACTGACTCTGTTTATACGACAACAGACCGCCAACCAGCAACCTTGAATATTATTTCTTGCGCTGAGTTAATGGGGGAAGCGTTACTTCGTATTCATGAAAATAAACCAATGAGTCCATTATTCCGTTTAGAACCAAAAGGAGAATAAGTGATTCCTTAAACTAGAAATAGGTCTAACAACTTTAATAGTGTTGGGCCTATTTTTCTTATCTCTTTTATAAATAGAAGAGAAAGTATTCTGATTTTGTGTTTTAAGCTTTTTATGCTAGAATAACGCCAGAACATAAGGAAAGGGACGAGTCATTTGGAACCCATTTATTTAGATCATGCGGCAACAACACCGCTTCATCCAACGGTCATTCAAGCGATGACTGAAAATATGCAAACGACTTTTGGCAATCCATCAAGTATTCATCAGTTTGGACGAAAGGCACACGGTCTTCTGGAAGAAGTGCGTCAAACGATTGCCGAGAGCTTACAAGCCAAACCCCACGAAATTATTTTTAATAGTGGTGGCACAGAAGGGGATAACACAGCCATCTTGGCAGTTGCTTTTTCTCGTCAAAAGGAAGGAAAACATATTATTACTACGGCAATTGAACATCCCGCTGTGTTACGAACGATGGAATACTTAGAAACGTTAGGCTTTGAAGTGACTTACTTGCCTGTGAATGAAAATGGTCAGATTTCAATGGATCAATTCAAAAAGTCTTTACGCGAAGAAACGATCTTGGTTTCAATGATGTATGGCAATAATGAAATTGGAAATCGATTACCGATTGCTGAAGTTGGTGCAATTCTTAAAAATCATTCGGCGATTTTTCATACAGATGCCGTCCAAGCTTATGGAAGTGAAGTCATTTTACCTCATGAATTAGGGATCGACTTATTAAGTATTTCCGCTCATAAAATCAATGGTCCAAAAGGCGTAGGTTTTTTATTTAAAAGCGATGCAATCCAATTACCACCTCTTTTACATGGTGGGGAACAAGAAGAAAAACGACGTGCGGGCACGGAAAACTTAGCTGGAATTATTGGCATGGGTACTGCCGTTTCATTACTAACTTCTGCAGAAAAGCAAGCAAGAAAAACAGCCTATCAAAGTTTTCAAACGATTATTTTAAAAGCGTTAGAAGAAGCCAATATTGATTTTTCAATTAATGGTGAACCAACGAATCGTTTAGCGCATGTCTTAAATCTTCATTTAAAAGGAGTTCCCAGTGATTTGCTCTTAATGCATTTGGACTTAAGAGGTATTGCGATTTCAACAGGATCGGCTTGTACAGCGGGAACTGTGGATCCTTCGCACGTGTTGACAGCGATGTATGGAGAAAATTCCTCAGCTATTAAAGAATCAATCCGGATTAGTTTTGGCTACGGGAACACACCAGAAGAAATTGCGACTTTTTCTGAAGTACTAGTTGCAGTGATTCAACAATTGAAAAAATAATCTGATTGCGGCAGCTACAGGTTTTCGCTATAATGAAGATAACAATGAAAATAATGAGGTGGAACCCATGGCATTTACAACAACGGCTGCTGTTGAAGGCTCAACAGTTTTTTACAAAGTACATCCTAGTGCAAAACGCTATACATTAAAAGATAACGGCTTTACTGAAACAAAATCAGGGAACTTTCAATTGATTCGTTCCTTAGATCCAACGCCTCAGAGAAATGAAGGCTTCAAATTGAAAATTACGATCACTGCTGATCTAAAAGAGTTGAAAATGTCCATTACAACGGCAAATGGTTTAAAACCAATGAATATTTTCAAGAATGAACAACATGAAATGAGTAAAGAAAAATACTTTTTCTTAATGGATGGCTTAATTAGCCGTGGTGTATTAGAGAAAGTAGAATAATTTAGAGAAACCTGAAGAAACAAGTGAAAGTAGCTTGTTCCTTCAGGTTTTCTGTTTATTTGAAAGCAACAGCTTGTTGGCTGTGTCTTTGTTCCAAGTATTTTCTCATTATACGCCCGGCTTGCTTTACTTATTTCAAAAAAATAGTATAATGAAAAGCACTGAAAAGTTACGACCTTCAAATCGTGGATGATTTCAGAATCTAATTGAAATGATGGTGATAAAATGGCAGATAACAGCAAAACGCGTGTCGTGGTAGGCATGAGTGGCGGTGTCGATTCATCTGTCACAGCGTTGCTTTTAAAAGAGCAAGGCTATGATGTAATTGGGATCTTTATGAAAAATTGGGACGATACAGACGAAAATGGTGTCTGTACCGCAACTGAGGATTATAAAGATGTCGCAAAAGTAGCGGATCAAATTGGGATTCCGTATTATTCGGTCAATTTTGAAAAAGAATATTGGGACCGTGTGTTTGAATATTTTTTAGCAGAATATCGGTTAGGACGGACACCAAATCCAGATGTCATGTGTAATAAAGAAATTAAATTTAAAGCATTCCTAGATTATGCTATGCAACTAGGCGCTGACTATGTTGCAACTGGCCACTATGCGCAAGTAGAAACGGATGAAAATGGCGTAGTGCATATGTTACGTGGAATTGATAATAATAAAGACCAAACCTATTTTTTAAGCCAATTATCACAAGCCCAATTGGCAAAAACAATGTTTCCATTGGGTGGCATGGAAAAATCAGAAGTTCGTGCAATTGCTGACCGTGCTGGATTAGCCACAGCCAAGAAAAAAGACTCAACGGGCGTTTGTTTTATTGGTGAAAAGAATTTCAAAGAATTTTTGAGTAATTATTTACCAGCTAAAAAAGGCAACATGGTGACAGAAGATGGCGAAATCAAAGGACAACATGATGGTCTGATGTATTATACTATCGGTCAACGCCAAGGCTTAGGAATTGGTGGCGGCGGTAAAACACAAGAACCATGGTTTGTGATTGGGAAAGATTTAACTACCAATACATTATATGTGGGACAAGGATTTCACCATGAAAAACTATATGCAACACATTTAGAAGCTAGTGAGGTTCATTTTACTGTTGATACGCCAATGCCAAAAGAGTTTGACTGTACGGCTAAATTCCGTTATCGTCAAGCAGATATTCCAGTGCATGTTTCCTTATCTGAAGATGGCACAAAAGCAACCGTTACGTTTAAGGAACCAGCGCGTGCAGTCACTCCAGGTCAAGCTGTTGTTTTTTATGATGGGATGGAATGCTTAGGGGGCGGCTTAATTGATCGCGCCTACCAAGATGAAAAAGAACTACAATACGTCTAAAAAGTTTCACGAGTTGTGAAACAAAAAGCGTATAGTTAACCAAATGAAAAGCGGATATGCTGGTCGTAAAACCAGTAAATATCCGCTTTTCTTTTTTGTTTTATATGCCTATTTTTTTTAAAATAAGAAAAAGAGAAAAATTAAAAATTCAAATTGTGGATAACTTTTCTGTGTATAACTTAGTCATCATTTTTCTCTTTTTTTAATTCGGCGGTGCTTCGACGAACCCATAGAAGGTTAATGAGAACCAGACAAGAAGTGGAAATAAAGACTCCACGATAACCGAAAGCGGCAGATACGCTTGAACCAATCATAGGACCAATCACATTTCCTGTCGCTTGGAAAGATTGATTGTAACTGAAAATACGACCTGCAGCGTCACTTGGGGAATAACGAGTGATCAACGTTTGAACAGCTGGTAGTAAACAGGCATCGGAAATCCCAACTAAGAAACGAAGCATGGCAAGCTGCCAGACATTTTGAACAAAGGCCATTGGTAGGTAAACGAAAATGGCTAAAATTAAGCCAATTGTCAAGATGCGTTCACTGCCAATACGATCGCCTAACCGGCCGAAACGAGGGGCGGCTATTAACGTTGCAATCCCTGGAATAGAAGCAATGACTCCGCTAATTAAGGTGACATTTCCGTGACCACCCAACAATTGTTGAATATATAAACTGATGATGGGACTAATTGAATTATTGGAAGCTTGAATGATTAATGTCGTAATAAACATTCCAAGAATCACGTGGGGATGTTCTAGTTTTTTTAAAATTTGTTTCCCAGATGCGGCTTGATTTTTTTCAATTGGCACAAACTCTTCATGGACAAAGACGAGACTCAAAACAAAAACGAGTAATAAAATCGTACCAGTAATGAAAAAGGTTGGCCGATAACCGAAAATAGACGCAGTGACACCGCCCAAAAGAGGACCAAGCAACGTGCCGGTAACAGAACCAGTTGCTAAAGTACCAAGCACTTGACCGCTTTTTTCCTTAGGTGTGCCTGTAGCAACTAACGCAGTCGCATTACTGATATAACCAGAAAAAACACCTTGTAACAAGCGTAAGCCAATCAATTGATAAACACTTGTGACTGCGCCCATTAAACTAATGACGATAGCCATCCCTAATGAAGCGCGTAATAACATTAACTTGCGTCCTTTTCGGTCGGCTAAACGGCCCCACCAAGGTGAAACAATGGTTGTGACTAAAAAAGTGGAAGAGAACGTGATTCCGCTCCAAAAATTCAATTGTTGGTGGGTAAAAGTACCTAATGTGTTGATATAAAGAGGCAT
Source organism: Enterococcus sp. DIV1316a (assembly GCF_050536915.1). Taxonomy (NCBI): domain Bacteria; kingdom Bacillati; phylum Bacillota; class Bacilli; order Lactobacillales; family Enterococcaceae; genus Enterococcus; species Enterococcus sp. DIV1316a. Next base: position 1,677,923 of record NZ_CP172913.1, on the reverse strand, counting down.
AAATGGCATCACTAAGCTAAAGCCAATACCAGCCATAAATGTGCCAAACCATAAAACGAGCAGATTTTTTTCCCAAGGTTGTCTTGGACGGAAAATTTTACTTTTAATTAATTCATACATTCTATTTCCTCACTTTCTAGTAAAGAAATTCAAATTTGGCTTTGGCGAGTAGTTGATCATTCAATGCTTGATGCAATTCATTCGCAAAAAAGCCTTCTTTTAAATTTAGTGGATTTTTTGTAGCGTACACATATAACGTATAGGTGTGCACACCAGAGCGAGGGCTTAACCCCAGATAACGTTCGGTTAACTCAGGTAACGTTTCAGTGGCAAGCGCAGGAATCATCTGTTTCCCCAAAGGAGAAGCAAGACTATTTTTTCCTTGAATGGTAGGCTTGAGTGCTGTTCGACTAAAGTCTTCAGGAATCTCATTGGTTACAGGAACATTGGCAGCTAACCAATGAATAAAAGGGAAACCGATTAGAGGAATCGTGTCATAATCAATTAATTCCCAGGATAAATAACGGGCTTCTTTAGGAATGGCCGCTAAAGAAATAGGAAAAGATAAAATAGGACGTTCGTGTAATAAAAATTCTGCACTGGTTCGTTTGCCATAACGATCGGCCAAATGAGAACGGTTGGTAATATGCATGCCAAACAGCCTTCTTTCAAAAATGATGTTTACAAATTATTATTATAAACTATAATTTATAGTTTAAAAAGAGTCAATAGATATGATAAACTAATAATTGTCCAAAATTTAAGAATTGGAGGCGTCAGAAAGATGGCAAAAAAACGGAATTTAACGAAAGCCAAAATCCTTGAAAGTGCCCGCAATCTAGCGGAAGAATTGGGCGTTCAACAATTAACCTTTCAAAATTTAGCCGTTGATTTAGGCATCAAGTATCCTTCACTCTATAATCACTTTAAAAATATTGCTGAAGTAAAAAATGCTCTAGTGGACTTGTTAATTCAAGAATTAAATGATGCATTGCGAAGAGCCTTAGTGGGTAAGAGTGGCGCAGAAGCAATTCGGATATATGCTGAAACGTACCAACAATTTGCTTTTGAAAATTCTGCAGTCTATGAATTACTTATCAGTGTGCCGAAAACGCAAAACCAACAATTAATTGAAGGCATCCATGAAACCAATCAAATTATCTTACAACTTTTAGCTTTTTATCCATTTAATAATGAAGAACGACTGCATAAAAGTCGAGAATTACGTAGCTTAATCCATGGTTATATTACCTTACGTTTTTTAGGTTATTTTCAACGCGAAGAAGCCACGCCGGAAGAAAGTTATCGTCGCATGATTGAAGATTTTATTGCTTCTTTAGAAGTGGCAGGATAAAATAAATTTCAAAAATTTCTCAGTCCGAAACCAAATCCTTGCAACTTTTTCAGAAAGTGACTATGATACCTACAGTAGCAAAAAAAGGAGCGGTTCAATGTATCAAGTAATTACAATGTATGGCGACAATGAACCTTGGTGGTTTTTTGATGATTGGCAAGAGGACATTGTTCAAGAAAAAACCTTCGATAACTTGACCGATGCAGAGACATATTATGTGGAAGTTTGGCAAAAACTTTCTCAGAATTATACATACGTCAACACAAAGCCTAACTATTTAACGGCTTTCTGGAATGATGGGGAAGAACGCTGGTGTGAAGAATGCGATGAAGATTTACAACAATACTTCGGTTTAGCATTACTAGAAAATCATCATGCGGTTACTTTTGAAAATAAAGCTGAGTTTACCACAATATCCAATCATTTTGGCAAAACAAAATTCTGCAAACGGAAAGTTATTTGAAACGCATGAGTTTAAAGAAAAACCTCAGGGAATTTTCTTTAAACTCTTTTTCTATTCTCGGAATTTAGAGAAAATCGAACCAATATTTGGTATAATACGAAAAGATAGCACTCAAAAAGGAGCGAAACTAGTGGTTGCAAAACAATTAATTATTGCTGAAAAACCTAGCGTAGCAAAAGATTTAAGCCGCGTTTTAGGAGCAAATCAAAAAAATAAGAATTATTATGAAGGACCCAACGTGATTGTCACCTGGGCTTTAGGCCATCTCTTAGGACTAAAAATGCCAGAAGATTTAAACAAAGAATGGCAAACGTGGCAAATGGAAACTTTACCGATGATTCCTAAGAATTTAGGGATTAAACCGTTACCGAAAACGGGACATCAATTAAAAGCGATTAAACAATTAGCCAATCGTAAAGATGTTTCTGAAGCCGTGATTGCCACTGATGCTGGTCGTGAAGGTGAATTAGTGGCCCGCTGGATTTTAGAATATGTCCGTTTTAACAAACCAGTCAAACGCTTATGGATTTCATCTCAAACAGACAAAGCCATTAAAGACGGGTTTAAGAAAATTCGCCCAGCGAAAGACTACGATAATTTGTATTACTCTGCCTTGGCGCGCGCAAAAGCTGACTGGTTAGTGGGGCTAAACGTCACACGGGCCTTGACAGTGAAATATCAAGATAACTTATCCGCAGGTCGTGTTCAAACACCAACTTTAGCAATGGTGCGCCAACAAGAAAAAACGATTGAACAATTTAAGCCTCAAACTTATTTTACTATCTCGTTAACTGTTGAATCAGAAAAAGCAAAGATGACCCAAAAAAATCCATACGCTTTAAAAGAACGGCAGGAAGCAGAACAATTAGTCAAAGAACTCTCAAAACAAAAGGGCTTAGTTACCGATATTCAAGAAAAAGTTAAAACAGAAAATGCGCCGTTACCATATGATTTAACCGAAATCCAGCGTGAAGCCAACCAGCGATTCCAATTTTCTGCAAAGAAAACGTTGTCTCTTGTACAAAGTTTATACGAAACCCATAAAATTGTTTCCTATCCTCGAACTGACAGCAAATATCTAACAACGGATATGAAAGGAACGATGAAAGAACGACTTCAAGCCATTGCTGATTTTTCACCAGAAGTGAAAGGCTACCTTAAAAATGGGGCCGTTGTTAAACAACAAAAAGTTTTCCAAAATGCAAAAGTCACAGATCACCATGGGTTGATTCCAACTGAACAACGTCCTCGTTATGAAAAGCTAAGTAATGATGAACAAAAAATCTATCAAATGATTGTTCAACGATTCTTAGGTTTGTTTGCTGAGCCAAATCAAACCAAACAAACAAAAGTTACAGTCGCTTTTGGAAAAGAAACATTTGTCTTTCATCAAAATAAAGTAGTTGTTGCTGGCTGGAAAACAACAGCCGAACAGCCGCTGTCCATTGTCCAATGGCAAAAAGGCATGACCGTTGCGCCAAACTTTACCATTAACAAAGAATTAACGTCGCCGCCAAAACCATTAACCGAAGGAACGTTGTTAGGAAAAATGGAGAAACACAGTTTAGGCACACCGGCAACGCGAGCTGAAATCATTGAAAAACTGATTAAATCAGAATTGATGGAACGAACCAATAGCGGTTTAAGTGTCTCTGCCAAAGGAAAGCAACTATTAGACTTGGTGAATCCATCACTTGTGACACCTGAACTAACGGAAAAATGGGAAAAGTCGCTCGAAGCAATCGCTTCGGGTCAACAAAAGAGTCAACTTTTCTTAAAGGATATTGAAGAGGATACGAAAAAATTAGTCCGTGAAATTAAACAAAGCGAGAAAAAATATCAAGATTTTTCCATTACGCAAAAAAAATGTCCAGATTGTGGCTCAAACTTACGGGAAAAAAATACGAAAGATGGGAAGATTTACGTTTGTACAAACCAAGAATGTTCTTATCGTCGGCGAAAAGATCCTAAAGTATCCAATCACCGTTGCCCACAATGCCATAAAAAAATGGTCATCATAGAAGGAAAAAATGGTCGTTCTTTCAAATGTAAATTCTGTTCGATTACTGAAAAAATTCCCGATAAAAAAGAACGAAAACAAAAAATGACTAAACATGAAGAACGTCGTTTGATGAAAAAATATTCACAACCAGACGAACCAGAAGAAAGTGCTTTAGCGCAGGCCTTAAAAGCCGCTATGAATCAAGAGTAGCGACTTGACGAATGTTGGCTCTAAATAATCAAGTCATCCTTGTTGGTCTTTAGTAAACTTTCAAATAGAAAGAGAGGGACACGGATGCTCGCAAATTTAAATCAAGCAATGGATTATATTGAAGAACATTTAACGGAAGAAGTATCCTTCGATGAATTGGCGAAAAAGACAGGGATTTCTGTTTACCATTTTAAACGAACTTTTTCGTTTATTACGGGGATGAGTCTGGCTGAGTATATTAAAAAGAGACGTTTGGCGGAAGCAAATTTAGCATTACTTGCTGGTGAAAAAGTGACAGATGTAGCTTTTAAATATGGTTATCAAAGTATTGAAGGATTCTCAAGAGCTTTTCGCGATTGGTCAGGACAAGCCCCTTCTGAAGTAATGAAAACACAAATCCAAAAAACGTTTCCTAAATTCTCTTTCTATATTGATATTAAAGGAGGACAATCAATGGATGTTAAATTGATTGAAAAACCAGCGTTTCAAATAGTCGGAGTTAGTCAGAAGGTTCCCTTGCAGTATCAAGGGGAAAATCAAGCAATCATGGAATTAGCACAGCGCATTACACCACAACAACGAGCGGAAATGCATACATTTGATGACATATATCCTTATCAAGTAGTAAATGCTTCTTTTGACTTTCAAGAGGGACGAACAACAGAAGGTGGAGAAATGACACACATGATTGGCTTTGCCACTTCGCAAGAAAATACCTATGAAGATTTGGAGCAACTAAGCGTACCTGCTCATACATGGGCGGTTTTTCCAAATGAAGGTCCTTTCCCACAAACTTTACAAGAAACCTGGGCAAGGATATTCTCTGAATGGTTGCCTTCATCTGGTTACCAAGTCGTTGCAGCACCAGAAATTTCGTTTACGCAATATCAAGGACCAGCAGAAGCTAAGTATAGTGAAATCTGGCTCGCTGTTACAGCTACTAAATAAAGAAAACCCACCATTGAAAAATGGTGGGTTTTTCCGCCAAGAAGGAGAAAGTTTGGTATAATAAACGTGAAGAAAAAAATCAGACCTTCTAAACTGAAATCTAGCTATGGATAAGTGATGCGAATACGGAATCATGGAGAAAAAATAATTCTCCGAGGTTTTAGAGTCATGTTGTTTAGAATGGTACCAAAACTTATATTGAGTCACGTCCGAGAGTTTACGGGTTTTAGAGTCATGTTGTTTAGAATGGTACCAAAACAACAAATTCATCTATTGTTTCGCAATGTTCGTTTTAGAGTCATGTTGTTTAGAATGGTACCAAAACAAAATAAATGGAACTCATAGTAAGAGGGTTGTTTTAGAGTCATGTTGTTTAGAATGGTACCAAAACTTCCTCATTTTTAGACAAGTTCATTGCCACGTTTTAGAGTCATGTTGTTTAGAATGGTACCAAAACTTCTGGATCAGGAGGTGGATCTTATCAAGGGTTTTAGAGTCATGTTGTTTAGAATGGTACCAAAACTGCACCGTCAACGTATGTTGGGAGCTCGTAGTTTTAGAGTCATGTTGTTTAGAATGGTACCAAAACATGTTGAAGTAGAGCGTGATGCAATCCTAAGTTTTAGAGTCATGTTGTTTAGAATGGTACCAAAACTGGGTTGACTAAAGAGCCGTCAAAAGTTTTGTTTTAGAGTCATGTTGTTTAGAATGGTACCAAAACTCAAGAAATTGCATTAAGTTCAAAAAATTTGTTTTAGAGCCATGTTGTTAAAAAACAAACTATCACCACAAGCAATCCGTAATTTTCATCACAAGATTAGAATTTTTATCATCAAAGACGAGCTGCTTCGATTTTCGAAAACTAATCAAGTGATAAGTCAAAATGTTGATAGATTGAGATTAGTTCTTCCTTTTTTTAGGAAGGGCTTTTTTTATTGATAGAAGAAAGGGAAGAAATCTTGGGAGCACCTAAAAAAATTGTGAGAAATGCTTCTGTATTGTTTGGTTTCTGCCTCAGAAAGTTGTATACTTAGATTGGAATTATTCTATATTACATGCATTTTCACACTTTTTGGAAAAGTTCACTTGAATTTTCTTTTAGTTTCGTAGATAAAAGGAGTCATCGCTAATGGAAATGAACAATTCAGGTAAGCTTGTTTCTTTGTGTGGAGGCAAATCAGGGAGGAAATAATATGTTTGATATTGTAACATTGGCGAGAATCCAATTTGCGATGACAACAGTTTTCCACTTTTTCTTCGTACCGTTTTCAATAGGATTAGCACTTGTTGTAGCAATTATGGAAACAATGTACGTTGTGAAAAAAGAGGAACGTTATCGTAAAATGGCCAAGTTTTGGGGAAATATATTCCTATTAAGCTTCGCTGTTGGGGTTGTAACCGGGATTATTCAAGAATTTCAGTTTGGGATGAACTGGTCTGATTATTCTCGATTCGTCGGAGATATTTTTGGGGCACCGTTGGCGGTAGAAGCGCTCTTAGCTTTCTTCTTAGAGTCAACATTCTTAGGTTTATGGATCTTTACTTGGGATAAAATGAATCCGAAAGTTCACGTAACCTTTATCTGGTTAGTCGTATTCGGTTCAATGATGTCTGCTTTCTGGATTTTAGTTGCCAATAGTTTTATGCAACATCCAGTAGGTTATGTCATCAATAATGGCCGTGCTGAAATGGTGGACTTTGTAGCTGTCATCAGCAATCCAAAAGTTTGGTATGAATTTTCACACGTTATCATGGGCGCCTTTACATTGGGCGGCATGGCAGTAGCTGGTATGGCTGCTTTCCAATTGTTGAAAAAACGGGATATTTCATTCCACAAAGCATCTATGCGCATTGGCTTATGGGTTACTTTGTTCGGTTCAATCGGCGTTTTATTAGCTGGCGACTTGCAAATGAAAGCTCTAATTGAAGGACAACCAATGAAATTTGCGGCGATGGAGGGGGCCTATGAAGACTCTGATGATCCTGCTGCTTGGACATTGATTGCTTGGGCAGATGAACGAGAACATAAACAAGTTTTTGGTATCGATATTCCGTATATGCTAAGTATTTTATCGTATAATAAATTATCAGGTTCGGTTGATGGGATGGATACAGTCAACAAGCGCTTGGTAGAAAAATATGGGGATGATAAAAATTATTATCCACCAGTTAACACTTTATTCTGGAGCTTCCGTATCATGGCTGGTTTTGGTGCCTTAATGTTATTGGTTGCTGCCTTAGGACTATTCTTTACAAGGAAGAAAAAACCATCGCTGTACGAGAAGAAATGGATGCTGTGGATTGTTGCTTTATGTACGTTCGCACCATTCCTTGCCAATACAACAGGTTGGTTAGTCACTGAATTAGGTCGTTATCCGTGGACTGTCTATGGATTATTTACGATTGAACAAAGTGTTTCGCCAAATGTATCGGTTGCTTCATTAATTACGTCAAATGTCATTTATTTCTTATTATTTGCTGGTTTAGGTAGTGTCATGGTTTACTTGGTTATTTTAGAATTACGTAAAGGACCAGACTATGAAGCGAAAAAATTAGCGAAAGAAAATGAACCAGCGTTGGATCCATTTGATAAGGGGGTATTTGGCGAATGAGTACACTACAATTATTATGGTTTGTCCTTATCGGCGTCTTGTTCTCAGGTTTCTTCTTCTTAGAAGGATTTGACTTTGGTGTTGGAATGGCCGTTCAAACGTTGGCACACAATGACGACGAAAAAGATCAAGTCGTTGCAACAATTGGACCTGTTTGGGACGGAAACGAAGTTTGGCTATTAACAGCGGGCGGCGCAATGTTTGCCTCTTTCCCATATTGGTATGCTTCATTATTTAGTGGCTACTATTTAATTCTATTTACGATTTTATTTGGCTTAATTATTCGCGGAGTTTCCTTTGAATTCCGCCATAACATGCCGGAAGGTAAACGTCGTCGGATGTGGAACTGGACACTATCAATTGGTAGTTTCCTTGTACCGTTCTTCTTTGGTATTTTGTTTATCAGCTTAGTCCAAGGGATGCCTTTAGATGCAAACGGCAATATGCATGCGCAATTTACGGATTATTTTAATCTGTTTTCAATTGTTGGTGGAGTAGCCTTAACATTACTTTGCTACTTACACGGCATGAACTATATTGCTTTAAAAACAGAAGGCCCAATTCGCGAACGTGCTCGAAATTATGCAGAAATCTTATACGGCGTTTTATATGTCGGTTTAGTTGTTTTTGCAGTGTTGATGTACTTCAAAACGGACTTTTATGAAAAGAACTTTGCGGTCACTTTAATTTTAACGTTAGCAATTGTGGTCTTAACGGTCATTGCCAATGTTGGGGTGTTTAAACGCAAAGAGATGTTAGCTTTTCTAGCGAGTGGTTTAACATTAGTTGTACTAGTTGCTCTCTTGTTCAGTGGCTTGTTCCCACGTGTTATGATTGGTAGTGAAGGTTTTGATTTGTTGATTAAAGATGCAACAAGCACACCATATACACTAAAAATTATGACGTGGATTTCTTTAAGCATTTTACCATTCGTGTTAGCTTATACTGCTTGGTCCTATTATATTTTCAGAAAACGTATTTCACAGACAGCCGTACCAGAGGGGTATTAAATCTATGATTGATAAAGACATCTTACAGATGCCTAAAATCAAAAAAATTCTTGTCTTGCTTGCAGGTTTTTCTTTCCTGCAAGCAGTCTTTATAATTGGGCAAGCTTTTTTTCTTTCAAAAGCCATTGTCGGCCTTTGGAGTGGCGGGCATCTTAACCAACAACTACAGAGTATTTTACTCTTTTTTATTTTTTATCTTGGTCGACATGTTATTACGTATTTTCGTGAGAGAATGCTCGATACATTTAGTTATGAACGCTCGAAAGAATTACGCGAACAATTATTAACCAAAATTTTCCGTTTGGGGCCAAATGTTGTTCAAAAAAATGGAACTGGAAATATGGTTACCATGGCTTTAGAAGGCATCAGTCAAACCGAAAATTATTTACAATTGATTTTGACAAAAATGATGAATATGATGATTATTCCTTGGATTATTTTGGCCTTTGTTTTTACACAAGATATTCGTTCAGGCGTAACATTGCTGATTGTTTTTCCGATTATTATTATTTTTATGATTGTGTTAGGTTATGCAGCACAAAGTAAAGCGGACAAGCAATATGCGGCGTTTCAAATGCTTTCCAATCATTTTATTGATTCCTTGCGAGGAATTGACACGCTGAAACTGTTTGGGTTGAGTAAAAAATATGCTGGAAGTATTTACCATACAAGTGAACGATTCAGAAAAGCGACCATGAGTACATTGAAAATTGCTATTTTATCAACCTTTGCGTTAGACTTTTTTACGACATTATCGGTAGCTGTTGTGGCAGTTTTCCTTGGATTAAGTTTATTAAACGGCACGATTTTATTATTTCCTGCCTTGGTTACTTTAATTTTAGCACCTGAGTTCTTTTTACCGATTCGTGATTTTTCAAGTGATTATCACGCAACCTTAGATGGAAAAAACTCTTTTCAAGCGATCCAAGCGGTATTAGCATTGCCAGAAGCAGAACAGACCGATGTGCTCACGTTAGATGATTGGCATCAAGAAAGTCAGTTGTCAGTCACAGCGTTAAATTTTTCCTATGAAGATGCAACGCAAGAAGCGATTCAATCGTTGCAATTCTCTGTTGATGGTCGCAAAAAGATTGGAATTATCGGGGCGAGTGGTTCTGGTAAGTCAACGTTAATTAATTTATTAAGCGGCTTTTTATTACCAACAGAAGAAACGAGTCAATTGGCGATAAATGGCCAAACGATTCCACATTTTTTACAAAAAGACTGGCAAAAACAAATCCTTTATATTCCGCAAGCACCATATATTTTTCAAGATACTTTGGCAAACAATATTCGCTTTTATACACCTGAAGCAACAGATGAGGCGATTCAGCAAGCGATTCAGTTAGTTGGCTTAGACGAGCTGGTTAAAGACCTTCCCGAAGGAATTCATACCTTGATTGGGGAAAGTGGTCGAATGTTAAGTGGGGGACAAGCGCAACGAGTAGCGTTGGCCCGCGCCTTTGTCGATCAAAAACGCCACGTCTTGCTGTTTGATGAGCCGACAGCGCATTTGGATATTGAAACAGAAGTTGAAATGAAAGAGCGCATGTTGCCATTAATGAACAATCATCTTGTCTTTTTTGCGACACATCGTCTGCATTGGATGGAAGAAATGGATTACATTTTAGTGATGGAAAAAGGTCAATTAGTGGAACAAGGAACGCTAGCAGAGTTGATTGAAAAAGATGGCTACTATGTTCAATTAATGAAGCAAATGAGGGGAGGACGCCAATGATGGAAAAACAGCCGACAACGAAAGACGTTTGGAAAAACGATCAATGGGTTCGTCCTTTCTTAAAACGCTATAAAAAAACCTTGTATTTTGCCTTACTTTTAGGCTTCTTGACGTTCTTTAGCGCAGGGGCATTAATGTTTACGTCTGGTTACTTAATCAGTCGTGCGGCTTCCTTACCAGAGAATATTTTATTAATTTATATTCCCATTGTTTTAACAAGAGCATTCGGGATTGGCCGTCCTGTTTTTCGTTATGTGGAGCGTCTAACGAGTCATAACTGGGTGTTAAAAATGACCTCTGATCTGCGCTTGAAACTTTATAATGTACTAGAAAAAGATGCGATTTTCTTTAAGACAAAATATCGCACTGGGGATATCTTAGGTTTGCTTTCGGAGGATATTAATCATATCCAAAACTTGTATTTACGAACGATTTTCCCAACCGTTATTGCTTGGATTTTGTATATCTTTTTAGTGATTGCATTAGGTTTCTTTTCTTGGTGGTTTGCTTTATGCATGTTACTGATGTTAGGAGTGGTTGTTTTTCTATTACCACTTGTTTCAGTTCTAGTGAATGGTGCGCGTCAAGAAAAACATAAATATGCCAAAAATGAGTTATATCAAACACTAACCGACAATATTCTAGGTGTGTCTGATTGGGTATTTAGTCAACGTGGCTCTGAATTCGTTGCTCGTTATGAAACAGATGAAGCAAACGTTCGTGCATTAGATGAAAAAATGAAGCAATTTAACCGTGGCCGAGACTTTGTTTTACAACTTCTGTTTGGCGTGATTGCGATTGCTGTCTTAGCTTGGACTAGTGTGCGGTTTCCAGGTAATCATGGGGGCGCAGCCAATTGGATTGGTGCCTTTGTTTTAACCGTTTTTCCGTTAATTGATGCCTTTGCTCCGCTACCTGCTGCAGCACAGGAAACAACGATTTATAAGGATTCCATTCGTCGTTTTAATGAGCTTCCTGAAGGGGAAGATGACTCAACAGAAGCGCCTGTTCAGCCAAATGGCACCAGTTTATCGATAGAACATTTGTCTTTTGCATATGAAAATCAAGCGAAAAAGGTATTAAATGACTTATCGTTAACAATTCCTGAAAAACAAAAATTAGCGATTTTAGGGCGCAGTGGTTCCGGAAAGAGTACGTTGGCTTCGCTCATTCGTGGTGATTTACGGCCTACTTCGGGAGAAATCCTTTTAGGAAATATCCCAACTGAGGCATTTGGTGAGACGATGACTGAATATATTGGGGTTATGCACCAAGCACCGTACCTATTTCGAACAACCATTTTAAATAATATTCGGATTGGTAGAGAAGAAGCAAGCGAAGCAGAAGTTTGGGCGGTTTTAGAAAAAGTTGGCTTAAAAGAAATGGTTACCCAATTACCAGAAGGTTTACAAACAATGGTGGATGAAGCAGGTTTGCGTTTTTCTGGTGGCGAACGACATCGCTTGGCGCTAGCGCGGATTCTTTTGCAAGATACACCGATTGTGTTATTAGACGAACCAACTACTGGTTTAGATCCAATTACAGAACAGCAATTGCTGGAAACTTTTTTTGAGGCATTAAAAGATAAAACCGTCATCTGGATTACCCACCATTTGCAAGGTGTAACTTTGATGGATCAAGTGATCTTTATTGAAGATGGCCAATTAGAGATGAGTGGTACGCCAGAGGAATTACTTGCAACCAATGCGCATTATCAGAAACTTTACCGAATTGATCGTGGCATTAGTTCTTTCGAGGAATAAAAAACGACTGGTTGTTGATTAAAGCAAACAATCAGTCGTTTTTCTATTTCAATTAATGGCAATTCTTCTATAAAACGTTTAAAATGAACGATGTAATAAGAGCTCAGTTAAGGAAAGTAAGGTTTCTTTTGCTGTGCCATCAGGCAATTGTTGAATATCAGTGATTGCTTTGTTGGTTACTTTTTTAGCAAAAGCTTGTGCTTCTGTAACGCCATGATAGTCATTGACTAGCGCCGCAACTTCAGCTGCCTCTTCTAAGGTAATGGCACGTCCTTTATCCAAATAAGGGCTGAATACGTCAGGTGCTGCTTGATAAGCGAAGAGAAGAGGTAACGTATAAACACCTTGTGACAAGTCTTCTAAAGCGGGCTTTTTCAAGGTTTCCGTGTCGGCAGTATAATCTAAAATATCGTCATAGACTTGAAAAGCAATGCCAATATGACGGCCAATTCGTTTAGCTAAACGTTGGACTTCTTTTGAACTATGACCGAAATAGGCCCCTTCAAGACAGCTTAGTGAAAAAAGTTCGGCTGTTTTGCCGTTGACACTTCTTAAATAAGCAGGAATCGACATGCGGCGGTCAAATCGATGACTCATTTGATCGAGTTCACCAAGTAATAACCGTTTCATTCCTTGTGCATTGATTTTCATAAATTCAGAGCCATTCATGGCATCTGCAATCAAAGTAAAGAATTCAGTGAATAGTAAATCACCTGTGTAAACAGCAACGTCTTTACCATATTGTGATTGAATAGTCACAGCGCCTCGGCGCAATGGAGAATCGTCAATAATGTCATCGTGAATCAACGTAGCCATATGTAGGATTTCCAAAGATGCAGCTATTTTTAATAGTTGTTGTTTCTCTTGTTTTTCTTCATCACCCAGTTGAGTAAAAAGAAAGAAAAAAGCGGGGCGTAATAATTTGCCGCCAGAACGAGCCAAAGTTACTAAGGCTTCTTCAATGTCTTCGTTGCGTGTATGCAACGTTTGTTCAATTAATTCACATGTTTCCGTTAAAGAACGTTCAACGTCAGGAAACGACTTCCAAAATGTGTTCATAAATATACTACGATCCTTTCAGTGGTTCAATACTATTTGATTGTATACGAATTGGCGACAGAAATACAGTAATTAAGTTTTAAAAGTAACAAAGTTTGTAAAAAAGTAGCGGAGGGATAGTTTGAATCGAGAAATATTTTTTGAATTAGTAGAATTAAAAGCAAAAACAGCGAGTGTTTTGCCATTTTTGTTAGGAATTTGTTTTAGTTGGTACCAATATGGGCGGCTTCATGTTGGTTATGTTTTAATTTTTTTCATTGCGATGTTTATTTTTAATATGGCGGTCGATATTTTAGATAATTATAATGATTACCATCATGCCACAGAAGTTCATGATTATAAGGAAAAAACGAATATTATCGGTCGAGAAAATTTATCTTTGCCATTAATACGCAAAATGATTTTTTGGATGATTCTCGTTTCTGCTTTAATGGGGATTGGGTTGTCATTTATTGTCGGCTGGCCGTTATTAATTATGGGTCTTTATTGTTACTTAATTGGTATTTTTTATTCATCAGGACCGAAACCTTTGTCCAGTCTACCATTAGGGGAAGTTTTCTCAGGATTTACAATGGGGTTCATGATTACCCTTATTTGTGTCTACATTAATACGTTTGAAGTTTTCAATTGGTCAGCAGCTAATTTATGGGGGATTTTCTTAGTCGCTTTACCTAATACTTGTTACATTGCTAACTTAATGTTAGCAAATAATATCTGTGACTTAGAGGAAGATGAAAATAACAAGAGATATACATTAGTTCATTACCTTGGCAAAGCAAGTTCTTTGAAATTATTCGTCGGATTAAATACAATAGCAATGTTAGCCATTTTGTTAGCTGTCGGTTTAGGATTAACCCCGCCAACAATGTTACTCATGCTTTTAACTTTACCTTTTGTACGGAAACAAACCCAAGCCTTACTGAAGGAACAAGTGAAGAGTAAAACATTTGTTTGTGCTGTGAAGATCTTAGCTGTGGGAGCAACTGCACAAGTGCTATTTTTTGCCATAGGTTTGTGGTGGCTGTAAATTTTTTATAGAGTGGAAGGGAATCAAAATGAATAAGAAACATGTTGTTATTTTAGGTGCTGGTTATGCAGGCCTAAAAACATTACGCGAATTACAAAAAGGCGCCAAAGACGTCGAAATTACTTTAGTGGATCGTAACAACTATCACTACGAAGCAACGGATTTGCATGAAGTTGCTGCTGGAACACAACCAGCTGAAAAAATCACATACAATATTATGGATGTTGTCGATGAAAAAATGACCACCTTTATCCAAGGAACAGTTAAAACAATTGATGCTGCAACACAAACAGTTGCTTTAGAAGATGGCCAAACAATCAATTATGATTACTTAGTTGTTTCTCTTGGGTTTGAATCAGAATCATTTGGTATCCCTGGTGTGCAAGAACATGCTCTACAAATGGTAGATGTGAAAACGGCTTTAAACGTGTATGAACATATCCAAGAACAAATGCGTCAATACAAAGCAACTCAAAACGAAGAATTCTTAAAAATTGTTGTCTGCGGAGCAGGCTTTACAGGGATTGAATTATTAGGTTCTCTTGTTGAAAACAAACCAAAATTTGCTGAAATCGCAGGTGTCTCAGCAGATCAAATCCAAATTTATTGTGTCGAAGCAGTTACTCGCCTATTGCCGATGTTTAACGAAAAACTTGCGAACTATGGTGTGCAATTATTAAAAGATTCAGCTATTCATTTATTATTAGGTAAACCGATTAAAGAAATCAAACCAGGCGCAGTTGTTTATCAAGATAACGAAGCAGGCGACTTGGCAGAACTTTCTGCTAAAACAATTATTTGGACAACGGGTGTTAGTGGAAGCCACGTTGTAGGCGATTCTGGATTTGAAGCTCGTCGTGGTCGTGTCATGGTTCAACCAGATTTAACAGATGCGAACCATAGCAACGTCTATATTATTGGTGACTGCTCAGCAGTTATGGATACAGAAACTAATCGACCTTACCCAACGACAGCACAAATCGCCTTGAAAATGGGGGCGCATGCTGCTAAAAATATTCAAGCACAATTGAAAGGGGAAGCAACTAAACCTTTCAGCTTTAAATCACAAGGTTCTGTTTGTTCTGTCGGAAATACACGTGCTTTAGGAATTGTTGGTAAAACAGACATTAAAGGATACCCAGCTTCATTCATGAAAAAAATTATTATGAACAAAGCGCTCTTTGAAACAGGTGGTACCAAAGAAATGATGGCTAAAGGTCGTTTCGACTTATACCATTAAGAATCAGCAAAATAAGAAATAATGAGGTCGGGACAGAACCGTTTAGCTCCGAGAAATAAGAAGAAATTTCCGAAAATTGCTCTTTGATTTTTGGAGAATTTCGGCTTATTTCCGAAGGAGTTGGTTCTGTTCCCGCCGTTTATCAGTTTTTGAGCGTGGAGCAAAAATCCAAAGTGATTTTTGTCCCACGCTCATTTTTCTTAAATGAAAGTTTTTAAAAAATTTCCATGATTTTTCAAGTAAAATGAGGTGGGCACTTTTGTTCGATTCCATTTTTATGTATAATGAGAAGTGATGGAAAGAGGGAAGTTAAATGGCACAAAAAAGAGCAACAAATAAGAAAAAAAGTACGACAAAGAAAAAGACCAAAAAACAACAGCAACAACAAGAACGTTTAAATTATATGTTTCTTGGCCTGATTTTTATTTTATTCGGTGTCTTTGGACTCTTTCGCTTAGGGTTTTTAGGCACGTTATTAGCGAATTGTTTACGCTTAGTTGTAGGTAATACCTTTCCATTTGCAGCGATTTTACTAATCCTGTATGGCTTATTAGTCATGATTTATGGGAAAGATTTTCCGTTAAAAAGAGGGCGCCCTATTTTTGGGGCTGTTCTGATTTATATTAGTGTTTTGTTATTTTTCCATGCCTTTATGTTTCGAAATGTTAGTGGCAGTCAACCAGATATTTTAGGTAACACTTGGGAATTTTTGCAAAGCGATCTAAAAGCTAACCAAGTGACGCAAAACGTAGGGGGCGGTATGATTGGCGCACTGCTTTATCAAGGAACGTACTTTTTGGTGGCACAATTTGGTAGCTATTTAATTGCCACCTTGCTACTGTTAGCGGGTATTTTCTTGATGAGTATGTGGGATTTTCAGCAAATTGTTGATCATTTCCAAAGTATTCAAGATCGCCTAAGTCATGTTTCGGCAAAATCACAGGCGCGACAAGAAGAAAAAGAGGCGAAGCGAGCAGCGAAGAAAGAAGCCAAAGCTGCAGAACGCCAAGCAAAAATTGAAGCCGCTGCCCAACAAAAATTACAAGAGCGGGAACGCATGGAACAAGCGGCAGCCGAGCGCTTAACAAAAACACCTGTTGAAACCCACCAACCAATGGTGGAAGAACCGGCCGCACCAACGCCTGTTCAAATTGATTCGTTTCAACAGCAAAATCAGGCGATGCCTGTACCACCAATTGCAGCAACAAAACCGCAACGAGAGCAGGAAGAAGAGGCGGCAGATGAAGCTGGTGTTCTCGAATTTGAAATTTCTGAAGAAGCGGAAGATCGTGATTATCAACTACCACCAACTGATTTGTTAGATACAATTCAAGCAACGGATCAAAGTGGTGAATATGAAAAAATCGAAAAAAATATTGGCGTCTTAGAACAAACCTTCAAGAGTTTTGGTGTTGATGCTAAAGTAGTCAAAGCTAGTTTAGGACCATCTGTCACAAAATTTGAAGTTCAACCCGCTGTTGGGGTAAAAGTTAGCAAAATTGTTAACTTGACGGATGACATTGCTTTAGCGCTTGCGGCCAAAGACGTTCGTATGGAGGCTCCGATTCCTGGGAAATCACTAATCGGGATTGAAGTTCCTAATAGTGCAATTAGTACAGTATCCTTTAGAGATATTGTTGAGGCACAACCAAGTCATCCAGATAAACTATTAGAAGTACCTTTAGGTCGAGATATTTCAGGGATGGTTCAAACTGCAGATCTATCAAAAATGCCGCATTTATTAATTGCGGGATCGACAGGGAGTGGGAAATCGGTTGCTATCAATGGCATCATCACAGGTATTTTGATGCAAGCGAAACCTCATGAAGTAAAATTAATGATGATTGACCCGAAAATGGTAGAATTGAATGTGTATAACGGGATTCCTCATTTATTAACGCCAGTGGTTACTAATCCGAGAAAAGCAGCACAAGCCCTGCAAAAAGTAGTTCAAGAAATGGAATTTCGTTATGAAAAATTTGCAGCAACAGGCGTCCGAAATATCACTGGTTACAATCAACTAATTCAACAGAAAAATGCGGAAGATGGCGAAAATCGTCCAATTCTACCATTTATTGTTGTCATTGTTGATGAGTTAGCTGATTTAATGATGGTGGCAAGTAACGAAGTAGAAGATGCGATTATCCGTTTAGCCCAAATGGCACGGGCAGCAGGTATTCATATGATTTTAGCGACACAACGGCCAAGTGTGGATGTCATTACAGGAATCATCAAAGCAAATGTCCCTTCTCGAATGGCTTTTGCGGTCTCAAGTGGGACAGACTCGCGTACCATTATTGATACCAACGGGGCGGAGAAACTATTAGGTCGAGGCGATATGCTCTTCTTACCAATGGGAGAAAATAAACCAATTCGTATCCAAGGGGCCTTTATCTCTGATCAAGAAGTCGAACGAGTGGTTGCGTTTGTAACGGATCAACAAGAAGCTGAATATCAAGAAAGCATGATGCCAACAGATGAACCGACCACTTCAGGCGGTGGCGAAGCTCCTCAAGATGAGTTGTTTGAAGAAGCGAAAAACTTGGTGGTTGAAATGCAAACAGCTAGTATTTCATTGCTACAAAGACGTTTTAGAATTGGCTATAATCGTGCGGCTCGCTTAGTAGATGAATTGGAAGCACACGGAGTTATTGGACCATCAGAAGGTAGCAAACCAAGAAAAGTCTTTCTACAAGCGGAATCAGAAGAGGCAGCAACCGAGACGCCAGAACAATAAACAAAAGAACAAAAATAGATAAATTTATCTATTTTTGTTCTTTTTTTATAATTTCAGCAAAGCATCATGTTATAATCATCATTTTCTGGTAAAATAGAAAAGAATAGTGCGGTTGGGAGGGAGCGTATCATGAGAAGAAAGAGCGTGCTTTATTTAGAAGTAGCAGATCAGATTAAAGAAGATATTTTGAGTGGCAAGTATCCAGTAGGAACGTTTTTACCAACAGAAACAGAATTGGAAGAGATGTTTAACGTTAGTAAAATTACGATTCGGCGGGCAATCGAAATGTTAGCAACAGAAGAATTTGTTGAGAAAAAAAGTGGCCGGGGCACAACTGTGTTAAGCAATCGTCCCTATAATAAACTATCAAAAGCAGGGACATTCACTGAATTTTTGAATGAATCAGGTCAGAAAGTAACTAAAAAAGTTTTACAAGTTGAAAACTTGACGTTGTCAAAAGAGATGCCGGCTTATCAATTTTTAGGAGAAGAAGTGGTTCACCTTTCACGGTTATATTTAATCGATGAACAACCCTATATTTATTTTAATTACTATTTGCCAGCTGCCATGAAAGACGTATCATTGACTGAATACAAAGAAGAATCCTTGTATCGTTTGATGGATCGACATGCCATTGAAATTTATAAATTTGAAGACCGTTTTGAAGTTGCAACTTTGACAGAAGCAGAGCAAAAGATGTTGCAAACAACTGAAACAACGGGCTTAAAAAGAATTCGGCGTTCGTTAAGCCCAACAGGTCGTTGCGTAGAATATTCAGAAGCTATTTATAATACGAAGATTCATCCTTATGTGATTGAATATGAAGCATAACTTTTAAAAGAATAACAGTGCACTTACAGTAATGTAAGTTCATTGTTATTCTTTTCTATTGTCGTTTTTTTTCGTTTTCGATACACTAAATGAGTGAGAAGAATAGGAGTGGAAAATATGTTAGAAGTACAAAATTTGAAAAAAGTTTACGGAAACGAAATTAAATATGAAGCTTTAAAAGGGATTAATTTAACTGTCCAAGATGGTGAATTTATTGGTATTATGGGACCTTCTGGAAGTGGGAAAAGTACACTTTTAAATTTATTGGCAACAATCGATAGTCCAACAGACGGTGAAATACTTTTAAATGGAAAAAATCCAAACAATTTGAATCAAGAACAAATTGCTAAATTCCGTCGTACAGAATTAGGATTTGTTTTTCAAAGCTTTAATTTAATGCCAACATTAACTGTTGAAGAAAATATTATTTTGCCATTGACGCTTGATGGAGAAAAAGTCTCTGTAATGAAACGACAATTAGCAGAATTAAGTGAGCGTTTAGGTATCAATCATC
The DNA here is from genome assembly GCF_050536915.1 of Enterococcus sp. DIV1316a. Lineage (NCBI taxonomy): Bacteria > Bacillati > Bacillota > Bacilli > Lactobacillales > Enterococcaceae > Enterococcus > Enterococcus sp. DIV1316a. The sequence continues at coordinate 1,658,415 of NZ_CP172913.1, read as the reverse complement.
TGTTGAAAAAACGAATTGCAGAAATTTCTGGTGGACAAGCACAACGGGTCGCCGTTGCTCGGGCAATGATTCATCATCCACAATTATTATTGGCTGATGAACCAACAGGAAACTTAGATACGAAATCATCTAAGGATGTGATGGGCTTGTTACAACAATTAAACGAAGAAGAAGCGGCGACTATTTTAATGGTAACCCATGATCCGCTAGCCGCAAGTTATTGCAAGCGCATCGTCTTTATTAAAGATGGTGAATTAATTGATGAAATTGTCCAAAATGGCAATCAAAAAGAGTTCTACGATTTAATCATGGTGAAACTGGCTGAGATTGAAGGTGTCGATAATGAATTTTAATCAGTTTGTTATAAGAAATACGATTCGAAATAAGCATTTATACTTGGCTTATTTCCTAAGTACAATGTTTTCTGTGATGATCTTTTTTACGTTCACTGGTTTTGTCTTTCACCCAGCCTTAGCTAATGGTTTAAATCCTAAAGCACAAATGGGAATGACGGCTGCGGCAATTATAATCTATGGTTTCTCTTTCTTATTCGTTTTATACTCGATGGATGTCTTTATCCAATCTCGGAAAAAAGAGTTTGGAACCTTGATGATTCAAGGGATGAGTCCAAAACAGTTAAAGAAAATGATTTTTATTGAAAACTTAGTGATTGGTTTCTTTGCTACAATTTTTGGTAGCATTTTAGGTGTTGGATTTTCACAATTTATTTTATGGATTAGCAATTTATTGATGCATCTAGGTTTAGGTTTTTATTTGCCAGTGATGCCGTTTATCATTACTGTCATTTCATTTGCGGTCTTGTTCTTAGTAATTTCTTTCTTTATTCAATTCCGCTTGCCAAAAGCGACACTTCAAGAGCTATTAAAAGCAGGAGAAATGGGTAAAGGTGAAATCAAAAGCTCTAAAGTTAAATCTTTCTTAGCCGTGTTGCTTTTAGTTGTCGGTTACGGAATTGCTTTAGTTGCTAAGGGACAGTTAGTTTTAATGGTGATGTTCCCAGTAATTTTCTTAGTTATTTTAGGGACAAAATTCTTATTTGACCAATTGAGTGTTTCTGTCATTGAACGTTTAAAACGGAAACCAAAAATCTTTTGGAAAAAAACCAATATGGTCGTTTTATCAGATTTAGCATTCCGCATGAAAGATAATGCACGTTCGTTCTTCTTGGTTTCGGTGATATCAACGGTTGCTTTTGCTGCCATTGGAACGTTATACGGCGTGAATGAGATGATTTTTAAAGGAATAAGTTCTGTACCGTACGAACTGACATTGTCTGATTCGACCAACCCAGAAAATCAAGAAATGAAACAATTTGCGACAAAAACATTCCAAGAAAAAAATATTCAGTTTGATCAGATTGATTACACAATGTACAAAACAAGTGCCGGTATCCAATTAATCAAAACATCTGAATATAATAAACTCGCAAAATTTATAGATGAACCAACTTTAACAGGTGAGAAAGTAGTTAATTTATCACAAAAAGATGCTCCTTCTGCTGCATCAGTAGATGTCAAATCTGTTCAATTGGCAAATGATCAAGTTTTAAACATTGATAAAACAGAAGAAACCAATGTATTACCGACTTTTGGCGGTGTGGTTGTTATCCCAGATAGTACCTCAACAGATGGAATCAAAGAGGAAACAGAAACAATTTGGCAACCAAAAGAAGGCACAGATAAAGAAACCTTAATTGATGCTGAAAATATTATTGGTGAAAAATACCCAATGTTACTAGGAACCGCGGCTACAGTTGCAGGCATTACGCAATTTTATACGCCAGTTCTTTTTGTCGGACTATTTATCGGTATCGTGTTCTTTGTTTCGGCGGGTAGTTTCTTATACTTCCGTTTATATAGTGATATGAATACGGACGTTGAAAAATTCAAGATGATTTACAAACTTGGCTTGACGAAAAGAGAATTGAAGAAAATGATTTACCAACAAGTAGGTATTTTATTCTTTACACCGATTGTTGTTTCATTTATTCATGGAGCTGTTGCTTTGAAAGCAATGTATGCCGTGTTAGATCAGCCAATGCAATTAGCTGGCTGGCAAGTTTTAGGCGTTTTCTTATTGATTCAGGTCGTTTACTATTTAATTGCCAGAACGTTCTACTTCAAAAAAGTTTATCACTTAGTGAAAGATTAATTATAAAAAATCGTTAAGTATGCACGCTTAACGATTTTTTTTTGAGGCTCTTCGTGATATTGCATTCAAAGTGAGAATACGTTATAGTTATGAAGCGAATGTAATAGCAGAAATGAGGAAAAGAAATGCAGAAAGAATCCATTTATGGACTGACGAGAGAACAGCTTGTGGACTGGTTTTTAGCCCATGGCGAGAAGAAATTTCGCGCAACACAAGTGTGGGAATGGTTGTATACAAAACGTGTTGCTTCATTTAGTGAAATGTCGAACATTTCTAAATCGTTGATGACTTTATTAGAAGAAAATTTTTCATTAAATCCATTAAAACAAGTCATTGTGCAAGAAGCGCAAGATGGTACCGTGAAATATTTATTTGAATTACCAGATAAAAATATGATTGAAACAGTCTTGATGCGTCAAGAATATGGATTATCTGTTTGTGTGACCACTCAAGTTGGCTGCAATATTGGGTGTACATTTTGTGCTAGTGGGCTATTAAAAAAACAAAGAGATTTAACTGCTGGCGAGATTGTTGCCCAAATTATGTGGGTGCAACATTATTTCGATGAACGTGGGTTGGATGAACGTGTTAGCCATGTCGTTGTGATGGGAATTGGTGAACCATTTGATAATTATGCCAATGTCATGAACTTTTTACGAACGATTAATGATGATAAAGGCTTGGCTATTGGTGCCCGCCATATTACAGTTTCAACAAGTGGTTTAGTGCCAAAAATTCGTGAATTTGCAGACAGTGGACTACAAGTAAACTTAGCAATCTCATTACATGCTCCTAACAACGAAGTTCGTACATCAATTATGCGGATTAATCGTAGTTTTCCAATTGAAAAATTAATGGCAGCAATTGATGAATACATTGAAAAAACCAATCGACGTGTTACATTTGAATATATTATGTTGAGTCAAGTGAACGACCGACCAGAACATGCTCAACAATTAGCAGATTTACTACGGAATAAGAAAAAACTTTCTTATGTTAATCTGATTCCGTATAACCCAGTGAGTGAACACGATCAATATAGCCGAAGCTCTAAAGAAGCGGTTTTAAAATTTTATGATGTACTCAAAAAGAATGGCATCAATTGTGTTATTCGTAAAGAACACGGAACAGATATTGATGCGGCTTGCGGACAATTACGCAGTAAACAAATGAAAAAAGAAAAAGTCAAAAACCAATAACGTAGTTAAAATCGGATCAGAAAGGTTTCTTTTTGATTCGATTTTTCGTTTATTTAATAAAAAATCGTCGGTTTTTCAATTCTTGTTTATAAACAAAAGATGAATGCTCTAAAACTTTTATGACAAATTTTCTTTTTGTGGTTTTCAAACTTGAAATTCTAAAAGAAATAGCTATACTGAAAAGAGATCGTCACAGAATTTTTCATGAAAACAGCTATTATTTTCGTTATCTTTTCAAGAAAGTGAAATTTTGTTACGCTTTTTTAGTTTAAATGAAATGAGGGAGTCTATGGAGAAAAAGCAATTAAAAAGAGAGATAACAACGTTTGGTGCGTTATCCACGGTAATGGGTACGGTGATTGGCGCTGGTGTTTTCTTTAAAGCTGCGAGTGTCGTTGGACACGCACAGTCAGCTAGTTTAGCTATCTTTGCTTGGGTGTTAGGTGGTGCCTTAACCATTTGTGCAGGATTAACCAGTGCCGAACTTGCTACAGCAATCCCTGAAACAGGTGGCGCAGTGAAGTATATTGAATATACATATGGTAAATTAGCTGGTTTTCTTTTAGGGTGGGCACAAAGTATCATTTATTATCCTGCCAACATTTCGGCGTTATCCATTATTTTTAGTACACAACTAATCAATTTGTTTCATTTATCGGCAAATTTATTGATTCCAATTGCCATTCTTGCGGGAACCAGTATCACGATAATTAATTTATTAGGAACAAAAATTGCTTCTTTGGTCCAATCAACGACATTGGTGGTAAAACTGATTCCAATTGCCTTGATTTCTTTAGTAGGATTATTTACTCCCGGACAGGTAGCTGTTTCACTTTTTCCTGTTGAAACAACAGCGAATACTGGCTTTTTAGTTGCTTTTAGTGGCGCCTTAGTCGCCACCATGTTTGCTTATGATGGCTGGCTAGGTGTGGGTAACGTGGCTGGTGAAATGAAGCGACCAGAAAGAGACTTGCCTAAAGCCATTATTTTTGGTTTGTTATTGATTACTTTAATTTATGCTTTAATTAATTTTGTATTTCTAAAAACATTACCAATTGAGCAAATCGCTGGGAATTTGAATGCAGCTTCGGATGCTTCTGTGGCTATTTTTGGACCAATTGGCGGCAAAATCGTAACTATTGGGATTTTAATCTCTGTATATGGTGCGTTAAACGGCTACACAATGACAGGGATTCGGATTCCTTATGCCTTAGCCTTAGATAATCTGATGCCTTTTAGTCGTCAGTTTCAAAAGTTGTCTAAACGCTTTGTTGTTCCTTACGTTGCTGGAATTTTCCAGTTAGCTGTAGCCATTATCATGATGTTTTTCGGAACCTTCGATTTATTAACGGATATGTTAGTTTTTGTTATGTGGCTGTTTAATCTATTAATTTTCTTAGCCGTTTTTATTTTAAGAAAACGCGAACCTGAATTAAAACGACCGTATAAAGTTCCTGGCTATCCAATTATTCCAATTATCGCAAGTCTAGGTGGTATCTTCATCTTGGTTACAACGAGTATTACACAGCCTATTCTAGCATTGATTGGTATAGGGATTACGCTTCTAGGAATTCCAGTTTATTTAGTTAATAAACAAAAAATGAAGCCAAAAACGTAAACGATCCAATCGGATTATCATAGTTTTTCTCAAAAATTTTGTGATTCAGAGAAATTTTTGAAAACTAAACGCAAGATTTTTTTAGTATAATATTAAGTGTCTAGGAGTTCCACTATTTTGGGGAAGATAGATGGACAGCGCAAACTTCAAAAAAAGAACCTTCATCTTATTGGTGAAGGTTCTTTTTTTTGCTGAAATCATAAAATAAATGCGTAGTTTATTAGTGAGAGGAGGAAATGAATGACTGAAAATGTAAAAAAATTGGCTCATCAATTAATTGAATGGGGCGTCCTTCATGGGGCGCAAGACGTTTATTTTTTACCCAATGATACCGAAATAGCCATCTCTTTTCGGACAGGGATGCAACGGACACTTTACACACAAGTTTCCGCAGAAATAGGCGAAAAGTTAATTTTCCACTTTAAATTTATAGGCGGCATGGATGTCGGAGAAAGACGAAAAGCACAATTAGGCGCGACAACTTATCTAATTGGCGAGACGAAGCAACGCTTGCGTTTATCATCTGTGGGAGATTTTCAGAATCGAGAGAGCTTGGTAATTCGTTTTTTGCACCGATTTGGTGAACAAGCTGAACATTTTTTCTTTCCCCACCAGCTGAATGAAATTGAAGCATCTTGTCAGAAACGAGGACTTTATTTATTCAGTGGGCCAGTTGGTTCCGGGAAAACAACAACCATGTATCGTGTGGCTAAACAAAGAAGTGGCGAACAACAAGTGATAGCGATTGAGGATCCTGTTGAAATTGAGGAAAAACAGTTTTTACAGTTGCAAACAAATGAAAAAATTCAGTTAACGTACGAAGCCTTGATAAAAGTTTGCTTGCGCCATCATCCTGATATTTTGATTATTGGTGAAATTCGTGATGGCGAGACGGCTCAAGCAGTTATTCGAGCCGCCTTAACGGGTCATACTATTTTTGCGACAATTCACGCCCGTAACTTATTGGGGGTGCAACGGCGTTTGATAGAATTAGGTGGCCCAGAGCATGAATTGGCTGAATGCTTGCAAGGTATCATTTATCAACAGATTTTGACAACCACGATTAATAAGGAACAAGTAGCGGGAATTCTTTATGATTATTTCTTCTTTAAGGAAGCCGTTATAAAGAGTAGTTGGCAAAAGAATCTAAGAAAGGCGTGGGCGTATGGGTTTATTACAGAAAAAACGTATTTTCAAGCCATCGAATAAATTAACGAAAAAACAACAGCAGCTTTTTCTGAAACTATTAGCGGATTTGCTTGCAAATGGTTTTAATATACAAGAAAGTTTTTCCTTCATGAAAAAATCAAACGCCTTACCTCAGCACAGTATAACTTTTTTAGTTGAAGGCTTTTCCTCAGGCATTGCCTTACAAGCTTTAGTTGAAGAATTAGGATTTTCAACAATGGTCTCGGCACAATTGTCGTTTGCTACTGCACACGGGGATTTGGTAGGGACACTACAAGCGATTTCCGAACATTTTTTTCAAACGGAAAAATATCGGCAACAGTTCTATAAAATAATTAGTTATCCGCTGCTCCTGATTGTTTTTTTGATTCTCGTCATTGTTGGTATTCGGCAATTTTTATTGCCCCAATTAATGGAAAATGATGCCAATAGTTATTCTAAAAATATTGGGATTCTTCTGATTGTTTACAGTCCATACATTCTGGTTACCTTAGTTTTTGTCCTCTCATTTAGTTTCTTCATTTTAAACCGTTATTTGAAGCATCAGTCTGCTATTCAGCGGGCCTTCGTATATCTGAAACTGCCAATTATCCGTGGCCTTTATCGGGAATACGTCAGTGCTTTTTTTGCACTAGAATGGGGGAAGTTGCTTGCGCAAGGATTAGAAATGAAAGAGGTCATCGATTTGATGCGCCATACAACCAATTACCCCTTAATGAAAGAATTAGCTGGAGCAATTAGTGAAGGACTGCTAGTTGGTGAAACCTTACATAGACAATTAGCTGCTTATCCTTTTTTTACGAAAGCATTGGGTTTAATGATTCAACAAGGGGAAGTAAAAGGAAAATTAGGCAAGGAGTTGATGGTTTATAGTAATGTCTGTTTCCAAGGTTTTTTCAAAAAAATTGAACGAGTCATTACTCTCGTTCAACCACTTATTTTTATCATAATTGCTTGTTTAATTATCGGTGTTTATGGGGCAATGTTGCTGCCTATTTATGGCAATATGGAAGGAGTTTTATAATGAAAAAGAAACAAAAATACGCAGGGTTTACATTATTAGAAATGTTGATTGTCTTATTGATTATTTCCGTATTGATTTTACTTTTTGTCCCTAACTTAGCGAAACATAAAGAAACAGTTGATAAAAAAGGCAATGAAGCAATCGTAAAAATTGTAGAATCACAAATCGAGCTCTACACACTAGAAAAAAATAAGACGCCTTCCTTAAATGAATTAGTCAACGAAGGCTACATTACTAAAGAGCAGTTAGATAAATATACAGCAGAAAAGCAATGAACAAGTCAGCAGGATTCACATTAATGGAAACACTTGTTAGTTTAACGATTGTTTGCTTTATGACTATGCTCCCGACACTCGCTATTCACCGCTGGCAAGAAACGTTAAAAATTGAACAGTTTCTTGCTACGGTAGAAAAACAACTTCGTTTTGCGCAACAGCAAGCAATTGTTTTAGAGGAAACACAAGAAGTTTGGTTTTTTGAAGAACAACAAAGCTTTTCATTTCCTGATAAATTGAACCAATCAGCTCGGAGGACTTTACTAGCTGTACCTGAAAAAATGACAGTGAGTGGTCCAAGCAAGCTCAGTTTTCTTCATTCGTCAGGGAACAATGGCCGTTTAGTGAAATATATTTTTACTTGGACTGAAAAGAAACAGCAACTTATTTTACAATTTCAGATGGGGAGTGGCAAATATACGAAGAAAATTAACTATTTATAGCGGTTTTATTTTATTAGAGAGTCTCGTTAGTTTTAGTATTGTATGTGTGATAGCAGGGATATTCTCCCTGACTATTACACAATTAATTCAGCAAAATTATCAACGGGAGCAAGAATTAACGCGCACTCGTCTAGGATACGAAGCAATTTTATTTTTAGAGCAGACGGGTGATTTACGTTTCAAAGAGCGGATATATCAAGGAGAAACTTACCGATTTTCTTTGATGGAGAACGATGGAAGAAGGATACTAAAAGTCACAGATTCAAGAGGAGCGATTTTGATTGGTCAATAAAAAATATGCGGGTTTTACGATGTTAGAGTGTTTAGTAGCACTAGTCGTTTTAAGTTGTATGTGTCAATTGTTTCAGTTGATGATTCAACAAAGTTTTATCGGAAATCAATATTTGAAAAACAATGATTCGAAATCCTGGCATATTTTTTTAATTCAATTAGAAAAAGAATGTCAAAAGCTCGTTTTCCAAACAGGCTCTGCTCAAGAGATTTCTTTCCTCGACTCAGAAACAAACAAGACTATTTCAATTCAAATCAAAGAAGATAAAATTATTAAGCGAGTCAATGGTAAAGGCTATCAACCGCTGTTAATTGGTATCAAAAATGGACAGTTTAAAAATGAAGGACAATCGTTTACTTTGGAAGTTACTTTTACTTCTGGAAAAACATTTGATAGTTTTTTTCCGATAAAGGGAGAATTTTAATGAGGCAAAAATATTCAGGAAACTTATTGTTCACGGCCATGGCCATTGTTTATTTGATGAGTTTTCTCGCCCTTCAGTTACTAGAAGAACGTCAGTTAACACAAAAATTTACGCAAGCTACCCAGGAATACTATGCAGGGAAAAGTATCTTTCATTTATTTCTTGCAGATGTTAAACAAAATAGACGAAAGTTAAAAACAGAAGAAAGGCTCGTATACGCGCAAGTGACCCTCGATTATACATACAAAAATGAACAATTAAGAATAACTGTTTTATTAAACAAATCTGGTCGAAAATACCAATATCAAGAGAGAGTTTCTCATCAAAAAAAAGCGGAAACAATACTGGAATAGCGTTGTTTTTCTACAAATTATTAGATTTTAGAAGAAAGACAGTAAAGGCATTGATTATTCTTTCTTTTTTCGTTAAAATAAAACAGGTATGGAAGTTGTTACATTTTGAATAGAATAGAGGTGCTAATTTGTTCCCAGAAAAAATTGAAGAGGCTTTCGAGCCAATGGAACAAGCAATCCAGTTATTGCAACAGTCATTGGATACTTCTTTTTTAGATGCGTATATTGAAAATGGTGAAAATATTTTAGATGATTTTCAAGTACGAGTACTTGACGGAGTACCTAATCCAGAGACAGTGAAACAATTAGAAACGCTGTATCATACGATTAAAAAAATTGATTTAGCTCCTGAAGATGTGCGACGCTTGTCCCAATTACTTTTGCTAAAAGGAACGAGAAAAGAGCAGCTTCAAGCAAATCATCAATTGACGCCAGACGGTATTGGCTTTTTGTTTGTTTATTTAGTAGAACAATTAACAAATAAATCAGAGCCATTAAAAATTTTAGATCCTGCTTCAGGAATGGGAAATTTACTGTTAACGGTTCTGCTGAACCTTGAAACAGCTGGTTACAAAGTTTCTGGTTATGGTGTGGATATCGATGAAACACTTTTGGCAGTATCTTCTGTGAACAATGCTTGGTCACAAGCCAATATTCAGTTGTTCCATCAAGACGGATTGCAAGATTTGTTATTGGATCCAGTTGATTTAGCATTAAGTGACTTGCCGATTGGCTATTATCCAAATGATGAGCGAGCAAAGGGATTTGCTGCTGCTGCGGAGGAAGGCCATAGTTATGCGCATCATTTATTAATGGAACAAGCCATGAAATACGTGAAACCAGCAGGGTTCGGCTTATTCTTAATCCCAACCAATATTTTAGAGACTGAGCAAAGTGAATTCTTTAAAAATTGGTTGACAAAAAACGTCTATTTACAAGGAATGATACAGTTACCTGATGAATTGTTTAAGTCAGAACAATCACGTAAAAGTATCTTGCTTGTTCAAAACAAGGGTGCAGATGCTGAGCAAGTGAAGGAAGTTTTGTTAGCAAAACTTGCCTCTTTGAAAGATATCAATAAAGTAACGGAGTTCTTTAAACAATTTGAAGCTTGGAAAGCTTCAAATTTAAAATAAAATAGTAACGAAGAGGAGAAAATTATGTCTAAAACAATTGCAATTAATGCAGGTAGTTCAAGTTTAAAATGGCAATTATACCAAATGCCAAATGAAGAAGTGATCGCTAAAGGAATCGTTGAACGTATTGGCTTAAAAGATTCTATCTTCACAATTAAATATGGTGAAGGACAAAAATATGAAGTAATTGTTGATATTGATAACCATGAAGTGGCAGTAAAAATGTTACTAGACCAATTAATCGACTTAAACATTTTAGGCTCTTATGATGAAATTACTGGTGTTGGTCACCGTGTAGTTGCTGGTGGAGAAGAATTTAAAGATTCTGTTGTTATTACAGACGAAGTATTAGAAAAAATTGAAGCTTTATCTGAATTAGCACCTTTACACAACCCAGCGAATGCAATGGGAATTAAAGCATTTAAACATATCTTACCAGAAATCATTAGCGTGGCAGTCTTTGATACGTCGTTCCACACAACAATGCCAGAACACAACTATTTATATAGTGTACCGCGTGAATACTATGAAAAATTTGCTGCACGTAAATATGGGGCACATGGAACAAGTCATCGTTATGTCTCTCAACGTGCTGCAGAAATGTTAGGTCGTCCAATTGAAGACTTAAAAATTATCACTTGTCACTTAGGAAATGGTGCTTCAATCACTGCAGTTGATGGTGGAAAATCAGTCGATACATCGATGGGCTTCACTCCTCTTGCTGGTGTTACAATGGGGACTCGTTCAGGAGATGTTGATGCGTCACTATTGCCTTATTTAATGACAAAACTTGGCTTGACTGATGTACAAGACATGGTTGATATTTTAAACAAAAAATCTGGTTTATTAGGTTTAACAAATGGTTTATCAAGCGACATGCGCGATATTCAATCAAACTTAGATAAACCTGAAGTTCAAACAGCATACAACATTTTTATCGATCGTATTCGTAAATACATTGGTAGCTATGTCACTGTTATGAATGGCGTTGATGCGATTGTCTTTACTGCTGGAATCGGTGAAAATGCAGTTGGCGTTCGTAAAGATATTATTGATGGCATGACTTGGTTTGGTTGTGAAATCGATGATGACAAAAATAATGTACACGGTGAAGAAGCAGTTATCTCAACTGATGATTCAAAAATCAAGCTTCTATTAGTACCAACTGATGAAGAGTTAATGATTGCCCGTGACGTAGAACGTCTAAAATAATTAAACGAACACACCTTGTGAGATGCTCTCACAAGGTGTGCTTAATAGGTAAATAAGAAAAAACTGAGCCAACTATCAAAAGTGATAGTTGGCTCAGTTTCTTCTTATTTTTTATTTTTCTTCATTTTTTGGTAATTTGTTGTCTAAATCCGTCCGTACAACGAGAACATCGCAGCTAGCGTTACGGATAACTGATTCAGAGACAGAGCCAATAAATAAACGCTCAACGGCATTTAATCCAGTTGCTCCTAACATAATTAAATCAATGTTGTATTCTTTTGGTAATTCTTTGGCAATAATGTTCTTAGGAGAACCATAGGCTAGAACGCTAGAGACTTTTGTTTGTCCCATATCCACCGCTTGTTGTTGGTAGGTGTCTAAGGTTTCTTTTGCCATTGACATTGCTTCTTCTGCTAGCGCACCATCAAAAGAGGACACTGATTGGAAAGAGCGCGTATCAACAACATGTGCTAATAGTAATTCAGCATCGTTTCGTTTAGCAACGTTGACCGCTTTTTTAAAGGCTAAGTCTGCTTCGTCAGAACCATCGATTGCTATCATAATTTTTTGATATTGTTGTAACATAATAACCGCTCCTTTCAGCGTAAAAAAAATCATTAATTGTTTCTATAATAATTGTAAAACAAACAAAGAAAAAAAGAAACTGAAACCGCTTCTTTTTTTCTGAATATTGGCATTTTTTTGTAAAAAAGAACCTGGGACAAAAATCACTTTGGATTTTTGTCCCAGGCTTAAAAATTGATAAACGGCGGAAACAGAAGCAACTCCTTCGGAAATAAGCCGAAATTCTCCAAAAATTAAAGAACAATTTTCGGAAATTCCTTCTTATTTCTCGGAGTTAAACGCTTCTGTCCCGACCTCTTTAAATTCATCGTCTTTTATGACATTTTTTTTGCAAAAGTTAAACTAAACAACGTTGAAAGTAATAAAACAAAAAAGATAAAACCAATTGACAATAACGGGCGATTAAAAATAGCCGCTAGAACACCTAGAATGGCGATAATCAAGTAATAACGCCCAAAACGTTCGATAAACTGTTGACTTTCTGTTGCAGTTTCTTTTTTTAAGAGTGGTAAAAAAGCTGCACTTTTCTTCATCAAATAATAACTGGCTACGCCTGTGACAACGGCGAGTAATAGTACGAGTATACGAATCATCTTGTCCTCCAAAAAAAAACAACTTGCCAGAGCAAATTGTTTAGAAATCTTCATAAAAATGGTAAAATCCGTCGATGCCGGTAATCGTCCTAGAGTATTGAACCCGCAAGATAAGCAGGTGGGTTCCTCGATCGCAGTATTGAACTACCAAAAGAAAAGGCATGTTACCAACTTTGATACAAGCAGGATCCCTAGATATCAATAAAAATGTTCGGTCAACACAGTGAAAGGACAACGCGTACATCACAGATTTACCATCTTTATAATAGCATACTCTCTCAAAATCGGCAACGAGATTGTTTCTTTTTTTGAAAGCGTATTATTTTGTTATTTTTTCTGTTTCCATTCTTGGATACGCTTGAGTTGCTGATGTAAGGCTTGTTCATATTTACCAATATCAATCGGTTCGTAATAACGTGCCTCTTTTAATTTGTCAGGTAAGTATTGCTGATTGACCCAACCGTTTTCAAAATTATGTGGGTATTGATAACCAATACCACGGTTTAATTCTTTGGCTCCAGCATAGTGGGCATCACGTAAATGATCAGGAACGTCTCCCACAGAGCCTTGTCGAATATCTGCCAAAGCAGCATCAATCGCTGTGACTGCAGAATTTGATTTTGGCGATAAACATAAATCAATGACGACACTGGCTAGAGGAATCCTAGCTTCTGGAAACCCTAGCTTTTCGGCGGCTTGAACAGCGGTGACCGTCCGAGCAGCGGCCGCAGGATTCCCAAGACCGATATCCTCGTAAGCAATGACCATTAAACGACGACAAATAATCGGTAAATCACCTGCTTCAACTAAGCGACCCAAATAATGAAGTGCAGCATCTACATCGCTTCCTCGAATCGACTTTTGGAAAGCGGAAATCACGTCATAATGGGCATCGCCATCTTTATCATGCGTTAAGGCTTTTCGTTGCACGCACTCTTCAATAATCGGTAAGGTGATCTTAATTTCGCCTTGTTCATTTTTGGGTGTTGATTTAACAGCTAATTCTAGTCCATTTAGCGCACTACGTAAGTCACCGTTCGTTGCGCGTGTCGAATGTTGTAATGCTTTTTCTTCTAAGTGGACAGGATAATCGCCTAAGCCACGTGTGCTATCGGTTAAGGCTTCTTGAATCGCTTGCTGAATGTCTGTTTCCGTTAAGGGCTTTACTTCAAAGATTTGCGTACGACTACGAATCGCAGGATTAATTGTGATATATGGATTTTCGGTAGTGGCTCCAATCATAATAATTCGTCCGTTTTCTAAATGAGGGAGCAAAAAATCTTGTTTTGTTTTATCTAATCGGTGAATTTCATCAAGCAGTAAAATCACTGTGCCACTCATTTTGGCTTCTTCAGCAACGATTTGTAAATCTTTTTTGGTATCTGTGGCCGCGTTCAACATGCGAAAGGCATAATTTGTTGAACCAGCGATTGCGCTGGCAATACTGGTTTTTCCAGTGCCAGGCGGCCCATAAAGAATCATCGATGAAAGCATTTTGGCTTCGACCATCCGACGAATAATTTTACCAGGGCCGACTAAATGTTGTTGACCAACTACTTCGTCTAAGTGACGAGGTCGCATTCGATAGGCTAAAGGTTGTTGCATAAAAGGACCTCCTTTTTCATAATCATCTTATTATAACATAAAGAACGTACATTCGCTTTTTGGTGGTTTTTTGGGTTTTAGATGGATATAGCGGAAGGTTTCGTGTATGATAGGGAGTGGTGAAAGAAATGAAAGAAACGATAAATATCTTTAACACAAAAACAACTGAAGAAGTGGCACAATACTTGTTAGGGATGTATTTAGAGCACGAAACAGCAACAGGCGTTTTAGGTGGGTACATTGTGGATGCAGAAGCTTATTTAGGTCCTGATGATGAGGCGGCCCATAGCTTTGGCTTGAGAAAAACGCCACGCTTACAAGCCATGTATGACAAACCAGGCACGATTTATTTATATACTATGCACACGCATTTAATTTTAAATATGGTGACACAAGAACAAGGCAAACCACAAGGGGTGATGATCCGCGCGATTGAACCTGTTGAAGGTGTCGATAAAATGATTGAAAATCGCCAAGGACGTCAAGGCGTGGAATTGACCAATGGACCAGGTAAATTAGTTGCAGCCTTAGGAATTGATAAGCAATTATATGGGCAGTCGATTTTTTCTAGTTCGTTACGGCTCGTGCCAGAAAAACGAAAATTCCCGAAAAAAATTGAGGCACTACCACGAATTGGAATTCCCAATAAAGGTCGTTGGACCGAGTTGCCTTTAAGATACGTCGTGGCTGGCAATCCATATATTTCTAAACAAAAAAGAACAGCAGTAGACCAAATAGATTTTGGCTGGAAGGATGAAGAAAATGAAAAAAGCAACAATGCTCACATACTTAGAGGAACAACTTGAAAAACACTTAGGAGATTACGAAGTAGGCCTTGATTGGGATCGCAAAAACCATACCATCGAAGTCATTGTTCGTTTATATGCAGAAAACAATGAGCAAGTGGCGATTGATGATGTTGATGGTACGCTTTCAGAAGAAGAATTCATTGAATTTGAAGATGGTTTGTTATTTTACAATCCGCAAAAGTCTGTCGTTGATGACGAAGAGTATTTAGTCACAATTCCTTATGAAGGAAAAAAAGGGCTACGCAAAGCAGTTTTAGACGGATTCATTCACTATTTAAAAGTGGTTTTAGATGAAGGGCAAAGTGATTTGTTAGACTTTTTATCAGATGAAACAGCGGAAGTTTTTGAATTGCATTGGGAGCCAGCAGATTTTGAAGCGATGATTAAAAAAGTGGCAGAAACAGAAAAAGAACAATGGATTGCGTATCCAAGTTATTAATTTAGAGGTGAGAACATGAAGTGGACAGAAGTAAAAGTAGAAACGGCTAGCGAAGCAGTTGAAGCAATTTCAAACATTATGATGGAAGCTGGCGCAAGTGGTGTGGCCATTGAAGATGCGTTGGACATTGAAAATTTTGAAAGTGATCTGTATGGGGAAATTTTAGATAAAGAGCAATTCACCCACATTAAAGAAGGGGCGATTGTGATGGCTTATTTTCCTGAAACAACCTTCTTACCAGAAATTTTACCATTTATGAAAGAAAATATTTTACGCTTGCCTGAGTACGGCTTATCCATTGGTAAAAACGAAATGACAATTAGTGAAGTAGCAGAAAGCGACTGGGCAACTGCTTGGAAAAAATATTATCATCCTGTCCGTGTCACACGATTCTTAACGATTGTGCCAAGTTGGGAAGCCTATCACGCACAAGATGAAGCAGAAAAAATTATCACATTGGATCCGGGCATGGCTTTCGGTACAGGCACGCATCCAACGACTCGTTTAACCTTGCAAGCTTTAGAAACTGTTTTACGTGGTGGCGAAACAGTTCTAGATGTAGGAACGGGTTCTGGTGTTTTGAGTATTGCAAGTCGCTATTTAGGGGCTAAAGACGTCTACGCATATGATTTAGATGAAGTAGCAGTTGCAGCGGCAAAAGAAAATATGGATTTAAATCCCATTGCGGCCGATGTTCATGTGTCAGCCAATGATTTACTAAAAGGGATTGACCATTCTGCTGATGTAATCGTCGCAAATATTTTGGCAGATATTATTGTGTTAATGATTGAAGATGCTTGGCGTTTGCTAAAACAAGACGGTACCTTCATTATTTCTGGAATTATTGAAGATAAAAAAGCAATGGTTTTAGAAGCACTAACGAAAGTCGGTTTTGTGGTGGACCAACTCTTTAATCAAGGCGATTGGTATGCGATTATCTTGAAGAAACCAGAGGAAGAGTAAAATGCAACGGTATTTCATGAAAGAAGATTATCAAGAAAAAGATTTGTATAAAGTCGCAGATGAAAACTATCATCATATTGTGCGAGTTATGCGAATGACGCCGAATGATCGTTGTTATTTAGTATTTCAAAATAAAACTGCCATTTTAGCTGAGATTGTGGAAATTGATTCAACATCTGTTTACTTTAAAGAAATTAGTAAAGAAGAAATGGACAAAGAATTGCCAATTGAAGTGACGATTGCGTGTGGGTTACCAAAAGGGGACAAGTTAGAATGGATTGTTCAAAAAGGCACGGAGCTAGGTGGCAATCAGTTTATCGGCTTTCCTGCGAAAACTTCCGTTGTCAAATGGGACCACAAAAAAAGAGCAGCCAAAGAAAAAAGATTACAAAAAATTGCCACAGAAGCGGCGGAGCAATCGCATCGGCAGCAGACACCAAGTGTTTCTTTGGTGGAAAAAACACAAGAAATCATTGCGCAATTTGACTCATATGACACAGTCTTGGTTGCGTATGAAGAATCAGCAAAACAAGGAGAAAAAAGTCAATTAGCACAAGTATTATCCACTTGCCAGCCAGGCGCACGTTTGTGTGTGCTCTTTGGACCTGAAGGTGGCTTTGCACCGCAAGAAATTGAACAATTTCTGCAGGCTGGGGCGAAACTTTGCGGGTTGGGTCCGAGAATTTTACGAGCAGAAACAGCACCGTTGTATCTTTTAAGTGCGGTTAGCTACCAAATGGAACTTTTAAATTAAACGAAAGCCCGCCTGTAAAATTCTTGTAGGCATTCTCTTTGAATAAACAGAGAGTAAAAAAGCGACAGTGATTGAAATTTAAGGGAAATTTAGTATAATAGAGTTGTTGAAAGTGCTACTGTTTCAAGTGGTACTTTTCTTTTTTATTAAAATAGATAAAACGTGAACGAAGTGTTCTTTATCCAAAGGTCACCTTCATAGAGGAGTGAATACCATGCCAAAAGAAGAAATACTGACAGGCCCAGCGGTCATCAAAATTGTAAGTACCTATATGGGACCAGAACATGTTGAGTTGGTTCAAAAAGCATTAACTTATGCTGAGAAAGCACACGAAGGTCAAGTCCGACAATCAGGTGAACCTTACATCATCCATCCGATTCAAGTGGCAGGCATTCTGGCTGAATTACATATGGATCCCCATACTGTAGCAACAGGATTTTTACATGATGTTGTCGAAGATACGGACGTAACACTGGACGATTTAAAAGAAGAATTTGGCGAAGACATCGCAATGTTAGTCGATGGCGTGACGAAACTAGGAAAAATTAAATATAAATCTCATGAAGAACAATTAGCCGAAAACCATCGGAAAATGTTATTGGCAATGGCGCAAGATTTACGGGTCATTATGGTGAAACTAGCCGATCGTTTGCACAATATGCGCACATTAAAACATTTACGTGAAGATAAGCAACGACGGATTGCACAAGAAACTTTAGAAATTTATGCGCCTTTAGCACATCGCTTAGGGATTAGTCGAATTAAATGGGAATTAGAAGATACTGCCTTACGTTATATTAACCCCAACCAATACTATCGAATTGTTAATTTGATGCAAAGCAAACGCGATGAACGTGAAGCTTATGTGGCAGAAGCAGTCGAAGATATTCGTTTAGCTACGGAAGATTTAGAAATTTACGCAGAAATATATGGTCGACCAAAACATATTTATTCAATCTATCGTAAAATGAAGGACCAAAAGAAACAATTTAATGAAATCTATGACTTATTAGCTATTCGTGTTATTGTCGATTCCATTAAAGATTGCTATGCCGTGTTAGGGGCGATTCATACACGTTGGACACCAATGCCAGGTCGCTTTAAAGATTATATTGCTATGCCAAAAGCGAATATGTATCAATCTATCCATACGACAGTTATTGGGCCAAAAGGGAATCCAGTAGAGGTCCAAATTCGGACCCATGAGATGCACCAAATCGCCGAATTTGGGGTGGCGGCTCACTGGGCCTATAAAGAAGGCAAAGCGGAAAAAATTGAAACAGATGAACTGACGAAGCAAGTCGATTGGTTCCATGAAATTATTGAATTACAAGATGAAAGCTATGATGCTTCTGAATTTATGCAAGGTGTGAAAGAAGACATTTTTAGCGACAAAGTCTATGTCTTTACGCCAAGTGGAGATGTAACCGAACTGCCAAAAGGCTCCGGACCACTAGATTTTGCTTACAGTATCCATACTGAAATTGGGAATAAAACAACCGGTGCGAAGGTCAACGGCAAAATGGTACAGTTAGACTATGTCCTAAAAAATGGGGATATTATTGAAGTCCTAACATCACCGAATTCTTTCGGACCTAGTCGCGACTGGTTGAAAATGGTTAAAACAAGTAAAGCTAAAAATAAAATCAAACGTTTCTTTAAAGAACAAGACCGTGAAGATAATATTATTAAAGGGCATGATGCTGTCATTAAATACATGACAGAAATCGGCTTTACACCAAAAGAATTTTTAACGAAGAATAAAATGGCGGAAGTGCTAGATAAATTCAAATTTCAAACGGAAGATGATTTATTTGCGGCAGTAGGTTATGGCGAAGTAAGTGCGCAAGTAGTGTGCAATCGTTTAACAGAAAAAGAACGCCGCGAACAAGAGTTGGAACGCCAACGTCAAGAAGCAGAAGAGTTGTTAAATCAGCCAGCTAAAAAAGAATCAGAAAAAATGAAAGTTCGTCATGAAGGCGGCATCGTGATTCAAGGGGTGGACAACCTATTGATTCGTTTAAGCCGCTGTTGTAATCCAGTGCCTGGTGATGAAATCGTTGGTTACATTACCAAAGGACGTGGCGTTTCAATTCATCGTGCGGACTGTCCTAACGTACAACATCAAGAAGAACTAGCACAACGTCTAATTGAAGTTGAGTGGGAAGATACCGAGCACAGTCGCAAAGAATACGCTGCCGATTTGGAGATTTACGGCTATGATCGTAGTGGCTTACTGAGTGATGTTTTACAAGTCATTAGTTCGATGACAAAAAATTTAGTTGGCGTTGAAGCTCGTCCATCCAAAGATAAGATGGCCCAGATTCATGTCACTGTGAAAATTCAAAACCTTTCTCATTTAAAAACCATCGTTGACAAAATTAAAAGTGTACCAGATGTTTATAGTGTTCGTCGAACCAATGGGTAAGTGTTAAAAGTGAGGCAAAAAAGATGAAAGTAGTTATTCAAAGAGTCAGTCAAGCACAAGTTGCGATAGAAGAGCAGATAGTGGGACAAATCAAACAAGGCTTCATGGTGCTGGTGGGCATTCATCAAGAAGACACGCCAGAAGATGTGGCTTATGTTGTTGGCAAAATCAGTAAATTACGTGTTTTTGAAGATGACGAAGGAAAAATGAATCGCAGTATTCAAGAGATTGAAGGATCAATTTTGAGTATCTCTCAATTTACCCTCTATGCAAAAACTAAAAAAGGCAATCGTCCCAGTTTTATTGAAGCGGCTCGTCCAGATGTGGCGATTCCTTTGTATGAATTATTTAATCAACAATTAGAAGCAGAAGGAATAGCGGTAGCCACAGGAGAATTTGGCGCGGATATGCAAGTGTCGTTGACCAATGATGGTCCAGTGACCATTGTGATCGATACACGAGAAAAATAATTGATTTTCCTGTCGGAACCACTTGACTTTCTAAGAGAACTTTAGTAGTTTATAGATAATATTAAAAATCTACGAAGGAACGAGTAAGTTTCATCTGTCTGCGAAGAGAGAGTTGCCGTGGCTGAGAGCAACTTCAACAGTGAAAGTGAAAGACATTCTGGAGATGGACGGAAGAAAAGCCGTCCCGTTACGAGCGTTAATCGTTGAGGAAAGAGTAAAATCTTTCAAAACTAGGTGGTACCGTGTAAAAGAGACTTTTACGCCCTTGTATGTTCAACATACAAGGGCTTTTTTCATTTTTAGAAAAAAGAAAATGACGCACACATTTTTGTGGAATGATAGAAGGAGAGAAAGACAATGAGTTATCAAAAACCAAAAGGAACAAACGATATTTTGCCAGGAACTTCTGAAAAATGGCAATTTGTGGAAGAAACAGCTCGTTTGATTTTTAAAGATTATCAATACCAAGAAATCAGAACCCCGATTTTTGAACATTATGAAGTAATATCTCGCAGTGTTGGCGATACCACAGATATTGTTTCAAAAGAAATGTATGATTTTTATGATAAAGGAGACCGTCACGTGACGCTACGTCCTGAGGGGACAGCGCCAATTGTTCGGGCCTTCGTTGAAAATAAATTATATGGTCCGGAATATACGAAACCATATAAAACCTATTACATGGGGCCGATGTTCCGCTATGAACGCCCACAAGCTGGTCGTTTGCGTCAATTCCATCAAATTGGTGTGGAAGCATTTGGTAGTGAAAACCCAGCATTGGATGTTGAAATCATGGCTATGGCTTTGGACTTCTTCAAACAATTAGGCATCCAACAAATCAAATTAGTTATTAATTCCTTGGGGGATAAAGAAACACGTGCTACGTACCGTCAAGCATTAATCGATTATTTAGAGCCCCATATGGCAGAATTAAGCGAGGATTCACAACGTCGCTTACACGAAAACCCATTGCGGGTGTTAGACAGCAAAGATAAAAAAGACAAGGTGATTGTCGCAGAAGCGCCCTCCATTTTGGAGTATTTAAATGAACCATCTAAAGCACATTTTGAAGCAGTAACTGATATGTTAGATTTACTAGAAATTCCTTATGAAATTGATAGTAATATGGTTCGTGGCCTGGATTATTATACACACACAATTTTTGAAATTATGAGTGAAGCGCCTAAAATGGGTGCGCAATCAACAATTTGTGCAGGGGGCCGATACAATGGTTTAGTTGAAGAATTAGGCGGCCCAGACACACCAGGTTTTGGTTTTGGTATGGGCATTGAGCGAGTGTTGTTAACAATGGAAGCTGAAGAAGTTGTGATTCCAGCGTTATCTGAATTAGACGCATATGTGGTTGGGATTGGTTCAGAAACCAACGTCGCAGCTTTGCAACTTGTTCAAAGCATTCGTAACTTTGGTTTCTCAGCTGATCGTGATTACATGAATCGCAAACCAAAAGCGCAATTTAAAACGGCCGATAAATTACAAGCAAAATTAGTTTTAACAATCGGTGAAAATGAATTGAATGAAGGCATTGTCAACGTAAAATCAATGGCAACACGCGAAGAAAAAGCCTTCCCGTTAAGTACTATTCATGATTCATTTGATGAAGTGTATGACGAAATGATGACAAAAATGATTGAAGAATAAAAAGGAGAGATTGAGAAATGGCAAAACGCACAACCTATTGCGGCAATGTATCTGCCGAATTTATTGAAAAAGAAGTTGTATTAAAAGGATGGGTTCAAAAACGTCGTGACTTAGGAGGCGTTATCTTTATTGATTTACGTGACCGTGAAGGAATCGTCCAAGTGGTCTTTAACCCAGAAAAGTCAAAAGAAGCATGGGAAATTGCTGATAAATGTCGTAGTGAATACGTCATCGAAGTTAAAGGTCAAGTCGTTTATCGTGATAAAGAAGCGATTAATCCCAAAATGAAAACTGGCGAGTTTGAAGTGATGGCGACTGACATTACGATTTTAAATACTGCGAAAACAACGCCATTTACCATTGAAGATGACAATAACGTTAATGACGAATTGCGCATGAAATATCGTTATTTAGATTTACGTCGTCCATCAATGACAAACAACATTAAATTACGTCACCAAGTAACGAAAACAATCCGTCACTATTTAGATAATCATGACTTTTTAGACATTGAAACTCCTTATTTAGGCAAATCAACACCAGAAGGCGCTCGCGATTATTTGGTTCCTTCTCGTGTCCATGCCGGTCATTTTTATGCTTTACCACAATCACCACAACTCTTTAAACAATTATTAATGGGGGCAGGCTTCGATCGCTATTACCAAATCGTTCGTTGTTTCCGTGATGAAGATTTACGAGGCGACCGTCAGCCAGAATTTACACAAATCGATATCGAAACGACCTTTTTAACACCAGAAGAAATTCAAACATATACAGAAAATATGTTGGCTGAAGTGATGAAAGAGACAAAAGGAATTGAGATTTCTGTTCCGTTTCCACGAATGAGCTATGACGAAGCGATGGCACGCTATGGTAGCGATAAACCCGACACTCGTTTTGCTATGGAATTAATTGATGTTGCAGAGGTAGTGAAAGACGTAGACTTCAAAGTTTTCCAAGCAGCGTTGGAAAATGGCGGACATGTGAAGGCTTTGAATGCAAAAGGCGCCGCAGATAAGTATTCTCGTAAAGATATGGATAACTTAGGTAAGTATGTGAGTCAATTTGGTGCAAAAGGCTTAGCTTGGTTAAAAGTTGAAGAAGATGGCTTAAAAGGACCAATTGCTAAATTCTTAACAGAAGTTAGTGATGAATTAATTGCTGCTACCAATGCAGAAGTCGGTGATATTTTAATGTTTGGTGCCGATAAACCTGAAATCGTAGCCGCTGCTTTAGGTGCGGTACGTACACGTTTAGGTAAAGAATTAGGTTTAATTGATGAATCGAAATTCAATTTCTTATGGATTGTGGATTGGCCGTTGTTTGAATATGATGAAGAAGCTGGCCGCTATGTTTCTGCTCATCATCCATTTACACAACCAAAAGCAGAGGATGTGGCCCGCTTAGCAACAGACCCAGCCTCTGTGTATGCGGAAGCTTACGATGTTGTCTTAAACGGCTACGAATTAGGTGGCGGCTCATTACGGATCCATACACGAGAATTACAAGAAAAAATGTTTGAAACGTTAGGTTTTACAAAAGAAGAAGCACAAGACCAATTTGGTTTCTTGCTAGACGCATTAGATTACGGCTTCCCGCCACATGGAGGGATTGCTTTAGGGCTAGACCGCTTAGCAATGCTATTGGCTGGGGAAGAAAATATTCGTGAAGTGATTGCCTTCCCTAAAAACGGGAAAGCAATTGACCCAATGAACAACGCACCAAGTTTAGTTTCTCCATTACAATTGTTTGAATTAAACATTGATGTAACAGCCATTGACGAATAAGTGTTAAATCCAAAGAAAGAGTGACTTCATTGACGGATGAGGTCACTCTTTCTTTGGGAAGGAAAAAGATAACGAAAGACTTAAAAAGTGGCTGAGCTAAAAATCTGCCAATTGGCTGTTTTTTCTTTTTAGAAAACTTTGTATGATAACTGAGTGTATAAAGGAGCGAAACAAATGACAAAAATAATTTTAACAATTGGCGGTTCCGATCCTTTTTCAGGTGGCGGGATTCAAACAGATTTAAAAACGTTTGAAAATCATCAAGTCTTTGGCTTATCAACTTTAACTTGCCTTGCTACAGCCCCCAAGAATCATTTTCAGATTCATGACCTTGAGACTTCTTTGGTGAAAGAGCAACTCGCTTCCATACCTGCCGGGAGTTTAGACGGCATCAAGATTGGCTTGATTCACAGTGAAGAAAGTATGCTACAAATTGCAACCTTTTTGAAAAAGCACGCAGGTCTGCCGGTGGTGTTGGATCCTGTCTTGGCTTTTAAAGAAACGACTTCAGTTTATGAAAAAAGATACATGCAGTTATTGATTGAAAAACTTTTTCCATTCGCAACGATTATAACGCCTAATTTAAAAGAAGCAGAATTACTCATTGGCAGAAAATTAACAACCGTCGAAGAAGTCCAACAAGCGGCGGAAGAGTTAAACTCTTTAGGAGCGGCAACGGTGGTGATTAAAGGTGGTAATCGTTGGCTTGGCCAAGAAGCACGTGACTTTTTTTATGATGGACAACAACATATTCAATTGGCCAAAGAAAAAGTAATGGCCCACACCATTGATGGCGCTGGTTGTTCCTTTGCTTCTGCAATTGGTGCGAATTTAGTTAAAGGATATCCGTTAATTGAAGCAGTTGATTTAGCAAAAACATACGTTCATGAAGCCATTGTTTCTGGGGTCCAGCTAAATGCAGCTTTTGGAAGTGTGTGGCATGAAGGATTACTAGCAGGAGGTGTGGCGGATAATGACAAGAAAAATTAGTCTATATGCAGTAATTACCGCTTTAACAGTGGCTGTGTCAATGGTCTTTATTATCCCCGTCCCAGCAACAAATGGCTTTGTTACATTGGCGGATGCAGGGATTTACATTGCTAGTTTACTTTTTGGTCCGATTGGTGGCTTGACAGTCGGAGCTTTAAGCGGTGGTTTAATTGATTTATTGTCAGGCTATCCACAATGGTTCGTTTTTTCGTTATTGATTCATGGCGGACAAGGTTGGTTAGCAGGGCACTTCTTTAATAAAAATAAAAAGATGCAAACGCTAGGATTACTTTTAGCCAGTCTCCTCATGATTAGCGGGTATGCTTTAGCGACTAGCTGGCTTTATGGCGTGGGTGCGGGGATTGCCTCATTACCAGGGAATATCATTCAATCCTTATTTGGGGTGATTGTAGCATTGCCTCTTAGTCAAACATTAAAACGTGTGTTACCAAAAAATGGTCGTTTAGAAGAAAGAAGGATGAACAAATGACTATCGATGAAAAAATGTTAAAAGAACAGTTAGTGACAATTACAGAAGAAGTCATTACAGCAGGAAATTTACAAAAAGGGGACCTATTTGTTTTAGGTTGTACCACCAGCGAGGTAGTAGGTGGCGTCATTGGTAAAAATTCCAGTGCCGAAGTAGGACAATGGATTGTCTCAACCTTAATTGAACAATTAGATAAAAAAGGCATCTCTTTGGCTGTCCAAGGATGCGAACATATTAATCGTGCTTTAGCGATGGAACGTCGTGTGGCTGAAGAAAAAGGCTTTGAAATTGTCTCGGTAGTACCACAATTGCATGCTGGCGGTTCTTGTTCAGTGGCTGCCTTTGAAAAATTTGATGAACCTGTGGAAGTTGAACATATTGTTGCTCAAGCAGGGATTGACATTGGCGATACATCTATCGGTATGCATGTAAAACATGTGCAAGTTCCTCTTCGCTTGAGCATTCGAACGTTAGGTGCGGCCCATGTTACAGCATTATATTCTCGTCCTAAATATATTGGTGGACCAAGAGCCCATTATGAAACAACCCAAGAACGAAATCGTTAAGATTTCGTTCTTTTTTCATTTCTATAAACATTTGATGAATCTTCCGTAATTATTATAGGAATCTCTTTTTTTCTCTCGGTAAACCACGTATAATATGAAAAGAAATGTAATTTATTGAAAACCTGAAACGAGGCTATTATTTATGAAAAAAATTTATGACGGACTGCCAGTTCATGACTATACAACAAAATTTTCCGTGTCGATTGTCTATGCTATTCTTGCATCAATTGCCATGAACTTTTTCTATCAACCAGGAAATATTTATTCCAGTGGCTTAACAGGCTTGGCACAAATTTTAACAACCCTCTCAACAAAAATTGTCGGTTTTAATGTGCCTGTCTCCATTACATTGTATCTGTTAAATGTGCCGTTATTCTTTATTGCGTGGAAAAAAATAGGTAAGAAGTTTACAATTTTTACTTTCATTACCGTGACTTTAACTTCATTATTTATGCATATTGTTCCGCAAACGGTGATGACCCAAGATCCAATTATCTGTGCTATTTTTGGTGGGGCGATTTCTGGATCAGGAATTGGTTTTGTCTTAAAAAACGGGGTTTCTTCTGGGGGCTTAGATATTCTAAGCATTACCATTCGGAAAAAAACGGGGCGTTCCGTTGGCTCGATTTCAATTTATTTTAACGCACTAATTGTCTTCGTTGCAGGTTATTTATTTGGCTGGCAGTACATGTTCTACAGTGCGTTATCAATTTTTGTAAGTGGAAAGGTCACAGATGCTGTTTATACTAAGCAAAAGAAAATGCAAGTTATGATTGTCACCAAGAACCCAGATCGAGTCGTGGATGAGATTCAAAAGAAAATGCGCCGCGGTATTACAATTATTCATGAAGCGGAAGGGGCATATCGCCACGACCGCCAAACTGTTTTGCTAACTATTGTGACACGTTTTGAGTTGCCAAGTTTAGAAGCAGCCATGAAAGAAAGTGATCCGAATGCCTTTGTCAGCATCTCAGATAATGTTAAAATTTTAGGACGTTTTTACGAAGAAGATTACAAATAAAAGGATATGAAGCAACGAGAGAATGGCTGTGTCTATTCTTTCGTTGCTTTTTTTGAAAAATAAGTAAAAAAATGCTTTGTGTGAGGACCTGAAATTCCCATTTAAACAAGAAGTTAATTGAAAGACGTTCGTGAATTCCTTTGCTTTTGGTTTAATTAGATCTGATTATTCGGAAATAAGTCGCTATTGTTTCTCACAAACGAATGCTTTGTTTGGATTTGAAAGAAAACGATGAAAAAAGAATCATTTTTATTGAAAAGACCTAAAAAAACTGGTACACTAAGTGTGTAATTGATAAGTACTTTTAATACTGTTATGAATAAATAGTAGGAAAAACGAACATCAATTCTATTTTTTTAAAGTTCATAGGTCGTTTTCAGTCTTACTTGGACATATTTCGACCCACAAAAGGAGCGCATCATGTTAAAAGAATTTAAAATGATTGAAGCAGTTGCTCCAGATATGCTCGATGTATTACAAGAAAGATTCCAAATTCTTCGCAATATTTATTGGATGCAACCTATTGGACGTAGAAGTTTATCAGAAACGATGGGAATTACAGAGCGAGTCTTGCGTACAGAAACAGATGTTTTAAAGCAACTCAACCTGATTGAACCTTCAAAAAGCGGAATGACATTAACAGAACGCGGTTTGGAAGTTTACCAAGGCTTAGAATTAGTCATGAATCAATTGCTTGGCATGCACCAAATCGAAAAAGAAATGACACAGTACTTTGGCATTCAACGTTGTATCGTTGTTGCAGGAGATAGTGATATCCAAAAGAAAGTTCTTTCGGACTTTGGAGATGTCTTAACCAATACGTTGAATTTACTCTTACCAAATGGTGAGAATACAATTGCGGTTATGGGTGGGACAACAATGGCCATGGTGGCCGAAAATATGGGATCACTAGAAACTGAAAAACGTCATAATTTGTTTGTTCCAGCCAGAGGAGGGATTGGTGAAGCAGTTTCTGTCCAAGCCAATTCAATTAGTGCTGTAATGGCCAACAAAACGGGTGGTAACTACCGGGCGTTATATGTCCCAGAACAATTGAGTCGTGAAACGTATAATAGTTTATTACAAGAACCCTCGATTCAAGAAGTTCTTACGTTAATTAGTCATGCCAACTGTGTGGTGCACAGTATTGGTCGAGCGTTGCACATGGCGGCACGCCGAAAAATGTCTGACGACGAAATGGTTATGCTCAAACAAAAAAATGCCGTGGCAGAATCGTTTGGTTATTTCTTTGATGAAGAAGGAAAAGTGGTCTATAAAATTCCACGAATTGGCCTTCAATTAAAAAACTTACAAGAAATTCCCTATGTCGTCGCAATTGCGGGCGGCAAAACGAAAGCCAAAGCCATTCGCGCATATATGAAAAATGCACCAAAACAAACGTGGCTCATCACAGATGAAGCTGCCGCAAACGAGATTTTAAAAGGGGTAACCCTTTAAAATAAAAAATTTTTGATTTTCATAAGGAGGAAATCTTTAATGACAGTTAAAGTAGGTATTAATGGATTTGGACGTATCGGACGCTTAGCTTTCCGTCGTATCCAAGATGTAGAAGGAATCGAAGTAGTTGCAATCAACGACTTAACAGATGCTAAAATGTTAGCACACTTGTTAAAATATGACACAACTCAAGGCCGTTTCAACGGTACAGTTGAAGTTCACGAAGGTTCATTCAACGTTAACGGCAAAGAAATCAAAGTTTTAGCTAACCGTAACCCTGAAGAATTACCATGGGGCGAATTAGGCGTAGACATCGTTTTAGAATGTACTGGTTTCTTTACTTCTAAAGAAGCTGCTGAAAAACATTTAACTGCTGGTGCAAAACGTGTAGTTATTTCAGCTCCTGGTGGTAACGATGTACCAACAATCGTTTACAACACAAACCATGAAACATTAACTGGAGAAGAAACTGTAATTTCAGGCGCTTCTTGTACTACAAACTGCTTAGCTCCAATGGCTAAAGCTTTACATGACAACTTTGGTGTTGTTGAAGGTTTAATGACAACTATCCACGCTTACACAGGTGACCAAATGACATTAGACGGACCACATCCTAAAGGCGACTTCCGTCGTGCGCGCGCTGCTGCTGCAAACATCGTACCTAACTCAACTGGTGCTGCTAAAGCAATCGGCTTAGTAATCCCAGAATTGAACGGTAAATTAGATGGCGCTGCTCAACGTGTTCCTGTAGCAACTGGTTCATTAACTGAATTAGTTACTGTATTAGACAAAGAAGTTACTGTTGATGAAGTAAATGCAGTAATGGAAAAAGCTGCTAACGAATCTTATGGTTATAACACAGACGAAATCGTTTCTTCTGATATCGTAGGTATGACTTACGGTTCATTATTCGATGCAACTCAAACAAAAGTGATGACAGTTGGCGACAAACAATTAGTTAAAACTGTTGCTTGGTATGACAACGAAATGTCATACACTGCTCAATTAGTTCGTACTTTAGAATACTTCGCTAACTTATAAGATTCATTCTTATCATTAGTGAAATTTGAACAATTGTGAAATAATAAGCGGGGAAGCAACGCGCTTCTCCGCTTTCTTTTTTTAAAAAAGAAAAATCCTAAAATTGACAATACAGGAGGTCTACTCATGGCTAAAAAGACAATTAAAGATGTAGATTTAAAAGACAAAAAAGTCCTTGTCCGTGTTGACTTTAACGTTCCGTTAAAAGATGGCGTGATCACAAACGATAATCGTATCGTAGCGGCTTTACCAACAATCAAATACGTGATTGAAAATGGCGGAAAAGCAATTCTTTTCTCTCATTTAGGTCGTGTAAAAACAGAAGAAGACAAAGCTGGCAAATCATTAAAACCAGTGGCTGAACGTTTAAGCGAATTACTAGGTCAACCAGTTACTTTTGTTCCAGAAACACGTGGTAAAGAATTAGAAGACGCTGTTAACAATATGAAAGATGGCGACGTTTTAGTATTTGAAAACACTCGTTTTGAAGATGTTGACGGCAAAAAAGAAAGCGGCAATGACGCTGAATTGGGTAAATACTGGGCTTCTTTAGGCGATGTATTTGTCAATGATGCTTTTGGTACTGCACACCGTGCACATGCCTCAAACGTTGGAATTGCTTCAACTGGTATCCCAACAGTTGCTGGTTTCTTAATGGAAAAAGAAATTAAATTCATCGGCGAAGCTGTTGAAAATCCAAAACGTCCATTCGTAGCAATCTTGGGTGGCGCAAAAGTTTCTGACAAAATCGCTGTCATTGAAAACCTAATTGAAAAAGCCGATAAAATTTTAATCGGTGGCGGTATGGCTTACACATTCATGAAAGCACAAGGCTATAGTGTTGGTTTATCTTTACTTGAAGAAGATAAAGTGGACTTAGCGAAAAGCTTAATGGAAAAAG
Source organism: Enterococcus sp. DIV1316a (assembly GCF_050536915.1). NCBI lineage: Bacteria > Bacillati > Bacillota > Bacilli > Lactobacillales > Enterococcaceae > Enterococcus > Enterococcus sp. DIV1316a. Next base: position 1,628,520 of record NZ_CP172913.1, on the reverse strand, counting down.
CTGGCGACAAATTAGTTTTACCGGTTGATACAGTTGTCTCTAAAGAGTTCAGCAATGACGCTCCTTTCCACACGGTTCCTTCAACTGAAATCCCAGATGATGAAGAAGGCTTGGATATTGGTGAAAAAACAATTGAATTATTCGCTAACGAATTACAAGGTGCGAAAACAGTTGTTTGGAATGGACCAATGGGCGTATTTGAAATGAGTAACTTTGCCAAAGGAACAATTGGTGTTTGTGAAGCGATTGCTAATTTAGAAGACGCAACAACAATCATCGGTGGCGGGGACTCTGCTGCTGCAGCAATTCAATTAGGCTACGAAAACAAATTCTCTCACATCTCAACAGGTGGCGGAGCAAGTTTAGAATTATTAGAAGGCAAAACTTTACCAGGTTTAGCTTCTATTAACGATAAATAATCAGTTTAAAAGACAATATTTTTAAAAAAAGAAAAGGATGTGCTTTTCATGCGCAAACCAATTATCGCTGGTAACTGGAAAATGAACAAAACTTTAAGCGAAGCACAAAGCTTTGCAGAAGCAGTAAAAAATGCTGTTCCATCAAACGACGTTGTTGACGCTGTGATTGGATCTCCAGCATTATTCTTAGCTCCTTTAGCTTGGAACCTAAAAGATTCTGAAGTGAAATTAGCTGCACAAAACTGCTACTGGGAAAACGCTGGTGCCTTCACTGGTGAAAACTCACCAGCTGCAATTGCAGATTTAGGTGTAGACTATGTGATTATCGGACACTCTGAACGTCGCGAATATTTCCACGAAACAGATGAAGATATCAATAAAAAAGCCAAAGCAATCTTTGCAAATGGTATGACACCAATCTTCTGTTGTGGTGAAACTTTAGAAACGTATGAAGCTGGTAAAACAGCGGAATGGATCGAAGGTCAAATCACTAAAGGCTTAGTTGGTTTATCAAACGAACAAGTTGCTTCAATGGTTATCGCTTACGAACCAATCTGGGCAATCGGAACTGGTAAATCTGCAGATGCTAATATTGCAGATGAAATCTGTGGTGTTGTTCGTTCAACAGTTGAAAAATTATACGGCAAAGAAGTTTCTGAAGCTGTTCGTATTCAATACGGTGGTTCTGTTAAACCAGAAAACATCGCTGAATATATGGCAAAAGAAAACGTTGACGGTGCTTTAGTCGGCGGCGCAAGCTTAGAAGCAGATTCATTCCTAGCTTTATTAGATGCTGTAAAATAAGAAATCACTAACGGTAACGTTTTCTCAATGACTTTTGCAAAAAAATGTTTGCATAGTTTGCGAGAATTAACTACAATCATACATGAGGGAATCCCCTTAGTATAAATACAAACTCAAAGGAGAGACAAAACATGTCAATTATTACTGATATTTACGCACGCGAAGTCTTAGACTCACGCGGTAACCCAACAATCGAAGTAGAAGTTTACACTGAAAGCGGAGCTTTCGGCCGTGGAATGGTTCCTTCAGGAGCTTCAACTGGTGAATACGAAGCAGTTGAATTACGTGATGGCGACAAAGCTCGTTACTTAGGTAAAGGTGTTACTAAAGCTGTAGATAACGTAAACAACATCATTGCTGAAGCAATCATCGGTTACGATGTACGCGATCAAATGGCTATCGATAAAGCAATGATCGATTTAGATGGAACTCCTAACAAAGGTAAATTAGGTGCTAACGCTATTCTTGGTGTGTCTATCGCCGTAGCTCGTGCTGCTGCTGATTACCTAGAAGTGCCTTTATATCACTACTTAGGCGGATTCAATACAAAAGTATTACCAACTCCAATGATGAACATCATCAACGGTGGATCACATGCTGACAACAGTATTGACTTCCAAGAATTCATGATTATGCCTGTAGGTGCGCCTACATTCAAAGAAGCTTTACGTATGGGTGCAGAAGTATTCCACGCATTAGCTTCAATCTTAAAAGGTCGCGGTTTAGCTACTTCAGTAGGTGACGAAGGTGGTTTCGCTCCTAACTTAGGTTCAAACGAAGAAGGTTTCGAAGTAATCATCGAAGCTATCGAAAAAGCTGGCTATGTTCCTGGTAAAGACGTTGTTCTTGCTATGGATGCTGCTTCTTCAGAATTCTACGACAAAGAAAAAGGCGTTTACGTTTTAGCTGACTCAGGCGAAGGCGAAAAAACAACTGAAGAAATGATCGCGTTCTACGAAGAATTAGTTTCTAAATACCCAATCATTTCAATCGAAGACGGCTTAGACGAAAACGACTGGGACGGATTCAAAAAATTAACTGAAGTATTAGGCGACAAAGTTCAATTAGTTGGTGACGATTTATTCGTAACAAACACAACTAAATTAGCTGAAGGTATCGAAAAAGGTATCGCTAACTCAATCCTAATCAAAGTTAACCAAATCGGTACTTTAACTGAAACATTTGAAGCAATCGAAATGGCTAAAGAAGCTGGCTACACTGCAGTTGTATCTCACCGTTCTGGTGAAACAGAAGATTCAACAATCTCTGATATCGCTGTTGCAACAAACGCTGGCCAAATTAAAACTGGTTCATTAAGCCGTACTGACCGTATTGCTAAATACAACCAATTATTACGTATTGAAGATCAATTAGGCGATGTAGCTGAATACAAAGGCTTAAAATCTTTCTACAACTTAAAAAACAAATAATTCATTAAATGAATAACGCTTAAAGGGACAATTGGTTAATGAACCAATTCTCCTTATACTCGGACGTAAAAACACGCCTTTCTGCAAAGAAAGGCGTGTTTTTTTATATTTATAAAAATATTGAAAAAATAGATTAGAAATAACTTCAACCGTACATCGCTCTATAATCACTTGTTTAAAAATAACAAAACATTAACAAAACAACATTATATAAAAATTTAATAAAACAAAATAATTGTTATTTTATAATTTTAGTATTGACTGGTTTCAGATAACGCTGTACGCTTAAAGAAATAGTATAGAATTTCACAAAAAAATGAAAACACAAATTTAACTTGGAGGATGTTGAGCAGTGAGCAACGGGAAAAAGATTTTTATTAGTCATAGTTCAAAGGATCAAGAATATGTGGATGCGTTTATCCAATTATTGAAAAAGTTTGGGTTTCGAACACAGGATATTTTTTATAGTTCCACTATTGAAACAGGTGTACAGCCAGGAGAATTAATTTTTGACACGATTAAAAGGGAGCTAACCAATCAACCTGTCATGCTGTATTTTTTATCTGATCATTATTATCAGAGTATTCCATGTTTAAACGAAATGGGTGCTTCTTGGATGCTATCAGATAAACACTATCCAATTGCGTTAAATAATTTTTCTATGAAAGATATGAAAGGTGTTATTAGTAGTGAGCGTTTGGCGATTGCGTTTAATGATAAGACAAGTACTAATGAAATAAACTGCTTATTAAAAAAGTTATCTCATGACACAGATGTACAAGCTGAGCCAGATTTTGAACTAAACGTTGAGAAAAATATTCAGCCATTCCAAAATAAACTGACACAACTGATTCGGCAAGCAAGTTATTTAAAACCTGATGAAAAGGGATATTTTGAAACGATTCTTAGCACTCATCGTCCTGTGTATGGCACAGCAAAAGGGGTCTATGACTGTTTTAAATTACCTAGCTTAATTGAGCCTAAAAGTTTAGGTTTAGACACGCTATCAGAGGATGAAAGCCATTGGCTATTCTTTTTTCTTACGTGGGGAACTTTTCAAGAAGGCGAAAAAGTGCGGTTTAAATTGAAAAAGGATAAGGCGTATAACAATCGGGAATTCAGTGATATTGGTAAATGTAAAAATATTTACGTCTCTTATTTAGAGAAGGTAGAGTAATTGGAGGAGGTAATAAATGAAAATGAATTGGCGTCAGTTGGTTGGTACATATCGTATTTCTGATAATGGTAAACAATATCAAAATGACTGGTTAAATAAGCAAGTTGATTTAGCCACAGAACTTCGTAAATCTTTTGATAGTGACTATCGTAGAGTAATTAAAAGTGATGCATTTAGACGCTTACAAGATAAAACACAAGTTTTTCCTTTAGAACGTAATGATTTTGTAAGAACACGTTTAACACATAGCTTAGAAGTGGCAATGCATAGCAGGGATATACTTAGATTAGTTATTTCACAGTTGAACGAACGAAACATTGAGGTTATGGAATTATCAGAATGCTATCGGTTGTTAGAAACAGCTGCATTAATCCATGATATCGGCAATCCCCCTTTTGGACATTTTGGGGAAGAAGCCATTCGTATTTGGTTTGAAAAAAATGGTCCTTTGTATGCTTGTTGGTCTGATTTTTCGGAGCAACAACAAAATGATTTTCTTAACTTTGAAGGAAACGCTCAAACCATCCGACTTTTAACAAAACTGCATCATGATAATGGGACTTCTAAAGCAGGAATGAAACTAACAGCCACGACATTAGATACAGTTATCAAATATACGGCATCTTCAGATCAATTAAATAAGCAACAGCTTTTGTCTAAAAAAGTTGGCTATTTTTACTCGGAAAAACAAGTGTTTAACGCCATTAAATTTGCGACAGGAACACAAAATAAGCGACACCCATTAGTCTTTTTGTTAGAAGCTTCAGATGATATCGCCTATACTTTTTCAGATATCGAAGATGCCTATAATTATGGTTTATACAGCTATCAAGATTTAAAGCAGTTTGTTGATGCGCAAACAGGAACAAAAAAATTTTTAATGTTAGAAAAAGATAAAACAGAAGAAGCTACCTTACAAGAATTTTTGAGAAAGACACAAAGAGCTGTTTGTCAAAGCGTAGCGAAAAATTTTGCTAATCATTATGACTTAATTATGAGAGGTATCTATCATAATGAAATTATCATTGAAGATTGTGATGAAGTGAAATGCTTTCAGGCATTAAAAAACTTTTCTAGAGTCTATGTTTTTCAAACAAAAACAATTTTGGATCAAGAGGTATTGGGCTTCAATATCATCAATCGTTTACTAGATGAATTTGTTCCAGTCGTACTGAAATATGAAAAAGTTTCCATGAATAAGTATGAGGAGCGAATCTTTAATAATATTTCGGAAAGCGCGAAAGCGTTGTATAGAAGAGAAGCAAAGAACGCTACAGAAGCAGAAAAAGACTATTATCGTTTGAAAATGGCGGTGGACTTTGTATGTAATATGACGGATGGATATGCCAAAAAAGTTTATGATACATTATTCACTTAAAATTTGAGAAAAAGCTTCTCAGCGGTTGCCGCCGCTGAAGAAAACTAGTTCATTGCACAGGCTGATCGTTTCAGTAAAAATTTTAAAGATGCTAGTAATTTCACTGAAAATCGGGTACACTAAAATTAGCTAGTGTAACTAGCAAAAAAGGCAACTGGAATAGATAGGTTGTGCTGTCTATGAAGGGCTTTGTTTGTCAGGTGGTGCTGACATGCAAAGTGCCTTTTTTCTTTTTCTCAACATTTTAAGGACAAAAAACGATTGCAACATGTCACAATCGCTAACCTCGGAGAAAAAGGAATTTTTCTCCAATGGCCATTTCGATAACCTGTTGTGTGTTTCGAAACATTCAGAACGGTGGTGCGTTCTTTCAGTGCCTAATTATCCAATTCGTTTCTTGTTCCTCTATTTACAGTATACTGAATGAAAGCCTATTCTGCAATGATAGAATCAGGTTCCTGTGATTAAATAACATAAAAAATGGGCTCCTTATATAAAGAAAAATAACAAAAGAAATTTTGAATATTGACGTTTTTTTTAGGTACGTTATGATAAACGAGAGGTGATTTTATGTTAAAAACGCAAATTGTTGATTATTTACGCAATCAAACAGCTTTTTTTGAACCATCTTTAGTCAGTGAAATTTTCACAGCAAGCAATATTGCAACGACATTTTCTATCAAACGAAATACAGCTAGTCACTATTTAAATCAGTTAAACGAAGAAGGAATTCTAGTTAAGATCAATACACGACCGGTTTACTTTTTTCATAAAGAAGCGTTTCAACAACAAAACTATCTTTTAAAAAGAACTGTTTATCAAAGTTTCCAAGAAATGATCGATGAACAGCCTGCTTTTGATCGCAAAAGTGATTTTTTTCAGTCGGTCATTGGTTATCGCGGTAGTTTAGCTCAGACCATCGAACAATTAAAAATGGCAGCGCTTTATCCTGGCGGTGGATTGCCTGTCTTAATTACAGGTGAAAGTGGTACGGGTAAAAGTTTTTTAGCATCCTTATATTATCAGTTTTGTCTTTCAAAAGAACTACTTGACGATTCAGCACCTTTTGTGACAGTTAATTGTGCGCAATATGCCAACAATCCAGAGCTTTTAACTAGTCAATTATTTGGGCATCTTAAAGGCGCTTTTACGGGAGCAGATTCCGATAAAATTGGAGCCTTTCAAAGTGCAGAAGGGGGCGTTTTATTTTTAGATGAAGTTCATCGTTTGAGTCCTGAAGGGCAGGAAAAGTTGTTTACATTTTTAGATCAGGGTATCATATATCGGATGGGTGAAACCAATCGGCCCATTCCTGTTACGTGTCGGTTGTGCTTTGCCACAACTGAAGAAATTTCTAGCACCTTTTTAACGACATTTTTAAGACGAATTCCTATTCAAATTAAAATCCCAAGTCTTGCTGAACGCACTCAAGCGGAAAGAAAACAATTAATTATGCGAGCATTTTATGAGGAACAGCAAGCTATTCAAAAAGCAGTTACTATCACGCCACAAGTTATCCAACTTTTAGAAAATCACCATTATGTAGGCAATGTAGGTGAATTAAGAAATAATATAAAAATTATTACTGCACGCAGCTTTGCCGCCAATCTTGATAAACGTGTTATTCCAATCACTTTGCACGATCTACCGAAAGAATTTCTGGATCAATCGATCAGACTAGCTCCTGATGAAAATGAATTGCCTATTCGTTTAGATGAGCAAACAAATCTGGTTAGTTTGTTAGAGGAAACAGAGCTTGCGCAAAGAAGAATTATCCAGAGTTATGAACGAATCCTTCGTCTTTATGTCTCTCACCATCATCATCTTTCCACTGCCAATAACGACATCTCGAAAGAAATTGAACGCTTATTCGATGATTTATTATTTGAAAAGAAGCGAGAGAAAAATCACGAAATGCTATTGTTTATTACGCAAAATATCCGTCAATTATTGGAAACGATTGAATCGTCTTATCAAATTCGGTTTAATGGCAGTTTAGTCTATGCATTAAGCACCTATCTGTTTCAACGAAGATGTATTGATTGGTTTCCAGAAAAAGAACCTACAACAGTCATTGACGAACTTTTAACAGAAGTTCAAACTAAATTAGCAACTAGTTATGGCTACGCTGAACAACTGTTAACTTTAGTGAAACGTTCATTAGATATTGAACTATCCCAGATGGATCGAATTATTGTCACCATTTATCTTCACTATTCGGGTTCAGTAAAGGAAAGTCACTATCCGAAAGCGGTGATTGTTGCCCACGGATATGCCACAGCAAGTAGTATTGCGAATGTTGCAAATCGGCTGTTAAATTTGCCAATTTTTCAATCGTTTGACATGCCGTTAGATGTTACTCCCAAAAAAATTTCCGAACACTTAATTCACTATATGGAACGTCAAGAAACGAGGAATGGTTTAGTAATTCTTTTTGATATGGGTTCATTGAAAGAAATTTATCAGTATTTTCCGGCAGAAGAAGAAGGTCCTTTTTTATTAATGAATAATGTGACAACAAGCTTGGCTCTGTCTATAGGAGAAGCCATTAAAGACGAAGTTTCTTTTGAAGAATTGCCCCAAAAAGCGTTAACGGTTCATCCAAATGAATGGGAAATCATATTACCTGAAAATAAAACGGAACGTGTCATTTTAACAACGTGTAGTACCGGAATTGGTACAGCCGTTAAAATTAGAGATTTACTTGAAAAAAGTTTACCTGCAGAAGCACAATTAAAGATTATTCCTTGGGAATATAATCAATTACGTAATGCAGAATCGATCAAAGAAAGTTTCCCAGAATTTGAGATTGTCGGCATCATCGGTACAAACAACCCGTCTTCAAATGACCTCCCGTATATCTCTTTAGAAGAGTTGATTGCAGGAAAAGGAATTACGACCCTTTTAGAATGGACAAAGAGAGAATTAACTAAAGATATGCTGTCCTATGTAAATCATGAGTTGATTCGTAACTTTTCATTAGATCGGGTCATTCAATCAGTGACGATTTTAGATACAGAAAAAATTATTCGACAAGTAGAAGTCTTTTTAATTCAATTAGAAGAGCGGTGGCAACAAACGATTCAAAATGATCGTAAATTGGCGGTATATGTCCATGTCAGTTGTTTAATTGAACGATTAATCCGGAATGAACCTATTGAAAATTATAATGGCGCCGAACAATTAAAGCAGTGTCAAAGAACGGTCTTGCAAGAGTTAAAAGAGGCGTTTAGTGTCATTGAAAAAGTTTATAGTGTCAATATACCTGAATCGGAGCTTTTTTATGTCTATGATGTGTTGTTTGGAAAAACGGAGTTTAACAACGCAGAAAGCGATTTTTAAAATAAAAAGGAGGGAGTGCCACTTTTTTGGCACTCTTTTTGCTATGTAAAGAAGTAAGTGAGGTGAAGAAAATGGAACGTAAAATTATTCTGGCAACACATGGTAATTTCGCTGCAGGGATTCAGACATCATTAGCTTTAATTTGTGGTGAAACAAAGAATGTGGAATGTCTTTGCGCTTATATGGAACAACCTTATGATTTAGCCAAGACGGTCAAAGACATTTTAAAGAACAATCAACAAAATGAATTAATTGTGATTACAGACCTATTTGGCGGAAGCGTGAATAACGAATTCTTTAATTATGTGGGGAAACAAGCAATGCATTTAATTTCAGGATTAAATTTAGCAACGTTAATTGAAATATATACCCAAATAAATACTGTTGATTCATTAGTTGATTTAGTAAAACGTGCCGTTGAAAACGGACAAGAAAGTCTTTGTTATTGTAATGAGTTATCTAGTAAAGAAATTTTAGAAGAAGAATTTTAGGAGGAAATGAAATGATTAAATTGTTAAGAGTCGATCATCGCTTGTTACATGGTCAAGTGGCTTTTTCATGGACCCAAGGCTTAGGCGCCGATTGTATTTTAATCGCAAATGATGACGTACCTAAAAATGATATTCGAAAAACAACCATTAAGCTAGCTAAACCAGCAGGAGTAAAACTGGTCATTAAAACGATTGAAGATGCGATTGCCGCACTAAAAAGTGGTGTTACAGAAAAATACAAACTTTTTATTGTAGTTGAAAGTGTGGAAGATGCTTATCGATTGGCTACTGCTTATCCAGAAATAAAAGAAATTAACTTAGGAGGGATGAAAGTAAGGGAAAATACTCGAAACATTTCTAAAGCAATTAATATCACACCGGATGAAGAAAAAATGGTTAAAGAATTGGTCGCAAATGGTTGTGAAGTTGAAATTCGACAAGTCCCAAATGACAAAAAAGTAGCAGCATTAAATGTCTTGTAGAAAGGAGAAATAAAAATGATAGGACAAGCGATTCTTTTAGGTTGCATCGCTTTTATTGCGCAGTCGGAATATGCTTTAGGAACCTCGTTGCTTTCAAGACCAATTGTAACCGGTTTATTTGTCGGAATTGTATTAGGTGATGTCAAAACGGGCGTAATCATGGGCGCGACCTTAGAGTTAGCTTTCATCGGTTCTTTTTCAGTGGGCGCATCAATCCCACCTGATGTAGTGACTGGTGGGATTCTTGGTACAGCGTTTGCTATTACTGCTGGCGCAGGAACAGAAACAGCCTTAGTTTTAGGCTTGCCAATCGCAACGTTAACGTTGATTCTTAAAAATATTTATTTGGGTTTGCTCATCCCAATCATGAGTCAAAAAGCTGATCAGTATGCTGAAGAAGGAGCATATAAAGGGGTGGAGCGCATGCATTTACTTGCAGGCTTTGGCTTATCGTTCATGCTAGCGCTCATTGTAACTATTTCATTTGCCGTGGGCAGCAACACCATTAAAGGCTTACTTGATCTGATCCCTGAATTTATTCAACATGGGTTGTCTGTTGCAACGGGGATTATTCCAGCGCTAGGATTTGCGATGCTTGCACGCTTACTGATTAACAAACAAGTGGCGCCATATTTCTTTTTAGGCTTCGTCTTAATGGCTTACTTTAAGTTACCTGTAACAGGAGTAGCAATTTTGGGTGCCATTACAGCAGTAATTGTTGTGAATATCATGAATTATGCCAAAGGAAAGAATGAAACAATACAAACAACAAGTGGGGAGGTAATTGATGATGACGAAGACTTCTAAAACTAAGACAGAAAACTTAATTACAAAAAAAGAGCTTAATCAAGTCTTTTGGCGTTCATTTCAAATGGAATTTTCATGGAATTATGAACGTCAGATGAATATGGCTTATGTCTATGCCATGATCCCTATTTTAAAGAAATTATATCCTCAAAAAGAAGAGATGGCGGCAGCTTTAAAACGGCATCTTGCTTTCTTTAATACCACGCCGCATATCGTGACGTTTATTTTAGGAATTAATGCTGCAATGGAAGAAGAAAATGTTCTGGACGAAAATTTTGAAGTTGGAACAATCGATAGTATTAAAACTTCGTTAATGGGACCTTTAGCTGGTTTAGGTGATTCCTTTTTCTGGGGAACCTTACGCTTGATTGCAACAGGTGTTGGAACTTCGTTAGCTTTACAAGGGAATGTGTTAGGGCCAATTCTATTTTTACTCATTTTTAACGTCCCCCATGTGATTGTTCGTTATTTACTGAATCGTTGGGGCTACAAATTAGGAACTGGTTTTCTCAAAAAGATTCAAGCAAATGGCATGATGGAAAGTCTCACATTAGGCGCTTCAATAATTGGCTTGATGGTGGTAGGTGCTATGACCGCCTCCATGATTGATTTAACTATCCCGATTACAATCAGCGGAAGTGGCAAAAATGCAGTCACGGTTCAAAGTATCTTTGACGATATCATGCCTAAATTATTACCGCTTGCATCTTTTGGTTTTGTTTTTTATTTATTGAAAAAAGAAGTAAAACCTTTAGCGATTTTAGGTGGCATGGCAATTGTCGGAATTCTTGGCTCATTAATTGGTCTATTTTAGGAGGCAAAATATGAAAACGATGCTGGATTATATAAATGAGGAGCAAGCAGCTCTAACTCAGATTCTTAACCAATTTCAATTAACTGATACAGACGTTTCAAAAGTCACGCACTGTCTAATTTTAGCAACTGGCTCGTCACATAACGCTTGTCAGGCGGCTAAAGTTTACCTTGAAGAAGTGGCGCCTATTTATGTGGAAATCCAAGAGCCGTTCAATTTTGCTCATTATGGCAAAGTGGATGATCGGTTTGATCTGGTCGTAGCGGTTTCGCAAAGTGGTAAAAGTACTTCAACAATTGATGCCATTGCAAAAATTAAAAACCAAACGTCTGTAAAAACAGTGGCCTTGACAAGTGATGTCACCAGCCCGATTACGGAGGTTGTGGATGAAGTCCTGGATTTAAAAATGGGGCTTGAAACAGTTGGTTTTGTCACAAAAGGCTATACGGCAACACTTTTAAATTTATTTCTATTTGGTTTGAAACTGGGCTATCAAAAGCATCAATTAACAAAAGTAGAGGTTGAAGAAGAATTAGCAAAACTTGCCAAAGCAATTCAGGAAATCGATTCGGTGATTTATAAAACCGAACAATTTTGGCAAAAAACGAAAAAAGAATTAACAGAGGGGACACGATTTATCGCAATTGGTTATGGGCCCAATATTGGTACGGCGAAAGAGTTTGAGACGAAGTTTACAGAAACAGTTCGCTTACCTTCCCAAGGATTTGAAGTAGAAGCCTATATGCATGGGCCTTATCTTGAAGCGGATACTACACATCTTTTGTTTTTTATTGAGAATCAAAGTCCTATTCAAGCACGTAGTCAAGCCTTGAGAAACTATCTAGCCAGTTATGTTGGCCAATGTTACACAATTACAACGCGTTCAACGAGGGCATCAAATACGTTAGAGTTAGCAAGTGATGTCGAAGAAAAAATTAGTCCTTTATTGTTAGTTATTCCATTTCAATACTTGGCGTATCAAGTAGCTACAAGTAAAGGAATTGATTTATCTCAACGGATTTTTGATGATTTTGATTGTGTCCTAAAAAGTAAAATAGCAAAGAAAGAGGGAAATCAGCCATGTTAAAATTTAATGAAGAACAACAAATCAAAGACATACGAGGTGCCTTAGCCTTGCGTTCAGATGTTGAAAAAGTTGTTGATCAAGTTTGGACGAAAGGATTTGATGCGGTCTATTATTTAGGAATCGGCGGTACTTATGCTTCAGCCATGCAAGCAGTTACTTATGCGAATGGAAAAAGTAATTTACCAATCTATGTTCAACATGCTGCTGAGTATTACACAACAGGCAATAAACGTTTAACAGAAAAATCATTCGTCATCTTGTCTTCCGTTACTGGGACAACACAAGAAGTGGTGCAAGCCGTTCAAGAAATCAAAAAGGTCGGCGCAACGTTATTTGGTTTTATCGATGCAAAAGACAGTCTTTTAGCAGATTTATGTGATTATGTGGTGACTTATCCAGCTCCAGGAACTGAGCAAATCAAGTTCTTTATGGTAGCTGATCGTTTAATGCAAAAAAACAACGAATTTACAGATTACGAAAATTATTACCAAGAATTGGAAGAATATTTGCCTACAGGTTTAGCTGAAGCCGAAAAAAGTGCCGATGCGTTTGGCTTAGCTTTTGCGGAAAAACATCGTCATGATAGCATTCACTATTTTATTGGCGCAGGGAACCAATGGGGAGCGGTCTATTCTTATGCAATGTGCTATTGGGAAGAGCAAAGTTGGCTTCGCTCAAAATCAATTCATGCAGCAGAGTTCTTACATGGAACGCTAGAAATTGTAGATGAAACTACGCCAGTAACGTTGTTTATTGGAGAAGACGAGCAGCGACCGTTGGCAGAACGAGTAGCAAAATTATTGCCGAAAATCTGTGCCAATTATACAATTATTGATTCGAAAGCGTATGAACTTCCAGGAATTAGTGAAAAATATCGTGGCCGAGTTATTTCATTTCTCCTAATGCATGCGGTAACGCAACGCATTGATGCGCATGTAGAAAAATTGAATTGTCACCCATTAGAGATTCGTCGTTATTATCGTCAATTTGATTACTAAGACAAAATAGCCTCTTTTTCCAGCAAGCCTGTGGTAGACTGAAGAGAGAATACTTCAGAAAGTAGGAAAACCAATGACAAAACCGAAAATCTATACAATGACCTTTGCCAGTGTTTACCCGCTATACATCCAAAAAGCAGAACGTAAAAATCGAACGCAAGCGGAGGTTGACGAAATTATTTACTGGTTAACTGGTTATGATGAAAAAGGCTTGCAACAACAATTGGCTCAAAAAGTAACGATGGAAACATTTTTTGAAGAAGCACCCAATTTTAATGAAAATGCCCAATTGATCAAAGGCGTAATTTGTGGCTATCGCGTGGAAGAAATTGAAGATCCTTTAATGCAAAAAATCCGTTACCTAGATAAGTTAATCGACGAGTTGGCCAAGGGAAAAGCGATGGAAAAAATTTTAAGAACATGAAAACAGGGTCTCAATGAGACCCTGTTTTCATGTTCTCTTGTACACGGAATTTAACTATTTCCTGTATTAATGAAAGAGGTAACTCTTGCGTGTAGGGAAATTGAATGGCACCTTTCGAGGTTTTAAAAGGGCGTAATTCTTTGCTGAAACGTTGGATGGCTGATGGCGTAGGATAGAAACCTAAATGTTGCTTGGCCGCCGCAAAATGCACTAAATTGCCATTTAAGTAAAAGGTCGGCATTCCATAAGCGATTTTTTCAGTAGTCTCCTGAGGAACAACCGCTAAAATTGCTTGGTAGATTTCTGTTAACTGTGTTTGATGTTGGGGTTGCTGGCGAATATAGTTTGCAATGATGGTCATATAAAAACACCTCCGTTTGTTTCAGTATACTATGTAAAAAATAAAAGGCGAAGAAGATACAAAAAAACCGTCTAGTATTTTTTCTTTACTAAACGGCTTTTAGCTTAAATAACTACCTAAAGGGTCTTGCATGGAAATGTTTGTCACTCCTTAGTTTAATTGTTTTAAGTGTGCAATTGCTTCTTCAATTGTGTGACCAGTTGCTGTTTTACTTTCATTTTTTGCATCAAAAACAATGAAAATATTTTTGTCTGTGTCTAATTGAATACGGTATTGAATGTTTTTTACTTTGTAAGTCATAGTTATTCTCCTTTCATAAAGTACTCTAAAAAGGCGACGATAACTGATAACGAAATTCCATTGTTACTATACCACTGGAAAATTATTTTTGCAACAAATAACATTTTTTCTTTACCATTCCTTAGACTTCTTTGCTAGCTACTTCTTTACATTCTTTTTCAAGAAGCATAAAATAAATACATTACTAGTTTTTGAATAGGAGATCGATGTGAAAAAGAGAGTTGAGAAATTTAGACGATGGCCTTACCGCTACCTTTTGTATGGAATCGGGTTCATCTTATTAATTATTTTTAGTAATTTATATTTGCAATGGTGTCAGAATAACTTGTCTGTTGATTTAGCCTTCAAGTTTGCTTTTTCGTGGCATACGGAAAAGTTTTTCTTAGGTTGTTTTGTGCTAAGCGTTTTTTTACTTTTTTTATGTAGTTTGGCAGGTTCATTAGGAGTTGGCGCTCTTTTATATAGTGTCATAATAGGTGTTTTAGGATTTGCTGACTATCAAAAGATGTTTTATCGTGTCGAACCTATTTACCCAGACGACTTAAAAATGATCACAGAAGTTAGTTTATTAAAAGAAATGGTTGGTTTATGGCCGTTTATTTTTGTGGTAGCGTTAGGTTGTGTAGCACTTTTTTTCTTAGGAAAAGCCTTTTATAAAAGTTTCTTTTTATCGAAGAAAAAACAAACGATTCGTGTGTTAAGTCTTGTTCTTTCGATTGGTCTATTTTCATATATTGGTGATTTTAACAATCCGCAAAATTTGTTACGTAAAGCCTATAATAAAACCGCGTTATGGATTCCTTACAGCCAAAAAATGAATTACTACAATACAGGATTTATTGGTGGTTTTCTATATAATTTAAAAGTAGAGGCTATGGACCAACCAAAGGGTTATTCAAAAGAAGCTATTTCAGAAATTACTCAGAAATATCAAAAGTTGGCCGAGGCGAAAACAGTGCCGAGCAATGAGCAACCAAATATTGTGTTTGTCATGAGTGAAAGTTTTTCAAATCCAGATCATCTGAAAGGTTTGTCCATTATTGGTAATCCTTTAGCTGATTATCAGCAAATCGCTGATAAAACTTACAGTGGCCAGATGCTTTCACAAAACTACGGGGGCGGAACTGCGAATATTGAATTTGAAGCCCTAACAAGTTTTTCGATGGAATTAATGAATGCCCAAATGACTACACCTTATACAATGATGATTCCTAAGATGACGGAATTGCCTTCCATTGTTTCATTACTTAAGGAACAAAAGTACCAAACAACGGCTATTCATCCGTACAATACATCTATGTATAAACGAAAAGATGTGTATAAAATTTTAGGTTTTGATCAATTTATCAATGAAAAAACAATGAACTATACGGATAAACTAGAAAATAATCCTTACATTTCAGATCAAGCAGCGTATCAGGAAGTGACGACACTGCTTAAAGAAAAAGAGCAACCGCAATTCATTCATTTAGTTACTATGCAAACACATATGCCCTATGAAAATAAATACACAACGTCCAATTATTTTTCTCAAGGAAACGGCAATCAAGTCGCGCTCAATAATTACTTGCAAGATATTGCCTACAGTAGCGAAGCTTTGAAAAATTTCCTACAAGAAATCGAAAAAATGCCCAAACGCACATTAGTCGTTTTTTGGGGAGATCACTTACCAAGTATTTATGATGAAAACATTCAAGCGTTGAATGAAGGGGCAGCCCTTCACCAGACCGAATTTCTAATGTATGATACGGCGAATCAGTTAACAGAAAAAAATCAGCATCAAGCAACTATTAGTCCATTTTATTTTGCTCCCTCACTGTTCCAACAAAGCGGCTTACCGCAATCGGGATTTTACGCTATGCTAAATGAGGTACAAGAACAATTGCCTGCTTTTGAAAAGGGGAATTACTATCTCGGTGGGGAATGGAAAAAAACAGTAGAAATGAATAAAAAGCAAGAACAACTATATGAGGAATACCGACTGATTCAATATGACATTGTTTCAGGGAAGCAATATAGTTTAGAAAATCAATTTTTTAGCTAAAAAAAACACACGAAATATTCGTGTGTTTTTTGATTTTTATTTTAAAGTTTTACGATAAACAATGACATAATAGCTGAAAGCTAACAGGCAAGCAAAACTTAAAAAGTAAAGCGGCAAGACCCAAATGGTACCATTGTGAAAGTAACTAATCAAATAGGTAAAGAAACTAACAAACAAGTAATAGACAAAACTAAAAATCCCACTGGCAGTACCAATCACAGATTCATAGCCTTTTAAGGCCATACTTAAGGCATTGGGCAAAGTAATATTAATCCCTAAGAAAAAGAGAAAAATAAACAAAATAAGACCAATGATTGATTCAAATTGTGTCATTATCAATAAACAGCAAGCCGCAAAGATACTTAGCAGCAAACCAGCAAAGGCAATTTTTTCCGCTGACCAATATCCTAGCAACCAATTGATAAGAACTGCAGCAAGAATACTAGACACAGCTAAAACTAAACCAAGAAAGCCATATTGGACACTGCTAAAGCCAAAGTGATTGATGAAAATAAACGGAGCTTCTGCATAGTAGCTAAACAATAAACCATTAATGCCCCCAATCAATAAGCCGTAGCACCAAACTTTCGAGTCGAAGGAAAGGCGTTTCGCCACGGACCAAAAAGATGCTTTCGTTAAAGTATTTCCTAAGTGAAAGGTTTCTGGTAAACGATAAAAACTATAGAAAAGTAATAGAACAGCCATGACAATTAAGGTGCTAAAGACATGCTGATAGCCAAAATAGGTTTGAACAAGTCCGCCGACTAAGGGTCCGATGGCAGGAGATAGCGATAGGGCAGCGCTTGTTTGAGCAAAAATTTTCCCTCTTTGAAGATCGTTAAAGCTTTCCCGCATCATTGATTGGGTAATGACAGAACCAACGCTTGCACCAAATGCTTGAATTAAACGGAAGAATAACAGCCAAGGAAATGTCGGACTCAAAAAAAGGCCAATATTTCCAATTAAATAGCATAAAATTCCTAATAACATAGCTGGGCGACGTCCAATCGTATCGGATAAAATTCCCCAGAATAAAACGCCAACGGCAAAGGCAACAAAATAAATACTCATGGTTAATTGTGCTACGCTATCGTGAATGTTAAAAGCAGAACTAAGCGCTGGCAAAATGGGTGTGAAAATCGACTCGCTGATTTGTGGAAATCCCACAAGCAAAATAATAATTAGTAATGATGGGACGGTGTTTCGGGTGTTTTTCATGATTTTTCTCCTTAAAAGTTTAATCTAATCAAAAACACCCATTGTCTTTTACAACCGCCAAATTTAAAATAAGTAAAATAATGTCACCAACTTTCCTTGAAATTTTTTATTATACAAAGTCTAAATGAAGAAGCGCTTCTTCTTGACTAAATTCATAAGTGTAGCGACCAGATAAACCGGAAAGCTCACCTGATGCTTGAAATAGTTCACCTGGGCAGTCTAAAAGACCCTGTGTAAACGTCCCTTTTTCGCAAGCAGTAAAGGTGCCTTTTTTTCCTAAATAAGTTCCTTCGAAATGTAGGAAACCGACCACTTGAGCCACAGCTTCAAGCCCATCTGCCATTGAAGAGCCTTGATAAGTCATTAAGTATTCTACAGAAGCTGTCCCAGATAAGGCGCCTGACAATTGATAAGAAGCGCTCGCTTGATTCACTGGGAAATTTTCATTAAGATTGTCAATCGGTTGTTCTTGCCAACTAGATACAGTAAATGATGCTTGCTCCATTGCTGTCCCTTCTTTCTTATTAATAAGAATAGGGTAGCGGGAAGCGCACTATTTGTCAACAATCCACCACTTTAACTCTTCATTTTTTGCACAAAAGAATGTAACGCTAAGCGGTTGATGTGATAAGCAGTTCCTTGTTTTTGAATAAAGCCGCGCTCTCGAAATTGTTTGAAAGTATAAATAAGATGGCGATAACTAACCCCTAAGTATTCGGCAATCTCAGTATGCTTTTCTTTATAAACATCTTCGTGATTAGCGGCAACCAATAGCAATTCCGCTAGCCGATAACTTAGTTCATAGGTCTGATTCGTTGTAAAGTGGTCCACCCGTTGGAGCATTTTTTTCCCTAGATAATGGCTGAGTTGCTGCATAAAAAGCACCTTGTTTTTTAAAACAGTTTCTGCGTAAGCTAAAGGTACAGCCAAACAACAGGTTTCACCTAAGGCGATAACGTCCTTGGTTATCGTTTCCGCTTGAACTAATGTTAAATCGCCAATTAAATCACCTGTCGTTAAAAACTGAACAATGGATTGGCGGCCATTGCGTTCTGTTTTTAAAATTTTCGCTTTTCCTTTGATTAAATAAAAAAGATAATTTAATGGCTCTGCTTGGTGATGAATGAATTCTTGATTTTCAAAATCGATAATAAAACTGTGTTTTAAATCAGTTTCATTAAAAAAAGGCGTATTTTTAGCTAATTCTTGTTTCGGTGATTGTTGGTAGGCTGTTTTAAGCATTTTTTTCTCCTTATAATAGGAGATATCTCCTATTTGTTTCTTCTATTGTAGCACATAATAGACGTATCAAGAGTAGAGGAGTTTTTATAATGTGGAAGAAAAAAATTGTGCTATCGTTTCTTTTTTATTTAATTAGTGCATTGGGCATCAGTTTGACAATTCAAGCAGGCATCGGGGTTAGCAGTTTTAATGCGTTTAATGTGACCTTTGCAACACTTACACATTTAAAAGTCGGAACTGTTACCACAGCTATCAATTTCGCTTTTTTAGGCACGTGTTGGTTGTTAGATCAGCAGCGTAAAATTCAGGACTATTTGATTATTTTGGTGACGTTAATTGGCTTTGGTTTTGTCATTAATTTTTTCTTATATCAATTATTTGGTTCGCTTGTTTTTCAAAATTATTTGGTTAAAATTGTTCTATTTATTTTAGGGACAATCATAGCAGGAATCGGGACAGGACAGGTAGTTGCGCTAGGTGTTTTGCAATTTCCAATTGAAAAATTTTGTACACTTATTTCTGAAAGAACGCGCTATAGTTTTCAGTTTTATCGTTATTTAGTTGATATTTTTTGTGTCAGTTTAGCACTAGGATTGTCCATTAGTTATCATTTGCCGATTTTTGTTCGTGAAGGAACCGTGATTAGTCTTTTCTTACTTTCTTGGGTTATTAGTTGGTCGAGAAAGCGGGGACAACAGCGTATTTTACGAATACAAATCAAGAAACTGGAATCCGAATGAAAGGATTTCAGTTTTTTTCAAATGAGCAGAACTTTTATTTGAAAAAAAGAATGGAAAACGGTATACTAATTAAGTAATTATTCATAACATTGGTTCTCCAATCAATGTTAAATAGTTTTTTCATGAGGGAGTAACTGACAGTATTTATGCTGTGACAACATCACCAACTCCGAAAGCAATTTCTGGTGTTGTCTTAAACGGTGAGACTTATGTATGTTCGACGAAGTAGCATACACAAGTCTATTTTTTTTCATTTATTTTTGATGAAATGTAAAATAGTACTTGAAGGATGCTGCAAAAAATAGAGGAGGAAGAACATGTCAGAAGAAAAGAAAACACAATTGTCTGAAGCGTTTTACGCACAAGACGACACAGTTGTTTTGGAGAAAATGAACACAACAACTGATGGATTAAGTGCACAGGAGGCTCAAAAGCGTTTAGAAACGTACGGGGAAAATGTGCTAGATGAAGGGAAGAAAAAATCACTTGCCGTGAAATTCTTTGAGCAATTCAAAGATTTTATGATTATTGTTTTATTAGCGGCAGCGGTCATTTCAGCCGTCTTTTCCCATGATGTGGTAGACTCGATTATCATCTTAGTGGTTGTTATCTTGAATGCCATCTTTGGGGTCATCCAAGAAGCCAAAGCGGAACAAGCCATTGAAGCATTAAAAGAAATGTCTTCACCAAATGCGAATGTTCGCCGTGATGGACACGTCATTACTGTTAAAAGCGATGAATTAGTGCCAGGTGACATTGTTTTATTAGAAGCAGGGGATGTCGTTCCAGCCGATTTACGTTTATTGGAAGCGAATAGCTTAAAAATTGAAGAAGCAGCGTTAACCGGTGAATCTGTTCCAGTTGAAAAAGAAGTAACCATCTTAGAGGGAACCGATATTGGTATCGGTGACCGAATCAATATGGCTTATTCCAATAGTAATGTGACGTATGGACGTGGTCTTGGCGTTGTGGTTGGCACAGGAATGAATACAGAAGTCGGTAAAATTGCTGGCATGCTAGCAAGCGAACAAGAAACGGAAACGCCTTTAAAACAAAACTTAAACCAATTGGGTAAAATGTTAACAATTGCCATTTTAGTCATTGCAGCGGTGATGTTTGTGGTAGGAATGATGAATGGTCGTTCATGGATTGACATGTTATTAACGTCAATTTCGTTAGCTGTAGCGGCAATTCCAGAAGGATTACCAGCGATTGTCACAATTATTTTGGCTTTAGGGACTCAAAAAATGGCCAAGAAAAATGCGATTGTCCGTAAGTTACCAGCCGTTGAAACATTAGGAAGTACAGATATTATCTGTTCAGATAAAACAGGTACGTTAACCTTAAATCAAATGACCGTTGAAGCGTTGTATACAGATGGTCAAGTTTTATCTGCTTCCACAGAAATCCCTGCCGATAATATGGCTTTAAAAATCATGAACTTTACGAATGATACAAAAATCGCTCAAGATGGTTCATTAATTGGTGACCCAACAGAAACTGCCTTAGTACAATTTGGTTTAGATCATGCGTTTAACGTAACCGAAAAAGTAGCAGCTGAACCTCGTGTGGCAGAGATTCCTTTTGACTCTGATCGTAAATTAATGACTACAGTTCATGAATTAAAAACAGGTGGCTTCCTAGTTTCTGTCAAAGGTGCACCAGATGAATTATTGAAACGTTGTACGGAAATCTTATCAAATGGAGAAACAAGTCCATTAGATGAAACAAAACGTCAAGAAATTTTGAAAACAAACACCTCATTAGCGAAACAAGCCTTACGTGTTTTAGGAATGGCTTATAAATATGTTGAGACGATTCCAGCCGAAATGAGTTCTGAACTTGTGGAAAAAGATTTAACATTTGCTGGTTTAGTCGGTATGATTGACCCAGAAAGAAAAGAAGCTGCAGATGCTGTAAAAGTCGCGAAAGAAGCGGGTATTCGTCCAATTATGATTACGGGTGACCACCGTGATACAGCAGAAGCAATTGCGGCACGTTTAGGCATCATCAAAGAAGACGACGACGATGCAGTCATTACAGGCGCTGAATTAAATGAATTGTCAGATGAAAAATTCGCACAAGTCGTGGGACACTACTCTGTCTATGCTCGTGTTTCACCAGAACACAAGGTTCGGATTGTTAAAGCGTGGCAACAAGAAGGAAAAGTGGTTGCGATGACTGGTGATGGCGTAAATGATGCCCCAGCCTTAAAAGCTGCTGACATCGGGATTGGTATGGGAATTACCGGAACAGAAGTATCAAAAGGTGCTTCAGATATGGTACTTGCCGATGATAACTTTTCAACAATTATTGTAGCGGTAGAAGAAGGACGTAAAGTTTTCTCAAATATCCAAAAAACGATTCAATATTTACTTTCAGCTAACTTAGGGGAAGTATTAACCTTGTTTATTGCAACAATGCTCAATTGGGATACCTTGTTACCTGTTCACTTATTGTGGATTAACTTAGTAACGGATACTTTCCCAGCGATTGCGTTAGGTGTGGAACCAGCAGAACGTGATGTGATGAGCCATGAACCTCGTGGTAAAAAATCGAACTTCTTCTCTGGCGGCGTTTTAAGCAGTGTTGTTTATCAAGGGATTACGCAAGGGGCATTGACTTTGATTGTGTATAAAATGTCAATTATGTTCCCAGCACATACCGCAGCTAACACAAACTTATCGGCGCAAGCGTTGTATGAT
Organism: Enterococcus sp. DIV1316a; assembly: GCF_050536915.1. Classification (NCBI taxonomy): domain Bacteria; kingdom Bacillati; phylum Bacillota; class Bacilli; order Lactobacillales; family Enterococcaceae; genus Enterococcus; species Enterococcus sp. DIV1316a. The sequence continues at coordinate 1,606,257 of NZ_CP172913.1, read as the reverse complement.
TTACAACACGGCGATGCTTTAACCATGGCCTTCGCTACTTTGGGATTAATTCAATTGTTCCATGCCTTTAATGTGAAGTCGATTTATCAATCAATTTTCAAAGTTGGCTTATTCCGCAACAAATCATTTAACTATGGGATTCTTGTTTCGTTCTTGCTATTAGCTGCAACGATTGTTATTCCAGGATTTAATGATTTATTCAGCGTCACACATTTAGATGCATATCAATGGGCAATTGTAGCAGGTACTTCTTTTGCTATCATCCCAATTGTGGAAATTGTGAAGTTCTTCCAACGTAAAGCAGGTAAAGGTGCTTAATAAATAAGAAAAGAAAATTGGCTGGTACTTAAACCAGTCAATTTTTCTTTATGTAAGGAGTGAAAGGGCTTGAAACGGAAAATTATTTTCGAAACACAACGACTTATTGTCAGAGAATGGCAGTCGGAAGATGAAGTGGAATTGAAAAAATTTTTGCAAGATGAAAATGTGATGTATGCTTATGAACACGCTTTTTCTGATGAAGAGGTCGCAAACTGGCTAAAGTGGAACTTACAGTCCTATCAAGAATACGGCTACGGCTTATGGGCGTTAGAGAAGAAACGAACAGGCGAAGTCATCGGCGAGTGTGGTCTCACCAATCAATTAGTAAAAGGTAAGAGCTATCCAGAAATTGGTTATCATTTATGTGTGAAAGAATGGCACAAAGGGTATGCGATTGAAGCTGCCGCAGCGACAAAACAGTACGCATTCGATGTATTAAATTTTCCAGAAGTTATTTCAACGATTCGTGATACGAACTTAGCCTCTATGAATGTCGCTATTCGAAACCAGATGCTTGTTAGGGATCGATACATTAAAACATACCGTGGCAAAACGATGCCTCACTATGTTTTCTCTGTTAAGAATCAAAAGAATGAAGACTGAAAAAGTGCCACTTGTCAGATGGAATAGAAAAAGTGTAAAATGGAGTGAAAGAGAAAAGGGAAAAGAGGGATGGTTATGAGACCAAATTTAGGATTTTACGTTCAAACAATTAATGATATCGTTAAAACAACAGAAGACATTGGCGAAGTCATGAATCCATATTACGAAGAAGTTCGTCAAGCGATCGATAAGAATAAAGTGAATGATTTAACAGCCGAACGAATTGCAGAAATTCAAGCAAAATTTAAAGAAGGTACTGAAAAATATGAATTAATGCTCAAAAAAGTCGGAACATTAAAACCGACGCCACAAGTACTTGGCATTCACAAAAAATTTCAACATGCTTATACAGAATATGTAGCAGGATGCAATGAAATGATTTTAGCAACAGATCCAGAAACAGGTATTGATGCAGATTTATTTAATGCTTCAGAGGAAAAGCAGGATCAAGCAACGGATGAATTAACCTTTGCCATTACGCGGATGAGCAACATTCTTTTGAAAAAATAAAAAACTAATAAAAATAACTAACGAATTTAATATTTTTTTCATGTCTTTTTTATGGACAAAAGAGAAAGTGTATTGTATTATTAATTCATACCAACAACAACCTTTTTATTTTTCATTTTACTCTTATTGAGTAAATACTCCTTTTCCATCGGCAAAACTGCCGGTGGTTTTTTTTGTTATTTTTTTATTTTGAAACATTGGTATTTTTTAGGCAGCATCATTTAAAATATGTTTAATGTTGCGCGCATAAATAAGACTAGTCAAAATCTTTCAAGTATAGTAAAGTGAAATTATCATCGGAGAAAGAGTGAGCAGATATGACAAGAACTAAGTACATGGAAATTTATGAAAGCCTACGTGATAAAATTGATACTGGTATTTATCATGAAATGATGCCTTCTGAAAATACTTTAGTAAAAGAGTATGGAGTCTCACGCAATACAATCCGTCGCGCATTAAAAGAATTAACGAATCAAGGATTAACAGTTAGTATCCCTGGAAAGGGTGTCTCAATTATAAGTACGCCACATTCGTTAGGTGTTTCGCTAGATAAAATAGAAAGTTTTAAACAATTTACTAATCGCACACATCTAGAAATGTCTACGAAAGTATTGTCTTTTTCTGAAGAAGTGATGACGGAAGAATTGACCAAAAAATTACCTTTTCAAGTGGGAGAAACAATTTATCGAATTGTTCGATTAAGAATGCAAAAAAAAGATCCAATCGTTGTGGATGAAAATTATTTTCTAAAAGATGTTGTGCAAAATTTGACTACTGAAATAGCAGAAGATTCCATTTATGAATACTTGGAAAAAACGTTGAATATTCATGTTTCAACATCAAAACGCGTCATTACAGTTGAACTATTAACGAAAGAAGATAAAGAACTATTGCACAGCCATAGCTATGATACTGCAGTGATCATTAGAAATACGGCCTATACACAGTTAGGTAAATTGTTTGAATACACAATTTCTAAACATAGACCGGATAAATATGTATTTACAGAAGTGGTGGTCCATTAAAAAAACAAAAGCCAGTTGGCTTTTGTTTTTTTATTATTTAGAAACCTGTTTAAACAAGTTATTGACTAACTTGTTTAAACAGGTTACAATAATTTTGTAAACGTTTGCGGTTAAATGATGAGTTTCTTGGCCAGTAAACTCATGAAGGAGGAGAAGATAGTGAAATCAAATTATCAAGAATTGGCACAGGCAATTATTGTTGGCGTTGGTGGAGAAGATAATATTGAAAAAGTATTTCATTGCATTACACGTCTGCGATTTACTTTAAAGGACATCGAGAAAGTAAATCAAGAGAAACTGGAAAAGCTTTCAGCACCTAAAGTTCCTTCAGTAAAAGCTTTTTATAACACCAATTTAAATCAGTATCACGTGGTGATTGGTCAAGCGGTTGAAGATGTTTATACTGCTGTAGATAGTCAATTAGCTACAAAAGATTTTAAAAATCAAATAGATAAATCAGCAAAATTACCAAAGAAACAACCACAAGGCTTTAAAGAAATTATTTCTCACTATTTTCAAATAATTATCGGAACAATAACAGGATCCATGATTCCTGTTATTGGGTTATTAGCTGCTGGTGGATTAATTAACGGCTTACTAGCTATTTTCACAAAAGGGAATGGATTAATTAATGTGCTTGATCCACACAGTACAACGTATTTATTAATTTCAACATTATCAATGGTTCCATTTTATTTTTTACCTGTTTTAATCGGTTTTTCTGCCGCAAAACAACTAAAAGCTGATCCATATGTCGTAGCGGCAGTCGGGGCAGCCATGATTGCACCAAACATTCGTAATATTGTTAGTTTGGATCATCCAACAGTAGTCAATTTTACAAAAGGAGCAATCGAGACCGCAAATCAAGCAATTGCGGCAGCTGGCGTAACAACGAATGGAGCAACGGCGATAGCAAATTATGATGTTCATGGTGTTTTAACAGGATGGACAGTAACTGCAGGTAAGTTATTTCAGATGTTTGGAGCAACAGGACCTACATTTAATGCTGATTATTTTGGTATTCCGATTGTGTTGCCTAACTATGCGTACTCTATATTCCCAATCATTGTAGCAGCGGCTATAGCTGCACCTTTAGGAAGGTGGCTCAAAAAAGTTTTACCGATTGCACTTCAGCCAATTTTTAGACCGTTAATTACTTTTTTTGTGACAGCATCAATCATTTTTATTGGCGTTGGTCCTGTTATCTCAATGATTTCATCTGCTTTTGGTTCTGGTGTTGAATTTTTAATTGGTAATGGACAAAATGTTATTCAACTTGGGATAGCCGGTTTAATAATTGGTGGATTCTATCAATGTTTGGTGATTTTTGGTCTCCATTGGTTAGTTGTTCCAATCATTTCATTACAAATTGCTACAACTGGTGAGTCTAGTTTAAATATGTTGGCTAGTTATACAATGCTTGCTCAAGGAGCAGGAACGCTGGCGGTATTCTTAAAAACACGCAAAGCGCCAGTTAAAGGATTAACTTTACCAGCTGCAATTTCTGCCTTTTGCGGTGTAACGGAGCCTGCAATGTATGGTGTAAACTTAAAATATCCACGTGTGTTTATTATGAGTTCCATTGGTGCAGCTGTTGGTGCAGGAGCGGCGGGCTTTCTAAATCTCCATATGTATGGATTTTCTGGTTCGCTAATTGGTTTTCCAAACTTTGCAGCTAAAGGAGTATTGAATCCTACTACACAAGAATGGGTAAACGGAAATCCAAATAATTTTCTGGTTTTTTGGGTGACAACAATTTTGTGTATCACTGTTTCTATGGCACTCGTTTGGTTTTTTGGTTATAAAGATGATGATGTTATGGGAACTGGTATAGAAAAGAAAAATGTTTTTAAAAATGCAGTAAATTAAGGATGGAATAGAAGATGACAAACGAAAATTGGAAATCAGGCACGATTTATCAAATTTATCCACGTTCATTTAAGGATACGAATAATGATGGATTTGGTGATATCAAAGGAATCATTGAAAAATTAGATTATCTGGAAAATTTAGGTGTTTCCTATCTTTGGTTAACCCCTATGTATGTCTCTCCGCAAAGAGATAATGGCTATGATATTGCTGATTACTATAACATTGACTCGAAATTTGGGACAATGGCTGATTTTGAAGAATTATTAAATAAAGCACATGAAAAAAATATCCGAATAATGATGGATTTAGTTGTTAATCATACTTCTTCTGCACACTATTGGTTTCAAGAAGCTTTGAAGGGCAAAGATAATCCTTATCGAAATTATTATATCTGGAAAGACCCTGTCAATGGAAAAGAGCCAAATAATTGGGTATCTAAATTTTCTGGTTCTGCATGGGAATACGAGCCCACCTCAGGACAATATTATTTACATTTATATGAAAAAACAATGCCCGATCTGAATTGGGAAAATCCTAAATTACGAGAAGAAATAATCACTATGATGAAATGGTGGGCGGAAAAAGGAATTGATGGTTTTCGTTTAGATGTGATTAATAATATTTCTAAAGACCAATCCTTTCCTAATGATACATTAGAGACACCGAAAAATGACGGGCGAACGTACTATTCGGATGGACCACGTATTCATGAATTTTTACATTTAATGAATAAAGAAGTTTTTACACCGTATCAATTAGTGACGGTGGGGGAATTATCATCTACTACGCCTGAACAAGTTATTTTATATACGAAACCTGAACGCCAAGAACTTTCAATGGCTTTTAACTTTCACCATATGAAAGTTGATTATCCAAATGGGGAGAAGTGGGCAGTAAGTGACTATCAGTTAACAGAACTAAAAAAAATAATGGCGTATTGGCAACAAAAAATGTACAATGAAGGCGGCTGGAATGCTTTGTTCTGGACGAACCATGATCAACCACGTGCGCTGGCACGCTTTTTAGATGATGAGGAATTTCGGACTGAAAGTGCGAAAAATTTAGCAATTACAGAATTTGGCTTACATGGTACAACTTTTGTCTATCAAGGGGAAGAAATTGCCATGAAAGATGCTTATTTTCAAAATATTTCAGAATACGATGACCGTGAATCAATTAATGCCTACAATATGATGATTGCACGGGGCGATTCAAAAGAGTATGCTTTAGCGGCATTACGACAAAAATCACGAGATAACTGTCGAATTCCTATGCAATGGACGGATGAAAAATATTATGGCTTCTCTACTAACAAACCTTGGTTAATGGGTCCTACTCACGATGAGGTAAATGTTGAGCGAGCACTTGAAGATAAAAATTCGGTTTTTTATACGTATCAAAAACTAATTAAATTTAGGAAGGAAATGCCGATTTTTGTTAAAGGAGATTTTGAATTAATTGATGCAGAAAATAATCAAGTGTTTGCCTATAAGCGAGTATTCGATGATGAAACCGTTTTGGTTGTATCGAATTTTACAAGTGAAACTATTCGTTTTGATACAGGGATTAATTTAACTGAGGGAAGTCAAATCTTAGTGGCTAACTATCCGCGGAAAATAGTGACACAGGAACTAGAATTACAACCTTTTGAAGCTATGATGATTTTAAAAAATAAGTAATTAAAAAGAGAAAAAACTTCGCGTTGAACGAAGTTTTTTCTCTTTTTAATTTTCAACATTTCGCACATAATCATCAAAGTATTGAATTAACTCTTTCTTGATTTGTTGATAATCTGCTTCAGAATAGTTCTTTTCTTCTAGCGTGCCATTAAAAAATGGCAAATTTAGTTCTTCTTTTAAACGTTCAATCACTTCTTCTTGCTTCATAAGGACCCCTTCTCAACGAATTGTTCTCTTCTATTATAGAACATTGTAGTCATCCGTCAATTGTTCAAAGGCAATTTTCATTTCCTCTAGACGTTCATTCAATTGATTGGTTTCATCTTCTTCATTGAAAAAATGTTGTTTTAATTCAAAATAAAAATTTTCGAAGGCTTGAAAAAAAGGCTCAGACTTGTTGTTTTCAAGAGCAGGAACACTTGTGTAGAGAACACGAGCGCTATGATAGTAAGTGAAAACCTCGTTAATATTTAATAAAATACGCGCTTCTTCTGGGCGTGGTCGACTTGTAACTAAGTCATGTAAAGATAAACTTTTTGTATGGGTTTCAGATAAATAAAATAAAAATAGTTCCAATTGCTCTTTCGTTGCAGACATGAAAACTCCTCCTCAAACAGTAGTAACATTTATTATAAATGAAAATGAAAGTGCTTGAAAAGCAATGCGCTCAGCAAAAAATAATTATTTTAAGGGAAAACTATAGTTGTTGCTTTAGCATTCTTTTTAATCATGATAAACTGAGAGAAGTATAGTAGGTCCTGACAGAGGAGGAAACAAATGAAAATTGTGATTATTGGTGCATCATTCGCAGGTATTTCCGCAGCAATTGCTTCAAGGAAAAAATATCCCCAAGCAGAAATTTCTTTAATTGATAAACAAGCAACAGTGGGGTATTTATCTGGTGGCTTAAGTGCGTATTTTAATCATACCATCAATGAATTACACGAAGCACGTTACATAACGGAAGAGGAATTACGTCGTCAAAAGATTCAGTTGCTTTTAAATAGAGAAGTTGTGGCAATGGATGTTGAGAACCAATTGATTGCTTGGACACGAAAGGAAGAGCAACAGTGGTATTCTTATGATAAATTGATTTTAGCGACAGGCGCGAGCCAGTTTTCCACGCAAATTCGTGGTAGTCAAACAGAAAAACTACTCAAATATAAATTTTTATCAGGTGCTTTAGCGGCTGTTCCATTACTGGAAAAAAGCCAGACAGTAGCTGTCATTGGTGCAGGACCCATTGGAATGGAAGCTATTGATTTTCTTGTGAAAATGAAGAAAACGGTCCATGTCTTTGAAAGCTTGGAAAATCTATTGCCTAAATATTTTGATAAAGAAATGGTCGCAGAAGTTCAAAAATCTTTGGAAAAACAAGCAGTAATTTTCCATTTTGAAGAAACGGTCCTAGGAATTGAAGAAACAGCAAATGGTATTGTTCTTGAAACAAGCGAGCAGGAAATTTCTTGTGACAGTGGGATTTTTGCTTTAAACTTACATCCTCAATTAGCCTATTTGGATAAAAAAATTCAACGGAATCTGGATCAGACAATCGCGGTGGATGCTTATTTACAAACTTCAGTGCCGAATGTTTTTGCCATCGGAGATTGCATTTCAGTTATGAATGAACCAGTCGCGGAAACTTTTTATGCTCCGTTAGTGAACAATGCGGTACGAACTGGCTTAGTAGTCGCCAACAATTTAGAAGAAAAAACACACCGATTCATTGGCTCTTTGCGAACAATGGGAACAAAAGTGGGGGACTATTACCTTGCTAGTACAGGTCTAACCGAAACGGAAGGTTTATTTTTTCCGCAAACACTTGCTTCCGTAATTGTTAGACAGCCAGCGCCGCCTCTACAACATGGGACAGAAATTTTAGGCAAATTAATCTATGATAAAGTGACACAACGGGTCCTTGGGGCACAGCTTTGTTCAAAAAACAATTGTTTAGAAAAAATAAATACGTTAGCATTAAGTATCCAAACAGGTCAGACACTGACAGACCTATTACAAAAAGATTATTTTTATCAACCTTCCTTAACCAATATTTATGATATTACAAATTTGATGGGTGCTTCGGCTTATTGGAGAGAGAACGATGAAAGTTGAGACGTTATTGGAAAAGAAAGCGATGCGACAATTATTAACGGTGCAACAAACCATCTTAGCAGGCGGTACCTGCTCAGTCTCTGATTTAACAGCATTTTTAGCGGTCACAAAAGCCTCCTTTGAAAAAGACTTAGAGGATTTACATTATTTTTTGAAACCTTTTGGACAGGACTGTCAGCTTACTTATGATGGCCAGCAGCTATCAATCACCTTATCGGATTTTTTTTCGTTGAATCATTTAATTGAAGCATTTGTAAAAGAGTCTCTTAAATTTCAACTTTTAGATTATTTATATCGTAATAAAGAGTTTTCTATTGTTCAATTAACGACTAAATTTATGATTAGTGAGTCTTCTTTATTTCGAAAGATTAAAGAACTCAATCAATTGTTAGCCGCCTTTGATTTGCAAATAAAAAATGGACAACTACAGGGAGAAGAATTGCAGATTCGTTACTTTTACTTTCAGTTGTATTGGTATATTACTCCCTATGAAACACACCAGAAAAAAACGATGTCGCCGTTAAATAAACGGATAATTGAAGGGATTGAGACTGGCTTAGGTTTTACTTTTAATGAACATAATGCGTTAAAAGTTAGCCTTTGGTTGAGTATTACGAAAAAGCGCTTAGCGGTCACTTCAAAAAAATATCAACAATTGAGAAAGAAAATGATTGATTTTAAAGAAGATCCGTTATTTAAGCAAGTTCGACAATTGTTTTTCCGTTTTTCTAGTCGTTATTCATTAGAATTAGACGAAGGAGAAAGCATGATTCATTTTGTTTTTCTAATCACAATGTCGGTCTTACCAGAATCAGCTTTTGATGAATATTCCTTAATTCGGGGACGTCGTTCCGCTGTTTCTTTAGCTGATACGTTTATCTTGGAAAATGTGGTCTTGTATTATCGGCCCCATAAATTTGAACCTACTCTTGAGAAAACCATGGCTTACTATTTTTCACAAATTCATGGAAAACTGTATTTTTTTAAAGGAGAATTGGAAGTCTTTGATCGGGCCCATATCTGGGAAAAAGAACAGCAATTATCTAGTCGGGAATTAGCTTCTTTTTCAACAACGTTATTAGAAAAAGCTTTAGCTTGTTTTGATGAAACGTATCAACCAGGAGATAGTTTGCATGAACTTTCTCTGGTCAAATATTTAAGCGTGTTGGCATTAATTGAATTTAAAATGATTGGTGAAATAAAAATTGGAATTCATTTAGCAATGGATGCTCTTTATCAAGCGGCGTTAACACAAGTATTAATGCTTAGTCTTAAAAATATGAATGGCACACTGGTGGAGAGGTATCAGCCTGAACAAACATATGATTTAATTGTGACCAATTATCAGCAAACGAGCTATCAAGGAACACCGGAAGTCTATGTTTTGTCAGAATTAAGTTCGACCTATGATGTGCAACAATTAAAAAAGAAAATACGCACCTTGCGGGAGAAATAAACAAAAGGTTGGTGTGACGGAAATTGTCTGATCCTCGCACCAGCCTTTTTACAACTAAAAGTCGAAAATTAGGCTTTTTTAAACAAAAATGTTTCTTTTTATTGAAAAATTAGAGATAATAAAAGTATTATTGAAAGCGTTGTCTTTGTTGGTTTTAGTAGAAATCCTTTCAATTTTTTTAAAATAAAAAAAGTTTTTGACATGTTTAGTTATTCTTTTGTTTGTAAGATAGGAACATAAAGAAAACGGTTTCAAAAACGTTTAGGAGGAATTATCATGGCAGAAGAAAAATACATTATGGCGATTGATCAAGGAACGACTAGTTCTCGTGCAATTATTTTTGATAAAAAAGGAAACAAAATTGGTAGTTCACAAAAGGAATTTACTCAATATTTTCCTAATGCAGGCTGGGTGGAACATAATGCCAATGAAATTTGGAATTCTGTTCAATCCGTTATTGCAGGTTCTTTAATTGAGTCAGGAGTGAAACCAACGGATATTGCCGGAATTGGGATTACAAACCAACGGGAAACAACCGTTGTTTGGGACAAAGCAACTGGGTTACCCATTTATAACGCAATTGTTTGGCAATCACGCCAAACGACACCTATTGCTGATCAACTAAAAGAAGATGGCTACAGCGAAATGATTCATGAAAAAACTGGGTTAATCATTGATGCTTATTTCTCAGCAACGAAGGTTCGTTGGATCTTAGATCACGTAGAAGGTGCGCAAGAACGTGCAGAAAATGGAGAATTGATGTTTGGAACAATTGACACTTGGCTCGTTTGGAAATTAACGGGAGATACTCATGTCACTGATTATTCAAATGCAAGCCGGACGATGTTGTTTAATATCCATGATTTAGATTGGGATCAAGAAATTTTGGATCTTTTAAATATCCCACGAGTGATGTTACCGAAAGTCGTTTCGAACTCTGAAGTGTATGGATTAACAAAAAATTACCATTTTTACGGAAGTGAAGTTCCTATCGCTGGGATGGCTGGTGACCAACAAGCCGCCTTATTTGGTCAAATGGCCTTTGAACCTGGGATGGTTAAAAATACCTATGGAACAGGCTCATTTATTGTCATGAACACTGGCGAAGAACCTCAACTTTCTAAAAATAATCTGCTTACCACTATTGGCTATGGCATTAACGGCAAAGTATATTATGCCTTGGAAGGAAGTATCTTCGTGGCTGGTTCAGCGATTCAATGGTTACGAGATGGCTTAAAAATGTTGCAAACGGCTGCTGAATCTGAAGCAGTAGCCAAAGCGTCAACAGGGCACAATGAAGTTTATGTGGTTCCGGCATTCACTGGTTTGGGCGCACCATATTGGGATTCACAAGCGCGTGGGGCTGTCTTTGGATTAACACGCGGTACCACGAGAGAAGATTTTGTCAAAGCGACACTTCAAGCAGTTGCGTATCAAGTTCGTGACATTATTGACACGATGAAAGAAGATACAGGCATAGACATTCCTGTCTTAAAAGTAGACGGTGGAGCAGCAAACAATGATTTCTTGATGCAATTCCAAGCAGATATTTTAAACACTGCTGTTCAAAGAGCCCATAACTTAGAAACAACGGCCTTAGGCGCAGCTTTCTTGGCGGGCTTAGCGGTTGGCTTCTGGAAAGACTTAGAAGAAATCAAAGCATTCCAAGAAGAAGGACAACAATTTGAACCAATTATGGCGGAAGAAGAACGAGAAGATTTATATGAAGGTTGGCAACAAGCAGTAGCAGCTACCCAACAATTCAAACGTAAAAATAAGTAAATGGAAAAGGGGAATTTTCTATGACTTTCTCAATAGAAACACGCCGACAATCAATCGACGCTTTAAAAACACAACACTTAGATGTCTTAATTATTGGTGGTGGCATTACTGGCGCAGGGGTTGCCCTGCAAGCCAGTGCCGCTAAAATGAAGACAGGGTTAATTGAAATGCAGGATTTCGCAGAGGGTACCTCTTCACGATCAACCAAATTAGTTCATGGTGGTATCCGCTATTTGAAAACGTTTGACGTGGAGGTGGTAGCAGATACAGTGAAAGAACGAGCCGTCGTTCAATCCATTGCGCCACACATCCCTAAAGCGGATCCCATGTTATTGCCGATTTATGATGAGCCAAATGCAACATTTAATCTATTTTCTGTCAAAATAGCAATGGATTTATATGATCAGTTAGCTGATGTAACAGGTACCAAGTACGCCAACTATCTGTTAACAAAAGACGAGGTTTTGGCACGTGAGCCACAACTAAAAAGTGAAGGTCTACAAGGTGGCGGTGTTTATTTAGATTACCGAAATAATGATGCTCGTTTAGTTATTGAAAATATTAAACAAGCAGTAGCTGACGGGGCGCATGCTGTGAGTCGGGTTCAAGCGGTGGGCTTTTTATACAATGATGAAGGGAAAATTACTGGCATTCAAGCAAAGGACCTACTAACTGACGAACAGTTTGAGATTCACGCAGATGTTGTGATTAATACTACTGGTCCTTGGTCAGATAAATTAAGAGGCTTAGACAAAAACGATTCATTTACACCACAAATGCGTCCAACCAAAGGGGTTCATTTAGTTGTCGACAAAAGCCGTTTAAATGTTCCTCAACCAACGTATTTTGATACAGGTAAACAAGATGGCCGCATGGTCTTCGTTGTTCCAAGAGAAGAAAAAACATATTTTGGGACGACGGATACAGATTACCATGGAGACTTTCAACATCCAACAGTAGAACAAAGTGATGTGGATTACCTATTGGAAGTAGTCAATAATCGTTATCCAGAGGTACAATTGACAATTGATGATATTGAAGCCAGCTGGGCTGGCTTGCGACCTTTAATTTCTGCTAACGGTGGCTCAGATTATAACGGGGGAAACAATGGCAAACTTTCAGATAAAAGTATTGATGAAGTCATTGATGTCGTTGACAGATACCAAAAAAACAAAACAGATAAACGAGAAATTGAAGAAGTCCTAAACCATCTAGAAGACAGTTTGGTGGAAAATAAAGTCAATCCTTCAGCTGTCTCTCGAGGCAGCTCATTGGAAAGATCAGCGGATGGCTTGCTCACTTTGGCTGGTGGGAAATTAACAGATTATCGTAAAATGGCAGAAGGTGCGATGAAAATGATTCAAACCATCTTAGCAGAAGAATACCAGAAAGAATTCACCTTAATTGATTCTAAAAACTATCCAGTTTCAGGCGGGAAATTGAACCCTGCAACGGTAGACGAAGAATTAGAAGCGTTGGCAAAACATGGCGTATCTAAAGGGTTAAGTGAAAAGGATGCACTATACTTAGCTCATTTATATGGCTCCAACGTACCAACTGTTTTTGAAATGATTGATGATGCCAAAGTAATTCCTGGTTTAACCTTAACAGAAACTGTCTCTTTAAACTATGCGATGGAAGAAGAAATGGCTTTAACACCCGTCGACTTTTTATTGCGACGGACCAACCACTTATTATTTATGCGTGATCGTTTGGACCAAGTGAAAGCGGGAGTCATTGAAGAAATGGCACAGCATTATCAATGGACAGCGGAAGAAAGAGCACGACACATTGAAACATTAGAAAAAGTAATTGAAGAATCAGATTTAAAAAATTTGAAAGTAGGGTGAAGAAAAAATGGGAACTTCGATGATGACACAATTATTCGGTGAATTTTTCGGAACGATGATTTTAGTTTTACTAGGGGATGGCGTCTGTGCCGCAGTTAACTTGAAGAAAAGCAAAGCCTTTGCTTCTGGTTGGGTCGTTATTGCTTTAGGTTGGGGCGCTGCTGTTACATTAGCTGTTTACATGTCTGGGTATATGAGTCCAGCGCATTTAAATCCTGCTGTAACAGTTGCGATGGCAATTACTGGAAACTTTGAATGGGGCATGGTTTTACCTTATATCGTAGCTCAAGTCCTAGGCGGTTTTATTGGTGGTTTAGTTGTCTGGTTAGCTTATTTACCCCATTGGAACATTACAGAAGACAAAGGTGCTATTTTAGGAACCTTCGCCACTGGTCCAGCTGTCCGTAACTATCCAGCCAATGTTTTAACAGAAATTATCGGCACATTTGTCTTGGTTTTTGGTTTACTAGCCTTTTCTCAAAACGACTTAGCGGCTGGCATTAACCCAATGCTTGTTGGGATTTTGGTCTTAGGACTAGGTCTATCATTAGGCGGACCTACAGGTTATGCAATTAACCCTGCACGTGATTTAGGACCTCGTTTAGCGCACCAAATTATTCCTGTGAAAACAAAAGGTGATTCTGATTGGGCTTATTCTTGGGTGCCAATTGTGGGACCTATCTTAGGTGCTTCATTAGCTGCAGTAATTTATTTATTCACTATTTAATAAAATGAAATGTAAATAGTTGTTTTAGACAATAAAAAACGCTTGTGAGAAGTAATCAATTCTTGCAAGTGTTTTTTGCTACATATTAAACAAAAAAAGATTTCCTTAGACATTTAGACAATTTGTCCAAATACGTAACAGAACAATTTTCCTATATGATACAATAAAAGTGCACAAGTAATTGGGGGAGTAATATTTCATACTTATTTGTCAATTTTAAGCTGGACAATGTGTTCAGTAATATATACTAATTTAAAAAGGAGTACATGATTTGAATGGGATAATGGTTTTGTTAGTGGGGACTGGGTACATTGGTTGGGTTATTTATAGAAATGGTCGTACGTATTTCCGTTATAAAAAAAATCTAAAAAAATATCAAACGACGCACCATCTAACGGACAGTGACCTAGAGATGTACCAAAGAATTATGGACGAATTAAAAAAACAAATTATTTATTTAAACGAACTAACGAATAAGTCACGAAATTTAAAAAAAATTGAACAAGTAGAACTGGGTGTTGCTTCCGCTAAGGGCATCTTTAAACACTTAGTGAAGTATCCTGAAGCAATTACTCATTTTAGTGATTTTTTATATCATAAGGTACCAGAGATTTTACGAGCATCAGAACGGTTTTTAAGCATTAAAGAAGATAAATTGTCAACAGAAGAAATAACACTTGCAACCAATGGTATCTTAAGTACCATACGAGTGTTGTCGGAAAGTATCACAGATGATTATGAAAGATTAGTCTCCGAAGCATCTGAGGAAATTGCCTTATCAAAAAAATTAGTGGAGAGAAAAAATGGCTAAACAAAAGAATTTTTATGATACATATGATGCGCTTTTTCAAAAGCCAAAATGGTCGTTTTTTCCTGTCACAAGAACAGACACAGTAAAGCAACTTCCTAACCCCAATAAAAAAGTGGTAAAACCACAGACGAAAAAAAAGAAAAAACAAAAAAAGAACAAAAAAATTATTTGGATAGGCATTGCTGTAGCAATTGGCTTTATAGTATATATTGATCTTGCGGAGAAAGATGATTATTGGGATTACTCCGCTTCATCAGAAGATGTTTATCCTTTAAAAGAAGCTGGACTTACCACAACTGGACCTGTTGATTTAGAAAAACCACTAAAAGTCACAATAGAAGAAAATAAACTTTTATTTAATCAAGGCTACCAAATAGAAATTATCGGCGATGCCGATATTGAAACCAGTGGCGGAAAGAACTTTTTAATTTTACCTTCTACAGAGGAGTATCCAGATACAAAATATCTAGGCAATATCAGTTTTTATGAAAAAAGAGACTATTATACATCGGCAGGTATGTACCTTTCTGGCAATCTTATCAACAGTCTTTCTGATTATTTAGATACAAGTAAAGAGTTTATCAAAGCATACCCAATTGATAAAATTGCTGATGTACAAACCGGCTATATTTTAAAACGGAATCAAGGATATACAGACATCTCAAAATATTATCTCTTTAAAGATGGGACGGGATTTGAATTAGAAGTCTCTGTTGACCAATTGGAAAAGGTCAAAGATCCCAAAGACTATTCTTCTTTTGTAAAAACATACGCAAAAGAAGTCGCTTTTATAGAAAAAAGTTTTAAATTTGAGTCTACTGATGAGGAATCTCGATAGAGAAAATAGTTTTCAGCTTCAAGTAGCGCCCAGCAATACCTTTGTTGAAAAAATGTAAGAGCCTGAGACAAAAAACACTTTGGATCTTCGTCTCAGGCTTAAAAACTGATCAGCGGTGGAAGCGTAGCACTTTAAGGACTGAAGTACGACGTGTACCCACTTACTAGATTGTCTTTGAAGGTAACGTAGAAAAGAACAGCAATATACAAGCGACCTACAAACTATTTTCTGTCAGACTAAAACTGGCAGAAGTGGTTTGTAGGTTGCTTGTTTTCATTATGGCTGGTGAGACAGGTTGGCGCTTGATGTTTGTTTTAATATTGCAAATCAAAAATGGCGATACTTATTTTACTGAAAATTAGTTCCCAATCTTCTCGGGTTAATTCTTCTTCTAAAATGTAAATTCGGTCTATTTCTTTTGGTAAATCAAATAAGGGATAGTCAGTAATCACAATATCACAACTAGAAAAATCGGTTCGTTCAAAAATAATATCCTCACTAAATGCTTGCTTGATTTTCATCATAATAAAGCTAGCAATGTAAAAATCGCGAGAATATGCAACACCAATTTTAATTTTTTTGCGGGGACTATAGTGCTTATAAATTCGTAACAACAATTCA
The DNA here is from genome assembly GCF_050536915.1 of Enterococcus sp. DIV1316a. Taxonomy (NCBI): domain Bacteria; kingdom Bacillati; phylum Bacillota; class Bacilli; order Lactobacillales; family Enterococcaceae; genus Enterococcus; species Enterococcus sp. DIV1316a. Next base: position 1,590,050 of record NZ_CP172913.1, on the reverse strand, counting down.
CATGTCCAAATTGGGTTCTCCTGATCCTTAAATCTTAACTGATAAGGGGAATGCGCTGAAAAGTTTTGATAAAAAGCATAGATTTCTTTCTGTAAATCTTTTTGATAAGTACTATTTTTATTGACTAAAAAATCTAGAATTGCGGTATTTGGTTGCTGTGAAATAAATAATTGGTTATAGATAATATTTTTAAATAAAATAAGTAAGAAGTAATGACGATCAAATTCACGCATTTTTGGAATTTGAAAAACTTCGCAAAAATTGGTTAATAAAGAATCAACGTAGAAATATTCTGGGCAAGAAATTTCATTTAGAGCAGCCAGTAAATCTTTGGCTCGTTTTGCTGAATCAAAATTATCAATGGCAATGGGTGCAATGATATCTACAACCCGCTGTTGATCTTCTGAAAAATTTGATTGGGAACAAAAAATAGTTTGTTTTGAGTCTGAGAAAAGCCTTAAATAAGGATGTTCTTCAAATTCTTTTTGGAGATCATCTTCACAAGTATATGGAAAGCGATATTTTGCGATGTGTAAAAGTAAATTTAATTTTAGTAGAGAAGCGTGTTCCAAGCGTTCAAGAATTTCTGGTTTAATATGTTGCGTCAGTATATCTTCAAAATAAGTAGAGGTATAACGTGGTAAGGCTAAGGTATTTAAAAAGATGGTCCAGTAGACATCAAGAAAAGCATATAGGACTTGAAATTCAGAACCTGTAATCACTTTACTCGCGGAGGGGGAAAAATGGACGGAAATTCCATACAAACCAAATAGTTTATTAATGTTATTTAACCGTTTGTAAATGTAAGATGAGCTAAAATTAGTTTCTTGACTCACTTTCCAGACAGAATTGTTTTCTTTTTTGATAATTGCTTGAAAAAGAATGAAGTCAGTAGAATGGACACAGTAATAATTAAATAATAAAAAATAGTGGGAAAGAAAATCATTGGAAGTCGTATGTAATGAAATTTTTCCGTGATGGATCTGAATCTCTAAGGTATTTTCAGGAAGGGTTGCTAAGTCTTCTTGAATTTCACGAAGATAAATTGATAAATTTTTAGTAGAAAGATCGAATTTTCGGGCAACACTAGATAAATCAAGGTTCGTTTGTTTTGCTAAGTATAAAAAGACAGCCAATTTTTTTTGTGTTTTCTTTGAAAGTAAAAATGTTTTTATGGCATCTTGTGTTTTGATGAGACTCACTCCTTAGTAATAACTTCTCTTTTATTATAATAGTTCGCCTAATAAATTGTAATAAAAAAGAACAATTCTCATTGGTTTATGAGAAAATAACAAGATATTCAGCAGGAAAACACCTGTGTCAGTCGACACAGGTGTTACGATGAGCAAAAAGAGCGGGTTCTTTTTTTATCAAATAATTTTCCAAAGTGACGTGATCAACTAAAGAATCAATCACCCCTTCTTTAGAAACTGAAAATCCTGCAGCCTGAATTGCTATTTGAATGGCTGCTTCAGTCGGATAACCTTTCGAAAGATAGGAGGCGAGCGCGCTGATAAAGCTGTCACTGGCACCAGTGCTATCCACAGCTATATTTTCTGTTGCAGGGAAATAGTGGCACACTTGGGGTGTTTTTAATAACACGCCTTTTTTTCCTAAAGTAACAATGACATTTTTTACGCCCATTTCTAAGAAGTACGCCGCTTTCTCTTCTAATGTACCAGTATCTGGTTGAAGTTCCAATAATTCATCTTCATTGGGAATGAAAAAATCAACCTTTTCTAGTATATTCACTGGAATATGATGAATAGCAGCTGGTTTTAAAATAATCGGTACCCCTGAATGTTGGGCGATTTCACAAGCTTTCTCTACAGCAGACAAAGGAATTTCTGTTTGAATGAGACAAAAACTGGCATCCATAAATAGGTGTTTTTGCTGTGCGATTTTTTTAGGCGTAAGCGCTGTGTTTGCACCAGGTAAGATTGAAATCATGGAGTCGCCGCTTGTCTCAACATAAATATAAGCTTGACCAGTCTCAGTATCTTGAATACGTGTGATACCATCTGTCGTAACGTGGTATTTTTCTAATTCTTTATATAAGTAATTCGCATCTGTGTCTGAGCCTAAACAACCAATTAGGGTGGCTTGATGCCCCAGTTTGGTTAAGCCAACAGCTTGATTTAATCCTTTTCCGCCGGGGAATTTAGCATAGCTAGACAAAAAATTTGTTTTGCCGTTATGTGGTAAATTTGTTGAATACAGATAATTATCAACGTTTAAACTACCCACTACAATCATTTTGCTATGTGGATTAACACTAGACATGCCTAATGTATTTTTGTGATCTAGCACCAATTTTTCAGCCTCATTAATCAAGGCTGTTTTTTCTTTGCGTTTGTTAAGCAATAATAAGGCTAACTGGCTGCCAAACGTCTCTGTATCTAATAAGACGGAAGAAATATGATCAGGTAAAAATGAACGATCAATTTTTCGCTTAATTGCGAGTAAAGAGTAATTATCGGGGGTTCGCAAACCGCTCTGCTTTAAAAGCTGTTCCAAAAAAACAGCTTGGGTATAGTCATCGGTAAGGATACCCGTAATCCCATCTGTGATAAGCTGATTACTGAAATCAGCAGGGATAGTAGTTAAAATATTTTCTTTACTAAAGGGTAAATTGACATCAAATAAGGCTTTTTTATAGCCTGCAATAATTGCTTCTTTATATTTTTGGTTAGTGACGAAATAACTAATTTTTTTATGGTTATTCTGTAATAATTCTCGGGTTAAAACATAACTAGCTTCTTCATAAAGCCTCGCTAGAGAAGGCAATTCGTTAGTTGAGTGATTGACGAAATAGTAAGGAATCGTTAATTCTTCTATAAATTTCGCGTATTGTTTACTGTTTTCATTGATTGGGTCCCAAATAATGCCACTGGCTTGTTTTAAAGTTGGCGAGGTAATATTTTTCAGTTCTTGTTCTAAACTACCGTGACTATTTAAAATCAAGCAGCTATAGCCATTTTCTTGAGCTTTATCAATAAAGCTCGTAACCCAAGCCTCAAAAGTTTCATGGCTATTTAATAATAACACGAAGGTTTTTGTAGTACTATTTGTGACGAGATTTGCTGAGTAAGGTGTGTAGTTGTAATCTCGAACGATTTTTAAGACACGCTCACGGGTTTCTTTACTAATAGTTTGATCTTTATTATTTATAATTTTGGATACAGTTGAAGCGGAAACGCCAGCTAATTTTGCAATATCTTTAATATTCATCATTTTCGTCCTTTCACTGAACTCTTTTTTATAGTAAGCATTCTAAAAGCAGAAAGTCAAGAAAAAGCCTAATTATTTATTATTTAGAAATTCTGCTTGACTTTTAATGAAAGCGCTGTTAATCTCAAATTAAGAAAACGTTTCCGGAAATGTTTTTCCTAAATGTGAATGGAGGAAGAAAAATGGATACAAAGAAAAGACCGATCATTATTGATACGGACCCAGGAATTGATGATGCTGTAGCTTTAGCGATTGCACTGAATCATCCTAACCTAGAAGTTCGCTTAATAACGACGGTTGCAGGGAATGTAGATGTAGAAAAAACAACAAATAATGCCTTGAAACTTGTCGATTTTTTTGGGAAAAAGGTTCCTGTAGCCAAGGGGTGTAATTGTCCGTTACTTATTCAATTGGAAGATTCTGCTGAGATTCATGGGGAGACTGGCATGGATGGCTTTGAGTTTCCGCAACCTATCTCTACGTGTTTAGATATTCATGCAGTGGAAGCTATGCGAAAAGAAATTCTGTCTAGTGATGTTCCTTTGACCATTGTTCCAATTGCTGCATTAACGAATATTGCTTTGTTACTGACCCTCTATCCAGAAGTCAAAGAAAATATTGCAGAAATCGTCATGATGGGTGGCTCATTAGCAAGGGGAAATACAAATACAAGTGCCGAATTTAATACGTATGTCGATCCACACGCTGCACAAATTGTTTTCCAATCAGGTGTCCCGCTAACAATGGTAGGATTAGATGTTACAAGTCAAGCTGTGTTAACGAATCATGAAGTAACAGCCATCAGAGCGCTTGGCAGAGTGGGGGAAATGTTTTATGGTCTTTTCCGTCATTATAGAGGCGGCAGTTTAACTACAGGTTTGAAAATGCATGATGTCTGTGCGATTGCCTATTTAACTTCACCAGAATTATTTGAGACAACTGAAACGTTCATTGAAGTTGCTTTGGAAGGTCCAGCTGCGGGAGCTACTGTTGCGGATTTAAAAATGAAGTATCATAAAAACACGAATGCCGTTGCCTGTATAGATGTAAACGTTGAAGCTTTTCAAAAATGGGTTGTCGAAAAAATGAAAGCGGTTAATTAGCTGAAGGAGGATAAGTATGATTGAAAGTTTATTGGTATTGGTCGTTTTAGTTGTTGTAGCCTATTTGATTGTAAAAAATTATCATCCCGCACTCAGCTTAATTATTGGTGCGCTTGTTCTACTTGCATGTGCATGGATGTTAGGACATCCCATTTATCCTGCAGGGGAAGGAACCGGTTTTGGATTATTTGATATTTTCTTGAAGTTTAAAGATACAATTATTGCACAAGTGAGTTCAGCAGGAATTGTAATTATGATTCTTTTTGGTTACTCAGGCTATATGAATGCAATCGGGGCCAATCAGATGGCTGTCAACTTTTTGGTGAAACCATTAATGAAGATTAAACGTAAATCGTTATTTGTCCCTGTGGTCTTTTTAATTGGAAATTTAATGTCACTGGTAGTTCCTAGTGCATCAAGCTTAGCGATTATTTTAATGTCTATATTATATCCGATGCTAGCCAGCATGGGGATTTCATCATTAACTGCTGCAGGTGTGATTGCAATGACGGCAACTATCATGCCAACACCTTTAGGCGCGAATAACGTAATCGCCGCAAATACCCTTGGTTATGATGTGTTAAATTATGTTGTATGGAATGCCAAAATTTCGCTGCCATCGTTATTAATCATTGCGGTTGCACAGTACTTCTGGCAAAAATACTGCGATAAAAAAGAAGGCGAGGCTGCCTATGTTTCATTAAATGAAGAGGGCTTAAGCAAACAAAAAGAATTTGATGTTCCTAAATTTTATGCAATATTGCCAATATTACCGCTATTATTAATTGTTGGAGTGGGAATCGCAGGAATGTTTGTCAAAGGAATAACGATGGATATTTTTGTTCTTACATTTATTTCTTTCTTCATCGCTGTATTGGTTGAGACGCTTCGTTTGAAATCTTTTAAAAAGGTTCAAGATACAGCTGTCGAGATGTTTAAAGGAATGGGGCAAGGGTTTAGTCAAGTTGTGATGCTTGTCGTAGGCGGTTCATTATTCACGTCTGCGATTCAAACATTAGGAATTATTGATAGTATTATGGCATCTGTCGAAGCATCAAGTTCAGCAGGAATTGTCACGACCTTAATTTTCAGCGGTGCAACGACCCTTTTTGGAATTTTAAGCGGTGGTGGACTGGCAATGTTTTATGCGGTTATCGAACTAATCCCTGGGATTGCCGAAAAAGCAGGGATTGATGGTATTTTAATTTCCTTGCCAATGCAGATGATCGCGAATTTAACTAGAACGATTTCTCCTGTAGCAGCAGTTGTCATGATTGTCGCATCAACAGTAGGAGTTAGTCCCATCAGAATTTTAAAACGGACGAGTGTACCGACCATCATTGGCATTATTAGTGTGATTGTCTTGTCGATTCTATTGTTACCTTATTAAGAGAATAAACAATGAAAATTAGAGTGGCTGATGAGAAAGAGTTACCGATGATTCTTCAATTTTTAACAGAAGTAAAGGCATTCATGGATGTTGTGGGCATTACACAGTGGACAAAGGACTACCCTTCTCAAGAAGATATCCAAGAAGACATTACAAAAAAACGGTTGTATTTGCTAATGCACGAAGAAATGATTTTTTCAATGGCAACGTTCTGTATGGAGCAGGAACAAGACTTTGTTTGGTTAAAGCGCTTTGCAACTTCGCCTAATTATATTGCCAAGGGTTATGGCAGTTTGTTGTTCCATGAATTGGAGAAACGAGCAGTCTGGGAAGGAAGACGTAAAATGTATGCTCAGACTAATCATACAAACCATAGAATGATTCGATTTTTCGAAAGTAAAGGGTTCACAAAAATTCATGAATCTTTACAAATGAATCGCTTAGACTTTGGCTCTTTTTATTTATACGTTAAAGAATTGGAGAACCAATCCATCGTTTAAAATAAGAAAACAGGAGTCAGATGCAAAAATTATTTAGCATCTGACTCCTGTTATTTTCCAAGGAAATAGTCAACTTAATTATACAAATAAAACACAAACACATTCGGGAACAGCAACATCTTTTTGAATCATTTCTAATAAGCCTGTTTCTTGGTTCCGACGATAAAGTGTTAAGTTATCAGAGTCTTGATTAGCGACAACGATGAAATCTTCAGAAGGATCTAAATCGAAATCTCTTGGAATATCGCCTTCTGTTGAAATTAATTGAATTCGTTCAATCGCTTCGCCGTTTTCTGAAACAGCATAGACAGCAATCGAGTTATGGCCACGGTTTGAAGCATAAAGGAAACGGCCATCAGAAGAAATACGAATTGCAGCACCACCATTAAACGCATCATAATCAGCAGGTAAAGTAGAAACTTTTTGTAATTCAGTGAAAGAACCATCTGTTTCATCATATGAAAGAACTGAAACAGTGCTATCTAATTCACCAAATAAATAAGCCAATGATTTTGTTGGGTGGAACACTAAATGACGTGGACCAGTCCCTGGCTCAGTCACGAATTGAGCGATTTCAGAAAGCTTTCCATCTAAGCTAACATTATACGTATACACACGATCGGTTCCTAGATCACAGACGACTAAGCGTTGATCAGGCGTCAAATCTGTGTAATGAACATGGGCATTGTTTTGGTTTTCATGAGGACCAGTTGGCTCTGTATGAATCACTTTGTCAGCATCTTCCAAAGAACCATCTTCTAAGATACGATACACGTGAACGATACCTTGGTGATAATTTGCTGCATAGACAAGTTGTCGGTTTTCGTCAACAGCTACATAACATGGCGGCGCACCTTCCTCAGTTACTTTATTCAATAAGTTAAAATGGTCCATTTCTGGTTGATAAGCGGCAGTGCCACCTTCACCGTCAACACTAGTGACGCTAAAAAGTTCGCCCTTTTGACTCAGAGCAAGATAGGTAGGACTCGTTTCTTCTAACAAAAGTGTCGCTTCTGTTAAACGACCTTGTGTCGTATCTAATGCAATTTTATAAATGCCTTGGCTGGCTCTTCGAGTATAGGTACCTAGTAAAATTTGTTCTAACATCACAATTCCTCCAATTTGTTTCAACACAATCACTTTTTATGAAAGTGCTTTTATATAATGTAGTATACCATAAGAAGTCTAAGAACAATAAAACTTTCTATCTGAGATGTTCGCATTTTAAAGTGGTTTGTGCTATTATGATGAGAGACTGTGATGACAGTCATTTTTTGATTTTTAGAGGGGTGACGAACATGTACGACAATACGGATAATAACGGGACCGTTCGTTGTTCATTTTGTGGGAAAACACAAGAAGAAGTAAAAAAAATTGTTGCTGGTCCGGGTGTCTATATTTGTAATGAATGTATTGATCTATGTAAAGAGATTATTGATGAAGAATTTTATGATGAAGCAGTCCGAGAATTAACGGATGTGCCAAAACCCCAAGAAATTTTAAATGTTTTAAATGAATATGTTATTGGACAAGAACGTGCAAAACGCACACTTTCTGTTGCTGTTTACAATCACTATAAACGTGTGAATCAATCAGAAACAGCTGCAACTCAAGATGACGTTGAATTGCAAAAAAGTAACATTTGTTTAATTGGACCAACAGGTTCAGGTAAAACTTTCTTGGCTCAAACGTTAGCAAAAACATTAAATGTACCTTTTGCAATCGCTGATGCGACCAGTTTAACAGAAGCAGGTTATGTAGGGGAAGATGTTGAAAACATCCTTTTAAAATTACTACAATCTGCTGACTATAATGTTGAACGCGCGGAAAAGGGCATTATCTATATTGATGAGATTGATAAAATTGCCCGTAAGAGTGAAAATGTTTCGATTACTCGAGATGTTTCAGGTGAGGGTGTTCAACAAGCCTTACTAAAAATTCTTGAAGGAACAGTTGCAAGTGTACCACCACAAGGGGGCCGCAAACATCCACATCAAGAATTTATCCAAATTGACACAACGAATGTTCTCTTCATCGTTGGTGGAGCGTTTGATGGAATTGAAACCATTGTTAAAAACCGCTTAGGCGAAAAAACTATTGGTTTTGGTAAAACTAATTCTGCTTTAAATGAAGAAGAAAGCATCATGCAACATATTATTCCAGAAGATTTATTGAAATTTGGTTTAATTCCAGAATTTATTGGACGCTTACCTGTAATGGCTGCGCTTGATAAATTAACGAATGATGATTTGGTTCGAATTTTAACAGAACCGAAGAATGCCTTGGTGAAACAATATCAAAAATTATTGTCTCTTGATGACACTAAATTAGAATTTGAACCAGAAGCATTAAAAGCCATCGCAGCCAAAGCCATTGAACGTAATACTGGCGCACGGGGACTTCGTTCAATCATTGAAGAAATTATGATGGACGTAATGTTTGATGTTCCTTCAGATGAAAGCATTGAAAAAGTTATCATTACTAAAATGGCCGCTGAAGGTACCGGTAAACCAACAATTATTTATAACAAAAAAGATAAAGAAGCTGTATAAGATTGAAGCTGAAAACAGCTCTTTCGGCGGATCTCCGAAAGAGCTGTTTTTGTTAAGCTTTTGAATGAAAGACTGAATAGAAGAACGGAGGAAAACAATGAACGTACATAATGCAGAAATCGTGATTAGTGCGGTATCCCCTAAACAATATCCTGAATCTCAATTACCAGAGATTGCTTTAGCTGGACGTTCGAACGTTGGGAAATCATCTTTTATTAATACCTTGATTAATCGTAAAAATTTAGCAAGAACTTCAGGCAAACCTGGTAAAACGCAAACGCTAAATTTTTATTTAATTGAGGATGCCTTACACTTTGTGGATGTTCCTGGCTATGGTTATGCCAAAGTTTCTAAAACAGAACGTGCGAAGTGGGGAAAAATGATTGAAACGTATATCACGCAACGTGAGCAATTACGTGCAGTCGTTTCTTTAATTGATTTACGTCATCCGCCGACCCAAGATGATATCCAAATGTATGAATTTTTGAAATACTATGATTTGCCAGTTATTATTGTAGCAACTAAGGCAGACAAAATTCCGCGGGGCAAATGGAACAAACACGAGAGTGTCATCAAAAAAGCCTTGAATTTTGATAAACAAGATGACTTTATTATTTTCTCTTCTGAAACAAAAGAAGGAAAAGAAGCAGCTTGGACAGCAATTGAAAAGTTTCTATAGAAAAAAACAAGCAAAATTACTCTTTTGCTTGTTTTTTTGCTTCTTCTTTTTTTACTTCTTGTCGTTGTTTTGCCAGTTCTTCAAGAGGTACTTCTTTCTTTAATGGATCAACGGCGAAAGAATCGAAGAGTTTATCTAAGTCATTGGAACGTTCAAATTTTAATCCCATTTACTAAGCCTCCATTCCTTTTTTTATAGTGTAGCACGTTTTTTTTCATTTGGATAGCAACAGAAATGTAAGAATTCGTCATAGTTGGGTCTAGTGTAATTTCTCGTAACTAGGACTTGCCAAACATGAAAAAACAAGCTATTCTTTAGTAAGAATTAGTTAGAAAGAAGGCACTTTATGAAAAATCCGTTAATCGGCGGTGTTCGTTTTTATCAACGATTTATTTCTCCAGGATTGCCTGCACGTTGTCGCTATTACCCAACGTGTTCACAATATATGATTGATGCAATTCATACACATGGAAGTGTCAAAGGAACAACGATGGGGGTAGCACGGATTTTACGATGTCATCCTTTTGTTAAAGGCGGCATTGACTATGTTCCGTTGAAATTTCGCTTGACGAAAAATCCTGATGAGACCTATCATGGACCGTATACGTATCGAAGAAATAAGAAAACAGAAGTAGAAAAGGATGGATAAATATGGCAATTTTAGCATTTGATCTTGGCGGTTCTTCCGTGAAATACGGCGTTTGGACAGGCAAAGAATTAACAAATCAAGGGAGCTTTCCAACACCTGGCTCTTGGGAAGAAATGAAAGCGCATTTATATTCGATTTATGCAGACAAAAGAAATGAGTCGATTAGTGGTGTTGCTTTTAGTTCACCTGGAGTAGTTGACGAAAAAAGTCAACAGATTTTAGGGATTTCCGCCATTCCATATATTCATCATTTTAACATTTATGAAGAATTAGAAGCGTTGTTTGGCTTACCAGTGACTATCGAAAATGATGCGAATTGTGCTGGTTTAGCTGAGATATATGAAGGCGCGGCGAAAGGGAAAAAAGAAGTGCTTTTTGTCGTTATTGGGACAGGAATTGGCGGAGCGATTTTTCGCAATGGTGAATTGTACAAAGGCGCTCATTTATATGGAGGCGAGTTTGGACTGAACTTTTTAAGTAATGGCCAAACATTCAGTGAAATTGGCACAGCTGTCAAAATGGCTCAGCGCTATTGTGAACGAATTGGAGTCGAAAAACAGGCGGTGACAGGAGAAGAAGTTTTTGAACTGGCACAACGAGGGGATGAGATTGCTCGCGAAGAAGTCAATAATTTTTATGATTATTTAACACAAGGATTATTCGGCTTACAGTTTTCTTATGATCCTGAAATGATTGTACTCGGAGGTGGTGTTTCTGCTAAAGAAGGCTTATTAGCAGAGATTAATCGCCGGATGCTAACGCATTTACAAACCTTTGAATTAAAAGATTTTGTTCCAGAAATCGTGACCTGCCATTATCAAAATGATGCCAACTTGATTGGCGCAGCCGCCAACTTTCAAGCAAAAACGAATTGGGAACTATAAAGAAACAGCCGATTGTTATTCTCTTCAATCGGCTGTTTCTTTATTTATTTGCCTTGTCATCAGTATTTTCTTCTGCAGCAATCCGCGCTTGAACTTGTTGGCGTAAAGTTTCTAGTTCTTTTTCTTTCTTTTCTAATTCAGCTAAATCTTCAGAAATTTCATGGGCTTCTTCTGCTGGCTTAGGTTGTAAAAAGACGTTTAAACCAATCGCTATAAAGGTCCCAATGAATGTATCCAACACACGTTCCATTGCATATTGAAAGGAATCGCTTTGCGGAATACTTAAAGAAATCATTAAAAGTGTCGCAGTTGCAGAAATGATCCCAGCATTGTTATTAATCCCATCAGAAACAACGATGACGATAATGACTAAAAGTGGTAGTAGCAGTAATTCTACTAAGTGTTGGTTAGGAAAATAATCTTGTGCTAATACATAAAGCAAAGCTAAAAAGCCACCCAATGTGTTTCCAATAATGCGCGATTTTCCAAAAGACAAACTGGTATTTAAATCTTGTCTTAATGAAAAAACAGCTGCTAAACAGGCAATCATAGGTGAGCCACGATGGAAAAATTGAAATAAAAGAATACACAGCATGACAGCAATTGCTGTTTTTAACGTTCGCATGCCTAAACGAAATCGACCCACTATCATAAATATTCGCTCCTAAATAACTTTTCTCTTTAATGATAACCGAAATAGAGGTAAAATTACTAGAGAAAAGTGAAGAATTATTATTTTTTAAGGGGAGTATGCATGAAAATTGGTTTACGAACAGTCAAGACAGCCATTAGCGCTGCATTAGCAATGATTATTGCGGAAAAACTGGGATTACTTTATGCCCCTTCGGCAGGGATTATTTCGGTTTTAAGTGTTACTAGCACGAAAAAAACATCTGTCATGACAGGAATTTATCGTTTGTTATCCTTAGCTTTGGCAACTATTTTAGCGTATATTTGTTTTACTTTTTTAGGTTTTACAGCGATTGCTTTTGGTATTTTTTTGTTATTATTTATTCCAGCAGCTGTGTATTTTCAATTATCTGATGGGATTGTTGTGAGTTCCGTTTTGGTAACTCATTATTTAGTCGAAAAAAATCTTTCTTGGGCGATTATTGGAAATGAATTTTTATTAATGAGTATTGGTGTGGGACTAGCGTTATTAGCTAATTCCTATATGCCTGATACAGAAAAACGTTTAAGAGAAGACCAAGAAGTCATTGAAACAATGTTTCGTAAAATTTTAAGGGAAATGGCGCTACATTTAAACAACGCTGCAGGAGAGCGAAATTTGGTCATGCATTGTGCAGATTTAAAAACCTTTATTCGCACAGGCGAGACGTGGGCCAAAAATCATGCCGAGAATCAATTGCTGTCTACCAATACGTACTATTTAGAGTACTTTGCGATGAGAAAAATGCAAAGTAATATTCTAAAAAACATGTTGGAATTATTAGAAGATATTACTGTTGATGCGCAACAAGTTCGCTATATTCAACAATTGTTGGAATATACGGCAGAAACATTTGCAGAGAATAATGATGGACAAGAAATTATGAATCGAATTAAGACCGTTTATGAAACCTATCGCACAAAACCATTACCGCAAACAAGAAGTGAATTTGAAAATCGGGCGTGACTCTTTCAGTTTTTACAATTGTTTCAGTCATTCATTCAAGTCAAAGCGGACTTTGCCAAATTACAACTAGATAAATAAACAAAAAAGAAACCTTTTTAAACGGAGGTTTCTTTTTTTGTTCTCTTAAAAATTCAGGCAAGTTCTTTAGTATTCATTGAGAATGTGTTAAACTAATGAGAAAGAAAAATAAAAGGAATGACCGCAATGGATAATGCTCAAGTGAAGAGAAAACATTTCCGTTTTCCAGCGTATGATGATGAACAGGGCGTAAAATTACCAACAGATAATGAACGTAACTTATTTCAAGATGATCTGATTGGTAAAGCAATGTCTGGTAGCAGAAGAACTGCAACATCTGCCGAAGATACTAGACAAAGCACACCATCCGTCCAACAACCAACAACGAATCAATCAACTACAAATAAACAAACACAACAATTAACGGCAGCACAACAAGAGCAATTAGCACGTCATCGTTCTAATTTGCCAGACTACACAAAACATGCTAGTAAAGCAACGAAAAATAAACAAGCAACGAAAAAAAATAATAGCCTTTTTGGGACGCCAAAAGGAAATGGCTGGACACAAACGTATAAAAAAAAAGAAGTCGTAGCGAAACCAAGTAGACCTGCCGCATCACCATTAGTGCAGAAAACGACACCTTCTTATTTTGTTCCTAAATATATCCCGGCTTCTGTGATTCCTGAGGAACAGGAACCTAGTTTTACTGAAGAAGAGTTGCTAAAAGCAATGAAAAAAGATCGGCGTTCATATGTCATTCTTGATGATGAACCAACGGCTTTTCAAGTGAAAGATACGGAAGAAGATCCAACGGTGCGGAAGTTTAATATTCCAACCTCAGAACCTGAGATTCCTTTAACTAGACGACAATATCAACAAATCAAACCAGACTTAGAACGTTTTGGCGAAGATGCGTTGGATTTACGTTCGCGTTCCCGTTTGAATGCCGCAAAGAAAAATGCTAAAAGTCAAACTGCTTATGGGAAAAAATTAGCTAAAGCGAATGCTCAAGTGGAGCCTGAAGCACTTGTGACAGAAGAGAAGAAAAAGGGCATCTTGGATAAACCATTAAGTGGGATGCTAGAAGATTCAAGTTCTGTATTAGAAAACAGTAAATATTTTAGTTAAGAGATGAAACTTACATGTGGATTTGAAACATGTAAGTTTTTTATTCTGTTTTAATAGTTGATTATTTTTTTGTTTTATACGATAATGAATCTCGTATGATTGAATTTTTTTTAAAAAAGGTATGTTTTATATAGTGACAGAGAAGAGGATTATAATGGGAAATCAAGAGAACAAATTATACCATTTTGTCGGAATTAAAGGTTCTGGCATGAGCTCATTAGCGTTGGTCTTACACCAAAAAGGCTATAACGTTCAAGGATCAGACGTAGAAGAGTATTTCTTTACACAACGGGATCTTGAAAAATCAGGTGTCCCTATTTTACCATTTAATGCAGATAATATTGATAAAGACATGATTGTTATTGCTGGAAATGCTTTTCCAGATACCCATGAGGAAATCGCCCGCGCCATCGAATTAGGCGCAGAAGTAATTCGTTACCACGATTTCATTGCTCGTTTTATCGAACCGTACACAAGCATTGCTGTAACAGGGTCACATGGGAAAACAAGTACGACTGGTTTGCTAGCACATGTATTAAGTGGTATCAATCCAACTAGTTATTTAATAGGGGATGGCACTGGCCACGGCGAACCAGATGCTGATTTCTTTGCATTTGAAGCGTGTGAATATCGCCGTCATTTCTTGGCTTATTCACCAGATTATGCGATTATGACGAATATCGATTTTGATCATCCAGATTACTACAAGAGCATTGAGGACGTTTTTTCAGCGTTCCAAACAATGGCTCATCAAGTCAAAAAAGGAATTTTTGCTTATGGTGATGATAAGTATCTTCGCCAGTTAGAATCAGAAGTGCCAGTTTATTATTATGGCGTCAGTGAAGAGGATGATATCCAAGCCCGAAATATTCAACGAACAACGGAAGGCTCATCTTTTGATGTTTATCACAAGGATGATTTTGTAGGTCATTTTGTCTTACCAGCATTTGGCCATCACAATATCATGAATGCGCTAGGTGTGATTGCTGTGGCTTATTTTGAAAAACTTGATATGCAAAAAGTCGCAGAAGAAATGCTAAGTTTTAAAGGTGTGAAACGTCGTTTTAGCGAGAAAAAAGTCAGTGACATGATTATTGTTGATGATTATGCGCACCATCCAGCTGAAATTAAAGCAACGATTGATGGCGCCCGCCAAAAATATCCTGACAAAGAAATTATTGCTGTCTTCCAGCCACATACATTTACACGAACAATTGCCTTAATGGATGAATTTGCTGAAGCACTGGATTTGGCAGATGAAGTATTCTTATGTAATATTTTTGGCTCTGCGCGTGAAACACAAGGCGAGGTACGCATTGAAGATTTAGGCGAAAAAATTCAAAAAGGTGGACAAGTAATTACCGAAGATAATGTGTCACCTTTACTAGATTTTGAAAATGCAGTGGTGGTCTTTATGGGTGCTGGCGACGTTCAGAAATTTGAACAAGCTTACGAAACATTACTAAGTAACACAACTAGAAACGTTTTATAAGAGAACATAAACAAAATCGGGACAGGGGTATCTGGCTTCAAAAAATAAGAAGCTGCTCCTGTTCCGTTGTTTGTTTTTAAAATCTAGCATGGCAGATAAGTTGGTTTTGTTTAAACATCCTTTAAAGACTACTTTTTAGCTTGCCTTTTAAGTACATTTTGGTACAATTATCTTATCAATAACGGAGGTGTACTAATTTGAATATCGGAAAACCGAGAAAATTAGGCAAAACCATCGAAGATATCGAAGAGGGAGATTCGTTGTCCTTGACAGAGTCAATTGAAGACAAGGACTTATTACTTTACTTGGGCTTGACCAATGATGCGAATCCTTTATATATCCAACATGATTATGCCCAAAAAACAGAATATGAAAAACCAATCGTACCATCAATTATGCTGATGGGAATTATCACTAGTGCGATTTCAAAACATTTACCAGGACCAGGTTCACATGTTGTGAATTTCTCTGTGAACTTTGTGGAACCCGTTTTTCATTACGAAACATTGACTTTCCAATTAGAAGTAATCAAAGTCGACAAAATGAAAGATGTGATTACCATTTCAGTTGAGGCTGTTAATGAGCAAGAAAATCGCGTGTTAGATGCAGTGGTGATGGTTCAACCACCCCAAGTGACGATTGATGAACTAACAGAGAAAGAAGGGACTTTAACTTATGAATAATCAAGAGTATATCCAAACTGGCACAGGTTTGAATAAATTTTATGCCAAAATTTACGGATTTTTAGCGTTAGGAATTGGTATTAGCGCAATCATGGCTTATGCAATGACAACTGTCTTTTTACCTGTTCTAGCTACTTTATTCCAATCAAGCTTAGCTTTTTGGATGATTTGGCTTGTTGAAATTGGCTTAGTTTTATATCTAGGCGCAAAAGCACAGAAGAATCCAACCATTGCGATTGCAGGATTTGTTGCGTATGCATTATTAAATGGTGTCACTTTATCCGTGACGTTATTAATGTATACTGGTGGAACAGTGGCCGGCGCATTTTTAAGTGCAGCGGCTACCTTTGGCGCGATGTCATTAGTAGGTGTCTTTACGAAGAAAGACCTATCAGCAGTTGGTCATGCCGCTTATAGTGCCTTAATTGGAATCATCATTGCGATGTTGCTAAATATGTTCCTTTTACACAGTAATGCTGTAGAATTCTTTATTTCCATTTTAATGGTCCTAATTTTCTCAGGGATTACTGCTTATGATAACCAACGTATACGCCAAGTCTATGCGCAAACAGGTGATCAAGCAGGTACTGGGATGGCCGTTTTCTTCGCATTACAATTATACCTTGACTTCATCAACTTATTCTTAGCTTTCTTAAGAATTTTTGGTAAAAACAACTAACATGAACGTAAAAGAGCCAATCTGCTCAGCAGATTGGCTCTTTTTTTAACCCATTCCAATAGCGAAATTCAACAGTTTATCGGAGTATGTTGGATTTTCTAAATCGGTTTTCATTGTTTCGTTCAGTAGACTGAGTTGATCGGTAATGATGCCATCGACGCCATAAAAAATCATTCGCGTCATAACATCTTCATCATTTGCTGTCCAAGCATAAACCTTTTTCCCATCATGATGAGCGGCATTTACAAAGTTACGATTCATTGTACTGTATTCCATAGTAAAAAAGTCAACTGGCATTTTAGGCGGTCCCACAATGTTGAAAGGAATAACGTAGCCTACATAAAAGCGTGGTTCTTCTTTCTTTAAGGCCATCGCCGTATCATAGGTTAAGGTATGAAGGATATGGCCGTTTTCTAAAATATTTTCACGGTATTGTTTGACAAAGCGCTGTACTAAATCAGGGCTACCCTGAGGCGTGGTTTTGATTTCAATTAATAAACGTTGTTTTAATTGATTGGCTTTGGCTAAATAATCATCAAAAGAAACTATTTTAGCAGTTTGACCATTTTCTGTGACATTCATGTTCGTTAATTCTTTAAGTGTTAATTGATTTGGTCGTTTATTAACCCCCGTTAACGCCCGTAAATTAAAATCGTGCATGACAATAAATTGATGGTCTTTGGTTTCTTGAATATCCATTTCAACATAATCAGGTTTTGCCTTATTGGTCTCGATTAAAGAGTCCAAGGTGTTTTGAACGCCATTGTTACCATTAACACCACGATGGGAGATGGTAACCGGTTTTCGGTCAGGTGTATGACTTAGGTAATTCGTATTATAGGTGCCTACACCAATTCCGAAGAAGATTGCAATCAAACAAAAAAGAACGACTCTGAAGGTGGTCCATTCTACCCGAACCTCTGATTTCGGGGTGAACCATTCTGGCGTGTCAGGCAAAATCCCTTCATCTTCCATATCATCAACAATAATGTAAAAAATAGCAACACTAGACAACACCAAGTTTAAGAGCATCATAACCTGAAGGAGTGTCATAGCGATGACAGCGCTAGGTAAAGACCACTCAGGTTTAAACGTTTCGACTGCGGTTTGACCTAAAAATATCAAGAAATAGCCAGCCGTAAAAATCCCTAAAACAGTTCCTCCAATGATAATAAATTGCCCTAAAATCTGGAAAAAGCGCCGCTTTGTAATTTGCCAACTACGTTTTAAAGACTCACGAAAACCAACATCACGTAAAATCAACTCTGGAAGGGCAAAAGCAAGTCGAATCGCTAAATATAAGATAATCAGTTCTAACAATACGAAACCAATGATAATAATGACGCGATTTGCAAAAATAAAATCTAAGATAAAGGCTGGAATCTTAACTCTTGTTAATAAATAAGAGCGGAAGGTTAACCCACTTAATGGTAAAATCAAAAAGAAATATGCCAGGAAAAACAGAAAGGTAATTCCTCGAACTTTTTTGATCTGAAGCAAGGTGCCGTGCAATAATTGCGTTAGAGTAATTGGTTGCTTTTTCTTAATAAAATAGACACTAAGCAATAAAAAGGTAAATTCAAAAAAGAGCGCCAGTAAAATTAACAGCCCAATTAGTAGAAAAGTCAAAAGGACATAGGGATGTTGCGTAGCAATTGCCCCTAAGTTATCGTAGGAAATATAATCAATCCCACCTTCTTTGAGTACCAATTTGGACAAACTTGTCAATAAAGGCAATAGAACGAATAACATAAATCCGTGCATCAAGAGCACATCGCGAAAATACGCCGTTGTCCCTTTAAGAAAATCTAGCGTATTCACAATACTATTTTTAAAATAACTAAACATCAAAAGTCCCCCAGTTTCTACCAAAATTCCATAATAAAAGGACTAAATCAAACTGACACAGGCAGAGTTTTGATTTAGTCCGTTCGCTTTTTTATTTATTTTACATTCCCAGTAAGCTAGTTAAAAATGTACCGCCATAAATTAACGCAAGACTATATAAATAGATAGAAGCAGGTTTTGCTAATAAAATAATCAGAGTAAATTTTTTCACAGACATTTTTGTTAAACCGGCCATTAAACAAAGCGCATCATCCGGTGCAATCGGGAAGAAAATTGCTAAAGCAAACAATCGTTCAAAACGTTTTTCATTGTCTAACCAACCGATATACTTGTTATATGTTTTATCACTGACAAGGCTCATAATGAATGGTTTCCCATAATTACGACCTAATAAGAAAATGATAATAGAGCCAAGTGCAATACCAACGTAATTATAGACGAAGCCCATTGTTGGCCCAAAAATCAAGACCCCTGCAGCACAGCTAACACCACCAGGAATAATCGGAATAACCACTTGAATAATCTGAATTAACATGAAAATAATCGGACCGAGAATGACAGATTGCCCTACTAGTCCTCTTAGTGCATTGATGTCCTTGAAGACACCTAATCGGATAAAATAGATGGTTGCAATTATGGTTGCAACAATGCCCAAAATGGAAATAATATTAACAATTTTTCTAGATAGGGTAACACTCACATTTCTCATCTCCTTTAGTTATACTCATCGTACTTTTAGTATATAACTTTTCATCAATAAAAAACATCGTTTGTTCTTTCTGCAAACGAACAAAGTTGTAAGATACGCATCATTTGATAAGTTTATTATACAAAAAAAGAGACAGAAAAGACATCCTACTTAAGACCCATTCTGCACTGATCTTTCGAAAGAGAGTAAAAGAAACGAAAGTGGCGCATCTTTTAGTAATATTATAGAGGGGCAAAGAGTGAAATTAAATTTGCATCCACGTCTTTAATGATTGCGTATCGTTGGCCCCAAGGTGCATTCCAAGGTTCTTTAAAAACAATGTAACCAGCTTGGCTCATTTTTTTCACGGTGTTATCAACTTCTGCGGCCGTTTCACAAAGAAAAGCAAGTTCAATTTTATCGCCTTGTTGGCTAGGCGCAAACCCATAGACACCAGTAATCATTTGTAGTGAATTTAAAGAAATCCTGACGCCATTGTTTTGTAATTCTGTGTAATCAGGCGAAGCTTCTCCCAGCACGTTAAAACCTAGCGTTTGGTAAAAAGAGAGTGCTTGTGTCATATCGTTGACGATAATACCGACCATATCTAACTTCATCCTCATAACCTCCGATCTATGATAAAATAAGTGTAAGGGATTTTTTGGTAAAAACCAAACGATTTATAGCGAGAGTGCTTAAAAAAATTATAATGTAACAGTTTACAACGAAGAATAAGAAGACTATAATTATGTTAACTAGTTTTAGGTGTACCTAAAAGTGAAATGTGTGAACAAGATAGATTGAGGGATGTTGGATGAAAGAAAAGAAAACGGAAAAAATGCTTAATTATGCAAATGGACCTAGTTTAGAAGAGATAAATAATACCGTCGAGGTACCTAAAAACGCAAGCTTTTGGCGAACTTTGCTAGCCTATAGCGGACCTGGCGCCTTAGTGGCTGTTGGTTATATGGATCCAGGAAATTGGATTACGTCAATTGCTGGCGGAGCGGAATATAAGTACACGTTACTTAGTGTGATTTTGCTTTCTAGTTTAGTTGCCATGTTACTACAAAGTATGGCTGCGCGCTTAGGAATCGTGACAGGAATGGATTTAGCCCAAGCGACTAGAGAGCATACAAGTAAACGAACGGGCGTTGCCTTGTGGGTGGTGACGGAGTTAGCCATAATGGCAACAGATATCGCTGAGGTAATTGGTGGTGCCGTTGCTTTGCAATTATTATTTGGTTTTCCATTATTAATTGGTGTGTTGATAACAACGTTTGATGTTTTATTACTTTTGCTACTGACAAAGTTAGGCTTTCGCAAAATCGAAGCAATTGTTTCTTGTTTAATTGCAGTTATCTTTTTTGTTTTTGCTTATGAAGTGGCATTAGCAGATCCAAATATTGGTGAAGTGTTACGAGGTTTTATTCCAGACACAAAAATAGCGACAGATAAATCCATGTTATTTTTAGCCTTGGGAATCGTTGGAGCGACAGTCATGCCTCATAACTTATATTTGCATTCTTCCATTGCGCAAGCTCGGAAATTTGATCGTAACGATGATGCTGAGAAAGCCAAAGCAATTCGTTTCACTACTTGGGATTCAAATATTCAATTAACTGTCGCTTTTGTCGTAAATTGTTTGTTGTTAATTTTAGGAGGAGCATTATTTTATGGAACCAACAGTGAATTAGGTAAATTTGTTGATTTATTTGATGCTCTGAAAAATCCAGATATTGTTGGTAATATTGCTAGCCCAGTGTTAAGTATTCTTTTTGCAATTGCTTTACTGGCTTCGGGTCAAAATTCAACGATTACAGGTACGCTGTCAGGACAAATTGTAATGGAAGGCTTTATCCATTTAAAAATGCCGTTGTGGGCACGACGAGTGTTAACTCGTTTGTTAGCAATTGTGCCAGTCATTATCTGTGTCATTATTTATGGCGGTAGCGAAACGGCTGTTGAAGACTTGTTACTTTATACGCAAGTTTTCCTAAGTATTGCTTTGCCAGTGTCGATTATTCCTTTAACGATGTATACAAGTGATAAAAAATTAATGGGCCAATTTGCGAATCCAGCGTGGGTGAAATTTTTAGCTTGGATTATTGCTATTGCCTTGACGTTATTAAATTTATTTTTAATTTATGGCACATTAACTGGTTTAACGAATTAATAAAAACAAAGGCTGACTAGAAAAGTTGGCCTTTGTTTTTTCATAGAATTTGCGCGTAAGAAATGGTAGAATAGGAAAGATGAAATACAAGGAAGAGAGGCTTTCACGTGACAGATTATTTAAATGTAGGAAAAATTGTGAACACACAAGGAATCAAAGGGGAAGTTCGGGTCATTTCGAAAACGGATTTTCCAGAAGAACGTTATCAAAAAGGGGCAACGTTACTGCTATTTCAAGAGAAAAAAGCACCAATTGAATTGGTCGTGGAGTCCCACCGCAAGCATAAGAATTTTGACATTTTAAGCTTTGAAGGACATCCAAATATCAATGATGTTGAAAAATATCGTGACGGTATTTTAAAAGTTGCAAAAGACAATCTCGCTGAATTGGGAGAGGACGAATTTTATTATCACCAAATCATTGGTGCCACTGTTTATGATGAAACCGGTAGTGAACTGGGAAAAATTAAAGAAATTTTATCTCCTGGTGCGAATGATGTGTGGGTCGTCCAACGACCAAAGAAAAAAGATTTACTTTTACCGTATATTGAAGGCGTTGTTACAAAAGTCGACGTCGAAAATCAACGGATTGATGTGGACATTCCAGAAGGATTGATTGACGATGAGAATTGATGTATTAACTCTTTTTCCTAGAATGTTTGAAGGACCAATGGGGGAATCAATTATTGGGAAAGCTCGGGAAAAGCAGTTATTAGAATTGAATGTCTCTAATTTTCGCGATTTTTCAGATAACAAACACCAAACGGTCGATGATTATCCGTATGGCGGTGGCGCGGGGATGCTTTTAAAAGTACAACCGATCTATGATAACCTAAAAGCAATTGAAGAAGAGACAAACCAGCAGCCAAAACGGGTCATCTTATTAGATCCAGCCGGAAAACCGTTTAATCAGAAAATGGCCGAGGAATTTTCACAAGAAGAACATTTAGTTTTTATTTGTGGACATTATGAAGGCTATGATGAGCGAATTCGCACGATGGTTACAGATGAAGTTTCATTGGGGGATTACGTTTTAACAGGGGGCGAATTAGGCGCAATGGTCATGATTGATGCGACAGTCCGTTTATTACCTGATGTCTTAGGTAATAATCTTTCTGCACAAACGGATTCACATTCCACTGGCCTATTAGAGCATCCACAATATACCAGACCTGCTATTTTCAACGATATGGAAGTCCCTGCCGTGCTAACGAATGGTAACCATAAATTAATTGCAGAATGGCAACTAAAAGAATCATTACGACGGACCTTTTTGCGTCGACCTGACATGTTGGAATCAGTAGAAATGACGCCTGAAATGTTGAAGTTATTAGAGGAAATTAAACAAGAAGAGCAAAAATAAGGGAACTTTCAAGAAAATTCTCTTTACAGCTTATTTTGTCTGTGGTAAACTAATTTGGTGAGTGCAATGCGCTCTAACTATTACAATATTCCGCTGTGGCAGAAGTGACCATAAGAATATTTGGGAATAAGGAGAAGGATAAAATGAATCCATTAATTCAAGAATTAACACAAGAACAATTACGTACGGATATTCCTGCGTTCCGCCCTGGTGACACTGTTCGCGTTCATGCGAAAGTAGTCGAAGGTACTCGTGAACGTATCCAGTTATTCGAAGGTGTTGTAATTAAACGCCGTGGTGCTGGAATCAGCGAAACTTACACAGTACGTAAAGTTTCAAATGGTGTTGGTGTGGAACGTACATTCCCATTACACACACCACGTGTTGCTCAAATTGAAGTGGTTCGCTACGGTAAAGTACGTCGTGCAAAACTTTACTACTTACGCGCATTACACGGAAAAGCAGCTCGTATCAAAGAAATCCGTCGTTAATCTTTACTATTCGACAAACGAACACCCTCTTGCTCAGCAAGAGGGTGTTTTTGTGTGTAATTAAGTAGAAAATCAACATTGACTAAGACCAGAAATGCTTCCTTTAGTGTTCCGAGTTGCTTTAATATAACACGCCAAATTGATAACCATTTGCTTGATAAAACTCTATTAATTGTGGCAATGCTTGTTTTGTTAATTCCTTATCTACTGAATCATGCATTAAGACTACTCTAATATTATAATCCGGATAAACCTCAAGTGAATGTTGATGGAAAGCGAGCATTTCTGCGACTGTAGTAGGCTGTCTGTCTAACGGCTCCGCATCTCCAACCATCGCATTCCAGTCAATCCAATGGATGCCAAGTTGTTTGAATAATTCATCAGATTTTTCTGTACCTCCCCATGACATATGACCTCCTGGGTATCGCCAGAGAGTTGTTTGAAATGTTTCGCCCAATATTTTTTTAAGAGAGTTCTCCATGGTTGCTATTTCCGCTTGTATTTCTTCAGTGTTAACAATCCCGTTTGGATATAACGTTGCATAATCATGAGTTGAACTATGAAAGCCTATTGAATGCCCTTCTGCGACTTCGCGTTTCACTATGTTTTGATTTTCGGAAGTTAGGGTATTTCCTACAAGAAAAAAAGTTGCGTGGACGTTATACTTTTTTAATGTATCTAGGACTTGTGGGGTTATTTGATTATTAACGCCATCATCAAAGGTTAAGAATACTAATTTTTCACCTTTGTAAGGTTCTTCTCCAGTTATATATTTTCTGATTTTGTCTGCTGAGTAAGCATATTTTTTTGATGAAATAGTCATGTGTGTTGATTCCTTTTCTAACTTGGTCGGGGAATCTTTTTTTGCAGTTGAATTTTTAGTCGATGTCTGCGTAGTATCATCATTTTTACTTGTTATCTTGGGTTGAGTTAATAGGAACGTTTGAATGAAAACAAGAACAATGAGGATTAACGCACTAAATAATACATACCCGTTTATTTTGAATTTTCTTTTCTTATGTCGCATACTTTCACTCCTCTTTGGTTAATGAAAAAGTTAAAAAATACACCTCCACGTTATACAAAATTGAACGTCCTATTAGTTATAGACGAATTTGAGGACCAAAAAGTTTCAATTTTTTCAATTTAGTTAGTTGTTTATTTAATAAAAAATAAAAGGTTGCTAGAGGATGAAAGGAGTATAATTTATTTATCTAGAAGAGTAATCGGAATGAGAAAGGGCTGTGGAAATGGATCATCAACAGGTGTTGAAAAATGAAATTAAACAATATTTAGTGAGTAAAAACTGTGAGAAGACGTATTATCATTGTATGGAAGTTGGAGAGTATGCCTATCAACTTGGTGAAAAATATTTAACTAGTCCAGAAAAAGTAAGTATTGCAGGATATTTACACGATATCTCTGCGATTTATCCAAATAATCAGAGAATTAGTGTCGCACAAAAATATGGGATTGAATTAAACGAAGCAGAAATGGCCTTTCCAATGATAATTCATCAAAAAATTTCTAAGTCTATTGCGAAAATGGATTTTGGTATTGAAGACAATGAAATTTTATCAGCTATTGAATGCCATACAACATTGAAGAAAAACTATTCGGACATAGATTTAGTTTTGTTTGTCGCTGATAAAATAAAGTGGGATCAAGAAGGTAAACCACCATACTTAGATGGTTTATTACAAGCTTTAAATTGTTCTTTAGAAAATGCCGCATATTTCTATATTGATTATATTTTGAAACACGATATTAAAGTTGTGCATCCTTGGTTATGGGATGCTTACAATCAACTTAATTTGATAATTAAATAACAAATAAACATAGTCGTTTTTAGTCGAGTTTTGCTGGTGAGAAAAGTGGAAAAGTAGTACAGTATTCTTGTCAGAAAGAAGGGATTCCCAATGAAAAAAATAATCTTGATAGGTCTTTTATTGAGTATTTTATCAGGATGTTCTTCCAACAAAAGTGGTGATAGCACTGCAAGCAAGCCGACAGCAACATCAGAAATGAAAGCACCTGTTACCGTTAACAACAGCCAAGCAAGTCAAATGAGCACGGAGTCAAAATCTAGTACGACTCAAAGTAATTCTTCTGCTTCTAGTAAAGCTGAAAATCAGTTGTGGTCTGCGCAAAAAAAGGCACAACTACAACAATTTATGGCTGATTGGGGGCAACGGATGAACCAAACGTATAAAGAATATACACCAGGAAATTCAATCAATTTTAATGGCGTCCAAGCGCCTGATGGTCTAGTAGGAAATGTTACTATGCAACCAGCGATTGGTCAGCATCCCATTTATTTAGAATGGTCTGAAAATGGACAAGTGAAGGATGGATATGCGTTAGTTGCTGTTTACTCTGATGCAGAAACGCAACCAGAAATGCAAAAGCATTTGTATTTATTCACCATCGTTAACAATCATCCCTTAGTTTTAGTGACGATGCAAAATCAAGGAGATCCTTATGGCTATCTGTATTTTGGAGCAACAGATAATGCAGAGTTGAGGGCTGGCTTTGAAAAAATTGTAGGTGCCCCGTCAATTACTAAAGAACAAATCCCAAATATTTCAGTCAATCCGTGGTCTTCAAAAGAGGAAGCGATTGATTTTTACGAAGGAATGTATAAAAACACGGCAAACGAAATTTCAACTCAAATTGACTGGCATAACTATCAGCGGGCAAATTGGCGCGAGGTAGAAACAAAAGGCGACACGTTGACATTACATTTTGCCAACGTGGGCGGTGCTGGGGGCTCATACACACAATTCACGAAAGTTGGTACGAATACTGTTGTTGTATCATTTGATGGCAATGCTGCTTATCCCGATAACCCAAGTAGCGTTTTACTCGTGAAAAACAGTGATTATAAAGTTTTAAGGACTTTGAATCAGTAATAGGGGAAATACGTCGTTTACTTAAACATAGGCAAAGGCAGGTTACTTATAAAAAGGTAAGCAGCCTGCCTTTGCCTATGTGCTATTTTTTTGGATAGAGGTGCTCAGAGTAGGGGATGTTTTTCTGGGAAGTTTTTATGCTAGATCTCTATTTGACTAGGCTCAAATAGATCTGAATCAATCGTTGAAGTGATATCTGTTTATATAAAGATAGGCTAAATTGTCATTTTTTTACGAATCGTCGTTCATGTTAAAATAAATGGAGAAATGTTTTAGTATTCATAGTAAGTATTTTATCGTAGAATAAAAGATATACTAACAATTCCACGTCTTGTTCTTGATGGCATTCACGTAGTCGGATCGTTAGTTGGAACCCGTCAAGATTTAAGAGAAGCTTTCCAATTCGGTGCAGAAGGAAAAGTTGTTCCTGTTTGTCAAACACGTCAACCAGAAGAAATTAATGCTATTTTTGAAGAAATGGAACAAGGAAAAATTCGCGGGCGCATGGTCATTGATTTTCGCAGTTAATTTAGTTTTTTAGTGATTCGTTGATTTAATCTGAAAACCATGAAAGGATGGATGGAATGTTTGCAAATCTTACTCTCCGTGAGAGACGACTGCTTAAGCAAGCACAAGTGGGAGCCACAATTAGCTTTATTCTTTTGTTTGTACCAATTCTGACAATCAGTCTTTTGCATACCAGTGACTTATTAACAAAATGGCTAGGTATAGTTGGGGTAATTATGGTTTTACCATTGTTGTATTTTGCGTGGCAGATTTTAAAGATAGCCTATAAAGATCAAAAAGATAATCCAACGCCTCCTTTGTGGGTTCCGAAAGTTTATGGGATTGGGCTTTCGATCAATCCCTATCACCGGTTTGGAAAGTTAATTTTTATATTGCTAGCGGTACTGATAGTTGGCATCATCATTAGTTTGCTTTTCACACCAGCAAGTCAAATCAATCACTAAAAAACGAGTAATTAACACCCTCTTGCTGAGCAGGAGGGTGTTGATTATTTTTAAATAGACTAGATTTGAGCAACAGGTATTAGATTTTTGAAAAAGTCTTTCTTTTTCTGATGTAGATATTTTCGCAATAAAATCATCATTATAAGTGAATTAACAGGTTTATCAAGGGTTAATACTTGTTAATGGTGGCTGCTATAATTAACCGTTGACAAACACAAAAAAACCATCATACGATAATTATGTTATTAAAAAAGTGAAAAATTGGTAGTCAACAAATGAAAACGCATTCATTAGGAAATTGTGATTCTGTACTAAAATTTTTATATAAGATGAAAATGGATTGTTTTCATTTAATATTTTATTGAAAGGATGTGTTTATGAAGGGGTTACTGAAACTGACTTGCTTACAGTCTCAGTAAACTAAGAAAATCGTTATGACTTTTCATCTGGATAAAACTTTGTTGGGTTTTGGATTTTGTGAGTAATTGTGTCGGAACTATTCTATGGGGAGCAATTTTAAGGAGGAAAAAATGAACAAAGAGTATCAGGGTAAAAAAATTTACGGTAAAAAGCACTGGTTGACATTTTTATTAGTGAGTTCGTCTGTATTGGCGTTCCATTCGTTTGTTACGATGGATTCTCAAGTGGTTGATGCGCAAGAGCAAACAGCAAAAGAAGACGTAGCTGATTCAGCAACGTCAGTCGGAGCAATTGTGTCGATTGAAAAAGCGGAGAAAAACTTTGTCATTACGTATGCTTCTGGAAAAAAAGCACAAATTAGTATTTTAAACGACCATCTTTTTCGCTATCATCTAGATCCAACTGGTAAATTTGAAGAATATCCAACTCCAAATGATCCAAAGCATGTTGCGAAAATTACGGCTAAAACAATGGCCGACTATGGTACACAAGCCTTTGAGCAAACGAACGTCACAGATTCAGGAAACCAATTTATTCTAGAAAATAATGGTTTAAAAATTATGTTCGAAAAAGAAAGCGCTTTAATGAAGGTTCTAGACAAGAAAAAGAATCAAGTTATTTTAGAAGAAACCGCTCCGCTATCCTTTAAAAATGATAAAGCTACACAAACGTTAAAACAAAGTAGTCAAGAAAATTATTTTGGCGGAGGAACTCAAAATGGTCGATTTACGCATAAAGGAACAGCTATCCAGATTGTCAATACGAACAATTGGGTAGATGGCGGAGTAGCATCGCCTAACCCATTTTATTGGTCAACTGCAGGGTATGGCGTTGTTCGAAATACATGGAAACCTGGCAACTATGATTTTGGAAGTCATGATCCACAAACAACCACAACAACGCACGAAGGAACAGATTTTGATGCTTTTTATTTCTTTAATGATTCCTCAGCAGGTATTTTAAAAGATTACTATGAATTAACCGGGAAACCAGCTTTGATGCCAGAATACGGGTTCTATGAAGCACATTTAAACGCGTATAATCGGGACTATTGGGTGAAAGTAGCAGAAGGAACCGCGGGAGCAGTTAAGTTTGAAGATGGTAATTTTTACAAAGAATACCAACCAGGCGATCTAGGAAACTTAAATGGCACGCTAGAATCTTTAAATGGAGAAAAAGAGAATTATCAATTTTCTGCACGCGCAGTTATTGATCGATATAAGAAAAACGATATGCCGTTAGGGTGGTTCTTGCCAAATGACGGCTACGGTGCTGGCTATGGCCAAACAGATTCATTGGACGGCGATGTACAAAACTTAAAAGAATTTACAGAGTATGCTCAAGCCAATGGTGTTGAAGTGGGGCTGTGGACTCAATCTAATCTCCATCCAGCGGATCCTAAAAATCCTAAAAAAGGAGAACGGGATATTGCGAAAGAAGTTAGTGTCGCTGGTGTTAAAGCTCTCAAAACTGACGTGGCGTGGGTCGGGTATGGGTATTCCTTTGGCTTAAATGGTGTAGAAGATGCCGCGAATGTTTTTGTAAAAGAAACAGACGGCGCAGTTCGTCCGATGATTGTTTCATTAGATGGTTGGGCCGGAACCCAACGGCACGCTGGTATTTGGACAGGCGATCAAACGGGTGGTCAATGGGAATATATTCGCTTCCATATCCCAACATATATCGGGACTTCGTTGTCTGGACAACCAAATGTCGGTTCAGATATGGATGGAATTTTTGGTGGAAAAAATAAAGAGGTCAACATACGTGATTTCCAATGGAAAACTTTTACACCAGTGCAGCTAAATATGGACGGCTGGGGCTCCAATCCAAAAACGCCATTTGCTTTTGATCAAGAAGCCACAGATTTGAACCGAGCGTATCTAAAATTAAAATCAATGATGATGCCTTATAACTACAGTATTGCCAAGGAATCAGTTGATGGACTACCAATGGTACGGGCCATGGCTTTAGAATTTCCTAATGAAGGAACAGCATATACAAAAGATTCTCAATACCAATATATGTGGGGACCCAATTTACTCGTTGCCCCAATTTATAATGGCAATCAAGATGAGGCAGGAAATTCAATCCGTGATGGAATCTACTTACCAGATGAAAAACAAGTCTGGGTTGACTTATTTACAGGCGAAAAATATCAAGGTGGCCGTGTCTTAAATGGAGTAAAAACA
Organism: Enterococcus sp. DIV1316a; assembly: GCF_050536915.1. NCBI lineage: Bacteria > Bacillati > Bacillota > Bacilli > Lactobacillales > Enterococcaceae > Enterococcus > Enterococcus sp. DIV1316a. The sequence goes on along the minus strand of NZ_CP172913.1, from coordinate 1,560,363 downwards.
CCGCTGTGGAAGGTGCCCGTTTTCGTCAAAGATGGCAGTATTATCCCAATGACGAATCCAAACAACAATCCAAAGGAAATCCAACGAGATCAACGATCTTTCTTGATTTATCCAAATGGCACCACTTCTTTTAATATGTATGAAGATGACGGAATTTCAACTAGTTATGAAGCTGGGCAATCAGCTACGACTAAAATAAATAGTCAAGGCCCTAAATCAAACGAAAAAGGGGATCTGACCGTTACTATCGAACCGACAAAAGGAAGTTATAGTGGCTTTGTTGATGAACGAAGCACCACGCTTGATTTGCTAGCTTCAGAAGCGCCCGAAAGCGTAACAGCAATGGTGGGGGGAACAGAAGTAACCTTGAAACAAGCAGCTAATAAAGAAGAATTTTTAGCTGGTACAAATCTATATTATTTTGATAAAGAATTCCAAGTGAATCAGTATCTTTCTGAAGCTTCAGGAGAAAAACTGAACCAATCAGCGTTATCAGTAAAACTAGCGAAACAATCTGTGACCGCCAAAGATGTTCAAATAACTGTCAAAGGTTTCATTAATAAAGGAACGGTTGACGGAGGAAATACAACGGTCGATGACCAGTTAACTATTCCGGCAAATGTCGCAATCAATGAAGAAAAAACAACGCCATCTTCTTTGACTCTTCAATGGGATCAAGTAACTGAGGCAACAAGCTATGAAGTAGAGCGTGACGGAACTGTTTTCGGAAATATTCAAACGAATACAGCAACATTTGATGGATTTTCCTTCCTAAGCGAACATACTTTTCGAGTTCGAGCTGTTGGAAAAAACGGGGTCTCTGAATGGAGTGAACCGATTAAAGGAAAAACACAAGATGATCCCTATAAAGAAACAATTAATCAAGTCAAAGCAACAAGTAATTTACCAGAACAACCAGGCGCAGAATTGAAGAAATTAACAGATAAAGATTTGAGTACAGGTTGGCATACGAACTGGTCAACCGGCATCGCTAATCCAAGTGATGGAAATTTCTTGTCTTTAAAATTTGATCTTGGTGCGGAGTATCAAATGGATAAAATTGAATACTTGCCAAGAGACAATGCCGGCAACGGAAATATTTTGCAACTCCAGTATCGGACGTCGAAAGATGGAGCTAATTGGACAGAGTTTTCAGAACCTATTAACTGGAAGCAAGATGCTTTGACAAAAACCATTGAAACGAAGGAGCAAGCGTATCGTTTTGTTGAAATGAAGGTATTAAAGTCGGTGGGTAATTTTGGCTCTGGTCGTGAGATGCTCTTTTACAAACAACCAGGAACAGAAGGAATCTTACATGGAGACATTACTAATGATGGAACGATTGATGAAAATGATGCAATGAGTTATCGAAACTATACAGGCTTAGAATCTGTGGACAGTGACTTTAATGGCTATGTTGAAAAAGGCGATTTAAATAAAAATGGGGTAATTGATGCTTATGATATCAGTTATGTTTTACGACAATTAGATGGTGGGATTGAGATACCTGATGTCGAAGAAATTGCGGGCGGTTTATCCCTTGCTGTGGTTAATGAAAATGGCAAGGATACCTATCTTCCTGGCGATACATTAACCTTTACACTTAAAGGTCAAGACTTAAAAAACATTAATGCGTTAAGCACAAAAATGTCCTTTGATTCTAGCAAATTTGAACTTGTCGGTCAGCCTGCAACCACGAATAATACAAAACAAATGGAAAATTATTCTAAATATCGGAAACATTCAAATGATGTGGAGAATCTGTATTTAGTTCTTAGTAATCAAGGAAATAAACAATTGTTAAATGGTTCAATGGACTTAGTTACCTTTAAAGTTAAAGTAAAAGAAACAACTCGCGTAAAACGTGCGACAACTGTTGAGCAGCCATTACAATTTGATATGAGTCAAGGCTTATTAGTAGGCCAAGGATTCCAACAAGCCACACTTTCAGATTTTTCTGTAACAGTGAAGCCCACAGAGCTAGTAGATAAAGAGTTATTACAAGCGCTAATTACGCTAAATCAAGCACGTGTCGAAAAAGAATATACGCCTGAAACTTGGGCAATTTTTAAACCAGTCTTAGATGAGGCAGTAGCTGTTCTAGCCAATGAACAAGCCACACAGACAGACGTTTCTGCTGCTGTGGAAAACCTAGAAAAGGCTGCAAGTCAGTTGGAAAAAATGCCTGATGTAGCGAATAAAGCTGATTTAGAAAAAGCAATTCAAGAGGGGCTGGCGAAGAAACCAAGTGATGGGCAAGAATTCACCGAAGAAACTAAAAAAGTTCTCGAAGACTCATTAGCAGCAGCTCAAAAAGTATTTGCTCAAGAAAAAGTTACCCAAGAAGAAATAGACCAAGCGACTAAAACATTGCGTGAAGCAATTGCACAATTAAAAGAACAACCCGTCGCCGTTGATAAGGAAACCTTAAAAGAGAAAATCGCTCAAGCTCGAGGAAGAAAGCCGGAAGAAGGATACCAATTTACAAAAGAAACAGAAAAACAATTGCAAGAAGCAATTCAAGCGGCTGAAGCAATCGTAGCGAAAGAAACGGCGACAAAAGAAGAAGTCTCTGAGGCTCTAAACGCATTGGAAACTGCAATGGCTCAATTAAAAGAAGTACCCCTTGTAAATAAAGACCAATTACAAGAAGTAGTCAAACGAGCGCAGCAAGTCACTCCAAGTGAAGGGCACCAATTTACTGCCTCCTCGTTACAAGATTTACAAAAAGCGCTTTTAGCAGCTAAAAACACATTGGAAAACCCAGCAGCTAATCAAAAAATGATTGATGAAGCGGTTGCTGAATTAACTAGTGCCATCGATGGGTTACAAGAAGAAGCGTTAGTTACAGATAAAAAAGCCTTAGAGGCAATGATAGCCAAAGCAAAAGCAATCAAACCATCTGCCGGAAAAGAATTTACCAGCGAGTCTAAAGCGCGCTTAACTGAAGCAATTGACCAAGCGGAAGGGATTTTAGCTGATAAAAATGCTCGGCAAGAACAAATTGATACTGCTGAAAAAAATGTAAAAACTGCTTTGGATAGTTTAGAGGAACAAGTCCTTCAAGCGGATAAAACAAAGTTGAGAGAACTGCTTCAAAAAGCAGAAACCTTGAAACCTAAAGCAGGAAAACAATTTACAAAAGCATCGCAAGAAGCTTTAGCTGAAGCAATTAAACAAGCAAAAGCACTTGTTGAGGACCCAAGTGCGACGCAAGAAGCTGTGGACAAATGTTTAAGTATTTTAGCACAAGCCATTGAAGCAATGGCAGAAGAGCCAATCAGTAGCAACTCTACAGGCAACAATAGAAATCATGGCACGGTTAGCGGGACTGGTAGCGTAACCAGTCCAGGAAAGGGCACAGCAGCAGGTGGAACGACAACAAAAACCACCACTTCTGGTACTTTGCCAAAAGCAAATGAAGTTGTTTCGCCAATCTGGTCAATCAGTGGTTTTCTATTGATAGTAAGTATTGGTTTAGGAAAATTATTCTTCAAAAATAAAAAAGACCAAAATTAGCGTATCATTAACTTACAAGGCGCATTTGTACAAAAACAGTGTGCAAATGCGCAAGTAAGTAATAGGAGAGGATTTTTACGAATGAAAAGAAAGAAAATCAAGAATCAACTACTTGTTTTAACAAGTATTCTCGTTCTTCTGAGTTTGGAAGTCGCTCCAGTTGTTACGTTGGCTGCAGAATTACCAAGTAGCTCGCTACAAACAGCTCTGTCCTCGGAAACGACAATTACTTCGGAAGAAAAAGTAATTGAAACAACCGAAACAACCGAAACAACTGAAACAACTGTTGCTACATCGACAACGTCCACTAGTAGTTCGTCATCTGAATCAAATAGTTCTACCGATACGACTACCGAATCAACGAGTCATTCAACGACAGAAACGACAACCACAAATACTAGTTCTGAAACAAAAAAAGAACCTACAGAGCCAACGGTATCATCAGAAATCACGCAGCCTATTGAACAATCGCAACCACCACAAGTTCAACCACCACAAGTTCCTGTGACCAAGCAAGAACCTGAAGAACCTATTCAAGTTCCTGAAGCCACCAATAACGTTGTTGAAGAAAATCAGGCTGTATCGTTAAATCCGTCCCTCAAAGTAGATGAAATAGCTTCTTCAAATTTAAAAGGCTACGAACTGCCACTGTTGTCGTCTTTTGGCGAAAAGAAACGGGCAGTCGTGGTGGCTGAAGCATTAAGACACATTGGGAAAACAAAAAAAGAATTTAATTTGACGGAGCAAGCATTGACCAGTAGTTTCCTTGCCCAAAAAATTTACCAACAATTATTTAAAATAGACATTGGCAGTACACCGCAAGAACAAATGACATTTGGTAAAGTTCGTTCTATAGAGGAGGCAGAACCTGGTGATCTGATTTTTTGGCAAACAGCTGAAGGAAAAACGCTTCAAAATGGTGTTTATCTTGGCCAAGGAAAATATTTAATTGCCGCAGCGGAAGCGGATTCTAAAGAGAAACCAGAAGTAATCGCTCAGTTAGAGAATATCTATACTGCCAAACAACAACCAGACTCAAAAGAGGAAAAACGCTTGGTAGTGACTAATCCTTTTAAGGAGTTCATATTAACGGAGTATGGCAAAGAAGTTTTAGCAACATATGGTGCGTCATTTGAAATGCAGAAGTCAGAACAAACCACAGCGTTTATTAAAAAAATTGGTGAGACAGCCAGAGAACTTGGCGAAAAATACGATGTTTTTGCATCAGTGATGATAGCTCAGGCTATTTTAGAAAGTGGCTCTGGCGAAAGTCAACTAGCCAAAGAACCTTATTATAATCTCTTTGGCGTGAAAGGTTCGTTCCAAGGAAATAGTGTTAGCTTTTCAACAAAAGAGGCTGATCAGAGGGGCCAACTTTATACAATTTCCGCTGGGTTTCGCGATTACGGTGGCTATAATGACTCACTGCAAGATTATGTTCAATTACTCCGACAAGGGATTGACGGAAATCAAGATTTTTATAAACCAGCGTGGCGTTCGGAAGCCAAAAACTACCTTCAAGCAACGCGTTTTTTAACAGGTAAATATGCAACAGACAAGCAATACGATAATAAATTAAATTCGTTAATTGCGGTTTATAACTTAACGCAATTTGACTTACCAAAAACAGCAGACGGTTTGATTATCCAATCTAAAAATGAGCTGTCGGAAGCGGAACAGCAACAAATGCATTTTCCAGTCTATGATGGGATCAATTATAATCGGAGTGGTAGCTATCCCGTGGGCCAATGTACGTGGTATGTCTATAATCGTTTCAAACAGTTGGGCACTTCTGTGGATGAATTTATGGGAAATGGCAGTGACTGGGGAAGAAAAGGACGTGCATTAGGCTATCAAGTTAGTTCATTGCCTAAAGCTGGTCGTGCGATTAGTTTCCAACCAGGAGTTGCTGGCGCAGATAATCAATATGGACATGTTGCTTTTGTTGAAGCGGTCACTTCTGATGGAATCATTATTTCTGAAAGCAATGTCATCAATGATCAAACGATTTCGTATCGTGTCTTACCTAATGCAATTGCTTATAGTAGTGGCGTGACCTACATTGGCGCTTAAGCGACTCATTCAACAGGAAGAAGTGTGGATGTTTAAGTAAAAAGTTAGCACAATGATCCATGTGTGAACTAACAAATTAAAATAACCAGAATCGACCAATGAATTGATTTTGTCATGTATAAAATGACAAGAACAGTTTGGCGGTTGATTCTTTGTTTTTCATCAACGAAGAGACAATCGTCCTCATGATTCGTTAGAAAAAGATGAATAGTCCAAAGTACTCTTTCTTGATGCTTTGTTATTTTATGTTTTTGTTTGCAGGAAACTACTGAAATCGCTATACTAAATTTATGTGAATATACTAACAGACAATCAATTTTTTATCTCTTTTATTGGTGTATAAATTGATTGAACATTATAATCATTTGTCTTTTGTTGTGTAATTTTATATCTTCTTGAGAAAGGGATGAGTGAACAAATGGCTATTTATATATTAGAAGACCAAATTATTCAAGCAAAAGCGTTAGAAGCATTGTTAACAAATATCCTACATTCAAGAAATATTTATAATGAAACAATCCATTTATTTTCACGTTCAGATGAATTATTACAAGTGGCACACCAGGACGCCCAACTAAATATCTTTTTCCTAGATATTCAAATGAACAATCATATCCAGGCAGGATTTGAGGTTGCTAAAGAAATCAGAAAAACAGACAGTGAAAGTCTGATTGTATTTATTTCTACTCACACAGAATTAGTTTTAACTTCCTACAAATATATGGTTTCAGCTCTTCAATTTATTCAAAAGAACGTGGATTTTCTAGATTTCCAAAAAGAGGTCGAAACATGTGTCGATGCATATATTCAACAAAAAGAAAATATAAAGACAAAAAGTGAATATATTATCATTAACTTAAAAGCGTCTTCTATAAAAATGGATATTAATGATATTTATTTCTTTCAAACGGAATACGATCATCGTGTATCAATGGTTGGTAAAAATTTTAAAAGAGAATTTTATGGAACGTTATCAAAAATTGAACAACTGCATCCAGATTTGATTAGAGTCCATCAATCAATCATCATCAATAAAAAATATGCGTCAAAATTAAATTATAAAACGCATCTTTTAACTATGAGAGACGGAACGGAAGTACCAGTCTCAAGAAGATATTATACTCAGGTCAAGGCACTATTTCTTACTTAGGGAGGGATAATGACTAATTAAGGAATTATCTATCTATTAGTCGCTATATTCGTTATAATTTAGTGCAATACTTGAAGAGGAGGGCGATATGCTAATCGATTGGATTCTAAAAAATATTATGGATATGGATCAGGAAGATCAATCAGGAAAAACACAATGGACAAAGTATTATCTAACCGTTTATTTTTCTGGCTTATTTAATTTTCTGATGATTCTGATTTTATCAGTTTTATTTGGGACGTTAAGCGAAACCTTTATTGTATACGTCGTACTGATTTTTTTACGGCCTGTCGCAGGTGGCTGGCATGCAAAAACCAAATGGCTCTGTCGTCTAGAAAGCATTGTTATCTATGTTGCCATACCATTTGTATTGAAAAATTCTTCTGTGAGCTTACCGTTTATTTATAAAATTTTATTGATTTGCCTCTTAGTCGTATTATTTTATTGGTATGCGCCACAAGGAACAGCAATCGAACCTGTTCAGCCATCTGATTTAAACGTGCTCAAAAAGCAAAGCCTTATAAGGGTGTGTTTACTTATTTTATGTAGTCTGTTTGTCAAAGAAAAGATTGCTTCAGTAATACTCTACGGTCTCGTCATCCAAGGTCTGATGATACTCCCTGTAACAAAAAATTTAATTGAAGGAAGTGTTTTTATGAAATTTGGTAAAAAAATAATTAAAAATGTTATTGAAAAAAGAGTTGCAAAAGTCAGTGATGGTGTGGGAACTAAGCCTAGATTAAATCAAAATTCGCCCAATATATTTGGACAATGGATGGGACAAACTGAAAAACCTAAAAAGAATATTGAAAAATGATTTTGTCGTTATTAGCTACTAACGTTTTGCTTGTATCTAGCTTTATCGTTTTTGTCTTTTTACGAGTAACATTGATCAAGATTGAATGTAAAATACCGTTACTTTCATTGCTTATTGTCATTAATCTTTGTTCGTTTGCGGCATTAATGTTGGGCTACTCTTGGTTGATTTATGCGCTGACAGTCGTTATTTTTACAGGATTTTTACTCATTCACAAAAAGAGGTTCTCAATTTTTAAAGCGATATTTTTATCCGTTTTTACATTGCTTATGGTTTCGTTTATCAATTACACGGAGCAAACGATTTTAAGTGTTTTTTTTCAACAGATTTATCAAAATAAATTATTATGGATTGCCTCAAATGTTCTTCTGTTGCTTATAAATATCTGGATTGCTTTAAAAATTCCCAATAGTGTTTTTTTAAGATTAAATCGTGTGTTAGAAAATAGTCGAATTTTTTTTGGTTGTTTACTTTTATTGTTGATTCTGTTGTTACTTTTTGTGTTTTTGATTTCGCCAGAGATTTCACCTGACTTTATGCGAGGATTTGTCACGGTAAATAGTTCTAAATTGGAGTTATTAATAAGTGTAGGTTTATTTTTAATTCTGATTGGCTTAGTCATTGAAGCTTATTTGGAAGAACAACGTATCAACACTCAATTATTGAATAATTTAACGATTTATACTGAAAAAATAGAATCCATTAACGAAGAGCTAGCGATGTTTCGTCATGATTATAAAAATTTATTGTATAGTTTACAAATTGCTATTTCATACGAAGATATTCTGGAAATCAAAAGAATTTATGAAGAAACGATTGCACCAACCAAAAAAATTATTGATAATGAAGAATTTGAACTTATGAAGTTAAATCGTTTGAAAAATATGGAACTTAAGGCACTCATAAGTATGAAAATTAATACCGCAAAGCAAGCAAAACTAAAAGTGATTGTTGATGTGCCAGAAGTATTTATTCTCGATACATCAATCGACTTAGTGGTTGTGATTCGTTTGTTGGCTATTCTATTAGATAACGCGATTGAAAACAGTGCAAAATCAGAATTGAAAATGTTCGCTATCTCAATTTTCAATAAAAATGAAACACAAGAGTTTGTGATAACAAATAGTGTCCAAGCCGAATTTGATTTTAGGGTTATGAAGAAAACCAAATTTAGTTCTAAAAGTAACCCAGAAGAGCACGGTTGGGGATTGTTATATGTAAAAGAAATTGTTGATTTTTCAGATCAATTTGACTTGCAAACGTCCTTCAATGAAGGATCGGTTACTCAACATTTAATTATTGAAAAAAATCATAACAGTAAAAAAGTTGTTAACGAATGAATTTGTTAACAACTTTTTTGCTATGGTATTGAGTTATGAGGGGCAATACAGGGAAAAATGTCGGCTGATTAAGGAATTTAGATAGTGCCGGTTAGGTAGTTGTCTATAATGAAAATAGCAACAAATATTTACGCAGGGAAAGGGGCGGTCGTTTAACGGGAAAAATTAGGGAGGATAAAGCAATACTTTTGTTGGGAAAAGAAATAAAAGGAAACTGGGGAAGGAGTTAATTGTTTGATGAAGGGAAATAAAATTTTATACATTTTAGGTACAGGCATCTTTGTTGGAAGTTCATGTCTATTTTCTTCACTTTTTGTAGCCGCAGAAGAACAAGTTTATTCAGAAAGTGAAGTTTCAACAGTTTTATCGAAGTTGGAAAAGGAGGCAATTTCTGAGGCAGCTGCTGAACAATATACGGTTGTAGATCGAAAAGAAGACGCGTGGGGGATGAAGCATCTTAAGTTAGAAAAGCAAACGGAAGGCGTTACTGTTGATTCAGATAATGTGATTATTCATTTAGATAAAAACGGTGCAGTAACAAGTGTTACAGGAAATCCAGTTGATCAAGTTGTGAAAATTCAATCGGTTGATGCAATCGGTGAAGAAGGAGTTAAAAAAATTATTGCTTCTGATAATCCGGAAAATAAAGATCTTGTCTTTTTAGCTATTGACAAACGTGTAAATAATGAAGGGCAATTATTTTATAAAGTCAGAGTAACTTCTTCACCAACTGGTGACCCCGTATCATTGGTTTATAAAGTGAACGCTACAGATGGAACAATTATGGAAAAACAAGATTTAACGGAACATGTCGGTAGTGAAGTAACGTTAAAAAACTCTTTTCAAGTAACGTTTAATGTACCAGTTGAAAAAAGCAATACGGGAATTGCTTTACACGGAACGGATAACACAGGGGTTTACCATGCAGTAGTTGATGGCAAAAATAATTATTCTATTATTCAAGCGCCATCACTAGCGACATTAAATCAGAATGCTGTTGACGCCTATACGCATGGAAAATTTGTGAAAACATATTATGAAGATCATTTCCAACGACACAGTATTGATGATCGAGGGATGCCCATCTTGTCAGTTGTTGATGAACAACATCCAGATGCTTATGACAATGCTTTTTGGGATGGAAAAGCAATGCGTTATGGTGAAACAAGTACACCAACAGGAAAAACGTATGCTTCCTCTTTAGATGTAGTTGGTCATGAAATGACACATGGTGTGACGGAACATACTGCCGGTTTAGAATATTTAGGACAATCAGGTGCCTTGAATGAATCTTATTCTGATTTGATGGGTTATATTATTTCGGGTGCATCTAATCCAGAAATTGGTGCGGATACTCAGAGTGTTGACCGAAAAACAGGTATTCGAAATTTACAAACGCCAAGTAAACACGGACAACCAGAAACCATGGCTCAATACGACGATCGAGCACGGTATAAAGGAACGCCTTATTATGATCAAGGCGGTGTTCATTATAATAGTGGAATTATTAATCGGATTGGTTACACCATTATCCAGAACTTAGGCATTGAAAAAGCACAGACTATTTTCTACAGCTCGTTAGTAAATTACTTAACACCTAAAGCACAATTCAGTGATGCTCGTGATGCGATGCTTGCTGCTGCAAAAGTTCAATATGGCGATGAAGCAGCTTCAGTGGTGTCAGCAGCCTTTAACTCTGCTGGAATCGGAGCTAAAGAGGATATTCAAGTAAACCAACCAAGTGAATCTGTTCTGGTCAATGAATGAAAAAAATTCCCCAATTAAATAAAAATGGATAAGGAGTGGCATAATCTTATGAAAAAGTTCTCCATACGAAAAATTAGTGCTGGTTTTTTGTTTCTGATTTTAGTAACTTTGATCGCCGGTTTTAGCTTGTCTGCAAATGCAGAAGAGTATATCGTTCCTGCCGAAAGTCATTCACGACAAAAAAGATCGTTACTGGACCCTGAAGACAGAAGACAAGAAGTGGCAGATACAACCGAAGCGCCTTTTGCGTCAATCGGAAGAATCATTTCCCCTGCCAGTAAACCAGGCTATATTTCTTTAGGAACAGGCTTTGTTGTTGGAACTAATACAATTGTCACCAATAATCATGTGGCTGAAAGTTTTAAGAATGCCAAAGTATTAAATCCGAATGCCAAAGATGATGCTTGGTTTTATCCAGGTCGAGATGGCAGTGCGACACCATTTGGCAAATTCAAAGTGATTGATGTAGCTTTTTCCCCGAATGCGGATATTGCGGTAGTGACTGTCGGCAAACAAAACGATCGTCCAGATGGCCCAGAGTTGGGAGAAATTTTAACGCCATTTGTTTTGAAAAAGTTTGAATCTTCAGATACCCATGTCACAATATCAGGCTATCCAGGTGAGAAAAACCACACGCAATGGTCTCATGAAAATGATTTGTTTACATCTAACTTTACAGACTTAGAAAATCCATTACTATTTTATGATATCGATACAACAGGTGGTCAATCTGGTTCACCAATCTATAATGCTCGGTTTGAAGTAGTTGGTGTTCATTCCAATGGTGGCATTAAGCAAACAGGAAATCATGGTCAAAGACTAAATGAAGTGAATTATAACTTTATTGTCAATCGAGTGAATGAAGAAGAAAATAAACGTTTATCCGCTGTGCCAGCAGCGTAAAGAACCATAAAAATACTCGGAATTTCCAGAATCACGGGAAATTTCGAGTATTTTTGTTTTTTAAGATAGTGTAAGTTACGATATAAGTACCTTGTAATTATCGGTTAAAAGCATATAATAGTGCTGAAAAGAAGGCAAATAATCCGATTAAGTTAGTATTTCTAAACCATCATAACTCGTAATGATTTCATGCTTTTGAGATAAAGCCGCCATCTCCGCATAAGACAAGCCGCCATTGTGAGAAAAATGGTTGGCAACGTAAATCGTTTTATCTGTGACGAGTTTTCTTTCTTTTAATTCTGCAATTAATTTTAAATTTTCTTCCCAATTCATATGACTATTGCCAGTTTCGTTTGTTTGACTAGTACAATCTAAAGAAACAATACTAAGAAGTAAGTGGCTCTTTTCAAGATATTCAAACATTTCTGACGTAAAGTAACCTGTATCATGGGTGGATAAAAAAGCATCTTTACCATCGTCTATAACGAAAATAAAACAATCTTCACTGAAATTTCCATGTTGTGCAGGAAGGGGATAAATCGTATAGTTCGCAATAGTAAAACATTTGTAGGGCTGAATAACCTGATAATGTAATCGGGTATCGTCTTGACGACCTTCTAAATCAAAGGCGCGCTGATAAAACGTCTTAACTGCTTCATTTCCGTAAACAGTTAAACGATTGGGAATATCTAATGCATAACCAGACATTCGATAAGCCAAATCCTCGCCGTAAAAATGATCGGAATGCCAATGAGAGATTAGTAAAGAGTTAAAGTCTGCAAAACACAAGTCATACTGCAACAAGTGTAAATAAGAATCCCCTGGAAAATCAATCAGCAGGATATCATCAATAATTAATTGAGTTTGTGTACGAATTTCTCGTCCTTTTTTCTCTCGAGCGTATTTACATAATTTACAATTACAAAAAATTCCTGGAATCCGTTCTGCTGCACCCGTACCTAAATAGTTGATTTTCATTGGGAGTACCTAACCTTTCTTTGACATTCTTCATACTTAGTAGATAACGCTGAACCTTAAAGTAAATGGGCATGGAAACTGAAACATTTGTTGTGTCCATCTTACCTTTTTTAGAGAAGAATTGAAATGGAATTTCTTAAGTAAATTTGCGTAAAATAGAAAAAGCTAGACGCCTTTTTTGATAAGCCGAATTTACTGCGAATGCTCGTACTATTTCCGAAAAAAAGTTTTACCAAAGGCACTTTCATATCCATCTGCTATTAGTTATAGAAAAATAACAAGATGGACATAGCTTATTAGAGCAAAAATAACTACGCTATTGATAAAGAGTGAGGCGTGTTTTGAACAGGTTGCGTGGGCAAATGAATTTGAATAAAAGGGATGACAAAAGATGACTATTGAAAAATTAGAATATTTTTATACCATTGCAAAATATAATAGTATTTCCAAAGCAGCCTCTGAACTCCATGTTAGTAAATCAACCTTAAGTGCGTCATTAAAAGATTTGGAAAGTGAATTGGGCCATTTACTTTTTGACCGTAACGGGAATTCTTTGACGTTAAATTCCTATGGTGATAAAATCGTCCAATCTGTATATATCATTTTAAACGAGGCTAAGAAAATGAAACTTAATTTGCATGAAATGATTGAGAATCCAGTGATGCGTTTAGGTTTTGGAAATACGTCCTTGATGTATAAAGTGACAGAAAATGAGGACCAACTGAATCGTTTTTGGGAATGTTACCATGGTTCATCGTTTGAGTTATTGAATAAATTGGAGAATCATGAGTTGGATTTTGTGATTACTTCTGCAGATGTGAATAGTCCAGTTTTAAAGAAAGAACAATTAATTGAACTAAAAATGTATCTTTGTGTTTCAAGAGAAATTAAACAAGAAATTGAGGAAGAAGGCTTCACCTGTTTGACCAACTATCCATTTCTATTTTTGCCTCATCACTTAGATCATTTAGAAGCTACCAAGAGTGTGCTAGAAATGTTGCAATTAACAAGTCCGCTTGTTTGTTGCTATGATACGTTGATGCTTACTCGTCTCATTGAAAAAAGTAAAGGAGTTTATGCGGTGATCTCTCTTCGGAAAGAACAACTGCAGGAAATTGATTCTAAACTCTTCTTTTTACCGATTGAACGAAAACAAAAATTTTATTTATACCGAAATGTTTCCAGTTCGGTTTTTGTCCAACCTGGTCAAATCAAGGCAACTTTACAAAAGTTGCTAGAGACTTAGCCATTAAAATTACTTTGGAATAGTTACCCAAAATAGCTTTATTCGCTTAGATTTACTTCTGCTGCGGATAAGGCTATTTTTGTTGTTCATTGTTTAAAAGAGATGCTCAATTATGGGACTGTTCGATATTTCTGAACGGAATGTTCAATTATTTAATAACTTAAGAATCGATAAATCGTATCTATTACGGTTCAATTTAAAGGGGTTCTGGTGTATAGTTTGGCTATCTAAAGATTTACTTTTTTAAGTATAAAATAACTAAATGGCAAGGAATATAAAGAACTGTTGATACGTGAGTACTTGCGATAACTGTGTCGTTAGAAGTTTAAGTGTCATTGTTGCTTTTCCTGTTTTATGTAGTTGCTAGAAAGGACTGTTTTTATGATCGATAGAAAAAAAGTTATTTTGTATACTTGTTGCATGAGTTTGTTTGTAGTGACCATGGATGTTACGGTTGTCAATGTGGCGTTACCATCCATTCAAAGTGATTTTCACACGAATCTGTCTACATTACAGTGGGTAACAGATGGCTACACTTTAATGGTAGCATCCTTATTATTGTTATCTGGGTCTACAGCAGACCGAATTGGCCGTAAACGAGTCCTTCAATTGGGCTTAGCCTGTTTTGGTTTAGCGTCTTTCCTATGTGGGATTTCGCAAACCCCAGGGCAATTGATTGCGTTTCGCATGTTGCAAGGGATTGGTGGTTCTATGTTAAATCCGGTAGCAATGTCTATTATTACACAGGTATTTACCGAAAAGTTAGAACGTGCGAAAGCAATTGGCTTGTGGGGCTCTGTTACAGGGATTTCCTTAGGCATGGGCCCGATTATTGGCGGACTAATTGTTTCTTATTTTAGCTGGCGGTATGTCTTTTTTGTAAATGTACCGATCATTGCTGCGGCAATCATCCTTACACAAAAGTTTGTACCTGAGTCAAAAGTAGAGAAAACGGCGAAAAATGATTTTGTTGGTCAAGCATTGATGATTCTTTTTCTATTTAGTTCTATCTATTCCATTATCGGACTACCTAGAAAAGGGCTTTTCGCGCCAGATATTTTAAGTACTGGGATAATCGGCTGTTTAGCCATTGTCATTTTCTTTATTTATGAATATAACATTGACAATCCGTTAATCAACCCGCGTTTCTTTTTATCTATTCCATTTACATCGGCTTCTTTTTTAGCTATTTTTGGCTTTATCATATATAACGGCTATTTATTTTTAAACACGCTATATTTGCAAGAAATGAGAGGCTTCAGCCCTTTGGAAGCTGGCTTATCAACCATTCCTTTGGCTTTTGTTAGTTTTCTTGTTGCCCCGAGAGCCGGCGAAATGGTAGGGAGAATAGGAACGAAACGTCCTATTATGCTTTGTGGTATTTCAATGTTGGCTGTTAGCTTTTTACAATTATTTGTAACTAAAACAACGCCTATGATTATTTTATTTATTATTTATATCTTTTTAGGCATTGGGTTTGGGATGTTAAATTCACCGATTACCATTACAGCGATTGAAGGAATGCCACTTTCTCAGTCAGGAACGGCAGCAGCCATTGCGGTGACATGTAAGCAAATTGGCAATTCTTTAGGGGTTGCGCTACCAAGTCTTTTAATTACAAAGCCTATTACTAGTTCGCTTACTCGAACACCTTTTACAAACGTATGGCTTTTATTTGGATGTTGCGCCATTGCGATTATCTTTTTAAGTTATTTATCCAATTCTCCGCTAGCGAAAAAGTCATTGCGCAGAGTTAGGTTTTATTTTTAACAAATCAAGATTTTTTTGAAGGGAAAGGAAGACAAACTTAGATGAAAAAAATAAATAACCGATTAGGACTCTTTTTATTTTTTGTTTTACTCTTTTGGGCAAAAACGATTCTGGCGTATTACCTAGATTTCTCATTAGGCGTTAAGGGCAGTCTCCAACGAGAAATTTTATGGTTCAATCCAGTTGCTACTACGCTGTTATTATTTGGCTTTAGTTTGTATTTTAAAAAGCATAAAACATTTATGCTTAGCTTAACTCTTTTAAATGTTTTAAATACATTAATTTTATATTTGAATATTATTTTTTATCGTGAATTCACTGACTTTATTACCATCCAATCTGTTTTTGGCTTTTCAAAAGTTTCAGAAGGGATTTCTGGTGATTTACTTGCTTTAATGAGAGTCCACGATGTCTTTTATTGGCTAGATACTTTAGTGCTGCTCGTTTTGGTATTTTACTCTTTTAAACAGCGACGGAATCATCAAGTCTTTGTGACCAAACCTATCAACAGAAGATTGGCGATCTCAATTAGTTGTTTAAGTGTCTTGCTCTTTTCGGTTAACTTATTTTTAAGCGAAACCGATCGTCCTCAATTGCTTCAAAGAATTTTTGATCGTAATTATATTGTAAAATATCTTGGCTTGGATGCATTCACAGCCATCGATGGTGTCAAAACAGCCATGTCAAATGAGGTAAGAGCAGAAGCTAGTTCAAACGAATTACCTGAAATCATGAAATTTACCAAGCAAAACAATTTACCGCTTAATCCGCAGTATGCCGGGATTGCCAAAGGAAAAAATGTATTTGTGATTCATTTAGAAAGTTTTCAACAATTTTTGATTAATATGAAAGTCCAAGGCCAAGAGGTTACACCGTTTTTAAATCAGCTCTATCAAAACAAAGCGACAATCAGTTTTGATAATTTCTTTCATGAAGTAGGGCAAGGAAAAACGAGTGATGCGGAGAATATGTTGGAAACAGGAACATTCGGGCTCCCGCAAGGCTCTCTTTTTACACAATTAGGATCAGACAATACTTTCGAAGCGGCTCCCGCAGTTTTAGGACAAAAAGGCTATACAACCGCTGTTTTCCATGGAAATGTGGGGAGTTTTTGGAATCGAGACCATGTGTATAAAAACTTAGGATATCAATACTTTTTTGATCGGTCATATTTTTCAAAAGATGACAAAATGCTAGGTTACGGTATTTTAGATAAACAATTGTTGCGTGAATCAGCTAGTGAGCTTGAACATTTACAGCAGCCATTCTATGCGAAGTTTTTAACTGTGACCAATCATACCCCTTATTATACGGATGACCAAAACTTCCCGTTTCCTAAATTGAACACAGGCAATTCGATTGTGGATGATTATGTTCGAACAGCGCACTATTTGGATCAATCGCTAGAACAATTTTTCCATTACTTGCAAACAACAAGTTTATACAATCATTCTATTTTTGTTATTTATGGTGACCACTTCGGTATTTCAGATGCGAACAACAAGGACTTATGTAAAGCTTTCAACCGCGATCCAAAAACGTGGACAAACTATGACAATGCGCAATTGCAAAGAGTACCTTTGATGTTTTACATGCCAGGCTATACGCAAGGGAAAATCATGCACGAATATGGTGGGGAAATTGACGTTTTACCGACACTGTACCATCTTTTAGGTGTCGATGATAAAAATTATATCCATTTTGGCACGGACCTTTTATCTCCTCAATATAAACAAGTGGTTCCTTTTAGAAATGGCGATTTTGTAACGCCTCAATTTTCTTATCTAGGTGGGGAAATCTACAATAATCAAGGAAAAAAATTAGACCAAGTTCCAGCAGATTTAAAAGCAGAAGTCACGAAAGATAACGATTGGGTGAAAAAATCGTTAAGTTTATCTGACAAATTAAATCAGGAAAACCTTTTACGTTTTTATAAACCACAAGGATTCCAAGAAGTGCAACCAAAGGACTACAACTATGATGTGGCTTTTGAAAAAAACAAAGTCTTAGAAGTAGAAAAACAAAAAAATGCACAATCAACCAGCTTGTTTAGTCAAAATGGCAATCAAACGACAGTCCAAAATTATCCGACTACGCCATAGATCATTTAAGAAGGATAATTTTTGGAAGGGAAAGAGAATCATATATGAAGTGAAGGAGGTCAGGACAGAACCGTTTATTTTCGAAGGAATTGGTTCTATTCTCGCCATTTATCAGGTTTTGAGCCTGGAACAAAAATCCAAAGTGATTTTTGTCCCAGGCTCTTTCGCTCTTTTATTGAGTAAGAAGTCAGTTTAGAATTTATATTAAGTTTCGCTGTACATTTTAAAATTATCATCAACAGAAAATACAACAGGCGAATTTTTAGATAAAAAAATTAGTAAAACAAGTATTAAATAAATAGTATTTTTGAGGATAAAGTAAGAGAAATGTTGTTTTTTTAATAGTTGTTAACGGAAAACAAAATTATTTTATAGCCATAAAATATATTTTTATTATAATTATATTATAAAATAATGAGCATATGATTTGCAGATAAGTTTTTCAGGGCCTATTCTAAATAGGAACTTAGCTATAAAAATAAAAGAGGAGAGTGGTTTTGATGAGAAAAACTCAGAAGATTGTGCCAATTGTGACAGCTTCAGACGAAAATTATGCTCCTTATTTGAATGTAATGATGACAACTGTTTTAGAAAATTGTCATGCGGAGAGACCTGTTCATTTTTATGTGATTGATGATGGGCTGTCGCTATCTAGCAAAAAAGCACTCCAAGAAACGGTTAGTAGTAACTCACAAAGTGCGACTGTTGAATTTCTAACAGCAGACAAAGAAGTTTATCAAAATTTTTTAGTGAGTGATCATATTACAACGACCGCATACTTACGCATTTCTTTACCGTCACTTTTACAAAAATATAGCTATAAAAAGGTTCTTTATTTAGATGCAGATACGCTTGTTTTAGATGATATTGTCCAGTTGTATGATACGCCATTAGTGAACCAAACGATTGGCGCGGTTATTGATCCTGGGCAAGCATATGCCTTGAAACGTTTGGGCATCGATTCCTCCGATTATTATTTTAATTCAGGAGTCATGATGATTGATATTGACCGATGGAACGAGAAAGCAATCACGCAAAAAACAATTCAGTATCTAGAAGAAAATGGGGACCGCATAATCTATCATGATCAAGATGCTTTAAACGCTGTTCTTTATGAAGATTGGCTAGCTCTAGAACCAAGATGGAATATGCAGACGTCTTTAGTTTTTAATCGTCATGAAGCGCCTAATGAGGCTTACCAAAAATTATATGCAGCGGGAAATCAAGAGCCAGCGATTATTCATTTTACTGGACACGATAAACCCTGGAATACGTTAGAAAATCATCCTTATACAGCTCTTTATCTAAACAAATTAAAGAAAGTAGGTGCAAGAAATGGAAAATAGAAAAGAATTAGCGATTGTCTCCTGTTGCAATACCAACTTTGTACCGCATCTTGCTGCTATGTTTGTTTCAATTTTAGAAAATAGTCCTTCAGCGGCAGCTGTTCATTTTTATGTGATTGATGACAATATCAATTTTGAAAGCAAGCAACTACTGTATTTTACGATTAAACATACCCAAATCAATGCAGAGTTAACATTTTTAAAAATCAACCCCCATTTTTTCAAAAATGTTGTAACCAGTGAACGAATTCCCAAAACAGCTTACTACAGGATTGCTATTCCAGAGCTGTTTAGAGGAAGCCAGATCGAACGGCTGTTGTATATGGATTGTGACATGATTGCCTTAGATGATGTCGCAAAATTATGGACAGTTGATTTAGGTGAAAATATCATCGCCGCTGTTGAAGATGCAGGGTTCCATCAACGTTTGGAAAAAATGGCGATTCCTGCAGAATCTATGTGTTATTTTAACTCAGGCTTGTTGCTAATCGATGTTAAAAAATGGTTGAATTTAGATGTAACCACTAAAGTCTTAAGATTTATTGAAGAAAATCCAGATAAATTACGTTTCCATGATCAAGATGCATTGAATGCGGTTTTACACGACCGTTGGACCCTGTTGCATCCTAAGTGGAACGCCCAAGGTTATATTCTGTCAAAAGCGAAAAAACATCCAACTATTTATGGAGAAAAACAATATGAAGAAACGAGAAGAGCACCATCCATTATCCACTTTACTGGCCATGTCAAACCTTGGACGAAAGAATTTCAGTGGTATACCAAACGTTATTATGATCAATATGCGAACAGGACTGCCTTTCGTTGTGTCAACACATTCAATCAATATTTATCTTATACGAAAATTAGCAGAAGGATTGAATATGCTCAATAATGAATATTTTCATGGATTTCGTAAAATCAGTTACTTGTTAGTTGTTGCCAAAACCAAACAATAGAAACGAAGAAGTCGGGATCGAACTGTTTTTCAGATTTTGAGTATGAGACAAAAATCTAAAGTGATTTTTGTCTCATACTCTTTTTTGTCTATTTAAAATAAAGCTAGCAACTGGTATCATATTTAAGGGTGGTTTTTTATAAAAAAATGATTTCTTGAGGAAAAAAATATTACAATAAAGAAAAATGAAAAAATGTAAACGTTATCATTTCAAGGTTATAGCGGTATGAAGATATTTATTAATACTTTTTATTGACAAAATAAAAAAAACCACCGTACTATTGGTTTGTGGTTATAACCAGTTAGGGTAAAGGAGAAAGTTATGGAAAATGCCTTTAAAAACAAAGCTTTGTATCATCAACTTGTTGATTTGCTGCAGGAACGAATCGAAACATGCATGATTCCTCATGACAAGTTGCCCTCTGAACGTGAATTGACTGCACAATATGGAGTGAGTCGGACGACGGTCCGGTTAGCGCTACAAGAACTAGAAAATAGAGGTTCCATCTATCGTCGTCATGGCAAAGGAACATTTGTTTCAGATATAAAAAAAGAGGCCGCTGATTTAGCTGGCGCATATAGTTTTACAGAACAAATGAAAGGGCTGGGTCGAAAACCACATACCCGTATATTATCCTTCGAAAAATTGGAAGCGGATAAATTTATTTGTCAGCATTTGAATCTTTCGTTAGGAGAGGCAGTTTTTAAATTAAGTCGGTTGCGGATTGCTGATAACGAGCCATTAATGGTTGAAGACACATACTTGCCTGTGAAATTTTTCTTATCACTCACGGATCAATTACTACGTAGCAAGCCATTATATGATCTATTTTCGGAAGATTTTAAGCAAACCGTTCGTTTAGCTGATGAAGAATTATACGCTAGCATTGCGTCAAAAGAAGATGCCAAATTATTGATGATTCCGGAAGGAGCGCCAGTCCTTCATTTAGCACGCCAGACATATAACATGAAAAATGAAATTATTGAATTTACGTTGAGTGTGGCGCGAGCAGATCAATTTCATTATCAGATACGCCATATTCGGAATAGTTAGGAGAGTTAAGTATGTTTACAGCAGAAAAAGAAGAACTAGAACAACTAGGAGCGGAAATCACGACACGTGAAATTCGTCAGCAACCTGAGCTTTGGCAAGAAACCGTGACACTTTATCATGAAAATCAAACAGCTTTGGAAAACTTTTTAAAAGAAGTCCAAGCCAAAGCGCAAGGAAAACGCACAAGAGTAATTTTTACAGGAGCAGGGACTTCACAATATGTCGGTGATACGGTTGTACCTTATCTCCGAGCACACGGCGACACACAAGCCTTTTCATTCGAAAGTATTGGGACAACGGATATTGTAGCCAAACCAGAAGATTATCTGATTAAAGACGAACCAACATTGCTAGTTTCGTTTGCAAGAAGTGGAAATAGTCCTGAAAGTTTAGCGGCAGTTGAAGTAGCTAATCAAGTGGTTGAAACAATTCATCATTTAGCGATTACTTGTGCCGAAGAAGGACAACTGGCACAAATAAGCCAAAAAGAAGAAAACAGCTTTTTATTCTTAATGCCAACACGCTCCAATGATGGTGGTTTTGCGATGACTGGTAGCTTTTCTTGCATGACTTTGGGTACATTACTACTCTTTGATCAAACAGCCTTTGAGCAAAAACAAGATTATGTAACCGCTCTAATTAAATTAGGTGAAGAAGTGCTATCCCGTGAAGAAGAATTAAATGAAATTGTTAACCTTGATTTTGAACGCATTGTTTATGTTGGTTCTGGAAGTTTAGCTGGTTTGACAAGAGAAGCGCAATTAAAAATCTTAGAACTAACAGCCGGCAAAGTTGCCACAATTTTTGACTCTTCTATGGGCTTCCGTCATGGACCAAAATCATTTATTAATGAAAAAACAATAATGTTTGGTTTTGTTAATAATACACCATACACAAGAGATTATGACTTGGATATCTTAGAAGAAGTTCACGGTGACGAAATTGCGGCGGGTGTTTTTGCGATTGCTCAACCTGGCAAACGTAATTTCTCAGGTTCAACTATTGAATATTCCGCAGAAACTGCTCTATTACCTGATGGCTATTTAGCATTAGCAGATATCATGGTAGCCCAAACAGTCGCACTTTTAACATCTATTAAAGTTGGAAATAAACCGGATACCCCTTCACCGACAGGTACAGTGAATCGTGTGGTTAAAGGCGTAACGATTTATGACTATAAATAATACAACATTTGGAGGAGGAACTATGCTTACGTTAACAGCTGGAAAAAAAGCGGCAATGGATCGTTTGTCAACCCAAGAAGGAATCATTAGCGCATTAGCCATTGATCAACGAGGTGCCTTGAAAAAAATGATCAAAGCGCTAGATGTAGAGCCAACTGATGCACAAATTGAAACGTTTAAAGAATTAGTCTCGAAAGAATTGACACCTTATGCGTCTGCCATTTTATTGGATCCAGAATATGGATTGCCTGCTGCAAAAGCACGCGATACCGAGGCTGGATTGTTACTCGCTTATGAAAAAACGGGCTATGATGCAACAACTCCGGGACGATTGCCTGATTTACTAGCAGATTGGTCTGTTTTACGCTTGAAAGAAGAAGGCGCAGATGCGATTAAATTTTTACTATACTATGATGTGGATGAGGATCCAGAAATCAATCATCAAAAACATGTATTCATTGAACGCTTAGGGAGTGAATGTGCAGAAGAAGACCTACCATTTTACTTAGAATTAGTTTCTTATGATGCACAAATAGCAGATGCAACTTCTTTAGAATATGCAAAAGTTAAACCGCATAAAGTGAATGAAATGATGAAAGAATTTTCTAAACCCCAATATAAAGTAGATGTATTGAAAGTGGAAGTTCCAGTTAATATGAATTTTGTAGAAGGTTTTGCGCCGGCTGAAACAGCGTATACAAAAGAGGAAGCGGCGAATTATTTCTTAGAACAAAGTCAAGCCACTGATTTACCATTTATCTTTTTAAGTGCCGGTGTCTCAACAGAGCTATTCCAAGAAACACTACGTTTCGCTAAAGAAGCTGGTTCAACATTTAATGGTGTTTTATGTGGCCGTGCTACGTGGAAAAATGGCGTGAAACCTTTCGTTGAAGCAGGAGAAACTGCGGCTTGTGATTGGTTAAAAACAGAAGGCCGAGAAAACATTGAAAGTTTAAATGAAGTCATCGCAGCAACCGCCAGCTCTTGGCATGCGAAAGTTCAAGTAAACGAAGGGTAATTGGGAGGCATAGCTGTGATAGTAACAGTAACAATGAATCCGTCAATTGACATCTCCTACCTATTAGATCATCTAAAGCTTGATACCGTTAATCGGACCAGTCAGGTGACCAAAACCCCTGGTGGCAAAGGACTAAATGTCACTCGCGTTATTCATGATTTAGGTGGAGATGTTATCGCTACCGGCGTTCTTGGTGGTTTTCATGGGGCGTTTATTGCAAACGAGTTAAAGAAAGCAAACATCCCCCAAGCATTTACGTCAATCAAAGAAGAAACGCGTGATTCGATTGCGATTTTGCACGAAGGGAATCAAACTGAAATTTTAGAAGCTGGACCGACTGTTTCCCCAGAAGAAATCAGTAACTTCCTTGAAAATTTCGATCAATTAATTAAGCAAGCAGAAATTGTCACAATTTCTGGCAGTTTAGCGAAAGGATTACCATCAGATTTTTATCAAGAATTAGTTCAAAAAGCTCACGCACAAGAGGTTAAAGTGCTACTAGATACTTCTGGTGATAGTTTAAGGCAAGTTCTTCAAGGACCATGGAAACCGTATTTAATTAAACCTAATTTAGAGGAACTAGAAGGATTGCTAGAGCAAGATTTTTCAGAAAATCCATTAGCAGCTGTACAAACAGCTTTAACAAAACCAATGTTTGCGGGAATTGAATGGATTGTCGTATCTTTAGGAAAAGATGGTGCAATTGCCAAACATCACGATCAATTCTATCGTGTAAAAATTCCAACGATTCAGGCTAAAAATCCTGTTGGTTCAGGAGATGCAACCATTGCTGGTCTTGCATATGGACTAGCGAAGGATGCCCCAGCTGCCGAACTGCTAAAATGGGGCATGGCGGCTGGAATGGCTAATGCCCAAGAAAGAATGACTGGGCATGTAGATGTAGAGAACGTG
Source organism: Enterococcus sp. DIV1316a (assembly GCF_050536915.1). Classification (NCBI taxonomy): domain Bacteria; kingdom Bacillati; phylum Bacillota; class Bacilli; order Lactobacillales; family Enterococcaceae; genus Enterococcus; species Enterococcus sp. DIV1316a. The sequence continues at coordinate 1,536,229 of NZ_CP172913.1, read as the reverse complement.
AAGAAACATCTTATGAACATCCAAGTAGTTGAAATTGCTAAATAAAGAGCTTTCTTTATTTAGCAATTATCCAGCAATTGAAAGCGTTTACTAGAAAGGGTGGCAATGTGGACAGATTTGAAATTAAAGAGGAGTTTCTTTTAAATGGTCAACCATTTAAAATTTTATCAGGCGCCATTCATTATTTTCGTGTAGATCCCTCAGATTGGTATCATTCACTTTATAACTTGAAAGCTTTAGGCTTCAATACAGTTGAGACATATGTACCATGGAATTTACATGAACCGCAAAAAGGAACATTTCATTTTGAGGGAATATTAGATTTGGAGCGCTTTTTAAAATTAGCACAAGAACTTGGACTATATGCGATTGTGCGGCCGTCTCCTTATATTTGTGCAGAATGGGAGTTTGGCGGTTTTCCAGCCTGGCTATTAAATGAACCAGGACGGATGCGTTCGAATAATCCAACCTATCTGAAGCATGTTGCGGAATATTATGATGTTTTAATGGAAAAAATTGTTCCGCATCAACTTGCTAACGGTGGCAATATTTTAATGATTCAAATCGAAAACGAATATGGTTCATTTGGCGAAGAAAAAGCGTATTTACGGGCGATTCGCGATTTGATGATTGCACGTGGCGTGACAGCACCATTTTTTACTTCTGACGGGCCATGGCGCGCAACATTGCGGGCAGGCAGCATGATTGAAGATGATATTTTAGTAACTGGGAATTTTGGCTCAAAAGCCAAAGAAAATTTCGGTATGATGCAAGCCTTTTTTGAAGAACATGGTAAAAAATGGCCGCTAATGTGTATGGAATTTTGGGATGGCTGGTTTAATCGTTGGAAAGAGCCAATTATTAAACGAGATCCGCAAGAATTGGCTGAATCAGTTAGAGAAGCATTAGCATTAGGCAGTATCAACTTATATATGTTTCATGGCGGCACCAATTTTGGGTTTATGAATGGCTGCTCCGCACGAGGAACCATTGATTTACCACAAATCACTTCCTATGATTATGATGCGCCACTTGATGAACAAGGGAACCCAACCGAAAAGTATTTTGCGTTACAAAAAATGCTTCACGAAGAGTACCCTGCGTTACCACAAGCTGAACCATTAGTAAAAGATTCTTTTGCGCAAACAGCAATTCCTTTAACAAACAAAGTGAGTTTGTTTGCGACTTTAGAAACGATTAGTCAGCCAGTGGTCAGCGTTTATCCGCAAACCATGGAACAATTAGGACAAAATACCGGCTATCTTCTTTACCGAACAAGCATTGAAAAAGATGCTGCAGAAGAAAAGCTAAGAGTGATTGACGGTCGTGATCGTCTGCAATTATTTGTCAATCAGGTACATCAAGCAACGCAATATCAAACGGAAATTGGCGAAGATATTTACGTTACACTGCCGCAAGAGAATAATCAAATCGATGTTTTAATGGAAAATATGGGTCGTGTCAATTACGGGCACAAACTATTTGCAGATACTCAGAAAAAAGGGATTCGAACGGGTGTCATGGCAGATTTACATTTTATGACACAATGGCAACAATATTGTTTACCTATGACAAGCTGTGAACAGGTAGACTATTCAAGAGAATGGCAACCTGATCAACCAAGCTTTTACCAGTATCATATGGAGTTAGCAGAAGTGAAAGATACATTTATTGATGTTTCTAAATTCGGCAAAGGAATTGTTTTTGTTAACCAAACCAATCTTGGTCGTTTCTGGAATGTTGGTCCGACGCTTTCCTTATATATTCCCAAAGGATTATTAAAAGAAGGGCAAAATGAGATCGTCATTTTTGAAACGGAAGGAACGTACCAACCAGAAATTCAGTTAGTAAAAGAACCACTATATAAAGAAATGAAAGAGGGATTACAATGAGTATTATTGGCGTAAGAATTGATGGACGTTTGATTCATGGACAAGTGGCAAATTTATGGGCGACAAAATTGAATATTTCCAGAATTATGGTCGTTGATGATGAGGTTGCAGGGAATGCCATTGAAAAAAGTGGCTTAAAATTAGCAACACCAGCTGGCGTGAAACTAAGCGTGTTACCAGTTGAAAAAGCTGCTCAAAATATTTTAGCAGGAAAATACGACTCACAACGTTTACTAATTGTGGTACGGAAACCAGATCGTTTATTAAAACTAGTAGAACTTGGGGTGCCGATTAAAGAAATCAATGTTGGGAACATGTCTCAAACAAACGAAACACGGTCGATTACTAAGTCAATCAATGTGGTCGATCAAGATATTGATGTTTTTAAAGAGTTAAATGCTAAAGGTGTCCATCTGATTGCTCAAATGGTGCCAAGTGACAAAGCGGAAGACTTTATGAGTTTGATAACAAAATAGGAGGGAACAAAAAATGAATATCTTATGGTGGCAGATCTTATTATTAACATTATATGCAGGATACCAAATTTTAGATGAATTACAAATTTATTCTTCATTAAGTGCGCCAGTGTTTGCAGGTCTTTTTGCAGGATTAGTGATGGGGGATATTAAAGCAGGACTTATTATTGGTGGAAGTATGCAATTAACTGTATTAGGAGTTGGGACTTTCGGGGGTGCCTCCAAAATTGATGCTAACTCAGGCACGATTCTTGCCACAGCATTTTCTGTGTCTTTAGGAATGAATCCTGAACAAGCAATCGCTGCTATTGCAGTACCAGTTGCTAGTTTAATGATTCAATTAGACATTTTGGCTCGCTTTGCGAATACCTACTTTGCACATCGGATTGATAAAATGGTCGAAGATATGAACTACAAAGGAATTGAACGTAACTTCTTAATGGGTGCTTTACCATGGTCTCTTTCTCGAATGATTCCAGTCTTCTTAGCACTTGCTTTTGGTGGTGGTTTAGTACAAAAAGTTGTATCTGTCCTAAATGGCGATTTGAAATGGTTAGGTGATGGCTTGTCTGTTGCTGGGGCGGTCTTACCAGCGGTCGGTTTTGCAATTTTACTACGTTACTTACCAGTGAAAAAACATTTCCCTTATTTAATTCTTGGTTTCACTGTAACTGCTTTACTAGGAACAATCTTTACAAACATGCAACTTTTAGGAACATCTGTTGCGAGCGTTGTGAAAGACTTCAGTGGTGTATTTAACGCACTACCAATGTTAGCAGTTGCTTTAATTGGTTTCGCTTTAGCCGCAATTAGCTACAAAAATGGCCAAATGATTCCGAGTGGGCCAGCAGCCAAAAAAGAACATGCAGCGAATGATTCAGACGAAGGAGAGATTGAAGATGACGAAATCTAATTATAAATTGACGAAAGAAGATTTTAAACAAATTAATCGCAGAAGCTTGTTTACTTTCCAATTAGGTTGGAACTACGAAAGAATGCAAGGATCAGGTTACTTGTATACGATTTTGCCACAATTGCGTAAAATTTATGGGGATGATACGCCTGAATTAAAAGAAGTGATGAAAACACACACGCAATTTTTCAATACTTCAAACTTCTTTAATACGATTATTACAGGGATCGATTTGGCCATTGAAGAAAAAGAAGGCATTGCTGGAAAACAAACAGTTTCAGGTTTGAAAACTGGTTTAATGGGACCGTTTGCAGCAATTGGGGATTCAATTTTCGCAGCTTTAATTCCAACTATTTTTGGGGCGCTAGCTGCCAACATGGCGATTAATGGCAACCCAACTGGTATCTTTATCTGGATTGTTGCTCAAATTGCCGTGATGGTCTTCCGTTGGAAACAATTGGAATTTGCGTATCGCGAAGGAATTTCTTTGGTAACAACTATGCAACACCGCTTAACTGCCTTAACAGACGCTGCAACTTTACTAGGGGTCTTCATGGTTGGCGCTTTAGTGGCAACGATGGTTAATGTGAAACTATCATGGGCACCAAGTATTGGGGATGTAACACTTAACATGCAAAATAACTTGGATATGATTTTACCACGTCTACTTCCTGCAGGAATTGTCGGTGGCGTTTATTGGATGCTAGGTAAAAAGAATATGACGTCTACTAAAGCCATTTTTATCGTATTAATTGTCTGTGTCGCATTGTCTGCGTTAGGTGTTATTTCAAAATAAGTAAGACAGGAGAAAATCGATGAGTGAACATTTAGTTTTAGTAAGTCATGGCCGTTTTTGCGAGGAATTGAAAAAAAGTGCGGAGATGATTATAGGACCGCAAGAAACAATTTCCACTGTTACTTTATTACCAGAAGAAGGTGAAGCTGACTTTTTAGAAAAATTTGAAGCGATTACGGAATCGCTAGAAGATTTTGTTGTCTTTGCTGATCTATTAGGGGGGACACCTTGTAATATTTTATCGAAAAAAATTATGCAAGGTGCTTCGTTTGACTTATATACTGGGATGAATTTACCGATGGTTATCAGCTATGTAAATGCAAGTTTATTAGCGATCGAAGGTGACTATGTTAAGGAATCAGCAGAAAGTATTGTGAAAGTCAACGAATTGCTGCTAAATGTTGCAGTAGATGATGAGGATGAATAATTCTGACTTGTTGTCGTAAGTAATTAAAGTTTTTAAGAGAATGATTTAGAAATGGACGTTCCAAAAATAAAAGAATTTATTTTTGGAACGCCCCTTTAATTGTTAATAATGAAAGCGTGTTCAAAAATGTTAGGGGGCTGATTTATCAGATGAAACATGGAAAAATAAAACGATTTAGTACATTGACACTATTGGCAAGCGCAACGATTTTAGTACCATTAAGTACGTCTGCAGAAGAAACAACAAACAGCAGCACTGAAACAAGCTCATCAATGGTGGAACCTACCGCAACAGAAGAAAAATTGTGGCAATCTGATTTTCCAGGAGGGAAAATTGGTGAGTGGCAAGATGTGATTGGTAAAACAAATCGAGAATTAGCAGGAGAGTCATTGGCGATTTCACGAGATGCAGCAGCAGGTAATAATGCCGTATCTTTAAATTTAGATTCCCCTAAATTAGCTGATGGTGAAGTAGAAACAAAGTTTAAATACACTGCTGGAAGCGGTCGAACGGGTGTGATTATTCGTGGTAATACCAAAGATAGCTGGGTTTTTGTAGGCTATAACGCGAATGGCAAATGGTTAGTTGAAAGCCCTAATTCGTGGAATGATTCAATTTCTGGGCCAACGTTAAATGAAGATACGAATTATTTGTTGAAAGTACGTTATGTTGGTGAAAAAATTACTATCTGGCTTAACACCACGTTGATTTACGAAGGAGAACCTGTTTTGGCCAACGGAGACAAAATTCCAACAGAAGCCGGACATGTGGGTGTCCGTTTGTGGTACGACAAAAAAATTGTCAATTATGACTATTTTAAAAATGGCCCCGTAGATAGCATTCCAGAAATTGTGCCAGAAGTGACCCAAATTGCGCCAGTCAAAGTTTTTACAAAAATTGGTGTCGCACCAAAATTACCGAAACAAGTAAAAGTGACCTATAATACTGGTAAAGAAGCCAATGAAGCAGTCCGTTGGGATGAAATCGATCCTGCTGCATACAAAGAACCAGGAACTTTTGAAGTCGACGGTACTTTGGAAAATACAAACATCAAAGCAAAAGCCAGCATTGTTGTTGCTAAAGACAATGAAGCTGAAAAAGGCGACAAAATCTCTTCCGCAGATTTAACAGCCGTGGTTGATCCACAATTTCCACGAATTATTCGCTACGAAGACCCTCAGAGTAATCAAGTGATTTTTAATGGCCAACACGAGAAAATTGACCAAGTAATGATTGATGGCAAAGCATATAAAGCAACTGCTGAAAAACAAAAGAGTGAAGCAAATCAAGCCGTTTATAACGTAGCTGTCCCAGAAATTGGTTTGCATTTCACAACGACATTGACTGTTTCCGAAGGCCAAGAATTAGCTATGAAACTCTCAGATATTCGTGAAGAAGGAATCAAAATACACACAATTTCAATTCCAAATCAAGGCTTGATTTCTGTCAATAGTACAGATGAAGGGGCGACTTTTGCTGGCGTTGTGATGAATACTGGGACAAATGCAAATAACGGAAATAAAAATGGTGATACTATCCAAGATTTAACTACAACAAGCCAAGAAGAAACGAAAAAATATATGTATGGTTTCTTAAATACGGCGAATTATGCTGCAAGTTTTTGGACGAACGCCTATGGAGACGGCTCTGTCGATGGTAGTGACAACAATCGAATCCATAAACAAACAAAAGAAGCGGCGACTGGTTTTGTAACAACCTTGTCAAGTGGGGCATGGACCTATCGACCATTTGATGCACCGGAAGATTACACAACTGGAGAAACACCAGAAGTGAAAGTTAAATTCTCAAAAGATAGCAACGACGACAATCGGGTGGATTGGCAAGATGCGGCAATTGGGTTCCGTTCAATTATGAATAACCCAATGGGCGCGGAAAAAGTCCCTGAATTAGTCAACCAACGGATTCCTTTTAACTTTGCTAGTCAGGCGACAAATCCATTCTTAGTGACGTTAGACGAATCAAAACGTATTTACAATTTAACAGATGGATTAGGACAAATGAATTTACTAAAAGGGTATCAAAATGAAGGACATGATTCTGCGCATCCAGATTACGGTGCTATTGGTCAGCGACCTGGTGGGGAACAAGCGTTGAATCAATTAATTGATGAAGGACATAAATTAAATGCCGTTTTCGGTGTGCATATTAATGACACCGAGTCTTACCCAGAAGCAAAAGGATTTAATGAGGAATTAGTTGATCCAACGAAGCGTGGCTGGGATTGGTTAGATCCGTCTTATTTTATTAAACAAAGACCCGATGCATTGAGTGGTCGTCGCTATGAGCGCTTTAAAGAATTAAAACAAAAAGCACCGAATCTAGATTATATTTATGTTGATGTTTGGGGCAACCAAGGCGAATCAGGTTGGGCAAGTCGTCAACTAAGTAAAGAAATTAATTCACTCGGTTGGTTTACAACCAATGAATTTCCGAATGCTTTAGAGTATGACTCGGTTTGGAACCATTGGTCTGCAGAAAAAGATTACGGCGGTACAACAACGAAAGGCTTTAACAGTACAATCGTTCGTTTTATTCGGAATCATCAAAAAGACACTTGGATTATTTCCGACAACCCTTTGTTAGGTGGAGCTGAATTTGAAGCCTATGAAGGTTGGGTGGGTAAAACCAATTTTAATACCTATCGCCAAAAAACTTTTGCCATTAATGTCCCAACTAAGTTCTTACAACATTACCAAATTACAAACTGGGAAACTACAACAGCAGCAGATGGTCAAATCTATGGCACAATTAAATTAGCGAACGGTGCTGAAAAAGTGACCGTTACTCAAGCAGATGCTAATTCGCCAAGAAGCATTACGTTAAATGAGACAGAAGTTCTAAAAGGTGATGCGTATCTACTGCCTTGGAATGTCAATGGTCAAGACAAACTATATCACTGGAATCCAAAAGGCGGTACCAGCACTTGGTCATTGGATAAGAAAATGCAAGGAAAAACGAATTTACATTTATATGAATTAACAGATCAAGGGCGTATTGACAAAGGCGCAATTGCCACTACAAATAACCAAGTGACCATCCAAGCCGAGGCTAATACACCGTATGTCATTGCTGAACCTGACAGTATTGAACCGATGACATTTGGAACAGGAACACCATTTAAAGATCCTGGATTTAATGAAGCCAATACCTTAAAAAATAACTGGAAAGTTTTCCGAGGTGATGGAGAGGTTAAAAAAGATGCTAACGGTGATTATGTCTTTAGTTCAGAAAAAGAAAGAACCGAAATCAAACAAGACATCAATCTTCCTAAACCAGGAAAATATAGTTTGTATTTAAACACAGAAACACATGATCGCAAAGCCACAGTAACTGTTAAAATTGGTGGTAAAAAATATACGCGGACAGTGAATAATTCGGTTGCCCAAAACTACATTCAGGCAGATATTAACCATACAAGCAGGAAAAATCCGCAGTATATGCAAAATATGCGAATTGATTTTGAAATCCCAGATAATGCCAAAAAAGGCTCGGTGACGTTAGCGGTTGATAAAGGCAATTCCGTTACAAAATTTGATGATTTACGAATTGTTGAGCGTCAAACGGATATCATGAACCCAGACAAACAAACAGTTATTAAGCAAGATTTTGAAGACACACAAGCAGTTGGATTATATCCTTTCGTTAAAGGCTCAGCTGGTGGTGTAGAAGATCCACGGATTCATTTATCAGAAAGAAATGAACCTTACACACAATATGGTTGGAATGGAAATCTTGTTTCAGATGTATTAGAAGGCAACTGGTCCTTGAAAGCCCATAAACAAGGAGCAGGATTGATGCTTCAAACAATTCCGCAAAATATTAAATTTGAACCGAACAAGAAATATACGGTCCAATTTGATTATCAAACTGATGGTGAAAATGTCTTTACTGCTGGGACCATTAATGGGGAGTTGAAAAATAACAATGACTTTAAGCCAGTCGGTGAGTTGACTTCGACAGCAGCAGATGGTCAAACCAAGCATTATGAAGCAGAAATAATTGGGGATGCTTCAGGAAACACTACGTTTGGTATTTTTACAACAGGTGCCGATAAAGATTTCATTATGGATAACTTTACGGTCACAGTGGAATCAAAAAAATAAATTTAGTCTATCTAAGCAACTTGGTCTACAAGTTAAACGTACTTGTAGCCCAAGTTGCTTCTTTTATGAAAAGAAGCAAGGCCTAGTGCCTCATTTTTATACTGCAGAATAAACAGACACATTTTTAAAGTGTCAGGCTTCTTTGTGTATTTCATCAAGAACGAATGGACAAACTTGCCTTTTGCCACAAATCGTTTACAATTACAATGATAGGCATAATTTATTTAGAGGTGAAGTGATTGAAGAAATACAATGTTGATTGGAATTACTGGGTTGTCCGCTTTTTATTTGTAATGGCGCTGATTGTTGGCTATTTATTAATCACGAATTATCAGCACTTTGTCCATAGTGTTTCGGGTTTATTAGGCATCTTATCCCCATTCATTACTGGGTTCGTGATTGCTTATTTATTGAGTGGAAGTCAAAAAAAAATCGAGGGATTACTAGAAAGAGTACCTTTACCAGTCGTTAAAAAAGCGAAACACGGCTTGAGTGTACTCCTTTTATACCTGATTATTTTGTTTATTTTTGTCTTGACATTAAACTATATCGTTCCGCTACTCATTAGTAATTTAGTAGATTTAGCAAACTCTTTACCTACTTTTTATGATCACATGGTTCAGTTTGTGATGAGTTTAGAAGATAAAGGGATTTTAAAAACAGCCGCGATTGAAAAATATTTAAATAGTGTCCTTAAAGATTTGTCGCCGGAACGTTTTTTAAATCAATGGACACAAGCGTTATTTTCATTAGGAACGTTGACTAAAAATGTTTCCTCATTCTTTTTAAATGCATTTTTAACGTTGATTATCTCAATATATGCGCTGGTATTTAAGCAATCTATTTTGACATTTGTTGAAAAGGCTGCCCACAAATTGCTGTCTGAAAAAGTGTACAAGCAAACACAAACCTGGTTAAATACAACGAATAAAATTTTCTATAAATTTATCAGTTGCCAATTTCTTGATGCTTGTATAATTGGCGTTTCATCAACGATTTTGTTAAGTATTTTGAATGTGAAATTTGCTGTGACTTTGGGGATTTTATTAGGTATTTGTAATATGATTCCTTATTTTGGTTCGATTTTTGCGTCAATTGTTGCTGGTGTGATTACGCTTTTCACAGGTGGTGTTACTCAAGCAATTACGGTGTTACTAGTTTTATTAATTTTACAACAAATTGACGGCAATATTATTGGTCCTCGAATTATGGGAGATGCCCTAAATGTCAATCCGATTTTAATTATTGTTTCAATCACGATTGGGGGAGCGTACTTCGGCGTCTTAGGGATGTTTTTAGCAGTTCCTGTTGCTGCAATCATTAAAATTATTGTCTCGGAGTGGCTAAATGAATCAAAAGAAAATGATAAGATTGTAGATTCTATTGAATCCTAAAGTAAAACTTTTCGTCTCGCGCTGACGAAAAGTTTTTTAGTGGAAAAGAAAGTTTCATTATTTGGAATTTTTGATATGCTATACTTGAAGTAAATAGAAAATCAAAATTGAGGTGAATAGATGCAGTTTTTAAAAAAATATGGCGGCTATTTTTTAGTTTTAGGGGTCTTACTTGATTTTTTTACACCTTATTATGTCGGATTCAAAGATCAAGGTTACAATCAATTGACAGAAGTAATTAGCTTATTAGGTGATGTGAATAGTCCAGTTAGGGAAAACTTTAATCGGTTAACTATCATTGCGGGAATGTTGATGTTAGCAAGTTTACCTAGGATATATTCTATTTTTTCCAGAAAAACGAAAAAAGGTGCTTGGTTAGTAGTGGCAATGATTGGCGCTTATGGTTTATTTGATTGTATTTTCAGTGGACTCTTCAGCGTAGACACTTCAACCGCTGGCACAGTTGCTGCCGCGCTTCATAACGGAGGATCAGCAGTCGGTTATACAGGCTTTTTGTTGTTATCAGGCGTCTTAACCATTATCTACAGTAAATACGGTTCGCAAAAAAATAAAAACCTTTTTGGCTTTTTGTTTATTTTATGTATGCTTGCAGCCGGCTTATATGGCTTAGCAAGGATTCCACAGTTGCAACAGGTAAAACCATTTAATTATTTAGGCTTATGGCAAAGAGTGAGTTCATTTTGTAATTATCTACCAATGCTGGCACTGTGTTTACAAACTAAAACCAATGACAAATTTGATTGAACATTTGTCATTGGTTTTTTACTAGTTAAAATTGTCTGGTAATAACTTAATTATTGGCTACGGTGACTTCACCAGTAACAGTGGCACCATCTTTTTCTAAGTCAGCAGAATCTTTGTATTCTTGTTTATCAAAAGTAATATTGCCATTAACTTTGGTACCATTTAAAGTAAAGCCATTTGCTTTCACCTCAATATCACCTTTGACAGTCCCGTGAACGATGTTGAAATTTTCAGAAGAAACGATTAGCTTAGGAACTGTGATTTCATATTCAGCAGTTACTTTTTTATTATCATCTTGAGAATAAAGCGCTAATTTACGATAGACATCGTTGGAATCTTTCCCCTTATCATGGAAAGTACCAGCAACTGTTACCTCGTTATCAAAAGTGACATTGTCAGTAGCTGCGACAATCCAATTTCCTTTATCACTTAACGCCATTTCGAGCTCTTCAGGCTTGGCACTAATTGAAGCACCAGAGACTACTTCTGTACTTGAATTAGCTGTTTCTTTGCTACTAGAACTACTATCTGTTTTTTTATCAGATGAACAAGCACTAAGCAGCACAAGAGCAGCAGTTGCCGTCAAAACAGTGGTGAGTACTTTAGACATTTTCATGAAAATCCCTCCAAAAAATTTATTTATTTCTTCCTTTATCATAACTGATTCAAAGGGAAATGAGTAATTATACACTCAAAGATTGAGAAGTTTGGCTAATGGGAAATTAGGCTTATTCTCTCAAGAAGGTTCAGGAAATATTCAAAGTAATCATTTCTTTTTCAAATGTTCCTTTTCTGTAGTAAGCTAGTAATAGACAGAATTTAAGGAGGAGATTTTGATGCCTTGGAATATGAATGATTATCCTACATCAATGAAAAATTTAGCACCTTTGATTCGGAAAAAAGCGATAGATATTGGCAATGCGTTGCTTGCGGATGGCTACCCTGATGATCGCGCCATTCCAATTGCGATTAGTCAAGCGGAGAAATGGTATCAAGAGGCAAGTGCAGCAGACAAAAAGGCATTTGAACAAGAAGCAAATCCTACGAAACAAGATTCGCATAAACAGGATAAACATGCGGGAAAATTATTAACGGCGGCTGTCAACGTTAAATATAAAGACGACCAATGGTTGGTGATTTCAGATAGCGCTGAAAAAGCAAGTAATACATTTACCCACAAACAAGAGGCGGTTAAACGAGCTCAAGAAATTGCTCGGAATAAGCAAACAAAGCTGAAAATCTATAAGCAAGATGGTACGTTACAAGAAACCAAAGAGTATACTGAATAATTTTTCGACACCTTGATATTCCGTTGCAATTCAAGAAACGGTTATCAAGGTTTTTTTGCGAGGGAGAAATGGACAAGTAAGAAAAAATAACAAAAGTTAAGAAAGTTAAGAATGAGAATAAGACTTGCTTTTCTAGTTTTTGGTGGGTACAATTACACTAATTAAGATAAAAAATCAAAATAATTGAGGTGCTACGACAATGGAAAAAGCCAATCTTGATTGGAATAATTTAGGATTTTCTTACATTAAAACGCCCTTTCGTTATATTAGTTATTGGCGAGATGGCAAGTGGGAAGAAGGCACGCTAACAGATAACAATCAGTTAACGATTAGTGAAGGTTCGCCTGCTCTACATTATGGCCAACAATGTTTTGAAGGATTAAAAGCGTATCAATGTGCAGATGGTTCTGTCAATTTGTTTCGTCCAGATGAAAATGCCAAACGGCTACAAAAAAGTTGTGCGCGTCTACTGATGCCACAAGTGCCAGTAGAAACCTTTGTTTCTGCATGCCAAGAAGTGGTGAAAGCCAACCTTGCTTATTTACCGCCATATGGAACGGGTGGCACGTTGTATCTTCGCCCTTATATGATTGGTGTCGGCGATAATATTGGCGTAGCACCTGCCAAAGAATACATTTTTTCTATTTTTTGCGTGCCGGTTGGTTCCTATTTTAAAAATGGTTTAGCACCAACCAACTTTATCGTTTCTGAATATGATCGAGCGGCCGGTCGAGGAACCGGGGCCGCTAAAGTGGGTGGCAATTATGCAGCTAGTCTTTTACCAGGTGCAGAAGCACATGAGAAAGAATTTAGTGATTGCATTTATTTAGATCCGTATACGCATACGAAAATTGAAGAAGTTGGTGCAGCTAATTTCTTTGGCATAACCAAAGAGGGTACTTTTATTACGCCGAAATCAGCGTCTATTTTACCAAGTATTACTAAATATTCATTATTGACGCTAGCAAAAGAACGTTTAGGGATGACGGCGCTTGAAGGAGACGTTTACATTGATCAATTAGCGGACTTCTCCGAAGCGGGTGCTTGTGGCACAGCGGCGATTATTTCTCCTATTGGTGGGATTCAAAACGGCACAGATTTCCATGTATTTTATAGTGAAACGGAAGTTGGACCAGTGACTAAGCAACTATATGATGAACTGGTTGGCATACAGTTTGGTGACAAAGAAGCGCCAGAAGGCTGGATTGTAAAAGTTTAAAGAGACAAAAAAGAGAGAATTCATGCTCTCTTTTTTTTGTGTAGAATATTCAGAATTTTCTATAAAAATATTGACTTTGATTCTATTTAAAGGAATAATGGAAGATATAAGATTTAAAAAAGGAGGGAAAGCTATTGCTTATTAAATCAGCAGAATCAGAAGAAATGACGATTTTTTTTGATAAAGAAAACCAACCAAATGCACAAGTTCAAATGGGCATTATTACATTACAACCTGGTGAAAAGCGGCCTTTAGCTGGATATGCTCGCCATGAACAGGATGAATATTCTTATGTGATTTCTGGCGAAGCACATACGATTTTAGAAGATGGTCAAGACTTAGTCGGAAAAGCTGGACAAGCCCAATTAATTGAAGCTGGTGAGGGGCACATTAATTATAATGATGGGTTGGAGCCAGCGGTCGTTGTCTGGATGCTTGTGGAAAGAACAGAATAAAACGGGAAGCTGTCTTTCTGTAAGTAAGAGTATAAAAAAATGAAGAGTTATAGGAGAAAGAAGATGAAAAAGTATTTAAAAATCACAATGGTTTGTATTTTATTGGTAGGATTTTTAGCTGGGTGTACCAATAAAAATGAAAATAAAAAGAAACAGAAAAATACCAAAGAAGCCGTTCAACTGATGTCACCCTCGGAATTAACAACGCTCAACACCTCTGTATTATTGGATTTTCCAGATGCTATTGTCCAAACTGCAGCGTTTGAAGGGTTATATAGTTTAGATGAACAAGACCAATTGGTACCAGCCGTAGCAAAAGCATTGCCGATGATTTCAGAAGATGGAAAAACCTACACGATTTCTTTGAGAAAAGAAGCGGTTTGGAGTAACGATGATCCTGTCACAGCGCATGATTTTGAATATGCTTGGAAAAAAATGATTGATCCTAAAAATGGCTTTGTTTATAGCTTCCTCATCGTTGAAACAATTCAAAATGGTGCAGAAATCTCAGCTGGGAAATTAGCACCCAATGAACTTGGTGTCATAGCTGTGGATGATTATACATTAAAAGTGACGCTCAAAGAGCCAAAACCGTACTTTACGTCCTTGTTAGCTTTCCCTACATTTTTCCCGCAAAATCAAAAAGTAGTCGAACAATTTGGTGCGGACTATGGAACTGCTAGTGATAAAGTCGTCTATAATGGTCCGTTTGTGGTAAAAGATTGGCAGCAAACAAAGATGGACTGGCAACTAGCAAAAAATAATCGCTATTGGGATCACCAGAACGTGCGCTCAGACATTATCAATTATACGGTTATCAAAGAAACATCTACCGCATTGAATCTTTTTGAAGATGGACAATTAGATGTGGCTACACTAAGTGGTGAATTGGCGCAACAGAATAAAAATAATACGTTGTATCATTCGTACCCAACAGCGACAATGAACTATTTGCGCTTAAATCAAAAACGGAAAGGGCAAGCAACGCCGCTTGCAAACGAAAACCTGCGTAAAGCGTTGGCTTTAGGCATAGATAAAGAAAATCTAGTCAATAATATTATTGCAGATGGTTCTAAAGCGCTACATGGTGCGATTACGGAAGGCTTTGTGGCGAATCCCACAACGGGCCTCGATTTTCGTCAAGAAGCAGGTAATTTAATGGTTTATAACAAAGAAAAAGCGCAAAGTTATTGGAAAAAAGCACAAGCAGAATTAGGAGAAAAGGTTAACGTTGAATTGATGGTAACAGATGATGGTTCTTACAAAAAAATTGGTGAAAGTTTGCAAGGCTCGCTACAAGAACTGTTTCCTGGTTTGACAATAGAGCTAACCGCATTGCCGACCGAAGCTGCATTGAACTTTGGGCGAGAAAGTGACTATGATTTATTCTTAATTTACTGGACACCAGACTATCAAGATCCTATTTCTACCCTGATGACTTTATACAAGGGCAATGATCGCAATTATCAGAACCCTGTCTATGACAAATTATTAGATGAAGCAGCCACAACCTATGCCTTAGAGCCAGAAAAAAGATGGGCGACACTGATTGCAGCTGAAAAAGAAGTGATTGAAACGACTGCTGGCATGATTCCACTTAGCCAAAATGAACAAACAGTCCTGCAAAATGATAAAGTCAAAGGCTTGAATTTTCATACCTTTGGCGCTCCATTAACGTTAAAAAATGTTTATAAGGAAAAATAAAAAGAGAGCCTGGGCTGAAAATCGCTTTTGATTTTCGGCCCAGGCTTAAATCCTGCTTTTTAACCCAAAATTTGTCACCATTTAGCCTTTTCGGGTTTTATCTCGAACGCTTCTGTTCTAATAGTTCAGAATCAGGTGCAGTGTGTGGCTGGGCATATTTTTTCATATATGTCGGCAAGGCTTGACTAATCTTCGTTGGTAAAACAACATAGTCGGTTTTGGCCAAATCATCACCAATGAGACTGTGTAAGTAAACGGCGCTAGCAATGGTTTCAATTGTCGGCTTAAACTGAGCTAAAAAACCAGCAATGATGCCAGCCAAGGTATCCCCAGTTCCGCCAGTAGCCATCCCAGGGTTGCCACCTTTATTTTGAAAAGGTTCTCCTGAGTGGAAAATTGTGGTGCGATGACTTTTTAAAACAATCGTACTGCCTAATTTTGCTTGTTGACGCTGGTTATTTGCCAGTGTTTGTTGCTCGATAGGTAAGTGACTCAAACGTTGCCATTCCATTTGATGAGGTGTGAAAACAACTTTTTCAGGATAGGTAAGGGAAAAATTGCCTTGGCTAAACAGGGTAATTGCTGAGCCATCGATAATTAACCATTGTTTTTTTTGATGTTGGGCGAGTACCATCTTTAATATTTGTTGTGCAGTAGCATCTAAGCCTAAACCTGGACCAATTAAAATAACCTCCGCTTGCTCTACGACGTTCGTCAGAAGGACTGTTTCTTCAAAGCCCACGACCATCGCTTCTGGGCATCTTGCATGTAAAGGCCCGTGATTTTTAACATCAGTAATCACAGTGGTGAGACCAGCGCCACTATTGATACACGCTTCGGTACTCATGATGATGGCTCCGCCATATTGTCGGTTTCCTCCGATTAATACAACACGCCCAAAATTACTTTTATAAGAGTCGGAGGGGCGTTGAGTGATGACTTCCTCTAAAATATCCTTGCTTAAATAGCGCATTCTATCACTCCTTTTCTTGGGATTTCTTTGTTCTCAGTATACTACAAGAGCCCCGAAAAAATCAGTTTATTTAATGTTAAAAGTTACTCTATTGAAGGCAATGAGGTGTATAATAAGGACCAGATAAATGAGTTAGGAGAGTGAAACAGATGGAAGAGAAAAAAACATTTTATATGAGTGGCTACGTAGGAATTGCGAGCTTATTAGTTATTTTAATTGCGGGAATTGGTTTATTTATTTATGGAGCGAGTCATACTAATGGTGTTCTTGTTGTTTTAGGTATTATTTTGTTAGTTGGGGCTATTTTATTTTTAAGTTCCTTAACCATTGTTAGTCCCAATCAGGCGAAAGCTATTTTATTTTTTGGTCGCTACTTAGGTACGATTAAAGAAAATGGGTTGTTTATTACCATTCCATTTACGCAAAAAATGAACATTTCTTTGAAAGTACGAAATTTCAATAGTTCTCTATTAAAAGTCAATGACTCTGACGGGAATCCAATCGAAATCTCTGCGGTCATCGTTTTTCGGGTAGTCGATACAGCTAAGGCGTTATTTAATGTCGATTATTATCAAGACTTTGTGGAAATTCAAAGCGAAACGGCAATCCGGCATGTAGCAACACAATATCCTTATGACACTTTTTCAGATAATGATGTAACTCTGCGAGGAAATACCGAACAAATTTCCGAGGAGTTAACCAAAGAATTGCAAGAACGCTTAGCAGTGGCTGGTGTAGAGGTTATCGAAACACGGTTGAATCATTTAGCTTATGCAACTGAAATTGCTAGCTCCATGTTGCAAAGACAGCAAGCAAAAGCAATCTTAGCGGCTCGACAAACAATTGTTGAAGGTGCGGTAAGCATGACACAAATGGCCTTAGAACAGATTGAAGAAGGGCAAGAAATTAATTTTACCGATGAACGAAAAGTACAACTTATTAATAATTTACTAGTCTCAATCATTACTGATAAGGGCACACAACCAGTTATTAATACAGGCGACGTTTCTTCTTAAAGAGGAAGCAACGCTAAAAATAGCAAAAAAAGAGTCATCTTTCCGATGACTCTTTTTTTTGATAAACACGAACATTATATAATTTTAATCTATAATATTTCGGTTTTTCTTTGACATCTCTTTTTCTCATTGTTAGAATAACAGTGAAAAAAGGCGGAAGGAGTTATTACATTCATGAAACCATTAGTCGCTGTGATTATGGGAAGTACCTCAGACTGGGCAACGATGAAAGCTGCTTGTCTTGTGTTGGAAGAGTTGGGAATTTCTTATGAAAAACGAGTGATATCAGCACATAGGACCCCTGACTTGATGTTTCGTTTTGCAGAGGAATCACGAATAAAAGGATTGAAGGTTATTATTGCTGGCGCAGGCGGAGCGGCTCATTTACCAGGGATGGTAGCTGCAAAGACAACCTTACCTGTCATTGGTGTTCCAGTTAAAACACGAACATTAAACGGTATTGATTCACTGTTGTCTATTGTGCAGATGCCAGGGGGAGTTCCTGTAGCAACAACTGCGATTGGCTCAGCAGGTGCTACCAATGCTGGGTTATTAGCTGCAGAAATACTAAGTATTGATGATTTACAGTTGGCAGAAAGAATCCAAGCAAGACGACAATCATTGGAAAAAGCGGTTGTGGAAAGTGGGGAACAACTTGAATAAACCTTTAAAAGTCGGAGCAACTATTGGCATTATAGGTGGGGGACAGTTAGGGCGAATGCTAGTCATGAGTGGTAAAAAAATGGGTTTCCAAATGATTGTGTTGGACCCAACGCTCAATAGTCCAGCTGGTCAAGTAGCTGACCGTCAAATTGTGGCAGCCTTTGATCAGATATCTGCTTTAACTGAACTAGCAGAGTTATGCGATGTGATCACCTATGAATTTGAAAATATTGAAGTGGCCTCCCTAGAAAAGGCCATTCCACTAGAAAAGTTGCCACAAGGAACAGAATTGTTAAAAATTACTCAAAATCGATTGCTTGAAAAAACGTTTCTTCAATCGATTGGCTGTAAGATTGCCCCTTTTGCGGAAGTGAAAAGTCAGAAAGAGCTGCCACAAGCAACAGAAAAGATTGGTTTTCCATGTGTCTTAAAAACTATTCAAGGTGGATACGATGGAAAAGGACAGGTCGTCTTAAAATGCGAAGAGGATTTCTCCCAAGCGACTGAATTATTAGCTAACGCTACTTGTGAATTAGAAAAGTGGGTGCCTTTCACTAAAGAACTTTCAATCATCGTTGCAGGGAATAAGCATGGTTACCAAAGCTTTCCTGTATCTGAAAACATTCATCGAAAGAATATCTTGCATGAATCAATTGTGCCAGCTCGAATTTCTGAGAATGTGCAACAAAAAGCAGCGGAATTGGCGCAACACATTGCTGAGGAATTAAATTTATCTGGGGTTTTAGCTATCGAACTGTTTTTAACGGATTCAGAAGAGTTGTACGTCAATGAATTAGCGCCACGGCCTCATAACTCAGGTCATTACTCTATTGAAGCTTGCTCATTTAGTCAATTTGATGCGCATATTCGAGGGATTAGCAATTGGGGCATTGGGTTACCCCAGTTACTTCAACCAGTGGTTATGGTGAATCTCTTAGGTGAACACTTAGAAAAAAGCTACCAGTTATGCACGTCAAAACCCACTTGGCAAGTCCATTACTATGGAAAAGCCGAATCAAAAGTTGGCAGAAAAATGGGCCACGTCACCATTACAACACCTTGTTTATCAGAAACGTTAAAGGAAATTGAGACTGTTGGTATTTGGAATGTAACTTAATAAATGCTTGCTCCAAGCAAGTTTTTTATTTTTACATTCAACAAACACGAACGATTGTTGTTTTTTTGTAACTAATGTAAGTTTTTAACTGATGTGAATCAGCTGACATAGAAAGAATAGCGTTCATGAAGCTAACGAGAAGAGGGAAAGAATGGAAAAGAAAGCACTTGTGTATACAGGAAAAGCGAAGAAGTTGTATCAAACAGAAAATGCAGCGGTTCTTTTTGTGGAATATCTTGATCAAGCAACAGCTTTAAACGGTCAAAAAAAAGACAAAGTTCTTGGGAAAGGCGCTTTAAATAATCAAATCACTAGTCTAATTTTTGAACATTTACAGCAACAGAAGATTCCCAATCATTTTATCAAAAAAGTATCTGAACACGAACAATTAATTCAGGCCGTAGAAATGATTCCTTTGGAAGTTGTCGTACGTAATTATGCGGCAGGAAGTTTTTCAAAACGTTTAGCGATTGAAGAGGGCACTAAATTAGTGACGCCCATTATTGAATTTTATTACAAAGAAGATCGTCTGGATGATCCTTTTATTAACGAAGACCATATTCAATTTCTAAAAGTAGCCACTCCTGCTGAAATTGTGGAGATCAAAGCATTGGCTTTACAAATTAATCAGGCGCTTAGTCAACTCTTTCAACGCCTCAATATTTGTTTGATCGATTTTAAAATCGAGATTGGTCGGACGAAGGCCAATCAATTGTTACTGGCAGATGAAATTTCTCCAGACACCTGTCGTTTATGGGATTTAAACACAAACGAACATCTGGATAAAGATGTTTATCGCCGTGAATTAGGAGAAATAGTTCCTGTATATGAAGAAGTTTTACAACGTTTACTAACAGCTAATTGAGGAGGAAGCGCGTATGTATTTTGTCAAAGTCTATGTTACGTATAAAGAATCAATTTTGGATCCCCAAGGTGAAGCGGTTAAGGAAGCAGTCCATCGGCTTGGTTTTACAGAAGTAGCCGAAATCCGTGTCGGTAAGTATTTTGAAATGCACGTCCAGCAGACAGAAGCAATTGAAGAGAAAATTGAACAAATTTGTGATCAACTATTAGCCAATGTAAATATGGAATCCTATCGTTTTGAAATTTTATCTTTGGAGGAAATTTAAATGAAATTGGCAGTGATTGTTTTTCCAGGATCCAATTGTGATGCAGACTTATTGTGGGCTGTCAAAGAGGTGATGGGCGTCGATGCAGAATTTGTCCGACACGATGCCACTTCTTTAGCAAAATTTGATGGCGTGTTATTGCCTGGTGGTTTTTCTTATGGCGATTACTTACGTTGTGGTGCAATTGCTCGGTTTTCGCCAATTATCAATGAGGTGATTCGCTTTGCTACAGAAGGCAAAATGGTTTTTGGCACTTGTAATGGCTTTCAAATTTTAACAGAAATTGGCTTACTTCCTGGCACGTTGCTAAGAAATGATTCGCTTCGTTTTATTTGTAAAAGTGTCCCATTGAAAGTGAATACGCACACAAAGTTTACAAGCGAGTATCCTGAAAATGTTTCGATACATTTACCAGTAGCACATGGCGAAGGGAATTACTATTGTGATGAAAAAACGTTGCAAGAGCTGAAAGAAAAGAACCAAATTGTTTTTACGTATCAAGAAAAGGTGAACGGGAGTCTTGCGAATATTGCTGGTATTTGTAATGAACAGGGCAATGTTCTAGGAATGATGCCTCATCCGGAACGAGCGATGGAAGAATTGTTAGGTTCAACAGATGGACGCAGCTTTTTTGCTTCAATCATTAAAAACTTTGGAAAGGAATTAAGCCAATGATGAATGAACCAACACCAAAAGAAATCAAGGAGACACGGTTGTATGCAGAATGGGGACTAACAGATGAAGAATATCATCAGATTGAGACCATTTTGCAAAGAGAACCTAATTATACAGAAACTGGCTTATTCTCCGTGATGTGGAGTGAACATTGCTCTTACAAAAATTCCAAGCCCGTTTTAAAAAAGTTTCCGACGGAAGGGCCACAAGTGCTTCAAGGCCCTGGTGAAGGAGCTGGGATTGTCGATATTGGTGACGGATTAGCTGTTGTTTTTAAAGCAGAGAGCCATAATCATCCTTCTGCAGTAGAACCTTACGAAGGAGCAGCTACAGGCGTTGGTGGAATTATTCGCGATATTTTCAGTATGGGGGCGCGGCCGATTGCTTTACTGGATTCGTTAAGATTTGGCGAACTGACGGATGCACGAACACGTTATTTGTTTCAAGAAGTTGTGGCGGGGATTAGCGGTTATGGAAATTGTATTGGTATTCCAACCGTTGGCGGCGAAATTGCTTTTGAGCCATGTTATCAAGGAAACCCACTTGTTAATGCTATGTGTGTGGGATTGATTCGTCATGATGAGATTCAAAAAGGCCAAGCAAAAGGCGTCGGAAATAGCATTCTTTACGTAGGTGCGAAAACAGGACGAGATGGAATTCATGGTGCGACCTTTGCTTCAGAAGAATTTAGTGAAGGTGAAGAACAGCAACGATCTGCGGTACAAGTAGGTGATCCGTTTATGGAAAAATTATTATTGGAAGCTTGTCTTGATTTAATCAAAAATCATCAAGATATTTTAATCGGCATCCAAGATATGGGGGCGGCTGGCTTGGTTTCTTCAAGTGCTGAAATGGCATCAAAAGCAGGTTCAGGCTTGATTCTAGAGCTAGATAAAGTTCCGCAGAGAGAGACGCAGATGAGCCCCTATGAAATGCTCTTGTCTGAGTCCCAAGAACGGATGTTAATCTGTGTGGAAAAAGGAGCAGAACAGCAAGTTTGTGAATTGTTTCAAACGTATGACTTAGAAGCGGTAGCGATTGGCTCCGTAACAGATGATGGACAGTATCGTGTCTTTCACGGTGGCAAAATAGTCGCAGATGTACCAGTAGATGCTTTGGCAGAAGAAGCCCCTGTCTACCAGAAAGCCTATCAAGAACCAGAGCGGATGCGTGCTTTTAAAAAATTAGCGCCCTTCATTCCAGAAATTACGAATAGTACGGAATTATTAAAACGCCTATTGCAACAGCCAACGATTGCATCGAAAAAATCAGTTTACGAAACCTATGATAGTCAAGTACAAACGAATACAGTGGTGCAACCAGGAAGTGATGCAGCTGTTTTAAGAGTGCGGGGCACCAATAAAGCCTTAGCGATGACGACAGATTGTAATAGCCGTTATTTGTATTTAAATCCTGAAATAGGTGGGCAAATTGCGGTTGCAGAAGCAGCCCGTAATATTGTAGCAAGTGGAGCACAACCTTTGGCTATCACTGATTGTTTGAATTATGGTTCCCCTGATAAACCAGAAAGTTTTTGGGAATTATGGACGTCAGCGGATGGAATCGCCGCAGCCTGCCGTCAGCTAGGAACACCCGTGATTTCAGGGAACGTCTCTCTTTACAATGAAACAGATGGTCAAGCCATTTATCCAACGCCAATGATCGGCATGGTGGGCGTGATTGAAGATGTTTCACAAATTACCACACAAGCGTTTAAACAAGTGGATGACTTAATTTATCTCATCGGTGAAACCCACGCAGATTTTAACGGCTCAGAAATTCAAAAAATGCAACTGGGTCGAATTGAAGGGCAATTACGCTCATTTGATTTAAAAGAGGAAAAAGCAAACCAAGAATTAGTTTTAAAAGCAATTCAAGCAGGCCTAGTTGCTAGCGCGCATGATTGCGCTGAAGGCGGCGTTGCCGTTGCTTTAGCCGAGTCGGCTTTTGCTAACGAACTGGGGTTACAGGTGACACTGCCATTAGCAAAAGAATATCTATTTGCGGAGACGCAATCCCGTTTTATTCTTTCAGTTAGTCCCCAGCATCAAGAAGCATTTGAAACACTTATCGGAAGAAAAGCTCAACATATTGGGAAAGTGACTGAAACTGGTTTGATCATTCATGCGTTAGATGATGTGATCAATTGTTCAACAAAAGAAGCCAAAGCCTTATGGGAGGATGCGATTCCATGTCTTATGAAGCAAAAAGCTTAAATGAAGAGTGTGGTATTTTTGGTATTTGGGGTCATCCTGATGCGGCACAAGTGACCTATTTTGGTTTACACAGCTTACAGCATCGAGGCCAAGAAGGCGCGGGAATTGTGGCGAACAATTCTGGGAAATTAGATGGCCACCGTGATTTAGGTTTATTAGCAGAAGTATTCCAAAAGCAAGAACAACTGAATGCGTTAGAAGGAACGGCGGCTATTGGTCATGTACGCTATGCAACCGCTGGTACGGGTAGCGTGGATAATATTCAGCCATTTTTATTTAAATTTTATGATAGTCAAATTGGGTTAGCACACAATGGCAATTTGACAAATGCCAAGCGTTTACGAAAACAACTAGAAAGAGAAGGAGCTATTTTTCATTCCAATTCAGACACTGAAATTTTAATGCACTTGATTCGAAAAAGCACTGCTGTCTCGTTTCTCGATAAACTAAAAGAGAGCTTGAATTTGGTTAAGGGGGGCTTTGCTTATCTTTTATTAACAGAAACGATGATGATTGCTGCACTGGATCCCAACGGCTTTCGCCCTCTCTCCATCGGACAAATGAACAATGGGGCGTACGTTGTGGCATCCGAAACGTGTGCATTAGAAACAGTTGGGGCTCGCTTTATTCAAGATGTGGCGCCTGGTGAAGTAGTCATCATTTCTGATGAAGGCTTGAAAATAGAGGTTTTCACTACGGAAGTCCAACCGGCAATTTGTGCAATGGAATATATTTATTTTGCACGACCAGATTCAAATATTGCTGGAGTTAATGTGCATACAGCTCGTAAAAGAATGGGGAAGAACTTGGCGATCGAAAGTCCAGTCGCAGCTGATATGGTAGTTGGGGTACCGAACTCGTCATTGTCTGCAGCTAGCGGCTATGCAGAAGAAGCACAGATACCTTACGAACTAGGTTTAGTAAAAAATCAATATGTCGCTCGAACATTCATCCAGCCGACACAAGAATTAAGAGAACAAGGTGTCCGTATGAAACTATCGGCAGTTCGTGGCGTGGTCAAAGGAAAAAAAGTCGTTTTAGTAGATGATTCGATTGTTCGCGGAACCACTATTCGGCGCATTATCCATTTATTAAAAGAAGCAGAAGCGCAAGAAGTTCATGTCAGAATTGCTTCACCGCCATTAAAATATCCGTGTTTTTATGGCATTGATATACAGACGAGGGACGAACTAATTGCGGCAAACTATTCAATTGAAGAGATCAAAGAGCAGATTGGCGCAGATTCGCTGGCTTTTTTGAGTGAAGCAGGGCTGATTGATGGGATTCAATTAAATTATGATGCTCCTTATTCTGGGCTGTGTATGGCTTACTTTAATGGAGACTATCCAACGCCTTTGTATGATTATGAAGAACAATATCAAGCATCCTTGAAAAAAGAAACTAGGAGGAATTGACATGGAAAATGCCTATTCAAAAGCTGGCGTAAATGTTGAGGCAGGATACGAAGTAGTGGAACGAATTCAAAAGCATAGCCAAAAGACACAACGGACGGGAACGTTGGGCATGCTTGGTGGTTTTGGTGGTTGTTTTGATTTAAGTAGTTACAAGCTTAAAGAACCAGTTTTGGTATCAGGAACGGATGGCGTAGGCACAAAGTTACTCTTGGCAATTGAAGAACAGAAACACGAGACAATCGGAATTGATTGTGTAGCAATGTGTGTCAATGATGTCGTCGCACAAGGCGCCGAACCGTTATATTTTTTAGATTATTTAGCGTTAGGGACCGTTAATCCAGCTAAAGTTGAAGCAATTGTTGCGGGTGTTGCGACTGGCTGTTGTGAGGCGAATGCAGCCTTAATTGGGGGCGAAACAGCTGAAATGCCTGATATGTATGAAGCAGATGCTTATGACGTGGCTGGTTTTGCCGTGGGTATTGCTGAGAAAAGTCAACTCTTGACTCCAAGTAACGTAAAAGAAGGCGATTTCTTGATTGGTCTTCCTTCAAGTGGTCTTCATTCTAATGGTTACTCTTTAGTAAGAAATGTTTTTTTTAAGAAACATTCGTTTAAAACAACGGACAAGCTTCCAGAATTGGCACCCAAAACGTTAGGGGAAGAATTATTAACACCAACAAAAATTTATGTGAAGGAATTATTGCCATTGTTAAAAGCAGGACTCGTGCATGGGGCTGCGCATATTACTGGCGGCGGGTTTTTAGAAAATCTACCAAGAATGTTTTCTTCCTCATTAGCTGCAGAGATTCAATTAAATAGTTGGCCAGTGCTACCAATTTTTAAATTGATTCAAAAATACGGTGAAATTCCACCTGAAGAAATGTATGAAATTTTCAATATGGGCTTAGGGATGATTTTAGCGGTGAGTCCAGAGCATGTTGAAAAAGTTCAGGAGCTTTTGCCAGAAGCTTTTGAAATTGGTCGTTTGGTACCTAGGAAAACGAAAGCCGTTATTTTTAAGGAAGCCTTATGAAGATAGCTGTTTTTGCATCTGGCAATGGTAGCAATTTTGAGGCGATTGCTGCAGCTTTTTCCCAGAAAAAAATCGCAGGGCAGTTGAGCTTAGTCTTTTGTGACCAGCCTGAAGCCTATGTATTGACCCGTGCCAAAAAACGCAAGATTCCCGTTGTTTGCTTTTCACCATCTGATTTTCCATCTCGTGGGCAGTATGAAGAACAAGTATTGAAACATTTAAAAGAGCATCAGATCGATTTAATCGTGTTAGCTGGTTATTTGAGAATTATCGGCAAGACTTTACTGGAGGCTTATCCAAAGAGAATCGTCAATATTCATCCTTCTCTGTTACCTAGTTTTCCAGGTCTTCACGGAATTGAAGAGGCATTTCATTATGGAGTGAAAATAACAGGAATCACTATCCATTATGTTGACTCTGGGGTTGATACAGGACCGATTATTTTCCAAACAACCACCAAGATTGATACTGAAGATACATTGGACACATTAGCAGAGAAAATTCATGCTCTTGAGCACGAATGGTACCCAAAAATAATTTCACAAATTGTAAAGGAGACAATGAAATGACCAAAAGAGCATTGATTAGCGTTTCAGACAAAACAGGAGTGACAACATTTGCAGCAGGCTTAGTTGCAAATGGCTTTGAAATTATCTCCACTGGGGGTACAAGGGGTGTCTTAGAAGAAGCGGGGGTACCGACACTTGCTATTGACGACATCACTGGCTTTCCAGAAATGTTAGATGGTCGTGTCAAAACGTTACATCCGAATATCCATGGCGGACTTTTGGCAAAAAGGGGAAACCAAGCGCATCAAAAAGCACTGACTGAACAAGGCATTCAATTTATTGACCTTGTAGTAGTGAATCTTTATCCATTTAAAGAAACAATTTTAAAACCAGCGATCTCTGAAGCAGAAGCGATTGAAATGATTGATATTGGCGGTCCTAGCATGTTACGTTCAGCGGCAAAAAATTATCAAGACGTAACAGCAGTGGTTGATCCTAGTGATTATGAACAGGTATTAAGTGAAATTAGCAGCACTGGAACTAGCCAGTTAGCCACTAGAAAAAGATTAGCAGCAAAAGTCTTTCGTCATACCGCTGCTTATGACGCGCTTATCGCTGACTATTTAACGACGCAAGTGGGTGAATCTGAACCAGAGAAACAGGCGCTTACTTATGAACGTAAGCAAACATTGCGCTATGGCGAAAATAGCCATCAACAGGCCACCTTTTATCAATCCGTTGTACCTGTATCATTATCCGTTGCTTCCGCTCGACAACTTCATGGCAAAGAACTGTCATATAACAATATTCGAGATGCTGATGCAGCACTCCGGATTGCTAGCGAGTTTACAGAACCTACGGTCGTCGCTGTTAAACATATGAACCCATGTGGAATTGGAACAGGAAAAACGATTTTGGCAGCCTATCGTCAGGCATTTGAAGCAGATCCAGTTTCAATTTTTGGTGGCATTGTTGTTTTGAATCGTCCAGTGGACCAAGCGACTGCGGCTGAAATGCATCAAATCTTTTTAGAGATAATTATTGCGCCTAGTTTTGAGGAAGAAGCTTTGGCACTGTTATCTCAGAAAAAGAATCTTCGTTTGTTAACGTTAGATTTTCATGCTCAAGAAAAAAAAGCGGTGGAATTAGTTTCTGTTATGGGCGGGTTATTAATTCAAGAACAGGATACAGTTGTTGAAAATGACCAAGCATGGCAAGTTGTTACAGAGCGCCAACCCACACCAGCTGAAAGAGACGCATTGAACTTTGCTTGGAAAGCAGTCAAGCATGTAAAATCAAACGCTATTGTTTTAGCCAATGAAAGCCAAACGGTGGGGATTGGCGCTGGTCAAATGAATCGAATTGGTTCAGTAAAAATTGCAGTTGATCAAGCCCAAGCAGCTGGAAAATTACAAGGGGCCGTCTTAGCAAGTGATGCCTTTTTCCCCATGGCAGATAGCGTGGAATATGCTGCACAACATGGCATTCAAGCAATTATTCAGCCAGGCGGGAGCATTAAAGACCAAGCATCAATTGATCTAGCTAATCATTATGGTATTGCGATGATTTTTACTGGGACTCGTCATTTCAAACATTAATTTTTAAAGGAGAAACCGATGAATATATTAGTGATTGGGCGTGGTGGTCGTGAACATGCAATCGCCAAAAAATTACAGCGAGAAGACAAAGTCAAGACTGTTTATTGTGCACCAGGTAATCCTGGTATGAGTGGTGATAATATTCGGACCGTACCTATCAGTGAAGAGCAGCAAACGGAACTAATTCAATTTGCGAAGGATAATCAGATTGATTGGACATTCGTCGGACCAGAAACGCCATTAATTGAAGGGATTGTAGATGCCTTTCAAGCAGCGGGATTACTGATTTTTGGCCCGACAAAAGCAGCTGCAATAATTGAAGGTTCAAAAAGTTTTGCGAAAGATTTTATGCAAAAATACCAGATTCCAACGGCGGAATATCGGGTCTTTCGACGTTTGGCACCTGCCTTAGAATATATTGAACAGCAAGGAGTACCAATTGTTATTAAGGCGGATGGTTTGGCAGCTGGAAAAGGAGTAGTAGTTGCCGAAACAAAAACAGCCGCAAAACGGGCGCTAGTTGCGATGATGGAGGATCAACAATTTGGAGTAAGCGGTCAAACGGTTGTAATCGAAGAATTTTTGCAAGGAGAAGAATTTTCCTTAATGGCTTTTGTTTCTAATGAGAAGGTATATCCGATGGTGATTGCTCAAGATCATAAGCGGATTTTCGATGGGGATGCTGGTCCGAATACAGGGGGGATGGGTGCTTACACACCAGTGCCTCAGATCCCAGAAGAAGCGGTTCAGCAAGCCATTAGCCAAGTCCTGAAACCGACTGCTAAAGGAATGGTGGCTGAAAAACGTCCGTTTCAAGGGATTTTATATGCTGGTTTAATCCAAACAGCAACTGGCCCCAAGGTTATTGAATTTAATGCTCGATTTGGGGATCCAGAAACACAAGTTGTGTTGGCACGTTTAGAGAGTCCCCTTTCAGAAATAATTTCTTCATTGCTGGTGAAAGAGCAACCAACGATTGCATGGAATGAGTTAGCGAGTGTTGGTGTTGTTGTAGCAGCAGAAGGCTATCCTAATCAATACAAGACAAATCTACCATTGCCAGAAATGTCTGGTGAAACCATCTATTATGCAGGGGTAACTCGTTCAGAACAGGCTCTGGTTTCGGCTGGCGGACGAATCTTTTTAGCAGAAGCAACTGCTTCGACTCTTGAAGAAGCCCGCAAAAAAGTTTATCAAACATTGGATAATTACTCATTTCCTGGAATGTACTATCGAAAAGATATAGGTGTGAAAGGCTTGATTTAAGGTTTTTAAAAACAGAGGCAAGGACATTTAATCGAATGTTTCCTTGTCTTTTTTTTATTGCAAATTCAGATAGGGAGGCATAAACTGAAAGTATATCTATCATTAAATAGAGGAGAAAACTAAGATAATGAGAAACAAGCAGATTGAAAAAGTTAGTCAACGGTTGTTTATTGTTACAAGTGTCTTGGCAGTCAGTTTACTGTTATTAAGTGTGGTGGTTTATCCTGATTTACCAGCTCATGTGCCCATTCATGTGAATTTTTTGGGCGAGGGTAATTCGTTTGGCCCAAGATCTAGTATATTTATGTGGCCAGCGGTCCTGTTTGGCTTGAGTATTTATCAACGAAGTTATCAATCAGTACAACCATATGGCAGATGGCTGAAGGTATTATTAATCATTGTTAATCTTGGCGCTTTGTTTAGTATTCTGCGTCTATTTATTCATTTGTTGGTTTGAAGGGGTCGAAAGGTGAGAAAATGAGAAAGTTAATTTTAGTTTTTGTGGGTTGTGCCATGGCCTTTTGTTTATGGCCTAATCAAGCGGCGGCTGTAGCTGGTGGCTATGGCGGCGGACGTGTAGAAAGTCCAAGCGGAGGTAATCCCTCGAATGGTTTTTCGCCAAGCGGTGATGGATCAAGAAGTTATGTTCATCATAACGAGACCGGGAACAGCAACACAACGCCACTGGAAGGCTTAATTTCAACAGTGTTTTTTGTTCTTTTTGGGGGCGCGATGATTTGGCAAAGACGCCGTAGAAATCAACCAGTCGATGAAGACGCTTTTCAAGAAATGTGGGCAGCATTACCTGGAACATCAAAAGAAAAAAAGGCACTCTTAAAAGAAATACAACAAACGTTTTTAGAAATACAACAAGCGTGGGATCAAGAAAATTTGTCTGTAGTCAAAGATAACTATACAGAAAAACTTTATCAAAAACATCTTGCAGTATTACAAGAAAATCAACAAGCGGGCATCAGAAATCATGTAAAAAAAGTGAAAGTAGCGCCAGCTTCGAATTATCATCATATTAGTGAAACCAGTTTTTCACTGATGCTTCATTTTTCTTGTATTGACTACGAGGAAGATACTCAAAGCGGTCGTGTTTTATCGGGATACAAGCATCAAAAACAATATTTTTCACAACTTTGGTATTTTGATTACAATCCATCTCTTGGAAAATGGCAAGGAGACTTCATTCAACCTAAAGGATAGTGCTAAAAAGCGCTTGGGGTTTAAATCCCAAGCGCTTTTTTATTCTTCGATGCGTTTTACAAGCTGTATTTTTTTATTTAATACGTAAATCAGGATGCCGCCGACTGTCATTGAAAGAAGTTCACCAAGTCCAACGGTCAACCATGTGTACCAAAAAGGTAACTGATAAAAGAACGTTAAGGGTCCGGCGACAGTGAACATGGACAAAGCAAAAAGAATGGCCGTCAGCATTAGTTTAATCAATAAATTTTGCTGATTTTTTGTCGCAAAATAGGCAATCCATAAGACTGCGCACGTTCCAGCGCTACCGATGACTATATCGATGATACCAAGAGGCGAAGCGGTGTTGGCAATCGCAACCCCTAACGTAATGGACCAGATATATCGCTTGTTAAAAACGCCTAAATAATTAAATAATTCGGCAAGACGAAGCTGTATCGGACCAAAACTAAGCGGAGCGAGAAGTACAGTGACAACGACATACAAAGCGGTAACCAGCGCCATTTTAGCCAACGCCGTAGCTGACCACGTACTGGTTTGTGGATTTGATGAATGATTCATTTAAGATTCTCCTTTATAAAACAACGACGTGTTTTAGTGATAACCATAACCAAAGGAAGGGCAGCAAAGCCAACTGAAGTGTTATGGTGTGAGTTGCCTCACTGTGTTACATGTTACTGAAGAACAGACACTCTGTAAAGTCTTTTTATTTCATGGTCCAACCACCATCAATGGTCATAACTGTGCCATGGATATAATCAGCGTCATCACTAGCTAGAAATAATGAAAGTTTTGCCACCTCTTGTGGCTGTGCCCAACGGCCCGCAGGTGTTTCACTTGCTACCCAAGTAGCCATTTCACCTTCTCCTGCAAAATCAGCTGCGTTCATGGGTGTTTGGATGGCACCTGGCGCAATCGCATTTGCTCGAATGCCTAATTTGGCATAATCGTAGGAAAGTTGTTTTGTATACCCGATGATTGCGTGTTTGGAGGCAGTGTACGCTGCGCCGCCGCCCCCAGCTACTAAGCCAGCGATAGATGCCATATTAACGATTACTCCTTTTTTTTGTTGGAGGAAATAAGGTAATATGGCATTGGTCACTAAAAAGACACTTTTTAAATTGGTTGCTAAAATTTGATCCCATAAAGCTTCCGAAGTTTCTAGAGAAGGACGATAATCATCTAAAATACCTGCCGTATTTAATAAAATATCAATTTGGCCGTTGTCTTTCACAATTTGTTTCATCGTGGCTTGCACAAATGAGGGAGAAGACACATCACCGACAAAATAAGTAAATGGCTTAGTAGAATCTAGGTTAACCAGTGCGGCTGTCTGCTTTAACCCCGTTTCGTCTAGGTCGATGCCAATAACTTCAGCACCTTGCTCAGCAAAGGCAATTGCTTGTGCTTGGCCAATCCCTGAAGCTGCACCGGTTACAAGCACCCGTTTTGTTTCAAATTCTTTTGGCATAAGAAAAACTCCTTTAAACATTTAAAAATTAAGGTCTGGAAGAACGAGCAATCGCCGTAATCTGCCAGACCTTATGTGTGTAGTTATGCTTCAACAATCACCCAATCTTCTGCTAAGACATCACAAGGTGTTGGTGAAAACATGCTGTAGCCTTCATCAGAAGTTTTGATTAAAAAATACGGGGTAACTTGTAAAAATTCACCTTCGGAGGTGCCAATTTCATCACGTAATTCAATAAAAAGTTCAAAACCGCTCCAGCCTTTACGTACGGCTTTTTTTCCTGCTTTAATCTGTGGCAATACTTCTTCAAATGTCATTTGCTTGTGCTCCTTTTTCGTTAAATGGTAGTTCGTGATAGCTCGTTGCGCCTTTTTCAATTGTCAACTGACCGTTAAGTAAATCCGTCATTTCAGCTATAAATGTTTCTGTTGCTTGTTCATCTACTAAACAAATTAACTGAATAGACTCTGTGTAAATAGTTTCTTTAAGCGTGTAGGGACTATGTTCTAAAAAGGCCTGGGCTTTTCCTAATAAAGGATAGGCGATCGTAATCAATAGCTCTTGTTGCAATTTGCCAATGACTAAACCAATTTCATCTAAAGTGTGGGAAAGAGCATGACTATATGCTCGGATTAAACCACCAGTGCCTAATTTTATTCCGCCAAAATAACGAGTGACAACAGCCACTACGTTGATTAACTCTTTTTTCTTTAAGACTTCCAGCATTGGAACACCAGCAGTGCCACTAGGTTCGCCGTCATCGCTGCTCCGCTGAATGTCATTTTTTTCGCCGATCACAAAAGCACTACAATTATGATTGGCTTTCCAATGTTCTTTTTTTATTGCGGCGATAAAGGCTTTTGCTTCTTCTTCTGATGTTACGCGCTTTACAGAACAGATAAATCGCGATTTCTTGATTTCAATCTCGCTGAAACCATCTTGTTTGACTGTAATATAGCTTTCTAACATATGGGTATCCTTTTCTCTCGTAATAAAGTCAGTATAAAAAAGAATCAACTGAATAGCAACTTTTTCTCTCATCTTTTTTGTGAGATTTTTGGAAAAAAACGTTATAATAAGGTATGATAGAGAAAAGGGAGGCGCTGGAAAATGGTACATACACGACAGAAAAAATATGATACAATTACTCATTATTTGAAAACGAATGGCGGTTCCCAAGTTACCTTGACCTTTACCCAGTTTGATGAATTGTTATTCCCTCATTCTGGTTTACCAAAAACTGCTAAGACAGATGTCGATTGGTGGGCAAACGATTATAAGCATCCAGAAAAGGGCGCTTATGGTTGGTTGAATGCGAGTTACCAAGTAGTTCAAGTGAATTTGGAAAAAGAATATGTGGTATTTAATAAATTACTGAAATCAGCATGGTACGTTTAAACCAAGATTGTATCCGCTTTAAAAAACAAGAATGATTGACAAAAATTAACTTTACACTATAATATTTTTAATAGATAATGTTGAAAATTGAAAAAGGCAATGGTAAAAGGGGCTGTTAAAATGTCAAAAAAAACAATTATGTTAGTTTGCTCCGCAGGAATGAGTACTAGTTTACTTGTTACAAAAATGCAAAAAGCAGCATTTAATCAAGGCTTAGATGCCCATATATTTGCGGCTTCTGCATCGGAAGCAGACACAAATTTAGAAAATAATCCAGTCGATGTGTTATTGTTAGGTCCACAAGTTCGTTATATGAAGAGTGATTTTGAAAAGCGTCTATCACCAAAAGGTATCCCAACAGATGTCATTAGCATGTCTGATTACGGCTTAATGAACGGGGAAAAAGTGTTGGAACAAGCCTTGGATTTGTTAGCACAAGCAGATAAAAAAGAGTAAAAACAAGTTGTTTTTTCGAGAATCTTCGAAAAAGCAACTTGTCTTTTTTTATGATTTTAGTTAATTGGAATTGAGCTGAGGCAGTCATTCTGGTTTATCAGTTCCATAAATTATAGAGCCGAAATTAGTCCTGTGAGCTAGAGAAAGACAACTGTCTTTAATTTTTTACTTTAATCTAGATACTAAAAAAACATACTTAACAATCTATTTTCTGAATAATAAACGCCTTTTTCCGTAGTCTAAAAGTAGTAATTCAAAGAATGATTAACAATATTTTTATATACGAGTCATTATAGTATGGCATAAGCAATTCGAATAACAGACTTATTCAGCAAATAAATGAGAGAGAATTCTGTTTTTGTTGTTTAAAAATAATGAGGTTATTTCATAAGGCATACTTTCTTCATACGTGATTTCTAAAGGACTATCTTTATCAAAAGAAATAATTTGTGAGTCAGGCATTGCAAGTAATATAGGTGAATGAGAGACAATAATAAACTGAGACCCCTCATCAATTAGTTTTTTTATAGATATCATTAAGGCTAGTTGGCGTTGAGGTGAGAGAGCCGCTTCAGGTTCATCTAACAGGTACAGACCATTTCCTCTAAACCGATGGTTCACCAGATTCAAAAAACTTTCGCCGTGTGATTGATGATGTAGGGATTTATCGCCATATTCAGAAAAATCTAAGTCTATATTTTCTGCATATGTAGCAACATTGTAGAAACTTTCAGCTCTTAAAAAGAAGCCATCCTTAGCACGCTTTACACTTTTTCCAACAGTTAAATAATTATGTAAATCCAAGTGAGTATCGTTTGTAGAGAAATTAAAATTAATACTACCGCCTTCAGGATTAAATCCCCAATTGACTGCGATTGCTTCTAATAAAGTGGATTTTCCAGTTCCATTTTCACCTGAAAAAAAAGTAATAGGTTTTTTAAAATTTAGTGAATTAAATTTATTCAGCCCTTCAATTTTTGAAAAAACAGAATCTTCTTCAAAAGCTTTGAGTTCTAGTCTTTTTAAAAAAATATTTTCCATGATAAAGCTTGCTCCTCTCTAGTCTTTTCAAATTAAAGCTTGAATTACTAGATATACTTTAACATTAATTTTTCTTTAAAGGTAGATAAATTTGTTATAAAAAATCTGCATATAGGTAAGTCGAAAGTGGAAGATTCGTGTAAACAATAAAGCGTATCAAGAGTTTGTTTAGTAGGTAACGACTAGATAAGAATAGAAAGATAACGGTGGGAGATTTCCTTTTTCGTAAAAAAGCTAGAGAAATGCGTATTTTATAAATGAGGTGGTTAACATGGAAGATTTGCATGGACGTAAAATAATTATTGAAGAAACAGAACGTTCATTACAGACAAAACTGGTTTATTTACCAACAATGTTAGAGCGTTCACCCCTAACAATTCAATGTCAGCGGTGCGGGGAAGTCGTATCCAAAAAAGAAAACAGACTGGCGACAAATGTATACTACTGTCATGCGTGCATTCAATTAGGCCGTGTGACTTCTTGTCAAAAATTTTGTCATTTACCAGAAAGGCTCAATAGCCCAAGAACTGTCTTTTTTGAGTGGTCTGGACAATTAACAAAGGGACAGCAAGCGATCTCGGTTGAACTTTGTGAGACAGCAAAAATAAGAGAGAATCGCTTAGTGTGGGCAGTTACAGGTGCAGGCAAAACAGAAATGTTATTTGCTGTTTTACACCAAACCTTACAAGAAGGGGGGCGGATTGCGCTGGCTTCGCCGCGTGTCGATGTTTGCTTAGAACTGTTTCCCAGAATCCAAGCGGTTTTTCCTCATGAAGCAATTGCTTTACTTCATGGAAACAGTCAAGAACCGTATCGTTATACGAAACTAGTGATTTGCACCACCCATCAATTATTGAAATTCCATCAAGCGTTTGATTTACTTATCGTTGATGAAGTCGACTCTTTTCCTTTTGTTAATAACGAGCATCTTTATTATGGAGTGCGTAACGCACGAAAAAAAAGAAGTAGTTTGGTGTACTTAACAGCAACCCCTACGAAAGAATTACGGAAGCTTTTACAGCAAAAGAAGTTAGCAGCCAGTATTTTGCCAGCAAGATATCATCGTAGGCCATTACCTGTGCCACGCCGATTTTGGGTTCAGTCGTGGCAACGTCTTTCTAGCAAAAATATTAAAATCATTGCACATCATTTGAAACGTTTATTGGTGCGTAATTCAGTTTTACTATTTTGCCCAAGCATTTCATTAATTCACCAATTGCATGCATTAATAGCTGAGCGATTTTTCGACAAAGAAGTTGTCGCCGTTTATGGTAGTGATGAGCTTCGCCTAGAAAAAGTTCAAGCAATGCGTCAGCAGAAAACGGATATTTTGATCACTACAACCATTTTAGAACGTGGTGTGACTTTTGATGCAGTCTCAGTTATTGTTTATGGTGCCAATCATCGAGTCTTCACTTCTTCAACACTTGTCCAAATTGCGGGCCGAGTCGATCGAAGACAAGAATTCAATTACGGCGAAGTTTTATTTTTACATGATGGGGAAACAAGAGACATGAAAGAGGCAATTCGGCAAATAAAGCAAATGAATCGCTTGGCTAGCAAACGAGGGATGTTAGATGGATTGTAAAAATTGCGCAAGCCCCATTCGTTTGGAGATAACATTAAAAATGCTCTTACGTTTTAAAAAATGGGCGAGGCCTTCACTTTGCCAGCACTGCCAAGCAAAGTTCCAGAAACTGCCAATGACAGGCACTTGTTTTGGCTGTAGTCGCGTCAGCCAAGAGCGCTATTGTTTTGATTGTCAAAGGTGGCAGCTGCTTTATCCCGAGTATTCTTTTCATAATGCAGCGTTGTTCCATTATGATGAAGGAATGCAAGAGTGGATGGAACGCTATAAATTTCAAGGAGACTATCGCTTAAGAACGTGTTTTAATGAGGAAATCAACTCTTACTTTCGGCAACAATCTGCGGACTATATTATTCCGGTGCCCTTATCCGAAAAACGAATGCAAGAACGAGGCTTCAACCAAGTAATTGGCTTACTAGAAGCGGCTGATGTTCCGTACAGCCCTTTTTTAATTAGAAAAGAGGAAAATGTTCCGCAATCTAAGAAAACTAGAAAGGAAAGGATGCGGTTGCAACAACCATTTGCCATCCAAAAAGAAAACCAAAAAAAATTAAAAAATTGTTCTGTTATTTTGGTGGATGACATCTATACCACTGGACGAACTCTTTTCCACGCAGCTGCTGTTATCAATGACTGTTATCCTAAAAGTTTGAATACGTTTACTCTCGCGCGGTAAAAAGAAAAGAATTCATAAATTTGATGACTATTTTGTTGGCAAAACCCAGATTATTCGATATAATGAAATTAAGAAGAAGGGAATTAAAGAGTGGTCCTTTAATCTTTTCTTTACTGGTAGATGAAAGGGGTAATTGTTATGTTTAGATATAATGTACGTGGAGAAAATATCGAGGTAACCGAAGCGATTCGAGACTATGTTGAGAAAAAAGTCGGTAAATTAGAAAGATATTTCAGCGATTCACCTGAAGCAACGGTTCACGTGAATTTGAAAGTGTACACTGAAAAAACAGCCAAAGTCGAGGTTACTATTCCTCTTCCTTATCTAGTTTTACGAGCTGAAGAAACGTCACCTGATTTATACGCAAGTATTGATTTGGTTGTCGATAAATTAGAACGACAAATTCGTAAATTTAAAACAAAAATCAACAGAAAATCTCGTGAAACAGGACGTAACAATACAAAAGCCGCTGTCTTCTTAGTTGGTGAAGAAACAGAAGAAACACCTTCAGAATTAGACATCGTTCGTACAAAACGTCTATCATTAAAACCGATGGACAGTGAAGAAGCTGTTTTACAAATGAACATGTTAGGACACAACTTCTTCATTTTTGAAGATGCTGAAACAAATGGAACAAGCATTGTTTACCGTCGTAAAGATGGCAAATATGGCTTGATTGAAACAGACTAAAGCTTAAAATAAGAGCTGAAATGCCTTCGTGCATTTCAGCTCTTTAAACATCTTTAAAGCACGGAGTAAAGAAAAAATAAAGAAATACATAAAATAACTTTAAAAGTTCCTCTTTTAAAGGAAAATGTCTGTAAAATAGAGAGAAATGGTTTTCTTTCTCGTCAAGTAATGATAAAATAAAACGGATAGATTGTGCTTCTTGTACAAAAAGGATACAAAAATAAAAAGAGGTAATTGAAAGGAACACAGATACCAATGGCAAATTTTTTGAAAAAAATGATCGAAAACGATAAAAAAGAATTAAGACGATTAGAAAAAATCGCCGATAAAATTGATGCACATGCAAGTGCAATGGAACAACTAAGCGATGAACAATTACGTGAAAAAACAGATGAATTTAAAGCCCGTTATCAAAAAGGGGAAACCTTAGACGAACTATTACCAGAAGCGTTTGCGGTTGTCCGTGAAGCTGCTAAACGTGTACTAGGTTTATTCCCATACCGTGTCCAATTAATGGGTGGGATTGTGCTTCATGACGGGAACATTCCTGAAATGAGAACAGGTGAAGGGAAAACCTTGACTGCCACAATGCCTGTATACTTGAATGCACTATCTGGCGAAGGAGTACACGTTGTTACAGTTAATGAATACTTAGCAACCCGTGACTCTAACGAAATGGGAGAATTATATAATTTCTTAGGCTTAAGCGTTGGCTTAAACATTAACTCTAAATCTTCTGATGAAAAACGTGAAGCGTATAACTGTGATATCACTTATAGTACAAATAACGAATTAGGATTTGACTATTTGCGTGATAACATGGTTGTTTATCGCAGCCAAATGGTTCAACGTCCATTAAACTATGCAATTGTCGATGAAGTGGATTCAATCTTAATTGATGAAGCAAGAACCCCATTAATTATTTCTGGACAAGCTGAAAAATCGACAGCACTCTATACGCGTGCCGATAATTTTGTCAAACGCTTAAAAGAAGACGAAGATTACAAAATTGATATTCAGTCTAAAACAATTGGTTTAACAGAAGCAGGGATTGAAAAAGCTGAACAAACTTTCGGATTGGATAACCTGTACGATATTGAAAATACAGCATTAACGCACCATTTAGATCAAGCGTTACGGGCAAACTATATCATGTTATTAGACATTGATTACGTGGTTCAAGACAATAAAGTCTTAATTGTTGACCAATTTACTGGTCGTATCATGGATGGTCGTCGTTATTCTGATGGCTTGCATCAAGCGATTGAAGCAAAAGAAGGCGTCGAAATTGAAGATGAAACAAAAACAATGGCGACGATTACGTTCCAAAACTACTTCCGGATGTACAAAAAACTAGCCGGGATGACTGGTACTGCTAAAACAGAAGAAGAAGAATTCCGTGAAATTTACAATATTCAAGTCATTCAAATTCCAACCAATCGTCCAATTATCCGTGACGATCGTCCAGATTTACTTTATCCAACCTTAGAAAGTAAATTTAATGCAGTGGTGGAAGATATTAAAGAACGTTACCACAAAGGACAACCAGTGTTGGTGGGGACTGTTGCGGTAGAAACGTCAGAATTACTTTCTGATAAATTAAACGCAGCTAAAATTCCTCATGAAGTATTAAATGCGAAAAATCACTTTAAAGAAGCCGAAATCATTATGAATGCTGGTCAAAAAGGCGCAGTTACAATTGCAACAAATATGGCTGGTCGTGGAACGGATATTAAACTTGGTTTAGGTGTACTTGAACTAGGTGGTCTAGCGGTTATCGGGACAGAACGTCATGAGTCACGTCGTATTGATAATCAGTTGCGTGGACGTGCAGGACGTCAAGGGGATCCAGGGGTTTCACAATTTTATTTATCTTTAGAAGATGACTTAATGAAACGCTTTGGTTCAGAACGAATTAAAACATTCTTAGAACGAATGAATGTGCAAGAAGAAGATGCAGTTATTCAAAGTAAAATGTTTACTCGCCAAGTAGAGTCTGCTCAAAAACGTGTGGAAGGAAATAACTATGACACACGTAAAAATGTCTTACAATACGATGACGTGATGCGCGAGCAACGTGAAGTTATTTATGCGCAACGACAAGAAGTAATTATGGAAGAAAATGACTTGTCTGATGTATTGATGGGCATGGTAAAACGGACGATTGGCCGAGTGGTGGATAGCCATACACAATTAGAAAAAGAA
The DNA here is from genome assembly GCF_050536915.1 of Enterococcus sp. DIV1316a. Classification (NCBI taxonomy): domain Bacteria; kingdom Bacillati; phylum Bacillota; class Bacilli; order Lactobacillales; family Enterococcaceae; genus Enterococcus; species Enterococcus sp. DIV1316a. The sequence goes on along the minus strand of NZ_CP172913.1, from coordinate 1,496,427 downwards.
GAATGGAATTTAGATGGGATTGTCGATTTTGCAGCCTCAACACTTGTCCATGAAGATACGATTTCTAAAAAAGATTTAGAAAATAAATCAGCTGAAGAAATCAAAGACTACTTAGTGGCACGTGCGCAAGAAGTATTTGAAGAAAAATCTCAACAATTGAATGGCCAAGAACAATTGCTAGAATTTGAAAAAGTAGTCATCTTGCGTGTTGTCGATACTAAATGGACAGATCACATTGATGCAATGGATCAATTACGCCAATCTGTCGGCTTACGTGCGTACGGTCAAAACAACCCATTAGTAGAATATCAAACAGAAGGTTATTCTATGTATAACAATATGGTGGGTTCAATCGAATATGAAGTAACACGTTTATTCATGAAATCGGAAATTCGCCAAAATGTCCAACGTGAGCAAGTAGCTCAAGGACAAGCGGAACATCCAGAAACAGAACAAGATGCAGCTGCACAAAGCAACACAAGTGCGAAGCGTCAACCTGTGCGTGTAGATAAAAAAGTGGGCCGTAATGATTTATGCCCATGCGGAAGTGGCAAAAAATTCAAAAATTGTCATGGAAGAAACGCTTAATTAAAGAAAAAACGCAGGGTGGGGCAATTTGTCCCGCCTTTGCTCTTTTTACAATAAAGAGAAAGAAGGAATCATTTTGGAAAACCCAGAAATTCGTACATTATTAGACGAAATGACACAAAAAATTACTAGCTTCAGGAGGTCTCTTTGACTTAGACCAGTTAGAAGAAGACATTGCCGAGGCGGAAAATCGGATGGGAGAACCTGGTTTTTGGGACAACACAGAAACGGCTCAAAAGCTAATTAACGAAACCAATAGTTTGAAAGAAAAATATCAACAATTTCATCAGCTCTCTGAGGAACTTGACGAATTAACGGTGATGTTTGAATTACAACAAGAAGAATATGATGCAGAGATTCAAGAAGAATTGGAAGAAAGAATTCATCTCTTGCAAGAACGTTTAACAACGTATGAGCTATCCTTACTACTAAATGAGCCATATGATCATAATAACGCCCTAATTGAATTACACCCTGGTGCCGGTGGTACTGAATCACAAGATTGGGGAAGTATGCTTTTACGAATGTACACACGTTGGGCAGAAAGTCACGGTTTCCAAGTTGAAACGTTGGATTACCAAGCTGGAGATGAAGCAGGGATTAAAAGTGTCACCTTATTAATCAAAGGTTACAATGCTTATGGTTACCTAAAATCTGAAAAAGGTGTCCATCGTCTTGTGCGGATTTCGCCCTTTGATTCCGCCAAACGCCGTCATACTTCGTTTTGTTCAGTTGATGTAATGCCTGAATTAGACGATACAATAGAGATTGCGATCAATCCAGATGACTTAAAAATTGATACCTATCGAGCAAGTGGTGCTGGTGGTCAGCATATTAATAAAACAGAATCGGCTGTTCGAATTACACATATTCCAACAGGCACCGTTGTCGCAAGCCAAGCACAACGTTCTCAATTAAAAAACCGTGAGCAAGCAATGAGTATGTTAAAAGCCAAATTATATCAATTGGAAATGGAAAAGAAAGCTCAAGAAGCAGCAAGTTTACGTGGTGAACAAATGGAAATTGGTTGGGGCTCACAAATCCGTTCTTACGTGTTCCATCCGTATTCAATGGTCAAAGACCATCGGACAAATTACGAAACCGGCAATGTACAAGCTGTGATGGATGGAGACCTTGATGGTTTCATTGATGCCTACTTAAAACAGCGCTTAAGTTAAGCTCTTCATTAAATTGAAATAAAAATGTAACTTAATGCAAGAAGTTTGCAATATTGACATGTTATAATGAGTAGGATTGAAGAAAAAAGAGATGGAGAGAACGCCATGATTGAAATGAAAGATGTAATGAAGAAATATTCGAATGGTACAACAGCGATTCGAAATATTTCAGTAGAGATTGACCAAGGCGAGTTCGTCTATGTGGTTGGTCCCTCAGGTGCAGGGAAATCAACCTTTATTAGATTAATGTATCGTGAAGAAAAAGCAACAAAAGGTAATTTGACAGTTGCAGGTCATGATTTAATGAAAATAAAAAATAAAGAAGTTCCTTATTTACGTCGTGAAATCGGCATCGTTTTCCAAGACTATAAACTATTACCAAAGAAAACTGTGTATGAGAACGTGGCCTATGCGATGCAAGTTATCGGACGGCGTCCTCGCGAAATCAAAAAACGCGTGATGGAAGTTTTAGATTTAGTCGGTCTAAAACATAAGGTACGTGTTTTTCCAAGCGAACTTTCTGGTGGGGAACAGCAACGGGTATCCATTGCACGAGCAATCGTAAATACACCGAAAGTTTTAATTGCCGATGAACCAACTGGGAACTTAGATCCAGAGAATTCATGGGAAATCATGAAATTGTTGGACCGGATTAACGCACAAGGAACAACAGTCGTGATGGCAACGCATAATAGTACAATTGTAAATACGATTCGTCACCGTGTTATTGCCATTGAAAATGGTCGCATTATCCGTGACCAAGTGGAAGGAGAATACGGCTACGATGATTAGAACATTCTTTTCTCATTTATTTGAAAGTATCAAAAGTTTAAAACGGAACGGTTGGATGACTGTTGCCTCAGCAAGTGCGGTTACAATTACATTAGTTTTAGTTGGTATTTTTATGGGCGTTATTTTTAATGCAACGAAACTTGCTGATGATGTCGAAAAAAACGTGACAGTGTCAGTTTTTGTCGATATTGGTACAAAACAAAATGAAATGAAAACATTAGAAAAACAACTTAAAGGATTAGACAATGTTGAAGATATTTCTTATTCAAACAAAGATCAACAATTGAAAAAAATCCAAGAACAAATGGGGGATGCCTGGAATCTTTTCGAAGGCGACAGTAACCCATTATACGACGTGTATTATGTCCGTGCAAAAACACCAGAAGACACGAAAGATATTGCGAAACAAGCAGCTAAATTCCCAAGTGTTTTTAAAGCCGATTACGGTGGTGTAAACTCAGACAAAATCTTTAAAATCGCTCAAACCGTTCGAACTTGGGGCTTAGCAGCTGCTGCATTACTTTTATTCGTTGCAGTGTTCTTAATTTCCAACACCATTCGGATTACGATTTTATCTCGTCAAAAAGAAATCCAAATTATGCGTCTTGTAGGAGCGAAAAACAGTTTCATTCGTTGGCCGTTCTTCTTAGAAGGTGCTTGGATTGGGTTGATTGGCGCAATCGTGCCAGTCATCATTATGACGTTAGGCTACCATCAAGTTTATAACATGTTTAACCCGCAGTTATTGCGTTCGAATTATTCATTAATTCGTCCAGAAGATTTTATCTGGAAAGTTAATCTATTAATGATTGCAACAGGAATGATTATTGGATCACTAGGTTCAGTTATTTCAATGCGTCGTTTCTTGAAAATTTAAACGAAAAAAAGCTCTCCATTTTGGAGAGCTTTTTTTCGTTTAGTTTTAAAATACTTGTTATTTAATTTAAGAGTTTTCTCAGTTGTACCAACAAATTGATAACTTATAATTTTCAAGTCCTACATATAATGGTAAAATAGAATGGATTGAAATTAATTGGAGGAATAATGAATCGATGAAAAAAAGATTGCTATTATTTATTGGTTTGGCAAGTATACTTACTTTGACAGGATGTGCAAAATGGATTGATCGTGGTGAATCCATCACAGCAGTAGGCTCATCAGCTTTACAACCATTAGTAGAGACAGCGAGTGAGGAATATCAAAGCCAAAATCCGGGAAGATTTATTAATGTCCAAGGTGGCGGAAGCGGAACAGGTCTGAGTCAAGTCCAATCTGGCGCGGTAGACATTGGTAATTCTGATTTATTTGCAGAAGAGAAAAAGGGCATCAAAGCGGAAGACTTAATTGATCATAAAGTTGCTGTTGTTGGGATTACACCAATCGTTAACAAAAATGTCGGTGTCAAAGATATCTCAATGGAAAATTTAAAGAAAATCTTTTTAGGTGAAGTAACAAACTGGAAAGAACTTGGCGGGAAAGACCAAAAAATTGTTATTTTGAACAGAGCGGCCGGTAGTGGTACGCGTGCGACTTTTGAAAAATGGGTCTTGGGAGATAAAACAGCCATTCGTGCGCAAGAACAAGATTCCAGCGGCATGGTTCGTTCCATTGTTTCTGATACACCAGGGGCGATTAGTTATACCGCATTTTCATATGTTACTGATGAAGTAGCTACGTTAAGTATTGATGGTGTTCAGCCAACAGATGAAAATGTAATGAACAATAAATGGATTATTTGGTCTTATGAACACATGTACACTCGTAAAAATCCAAGTGATTTAACCAAAGAGTTTTTAGACTTTATGTTGTCAGATGATATCCAAGAACGTGTGATTGGTCAATTAGGGTATATTCCTGTTTCGAAAATGGAAATTGAACGGGATTGGCAAGGAAATGTCATTAAATAATTCTCTTAACACAAAATTTACAAACTTAACATAAAATTTACATGTTATTAAAAACAAATTGATGTAAAAAAGGTACACTATTTTTATCTGTAAAAGTTGGATTGTTTGAGGAGGAAATATTCTTGGAAGATGTACAGAAAAAATTATTAACAAAATCGAAAAGAGCCAAGATGGAGCAACGAGGGAAATTTATTAGTTTCCTATGTATTGCCTTAATTGTAGCAGTGGTTGTTTCAATTTTCTATTTTGTTGCAAGTAAAGGACTTGCTACATTCTTTAAAGATAAGATTAATGTGTTTGATTTCTTATTTGGAACAAACTGGAACCCAAGTGATATCGGCGCAGACGGTAAACCCATGGTTGGGGCTTTACCGATGATTGCGGGTTCCTTTATTGTAACGTTTTTGTCAGCGATTGTTGCGACGCCATTTGCGATTGGAGCGGCTGTTTTTATGACAGAAATTTCACCTAAAAAAGGAGCGAAATTTTTACAACCAGTTATTGAATTACTTGTAGGGATTCCCTCTGTTGTTTATGGATTTATTGGTTTATCTGTCATTGTTCCTTTTGTCCGTTCAATCTTTGGCGGAACTGGCTTCGGTATTTTAGCTGGTACGTTTGTGCTATTTGTCATGATTTTACCAACGGTTACTACGATGACCGTAGATGCATTAAAAGCTGTGCCTCGACATTATCGTGAAGCGTCGTTGGCGCTTGGTGCTACGCGTTGGCAAACGATTTATAAAGTTGTCTTGCGGGCAGCTGTGCCTGGTATTTTAACTGCGGTTGTCTTTGGTATGGCTCGTGCGTTTGGTGAAGCCTTAGCAATCCAAATGGTAATCGGAAATGCAGCTGTGATGCCAACTAGTTTGACAACACCAGCTTCGACACTAACAAGTATTTTGACAATGGGGATTGGGAATACAATTATGGGAACAGTTGAAAACAACGTTCTTTGGTCTTTAGCCTTGATTCTATTGTTGATGTCTTTACTATTCAACATTGTTATCCGAATTATCGGTAAGAGAGGAGCCTTAAAATAATGAATGCAAAAAAAGCAGATAAAATCGCAACAGGTATCTTATATGCCGTATCTGGCGTCATTGTTTTAATTTTGGCGGCCTTACTGATTTACATTTTAGCTAGAGGAATTCCACATATTTCGTGGGAATTTTTAACACAACCATCCAGAGCCTATCAAGTTGGTGGTGGGATTGGTATTCAGCTGTTTAACTCACTATATTTACTATTGATTACAATGATTATTAGTATTCCAATTTCATTGGGTGCTGGAATTTACTTATCGGAATATGCGAAAAAGAATTGGTTAACTGATTTAATTCGTACCTCGATTGAAATTTTAAGTTCATTGCCTTCCGTTGTTGTGGGGCTGTTCGGCTTCTTGATTTTCGTTGTACAAATCGGATATGGCTTTTCAATCTTATCAGGTGCGTTAGCATTAACATTTTTTAACTTACCATTATTGACTAGAAATGTTGAAGAATCTTTGAAAGCCATTCATTATACACAGCGTGAAGCGGGGTTAGCCTTAGGTCTTTCACGTTGGGAAACAGTTAAAAAAGTTATTTTGCCAGAAGCGTTACCAGGAATTTTGACAGGTGTTATTTTGAGTTCTGGTCGGATTTTCGGTGAAGCCGCTGCGTTAATTTATACAGCAGGACAAAGCGCACCTGCCTTAGATTTCAGTAATTGGAATCCATTGAGCGTTTCAAGTCCGATTAGTATTTTCCGTCAAGCGGAAACGTTGGCTGTGCATATTTGGAAAATTAATACCGAAGGAACGATGCCAGATGGCGCTGCGGTCTCAGCAGGTGCCTCCGCTGTGTTAATTTTAGTAGTTTTACTTTTCAATTTCGGCGCTCGTTTTATCGGCAACCGTCTTTATAAGAGAATGACATCAGCTTAATGTTAGGGGAATTAGCATGAAAGAATACAATTTAAATGATACCCATTTACTTCAACTAGATAGCCAAAAAGACCCGATTGCGTTACACACGGAAGACTTACATGTCTTTTACGGGGACAATGAGGCTATCAAAGGTGTTGATTTGCAATTTGAAAAGAACAAAATAACCGCCTTAATTGGACCTTCTGGTTGCGGTAAATCCACGTATTTACGTTCGCTAAATCGTATGAACGATGGCATTGCCAATTCACGTGTTACTGGAAAAATCATGTATAAAGATGTCGATGTCAATACGAAAGAAGTTGACGTCTACGAAATGAGAAAACGCATTGGCATGGTTTTTCAGCGGCCCAATCCATTTAGTAAATCTATCTATGAAAATATCACATTCGCATTGAAACAGCATGGTGAAAAGGATAAGAAAAAATTAGATGAAATCGTTGAAACAAGTTTGAAGCAAGCCGCACTTTGGGATCAAGTGAAAGATAACTTAAACAAAAGCGCCTTAGCTCTGTCTGGTGGGCAACAACAACGTTTGTGTATCGCTCGGGCAATTGCGATGAAACCAGATATTCTGTTGTTAGATGAACCGGCAAGCGCGTTAGATCCGATTTCAACAGGAACGGTTGAAGAAACGTTAGTGAATTTAAAAGATGATTACACGATCATCATTGTGACACATAACATGCAACAAGCGGCGCGGATTAGTGACTATACAGCTTTCTTCTATATGGGTAAAGTCATTGAATACGACCATACAAGAAAAATCTTTACACGACCAAAAATTCAAGCAACGGAAGACTACGTTTCAGGACATTTTGGTTAGGAGGAGCAAGATGGGCAAAGAAATTATTTCATCAAAAGATTTACATTTATATTACGGGAAAAAAGAAGCATTGAAAGGCATTGATTTAACTTTTAATCAAGGAGAATTAACTGCCATGATTGGTCCTTCTGGTTGCGGGAAGTCAACGTATTTACGTTGCTTGAATCGTATGAATGATTTAATCCCAGACGTAACTATTACTGGAAGTGTCGTCTATAAAGGAAAAGATATTTATGGACCGAAAACAGATAACGTTGAATTACGTAAAGAAATTGGGATGGTTTTCCAACAACCTAATCCATTTCCATTTTCAGTTTATGAAAATGTGATTTATGGCTTGCGCCTAAAAGGAGTCAAAGACAAGCAAGTCTTAGATGAAGCAGTTGAAACCAGTTTGAAAGCTGCTGCCGTTTGGGAGGATGTCAAAGATAAACTTCACAAAAGTGCACTTTCACTTTCTGGTGGACAACAACAGCGGGTTTGTATCGCTCGTGTTTTAGCTGTGGAACCAGATATTATTTTATTAGATGAACCAACTAGCGCCTTGGACCCAGTTTCTAGTGGTAAAATTGAAAACATGCTGTTAACATTAAAAGAGAAATATACCATGATTATGGTGACACATAATATGTCACAAGCATCACGGATCTCTGATAAAACGGCCTTCTTTTTACAAGGTGATTTAATTGAATTTAATGACACGAAAAAAGTATTTTTAAATCCAAAAGAAAAACAAACAGAAGATTACATTTCTGGTAAATTTGGTTAAAAGGGGGAAAAAGAATGTTACGGACACAATTTGAAGAAGAACTATTGAATCTGCACAATCAATTTTATGAAATGGGTATGATGGTTAGTAGTGCCGTCCATAAATCCGTGAAGGCATATATTAATCATGATAAAAAATTGGCTCAAGAAGTGATTGATCGCGATATTGAAATTAATGATATGGAAGTCAAACTTGAGAAAAAGAGTTTTGAAATGATTGCGTTACAACAACCAGTGACAACAGACTTACGTATGATTATCACTGTTATGAAAGCTAGTTCGGATTTAGAAAGAATGGCGGACCATGCCGTTTCAATTGCTAAATCAACGATTCGCTTAAAAGGAGAAACACGTATTCCTGAAATCGAAAAAGAAATTTCAGATATGTCTGATTATGTGAAAAAAATGGTGGATAATGTTTTAATCGCCTATGTTAAAACGGATCAAAAAGATGCACGAATGATTGCACAAATGGATGATCGTACTAATGAATATTTCGATAGTATTTACAAACATGCCGTAGAAGCAATGAAAGCTAATCCAGAAACGGTCATTAGCGGAACTGATTATCTACATGTGGCACAATACTTGGAAAGAATTGGCGACTATGTCACAAATATTTGTGAGTGGATTGTTTACTTGGCAACTGGTAAAATTACCGAATTGAATAGTAATCGTGACGAACAATTTTAAGAAAAACAAATAAAAAAACTAGGAGACGGCCTTTTTTAGACCAATTCCTAGTTTTTTTAGCGTAAAATGAGCTGATTTTATAAAACTAGTCCTTACTAATGAGAAGAAATCGTTCTTAAGTCCTATGACAAATGATCAAAAACAAGGCATAATAATGCATGTAAGGAAAACACTATTGAGTGAAAAATTTGCTAAGGAGGCAATATCCATGAAAGAAAGAGAACGCGTATTAGAATTAGTGAAAAAAGGTATTCTAACGTCAGAAGAAGCGTTAATTTTATTAGAAAATATGGCAACTGAAAAAGATGAAAAACAAATCGAAAAAGCTGCTGAAAAAGTTGATACACAAAATATTGGAACAACAAATAAAGAAGATCAAGTCGCAGATTTAATGGATGCATTAGAAAAAGGCGAATCAGAAGGACCTACTGTTGATTCGTTTGAAGAAAATAAACAGGACAGTGCAGAAAAAGATCGTGAAAACTTAGAAAGAATTCTTGATGAGTTAGCAACAAAAGCCAATCGTGCTTCGGCTGAATTGGACGAAGTCAACGCAGAAATTGCCGGCATCAAAGAAGAAATTAAAGAAGTCGCTGAAGAAATTGGAACATTAGATACAAAAGAAGAATTAGATGCATTAACAGAAGATGAACAAGTTCAACGAAAAGACTTGCACGTTTTACTTGCACAATTAGAAGAAAAATTAGCGACTCAAAGTACTGAAAAAACAGCACTGGAAGAAGAACTAAAAAACATTCGTAAAGAACAATGGAAAGGTCAATGGAATGATACAAAAGAAAAAGTTTCTTCTCAATTCTCTGAAGAGTGGAAAGATCAAGCCACAGACACCTTTAACCAAGTCGGCGGCAAAGTTGCCGAAGTTGGCGGCCAAGTGGGAGAATTCTTGAAAAAAACATTTAATTCTTTCAGTGACACCATGAATGATAATGTGGAATGGAAAGACATTAAAATGAAAGTTCCTGGTGTGGCAACAACTAAGTTTGAACATGAGTTTAATTATCCAAATCCACAAGCAAGTTTAATTGATGTCAAGGTAGCAAATGGTACCGTGGTTTTCAAAACTTGGGATCAAGAAGATGTGAAAGTCGAAGCAAAAATCAAATTATATGGTAAAATGGCAGGAGATTCACCAATGGAAGCTTTCTTAGAACGAAGTGACATTGATGTGGATGATGAAACGATTTCTTTCCAAGTGCCAAACAAACGGGTGAAAGCAGATTTAACGTTCTATTTACCAAAACGCACTTACGATCATGTATCTGTTAAATTATTAAACGGAAATGTCTTAGTAGAAGAGTTAACAGCGAAAGATGTTTACACAAAATCAACGAATGGGACGATTACGTTTAAAAAAATTGATGCAACTATGTTAGAAATTGAAGGCGTGAATGGTGAAATTAAAGTCCTAGAAGGAACGATTTTAGATAACATTATTGAAACAGTCAATGGTGATGTGTCTATTTCCGCGGCACCAGAAAGTCTAAGTGTCTCTCTGATTAATGGAGATATCCGCATTACAGCTAAAGAAAAAACGCTTCGCCGTGTTGAAGCAAGCTCTGCAAATGGGAATATCAAGTTGGCCTTGCCAAATGACTTAGGCGTTGAAGGGCAAGTGAAAACGAATTTAGGTAGTATTAACAGCCGTTTAACAGATATTGAAGTTGTTCGTGAAAAGAAAGATCGCGGCAATCAACAATTACATTTTAGACGTGTACTGGAAGAATCAATGGCTCAAATTAATGCTTCTACAACAACGGGAAGTATTTTCCTAAAAGATACGGATAAATAATTAATAATTTTAAGCTAGATGGGCTGACGAATCAGCCTTTCTAGTGTAAAATTTAGTAGACGAGGTGAAAACATATGAAAAGAAAACTAACAAAATCTCCGAATAACGTGGTTTTAACAGGAAGCTTAGCTGGGATTGCTGATTGGCTAGGAATTGACCCAACAATTATTCGTGTCGTTTATGTCTTGCTCAGCTTTTTCTCAGCAGGATTTCCAGGCATTCTCTTATACATTGCCTTAGCAGTCTTGATCCCTTCTGGAAGAACAGGAAGCGATCGCGGCTACGGCCATCAAAATCCTTATAATAGAAATGTTCGCAATGAAAATCCTTATGCTGCCAATAAAAAGCAACGTAAAGAAGCGGAAAAAATTGATGATGACGAATGGAGTGACTTTTAATGACATATTTTCAGCGATTGGTTGTTAATACACTGACATTCATTTCTTTATCAGTTGTTTTTCCTGGCATGATTCATGTGAGAGGCATAATGCCTGCAATTATTGCCGCCTTTGTTCTCTCAATCCTAAATATGTTGGTGAAACCAGTCTTAACAATCTTGTCGCTCCCATTTACTTTATTAACGTTTGGTCTATTTAGCTTTGTTGTCAATGCAGCGATTTTACAAATGACCTCGTTTTTTGTGGGGGAAATGAACTTTGGCTTCTCAAGTTTTTGGGCAGCGGTGCTAATGGCTGTAATTATGTCAATTGTCAATACGATCGTTACGGATCACAATTTATCTAAATATGAATAAAAAAGCCTGAAGAACGTAGCATAAAATGCGTTCTTCAGGCTTTTTCGATGGTTAAATTTTCTAGGTGACATTCTGGATGACGGCTGATATAGCCATATAAAATGTTTAAAAAATCAACTTGTTGCTTCGAGTAATGCTCAATTGTTTTCGGTGATTTTTTGGGCATGATTTTTTTTGCTAGTTCAAGCGGTGAATATTTTTGAAACGTTTGTTTAGTTACAACACGTGTTGCTACCACCAAGCCTTGGTAAATTAAATAGTATTTGATTTTTTTCTGACAAGGTAACCACATCAGTTGCCAATCTCGTTGGTTAGCTTGACTAATTCGTTGATTTTGGTTTGCAAAGCGCGTCAGAAAGAGCCAATCTTCTTTGAGTTTTGCCGCTTTTTCGAAGGCTTGTTTTTCAGCAGCTTCTTGCATTTGTTGAGCAATTCGTTTGATTGGTTCTCGTCCTTGATTATGGAAAAAGTCGAACAATTCTTGTTGAAATAGTTCGGTCGGAATGGCACTCTCTTTTTGAAAGGTTTGATGCCAATAGTTGGTTGGGACGAGATCGTAGATACTATCCAAAATTATTTTTAAACGGTTTAATTTTCGACGAATCGAATAAGGACCAAAACAGTTCTTTTTAGTGGGAATATTTAAGAGTTTAATCTCTAATTGCCGCTCATTAACGGCTACCGATACATAAGAATATTGTTCATAAGCATTCATTTGGCGATTGTAACGCGGTCGATACTGTTGAATCAGTTGACATTCTAGGAGGAGCGCATCCAATTCTGTGTCAGTATGGAGAACATCGAAGTCTATAATTTGTTTGACTAAACGCATCGTCTTTCGAGAATGTTGATTACTATTAATAAAATAGCTCGACACGCGATTTTTTAATTTTTTGGCTTTACCCACATAAATAATTGTGTCGGTTGCGTCTTTCATTAAATAAACACCCGGTGTTAACGGTAATTGATGGGCTTTTTCCTTTAAATATTCTTTCATAAGTTTCCTCTTTTCTTAAAAGGATCGGCTTCAAGTATACAAAGTTTTCTGAAATAGTCAAGTGACAGAAATAGCATAGATAATTTCAAAGAAAAATAGTTTCATTTTTTTGAAATATGATAATTCTAGGAATTATCTAGTGAATAGCTAGAAACTTGTATTTTTAAATGATAAAATATAACAAGTAGCAGAAAGGACTGACATTCGATATGACAGAAGTGGTAAAGATTTATCAACTGGTAGAAAATCTTTCTTTAGAAGTAGTATACGGAGATGAAGAAAGCTTAAATAGAACAATTAAAACTGGTGAAATTTCCCGGCCAGGCTTAGAATTAACTGGGTATTTTAATTATTATTCCCATGACCGTTTACAATTATTTGGGAGCAAAGAAATTACCTTTGCGGAACGAATGATGCCTGAAGAGCGTTTATTAGTGATGCGCCGTTTATGTGCGAAAGATACTCCAGCCTTTATAGTATCCAGAGGACTAGAAATCCCCGAAGAATTAATTACAGCAGCAAAAGAAAATGGGGTTTCTGTATTACGTTCACCGATTTCAACTTCCCGTTTACTAGGGGAACTATCCAGTTATTTAGATGGCCGTTTAGCTGTTCGGACAAGTGTCCACGGAGTTTTAGTTGATGTTTATGGACTTGGTGTTTTGATTCAAGGAGATAGCGGTATTGGTAAAAGTGAAACAGCTTTAGAGCTTATTAAACGTGGACATCGGCTAATCGCAGACGATCGTGTCGATGTTTATCAGCAAGATGAATTAACCGTGGTTGGAGAGCCACCAAAAATTTTGCAGCATTTAATTGAAATTCGTGGTATCGGAATTATTGACGTCATGAATCTGTTTGGAGCTAGTGCGGTCCGCGGCTTTATGCAAGTTCAATTGGTCGTTTATTTAGAGGCATGGGAAAAAGACAAGAAATATGATCGTCTTGGTAGTGATGATGCAATGGTTGAAATAGCTAACGTTGATGTCCCTCAGATTCGTATTCCTGTTAAGACCGGCCGAAATGTGGCCATTATCATTGAAGTAGCAGCAATGAACTTCCGCGCGAAAACAATGGGCTATGATGCAACAAAAACGTTCGAAGAGCGCTTAACCCGTTTGATTGAAGAAAATTCAGGAGAATAGAAGGAGAAGATGTGATGATGTTAGCTCAAGTAAATTCAATTGCATTTCGCCTTTTCGGTATTCCCGTCTATTGGTATGCAATTATTATTGTTTCAGGGATTGCTTTAGCTGTTTGGCTAAGTAGTCGTGAAGCCGTTCGTGTTGGTTTAAAAGAAGATGATGTCTTTGACTTTATGCTCTGGGGATTACCTGCAGCAATTGTTGGCGCGCGCTTGTATTACGTCGCTTTTCAATGGCAAGACTATGTAGACAATCCGATTGAAATTTTCTTTACTCGAAATGGTGGCTTAGCGATTTATGGTGGTCTTATTGGTGGGGGACTGGCGCTGTTTTTCTTTACGCGTCATCGTTTCATTTCTACATGGACTTTTTTAGATATTGCTGCACCAAGTGTGATTTTAGCGCAAGGAATTGGTCGCTGGGGCAACTTTATGAATCATGAAGCCTATGGGCCAGCGACCACCAGACAATTTTTAGAAAATCTCCATTTACCAACGTTTATCATTGATAACATGAATATCAACGGAACGTATCATCAACCAACATTTTTATATGAATCTGTCTGGAATGTTTTAGGCTTTATCGTTTTAGTGTTATTACGCAAAAAGCCACACTTTTTAAAAGAAGGCGAAGTCTTTTTAGGTTATATAATATGGTATTCTTTCGGCCGTTTCTTCATCGAAGGCTTACGGATGGACAGTTTGTATGCGTTTAGTAACATTCGTGTCTCACAATTGTTGTCTTTAGTGATGTTCGTGGCAGCAATTGTTATTGTGATCGTTCGTAGAAGAAATCCCAATTTGAAATTTTACAATCGGGAGAAACAAAAGAAAAAAATAACAACTTCTTAATCCAACTTGATCGAAGAATATGGTAAACTAAAGAAGTAACGTTGTTTAGCGAAAGGAGAGTTTCACCGATGAAACAAAAAGTCGCTGTTTTAGGTCCAGGTTCCTGGGGGACAGCTTTAGCTCAAGTATTAGCCGAAAATGGACACGAGGTCTGTATTTGGGGAAATAAACCAGAGCAAATCGATGAAATAAATACAAAACACACCAACAAACATTATTTACCAGAATTAATCTTACCTACTTCAATTCAGGCAACCACTGATTTAGCCACTGCTTTAGTAGATGTGGATGCGGTACTGTTTGTGGTACCAACTAAAGCCATTCGTTCAGTAGCACAAGAAGTGGCCCAACATTTAAAAACAAAACCAATTATTATTCATGCAAGTAAAGGGCTCGAACAAGGTACACATAAGCGGATTTCAGAAGTGATAGCGGAAGAGATTCCAGCAGAAAAACGGCAAGGGATTGTGGTTTTATCTGGTCCAAGCCATGCAGAAGAAGTCGCTGTTCATGACATCACAACCATTACAGCAGCAAGCGAAAATTTAGCAGACGCTGTGTATGTGCAAGAGTTGTTTATGAATGATTACTTTAGAATTTATACGAATGATGATGTGATTGGTGTAGAAACAGGGGCGGCCTTAAAAAATATTATTGCTTTGGGCGCCGGAGCGATTCATGGCTTAGGCTTTGGTGATAATGCCAAAGCGGCAATTATGACTCGTGGTTTAGCAGAAATTAGTCGTTTAGGGGTTGCGATGGGAGCAAACCCATTAACATTTATTGGTTTAAGTGGTGTTGGGGATTTAATTGTTACTTGTACAAGTGTCCATTCTCGAAATTGGCGTGCGGGTAATTTATTAGGAAAAGGCCATAAGTTAGATGAAGTCTTAGAAAACATGGGTATGATTGTGGAAGGTGTTTCAACAACTAAAGCAGCCTATGAATTGGCACAACAATTAGAAGTCGAAATGCCAATCACAGAAACAATCTACAATGTCTTGTACAATGACGAAGATGTACAACAAGCAGCAAAAGAAATCATGTTGCGCGATGGCAAAACCGAAAACGAATTTACACTTGATTTTTAGGAGGAAAAAAGATGAAAGTTAAAAAGGCAGTTATTCCAGCAGCTGGGTTAGGAACACGTTTCTTGCCGGCTACCAAAGCGATGGCAAAAGAAATGTTACCGATTGTTGATAAACCAACGATTCAATTTATTGTAGAAGAAGCACTAGCTTCAGGAATCGAAGATATTTTAATTGTGACAGGCAAAGCCAAACGTCCGATTGAAGATCATTTCGATTCAAATGTTGAATTAGAAAATAACTTAAAAGAAAAAAATAAAACCGATTTATTGAAATTAGTCGAAGAAACAACGGATGTTAATTTACATTTTATTCGTCAATCCCATCCGAAAGGCTTAGGACACGCTGTTTTACAAGCGAAAGCATTTGTTGGCAATGAACCTTTTGTCGTGATGTTAGGCGACGATTTAATGGAAGATAAAGTGCCATTAACGAAACAATTAATGGATGATTACGAACAAACACATGCTTCGACAATTGCGGTAATGAAAGTACCCCATGAAGATACTTCAAAATATGGTATTATCAACCCAGAAAAAGAAATCGAAAAAGGACTATACAATGTCGAGAATTTTGTTGAAAAACCAAAACCCGAGGAAGCACCAAGTGATTTAGCGATTATCGGCCGTTATTTATTAACCCCTGAAATTTTTGATGTACTTGAAAATCAAAAACCAGGCGCTGGTAACGAAATTCAGTTAACAGATGCGATTGACACTTTAAATAAAACACAACGCGTTTTTGCTCGTGAGTTTAAAGGAGAACGTTACGATGTTGGCGATAAATTTGGGTTTATGAAAACAAGCATTGAATATGGTTTGACTCATCCAGAAGTAAAAGATAATTTACGAGAATACATTATTAATTTAGGTGCTCAATTAGCGAAAAAAGAGCAACCAAAAGAAAAATAAATAAAAATAAGCGTAAAATTTCAATTCGTTAGAAGGAAATTTTACGCTTATTTTCTTAAAGAAAACGGCATGAGAATTTTATAAAATAAATTGTCATTCTTAGCTTTATGAGTTGTGAAAAATATAAGTTGGTGTTATCCTAAGATTATAAATAAAATTTCAGAGGGGAGTAATGATATGTCAGGTGGGGAAATTGCTGCCTTAATTGCAGCGGTAGCATTTGTTGTTTTAGTCATCTTTTTAGTACTTGTGTTATATAAAGTTTCTCAAGTTGTTTCAAAAATTGAAGATACAATTGATGAAACAAATACAACAATCAAAGTCGTGACTAGCGATGTGAATGTATTGAGTCGCCAAGTGGAAGGCTTGCTTGTTAAAAGCAATGAACTATTAACAGATGTGAATCAAAAAGTGGCAACGATTGATCCGTTGTTTACGGCCGTTGCTGATTTAAGCGAAAGTGTCTCTGAATTGAACACCTCAAGTAAACATTTGATTACAAAGGTAGGAACCGTAGGGAAAGGCACAGCGAAAGCTGGTTTAGTGAGTAAAGTAGGCGGTTCTGCTTTTAGAGCAATGCGTTCAAAAAATAAAAAAACAAATAACTAATTGGAGGAGATTTTTATGGCTAAAAAAGGCGGATTTTTCTTAGGAGCAGTAATTGGTGGAACAGCAGCAGCCGTTGCCGCATTATTACTTGCACCAAAATCAGGTAAAGAATTACGTGATGATTTATCAAATCAAACAGATGATTTAAAAAACAAAGCGCAAGATTACACAGATTATGCTGTTCAAAAAGGAACAGAATTAACAGAAATCGCAAAACAAAAAGCCGGCGTTTTATCAGATCAAGCCTCTGATTTGGCAGGTTCTGTCAAAGAAAAAACAAAAGATTCATTGGATAAAGCACAAGGTGTTTCTGGCGACATGCTTGATAACTTTAAAAAACAAACAGGTGATTTATCTGATCAATTTAAAAAAGCAGCTGACGATGCTCAAGATCACGCAGAAGATTTAGGTGAAATTGCCGAAGATGCAGCAGAAGATATCTATATTGACGTTAAAGATTCTGCGGCAGCGGCCAAAGAAACTGTTTCTGCTGGTGTCGATGAAGCAAAAGAAACCACCAAAGATGTTCCTGAAAAAGCTGCAGAAGCAAAAGAAGATGTTAAAGATGCAGCGAAAGACGTAAAAAAAGAATTTAAAGGGTAACAAGCGTTTAGCTTATGAAAGTTAGCAACGGATCGTGTTGCTTTTGTTCAGTGGCTTACCTTAAAATTTAGAAATGAGGCCATCAGTCCGGTTGACTGATGGCCTCATTTTATTTTTATGCTATTCAATAATTTGCAATTCTTTGGTTGTCTTAGTGAATGGTTCGGAGCCTGTTTTCGTTACGTGTAAACAATCTTCAATACGAACGCCTACTTTTCCAGGAATGTAAATACCGGGCTCAATAGAGAAACACATACCTTCTTCAATGACTAAATCATTGCCATGAACCAGCGATGGGTATTCATGGACAGTGGTTCCAATGCCATGGCCTAAGCGATGGTTAAAGTATTCACCATAACCAGCTTTTGTAATTACACCTCGGGCAATATCATCTAATTCGCCTGCTGTAACACCAGGTTTCACCGCTTCAGTTGCTGCTAATTGTGCTTCTAAAACAATTCCATAAATTTCTTTTTGGAAATCAGAAGGTTCCAAGTAGCTGACTGTTCGTGTGGCATCACTACAATAGCCATTATGAACGACACCTAAATCAAATAACACTAAGTCATGGGGCTCAATTTTTGTTTCGCCAGGTACCCCGTGAGGACTAGCTCCGTTTTTTCCTGTTAAGACTAACGTATCAAAACTCATTGAGCGAATGCCTTGACGTTTTAATTGATACTCGATTTCAGCAACAATTTCTTGTTCCGCAACGCCTGCTTGAATTGCTTTGAAGCCAATCTCAAAAGCGACATCAGCCCAACTACCAGCTTCTAGTAAACGTTGAATTTCAGGTTCTGTTTTAATTAATTGAAGTTTTTCAATTAAAGGCGTAACATCATGCGAAAAATCGCTAGCTGGGAAATAGGTTTTCAATTGATCGAAACGAGCTAAAGAAAGAGCTTGTTTTTCTAAAGCAAAGCGTGGTGTGCCTTGTGTTCGTTTATTTAATAAAGCCGCAATTTTTTCCCAAGGATTTTCGCTATCTAAATAACCATAAACGGGATAAGTCCAACTACTCTTTTCGGCATCTTCGACTTCCAATGCAGGTGTAAATAAAAATGATTGGTCGTCCGCAGCGATAAACAAAGCTAACACGCGCTCATGAGGTTCGCTTTCGTAACCGGAAAAGTAAGCGATATGACCAGGATCACTAATATAAGTGAAGTCAATCTTTTCTTGGTGCATCCAATTTTTTAAATCGGTAATTTTTTCTTGATTCATAAAACATCCTTCTTTCTTTTATTCTGAAGTGAATCACAGTACTATCATAACATGAAATGACAAAAAGTTCCTTTTGAAATGGAAAGTAAATTTTCATGAAAAAACGATAAAACGGTTGCAAAAATAGAAGAATTTTGATATTCTAGGCTAGGAAAGAAATGTAAACAGTGTTTTCAGAAAATGAGAACAAATTCATATTTATAGGAGAAGAAACATGGAAAAACAAACAATTACAATTTATGATGTTGCTAGAGAGGCAAATGTATCTATGGCTACTGTTTCTCGTGTTGTCAATGGTAATCCCAATGTAAAACCAGCAACGCGTAAAAAAGTCTTAGAAGTGATTGATCGCTTAGATTACCGTCCTAACGCAGTCGCACGTGGTTTAGCAAGTAAAAAAACGACAACAGTGGGTGTCATTATTCCAGATGTTAGTAATGCATTTTTTGCTTCATTAGCACGTGGCATTGACGACGTGGCTACAATGTATAAATATAATATCATTTTAGCTAATTCAGATGGAGACGATCAAAAAGAAGTTACTGTATTAAACAATTTACTTGCCAAGCAAGTAGATGGGATTATCTTTATGGGTCATCGCATTACAGATGATATTCGTGGTGAATTTTCACGTTCAAAAACGCCTGTTGTCTTAGCAGGTTCAATTGATCCAGACGAACAAGTCGGTAGCGTTAATATTGATTACACAGAAGCAACGAAAGACGCAACAGCGACTTTAGCGAAAAATGGGAACAAAAAAATTGCTTTTGTTAGTGGTGCATTAATCGATCCAATTAATGGTCAAAACCGGATGAAAGGCTACAAAGAAGCTTTAGCGGAAAATGGCTTGTCTTATAATGAAGGCTTAGTTTTTGAATCTGAATATAAATTTAAAGCAGGTATTAATTTGGCTGAGCGTGTCCGTAACAGTGGAGCAACAGCTGCCTTTGTTACAGACGATGAGCTAGCGATTGGTTTATTAGATGGGATGCTAGATGCTGGTGTGAAAGTTCCAGAAGAATTTGAAATCATTACAAGCAATAACTCATTGCTTACAGAAGTCTCTCGTCCACGTCTATCAAGTATTACACAACCTTTATATGATATCGGTGCCGTGTCAATGCGCTTATTAACAAAACTAATGAACAAAGAAGAAATTGAAGAAAAAACAGTTGTTTTACCTTATGGAATTGATCAAAAAGGTTCAACAAAATAAGAGAAAATTCTACTAGAAATGCAAAAAAGTACAAGAAGAAATCATTTTCATGATTTCTTCTTGTACTTTTTTGCATTCTGCTATTAATACACAGTAAGATTGAAAATTAAAATAAGATTAAGTTGATTAGAAAATCGGCTGGTAAAGCATTGCTTATGGTATCTTTAGATTAAAAAAGAGGTGTTTTTGTGAAGGTAAAAGAATTAACTGTCGAGTATGGTAATAGAACAATTATAGAAAATTTATCTATGCAAGCTGAATTTGGTGAAATAATTGGCTTAGTTGCTCCTAATGGAACTGGAAAAACCACGTTCTTTAATGCTATATCTGGTTTAATCCCTAAAAAAAATGGAAATATTAGTTTAAATAAGATTGATTACAATAGTAGAGGTGCAACGTATTTAAAAGAACTATTTTTTCTTGAAAGTAGTAAAAATTTATATGATTATTTGACGCCGAAAGAACATCTTGAATATATTAAAGCCGCTTGGAAAAGTAATAGCGATATAGAGCATATTTTTGAACAATTAAAGATGAAAGAATATCAAAATAGAACAATAAAAAAATTATCTCTTGGAATGAAACAACATGTATTATTAGCAATGTATCTAGCAAGTGATGCAACAATACTTTTGTTAGACGAACCTTTTAATGGCTTGGATCCTACTAGTGTTAGTTTATTCATAATGTGCTTAAAAGAAATAGTTTCTAAAGATAAAATAGTTATTTTATCTTCTCATGATTTGTATAATGTTGAACACACATGTACACGTATTTTATTTATGAAAAATAAAAAGCTGGTTGAGAATGATCAACGTAACCTTTCTTTACGTGAACAATATGATAACTTATATTTAAGAGGAGAAGAAAGAAATGCTTAAGATAGAAACGATAAAAATATTGAAAGAGAAGAGTCTGTGGTTTGTGTTTGTAGCCTTTATTTTAATGTTAATTTATCCGCTGCTAGCTCAACCCCAACAACTTTCTTTTAAAGAAATGCAATATGAAAACCGAATCAAAAATAACGAACAAGCGAAAGAAAAAATGAAAAATGAGCCTGCAGCAAAAGAAACTTTAAGTGAGATAGAAGATGAAAGTGAGCAATTAAGGAAAGCAATTAATGCCATCAAAATTGGTGATGAATGGGCTTTATTAGAAGCTGAGAAAAAATTGGAAGAAAGTAATTTAAACGCAATGTTAAAAGGAACGTTGTACAGTATACCAATTATTGAGCAACAAAAAAGAGTCAAAGAATTGCAATATTTATCTGAAAACAGGATCAAACAAGTGGATTCTTCTGAAGTTGCTAAAATGCCTGCTTTGAATTACCTAGGTTTTCTTTTATCGATGGATTTTCCATATACATTATTATTAATTATCCCTAGTTTAATGATTATAGCGCTCGCAACTTTAGAAAAAAGAAAAAATACTGTTTCTTTATGGAATGGACTTCCCTTAAAACTATGGGAAAAATATTCTATTAAAATAAGTAGTATTTTGTTTACAGTCGGATTGGTTTCTTATCTGTCAATCTTTCTTTCTGTAATCAGTGCATTTTTCAAAAATGGTCTGGGAAACCCTGATTATCCAGTCGCGATTATTGAAAAGGGACAAAGTGTTACAATCATTTCTCTTTCTAACTATTTGTCGAGAAGCCTAATTATGTTTGGTATGCTGTTATTAGCATTGACAGTATTCAGTTTCTTGCTTTCACTATTTACTGGAAATTTGATTGTTCATAGCTTGCTAATTGTTGGTGTGATATTATCTTCAGGAGTTAGCCTGATTTCCAATAAATTTTTCTTTACATCTTATATGAATTTTCCCAAAATTATTAATGGAGGAAATGGGTATGAGCCGATGGATGAGATAGGTCTCACATTTGATTTTTCTTTAAAGATGATAGTTGTCTATGTATTAATAAGTTTAATAGTATCTGCTATTGTTTTGAGAAACAGAAAGGGATTATTTTAGTTAAAATAGGTTGATTGCTGCATATTATTTCATTAAATGTAGGAGCTATTTTTGAATAGCTCGAGCTAGTATCGATGGTAAAGAATAAGAGAAACAATAAAAGTAGAGACGTAATCCATCAATTGATGAATTACGTCTCTACTTTTTTACATAATTTTGGTTGCAAGCTTAACTTACCAAATTCTTTAGTTGTTCTTTTTATTGTTATTGTTGTTGTTATTATTTGTAGTGGCACGTGGAGCAAGATTTCCCCAGTAAGAAGCGTAATTGCTGTCTGTTCCACCGATCCCAAATTTATAGGTACTTTGTGGTGCACCATCTTTGGCATAGTATGAAGTCGTTGTTTTGCCAGGTGTGTTGAACTTGGCACCATTATAGGTAATTGAGCCAGGCTTTTCACCAGTAAATTCAGAAACTTTTGATTTAATAACGCTTGGATCTAATTCAAATTTTTGACCAATGCCAAACAATTCTGGATTCGCATAGTACAGCGCATTAGCTAAGTTCGCCATATAATTCCCGTTATTGTCGCCGCTGGTCGTCGTCATTGGCGCTGGTAGATCATGTCCCGTCCAAGAACTTAGTGTCACAGTTGGAGTAGAGACAATCAGCCATGAATCTTTAAACTCATCAGTTGTCCCAGTTTTTCCGACCCAATCAGCACTGGCTAAATGAGGATTCAAGCCAGCTAACGTTGGTTTGAATTTTGTCGTATTCGCAGAATCCACCACTGAACGCAACAAGTCATTCATAATAGAAGCGGTCGCCGGTGAATAAACTTGCGTTCCTTCATCTTTGTGTTCGTAGACCACATGTCCGCTATTGTCTGTAATTTTTTCAATCATGTAGGCTTTTTGATATTTGCCTTTGTTAGCAAGTGCTTGGAAACCGTTTGTTTGAGTTACAACATTTGTTTCTACTGGACCCAAAGGTGCAGATTCGTAAGCCCAAGCATCTGAAGCTGGATAGTTCATTTTGCTTAAGTAGTGATTATAAGAAAAATTATCATCACCCATTTTTTTCCTTAGCTCATTATTAACATGAACGACAGGTATATTGAAAGACCAATTCAAGGCATTCCGAACAGTCACGAATTGATTTAAATCCACAGTTGTTGAGTTCACAAATTCACGACCATCAGCATAAGTCGTTGGGTAGTTGGCCAGACGACTTTCAGAACCAATGAGTCCTTGATCAATCGCAGGACCATAGACAGAAATTGGTTTAATCGTAGAACCAACTTGACGATCGGCATTAAAGGCATGGTTGTTTTGATTAATATCGAAGTTTCTGCCGCCGATAAAACCAAGGATACGACCAGTAGCGTTATCCATTAAAATATTGCCAGTTTCAATCATTGTATTCCCATTGACATCTGCAGTTCCATCATCAAGCAAATAACCATAATTTGCGACAGCGGTTTGCATCGTGTTATAAATGTTCTGATCAATGGTCGATTGGATTGTATAGCCTTGCGACTGGATTTCGCGACGTGCTTGTTCTTCATATTGATCTAAACCAACTTGATCTAAATCATCACGATTAACTTTAGCTTTTTTCATATCTAAATCCATGACAATCTCAACTGCTTTATCTAACACCGTGTAGTATAGATAGCCTTCTGTATTGACATTGGCCTGCTCTGTTGGTAAAAAGTCTTTTTTCAAGTCGTAAGCTTTGGCTTCTTCATATTCCTTTTGCGAAATAGCTTTTTCTCGGTACATACTGAAAAGAACAAAATCTTTTCTCTTCATTCCTAAAGACAAATCGTCTTTCAAGGCACCAGTGTTAGTATAGGGCGTGTAAACAATGGGACTTTGGGGAAGTCCTGCGATAAAGGCCGCTTGAGGAAGATTCAAGTCCTTGGCACTTTTACCAAAGAGTCCTTTGGCCGCTTCTTCCACGCCTGCAATATTTTCACCTTTGTTATTACGACCAAAAGGGGAGACATTTAGATACGTTGTCACGATTTCGTCCTTAGAAAAGTATTTTTCAATACGTAAAGCTAATAAAATTTCGTTGGCTTTCCGTTTAAAAGTCGTTTCGTCAGTTAAAATCTGTTGCTTGACCAATTGCTGAGTCAATGTTGAACCACCAGAAGAACCGCCGATACCTGTCGCATCAGAAACCAACGCTCGAACTAGCGCTTTTGGTACCACCCCATGATGTTCTTCAAAATATTCATCCTCTGTTGAAATAATGGCTTTTTTTAGCAATGGAGACATTTGATCGCCATTAATTCGTGTCCGAATTAAATCTGATTTGATGTTAGCAATCGGAGTACCATCTGCGTAAGTCATTTTTGACACTTCGGTAATATCACTGATTTCTTTTTGCAATTCTTCCTTCGTTGGGGGCTGTGTATCTTCAACTAGAAAAGCAAAATAGCCCATTCCAATACCTAAGCCAAGAGAGCCACCTAAGACAATCAGAATAACCCCAAAAACCACTAATGACTGAAAAACGCGAATAATGACATTTAAAATAAGTAAAAAGACATTGCCGCCAGAAGAGGTCGTTGGTTTTTGCTTATTGTTACTTGAATTATTTTTCAAAAGCTTCACCTCAATAAAATGATACATTCTGTGTTATTATAGCAAAAAAAAGCTTCTATGAATAGTTTCTACACCAATTGCCATTTTTTGTTGAAAAAACTTAAGAGAAAATAGGGAAATCTCATTTTTTGACTTTTCAAGTGTGACAGAATCGGTTACTATGAATAGGGGAATTTGATCTATTATTATGTTTTACTATAGGAGGAAAATCATGAATTCAGCTTTTTTTGAAGAATTAAAAGCCCGTGGGTTGGTCTACCAAGTCACAGATGAAGAAGCCTTACAAAAACAATTAAATGAAGAATCTGTTAAATTATATATCGGCTTTGATCCAACGGCAGACAGTTTACACATCGGGCATCTACTGCCAATTCTTATGTTACGTCGTTTCCAACAAAATGGTCATGTGCCCATTGCTTTAGTTGGTGGCGGAACAGGCATGATTGGTGATCCATCATTCAAAGATGCAGAGCGTAGTTTAAACACACTTGATACAGTGAAAGCTTGGTCTGAAAGTATTAAGGGCCAGTTGTCACGTTTTATCGATTTTGAAGATGAAAAAAATCCAGCGATTCTAGCAAATAACTATGATTGGCTTGGAGAACTTTCGTTAATTGATTTCTTACGTGATGTTGGAAAAAACTTTACAATTAACTATATGATGAGTAAAGAAAGCGTGAAACGCCGAATCGAAACAGGAATTTCTTATACTGAATTTGCGTATCAATTATTACAAGCGTATGATTTCTTGAAATTGTACGAAACAGAAGGTTGTTTATTGCAATTAGGCGGCAGTGATCAATGGGGGAACATTACTTCAGGGATTGAATTATTACGCCGAGAACAAGAAGTTCAAGGATTCGGCTTAACCATGCCTTTAATTACAAAAGCAGATGGTACCAAATTTGGTAAAACAGAAGGAAACGCAGTTTGGCTAGATGCGGAAAAAACTTCGCCATATGAATTTTATCAATTCTGGATTAACACAGATGATCGTGATGTCGTGAAATTCTTGAAATACTTTACTTTCTTAACATTGGATGAAATTGCAACAATTGAAGAAGAATTTACAGCGAACCCAGGTCAACGTGCTGCGCAAAAAGCGTTAGCCAAAGAAGTGACTACTTTAGTCCACGGTGAAGCAGCCTATCATCAAGCGGTTAAAATTTCAGAAGCATTGTTCAGCGGAGATATCCAAAGCTTAACAGCAGAAGAAATTAAACAAGGATTTAAAGATGTACCAACGTACGAGGTGCAACCAGAGGATCAATTAAGTTTAGTTGACTTATTAGTTACCTCAAAAATAGAACCATCCAAACGTCAAGCCCGTGAAGATGTTCAAAATGGAGCGATTTACGTCAATGGAGAACGTAGACAAGATTTAGCAGCTGAATTGACAGAAACTGATAAAATCGAAGGACAATTTACTGTGATTCGTCGCGGTAAGAAAAAATATTTCTTGTTAAAATACTAAAAAAATGAAAGCTTGGGACGAAGGTCGTTTAGACAACAGGTTCCAAGCTTTCGCTTTTAAAAAAGATAAATTGGGATTAATTCTGTTACAAAAAACTCTTTTTTACTATTGGGCATATTCAATTACAGATAACTTGTGCTATGCTAGAATAAAAAGTGCAGTCGCTATAAGGAGTAGGTTATGAAATCAATTGTCGAAAAGTTAAACTTAACGAAGTATCAGCAACTAGTTATTTTAAATAGACCACAGGGAGAGTATCTATCTGAATTTGCTTCAGCCGCGCAGCAATTACCCTCAGAACCAGTTGAGCTGATTTTTGCATTTGTGAAAACAATGGCGGAATTTCAAGAGATTGTTTCAATGGTGATTGAAGGTCAACATTTAGTAGAAAATGGGTTGTTATATGTGGCTTATCCGAAAAAAGGCAATAAAATGTATCCAACCTTTGTCCACCGAGATGAAATTTTTCCAACATTACAAGTAAACGAGGCAGATGGGTATATTAAAGGCTCAACCTTAAAATTTAATCGCATGGTTAGTTTAGATGAGACTTTTACGGTTGTCGGCATGAAGAATGTTCTTAAAAAGCCAGCGAAGAATCAGACCAGTTCTGCTGTTGGGGATTATGTTCAATATTTACCAGAAATTGAAGCGTTGGTACAAACAGAACCAGCTGCTGCAGCGACATTCGCTGCATTAACGCCTGGTTATCAAAAAGAGTGGGCGCGGTATGTATTTAGTGCAAAGCGAGCGGAGACACGGAAAAAGCGGCAAACTGAAATGTTAGTTATTTTAAAAGAAGGCTATAAAACCAAAGCGCTTTATCAGCAAAGGAAGAAATAATGGCGCAGTCAATTGAAACAGTTACAGCATACATCGAAACAGTTGAACCAAACTGGCGAATTGCTTATCAGCAAGTATTAGATGTCGTTTCGCAAAATTTGCCAGCAGGATTTGAATTAACAATGCAATATGGCATGCCAACCTTTGTTGTGCCGCTTTCAGTATTTCCAGAAGGCTATCTTAACCGTGGTGATGAACCGTTACCATTTATCAGCTTAGGCGCTACTAAAAGGCAAGTAGCTTTATATCACATGGGATTAATGGGAAATGAAGCCGTCCGAAGTTGGTTTCAAGAAGCCTATCAGGAACAAGTGTCAACAAAGCTAAACATGGGGAAAAGTTGTCTTCGCTTCACTAATCCTAAGCGAATACCCTATGAACTAATTGGCAAATTAGTAACAAAAATCACGCTAGAAGAATGGCTGCAACAGTATCAACACTACCAAAAGAAAAAGAAGAATTATTAGGAGGAACCACATGTTATTAGGATCACACGTTAGTATGAGTGGCAAGAAAATGCTATTAGGCTCTGCCGAGGAAGCGGCTAGTTATGGCTCAACAACCTTTATGATTTATACAGGTGCGCCACAAAACACGCGTCGGAAACCGATTGAAGAAATGAATATTGAAGCTGGGCAAGCTTTTATGAAGGAACACAATTTAAGTAATATCGTCGTTCATGCCCCGTATATTATTAATTTAGGTAATACAATTAAAACGGAAAATTTCGGTTTTGCCGTAGACTTTTTGCGTCAAGAAATTGAGCGAGCACAAGCGTTGGGAGCAACGCAAATCACGTTACACCCAGGTGCGCATGTTGGTGCAGGTCCAGAAGCCGGCATTAAACAAATTGTTAAAGGTCTAAACGAAGTCTTGTGGAAAGAGCAAATCCCTCAAATCGCTTTAGAAACCATGGCTGGTAAAGGAACCGAAATCGGCCGTACGTTTGACGAACTAGCTGCGATTATTGACGGAGTTACGCTAAATGATAAGCTTTCTGTCACTCTGGATACTTGCCACATTAATGATGCAGGTTATAATGTAAAAGATGATTTTGATGGCGTATTAGTTGAATTTGATAAAATTATCGGATTGGATCGTTTAAAAGTTATTCATGTGAATGATTCTAAAAATCCTATGGGCTCACATAAAGATCGTCATGCCAATATTGGCTTTGGCACTATTGGTTTTGAAGCTTTAAACGGTGTGGTTCACCATGAAAAATTAACTGCTTTACCAAAAATTTTAGAAACACCTTATGTCGGAGAAGACAAAAAAAATAAAAAGGCCCCTTACGGCTTTGAAATTGCGATGTTAAAAAATCAAACATTTGATCCAGAATTATTAGAAAAAATTCAAGGACAAAACTAAAGCAACAATCGCTCTTAAAGGTCCTATTGACATTTAAGAGCGTATATTTTTGACTTTTAATCACTATTTTGCAAAAAAATCAGACTTTTTTCATTATTTAAGAGAAATCCCGCAAAAAGAACTTTTCTTTTTTTGCTATTTCTAGTAAAATAATTCATTGAGAGCAAAACTATACGGAGAGGAGAGAGTTTCAATGGCAACAGGTTGGGTAGTATTAATCGCAGTAATCGCTTTATTAGTAGGCGCTGCAGGGGGCTTTTTCCTTGCACGCAAATATATGCAAGATTATTTCAAAAAAAATCCTCCCGTTAATGAGGATATGTTACGCATGATGATGGCATCAATGGGTCAAAAACCGTCAGAGAAAAAGGTTAGACAAATGATGCAACAAATGAAAAACCAAGGAAAATAGTAAAGGTTATTCAGGTAATCATGAATAAGTGTAAAAACGGGCTGATTTTCAGTCCGTTTTTTTGTTGTTTTGCGGGAGAATAGGATAATCTAGGAGGAAAAGAGCGAAACGTTTAATCAAAAACAACAATAACGAAGAAACCTTCTAGCTCGAAAGTAGTCTTCGTAGAACAACAAAGTAAAAGGAGGGACAACTGAATGTCCATATTCAAAAAATTAGGCTGGTTTTTTAAGCAAGAGAAAAAAAGTTATATTATTGGGGTTTTCTCATTAATGATGGTCGCTCTTGTTCAATTAGTCCCGCCCAAAGTTATTGGCGTCGTTGTAGATGAAATCGTTAACAAAGAAATTCGCTTAACGAAAATTATCGTGTGGGTTGCACTCTTGATTGGTGCTGGGCTTGCCCAATATCTTTTTCGCTATATTTGGCGGATGCATATTTGGGGGAGTGCGGCTCGTTTGGAAAAAGAGCTACGGACTCAATTATTTCATCATTTCACAAAAATGGATAGCATCTTTTATCAGAAATATCGGACAGGTGACTTGATGGCGCATGCAACCAATGATTTAAATGCCATCCAAAATGTTGCTGGAGCTGGGATTTTAACGTTTGCCGACTCTGTGATTACGGGAGGAACAACGATTATCGCAATGGTTCTATTTGTCGATTGGCGCTTAACATTAATTGCTTTATTACCGCTGCCTTTATTAGCCGTCACTTCACGAGTTCTAGGTTCTAAGTTGCATGATGCCTTTCGAAATTCACAAGCTGCTTTTTCAGCGATTAATGATAAAACACAAGAAAGTATTACTGGAATTAAAGTCATTAAAACATTTGGGCAAGAAAAAGAAGATCTTGCTGATTTTACAGAGAAAATTGATGATGCTATCGTCAAAAATAAACGAACGAACTTTTTAGATGCACTATTTGATCCGTTTATTACGCTGATTATTGGTGTTTCTTATGTTTTGACAATTATTATTGGTGGTCGTTTCATCATGGAAGGAACGATTAGTTTAGGTCAGTTGGTCTCTTTCATTGCCTATATTGGGATGCTAGTTTGGCCAATGTTTGCGATTGGGCGCTTATTTAATGTGTTAGAACGTGGGAATGCTAGTTACGATCGTGTGAACGAATTATTACATGAAAAAACGCATATTATCGAACGAAAAGATGCCATCAAAACAATGGCGCAAGGGACAATTTCAATGAAGATTGATTCTTTTTCTTATCCAAAAGAAGAGACGGTGGCGTTGGAAAATATCCAATTTTCGTTGCAAGAAGGAGAAACCTTGGGGATTGTTGGCAAAACAGGCGCTGGTAAAACCACTATTTTGAAATTGTTGATGCGTGAATATGACCAATACCAAGGAACGATTTCCTTTGGAAAACATAACATTAAAAATTACACATTAGATGCATTGATGGGTGCAATGGGGTACGTGCCACAGGACCATTTTCTCTTTTCCATGACGGTACGAGATAACATTCGTTTTGCTAAACCACACTTGGAACAAGCAGCAGTTGAACAAGCGGCAGCATTAGCATTTATTAACCAAGAAATTAAAGCATTCCCTGAAGGCTATGACACAATGGTTGGGGAACGTGGCGTTTCGCTTTCTGGAGGACAAAAACAACGGATTTCTATTGCACGGGCCTTGATTGTTGAACCAGAATTGTTAATTTTAGACGATGCCTTATCTGCAGTCGATGCGAAGACTGAAGAGGCGATTTTATCAAATCTAAAAGAAACGCGCCAAGAAAAAACCACTATTATTACAGCGCATCGTTTAAGTAGTGTCATGCATGCCAAAGAAATCTTAGTGTTGGATGAAGGGAAAATTATTGAACGGGGGACGCATCCAGAGTTACTGGCTGAGAAGGGTTGGTATCAGCGGATGTGGGAAAAACAGCAATTAGAAGCGAAAATTGAAGGGAGTGAGAGTTAATGGAAGAAAAGTATCAATCCGAATGGTCCAGAGAATTACCGATGAAAGAACAATTAACGATTGTTCAGCGTTTGTTTCGTTTTGCCAAACCGTTTCGACGCATGTTTTACACAGCTATTCTCTTTGCATTTGGCTTATCAATTATCAATATTCTTTTGCCTAGAGTCATTCAAGTTTTTATGGATAATTATTTAACGCCTAAAACTGCTACAATGCAAGTGATTCTAACTTTTGCTGCTATTTATTTCTTTGGTGTCATTGTCAAAAGTATTGTTTGGTTTTTCCAATGGTATTTGTATTCGATGGCTTCTTTAAAAACGTATCAATATATACGAGTGAAATTATTTGAAAAATTACACACTTTAGGTATGCGTTATTTTGATCAAACACCAGCGGGTTCGACGGTGTCTCGTGTTACAAATGACACAGAAACATTGTTTGAATTCTGGTATGTATTCCTAATGGTGATTACAGGAATTTTTGCCGTAATCTCGTCATTTTTTGCAATGTTTCAACTCAGTCCAGAAATCTCATTTTATTGTCTAATTTTCTTGCCGATTTTATTAGTTGTGATTTGGTATTACCAAAAATTTAGTTCAAAATTATATCGCAGTATGCGGGAAAAATTAAGTCAATTAAACACCAAACTAAATGAATACATCTCTGGTATGCAAATCATTCAACAATTTCGCCAAGAAAAGCGTTTGGAAAAAGAATTTGAGGAAACCAATGATGATTATTTAAAAACACGAGTAGCAATGATTCGTATGAATTCGTTATTATTAAGTCCCATCATTAATTTGTTGTATACGTTAGCGATTGCATTGGCCTTAACTATGTTTGGCATCGATGCTTTACATTCTCCTGTAGAAGCGGGGATGATTTATGCTTTTGTAACGTATGTCCAAGCTTTTTTTAATCCGATGACGCAAATGATGGACTTCCTAAGTATCTTTACAGATGGGATTGTCGCAGGTAGCCGTATTTTAAAAATTATGGATACGGAAGAATTAACGCCGCAACAATCAGTAGGTGCGAATGGGGAAATTATTCGCGGGAAAATTGAATTTCGCAATGTTACTTTTTCTTATGACGGCAAAAACGAAGTATTGAAAAATATTAGCTTTGTCGCAAATCCCGGGGAAACCGTCGCTTTAGTCGGTCATACAGGAAGTGGTAAAAGTTCAATTATTAATGTACTCATGCGTTTCTATGAATTTTATGAAGGGCAGATTTTAATTGATGATCGTGACATTCGTGATTTTCCCATGACAGAATTACGGGAAAAGATGGGCTTAGTATTACAGGACGCTTTCATGTTTTATGGAGATATTGCTGGAAATATCCGTTTACTGAATCCCAATATTACAGATGAGCAAATTAAACAGGCTGCGGAATTTGTTCAGGCAGATAAATTTATTCACACGTTACCCAATACCTATCATGCGAAAGTCATTGAACGAGGAGCGAGTTATTCTAGCGGGCAACGTCAATTAATTTCGTTTGCACGAACGATTGTGACTGATCCCAAAATTTTAGTTTTAGATGAAGCAACCGCTAATATTGATACAGAAACAGAAGGATTGATTCAAGAAGGATTAGCCAAAATGCGTCAAGGGAGAACGACAATTGCGATTGCGCATCGCCTTTCGACGATTCGTGACGCAAACTTGATTTTAGTTTTAGACAAAGGGCAGATTGTAGAACGAGGAACGCACGAAACGTTACTGGCAGAAGGTGGCCTTTATGCGGATATGTATCAGTTACAAAGTACGGAAGTTTAACGTAACAATAGAAAGAGTTAAATAACCCAAACAAAGGCATTTAGTGTTAGGAAATTCCTAATTCTAGGTGTCTTTGTAGCTCTTTAAATTGCAAAAAAGAATAGAAATGGTATGATATGAAGAGAGAAAAACAAACGAGGAAGTTAGGTGGAACTGTGAAGCCAGTTATAGTCAAAAATGTGCGAATAGGTGAAGGGAATCCCAAAATTGTGGTGCCCATTGTTGCTCCAACAGCCGAGGATATTTTGGCCGAAGCAACGGCGAGCCAAACACTAGATTGTGATTTGGTGGAATGGCGTTTAGACTATTATGAAAATGTCGCTGATTTTTCCGATGTATGTAATCTTTCACAACAAGTAATGGAACGGTTGGGGCAAAAACCGTTATTGTTAACTTTTCGTACACAAAAAGAAGGCGGCGAAATGGCTTTTTCCGAGGAAAATTATTTTGCATTGTATCATGAATTAGTAAAAAAGGGTGCGTTGGATTTATTGGATATTGAATTATTTGCGAATCCGCTGGCGGCAGATACGTTAATTCACGAAGCTAAAAAGGCGGGGATTAAAATTGTTCTCTGTAATCACGACTTTCAGAAAACACCGTCGCAAGAGGAGATTGTCGCGCGGTTACGCCAAATGCAAATGCGTCAGGCAGATATTTGTAAAATAGCTGTGATGCCACAAGATGCGACAGATGTACTTACGTTACTTTCAGCAACCAATGAAATGTACACCCATTATGCATCCGTTCCAATCGTTACTATGTCAATGGGACAGTTAGGGATGATTAGTCGCGTAACAGGTCAACTGTTCGGATCGGCACTAACTTTTGGCTCCGCCCAGCAAGCGTCTGCACCAGGCCAACTATCCGTACAAGTATTAAGAAATTATTTAAAGACATTCGAACAAAACAAGTGATTCAGAAGGTGAAAAAAGTGGCAAAGAAAAAAACACAACAAAAAACGAATGCGATGCGCATGGTGGAACAACATAAAGTACCATATAAAGAATATGAATTCGCTTGGAGTGAAGATCATTTAAGTGCAGAAAGTGTCGCTGAAAGTTTAGGTATTGAAAAAGGACGAATTTTTAAAACCTTGGTTACAGTAGGTAATAAAACAGGTCCAGTCGTGGCTGTCATTCCTGGTAATCAAGAATTAGATTTGAAAAAATTAGCGAAAGCTAGTGGCAACAAAAAGGTAGAAATGCTTCACTTAAAAGATTTAGAAGCAACCACAGGCTATATTCGTGGGGGCTGTTCACCAATTGGGATGAAAAAACAATTTCCCACCTATTTGGCTGAAGAAGCTCAACAATATTCTGCAATTATTGTTTCTGCAGGCAAACGTGGCATGCAAATTGAATTAGCGCCTGAAGCAATCCTTTCGCTAACCAATGGGCAATTTGCGGAAATAACGACAAAAGAATAAGTGGCTATAAGAAGAAGTCGAGACAGAACCGTTTATCTGTTTTTAAACGTGGAGCAAAAATCACTTGGAATTTTTGCTCCACGTGTTTAATTATCAAATTAATAAAGGAAAAGCATTAAGTAAACAGTGCTACTTTTTATTGGGATAAAATTTTTGTAATGCTTGCCGTGCAAGCATATCGGCCGCTTTGTTTTGACTTTCAGGTAGCCATTTGATTAAGAGCAAAGGAAAATTCTTTTCTAGTTGTTGATATTCTGCTAAATAAGGCTGGTACTTTTCATTTTTAGCATAGTTTTTTTCAATTGTTTGGACAACAATTTTACTATCTGAGTGGAGAAGAACGGTTTGTTGATTGTCTTCATTGGCAATCGCTTGTTTTAAAGCTTCAATCAGCACTTTAAATTCGGCTTCGTGATTACTAACAATGCCTAAAGGCACATGCAATTGTTGCCGCGATTGGTCGGTAAGGTAAACGATACCGCCGCCAGATTCACCTGGATTGCCTTTTGTTGCAGCATCTACATAAATTCTTAACATAAAATTACTCCTAATTTCTTTTTGTTCTTAAAAAAAGTATGTTACTATTATAACATATTTAAATTTAGCGGCGTTGATCCAGAAGTAGTGAGGGCACTTTATGAAAAAACAGAAATTCTATTGGCAGCCAGAATTAGCATCAACAATTATTTACTGGTCTTGCACATTTTGTATATTATTTATTAGTTTAATTTTAGCATTGGAAAATAATGGTCCTTACTTGATTAGTAATCTGGTGATGGTTCCATTTTTTGTGTTTGCTTATCTAGGAATTGCGCGGTCTTTTAATATGACAGAAACATCTTTAATTGTCAGAGATGTTTTGTGGTTTCGCAAAAAAGCACTTCCGCTTTCTCAGATAGAAAAAGTAACCTACAATGAAAAAAGCATCGAAATTTTTTCCTCAGAATTTAAGGAAGGCTCAAAAGTCTTTTTAATGAAAAAGAAAACGATTCCGTTATTTCTTGAGGCACTTAAGGTAAAAAAGCCTGAATTGAAGGTAGCAGAAGATCATTCTTTGGGCCTTCATAAAAAAGAAGAAAAAAACAAGAGTGAGTCATAAGTCGAAACGACTGGTGACCCACTCTCAAAATCTTAAAATAATCAGCTGAAACAAACGCTACGTTTACTTACTTTTTGGAGCAAAGCGTTGTTGGTTCAGCTTTTTTAGTTATCTATTTTTTTGACATGTGCTGCTTGTAGCCCACGATTGCCTTCCATTATCTCGAACTCTACAGATTGATTCTCATCAAGTGATTTGAATCCGTCACCTTCTATAGCAGTGAAGTGGACAAAAATCTCATCTTCTTCGTTGTAAACGATAAAACCATAACCTTTTCTGTTATCGAACCATTTGACAATTCCTTTTTGCATCCAATTCACGCTCCTTTTAGATTTGTAAAGACACTTTCATTATACGAGAAAAGGCTACCAAACGTCAATGGTTGGGTTGTTTAAAAAAGGTTATTTCTAGCCATTCTATTCAATACAAGCTATAATTTAAAAGAAACAATGTGTCACAAAGACGATAAAGAATTGAAAAGGGGTCCGTTATGAAGACAGATATTAACATTGCACAAGCAGCAACATTAAAACCTATTCAAGAGATTGCCGAAACAATCGGTCTTTCAGAAGATTCGCTCGAACTTTATGGAAAATACAAAGCGAAAATAGATTTTCCAACGCTTCAATCCTTAGAAGCGCAACCAGAAGGTAAATTAATCCTCGTTACATCGATTAATCCAACACCAGCAGGAGAAGGAAAGTCAACCGTGACCATTGGTTTAGGAGATGCATTAAATCAAATCAATAAAAAAACAGTTATTGCCCTAAGAGAACCATCATTAGGTCCTGTGATGGGGATTAAAGGTGGCGCAACAGGTGGCGGTTACGCACAAGTATTACCAATGGAAGAAATCAATTTGCATTTTACTGGTGATATGCATGCGATTACGACAGCCAATAATGCCTTAGCTGCGTTACTAGATAATCATTTACAGCAAGGAAATGAATTAAAGATTGATTCTCGACGGGTGATTTGGAAACGGGCAGTGGATCTAAATGATCGTGCGCTCAGACAGGTCGTTGTTGGTTTAGGCGGTCCTTTCCAAGGTGTACCAAGAGAAGACGGTTTCGATATTACTGTGGCAAGCGAAATTATGGCGATTCTTTGTTTAGCGCAAAATTTAACGGACTTAAAAGAACGCTTAAGTCGGATTATTGTCGCCTATAATGACCAAAGAGAGCCGGTGACGGTTAAAGATTTAAACGTGGCAGGTGCGCTGACTTTATTATTAAAAGACGCCTTAAAACCTAATTTAGTTCAAACGATTGAAGGAACTCCAGCTTTTGTTCACGGTGGTCCTTTTGCCAATATCGCTCATGGATGTAACAGTATTTTAGCGACAAAAACGGCTTTGCATCTAGGGGATTATGTCGTAACAGAAGCAGGTTTTGGTGGCGACTTAGGTGGTGAAAAATTTTTAGATATTAAAGTACCTTCTTTAGGAAAAGCACCCGATGCCGTTGTGATTGTGGCAACGATTCGCGCGTTGAAAATGCATGGCGGTTTGGCGAAAGATCAGTTAGCAGAAGAAAATTTACCAGCGTTACAAAAAGGCTTTGCCAACTTAGAAAAACATATTCAAAACATGCAACGTTATGATGTGCCAGTAGTTGTTGCAATTAATGAGTTTACACAGGATACAGAAAAAGAAATTCAACTATTGAAAGAAGCCTGCCAAGCGTTAGGCGTGCCCGTCGAGTTAACAAGTGTTTGGGCGCAAGGTGGCGCAGGTGGTACGAATCTAGCGAAAACAGTAGTAGCAGAGATTGAAGCCAATACAAAACAGTTTCAACCTTTATATAACCCTCGCCAAACAATTGAAGAAAAAATTCAAGCCATTGTACAAACGATTTACGGCGGGGAACAGGCGATTTTTTCTCCGAAAGCAGAAAAACAAATTGCAGACTTTACAAAAAATGGTTGGGATCAATTACCAATTTGCATGGCGAAGACACAGTATTCACTTTCTGACGATCCTCAAAAATTAGGACGGCCAGAAGGATTTACGATTACGATTCGTGAACTAGTTCCAAAAATCGGTGCGGGGTTTATCGTGGCGTTAACGGGTGACATTTTAACGATGCCTGGCTTGCCGAAGGTTCCTGCTGCGTTAAATATGGATGTGGACGAAACGGGTCAAGCGAGCGGTCTCTTTTAAAGCCGCTCTTTCCTGAGACCTATTTTTAGTATATACTTGAAAGTAGCTCAATAAAAAATAATGACGGAAATTTATTGCGTAGTTTATTATAAGGAGCAACGACTATGGGGGAACGAGCAGATACATTTTTAGCACACTTTAATCGCATTGAAAAGTGGATGAGAGAGAGACTGAACAATCCTGTCAATATGGGATTCAGTGAAATGACAAGACGTCTTTCCCGAAAAGAAAAAGGACAGATTGCTCAATTTGAAGAGGATTTGCTTCAAATGGCTCAGTTAAGAAATGCCATCGTTCATGAGCGAATTGCTGATGATTTTGTAATTGCAGAGCCAAACGAATGGGCAGTTCAACGAATTGAAACGATTGAACAAGCTTTAACAAAACCAGAAAAAGTAGTGCCTAAATTTGCGAAACGTGTTACAGCTTTTGAAATCACCACTTCTTTAGAAACGTTATTAACGATTATTGCAAAAAAACAATATTCTCAATTTCCGATTTATGAAAAAGGTGTATTTAAAGGATTAGTCACGGTTCGAGGGATTGGTGTATGGTTTGCCATTGAGAGCACCAAAGGCGAAGTTCACATTGCCAACCGAACGGTGCGAGAATTGTTGGCATCAAATTATAAACGCAGCAACTATCAATTTGTTTCAATTGAAGCAACCGTTTTTGAAGTTGAACAAATGTTTCGGGAGCAGCCACGCTTAGAAGCTGTGCTTATTAGTAAAAGTGGCCATCCTAATGGTGAGTTAGTAGGCATTGTTCGACCAAGAGATTTAGCAAGTATTCATAGAGAAAAGGAATGACGCGATTGTTAGTAGCATATTTTTTAATCAGTGCCTTATTAGTAGGGCTTGACCAATGGAGCAAATATTTGACGGTCCAAAACATTTCTTTGGGTGAAACAAAAGAATTCATTCCTGGATTTTTGTCGCTGACCCATTTAAGAAATACCGGAGCCGCTTGGAGCTTGTTAGAAGGAAAGATGATATTCTTTTATGTCATCACAGTAATAGTTAGTGTCGTGATTATTTATTTATTAATTAAGAATTATAAAAAGAGTATCTGGTATTCTGTAGGTTTATCTTTTGTCTTAGCAGGTGCCATTGGGAATTTTATTGATCGTGTACGTTTAGGCTACGTGGTGGACATGCTCCAAACGGATTTTATGAATTTTCCTATTTTTAATGTTGCAGATAGTACGTTAGTGGTCGGCGTTATTTGTATATTTATTTATTTGATTTTAGATGAAAAAGCAGCAAAGGAAGGCAAAAATGGAACAAATTAACGTAACGATTCAAACAGAAAAAGGCCGGATTGACAAAGTATTAAGTGAACATTTACCCAATCATTCCCGCTCGCAAATTCAACAATGGTTAAAAGAAAAACACGTAACAGTTAATGGTGAAACGGTCCGCGCAAATTACAAAGTTACAGCAGGCGATGAAATTGTTGTAACAATTCCTGAACCAGAAGTGCTAGATATGGTAGCAGAGGATATTCCTTTGACCATTGTTTATGAAGACAATGATGTGATTGTTGTCAACAAACCTCAAGGCATGGTCGTTCATCCTTCGGCAGGGCATCCC
Organism: Enterococcus sp. DIV1316a; assembly: GCF_050536915.1. Lineage (NCBI taxonomy): Bacteria > Bacillati > Bacillota > Bacilli > Lactobacillales > Enterococcaceae > Enterococcus > Enterococcus sp. DIV1316a. The sequence goes on along the minus strand of NZ_CP172913.1, from coordinate 1,457,897 downwards.
AAGGGTACATTAGTGAACGCGTTACTTCATCATGCGGATCACTTATCGGCGATTAATGATGTGGTGCGACCGGGAATTGTTCATCGAATTGATAAAGATACTTCGGGGCTATTGATGGTGGCTAAAAATGATCAAGCCCATGAATCATTAGCAAAACAGCTAAAAGAAAAAACATCGTTACGCAAATACGTCGCCTTAGTCCACGGTGTTATTCCTCACGATAAGGGAGAGATAAATGCGCCTATTGGTCGTTCCAAGGTTGACCGCAAAATGCAAGCGGTCATTGAAGGCGGTAAAGAAGCAGTCACGCATTTTACTGTTTTAGAGCGTTTTGATGCATTTACCTTAGTTGAATTACAACTAGAAACAGGCCGGACACATCAAATCCGTGTTCACATGAAATATATCGGTTATCCATTAGCTGGAGATCCATTATATGGACCGAAAAAAACATTGCCTGGCAATGGACAATTTTTACATGCGAAGTTATTAGGCTTTACACATCCTACTACAGGTGAACAATTAGTCTTTGAAGCACCTTTACCAGAAGTTTTTGAAAAAACTTTACACCAATTAAGAAATAATCATTGATTTTTTTCTGAAGAAGAGGTAAACTCTTTTTTAAGAAGAAAAATAACTAAATAACTGTAACCTTTAAGTTTAGTCCCGTGAGGCTAAGAAGGAATCATGCAAAAGAACACTAGGTGCGCTTAGTTAGTAAGTTGTGTGGGCTACATGGTACCCTTGTACCTTTTTAAACTGTAACCAACATCCTCCTATCCTCATACGGGTAGGAGGATTTTTTGTTGGAAAAAATAACAGGACAATTTCAATAAAAACCCACTTATTTTTCAGCTGCTCAATTGAAGGAAGAATCGCTGACCCCAAGACAGCGAGGACGTAGATAAAAAAGAAATGAGGAGGAAATTATTATGCCAAAGAAAGAAGTTGTTGACGCAGTCACAATGAAACGAGCGCTTACTCGAATCTCGTATGAAATTATTGAAAGAAACAAAGGAATTCAAGACATTGTTTTAGTAGGAATTAAAACGCGTGGGATATACATTGCACAACGTCTAGCCGAACGCTTAAAACAATTAGAAGATATTGACGTGCCAGTTGGTGAATTAGATATTACTTTGTATCGTGATGATGTGAAAGATATGGAGGAACCTGAATTACATTCTTCTGACGTACCAGTCTCAATTGAAGGTAAAGAAGTTATTTTAGTGGATGATGTCTTGTACACTGGCCGGACCATTCGTGCTGCGATGGACGCTGTTATGGATTTAGGTCGTCCGAGAAAAATCTCTTTAGCAGTCTTAGTAGATCGTGGACATCGGGAACTACCGATTCGTGCCGATTATGTAGGAAAAAATATTCCAACATCAAAAACTGAGGAAATTATTGTGGAAATGGAAGAGCGTGACGGCGCAGATCGTATTATGATCAGTAAAGGAAACGAATAAAAAGGAGTGAACAACGTTGTCAGAAAAAGAATTTCGAAATGAGGATGCAGTCTTAGATATTAAAGACAGACCGCAAGCTTTTCACTGGGTTGGCCTAAGTTTACAACATTTATTTACGATGTTTGGTGCAACGGTTTTAGTACCAATCTTAGTGGGAATTGACCCAGGGATTGCGTTAGTCAGTTCAGGATTAGGAACAATGGTCTATCTGATTACTACAAAAGGAAAAATCCCCGCCTATCTTGGCAGTAGCTTTGCTTTTATTGCAGCGATGCAGATGTTAATGAAGAGTGATGGTTATCCAGCCATTGCCCAAGGTGCTATGACAACCGGCTTGGTATACCTAATCGTTTCATTAATCATTAAAAAAATTGGTTCCGACTGGTTGGATAAAATTTTACCGCCTATCGTTGTAGGACCTGTCGTGATGGTTATCGGTTTAGGCTTGGCTGCTAACGCCGCAAATAACGCAATGTATAACAACAACGTTTATGATTTTAAATATATTGCCGTAGCCTTAATTACTTTAGGCTTAACCATTTTTTACAACATGTTTTTCAAAGGCTTCCTGGGATTAATTCCAATTCTTTTGGGAATTGTTAGTGGGTACCTAGTCGCTTTAGCTTTCGGAATTATTGACTTAACCCCTATTAAAGAAGCTGCTTGGTTTGCTTTACCGAATTTTGAAGTACCTTTTGTTCAATATGAACCGAAATTGTATTTAAATGCCATTACAACAATGGCACCAATTGCTTTTGTAACAATGACAGAACATATTGGTCATTTAATGGTCTTGAATAAATTAACCAAGCGCAACTTTTTCCAAGACCCAGGCTTATCTAAAACTTTAATGGGAGATGGCTTAGCGCAAATTGTAGCAGGTTTTGTTGGTGGACCACCAGTTACAAGTTATGGTGAAAATATCGGCGTGCTGGCAATTACAAGAGTACACAGTGTCTTCGTGATTGGTGGAGCCGCGGTGTTCGCTGTAGCTTTAGGCTTTGTTGGAAAATTAAGTGCCTTGATTCTAAGTATCCCAGGACCAGTTATTTCAGGAATTAGTTTCGTCTTGTTCGGTGTGATTGCCGCAAGTGGTTTGAAAATCTTAATCGATAATAAGATTAATTTTGATAAGAAAAAGAATTTATTGATTGCTTCAGTAATTTTAGTCATCGGCATTGGTGGCTTAGTCTTCAAAGTAGGAACCTTTGAATTGTCTTCAATGGCATTAGCAACCGTCTTAGGAATTGTTTTGAATTTAATTTTACCGGAAAACGCACGTAGCGAAGAACAGTAGGAGGACTGGACGAATGATTATTACATCTGAACGAATTAGTTTAAAACATCTTTTAACTGCTGAGGCTTTAACCGACCGTGAAGTCATGGGGTTAATCCGTCGCGCAGGAGAATTTAAACAGGGGGCAAAATGGCACCCAGAAGAACGTCAATATTTTGCAACAAACTTGTTTTTTGAAAATAGTACTCGAACACATAAAAGTTTTGAGGTAGCTGAGAAAAAATTAGGCTTAGAAGTGATTGAGTTTGAAGCAAGTAGAAGTTCTGTTCAAAAAGGAGAAACGTTATACGACACAGTACTAACGATGTCGGCAATTGGTGTAGATGTAGCAGTCATTCGTCATGGTAAAGAAAATTATTACGATGAATTGATTCAAAGTAAAACGATTCAATGTTCTATTATTAACGGTGGGGACGGGAGTGGACAACACCCTACACAATGTTTATTGGATCTGATGACTATTTATGAAGAATTTGGTGGATTTGAAGGCTTGAAAGTGGCGATTGTGGGAGATATTACACATTCTCGCGTTGCTAAATCAAATATGCAGTTATTAAACCGTTTAGGCGCTGAAATTTATTTTTCAGGTCCAGAAGAGTGGTACGATCATCAGTTTGATGTCTATGGACAATATGTGCCGCTAGATGAAATTGTTGAAAAAGTCGATGTGATGATGTTGCTTCGCGTGCAGCACGAACGTCATGATGGTAAGGAAAGTTTTTCAAAAGAAGGCTATCATTTGGAATATGGTTTAACCAACGAACGGGCAACTCGTTTACAGAAACACGCAATTATTATGCATCCAGCGCCAGTCAATCGGGATGTTGAACTGGCAGATGAATTAGTGGAAAGTCTGCAATCAAGAATCGTCGCGCAAATGAGTAACGGAGTCTTTATGCGCATGGCAATTTTGGAAGCAATTTTACATGGAAAGGCCTAGGTGGAGAAATGAAGACGTTAATTAAGAATGGAAAAATCATCAAAAAAGAGAATCAATTGATTGAGGCAGCACTTTGGCTAGAAAATGGTGTGATTCACGCAATCGGGGAATCGTTTGACGAAGCAGATTTTGAGCAAGTGTTTGATGCGAACGGGCAACTAATCACGCCAGGCTTGGTGGATGTGCATGTTCACTTTAGAGAACCAGGCTTTACGTATAAAGAAACGATTAAAACGGGTAGTAAAGCTGCTGCTCGCGGTGGTTTTACTACGGTTTGCGCAATGCCCAATTTGAATCCAGTACCAGATACGGCTGAAAAATTAAGTGAGGTTTACGACTTAATTCAAAAAGATGCAGTCGTGAAAGTTTTACAATATGCCCCCATTACAGAAGAGCTACGGAGTGAAGTTTTAACCAATCAGAAGGCCTTAAAAGAAGCGGGCGCCTTTGCATTTACGAATGATGGTGTTGGTGTCCAAACGGCAGGAACGATGTACTTAGCCATGAAAGAAGCGGCTGCATTAAATATGGTACTTGTTGCGCACACGGAAGATGAATCTTTATTATTTGGTGGTGTGATGCATGAAGGAGAAGTTTCTAAGAAATTAGGCCTACCAGGGATTTTAAGTGCAACGGAAGCTTCACAAATTGCTCGGGATATTACTTTAGCGAAAGAAACAGGCGTTCATTATCATGTTTGTCATGTTTCAACAGAAGAAAGCGTGCGCGTTATTCGAGATGCTAAAAAAGCAGGGATTCACGTAACAGCCGAAGTTTCGCCACACCATTTAATTTTAGTCGATGAGGATATTCCTGGTGACGAAGGGTTTTGGAAAATGAACCCGCCATTACGTGGTTTAGCAGATCGACAAGCATTGATTGACGGCTTGTTAGATGGCACGATTGACTGTATTGCTACCGACCATGCGCCCCATGGTTTAGAAGAAAAACAACAATCATTTTTAAACGCACCTTTTGGTATTGTCGGTAGTGAAACGGCCTTCCAATTGATTTATACGAACTTTGTCGAAACAGGCATTTTCACATTAGAACAAGTGATTGATTGGATGGCAGTGAAACCGGCAGAAATTTTTGGATTAAACGCAGGAACACTAACAATTGGTGCACCAGCAGATATTGCAGTTTTTGACTTAGCAACAGCTGCACCAATTGATGCAGAAGCATTTGAATCAATGGCTGTCAATACACCATTTACAGGGTGGACAGTCAAAGGAAAGACACTTATGACATTTGTTGACGGAGCATTAGCTTGGTCGGAGGAGGCGCAGTAGGTTTGAAAAGGTTATTGATTTTAGAAGACGGAACAGTATTTGAAGGAAAAGCGTTTGGTGCAGAAGGCAATGTAGTAGGAGAAGTTGTTTTTACTACTGGCATGACAGGTTACCAAGAAGCAATTACTGACCAAAGTTTTAATGGACAAATGATTACTTTTACGTATCCATTAGTTGGAAATTACGGGGTCAACCGAGATGATTATGAATCCATTGCACCAACCTGTAAAGGTGTCATTGTTAAAGAGCATGCGCGGGTTGCTTCAAATTGGCGTCAACAAATGACCTTGGATGAATTTTTAAAGCGCAAAGGGATTCCGGGAATTTCAGGAATTGATACGCGTGCGCTGACTCGTAAGTTACGATCAGCTGGAACAATGAAGGGGAGCATCATTGATGCCGTGGATGATTTGCCGCATGCGTTTGATCAATTAAAAGCGACAGTCATGCCGAAAAATCAAGTGGCACAAGTCTCCACCACTAAGCCTTATCCGAGTCCAGGTATTGGGCGTAATGTGGTCGTCGTTGATTTTGGGTTGAAACATAGTATTTTGCGAGAATTATCAAAACGGCAATGCAACTTAACCGTGTTGCCTTATAATACAACGGCCGAAGAGATTTTAGAATTAAGTCCCGATGGTGTCATGTTGACAAATGGGCCTGGAGATCCCAAAGATGTGCCTGAAGCTATTGAAATGATTCAAGCAATCCAAGGAAAAGTTCCAATTTTCGGCATTTGCTTAGGTCATCAGTTATTTTCATTAGCGAATGGTGCGGATACGTATAAGATGAAGTTTGGACATCGCGGTTTGAATCATCCTGTACGAGAAATTGCAACAGGACGCATTGATTTCACTTCACAAAATCACGGATATGCCGTGGATGAAGCAACAATTGATCCAGAAAAATTACTTGTGACCCACGTGGAAGTCAATGATGGAACGGTTGAAGGCGTGCGTCATCGAGATTATCCTGCTTTTACTGTGCAATATCACCCAGATGCGGCTCCAGGACCGCACGATGGTCTTCATTTATTTGACGAATTTATGGAATTAATGGATGCATGGAAGGAGCAAAACTAATGCCAAAACGAACGGACATCAAGAAAATCATGGTGATTGGTTCAGGACCAATCATTATTGGACAAGCAGCAGAATTTGACTATGCAGGCACACAAGCCTGTTTAGCGCTAAAAGAAGAAGGGTATGAAGTTGTCTTAGTAAACTCAAATCCAGCAACCATCATGACCGATAAGGAAATCGCGGATCATGTTTATATCGAACCGATTACTTTAGAATTTGTTTCAAGAATTTTGCGAAAAGAACGTCCTGATGCTCTTCTACCAACATTAGGTGGTCAAACTGGATTAAATATGGCGATGGAATTATCGGAATCAGGAATTTTAGATGAGCTAAATGTAGAATTGCTAGGAACAAAGCTCAGTGCGATTGACCAAGCGGAAGACCGTGATTTATTTAAACAATTGATGGAAGAATTAGAACAACCGATTCCAGAAAGTGAAATTGTCAATACGGTGGAACAAGCCGTGGCTTTTGCCAAACGAATTGGCTATCCAATTATCGTTCGTCCCGCATTTACTTTAGGTGGAACAGGCGGCGGCATGTGTGATACAGAAGAAGAACTCCGCCAAATTGCTGAAAACGGTCTGAAATTATCACCAGTTACACAATGTTTAATTGAAAAAAGTATTGCTGGTTTTAAAGAAATTGAATATGAAGTGATGCGTGATTCGGCTGATAATGCGATTGTGGTTTGTAACATGGAAAACTTTGATCCTGTCGGCATTCACACTGGGGATTCGATTGTTTTTGCTCCGAGTCAAACCTTATCAGATTATGAATACCAAATGTTGCGAGATGCGTCTTTGAAAATTATTCGTGCATTAAAAATTGAAGGTGGCTGTAATGTTCAATTAGCTTTGGATCCGCATAGCTTTAATTATTATGTGATAGAAGTGAATCCTCGTGTTTCTCGCTCATCTGCACTTGCTAGTAAAGCCACAGGGTATCCCATTGCGAAGTTAGCTGCAAAAATTGCTGTTGGTTTAACATTAGATGAAATGAAAAATCCAGTTACTGGAACCACTTATGCCGAATTTGAACCGGCTTTGGACTATGTTGTTTCCAAAATTCCTCGTTGGCCTTTTGACAAATTTGAAAAAGGTGCTCGAGAACTAGGAACGCAAATGAAAGCAACCGGGGAAGTCATGGCAATTGGCCGCAATATTGAAGAATCCTTATTAAAAGCAGTTCGTTCTTTAGAAATTGGTGCTTATCACAACGAGTTAGCAGAACTAAGTCATGTCAGTGATTTAGAATTAACGAAGAAAATGGTCCATGCGCAAGATGATCGATTGTTCTACTTATCAGAAGCCATTCGCAGAGGATATAGCATCGAAGAATTACAAAGTTTAACGAAAATTGATTTATTCTTCTTGGATAAACTTTTACACATTATCGAAATTGAAACGACCCTTGAAAGTCACGTGGACAACGTAGCTGTCTTGAAAGAAGCCAAACAAAATGGCTTTTCTGATCGGAAAATCGCAGCACTTTGGGGCCAAACAGAACAAGCCATCGCTGACTTCCGCAGAGCCAATCAAATTGTGCCCGTCTATAAAATGGTGGATACGTGTGCTGCAGAGTTTGAATCACACACGCCTTATTTTTATAGCACGTATGAAGTGGAAAACGAAAGCAATGTTTCGAAAAAGCCTTCTGTACTAGTATTAGGCTCTGGTCCCATTCGCATTGGTCAAGGGGTCGAGTTTGATTATGCAACGGTTCATTCTGTCAAAGCAATCCAAGCGGCTGGTTATGAAGCAATTATTATGAATAGTAATCCTGAAACAGTTTCAACAGATTTCTCTGTTTCTGATAAATTATACTTTGAGCCATTAACTTTAGAAGACGTCATGAATGTGATTGATTTAGAAAATCCGATTGGCGTGATCGTCCAATTTGGTGGACAAACAGCGATTAATTTAGCTGAGCCGCTCACAAAACAAGGCGTTAAAATTCTTGGAACAACGATTGAAGATTTAGATCGTGCGGAAAATCGTGATTTATTTGAACAAGCTTTGCAAGAGTTAGCGATTCCTCAACCACCAGGAGATACGGCCACAAGTGCAGAAGAAGCAGTCGTGATTGCTGATCGTATCGGCTATCCCGTTTTAGTGCGTCCAAGTTATGTTTTAGGTGGTCGGGCAATGGAAATTGTCGAAAATCAAAAGGATTTGGAAGATTATATGCGACATGCAGTCAAAGCTTCTCCAGAACATCCTGTCTTAGTTGATAGCTATTTATTGGGACAAGAATGTGAAGTTGATGCCATTTGTGATGGTGAAACAGTACTAATTCCAGGGATTATGGAACATATTGAACGAGCTGGCGTTCATTCTGGTGATTCAATGGCGGTTTATCCACCGCAGTATCTTTCTCAAGAAATTCAAGCAACGATTGCCGATTATACAAAAAAACTGGCACTTGGTTTAAACTGTGTAGGCATGATGAATATTCAATTTGTTATTCATGAAAATCGTGTTTATGTGATTGAAGTGAATCCTCGTGCGAGTCGAACAGTTCCTTTCTTAAGTAAAATCACAGGGATTCCGATGGCCCAAGTTGCTACAAAAGCGATTCTTGGTGAGAAACTGACTGACCTAGGATATCAAGATGGATTATATCCTGAAAGTAAACAAGTTCATGTGAAAGCCCCTGTATTCTCCTTTACGAAACTACAAAAAGTAGATACGTACTTAGGGCCTGAAATGAAATCAACTGGGGAAGTTATGGGTAGTGATTATTATTTAGAAAAAGCCTTGTATAAAGCCTTTGAAGCATCTGGCTTGCATTTGCCAAGTTATGGAGCTGTACTTTTCACCATTGCTGATGAAACAAAAGAAGAGGCGTTAGAAATTGCTAAGCGTTTTTCAGCAATTGGCTATAGTTTAGTCGCAACGGAAGGAACCGCTGACTTTTTAGCGAAGCATCAGTTGCCTGTTAAGAAAGTGACGAAAATTTCTAATCCTGAAGGGGAAACCGTGCTGGATGTCATTCGCAACGGGAATGCACAAGTGGTAATCAATACCATGGATAAAAATCGTTCCAGTGCCAACCAAGATGGGTTTTCAATCCGTCGAGAAGCAGTCGAACATGGAATTCCATTGTTTACCTCACTTGACACAGCGAATGCGATTTTAAAAGTTTTAGAATCAAGAGCCTTTACGACAGAAGCCATTTAAGCAAAAATCTGGAACAATCGTCTGAGGAGGACTGTTCCAGATTCTTTTACGAAGAAATAGAAAATCATTTATAGGGGAATCAGAGAATAAAGGAGTGAAGGATACTGATGCAGAGAAAGCAAGAAATGATGACCATTGTAGCTCAAAAACAGTTAGCGCCACGCATCTATCAGTTAGACTTACAAGGCGAGTTAGTGAAAGACATGACACGACCAGGACAGTTTGTGCATATCAAGGTTCCGCGTGCAGATTTACTTTTGCGGCGACCGATTAGTATCAACCAAATTGATCATTCGAACGAAACCTGTCGTTTGATTTATCGAGTCGAAGGCGCTGGAACGGAAGTGTTTGCTACAATGAAGGCTGGTGAACAATTAGATATTTTAGGTCCTTTAGGAAACGGCTTTGATATAACTACCGTAGCAGCTGGTCAAACTGCTTTTATCGTTGGCGGAGGAATCGGGATTCCCCCATTGTATGAATTATCAAAACAACTCAATGAAAAAGGCGTGAAAGTGATTCATTTTCTTGGTTATGCATCAAAAGAGGTTGCTTATTACCAACAAGAATTTATGGCATTAGGAGAAACACATTTTGCCACAGATGACGGCTCGTTTGGCGCTCATGGCAACGTGGGCCGTTTATTGTCAGAAGCGTTAGCAAAAGGACGGATCCCTGATGCAGTGTATGCTTGTGGTGCGAATGGTATGTTAAAAGCAATTGATTCTTTATTTCCAACACATCCACACGTTTACCTTTCTTTAGAAGAACGGATGGCCTGTGGAATTGGGGCTTGCTATGCCTGCGTTTGCCATAAAAAAGGAGACACTACTGGAGCAAAAAGTGTCAAGGTCTGTGATGAAGGTCCGATTTTTAAAGCAAGTGAGGTTATCTTATGATGAAAAATCCTTTAGCTGTTTCAATTCCAGGTTTAACATTAAAAAATCCAATTATCCCCGCCAGTGGTTGCTTTGGGTTCGGGGAAGAATATGCTAACTATTATGACCTTGATCAATTAGGTTCAATTATGATTAAGGCAACAACGCCCCAAGCACGATATGGAAATCCCACACCACGTGTAGCTGAAACACCTAGTGGTATGCTAAATGCCATTGGATTGCAGAATCCAGGCTTAGACGTGGTTATGCAAGAAAAATTACCAAAATTAGAAAAATACCCTAACTTACCGATTATCGCAAATGTTGCAGGTGCTTGCGAAGAGGACTATGTGGCTGTTTGCGCAAAAATTGGGCAAGCGCCTAACGTCAAAGCAATTGAATTGAATATTTCCTGTCCCAATGTGAAACATGGCGGCATAGCTTTTGGTACAGATCCAGAAGTTGCTTTTCAATTAACACAAGCAGTCAAAAAAGTCGCCTCTGTTCCGATTTATGTTAAACTATCACCAAACGTAACGGATATTGTGCCGATCGCCCAAGCAATTGAAGCAGGGGGCGCAGACGGTTTTTCTATGATTAATACATTGCTAGGGATGCGCATTGATTTAAAAACGAGAAAACCTATTTTAGCCAATCAAACTGGTGGACTATCTGGCCCAGCCATTAAACCTGTTGCTATTCGCTTAATCCGACAAGTCGCCAGTGTTTCTCAGTTGCCAATTATTGGAATGGGCGGTGTTCAAACAGTGGACGATGTCTTGGAAATGTTCATGGCAGGTGCTAGCGCTGTCGGGGTTGGTACGGCCAACTTTACAGATCCATACATTTGTCCGAAGTTGATTGACGGATTACCTAAGCGAATGGAAGAGTTAGGCATTGAATCGTTGGAACAATTAATTAAAGAAGTGAGAGAGGGGCAGCAAAATGCACGATAGACCAATTATTGCGTTAGATTTTCCCACGCAAAAAGAAGTGGCTGTTTTTTTAGAAAAATTCCCTAAGGAAGAAGCCTTGTTTGTTAAAGTGGGGATGGAACTTTTTTACGCAGAAGGACCAGCGATTGTTCGCTGGCTTAAAGAACAAGGACACGATGTTTTCTTGGATTTAAAATTACATGATATTCCGAATACTGTGGAAAAAGCGATGACAAATTTAGCAAAATTAGGCGTTGCCATTACCAATGTCCATGCAGCAGGGGGCGTTCGAATGATGCAAGCAGCTAAGGAAGGTCTAATCAAAGGGACTCAGCCAGGCGCTAAGGTTCCTGAGTTAATTGCTGTAACCCAGTTGACTTCTACTAGTGAAGAAGAGATGCACCATGATCAATTAATCAACGTTCCTTTAGAGACAAGTGTCATTCATTATGCTAAATGTGCGGAAAAAGCGGGTCTGGATGGCGTGGTTTGTTCAGCATTAGAAGCACGTGGTATTCAAGAAGCAACCAAGCAGACGTTTATTTGCTTAACACCTGGTATTCGTCCAGCAGGAAGTGCAGTAGGTGACCAACAACGGGTCGTTACGCCGCAACATGCTCGAGAAATCGGGTCCACATATATCGTTGTTGGCCGACCTATTACCCAAGCAGAAAATCCTTATGAAGCCTATCAAGAAATCAAAAAAGACTGGAGCGGAAAGTAACATGACAAAAGTAGCAAAAAAGATTGCCAAAGATTTATTAGATATTGAAGCGGTATTTTTAAACCCTAATGAGCCGTTTACCTGGGCTAGTGGCATAAAAAGCCCGATTTATTGTGATAACCGTATCACGATGAGTTATCCTGCTGTGCGTAAAGAAATTGCAGAAGGCTTAGCGGCAAAAATTAAAGAAACTTTCCCAGAAGTCGAAGTGATTGCTGGGACAGCTACCGCAGGGATTCCACATGCGGCATGGGTAGCCGATATTTTAGGATTACCAATGGTTTATATCCGCAGTAAAGCCAAAGATCACGGCAAAGGGAATCAAATTGAAGGCCGAATTTCTGAAGGACAAAAAATGGTAGTTATCGAGGATTTAATTTCAACCGGCGGTAGCGTGTTAGAAGCGGCAGAAGCGGCGGAACGTGAAGGAGCAACGGTTTTAGGCGTTGCGGCAATCTTCACTTATGAGTTACCCAAAGGAACGGCAAATTTTGCAGATAAACAGATGACGTTACTAACGTTAACCAATTACTCAACTTTAATTGATGCTGCATTAGAAGCAAATTATATCGAAGAAAAAGATGTTACCTTATTACAAGAATGGAAAAAAGATCCTGAAAACTGGGGCAAATAACCGTTGAACTAAAGATAGTTCTTGTCGTCTGATTTTTAGTGTCATTTTCAGTAACCAGATTTAACGGTAGGAGAACTTAGGTCATTTGCCGAGGAGCGTAATGATCTAAGTTCTTTTGTTTGACGTAGAAAAGATGTTAGGATAGAGTTTTAACATGAGTTTTACCTGATTACTATGTGGAAATGAAGGAAGAGTGTATGAAAAAAATAAAAAATATGGACGTTGAATGGAGCTATACAGGCAACGATGGACCAGAACATTGGCATACGCTATGTGACTGGTTTGCAGAAGGTGCTAAGTTTGCTTATCAATCGCCAATTGCTTTAGAAAAAGAAAGTGCTGAGACAGTAAATTCTCAGATTACGTTTCATTATAAAAAAGAAGAATTCACTGAAAAGGAATTCAAAAATACGTTTCATTTTGTACCACCAAATACGGAAAGTTACGTAATGTTTGAAAATGTTGCGTATCATTTAACCGATATCCATTTTCATATGCCTAGCGAACATTTGCTGTCGGGAAAGCAGTATCCGCTAGAATTCCATTTGGTTCATATGAATGATGCTGGCGAAAATTTAGTTGTCGGTTGCCTGTTTACCATCACTGAGGAAGAAAATCGTTTTTCAGAAGCGAATCATCCGATGGACTGGGAAAACGGCACGCACCAACAATGGTTTAATCCGTCAATCTTTTTACCAGAGGAGCGTCTACACTACCATTATGTAGGCTCGTTAACAACACCGCCAACTAAGGGTCCAGTGAAATGGTTTGTATTTGATACCATTCAAAAAATGGATCAAGCTTTTTTAAATAAGATCAAGGAAGGTATGTTGGCCTTTAACAATCGGCCCCTTCAGCCGTTGAATGGGCGTAAGATTTATTTTTCAAATGATTAGTGTGTGGAGGAAAAAGTGTTGAATATTCAACAAATGAAGTATGTTGCTGCCATAGCTAACAATGGGAGTTTTCGGGAAGCAGCCAAAAAACTATTTATTACACAACCTAGCTTGTCAAATAGTATTCGAGAATTAGAAGAAGAACTAGGGATTTCCCTCTTTTTACGTACCAATAAGGGCGCTTTTTTAACAGAAGAAGGAATGGTTTTTTTAGAACAAGCAGAGAAAGTCTTAGTTCAAATGGAGTTATTGGAAAATCGCTATCGCGAGACAGTGACCAGCGAACGATTCTCCATCTCTTCGCAACATTACGATTTTTTAGGTGAGGTAATTGCCAAAGTTCTTAAAAAGTATGGGGATCAATATAAAGATTTTCGTGTCTTTGAAACCACAACCTTAAAAGTAATTGAAGATGTCAAAGGATTTCACAGTGAATTGGGGATTATTTATTTAAATGAACAAAATAGTGTCAGTATTGAACGGTATTTAGAACAAGCTAATCTAGCCTACGAGGTAATTAGTACCTTTAATACACACATTTTTTTAGGAAATCATCATCCTTTAGCCAAGCAAAAAGAAATTCATTTAGAGGAATTAGTTCCCTATCCACAAGTTCGCTTTAATCAAGAAGGAAGCAATTTTTCCTATTTTTCTGAAGATTTAGTTGAAATTCCTGAACAGGAATCGGTCATTCATACTACAGATCGTGGAACCTTGATGAATTTGTTGGTAGAAACCAATGCTTATGCTTCTGGTTCAGGAGTCGTAACGGGTTTTACGAAGAAAGAAATTCGGTTAGTGCCATTGGCGCCAGCTTTGGAAAATCGTATTTGTTTACTCTTTCCCAGAAATCGGGAAATCAGTCCAATTGGTCGCTACTTTATCAAAGAATTAAAAGCGTTGTTTAAAAAAGAGGTAGATACCAAAACATTTAGCACTAAGGAATAAAAAGAAGAGGTCGGGACAGAAGTGTTTAACTCCGAGAAATAAGAAGGAATTTCCGAAAATTGTTCTTTAATTTTTGGAGAATTTCGGCTTATTTCCGAAGGAGTTGCTTCTGTTCCCGCCGTTTATTAGTTTTTGAGCGTGGAGCAAAAATCCAAAGTGATTTTTGTCCCACGCTCTTCTTTTTTGGCTCATTTTGAAACAGTAGAAATGGTTTCTCTTTCAATTAATGTGACAGGTACTTGAATGTCTTCTATGATTTGAATGTCTTGTTGCATCGTTTGTAATAACACTTCACCAGCTAGTTTTCCCATTTCTTTAAAGTCTTGTGCCATGGTTGTTAATGGCGGTTCGACAAATGCTGCCGCTTGAATATCGTCAAAACCAATAATCGATAATTCTTTTGGCACATGAATACCTAGGTTTTTACAGTTTCGTAAACAATGTAACGCGCTGAAGTCATTATCGCAGACCACGGCTGTGAGTTGGTGCGCCTCAAAATACTGTTTAAAGTTGTGTTCATCTAAGAGATTGGTTTCCGTGATTGCTGTATGAAATGCCAGATTGGCTTCTTTTAAAGCTTGGAGATAACCTAAATAACGTTGCCGAACGGATTGTAGGGCTGGACTTCCTGAAAGGATATATCCAATTTTTGTATGTCCTAAGCCAATTAAGCGTTCGGTTGCTGTTTTACCACCAGCAAAGTTGTCTGATTGAATGGTTGCAAAAGGTAAATCATGGATCTTTTTATCCAAGACAACGACTGGAAAATTCATCAAAGCCAACTCAAACAATAAGTCGAGGTAGTCATTACTAGTAGCAGCATAATAGACAAGCCCGGCAAACTCATTCACAATGTCCGCAGCATTTTTCTCTCTCAAAAAATTAGGCGAGGTCATAAAGACTTCTAAACCAGCTGCTTGAATAGTAGGGGCCAAACCGCTATAGAAATTTCCTACTGATAAATCGTCTGCAAAAGGCAATAAAAAAAGAACTTTATTTAAAGAGGTATGAAGAGGATGCTTTGGTGCTTGAACAAAACTTCCTTTTCCTTGGTGACGTTGGATTACGCCTTGCGTTTCCAACTCAGTTAGCGCTCGTTTGGACGTAATTCTACTGACGTTAAACTGAGCCGATAATTCTTTTTCGGTAGGCACTTGCGCTCCAACAGGCAATCGCCCTGAATCAATTTCATTTTGTAAATAATCAATAATTTGTTGATATAATGGTTGCTTCATTCATTTCACCTCACAATAAGATATATCTTATTTATAGTTTACCATAAATTAATTGGTTTTAAAATGAAAAAAATGATCGAAATCACTAGACAAAGTGAAATGTAAACGCTATAATTCAATTGTAAAATGATATATCAAATTTAAGAGGTGACGAGAATGGTTTATACAGAAGTTCCAAAATCCGTAGCAACATTTATGGAGACAATTACAGAAAAATGCGGTGAAGCACATCAAGATTGGGCAAAAAACTTTCAGGCGGCCTTTGCCAATACTTTACTAACAACAGTGAAACGTCAAGAAGATGGTACTACCTTTTTATTAACAGGCGATATTCCAGCAATGTGGTTGAGAGACTCAACAGCACAAGTTCGTCCCTATTTAGTGATTGCGAAAGAAGACGAAGACCTTGCTCAAATGATTGCTGGGTTGGTTAAGCGCCAGTTTCGTTATATTTGCATTGATCCTTATGCCAATGCGTTTAATGAAACAGATAATCATGCAGGCCATCAAACTGATAAGACCGAAATGAATGGCTGGATTTGGGAACGGAAATATGAAATTGATTCATTATGTTACCCGGTCCAATTAGCCTATTTACTTTATAAAAATACTGGGATGACCGAACAATTTAATTCAGATTTTGTGGAAGGCGTCAAAAAAATTCTCAACGTTTTCACAACAGAACAAGATCACGCACAGTCACCTTATTTATTTGAACGAGATACGTGGCGTCAAGAAGATACGTTGGTTGAAGCAGGGAAAGGAACACCAGTTGGCAAAACAGGGATGACATGGTCAGGCTTCCGTCCTAGTGATGATGCCTGCCAATATGGTTACTTAGTTCCTTCTAACATGTTTGCAGTCGTAATTTTAGGCTATATTCAAGAAATTTTCTCTGATGTTTTAGAAGATGCTACGATTGTGGCGATTGCTAAAAAATTACAAGAAGAGATTGAAGAAGGCATCCAAACATTTGGACGAACAAAAAATCAAAATAACGAAACGATTTATGCGTATGAAGTGGATGGCTTAGGCAATGCAAGCGTGATGGATGACAGTAATGTTCCCAATTTAGTAGCAGCCCCTTATCTGGGTTATTGTTCAACAGAGGATGAACAATATTTAACAACGCGTCAAACCTTATTAAGTAAAGAAAATCCTTACTTCTATGAAGGCAAATACGCGAAAGGGATTGGTAGCTCGCATACACCAGAAAATTACGTGTGGCCGATTGCTTTAGCAATGGAAGGAATGACAACCAAAGATAAAGCTGAAAAAGAACGGATTTTAGATTTATTAGTTGCCACAGATGCGGGGACTCATTTGATGCATGAAGGTTTTGACGTAGATAATCCTGAAAATTATACAAGAGAATGGTTTTCATGGGCTAATATGATGTTTTGTGAATTAGTTATGGATTATTTTGACATCCGAGTGGAAAAATAGGAGGAAAAGTGATGACAAAGAAAAAAGTCTATATTGTTTCACATAGTCATTGGGATCGTGAATGGTATCTTCCTTATGAAGAACATCATATGCGCTTAATTGAATTAGTGGATAATGTATTAGATTTAATTGAAAATGATCCAGAGTTTAACAGTTTCCATTTAGATGGACAAACGATTATCTTAGACGACTATTTACAAGTTCGCCCAGAGAAAAAAGAAGCTGTAAAAAAAGCTGTCCAAGCAGGCAAACTAAAAATCGGACCATTTTATATTTTACAAGATGACTTTTTAATTAGCTCTGAATCCAATGTTCGAAACATGCTGATTGGGCATTTAGAAAGTCAAAAATGGGGAGCACCAGTTCAATTAGGTTACTTCCCGGATACATTTGGGAATATGGGTCAAACGCCTCAAATGATGCAATTAGCAAATCTGCCTGCGGCTGCCTTTGGACGCGGGGTGAAACCGATTGGCTTTGATAACCAAGTCTTAGAAAGCGACTATAGCTCACAATATTCTGAAATGTGGTGGGAAGGTCCTGATCAAACGAAAATTTTCGGCTTGCTTTTTGCTAACTGGTATAGTAATGGGAACGAAATTCCTTCAGAAAAAGAAGCGGCAATCGCTTTTTGGAAACAAAAATTGGCTGATGTGGAACGTTACGCTTCCACAAACCATTTATTGATGATGAATGGGGTCGACCACCAACCGGTGCAAAGAGATATTACTAAGGCCATCGCTTTAGCCAATGAACTATTCCCAGAATATGAATTTATTCATTCCAATTTCGATGACTATTTGAAAGCTGTTCAAGAGGAGTTACCAGAAGATTTAGGAACAGTAACAGGCGAATTAACGAGTCAAGAAACGGATGGCTGGTACACATTAGCCAATACTTCTTCTGCTCGCGTCTATTTAAAACAGTGGAACACAAAAGTCCAACGCCAATTAGAAAATATCGCAGAACCTTTAGCAGCAATGGCTTACGAAGTAACTGGCGACTACCCACATGACCAATTTGATTATGCTTGGAAAACATTGCTTCAAAACCATCCGCACGATAGTATTTGTGGCTGTTCTGTCGACGAGGTTCACCGAGGCATGATGACTCGCTTTGAAAATGCCAATGATGTCGGGCATTTCTTAGCAGATGAAGCAACACGACAATTAACAGAAGCAATTGATACAAGTGTTTTCCCAGAAAAAGCGCACCCGTTTGTTTTATTTAATACTAGTGGCTATCAGAAAACGGAGGTTGTCACTGTGGAAGTGGAGATTGAACGATTGCCATTTTATACAGGAAAACCTGAAGATCTTTATCATGAATTAAAACAAAAAGCCACCCCAGATTATCAAGTGATTGATCCAACTGGAAAAGCCGTTGCAAGCCGTATTGTCAAAGAAGATGTTCATTTTGGTTACGATTTACCTAAAGATGCTTTCCGCCAACCGTACATGGCTAAATACTTAACGGTCGAATTATCTGTCAAAGAAATGGCGCCATTCTCTTGGGATAGCTTTGCATTGATTCAAGGAGAAACGAAAGCTTTTGAAGGAAGTCTTTTGGCTCAACCAGCAATAAATGAAATGGAAAACGAATTTATTCAAGTGAAAATTGAAAACAATGGTAGCTTAACCATTGCTGACAAAAAAACAGGAGAAACATTTTCAAAATTGTTAACATTTGAAGATACTGGCGATATTGGGAATGAATATATCTTTTTCAAACCGACCGAAGACCAAGGAATTACAACTGAAAATGTAACGGCTGAAATCACGAATAAAGAAAATTCCCCTGTAAAAGCAAGTTATCAAATTAAACAAACTGTCATGTTACCAGTTTCAGCAGATGAACGATTAGAAGAAGAACAAAAGGCTGTTCGTGAGTTTAGAGAACGCCAAGCACAACGTTCAACGACGCTTCGCCCGTTCGAAATAACGACAGCGGTTACAATGATCAAAGAAAGTAACCAATTGTTCTTTGAAACAACCATTAATAATCAAATCAAAGATCATCGTTTACGCGTGCTTTTCCCAACTGGCATGGTCACAGAAACACACGAAGCGGATAGTATTTATGAAGTCGTGACACGACCAAATCAAGTAAGCGACACATGGGAAAATCCAACAAACCCGCAGCACCAACAAGCGTTTGTGAATGTTCATGACCAAAACAAAGGCGTGACTATCTTCAATGAAGGCTTAAATGAGTATGAAGTCTTGGCAGATGGAACCATTGCGGTCACATTAATTCGTTGTGTTGGCGAACTAGGTGATTGGGGCTATTTTGCGACACCAGAAGCACAATGCCAAGGAGAATATACCTTTAAATATGGTTTGTCATTGCATGGAAAACCAGAAGAACGCTTTGCTACGTATCAACAAGCCTATAGTGCACAAATTCCTTTTACTGCAGCTACTACTGCGCGTCATGAAGGTAAACTAGCACCGAACCATGTCTACTTGACAACGGCAGAAGGACCAATTGGTTGGACAGCCGTTAAACGTCAAGAGCAAACGAATCATTTAGTCGTTCGTGGCTTTAATCTAACAGCGCAAAATATTCCTTGTGAACTTCACAAAGAGACACAACCAGCGACTTGTTTAACAAATGTATTAGAAGAACCGTTGACACCAGCGATAGAAATCGATGCACCATTACGTCCGTTTGAAATTCGGACATGGCGTTTCGAAAAATAAATAAATAGGAGAACTTTGTTGAAAAGGACAAAGTTCTCCTATTTTCTTCTCTGTCGTTTTTTTGAGATATTTATAATAAAAATCTAGCGAAACAATGAGAAAATCATTCATTTTACGGTCAATTTGTGCTACTATAACGTCAACTGAAGGAGTGAAGCTAAATGGATTTAACCAATCGTTTTAATCGTCAAGTAAATAAAATTGCTGTTTCTTTAATTCGTCAATTTGACGAACAAGTCTCAGGAATTGAAGGTATTTTAAAATTAACGCTAGGAGAGCCGGATTTTAACACACCTGAGCATGTCAAAAAAGCAGCCAAAGAAGCAATTGATGCGAATTTTTCTCATTATACAGGGATGTCTGGTTTATTAGATGTCCGTGAAGCAGCCGCTTATTTTATGAAAGAAAAGTACCATTTGACTTACCAGCCTGGGACAGAAATTTTAGTAACAGTTGGAGCAACAGAAGCGATTTCAGCTTCGTTATTAGCAATTTTAGAACAAGGTGACAAAGTGCTATTGCCAGCACCTATTTACCCAGGGTATGAACCAATTATTACATTGGCGGGGGCGGAACCGGTATATTTGGATACACGAGACAATGATTTTGTCTTGACCCCTGAAATGATTGAAGCGGCAATGGCCGAGCATGGGGAACAAGTCAAAGCAATTATTTTAAATTATCCTAGCAACCCAACTGGTGTCACCTATAACCGCCAAGAGTTGCAAGCAATTGCTGATGTTCTAAAAAAATACGACATTTTTGTGATTAGTGATGAAATTTATAGTGAGTTAACTTATGATGAGAGTCATGTTTCGATTGCTGAAATGTTACGTGACCAAACGATTTTAATTAACGGTTTGTCGAAATCACATGCCATGACAGGCTGGCGGATTGGCTTTATTTTTGCACCAGCGATTTTAACAGCGGAGATCATTAAAGTTCATCAGTATTTAGTTACTGCGGCTGCAACAGTGTCTCAAAAAGCGGCTGTTCGTGCCTTAATCGAAGGAATGCATGATGCTGAAATTATGAAAGAAGAGTATCGGAAACGGCGCGATTTTGTTTATGAACAGATGACTCAATTGGGGTTTGAGGTTGCGCGTCCAAATGGCGCCTTTTATATTTTTGCTAAGATTCCTACTGGTTATGAACAAGATTCTATGAAATTTTGTATTGATTTAGCGCAAAAAGAAGCAGTAGCGTTGATTCCAGGTATTTCTTTTGGTCCAGAAGCAGAAGGATACGTCCGAATTAGTTATGCGTCCGATATGGATAAATTAACAACGGCCATGGAACGAATCGCACATTACATGGCGACACAACGCGTAACGCGCTAGCCTTTATAGATTCTTTACACACCTTTACCTTTTATTTACATTTAATTGAAACAGAATTAACAGAGTCTTGGTAGACTAAACTTGTAACTAATTGAAAAGGAAGTGCAAAGATGAAAAAACGTGTAATTGCAGCAACTATGCTGAGTCTAGGGTTATTATTAACTGGGTGCGGAGCTCAAGGAGGCACAACTGAAAAATCCAGCGAAGCGGATAGTAACAAACCAGTTAAAATTGTCGCTGTTGGTTCCACCGCTTTACAACCGTTAGTAGATGCTGCGAAAGATCAATTTACACAAGAACATCCTAATTATACAGTTTCTGTCCAAGGTGGCGGCAGCGGAACAGGACTTTCGCAAGTTGCAGATGGCGCAGTGACCATTGGAAATTCCGATGTGTTTGCCGAAGAGAAAGATGGCGTGGATGCCTCTAAATTAGTCGATCATCGGGTGGCCGTGGTCGGTATGGGACCAGTGGTCAACAAAGAAGTCGGCGTGAAGAATTTAACAAAGCAACAATTGATTGATGTCTTTACTGGCAAAGTCAAAAACTGGAAAGAAGTGGGCGGCAAAGATCAAGAAATCGTCGTAATAAACCGCGCAAACGGAAGTGGCACCCGAGCAACATTTGAAAAATGGGGCTTAGATGGAGCTAAACCAGTTCAATCACAAGAACAAGATTCTTCGGGAACAGTTCGTAAAATTGTTGAACAAACACCAGGAGCAATCAGCTATTTAGCTTTTTCTTATATGGATGATTCCACCGTTGCCTTAAGCATTGATGGTGTTGAACCAAAAGAAGAACACGTGAAAGACAATTCATGGAAAATCTGGTCTTATGAACATATGTATACAAAAGGGGAGCCTAATAAAGAAGTAAAAGCCTTCTTAGACTATATGGTCACCGATGATGTTCAAAAGACAATTGTCAAAGACTTAGGTTATTTAGCCATCACAGACATGCAAGTAGAACGAGATGTAAATGGAAAAGTAACTGAAAAATAAACAAAAAAACTCAGCCAATAAACAGGATTGGCTGAGTTTTTTTAGGCTTCTTTTTTTGTTAAAGGCAAGGTGATTGTAAAAGTGGTCCCTAAGCCTAAGTGACTATCAATGGCGATTTTACCGCCTAATAATTCTGTGTAATTTTGGACAATAGCTAGACCTAGACCGGTGCCACCAGAATGACGGCTACGTGCTTTATCGACACGATAGAACCGTTCAAAGATCCGTTCTTGGTCTTTTTGACTAATGCCAATGCCAGTATCTTGAACAGATAAACGTAATTGCTGATTTTCTATAGCATAAGAAATAGTAATCTGACCATTTTTTTGGGAATACTGAATGGCATTTTCAATTAGATTCTTCACGATTGGATAAAACAATTCGTATTTGGTGAAAAACTGGCTCTCTGGCAGACCATGAACGACTGTTTTCAGCTGTTTTGCTGCCAATTGTTGCTGATAAGAACCGAGAATTTCTGTAATAAATTTTTCTAAAGTAATTTCTTGTTCTGCATAAGGAATTGTTGCACTGCCCCGAGAAAGTTCTAAAATTTCTTGAATTAATTGTTGCAGACGCTGGGCATCTTTTTGCATGATGTGCAAAAATTGATCAAGGACTTTCGGATCTTCTTTGGCGCCATCTATGAGTGTCTCGGTAAAGCCTAAAAGAGAAGTGACAGGCGTTTTTAATTCATGAGACACGTTTGATACAAAATCTTTTTGCATTTTTTCTAGTTGGCGAACGCGCGTTAAATCATAGGCAATTCCTAATACTTGATAATCATTGGCACTTTGATCATCCAAGTAACGAAGAGAAAGATCTAAGCGTAAAGGTGTTGGTCCCTGTGTCACAGTGATTTCTTGATGTAAGCTGTTTTTTTCAGCGACGACTTGATGGATTAAATGAATCAAATCGGCGTCTTGAATCACTTCAAGATAATTGCTTTGCATATTTTTAGCAGAGAGTCCTAACATTTCCTGCATTTTAGGGTTCAACAGACGAAGCCGTCCTTGCGTATCAATGATAAAGACACCAATCATCAACTCATCTAAAAGTTCGTGAAATTGCTCATCCGCAGACGTATACGCTTTATACGTTTGACTTACTTGTTGACTCAGTAAGTTAATAGTTTCGTAAAGTTCATTCCATTCAGAAGATTGCTGGATAATGGATCGATTTTCATCTGGATGTTTAAGCATTCGTTTCAGAATCGGTAAGACAGTCACTAGCGGTTGATTTTTTTGCCGTAACAATAAAAAGATAAACAAGGTAATTAGTAGGAACAAGATGCCAAATGTAAAGATAATATAGCGACGAAAAGATTGGATATTTTTAGAAAATAGCGCGGTTTGTTCCGAAATCCGAATAATACCAACGATTTCTCCTGATTTTAAAACAGGCGTGGCAACGTACAGAAGTTCTTTATTTAACGTTTTACTCTTTCGTAAAGCTGAACCATAGGTAGCTCCTGATAGAACCGCAGCGATTTCAGGTCGTTTTTTGTGCGACTCTAGCGGTTCATTTTGGCTGCTGTCAAAAAAGACGGTACCATTTTTTTGCAACAAAGTTACCCGTTCTTCTGCATCATCTAACGCATGGGTGACAAGGAGTTGTTGTTGGTTTGTCAGTTGCCCTTTTTCGAAAACGGAAGGGGGCAACTGGTCTGTTAAAAGGGTATTTTTTCTTCTTAAATAGGTTTCTTGCTGAGCAACCATTTCTTTTTGAAAGAAAAAATTGGTCGCTGCAATACTCCCGACAAATAATAAAAGCATGACTGCCGCAACTAAAAAATATTCAATCCGCAGTCTCTTTTTCATCGTTTTGGCTCCTGAAAACGGTAGCCAAAGCCACGGACAGTTACTAAGTAAACGGGCCGTTTGGGATCGGGCTCGATTTTATCACGTAAATGACTAATGTGGACATCGACGATGCGACTTTGTCCAGCGAAGTCATATTGCCAAATTCGTTCCAACAAGGTTTCCCGATTAATGACCCGATCTTTGCGTTTCATGAAGTAAACGAGTAATTCAAATTCTTTCGGTGTTAGCTCAATGGGCTGATTGCGCACAAAGACTTCATAATTTTGTTCATCTACACGAATCTCGCCAATCACAAGCGGAGCTTTAGGTGTGTCCTCTTGAAGCGTTTCGGTCGTGGTAGGTTTCAAACGACGAAAAATAGCTTTCATGCGTGCTAGGACTTCTCTGGGACTAAAAGGTTTTGTTAAATAATCATCTGCCCCAATTTCTAAGCCGATGATTTTATCTACTTGTTCATCTTTGGCAGTTAAAATCAAAATAGGCGTGTCAATTTTTTCTCGACGAAGTGCTTTGGTAATTTCTAAGCCATCCATACCAGGAAGCATTACATCTAAAATTATAAAATCATATTGATTAGACAAAGCTAATTCGAAGCCGTTTTTACCATCTTCGGAAGTAGTCACCTGATAGCCTTCTTTTTCCAAATTAAAGGTTAACAAAGTTAAAATCGATGGTTCATCATCGACGACAAGAACTTTTTTCATTTACATAACTCCTTCAAGAAATTTCTGAAAATAAGTGTATATTTCACTATTGTTAGTTTAACATATTTTTAGAGGAAGAACGTACTTTAAAGTAAGCGAGAATGCTACTTTTGAGAAAAGTCAACTCATGGTATAATAGAGAAATGAAATGAGGAGAAGCGAATGATTGGTATTAGTAGTTGCTTAGGTGGGATTTGTTGCCGTTACGATGGAAAATCTCAAGAACAAGAAGCGTTAAAACAACTTGTAACTAATGGAAAAGCAATAATGATTTGTCCCGAAGTTTTAGGAGAGTTGCCTATTCCACGTCCGCCAGCAGAAATCATTGGCGGGGATGGCTTTGATGTTTGGGCGAATACTGCTTATGTATATACGGATAACGGGGAAGATGTGACTGAGGCATTTAAAGTAGGGGCACAACGCGCGTATCAAAAATTAAAAACTCAACAAATTACAACCTTGATTTTGAAAGAAAAAAGTCCCAGCTGTGGCAGCCAGCTGATTTATGATGGACAATTTTCTGGCATTAAAAAAGCTGGAGTTGGGGTGGCAACTGCTTATTTTATTCAACAAGGAATGACCGTTTATTCTGAAGAAACATGGCAACTTGCGGACATTTCTTTTTAAAAGGTAAAAACTTAGTAAAAAAAGATTGACTATTCCCTATGAAATCGGTAACCTATAAGGGATTGAAGATGGGAGCACGGCTCATGGAAATGGAAAAAACAAACCGCATGAATGCGTTATTTGAATTTTATTCGACATTATTAACGGAAAAGCAGATGAATTATATGGAGCTTTACTATGCTGATGACTTTTCTTTAGGAGAAATTGCGGAAGAATATGAGGTTAGTCGCCAAGCGGTTTATGATAACATTAAACGAACCGAAAAAATTTTAGAAGAATATGAAAAAAAGTTACATCTTTATTCAAACTATGTTGTACGGAAAGAATATCTTGAACAACTACAGCAGTATGTTCAAGAAACTTATCCCAAAGATAGTGAAATCAAAAAATATATTGAACAAATTCAAGAAATAGAGGAATGAAACTATGGCTTTTGAGAGTTTAACAAACCGCCTACAACAGGCAATGAGTAAAATCCGTCGTAAGGGAAAAGTTTCCGAAGCCGACGTAAAAGAAATGATGCGAGAAATCCGTTTGGCTTTATTAGAAGCCGACGTTAATTTACAAGTGGTCAAAGATTTCACAAAACGTGTCAGAGAACGGGCAGTAGGAGTCGAAGTATTAGAAAGCTTATCACCAGCCCAACAAATTGTAAAAATTGTTGATGAAGAATTAACGAAAACGTTAGGTTCAGAAACGGTTGAACTGAATAAATCTCCAAAAATCCCGACAGTGATTATGATGACAGGGTTACAAGGGGCTGGTAAAACAACTTTTACTGGTAAATTAGCCAAACACTTAATGAAAACTGAAAACGCTCGTCCTCTTTTAATCGCTGGTGACGTTTATCGTCCAGCAGCGATTGATCAGTTGAAGGTTTTAGGTCAACAATTAGAAGTTCCCGTTTTTGATATGGGAACAGATGCTAATCCAGTGGAAATTGTTCGTCAAGGGTTAGCATTAGCAAAAGAAAAGAAAAATGATTATGTCTTAATTGATACGGCCGGCCGCTTGCACATTGATGAAGCTTTAATGGACGAATTGAAACAAATTAAAGAGTTGACTAATCCCAATGAAATTCTGTTAGTTGTTGATGCGATGACGGGGCAAGATGCTGTCAACGTTGCAGATAGTTTTAATGAACAGCTTGGAATTACTGGGGTTGTTATTACCAAAATGGACGGCGATACTCGTGGGGGGGCTGCGCTGTCAATTCGGGCAGTAACGGGCGCTCCGATTAAATTTGTCGGTTCTGGTGAAAAATTAACCGATTTAGAAATTTTCCATCCCGATCGTATGTCGAGTCGTATCCTAGGTATGGGGGACATGTTGACGCTAATTGAAAAAGCGCAACAAGATTACGATGAGAAAAAAGCAGAAGAACTTGCTCAAAAAATGAAAGAAAACAGTTTTGACTTTAACGATTTTATTGAGCAATTGGATCAAGTTATGGGCATGGGACCGATTGAAGACTTATTAAAAATGATCCCTGGAATGAGTAACATGCCTGGTATTGAAAATGTCAAAGTCGATCCAAAAGATGTGGCACGGAAACGGGCGATGGTCCTATCAATGACCCCTGCAGAACGTGAAAATCCTGATCTATTAAATCCTAGTCGCCGCCGCAGAATTGCAGCTGGTTCAGGAAATAGTGTGGTTGAAGTCAATCGTATGATTAAACAATTTAAAGAATCCAAAAAAATGATGCAACAAATGTCCAAAGGGGATATGAACATTCCTGGTATGGATCAAATGCTAGGTGGCGGCGTTAAAGGCAAGCTAGGTAAAATGGCCATGAATCGTATGATGAAGAAAAACAAAAAGAAGAAAAAGAAAAAAAGATAAACAGGCTTTAGTTAATTATTGGAAGAAACAGAAAGTGCGCTATCAGTCGAAGAGACTGATGGCGCACTTTCTGTTTAAGCGTAGTTTTGGATAATTGCGTTTAACGCTTCGGCAAAACCAGCGCCGTGTTGTTCATAATATGACGTAAATCGTTCATCACCAACATACATAAGCCCTAACCCTTTATGTGCTTCTGGCGAATAGCTTGACCAAGAGTACATTAACCAATCTTTGTGTAATTGGAAAATTTCTTGCGCAAGTTGGCTAGTCAATTTGGGTGATTTTTGATACATGGCTAACTTAGAAAATAAATCTTTTTCCACGTTCTGCATTGCTTGCATGTCTTTTTCCGTCAAGTTTAAATATTTTTTGTTGGCTTGTTCAATCGTTTCGTTGCCATATTTTTCCCGAATCTCTTTACCATATTTTTCTTCGTTTTCTTGAACTTTTTGTTGTTTGAATGCTTCGAATTTTTGCTGATCTGACATGTTTATCTCTCCTTTGTAATGGTGTAAGGTTTGTTGAACAGAGGCTAAAAGACGATCAATTTCATTGCGCTTTTCCAATAGTTTTTGTTGATGCTCGTATAAAGCCTGTTCAACATTAAAGTCAGGTTGCTCCAAAATTTCTTTAATTTCATCTAGTTTCAGATCCAATTCACGGTAAAAAAGAATTTGTTGCAAACGATTCACCTCGGCTTGCCCGTAAATTCGATAACCAGAAGAATTAATTCTGGCTCGTTGAAGAAGACCAATTTCATCATAATATCGTAACGTCCGTGCACTGACGCCAGATAGTGAAGCCATTTTTTTAATTGTATATTCCATCATTCATTCCTCCTGACAAAATCTATCATAAACCTTTACGTAACGAGAAGGTCAAGCAAAAAAATAAAAAAAGTGAGACAACCTGTAAAAAGTTGCCTCACTTTTTCTCGATTGATTCAATTAGGCAGTTAAGCGATTAAAGAAATCCACGTAAGCATCTACAATTGATTGTAAGAAGCCAACAGTGCCATCAATAATTTTACCATCTTCACCAATTAAGTTCGTAATACCGCCAATATAGGCTTC
Organism: Enterococcus sp. DIV1316a; assembly: GCF_050536915.1. NCBI lineage: Bacteria > Bacillati > Bacillota > Bacilli > Lactobacillales > Enterococcaceae > Enterococcus > Enterococcus sp. DIV1316a. The sequence goes on along the minus strand of NZ_CP172913.1, from coordinate 1,429,827 downwards.
AGGTTGTTGTAAAGTTGGAACATTTAAGAAGACTAATGATTGTCTTAAATGATGGTTCGCACCAAATCCGCTAATTGCACCTGGTGAAACACTCACCACAAGTCCTGGTTTTTTATCCCAAACGCTTTCGCCATACGGACGTGAACCGACATCCAATGCATTTTTTAAAACAGCTGGTACTGAACGGTTATATTCTGGTGTTACAAACATTACGCCATCTACTTGTTTAACTTCTTCACGGAATGTTGTCCAAGCTTCGGTGGGGGTTCCTTCATCATCCAAATCTTGATTGTATAATTCTAAATCACCTATGTTAATGAAAACAGGTTCGAAATCAGCTGGAAATAAGTCCGCCATTGTTTTTGCTACCAATTTGTTAAATGAATCTTTTCTTAAACTCCCTACAAAAATACCAATTTTTTTTGTCATGTAAATCCCTCCATTTTTCTTTTACTTACTTTATGATAGTACTTTTCCAAAAAAAGCGCAAACGTTTTATCCTTGTACATTGTTGAACTTCGTAACTTCACGTATAATAGCTAGTAAAAGGATGAGTAAAGGAGCAACTGCTTGAATAAAAAAATAAATTGGCGCCGACAGTTAACACCGTTGGAGAAACAAACATTGACTGAATTAAAAAACAAGGAAATGATTAAACAAGGAACTTTTTATAAATTGGAACAAACATTTCCTGAGGAATCAGCTTATACTTATTATGGTTTATACAGGAAGGAACAAACCATTCAAGCATATATCGTAGGGTATTGTTTTGATGGGGAAACCTTGGAAGCGACGATTGTTGCGCCAAATGTAGGACCATTTTTTGAAGAACTTGTTCAAGAACTCGAAAAGCAAGCAGCTTTGTGGGGAATGAAAGAAGTCTTTCTCGTGATGGACGACAAGCAATCTGTTGGCCTGAATTATTTTAATAGACAAGGAATTGTGCCAGCTTTTTCAGAACAGTATCTGGTTTTTCAAAGAGAAACTTACTCACAGGCGTTGGCGAAGCTGACACTTCTCCGACCACAAGTGGCTGATTTGGATTCCTTGGCTAGGTTACTCGAAGGTACGCCTTTGCCGGAGGACCTTCAACGAACACTTATTTATAAAGAAAACAATCAACTTTTAGCCACGCTACGTTTGGATCATTTTGAAAACGAATGGGGGATTTATGGCTTTGTTGTGACAAAAACGCAACGAGGTCGCGGTCTTGGCCGTCAAGTGTTACAGTCTGCGCTCCGAATGATTTTAGAAAATTCAGCTTCAGCGACTATTTTTTTAGAAGTTGAAACAGAAAATCAAGCAGCGCTTCATCTCTATCAAACAGAAGGCTTTCAAGTGAGAAACCAGTACAACTATTATCAAATTTTGTAAAAATTCTTCATTATTTCGTTTGTTTTCCTGCAAATTGGCTAAAAAAATTGAAAAAAAGTAAAGGTGTCAAGAAAAAACTCTTTACAGGTTGTTGTTAATCTGTTAAACTAACTCTTGTGATTAAGTTAATGGAGGTGTATTTAATAATGGCAGTTAAAATTCGTTTAAAACGTATGGGTTCTAAAAAGAGTCCTTTTTACCGTATTGTAGTAGCTGATTCTCGTTCTCCTCGTGATGGACGTTTCATCGAAACTGTAGGTACTTACAACCCTTTGAAAGACCCTGCAGAAGTAGTTTTAAAAGAAGATTTAGTTTTAGATTGGTTATCTAAAGGTGCGCAACCTTCTGATACAGTTCGTAACATCCTTTCAAAAGAAGGCGTTATGAAAAAACATCATGAAGCTAAAAACGTTAAGAAATAAGGTGATTGAATATGGCAGATGTGAAAGAGTTAATTTTAACTATTGTCCGTCCGTTAGTCAGTCAACCTGAAGCAGTCTCATTAGAAATTGAGGAATCAACTGATTTCCTCGAGTATAATTTGACTGTGGCCAAAGAAGATATTGGACGTATCATTGGTAAACAAGGGCGTGTTGCAAAAGCAATTCGGACAATTGTTTATAGTGTACGTATCGATGGTCCGAAAAAGGTCCGTTTAAATATTCTTGATGGTAAATAAGCATTAACAAGGAGGTAGCCTAGCTATCTTCTTTTTTTATACATAACCAAAAAGTTTTCATTGCTAGAGATAGGCCTTTCTTGCTAAAATAGATGTATCCAGAATAAAGGAGCGATTTGTATGGCAAAACGAATTATCATTATGAACTTTGATATTGAAAGTAAATCGTACCAAGCATTTTCCGAAATAAAAAAGATGCAGGCAGAAAGACAGCTTAAAGGTGAGCAAATGGCGGTTGTTACGCATGTTAATGATGGCCAGCATCAATTTAAAATCAATGATTTTATCGATTTTACAGGCAACAATCATACATCAAAAGATAGCATGATTGGGATGCTAGTAGGCATATTAGGTGGTCCTCTGGGCATTCTTTTTGGCTGGTTTGCTGGAAGTATGTATGGTGCAAGCAAAGACGCCAAAGAAATTCAAGAAGCACAAACGGTTTTTGAACATGTGATTCAAAAGATTGATGAAGGACAAACGGGATTGTTATTAATTGCAGAAGAAGAAGACAACCGTCCGCTCAACCAATTGGTTATGTTTGACTTAGGTGGCGAAATCACGCGGCTTGATTTAGAGGAAGTCCAACAAGAAATTAACGATGCGAACGAAGTTGCAAATGAAGCGAAACAATCGTGGCAAGCAAAAAAAGAACAACACAAAGAAGCAACATCGAAAGAAGAATAAGGAGCAAAGACTGTTTTCTGAATAAAGGAAAACAGTCTTTTAAAATACTAAGAAATCACGGTTTTTTATGGTAGTTTGCTAATTTTTTGTTATTTTATCGTAAAATACGGTAAACTAAGAAGAAAACTTTGAGAAAATAGATAAATTATTATTTGCTAAAGGAGCAAACTTCTTCTAAAATAAAAAGGAAGTTTAAAAGAAAGTATGGTAGCAGATGGAAATACAATTTTTAGGAACAGGCGCTGGTGTGCCAGCAAAACATCGCAATGTCACAGGGATTGCGTTGAAATTATTAGATGAACGAAATGCAGTTTGGCTCTTCGATTGTGGTGAAGGGACTCAATTGCAAATTTTAAAAAGTAGTATTCGCCCAAGAAAAATTGAAAAGATTTTTATTACACATTTACATGGGGATCATATTTTTGGTTTACCTGGTTTGTTAAGTAGTCGTTCTTTTCAGGGCGGGACAGAACCTTTAGAAATCTATGGACCAGTTGGGATTGCTGATTTTGTCAAGACTTCTTTACGGGTCTCGCAATCGCGGTTGTCCTATCCACTGAAATTTATTGAATTAACGAAAGCAAATGACGTTATTTTTAAAGATAAACAATTCACTGTTCGCTGTAATATCTTGGACCATGGCATCACGAGCTTTGGCTATCGAATTGAGGAAGCAGCGCATGAAGGAGAATTACAAGTAGAGAAACTTCAAGCTTTAGGGATTCCTTCTGGGCCATTGTATGGCAAACTCAAACGTGGTGAAACGATTGTTTTTGATGGACAGGAAATTAATGGACAAGCGTTTGTGGGAGAGCGTAAACCTGGACGAATCGTGACGATTTTAGGAGACACTCGCAAAACTAAAAATAGTGTAACCTTAGCACAACGAGCGGATGTTTTAGTCCATGAAAGTACGTTTAATAAACACGAAGCAAAAATGGCAAAAGCCTACTTCCACTCAACCAGTCAACAAGCAGCTGAAGTTGCAAAAGAAGCGCAAGTAAAACAACTTATCTTAACGCATATTAGTGCCCGTTATTTAACCAAAGAGGCCTATCAGCTTCAAGAAGAAGCCCAAGAAATTTTCCCCAATACAAAAATCGTAAAAGATATGGATATCATTGAGATTCCATTTGCCAATGAAGGAGGAGCTTAGATGGATTTAACAAATAAAGTCGTTGTCGTAACTGGAGGTTCAGCTGGTTTAGGTGAACAAATTTGTTATGAAGCAGCTAAACAAGGGGCGGTCGTCGTTGTCTGCGCCCGCAGAATTAATTTGATTGGTAAAGTTCGCGAGCAGTGTGCTGTTTTAAGCGGACGAGAAGCATTTTCTTATCAATTAGATATTGCCGATCCAGAAAGTGTTGAACGTGTGGTTGAAGCTATTTCAGCAGAAGTTGGTCCTATAGATGTTTTAGTCAACAATGCTGGTTTTGGCTTGTTTGAAAATTTTGTTGAAATTGACTTGGCTGTTGCACGCCAAATGTTTGATGTCAACGTTCTAGGAATGATGACGTTTACTCAAAAAGTAGCTATTAAAATGATTGAAGCTGGGCAAGGACATATTATCAACGTTGCTTCAATGGCTGGGAAGATGGCTACAGCTAAATCAACCGTTTATTCTGCAACAAAATTTGCTGTGTTAGGTTTTTCAAATGCTTTACGTTTAGAATTGAAACCGTTGGGTGTAGCAGTAACGACTGTCAATCCAGGACCAATCCAAACAGAATTCTTTGATAAGGCGGACCCGACAGGCACTTATCTAGCTGCGGTGGATAAAATTGTTTTAGACCCTACGAAATTAGCGAAAGAAGTGGTTGGGAGTATGGGGACTTCTCGACGTGAGATTAATCGTCCGTTTGTCATGGAAGCGGCTGCCCGCTTTTATACATTGTTTCCACATTTAGGAGATTTCATAGCAGGAAATATTTTAAATAAAAAATAAAGGAGTCGATCAAGTCATGAAAAATCAATGGCGTGTTATTTTGGGCCTTGTGTTGGTCTTAATTGTTGTTATTTTTGCTGTTTTAAATAATCAAGCTGTTCCAGTAAACTTTGGTTTTACTAAAATTAGTGGACCGTTAATCTTAATTATTTTAGGTTCTGCAATTATTGGCGCACTAGTTGGATTACTAACCTCCACAACCACCATTTGGAACCAACGTAAGGAATTAAAAGCTGTACAAAAAGAGTTGGATATTTATAAAAATGATATGGATAAATTAGTCAAAGAAGAAACGGAAAAAGTTCAACGTTCTTTTGATAATCAATTGGCTGATTTGCAAGCCAAACAAGCGGCAGCACCACAAGTCGCAGAACCAGTGGTCAACGAACAAACATCAAACACAGAAGTAGACGCAACGCCTGTGTCAGGTAGTCGTATTGATCGTTATGTGAAACCTCGTGTGAATGAAGAGGAACAAAAATAAGGAAGAGACTTTATCGCTAAGTTTCTTTTAAAATAAAACTGTGATATCTGCTATTTATCTAACAGATATCACAGTTTTTTTCTCAGATTTAAAAAAATGCTTTCTTTAGTTTTTGGAAAAATTTTGCTATAATTACTTGGTTAGGAGTGACGTCGTGAAAAAATCAAACTATCAATGGCAGTTACAGACAAAGACAGAATTACCTGTAGAATTTATAGAACAATTAAAAAAAGAAGAAATTAATCCATTAATTGGCCAACTTTTATGGCACCGCAATATCCGGACAGAAGAAGCATTACGTAAGTTTCTACATCCGACTATCGAAGATATTTATGATCCGTTCTTAATGCATGATATGGAGAAAGCGGTAGCCCGCATCCAGCAAGCCGTCGAAGCGGGTGAACAAATCCTTGTCTATGGGGATTATGATGCAGATGGCATCACTAGTACCACGGTTATGAAAGAAGCAATCGAATTAGTCGGTGGCATGGTTCAGTACTTTCTACCGAATCGTTTTGTTCATGGATATGGGCCTAATAAAGACGTATTTGCTGAACAAATTGAACAAGGAGTCCAATTAATTGTAACCGTTGATAATGGTGTAGCCGGACATGAAGCAATTAGCTACGCTATGGCTCAAGGGGTAGATGTAATCGTTACTGACCATCATGAATTGCCTGAACAATTACCAGAAGCCTATGCGATTGTCCACCCTAGACATCCACAAGGAGCCTATCCTTTTGGAGATTTAGCTGGTGTTGGCGTGGCTTTCAAAGTCGCTACTGCGTTACTTGGTGAATTGCCAATTGAGTTATTAGATTTGGTAGCAATTGGGACGATTGCTGACTTGGTTTCATTAACCGATGAAAATAGAACGTTTGTCAAAATGGGCCTTCAAATCATTCAAACTGGTGATCGAATTGGTTTAGACGTTTTACTACAAGAAGCGGGTGTGAAAAAGGAAGCTGTTTCAGAAGAATCAATTGGCTTTACCATTGGACCTCGTTTAAACGCATTAGGTCGATTAGGGGAAGCCGCACCAGGTGTTGAATTAATGACTACATTTGATGAAGAGCAAGCGCTGGAAATCGCTAAATATATTGATCAACAAAACAATGAACGAAAAGACATTGTAACGACGATTGCCAAAGAAGCGCTGGATTTAATCGACCCGAATGCGCCGGTCCATATTTTAGCGAAACAAGGCTGGCATGAAGGCGTCTTAGGGATTGTCGCGGGCCGCATTATGCAAGAAACGGGGAAACCAACCATTATTTTAGCAATAGATGAATCTGGTACGACCGCTAAAGGCTCTGGACGTAGCATTAGCGCATTGAATCTCTATGAGGCGTTGAACGAAGTGCGTGAGCAATTCACTCATTTTGGTGGGCATCATATGGCAGCGGGAATGACTTTACCTGTTGAAAATATTCCTTTTGTTCAAGAACATCTGGTACACTTTATTGAAAAAAATCAAATTGATATGGCTAATGGACAAGAGTTACTCATTAGTGAGAGCTTAGCGGTTTCGCAGGCAACGACTGCTTTTATTGATCAATTGCGTATTTTGGCGCCTTTTGGGACTGATAATACTGTGCCAACTTTTGTATTTAAGGAAATCACGCCTACGCAAATTCGGCAAATTGGTGCAGATAATGCACATCTGAAATTTCAAATGAATCAAGAAGGGGCACAATTGGATGCAATTGCTTTTCAAATGGGGCCTCAAGCGGATGAACTAGCACAAGGAACCGCCGATGTGGCAGGCCAACTTTCCATCAATGAATGGAATGGTCGTAAGAAACCACAATTAATGGTGACTGATTTTGCTGTATCGGGAAGACAATTATTTGATTTTCGTGGCAAAAATAATCAAACGAAACCAATTCCTTCAGAAGCAACAGCTTATCTTTTGTTTGATGAAAAAAATCAAAAATTCATTTCAGATCCAACCGCTAATATTATTGTTTGGTCAAACCAAGAAGAATTGGTGGAAGCTGTTTCTCAAAATCAAATCGAACAACTGGTTTTTGTCGACTGTCCTGTGGAAGCAATCACGGTTAAAGAAATTGTTGAAGCAACTGAGATACAACGTATATACATGATGTTTATTTCACCAGAAGAAGCTTATTTAAACGGTATGGCTTCACGTGAACAATTTGCAACATTGTATAAATTTATTTTGCAGCAAAAAGAAGTAAATCTACGTTCCCAGCTATCGAAGGTGGCAAATTACTTAAATATCCAAGAAAAATTATTAATTTTCATGATACAGGTGTTTTTTGACTTAGGATTTGTTACAATAGAAAGCGGTGTTTTAAACAGTATTGAGAAACCCGACAATCGACCATTGACTGAAAGTCAAGTGTACCAACAACGATTGAAAAAAATAAAAACAGAAGAATTTCTACTTTACAGTGATTGTCAAACAATACAACAATGGCTGTGGAATGAGGAGGACAAATAAAAATGGATTTAAGAGATTACATTGCAAGCATTCCAGATTATCCTGAGAAAGGGATCGTGTTCCGTGACATTTCTCCATTAATGGCTAATGGGGATGCCTATCGTGAAGCAACGAAACAAATCGTGGATTACGCGAAAGAAAAAAGAATTGATATGGTTGTAGGACCGGAAGCTCGTGGCTTTATTGTCGGCTGTCCAGTGGCTTATGAACTAGGAGTTGGCTTTGCTCCGGTTCGTAAAAAAGGAAAACTTCCTCGTGAAACCATCGAAGTGACTTATGACTTAGAATATGGTTCAGATACATTAACGTTGCACAAAGATGCCATCACACCAGGCCAACGTGTTTTGATTTGTGATGACTTGTTAGCAACTGGTGGTACAATTAAAGCAACCATCGAATTAGTCGAACAATTAGGTGGTATTGTGGTTGGTTGTGCGTTCCTAATTGAATTAATGGATTTACATGGCCGCGATAAAATTGATGGCTACGATATTGTTACCTTAATGGAATACTAATCTAATTTAATTAGAAAGAGCGAAGGATTTAATCCTTCGCTCTTTCTTTGACATATTTATAAAAACGGAGCGTAGCTTGGGGGGAACACACCGTTTTATTATTTATTAAGGGAACTTACGATAAACGTATCTTGCTTGCTGTTGTTTACGTGTACGTGTATAACGCTTCTCATCCCATGACATAAACCAAAGAATAAATAACGGCGTCACGATCATAAAAGCAAGACGTAATCCTAATGTTCCCAAAAAAATACCTATAACCAATACAAAAAATAAAAATCCAACACGACGAATTGCTTCCATGTGTATCACCTCTTCATTTGATTCGAACGAGTGTTCGTATTGTTATTATACGAATGTGTGTTCGTTTTGTAAAGTCTTTTCTACTAATTTATGTTAAAATAATTCGAAAAGAAGAATAATCCTTTATAATAAAGAGATTTAGGGCAATAAAAGAACACGATGCTTTGAGCATCGTGTTCTTATTGTGCTGTGATTACGTATAAAAGAGAACAGAAAAATACATGAGGATCGCTGCAAGCATGACGAACAAGTGCCAAACCACATGCATAAACCGCACATTTTTCAATGAATAGAAGGCTGCACCTAATGTGTAAGACACGCCTCCTGCGACCAATAACGCTGTTCCTGTAAATCCAAGAGATTCATATAACGGACGAGCAGCGATGATACAGAGCCAACCTAAAACAATATAAATAATCGTTGAAATGTTTTTCACTGTTTCTTGTTTATGCAACGTGAGGGATTTATAGACAATACCGACGATGGCGATTAACCAGACTAAACTAAATAAGGTCCAACCTAACCAACCGCCAATACTAATTAAGCAAAACGGCGTATAGCTGCCAGCAATCAATAAGAAAATAGAACTATGATCGAAGACCTGAAAGACCTTTTTGGCTCTTGTAAAAATTAAACTATGAAATAACGTTGAAGATAAAAAAAGTAGAATCAACATGGAGCCATAAATAGCATAAGATACCACGTGAATCGGTGAGCCTAAACGAGCTCCTTTAACAAGTAAAATGACTAAGCCAGCAATACTTAAACCTGCGCCTATGCCATGTGTAACTGCATTCAAGACTTCGTTCACGATTAGGTATTTTTTTGAGAAATGCGTTTTTTCCAATAAATTCACTTCCTTTATTTTAATTTGATGAAAAATTCGGCAGTGTCTGTTATACTATAACTAGATAATTAACCGTTTAATGGTATTCTACCATGAAAACAGGTTCCTTTTAAAGAAAGAGTGATAAATTTATGACAAACGTTAAAATCGTAACGGATTCTTCATGTACGATGGAAAAAAGTCTTAGAGATGAATTAAATATCCATATGATGCCTTTATCAATTATGGTTGATGGCGTTGTTTATCCAGATGATGATCATTTGCCAGGCGAAAAATTTATGGACATGATGGCTAATGCGAAGGCCTTACCCAAAACGAGTCAACCACCAATTGGTGAATTTGTAGAATTATATGATCGCTTAGGTGAAGATGGCAGTGAAGTAATTTCGATTCACATGACAAAAGGCTTAAGTGGAACGGTTGAAGCGGCCCGTCAAGCTAGCAACTTATCATCAAGTAAAGTAACGGTGATTGATAGCGATTTTACAGACCAAGGTTTGTCTTTCCAAGTCATTCAAGCAGCAAAATTGGCACAAGCGGGAGCGGGTGTTCCAGAAATTTTAGCTGAAATTGAACGCGTCAAACAAAATACTAAATTATACATTGGCATTTCAACATTGGATAATTTGGTTAAAGGTGGACGAATCAGCCGTACAACAGGATTATTATCAAACATTTTTAATATGAAAGTTGTCATGGACTTTGAAAATACGGAATTGATTCCTGTAGCGAAAGGCCGAGGCGTTAAAACGTTTAATAAATGGTTTGACGAATTGAAATCAGAATTAAGTAAGATTCCAAATGTTCGACAAATTGGCATTTCTCATGCGGATGGGCTAGAACTAGCAAATGGATTCAAAGAAGGATTACAAGCAATCTTTAAAGACATGGATATTCCCGTATTACATACGAATCCAGTCATTGCAACACATACAGGAAAAAATGCCTTTGCTATTATGTACTATACAGACTAAGAAATAACGAGGTTGGGTCTCACTCTTAAATGAGTAGACGCAACCTCTTTCTAACAAGAAAAGGAAAATTTCTTGTTAGTTTATTTAAAAGGAAGTGACGAAGATGAAAAAACAAACACAGCATATTTTGCTGACCGTCTTAACACCTATCCTCATTGCGCTAGGTGTTTTTGCATTGTTAAGTGTGGCCATCCCCAAAGCAAAGCCACTATTAAAGCAAGAGAAAGTGGCCACAACTGCTCAAAAAAATCAAAAAGAAGTCATTCATTATACAGCAATCGGTGATTCTTTAACTGAAGGAATTGGCGATTTGACGAATAGTGGAGGTTTTGTTCCTATTGTGGCAGATGATTTAAAAGAACACTACAACTTGAACGGTGTTCAAACAGACAATTTTGGGAAAAATGGGGATCGTAGTGATCAAATTTTAAAACGAATCAAAGAGAAACCTGAAATTCAAAAGGGCCTTGCCTCTGCGGACGTGATTACGCTAACGGTTGGTGGAAATGACTTAATGAAAGTAATTAGTAGTAATATTTTCGACTTGAAAGTCAGCTCGTTCAATCGTCCACAAAAAGCCTATCAACGCCGAGTAAGACGACTACTTGAAGAAATCCGAGAGTACAACGAGAAGGCCCCTATTTATGTCTTAGGAATTTACAATCCCTTCTACTTAAACTTTTCCGAAATTACAGAAATGCAAGAAATCGTTGATAACTGGAATCAAGCAACCGAAGAAATGGTTCAAGAGCAAAAACGAGCCTATTTCATTCCTATCAATGATTTACTCTATAAAGGTCGTGGCGATGAAGTTGGCGTAACTGGTGGCGACTCAGAAACTACAGGAAGTAGTGCTAGCAAAGAGGATTTAAACAATTTGTTATATGAAGAAGATCGCTTCCATCCAAATAATCTTGGCTACCAAATTATGGCCGGAGCTGTCCGGGATGAAATGGTCAAGACAGAGAAAGAATGGATAACAAAATCAGAAGGTAGTGAATAAAATGAATGAAGAAAAGCCAAAAACAAGTAAATCAATTAAAAAGACACAACCAACCAATCTTAAACGAAATCCCTGGAAAATCGCTTTTCTTGTTCTAGTGGGTTTAGTCATTGGTAGTGTAGCTTTCGTGACATTTCGAGCAACACAAGTTCGCGAACCAGATTTAAAGAAAATACCAGCAATTGTTGAAAAAGAAGGCGAGCCAGTCGTCACCATTCAGTCAAAAAAACAACAAGTGAACAAACTGATTGACTTTTATTTAGCCGACTTTCAAAAAGGTTCGGAGATCAAATATAAATTTTATTTAGAAAATGATGCTTTATTAAATGGAACATTTCAGGTGTTAGGGCATGACATTCCTTTTTACTTATATTTTGATCCTTACGTGATGGCGAATGGTAATGTACAATTAAAAGCAAAAAGTTTATCTATAGGAACGTTAGGCTTGCCAATTAAAGAAGTATTGAAATTTGCTAAACGTTCTTACAAACTACCTAAATGGGTTGAAATCAATCCAGATGATCAAACTGTTTTATTACGTTTAGATCAGTTTAGAATGCAAAATGATCTATTTGTTCGAGCAGAAAAGATTAATTTAGTTGACGATGACATTCGGATGAATATATACTTGCCAAAAGAGAAATAAAAAAGGAGTGTTAGAGATGGAAGAAAAAGCAATTTTTGCAGGCGGCTGTTTCTGGTGTATGGTGCAGCCTTTTGATACACAACCAGGGATTATCTCAGTTGTTTCGGGTTATACAGGTGGGCACGTGCCTAATCCAACATATGAACAGGTTCTAACACACACAACAGGCCATACGGAAGCAGTAGAAATCACTTTTGATCCAGCGATTATTTCTTACGAACAATTAGTGGATATTTATTGGCAACAAACAGATCCTACTGATGCTTTCGGTCAGTTTCAAGACCGCGGCGATAATTATCGGCCAGTTATTTTTTATCGTTCCCAAGAACAAAAAGAAATTGCTGAGAAAAGTAAAGAACGTCTAGCTAATAGTGGCCGTTTTACAGAACCAATTGTTACCACCATCGAACCAGCAGCACCATTTTATCCTGCTGAAGAATACCATCAAGACTTTTATAAAAAAGACGCTTTGCGTTATGGATTGTCCCATCAACGTAGAAGTGAATTTATTGAAGAAAAATGGAGTGATTAATTTACATGAGACGAAGCTTTTACCATTACTTAATGACATTAAAAGGTCCGGCTAAAGATCCTGAAACTGATTTTGCCAATGAAGCGGCCAAAGATATTCAGTTTCCAAAACAAACCGAGGATTATCATGAACTTTCTTCTTATTTAGAAATGAATGCTGACTATTTAAGCAACATGGACATCTTTGATGAGTTATGGGAAAAGTACCTTGAAAACAATAAATAAATCCAGAGGAAAAGCAAACAAAGCTTTTCCTCTTTTTTCATTCATGTTATAGTAAACAAAAGTAGTGACGAATTTGTTAGAAATGAGATGAAATCTATGAAGAACAAACGAACTGTTCCTTTTTATCAATATATTATTTCGCTCCTCTGTGTCGCATTTTTAGCTGGAGGAAGTAGTTATATTTATTTTGATCATCGTGTTAAAAAGATGAGTCAAGAAGGGGCAATTACCAATGCTGATTTAAGCAAAGTGCAGGATTTATATAATGAAATTAGTACCAATTATGTAGGTGAAGTAGATAAAAATGAATTAGTTGAAGGCGCCTTAAAAGGCATGTCTGAAGCCATTGGAGACCCATACTCAACTTATCTAAATGAATCTGCTGCCAATGATTTAAACGAAAGCTTATCTGGTGATTTTGAAGGAATTGGTGCCACTATGACAATGAAAGATGGCGAACCAGTTGTAGCAGAGGCCCCTGTAGCAGATTCCCCAGCTGAAAAAGCGGGAATCAAAGAAGGCGATATTATTGAAAAGGTTGATGGTACAGCTACAAAAGGGATGAAACTAGCAGAAGTCGTCTCAAAAGTCCGAGGTAAAAAAGGAACTTCCGTTGAATTGACTATCCAAAGAGAGGGAGAAACTAAAAATATCTCAATCAAACGTGGGAAAATTCCCGTTAAAACAGTGACTGGTGAGTTAGACAAAAATGATGCACAAATTGGCTCGATTAAAATTACGTCCTTTGGTAAAAAAACATATCAAGAATTGAAAGAAACAATCACGAATTTACGTGACAAAGGAGCTAAATCCTTTGTAATTGATGTACGCCAAAATCCTGGTGGACTGCTAGATCAAGCAGAGCGAATGGCCAGTATGTTTTTAAAAAATGGCGAAACAATTGTTCAATTTGAAGACAAAAAAGGACGTACGATGAAAGAAGTTGCTTCCAAAGAATTAGACGGCGGCTTTAAAGTAAAAGAACCTGTTGCAGTTATCATTGATGGCAATAGTGCCAGTGCATCCGAAATTTTTGCTGCAGCACTGCATGAATCTGCGAATGTCCCATTAATTGGAACGAAAACATTTGGCAAAGGAACGGTCCAAACGGTGAAAGATTTAAATGACCAAACCGAAATAAAATTGACTGTTTTAAAATGGTTAACACCAAAAGGCGAATGGATCAACGAAAAAGGAATTGAACCAACCATCAAAGCTGATTACCCCGAGTATGCCTATTTAAAATTGATTCCTCGCGATAAAACGCTAAAAGAAGGAGATCAATCTGAAGATATTCAGAACTTAAATGCTATTTTAGCTGTATTAGCGTATCCTGTTGATGAAAACAATGCAAACTACACCGCAGAAACAAAAGCAGCGGTTAGCGATCTTCAACAGAAAAATGGCTTGCCTGTAACTGGAGAAATCGACAATGAAACAGCCACAAAAATTGAAGCCACTTTAGGTAAATTAATTCTTGAAAATGACGCTGCCTACGATACAGCAGTCAAAGAAATTCAAAAAAACTAGAAAAAAGGTGGCACGAAGTTGAAGAAGAAACGTGATTATGTTGGGTATTTAATGTACTTTCTGAAAATTTTAGTACCAGCAATCGTAGCCGTTTTTATTTTAAGAGGATTTTTCCTGATTCCTGTTCGGGTGGATGGCCATTCTATGCAAAAAACCTTGAATCAAGGAGATATGATTGTGATGGAAAAATTCTCCGCCATTAAACGGTTTGATGTGGTGGTCTTTAAAACAGACACAGGATCGATTCTGATTAAACGTGTGATTGGTTTACCAGGAGAAGCTGTGCGTTACGAAAACGATCAGTTATATGTCAATAATCAGCCAATCGCTGAACCGTATTTAACTAAAAACAGAAAAAAAGATCATGAAACGATGCCTTACACTACGAATTTTGATTCAAAAGAATTGTTAATGCAAGAAAAATTACCTAAAGATAGCTATTTTGTACTTGGTGATAATCGCCGTATGTCCAAAGACAGCCGTTCTTTTGGTGCAATACATGCAGATCAAATCTTAGGGAAAGCACAATTTGTTTATTACCCACTCACTCATATGAAGATCATTCCTAAATAAGTAAGACCACTAGTTCGTTTATTTAAATAACGACTAGTGGTCTTTTCTAATCTGAAAAATTGTTCTCTTAGCTGAAAAATGTTAAGGTTAAAGTAATGATAGATGTAGGAGGTCATGCAAATGATTAGAAAAACAATTTTAGCAAGTTCTATCTTAGGCGTTGGGTTGCTAATTGGTGCATGTGGGAATCAAACCCAAACTCAAATGAATTCAACTAATACCAGTGAATCATCACAGCCTAAAGTAACCGAATCAAGTCGCAAGTCATCTGAAAGTGCGTCTAATAACGAAGGTGTATCAAGCGATTCTAGTAAATCCACAAGTTCCACTACAGAATCAGAAATCTTAAAAGGTCTGGCGGAAGAAAAAACGCTAAAAGAAAAAATCCCGTCCTTAAATCAAACAACGATTAAGAAAGTCACTGATAATGAGTATAAACGCATTCTTGTGATGGAAGAAAAGGCTACAGGAACGACCTATAAAAGTATTTTGATAAAAAAACAAAATCGCTTAAAAATTGTCAACGAAACAACCGATGAATTGTTATACAATGGAACCCTATAAGAACGAAACCATTCAATAAACTCAAAAGTATAGCCATTGTTTTCAAAGAAAAATTTCTTTGGAAACAATGGTTTTTTTATTGACAAAAGAATTTCTAAGATATATAGTTAGCTGCATAAGTAGTTAACCATTTAAGTGAGGTGTAAAAATGGAATTTAATTTTTCGGGGGAAAAGCCTTTATTTCAGCAAGTAGCCGATCAGATTGCTGAAGGAATTTTTAATGGCGCTTACTTAGAAGGCGAACAAATTCCCTCAACCACAGAAATATCAAAAAGTTATCAAATCAATCCAGCCACCGTTTTAAAAGGAATGAATTTATTAGTAGAACGACAGTTGATTGAAAAGAAACGGGGGATTGGCATGTTTGTTTTACCAGGCGCTCAAGAGAGAGTAAGAAGTGCACGGAAAGAAGAATTTTTAAATAAAGAAGTCTTAGAAGTTGTCGCAGAAGCTAAAAAATTAGGGATTACAGCTGAACAATTAAAACAACTAATTGAAAGAGGGTATGACGCATGAGTTTGCGGGTGGAATCAGTAAGTAAAAAATATCATCAAAAAAAAGCACTAGATAATATTTCAATTACTTTTGAAAAAGAAACGATTTATGGGCTCTTAGGCAGAAACGGGGCTGGTAAAAGTACGTTATTAAATATCATTAATAATCGAAGTTTTGCCACTTCAGGTTCCGTTCAATTGGCGGGAGAAACAGTGACCGATAATGAGGCTGCTTTGACTCATATTTACTTAATGAGTGAAGATAATTTGTTTCCTCCTCAGTTAAAAATTAAAGATATTTTTAAAACGACTGAAGGTTTTTATGGATCCTTTGACTGGTCTTTAGCCGAACAAATGTTAAGCGATTTTGGTTTAGATGGTAAAAAGACATTCAAAAAATTATCAACTGGTTATCGGAGTATTGCTAAACTAATAGTGGCGCTATCCGTCCCCTGTGAGTATATTTTTTTAGATGAGCCAGTCTTAGGTTTAGACGCCAATCATCGGGAATTATTTTATACTTATTTAATTGAGACATACCAAGAACGTCCCCGTACGTTTGTGATTTCCACCCATTTGATTGAAGAAATTGCGAATTTATTAGAAGATATTATCATCATTGATCAAGGAAAATTGATTCGCGCAGAATCTATTGAAACAATTTTGAAAAACGGTCGCATTGTTTCTGGGCCGAAAGAACAAGTAGAGCGCTATACTCAGTCATTGGAAATCTTAGGCATGGACACTTTAGGTGGAGCAGTTACGGCTTACGTGTACGGCGACTTGCCGACTGAAAAAGCAGAGGTTCAAATTGCGCCGCTAAATTTACAAACATATTTTGTGCAATTAACCAATAGAAAGAAGGAAAAGTAAAATGAAATTTAAAACAGCTTTGCAGTATCGTGTTATTTATCAAGTCCGTTCTTTAGCAATTTATTTTGGCTTTTATGCTTTGTTCGGCATTCTTTTTCCTCTTATTGGGTTGCTCTTTTCTAACGACGTGAACACTGTCAGCTCTGATGCAGTAATTCCTTGTCTGGTTTTTATGGGGATACTATCATTTTTAGGGGTAAACACAGATTTTAAACTGTTTATTCAAAACGGGCTTTCCCGCTGGACAATTTTTTTGGTGAATTTTGTAAGTAATGCTATTTTATCTTTGGTTGGATCCTTGGCTGTACTTGTACTGATTAAAGTATTTAGCGGCAATTTCATTTCTCATTTTCAATTATCAATGAAATTAATTGATGTCTATGCGCAAGGAAACTTTTTCATGTCGTGGTTGCTCTTTTTTATCTTACTAATGCTTAGCGGCTCACTTGGCTTGTTAGCAGGTGTCTTTAATGATCGGATAGATGGCGTAAAAAAACTCATTGTTTTATTGCTGTTATTAATGATTCCTATTTTACTGGGCACGATTGCACAATTAGGGGGGGCACCAATGCGCCTGAGAATGCTCCATGTCTTGCAAGCAATGGTTGGTTATCAATCCACTGGTTTTACTGTCCTGCCACTTCTTCTGACAATCAGTTGCTTTGTGGGCATTAATCTTGGTTTGGCCTATTTATTGAATAAACATCGTGAAATTAAACGCGTAAATGCATAACTAATTAATAAGAACATGTTCAATGAGGTGAATTTGGAACATGTTCTTATTGTTTTAATTGAGAGATACATCGGAAGTACCATGACAAAGGAAAGGGCTTCCGTCAAAATAGAAAGAGAAGAAAGGAGTATGAAAAGAGTAAAAAACTTTGTAAATAAGTAAACGACAAAGAATGAAAAATGGAGGGGTAACATGGCGGTAATTGAAGCAAAAAATATTAAAAAAAGTTATGGAAAGAACGAAACAAAATTTGATGCGTTAAAAGGTGTTGATTTAAAAGTTGAAAAAGGTGAATCTGTGGCCATAATTGGTAAAAGTGGCTCTGGGAAATCAACATTTATGCACATTTTGGCATTGCTAGATCAACCAACTTCAGGAGATATTTATTTAAATGGTAAAAATGTTACTAGTATTAGAAAGAAAGTGCTGAATAAAACGAGAAATGAAGAATTTGGTTTTGTTTTTCAACAATTCTTTATGAATGCCAAGGATACAGTTTTAAATAATGTTCTTTTACCATTAAAAATTGGTGGGATTTCCGGTAGCAAGAGGAAAAAGATGGCTTTAGATGCGTTAAAAGCAGTCGGTTTGGAAGATAAAGTTCAAAATAAAGCGAATAATTTATCTGGTGGCCAAAAACAACGGGTATGTATAGCGCGTGCTTTAGTTAATAATCCGCAAATTATTTTTGCAGATGAACCTACAGGGAATTTAGATTCTGCCACTGGGAAGAAAATTGAAGAATTGTTATTTGATTTAAATAAAAATAAAGGAATTACCTTAATTATTGTGACACATGATCCAGACTTAGCAGCACGTTGTGATCGGCAAGTTCATGTTCGAGACGGCTTGATTGTAGGAGGAGATGAGTAAATGAAATTTAGAGATATTTTAAAATCAGCTAGTACCAATTTAATGCGTAATAAAGGTCGAACCGTATTGACCATTATTGCAATCTTTATTGGAGCATTTACCATAGCTTTAACTACAGGAGTCAATATTGGTGTAAATGATTATATTGACAAACAAGTCGGCAGTGTCGGTGGTGCAAATCAGCTATTTATTCAGCCAAAAATGGAGATGAATGTTGGTAACGGAACAGAACCAAGTAAATATAATCCAGAGAAAAAAACCAGTACGATTCAACAACAAAGTATGCTTGCTGAAAAAGATATTGAGAAGATTAAAAAAATCTCGGATGTTACATCAGTGGAACCAATGAAATCCGTTGCTATCGATTATATAAAAGGAGCAGATAAGCATAAATATGTATTTTCAGCTACTTCTGCGCTAGATGAGATGACCATTGATTTAGCGGCTGGCCGTAAAGTTTCGCAAACGAGCCAGGACTTCGAAATTAATTTGTCACCAGAATATGTAAAAGCGCTCGGCTATACATCTAGTAAAGCTGCCGTGGGAGAAACAGTTCAATTAGGTATCTCAAGTTCCTTGAAAGGACAAGAGCAAGTTATTGAAGCAAAAATTGTTGGCGTTAGAAATGCCAGTGTCATTCAAAATGGGCTCTCGCTGATGAATAAAGCATTGATTGATAAAGTTGTCTCAATCAATCAAGCAGATCTTCCAGAACATTTAAAAAATCAATACGCGATGATTATTGCTGAAGTTAAAAAAGACAGCACGCCAGAGCAGATTAAGGACATCAAAAAAGATTTAGATAAAGCTGGCTATTTAGCGACTACTGTCGAAGATGAAATTGGCATGATTCGTAATATAATCAATGCAATCACTGGTGTTTTAACCATGTTTGGTGCAATTGCCTTGTTAGCTGCAAGCTTTGGCATTATTAACACGCTGTATATGTCTGTCCAAGAAAGAACGCGAGAAATTGGTTTAATGAAAGCCATGGGACTTAGCAATGGGAAAGTCTTTACAATTTTTAGTGTTGAGGCGGCTTTAATTGGCTTTTTTGGCTCAATATTAGGCATTTTAGGAGCTGTTGGGGTTGGAAATTTAGTTAATCGTTTGGCAACGGATTCTTTTTTAAAGGCTTTAACAGGATTTAAATTAATTCAATTTTCATTGCCATCTTCATTAACGATTATCTTAGTTATTATGTTTATTGCTTTTTTAGCAGGAACTTTACCAGCTCGAAGAGCAGCAAAATTAGATCCAATTGAATCTTTACGTTATGAATAATAGACTAAAAACAGCTACTTTCTCTCAATTTAACTAAAGCATATTCTTATATAAAAAGAAGGCAATAGGCGTATACTAAAAGTGTGAAAAATGAAACAAATGAGAGGAAGTTGGTTTATGAAAGCTGTTGTGATTAATCAGTACGGAAGTAAAGAGGTACTTGAAGAAGCAGAAGTAACACTGCCAGAATTATCGGAACATCAAGTGTTGGTAAAAGAATACGCGACATCAATTAATCCGATTGATTGGAAATTGCGTGAAGGATATTTAAAACAGATGTTTGATTGGTCCTTTCCGATTATTCTTGGTTGGGATGTCGCTGGTGTGATTACAGAGGTGGGGAGTCAAGTAACGGATTGGCAAGTTGGCGATAAAGTTTTTGCTCGTCCTGAAACTACTCGTTTTGGTACCTATGCAGAAGTAACGATTGTGGATGATCATTTATTAGCAAAAATCCCTGAAACAATTAGCTTTGAAGAAGCGGCTGCCGTTCCGTTGGCTGGTTTAACCGCTTGGCAAGCATTGTTTGATCATGGTCACCTTAAAGAAGGAGAAACTGTTTTAATTCATGCGGGTGCAGGTGGGGTCGGTACTTATGCGATTCAACTAGCAAAAGAAGCGGGCGCACATGTCATCACGACCGCTAGCGCAAAAAATCATGCCTTACTGAAAAAAATTGGTGCAGATGAAGTGATTGATTATCATACAACGAATTTTGCAGAGGTATTAGCTGATGTTGATTTGGTCTTTGATACAATGGGTGGTGAGGTTCAAAAAAATAGTTTTGCCGTCTTAAAACCAAACACCGGTCGTCTTGTTTCAATTGTGGGCATTGAAGATAAACAATTGGCAGCCGAAAAAAATATTTCTGCTGAAAGTATTTGGCTTCAACCAAATGGAGAACAATTACAAAAAATTGCTGATTTGATGGCAGCTGGAAAAGTGAAATCAATTATTGGTGAAGTTTTCCCTTTTTCTAGACAAGGGATTTATGATGCACATGCACTCAGTGAAACGCACCATGCAGTTGGTAAAATAGTTGTTCAAATGGCAGAATAAAAAGAAGCTCAGACAGTGAATTATCTTAAAATAGAAAAAGTGGGTCCTAAGTCATTTCGACTTAGGACCCACTTTTTTGTTAAGAGGACAGATGTGCCAACCAAGTTTGTGTTTCCTTAATTTCTTGATAAGTTAATTGATGACTTTGTGTCCAAACCTCTTGCACGGTTGCTCCATGATTCTGAAATAATTGAATCACACGCATACTTTCAGGAAGTGGAACAATCGGGTCATGCTCTCCTAGAGATAATAAAACAGAAGTGTCGGTCAAGTCTGGTTGATTGGTCAATTCAACAGGAAACATGGGATGATAGAGGACAGCTTGATGGTAACTATCGGGATGAGTAAGCAATAATTGAATAGCGATATTGGCCCCATTTGAATAGCCAATAAAAATAATTTTATCCAATGAAAATTGATGCTCGTTAGCGGCTTGTTGAATAAACTTATGAAGCGCCTCACCGCGTTTTTCTAGATCTTCTAAGTCATAATGACCTTCCGCTAGGCGCTTAAAATAACGATTCATTCCATTTTCTGAAACATCACCACGAATACTTAGCACAGTAGCTTGTTTATTTAGTTCTTGAGCAATTGGTAGGAGAGCTGTTTCATCACCACCTGTACCGTGAAGTAGCACAAAGACAGGTGCTTCAGGATGTCCTTTTTTAAAAATTGAATGCATGTTTTTTCCTCCTTAGGCTCGTTTTGTATTGAAAGGCTTGATCACACTCTCAATATACTCACGACGATTTTCTAAAAATGGCGCAAGAGATAACTTTTCTCCTAATGTTTCGTAAGGTTCATCCCCCATAAATCCTGGTTCATCGGTGGCTAATTCGACTAAAATATGCCCAATACGAACATACAATGATTCAAAGTAATAACGATCGACATAGCCAGAGTTTTGTAAGCCTAAATGATCAAAGAACGCTTGCCAAGTCCCAAGTGATTTACGATCCGCTAGGCGGAATGCAACGTGATGTACTTCACCATATCCTTGTTGCGCTTGTGAGCTAGTATCATCGTCTACCAAAACGACTTGGGCACCATTGCCACCTTGCCCAACTTCTAGTAAATAGCGATTGCCTTCTTGTGCCACTACGTGAAAGCCTAGAATTTCTTCAAAGACTTCTTTGAATTCATGAAAATAGGAAATAGCTATTTCGACAGGTCCTAAGCCATAAATCGCAAATTCTGTAGGGACAGGTCCTTTTTTCCAAGGGGTGCCCGCTGCAACACCCTGATTTAATTCATCAGAGATTAATTGATACGCTTGATCATCAAAATCCCAAAAGCGAAGGATCTTTTTGCCAAATTCTTCAGAAATACCTGTGTGTTTGACCGCAAATTCATTAAAGCGATTTTCATAATAAGTCAAAGCTGCATCTGAAGGAACCCGGAACCCTGTTCTTGAAATTGTATTGGTTCCTTTTAATCCTTTAGGGTTATTGGGAAAATCGAAAAAGGTCATGGTTGTACCTGGTGTACCCAAATCATCGGCAAAATAGGTGTGGTAAGTATAGATATCATCTTGATTCACTGTTTTTTTGACTAAACGCATCCCTAAAACGTCTGTAAAGAAGTGATAGTTTTTTTCTGCATCACTTGTCATAGCTGTAACGTGGTGGATTCCTAATAATTGATCTTCTTTTTTCATCATTATTTCCTCATTTCGTTTCATTTGTTATTTTTCGTAAAGTTTTTTGAAGAAGTGTTAATTCTTCGGAAGAGAGTTGTTCAAATGCTTCTGCAATTCGCTTTGCATGCATCGGAAAAATTTCTTCAATTAATGTTTTTCCAGCTTCTGTTAATTCAACGTAAGTAATGCGTCGGTCTTTTTCACTGGGGGTGCGCGTTACATAGCCTTTTTTATGTAATTGGTCAATAACATAAGTGGTGCTACTGCTAGCGATTAAAATTTTCTCCTTGATTTTTTGGATGGTCTGAGGACCTTTATGGAGTAACAGCTCTAATACTGAAAATTCTGTAATGTTTAAGTCATAACAAGTGACATCTTGCTTGGCAAGTTGCTCTAGTCGATGGCTGGTTCTTAATAAACCGATATAGGCTTTTAAAGCTTCTTGCTGTTGGGTCATTGTTTCACCTCTTTTTATTTCGAATTCGAGATAAATATAACTTACTTTTGGTAAGTAATCAATTAATATGCTTAAAAAGACAGCCAGCAAAAAATGTGAATTTTTGCTGGCTGTCTTTTTTGTTTAATTTAGAAGATCGTTGGAACTAAGCCGCCATCGATTCTTAAGGCTTCGCCTGAGAAAGAAGAAGAATCTGGGCTGGCCACAAAGGTAACAAAACGACCAATTTCTTCTGGTCGAATGAGCCGTTGGATTTGTGAACGAGAACGATGATTTTTCATGAAATCTTTTTCCCAATCCTCTTTGGGAATGTCTGAATCAGCGTACATATCTTCCAACATTTTTTCTACACCTTCGGTAAGGGTTGAGCCAGGCATAACCGTGTTAACGGTGACATGTGTGCCGACAGTTAAGTTGGATAAACTTTTAGCTAAGGAAAGATTCATCGTTTTTGTCATGCTATATTGGGGCATTTCGCCAGAAGGCATCACCGCTTCTTCGCTAGCAATGAAGATAATGCGACCAAAATCTTGTGCAAGCATTTTAGGTAGATAAGCTTTTGCTAATGCATTGCCTGACAACACGTTCACAGTAAAAAATTTTTCCCAAGTGGCGTCATCGATGTCCCAGTATTCCATTGGTTCAAAAATCCCCATATTGTTCACTAAAATGTCGACTTTAGGGAATTTTTCAAGCAAAGTAGCTCGTTGACTTTCAATGGAAATATCGGCAGTCCCTGCTTGAGGATGAGTGTTTGGAAACATTGTTTGTATTTCTTTAACAACTTTAGTTACTTCGGCTTCATTGCGCCCATTGATAATGACATCGGTCCCTTCACGAGCCATTTCAATCGCAATTGCTTTGCCAATTCCTTTGGTTGAACCAGTAATTAATGCTAATTTATTCGTTAAGTGTAAATCCATTTAAATCCCTCCAACGTTTGTCTATCTCTAGTGTAGGTCTTTTTCTGGACTTTTAAAAGGAAAAAGTTTTTTCGGCCCGCGAGAAACAAGCCCCAATAATTACTTAACAGCTGAGTTTTCACTTTTTGGGCGTAAAACGAGTAATTATTGTCAGTAAAAAAGCGTCACTTTTTTGATAGAATAACTAGAGACGAAATTGGCTAAGACCAATTTTGTAAAATTGTACATAAAAAAGAAGAGTGGGAATGCTATGAAGAAACAATATTACTGGAATATACCCGATAACTTACTAAACTCGTTAAAACAGCGAAAAAAGTTATACAACTTTTATAAAAATGAACAAAATAAGGCAAGAGAATTAGTAGAGAATTGTCAGTCGGTTCTTTTTCCTGAATTAGTTGCTTCGCTGAATAAAATAGATGAACGGATTAAATTATTGATATTCTATCAAAATTTAGAAGATTGTGAGCTTTCAGAAGAAGAAATTATTACTGTGATTGAGCGAGAATATTTTGTGACTTTTTATGAAACAATTGAAGAACCGACCACTGAAATTATTAGTAGTCATTCTATGTATTATTTATTGCAACAGCCGACTAAAGAAATGCTTTGGGATTTAGACTTTAGTAACATGTTAAAACAAGGTCAGTTAGTTGATTTAATGGATTATCAAAAATTGACCAAATGTTATCAAAAGTTGCAGAATCAAGCTAAAAATTTGATTGAAAAATTAAATAAAGAAACATTTTACACATTCTATAGTCAACTTTTATTGATTGATTGCCAATGCAAATTATTAATAGAAGAGGCGCTTCTGAAAGAAGAATCATTGATGACGGTCGATGAATGCTTAATAGCCATTAAGCAAGAAATTCGAAAAATTCATTTTGAACAATTTAAATACCAACATTATTTATTTGAAGATTTATCTTTGCGGTACCAAGTTTAACGAAAGTGACAAAAAGAATGGTTGAATCTAACAAGAATGTTCGTTGTTTTCTGTTATATAAAAAGATATGATAGTTTCTGTAGAAAAAATAAAGGAGACGATTCATGAACGCAAATCGCTTAAAGTTATTGATGATGGGGTTAATGGTTCTTGACCATATTAGTTATTTTGTTCCGCCAGAATGGGCACTGATTTTTCATGTAATTACTCGTTGTGTCGGTGTGTTTTTTGGTTACATGGCTGTAGAAGGTTTCAACTATACACGGAATGTTTATCGTTACAATGGTCGTTTGTATATTTGGGCAGCAATCATGTTTGTTGGAAATACGCTTCTAAATCATTTAGTGAATAATCCAGCTGTCGCTGTTCACAACAATATTTTCTTCACCTTAGCCCTTGGTGTCAGTATGTTAATTGTGACAAAAGCGATGCTAGAGATGCCAAAAATCAGTTTAAAAATTGTTTTATTGATTAGTATATTAGCAATTTTAGGAATAGGAGCAATGTTTGCTGAAGGTGGCATTGTGATGTTACCTTTTATGTTGATTACGTATCTAGCCAGAAAGAGACTTGTCTTACGGAACTGTTTATATGGTGCATTAGCGCTCTTTTTCTTAGTTACAAGTTTTCAATGGTTGGGAGATTGGCCAACGACAATTGAAATGTTAGCTTATAATTCTGATTTTATGTTTATCACTGTGTTACCATTTATATCGCTTTACAATGGTGAGAGAGGGAGCAAAGCACCATTTTTCAAATATTTATTTTACGGATTCTATCCGCTTCATTTATGGCTGATTGCATTGATAGCCAATTACGTTCATTAAACCTTTTTATATTAAAAGAATAAAAACAGCGGCTCACAAAAATGTGAGTCGCTGTTTTTTTAGATGGGTAAGATACTGATTCCTAAAAGAAGAGTGACAAGTAGAAAAACAAAAAGCACAATTCGCTTATCATGAACCAGTAAGGCAATGTATTCTCGGATTAGAGCAGTCGGTAAAAAATATAAGGCAGTTGGCGCCCCGACACCTTCAGCTTTTAAGCCAACACGATGGGCATACATAGCTCCTCGTAAGACATGATAGTTATTTGTTGAAAAAATAACAGAGGGTTGTTTAGAATCAGACGGCATCTTTTGCCAATCTGCCTGAATTATTGCTTTAGAAAACAACATATTTTCATAAGTGGTTGTGGATTGGTCCTCCATCAAAATTGCTTCTGCAGGAATATTTTGTGAAAGCAAATATTTTTTCATTGCGAAAGCTTCGGCCACAGGTTCGTCAGGACCTTGACCACCGCTGACTACAAATTTAGCGGTGGGATTTTTTTCATAATATTCAATCCCTTTATCTAACCGACTCTTCAAAAGTGGAGGTACTTCCTCGCTACGAATTCCCGAACCTAAAACAATGATATAATCAACCGCTTTTTTTAAAGGAATCATTTGGTACATCCATGAATACAAGACGTAAGCAGCAAATAGAAAGGTCAGCAAAAGATCCATTAACAATAGAAAAAGTAAGAACAGAAAAAGCACATAAGGTATTTGCGCTGTACCAACTGATAATAAATATAGAAAGGCTGGTAAAGCAATTAATAAGTTCAACCCTAAGCCCGCCGACAATTTAGCCGTGACACTTTTGCCTTCTTTCGTTTGCATCGTACGTGAGTTAAAAATAAAGTAAAGGCAAATGCCGATAAACACAGCGGGAATTAATAGATAAGCAATGGCCAAGGTAATTAGGTCGCCATTCTTAAAATGTAAATAAATTTTGTCTAGTCCGATAAATAGTAAGGTGACTAATGACAATAAGGTGCCGGAAGCCAGAGTGATACCGCCGAGGATACTGCGGTTATTAATTTTTAATATACCAAATCCTAGTAGGGCGATAAACAAAAAGAATAGTAGTAGTGCCATTTAATTCCTCCTAAAAATAAGTATCTAAAGTATAACATGCTTTAGGATCGGACATAAATAAACAGCTGTGCCGAAGCATAAGTTTTCCTTTCATTCTTAGAAAAGAAGTTTTTTCATGAAAAGTAAATTAGATAACAATTGTTTAGAGAAAGAAAAGCTTGATTTACTAAGCTTTTCCTTCTCTATAAAAAATATTAATAAGGACATAAAAATTAACAATTTGTATGCGCTTACATACTGAGGTAGATTTAAAGTGTAAAGAAGAAAAATGAGGTGAGAAAATGATCACTGTTTCAATTGCAGGAGGTTCACAACCAGAGATTTTACAGCTAGTTAAAAAAGCGCTAAAAGAAGCCGAGCAACCGTTGCAGTTTATTGTATTTGATACAAATGAAAATCTTGATACTGAAAATCTCTGGAAATATGTTCATTGCTCAGATGAGGCCGCGGTAGCACAGGAAGCTGTCAGTTTAGTTGCAACCGGTCAAGCACAAATTTTATTGAAAGGAATTATTCAGACCCACACATTACTAAAAGAAATGTTGAAAAGTGAGCATCAATTAAAAAATAAACCGATTCTTTCCCATGTAGCAATGGTGGAGCTGCCTGCGGGAAAAACCTTCTTGTTAACCGATTGTGCGATGAATATCGCCCCCACTCAAGCGACCCTCATTGAAATTGTTGAAAATGCTAAAGAAGTCGCCCAAAAATTGGGACTGCACCACCCGAAAATTGCTTTGTTAAGCGCAGCGGAAAATTTCAATCCTAAAATGCCTTCGTCTGTTTTAGCAAAAGAAGTCACGGCACATTTTAATGGTCAACAAGAGGCTACGGTTTTTGGGCCACTTTCGCTTGATTTAGCGACCTCTGAAGAAGCGGTTGCGCATAAACGTTACAGCGGTCCTATCATGGGGGATGCAGATATTTTAGTGGTCCCAACTATTGATGTTGGAAATTGTTTATACAAATCATTAACCTTGTTTGGGCACGCCAAAGTGGGAGGAACGATTGTTGGCACAAAAGTCCCAGTCGTTTTAACATCTAGAAGCGATTCAACAGAAAGCAAATTCCATTCATTAAGATTTGCCATGAGACAAGTTTAAAAAAAGGAGCAGAAAAAAATGGAAACAGTATTGGTTATTAATCCTGGCTCGACCTCCACGAAGTTAGCGCTTTTTGCTAATCATGATTGCTTGGCAGAAGAAACGCTTAGACATAGCGTCCAAGAATTGGCACCTTTTGAAAATGTTGTCAGTCAAACACCATTTCGAAAACAAATGATCGCGGAATTTTTAGAAACACATAACATCACACAATTAGCCGCTGTCGTGGGGCGTGGTGGTTTGCTTAAGCCTATTCTTGGCGGTACGTATCTTGTCGACCAACAAATGCTAGAAGACTTGCGGACAGAACGCTTTAATACCCATGCTTCAAATTTAGGGGCGATTTTAGCTAATGAGTTTGCAGAAAAATATCACGTGCCAGCCTTTATTGTCGATCCTGTTGTTGTAGATGAGCTACAGCCATTAGCCAGGATTTCTGGATTAAAAGGCATTCAGCGGCGTAGCGTTGGTCACGCCTTAAATCAAAAAGCGGTCGCTCGAAAAATCGCTGAGGATTTAGGGAAAACATATGAGCAAAGCAATTTTATCGTTGTTCATTTAGGTGGGGGCATTAGCTTGGGGGCGCATCAAAAAGGCCGCATGGTGGATGTGGTAAATGGGCTTGATGGTGAAGGTCCTTATACGCCAGAACGCAGTGGCGCCTTACCGCTCGTTGAATTTGCGCAATGGATACTTGAACAGGAGTTGACGATTAGCCAAGTGAAAAAGCTAATTGCGGGGAATAGCGGTCTTAAATCATACCTAGGTGAAACAGATTTACGGCATATCCAAGCACAAATAGCTGCAGGTGATCAAACAGCAAATTACTATTTAAAAGGAATGTGTTACCAAATCGCAAAAAGTATTGGCGAGATGGCCGTAGTTCTTGAAGGCACAATTGATGCAATTATTTTAACAGGGGGCGCAGCCTATTCGCAAACCGTTGTTCAAGAAATTAGTCAAAAAGTCACTTGGATTGCACCAATTAAGGTTTACCCAGGTGAAATGGAGATGGCTGCTTTATATGAAGGCGTCAATCGAGTATTAACAGGGGAAGAACAAGCTTTAAATTATAGTGAAGCAAAAATTGAGCAGGAGTGATCAAAATGGCGGAACAAACAGATTTACTGATTTTAGGTGGCGGAACAGGAGGCTATGTAGCAGCAATTCGAGCCGCACAAAAAGGGCTAAAAGTCACAATTGTTGAAAAATACAAATTAGGTGGCACTTGTTTGCACAAAGGCTGTATCCCTACAAAAGCTTTATTAAGAAGCGCAGAGGTTTTTGATACCTTAAAACAAGCGGCTTCTTTTGGGATTGAAACAGAGGCAGCGTCCATTGATTTTTCTAAAATACAACAACGGAAAGAAGGAATTATTGAGCAGTTACACAAAGGTGTTGAAGGCTTATGCAAAAAAAATAAAATCAAAATTTTAGCAGGCGAAGGTGCGATTTTAGGTCCCTCTATTTTTTCACCAGTCTCTGGCGCAGTGGCAGTTACGTTTAATGATCCAACACGGGAAGAAGAAATTATCGTTCCTAAAAATGTCATTATTGCGACAGGCTCTAGTCCTAAAACGTTACCTAATTTGCCATTAGATGAAGAATTTATCTTATCTTCTGATGGGATGCTTGAATTAGAAGAATTACCAGAATCAATTGCAATTATTGGTGGTGGCGTTATTGGTGTCGAGTGGGCTTCTTTATTAAATAGTTTAGGTGTCAACGTAACTATCATTGAATTTTTGGATCGTTTACTTATAAATGAGAGTGCAACAATTTCTAAAGAATTAAAGAAACGTTTAGAGCAACGAGGAGTCAACATTCTATTAGGCAGCAAAGTCCAAGAAGCGAAAGTTACTGGACAAAAGGTTCAAGTAGAAGTTGCAGGACAAGAAACCCTCACCGTTGACAAAGTCATGGTAGCAATTGGGCGTCAACCCAATGTCAATAAGTTAGGGTTACAGAATACCTCAGTGAAATATACTGACAAAGGCATTGAAGTAAATGAATTTTATCAAACCACAGAAGGACATATTTATGCGATTGGCGATTGTATCGATACACTCCAACTAGCACATGTGGCTATGAAAGAAGGCGAGTTAGCTGTTCAGCATCTTTTAGGCGAGACAGTTGAACCTTTAAATTATACAAACGTGCCTCGAGGTGTTTATACAAATCCTGAAATAGCAAGTGTCGGCTATACTAGAGAAACTTTACCAGCAGATAAAGAAGTAGTGATTGGCACCTTTAATTTTAATGGTAATGGTAAATCACTTGTTTATGGAGAAACAGATGGCTTTATAGAAGTAATTCGTGACAAGAAGACCGATGATTTATTAGGGGTTTCTATGATTGGGCCACATGTCACGGATTTAATTGCCGAAGCAAGTACTGCCATGTATTTAGATGCCGCGCCCATTGAAATTGGTGAAGCAATCCATGCGCATCCAACAATGACAGAAGTATTGCAAGAAGCAGCCTTAGATACTTATGGCTTAGCGATTCACAAATAGAGAAAGGTTGATGAAAATGAAAACGCTTAAAAAATCGGGTTTATCAAAAGAAGAATTGATTCAGGCATATCGTCAAGTACTACGAGGACGTCGTTTAGACGAACGGTTGTGGCAATTAACAAGGATTGGTAAGACCTCTTTCAATATTTCTGGTCAAGGGGCAGAAGTTGCACAAGTAGCGATGGCGATGGCTTTTGATCCTCAAAAAGATTATTTTTTACCGTATTATCGTGATATGACCGCGTGCTTGGTTTGGGGCATGACCTCCAAAGATATTTTAATGGGTTCTTTTGGAAAAGAAGCGGATCCTTCTTCCCATGGTCGTCAAATGCCGAATCATTATGGTTCAAAAGAGCATAATATTGTTTCCTTCTCTTCAACAGTAAGTACACAAATGCCATTAGCAACAGGTGTTGGTTATGCAGCGCAACTTCAAAAAGCTGATTTTGTTGCATTGACCACCACTGGGGAAGGCTCTGCCAATCAAGGAGAAGTCCAAGAAGCTATGAACTTTGCAGGCGTAAAAAAATTACCAGTCATTTTTGTTGTTGAAAATAATGAATATGCGATTTCTGTCCCAATTGAAGAACAGTATGCCAATAAACGAATGGCCGATCGCGCGAAAGCTTATGGCTTTGAAGGTGTAACCGTTGATGGTAGTGATTTTACTGAAGTCTATCTAGCATTTAAAGAAGCAGTAAAAGCGTCTCGCGGGAAAAAAGGACCAAAATTGATTGAATTAATGGTTTCTCGCTTGACTTCTCATTCCGCTGACGATGATCAATCTGTTTATCGTTCAAAAGAAGAAATTGAAGAAATGAAAAAGAACGATGCAGTGAAGCTTTTTGAAAAACAATTATTAGAAGAGGGCTATTTAACAGCCGAAGACATTGCCAAAATTGATGAAGAAATTCGTGCAGAAATCAATCAAGCAACGGATGAAGCAGAAGCAATGCCAGATCCTGTACCGACATCAATTTTAGAAGAAGTGTATGCAAAATAAGAGAAGAGGAGAAGAAATATAATGGCTGAGATGACTTATTTAGAAGCAATTAACTTAGGAATTTCTGAAGAAATGGCTCGTGATGAAAAAGTAGTTATTTTTGGGGAAGATGTCGGCGGCGACAAAGGCGGGGTGTTCGGTGTAACAAAGGGTTTAGCTGCTAAATACGGTGACGAGCGTTGTTTTAATACACCGTTAACAGAAGGCTTAATTGGTGGTTTAGCTGTCGGCTTAGGTTTAATGGGCTATCGTGCAATTGGTGAATTTCAATTTGCGGATTACATTTTGCCTGCAACCAATCAATTGTTATCAGAGGCTCGGACAATGCGCTATAGAACAAAAGGCGATTGGACTGCGCCAATCGTTTATCGGACACCTTATGGCGGCGGTGTTCGTGGTGGGCTGTATCATTCTCAGTCTACAGAAAAAGTTTTTTGTGGACAACCAGGATTAAGAGTTGTGACCCCCTCTAATCCTTATGATGCAAAAGGGATGATTAAAGCAGCGATTCGTTCCGATGATCCAGTCATTTTTTACGAACATAAGCGTTTATATCGTCTACTAAAAGATGAAGTGCCTGCAGATGATTATATCGTACCAATTGACAAAGCCAATGTCGTTAGAACGGGTAGTGATTTAACCGTGATTAGTTACGGCATGACCTTGCAATTAGCTTTAGCTGCGGCGGAAAAACTAGCCGCTGAAGGAATTGATGCCGAAATCGTCGATGTTCGCTCATTATATCCTTTAGATCGCGAAACATTAGTGGCTGCAGCTAAGAAAACGGGGAAGGTTTTACTCGTAACAGAAGACAATAAAGAAGGCAGCGTGATGAGTGAAATTGCAGCAATGATTTCAGAAGATGCTCTCTTTGATTTAGATGCACCGATTCAACGACTTGCAGGACCTGATTGTCCAAGCATGCCTTATGCATTACCTTTAGAAAGAGAATTTTTAATCAATGAAGAGCAAGTATTAGCAGCAATGAAAGAATTAGCAGAATTTTAATTGAAGCAAGGAGGAAAAAATAAATGGCCACAAAAGAAATCAAAATGCCTCATCTAGGCGAAAGTGTCACAGAGGCAGCCATTGTCCAATGGTTAGTTAAACCAGGAGATTCAGTGAAACGCTATGATCCCTTAATGGAAGTCGTTTCTGATAAAGTCACCACGGAAGTCCCATCAGATTTTGATGGTGTAGTAAAAGAATTTCTGATTTCTCTAGATACAGATGTGCCCATCGGAACAGCGGTGATGACGTTAGAGACAGAAGAAACAACCGAAAAAACAGAAGTAGCTACTTTAGCACCAGTGAAAGAAGCAAGTGCGGAACAAGCGCAAGAACATGAAACGGTTGCAACAACAAGCACTGCGACGTCCCATCAAAAAAATAATGGTCGTTATTCCCCAGCAGTCCTTAAAATTGCCCAAGAAAAAAAGATTGATTTAACACAAGTTACAGGGACAGGTCGTGATGGTCGAATTACTAGAAAAGATGTTACAAACTTTACACCAACACAGGCAAGAACACCTGAGAAAACAGTGAGTCCAGGAACTAGCCCTTCAATTTCAGAGGAGCCAGTTGCTTCGCAAAATGAAAGCGCCGCAACAGCTAGTCCAACTGAAACAAGCCCAGATAAAATTGTCTCTGCAGATCCTGTACGTAAAGCAATTGCTAAAAAAATGGTCCAAAGCGTCAACGAAATCCCTCACGCTTGGTTAATGGTGGAAGCGGATGTGACCAACTTAGTCCAACTTAGAAATTCATTAAAAGATGAATTTAAACAACAAGAAGGCCTGTCTCTAAGCTTCTTCCCATTTTTTGCCAAAGCAGTCATTCAAGCGTTAAAGAAAAATCCAAAAATCAATACATCTTGGGATGATGGCTCAATTATTTATCATAAAGATGTTAATTTATCCATAGCTGTAACGACAGACGAGCATCTTTATGTGCCAGTGATTCAACAAGCGGATAACTATTCGATTGCAGGGCTAGCTAAAGAAATCAATCGCTTGGCACAAGAAGTCCGACAAGGAACGCTAGCAAGCAAAGAAATGCAAGGAGGGACCTTTACTCTTAATAATACTGGAACACTAGGTTCCGTCCAATCGATGGGAATTATTAACCATCCACAAGCTGCGATATTACAAGTAGAGTCAATTAATAAACGCCTTGTGCCAACCGCAGATGGAGGCTTTAAAGTGGCAGATATGGTTAATTTATGTCTTTCTATTGATCATCGAATTTTAGATGGACAACAAGCAGGTAAGTTCTTGCGAGATGTTAAAGATAATTTAGCGAAATATAATGCGGATACGGATGTATATTAAAAATCGTTCCTTGCTTTAGTTAAATAAAAAGCGCCTCAAAGAAATAAGCGCTCTTCTTTGAGGCCGCTCTTTATCTCATAGAAAGTTCAATCATTCTCAAACTTGTTCTAAAAAAACAAAAATAATCAATAGGAGTGTTGAAAATGCCCACTGATAAACTGGATGCTCAATTAACCCCAAGAATATTTTTTAACAAAGTGTTAGCTGGAACAGCTTCCGGCACCATTATCGCCTTAATTCCCAATGCTGTATTAGGAGCCATTTTAAAATATTTTGCAGAATACAAGATTATCGAAATGATTATTCATGCGGCGCAAATTTTCCAACTAGCCACCCCTTTAATTATTGGTGGACTGATTGCTTTTCAATTTGGCTTAACGCCACAAAAAATGATGATTGCTGGCGGTGCAGCATTTGCTGGCTCTGGCGTGATTAAATTTAATTCAGAAGTGAAAGGCTTTATTGGTGCAGGCACTGGTGACATCATTAATATTATGATTACCGCTTCTGTTGCAGTCTTACTTTTATTAGTCATCGATAAAAAATTCGGTTCAGTGGAAATCATTGCTTTACCGATCGTTGTTGGAGTAGGTGCAGGCTTGTTTGGCATGTTGATTTACCCATATGTGACACAGATCACGGTCGCCATTGGTAAAGTGATTAACAATTTTACTGATTTCCAGCCAATTATCATGAGTATTTTAATTGCTTGTTCATTTGCTGCACTGATTATTTCACCAATCACTACTGTGGCAATCGGTTTGGCGATTCAGTTGAATGGCTTGTCTGCAGGTGCTGCTGCAATGGGAATTGCAGCCACAACTGTTGTTCTTGTGATTAATTCTTGGAATGTCAACCAATCAGGAGTGACACTGGCTGTCTCTTTGGGCGGCATGAAAATGATGATGCCTAACTTATTTAAATACCCAATTATTTTAATTCCTTGTTTATTTACAGCGACTATTTCAGCAATTCCTGTGGTTCTATTCAACATTTCAGGAACCCCACAATCGGCTGGATTTGGCTTGGTTGGACTCGTGGGGCCACTTGCTTCGTTGGATGCGGGCTTAGGGATCTTACCCTTACTCTTTTCTTGGTTTGTTGTTCCAATTGTCGCGGGTTTATTCTCAAAATTCTTATTTGAAAAAGTGTTGAAACTTTATGATAGTAAAGTCGTCTTTGCTTATCAAGGCTAGATTATCCATTAATTTTCTTTAATGATTTGGATAAAATCTCTAACATCTTCTGTCATACTAAAATCGCGGCGCAAAGCAATGCCGATGGGGAAATAGTCAAACTTATCTTTTAAAGGAATCCATTTCAGTCCCTGACTTTTTCCCACTTCATAATATTCAATCGGCAGCAAACAAATCGAATTATTTTTTTGTAAACTATAAAGAAGTACTTGTAAATCATCGTTATGCAAAATGATATTCGGCTCATAACCGAAGCTCCGAGTCCGATCTAGTAGTAGGCGACCAATCATAAAATTATCACTTAACGATGAAAATCGTTGATCTTTCAAATCTTTAAAAGTTAATTTTTCATATTGGGAGAGAGGATTTGATTCTGGTACCACGACATAAACATGGTAGCCTTTGGTAGTCGTTTCTAAAGGTTCAATATGAATAATTTCAGGTAAGGTATTTGGGAAAGAGATTAGTCCCATATCAATTTCTTTATTTGCTAACATCGTTTGTAATTTTGGCGAGCCATCTTGCTGTAATATTAAATTCACATGTGGATGGGTTGTTAAAAATCGTGAAATTTCTTTCATAAATTGTACAGCAAATAAAGTAGTTAAGCCTAAACGCAATTGCTTTTTAACTGGTTTCTGGTTCATTTCACGAATATCTGTTACCAATTGATCGAATTGAAAAACAACTTCTTGGCCATGTTCATATAAATAAACACCTGTATCGGTTAATTGAAACGGTTGATCAGAATGATCAAACAACGCTGTGCCTAACTCAGATTCCATTTTTTTCAATGCTAAAGAAAGTGTTGGTTGGGTGACAAATAAATTGCGAGCGGCCGCCGATAAACTGCGGGTATTAACAATTTCAATGAAGTACTTTAAAAGCTGAATATTCATCAGAAACTCCCTTTCTTTTTAAAAGCGCTTACATAAATGCGCTTGGATAAAAAATAACAAATAGATCACTTATAATATAACATATGTATTGCCTTTTTATGGTTATAAAAGTAAGAGATAGAGATTTTCTTAGCAGATTTTTACCTAAAAATAAAAAATTGAACGGAGGAAAAGAAATGAAGATTATTATCGCAGGTGCTGGCGCTATGGGCAGTCGCTTTGGACTAATGTTACATCAAGCAGGAAATGACGTTATTTTTGTTGATGGTTGGCCAGAACATATTGAAGCAATAAGAAAAAACGGGTTAGTTGCTGATTTTAATGGCGAAGTGGTGACCGCTAAAATTCCTATTTATCCTCAGACAGAAGTAGCAAGCATCGATTTTACAGCAGACTTAGTTATCCTATTTACAAAAGCAATGCAACTGGAAGGAATGCTTGAAGCATTAGAACATTTCCTTAATAAAAATACGAAAGTTTTATGCTTGTTAAATGGAATTGGGCACGAAGATATTATCAAAAAATACGTGCCATACGAAAATATTTTATTAGGAAACACAATGTGGACCGCTGGGTTAGAAGGACCGGGCAAAGTAAAATTATTTGGCAATGGTTCGATTGATTTACAAAATTTAGGAGCGCAAAGTGAACAAGCGGCAGAAGCAGTCATTAAGGTATTAAATAACGCTGGCTTAAATGCACGTTATTCTGAGAATATTTTATCATCCATTTATAAGAAGGCTTGCGTAAATGGAACAATGAATGGTTTATGTACTTTGTTGGATTGTAATATGGCAGACTTTGGCGAAACAGAGCAAGCAGATCAAATTGTTCAACAAATAGTTAATGAATTTTTAGCAGTCGCTGAAGTGGAACAAGTTACGTTAGATAAACAAGCAGTGCTTCAACAAATCCGCTCGTGTTATAATCGAGAAACAATTGGTTTGCACCATCCATCGATGTATCAGGACTTAATAACCAATCATCGTTTAACCGAAATTGATTATATCAATGGAGCAATTGTTCGCAAAGGGAAAGCCTATGGGATTGCTACACCGTACTGTCAGTTTTTAACAGAGTTAATTCATTGTAAAGAAAATTTACTTCATGCTAAATAACAAGTAAAAACAGAAATACTCTTGAGTCGGTCTTGAGAAGAGCTTGACCTACTTCTTTCTATACTTTGCCAGTGTACAAGGCTGAGACAAAATCCAAAGTGAGTTTGTCTCAGCTTTTTTGTTTTTTAAAGAACACTACAGAAAATAAATCAAATCCGTGAAAAATATGTTAAACTAGAGAAGGTGTTTTTTCGCAAGAATCTACGCGGAACACAGGACTCGTTGAAGAATTGAATCAAAGAAACAATGTGTTAAAGAAGGGATTTGAACAGATTATGACCATTCAATGGTTTCCCGGCCATATGGCCAAAGCAAGAAGAGAAGTTTCGGAAAAAATCAAATATGTCGATATTGTATTTGAACTAGTTGATGCGCGGTTACCGCTTTCTTCCCGTAACCCAATGATGGACCAAATTGTCCAACAAAAACCACGATTAGTCCTTTTAAATAAAGGGGACTTAGCAGATAACGACCAAAATAAAAAATGGCAACATTACTTTCAAAAGAAAGGGTACCAAACCCTAGTCATCAATGCCCAACAAAATAAAGGAATCAATAAAATTGTGCCAGCAGCCAAGGAAGCGTTAAAAGAAAAATTGGCTCGTGAACAGGCGAAAGGCTTGAAACCGCGTGCGATTCGCGCAATGTGTATTGGGATCCCCAATGTTGGTAAGTCAACCTTAATGAATCGTTTAGTCGGAAAAAAAATTGCGCAAACCGGGAACAAGCCAGGCGTGACAAAAGGACAACAATGGTTACGCTCTGGTTCCCAATTGGAATTACTGGATACACCAGGGATTCTCTGGCCAAAATTTGAAGATGAAGAAATTGGGAAAAAATTAGCTTTAACTGGCGCTATAAAAGATCAATTATTGCATTTAGATGATTTGGCGATTTATGGATTAGAATTTTTTGCACGTTTTTATCCGCAACGTTTGACGGAACGATATGGTTTAACAGAGGAAGAGCTATTTTTACCTGCCCCAGAACAATTGATGTTAATTAGCCAAAAACGTGGTTTTAGAGATGATTATAATCGAGCCAGCGAAATGATTATTTTAGAAATTCGCAGTGGAAAATTAGGTACGTATACTTTGGACCGCTGGGAAGAACTAGGAGACGAATAACATGGCAAAAGAGTCGATTCAGGCAATCAAAGAAGCGTTGTTAACTGTCACTGATGCAACCGATGAACGATTAGCAAGCTGGCGAGAAGATGAACGTTCAGGAGTGCAACAAGCGATCAAACAATGGGAACGTCGCCAGTTAGCCAAAGAAAAAGAGTGGCAACTTTTTAAAGAAATGAGTCAATTTGAGGAAGCGGCCTATAAAAAAGGCCATCGTTTAATTGCAGGAATTGATGAAGTAGGCCGCGGACCATTAGCTGGCCCTGTTGTGACAGCTGCAGTTATTTTACCGAAAGATTGTCAATTATTAGGCTTAAATGATTCAAAAAAACTATCTGCTAAAAAACGGGAAACGTTATATAACCAGATTCAAGAACAGGCTGTCGCTATCGGGTTAGGTATCGCTGATCAAGGAGTCATTGATCAAATTAATATTTATCAAGCAACTAAACAAGCGATGAAAATGGCAATTGACGATTTAGCTTTTGCACCAGATTATTTATTAATTGATGCAATGCAGTTAGACGTTCCCCAACCACAAGAAAGTTTGATTAAAGGGGATGCACGCTCCATTTCGATTGCAGCAGCCAGTATTATTGCAAAAGTAACAAGAGATCGATTAATGGAAGAATATGATGAATTATATCCTGGATATGGATTTAAAAACAATGCAGGCTATGGAACAAAAGAACATCTTCTCGGGTTAGAAAAATACGGTGTAACACCCATTCATCGACGTACGTTTGCGCCAATAAAAGATATGATTTAAAAATAAAACACTTTTTTTACGTATTCTTATTTTAAGAAGATGTGAAAGAGGTGTTTTTTGTTGGAAATTTTACAACGACAATTATTATTTAAATTAGCGGTATGCCAAGGAATTGGCAATTTAGGTATCTTAAAAGTGTTACAAGAAGCTGTCGCACAAAAGCGTGTTGATTTTTCTAGTACAGAAATTATTAGAATCGCTGAAATCAAGAAATATCGTGAATTATTTGAACAATCTTGGTTACACCATACGATTCATAGTGAAGCGTTATATATACGACAATGCCAACACCAATTTATGACAATTTTAGATGCCGTCTATCCTAAATTATTACGAGAAATTTATAATCCACCAGCAATTCTTTTTTATAGAGGAAATTTACAATTGTTAAGTAGAAGGAAAATTGGCATCGTCGGCGCTCGCTATGCCACTTCGTATGGGTTAAGAGTGACTGAAGCTCTGGTTCCTAAAATAGTCAAAGAAGGATTCACAATCGTCAGTGGTCTTGCCAAAGGCATTGATAGTCGTAGCCATGAGATGGCCATCCAGAACGGGGGTCAGACAATTGGAATTTTAGGCACTGGATTAGATGTATATTATCCGTATGAAAAGAAAGAATTACAGCAAACTATGAAGCAGAATCAGCTTGTTTTAACAGAATATGTGAATGGGAGTGGGCCGAAAAAATATCATTTTCCTGCACGTAATCGCATTATTGCTGGATTATCTTTAGGGGTCTGCGTGATGGAAGCTCGTAAGAATAGTGGCTCTTTAATTACTGCACAAGCGGCGATGGATTACGGGCGCGAGGTATTTGCCGTACCGGGAAGTATTTTCCAGTCTTTTTCAACAGGCTGCCATGAATTAATTCAGGACGGCGCTAAATGTGTTCAGACAATTGATGATATTTGTGA
This sequence comes from Enterococcus sp. DIV1316a, assembly GCF_050536915.1. Taxonomy (NCBI): domain Bacteria; kingdom Bacillati; phylum Bacillota; class Bacilli; order Lactobacillales; family Enterococcaceae; genus Enterococcus; species Enterococcus sp. DIV1316a. Next base: position 1,390,299 of record NZ_CP172913.1, on the reverse strand, counting down.
AGAATTGTGACTTTTACTAATTGTGAATTGACAACCTACGTTCACTTCGGTACTATTTAATCAGATTTTAATCTTTTGGTTGGTAGTTAGGAGTGTCTAAATGGAAACGGTTGTTAGAAAAAGATGGCTGTTTGGTATGCAGCTACTGGGCTTTTTGATTTTGGATCAAATTCCTTTGATGATGGTCTCAGTTGTTCAATTTTCTACAGAAAATTTTTGGTTTCGCTTTGTTAGTGGATTAGTGGCTGTTGGACTTGGTGCCTATTTCGTCTATCTATTTGTTGCTTTTTTGAAAAAGAAAAAGCTCATAACTTGGACTTTTTTTGGAATCAAAGAAACCTTGCCAGTGGTCTTGTTAGGTTTGGTGATAATCTTTTGTGTGAGAATATTTGGTGATTTCTTATTACGTCTGGAAGGATTAGAGACGACCTCTAACCAACAAAGTGTTGAAGAAATTGTTCAAGCCATTCCTAAAGGGCTTATACTTATTTTTGCAGGTGTGATTGGGCCAATTTTCGAAGAGGGAATTTTTCGTGTCGGGATTCAAGCGTTTTTCAAGCCAGCTTCAAAAATAGGCATACTCGTTTCTTCTATTTTATTTGCACTTGTGCACACGCCGACAGATATAGGTAGTTTTGTTATTTATTGGGGCATGGGTTTAGCTTTAAGTTGGGTCTATCTACGCACGGGTCGCTTTGAAGCTGCTGTCTTGACTCATTTTGTTTGGAATGTTATAGGTATTTTAATGCTTTAGGATAAAATCTATAAATCATAGGCATTTTTTATTTATAAATTCGGACAGTCAAACAGAAATGACAGAAATGTTAGAAAGCCTAGTCTTGACAAACCTATTCTATATAGCATATGATGTATTACGATTTGTGCGTTTTTTACATATATTATATAGTAGGAAAGCGAACGCGAAAGGAGCTAATTGAATGGCCTATAAGTATCTCGTGATTGTAGAATCACCTGCCAAAGCCAAAACAATTGAAAAATATCTAGGAAGAAACTACAAGGTGGTTGCCAGTGTTGGTCACATTCGCGATTTACCAAAAAGTAAAATGGGGATTGATATTGAAAATAATTATGAACCTCATTATATTTCGATTCGCGGAAAAGGCGATGTCATCAAAAGTTTAAAAGCGGCTGCAAAAAAAGCTGAAAAAGTCTATCTCGCAGCCGATCCGGACCGAGAAGGTGAAGCAATTGCTTGGCATTTAGCTTATCTTCTTGGCCTTGATTTAAAAGATAAAAACCGCGTGGTATTCAATGAGATCACTAAAGAAGCGGTAAAAGCGGCATTTAAAGAACCTAGAACCATCAACGTTGATTTAGTTGATGCACAACAAGCACGGCGCATTTTAGACCGTTTAGTTGGATACTCGATTAGTCCTATTTTATGGCGTAAAGTCAAAAAAGGTTTGAGTGCTGGTCGTGTGCAATCTGTTGCTTTAAAAATGATTATTGATCGAGAAAATGAAATTCGAGAATTTAAACCTGAAGAATATTGGAGCATTGATGGGAATTTCCAAAAAGGTCGCAAGAAATTCAAAGCAAATTTCTGGGGCGTAGATGGTAAAAAGAAAAAATTACCAAATGCAGAAGCGGTGAAAGAAATCACTTCTCGGATTGACGGTAAAGATTACGATGTTACAAAAGTTGAGAAAAAAGAACGGAAACGTAATCCTGCATTACCTTTTACAACCAGTAGTTTACAACAAGAAGCGGCACGTAAATTAAATTTCCGTACCCGTAAAACCATGATGGTTGCGCAACAATTGTATGAGGGAATTGCTTTAGGGAAACAAGGCACTGTGGGGCTGATTACCTACATGCGTACAGACTCAACCAGAATTGCCGATTCCGCCAAAGCAGAAGCTGCTGAATTCATTGAAAAGACCTACGGAGATGAGTTTTCAGCACATGGCGGCCGCAAAGCAAAAAATACGCAAGGTGCACAAGATGCCCATGAAGCGGTTCGTCCGTCAAGCGTTTTAAGAACACCCGATGAAATGAAGAAGTATTTAGATAAAGATCAATTAAAATTATATACTCTTATTTGGTCGCGCTTTGTTGCTAGTCAAATGACACCAGCGATTTTAGATACCATGAAGGTCACGCTTCAACAAAACGGCGTAACGTTTATTGCCAATGGCTCCAAAGTGAAATTTAAAGGGTTTATGCAAGTATATGTTGAAGGACGCGATGATGGTAAAGAAGACAAGGAAAATATTTTACCTGAATTAGTGGAAGGTGACGTTGTTAAATCGGTCGATATCGAACCGAAACAACACTTTACTCAACCACCGGCTCGTTTTAGTGAAGCCACGTTAATCCGGACTTTAGAAGAAAATGGTGTGGGCCGACCATCAACGTATGCGCCAACATTAGAAACCATTCAACGGCGTTATTACGTGAAGCTAACCAATAAACGGTTTGAACCAACGGAATTAGGTGAAATTGTGAATTCTCTAGTTTCAGAGTTTTTCCCACAAATTGTCGATACACATTTTACAGCGACAATGGAAACGGACTTAGATAAAGTCGGTGAAGGCCAAGAAAAATGGGTTGAAGTTGTCGATCGTTTCTACAAGCCCTTCGAAAAAGAATTAACAAATGCCGAAGAAAAGATTGAAAAAATCCAAATTAAAGATGAACCAGCAGGCTTTGACTGCGAACTATGTGGACATCCAATGGTGATTAAACTGGGTCGCTACGGAAAATTTTATGCATGTAGTAATTTCCCAGATTGTCGGAATACAAAAGCGATCGTTAAAGAAATTGGCGTGACGTGTCCTGTGTGTCACGAAGGACAAGTTATCGAACGCAAATCAAAGAAAAATCGGATTTTCTATGGCTGTAGTCGGTACCCAGAGTGTGACTTCACTTCTTGGGACAAACCAGTAGGCCGACCATGTCCAAAATGTGGGCAATATTTAGTAGAGAAAAAAGTTAAAGGCGGCAAACAAGTCGTTTGTATCAATGGCGATTATGAAGAAAACGTCCAAAAATAAGAAAAATTGAGACCGAAGAATTTACTTCGGTCTTCTCTTTTAGTAAAATGAATTGAGTTTGTAAGAGACAGCTCTTAACTTCTTGACATAGAAAGGAATTTTTATACATGACAAAAAAAGTCACAATTATTGGTGCCGGTTTAGCCGGAAGTGAAGCGGCATGGCAAGTGGCCAATGCTGGGGTACCAGTTGATTTATATGAAATGCGCCCTGTCAAAAAGACACCAGCGCATCAAACAGAAAATTTTGCAGAGTTAGTTTGTTCTAATTCATTACGTGGAAATAGTTTAACCAATGCGGTAGGTGTTTTGAAAGAAGAAATGCGCCGTTTAAATTCAATCATTATTGGTAGTGCAGATCAAACCGCTGTACCAGCTGGCGGCGCCTTAGCAGTTGACCGTGATTCTTTTTCTGAAACAATCACTGAAAAAATTAAAAGTCATCCATTAATTACAATCAAAAATGAAGAGATCACCGATATTCCGGAAGGGATTGTAATTATTGCAACGGGTCCTTTAACCTCTGAAAGCTTATCTCAAAAAATTCAAGAATTTAATGGTTCTGAAGGCTTTTATTTTTACGATGCAGCAGCACCAATTATTGATAAATCAACAATTGACATGGATAAAGTTTATTTAAAATCTCGTTATAACAAGGGGGAAGCGGCTTACTTAAATTGTCCGATGACTGAAGAAGAGTTCAATGCTTTTCATGAAGCGCTAGTCAATGCAGAAGTGGTTCCTTTACGCACGTTTGAAAAAGAGAAGTTTTTCGAAGGCTGTATGCCCATCGAAGTAATGGCGCAACGTGGCATTAAAACCATGTTGTTTGGCCCAATGAAACCTGTCGGACTAGAAGACCCTAAAACAGGTAAACGCCCTTATGCTGTAATTCAATTACGTCAAGACAATGCTGCAGCTTCTTTATACAATATTGTTGGTTTCCAAACGCATTTAAAATGGGGCGAACAAAAACGAGTATTCCGTATGATTCCAGGATTAGAAAATGCTGAATTTGTTCGCTATGGCGTCATGCATCGTAATAGTTTTATGAATTCTCCAGAGTTGCTAAAGCCAACCTACCAATCAAAAAAACGTGACGATCTGTTTTTTGCTGGACAAATGACTGGTGTTGAAGGATATGTTGAAAGCGCGGCAAGTGGTTTACTCGCAGGTATTAACGCAGCTCGTCTTGCCAAAGGGGAAGAGCCGATTGAATTCCCTCGCGAAACGACTTTAGGAAGTATGGCTTATTATATTACACATGCAGAAGGCAAACATTTCCAACCAATGAATGCAAACTTTGGGCTTTTCCCAGAGTTACCTGAACGAATTCGTGACAAAAAAGAACGCTATGAAGCAATTGCTAATCGGGCCTTAGATGTCCAAGCTCAAGTTATCCAATCTTTAGACTAAATTAGAAAAAATATGAGAAAAGACCGAGCATCATTGCTAAGAAATGCGATGATACTCAGTCTTTTAATTTTTAGAAAAAAATAACAAAAGCTAAAGAATAGTTAAAATTGTGAACATATTTAGAAATATTGATTAAATTCTGACAACTTAATTGTCTTTTGAAAAAGGTTATGCTAAAGTTACTTTGTAATCGAATGAGGAGGGCTATCACATGGAAGAAAAGAATTGGCCTGAGTTATTTGCTCGTTATCTTATTGTCGAAAGAGGCTATTCAGAAAAAACAAAAAAAGCATATCAAGAAGATATACAACATTTTTTTTCGTTTTTAAAGACTTCAGGTAATGACAATTATTTGACTGTGGAACATTTGGATGTTCGGGCTTATTTGAGCGAATTGTACGATCAGGAATATAGCCGTAATTCGATTAGTCGAAAAATTGCCAGTTTGCGTTCTTTTTATCAATTCTTATTAAAAAATGAAGCAATCCAAGAAAATCCTTTTTCCTATGTTCATATGAAAAAGAAACAGTTACGGTTGCCCCGTTTTTTTTATGAAAAAGAAATGGATGCATTATTTGAGAGCGCACAAGGCGAGCAACCGCTTGATTTGAGAAATCAAGCGTTGCTAGAAGTTCTGTATGGGACTGGTATTCGGGTCAGTGAATGTGCGAACTTAACGGTGGACGCAGTTGACTTTCAAGCTTCTGTTTTATTGGTTCACGGAAAAGGAAATAAAGATCGCTATGTGCCTTTTGGTTCATTTGCACAAGACGCCTTAAAGGATTACTTAGAGAATGGCCGCGCGCTATTAATGACAAAATATCAAAAAAAACATCCGTATGTCTTTGTTAATCATCATGGTGAACAAATCACGCCAACAGGGATTGAATATGTCTTAAACCAACTAATTAAAAAAAGTTCATTAAATGCGGAAATTCATCCCCACATGTTACGCCATACATTTGCGACACACTTATTAAATAATGGCGCCGATATGCGGACAGTTCAAGAATTATTAGGACATGCTAATTTATCCACAACTCAGATATATGCGCATGTGACAAAAGAAAGTTTACAAAAAAATTATCGAACGTTTCATCCTCGTGCATAATGGAGGTAAACGTCTAGGAGGAACAATAATGGTTGAATCACAATTTCACTCTACAACAATTTGTGCAGTCGAAAAAGATGGAAAATTTGCAATGGCTGGTGACGGCCAAGTAACAATGGGCGAATCTGTCGTTATGAAAGGTACGGCCAAAAAAGTGCGCCGTATTTACAATGATGAAGTCGTTGTCGGTTTTGCAGGAAGTGTGGCAGATGCCTTTACATTAGAAGAAAAGTTTGAAGGAAAATTAAATGAATACAACGGAAACTTAACGAGAGCTGCGGTTGAGTTAGCCCAAGAGTGGCGTACACAACAGTCTATGCAAAAATTAGAAGCTATGCTGATTGTGATGAATAAGGAAGAAATGCTCTTAGTTTCAGGAACTGGGGAAGTCATCACACCAGACGATGGTATTTTAGCAATTGGTTCAGGCGGTAATTTTGCTTTGTCCGCTGCAAGAGCCATGAAAAACTTTGGTGATAAAGAAATGCCAGCGAAAGAGATTGCTAAAAATGCCTTAAATATTGCTGCAGATATCTGTGTATTTACGAATCATAATATCATTGTAGAAGAATTATAAGCGAGGGAAAATCCATGAATGAATTAAACAAAACACCAAAAGAAATAGTCAAAGAACTAGATCAATATATTGTTGGACAGCAAGCTGCCAAAAAATCAGTGGCGGTAGCTTTACGTAACCGCTATCGTCGCTTGCAATTAGAAGAAAATATGCAACAAGATATTACGCCTAAAAACTTACTAATGATTGGACCAACAGGTGTTGGTAAAACTGAGATTGCTCGTCGTCTCGCAAAAATTGTCAATGCGCCTTTTGTAAAAGTTGAAGCAACCAAATTTACAGAAGTAGGCTATGTCGGTCGGGATGTCGAATCAATGGTTCGGGATTTAGTAGAAAATGCGATCCAAATTGTTGAAAAACAACAATACAGTCGCGTGTATGCGCAAGCGTTAAAAAAGGCCAATCAACGTTTAGTCAAAGTATTAGTGCCTGGAATTAAAAAAGAACAAAAACAGGCTGGCGGTAATCAATTTGAACAAATGATGAACATGTTTAACATGGCTCAGCAACAGCAAGAAGCACAAGAAGAAGTAACGGAAGATATTCGAACGAATCGCCAAACAATTTTGGAACAGCTGGAAAAAGGTCTATTAGATAATCGTGAAGTAACAATTGAAATTGAAGAACCGAAGAAAACGATGCCAGCTATGAACAATGGCCTAGAACAAATGGGTATCGACTTAAATGAAACGTTAGGCGCTCTGTCACCAAAGAAAAAAATCGAACGTACTGTAACGGTGAAAGAAGCACAAGAATTATTAGTGAAAGAAGAATCAGCAAAAATTGTCAATGACGCTGATATCCATAGTGAAGCTATTCGTTTAGCTGAATCAAGCGGAATTATTTTTATCGATGAGATTGATAAAATCACCTCTAAAAGCCAACAAAATTCGGGCGAAGTCTCTCGTGAAGGAGTACAAAGAGACATTTTGCCGATTGTTGAAGGCTCCCAAGTTAACACGAAGTATGGTCCTTTACAAACGGATCACATTTTATTTATCGCTTCAGGTGCTTTCCACTTGTCAAAACCAAGTGACTTGATTCCAGAATTACAAGGCCGCTTCCCAATTCGAGTTGAATTAGATGATTTAACGGCGGATGACTTCGTAAGTATCTTAACTGAGCCAAACAATGCTTTAATTAAACAATATGTAGCATTAATCGGTACAGAAAATGTTTCAGTCATCTTTACAAAAGAAGCAATTGAACGGTTAGCACACATCGCTTATGATGTAAACCGTGATACAGATAATATTGGGGCGCGTCGTTTACACACAATTTTAGAGCGTTTATTAGAAGATTTATTATATGAAGCACCAGATATGCAAATGGGTGAAATTACGATTACCGAAGCATATGTCAATGAAAAATTGAATGACATTGTTCAAAATGAAGATTTAAGTCGTTACATCTTATAAAAAAGGCTGGAGGAGAAAAGATGGCTACATTATTAGAAAAAACACGTCAAGTGAACGAGCTTTTGCAAAAAAACAATCTGTTTGACGTACAAGCAGAACTTCCGTACAACAAAATGGCAATGATTTTAGGGGATATTTTAGAAAGTAATGCGTATATTATTAGCAGTTCAGGGGATTTGTTGGGGTATACTGAAAAATTAGATGTTAATAATGCCCGTATCAAAAATATGTTTAAAGAGAAAAAATTTCCTCAAGGATACACCGAGGCCGTGGATATGCTCAAAGTAACCGAAGCCAATATTCCAATAGATAGTGATTTAACTGCATTTCCTTTTGAATCACGAGAGCTGTATCCGTTTGGTCTAACCACTATTGTGCCTTTGTACGGTGCTGGCAAACGCTTGGGTACGATTATTTTAGCGCGTGTTGAAAAATCCTTTAACGAGGATGATTTAGTGTTAGCTGAATATAGTGCGACCGTTGTCGGCATGCAAATTTTGTATCATCAATCCAGAACAATTGAAGCAGAAGTTCGCAGTGCGACTGCCGTGCAAATGGCCATCAACACTCTTTCCTATAGTGAATTAAAAGCCGTCCATGCCATTTTTGAAGCCTTAGATGGCGAAGAAGGTCGTTTAACTGCTTCAAGTATTGCAGATGAAATAGGCATTACTCGTTCCGTAATTGTGAATGCCTTAAGAAAATTAGAATCAGCTGGAATTATTGAATCACGTTCTCTTGGTATGAAAGGGACTTATTTAAAAGTATTAAATCAACAATTTATTAAAGAGTTGGAAAAATAAGCAATTGCTCGTATCAACTAGGAGGACAACGCAATGACTGTACAAATTGAAAATGAATTTCTAATCGCAACATTTGCTGAAGAAGGAGCAGAATTAGTAAGTTTACAATCAAAAGAAACCGGCATTGAATATATTTGGCAAGGAAATCCTGAATTTTGGGCCCGCCATGCGCCCGTACTTTTTCCGATTGTCGGTCGTCTAAAAGAAGATACGTATATGTACCAAAATCAAGCGTATCATTTAACTCAACATGGTTTTGCTCGTGATCAAGTATTTGATGTGATTGAAAAAGGTGGAGAAGAAGTTTCTTTTTCACTAAAATCAACAAAAGAAATCAAGAAGAAGTATCCTTTTGATTTTGAACTAGTGATTACTTATACATTAGAACACCAAGAATTGACTGTAAACTACCAAGTAGAAAATACAGGGAAAGAAGAGATGTATTTTGGGATTGGTGGTCATCCAGCCTTTAATGTACCTTTAGAATCTTCACTAACGTTTGAAGATTATTATCTAAGTTTTTCACCTAAAAAATCACGGACACAAATTCCCTTAGCAGGCCCGTTTATTGATTTAGCGAATAAAACGCTAGCCCAAACGAATATCAGCTTTGACTTAACGCATCAATTATTTGAAAATGATGCAATGATTTTTGAAACAAAAGGTCAAACAGCAATTACGATTGCCACAGACGAAAGTGACCATCAAGTCACTTTGAGTTATCCAGAAATGCCTTTTGTGGGGATTTGGTCACCGACACCGAAAGAAGCGCCTTTTGTCTGTATCGAACCTTGGTGCGGGATTGCTGATGCTGTCGACGCAACTGGCCAACTCGCTGAAAAATTTGGCATCAATAAGTTACCAGCTAACGAACTATTTAAAACACAGTATATGATTAGTGTAAAATAAAGAAAAAGGCTGTGAACATTATTTGTTCACAGCCTTTTTCTTTATTTTTTTGCACGTAAGCCAAAAGAGAGGCGACTTTCTGTTCCATTTTTAATTCGCTGAATGTTTTCACGATGACGGACAAAGATAAAAGTAGTCAAAGCAATCGCAATCACGGTTAATAACCAGTTAAATGTTGGTAAAATAGCTGGGACAGTGAAAGGCAAAATAATAGTAGAAAGTGTAATTAGTACAGCGCTAATCATACTTGTTAAACTCACCATACTGGTTAGATACAGACAAATCACAAAAATAAGAGCAGAATAAATAAAAAATGTGGGGCTGTATGCTAATAACATGCCAGCGCTAGTGGCTACGGCTTTACCACCTTTGAAATTGGCAAAAATAGGGAAGGTATGCCCTAAAACAGCTGCTACCCCAAAGAAGAGTGGGTTCACGCCTTGTAAACCAAACAAATAGGGTAATGAAGTGGCTAACGTTCCTTTCAAGATATCCATTAATAATACCGTGATTCCGGCAGGTTTCCCTAAGACACGAAATGTATTGGTTGTTCCTGTATTCCCACTCCCAAATTGGCGTATATCTTTTTTAAAGAAAAGTTTGCCAATCCAAACACCTGAGGGAATCGAACCTAATAAATAGGCAACAAGTAACAAAATGACGATTTTCATCAAGTTAACCTCTTTCTTATTCAAACTAGGATTTATTTTATCATGAATAGAAAAACGGAACAACGTCTAATAACTAAAACAAGAAAAGTTTTTCTTTTGCTTGAGGAAGCGTTGACAAATGGTTGATAACCGTTATAATAAATGTGTGTCATTAGACAAAGACGTCTAATCACTGGTTTGAAAATTAGTTATCAACGAAGATACAATATATATGTACTTATGAAGTGTCAGGGAAAGAGGTGCGAATCCTCTACAGACCTACCTACTGTATGGTGGATGAAACCAATAAGACCACAGATTATTCTGGAAGGATTGGGAGTAAGAAGAAGCTAAGTCAGGATACCGGCTTGATAAGTCTAATCATTCTTTTGTAGGAAAAAGAAGGGGCTTTGAAGATAACTGGCTGAGTATATCATTAGCATAGTTAAGTGACTGCTTTTTTTCTATTGGAGAAAAAAGTGGTTTTTTTGTATTGTTTTGACGTTGAGACAAAGGAGGTTCATTTCAGAAAATTTTCCCCAAAATAAAATAGACGAATGCGAGGATGAAAAAATGAAAAAATTTACTTTAACAATGATGACTTTAGGTTTAGTAGCAACACTTGGCTTAGCAGGATGTGGTAAACAGGAAAAGAAAGCAACTACCTCTTCTGAAAAAACAGAAGTAACGTTACCAACCAAAGACCGTAGCGGCAAAGAAATTACTTTACCCAAAGAAGCAACCAAAATTATTTCCCTAGTGCCATCAACAACAGAAGTGATTGAAGACTTAGGTAAAACCGACCAATTAATCGCAGTTGATACTCAAAGTAGTACAATGATGACTGATTTAAAAAAATTACCACAAATGGATATGATGGCTGTCGATGCCGAAAAATTGATTGCCTTGAAACCACAAATTGTTTATGTGAATGACATCAATTTAGCTAGCTCAGAAAGTGTTTGGAAACAAGTGGAAGATGCTGGAATTACAGTCGTTAATATCCCCACTAGTACAAGTATCAAAGCAATCAAAGAAGACGTCCAATTCATTGCGGATAGCTTATCCGAACATGAAAAAGGACAAAAGTTAATCAAAACAATGGATCAAGAAATCGACGAAGTAGCTAAAATTGGTAAAACCATTAAAAAACCAAAAACTGTTTTGTTTGAAGTGGCTGCCTTACCAGACATTTATAGTTTTGGTATTGGGACATTTTTAAATGAAATGATTGAAACAATTGGGGCAAAAAATGTTTTGGCAAATGAAAAAGGCTGGTTACCAGTGACAGAAGAAGCGGCCATTGCTGCAAAACCAGAAGTCATTTTAACCAATGTTAACTATATGAAAGATCCCGCCAAAGAAATTTTAGCTCGTAAAAACTGGGAAAACGTTCCTGCAGTTCAAAACAAAGAAGTTTTCGAAATTGATAACATGTCTAGCTCTTTACCAAATAACCACATTACCAAAGCATTAAAACAAATGGCAAAAGCTGTTTATCCAGAGGAATACAAGGATTTAAAAGATGAGTAAAAAAACGTGTCTCATACTGATGCTCTTGATCAGTATGAGCATGCTCTTTTTGGGTATTAAAATTGGAAGTGTTCAGATTTCGTTAACGGATTTGCTTCAAATTTTAGTGAAAAAGACGGTTTCAGAAGATGGGATTTTAGAAGGAATCATCTGGAATGTTCGGTTACCGCGTGTCGTGATGGCCTATCTCGTGGGCGCAGGCTTAGCAGTAAGTGGCACGGTGATGCAATCACTCTTAGGTAATCCTTTAGCTTCTTCATATACTTTGGGCGTATCAGCGGGAGCATCCTTAGGCGCTGCGTTAATCATGGTAACTGGAGTAACTGCTTCGATTTTAGGGGCATTTTTATTGCCTTTAACTGGTTTTATCTTTGGCTTAGCAACGGTCTTTTTAGTTTTGTTATTTACGCAAACAATGGATAGTCAAATGTCCAATCAAACAGTTGTTTTAGTAGGAATGATTATGACCTTGTTTGTCGGTGCTATTTTGACGTTGATTACAGCACTTTTCCAAGATTATTTGAAACAATTAGTCTTTTGGCAAATGGGTAGTTTTTCTGGCAGTAATTGGCAAAAAATTGCTATTTATTGTCCAATCTTGCTTGTCAGCAGTCTGTTTCTTTGGTTTGATGCCAACGCATTGGATGTTCTTGGCTTAGGAGAAGAACATGCGATGTTATCGGGAGTAGAAGTCAAAACAGCAAAACTACGCATTATTCTTTTGGCTAGTTTACTAGCAGGAAGTGCGGTTTCATTTGTCGGTGTGATTGGTTTTGTTGATTTAATAGCACCACATATTGTCCGTCGCTATTTAGGGGCGACTCATCGCTGGCTGATTCCCGGTTCAGCAATCTTAGGTGGGACCATCATGGTAATAGGGGACACAATTGCTCGCACGATTTTATCACCAAGAGAAATTCCCATTGGGGCCGTAACAGCCTTGATTGGAGCGCCATTCTTCTTGTATATTTACTTTAAAAAAAGGAGAGTTGCTGCATGATTGAATTAAAAAAAACAGCTGTAACACTCCAACAAACCCCCATTTTAAAAGATATTTCCCTCGTTTTTCCGACAGGTAGTAAAACTTGTATTTTAGGTCCAAATGGTTGCGGTAAAACGACACTTTTAAAAACGATTGCCGGACTTGTGCCTTATAGTGGTTCTGTTTTAATTGATGGTCAAGAAGTTCATGGACAAAAGCGGAAGGAATTGGCAACGAAAGTAGCGATGATGAGTCAATTCACGACAGTTGCTTTTGATTATACGGTTTACGAAACAGTTTTGATGGGGGCGTATCGACAACAAGCACAACGTTTTTTACCTATTGTTTCTAAACAAGAAAAAGAACGAGTCCTTTATTATTTAGAACGCACGGGTTTATTGCCTTTAAAAGATAAAGTTGTCAATCAGCTTTCAGGAGGACAACAACAACGAGTATTTTTGGCTAAATTATTTGTACAAGATCCAGAAATTATTTTATTGGATGAACCCAATAATCATTTGGATATTCGGTATCAACAAGAATTGATTCAGCAGTTAAATGAGTGGAGTGCGCAAGAAGGGAAAACGTTAATCGGGGTGTTTCATGATATCCGTTTAGCGTTAACGCTAAGTGAAAAAATTGTGTTTATGAAGCAAGGGAAAGTGGCCGCGCAAGGTGATTTTCAAACGTTGGCTTCCAAAGAATTTTTACAAACGATTTTTGAAACAGATATTGTCTCCTATTTTCAGAAACAACATAAAGTTTGGGAAACTATTCAATAATTTTGACAAGTTTTTTGGAAACAGGTAAGATAAAGGCAAAGAATCAGAAACACAATGGCGTGTTTTAACAAATCGGCAAAGGAGCCCAAGACTAAGTACGTGATGGTACTTGCTTTGGGCTCCTTTTTTATGGAGGTAACGATGAAACGAATCATTTTAATGGGAGCTATCGGTTGTGGCAAAACCACGTTATGTCAAGCTCTGCAAGGCAAAGAATTAATTTATGATAAAACACAGGCGGTGGAATTTCATACAGAAATGATTGATACACCAGGCGAGTTTATTTTGCATCGACAATATTATAATGCATTAAACGTCACAGCGGCAGAAGCAGATGTGATTGGTTTGGTTCAAAGTGCTGTAGAAACACAACAAGTTTTTTCACCAGGATTTGGTAGTATTTTCCCGAAAGAAATCATTGGTATTTTAACCAAGATTGATTTAGCACAAGATTCTCAGCAGTTAGAGATTGTTCGGCAACAATTAAAAAGTGCGGGTGCAACAAGAATTTTTGAAATTTCTTCTGTTGAAAAAATTGGCTTGCAAGAATTAGTAGATTATTTAGAGGAGGATGAAGCAGAATGAAAATTTATACAAAAACTGGCGATAAGGGAATGACGAAATTAGTCGGCAGCTCAACCGTCGCTAAGGATTCTGATCGAGTTGAAAGTTATGGAACGATTGATGAATTGAATTCTTGGGTGGGCTATATTATCAGCCAACTTCCACAAGAAAATCAAGAAATTAAAGAAGAACTAGAAGCTTTACAACATTTACTTTTTGATGCGGGAACAGATTTGTCAACACCGATTGAAGCACAACGACCATTTAAATTACAAAAGGCAAGTGTGCATTGGCTAGAACAGCGGATTGATTTCTACACTGCACAATCACCAGATATTGATCGTTTTATTTTACCTGGCGGAACCCCAGCAGCCAGTATGGTTCATGTGGCTCGGACGATTGCACGGCGCGCAGAACGCATCATTGTTCGTTTAAATTGGACAGCCAAAATTAACGAAGAGGTATTAATTTTTACCAATCGTTTATCAGATTATTTTTATGCGTTGGCTCGCTATTTAAATGTTCAAGCACAACGACCTGATGTTTTTTATGAACGAAGCGAAATGGTTTTCCATAAAATTAAAGAAGATGGATTGTAAACAGTTGCTTTTCTAAAAAACTTATGGTAAATTTCAGATAGATTAAACGAATATTTTATGAAAAATATGAATGGAAGCCAGTGAGAATCTGGCACGGTCCCGCCACTGTGAAGAAGCAAGGTTGCTTTTAAGTCAGGTCTTTTCATTTTTTCATTATTGGGCATGCTGTTTCGAGGCAAAACAGGATGTTTCTTAACAACGCTTGTGTTGAAAATCCAGCCCAAGATATTTGTATTAATCCAATTAATGGCACGAGGAAGTGCTTTTGGGAATTTTGGGCTGGTCTTTCAATGTTGAAGGAGATTTCAGGTACAATGACGTACTGCTATATTCCCTTTTTTTATTGACAATTAATTAAAGGCGTTGTACTCTATGGATAAGGTTTCGTGTACAATGGCGTATACATAAGGAAGCAAAGACGCTTCAGACAGATGATTTTTCGTTTGTTTGAAGTGTCTTTTTGTATTTTATTAAGGAGGAATTGAGATGAAAACAATTCATTTCCCTACCGAACTATGGGTAGGAGAAGGCGCATTAGCCAATTTGGAAACACTTCATGATAGACGTGTTTTCATTGTCACAGATCCATTCATGGTTGACTCTGGATTTGTGAATGAAGTGACAAAGCATTTAACAAAAAGTGAATGGCAAATTTTTAGTGATATCATCCCCGATCCACCAATTGATAAGATTGCTGCGGGAATTAAGCAGTTAGCGACATTTCAAGGAGATACGATATTAGCTTTAGGTGGGGGATCCGCTATTGATGCGGCCAAAGCAATGAAATTTTTTGGCAAACGTACTTTGCAAACTCAGATTGCTGAGTTTATTGCGGTTCCTACAACTAGTGGAACTGGTTCAGAAGTTACGAATTTTTCAGTGATTACGGTTGCAGAAACTGGCACCAAAATCCCGCTTGTAACAGATGAAATTCAACCAGAAATTGCGATTTTAGATACAAATTTAGTGATGAGTGTGCCACCAAAAATCACAGCGGATACAGGAATGGACGTCTTAACGCATGTTATTGAAGCGTATGTTTCAACAGAAGCAAATCCGATTTCAGATGCGTTGTGCGAAAAAGTCGTTCGCTTAGTATTCGACAATTTAGAAATAGCCTTTAATGAGGGTAGCAACCAACAAGCCCGTGAAAATATGCATTTAGCTTCATGTATGGCAGGGATGGCGTTTAATGTTACTTCGTTAGGCTTGAATCACGGTATTGCTCATGCGGCCGGTGCGCGTTTACATGTGCCACATGGACGAATGAATGCAATGCTCTTACCGGAAGTCATTGCATATAACAGTGGCTTAGCGAATGGCAAAGTCGCCAACGAACCAACAGCTAAACGTTATGCGCAGTTAGCAAATTGTCTAAATGATACACAGACAACCAATGCACGGATTGGTGTTCAACAATTTATTCGACAAATCAAGCAACTCCGTCAAAAATTAAACATGCCTGCCACTTTTAGTGACTATGGTTTACCAAAAGAAGAAGTCCAAGCTGCGATCCCCAAAATAGCTGAAGGCGCATTGATGGATGGTTGCACCAAAACAAATCCTGTCCAACCAACAGCAGCAGAAGTGACAAAAATTTTAAATTCTATCTTATAAGCGATTGACAGGATGAAATCGATAACATATAATGTGGGTAGCACAACGGCGTGCTTCAAAATTTAAGAGCAAAGAAGCTCCTTAGTAGAAAGCGAAAGTGGAACCTTTACGTTTTTTATTGAGGATTTTTTATTTGCTAAATTAAAGGAGCGAGTCTGGTTGGAAGAAAAACAACGAATGATTCAAGAATATGTTCCTGGGAAACAAGTAACGTTAGCGCACATCATTGCTAGTCCTAATAAAGAAATTTATACAAAATTAGGGTTGCCAGACGGCACCAGCAATGCACTAGGTATTTTGACAATCACTCCGAGCGAAGCGGCAATTATCGCTGTTGATATTGCGACTAAAAGCGGAGATATCCAAATCGGTTTTATTGATCGTTTTTCTGGATCGGTGGTCATTTCTGGTGACGTAAGCTCAGTGGAAGCAGCCTTACAAGCGGTGATTGAAGGTTTACAACAGATTTTAAACTTTTCTGTAACTTGTAAAATTACCAGAACATAGCGTTGAAAGGACAAGGGCGTGAAGAAAATGGATGGACGAATTGTAATAGTCGATGATGAACCTATTACGAGACTCGATATTCGTGATATTGTGATAGAAGCAGGGTACGAAGTAGTCGGTGAAGCAGCTGATGGTTTTGAAGCAATTGAAGTATGTAAAAAAACACAACCTGATCTAGTATTAATGGACATTCAAATGCCAATTTTAGATGGTCTAAAAGCAGGTAAAAAAATTGTTCAAGACCAACTAGCCAGTAGTATTGTCTTTTTATCTGCATACAGTGACGTACAAAATACGGACAAAGCTAAAAAATTAGGCGCACTGGGTTATTTAGTTAAACCTCTAGATGAAAAATCATTAATACCTACAATTGAAATGAGCATTGAACGAGGCAAACAAACGCAGCTGTTACTAAATCAAATCGATAAATTAAGTTTAAAATTAGAAGAACGTAAAATTATCGAAAAAGCCAAAGGTATTCTTGTAAAAGAAAATCATATATCGGAAGAAGAAGCCTACCAAATGTTGCGTACGTTAAGTATGAACAAACGCGCACGTATGAGTGAAATTGCAGAATTGATTGTAATGGATGATGAATAAATGAAACGATTAGAGCAATTATGTCACCAATATACCAATCTTTCAGAATCAGACATTAAAGAATTACAACGTACAGCACGTTATCTTTCTTCGACGACACTGTATCAAAGTGCAGATGTTTTTATTGATGTGTATAAGGAAATGTCACAGCAAGCACTAGTCGTTTATCATAAGCCGCCTGCGAAGACAACTTCTTTATATAGCGGAGATGTCGTCGGGATGGAAGCTTTATTAAAAAATGAACCTGGTGTTCTGCGTACCATGCAAACTAGCTTAAATAGCATTGGTTTGTTAGCAGTGACTCAGGAAAATCGTTTGATTAAGCAAAATATCTATCCCATTCGCAATGAACATCGAACGATTGGTGTCATTATTGTCGAGATTGCGGCAGATGAAGAGATTCAAGCGGACTTACAAAAAGAGGAGCTAAATAACTGCCAGTTAGCAAAAGTAGCGAAATCAACTAGTCAAGTCGACGCATTATTTATTGATCAATTGGCAGAAGCCGTTTTGATTTTTGATGCGGCGGGTCACTTATTAATTACCAATCACAATGCACAAGAGCTTTATCGCAAACTTGGTTATCGGGATAATATCATTGGAATGAGTTATGACAATTTGTCCATCGATTATACAACTTTTGAATATGTGTTGTATCAAATGAAATATAAAATGAGTAATCAACCAATTGAAAGCAAAACGACCTACCTTAATTATTATTTTAAGGTTCGGAAAGTGTGGTTGGCATCAGAAGAACAACTGATTATGATTATTCAAGACAATACAGAATTTAAAGAAAAAGAAGCGGAAATTATTTCCAAATCTGTTGCGATTCGTGAAATTCATCATCGTGTTAAAAATAACTTGCAATCGGTGGTTTCCTTATTGCGTATTCAAGAACGGCGAACGCAAAGCCCCGAAGCAAAGAAAGTCCTTCATGAAAGTGTCAATCGAATTATGGCGATTGCAGCCACCCATGAATTGCTGTCAAAACAAGTCAAAGATGACGTTGCTTTACGGCAAACATTGGAAGCAGTGATGTATAATTTTAGACATCTTTTTCAAGGCGCACAACCCATTGAGATGATGATGGATGTTGATCCAGCCATTATGGTTTCTAGCGAACAAATGGTTACCATTTCCCTTGTTGTCAACGAACTATTACAAAACATTTTTGATCACGCATTTGAGCCACAAACAAGTGGCGTTGTTAAACTTAGTGGAACATTAGATAATAAAATGATTACCATTACTGTTACAGATAATGGTAAAGGCTATGATGTTCATCAAAGTAACGAGACCAGTTTAGGTTTGATGATTGTCAAAAGCTACGTAAAAGATAAATTAAAAGGAAAAATTACAATTGAATCCAATAAACAGGGAACTAAAACCTGTTTCTATTTCGAACAGAACACCAGTGATGTTGTTCATTGATTAAGCAAAGGCGCTTAAAGAAAAGTAGAAAGAAATTTTCTAACGATTCTTTAAGTGCCTTTTTGTATGCAAAAGGAGGCGAGTCAGGCGATGTCGAAGGAAACACTTTTAACCGTAGGGATTGATTTAGGGACGTCTACAACCCAATTAGTCTTGTCAGAATTAACTGTTGAAAATTTTGCCTCTGCGTTTACAGTACCACGTATCAGCATTTCTGATAAAAAAGTCATTTACCGAAGTGACATTATCTTTACACCCTTACTTAACCAATCAGAAATTGATGCAGAACCTATCAAAGCGTTTGTAGCGGAGCAATATCGCCAAGCAGGCATTCATAAACAAGATATTCAAATGGGTGCGGTAATTATCACAGGTGAAACTGCTCGAAAAAGCAATGCCAACAATGTGCTACGAGCACTTAGTGGCTATGCAGGTGATTTTGTCGTTGCTACGGCTGGTCCTGATTTAGAAAGTATCATTGCCGGGAAAGGCGCTGGTGCTCAAACTTATTCTGAAACGAAACGCAAACCGGTGGTTAATTTAGACATTGGTGGTGGAACGACAAATTTAGCTGTCTTTAAAGATGGTGAAGTGATTGACACGGCTTGTTTTGACATTGGCGGACGCTTAATTAAATTAGATCAACAACAAAAAATCACCTATATAGCTCCGAAGATTCAAGAAATTATAAATAAAAAAGGGCTAACCTTGCACCTTGGTGACCAAGCCACCGAACAAAACTTACTGCCAATTATTTCGGAATTAGTTGCCGTGTTAGAAAATAGCATTGGCTTGGGGACACAAAGTCCGTTCTACCAGTTATTAGTAACGAACCATCCACTACGAAAAGGTGAGGAATTACCAATTGTAACATTTTCTGGTGGTGTGGCTGATTGCTTAAATACGACAAGTACGAATCTCTTTAAATATGGGGACATCGGCTTACTTTTAGGGAAATACTTGAGAAAGTCACTGATTTTTTCGGAAAAAGAAGTCTTAGAAAGCGCAGAAACAATCCGAGCGACGGTCGTCGGAGCAGGTTCACACACTGCTGAAATTAGCGGAAGCACGATCGCTTATCGTGAGCAAATTTTGCCGGTAAAAAATATCCCAATTCTAAAATTAGCGCAAGAGGATGAAACCCTTACTGTGACAGAATTAGGCCAGCGAATCCAAGAAAAACTCAATTGGCATCGTATTGAAGAAACACCCCAGATTGCCCTAGCAATTAGAGGCATGAGCAATCCAACATTTACTGATATTCAACGCTATGGTCAAGGGATTGTGGAAGGATTAGCTAGTTTAGTTGCTGAACAAATTCCCATTATTGTTATGGTGGATGAAGACATGGCGAAAGCTTTAGGGCATGCCTTAAGTGCCCATCTGCCAAAAGACTATCCGTTTATCTGTCTTGATTCGGTCAAAGTAGAAAACGGTGATTATGTAGATATCGGTTTACCAGTGGCAGAAGGAGCCGTCCTTCCAGTCATTGTTAAGACCTTAGTATTTAATTAAAAAGGAGCGACACAAAGATGATTTTAAAAACCAAACTATTTGGCAAAGTCTATCAATTTACATCTGTTAAAGAAGTCTTAGCCAAAGCCAATGAAGAAAAGTCTGGCGACAAGTTAGCTGGCGTAGCTGCTAATTCAGCCGAAGAACGCGTGGCAGCGAAAGTCGTTTTATCGGAATTGTCCTTAAATGACTTGTTTAACAATCCCGTTGTTGATTATGACGAAGACGAAGTGACACGCATTATTATTGACCAAGTCAATATGCGAATTTTTGAAAGTATTAAACATTGGACAGTCGCAGAATTACGCGAATTTATCTTATCTTCGGAAACAACCGATTTTGATATCAAACGAATTTCCCGTGGACTAACTTCAGAAATGATTGCTGCTGTCTGTAAATTAATGTCCAACATGGATCTAATTGTTGGCGCAAAAAAAATCAATATTGAAAAAACCGCCAACACAACGATTGGCCGTCCCGGAACTTTTTCGAATCGTTTACAGCCAAACCATCCAACCGATAATGTCGATGGCATTATGGCATCAGTTATGGAAGGTCTTTCTTATGGCGCCGGTGATGCTTTAATTGGTTTGAATCCTGTTGATGATTCTACAGAAAGTGTTAAACGAATCTTAAACAAATTTGAAGAGTTCCGCAGCGAATGGGAAATTCCAACACAAACTTGCGTGCTTGCTCACGTAACGACACAAATGGAAGCCATGCGTCAAGGCGCGCCAACTGGCTTAGTCTTTCAATCCATCGCTGGTTCAGAAAAAGGGAACACTGCATTTGGTTTAAATGCAGAAATTTTAGCTGAAGCACAAGATTTAGCGCTTCACAGTGGTCAAGCAGCTGGTCCTAATGTGATGTATTTTGAAACAGGTCAAGGCTCAGAACTTTCTTCTGAAGCGAACTTTGGCGCAGACCAAGTGACAATGGAAGCGCGTTGTTATGGCTTAGCCAAAAAATTTGATCCGT
This sequence comes from Enterococcus sp. DIV1316a, assembly GCF_050536915.1. Taxonomy (NCBI): domain Bacteria; kingdom Bacillati; phylum Bacillota; class Bacilli; order Lactobacillales; family Enterococcaceae; genus Enterococcus; species Enterococcus sp. DIV1316a. The sequence continues at coordinate 1,369,288 of NZ_CP172913.1, read as the reverse complement.
ATATTGTAAATACCGTTGTCGGCTTTATTGGACCAGAATATCTTTACGATTCAAAACAAGTCATCCGCGCTGGTTTAGAAGATCATTTCATGGGCAAATTAACTGGAATTTCAATGGGCTGTGATGTCTGCTACACCAACCATATGAAAGCTGATCAAAATGATATGGAAAACTTAGCAATGTTATTAGCAACAGCTGGTTGTACGTATATCATGGGGATTCCTCATGGCGATGATGTCATGTTAAATTATCAAACAACTGGGTTCCATGAAACTGCGACGATTCGTGAAACATTAGGCTTACGTCCAATTAAAGAATTTGAAGAATGGATGGAAAAAATGGGCTTAATGGAAAACGGAAAATTAACAAGTCGCGCTGGCGATGCATCTGTATTTATTAAATAAACGAGGTGAGAATACAAATGAACGAAAAAGAATTAAAAGAAATGATTGCCGGAATTTTAACAGAAATGGTCGCTGACAATCAAGCGGTTTCGACTGCCACTGTGACTGCTGAAGAAAAACCAGTCACAACACACGTCACTGAAACGACAGAAATTGAAGAAGGCCTAATTCCTGACATTACTGAAGTAGATTTACGTAAACAATTACTATTGAAAAATGCCGTTGATCCTGAAGCACTATTAAAAATGAAAGCTTTCTCGCCAGCTCGTTTAGGCGTTGGTCGTGCAGGGACGCGTTATATGACTAGTTCAACATTACGTTTCCGAGCGGACCATGCGGCAGCACAAGATGCGGTCTTTTCAGACGTAAGCGAAGACTTGGTAAAAGAAATGAATTTTATTTCTACAAAAACAATCTGTAACAGTAAAGATGAATATTTAACACGTCCAGATTATGGTCGTCAATTTGATGAAGAAAATAGTGAAATCATTCGGAAAAATACGACACCAAAAGCCAAAATCCAAATGGTCGTAGGGGATGGCCTTAGTTCAGCTGCTATCGAAGCGAATATTAAAGAAGTCCTACCAGCAATTAAACAAGGATTAAACATGTACAACTTAGATTTCGACAATGTAGTTTTTGTTAAATATTGTCGCGTGCCAGCAATGGATAAAATTGGTGAAATCACTGACGCTGATGTTGTTTGCTTGCTAGTTGGCGAACGTCCTGGTTTAGTAACAGCTGAATCTATGAGTGCCTACATTGCTTACAAACCAACTGTTGGTATGCCAGAAGCCCGGCGGACAGTTATTTCAAATATTCATAAAGGTGGGACACCGGCTGTTGAAGCAGGGGCCTACATTGCCGAAATTATTAAAAAAATGTTAGACAAGAAAAAATCTGGTATTGATTTAAAAGAAGCTGAATAAAGGAGGATTTCTCATGAAAAATGATCGTCTAGGCGCAAATGTCCTAAGTATGAAAGTCATTCCCAATGTCGATCCGGCATTAGCAAAAGAATTATCATTGAAACCAGAACATCGCTCATTAGGAATTGTTACTTCCGATTGTGATGATGTCACTTATGTTGCATTAGATGAAGCAACCAAAGCCGCCGATGTTACTGTAGTTTATGGTAAAAGTATGTATGCTGGCGCAGCAAATGCTTCAACCAAATTAGCCGGTGAAGTGATTGGCATTATTGCTGGTCCGAGTCCTGCCGAAGTCAATAGTGGCTTGAGTGTCATTACGCAAGTCATTGAAGAAGAAGCCAGCTTCTATAGTGCTAACGAAGATGACAGCATTGTTTATTTTGCACATGTAGTATCAAGAACGGGTAGCTTTTTATCTGAACAAGCGAATATTCCTGAAGGTGAAGCGATTGCTTATCTGATTGCACCACCGCTAGAAGCAATGGTTGGCTTAGATGCAGCAATGAAAGCTGCCGATGTTCAAATGGGTGTCTTTTATGGCCCACCTTCTGAAACGAACTTTGGCGGCGCCTTATTGACAGGTAGTCAATCTGCATGTAAAGCTGCTTGCAGTGCGTTTGAACAAGTCATTCAAAATATCGCTGACAATCCGTTGAGTTATTAAGGATGTGACCTGAATGAAAGCATTAGGAATGGTCGAAGTCAAAGGATTTTTAGGTGCCATTAGTGTGGCCGATGCGGCATTGAAAGCCGCCGACGTTACTTTGTTAAAAGCTGAAATTATTAATGGCGGTTTAACAACTGTGGAACTGATTGGTGACGTTGCCGCGGTTCAAGCTGCCGTTGAAGTAGGCACGGAAGTAGCTAAAGAATTAAATTGTTTAATTGCTCATCATGTGATCTCACGGGTTGATGCTCAAACGGAAGTAATTTTATCAGATCCAGAACCTAAGTCAGCACCTGAACCGATGGAACAAGTAGAAGTAATTGAAGAAGAGATTGAAACACCAGATTTGGAAGAACACACTGGCACACGCCAAAAATTAGAAACACAACGCGTGGTTGATTTACGCAAACAAGCCTACAAAATGAACCTAAGTAGTTTAAAGAAAAGTGAGATTAAATTTGCCAATAAAGAAGCTTTAATTCAAGCAATCATGGCTGAAATAGAAAGAAGTGAAGACGAGTGGAATTAGTAGATAAAGACTTACGTTCCATCCAAGAAACAAGAAATTTAATCAGAAAAGCCAAAGAGGCACAGCAAGTATTAGCAACATTTTCGCAAAAACAAATCGATGCGATTGTTCAAGCGGTTTCAGAGGCTACATTTAACCAACGAGAAAAGTTAGCGAAAATGGCCAATGAAGAAACAGGATTTGGTATCTATGAAGATAAAATCATCAAAAATGCTTTCGCTTCAAAAGTAGTATATGACGAAATGAAGGACAAAGCTACAGTTGGTGTGATCAATGATGATGCTGCCAAAAAAGTCACTGAAATTGCTGTCCCAGTGGGTGTAATTGCAGGATTAATTCCTTCTACCAACCCGACATCAACAGTCATTTACAAAGCATTAATTTCATTAAAAGCTGCTAACAGCATTGTTTTTTCACCACATCCCAATGCGTTGAAATCGATTATTGAAACAGTAGAAATTATCCAAAAAGCGGCTATTGCTGCAGGGGCACCAGAAGGTTGTGTCTCGGTCATCAAAACGCCAACCATGCAAGCGACCAGCGAATTAATGAAAAATAAAGAAACAAATTTAATTTTAGCTACTGGTGGAAACGCAATGGTTAAAGCCGCGTACTCTTCTGGAACACCAGCAATCGGTGTTGGGCCTGGTAATGGACCAGCCTACATCGAACGAAGCGCAAATGTTCCTCATGCAGTGAAACAAATAATGGATTCAAAAACTTTCGATAACGGTACAATTTGTGCATCGGAACAATCAATTATTGTTGAAACTGTCAACCGTGAAGCGGTCAAAGAAGAGTTAATTAAGCAGGGAGCGTATTTCTTAAGTCCAGCCGAAGCCGACAAATTAGCTAAATTTATTTTACGACCAAACGGTACAATGAACCCGCAAATCGTGGGTCGTTCCGTTCAACATATTGCTTCATTAGTTGGTTTATCTATTCCAAAAGATCGCCGCTTAATTGTTGCCGAGGAAACACATGTAGGCTTGAAATATCCATTTTCAAGAGAAAAATTGGCACCGATTATTGCTTTCTATGCAGTTGAAAACTGGGAAGCAGCTTGCGCGTTATCAATTGAAATTTTGAAAGGTGAAGGTGCGGGTCATACGATGGGTATTCACACAGAAAACAAAGAAGTCATTCGTGAATTTGGCTTAAGAAAACCCGTCTCTCGTTTGCTTGTTAACACCTCTGGTACACTTGGCGGCATTGGTGCTTCAACTAACTTAGTGCCAGCATTAACACTTGGTTGTGGCGCAGTTGGTGGCAGCTCAACTTCTGATAATATTGGGGTTGAAAATCTGTTCAATTTACGTCGTGTTGCTTATGGCGTGCGTGATTTAGAAGAGATTCGTCAAGAATTTGGTCAAACATCAACCACATCTGTGGCTACTTCTTGCGAAACAACCAATCAAGAAGAACTAGTAAATGCCGTGGTAGCCCAAGTTTTAGCTCGCTTAAACTAACAAGAAACGAGCGAGTAAGAGTAAAACAAATAAATTATTGGATTTAGGGTTTGGGACCTAAGTCAAATTGATAATTGTCCCAAATTTTTAAAAATAAAACATACATCTTAGGAGGAAATTATAATGTCAAGTACAAATGCTTTAGGAATGATCGAAACTCGTGGTTTAGTAGGTGCTGTTGAAGCAGCTGATGCAATGGTGAAAGCGGCAAACGTTACTTTAATTGGAAAAGAACAAGTCGGTGGCGGTTTAGTTACAGTAATGGTTCGCGGTGACGTTGGTGCTGTAAAAGCAGCAACAGATGCTGGTGCTGCTGCAGCAGAACGTGTTGGTGAATTATTATCTGTCCATGTAATTCCACGTCCACATACAGAAGTAGACGCTATTTTACCACACGCAACAACTGAATTATAATTTTGATTTTTTGGGGCAGAGGTAGGTTCATTACTTCTGTCCTAAACTTTCATTGAGGAGGGGTGTTATGACAGTTATTACAGAAGATATGCTTCGCAACAAAAGGCTTAAAAAAGAACTAGAAGATGGCACGGATTTTGTGTTTCCTGTAGGCAGTTTTCTGACGCCAGCCGCCAAAAGCTATCTACGCGAGCATCGGATTAATAGCAGCTTCTCTTCAACAAACCCATTGCTTTCTGAGGTTCATTCAGTGAAGGCCTCCTCACAAAAACAAAAACAAGAACATTTATCAAAAGAAACAATTTATGAGATTCGGCACTTAAGCCATCTATTGTATTTGCCTTTCTTAACGAATGAAGCGTTATCAACAGAAGGTTGGTTATATTTCGAACAACAACAACAGTGGTTAGAGAAGTTTATTTTAGAACAGTCGATTGTAATGGAACCAGTCATTTTGGAATCAAAGGTAACTATTCTAACTAACCAACAGAGACAATGGCGCTATTCCTCAAAAGAAATTCAATTACAACTAGATAAAATTATTCTCCAGTTAAAAGGAGAATCACAACTGTTCGGCCTTTTTCAATCTTGGGCTACAGAATTAATTAGCACCATGGCTGAAATATCACGAAACTAGGAGATGAACAAATTGGATTCAATGAATGAAATTGTTGAAGAAGTTGTTAAACGAATTCAGCAACAACAACAAAATACTTTTGAAGTTGAAGCATCTGGCCGACATGTTCATTTGTCTCGTCAAGAGATTGATGCATTATTTGGACCAGGATATCAACTAACAAAAGTGAAAGATTTATCACAACCTGGACAGTTCGTTTGTAAAGAACGAATTACGGTTGCTGGACCTAAAGGACTTTTTCAAAATGTGGTTATTTTAGGCCCTGAACGTAGCGAATCACAAGTCGAAGTTTCTATGACGGATACGCGTATTTTAGGAATTAATGCCCCAGTTAGAGAGAGTGGCAAGACAGAAGGGACACCTGGCGTCACGCTGATGAACGGATCAGCAGTTGTGACATTAAGTCACGGCTTAATTGTTGCCAAACGTCATATTCACATGACACCCGAAGACGCCTTGAAAAATAAAGTAAGCAATAGCCAAATTGTGCAAGTCAAAGTGGAAGGCACACGTCCGTTAATCTTTGATGATGTGGTTGTGCGAATCAGTCCGCGATTTGCAACGTACATGCACATTGACTACGATGAAGCCAACGCTTGCGGCTTAACCAAAGGAGCTCGTGGCTATATTCTTAAGTAAAAGGAGGAAGGACAATGAACGTTTCTGAAATGGAAAATTTGATTCAACAGATTACTGATCAAATTTGTCAACAATTGCTGTCGTCGTCTTATTCAGTGGCTTTAGCAGAAGCAAAAGAAGCATTTCCTGAAGAAATGTTTGTTCGTTTTCCTGATGTAAATTGGGTAACCAAGGAGCAGAAGCTAGCACGAGGCTTGGTTGTAAAGAGGCTAACGATTTCCCAAGTAAATGCGATTGCGCATTTACAGGAAACGGATGAATTAGTCAAAAACATCTTAGCATTCTTATTTGAAGGTAAGCCGGTATTGGTTTTAACCCCAATACCTTCAGTGACTAAAAATTCACGATTGAAATATCGTTTGAAACAAACGATTCAGGAAAACGTGGACATGTGCCAACAGTTTGGGCTGATTTTTTATCATGATTCAGAAAATTACGCTGTGTTTCAGGCGGCCTGTCAAAAACAACTTCGTTCTTTGGCTGAGACCAAACGAACCTACATTACTGAAAAACAATTGATAAGAATGACAGAAGCAGGTGTTTCTTTAAGTAAAAACGCCTATTTAACCCCGTTAGCGAAAGATTATGCTAGGAAACATCAATTGCTGACGTAAGGAGGAAAAACGATGCTTTTAGGAAAAGTGACTGGTAGCCTTTGGTCAACAAGAAAAGATGAAAAATTAAATGGCTGGAAATTTATGATGGTTGATATTTTGAATCAAGAGGACGAAAAGCAAGGATTTTTAATTGCTGCTGACAACGCTGGAGCTGGTGTCGGGGACAAAGTGTTAATTAGTCAAGGCAATGCTGCCCGTATTTCGGCAGAAGATCCGAATGTCCCAATTGATGCAATGATTGTTGGTGTCATTGATTCTACAGAGGAAGAATAGGGAGGACGAGACATGAGCATTAATGAAATTATTATGTATATTATGGTTCTTTTCATGATTATTGGAGGAATCGATAAATGTATTGGCAACAAACTAGGTTTAGGGGAGCAATTTGAGGAAGGGATTATGGCTATGGGTTCTCTAGCGCTTTCTATGGTAGGGATTATCACTTTAGCGCCTGTCTTAGCCAATCTTTTAAGTCCGATTGTCGTTCCTGTCTATGAATTACTAGGGGCTGATCCAGCAATGTTTGCCACAACCTTATTGGCTAATGATATGGGCGGCTTTGCGTTAGCGCAACAATTAGCCAATGATCCACAAGCTGGTTTATTTGCGGGGGCAATCTTAGGTGCAATGATGGGGCCAACGTTAGTCTTTACAATTCCAGTAGCGCTTGGCATTATCCAAAAAGACGACCAACAATTCTTAGCAACGGGTGTTTTGAGCGGGATTATTACAATTCCTTTTGGTTTATTAGCAGGTGGTTTAACAGCTGGCATGCCATTGTCATTGATTATTCCTAACTTAATTCCAATTATTATTGTTGCTGCTTTAATTATTTTAGGTTTATGGTTAGCGCCAAAGGGCATGATTAAAGGCTTCCAAATTTTTGGTCAAGGCGTAGTGATTGTCGCTATCTTTGGTTTAGTTGTCGGGGCGATTCAACTATTATTAGGAATTACAGTGATTCCTGGTATTGCACCAGTTACTGAAGGAATTGAAGTCGTTGGCGGGATTGCTTTAACTTTAGCTGGCGCTTTCTGTTTAGTAGCTGTGATTACGAAAGTCTTTAATAAACCATTGATGAAACTAGGAAAAGTTTTAGGAATGAATGAAGTAGCGGCTGCAGGAATGGTTGCTACATTAGCTAACAATATTCCCATGTTCCAAATGTTAAAAGACATGGATAATCGAGGAAAAATTATTAATATCGCTTTTGCTGTTTCGGCTTCTTTCGTTTTAGGTGACCACCTTGGTTTTACTGCAGGCGTAGCAAAAGAAATGATTTTTCCAATGATTGTTGGCAAATTAGTTGGAGGGATTACCGCCATTTTTGTGGCTATCTTTATGGCAAATCGAATGCTAGGGAAACCCGAAACAGAAGTGAAATAATGAGGTGTAAATATGACAGAATTAAATCGTGAAATGATTGAAACGCTTGTTCGACAAATTGTCACAGAAAAATTAATGCCGACTAAACAAGTGGATCCAAGTGGAATTATGTCCATCAAATTACCCGAAATCGACGTAACAGAAGACGACCGCTTAGATACAGGCAACCCAGCGGACATTGTTTACACAAAAGATCTGTTTTCTTTAGAAGAAAGCCCGCGCCTTGGTTGCGGTTTAATGGTGATGAAAGATACCACCTTCGACTGGACACTAGAATACGATGAAATTGATTATATTATTTCAGGACAATTAGATATACTGATTGACGGACGTAAAATTTCTGCAACAGCCGGCGAAATTATTTTAATCCCGAAAAGTAGCAAAATTCAATTTTCAGTGACGGGTGATGCTCGCTTTGTCTACGTGACTTATCCAGCAGATTGGCAAAGCCAATAATTATTTTATCGGCAGTCAGAGAATAATTTTGCCAAAACCCTTTACTCAGCGTTATAATAAATAAGAACGAAAAAAGGGGTTGAGTGAATGACATTTGAGAATCCAAGTCAAAATCAAATTTTTGATATTTTAAAACAAGCAAAAAATATTGCGGTGGTTGGTTTGAGTAACAAGCCCGACCGCACAAGTTACAAAATTGCGGAAATTTTACAGCAACATGGCTATCGTGTATTGCCTGTCAATCCAGTTTTAAAAGGTGAAACGGTGCTTGGCGAAACGGTTTATGGGACATTAACAGAGATTCCTGAAAAGATTGATATTGTTGACGTCTTTCGGCGGAGTGAATTTTTGCCAGAAGTGGCCGCAGAAACATTGAAAACAGAAGCGCCTGTCTTTTGGGCCCAACTAGGTTTGGAAAATGAAGAGGCAGCGAACTTGTTATTAAATGAAGGTCGTCAAGTTATTATGGACCGTTGTATTAAAATTGAATTGGCAAAAATGGCAGATGCTGAATAAACACGTGTAATTTTATAAAGAAAGAGCGTCCTGAACGGAAAGCTCTTTTTTTTTTGACCCAGATAGAGTATTATTGTAATGATGGTTTTAGAAGGAGCGAACGGAAAACGCAAGAAACCGGCTCACTCTTCTTCTAATTCTTTAAGAAATAGTTAATGTACGCTTATTAACTAAACGAGAATCTAAGTATAAGGAGTTTTTTCTTTGGCTAAAAAAATTAACAATGAGTACAATGATGCCTCTATCCAAGTCCTAGAAGGATTGGAAGCAGTGAGGAAAAGACCTGGTATGTATATCGGTTCAACCGATAGCCGTGGACTCCATCACTTAGTCTATGAAATTGTCGATAACGCAGTCGATGAAGCGTTATCTGGCTACGGGAATGAAATCAACGTAACTATCCAAAAAGATAATAGTATTTGTGTTGCAGACTCTGGCCGCGGAATGCCAACAGGGATGCATGCTTCTGGTATCCCAACAGTAGAAGTTATTTTTACTGTCTTACATGCGGGTGGTAAGTTTGGCCAAGGTGGCTATAAAACTTCAGGCGGACTCCATGGGGTGGGTGCCAGTGTTGTTAATGCCTTATCTAAGTGGTTAGAAGTTCATATTGTTCGTGATGGCGTAGAATACATGGAACGATTTGAGGACGGCGGTAAACCAGTTGGTACCTTAAAAAAAATCGGCAAAACAAAAAAACGCAACGGTACCTCCGTTACTTTTTTACCTGACGACACCATTTTCTCTACGACAAATTTTTCTTACGAAATTTTAGCAGAACGTTTGAGAGAATCAGCTTTCTTATTAAAAGGCGTCAAAATTACTTTAACAGATGAACGTGGGGAAGAACCCAAAGAAGAAGTCTTCCACTACGAAGAAGGCATTAAAGAATTTGTTGCCTATCTAAATGAAGAAAAAGATACATTAACACCTGTTGTTTATTTTTCAGGAGCCAAAGAAGGTATTGAAGTTGAATTAGCTTACCAATACAACGATGGCTATTCTGAAAATGTTTTATCTTTCGTTAACAATGTCCGCACAAAAGATGGCGGTACCCACGAAGTCGGTATGAAAACGTCAATGACAAAGGCGTACAATGAATATGCACGGAAAGTGGGACTATTAAAAGAAAAAGATAAAAATTTAGAAGGTAGCGACTTCCGTGAAGGCTTAGCAGCTGTCCTTTCTATTCGAGTACCAGAAAACTTACTACAGTTCGAGGGTCAAACCAAAGGGAAATTAGGCACACCTTTAGCAAGAACCGTTGTCGATAACGTCGTAGGCGAACAAATGGGCTTCTATTTACAAGAAAACAGTGAAATGAGTCAATCATTAATTCGGAAAGCGATTAAAGCCCGTGAAGCCCGTGAAGCGGCTCGCAAAGCTCGTGAAGAAAGCCGGAACGGTAAAAAACGGAAAAAAGGTGAATCGTTACTTTCTGGAAAATTAACCCCGGCTCAATCCAGAAATCCTAAGAAAAATGAATTATATCTTGTCGAAGGAGACTCGGCCGGTGGTTCAGCAAAACAAGGACGCGATCGGAAGTTTCAAGCCATTTTACCGCTACGAGGAAAAGTCATTAATACGGAAAAAGCGAAAATGCAAGACATCTTGAAAAACGAAGAAATCAATACTATGATCTATACAATTGGCGCAGGCGTTGGTCCTGAATTTTCAATTGAAGATTGTAATTATGATAAAATCATCATCATGACCGATGCGGATACCGATGGTGCCCATATTCAAGTGTTGCTATTAACGTTCTTCTATCGTTATATGAAACCATTAATTGAAGCCGGCAAAGTCTACATTGCCTTACCACCTCTTTATAAAGTCTCTAAAGGAACTGGAAAAAAATCAGTCATTGAGTATGCTTGGACCGATGGTGAATTGGCAGAAGTGATTGATAAAGTTGGTAAAGGCTATATGCTCCAACGCTATAAAGGTTTAGGGGAAATGAATGCAGAACAACTTTGGGAAACAACGATGGATCCTGAAACTAGAACCTTAATTCGTGTTCGGATTGATGATGCAGCTCAAGCAGAACGCCGTGTGACCACATTAATGGGCGACAAAGTCGAACCTCGTCGAAAATGGATTGAACAACATGTTCAATTTACGTTGGAAGAAGATGGCAGTATTTTAGATCGTTCAGAAGAAGACACTTCTGCACCAACAGGAGAAAGTCTTTTAGATGCGGAAAAAACAAAAGAAGCAGAACAAACCGATGACACTGAAATCAGTTTGTTTGACATAGAGTAGGGAGTGACAATTTTGGAAAAACGCCAAGAAGTTCAAGAATTAACCCTTGAAGAAGTAATGGGCGATCGTTTTGGAAGATATTCCAAATACATCATTCAAGAACGGGCCCTACCAGATATTCGAGATGGGCTAAAACCAGTACAACGCCGCATTCTCTTTTCAATGAATAAAGACGGCAATACCTTTGATAAAGGCTTTCGTAAATCAGCAAAATCTGTCGGAAACATTATGGGGAATTATCATCCCCATGGCGACAGTAGTATTTATGAAGCGATGGTCCGTCTAAGTCAAGACTGGAAATTACGGGAAGTACTAATTGAAATGCACGGAAACAACGGAAGTATGGATGGCGACCCGCCAGCGGCGATGCGTTATACAGAAGCTCGTTTATCACAGTTAAGTGGTGAGTTGTTAAAAGATATCGACAAAAATACCGTCGATTTCGTCTGGAATTTTGACGATACAGAAAAAGAACCCACTGTTTTACCAGCCAAATATCCTAATTTATTGGTAAATGGCTCAACGGGGATTTCAGCAGGTTATGCAACAGAAATTCCTACACATAATTTAGCGGAAATTATTGATGGGACCGTGTATTTAATTGATCATCCTAATGCAAGTTTAGAGAAATTAATGGAATACATTCCAGGACCAGATTTCCCAACAGGTGGGATCCTACAAGGAAAAGCAGAAATTAAAAAAGCCTACGAAACCGGCCGTGGTAAAGTAATTTTACGTGCGAAGACAAAGATTGAGCCCTTAAAAGGCGGCAAACAACAAATTGTCATTTCTGAAATTCCTTATGAAGTCAACAAAGCAACGCTAGTGAAGAAGATGGATGAAATCCGTTTAAATAAAAAAGTAGACGGCATTGCCGAAGTTCGTGACGAAAGTGACAGAACTGGCTTGCAAATTGTTGTTGAACTAAAAAAAGATGTCAATGCAGAAGGTATTTTAAATTATCTATTTAAAAACACTGAATTGCAAATCAATTACAACTTTAACATGGTAGCCATCGACAACATGACCCCGCAACAAGTGGGCCTAAAACGGATTTTAGAAAGTTACATTACGCACCGCAAATCAGTTATCATTAACCGTTGTCAATTTGAGTTGGACAAAGCTCGCAAACGTGAGCACATTGTTGCTGGTTTAATTAAAGCATTGTCTATCTTAGATAAAGTGATTGCAACAATTCGTGGCAGTAAAGATAAAAAAGATGCGAAGAAGAACTTAGTATCCGACTATGCGTTTACTGAAGAACAAGCTGAAGCAATCGTTACTTTACAGCTATACCGTTTAACTAATACAGATATTACTGATTTACAAGAAGAAGCGAAAACTTTAGAACAACAAATTGCTGAGTTATTGAACATTTTAAACAATGAAAAAGAACTATTCTCAGTCATGAAAAAAGAACTTCGCGAAGTTAAAAAGCAATATGGCAATCCGCGCTTAACTCAAATTGAAGAGGAAATCCAAGAAATCAAGATTGAAACAGCCGTGTTAGTTGCGCAGGAAGACGTGGTCGTAACCGTGACGCACGAAGGCTATATCAAGCGGAGTAGTATTCGTTCTTATACAGCATCAAAACCAGAAGAAATCGGCATGAAAGAAGGCGACTTTTTACTATATGCTGGCGAAGTCAATACATTAGATCATCTTTTACTAGTAACAAATAAAGGGAATATGATCTATCGCCCCGTCCATGAGTTGCCAGATTTACGCTGGAAAGAAATTGGCGAACATATTTCTCAAACCATTTTAAATCTTGCTATCGATGAATCGATTATTGCTGTATATCCTTATAAAGAGTTAAGTCCGACAAAAACCTTTGTTTTCATTACAAAAGCTGGCATGATTAAACAAACCAAAATGGCTGATTTTGAGCCTTGGCGCACTTATAAGAGCCGCCCGACATCTTGTATGAAATTAAAATCAGACCAAGATGAAATTACCAATGTTTATTTAACAAATGATCAAGACTTATTGGATGTTTTCCTCGTGAGCAATCGCGGTTTTGGCTTACGCTATCCATTATATGAAGTACCTGTTGTGGGTAGTAAAGCGGCTGGAGTTAAATCAATGAACCTCAAAGAAGACGATTATGTCGTTAATGGTTTACTGGTTCATTCTGAAGGGGATACACCGATTGTCATCGTTACCCAACGTGGCGGTGTTAAACGCATGTTAGCCCAAGAATTAACACAATTAGGACGAGCAAAACGTGGATTAATGGTCTTACGGGAATTGAAGAAAAATCCACATCGTGTTGTCTTTATGTCTGAAAGTACCGATTTAGATTTATTAGTTACTACGCAAAAAGGCACACAAGAAGTTATTCAGTCGAAAAACTATCCAATCAGTGAACGAACATCCAACGGTTCCTTTGTCATCGATGAACAAAAAGATGGCCAAGTAATGGAAGTCCACGAGATGCATTCTGCAGTGATTGAAGAAGAACAAACAAACTAAACTGTGTTATAAATATCTCCACAGCAGCCATCTGTATTAATACAGATGGCTGCTGTTTTTAATACAGAAGTACATTTTTCACAAGTGATAACAACTATAAATCGTTCTTATTTTCACAAGTATAAATGTTTATATATCAGCGTTTAGAATCTTCGCTCCCCATTTATTTATTAAGAAAGTGCAATAAATAATAAAAAAACGCTTGCATCTAAAAGGTTATGTGTTATACTAATCACATAAAGCTGTTACATACAATCAAGTAGCAGTTAACTAAGGAGGCAAACACTTCATGAAACAATGGGAAGGCTTTAAAGGCGACAAATGGAGAACAAGCGTTGACACTCGTGATTTTATTCAAAACAACTACACAGAGTACAAAGGCGACGACAGTTTCTTAGAACCAATCGCTCCGAGCACTGACAAATTATGGACAAAACTACAAGAATTATTTGAAATCCAACATGAAAAAAATGGCGTTTATGACATGGATAGCGATATCCCAGCAACTATTACGTCACATGAACCTGGTTACTTAATCAAAGAAGAAGAAAAAATTGTCGGTTTACAAACAGATGTACCATTAAAACAAGCATTTATGCCATTCGGTGGTATTAAAATGGCGAACAATGCCTTAGTTTCAAATGGTTATGAAACTGACGAAGAAATGACAAAAATCTTCACAGAATACAGAAAAACACATAACCAAGGTGTTTTTGATGCCTACACAGCTGAAATGCGTTTAGCACGTAAAAACAAAATCATTACTGGTCTTCCAGATGCTTATGGCCGTGGCCGTATTATCGGTGACTATCGTCGTATCGCATTATATGGTATCGACTACTTAATGGAACAAAAGAAAAAAGATCATGATAACACTGGTAACAAAGAAATGACAGACGATGTTATTCGCTTACGTGAAGAAATTTCTGAACAATACCGTGCGTTAAATGACTTAAAACAAATGGCTGCTTCTTATGGTTTCGATATTTCTCGTCCTGCTGCAAATGCGCAAGAAGCAATCCAATGGTTATACTTTGGTTACCTAGGTGCCATTAAATCTCAAAATGGTGCGGCAATGTCAATTGGTCGTATCTCAGCATTCTTAGATATCTATATCCAACGTGACTTAGAAGCAGGTTTAATCACTGAATTTGAAGCACAAGAAATGATTGACCATTTAATCATGAAATTACGTATGGTTAAATTTGCACGGACACCAGAATACAACCAATTATTCTCTGGTTATCCAATTTGGGCAACATTATCTATTGCTGGTATGGGTATTGACGGTCGTTCATTAGTTACCAAAAATGACTTCCGTATCTTACACACATTAACAAACATGGGACCATCTCCAGAACCTAACTTAACTGTATTATATTCTTCTCACTTACCAGAAGGCTTCAGAACATATGCAGCTAAAATCGCGAAAGAAAGCTCATCTATCCAATTTGAAAACGATGACTTATTACGTGAAAACTGGGGTTCTGACGACTGTGCAATCGCATGTTGTGTTTCTGCAACAGTTATGGGTAAAGATATGCAGTTCTTCGGCGCTCGTGCGAACTTAGCGAAAGCTGTTCTTTATGCAATTAACGGCGGGGTCGACGAAAAAACTAAAATGCAAGTAGCACCAAAATATCGTCCAATGACTGGTGACAAATTAGATTACCATGAATTCATGGAACGCTATAAAGACATCTTAGACTGGTTAGCTGAATTGTACGTTAACACATTAAACATTATTCATTACATGCATGATAAATATGCATATGAAGCACCACAATTAGCTTTAATGGATACTGATTTACAACGGACATTCGCAACTGGTATTGCCGGAATCTCTCATGCGACTGATAGTATCATGGCAATTAAACACGGTGAAGTAGAAGTAATCCGTGACGAAGATGGTATGGCAATTGATTATGTACCAACAAAAGAATTCCCAACATACGGAAACGATAACGAAGAAGCTGATGCAATGGCTAACTGGATTTTAGATTACTTTATGACACAAATTAAACGTCAACACACATACCGTAACTCTAAACCAACGACTTCATTATTAACAATCACTTCAAACGTTGTTTATGGTAAAGCAACAGGGAACACGCCTGACGGACGTCGTGCCGGCAAACCTCTTGCACCAGGTGCGAACCCAAGTTATCAAGACGGTAAATTCTTAGGTGAGAAAAATGGCTTGTTAGCTTCATTAAACTCAACAGCTCGTTTAGAATATACAATCGCTTTAGATGGTATTTCTAATACACAAACCATCAACCCTAATGGTTTAGGTAAAGACGACGACACAAGAATTAACAACTTACGTAACGTATTAGATGGCTACTTCGATAAAGGTGGTTACCACTTAAACGTAAACGTATTTACAAACGAATTATTATTAGATGCACAAGCACATCCAGAAAAATATCCAAACTTAACTATCCGTGTATCTGGATATGCCGTGAAATTCCGTGACTTAACTCCTGAACAACAAGCAGACGTTATTTCAAGAACTTCACACGACAGACTATAAAAAACATTTACATTATTTAACTGAAAGGGTGACATTCAACGTGTCATCCTTTTCGTTTGAAAGAAGAGGGATCATTATGACAACACCAGTTACAGGTAGAATTCATTCAACAGAAAATTTTGGTACCGTTGATGGCCCAGGTGTCCGTTTTATCGTATTTACACAAGGGTGCCGCATGAGATGTCAATTCTGTCATAATCCAGATACTTGGAAAATTGGTTCCGGTGGTCGTGTGGTGACGACTGACGAAGTATTAGAGGAAGCATTACGTTTTCGCTCTTATTGGGGCGAAAAGGGTGGTATCACTGTCAGTGGTGGTGAGCCGCTATTGCAAATGGACTTTTTAATCGATTTATTTAAAAAAGCCAAAGCACAAGGCATTCATACAACCTTAGATACGTGTGGCAAGCCTTTTACTCGGGAAGAACCCTTCATTAGTCAATTTGATGAATTGATGAAGTATACAGATTTACTCTTATTTGACATCAAACATATTGATAACGAGCAACATAAACTGTTAACAACGCAATCAAATGATAATATTTTAGAGATGGCTACCTATTTATCTGAAATTGACAAACCTGTTTGGATTCGCCACGTATTGGTGCCTCAACGTAGTGATTACGACGAATATTTAATCCGTCTGGATGCCTTCATAAAAACATTAAACAATGTAGATAAAGTTGAAGTGCTTCCTTACCATACGATGGGCAAGTACAAATGGGAAGAACTAGGTATTCCTTATCCATTAGAAGGAATTGAGCCTCCTAAAAATGATCGTGTTGAAAATGCGAAAAAACTACTACATGTCGAGGACTATCAAGGTTATCTAGCACGTTAACAAACGAAAAAATAGAAAAGAAGACAATTTTTTTGTTGTTTCTTTTCTATTTTTTGTTATCATTAAGAGTGAATCAAAACCAAGGAGTGTGTATTATGTCAAAAATTTTAGTTTTTGGACACCAAAATCCTGATACAGATGCTATCGGAGCAGCAATTAGTTTTGCTTACTTACAAAAAGAATTAGGAAAAGAGACAGAAGCTGTCGCTTTAGGAACACCAAGTGAAGAAACTCAATATGCCTTAGATTACTTCAATATTGAAGCACCACGTGTTGTCACTGAAGCAGCTAGCGAAACAAACCAAGTCATGTTAGTGGATCATAACGAATTCCAACAAAGCATTTCAGATATCGCTGAAGTAAACATTTTAGCAGTAGTGGATCATCACCGGATTGCCAACTTTGAAACAGCAGATCCATTGTATTATCGTGCAGAACCAGTAGGGTGTACCAGTACAATCATCTATAAAATGTTTAAAGAAAATAACGTGACAATTCCAGCTCAAATTGCTGGTATGATGGTCTCAGCGATTATTTCTGATACATTATTATTTAAATCACCAACTTGCACACAAGAAGACATCGATGCAGCGCACGCCCTAGCTGATATTGCTGAAATTAATTTAGAAGGCTATGGTCTTGACTTATTAAAAGCAGGAACAAATTTAAGCGATAAATCAGCTGAAGTCCTTTTAGATTTAGATGCTAAGAGCTTCCCAATGAACGGCAAAACAGTTCGCGTTGCTCAAGTAAATACCGTCGATTTAGCAGAAGTTTTAGATCGTCAAGCTGAATTAGAAGCAGCTATGGCCGCAGAAAATGCAGCCAATAATTATGACTTGTTTGTCTTAATTATTACGAATATCCTAGACAGTGATTCTGAATTATTAGCGATTGGTGCGGAACAAGCCAAAATTGAAGCAGCGTTCAATGTAACATTAGTTAACAATCGTGCGTTCTTACCCGGCGTTGTTTCTCGTAAAAAACAAGTAGTACCACAATTAACAGAAGTCTTTAACTAAAACCGTAAGCGCCTAAGCAACGCGATAAATTCCTTGTTGCTTAGGCGCTTCAATAGTAAAGGGGCGTTAACATGAATGATTTAGCAATTTACTATCATTCTCCGCAACAAACGAAACAATACAATCATTTGCTCAACCAATCACTTTTTTTCCCTCTTGTTACTTTTATGTATGAACATCGGGAAGAAAGAATCATTTTAAGACAATTAAAAGCGGCCTTTGCAACAGAAGCCAAGTTAGAACAATTTTTATCAGAAATGATTGATTGTCAGTTAATCATTCGGGAAAATCGTCAATATCGTTTGAATTTTCCTATTTATACGGCAGCTGAAGTTGCGAGTTTGACTTTGGCTGAAGACGAACTTCCTAAGTTTAAAGGAACTGTAACAGAGCAATTATTTTGGCTAGCTGAATCTTTTTGGCCACAAGTGTTTCCAGAAGAGGAAGACTATTTTTTTGGCGTGAGCGGTGGCCCCTCATTTTATCAAAAACAAAGATTGGCCTCGGCACAACTATCTATGATTACGCTTGAAAAAGAAAAGACAGAGGTTCCAACAATGCCTCGTTATTTTGATTACTTGGGCAAAGAGCAACCCTTGCCAGAAGCCTTCAGCGCTTTATATGACTTGCTAGGGGACGTAAATCCTGAATACTATCTTTCGCAAGCGAGAAGAGTCATTAAACAAGCTCTGCGAGGCCGCAAAGTCAGTACTGTGCCTAATATTTTTCAAGAAAGTTTGCACTTGACCCAAGTGATTACGATTGACCAGGACCACTTAAAACTCCTTTTACCAGTAGCAACGGAACAAGCCGAGCCTTTAGAAGCACAGTCGGATATTCTAGCATTTTATTATGAAAAAATTGCTAACCGATCGGCCATCGAACGCTTAGTTTTTATGCAACAATTGATTGAGCAACTAGGTACGAACTCTCTAAGTTATCTTAGAATAAATTAAAGTTACGATAATTTTATTATGTAAACTAAAAATCAATAACAAGAAATGACGCCGCTTCTTAGTGAGAAATGGCGTCATTTCTTTTGCGAACTTTTTTCGTCCAAAACCCACCGGAAATGAACTTAGGCTCATAGGAAATGATAAATGCTCTCGGCTCTAATTGATTGATTAATTTGTACAATGTACGTTCGTTTTTTCTTGGGGAAAGAATTTCTAAAACCATTCGTTCTCCTTCACGTCCGTAGGCAACACTTTGTGTAACACCATAGCCGTGTTCACGAAGTGTTTCTGGTAAATGAAATTGTTCAGTAGTAGAAGGGAGGATAACCGATACCATAATATAACCCAAGGCCAAATAGTCTTCGATTTTAATTCCTACACTAATGCCAACAGCGTAACCAAGCGCATAAACAAGTAAATTTAAAGGATTGTCTAACCGATTCAGAACCATACTTAGCCCTAAGACATAAATTGTTATTTCAGCCATACTAACCAGCGGTGCAATAACCCGATAACCTTTCATCGTTAACATAAAACGAATAGTATTTAAGGTAATATACGCAAAATTAATGATAAAAATCATGGCTAACATTTTCAAATCAACGACCATAAAATAAGTACCTCTTTTCAAAATCTTTACATCCAGCCCTCATTATAGTACAGAAAAACTGAGAATCAAAGGCGAAACACTTATAGAAATGAATTCTTTTTTGAATACTCGCTCATATTATTCGCCTAATTTAACTGTTATTTGATATAATCTTAGTATGAAGTAAGAAGGAGGTAAGCGATGAAAATTTTTGTTTGGATTTTGTTATTTTTATTAGTAATTAACGTTATTGCTGCCTTAATTACTGTTTTTAGAAAACCTCGTAGTATTTCCAGCGTTTTAGCATGGATGATGACGTTGATTTTCTTGCCTGGTATCGGCTTTATTATTTACTTATTCTGTGGGCGAGGTATCGATGGACAAGAAGTTTTTAAATTGTCTGATGATGAAAAACAAATGGTTCAACGAATTAAAGAAAAAGTGGACGTTGATAACAAAAAAGCAGGGCGCGATAAACGTTATGATTTACTTTATGATGCGAAAGTTTTAAATCGTTATTTCCGGAATATGGACGCATCACCGTTGGCCAAAAGAAATAGTTTGCAATTATTCACAGATGGCCAAGAAAAATTTCAAGCATTATTTGAAGATATTCGTGCAGCGAAAGAAACCGTTCATGTGGAGTATTATGCGTTTTTTAATGACACAATTGGCAATCAATTTTTAGATGTATTAATTGAAAAGTTGCATGAAGGCGTGGAAGTTTACTTAATTTACGATCCTTGGGGTTCACCCGGCGCAAATAAAAAGTTTTTTGCTCGTTACGTTGACGCTGGAGGAAAAGTAGCTCCCTTTATTACTTCTCGCGATATGATCCGTAAAACACGTCTAAATTATCACTTGCATCGAAAAATTGTTGTCATCGATGGGAAAATTGGCTGGACCGGCGGGTTCAATGTTGGGGATCAATATTTGAATGTCACCGAAAAATTTGGTTACTGGCGAGATACCCATATTCGTTTGGTCGGGACGGCCGTATTTTCATTGCAAGAGATATTTATCATGGATTGGAATGCTTCAGTCAAATATCCTGAAGAACGTATGACGTATCATGAAAAATATTTTAAATTACCAGAAGATCATGAAGTGGAGCATTTGTCCTTACAAGTTGTTTCAGATGGTCCTGATTCAGAAGAAGAAATTTTGAAAAGCGGGTTTGTTCGGATGATTTTTTCTGCAGAAAAGAGTGTCTGGATTCAAACACCGTATTTAATCCCTGACGATAGTATGATTAATGCGTTGTTAGTGGCGGTTCGTTCGGGTGTCGACGTGCGAATTATGATTCCTTGTATGCCTGACCATCCCTTTATTTACCGCGCAACACAATATTACGCGAATTACTTACACAAACGCGGCATTAAAATTTATATTTATGATAGTGGGTTTATTCATGCAAAAACAATGGTAATTGATGATGAATTAGCTATGGTTGGGACAACAAACCAAGATATTCGCAGTTATTCATTGAATTTTGAGGTAAGTACGTTTATTTACAATCCCGACATTGCGTGGATGTTAGCGCAAGTCTTTGAAGAAGATATAGAAAAAAGTGTCTTACTAACCGACGAGATAATTAAAAAACAAGGGTACTGGCTACGCTTCAAGCAAAACTTTTCACGCTTGTTGTCACCAGTCTTGTAATCAATAAATCAGCAGTGAATGTAGTAAACTACTATTTTCACTGCTGATTTTAGTAACAAAACACTGAAGTGGTCTACCTAATTCATTGATAATCCCTCTAAATAATGGTAAATTAAAAATAAATTCAATCAGCTATTCTATCGTGAGAAACATAGTTATTACGTAGATCAGATCAAAGGGACATTCACGACGAGCAAATATTGAGTGTGTTTGCTGAAACGTGCATGTGTGATTTGGTCTTTTTTATTGAGCTGTTATTTTATAGATAAGGAGTGGTCATCATGGACTACCAAGCAATAGCAAAAGAAATTTTGAAAGACGTAGGTGGCAAAGACAATATCGTGGATGTCACACATTGTTATACACGATTGCGTTTCGTATTGAAAGATACGAAACAAGCGAACAAAGAAGCCTTACTACAAACAGAAGGTGTCATTTCTGTTGTTGAAAGTGGCGGGCAGTATCAAGTGGTTTTAGGCAATAAAGTCGCGCATGTTTATAATGCTCTAGAACCTTTGTTGGCTCAGCAACTTACGACCAAAACATCCACAAAAGAAAAAAATTCATTAGGTAATCGAATTTTAAATACTGTTGCCGCGATTTTCACACCTGTCGTACCAGCAATTGCCGCTTCAGGCATGTTAAAAGGAATTCTAGCCATCGCTGTGATGGTCGCAAACAATTTTTACCAGGTCGATTTAAAACCTTTGAATACGTATATTATTTTAAGCGCCGCTTCCGATGCACTTTTTTATTTTATGCCAGTTATTTTAGGTTATTCAGCTGCTAAGGTTTTCAAAACAAACGAATATATCGCCATGGTAATTGGTGCCACCTTATGTTATCCAACCATCGTTTCATTAATGACTGAAGAATCAGCGGTTACCTTGTTTGGATTACATGTGACCAAAGCCAATTATGTTTCCACAGTAATTCCTATTATTCTTGCAATTTTTATGTTAGCTTATGTGCAACGCTTTTTGGAAAAAGTCATTCCAGAAGTTCTAAAAATTATTATGGTTCCTACGCTGTCATTACTTTTAATGATTCCAGCCACTTTATTATTATTTGGACCGATAGGGATTTATTTAGGCGACGGCGTGAATTGGTTGTATTATTATATAATGAATTTTAGTCCCATCTTGTTAGGCGGTTTTATCGGCGGAATTTGGTGTGTCTTAGTCATTTTTGGGGCTCACCGTGGGCTTGTGCCAATTGGGATTAATGATGTCGCTCGAACAGGACGGCAAAATTTGCTAGCGTTTGCTGGTGCAGCAAACTTTTCTCAAGCGGGCGCCGCATTTGGCGTGTTTGTCCGCACAAAAAATAAAGACTTGAAAGCTGTTGCTGCCTCTGCAACAGTGACTGCATTATTTGGTATCACAGAACCAGCTATTTATGGGGCAAACTTGCGGTTAAAAAAACCGATGATTTATGCGGTGGCTAGCGGAGCAGCAGGTGGGGCCTTAATGGGCTGGGGCGGTTCCTACGGGACAGCCTTCGCTAACCAAGGACTCTTGACCATCCCAGTTTATGCAGAAGCAGGAACCAAAGCCTTTATTTGTTATTTATTAGGTTGTGGCATTGCTTTTTTTGGTGCATTTCTATTAACGATTTTTCTAGGCTTTAATGATTTACCGCTTGACGAGTCACGTCAAGAACCCGGCTTAAAGACAGAGACAGGGACAGTCAAAGAAAAGCAACGGATTCAAGCACCTGTTCAAGGACAACTCGTATCTTTAGACCAAATCAACGATGAAGTCTTTGCTTCTCAACAAATGGGAAAAACGCTAGCTATTTATCCGACAGAGGAACAAATTGTTTCACCAGGAAATGGGAAAGTGACGGCTTTATATCCAACTCATCATGCAATTGGCTTAAAGTTAGACAATGGTGCTGAAATCCTCCTTCACATTGGAATCAATACAGTCGAATTAAAAGGACGAGGATTTGAGAGGTTCGTAAAAGCAGGAGAAAGGGTCAGACTAGGACAAAAACTGCTCTCTTTTGATAAACAAATCATCCAAGCTGCTGGTTATGATCCAACCGTCTTAGTCATCGTAACAAATACTGCGGAAATGGCTGTAATTGAGACAACCAAACAAACAGAGATTACACCACAAACAAATTTATTTTTCATGCAAGTAAAGGAGCAAAACTAATGGTTAAACAATTTAAGAACGATTTTTTATGGGGCGCTTCTTCCTCCGCTTTTCAAATTGAGGGCGCTTGGAATGAGGACGGCAAAGGCCTAACAGTCGCTGATTACAATTCTTTTAAAAAGTCAGCTGTACAAGCAGACACGAAAGTCGCCAGCGATTTTTACCATCGTTTCAAAGAGGACATTGCGTTAATGAAAGAATTAGGCTTAAAAACCTATCGTTTTTCTCTTTCATGGGCACGAATCATTCCAACAGGTGATGGCGAAATCAATCAAGCCGGCATCGATTTTTATAATGCTGTCATTGATACACTTTTAGAAAACGATATTTTGCCGTTTGTCACACTTTATCATTTTGATTTACCTTTTGCGTTGGTGGAAAAATACAATGGTTGGGCGGATCGTCGCTGCGTTTCCGCATTTCAACGCTATGCGCAAGTCTGTTATCAAGCGTTTGGTGATCGAGTCAAAAATTGGCAAGTTACAAACGAACAAAACTTAATGATTCGTGTCGATGAACGAATGAATATGTACGACGTTGCACCAGAAAATGCTGAAAAAATTCGTGCACAAATGGATTACCATATGTTTGTTGCCCATGCGTTAGCGACGAATGATTGTCACCAATTGGTTGCTGGGGGAAAAGTCGGTCCCTCTGTTTCCTCAACGATGACTTATCCTAGTTCTAATAAGCCTGAAGATGTTTGGGCGGCTCGTATGAATGATAACTTTAAAACGAATTACGCTCTAGAAATGTATTGTTTTGGCGAATACCCTGGTTACTATCAAGAGTATTTGACCAAATGCGGCATTTATCCCGAAACACAGCCAGAAGATCAAGCAATTTTGAAAGCCGCTAAACCAGATTTTATCGCTCTTAATTATTATCGGACGTTAGTCGCTAGCTATTTACCGACAGATGAGCAACACCCATTGGGTACGAAAGAAAAGGACATTGATTTTGATCTATACGGTTATTTTAAAATCGAAAAAAATCAACATTTAAAAACCTCTAAGTATGGCGCCCAAATTGATCCAACTGGTCTACGTTTAGTTTTAAATGATTATTATCGTCAATACCGTTTGCCGTTAATCATTACAGAAAACGGCTTAGGCACACCAGATCACCTAACAGAGGACGGAAAAATTCATGATGATTATCGAATTGCGTATTTGCATGATCATATTGCTGCTTGTCATGCGGCTATTTCTGACGGTGTTGAGTTGTTTGGCTATTGCCCTTGGTCGGTCATGGATATTTTAAGTTCTCATCAAGGATTCAAAAAACGCTACGGTTTTATTTACGTCAATCGTGAAGACCATGAGTTAAAAGATTTACGACGCATTAAAAAAGATAGTTTTTATTGGTACCAATCAGTTATTAAAAATAATGGGTTATCAGAAGAATAGTGCCCAAAAAAGGATCATCCATTGCATAAGCGGGTGATCCTTTTGTTTTCAAGTTCTCTCATTCCGTGTTAGGCTTAAGTTAATAAACCCATTAAAGGTGGTGAGAGAGATGAATAATTACGATTTATGGAAATGGGCTGCCGGGAAACGAACCGAAAAAAATAAAAATGAAACCTATAGCGCCAAAAATTGGTGGTATGTTTTACTAATGCTCGGTGTATTTGTAGGGATCATGTTGTTGTATTATTTAATCTCTGTGCTTTGGAATTAAGGGAAAATAGGCAAATGAGGAATTAAGAATAAAAAAAGACACCTGAAAAGGTGTCTTTTTTAACAGGATTCAGACAATGATAGCTGAATCGGAATAGGATAATTTTCCTCGAGTGCAACATCAGGATCCTTCATTCTACGAAGCAGTAAGTCAATCATAACGTCACACATCTCGTCGATTGGCTGCACAATGGTTGATAGTTGTGGGGCAATTCTTTTGATTAATTTTGTCCCATCATAACCAATTACTTTTAATTCTTCAGGAATGGATATCTTCAATTTTTGAGCAATATTCATAACTGTAATTGCTGTCAAATCATCGGTACAAAAGATGCCGTCTACAGTTTTATTTTGAAGCAAACGTTCGATTTCTAGATTTTTTAATGTTGTAGAGGTTCCATTATCAATTTGTAGAATCGTTTTTTCTGCGCCATATTTTTCCATCGTTTGTTTATAACCAGCCAATCGATAATCGCTAGGTGCGCCTGTGTTATTAGCACCAGTAATAATTGCAATCTTTTGTGCACCACTTGCAAATAAGGCTTCAGTGGCTTTTTGGCCACCTTGAAAGTTTTGCGAAGAGACAATTGGAATGCCAGGTGCCAAGAAACGGTCAAAGGAAACAATAGGTAGTGAAACATTTTCATATTCGTTAATAGCTAAGTTATGGCTACCAGTGATTACACCGTCCACTTTATTTGCAGCGAGCATTCGTAAATAGGCGCGCTCTTTTTCTGGATCTTTTTCACTATCACATAAAATCACTTTATATCCTTGAACAAAGAGCTTTCTTTCCAGTGTTTCAATTAATTCACCAAAAAATGGATGACTAACAGAAGGGAAGACTAAACCAATCAGCTGCGTACTTTTTCCTTGGAGGCTTCTGGCTAATCCATTAGGTTGATAATTTAATTCTTCCATCGCTTGATGAACTTTATCAATTGTTTTTTGACTAAGATAACCATAATTATTAATCACGCGGCTTACCGTTGTCGGGCTCACCCCAGCAAGCTTAGCTACATCCGTTAATTTAACCACCATCAAAATTCACCATCATTCCTAATTATTCGTATTTTCCAGCTCATAAAAACAAGCTTTTGCCGTCTTGGATAGATGAAGATACTGTTGCGCTTTATCTGGAAAGAAGCGACCAGTCATCGTTTTTTCACCTTTATTTACATAGATTTCTGCAACAGAACAATCAACAAAAATAGTTAACTGAACTGACTTATTTTTCCTAATTTTAGTTTCACGAATTGTGCCATACTTTTCAGCAAAAGGTTGGCCAGCAAATGTTCGATCAAGGGTTATTTTACCATGAATCGTATCAATTGTAATTAAAAGTCCTTTTGAACCCGTTTCGTTCGCTAAAAGCCGAATAAAAGCAATCTCATTTTTGGGAATATCCACTTCTAATTCAAAAGAAGCAGTAGATAAAAAATGGCAGCCATTTGATAAAGTAGTGGCGGATTGACGAAGCATTTCTGTTTCAGAAACTGGATATTGAAATAGTTTCCCGTTGTGAATTGTGAGTTCTTTAACCAGACTTAAGCCATTTGCCCAACCCTCCACATCACTTGGGTAAGTGATTTCTGGCAACCCAATCCAACTGACCGCAAGTGCACGACCATCTGGCGCATTAAAGGCTTGAGTGGCGTAGACATCAAATCCTTCATCTAAATTTTCAAAAGGCCCAGCCTGAACTAAAGAAAGATTCTCCAAATCAAACGTTTCGGCCAATGTGTACATATTCGGATAGATATTCTGATAACTTTTTACAGATGGAGATAGACCTTGTGGGCAAAATAATAAGACAGGCTGGCCATCAATAAATACCAAATTGGGGCATTCAACCATGTAGCCTAATTCTTGGTCGGTGAACGTCAATTCGCCAAGTTGATGAAAATTGTGTACGTTTCGATCTTTAGAAAAATAGACCACAATTTTTCCTTGTCCATTTAAATCACTAGCACCAATTAATAAAACAAGTCCTTCTTGATAAGGAAATACCATCGGATCACGAAAATGGGAAGAATAATTGGGGTCAATAGGTAGGAATGGTGTTGATTCCTTTGTGATCGCACCTAAAGAATTCAGCCATGCAATATTTTGATATGCAAATCGTTGCCAAGTTTGATCACGAACATTTCCTGTATAAAATAAACATAGTTGGTTATCTATTGGTAAAGCTGAGCCTGAATAGACGCCATGAGAATCATATTCAGAGTCGGGATAAAGGGCAATTCCTTCATAATCCCAGTGAATTAAGTCGGAGGAAGTTAAGTGGGCCCAACTTTTTAGTCCGTGAACACTCCCGAAAGGAAACGCTTGATAAAATAAATGCCACTGGTTATTGAAATACGAAAAACCGTTGGGATCATTTAGTAGTCCTGTCTGTGGTTGAATATGATACTTAAAACGCCAACTAGATTGCGCGATAATAGAAGTTAGATTTTCGAGGTGAGCAGATGTCCAAGAAGAATAAGGCGCATAACGTAATTCATCAGTCCATTGGTTCATGATGCTTGACATAAGTAATGTCTCCTTTGTTAGAAAATAGTAGTTAGTCTAATAGTATAAACAAATCAGAAAAAAGTCAAACGTATAACATATATAAATCTATTTAAATCAAAAGAATATTATAATTTACATTTATTTATGATAAACGTTTGACATATTACGCAAAAACGAGTATCATACAAAATGTAAAAACGGTTACAGAAAAAATTAACAGGACTAGTTTAAGAGTGAGGAGAACCAGAATGAACAGAAATTGGTGGCAAAAAGAAGTGGCCTATCAAATTTATCCACGTAGCTTTTCGGATAGTAATAATGACGGAATTGGTGATTTACAAGGCATTATTCAAAAAATGGATTACTTAGAAAATTTAGGAATTACGCTGATTTGGCTGAGTCCAATGTACCCGTCGCCAATGGCTGACAATGGATATGATATTTCAGACTATTATGGTATTTCTAGCGATTTTGGTACAATGGCAGACTTCGATGAACTCATTGAAGAAGCAAAAAAACGAAACATAAAAGTTATTTTAGATTTAGTGGTAAACCATACATCTGATGAACATGCTTGGTTTCAAGATGTTTTAAAAAATCCTCAAAGTCGTTTTCGAGACTTTTATATTATAAAAGAAGGACGAGAAGCACCTACAAATTGGCGGTCTAACTTCGGTGGTAGTGTTTGGGAAAAACTACCTGGGGAAGATGCCTACTACTTTCATGCCTTTCATAAAAAACAGCCGGATTTAAATTGGGAAAATCCTGAACTACGCAAAGAAATCTATCAAATGATTCGTTTTTGGTTAAACAAAGGAATTGCTGGTTTTCGTGTAGATGCGATTAATTTTATTAAGAAAGATTTGACTTGGACAAACTTACCTGCTGATGGGGCAGATCAATTAGCCAAAGTAACAAAAGCTAGTAGAAACATGCCAGGAATGAGTGACTTTCTGAACGAATTAAAAGAAAAAGCTTTTGCTGGCTTTGATATTGTCACAGTTGCCGAAGCGGCCGGCGTCAATTATCCAAATTTATCAGAATTTATTGGAGAAACAGGGTATTTCGACATGATTTTTGACTTCAAATGGGCTGATTTGGATGTGAAATCAGGAAGCGAATGGTTTTATAGAATCGATTGGTCTTGGAATGATTTACGCACATTAATTTTCAAACAGCAAGAAGCCATGCAAGAGGCTGGTTGGAGTGCAAATTTTATTGAAAATCATGATCAACCTCGAGCGACAACGAAATATTTAAAAGAACAGGCTCAACAGCCAAATGCGGTTAAAACATTCGGCGCCATGTATTTCTTTTTAAGGGGTACGCCTTTTATTTACCAAGGACAAGAATTAGGAATGACCAATTTTGAAAGGGGTTCGATTGATGAATTCGATGATATTTCTAGCATTGATCAATACTATCGAGCAATAAAAGAAGGATTTACACCCAAAGAAGCCTTGTCACTTGTCAATTTGCGTAGTCGAGACAATGCCCGCACACCTTTTCCATGGAATGATTCTATGTATGGCGGTTTTTCAAGCGTCAAACCTTGGTTAGGAATGGTGGATAATTATAAAGAAATCAATGCCGAAGCAGAAATAAAAAATAGTCAAAGTATTTTTCATTTCTATAAGCGGATGATTGCATTTCGTCAAAAGAGTCCCTATACAGACATCTTACTTTATGGAACATTTGAGGGACTATCAAATCTTCCAGATAATGTTATTGCTTATAAACGCAAATTAAATGAAAAAACAATTTACGCCTTTTTTAATTTTGGTGAGGCGGTTCCAATCCCTCATTATTTAGTTAATGGCACAGTTATTTTTGATACACAGTCTGAAGAACGAGAGCAGTTAGTTCAGCAGGGAACATTATTAAAAAGCTATCAAGGACTATTGATTACTATAAATGAGTAGCTAGGAGGAGTATAACATGGCAGAAAATTATCAGCAGGCAGCCAAAGACATTATTCAATTAATCGGTATGGATAACATTATATCGGTCACCCATTGTCAAACGCGGTTACGTTTTATTTTGAAGGACCACGAACAAGTAGATGGTAAACAACTAGAAAAAATTGATTTAGTAAAAGGTGTCTTTTATAATGGCGGTCAATACCAAGTGATTTTAGGAACTGGTATTGTGACTAAATTGTATGATGAAATAGAAAAACTTGGAATCAATGTTGTGTCAAAAGCAGAGCAAACAGCAATTTTAAAAAATAATGAAACGGGCATGCGCAAAACAATGCGCATTTTAAGTGAAATATTCATTCCAATTGTTCCAGTAATTGCAGCAACAGGATTGTTCCTAGGGTTAAAAGGTGTTATTTTTAACGATACTTTTTTACAATTATTCGGAGCAAGTGTAGCCAATATTCCTGAAAGCTTTCAACAAATTGTCTCTGTCATTACAGATACCGTCTTTGCCTTTTTGCCAGCTTTGATTGTTTGGTCTACCTTTAAAGCATTTAATGCGACGCCTGTAATCGGGATTGTTATTGGTTTAATGATGGTATCACCCATTTTACCAAACGCTTATGCAGTTGCAACACCAGATTCTGGCGTGAAAGCTATTATGGCTTTTGGTTTTATCCCAGTTGTCGGTGCACAAGGATCCGTTTTAAGTGCAATTGCTGCTGGTATAATTGGCGCAAAGATTGAACTTTTTTTCCGAAAAAAGATGCCGAATATTCTCGATCAAATTTTTACACCCTTTATGACTATGTTAATTACTTTTTTAATCATGATTCTCGGAATTGGCCCAATTTTGCATACCGTTGAATTAGGCATGGTAGATGTTGTCCAATGGTTGATTGGGTTGCCCTTAGGACTAGGTGGTTTCGTGATTGGTGCCTCATATCCTTTAATGGTTTTGATTGGTATTCATCATACACTAACTATGGTAGAAACATCATTATTAGCAAATACAGGATTTAATGCATTGATTACAATATGTGCCATGTATGGGTTTGCTAACGTTGGCAGTTGTTTAGCCTTTGCGAAAAAAGCGCAAGATAGCAAAGTGAAGTCGACAGCCATTGGTTCTATGTTGTCTCAATTATTTGGAGTTAGTGAGCCTGTGTTATTTGGATTACTTATTCGTTGGAACTTAAAACCACTGCTATGTGTCTTGTTTACATCAGGTTTAGGCGGAGCAATTTTAGCTATTTTTCATATTCAATCAAATTCTTATGGCTTAGCCGTTATTCCTTCTTTCTTAATGTATATCTATAGTGCACATCAATTAGTGATCTATTTATTAGTCGCACTTTTATCTGTCGGTGTATGTTATGCATTAACCAGTCTATTTGCAATTCCGCAAGAGGTTTTGATTTCAGATAAAGTAATCGAAGAGGAAGAACGCGAAGTCTTTGAAATGCAACATAACACCTTAGATGAACAACTTTTTTCTCCGGTAAATGGTTACGCCATGAATCTTACTGCTGTTAATGACCCGGTATTTTCAAGCGAGATGATGGGCAAAGGTTTAGCAATCATGCCAACAGCGAACAAGGTTTACGCGCCTGCAGATGGTTTATTAAACTTGGTTGCAGAAACTGGACACGCTTATGGTATCCAAACGGACGCAGGAGCTGAAGTATTAATTCATATAGGAATTGATACTGTCACATTGGGGCAGGAGGTCTTTCAGACACAAGTAACCCAAGGTCACCGTGTTAAAAAAGGAGATCTTTTAGGAACGTTCGATCGAAAAGCCATTAAAGAAGCTGGGCTTGACTCAACTGTCATGGTTATCATTACAAATACTTCAAGTTATTTAAGCGTAGAGCCAATGATGTCAGATCATAATGAAATTACGCCGGAACAAATCATTTTAAATCTAAATACACCTAACTAAACAAAAGAACAGCAAGAAGTAGTTATCACTTCTTGCTGTTCTTTTTCTTAATAAAAAACCAATGATTTTCGGTTGTATTTGTCTGTCCGTTTGTAGTATCATTGAGTCAGTTTTAAAGGAAACATGCCAAGTATGGAAGACCATACTTGACACGCATTGACTAATTAAACATGGGGAACGTTGCCATAAGTTGATGTTCCAGTCAATAATGCAAGTAAATCAAACATAGCATGTACCTCCTTTAATTGATAATCAAAGTATAACATTTTTTAATGAATTTACATAATAATACAAGTGGAGGTCTGTTCGTGAAGGTAGCAGGAGACAAAATAAAACAAGCGAGAAAACTTAAAAAAATCACACAATCAGAGCTGGCTAACGGCATCTGTACGCAAGCAACAATTAGTAATATTGAAAACCGTAATCTATGTGACAGTTTAGATATTTTCTCATCTATTTGCCTCCGATTAGATTTAGAAGTAGAAGAATGCATGATGATTTCTGAAGAAAAGAAAATTGAAAATCTACTAAACAAAGTCGAGGATTTATCTTTACGGTTATTTCACTTAGAGGCCTACAATTTATTACAAGAAGTGCCTGAAGGTCTTATCTTATCTAATAATGAACTAACGACTAAATTGTTATATTATAAGGGAATTACTTGTTTATTAGGAAAAAAAGATAAAGCAGAGGCCTTGTTTTACCTATATCGGGGCGCAGAAATTGACCGTAAAGTCAATATTTACAACATTTTAAGCCTGAATGCGCTAGGTACGCTATATGAACTGGAAAAAGATATGAGAAAAGCGCAAGTGTATTACGAAAAATCATTACAAGAATTGGAACAATTTAAATTAGAATGTTCCTTGGAGCGTTGTAGAATTTATTATAATTCTGCTAAATTCTACTCGGAAATGAAAGACTACCAAAAAAGTGTCACTTTAAGCGAAAAAGGGATTCAGATTTGTCGTGACAAACACTCCATTTATTTGCTAGATTATCTTTTATATGAAAAAGCCTTTAATAAACAAATGCTCGGGGAAGACACAGCCGATGACTATCGTCAAGCCTATTATTTTACACAATTTTTTGGCAATACAGAAGTCCTACAATATATTGAGAAAGATATGAAAGCTTTTAATATTTCCTATTAATTTAAATCAAAAAGCCGATAAAAGCTGAAAACCCAGTTTTTATCGGCTTTTTGAAAAGTCTAGGCAAGTTGCTTTTAAAAATCAGCAGTCACGGTTACGATAAGCAAGACGAAGTATTTAGGAGGATTTAAAAATGAAAAGAGTAATGTGGTTTAGACGTGATTTACGATTACAGGATAATAAAGCATTAGCACACGCGTTACAAAATTCTGCAGCTGATGAATTGATTTTATTATTCCAAATGAATCCTCAACAATTTATTCAAGAAAGTGCTAATCATAACGCTTTTTTTGCAAGTTTAGCCTCGTTCAAAGAACGAATCGATCAAGAGGCACATTTACAAATCATGGTCGGCGAACCGTTAGATTTATTTTCACGTTTGAAACGCAAATTACCCGATTGGCAGGCCATTTATTTTAATGAAGATACTTGTGGCTTTGGGGCAAAGCGGGACCAGCAAGCTATGCGCTTTTTTGAAGAAAATAATATTCAGTCTTTCTCTTTTCAAGATGCCTATTTGCATGGCTCTGAAGAAATTAAGAAGAACGATGGCAGCAAGTACCAAGTGTTTACGCCCTATTACAATAAATGGAAAGAGGCGCCTAAAGAAACACCGATTCCTGTTTCCTATACAGCTGAAAAAATTTTTAGTGCGTGTCTTTTTCCAGAAGAGGAAGCAGCTTATCGTGAACAGATTGCGAGGATTCCTTTAATACACTATAGTGTCGGCGAAGAAACAGCCAGAAGGCGCTTAAATACTTTTATTGATCAAAAACTTCAATCCTATGAAAATAAGCGTGATTTCCCTTATCAGGATCAAACGAGTCATCTGTCTACTTTTTTAAGAACGGGAGAACTTTCGATTCGCACCATTTGGCAAGAGCTTGCATCTATGCCTTCTAGCTTAAGTAAAGAAACCTTCAAAAAAGAATTAGCTTGGCGCGACTTTTACAATATGATCTATAGTACGTTTCCACAACAAAAAGAGGAAGCTATTCAAGAAAAATTTCGTTATATTCAATGGACAAATGACCCAGAAATGTTTGCCAAGTGGCAAAAAGGGGAGACGGGGTACCCTATAATTGATGCCGCAATGCGACAACTGAATCAAACTGGTTGGATGCACAATCGCTTAAGAATGATTACTGCCTCTTTTTTAGTTAAAAATTTACACATTGATTGGCGTTGGGGTGAAAAATACTTTCAAAAAATGTTGATTGATTATGATGCCGCCAATAATATCGGTGGCTGGCAATGGGCTGCTTCGACAGGAACGGACGCTGTCCCGTATTTTCGGATTTTTAATCCAATTATCCAGTCAAAAAAATTTGATAATGACGGCCAGTTCATCAAAAAATATGTTCCAGAACTTAAGCAAGTGCCACAAAAGTATATTCATCAACCAAATCTAATGAACGAAGCCTTACAAACGCAATATCATGTACATTTAGGAGAAAATTATCCAAAACCCATTGTCGATTATGCATCAAGTAAAAAACAAACATTGTTTCTATATGAAGCGAGCAAAGAAATTCATCAAGAAATGAACAATCCAACGTTTCAATAAACAGTAAACCCAACTAGCTTAGCAAACAACTTGTAAGGTTAGTTGGGTAAATTAATTAGTCGAAAGAGAAGTGCAATTTATCGGCTAAAGTTTTTTATTTTATTCTAGTTTACATAATATACATTATACAAAGTAGTTTTGAATTGGCGAATGTTAGGATTAAGTGCAACATATAATTGTTTTAGTATAAAGATTATTCGTGATTTGCTCTATTATATCATGTTTCAATTTCCGTATAAATAGTATCGTTCGTTGTATTCTTTTTTATAACAATGTAAAAAATATTTGTTGGTGCTAGAAAGCTTTCGAATACTCCAAATTAAATTTGTGCTGCGGTGATTTCCACTTAAAGATTTTTCGTGGCCGTAAATTCATACTTTGAACAGCTTGATTGATCTTATTTTGAGAAATATTTTTAAAATTAGATGGTTTTGGAAAATATTCTCTGAGTAATCCATTATGATTTTCATTTGATCCGCGTTCATGTGGCGCGCATGGATTAGCATAATAGATTTTGCAGTCAAAAGTGTCTTCAATAAGTCCAATTTCAAACTGATTGACAAACTCGCTTCCACGGTCACATGTGATCGATTTCACACCATGTGGATACATTTCCACTAGACGCTTAATTGCTGTCATCATGGATCTACCTGTCTTGTTCGGTATCTTAATTGCTACATAATGCCTTGTTTTACGTTCTATGAATGTTGCTAGACACGCTGCAACACCTTGCTTGGACACAACGGTATCTGCTTCCCAATGACCGAACTCCGTTCGTAACTGAACCTCTTCTGGTCGGTTCTCCAACGTGCGCCCTTCAAAGAAAGCTCGATCCGGCCGTTTTAATCGTTTCCCAGTATTCTTTATTTTGTAACGTTTTCCACGACCGCGTAATTTCTTAATATCGAAAGGAACGATCTTTTTGTAAATCCAGTTATAAATTGTTGATGTACAAACCTTTACACTACGAACTGCGTTCGCTATCTGTTCCGGCGAATATTTCATATCAAGATACTTCATGATAGTTTTAGTATTGTGTACAGTAGCCTTAGTAGTTGTTCCGCAATTTTTCTTGCGAATACGTGCTAAATTACCAGCGCTAGTTGCTTGATAAGGCAAACTAGCGAGACTCTTCTTCTTTCTTTGCTCGGAACCACGTTTGATCTCTCTAGAGATAGATCGTGGATCTATGCCGATCCAATCGGCGAGCTATCTCAGCCTGAGAGACTCCTTCCTTCAGATACGCTTCTATTTGTCCACGCTCTTCAGCTGATAAATGGTTATACGACATTTCATAAACTCCTATCTAAAAAAACAAACCCAACAAACGACGCTTCTAGTAAATCACAAAGATTTCTGCCCACAAATCCCTTAATGACAAGGCGTTCGTAGGTAGACCATTCTCATTTCACAATCTAGGTGATTGAAATCCTTGCTACGACAATCACTTGAAATAATCCTCACTTATGTTAACCGTTAATGAAATAACATATTTTTTAGTAAGCTGATCTATTTTAAGTGTTGTAATATTTCTAGAGGAGTTTCTAACCTAATATCTGCACTTGAGAATAGTGGATTTTCTTTTGCTCCCCACTTTGCTAAAGCAAATTTAGCTCCAGCTGATTGTGAGCTATGCATATCATAGATAGAATCGCCTATATAAATTGTTTCTTCGGGTAAACTTCCTAATTTATTTAATGCATATAGAATTGGTTCAGGATTAGGTTTATGTTTCGTTGTATCAGAGGCAGTTACTGAAATATCAAAAAGTTTACTTAAACCAAAATGTTCAAATTCATTTTCCATTTCTTCATTTGTTTTGGATGTAACGATCCCAATTTGTATCTCGTTTTCTTTTAACTTAGTCAATGCTTCTTCCACTTGAGGAAACAAAGTCGCAAGATGAGAGTATTGTTTAACATTTTCGGACCAACATGCATGTAGCTTATCAACTTCCTCTCCAGATGATGAATACCGTTCAATTGCTTTTTTACCTGGTATACCTAAGATATACTCTAAATTTTCTTCTGGAACGTCCAAGTTTTTCTCTTCTTTTAGAGTTTTTTGTAAAGACTTAATCATGACAAATTCTGTATCTAAGATTGTTCCATCTACGTCAAATAATACCGTTTTAATCATGTTTGCACCTACTTTGAATTTATTATAGAGACATTACTATCTGATATTGTTCTTTCTAAATCATCTGGTAGACGACTTTCTATAACAAGAAAATCAATATCTTCGAAATCTAAACCTTTATAGTTATGACTTAATCCGATTTTTGTATTATCAATTAGTAAAACTACAAGTTTGGATTGTTTTCTTATCTTTTTTTTGAAATCTATATCTTCATCGTAGGCGTAATAAATGCCTGAAGTTGTGATTCCAGCGGCACTCATAAAAGCAACATCAAAGATAAATGAATCCAGCTCAAGCATTGGTTTCGTTCCAACGACATTTCGTTTGATAGGATCGACGCTTCCACCTAAAATCTTAGTTTTACATTTAGTATTTCTCAATAGTTGGTCGGTAATATCTAATGAATTTGTCGTTGCTATGACATTCTCATAAGGTCTTATATGTCTTGGAATGCAACTGACCGTTGTCGAAATATCTAAAAAAATATGGGAATTATCTTTTACTAAATTACTAGCAGTTTTTGCTAGAATATCTTTTTCAGCACTGAGATCTTCAGTACGTTCAAGATATTCATCTAAACGACTAAAGGTATTGGGCAAACTAATTCCACCATATGTGCGATCAATAGCATTATTTTGAGCTAATTTGATAATATCTCTTCTTGCTGTATCTCTTGAAGAACCTGTTAAGTTTATAATTTCCTTCAAACTAAGAGTTCCGCGCGTCTTCAATTCCTCTAAAATTAACTCAAGTCGTTTCTTTTGAATCATAAACATGTCTCCTTTTAAGTTGGTATAAGCATATTTATAAATTAGCTTAAAATAGCTTATTTGTCAATGTTAACCCTCGATACATAACAAAAACACTCAACAATAATTTGCTGAGTGTTGCACTTTATTCTAGTATTCGGGAGTAGAGTAAAAAGCATTGAAAAGCAAACAAAACCAGTCTTTAGTTTATCTAGACTGGTTTTGTCACGTACGTTATATAAATTATGCTTGTTGATTAATTGCTTGTGCGACACGTGCTCCATATTCTGGATTTACTCTAGTGAACAAATCAATTTGACGCGCGATGATTTCTTGATTTTTCACTTGACCTAAAGATGCCGCTATATTGTTAATTAAGTTTTCTTTTTCTTCGCTTGGCAGCAAATTATACAAAGCGTTTGCTTGTGTAAAGTGATCTTGATTATAGCTATAATTACCAACATTTCCTTCAACTTCAAAGGAACTAATTTTCGCCTTAGGATCTTCTTTTGGTGTTTCAGTATAACTATTTGGTTCGTAATTAATTTCGCTATTGCCATTGTTAAAACGCATATTGCCGTCTTTTTGGTAGTTATTTACAGGCGCTTTTGCTTGGTTGATCGGCAATTGGTGACTATTAGCGCCCACACGATGACGATGTGCATCCCCATAAGCGAACAAACGTCCTTGCAATAATTTATCTGGAGAAGCTTCAATACCAGGAACGAAATTCCCTGGTGAAAAGGTTACTTGTTCAACCTCTGCAAAATAATTCTCTGGATTTCTATTTAAAGTCATCGTGCCAACTTCAATCAGCGGATACTCTTTTTGAGAAACCGTTTTTGTTACATCAAAAAGAGTTTCTTTCATTGTTAACGCATCTGCATACGGGATAATTTGCACAGATAATGTCCAAGAAGGAAATTCTTGATTTTCAATTGCATTATGCAAATCTTCAATATGGAAATCGGGATTTTTCCCAGCAATTTCTTCTGCTAATTGACTCTCTAGATTTTTGATTCCTTGATTCGTCTTGAAGTGATATTTAACAAAAAATACTTCTCCAGCAGCATTGACCCATTTGAATGTATGGCTACCAAAACCATGCATATGACGGAACGACAACGGAATGCCACGATCACTCATTAAAATTGTTACTTGATGAAGGCTTTCAGGTGAATGAGACCAAAAATCCCAAACAGCTTCTGGACTTTTCAAATGCGTCCGTGGATTTCTTTTTTGGCTATGAATAAAATCTGGAAACTTAATTGCATCACGAATGAAAAAAATGGGCGTATTATTGCCAACTAAGTCGTAATTTCCTTCGTCTGTATAGAATTTAAGCGCAAAACCGCGAGGATCACGCAATGTATCTGATGAACCTAACTCTCCAGCTACAGTTGAAAAACGAGCGAATAAAGGTGTTTCTTTGCCAACTTCAGATAAAAAATCGGCTTTAGTATATTGTGCCATTGATTGGCTCACCTTGAAAATCCCATGAGCACCAGCACCTTTGGCATGAACAACCCGTTCTGGTACGCGCTCACGATTAAAATGAGCTAATTTTTCTAATAAATGAACGTCTTGGATTAGGACAGGACCAAATTCTCCTGCAGTTAGCGAATTTTGATTATCGCCAACTGGACTTCCTTGTGACGTAGTTAAATGTTGATTTTTCACCTAAAACACTCCTTCATCTAAAATTATACTCATTGTATAAAAAAACCACTCTGCATAACAAAAATAATGCTTAAAAACACTCGAAAACATTTGTTATTTAATAGAATGATTAAAAATAGCAGTAGAATTTAAATCAAAAACAAATGTATTAACTTTAAACTGTTTACACCACCAAAAATAACAACCAATAATTCAAAGAAAACTAAAATGCTGTTTTTTTATTCAAAAAAGACCTAGCATCCCAATCATGCTAGGTCTTTCGTTACTTTTTTTGAGCGGCCGTTTTTATTGGTCATTCAGCGTTATTGATTGATCGCAACAGTCGTGTCTTCAGTGGATAGACCTGTCATAGAGGTGCTATCGGAAAATATTTTTTCAACTTCTTGTTCTGATAAAATATTTTCTTTCTTAGGCATTGAAATCGTCGCTTTTTTGGCTTTTTGTGTAATGCTAATTTTACTAGATAATGATTCAAGTCCCATGTCAACGTTCTTGTCTTGCTGCGGTTTCACATTAATCAACATATTTGTTTTATTTTCTTTTGTATTAACAGAAACTTTGGCAGAAACATCTTTGATTTTTTCGAAAGGATCTTGTTCTTTACCTTTTTCAGATGTTTCTGTCGTAATTTTGATTAACTTTTGTAATTCTTTTTTTGTAAACGTATGGGTAATGGTGTCCCCTTTTTTCTCGAACGTATCCTTGTCTAATCCTTCTAAAAACTCTTTGTATTCCTTAGCAGACTGTTTTCGTTCTTTTTCCGATTCTTGATACTCTTTGATTGTATCTTGCCATTCTTTCGTACTTTCCTCGTTCATGGCTAAAAGATCAATGTATTTTCCTTTTAGTTTTTCTGTATCTAACTGAGAACTATCGATAGCACCGTCAGTCATTGAGTCTGCGACAGCGACAATATATTCCATCATATCTGTTGCTAAATAGAGTTTTGGCTCTTTGCCCTCGTTATCTAATGATCCAACCAATGAAATCGGTACATCCATTCCCATCGCTTTTAATTTCATCTCTAAGTTGAATGCTTTTTCTTTTTTGGCATCTACTTGAATCTTCCCAGAAAGCGATGCGTCTTTGATTTGCGTGATGAGCATCCCAATCATAGGATTCGTTTGTGCACTATCTTCTTGTGAAAATTTCATGTCACTAATTGACATAGAGAAATCCCAAACCCCAGATTCTTGTGCGTTTTGATTGCCAATCCCTTGAATGAACTCATCTTTCGCACTTTTGCCACAACCTGTCAGTAACAAAGCTGAACAGAAAACGCCTGTAATAATCCCCACTTTTCTTTTTAACACACTTTTTCCCCCTCATTATATAAAAAATTAATTCCCTTTTATTAAGAATAGCAAACATTGCTTATAAATAGCAATGTTTAATTTTAGATTTCCTCTCTTTTAATAAGTGGGATTGATTTAATCTTTTAGGTTTGAATCATTAAGCTGTATTATTTTTAAAATAAAATTGCTTTTCGCCAAAAAATACTGGGAAAAGTTCTGCTAAACTGCCAGCTAAAGGACCTTCTCGCAATTCTTTTTCAGTGACCCAAAACAAGGGTTGTTCCGTTTCTTCTGGTAGTTCATCCGCTGTTTCTGCAATGAATAATGTGGCTAATTCCCGCGCACCTGAACAATCATTCAGCCATTCTGCAACACCTACTAATTGTGGCTTCAGCACTAATCCTGTTTCTTCAAGGAGTTCGCGAACCATAGCTGTTTCCATGCCCTCGTTTTTTTCAACATGTCCGCCAGGGAACGTCCAACCAGGCCAATCCTTTTTTTGTCGTTCTTGCACAAGGATTTCATTTTTCTGATTTCTAATCATACATAATGTTGTTAATTCTACTTCAAAATTCCGATTCATTTGGCACCTCATCATTTTTTCCTTTGTTAAGGTTACGATACAGAAAAACAGAGAAAGATTCAACTAAGAATTTTCTCTGTTTTATCATCTAGCTCTTTAATAAGTCGTATTGCGATTGATATAAATGATGATATAACGCATGTTTTGCCATTAGTTGATCATGAGATCCTTCTTCCACAATACGACCACCATCAATATAGAAAATTTTATCGCTATTTTTGATGGTAGAAAGTCGATGAGCAATAATAAACGATGTCCGTCCTTTCAGAAGTTGTTGTAGTCCTTCTTGTAACAATTCTTCTGTTTTTGTATCAATACTGGAGGTTGCTTCGTCTAAAATTAAAATTTTGGGATCTGCCAGTAACGCACGAGCAAATGAAATTAATTGGCGTTGTCCTGCCGAGAGTGTACTACCCCGCTCTTCCACAACTGTTTCATAGCCATCTTTTAAATCCTTGATAAAGTCGTGCGCACGAACAATTTTTGCGGCTTGGATAACTTCTTCCTCTGTGGCTGCTAAATTTCCGTACCGAATGTTTTCAATAATTGTTCCTGAAAAAATAAACGTATCTTGAAGCATTACCCCCATTTGTTTCCTTAACGAACGGAGTGTCACATCGCGAACATCATAACCATCAATTTTAACGGCCCCTTCATTCACATCATAAAAACGACTTAACAAATTGATGATTGTTGTTTTACCCGCACCTGTTGGCCCAACCAAGGCGATTGTTTGTCCTGGCTCAATATGAAAACTAACATCGTTCAAAATATTTTTTCCTTCTTCATAACGGAAATAAACATGCTGAAAGTCGACGGTTCCTTTAATTGGCGGCAACGCAATAGCGTGCGGCGCATCTTGAATTTCTGGAACAACATCCATCGTTTCAAAAATCCTTTCCAAATAAGCAGTTGCAGTAATCAGAGAATTGTAGAAGTTACCAATATTGATGACTGGATTCCAAAAGTTATTGATATAACCGATAAAAGCAATTAGCGTCCCAGTGGTAACGGACACGCCTAATTGACGGATTCCTACGAAATAGATAAAACAAGTCGTAATGACGGATATATTTTGCACTGCTGGCCATAATAAATACTGGACACGCACAGCTTTCATAAAGGATTGACGATATTCTTCGCTTACCTCGTTAAAAATCTGGAAATTTTCATCCTCTCGTGCAAAAGATTGTGTAATTTTAATTCCTGAAATACTTTCATGAATATAGGCATTTAAGTTTGATTGTTTATTGCTAAGCTCTTGGTAAGCTTTCCGTTGTTTCCCTTGGATAAACAGAACCATCACGAACAACACAGGCAATAGCAGTAAACTGTATAAGGTTAATTTCACATCAATAAATAACATGAAGATTAAGGTGATAATCACATTAAATAAATCAGAAATTAAATTGATCAATCCGTTACTTAGTAAATCACTTAACGTATTGATGTAATTGATCACCCGAATTAAGATTTTTCCATGCGGCCGACTGTCAAAGTAAGAAAATGGTAATTTTTGTAGATGCTCAAAAATTGAAAAACGCATATCTTTTAAAATATCTTGTCCAATTTCTGTGATGGCATATATTCGATAACGCATACACCAACCAATAATCACCAAGGAAAATAGGAAAATAGCCCCTAGTATCAAGAGTAACGAGAGATTCTTTTGTGGAATTACTTGGTCAATCGCAATTTTAGTAAAGTAAGGGCCTAACATACTTGCCAGATTAGCTAATATGATGACAAATAATGTTTTAAAAACAGCTTTTTTGTAAGGCTTAATATAGGCGCCTAATCGTTTATAATGAGACCAATTAAATTCTTTTTCTAAAGTCTCATCCACATCAAACGTATTTCTAGCCACGCGACTCACCTTCCTTTGTCAGACCTAATTGTTTTTGATATACGTCAAAATATTTGCCTTTTTGTTCGACTAATTCGCTATGCGTACCGCTTTCCACCACACGGCCTTTTTCCATCATCAAAATTAAATTGGCCTCTCTCACAGAAGAAATTCGGTGGGCAATAATAAATGTCGTTTTCTTTTCCGTCAAACGACCTAGTTCTTTTTGAATTTTTGATTCTGTTTCCATATCAACAGCGGAAGTTGTGTCATCTAAAATTAAAATAGCTGGATCTTTGGTTAAGGCACGGGCCAGTGAAATCCGCTGTTTTTGGCCACCAGATAGGCCAACGCCGCGTTCACCAACAATTGTTGCATAACCTTCGGGCATTCTGGAAATAAAGCTATGGGCATCAGCAATTTCAGCCATCATTTGCACTTGTTCCAAGTTAGCCAATGTGTTACCAAAAGCAATGTTATCTTCTATTGTATTGGAAAAAAGAAAGACATCTTGCATAACCATGGAGATATTTTCTCGCAATTTACGAACAGAATAGCTTTTAGCATCTTTTCCATCAATATAAACAGTGCCTTTTGTTGGATCATAGAACCGAGCGATTAAGTTAACTAAAGTGGTTTTGCCTGAACCAGTTTCCCCTAAAATACCAATTGTTTCACCAGGTTTTGCTGAAAATGAAACATCCGATAAAATGGGGGTTTCTGGATCATCTGAAAAATGAAAGGACACGTGATCAAACGTCACATAGCCTTGGATTGGTTCTGCTTCTTTTTCCCGAGCAATGGGAATCTTCGGTTTCGTTGCTAATAACTGACGAATTTTAATGGACGATGCCGTAAAGCGTTGCACATCATTGATCAACCAGCCACTCATTCGCATCGGCATGTTCAACATCCAGAGAAAACCGTTAAAGGCCACTAAATCACCAATTGTCATCCGACCTTGAATTACAAAGAGGCCACCAAGAACTAAGGCAATAACATTTAAACTACCTGCAAAACCGTCTAACCACGGTAAATATTTTTTTGAGACATCTGCAGAAGCCATATTCCATTTTTTATAGTCTTCATTGTGCTTGTTAAACTTTTCAATTTCATAAGGTTCTTGAGAAAAAGCTTTAACCACCCGATTTCCACCAATATTTTCTTCGACCATCGAATTTAGCCGAGAAAAACTTTCCCGGATCTCAAAAAATACCGGATGCGATTCCTTCGACATTTTTTGTGTTAACAGAAAAATCAAAGGTGTAATTAAAATTAATGCTAGCATCAATTGCCAATTGATCGTCCCCATCACAATCACGGCTGCGATGAACCATAAAATACATTCTAAGAGGTTATAAGTGACCCAAGAAACAAAATGGCGGATAGCGTCTGTATCCCCTGTCATTCGCGCCATAATATCGCCAACACGTGTATGATTAAAGAAATCAAAATCTAATTCTTGAAGTTTGACATACATATCTTTTCTTAAGTCAAATAACGCAGATTGTCCAACCGATTCAAACAAGACTTGATAACTATAACGAACAACTGTCCGAATAACGGTCACCCCAATCATAATCCCAAGAATTGGGACAAGCTCTTCAGTTTTCCCCTGATTGATTACTTGGTCTACAATTCTGCCAGATAACAATGGAATAATAACAATTAAAATAGCGTTAATAACGACAAAAATAACAGCTAGCAGTAACTTATTCTTATTTTTTTTAGCATATTGCCAAATCCATTCAAAACTAT
Organism: Enterococcus sp. DIV1316a; assembly: GCF_050536915.1. NCBI lineage: Bacteria > Bacillati > Bacillota > Bacilli > Lactobacillales > Enterococcaceae > Enterococcus > Enterococcus sp. DIV1316a. The sequence continues at coordinate 1,325,286 of NZ_CP172913.1, read as the reverse complement.
TCATTTTCTCCCCTACTCTCTCTTGTTTTTATGGACGTGTATAAGATTACTGTTTTTTTATAGGAAAAGAAATGGGCATTCTTGTATATTTTGATGTACAATATAGTATAGAAAGCGGATACAAGTAGGAGTGATTTTTTATGAACTACACAAATAGTCGAACGTTTAATCCTGAAATTTTATATGCCTTCGATCCTTGGAACGAAGAGACCCACCCTTATAATTGTCATCATCATGAATTTCTGGAAATATCTATTCTTTTAGAAGGTGAATCCGAATATATTGTTCAAGGGCAACAGTACCATGCCACTGCTGGTACGGTGTTTCTTTTTAATCCGCGAACGGAACATGGTGAGCAACAAAAAGCAGGAACTTACTCACATCAACTACACATTGGCATTTCAAATCTCTATTTAGAAGGCTTAGCGCGAAACGTATTTCCAAATAAATCAGCTTTATTAGATTTAAGTCATTTACATGGTGCTTTTTTAGAAAAAGCTTGGCAAATTGTTCATGAATTAAACCATCAAGAAGTTGAATCAGCGTTACAAATTAAAGCTTTAGTTATTGAACTATTGGTTTATATTTTAAGAAGTTTAGCAGTTGATCAAGAAAATAAAATTGAAACTCGGCTATCGAAAACGGAAAAAAGAAAACGAAATTTAGTCAATCATACGATTTATTATCTGGAAACCCACCATGACGAAGAAATTACTTTGGAACAGTTAGCTGAAATGTTATATGTTACCCCGACTTATTTGTCGAAAACCTTTAAAGCGGCCACAGGCGTTGGGCCAATCAATTATTTAATTCAAATCCGCTTAAACCATGCGAAAGAATTGCTGAAAAATGATTCCTTAAGTGTCAAAGAAGTAGCAAAAACGGTTGGTTACGAAGATGCCTATCATTTTAGTAAATTATTCAAAAAATATTATGGAAAATCTCCTTCACAATTTTAAGATAAAAAAACAAGGAATCGTCGGCTTCATTGCGTCCGTTTCCTTGTTTTTGCTTTACGTTGACTCTTTTAACTGTTTCGTCATTGTATAATCGGTATGGCGTTCATTTCCCATATAAAAATCATGTTCATCTGTTTTGACGAAGCCCAATGATTGATAAAATTTTTGCGCTGGATGATTATGTTCCCAAACACCTAACCAAACCGTCTCTTTTTCTGCTTCTTCCGCTAATTCAATTGCTTTCGTAATCAAATGTTTGCCTAAGCCTAAACGCTTAAAAGATTTACGAATATAAATGCGCTCAACTTGTAACGCTTGTGGATGTTGATAGGTAATCTGAGCATCACCGTGATTTAATTTCACATAACCTGCAAGTTCATTATTATAAAAAGCAAAGAAATATTGCGAATCTTTATGTAAGATTTCGCTTTCTAAAACTGCTGGACTAAATTTCCTCTCATAATGTGCCTGTAAATCCTCTTCGTTTTCGCCATCTCCATAAGTATCTGCAAAAGTCTCTTGGCAAATGGCCTCTAATTCTGGTACGTCTGCGACGGTACACTCTCTAATAAATACTGACATACTAAAACTCCTTTGTAGATTAAATCAACTGTTTAATTAAAATTAAACAAGGATTCCAAGCGTCCCATAATGTCGGAAAAACCTCAAGGCGCTTAAAACCCAATGATTCGTAAAAACGAATAGTATGATCGTACACGGAATAATTTCCTTCGTCAACTGTTTTGACTTGAATAAAAAAATAGTTATTTTTAGAATACGTTTCCACGCTTTCTATCAATAACTTGCCGATACCTTTGCGATGATACCGCTTTTTAACTGCCATACAATGGATTTCTACTGTATCTTTACTTGTTTCTGAAAGTGTTATAAAACCGAGTATTTTATTCTCTACATCCTTTGCCACCCACATAGGTAAAGTACTAGCTATATCGATATACTTGCGGGTCTCTTTTTCAAGGCCAAACCATTCTGGAAGATTAAACAATACCTCTTGTGCTATCTGAGTCTTTTTATCTGCATTTTTTTCCCTCATAATTGTGAATTCTTTCAATTTACAACCTCCTTTTTGTTTACATAACAAAATTATTGTATACCCAATCTTTTTTATTAAATAATAGCATAGGTAGTTTAAAAATGTAAGTTAGTCATTTATTCTTTATTATTTCCTTAAAACGACGCCTTTTCTCGCTAAATCTGCCCTTTCTTTATTTTTTTCTGTTAAACTAAACGTATTAAGTCTATGAGGAGCGTGCGTATATGGATTATCTGAACACTTATAAGCGGTTGCTAGCATTGGCAGATGCTGGTCTTTTTTACGGGAAAGATGCTTTTGATCAAGAACGTTACCAAGAACTACGAGAACTTACGTTACAACTTATTAGCGCAACCGGACACGAAGCGACTGTCTTGCCCGACTTAGAAAAAATCTTAACTAAAGAAGAAGGTTATCCAACACCGAAAGTAGATGTTCGCGGTTTGATAAAAAAAGAGAATCGTTTTTTATTAGTTGAAGATTTACGGACCAAAGAATGGTCATTACCTGGTGGCTATGCCGAAATTGGCTGCTCTCCTAAAGAAAATATTGAAAAAGAAGTATTGGAAGAAACTGGCTTAGTTGTTACAGCAAAAGAATTGCTTGCTGTTTATGATACAGATAAACGAAAAGACATTCCTCAACTATTTCAGTACTATAAAATGATCTTTTCTTGTGACATTCTAGAAAATCATCCCTTTGAAAAAAACATTGAAACCTCGAATTGTGCTTATTTTTCTTTAGATAATCTCCCCTCTCTTTCTATCAAACGAACAACGAAAGAGCAATTAATGGCATTAATGAACCAAACAACTGGAGCGCTTAGTGACTAACAAAAAGGATGAAGAACTTCTGTTCTTCATCCTTTTTCTATTATTAATTACATATTTTCTAAAGCGGCTTGGGCTAATAAGTTTAAGTAGTTCCAAGGGCGATCAAAATGTGGTTGGAAGAAGAAATCAGAAATCGCTAAATCTTCGACAGTCATTTTATTTTGGACCGCTAATGATAAAGTATTGGCAGATTGTGTGATATCATATTTAGACATCAATTGACCACCAACAATGCGTTGTGTTCCTTTTTCATAGACTAATTCCATCAGAACTTTTTCAGTTGTTGGCATAAACTCTGGACGATAGTTATCTTCGAAAACAGTTGCTTCGACATCTAGTCCGTTTAATTTGGCACTTTCTTTTGTCACACCTGTTGAACCAATTTTCCAACCGAATAAATATAAGCCAGAAGTTCCCTGTGTGCCACGATAAGCCAATTTTTGTTCAGTCAAATTACGACCTACTAGCATACCTTGACGAACAGCATTCGTTGCTAATGGGATATAATTTTTTGTTTGACTTGGGTTGTAGTGAACAACTGCACTATCACCCGCAGCAAAAATATCAGGATTGCTTGTTTGCATATACTCATTGACTTCAATTGCACCATTTGGTAACATGTCAACTTTATCTTTTAATAATTCTGTATTTGGACGGAAACCAACACACATAATCACCATATCTGCTTCGAATTCTTGACTTGGTGTAATGACTTTTGCTACTTTTCCTTGCTCATCTGCTACGAATTGTTGGACATTTTCACCTAAAGCTAAATTAACGCCACGATCAACTAATTCTTTTTCTAGAACATCTGTGAATGGCTTATCTAAATATTTATTTAAAATGCGGTCTAACCCGTCAACTAAAGTAACTTGTTTACCTGATTCTACAAAAGCTTCTACTAATTCAATACCAATATAACCGCCACCAACGACAACGACACGTTTGGCATCTTTCGCTTTTTCGATGATCACGTTGGCTTGTGAATAGTTTTTACATAATAAAATATTTTCAGCATCAATTCCTGGAATTGGTGGAATAATTGGCCAAGAACCAGTTGTCATCACTAATTTATCATAAGAAACGGTCTCAGTTGCACCCGTTTGTAAGTTTTTCGCTATAACAGTTTTGTCGTCCACGTTGATTTCTTCAACATTGTGTTCCATCTTCACTGTTGCTCCTAAAGAAGCCAGTTCTTCTGGATTTGAATAAAATAAATCAGCAGCATTTTTAACTACGCCTCCAACGTACAAGGCAATTCCGCAAGATAGGAAGGAAATATTGTCATTTCTTTCATATACAGTGACTTCCGCCTCCGGGTGATTTGCTAAAATACTTTTAACTGCTGAAGTTCCAGCATGGGTACATCCTACGACTACGACTTTCATGTTGTAAATCCCTTCTTTCACAATCTTTGTTTTGCAGAGGTGACGTCTCCCTCTGTCTGTTTAAAATATATCAGAGGAATCAAGCTTATTCGAGTTCTATGCTTGTGAATCGCATATAAAAAAATTCACAAACTGTTGCTAATTCTTAATAATAGCTAGTTAATTTTTTGTTTTTAAGAATTTAAAAGTCAATAACCACACAAAAAAACAAGCATAAGAGTGAAAACTCTTACGCTTGTGAAATTTGCCTAGACAAGTGACTTATCTTTTGATAAATTTTTAACAGTATGTAATTTTTTACACATTCTCCTGTTGTGCTTGTTGGCAATCTGGACATAATCCATATAATTCTAAACGATGTTCATTAATTTCGAAGCCTGTTAATTTACTAGCGGCCATTTCAACGTCCTCTAACCCTGGATAATGAAAATCAACGATTTTACCACATTTTTGACAAATCACGTGATAATGTTTCTTCGAACTAAAATCAAAACGACTAGATGCATCGCCATAACTCATTTCTTGAACGAAACCGATTTCAGTAAATAAACGTAGATTGTTGTAAACCGTTGCTACACTCATATTTGGAAAATGATCTTCTAGTGCGCGATAAATTTCATCAGCTGTTGGGTGTGTATGATTTTCGATTAAATATTCCAAGATAGCATAACGTTGCGGAGTAATTCGGATATTGGCTTCTTTTAATTCAGCAAGTGCATTTTTAACCAATACGTTGTCCATCTTTGTATCCCTCCCCTGTCTATCTTTCTTAAATAATACTATTTCTTATTACGATTGACAAGAATTATTGTAGGATTCTCGTGGAAAAAACGAGCATTTTACTAAACTAAGAGAAATGCTCGTTTTTTGGCGTGTTTTTTATTCTGGAAATTCGTAAAGAGCTGTCGAAAGATAACGTTCGCCGTTATCCGGAACCAGCGCTAAGACACGTTTGCCTGCGCCTAATTCAACTGCCAAATCAATGGCCGCTTTAATTGCTGCCCCTGCTGAGATCCCCACAAGGATGCCTTCTTTTGGCCCCATTAAACGAGCAGTTTCTAATGCGTCTTCACTAGAAACAGCGGCAACTTTTTGATAAACGGTGGTGTCTAAAACTTCTGGGACAAAACCAGCGCCTATTCCTTGGATTTTATGTGGACCTGGTTCGCCACCTTCTAAAACAGGCGACTCCGTTGGTTCTACTGCAACAATTTCAATGTCTGGAAAAATCCGTTTCAATTCATGGCCAACTCCTGTAACGGTTCCTCCAGTGCCAACACCAGAAACAAACGCATCTAAGCCACGTTTACCAAAGACATCAACAATTTCTTTTCCTGTTTTTTGTTCATGTACCATTGGATTAGCTGGATTATTAAATTGCAAAGGCATGAAGTATCCGTGTTCTTCTGCTAATGCTGTGGCTTTTGCAATTGCCCCTTTCATTCCTTCGGCACCAGGGGTTAATAATAAATCAGCCCCATATGCTTGCATTAATTTGCGGCGTTCAATACTCATAGTATCTGGCATCACAATCTTAACTGGATATCCCAACGCAGCACCTACCATTGCTAACCCAATGCCTGTATTACCACTAGTCGGCTCAATAATCGTTTGTCCAGGTTTTAGGCGACCATCTGCTTCGGCTTGTTGGATCATGCTTAAAGCAATTCGATCTTTCACACTGCCACCAGGATTAAAGAACTCTAGTTTAACAAAAACATCTGCAGCTCCTTCTGGTACCATCCGTTTTAATTTCACAACTGGGCTTTGACCAATTAACTCTGTTACTGATTTTACATAACCTTTAGTCATAATCCTACATCCTCCAATTTTACAAACAATATAATAATTCTTTCTCTAAGCATAGCTCAAAAAAACGATTTCTACCAGAAAAACGAATTTTAGTTTGTGAAAAATTAAATAAAAAAACGGATTATACTCATCCAATAATTGCTGCTAGCCCTACCTATTTTCACGATAAAAGACCTTACAAAAACTGCCGCTTTTGTAAGGTCCTTCTTCAACTAAATAATTGCAAAATTAACCGATTTGGATGGTTTGACCCACCGATAAAACAGAATCCAATGTTAATCCATTTAGTGACATTAAATTATCAACTGTCGTTCCAAAACGTGCAGCAATGTCCCACAATGTGTCGCCGTTTGCGACAGTGTAACTTTGACTAGCCACAGTTTCTGCTGTTGCTGTTGCAGAAGCCGCTGTATCGATTGTTGTATCAACGGTTCCCGTTGTATCTGAATAACTAGTGGTTTGAGCGACTGGTGCTCCCCAATCATATTGAGTTAAATTATATGCTTCAATTAACCAATTCAATTTTTCGGCATAGCCTGGATCAGTTGCATAACTTCCAGCTAAAGCGGCTGTTGCATCGCGATAACTGCTAGTATTACTCTTCCAAACGCCTGAATAATGGTATGTATCCCCAAAAGCAGTGGAACGAATAACATTGGCATGATCTTGGAACGATTCCGCATAAGAATTATAACTTCTAAATGCTGCTGTGACGGTCACCCATTGTCCGTCTAAATATTCTTTTGTTGGCATATAAACAGATTGTCCATTATAACTTCCTTTTACACCAAACAAGTTATAGTTCGGTGCAGATGCTAACCCAGAACTACCATAACTACTTTCTAGCAACGCTTGAGCAATCATGACGGAAGCATACATATCATTGCTATTGGCAACGGCTGCTGCTGAATTTCCGATTTCATTAATAAATGCTTGCTGGCTTGATTCTGCTTGGGCAGGTACCGCAGCACCAACCACAGGTGCTAAAATCATTGAAGTCCCCGCAACGGCGGTAGCACGTTTATAAGCTTTTTGCTTTTTAAGAGCTTTTTGAATATGTTTACTACTTCTTGTTAACTGTTCGCTCATTCATTTTTCCTCCTCACTGTCTCACTTTTCTATTTTACCGTTAATTTCCTATTGAAACAAGAAATAAACGTATTAAATTTTGAGTTTTAAAATTTCTGTAATGTAATTGAAATCTTGTTTGTATTTAATTAACCCTCTTCACACTTGTGAAAACAACCACTTCTTCTTTTCATTTTGATGAGATTTTTGTTATTTATCCTCTTACTTTTCTTTATTTATTGTGATAAACTTTTTAATGGACTTGTCACTTTTTGAACAAACTTTATAAGAGAAGTCTGTTTTTGTAGTCAAAACAACTATTACCGAGTAGTTGTTGTATTACAAAATGAATTACATAGAAATGTAGGTGGTTAGATGAAGAAACAACAATCGGGTTTAACAAATCAAGTGACGTTTTTATTAGCGTTAACTTGCGGGGTCGTGGTCGCCAATATGTATTATATTCAACCAATTGGCACCCAAATTGCTCAGGCCTTTCAAGTCAGTATTGGTTCTATTGGTTTTGTTACTATGCTGACCCAATTAGGGTATGCGCTAGGCTTACTTTTTCTTGTTCCATTAGGCGATGTCGTTGATCGCCGCAAATTAATCATTCGAGTAGCTGCGCTCTCCTCGCTGTCTCTAAGTGCTGCGTTTTTTGCACCAAGTTTTCTCCTGTTTGCACTCTCTTCTTTTTTTATTGGGTTGCTCTCTATTGTCGCCCAAATCATTATTCCTTATGCAGCGGTCATGGCGGGGCCAGCGAACCGTGGTAAAGTAACAGGTCGAATGCTTGGCGGACTATTGACAGGGATTTTATTGTCTCGAACGATCTCGGGTTTCATTGCTAGTGCAGCTTCTTGGCGAACAGTCTACCTAATCGCCGTAATATTCGTGTTAGCATTGGTCGTTCTACTTCAATTAAAATTGCCCAAAACAGTGATACATACTCAAACTTCAAATCGATTAACTTATTTAGGTTCTTTGAAAAGTCTTCCTAAGCTAATCAAATCGCAACCTTTGTTAAGAGAAGCAACTGTCAATGGCTTTTTTATGTTTGCAACCTTTTCAATCTTTTGGTCTACATTAATTTTCTTTGTTAGTAGTCCAGCTTATTATTGGGGACCGAAAGAAGTCGGTATTTTAGCAATTTTTGGTTTATCGGGAGCATTCGTAGCACCCATCATTGGTCGTCTATCCGATTATTATCCAGAGCGGAAGATTGTTTTGATTGGCCTGTTGATGCAGTTCGGTAGTTTTATCTTACTTTTTCTAGGTGGAACACATGTGGTCTTACTAATCTTAGCAATTATTGTTTTAGATATCGGTACTCAATTTGGGCAAGTAGCCAATCAAACACGCGTCCAAAATTTGGGAGAAGAAGCCAGCAATCGTAACAATACCGTCTTTATGTTTTTCTATTTCATCGGCGGTTCACTGGGTTCATTGATTGGTACATTAATGTGGCAAAACTATGGTTGGTCTGGTGTTACTTTAACTGGTATTGGGTTCCAATTGTTCGCATTATTTTTTCACTTTATGCTCTTTGCTCCCAAAAAGAAATGAAGCAAAAAAACCTGAATGCTATCACAAGCATTCAGGTTTTTTAATCTTTATTTATAGTGATTTATAGGTATTAACCACATTTTCAGGAGTAAAGCCGAATTTTTCAAGAACTAGACCGCCAGGTGCAGAAGCGCCGAAGTGATCAATTGTGATTGTTTTGCCTTCTGTTCCTACATAGCGTTCCCAACCAAAGCTTGCTGCAGCTTCAATCGCCACACGTTTTGTCACAGCTTTAGGTAACACACTTTCTTTATATTCAGCAGATTGTTTTTCAAATAAATCAAAACTTGGCATTGACACGACAGATACATCGATGCCTTCTTCCGCTAATTTAGCTTGTGCTTCCACTGCTAGATTTACTTCAGAACCAGTCGCAATTAAAATCCCTGATGGTTGTTCACCTTTTTGTGGTGACAATACATAAGCACCTTTTTGAACAGAATCAGAAGCGTGTTCTAACGTTCCTTCTAAAACAGGTAAGTTTTGACGACTTAGAACTAAAATAGTTGGTGTTTCCGTAGAAGTCATAGCAATTTTCCAAGCAGCAACAGTTTCATTGCCGTCTGCTGGACGAATCACATGAACATTTGGAATGCAACGAACACTTGCTAATTGCTCAATTGGTTCGTGTGTTGGCCCATCTTCACCCACCGCAACAGAGTCATGCGTTAAGACGTAAGTTACAGGAACTTTTTGTAAAGCGGCTAAACGGATTGCTGGACGCAAGTAGTCAGTAAAGACGAAGAATGTCCCGCCATAAACATGGCTACCACCGTGTAATTGAATCCCGTTCATTGCTGCAGCCATTGCAAATTCGCGAACACCAAACCAAATATTACGGCCTTCGTATTGACCAGGTTCAAAATCTTTTTCTGCAGCAACCATTGTATTATTTGAGGCAGATAAATCAGCTGAACCGCCCCAGAAACTTGGAACAACTTTTGAAATAGCTTGAATCGTTTCTTTACTTGTTACACGACTTGCGGCACTTGTTCCTAGTTCATATTTAGGCAATTCTTGTTCCCAACCTTCAGGTAATTGGTTGGCAAAAGCTTCTTTAAATTGTTTGGCTAATTCTGGATGCGCATGTTCATAGTTCTTAAACATCTCATTCCAAGCCTCTTCAGCTTTTTGGCCTTCGTCAATCATCGTTTCTTTAAAACGAGCAGCGACTTCCTCTGGCACAGTAAAGTCAGGGTATTCCCAACCATAAACAGCTTTAGCCGCTGTAATGCCCTCTTCACCAATTGGCGCGCCGTGAACGGAAGATGTTCCTTCTTTTGGTGCTCCGTAACCGATGACTGTTTTAACTTCAATCAATGTTGGTTTATCCGTTTCAGCTTTAGCCGCTTCAATCGCAGCCTCTATTTCATCTAAATCATTGCCATCTTTAACTAAAATATGTTGCCATCCGTATGCTTCATAACGAGCTCCAACATTTTCAGTAAAGGCTTTAGAAGTTGGTCCATCTAATGAGATGTCATTTGAATCGTACAAGACAATTAATTTACCTAATTTCATATGACCAGCCATTGAACTTGCTTCTTGAGAAACACCTTCCATTAAATCGCCATCACCACAAATTGCGTACGTATAATGATCCATAATAGGGAAACTATCACGATTATAAGTTGCAGCTAAATGCGCTTCAGCCATTGCCATACCAACAGCCATAGCAATCCCTTGTCCTAGAGGTCCTGTTGTTGCTTCAACACCATCTGTGTGGTGCACTTCTGGATGCCCTGGTGTTTTACTATCCCATTGACGGAAATTTTTCAAATCGTCAATTGTTACGTTGTATCCTGATAGATGTAATAAGCTGTACAACATAGCAGAGCCGTGGCCTGCTGAAAGTACAAAACGATCACGATCAACCCAGTTTCTAGAAGTTGTTGGGTTCACCTTTAAATGTTTTGTCCAAAGTGCATACGCCATTGGGGCAGCACCCATTGGTAAACCAGGATGTCCTGAGTTCGCTTTTTGTACGGCTTCAATACTTAATGTCCGGATTGTATTAACGCCCAATTGATCTGTCTTGTCAAACAAAAAAATCATCTCCTAATTTAGGTTTTTTTTACCTTTATTCATAGTGTAGCTTATTTCGACAATGAAAGCAATTACTTTCTGTTGTGAAGTCCTTTTTCACGCTGAATTTTTTTTAGTTTTTCAGGAGTCACATCGGTCCCTTCTTGATCCACGACCTTCATTCCTTCGATATGGTGACGCATCCCTCCACGAAATGCTTCTAAATACTCTTTACGTAATTCTTGTTGTTCGACTTTTTCTTTCGCACTAAGTTCTTCCACTTTTGCTTTATTCGCTAATTCATTTATACGGGCAATTTTTTCTTTCGATAACATCAAAATCCCTCCTTACTCTCACTGTCTATATTATAAGAACTGCCTTAAAAAAACAACTATATTCTGATATTTATAAAACACGAACGCTTGTTTGATTTCGTTCGCATTTTATGGTACACTAATTTTATCAATTGAAAGAAGGTGCGGGTTTTGGCGAAACGTACAGAAACAAGACAATTAGAAGTACTTAAATATATATACGAACAAGTCGAATTAAAGGGCTATCCGCCAACCGTTCGCGAAATTGGGAAGGCTGTTGATTTATCCTCAACTTCTACCGTTCACGGACATTTAGCTCGTCTTGAAAAAAAGGGTCTAATCTTACGTGACCCAACAAAACCGCGAGCAATCGAATTAACACCAGAAGGCTTGGAAAAGATCGGAATTCAGCCGACAACTATTCCGATGTTAGGTGTCGTAACTGCTGGTGAACCAATTTTAGCGGTGGAAGAAGCATCAGATTTCTTCCCGTTACCTCCTGATTTACGTACAGAAGAAAATGCTTTATTTATGTTGACGATTCGAGGAGAAAGTATGATTAACGCAGGTATTCTAGATGGCGACCAAGTGATTGTTCGTAAGCAATCGAATGCCAATAATGGCGACATCGTAATCGCAATGACCGATGAAGATGAAGCAACCTGTAAACGATTCTTCCGAGAAGTAGATCATATCCGCTTGCAGCCTGAAAATGATGCATTAGCGCCTATTCTTTTAGATAACGTTACAATTTTAGGTAAAGTTGTTGGTTTATATCGCAATCATATTTAATAAAAAAAGGAAGTCACTCCGTTGAGCGGCTTCCTTTTTTGCTTGTTAACAAGTAAATAGCCTTTTGAGCTTCCTCGATAACCTCTTCTTCAGTTTCTACAGAAAGTAGATAATTTAAAGCTTCTAAACTTTGCTCGGGTTCTCTTTTTGCGAGTTGACCTAACGACCAAGCAGCTGTTCCGCGAATGACAGGACGCTGATCATTTAAACAGAGAATAATTTGTGGGATAGCTTCACGGCCGCCCAAATTCGCTAACGCAATTAAAGCATTCCGTTGCAATGGTTTTTTACCACGCCAAGAGCCTGCTAAGTGTCCGAATTGCTGTTTAAACTCTTTATTGGAAATAGTTAATAACGGTGCCAATTTGGGATAAACTTCTTCAATCTTTGGCTCCATCTCTTCATGAAAATGAAAATCTTTTCCTTTATTATAAGGGCAAACCAGCTGACAAATGTCGCAACCATAAATAACGTTACGCATTTTTTTCCGATACTCTTCAGGCATCATGCCTTTTGTTTGCGTTTGATAAGACAAACATTTTTGAGCATTCATTCGACCGTCCCCTAACAAAGCCCCTGTAGGACACCCTGTGATACAACGAGTACAATCACCGCAACCATTTGGAACAGGTTCATCTGGTTCAAATTGAATATTGGTGGTCACCTCACCTAAATATACAAAGGAACCAAATTCTTCGGTAATCAGTAGACCATTTTTACCAATGAATCCTAAACCCGCCCGCTGAGCAACAGCGGTGTCAACATATTCGCCAGTATCCACCTGCGGCCGAAAGCGCCAGTGTTCTTTTTCTGCTTCAGTGGCAGCTTGCTCTTCAATAAAAGCAATTAATTTTTGCAACCGATCCTGCAAAATGTGATGATAGTCAATTCCCCAAGAGGCTCGCGCAAATTGTCCACGCTTTTCATCTCTAGGCATTTTTCCCTGAGCTTTGGTGGGATAAGCTAAAGCAATGGAGATAATACTTTTAGGATGCTCAAACGTTTTTTCTGGGTAAATTCGTTCTTCCACATTTTGATGTTCAAACCCCGAGTTATATCCTCGCTCTCGTTGTTCATGCAGAGAATCTTCTAATTCAATAAATGGTTCAGCATGAGTAAAGCCGATTTTATCGATGCCTAAACGTTGACTCTCTTGAATAATTTTTTCTTTCAATGTCGGCATTGCTCATGCCTCCCTTCATTTTATTATTTATCGTTTCGATGATACGTTTCATAGTCATGTGCATAGAGATTTTTCTCGTCCACGATGCCGGGAACAGTGGCAACTTTTTCCCAAACAGACCAGTCGATTTCTGGAAAGAAGGTGTCGCCTTCAAATGTTTCATGAATCATCGTCCGATATAAGACATCGCATGCGGGAATCAGTTCTTTAAAAACGACAGAACCTCCACCAATAACGGTCACGCCTTCATACTTGTCAGCATACGCAAGAATTTCCTCTACGGAATGCATAACCAAAACGCCTTCAGCTTGGTAATCCGGATTACTGGTAAGAACAATCGTTGTTCGATTTGGTAACGGACGACATCCCATGCCTTCGAAAGTTGCACGTCCTAAGACCAATGTATTATGAATTGTTTTTTCCTTGAAAAATTTCAAGTCGTTGGGTAAATGCCAAGGCAATTTGCCTTCTTTACCAATCACTCCTTGTTCATCTTGGGCCCAAATGGCTGCTAACATAGCTTCTCTCTCCTTTTTTATACGGCAATCGGCGCTTTAATCGTTGGATGTGGGTCATAGCCTTCTACTTTAATATCTTCCATATCAAAATCAAAAACAGAAGCCTTGTCTGGATTCAAAACGAGCGTTGGAAAAGAACGAACTTCTCGTGATAATTGTTCTTGCATTTGCTCCACATGATTTTGATATAAGTGGGCATCTCCTAGCGTGTGTACAAACTCCCCCACTGCTAAACCTGTTTCATGTGCAATTAGATGTGTCAATAAAGCATAGCTTGCAATGTTAAAAGGAACACCTAAAAAAACATCGGCACTGCGCTGATAAAGTTGACAGCTTAATTTTCCTTCATTTACATAAAATTGAAACATAGTGTGACAAGGCGGCAACGCCATTGAAGGCACATCTTCTGGATTCCAAGCAGAAACAATTAAACGGCGAGAATCAGGATTGGTTTTAATCATTTCAATCACATTAGCTAATTGATCGATAAAGCTACCATCTTTGGTTTCCCAGTGACGCCATTGCGCACCATAAATATTCCCTAATTCACCATATTTTTCTGCAAACTCTGCATCATTTAAAATGGTGTCACAGAACTTTTGATGTTCTTCTTTGTATTGTTCTGCAAACGCTGGATCTTGTAAGACACGATGCCCAAAATCCGTCATGTCTGGTCCTTGATAATCTGCGCTTTTTACGTAACGTTCGAACGCCCATTCATCCCAAATATGATTATTTCGCTCTAACAAATAGCGAATATTCGTGTCGCCTTTTAAAAACCACAATAACTCACTTTTAATCAAGCCAAACGGTACTCGTTTGGTTGTTAGTAAGGGAAATCCTTTGGCCAAATCAAAACGCATTTGATAGCCAAATAAACTATACGTCCCAGTTCCTGTACGGTCTTCTTTAAAATGACCTTCTTCTAAAATCTTTTTTCCTAGCGCTAAGTATGCTTCTTCCATCTTATTCCCTCCGTCTCTTAATCCGCGTATTCACTCAAGTATTCCCAACGATTCATTTTTTCTTCTAACAATTGTTCCGTTGCTGTTACCGCTTCTTGTAGTTCTTGTAAACGAACAAAATCATCACCCTGATGATTCATTTCTTCAGTTAATGTTTCTAATTTCGTTTCTAATTGTGTGATGTCTTCTTCAATTGTTGCCCACTCTTTTTGTTCCATATAAGTCAGCTTTGTTTTTTCTTTCTTTTCTGTCGATGCTTCTTTTACTGGTTTATTGAGCGGTTTTTCTTTGACCTTTTCTTGTTCTTTTTGGTTCGCCAAATATTCACTCATCGTGCCATAAAATGATAGGATCTGACCATTTCCTTGAAAAACTAACAATTTATCCATTGTTTTATCCAAGAAATAACGGTCATGAGAAACCGCAATTACCGCTCCTTTAAACGTTTGGATATAATCTTCTAAAATGGTCAACGTATCAATGTCCAAATCGTTGGTTGGTTCATCCAATAATAACACGTTAGGCTGACTAATTAATAATTTTAAGAGATATAACCGGCGTTTTTCTCCACCAGACAGTTTGCCAATCAGTGTGCCATGCATAAAACGAGGAAATAAAAAGCGCTCTAACATTTCAGCGACCCCAACGCTGCTTCCATCACTGCGTTTCACTTCTTCTGCTGCTTCTTGCAAATAAGCAATCATCCGTTGATTAGGATCCATTTCTTCGTTTTGCTGGGTATAATAGCCAATTCGGACGGTTTCACCGATACTATATAGGCCACTCTCTAAAGGAATGCGTCCAGCTAAAATATTTAATAACGTGGATTTGCCTGCACCGTTTTTACCAGTAATGCCAATTCGATCGTTTGCTTGAATGAGTAAATTAAAGTCTTTCAAAAGCTGTTTATGATCAATGGCATAATTTCCTTCCTTGATTTCCAGAACTTTTTTCCCTAAACGCTGCGTGGCAAAGTCTGCTTCTAAGGTGCCATTGGTTTGTACCTGATGCAAGTTTTCTTTTAAATCCTGAAACCGATCAATTCTTGCTTGCTGTTTCGTTCCTCGTGCTTGAACGCCTGCTCGCATCCACGCAAGTTCTTGTTTGAAGAGGCGTTTTCTTTTTTCTTCTTGTTCTACAGCGACACGTTCACGTTCGGCTTTTTCCATCACATACGTTTCATAGTTTCCTTTGTATTCATACAGTTTTCCAAAAGAAAGTTCGAAAATCCGATTGGTTACTCGATCTAAAAAGTAGCGGTCATGGGTCACCATTAAAACCGCACCACGATAGTTATTTAAAAAGTTTTCCAGCCATTCAATCGTTTCATAATCCAGATGGTTCGTTGGTTCATCCAATAACAGTAAATCAGGCGCTTCAATTAAGACTTGCGCCAAGCTTACTCGTTTTAACTGCCCACCAGAAAGCTCCCCTATTTTCTTTTCCAATGTGGGAATGCCTAATTTTTGTAAAATAATTTTTGCATTGGTATCTGCTGTCCAAGCATCTTGTTTATTCATGGCTTCTTCTGCTTGCGTGTAACGTCTTTGAACCCCTTCGTCTAAACCATTCTCACTTAAAGCAGCTAACGCTAATTCATAATTTTTGACCGCTTTTATGATCGGGCTGTCTCCCTGAAACACGGCTTCTGCAATCGTAATATTCTCGTCAAATGTTTGATTCTGGGAAAGGTACCCAATTTGATAATCACTTGGCTGCTGAATTGCAGCAAGATCACCATCACCGCTATCTACGCCAGCAATAATATTTAATAAACTGGTTTTCCCTGTGCCGTTAATCCCAATTAAACCAATGCGATCTTTTTCATGAATCAAAAAAGAAAGATGATCAAATAGTGTTTTTTCCCCATATGTTTTGGTTAAATCTGTTACTTTTAATTCTTTCACCGACACTACCAACTCCTTCTATTTTGGTCTTGCTTATTGTATCAAAAATTGGATTATAAAAAAAGTGCATGAGATAAAAATCATCTTGGTTTCATCTCATACACTATTACTTATTCTTTATTAAAATTTTTAACAAATCGTTTCAGCGGAACATTATTCACTTCGCCGCTAATCGAATAACTCTCTAATAAATTGACATTTTTTCGTAACTCGTTCGCTTCGATAATTGAAATGCGTTCAGATTGTTCGTAATGATCAATCATCCGTCGTTCTTCTTGGAAGCCTAATAATAGGTCTTTGACATAGTCTGTCTCCGTATGAACAATATATGAATCAATAAATTCGCCTTTTTCAAACTTATGGGCTAAATCCAAGCGTCCGTCAATGAAGAAATCAATTAAATCATCATCATAGACACCGCGCAAATTATCTAAACTCTTCAGAATAACTTGAGAATTTCTTAGAAAAACTTGGCGAATATTTTCTAGTTCTTCATTTCGTAATTCTTTTTCTTCTTCAGAAGCTTCACCACGATTGAAAAATAGCTTAGGATGTAAAAGAATCGAAATGATTTGTCGAGCAAATAATAACCAAAAGCCTACAATCGATAATAATTGTTTGGCAATCGACCGTTGCATCCGTGTAATTAAGCGTTGATACATACGATAACTTCTGACACTAATTTCTCCTTGTTTCAGACTTTCTTCTAAGCCGTCTCGTTCAATGGACACAATTAACGTCCGCAACTCTTGCACTTCTTGTTTTCGTTCTGCACTTAGCTGCTCGGTATACAATTCTTTTAAACGATCTTGATAATTTTCAATGACCGCATTCATTTCACCACGAGGATTCTCTTCATTTTGCTGTTTTAAGACATCAATAACATCACGTAATAAATCAATTTCGACTGACTCTTCATTTTCCACTTCCGTCTCTGAATCAGTTAAAAATGGTAAAACTAGAATCCCGCCAATCAGAGTCACCAAAATAACACAAGCCGTAATGAATAGTAATAACGGTCGTTCTTTAAAATGCTCGCCGTTAATCGCTGTTGGCAAAATAAAGATGGTGGCTAAACTCACTGTTCCTTTAACACCGCCAAAAGTTAAAATCAGCATTTCATTCATTGCGTTTTTAACTTTCTTAAGGCCATGTTGAAGCGTGTAAACACTGAAAATGGCTAAGAAACGAATCAAAAAGACAACGGCGCTAATAATTAGAACAACCATTAGTAGAAACCAGTTTGAATATTGTTGGTCAATCCAAATTGGCGAAAACACTTGAGAAAGTTCAATTCCTAAGAATAAGAAAACTAAGGCATTTAAGGTGAACTCAATCATACTCCAAATACTTTCGCCAACATTTGACAGTTCTGCTTCAAAAAGCGAAACTTTTTTCAAACTAGACGCTTGCATAATTCCAGCAATCACAGCGGCAATAATTCCAGAAACGCCAATCAACTCTGAAATTAAATAAGCAATAAATGGCAAGAGTAATTCAATCAACAAGTAGCCTGTAACATCTTTTGCCACCGCAGTTTCAAGTAAATGAACAATTTGCTGTTTTAATAGAACTAACACGATTCCGACTACCGCTCCACCAATACTGGAAATAACCAAGGTCCCTGCCGCTTCCACCGGCGAAAATGACCCCGTTAATAAAGCCGCTAATGCAAATTGAAAGGCTGTAACGCCTGATGCATCATTAATGAGTCCTTCACCAGATAAAATGTTCATCGAACGTTCAGGAATGTCAATTCGACCTGATAACGAACCTACCGCCACCGCATCCGTTGGCCCTAGAGCCGCTCCAAAAGCGAAGCAAGCGGCTAATGGTAAAGTAGGCAAAATCATATGCAGGGTCCAGCCGACTCCGACTAAGGTAATTAACACACCAAAAAAGGCCAAGAAAAGAATCATCCCGAAATTTTTCATCATTGCTTTCAGATTGATTAGCTCCCCTTCTCTAAATAAAAGCGGTGCAATAATCATTACTAAAAACACTTCAGGCTCAAATTCAATTTCCTGCCCCATTTTAGTTAAACCAATTAGAACGCCTACAATAATTTGCACAATTGGCAGCGGAATGACGGGAACAATCCGGTTGAATATGTTTGAGAAGGTAATAGACAGTGCAAAAACAATGATTAGAAAGGTAAATTCCATCCTATCATTCCCTTCTATATTAAATTTTTATTGACTTACCGATCAAAACATTTAAGTAATTTTTTCTTTTTAAGAATAATTTTCTTTTCAACTTCTTCTAACTCAGAACTGCGTTCGCAAAGTTCCAATTGAGCGCGTCGTGCTTCTAAACGAAGAAGTTCTCCTTTAATTAATTCAATTTTTTTGTAGCGTAAGAAATTTTTCTTTTGCATACGTTCTGCAAAGTGTTGTCGTTTTTCTTCAGGGATTGCTTGATATTTCTTTTTCAAGTCAGCGACACACTTTTCAAATTCTTCACTCACCGAAACAACTTCCTTCCAAAATTTAATCTGACTAATTATAACAAATTTTACCAAAAGTACAAGCAAAATTGCTTTCTTTTTTTCAAAAGAAATTCAGACAAAACTTAACGCGGGAAAAGCTGATTTCTAGGAGCTGAACATGGTTAATCTTCATTAACAATAATATCAATTTCTGCCTCTTCATTCATCCGTGTTGAAAGAAAAAGAACTATTTCTTCTAGTGGCGCAGAAAAGCGTAAAACCACCCCTCTTCTGCCTTTTTTTAAATACCCTAAACGAATACCGTTCGGCTTTTGAACAAGGACAATCTTTTCGATATCTTTAAAGGCCGTGCCCCGATTGTCAAAAGGATGCGTAATAATACAGTCCTCCGCAAAACCTCTTGCATCGTAAAGAAAACTGAAGATAATCAAAATATATAACACACTTCGAATCATTTCAATTTTATCTCCTGCCGAAAATGCATTGGCCAGAATCATTAAACTAAAAAAAGCAACTAAATATTTTGTTGTAGGATGTTTTGCAGCCGGAATTACAATACTTTTACGTACGAAGTAAAAGTAACCATACATAACGACGACAAATAAAAATAGCAATAACGTAAATCCATCGATAATCACAAACGACTCCTTTATTTCTTTTTCTTTTGAATATCTGTTAATATATCATTTATTTCTTTAATTTCTTTTTTTGATTCGTTAATCTTTTTGATAACCGCCTCACGGTTTTTTCCAGGCGGTAAGTCAATTGATTCTTGGTAGTAGTTTGCTAAAGCTTGAACTTTTTTCATTTTTTCGCTTTGCAACAAGGCTATATTTCTTTTCATTTAACCGCCTCCTCTTCCTTAGTATACATTACTTTGTAAGGAATTGCTTAATTTGCAAGATATTTTCTAATAAAAAGGAGTAATTTTACATTTTCTTATAAACAAAAAGTATTCGGCTGAGTAACAGCAGCAAACGACAAAATAATAGAATAAAAGATGAGACAGAAGTAGTTTACTTTTGTCTCATCTTTTATTATTGAGCTGAAATCGCTAAACCAATTGCTTTTTCCCCTAGGTGGGTCCCGATAACTGGACCAAAATGACCGATTTCAATTTCTGCATTTGGGTATAGCTTTTGTAATTTTGCTTGTTCTTTTTCAGCAACGATGCGGTTATTGGCATGAATCACGTACAGTTTAACTGGTGCTTCAATCCCTGCGTTTCGTTCACCAATAATCTTTTCTGCACGAGCAAAAGCTTTCTTTGTTGAACGGATTTTTTCAAATAATACAATCTTTCCATCTTCAAAAGTCAAGATAGGTTTAATCTTCAATAGTCCAGCAATCAAGGCTGCGCCATTCGTTAAGCGACCACCACGAACTAAGTTGTTCAGATCTTCTACAATTAGATATGCATACGTATTGTCACGAATTAAATCTAATTTGGCAAAAATTTCTTCTAAGCTGGCTTTTTCTTCTGTTAAATCTAAAGCAGCTTCTACCATGTGTCCCATTGGCATACTTGTAATTTTTGAGTCATATGGATACAAAGCAACGCCTGGGATTTCATCAGTAAGTCCGTGCAATGTATGAACAAAACCAGAGATTCCTGAAGAAAGATGAATGCTGATGATGGTGTCGTACCCTTGTTCAGCGATTGATTTGTAAAGCTCTAACACTTCTCCTAAAGCAGGTTGTGAAGTCGTCGGAAATTCTTTACTATTATTTAGCAATGCATAATATTCATCTGCTTCAATGTCAATGCCTTCGTTGTATATTTTTCCATCTAAAATGACTGGGATGGGAATTACAAAAAGATTCGGATGATCTTTAATGCGCTCGGGTAAATAAGCTGTACTATCTGTCACAATAGCAATTTTCATTTTGTAACCTCGTTTCACTAATTTTCCACGTTGTTTCTAATATAGCATAAAAAAGGATATTTTAAAATGCTTTCCTTATTCGTTCAGGAATTTTTCGATGGCGTCAGCATTTTTTTGTTCATCTACTTCTAAAATACTGCCTGCATAAGAGGATTCACCAAAATTCCAAGAATCTGGTACCGGAACCGATAATGACTCAACCCCTGCTTTTCCTTTAATCAACAATGATGGTCCATTCGTTAACATGAAACTAACAGGCACATCTGTCGACATATAGCCGACTAATTTCCCAAGTGATTCTGGGGTTCTTAATAAAGTCATTGGGTTTTTCATTTGGCTCATTACAGCTGACATAACTTGTTGTTGGCGACGAACCCGACCAAAGTCGCCTTCTTCATCCATCCTAAAGCGAGCGTATTGAAGTAAGACATGTCCATCCATGACCTGTTGCCCTTTTTCAATATCAACGCCATCTAAATTCAGTGATTTTTCTGCATCGATTTTGACACCTTTTGGAAACATAGAGTCAACAATTTTTTCAAATGATTGGAAATCTACCTTAGCATAATATTTCGTATCTAAATTAAAGTTTTGTTTTAACGTTTCACGAACCAATTCAGCACCGCCATAAGCGTATGCGGCATTAATTTTATTCGGCCCGACACCAGGAATGTCCACGAATGTATCACGCATAAATGAAATTAATTTCGGTTTTTTTGATGGTCCATTTAGTTGGAGAACCATTATTGTGTCGGCTCGTCCAGCATCTTCCCCACGTGTATCGCTGCCAAGGATTAAAATATTCTTAGCCCCGTTGCTACTTTTGACACCATTAAATGTTTCTACTTTTTCTTGAGGCAACGAGTCATCATGTTCTGCTGCAGATTTTCCTTTTAAAAACATGACTGTACTATAAGCAAATAACAGAATCAATAGGATCACTAGCCATTTGAAAAAGCGTTTTGTTTTTGATTTTTTACGTTTCTTTTTTGGTTTCTTGTCTTTTTTTCCGCGGGGTGGTTGGTCAGAACCGTTGCCACCACCTGAATCTGTTTGGTGTCGCCTCTCACTTCTGCGACTGTCCTCAGTATAGCTGTCTTCGTAAACTGGCTCTTGAAGGCTTTCAGCTAGTTCTTCTGGTTCTTCTTCTCTATGTTCACCCATTGATTTTCGGGGATTAAAGGTCTTTTTATGCTCTGCTGGTCTCGATTTTTCATGAATATGTTTATAACGATCTACACGACTCATCGTGTCACTCCTTTACCTCTGTGTTTTATCACCTTTCTTAGGATACCTCATTTCGCAGGAAATTCCTATTACAAATATGTAATTTAATAAAAAATGAAACTCACTTTATCTAATAAGTAAGCTTCATTTTCATTTTTAACTCTTTAAAGTGTGGACAAAACATAGATCGGGTAATCCCCTAAAATTTTTATTTCTGCGCCAATCAGTTCCAGTTCTGTTAAAGCTGCTTCAATTAGTTTTTCTGGTTGATCATTCACTAAGTCCATTAAAAAGAAGTACTCTCCGAGCTTTGTTTTCAACGGCCGCGATTCTATTTTGCTAAGATTAATCCCTCGCCAACTAAACACGCTTAATGCTTTGTGTAAAGAGCCAGGAACATTACTTGGCATCGTAATCGCCAGCGTTATTTTTTTCTCAGATAGCGGGAAAGAAATCGCTAAATTTTCAGAACCAAGAACCCAAAATCGGGTTTGATTTACCGATAAATCTTGTATATTTTTTTCAACAATGGTCAAATCATACATTTCCGCAGAAAGTTTTGGTGCAATAGCTGCAAAAGGTAATTCTGGATGTTCTGCAATGTATTTGGCGGCGTAAGCTGTTGAAGGCGTTGCTTCTAAAATCGCTTCTGGAAAGTTTTTCGCTAGAAACATCTGCGATTGAGCTAATGCTTGCGGATGTGATAAAATTTTCTGACTTTGTTGCCAGATCGCTTGATTCTCTTTTGCCACCATTAATTGTTGTTGAATCGGTAAAACTAACTCTGCTTGGACAGGTAACTGCGCTTGATGATACAAATAATCTATCGATGCGTTAACAGTTCCTTCAATCGTGTTTTCTATTGGAATAATGCTACATGCCACTTCTTGCTGTTCAATTGCTTTCAAGCAAGCTGGAATCGATGCGTACGGTATCAATGTAGCATCAGGAAAAGCAGCCAACGTTGCACTGTACGTAAAGGAACCAATCGGACCTAAATAACCAACTTTCATCGTTTCTCTACTCCTTTAATTGTTGCAGAATTTCATTGATAATTTCTTCTGGCGAGCGATTGGTCGTATCAATTGTCATCTTCGCACATTCTTCATAAAAATTTTTACGAGACTCAAATAAAGTAATGATTTCTTTTGAAGAACGTTCTATAGCTAAGGGTCGTTGGTTTTCAGTATCTTCTGCGATTCTTTTTAACAGCTCTTCTGGTGTCGCATGTAAATAAATCACTTGCTGAAAAGATTTTAATAAGCTACGATTTTCTGGTCCGACAACAATCCCGCCACCAGTTGAAAGGACGGCTGTATTTTTTGACAGCTCCTTTAAAAGTTGGGTTTCCTGTTCTCGGAAAGCTGCTTCACCATATTTTTCGAAATAGTCAGGAATTGAGCGTCCTATTTTTTCAATTAACGCTGTATCTAAATCAAGATGAGGCATCTTCAGTTTATTGGCCAAACTTTGACCAATAGTTGTTTTACCCGCACCCATGAAACCAATTAAAACAATGCTTTCCATGGTTCGTTATCCTCCTTCGTTAACAACTTAAACGTTCTAAGTCGTCAAAAAATGCTGGATAAGAAACTGAAACTGCTTCAGCCTTATCTAATTCAACAGTGCCTTCTTTTACAAGTAATGCAGCAATTTGTAACATCATCCCGATACGATGATCCCCATAACTGGTAACTCTTCCACCATGTAAAGAAGTTGGCCCATGTATAATTAAGCCATCATCAGTAGGCGTGATGTCGGCGCCTAAAATTGTTAATTCTTTCGCTACTGCATCAATCCGATTGGTTTCTTTGACTTTCAATTCTTCTGCATCTCGAATGATTGTCGTGCCAGTAGCCTGAGTAGCTAACAAAGCAATAATCGGTAACTCATCAATTAAACGTGGGATAATAGCGCCACCAATCTCTGTAGCTGTCAATTGACTCGTTTTTACAAGTAAATCGCCAGAGTGATTGGCCTCATCTTCATTTAAAATAGTGACGGAACCACCCATGTTTTTAATCACATCTAAAATACCTGTCCGCGTTTGATTTAAGCCAACATTTTTCAGAAGTATCTCGCTATCTGGGACTACTAAACCCGCAACTAAAAAGAAAGCTGCAGAAGAGATATCACCAGGAACTACCACATTTTGACCTGTTAATTGTTGCGGTCCAGTTAACATAATTTTTTTACCGTCTACTTCAAGTGTCCCACCAAATTGTCGAATCATCTCTTCTGTATGATCACGTGTCTTTTCTTTCTCAACCACTACAGAAGTGCCCTCGGCTTGCAAAGCGGCGAATAAAATAGCCGATTTCACTTGAGCACTCGCAACAGGCATTGTGTAGTCAATCGGTTGCAAATTTTGAGTCCCGCGAATAGAAATTGGCGGAAACTCCGTTTGCTGAACCCCTTGACATTCCGCTCCCATTTGGTTTAAAGGAAGCATCACACGATTCATCGGTCGTTTAGAAATAGACGCATCACCAGCTAGGCGCGTTTCAAAGGGACAGCCAGCTAAAATGCCCAGCATTAGGCGAATTGTTGTCCCTGAATTTCCAACATCAATTGTATTCTTCGCCTTTTTTAAACCTGCAAATCCTTGCCCCTCAACGGTGATTGTCGTCCCGTCATCTTCAATGTTCACACCCAAAGAACGAAACGCCGCTAAGGTACTTAAACAATCTTCGCCTCTTAGAAAATTTGTAATCGTCGTTTTTCCAGAAGAAATTGCTCCAAACATAATACTTCTATGGGAAATCGATTTGTCGCTAGGAACCATCAGAGTCCCTTGTAAATGTTTCACATTTGTACGTAGTTGCACCCTCATCACCTCTTATTTTTCATAACACGTATAGTTCGTTTCTTTAGATAAAATTTGTTTTGCAGCTTGGCAGTCTGGTTGATTTTTAAAAGACAATTGAAGAATCCCATAGATTTCTTCTCTCGTTTCTAAAATTTTAATATTTGTAAGAGAAAGGTCCGCTTCGCCTAAAATTTGCGTAATTTCAGCAATGATTCCTGGTTGATCTGGTACATCAACAAACAGATCATAGAAAGCTGGGATTACGCCTTCTTTATGAATGGGCAACTGAGCACGTGTTTCTTTGGCCTTATCAAAAAAATTACGAATAGCTGGGGCATTTTTTTCTGTTAACCATTGGCAAACAGTAGTCATCTCTTTTTGCCAATTTTCTAGTAAGTCCAATAATACTAAGCGATTGCTTAATAAAATATCCGTCCACATCGTTACATCAGAGGAAGCAATTCGAGTAATATCTCTAAATCCTCCAGCCGCTAGCTGCTGTGCTCTAGGGTAAGTGGTATTCAGTTGCTGACTTTCGTTCACTAAAGCTGCGGCAACAATATGTGGCAAGTGACTTAGAGCACCAGTAATTTCATCATGTTCCTGTGCAGGCATCGTAATAAACTTCGCATGCGTTCCTTTTAGTAACGTTTGTAACTCCTGAATCTGTTTGTTTTTTTCGCCATGGTCATCGGTAAAAATATAGTAGGCATTTTCAAACAAACGTTCATCAGCGGCTGTTACGCCGGATTTATGTGAACCAGCCATTGGATGACCACCAATAAAATTTTTCATGTTAAGCTTTGTTGCTAACTGATTAATTTCCACCTTGGTACTACCCACATCTGTGATCAGAGCAGTTTCTAGTGATAATTGGTTTAATTCTTCTAGTTGTACTAAAGTTGCTTTAACTGGGGAACAAAGAAAAATAATCTCTGCTCGTCTTGCCCCACTTGTTAAAGATTCAGCTATCTCATCAATTAGACCCGTTTTCTTAGCAAATTCAGTTGACTCCGCTTGATTATCGAAACCGATAATCTCACTGTTTGGATGCCCTTTTTTGATACACAAAGCCAGTGAACTCCCGATTAGCCCTAATCCTACGATTAAAATACGTTTCTTCATTTTTCCCTCCATATACCTTGCGACTTTTTTCCATTAAAAGTTTTGAGTATATAGACGATAACGTTTCACTGCTTCTTTCATTTGTTCAAATGAGTCACTATCAAATTTTTCGAGCATAGCCTTCGCTACTTCCGTTGCAACAACGGCTTCACAAACAACGCTAGCGGCCGGTACCGCCGTGCTATCAGAGCGCTCAACGCTGGCCTTATAAGGCTCTTTTGTATCAATATTCACGCTTTGTAATGGTTTATAAAGGGTTGGAATAGGTTTCATGACACCACGAACGATGATTGGCATTCCGTTGGTCATTCCTCCTTCAAAACCGCCTAAATTGTTGGAAGTTCTGGTATAACCAGTACTTTCGTCCCAAACAATCTCGTCCATCACTTGACTACCAGGGCGTTGCGCCATTTCAAATCCAATGCCAAACTCAGCACCTTTAAAAGCATTGATGCTTACAACAGCTTGCGCAATTTTGGCATCTAGTTTACGATCCCATTGAACATAGCTACCTAAGCCAGCTGGAACGCCACCCACAAGTACTTCTACTACCCCACCAATTGTATCGCCATTTTTCTTGGTTTGGTCAATTAGTTCTTTCATTTTTTCTTCTACGGAAGGATCTAATACGCGAACGGCAGATTGTTCAGATCGTTCTTGAATTTCACGAATCGTTAAATTTTCAGGAATCGTAGCTTCAATCCCGCCTAACACCGCGACATGCCCAGCGACTTGGATATCCAGTTCAGCTAAGAGTTTTTTAGCAACCGCACCAATCGCCACACGCATCGTTGTTTCTCGTGCCGAAGACCGTTCTAAAACATTCCGTAAATCATCATGTTGATATTTCATGCCACCGACTAAATCAGCATGTCCTGGACGTGGTTTGCTGACGCGGCGGATTTTCTTTTGTTTTTCAGGAACTGGCTCTACTGACATCACGGAGGTCCAATTTTTCCAGTCTTTGTTTTCGACAATCAACGTTACTGGTGAGCCAAGTGTTTTACCATGCCGAATGCCCGAAGTAATACGTACTTGGTCTTTTTCAATTTTCATCCGTCCTCCACGACCGTAACCGCCTTGACGTCTTGCTAATTCTCGGTTAATCTCTTCGCTACTTAAAGGCAAGCCGGCTGGTAAGCCTTCAATAATAGCAGTTAATTCAGGTCCATGTGATTCGCCTGCTGTAATAAAGCGCATCTTAAATTCCTCCTTCTCTGTTTAAAAATGCTCGAATTTCTTCCGTTGGTAAAGAGACAATTTTCGCTTGACCAATTTTTTCTAAGACAATGATTTTAATCTGTCCCCCACGTGTTTTTTTATCATGTGTAATGGCTTGATAGAGACGTTCTTCTGACCAACGATCTGTGGTTACTGGTAAATGGAACTTTTCTAGCATGGTGACCAACTCTTGGGTAGTCCCAAGTGGGGAAAGCCCTTGTTGTTCTGCGACTTGAGTTATTTGAATCATTCCTAAAGAAACGCCTTCACCGTGAGCAATCACCCCGTAACCAGCTGTATTTTCTAATGCGTGGCCGATCGTATGCCCAAAATTCAGAATCAAACGTAAGCCCAAATCTAATTCATCTTCTTCGACGACATCACGTTTAATCTTGCAACAGGCCGTGATAATTTCTTCTGCATGTGCCACTAAATCTTGTTCATTTTCCAAAGAGGATAAACGATGCCACAATTCAACATCAGCGATAGCTGCTGATTTTACAATTTCTGCAATTCCTTCACGCACACGTCTTGGTTCTAATGTTTTAAGTGTATTAGGATCAATTAAAACCCCATCTGGTTGGGCAAAAGTACCGACAAGATTTTTGGCTTTTTTAGTATTAACCGCTGTTTTACCTCCAATGCTACTATCTACTTGTGCCAGTAAGGTTGTTGGTACTTGCAAAAAGTGAATGCCACGCATATAGGTTGAAGCGACAAATCCAGCTAGATCTCCCACAACGCCTCCACCTAAAGCAATTAAACCATCACTTCGAGTCAATTGCTGTTCCGCTAAAAAATCATAAAGCAGCTGAGCTGTTTCGAGGCTCTTACTTTGTTCACCTGCCGCTACAGCAATCAATGATGTTTCAAAACCAGCAGCTTGCAATTCTTTCTCAACAGCTGCGCCATATAATTTATTCACCGTTTCATCGGTAATAATCGCTACCCGTTGTGGCTGCCACAGGCTACGTACCCAGGTGCCAATTTTATCTAAGGCACCTGTTTCGATGGTTAAATCATATGAATGTGTAGGTAACGTTACGGTTAATTTCATGTCCTCTACTCCTCTGTCTTTACTAATCTTCTAAAGCATTAATTTCTTTCATTGCTTTTTCGATGATATGAACTTCTTTCATCATACGTAGGTAAGTTTTTTCATTCAAGGATTGTGGCCCATCTGACCACGCATTCGCTGGATCTGGGTGAATTTCTACAATCAAGCCGTCCGCACCTGAAGCAACACCTGCTCGGGCCATTGGCGGTACTAAATCCCAGATACCAACACCATGACTCGGATCAACAATAATTGGAAAATGACTTAATTTTTTAATTAAAGGCACCGCACTTAAATCAAGTGTATTGCGCGTAGCGGTTTCGTACGTACGAATCCCACGTTCAATGAAGATCACATTGAAATTTCCTTGCGCAGCAATGTATTCAGCTGCGTTTAGCCATTCATCAATCGTACCAGCAATCCCGCGTTTTAAGCCAATAGGTTTTCCAGTTTTACCAACCGCTTGTAATAACTTGAAATTTTGCATGTTGCGCGCACCGATTTGTAAAATGTCACTGTATTTTGCGACAAGTTCTAAATTCGCTTCATCCATCACTTCTGTAATGACTTGCATATCTAATTCATCAGCCGCTTGGCGAATGTATTTTAGTCCTTCTTCTTCTAGTCCTTGGAAAGCGTATGGCGACGTTCTAGGTTTGAATGCACCACCTCGTAAAATTGTTGCACCTCCAGCTTTAGCAATTCGCGCACATTCGCGAATCTGATCTAAGCTTTCGATTGAACAAGGGCCCGCCATCATGGTCATACTGCCGTCACCGATTTTAACACCGTTCACATCAACCACTGTATTCTCTGGATGAAATAAACGACTCGTTAGTTTGTAAGACAACGAAATGCGGACACTTTTCTCCACGCCTTCTAATGCTGTTAACTCTGCTTCAACTAATTTTTCTGTATCACCAATCAAGCCTATCACTGTTTTTCCATTATCTTGACTTGTTTGAGTAGTTAAGCCTGCACCTGTTACTAAATCAATGACTTGTTTCATTTGCTTTTCGGTTGCATTTTCTTTCATAATTACGATCATTATATTCTCTCCTCATGCCTTTAAACGGCGCTCTTTTTATCTATTTTCAATTTTACGTTTTACGACTGATACAGGCATTTTTTGTCCTGTCCATTGTTCAAAAGCAACAGCTCCTTGATAAAGTAGCATGTCCAAGCCGTTGCTTGTTTCTGCGCCACGTAAACGGGCTTCTTTTAATAACTGTGTTTCTCTGGGATTATAAATAGCATCATACACGAATAACTTCGGTTGAATCATTGCATAATTTTCTATAGGACTACTATGTGCATGTGGATGCATACCCACACTCGTTGCATTAACTAACAAGACGCTTTCAGCAACATCTTTTGCTAGTTTTTCAGTATCCGCTAAATCGTTTAAATGGATTACACAGTTGGTTCGTTCAGTGAAATTTGCCAGTTTTTTTTGACTGTCGTTAAACCCCGCGCTTTTCCTGTTGTAAACGGCGATTTCTTTCACGCCATCTAAAGCAGCTTGGGCAATGATTGATAAGGCTGCACCACCTGTTCCTAAGATGGTCATTTTATTCTGAAAAACGTCAACCTTTTTCTCTTTCAAACTCCACATAAAACCAGTACCATCCGTGCTGTCTCCGTAAAGTTTTCCATCTTTGTTGACAATCGTATTAATTGCGCCAACCAGTTGAGCGGTAGGACTTAGTTCATCCATATAACTTACAGCCGCCACTTTATTGGGCATTGATAAGTTGGCCCCTAACATGTGAAACGTTCGAATCGCTTCAATTGCTTGTGGCAATGTCTCTTGTCCAACGTCAAACGCCAGATACCGAGCATCAACTCCTAAATTTTGAAATGCTGTATTATGAATCAACGGTGAAATACTGTGTTGGCTAGGTTTCGCGAATAACCCAGCTAAACGAGTGGCTCCAGTTATTTCTTTCATCCTGTGTGCTCCTTTACGAAATTTTTTTAGTAAGTTTCTGAAATCCTAATTTTTGGCCAAACAAAAAGGATATTCACAGTAAATTTTAAGAAAAATCTACAGTGAATACCCTACAAAAAAGCAATATAAAAGCCACTATAGATTTTCTTAAATCTACATGGCTGAAAGTCATCTTAAATTTCCCTAGCCATTATAGATACAAACGTTTGTTGTCTGTACCCATAATGTTATGAATACAAACCTATCTAAAATAGCTAAAGTAAAAGTTATTCAGTTGTGTATGGTTTTTCTTCGTTGTTGTCATAAGAATCACTCCAAAACTGATTTAATTAAGAATTGTTAACAGTATACAGCTAGAAAAAACATGTGTCAACACTTATTCGCTTATTTTTTCGACTATTCCATTAAAAACAATGTTATTTTATTCGCCAAAAGACTAAAAAAGCCACAGGAACCAGTCATTTCACTGATTCCTGTGGGGCAAAAATTATTTTAATTCTTCAGCGTATACATCGTCAACTGTTTGTGTTGGGTCGATAACAATGTATAAGTTTTTAGTTTTTTCGCTGACTTTTGTAGATTGATAGATGTTATCCAAGCCCTCATCTGTTTTATCTTTGTAAGGGAAATAAACTAAATCTGGTGTGCCATTTTTGTAAAGAATTTCCATACGTTCGATATCTTCATATTTTAAAGCACGAGAGAACATCCCTAATTCTAAGCCACCTAAGTTAATATCGTGGGTTTGAACATGATCTCCTTCTTGGAAAATTTCAATTTTGAACCCTTCACATGGATGAATTTCAACAAATTCACTACCATGGATACGGCCAAAACTTGTTGTAATATGTTTGATCCATAAATCACCAATAAAACGACGATCAATCGTCCAAGTTTCACCATTTCTGAAATAAAATTTAAGTCCTGTCATTTCTCTAGCCATAGCACAAATCTCCTTACTTAAAAATAATTTCTTACATTATTAGTTTACCATACTTTTGATAAACGGTCACAAACTTTCGCTGTAGATTCTTAATCTTTTGTTATTCTTTTTAAAAAAGAATCAATCTCAACTACTGCACGTTGGTGAGAACCTTTGGCAATTTGTCGTTCTCCTTCATAAGCAACAAATTCATAGCGTATTTTGTGTGCAGTCTGTTCAATGCTGGTCATCGTAACAACGATTGTCGCCCCTACCGCGGATGGAAATAAGTGGCGCAATTCTAACACCGTTCCGACAGTTGTTTCCCCAACTGATAATTGGTCCTTCACAGCTTCTTTGGCTGTTTGTTCAATCATGGCAGCTAAAGCAGGGGTTCCTAAAACTTCTAAGTCACCAGAACCGAGCATTTTAGCCGTTTGTGATTCTTTCACCAAGAATTCTTTTGTAAACATTTCTGTTGGCATTATGCTTTCTCTCCTTTTGAACGTTGTTTTTTGGCAAACGAAAGCAGAACTTCTTGTTTATTCTCTAAGCTACCTTCAACAACGTGTTGCTCGATTTCAGCAATCAGTTCCCCTAACCATTTGCCTGGTGTTTCTTCTAAGACGGCTAAAAGGTCTTTTCCTGTTATGGCCAATTCATGTCTTTGATGGATGGGTAATGCCTTAACTAACTCTTTTGTTACTTGTACTTGACTCTCTTGTTGGTAATAATATAAAAGCCTTTCAACAAGTACTGCTGATTCTTCGCCTAATTCATAAAGGATCATTGGCTGCCAGTCGTTACTCAAGCGAAAACGCAAACCGCGTACTAATTGTGAAACGTTTTGAATTAATTGATTTGAAAGTTTCCAAGCCTTTAAGAAGGAGCGAATTTCTGCTTCTGGTAAATTCAACGATTGAATAAGTAACGTCCACGCTTCTGCTTCTGTTTCAATTTGACGAGCAGGCAAGTCCATTAAACGAAAAAGTCCAGCCCCTTGTTCTCGTAATTTGGGACAATATTGATAGCATTCTGTTTCAATAAACGGAGCTAAGCCACCTTGTCGATTAACCCCTAAAAGCATTTTTACAAATTCAATCGTAATGCGTTCTACTGAAATTTTTTCTAATAAAGGATGAAATTCAGCGATAGCGGCTAAGGTTTTTTCTTCAATTTTAAAATCTAATTGGCTAGCAAAGCGTAAGCCCCGCATCATTCGCAGAGCATCTTCATGAAACCGCTCATGGGGATTACCGACAGCACGAATGGTTTGATTAGTTAAATCTTCGATACCATCAAATAAATCAATGATTTCGCCTGTGCTGTCGAGCGCCAAGGCATTAATCGTAAAATCTCGCCGTTTTAAGTCTTCTTTCAAGGAGCGAACAAAGGTGACTTCATCTGGTCGACGAAAGTCTTGATAAGTTGACTCGGTACGAAAGGTTGTTACTTCATACTGTTGGTCTTCCATCAATACAAGGACTGTGCCATGTTCGATGCCCACATCAACGGTTCGTTTAAAAATTTGCTTAATCTCTTCTGGATAGGCACTTGTCGCAATATCGACATCATGGATTGGTTTATTTAATAAAGCATCACGGACGCTGCCCCCGACAAAATACGCTTCAAAGCCCTGTGCATTGATTTCACGAATAACGGGAGCGGCTTCTTTAAATTCGTTTGGAATAGTTGTCAATTTCATAGCATCTGTTCCAATCCGTAAAGTAGTTCTGTTCTCTGTACCACTTGCCGACAAGCTAACGCTACTCCTGTCATGAATGAACGCCGATCATAAGAATCATGCCGAATAGTGAGCCCTTCACCTACACTGCCAAATTGGACTTGTTGGTGTGCCACTAAACCAGGTAAGCGGACACTATGGATTCGCAGACCCTCGAAATCAGCCCCGCGTGCCCCTGGTATTGATTCTACCTCTTGCGGATTCCCTTGTTTTTTTGCTGGCCGAACTTCTTGAATCATTTCTGCAGTTTTTATAGCCGTTCCGCTCGGTGCATCCAATTTGTTATCATGATGTAATTCAATGATTTCCACATCCGGAAAATACTGTGCCGCTTTTTGGGCAAATTGCATCATTAAAACTGCCCCAATTGCAAAATTTGGCGCAATTAAGCCGCCGATGGCTTTTTCTCGAGATAGGTTTGTCAATTCGTTGATTTGTTCCTCCGTAAAGCCTGTCGTCCCAACAACTGGCGCCATACCATGTTCCAACGCAAAACGTGTATTTGGATAGGCGGCTTCAGGAACCGTAAAATCAATCCAAACATCTGGTTTGACAGCTAGGACTTCTTCTAAGCGCTGAAAAACGGGAATTGCTGTTTCATCATTGAAAGAAACAGTTTCTTGTGCTTCATGAGGATCATACACACCTACTAATTCAAAGTCTGCGGTTTCTAAGACCATTTGTGTAGCAGTACTGCCCATCCGTCCTTTAAACCCAGCGACAATTATTTTAATCATGTGTTTTCCCATCCTTTCTTTCAAAGCGATAGCGATCCCGCTTGTTAAATTTGGCCATATTTTCTTCAAAAACTTCGGTTAAATCAATCTCTAAAGAATTTGCCATGCTAATCAATACAAAAAAGACATCTCCAAGTTCCTCTGATACTGTCTTTGGTTTTTCGTCTGCTTTTTTCTGTTTTTCACCATAATAATGATTGACTTCACGGGCTAATTCTCCGACCTCTTCCGTCAAACGAGCCATTTGTCCTAATGGTGAAAAATAGCCTGTTTTAAACTGTTGAATATAATCATCAACTTCTGTTTGCATCGATTGCAAACTACGTTGTTCTGATTCTGACATTTTACCCCAACCTTTCTTACTCTACCTCCTACATCTTATCAAAAACTTGGCTATCTGGAAAGGTTCTACTTGTTGTTTTATATAGAGAATGATACAGTTTATACTGTAAAAGGACGTGATTAAATGGAAGAACAAAGATTTTATTTTAAAGATGTGTTATTTATTGTATTAGGAAGCTGTATCTATGCCTTTGGTTTGGTTACTTTCAATATTGCCAATGACCTGGCCGAAGGTGGTGTCACGGGGATTACTTTGATTTTAAGAGCCTTATTTCATTTTAACCCAGCATATACGACATTATTAATCAATATTCCGCTCTTATTAATTGGTGGTAAAATTTTAGGCAAACGTTCCCTCTATTATACGCTAATTGGTACCGTGTCGTTATCGGTATTTTTGTGGTTTTGGCAAAAATTTCCTGTTGAAATTAATTTAGATCATGATTTATTGATTGCTGCTCTCTTAGCTGGTTTGGCCGCAGGATTCGGTAGTGGCCTTGTTTACCGCGTAGGCGGAACCACTGGTGGGACCGACGTCATTGCCCGCATTTTCGAAAAATACTTTGGGATTAGCATGGGACGCTCGTTGTTACTTTTTGATGTTGCAGTCTTACTCCTCTCGTTGACCTATATTGATGTCAAACGAATGATGTATACTTTAATTGTGTCCTTTGTTTTCAGTCGTGTTGTTGATTCTGTACTCGATGGAGCCTATGCTGCGAAAGGAATTTTAATTGTTTCCAATCATTCCGAAGAAATCGGTCAAAGTTTAATGGCTTCTTTAGAACGCGGGGTAACATATTTAAATGGTGAAGGTGCTTATTCACAAGTGGAAAAACGGGTTCTCTACACGGTAGTCAGCCCTCGAGAAATAATGGAAGTCAAACGGATTGCTAATGAAATAGATGAAAAAGCCTTTGTGTCCATCATTAACGTACATGAAGCAATTGGCGAAGGCTTTACTTATGCAAAACCCAGCAAACAACGGCGCTTTAAATTAAAACAATAAATAAAACCCAGCATTTATTGAAAATGCTGGGTTTTATTTATTGTTGCTTCAAACGATTTAATTCATCGGATAATTCTAAAAACGCTTCTTTGTTGCCTGTTTCTAAAGCATCATCAATTTGAGCTTTAATTAATGCCATTCGCTGCGTTTGTTCTTCTTGCTTAAAGTATTGATCAATCGCTCTGGCAACTTCCTGATCCACTTGTTCATTCCATGGCGCAAACGGATTATCTTCTAAAACAGATAAATACTGGCTCGTTTGCCAAGCCTCTGGAAATACACATTCTAAATAAAGAGCTTTCCGCCAATTCATCCGAATCTCGTGAAAAATTTGTTCCGGATCTGTAAATTCTTGTGCTTGGATAAAAAGCAATAACGGCTCCTTACCTAAACCATCCGCTACCACACGGATCCCCCGATCGGTTTTCTCTACGTTCTCAACAAAATGAACATTATTTAAAATCGCATCATGCGTTAATAAGTAATTTAAAATCCACAGTACTTCTCTTCTTCCAAAAGGCACGGTATTCACTAACCAAGTTAAAAATTTTTTCTTTTCTGATAAACTAACAAACATCGTCGTTTCCTATCTTTCTTCCATATCTGCTAGCACAGATTGCATGTCGACATCACCAGGTTCATGTTCCAAATAGTGGTATAACAAGTGTTTTGCTTTTTCAAGTTCGCCTTCTTCTCGTAAGAACAATGCGTATTCTTTTAGAAATTCTGGTTCGTGAGACAATTCTTGCGCTGCTTGTTCATAATGAACTTTAGCGACGGCAAAGTTTTCTAATTCGTTGTACGCTTTTGCTAAATTCCATTCAGCATAAGGATGATCCGTTTCCTCTAAATCATTTAAGATAGTAATTACTTCCTCAAAACGCTCTTCCGTGATGTAGAGATTACTTAAGGTCAAACGACTTTCATCTGTTTTCTCACCTAATTCCAAAGCTTTTAACAACCAGTTTTCAGCACCAGCAATATCGTGTAAGCGATAGGCATTTTCAGAGGCAAATTGGTATAACTCTACTTGGAAGGGGTTTTCCGCAATTCCTTCTTCGATCACCGCTTTTGCTTCCTCTAATTGCTCTTCTTCTTGGAGCGCTTCCGCTAAATATAGATAAAGTGATTGATAATGTGGGTTTAGTGTTTTTAATTGCTGGAACAACGTAATGGCTTTTTGATTCTCATGTAACTGTAAATAAGTGAAAGCTAACTGGAATAAACGATCGTCTGTTTGTTCTTCTTTGACCGCGGCTTCCAAATAAGGAACTGCTTCTTCAAAATCACCTAACATGCTGTAACTACTTCCTAAGCGTTCATTCAAGGAAATAGCAGAGATTTGCGCTGTCCCGCTTTCTACAATGCTTTGATAACGAGTAATAGCCTCAACAAATTGACCATTTGTAAAATATAGTTCTCCCAAAGCAAATTGAATTAACGGCTCTTCTGGCATAAGATTGGCTGCTTCTTTTAATTTCGCTTCACTGACTTCTGGAATCCCTAAAACTTGGTACAAATCCGCAGTGACTAAGAGACTTTGGATATAACTGTAACTAGTTTCTGGAATTTTTTCTAAATAGATGAATGCGTCATCTATTTCATTATTTTCAATGGCGATTTCTGCTAATGGAATGTTTAAGCCATCTGCATCGGGAAATTGTTCCAACAATTGTTGGAAAATTTGTTTGGCTTCTTCTAGAAAACCTAAAGATAATAACGTTTCCCCTAAATCAGCTAAGGTATTTTCATCATCTTTCTTTAATGCTTCTTCAAACATTAACTGTGCTTCTGCTAAATTTTCAGCTTGTAATGCTTGAACCATTTTTTCACTATATGACATAATTTCCCCTCAAATCTCTTTTAAAATTTCTTGGTATCTTTCAATCGTTGTTAACAGTTGATCGGGCGTTGGCTTTAAAGCTGCTCCTAGCTGACCGATTTTTTCCAACACCATAGGAGGACCTAGTGTTTCTGTGTGAGCCAAGACTTGTTCTGCGTAATCAGCACTTAAAATTTCTTTTGGAAACGCCACCGGAAAACCTAAGCGAATAAACCAAACGATAAAATTTTTAAATTGAAAGTCAAAGTGATTGACTTGCTGGCTCCATAAAACTTGTAACAATAATCCCAATAATCGTTTCATGGGACCTGATAACAAATGGCCATTTTCGGTTGTAGCAAAGGCCGCTTCAAAAACTCGGCCAAATTGATCCACTTTTTCCCCTGCTTGTTCATACAAAGATAACAACTCGTCTAAAATACCATTAAATGACGTTTGATTCAACCGTTTTTTATCTGGATACGTTTGGTATAACATTTG
This sequence comes from Enterococcus sp. DIV1316a, assembly GCF_050536915.1. Classification (NCBI taxonomy): domain Bacteria; kingdom Bacillati; phylum Bacillota; class Bacilli; order Lactobacillales; family Enterococcaceae; genus Enterococcus; species Enterococcus sp. DIV1316a. The sequence continues at coordinate 1,288,100 of NZ_CP172913.1, read as the reverse complement.
TAAATAAGTATAATCACAGACAAGACCCGCTCGAATAAAAACGAGCAAATCAATTAAAGGAGCGGCACCTTTTTTATTGGTCAAGGTACTATCAAACAAAATTTCTTCTGAATGATTTTCTATATGCATAGTTGCATGCTGTGCTTGCTGAATTGTGACACTTGGTAAAAGTCCTTGCCGTAACGCTTGAACAGACACAGGCATCAGCCAACATTTGGAGGAACACTTACTTACTTGGTGCAAAAATGCGGTTAATTGTAGTACCCCTTCATTACCTAAACCAATCAATAAAACATCCTGATTTTCTGGCCAATCAGCTAAGAAACGTAACACACTTTCTAATTCTGATAAGTCATTGCAATGAACATCATTGCGACAAATATACCAGTTTAATCCCAACTGTTCCCCAAAGGCATAATTAATCTTCTCCGAAAAAAGATCATAGTAACGCTGATTCGCCAAAACAACGATTGACTCCGTCGTTACTGGTCGTTTTTTTAGGACGGAAGCAAATGTTTCTCCATAAATAATAGCGACCTTGTTTTCCCCTCTAGAATAGTTGTATTTCATTGATTCACCACCTTAAGACTGTTTCCTCTTCCTTCACCCCAAGTCTAGCATAACCACTAAAAAACAGCTACTGGCAACAACTTATTTTTGTCCTTCATTCATAAATCTTTCTCTTTTTATCAAAAAAGCAAGGAGCGAGTGTCGAACCGTTCCCGCTTGATTCTCGGAGCGAAGCACGTTTTTCTCACCTAAGGTTCGTTACAATTTAGCCTTTTAGCGTACTGTTTCGACCACCTCTTAAAATAACATTTTTTATGTATGATTCAAAAAAGAACCCTTGGAAACCAAGGGTTCTAATTGTCTGTCTTATTTCACTGCATCTTTCAATGCTTTACCTGGTTTGAATGCAGGTACTTTGCTTGCAGCGATTTGAATTTCTTGTCCAGTTTGTGGGTTACGTCCTTTACGAGCTGCGCGTTCGCGAACTTCAAAGTTACCAAAACCGATTAATTGAACTTTTTCACCTTTAGCAAGAGTTTCTTGAATTGTTGAAAAGACAGCGTCTACTGCTGCAGTAGCATCTTTTTTAGTTAAACCAGTTGAAGATGCAACGTTTTCGATTAATTCTGCTTTATTTGCCATGGATCATTTCACCTCCTCTATAAGAGATACGATGTTTTTACACACCTAAAGTTCCGTCTATTTTTGAGTGGTCCAAAAACAGACAGCAAATATTGATCTGGTTCAATATTCTGTTAACAAGATAGCATAAGAAAGTTGTAATAGCAAGGTTTTTAGTGTATTTTAACCAGTTTTTTCAAAAAATAATCATTTTTTCTCAAAGTTGATAAATTTATTTGAATATCTAAAAAAAGTATGGTAGAATGCACTATTTTCGGCGTCGCGGAATGATTTTAATTGGCGTGCCCTCAAACGTAAATGCTTTTCTGATTTGATTTTCTAAAAACCGGGCATAAGAAAAGTGCATTAGTTCTTCTTCGTTGACAAAAATAACAAATGTAGGTGGTTTGACTGCCACTTGTGTTGCATAAAAAATCTTCAAACGTTTTCCTTTATCGGTTGGTGTTGGATTAATTGCTACAGCATCCATTACAACGTCATTTAACAACGCTGAAGGAATCCGTAAGTTTTGATTCATACTTACTGTTTCAATTAGTTCAGGCAGTTTGTTTAAACGTTGTTTGGTTAATGCAGACACAAAAATAATGGGTGCATAATCTAAATATTGGAATTCATCACGAATTTCCGCTTCAAAATCACGCATTGTATTTGTATCTTTTTTGACTGTATCCCATTTGTTGACCACGATAATAATACCGCGACCTGCTTCATGGGCATAGCCCGCCACACGCTTGTCTTGCTCACGAATACCTTCTTCTGCATTCAAGACCATTAAAACAATGTCTGAGCGTTCAATCGCCCGCATTGCGCGCATGACGCTATATTTTTCAGTTGATTCGTATACTTTCCCACGTTTACGCATACCAGCCGTATCAATCATTAAGAACTTTTGACCTTCTTCAGATTCAAAATACGTATCGATTGCATCTCGCGTTGTTCCTTCAATATCTGAAACAATCACGCGATCCTCACCAAGAATAGCATTAATCAATGATGATTTACCGACATTTGGACGCCCGATTAAACTGAATTTAATTGTATCTTCGTCCTCTTCTTCTGAAGTGTTAGGAAAATGTTTAACTGCTTCGTCTAACACATCGCCAATGCCTAAACCATGACTACCAGAAACTGGGAAAGGATCCCCTAGTCCTAAAGCATAAAATTCATAAATATCATTACGCATTTCAGGATTGTCAACTTTATTAACAGCTAAGATCACTGGTTTATTACTACGATATAAAATTTTTGCTACTAACTCATCTGCATCAGTAATTCCTTCACGACCACTAGCAACAAAGATAATCACATCTGCTTCATCAATCGCAATTTCTGCTTGGTGTTTGATTTGATCCATAAATGGTTCGTCACCTAAATCAATCCCACCGGTATCAATAATACTAAATTCACGCCCTAACCATTCTCCAGTTGTATAAATACGGTCGCGTGTTACGCCAGGAGTATCTTCTACAATCGAGATACGCTCACCGGCAATGCGGTTAAAAATAGTCGATTTACCGACATTCGGTCTACCGACAATCGCAATAGTTGGATTTGCCATTTGATTCCCTCCTTGAGAATTTCAATCCTTACTAGTTTACCTAATCAAACCTTAAAGTGCAAGAAAAGTTTTAGTTTCTGCTGATTTTCTAACCAATTCAAGAAAAAATGAGTTTGACATAGCCGATCTGTTTACGGCTATGTCAAACTCATAAATTTCAAGAAAGTAACGGGTTATTCCTCTTCTTTCGCGTCAGATAAAGCGTCACCTAAAATATCGCCCATGGTAAAACCAGTATTTTCTTCAGGCAATTCATATTCCTGTTCTTCTTTTGGTTCTTCTTGAGACTCAGGTTTTGGTTCTAACGCTTTGATACTTAAAGCAATACGATGTTCCTCTGGATTAACTTCTAAAACTTTCACTTGTACTTGATCCCCTTCATGAAGGACTTCATGAGGCGTTGCAATATGCTTGTGAGAAATTTGAGAAATATGCACTAATCCTTCCACACCAGGGAAAACTTCCACAAAGGCACCGAAGCTTGTTAGGCGTTTTACTGTGCCATCTAAAACAGTCCCAGCGGCTGCTTTTGTTTCGATATCTGTCCATGGTCCAGGCAATGTTTCTTTAATAGATAAAGAAATACGTCCTTCATCTGGATTAATTGAAAGAATTTTTACTTGAACGTCTTCGCCAACAGTTAACGCATCACTTGGTTTGCCCACATGCTGATGAGCAATTTCAGAAACATGAACTAAACCATCCACGCCACCTAAATCAATGAATGCGCCGAAATCTGTTAAACGAGCTACTTTCCCTTCAACAACGTCTCCGTCATGTAAAGAAGAAAGTAATTCTTCTTTTTTCGATTCTTTTTCAGCTTCAACAACTGCTTTATGTGAAAGAATTAAGCGGTTTTCTGAAGGTTCGATTTCAATAATTTTAAATGCTAGTGTTTGACCTTTATATTCAGAAAAATCTGCAACAAAATGATCTTCAACCATTGAGGCAGGAACAAATCCGCGAACACCAACATCAACAACCAAACCACCTTTAACAACATTTGTAACAGGTGCTTCGATTACTTTGCCCGCTTGGAAATCTTGTTCAATTTCTTCCCAAACTTTTTTAGCATCTAAACGGCGTTTTGACAGTAAATAACTGCCGTTTTCTTTATCTTTGCCAATTGATGTGATAACAACTAAATCTAACACATCACCGACTTTCACAAGTTCGTGTACATCTTCAACTGGTAAAGTCGATAATTCCTTTGCAGGAACAACGCCTTCAACGCCCGCTCCTTCAATGCCGACAACAACTTGTTTGTCTTCAATGGCTAAAACTTCGCCTTTAACAATATCGCCAACACTGACTTCTTGAACGCTGTTCATTGCATCTTCCATTGTTTCGTTGTTTGCTACTTGTTTGTCTTCAAAATCTGTCATGCCTCTTATCCTCCTATGCCAACAAAAATTCCAAAACTTAGCTATATATACTTACATAGTACGAGATTTTTGTAAAAAAATAAAGCGATTTCTTCTATTTTTCTTAAAATTCTTTAAAAAAGTTCAAAACCTTTTTGTTTAATCACATTTTGTATGGCGGCGACGACTTCTTCAATCGTCAACCCTGTTGTATCGATTTTCACAGCATCACTTGCTTGGACAAGGGGTGATACTTCTCTGGTTGAATCTAAATAATCCCGACGTTCAATCTCCGCCTTCAAGGTTTCAAAATCCGTCTCAATCCCTTTTTCTTGATTTTCTTTAAAACGACGTTCTGCACGTTCTTCAACGCTAGCCACCAAGAATATCTTTACTTCGGCCTTTGGTAGAACTGCAGTACCAATATCTCGACCATCCATGACAACTCCGCCGGCTTGACCAATTTTCTGTTGTAACGCCACCATTTCTTCTCTAACTTTTGCATGTTTTGAAACAGCTGAAACAGCATTCGTTACATCTGGCTGGCGAATCGCTTCGGTCACTTCATGACCATCGATAAAAACACGTTGGCCATTCTCTGCTTGCTGAAAAGAAATAGTGTGGTTGACACAAAGCGCTACTAATGGCTCTTCCGCTTGAATGTCGATTTGATTTTGCAAGGCCAAATACGTAATCGCTCGGTACATGGCCCCCGTGTCACAATACACATAATTCAATTGTTTTGCTAAAATTTTTGCAACTGTACTTTTGCCTGACGAAGCTGGTCCGTCAATAGCAATACTGATTTTCCCCATGAAAAAACTCCTTAACTGATATGCATCCTTTAAAATGCGCTTCTTCTTTTATATTAAAATCAGAAGAAAAGAACTTGGATTTAAACTGATGACGAGTTTCTAACGAAAAAGCAATAAGCCGAAATCCCTCGAAAGACGCAAAACATCTTTCGGAAATTTCTGCTTATTGGCATTCTCATGTAATCATTCGTCGCGGTTTAGCCTTGAAAGTGCTGTCCAAACCTCTTTTTCTGGATTATTTAATACGTAATGGTTGTCCTGGATAAAACACAGATGTATCAATCCCAGGATTTAACGCTAAAATTTGTTCTAATGTCATTCCGTTACGTTCGGCAACTTGACGTGCCCCTTCGCCACTTTGAACGGTATCATAAACAGGTTGTTGGTTCTGCGCTTGTTGCTGTTGTTGATTTTGAGCTTCTTGTTGTTGCTGCTCTTGTTGTTGTTGTTGTTGCTGTTGTGCTTGTTGGTCCTGTTGTTGCTGTGCAGCAGCATCAGAACTTGAAGGTGTTGTATTTTCAGCTGGTTGGCTGCTTGCTGGTTCTGAGCTTTCCACTGATTTTGACGTACTTTCTTTTTTCTTCTCTTTTGATGATGATTGGACTAATGAAGAAGATGGCTGGCTATTTTTGCTAGCACTTTCGTTCGGTTTCTTGTCTTGCATCATCCATAAGAAAGTCCCAATTGGAATGGCAATAATTAATAATAGCAAAATAACTAAAACAGTTAGAAATAATGAATTTCCTCGTTGCTGTTGGCGTTTTGCTAAACGAGAACCACCACCATTTTGATCAGGTTCATAAATTGATTGTTCCCATGGCTCACGAGCTTGGTTTTTCTTTTTGTCCTTTTTACTCACTGCTAATTTCCTCCTAAACTTCTCTCGCTTGTTATTATATCATAGCTTTTGCCAACTGCCGACTAAAAAAATGAATTAATCACGTTCTTTAAATAATTTTAGAAATTTAGAACGCCAACCTCCTTCATTTTGATTGCTGGTCTTGTTCGATTTTACTATTGAATCTTGGTAAATGTCAAAGAATAACGCACAATTATCACAACAAGTTTCCGGTGATTGTTTGACAATCGGTTCTTGAAAATAAGTTTGAATCAACGTTCTTCGACAGGTTGTGGTTTCAATATACGTCAGCATCCCTCTTAATTGCGCTTGACGATCTTTTTCTTTCTCCTCTAAACGATGCTCTAGCTCTTCAAAAGAATAATCCTTGGCTAAATAGCCTTGAACCCATTTTTGTTGTAACTCGGTGGCATTTTCTAACAAACCTGCTTGTTCTTCTCCTTCAATCAGCGATTTTAATGTCGCTCGATTCGCTCTTGTCTCTTCTAAGAAAAACCGATGAATAAATTCATCCCCTTTTTTATACAATAATAGCGCCCAACTTTTTTGACCATCACGTCCAGCTCGCCCGATTTCTTGCAGGTAATTTTCTAAGCTATCAGGCAAATCAAAATGAATCACTCCACGAACATCAGGTTTGTCGATTCCCATCCCAAAAGCATTCGTTGCACAAAGAATATCGATTTGATTATCAATAAATTGTTCTTGCAAGCGACTACGTTCACTAGCCTCCAAGCCCCCATGATAATAGGCTACCTTAAAACTGGTTTTCGCCTGAATAAGTTGACTGATTTGTTCTGTTTTGTTGCGCGTGGCGCAATAGATAATGATTTTACCAGCCGTTTTAGATAAGTAATCTAGTAATACTTCTTCTTTTTCTAACGTTTCCTTCACGAACAAGCCCATTTTTTTTCGATTCACTGAAGAAAGAACTTCTTGATAGCTACCATGAGAAAATAATTGTTTTATAATTGCGTGCTGTACAACGGGTGTCGCTGTGGCAGTTAACGCCAAGGTCAAAGGAAAGTCTAGCTGTTTTTGGACCAGATCTAATTTACTATATTCAGGGCGAAAATCGACGCCCCACTGATAAACACAATGGGCTTCATCCACCACAAATAATGCAATTTTTTGGCGTTGTAACACACTAAGTACTTCTTGCTGCAAAAGCATTTCTGGGCTTAAAAACAGATAATCATATTGGAACATTTTCGCTAAAATATAACGCTTTTCTGAATACTGTAACGTACTGTTTAAGGCAACCGCACCTTTAATTCCTTGTCTTTGTAATTGACGCACCTGATCTTCCATTAACGAAAGTAAAGGAGAAACAATTACCGTTAGTCCCTCTAACTTCTGGCCCACAAATTGATAACACAATGATTTACCGGTGCCTGTTGGCAAAACAGCCAATGTATTCATACCGTCAAGTAAGTTTGTAATCACTTCTTTTTGACCAGGCTTAAACGCTGCATAACCAAATCGAGTGAATAATTCTTGTTCTAATGTCAACAACACTCACTCCTTTTCTTGCCAAATTTGTTGGATTTGATATAAGCGGAAATCTAAATAAGAAAGCGTCGCTTCTTGCGCTCGCCAATCCCGATACACCCACAACCGCGGATCTTGTTCTATTTGAGCCAATTTTTGGAGCATTGCCTCCTTTTCAAGATAAACAGACGCCTGCAGCTGCCCTTGAATAGCCAACTCTAATAGATGGTCATGAATGGTACTCGGTTTTATTTTTCGCTGCTCAGCAATTTCTTGAAGCGTCTTGCCTTCCGTTAACAATCGTTGGGTTTCTTGCATACTTTGGTTTAGATTTTTTTCTAGATACGGCCATACAAGCGTTTGTAAAGCAGGATAGTTTCCTCCGTACATTATCAACTGCAGTAAATGATGAACCGCTTGCGTGTGCCACAAACGCTGTTCAAGAGCTGTCTTATGGCTTGTTAATTGCTGAGGAACTTTGCCAGTTTGCTGATAACCAGAAAGTTGCGCAACCAAATAGTCGCTTTCTGCTTCAGGTAGTAACTCAAACCCTCGCAACAGTTCTTCTTTGATTGATTGAACGCGCTGCTCTTTCTTGTCTTGTTGTAACCATCGTTTCAAATATAGTTGCGGAATCGGTGTTGATAAAAGTGGAATATACTGTTTTTCCTCAAATGATAAATACGAAGTCACTTGCACGGCAAATTGAATGAGTTGCCAACTTTCTCGATCACTTCTGCCAAAACGATAAAGATCAATTGCAGGATAATCCAGCAACGAAAAATGGTGCTCCTTTAAAAATAGTTGCCCTTCTTTTGTTAGTTGAATTTCATTTGTCTCTTTGTGATACTGAATTTGTTTCGCCTTCGAAAGTTTTTCAAGAAATTGAAAAAAGGCTTGTTCGGAAATCGTTGGCCACCAGCCAATGAACCGTAAACAATCATATAAAAAACCATAAATCAAAACAGAACTAGTCCGTTTGCCTTTTAAAAGATGATACAAAGTTGATGCACGTACCTTGTATCCATGAGATAATAACGCTAAAATAAAAGTTGCTTCCATAGTAAACCTCTTTTAGATAGGATGTGTCACTGTTTATGCAATCACGTTTAGTTCCTGAAAAATGTATTGCTTGTGGACTTTGTCAAGTTTATGCGCCCAATATATTTGATTATGATGATCATGGGATTGTCCTTTTTAAAGACGAGCCGCATGCTCGACAACAATTTATTCCAGAAAACGAACGCGAGAATGTGTTAAAAGCGTACCGCAAATGTCCCACGCGTGCAATAGAAATAAGCAAAAATGAGTGCTAAATAATTTAGCACTCATTTTTGCTTAGAGTATTTTTTCGAGCCAAGCAAGTGTTTGTTCATCTATCGAAACAAACTGTAATTGTCCTTCTTTTAGCGGTTCTTTGACTAGATGAATTTGATCATTTAGGCCATTGATCCATTCATAACGAAGACCATTTTCTTTTGCTTTAGAATTTTTAGCTTCTAAATAATAATTGACATGGTAATTTTCTTTACCATCCAATTGTAGCGTATTAATGGTCACTTCAAAATCTGGTGAAACATCGGTCGATTTCTTTTCACGTAATCGTTCAAGTGATTCTATAAAAGAAGGAAATTGAGGATTATTTTCCCCACCAACGAGATATTTTTTAGCAAATTCTGTACTATCCGTATGACTTTTCACTTGTTTGGCAAATGCTTGATAAAAGGTTTCTAGCGCTTTGCGGGCATCATAGTCGCTAGCTAACGGAAAATTCAATTGTAGCGTTGGATTATCGGAGAGCGCTTCGACAAAATCATTTTCACCAATCGTTTCTTTTGATGTTTGAATTTCTTCTCCATTAATCGTCTTTTTAAGTTGAATCGTCATCCCTTTGGACCAGAACAAAGGGCCAATCGTTTTGCTTCCATTCGTTAGCGTACCAACTTTCCGATCATTAATATAAATATCTGCGTCTGGCAGATTGCTTTCCACAACAAAATTCATTCGTTTAAAATCTAAAGGAATACTAGAAATATAATTTTCCTCTTCTAATAAACGATACTCTTCTGTGATAACAGGTTCACCGGTGCTATCTTTCACTGTGGCTGTAAAGGTATATTGTCCTGGCGCTAAGGGTCCCAATTCCTTTTGATAAGTGGTTGAGTCGGAAGTGCCCACTTCCCGCCCGTTCATTGCCAGCGTCACACCGCGCTGATTCGTCGTTAACTGAACAGAAACAGGCGTTAAAATGAATTGATAACGGTGAAAGAAAAATGCTGTTTGACTTGTTTCACGAATAGTTAAACCATGTAGCTTTTTATCCTTTAATAGCGCTTTTTCTAATTTTTTTAGCTCAGTTGGATTTTTTTGATAATAAGTGATTAAAGGCTTAATGCTTTGCGGATTCACTTGAAATTCAGACTCGTTCGTCCTCATTTTTTTACTTAATTCTTGGGCATCACCATTCTCAATCGCTTCAATAAAATGAGAAATTTGTTGTTCCTTAGAAAAATAATGCGTCCCGAGAAAATAGCTACCCGCTCCAAGAACGATGAACACAAAAAGAAACACCCAGATCCAGCTTCTTTTTGATCTGATAGGAGTAGATTCGTTCCCTTTATTCATTGATGGTTGTGCTTGGTTTTCCTCTTGATGCATTGATTCATTCATTAGCGGAGCGCCGCATTCTTCACAAAAGGACTCCGTATCACGATTCACATGACGACAATTTTTACACTTTTTCACTCAGGAAAACTCCTCTTTCTTTAATGATTTCTATCATACCAAGGGAAAGTTAAAATTACAATGCAGATGGTTTAGTATTTTTTAACAGAATGATGACAGATTATGACAACCTCTTTTCTTTTAGGCGTAAATTTTAAAAACCCACTGTCAAACATTGTTCAACAGCAGGTTTTTTATCATTTATTTTGTTAACGGTGTTTTTTTCTGAATAGTATGTTGTTTTTTTGATAGCCATGGCAATAACTTCGCATGTAGTACTAGAAAAACACCACTGACTAAGAGGCCTTTAATAAGGTTGAATGGCACAATACCAATCGCCACATAGCTTGCTAAAGATGTTCCTAAAAATTGTTGTGTGGTCACACCATATAATTGTAAGTAAACTGGTGTAATGACAAAATAATTCGCAATACTCATGAAAATCGTCAAGGCTAAGATCCCACTTACTAGGCCCACTATCCGATTTGTACGGATATTTTTCTTTTTACCAAAGAAATAAAAAATTGGCAAGGTGAAGATACTACTTGCTAAAAAGCTAGCGAAATCTCCCACCATATTTTGCGGTGCTAGTCCGGTTAAGAACAGGTGTAGCAACGAACGAACAAAAGCAGTAATTACTCCTGCTAACGGTCCGTACAAGAACATTCCGAGTAAAATCGGAATATCACTAAAATCGATTTTCAAAAAACTAAACGCCGGCATAATCGGAAATGCCACAAATTGTAATACTGTACCGATTGCGGCCAACATTGCAATGCTGACCATTTTTTGTACCTTGTTGTTCATCTGAAATCCTCCAATTAAGGACCCATCTTCAACGAACTTTTTGATTCGCTTCTTTGTCATACAAAAAAAACCTATTTTTCTGCAGGGAAAAATAGAGTAGGATTATCTGATGAAAAAGCGTCTCAAATAAGCCCTATCTTCTTTATCCAGACTATACTGTCGGTATTGGAATTACACCAATTCAATCGTTAAAAACGAGTCGTGGACTATAACCACCGGTCGGGAATTACACCCTGCCCCTGAAGACGAACCTTGTATTATATTTTTTTACTTACTTAGTGTAACCCATTTGAACAATGAATGCAACTAACTAAGCTTTTTTATTAAATTTCATTGATTGTTTCATTTCTCAAAAAAAAAACAATCCCTTCGCCATAAGCGCGAAGAGATCGAGTCATTTTATCTTATTTAGCTTGATTTAATAATTGACTGATTTCTTTTTTAGTTAAATCACGATATTGCCCTGGTCGCAAACCTTGTAAGGTCAACTCACCGTAACGTTCACGTTTTAATTTTTGAACAGGGAAACCAACAGCTTGAAACATTTTCTTCACTTGATGATTACGTCCTTCATGAATCGTTAATTCCACGACACTGCTACCTGTTTTAATATCCGCTGAAAGAATTTGAAAATTGGCTGGTGCTGTGCGTTTGCCATCAATGCGAATGCCTTTGGCTAATGGCAATAGATCCCGTTTAGTAGGTACACCTTTAATTTTTGCTACGTAGACTTTATCTACTTCATGTTTAGGATGGGTTAATTTTTGTGAAAAACTTCCATCATTCGTTAAAAGTAACAACCCAGAAGTATCATAATCCAGACGACCGACTGGATAAATTCGCTCAGTAACATCTGTAAAATAATCCGTTACTACTTTACGGCCTTTATCGTCAGACACCGCAGAAATAACCCCTCTTGGTTTATAGAATAAATAATAACCATATTCTTCTTGATAAATTGGTACACCATCAACCTCAACAGTATCTTGTTTACTTACTTGCGTTCCTAATTCTTTGACCACTTGGCCATTGACTTTTACGCGGCCTTTGACAATTAATTCCTCTGCTTTGCGACGCGAAGTCACCCCAGCATGAGCAATTGCTTTTTGTAATCTTTCCATTGTTTAAGCTTCCTCGCCTTCTGTTGTTTCAGACATTGGGTTCGTTTCTTGATAACGATCAAAAAATAGATCCATTGGTAGTTCTTCTTCTAATTCATCTTCCATTTGTTGGATATCTGGTAATTCATCTAAACTTTTCAACCCAAAGTAATCCATAAAATACTTCGTTGTGCCATACAAAATCGCTCTACCAGGACCATCGACGCGGCCTTTTTCTTCTATCAACTGACGGGCAACTAACTTTTGGATAGAGCCAGAAGTCTGTACGCCACGAATTTCATCAATTTCAATACGCGAAATTGGTTGCTTATAAGCAATAATGGATAATGTTTCTAGCGCCGCTTGTGATAAGGCGTTCGACATAGGCGATTGCGCATATTTTTTTAGTAATGAGGCATATTTTTTCTTCGTTGTTAAGACAAAATGATTGCCGACTTCTAAAATATTTAACGCCGATTTATTGTCAGAAGCATAATGTTCTTTCAATTTCGTTAATTCTTCATAGGTTTTTGCTGTTGACTTCTCTAATAAGTACGCCAGCTCTTCCAAGCCAATTCCTTCTTCGCCAACCACAAATAAAATTGCTTCAATTTGACTAACTAATGTCACTGTGTTTCCTCCACCTCTGTTGTATCTTCCTGCTGGGTTTCTGTATTAAATAACAAAATTTCACTATAATTATTTTCTTGTTCAGCATAAATCACGCCTGTTTTCATTAATTCTAAAAGAGCCATGAACGTTGTCACAATTTCTTGTTTGGAATAAGAATCGAAGAAAGAATCAAACGACACTGCCTTCCCTTTCTGTACTTGACGCATACGCTCTGAAATAGCGGTGATTTTTTCTTCGATGGAAACATCGTCACTAGCAACAGTTGTTTCAACAGGCTGGCGATTTTTTTTCTTTTCTAACATGGCGTGAAAGGCTAGAAATAAATCAATTGTATTGATTTGATTAGGCGGTAGTGTTGTATCTTCCTCTTTATAATCATCCATATCCATTGGTTCTTTTGTATAATAGAGTTTACGTTCTTCTTCTTTTTCATGTAAAACAGTCGCTGCATATTTAAATTTCCGATACTCCAATAACTGAGCTACTAAAGCTTCCCGTGGGTCTTCCTCTTCAAAAAAATTTTCATCATCAATGATTTCAAGCTCTTGTTTTGGAAGCAACATCTGACTTTTAATAGCCATTAAGGTGGCAGCCATGACTAGATATTCTCCAGCGACTTCTAACTCTAAGGTTTGCATCGCATGAATATAAGACATGTATTGTTCAGTTACTGCTGTAATGGGAATGTCATAGATATCGATTTCTAATTTTTGAATTAAATGTAGTAGAAGATCCAGTGGTCCTTCAAAGACATCTAGTTTTAAATTAATTTCTTGCAAAAACGACACCTACTTTCTTTTCTCGACTTCCTAGTTTACCATAAATTTATTCGTTTGTGGGCATTCTCGCAAATTAAGCCCGAGGAAAATGTTCCTTATAAACATCTGCCATTCGTTGTTTGGTAATATGTGTATAAATTTGTGTCGTGGAGATATCTGCATGTCCTAATAATTCTTGCACGATTCTAAGGTCTGCGCCATTTTCCAACAAATGTGTCGCAAAGCTATGCCGTAATGTATGCGGCGTAATATTTTTCTCTATCCGGGCTTCTCGGACAATCTGTTTTAAATTTTTCCAAATGCCCTGTCTAGATAACGGTTCGCCATGATGATTAACGAACAGGTGTGTTTCATTCGGATGGTTTTTAATCAATTGAGGTCTGGCTTCGTTCATATAGCGCTCAATCCATTGAATCGCATAATCGCCTAAAGGAATAATTCGTTCTTTGTCCCCTTTTCCGATTGTTTGCAATAAACCAATGGATAAATGCAGATCCCCTAATTTTATTTCAATTAGTTCACTAACTCGCAGGCCCGTTGCATACATCACTTCTAAAATAGCACGATTCCGCATACCTAGTGGTTTACTTGTATCAGGCGTTTCAATTAATCGAGTCACTTCGTCAACAGATAATGTACTTGGCAATTTTTGAACTTTCTTGGGGGAGTCAATATGTTGCATCGGATTATGTTCGCTTAAGCGTTCTTGACGTAAAAATTGATGAAATCCTCTCAAACTAGAAATCATCCGAATCACACTTGCTGAAGCTTGCTGTTCTTCGTGAAGGGATTGCAAAAATTCTGTAATCATGTAACGGTCAACTTCGTCCCAAGAATGCAGGCCTTGTTCTTGTAAAAAGGCTACGTATTTTTTTAAATCTCGTTCGTAACTCCGTCGTGTGTTATTTGATAAGCCCCGCTCTATTTGTAAATAGTGTAAATAATCGACTAATTGTTCTTCCATTATCCTTCCCTCATTTCTAGTACTATCCTATCAGATTATGCCCTAGATTGCATGGGTAAATTCCAACTTATTAAAAAAAATCAACTGATAACAAAAGACTTGTTCACTAAGTCGTTAACTTAAGAACAAGTCTTTTGTTGTTGCTACTATTAGTAAAGAATAAATTTGTTATTTTATATATTTATCTAGAAAAGCAGCTACTGTTTCCTTATATTTTTCTGGGTTTTTATTATAAGCTTTCGCATGCTCTGCTCCAGGCACGACATATTTCTCTTTAGGTCCTTGGGTTGCATTATAAACTTCGTCTAACATACTAAACGGCACAAACGTATCATTTTCACCATGAATAAAGAGCATTGGTAAATGATTCTTTTGCAATTGCTTAACAGCACTTGCTTCCCCAAAGAAATAGCCAGCTCTAAGTTTCGTAATCCCGCTAGTAACATTAACTAATGGGAAACTTGGTAAATTGAAAAGCTCTTTCAATTGATATTGCAACTCCTGATTGACTGTAGAATAGCCACAATCTTCCACAATGGCTTTCACGTTATCTGGTAATTTTTCCCCGCTCGTCATCATGACTGTAGCAGCACCCATACTGACACCGTATAAAGTGATTTGTTCTTGCTGACCATTTTCGGTTAAAACTTTCTCAATCCATTGGACATAATCTTTACGATCGGGCCAGCCGAACCCAATATAATCTCCTTGACTTTTCCCGTGACCACGCGCATCTGGCGCTAACACATTGTATCCCCAATCATGATACATTTTCGCAAAGACAGACATCGTTTCTGCCGAACCCATATAACCATGCGCCATAATAACGGTACGATTACTTTTTTTGTCGGCTGGTAAATAAATGGCCTTTAGACGTAGCCCATCTTCCGAAGTAATTGACCATTCTTGTCGATTTTTGTCATCTTTAAACCACGCGCCTTCAGGTGTCTGGACCACTTTTGACCCTGGGGTATTCTCATTTATAAAGTCTTTCTTTCCTGGAACTACTGCATAATTATAAAAATATAAGCCTGCCGCAATTAAACCAATTGCAATTACTACAATAAGCGCAATCAAAATTTTTAACCATCGATTCATCTACGTACTCCTTTTATTTAAACTGTATGATTCATTATAAGTTGTCGCCCTTTTTTTGACAACTACCATTCAAAGATTCAGCCATCTTTCTTTACCACTACAATGAGACAATTTTGTTGCGACAAAAAAAGCATAGCACAAAAATGTTACCTTTTGCGCTATGCTCCACTTATCTATTTATAGGAAACTAAAAATTATTTATTTTCAATAAGTTTAAAACTTGACCATGGTTTCAAAAATTCTAATAAGAAACGTTCGTCATCAGAAATACGACCAACCACATTTACACGGCCATCATTTTTCATTTCTTTTAAAGCAATTTGTGTTTCCCCTTTGTATTGTCCATAGCCAACGTTGTCAATCAAGACATCGCCTCGAACAATATCTCTCGTTGTATGAGCTGGGAAAGGACGATCTTTATAGTAAACACGTGTCATTGTTGAACGCAAAACGTAATCAGAACGATCTCCACGATAACTGTGTAAGTTATCGAACAATGCAATTCTTTCATCTTCTGTGATTTCTGGTTCTGTATCCACTTTGATCGAAGGATACGGTGCATGAAAGGCTTCTGCCATTGCTGCTAATTCTGCTTCTGAGGCATAAGCATTTCCGACAGAAATATCATCGATTAATCCTGTTAAAACTAAATGCTTAACTTGCGTTGCAATTTCTAAATCGCGGTGGTCTTCCAAAGAACATAACCCATCTTGTGTCGGCCATGGTCCAAATGTAGCATCGTGTGAGTTCACAAACGCCATCGTATTTAAATTATATTTTCTAAATTTTTCTGAACAATAAACAAAATGATCATAGCCTAAGCCTGTATAGCGATGTGGATAGAAATTATGTGAGCCTAGTAAATTTTCTGTGTTTGGTGAGTAGGCCATAATATTATCTACATAACTTGTCCCTGAACTCATATTAATTTCAATTTTAATACCATAAGGGTTTCTTGTCATATTCGCCTCTTCTTGCCCAGTAAAACCAAGATCTAAACGAATACCGTAAGCGCCCATATCATGGAAAAATGATAAATCATCATAAGAGATGCCTAATTGTTCGAACAATGCAGGATTAATATCGACCATCACTTCCATACCTAATTGGTTGGCGTAATCTACGACTTTTTTAAACTCTGCTAATACCTTTTCCCGATCATCATTGATTTGCAATAAACTAGTAAAGACACGCTTAAAGCCGTATTTATGAGCCAAATCCAAATATGCTTTGTCCTTTTCAAATGTTGAACGTTCTGGATAAATTGAAATACCTAATTTTCCCATGTGATTGCCTCCTAAATTGTAAAACATAATAATGTATCTGCTTACATTGTAACAAAAAAAACAAAAGTGGTCTACACCTTTCCTATAGGAAATCTTATAAAAATTCCACTGGTTTGTTATCTTCTCTTTTGTTATGATAAAAAAGAACCTAATTGTCAGTGTGAAAGGAAGAGGAAAACAGATGAAACATAAGAAAATGCTTGCTGTTGCTTCAGTTGCAGCATTCACCTTGCTTTTAGCAGGCTGTAACACAACCAATAATAAAGGCACGACCGCAACGAGTGATTCTGTCGCTAAATCCAGTGAAAGCAAAACAAAGGATTCGGTCGACTTAAATTCACTAGATTTACCACAACTAGATGACAAAGTTGCCGAAGATCAAGACTTAGTCCAAATGGTTACTTCAATGGGAAATATTGAAATCAAACTATTTCCTAAACAGGCTCCAAAAACTGTCGAGAACTTTATGAAACATGCCAAAGATGGCTATTATGATGGCTTGACTTTCCACCGCGTCATCAATAACTTTATGATCCAAGGTGGCGATCCTAGCGGTGATGGAACTGGCGGAAACAGCATCTGGAATAAACCATTTGAAGATGAATTTTCAAACCAGTTATATAACATTCGTGGCGCATTATCAATGGCGAATGCAGGACCTAACACTAACGGCAGTCAGTTCTTTATTGTCCAAAATACAGATGATCAATCTGATGGTCTTTTATATGATGATTATCCAAAAGCAATCATTGATGCTTACAAAAAAGGCGGCTATCCTTCTCTTGATAAAAAACATACTGTTTTCGGTCAAGTTACCAAAGGAATGGATATTGTCGATAAAATTGCCAAAGTCGAAGTTGGTGCCAACGATAAACCAAAAACTGATGTTAAAATTGAAAAAATCAATATTCTTCAAGAAGCAAAAAAATAACAAAAAGTCAGAACGTACGCTGAAGATACGTTCTGACTTTTTGTTATTTTTGAATCGCTTGTAATGCCTTTTCTGGTACTTGGTCTTGATTGACCTCTTCATACGTATTGATGTGGGCCCCTTTATTTGAGACTTTTAGATAATGATCTGTTTTTAATTCATGGTCCGCTGTGAAAGTTATTTCTCGCGTTTTGCCTTCCTCATCTGCGGCTACTTGCGTATAACTAGCAATTCCATAGCCATTAACGCTATCGGCTTTCTTTGTTTTAACATACACATTTCCTTCTTTAACCAATGGATTTAATTGATCTAACACACCAGCTAATTCGCCAGAGTTCTTCTCTGCGTAAAACTTGGCCCCAAATAAACCACCACCAATAACAATTGCTGTCACCACTAAAAATTTAATAAATTTCATCACATAAATCCTCCCGAGTAATTATTCTCTGTTACTTCTTCCAAAGTATAGCAAGTTTTAAACAATCCTTCCTCGGGCGCAACGACCAGTTTTTTCTCAGACTTATGTCGTATTTTTGTTATTTTGAATAAATAACAAAACACTACTCTTCTATCAATAATTGACTTAATAATTGAATTTCTTGATTCTTAGTTAAGTCAATTGTTTTCATTGTAACCGCTGTGGCTAAACCTAAATAGATTACCACCATTTTAGGAAATAATTCGACAAATTTTCCTTTGTCCATTTGTACATATTTTTTATCCAATAATAAACGCTCTTCAAAAAAATCTTGAAGCATTTGCTGCAATTCTTCTTCATAACCATGTGCTTTCATAAATAACGCCGTATAGATTTTTTGATGTTTTTGGGCAAATAATATAAAGTTCAGACCCAATGCAATCACTGGGTCTGAGGCACCGACATCTACTTTATAAAATAATTGCATACGATGAAATAACGATTTAATTAAGGTTCGTTTTAAATCGTCCATGTTGACAAATTCTAAATAAATTGGCTGCGTAGAAATCCCCATAGTATCTGCAATATTTCTAGCAGTTAAATTAGAAAAACCTTTATCTACTAAAATTTTTTCAGCTACGTTTAAGATTTTTTCCTTTGTATATACCTTCGTTCTAACCATTTTCATACCCCTTTTCTCTTTTAGTTAACAATAACTTTATTATGTTCACACAAAAGAAAACCATTTTCATTATATATATAATATTTTACACTTTTTTATGCGTTTCTTTTCTCAAAATTTTCTATACATTTCAAAAAAATTGAGAATTTTCATCACCTATAAACAAATAGGTCCAGAACAAAAGGTCATCACCTTTTGTTCTGGACACTAAACGGCTGCACTCTTTATTCTTCTATTTGTTTGCCTTGTTCTTTGGCAAGCTCATTTTTATCATAAGCTACAAAGAACGGATAGTAAATCAAGATGGCCACTAGAATTAAAACAATATTCAAAACAGCAGCACGCCAATCGCCGCCTGTCGCCATAAAGGCGCCAATTGGTCCTGGTAAGGTCCAAGGAGCGGTAAAGACAACTTCACTTACTAAACCTAATTTTGTGGCAAACCAAGCAATCGTTGCTAAAACCATTGGTGCAAAGATAAAAGGAATCATTAAAATCGGATTTAAGACAATCGGTACACCGAAAATAACTGGCTCATTAATATTAAAAATAGACGGTGCTAAAATAGCTTTTCCTAGTTTTGAACCATATTCTGATTTTGCCCGAATGGCTAATAATATAGCTAAACCAATTGTGGCTCCAGCACCACCAATCCAAATGAACCATTGGTAAAAAGGTTCTGCCGCAATCCGAGGTAATGCTTCGCCAGCTGCTTTAGCAGTCGTGTTTTCCTCTAATAGTTGTAGCCATAGAGGACGCGCCAACGATCCTACGATTGAAGCGCCGTGAATCCCAAAGAACCAGAAAAATGTTGTTAAAAAGACTAACAACAAGACACTCAATAAAGAGTCCGCTGCTTGAACTAGTGGTCCTACTAAGTTCCCTACAAATGTGTGCCAATCAAAGCCTAAATAATAAGTGATTGAACCAATCAATAACATGACAATTAACGTCGGAGTCAACGATTCAAATGAACGAGCAACAGCAGGTGGAACGTTATCAGGCATTGTAATTTTGAACTTAGACTTATCTGTTACTCGATAGATTTCGACAGCAATAATTGACGTCACAATCCCGACAAACATCCCTGCACCACCCAAATTAGCCATTGGTAAAACAAACCCAGAAACGCCAGCTGCTTTACTGGCTTCTTCAGGAATCGCTACAGGTACTAATGTTAACAAAAAAGCAATCGTAGCCAAAATCCCTCCAGAGACTTGATCAAGATTATATGATTTCGCTAAACTAGCGCCAATGCCAAAAGTCGCATATAACGCCATAATGTACATTGTCATTCGGTAAGGCAATAAGATTGTAGCAGCATTACTTGTTAAAAATTGAGTAATGCCCCAAGATTCTGGTAACGGCGGAAACGCAATAATTAGAAAAAAAGAACCGACAATAATTAAAGGTAATGTCGCAATAATCCCATCCCGCACCGCACGTAAATGGCGCTGATTGGCAATTTTAGCCATTGGTCCAGCTAGATGATTTTCAATCCAAACAGTCAGTTTATCTAACATAAATAACACTCTCCTCTGTTTTTCTCTTAAAAAATAACTCCTTTAATCAGCCATAAATAAGAGATAAGCTCTAATAAAATAAGAGAAATTAAAAACAACCAAATAAAACGCTTACAAAAACCTGTTTTCGTTTCAATAAAATAATGACTATACGCTAACGCAAAAGCAATCCCAACAGGCAAAAAAATCATGGCACCAATATTAAACGGCAGATTGAAAGTCCATAATAAAACACTCGGCAACAGGACACCACATAAGAGCCCCATACTAAAAAGAAAACCGGCACTTTTAACTGAAAACTTAGGAACCATTGCTTGATTGTTTTCCATTTCAATTTCGCTCCTTTCGTTTGTTATTTTGTTACATTTAAAATTATAAGCTATTAAAAATATTATTTCAATCTATTCGCTAATTTAATACTAATTTTAAAATAAAAAACCAGTTCACTGAGTGAACTGGTTTTATGCTTATTCGACAAATTCAAATTCAAAATTACCAATCCGAACAATGTCGCCATCTTTCGCGCCACGTGCTCGTAATGCCTCATCGACACCCATACCACGTAATTGACGTGCAAAACGCATTACTGTTTCATCATGATCGAAATTCGTCATTTCAAATAATTTTTCTAATTTTTCACCAGATAAAACCCATGAAGCATCTGGTTCACGATCAATCGTAAATTCTGGACCTTCTGGTTGGAATCCATAACGAACGGTTTCTTCCTCTACCACTTCATCTTCATATAATGGGAATTCAGGCGTTACTTCCAACAAGTCAGCTGTTGCATTTAATAAAGGTTCAATACCTTTACGAGTAACCCCAGAAATTGGGAAAATAGGTAGCTCATCGGCATACTCATCGGTGCGTTCCTTCGCAAGTTGCTCTTTAAATTTCGCTAAATTCTCTTCTGCTTCAGGCATGTCCATTTTATTGGCAACAATAATTTGAGGTCGTTCCATCAAACGTAAATTGTGTGAAGCCAATTCTTTATTGATTGCCAAATAATCTTCGTAAGGATCGCGTCCTTCCATGCCACTCATATCAATGACATGTAAAATAACACGCGTCCGTTCAATATGGCGTAAGAACTGTGTTCCTAAGCCGACACCTTGAGAAGCTCCTTCAATTAAGCCTGGCAAATCTGCTGCAGCGAAGCTTCGACCGTCACTAGTAGTCACCATTCCTAAGTTTGGAACTAACGTCGTAAAATGATAGGCACCAATTTTCGGACGAGCGGACGAGATAACAGAGAGTAACGTTGATTTCCCTACAGAAGGAAACCCAACTAAGCCAACATCTGCTAAAACTTTTAATTCTAATTCAATTTTACGTTCTTGGCCCGGTTCGCCGTTTTCGGCAATTTCTGGTGCAGGGTTTCTTGGGGAAGCAAAGCGAATATTCCCACGACCACCGCGTCCGCCTTTTGCTACTACTAAGGTCTGACCATTCTCAATTAAATCCCCAATTAAGGCTCCAGTTTCTGCATCACGAACTGTTGTACCTGGTGGAACTTTGACAAGTAAATCTTCTGAACCACGACCGTGCATTCCTTTACTCATACCATTTTCTCCAGGTGTCGCCTTAAAATGACGATTAAACCGGAAATCCATTAATGTGCGTAATCCTTCTTCAACAACTAAAACAACGTCGCCACCGCGACCGCCATCACCACCAGCGGGACCCCCGTCTGGTACATATTTTTCTCTACGGAAAGCAACCATTCCGTCGCCGCCTTTACCAGCTTTGACATCAATCGTCACTTGATCTAAAAACATGGACATATAATTTGTCCTCCTATTCTACTTCTACTATCTTTAATCACCTCAAAAAGCGTGATTCGAAAGTCTTTATTATTGTATCGGGAAAACAACCGTTTGTCTAGCAATTCTAGTTAGTTATCGTTGGAAAAAGCAAAATTTCTCATGAATCTTTCGCTTTCTTTTTGTCGCTTCGCTATCAGTCTTTTGACAAAAAAATTTTAGAGGTTCATACTATAGATAGTTGAAGAAAATCACTTTTTCAGCAAGGGTCCAAAGAAACACAAACATCTAAAGGAGGAATTTTTGTTATGACAGTCAAAGTAGGAATTAACGGTTTTGGAAGAATTGGTCGTTTAGCCTTTCGCCGAATAAAAGAAGTTTCTGATGATATTGAAGTTGTGGCAATCAATGATTTGACTAGCCCAACAATGTTGGCTCACTTATTACAATTTGACTCTACGCATGGCACCTATCCTGGCACCGTGACAGCCACTGAAAATGGCATTGTTGTTGACGGCGAAGAAACCCGTGTCTACGCAGAACCAGATGCAAGTAAAATCCCTTGGGTTAAAGAAAACGGAGTAGACATTGTGCTTGAATGTACAGGTTTTTATACCTCTGAAGAAAAAGCACAAGCTCATTTAGATGCAGGTGTGAAACGTGTGGTTATCTCTGCTCCTGCAGGCGCAATGAAAACAATCGTTTATAACGTCAATGATGATACACTTGATGCCAACGATAAAATCATTTCTGCCGGTTCATGTACGACAAACTGTCTAGCACCGATGGCTTACTTTTTAAATAATGAATTTGGTATTGAAGTTGGGACCATGACAACTGTCCATGCCTACACATCAACACAAATGCTATTAGATGGCCCTGTTCGTGGCGGAAATCTTCGTGCGGCACGCTCTGCTGCAGACAATACTATTCCCCATTCAACTGGTGCTGCTAAAGCAATTGGCTTAGTTATTCCAGAACTTAATGGAAAATTACAAGGCCATGCCCAACGTGTTCCCGTTGTGGATGGATCCTTAACAGAATTAGTTAGCATTTTAAAAACAAAAGTAACAGCTGATCAAGTAAATGAAGCAATGAAAAAACACACCATTGATAACCCTTCTTTCGGTTATGATGATCGTGAAATTGTTTCTGGAGACATAATCGGCACGACAGAAGGTTCGATTTTTGACCCAACGCAAACAGAAGTAACGACAGCTGGCGATTTCCAATTAGTGAAAACTGTGGCTTGGTATGACAATGAATATGGTTTTACTTGCCAAATGATTCGCTTATTGGAAAAATTCGCTAATTTATAATGCCAATAAATAAAAAACTGCCTTGCATAAATTAATGCAAGGCAGTTTTTTTAATGTTTACTTTGACAACTTTGACAAATACCATGAAAAGTTAAGCGATGATCTTTGACTAAAAAATGATACCGACTTTCAACAATTTGCTCTACTTCACCAAGCAAGTCTTCTTCCACTTCCTCAATTGTGCCACATTCTAAGCATAACAAATGGTGGTGAAAGTGTTTGGCGCCTTCTTTTCTTAAATCATAGCGAGCTAAACCATCGTTAAAGCTCACTTTATCAACGACTTTTAAGTCTGTTAAAATTTCTAGCGTTCGATAGACTGTTGCTAGACCAATTTCCGGACTTTTTTGTTTTACCAAGAAGTAAATTTCTTCTGCTGATAAATGATCTTTTTCATTTTCCAATAATACAAGTACGGTTGCTTCCCGTTGTGGTGTTAATTTAAAGCCTGATTCATGTAATTGTTTTTTTGTCTTTTTTAAAGCAGCAGTCGAATCCATTATTACAGCTCCTTGTTTAGAATGATTACAAATTAAGAAACCTAATTTATCAATCAAATTAAAATAATTATAAAAGAAATAACTGTAATTTGCAAGATATTCTCAATTAGCTACCTTAATTTTTTTCTTTTGATTGTTCCAACGAGCCAATTAGAATTGTTTTACCATCTTCTTGTTTAATTAATTTTTGTTTCATTAAATGGCCTAAGGCGCGTTTAAATTGAGCTTTACTAATGCCAAAGGTTTGTTTAATTTCATCAGGACTTGATTTATCGGTGAAAGGAATTTGGTGATCGTTTGCTCTTTCTAAGAAAGTTAGAATCATTAACGCATCATCGCTGATTACTTCATGACTTCTTGGTTTTAATGAAAGATTCAATACGCCGTCCGGCCGCACGCCAATCACACGTCCCACTACTTTTTCACCTAAACGTGGTTCCTGGAATCGTTCAGAAGGATGGATAAATCCAATGTATAAATCATCAGTTAAAATATACGTTCCTGCAAGTTTCAGACGATACACATGCCCAGTTAAGTTTTTGTTTTGCATTTCAGCATTCCCGCGTTTTGCCATTGCTTTAAAGACTTTTTCATCTGCTAATTCGCCCCAAATGCGGTCTTTACTGTCCACTTTTAAAGTAACCATTACTCGGTCTTCTTTTTTAGGCCAAAGTTCCCGCATAGTTGGTAATTCATCCAACGAAATAACTACATCTTTATCTGGTAAGCCAACATCCACAAAGACACCTAAATCACGTCTCGTTCCTGTGACAGTACCAAAGCCATAGCTACCAATGCGCACAGTAGGAATTGTAGTTGTCAGTGCTGGCTCTTGTTTTTGATTTAAATAACCAAAGCCTTCTACAGCCTCTCCTATGGCATGCGTACCTTCTTCTTTTTTTAAACGGAATGTGATGCCATTTTTTTGAACAAAATAAAATTGTTCATTTTCATCGACCACAATGCCGGTAAATGTTGTTGCTAGTAATTCTCTCATTTATCATTAACTCCTCAAGGAAAATCAATCGAACAAAAGATTTCCGCTTTTGTTCGATTGTTTCTATTTTCTTTTATTGCCCTGCATTACGAGAAGCGTTCCCTTTGAACCAACCTGTTTTAGCATTGATTGTAACTAAATACATGTGAACATTTTTCTCTGTAGTGCCTTCTAATAATTTTGATTGATTGTTTGTTGCATAAAGATTGTAGTAACCTTCGCCATTCACAATTTTGGCAGGTTCTAAAGAATATCCGCCAGGAACCACATAGCCACGAGCAATCACTGTGTCTAAGACTTTTTCTTTCACACCTGGTGCCCATGTCCACGCTGGATTGCTACTATCAGCGATATCGGCAGCATCTGGCGCATAAAGCGGACTAGTGTAAACCCCGTCACTGTTCGGCGCCGTGTAGCCATTCGCTTCTGTTTTTGCTGTTTCTTCCTTCTTAGCGTTCTCTTTTTTCGCGGCAGCAGCTTGTTTCGCTTGTTCTTCTGCTTGTTTTGCTTGCTCTGCGGCAGCTTGTTCTTCTGCAATTCTTTTCTGTTCTTCTTCAACCTTGGTTAACGCTTGGTCAGCTGTCGTGACTTGTTTGACCAGTTCTTTTTTCAGCTTATCACTTGTTACTTTATCTACTTCTGCCTTAGCAGCTTGATACGTGTCTCGATTCAGCTGATTGGTAGTTTTTCCATCTTTATAAATGACCTCAACCGCTTTTTTAGCTTTTTGTAATTGGTTGTATTGTTGGTTCGCTTGATCGATTGCTTGGTTCATCAATTGGTCAAATGGATCATTTCCTGTTAATTTCTTTACGGAAATTGGTTGATCAGCAGCTAGAATCGCCGGTTTCAACTCATTGCCATTGACAATCGGCGCCTCAAATAATTGGTTGATTTGTTGAATGGTTTGTTGCTTCTCTTTCAATGTTTGAATTTGTTTATTTAATTGAGAATACTCTTCTGAATCTTTAATTTCCGCGACTTGTTTTGAGAGTTTTTCTGGACTAACAGTCACCATATCGGGTTTAATAAAAACTTGCTCCTTCGTGGTATAAAAGGCTGCTAGTTCATCTTTCAGCGTATCTGTTTTCTTGGTTAGTGCCGCCGCCTCTTGTGCGGCAGCTTTTTGCGTTTGATCATGATACGCCCAAGCACTACCTCCAGCTAATAAAACAACCGCAAGCGCAACGAAAACTACTTTTTTTGATGGTTTCTTCGGAGCAGGCGCTGGTTGAGCATTCCCAGTTTCATTCATCGGTGGTATCACACCTGAATCTGAAACTTTTTCCTCGGTTGCATCAGCTTCACTCGGTGCTTCTAGCGACGCTGCACTTGTTAACCCTTCTTCAGAATCTGAAATGGATTCAGTTGGTGTTTCGGCTTGGGTTAATACTGCCTCACCGCTGTTTTCTAACTCTTGGGTCTCTGCTGTTTCTTCTGATGGATTTTCAGACATTTCTGTATCTGCTCGATGCGCTTGAATATAAGCTTGCAAAGTTTCGTTTGGTGTTACATCTTGATCTTCTATCGGTGGTTGTGAAAAAATTTCTTCTTCAGAAGTGGTAGAGATAACTTCAGTTCCTGAAATCTCTGTTAAAGTTTCCTCTTCTGACTTCACCGTCTCAGATACCTCAGCTGTTTCTGCTTCAACAGTAGTTGTTTCTTCCGTTGTTTCTTCTGTTGTTTCCTCTAAATTAACTGCTTCGTCCGTTGCTAGTTTTTCTTCTGTTGAATGAGTAGGCGTCTCTTCTGTCGCTGGTATCGACTCCTCCACCGAATCATGAGTCTCCTCACTAGCCCCTTCTTGAAGCGATGCTTCTAGACCAGAAACATCCTCTGAATCAGAGACTATTAAGTTATCTTCTGTCGACTCTTCTTTTTTGTCATCATTACTTTCTTCTTCTGGTGATTCGCCAAACAGTTCCATCACATGGCCTAAGCTCATATCTTTTAACTCAGACCACTCAATATTCTCATTTAATTGATCTTCGTGTTCTTCATTTTCCTGTGTTTCAAAATCTATATTTGTTGAAGTCGTTTCCGCTTCTTCTTTATCAACTGTTGTGTCAGTTAGTGAATAGCCACATGTTGGGCAGGTCGTTAATTCTGCATCGAATTCGTTCCCGCACTTCGGACATTTTTTTGTCATTCTTCCGCCTCACATTCTGCTAATATTCCATTACTTCTAATTTACCACAACTTGCGCCTTCTTCCAATAACTAGCAATGACATTTAGAGACTTTTTAAAAATCAAAAGCGGCTCTTCTCGCATGCACGAAAAGAGCCGCTAAACGGTATGTTTATTCTAAAAAGTCTTTTAATTGTTTTGAACGAGAAGGATGTCTTAGTTTTCTTAACGCTTTTGCTTCAATTTGACGAATACGTTCGCGAGTGACACCG
This sequence comes from Enterococcus sp. DIV1316a, assembly GCF_050536915.1. Taxonomy (NCBI): domain Bacteria; kingdom Bacillati; phylum Bacillota; class Bacilli; order Lactobacillales; family Enterococcaceae; genus Enterococcus; species Enterococcus sp. DIV1316a. The sequence goes on along the minus strand of NZ_CP172913.1, from coordinate 1,260,937 downwards.
AAAACTTTTCCGACTTCTTCTAGCGTACGTGTCCGACCATCATCTAAACCAAAACGTAAACGTAAAACATTTTCTTCACGGTCTGTTAAAGTATCCAGAACATCTTCTAGTTGTTCTTTTAACAATTCGTAAGCTGCATGTTCAGCAGGACTGGTAGCATCTTGGTCTTCAATGAAATCACCTAAATGTGAATCATCTTCTTCACCAATTGGTGTTTCTAAAGAGACTGGCTCTTGTGCGATTTTTAGGATTTCACGAACTTTTTCTGTTGGTAAATCCATTTCCGCACCAATTTCTTCTGGCGTTGGTTCTCTACCTAAATCTTGCAATAGTTGGCGTTGAATCCGAATCAATTTATTGATTGTTTCAACCATGTGAACAGGAATTCGAATCGTTCTAGCTTGGTCCGCAATTGCCCGCGTAATCGCTTGACGAATCCACCAAGTAGCATACGTAGAGAATTTGAATCCTTTACGGTAGTCAAATTTTTCAACAGCTTTCATTAAGCCCATATTACCTTCTTGAATTAAATCCAAGAATTGCATACCACGACCTACATATCGTTTGGCAATTGAAACAACCAAACGTAAGTTAGCTTCTGCTAAACGTTGTTTTGCTTCTTGATCGCCTTCTTCAATTTTAAGTGCCAATTCAACTTCTTCTGCGGCAGTTAATAATTGAACGCGCCCAATTTCTTTTAGGTACATACGCACGGGATCATTAATTTTAACACCTGTTGGCGCAGATAAGTCTTCTGCTTGGGCCTTTTCCGCTTCTTTTTCATCTTTTTTCAAGCTATGTTCACTTGGGTCTCCATTTTCATCGACCACGCTGATACCAGCATCTTCAACTTTTTGGATCAATTTTTCCATAGCTTCTGCATCCAAAGTATACGGTGTGGCTAATTGATTCGCTAAATCATCATAAACCACTGTTCCTTTAGGCTTGTTTTCTTTGATAAATGCTGCCACTGCAGCTTCATATTTTTTACTTGTTTCTTTTTCCATGAAAGAAGGCCCCCTTCATTTTTCGGTTCACGCTTGAAATAACTGATAAATCACTGGGACTTATCAAAATAAAATGAACAAAACGCTTAGTTCTATTCATTTATTGCTTAAGTAAATGTTCGTTGAGCTTTAAGCTGTCGAGCCAATTGGATAATCTCCATTGTTAATTCGGCTTCAAGCTGTTGGTTGCCCACTCGTTTTGCTTCTTGCTGTTGAATCTTTTTCTGCTCAATTGCCTCTGCAATACTTGATAAGGCAATTACATGTAATAAATCGGCAACTTCTCGCTCAGAGCTTTCTTCCGATAAATTCTGATACGCAATTTCAATTGCTAATTGTTTGGTTTGATTATCTTGCAAGAAATTAATAAAATCGGCAATGTCGAAACTTTGATGCAGTGTCGCATAACTTTCTAGCAAGAAATATAATTCTTGGTATTCATCATGAGCGAACGAAAAATCTGGCAATTGTTGAACGGTTTGCCGTACTCCTTGTTCATTCATTAAACGAAATAATAAAGAACGTTCTGCTTTTTGAACTTGTGTTAACGGTAACTTGTTTTGGACGTGATTCTCTTCAAAAACAGGTTCTTCCATTGGTGGTGGCATCATTTCATCTTGATAAAATTGTTGCCTTTCTTGCCGTTGGACTGAACGTTGCTCTTGCTTCAATTGATTGAATTGTTCTTCTAAACTATGAACAGAAAGTTGAAATTCCTGAGCAATTTGGTTTAAATAACGATCACGTTCCAAGGGAGATTGAACATTGGTTAACTCCCGTAACAATTCGTTCACATAATCCAATTGTTCTTTTTCGTTATTCATGTTTCTAGTTAACCGATGATAATTCATTTTAAAACTAAAAACTGTTTCTCGGCCATGATTGGCTAAATTTTGAAAAGCTTCTGCGCCATATTTCCGCACATATTCATCAGGATCCAGCTTTTCAGGGATGCTGACAATACTCAAGTCAAAATGACTGTTTTCTTGCAATAATTGAATCGCACGGTTTGTGGCTTGAACACCGGCATTATCGCCATCGTAACAAATAACTACTTCCTTAGCGACCCGTTCCAAACGCCGAATTTGTTCATTGGTCAAACTAGTCCCCATTGAAGCCACCCCGCTTTTTACGCCTGATTGCCAAGCAGCGATAACATCCATGAATCCTTCAAAAAGCAAGACTGTATTTTCTTTACGAATTTCTTTTCTGGCTTTATCAAAGTTAAACAGCGTTTCTCGCTTATTAAAAAGTGTTGTTTCAGGACTATTCAAGTATTTAGGCATCTCATCCCCTGGAAAATCAGCTGTTTTTAACAAGCGACCAGAAAAGGCGATGATATTGCCTTGGGGATCATTAATTGGAAACATGATTCGTTGATAGAAACGATCCAAAAACGTACCGTTATCTCTTTGGACAAACAGCCCAGAAGGCTCAAAAAGCGTTTCATCCAGTTGTTCATTTTTAAAAACTTGACTTAAGAAATCACGTTTTTGCGGCGCAAATCCAATTTGAAAGGTCTCAATTAGTTCTTGTGTTAACCCCCGCTCTAATAAATAGTTTAATGCGGGTTCGCCAATTTTAGTATTCACTAAAATATGATGGTAAAGTTCTGCGGCTTTACTATGCAGTTGTAACAAACTCCGTCTTTGTTGGTTTTCTGGGGTATCCGCTACTTCACGCGGCTCTGACCAATCAAAGTCCACAGATAAATGTTCCAAATCTGCAACACGTTTCACGGATTCTGGAAAACTAATGCCTTCAATTTCTTGCAAGAAATTAAAAACAGTTCCACCTTTCCCGCAGCCAAAACAGTGAAAAATTTGTTTGTCTTCTGCTACTGAAAATGAAGGGGAACGTTCTTCGTGAAACGGACATAAACCCATATAATTTTTACCGGATTTTTTTAACTGGACATACTGCCCAATAATATCTACTATATTCGTTCGGTGACGAACTTCCTCAATGACTTCCTGAGGAATGCGTTGTGCCATTGTCCTCACCTCCTAAGAATAGCATTGTGCTAACTCATGTGATTGACCGTTTAAAAAACGCACTGTCATTTCAGTGCGAATTCCAATGGACACATTTACACATGATTTATTGTATCACATAATCTCTGTTTTTCAAGTATCTTGTTTCAACTCAACAAAAAAAGAAAGTATCTAGGACAAAAGTCATCCTGACTCCTGCCCCAGACACTAACTCTTAAAATAATCAGTTAAACATCAAACTTGCTCCGACTTCCTTCAAGATTTAAAGAAGAACTGCATTTCTGGAGACGAATGCTTTTAGCTCAACCTCTGCTTTTTATAAATCTTTAATTGTTTTTCCAGCACGTTTCATTTGTACGAAACCAATTGTTACACGCACTACAATATTAATGGCCATCATAATAAAGAAGAGACCCATTGTTTGCGAAGTTAAGAAACCAATTTCTAAAATGTTGTGGAATAACATAGCTGCTACATAAATACCAATAATGGTACTGAAAACCAAGAAAATGCGTAGTGGATTTAAAGGCAGACATGCTCGAACAACAGCCATACAGCTAATTCCGACTAATAAATAATACATTAACGTCGTGGTGTCTAAAGAAGAAAATCCTTGATTTTGTCCAATCAGATAAACAGCAATGATATTCGCTACAACTAAAAGCGCATTAACAGACGCATTTTTCAAAGCCGTTGGTAAAAACTTCCCGACAACTTTTCGTTTGTCCCCTTCGAAAGATAAGAAGAAGGCTGGATACCCTTCAATTGCTAAATCAATCAAGGTCACTTGAATCGGAATGAACGGGAACGCAATGGCCGTTAAGGCACAAATGATTGAGAGAATAAACGAATAAATCGTTTTAATGAAGAAAACACTGGAAACTCTGGTTACATTATTTACCACACGTCGTCCTTCAAACAAGACATCTGGTAACGTTGTAAAATCAGAATCTAGCAAAACTAGATTAGAAATTTGCCGAGTAGCGCCATCTCCCTCTGCCATGGCGATACTACAATCCGCTTCTCGTAACGCTAAAACATCGTTAACGCCATCGCCGGTCATCGCCACCACATGCTCTGTGTCTTTCAACTCACGTACAATGGTTCGTTTTTGCTGAGGCGATACACGTCCGAACACTGTGTATTGCTGAACTGCTTCACGCACTTCTGCTTCTGTCGTTTTGGTCGACAAATCAATATAAGACTCATAACCGGGTAGCCCAGCACGACGAGCAATATTTGAAACAGTCACCGGATTATCACCAGAAATTACTTTTAAGTCGATTCCTTCTTCTTTTAGATAAGCCAGTGTTTCTTTGGCATTTTGGCGAATTGGATCGTCAATTTCTAGAATTGCTAATGGCTCTAAATAAGGCATTTTGGTTTCGTTTAACGGTTGTTGTTCCGCAATGGCTAACATCAAGACGCGATAACCATTCTCTTGTGCTGTAAAAACAGCTTCTGGCAACCGACTATCGTCTACCAAACGCTCAGGAGCCCCTAAATAAACTGTCCCAATTTCTGGAAATTCAATAGCCCCCCATTTTCGTTCAGAAGAAAAAGCCAAGACTTCTTTTGCGCCAAATCGATTGGATACTTCATAATGATCACGAATTGCTTGCATTGTAATATTATTATCCGTACTTTCAGATAGGTAGCTTCCGATAATCTGCGGGAAGAGTTCTTCATATTTGTCATGCAAGATAATCGCCTTTTGCACTTTCATTTTACCTTCTGTAATCGTTCCAGTTTTATCTAAACACAAAGTATCCACATGGGCCAATGTTTCAATTGAGTACATATCTTGTACTAGAATACGTTTTTTGGCTAACTTAATGACACCTGTTGTCAGCGCAATACTAATTAATAGTACTAATCCTTTTGGTAACATCCCTAACAAAGCAGCTGCAGAAGCAACAACAGATGTTTTAATGCCAGCATCTCTTAACCAAAAAGCTTCAACAAATAAAATAATCCCCAGAGGAATAATCACCCAACTTGTAAATTTAGAGACTTTACGAATCGAATTGACTAACTCTGATTGAATTGGTTTATGCACTTTGGCTTCTTGGGTGATTTTCACAGCATAGTTTTCGGCACCAACGTGGATAACACGGGCATAGGCTTGTCCGCTAACAATGAAACTTCCAGAAAGCAAGGTATCGCCGATTTCCTTTTCAATTAAATCTGATTCGCCTGTTAACAACGCTTCATTCGCTTCGACTTTACCGTCGATAACTTCCATATCAGAAGGAACTTGTTCCCCTGCAGAGATAATAACAATATCTTCCATAACTAGTTCTTTTGTATCAATTTCTTGTTGTACGCCATTTCGAACAACATGAACATTTTCTTTTGCCACAATAGATAATTTTTGAACTAAATTACGGGCATGAATTTCTTGGAAAATTCCGATTGACATGTTCACAATAATAATCGCTAAGAAAGCCAGATTGGAATACGCTCCGACAAATAGTAAACAAACAGCGATTGCAAAGTTTAAAAAGTTGAATAACGTCATGACGTTATCAAAAATAATATCTTTTGTAGATTTTGCTACATTTTCCTCATAATTATTTTGAAGGCCTAACTCTTTCTGCTTGGCAACTTCTTCTGTACTTAACCCTTTTTTCAGGTCGACTTTATTCAACATCCAGCTCTTTCCCTACCTTTTCAATTAATCAGTTACATCCCTTCTAGTTTACTTGCATTTTCATGAAACTGCAAGAAAAGCCTAAAAAATTCCTGTAAGTTGAAAGAATTCTTTAGACTTTTCTCGTTTTAATTTAACTTTTCAATAAACCAACGATTCATTTTGACAATTTCCGCATAGAACATATTGCCACCATTTTGATAAAGGTAACCACCATTGTAAACTAACGCTTGCCAACGATAATAACGATATTTCGTATTTTGGTCATTCCCTAACAACGGTGAAAGGACTTCTCTTGAATATTCTTCTGCTAATTCTGTCGTGTGTTTCCCGCCGCGTTCTTTAACAAACTGAATATAATCCAGTCCATAATTATATGCTTGTACGCCTGTCCACTCATCACAGCCAGCTTCTTTTGCTTTCGCTAACGCTTCCGCGAGAAATTTGACGCCATGTGCGATACTTTCTTCTGGTGTTTCAATCACTTCTTGTTGCCCATAAACACTTTCACTGCTCTGCATAATATCGCCAGATTTCCCTTTAGATTCTGTATAGATAATCGCTAAAGCTAATGTTTTGTATTCAGGTATTTTATTTTTTTTGACTTCTGCTTCTACTTGTTTTTCAAAGGTCATTACCGTTTCAACATTTTGATGTATTTTATAGCCAAGATAGCCAAGACCAGCAACTAAACCAACAAACAAAAGTAGCATGATTTTATAAATTATTTTTCTTACTCTACGCATCGAATCATCCAAACTTTTTCTTTTAAGATACGTTCTATGTTACTTGAAATAACTGAAAAAAGCGAAGTTTTTGTTACTTCTTTAGTTTTATTTAATAAAAGTAACTTTTTTGTGAACAAACCGTAACTTCGCAAGATTGAACGTTTTCACCTAGAATAGAATAACAAGTAATTTTGTTCTATTGGCGCTTATTTATTGCATCAAAAAAGCCCAGATAAGAATGAACAAAATTCTTTTCTAGGCTTGACTTTATACAACTTATCTATTCTTTTAACAAACAGTCAATTGTTTTATGGAATTTTTTTCCCAGTCATTTCTTCATAGTCTCTACTCATCATTTTCCAAGCTTTTTCAATATCTTCATCTAATCCAAATAATCCGCTTCTACCAACAATATAAATATCAGGTCCTGCAGCATCAATTCGCTTAAATGAATTTCTATTCGATGAGCCGTCCATTTCAATTACATAACGATACCCTTTTTCTTCACGTAAATTACGAAGAGCAACAATTTTATCAAGTGTTCCTTCAATAAATCGCTGGCCAGCAAAGCCTGGATCAACGGTCATGATTGTGATTTTATCCAACAATTCAATATATGGAAAGATTGATTCAATAGGCGTTTCGGGATTAAGGACGATCCCTGCTTTAAGATTAGCATTGTGAATTTGGTCAATTAGGCGAAATGCTAGACCATCTAAAACCTCTGCATGCATACAAATCCATTCACATTTGATATCTACTAGTTGTTGTACCCAAAAGCTTGGATTCGTAACCATTAAATGGGCAGATACTGGGAGCTTCGAAATTTTTCTTAACTCCTCAATAAACCACGGAGATAGCGTGATATTTGGCACATAGTGACCATCCATAATGTCTATGTGATACGAAGCAACATGATCATTCAAAAAGGTGATTTGTTGTTTAAACTTGTCCAAATCCATCGTCATTAGTGACGGAGAAAATTCAACTTTGTTCATTCTAATTTTCAACTCTTTCTATCTGATTATTTGGTTGATGTTTTTGAAAATTTTTCTAACTCGTTATATTCAGACGTTGACACATCTCTGACAGGCAATATAAATTGCATTAATTTTGTTGCGCTTTTTCATTTTGTTTAGAAAATCTGAATATCTTCCAAGTTTATCTCCTCTTCTTCTTTTTCTACTAAAGCTTCCATATCTTTCTCAGTTACATCTTTCTTAATAATAGCTAAAACTAAACCGGTAACCACAGCGTTTACAACAATTGCAATAACACCAGCCAGCGGTTTACTCATTGTTGGAATCATTAAAACACCGCCAAATGGAACAGTCGCATCCGCCCCTAAGATCATTGTTGTTGCGCCACCCACGAAGCCGCCAATCGCTGTAGCAATGACTCCTCGGACAATATCATTCATAACTAAAGGAATAACACCTTCAACAATGTTAATCACGCCCATTGGTACGGCAGACTTTAACGTTTCAACTTCTAGTTTTGTATAAATATTTTTTCTAAATAATTTAGCAAAGAAGAAAGCTAATCCAAAGCCTATTGGCGTTGCTGTATTTACTAATTGCAATGCTGTAATTGGTCCATTAAGTCCTTCCGCTTGCATTGTCAAAACAAAGGCAAAAACAGTTTTGTTAATGGGTCCGCCATAGTCTATACCACTTAATAAACCAATTACACCACCAAAAATTAATAATGACGAGTTACCTAAGCTATCTAAAAAGTTCGTTAATAATGAAGTAAATGCCGTTATTGGGGTCCCGATAATATATACCATGATTAATCCACCAGTAATTGAGGTTAAAAATGGAATAATTAATGTTGGCATTAACCCTCTCGCCCAGTTTGGTAATTTCACATATTTTAAAATAGCTAATACAAGATATCCTGCCAAGTAACCACCTAAGATACCACCAATAAAGCCAGCGCCAACTGCATTCGCAGTTAAACCAATAATAAAGCCCGGAGCAATTCCAGGTTTACCAGCGATTGAAAAGGAAATGCCAGTAGATATAACAACCGGCAGTAAGCCTAAGCCAGCGCCACCCATAGTAGCTAAAGCATCCCAAAGCGAAAATTCACCTGGTACCAAGGTTCCTTGACTTGAGCCACCAAACCCCATACCAATTGCAATTAAAAAGCCAGCGCCACAGACAATTGGAATTAAATATGAGATTGCTGTTAATAAATGACCTTTAAGATTTAACTCTTTTAGTTTTTTCATTTTTATCCTCCTAAACATTGTTCTTTTATTTTATTTTCTATTTAAAAAAATTGCTGTTATGAATTCTTCTGTAGAAAATATCCACAATATGCTGTCTCAGTAATTTCATTAAGAGAATGCCTTCACTACATCCTCTGGCGATTTTGATTGAAGGAGTTCTTTCACTACTTCATCATTTCCGAGTTTTCTGGCAAACAATGATAATAGTTTAAGATGGCTAGTTGTTTCTTTATGATCATTGCCCACAGCAAAAAGAATGATTCCTTTTACGCCATTATCATCTAAAGATTCCCAAGGAATTTCTGTACTGTTAATACCAATGGCCACGCCTATTTTTTTTACATACGCACTTTTGCCATGTGGAATGGCTAGATAGTTTCCGATGCCTGTTTGGCCTTCCGCCTCTCTAACATAGATATCTTTTATAAAGCCTTTTTCCTCTGAAATATTGCCATTTTCAAGCAAAAGATTGGCTAATTCTTTTAACGCTTCCTCTTTTGTATTTACATTCATATTCGTTTTAACGGTTTTTAAGTCAATGATATCCTTTACTTCCATTACAATTCCTCCTAGAAGGTTACTTTTCTTGTGTCATAACTTCTTCTGCTTTTTCAATTAGTTTAGTGGGTGATTTTACAGCAACTTCTGTAGGTACTTGAATGATTCGTTTCCCATCAAAACGCTCTCTTCCAGAAATTTTTACATCAATGGCTAATATAACAATGTCCGCTTCCTTAATTTGTTCATCCGTTAGTTTGTTTTCAATCCCAATGGTCCCTTGTGTTTCTACATGAATCTCAACTCCTGCTTTTTTTGCAGCGTTCTCCAATTTTTCTTGTGCGATATATGTGTGAGCAATTCCTACTGTGCAGGCTGCTACGCCGACTATCTTCATTATTTTTCCTCCTCAAATTTTTCTATAATTTTATAAAAATCTGTTTCTGTTTTTAAACGCAACAACTTTTCTAAGAAGTCTTCATTTGCTAATTTTCTAGTAAATCGACTGATTTCTTTTTTTACTTTTAACTGTTCATTTTCTTTTAGTAAGATGACAATAATTAATTTCACTTGCTTAATGTCTGCCGTCCATTCTTGGATTTCTGTTTTTAAGCCAATCAGATATATTTCACTTTTTTTCAAGAGTGCATTTTCTAAATGTGGCAAGACAATTTGCTCTGCAATCTGATTACTTCCCATCTTCTCACGATTTACCAAAGATTCCTCAATCTGATTTTTTTCTTCGGGCGTTAACAAAGGTGTTGCTGTTTCTGCAATGAATTGATATACTTGCTGTTTTGAAAGAAGTTCTTGGTTTAGGAAAACTTGGTATAAAGGATTAACGTTCATGATAGATTTCCTCAACTTTTCTTTGTAATCGATACTGATCATCCATTGTAAACATGGCACTTACCAACAATGATTTAATGGGGACCTTTTCCTGTAAATGAATCGTTGTAAGAATCAATTCAATATCAGAATAATCTTTTAATGATTTCTTTATATTTCGTGTGGCAATAATTTCAACAATTTGTAATTCAGGGAATTTCTTTTCAACTTTTACTCTCAATAGTTCTGAAGTTCCAATTCCAGTGGTACACATAATCAAAGTACGAATAGGTAACTGATTGGTTTCAATCATTCGCGCAAAATACAATGTAATAAACCCATTCTCATCTTCGTTTATAGCCGGCAGTTGATAGTTTTTACTTACTTGCTTAGAAACTTGCACAATTTTTCTGAAAATTGTTTCATACGTCATTTTTATTTGATCCAATAAACTATTCTTAACATGTATGCCGTTTTCAAGACGATTTATCATTGGTTTTATATGACTAGCCAATTCAAGAAGTAGCTGATCATTATCAGTTAAAATTTTTAGTTGTGCACTCATTTCCTCTAAATAAAATTGAGTAATTTGCATTACTTTGAAAGAAAAATTAGTTACTTTACTAAACGAACCTTGCATCCTAGAAGAAACCAAATATTGATATAAGTAATAAATTTCAACGTTAGGCAGTCTCTTATTTAAATAAGTTTCAATCTGTTGAATCGTTGTTTGCGCGACCTTTTTGAGTACTAAGTCCTTTGTTAATTCTTGTTCTTCTTCGTTAGATAATTGGTATTTTTCATAAATAGCTACTTTTCGTGAACGACTAATTAAGATATAAAGATGCGAAAAGATGTTTACGTTATATGGATGTGGAATAGTAATATCCAGTTTTTTTTCAATGTTCCTGACTTGATCTAACGTAAAAAGGACATCATAATTATTAAAATTTAATGCTTTGTTGTTTCGAAGATCCTCAATATCGATAATGTTCAACAGTTGTATTCTATCGGAAATGGCTTTCCTGATAGCTCTTTCCTCACCGATAATTGCCAACGTTCGATTTTTCCGTTTGAGTGTTAAATCATATTTCTTTAAATCTTCGGATAATTGTTGTTCATCGCTAAATATCACAGAATCGCCAACATAATATCTTGCAAATAATTCATAAACATTTTTAGCTTGTGGAGAAGCTAACAACAATTCCTCCAGAATTCGATTGCGTCTTTCCCTTGGCGAAAAATCACTTTCTTTTTCGACTAAATGTCGATTCTGTTCCATAAATCGTTCATAGTCTAGCTTGTATCCTCGTCCTTTCTCAGATAATATGAGTGAACCTTCTGAAAATTCATCGTTAATTTTTTTATCAAACGATAAACTGTCTTAGGAGAAGTACTTAGGCAGTTTGCCAATTCTTCTGCAGTCATATAATCTTGTTTTTTTGAGAGAAGTAACAACAATTTTTGTCCACGTTCTTTTTTCGAACTCATAGCAACCCCTCCTTGATATATTTATTATAATCCATATAAAAGAAAACGCTTCCTTGTTTTCTGTCCGTTACATTGGCCATTTTTGTGAGTGGTTAAAGTGTTCAATTATGCGAAACTTTCTAAGGCTATTTATAAATAAAAATCTGCAGAGCAAGCGATTTTGAATTACTGGCTCTACAGACACTAATACTTTCAAAGAATACAAAAAAGGGCTGCCTTGCGGCTAGCCCTTTTTTACTTTTATTTTACGGTAACATTTCCGATTACATCATTCATTGAAGTCGTTTGACCTGCTTTTTGTAAATCGTATTGAGCAACGATATCTTGATTTGTGAAAACAACAATTAAATCTGATTTTTTGCCAGCTTGTTCTAATGCGGCTAAATCAATGGTTGCAATTTTATCGCCTTGTTTTACAACTTGGCCTTCTTCAACATGTAATGTAAATGGTCCACCTTGTAACTCAACAGTATCTAGACCCATGTGTAATAATACTTCAATGCCTGAATCTGTTTGGATACCTAACGCATGTTTTGTTGGGAAAATGCTAGTAATTTTACCAGCAACGGGTGTTGAAACTTCGCCGTCTGTTGGTACGACAGCAAAACCGTCACCCATCATTTTTGCTGAGAAAACATCATCTGGTACTTCAGAAATAGGAATAACTTTCCCATTCGCTACAGAATATAATTCAGTTTCTTTTGTTGAAACTGGTGCTTTTTCTTCAACAACTGGTTTAGAAACAGGTGTTGCTGGCGCTTGGTGGTTATATAATCGTTGCATTTCGTCAGCAACAAATTGTACTTCCGTACCAACGATCACTTGGATATTGGTGTCATCAATGACTTTCACACCTGGAACCCCAGTTGCTTTAATTTTTGCTTGATCCACTTTGCCTGTATCTTTCACTGTTAAGCGTAAACGAGTTGTACAGTTATCAATAGAAGTTACATTAGCATCAGCGCCTAAACCATCATAAATACGACGAGCTAGAGAAGCGAATTTGTTGTCGCCGTCTGCAACATCTGGTGTTTCTTCGCCATCGCCTTCTTCGCGTCCTGGTGTCATTAAGTTAAACTTAGTGATTGCAAAACGGAAACCGAAGTAGTAAATTGCCGCAAAGACAAGTCCTTGAACCACCAACATCATTGGGTGATTTGCGACTGGGTTTTTCAAACTTAAGAAGAAGTCTACAAAACCTGCACTAAAGGCAAAGCCAGCTGTCCAATGCATAAACGCAGCGAATGCTAAAGAAATACCTGTAAAGACTGCATGTAAAACATATAAAGGCCAAGCAACGAACATAAATGAGAATTCTAAAGGTTCAGTAACGCCTGTAAAGAAAGCCGCAAAACCAGCAGCTAACATTAATGAAGCTGTAACTTTTTTCTTCTCAGGACGCGCACATTGATAAATAGCAAACGCGCCTGCTGGTAAACCAAACATCATTACTGGGAAGAAACCAGCTTGATACATCCCTGTTTGTCCTACAATTGCTTTACCAGTATCTAACGCTTGTTGACCAGCTAAAAAGTTCCCAATATCATTGATACCAGCAACATCAAACCAGAAAACAGAATTCAAGGCATGGTGTAAGCCTGTTGGAATTAATAGTCGGTTAAAGAAACCATACAAGCCAGCTCCTACGAAACCTAAGCTAGAGATTCCTTTACCAAAAGCAACTAATCCGTTATAAACAACTGGCCAGAAGAAGAATAAGACAGCTGAGATTGCTAACATCGAAATAGCTGACATAATAGGAACTAAACGTTTTCCACTAAAGAATGATAAAGCCATTGGCAATTTCACACCAGAGAAACGATTATACATTGCCGCGGCAACTAAACCAGCGACAATCCCGACAAAGACATTGTTGTCCATGCTGTTGAAGGCTGGGTTTACTTCAGCAATATCCTTGAAGCCTTTAATGGCTTGGATAGAAGCAGGCGCTAAAACAGTTTTTGGTACTAAATAAGCGACTAAACCAGCTAATGCTGCCGATCCATCTTTATCTTTTGACATTCCTAACGCTAAACCAACCGCAAATAATAATGCTAAGTTGTTTAAGATAGCCAAACCACCATTCATTAGAAAAGTTGTGGCTGGACTAGCGCCGATTGTTCCCACGATCCAGTTGGCAATACCGACTAATAAAGAAGCCGCCGGTAATACAGCAACTGGTAACATTAACGAACGTCCCATTCTTTGCATATACGCTTTCATTATACGTAACTCCTCACATAAACTATTTAATTTTTATTATTTGGTCATTCTTAATCGTTCAATGTGAATCGATAAATAACCAAGTTCTTCATTTGGTACTTGATAATGAAAATTTCTCATTAATAAGACTTGTACTTTTTTTGAGATTTCATAGCTTTCAGCATACTTTTTCTTTACGACTTCCAAAATTTCTTCATCTAAAACAGCGTATTGATTTTGTTGGAAGCGATGAATAAACAAACGTAAATGATTCACCAAACGTGAATAACTGAGACTATTTTTATCATCATGAATATCAATAGCCAATTCCTGCTCGATTAAATGAATAATTTCAGAAACGATTGTAACTTCACGGATACTTTTACTATTATCAGTACGCCCGCTACGAGCACTATGGATATGAATTGCAATATACCCCGCTTCATCATAACTAAATGGAATCTCTAAGGTTTGTGTTAAATATTCTACAGCCCATTGAGCAATAGCAAATTCTTCACTATATAAAATCTCAATTTCACTTAAAAGCTTGTTCCGAACAATAATATTATTTTGAATATTTTCAGCTGCAAAAGCAATGTGATCACTCAACCCAATATTAATATGTTCATTCAACTTTTCACCCAATACCGTTTCAGCATGTTGGATAATTTCTTCACTCGCTAAAAAGTATTTGTCTTCGATTTGTGATAGCAATACTTGAAGTTTTTTCAGTCCTTCTGGCTCCATCACAAACATCCGCTCCACCAATTGTCGAGATAAGACATCATTTTTAGTCTTATTAAACCCGACGCCTTTACCGACAGCTACTTTCTCCTGTCCTTCGTCAAGAACAAGTACAGCATTTTGATTTAGCACCTTTTTAATTTTCATAAATGACCCTCTTCTGCAGAAGTAATTCTAACATTTTCAGTGAAAACAACAAAAAAAGCATAGAACAATCCCGTTAAACATGTTGCGTAACCATTGTACACCACATTGTATTACGAAATTCTTCCATGCCTAGTATTATCTAGTCACATGAAAACGCTATTCATTTGTTAACAGTGCTTATTCTAACGAGTATCATTATTTTTGTCAACCTTTTTCAATTATTTTTTTATTAATTGTTGACTATTAACAAAAAAGAAACTCTTATCGGAACAAAAGTACCTTCAGCTAAAGGTACTTTTGTTCACTAATTTATTCTTTATAGGCATACTTATATGTGCTCGTTGCACCGAAGTTATGATACTGAATACCTTTGACACCTGGTCGTACAAGCTGACTACGGGCCTCTTGGTATAAAGGAATTAAAGCGGCATCTTCTTCCACCAATACTTTTTCAGCTTTAATTAATGTTTGCCAACGAGTTTCAGGATCATTTGCGTATTTAGTTGTTGCTTCTTCAATTAGTTGATCAAACGTTGGGCTAGAATAGTTCATACGGTTACCACTAACTGAGCTTTCTAAGAAAGTCATTGGATCCTGATAATCGGGTCCCCACATGCCAACAGACAATTCATAATCCCCTTTTCTCATTAATTCAATCGCATTATTTAAAGGAACTGTTTTGACATTAATAGTGAGACCTGGCAACGTTTCTTGTAACTGGCCTTGGATAAATTCAGCAACTTTTCGGTCACTATCACCATCTCTTGAAAGAAGTTCAATGGCTACATCTCCGTTTAGCTCTGCTTTTGCTTTATCTAAATACTCTTTGGCTTTTTTGGCGTCTGTTTTGACAAGGGCGCCTGCTTCATGACGAAAATCTTCATTCGTTTCTGGGTTATATACAAATTTTTCTGGAATGTACCCATAAATTTCTTTTGAACCATCTGCCAAAATATTATCGACTAAACTTTTTTTATCCAAAGCATAAGCTAAAGCTTTGCGGACATTCTCATTTGCAAAAATGGATGGTTTTTCGTTTCTTTTTTGGTTTAAACGTAAGGAATAGACTTTTGACCGTTCGATTGCTTCATAGTCTGGGTTGTCTCGATTTTGTTTAGCAAAATCTCCTGTTAAGACAGCCACATCTAATTCACCTGATTCGTACAAATTATAAACGGTATTGGTTTCTTTAAGAACTTCAAAATGAATCGTTTCTGATTTTACTTTTTCTTTATCGTAATAGTCGGGATTACGCACAAAATCCCACGACATCGCTGACTGATCCCAATTTTTCATTAAAAATGGACCATTGGATACAATCATTTCACTAGAAGTGCCATAGGCTTGTCCTTTTTCTTTCACGAATGCTTCGTTTTGTGGGAAAAATGGAGAAAATGCCAATAACGACGTAAAATACGGTACAGGCTTTTCCAAAGTAACCTCCAAAGTATAATCATCAAGCGCTTTGACACCCAATTCCTCTGGTGCTTTTTCCTCTTTTGTAATAGCTGTTCCGTTCAGAATCGTTCCTTCTAACAAGAAAAAGTAATTGGCTTGGTTTTTGGGATTCGCTAATTTACGCCAAGCAAAAACGAAATCATTGGCTGTTACAGCATCACCATTGGACCACTTGCCATCTTCTCTTAGTTTAATGGTATATCGTTTGCCATCCTCAGAAATTTCTGGCATCTCTTTAGCAGCAGCAGGTATTAGTTGATCTTTTTCATCCAATTGATATAACCCTTCAAAGACATTGGACTGTGCGTTAATACTGGCTTCATCTTGTGTAAAAATAGAATCCATTGAACCGATTTCCGAGTTCTCCATTAAATTTAAAACTTTTTTCGAGACACTGGTTTTCTCAGTTGCTTTCTCGTCTCTTTTTGTTTCTGCTGTTGTGCCACAACCTACCAAGACCGTACTAACAAATAACATAATCCCCATCATTTTTAACTTTTTCATACTATTCCCCCTATGTGTCAATCAAACGGCAACTCTTCCATGGAAAGCCGTTCTTGCGAAACTATCAAGCATGCGTAGGGCAAGCCCTCATTTTCGTACTCAAATTCTCCCCGCTGGTTGTCAATTGGGTCTGCACGCAATTGCATTTTTGCCGGCTGAAAGTCTGCCTGGATCTCACTATTTGCGACCATTCTAAAAACATCTAAATTGCCGAAATAATGATTCCACCGCTGTCTATCCCCGTCTCGGTAAGCACCTCCGCCAAAAGATAAATCCGCAAAGAGCCAGCCGTACGGTTCTATATAAAATTGTGCCCAATCATGACAGCCTGTATAATGTGTAGAAACATATAATCCCGATTGCCATTTGGCTGGTATCCCTGCAATCCGACAAAGCGTGATAAACAAAATCGCTTGCACGCCGCAGTCACCTTTTAAATTAGTTGCAGCATACTCTGAAATATTGGAAATTGTAAAATATTCACGCATGAAAGAATAATGAATCTTTGTCGTCACAAAGTCATAAATCAAGCGTGCCTTTTTTAAGGGATTACTTTCATCGCCCACAATCTCATCTGCTAAATTTCTTAAATAAGGCGTGAATCGAATATGCGGTAACTGTTCCTCTAAATCAAAGCTTGGTTGCATTTTGTCTACGTTATTTTCTTCTAACTGTTGGTAAACCATCCGATTAACATAACAATATTCAACTGTAAACGTTTGATTTTCTTTTAAGATTGTTTCAAAACACAGTGTTCGTTGAGGCGCATCTTCTGCCGCAATATAGGTTGCTTCAGGTGACGTAGCTAGGATTTCAATTTCTGATTGTTGTTGACACGCTTTGGGCAGCGGCAAATGGACACGAACACGCTCACCTGGACGCTCAAATTCTTTTTTCACCTGAATGGTGGCTTTAATTGTTGTTCTCACTTTTCTACCACCGTTTTTTTGCATTTGTTCGATGTTCTCTTTTAGTTCTTTTTTGCGGAGAATTTCTAATTGATTGCTTTCTGCTTCCCGCAAACGTGCAACATATGCCGCATTTGTTTTAATTAAATTGGCCAAAAATCGAAGTTGGAAATACGGTTCACCGTCAATATAAACCCAGTCCACTAATCCCGTTTCTTTTAAACGAATTAATTCCTCTGTTTGATAATCCTGAAAAGTGTCTCTCATCATTTGATCAGCTTTTGCAAAGCTATGAGGATACTCATTCATACGCATCATTTTAATGACATCTTTTTCAATTATCAAACGTTCTTTTAATGCCTGCGGAAGTTCTTTTGTCAACCAAAAATCAATGGCAATATCCGCACTTGCAAAATCGCCAAATTCTTTCACCCTTTGAATTTCCTCAGGCAAAGGAACACTAAGATACTTTAAATCATACTTCATTTGCTTTACTCCTTTTTTAATGAGAAATGCCTAATCCAGCTGCTTCTCCTAATTCCAATAATGGTTTTGCTTCTAAGGATACGCCCCCAGTTACGGGCGCAGTTTCTAAACCGAATGTCGCATCTAAATCTGCTCGTGTGATATTCTTTTGAGCAGCAGCTAAATGGGCAGCAGCCGTGATGCCAATGGTTGTTTCTTCCGCCATGCAACCAATCATGCATTCGATGCCTGCTGTTTCACAAATCTGATTAATTTTCAGCGCTTCATGAATGCCGCCACACTTCATTAATTTTATATTGATAACATCGACTGTGCCTTTTTTAACTAATTCCAACGCATCTTGAGCATCAAAACAGCTTTCATCAGCCATAATTGTCGTATTAACTTGTGAAGTAACGTATTTTAGACCTTCTAAATCGCGTCTTTTAACTGGCTGTTCCACTAATTCAATTTGATAATCTGCTAATTCTTGAATCGCTTTAACTGCATCTTTGGGCGTCCAAGCCTGATTCGCATCTAAGCGGAGCTTGATATCAAAGCCAACTGCTTCACGAATCGCTTTTACTCTTGCGATATCAGCTTCAATTCCTGTTCCGACTTTAATTTTTAATGTATCAAAACCTAGTTTGACTTTTTCGACGGCTTTTTGTGCCATCACATTTGGTTCATCAATACCTAGTGTAATATCCGTTATTACTTGGTTATCATAGCCGCCTAACAATTGATAAAGAGGCAGTTGAGCTTTCTGACCCATCAAATCATAACAAGCAATATCGATTGCTGCTTTTGCCGCTAGAGCGAAAGCAGATATTTTATCCATCACTTCATGAATTTTCTCAATATTAAAGGGGTTTAAGCCAATGATTGCTTGGCCAAATAATTCGATCGTTTCAATCGTGCCAGCCAACGTTTCACCGGTAATAAAAATGCCTGGCCCTCCTTCTCCATATCCAACTAATCCCTCTTCTGTTTCAATTTCCACAATTGCACTATCCGCTGATTCTATCGTCCCCAAAGCGATCGTAAATGTTTCTTTCAGTTTAATTTTCGATGCCCTAACATGTACCTGCTTAATTTTCATAAAATCCTCCCTTTGATATTTCCAATTGACTGAAAATTCAGTTTTTTAAAAATATCCAAAAATTAAATTTAGATTGTTATCGATCATTCTAAACTCATTGTTTTCTAATGTCAACAAAATAATGAGATTTTGATTAAAATAAAATGAATTTAGATTTTTATGAGCTTTTTTAATAAATCAGTAAATTCCATGACATGTGAGATACTTCTCATTTACAAACATTCTTAAAAAAGGTATGATAGTAAAGAGGCAACTTGCAAAGGAGTAGAAGACGAATGAGTGAACAACCTCAACAACGTTCAACCGAAGAAGTTGAAGCAATTAAAGAAGATATTTTAACTGCATTAGAAACAGTGATTGACCCTGAATTAGGCATCGATATTGTTAATTTAGGACTAATTTATGAAGTTGAATTTGCAGAAGAAACTGGTGATACTGTCATCAAAATGACCTTAACCACAATGGGTTGTCCGTTAGCAGATGTTTTAACAGAACAAATCCATGGTGTTTTAAAAGATATTCCTGAAGTAAATAATATCGAAGTAAAATTAGTCTGGTACCCTGCTTGGACAACGGATAAAATGAGCCGTTACGCACGAATTGCTTTGGGTATTCGCTAGTTATTTCGAGGCTAATGATAAAAAACATATGAAAGAACCGATTGGTCCGTTCTTTCATATGTTTTTTTGTTTGTTTAATTTACTTATTTGATAAAAATTACCTAATGCCATCAATACTTGGCTTTTTCCAAATTTTTGCTACTGGATGGAAGTCTAATAAAAACTGTAGCTGCGTTCCACCGAAGCCTGACGCTCCAGCAAACATGATATGAAAAGTGAGCCCTCTATCCATAATCAGATACCCCGTATCCTGCACGCCATTTCTTTCATAAAACTGATAACGTTTTTCTCTTTGGGCTTCATTCGCTGCATTTTTGCCAATTTCTTCACTCTCTAAAAGAACCCCCTTAGGATAACGTGTCTTCAATAACGCTAACACGGTTGAGCCTAATCGTTTGTTTCGGTGGTGCTGATCAATTGCAAAGAAAAAGACATAGGTTGCTTCAGGTGCAATTTGACTATTTAACAAAATCCCCACGTTCTCATCCGCCTCTTGAATAACAAACAAATGAAATTTTCCTGCTTGAGAAGACGTCAATAATTGACCAAACGGCAGTCTCTCTTCTTCTGGAAAAGCTTCTATGTAGGTTGCTTCCCAACAGGCTTGATTTTCTTGATTTAATAATGTGAATTGCATAAAAGCTCCTTTCTAAAATGATTGCTTCGTACTAATAACTTTTGTTACTTACATAAGACCTAAAAGTTATTTAAACATGCGACTGGTTAGCCCTATACGCAATTATTTTTTGATACTAATCTAGTAGTTTAATCGTTCTCTGTTCCTGAGTCAATAAAAGAGCACACGATTCGAGACTTTCAACGTTTAGTGAAAAGTCGATTCTTATTTCATTACAACCGATTCACTATTCGCTGCCCTCTTTTTTCTATTCGTTGATTTACTTGAACTAAATATTCATTTATCTCCTCTATATTCTGAGGTAAGATAAACGAGTCTTTTTTCAAATGATTTTTCCATAGCGCTACTGGTTGATACTGTTCATTTAAAAATGGTTGCATCTCATACGTATGAACGTAGCTTTCCCATGAATGAAATGAAGCTAAAAATATCGAAAGTTGTTCTAAAGAATAATCCCAATAATCTTTAAACGATAAACTTCTTCCACTGTTAAATCCTAGTGGAACTACTGTAATGTTTCCAATTGAATGGGTAAGTTCGGCAAAACGCTTTAATTGTGGGTCCTGATGGACTCGCTCAAATTTAGTAAAATTGTCGAGAAGAAATTCATTCCATGTATATTTTTTTGGTACAGGATTTGGTAAATAGTCAGGAAAAACTTGGTCAAAATAAGTTAAATATCGGTCCGAAATCACAGCCGATGTCCCGGAATCATAAGGCGGATACTTGCTATTTACTGCAAGCAAATTCTGTTCAGAAGATTTTTCTAAATAGCTTTCTTGATTTTCCCCAATTACTTCCGCTGGTCTAAAGAAATCGGGATAAACAAGTTGTAACATAATTTTATACGTTGTCCAAAATGAGTTCATAATATCTTTGTGCATGGTCGCCTTCCCAGTTAACTTTAAAAAAACATCCTCCACAACCTCGTACTTTTCAATATGGACATTCGATGTTCTAGCTTTTAAAATATTTTTAACCGGCTGCTGGTGGTCATACTCTTGACCCAAAAGCAACTTCTTTAAATCATCTTTCTCTGAAATTGTCTTAACTGTAATCTCCGCCACTTTGAATAACTCCCATCCTACGATTTTTTCTATATTCTTTTATATTATTATACTAAAAAAACGCTCCCTCCTGCCCTTTTTTAATCAACAAATCAGCAATTAGAAAACACCAACGAAACAGAAGTGCAACACTAGCATGCGAAAAAATGCGATCGCAACTTATTTTTTAGACACTCTGTGTGTTTCGTATAGTCAAGGCTGGTTGCGTGTATTTTTTTCAAGAAAATTGAGAACAGCTATGGTATAGTCAAAACTACGATTATTTCAAACACGGAGCGACAGTTTATGGAAATGTACCAAGTAATTAGATATTTTTTAAATGAAATGGAGAAAAAGATTTGGCATGCCTTGTTAACATTAGTACTTTTTTGTCTTTATATTTCCATTTTTGATGTTCCTTTTACAATTAAAAATACATTCATCGGCAGACTACTTTTCCCGAAAGCTTTTATGAATGCAGGAAGTGCGAATCTGATTTTTTATTTGATTAGTTTTTTTGGTTTTTTATGGTCAATTTTCATTTTTGCTTATCTATTGAATAAGACACGCCTCAAATTATTAAATAAAACCTTTCCTTATCTTTTGGAAATATTAGAAGTCTGTATTTTGCCTTTAGTGATTCTTTTTGCTTACATTTATATTTATTTGCGGGTCCATGGCGAAGGTTTCAGCTATATACGAGAATCTCTTTTACAGCAAGAGTTAACTTATTCAATGAAATGGTTCCTTTGCCTTGGTAGTTTGGCGCCGTTATTTTTCTTTTTAAGCACTTTAAATTTAGCTAAACGAGTCAGACAAAAAAAGACATGGAATCATGAAAATCCATGTCTTTTTTAGTCGGATATTGTTTTTACCGCAGGACAGTTTTCTTCCAAAAACTCAAAAATACTACTGTAATAATTTTCAGGTTCGTAGACACTTGAAGATAAATGTGGTGCTTTAGCAACAATGAGGCCTTTTTTTATCCCCTGAGTTGCCGCTAAATTTTCTTCAAACATTGTCATTGGAACAAAGCGATCACCTGTACCGTGAATAAAAAATGTCGGCAACGTATTTTTGTGTAATTGTCTCACGGAAGAAGCGGTTTTCAATTGAAAGCCATAGTTATTTAATGCTAATTGATTAGCAATCGTTAAAATAGGAAAAGCGGGTAAATGAAAAGATTCATGTAGGACGTATTTAAATTCATCATAGACAGAAGTATAGCCACAATCCACTATTAATCCGCGGACATTCGTTGGTAACTTTTCACCACTTGCCATCATGACAGTAGCCGCTCCCATGGAACCGCCCACTAAAATAATTTCTGCTTCCATATCAATGGCAAGAACTTCACTAATCCAACTTAATAAATCTAACCGATCCAG
The DNA here is from genome assembly GCF_050536915.1 of Enterococcus sp. DIV1316a. Classification (NCBI taxonomy): domain Bacteria; kingdom Bacillati; phylum Bacillota; class Bacilli; order Lactobacillales; family Enterococcaceae; genus Enterococcus; species Enterococcus sp. DIV1316a. The sequence continues at coordinate 1,238,281 of NZ_CP172913.1, read as the reverse complement.
CCATCCCATCCCAATTTTATTCCCTGAACTTTTCCCGTGCGCACGCAAATCGGGAACTAAAACATTGTAGCCTTCTTCTGCAAAACGTAATGCAGTATATGCCATATCGCGTTTTCCGTTTGAACGATAACCATGCACACAAATCGCCCAACGATGGTTATCTGGATAAGGAATAAAGCACCGTGCATACAATGTTTCATCTTTAATTTTCAACCAACGATCTTCAGCAAAAGACTCTGTCCAAAAAGCTTCGCCTTCTTGTTTTTGTTGTTCTTCTATTTTTGTATATCTTGTTTCACGTTCTTGAAAATTATCAGGATTTAATAACCGATGCCCTTTTTTATGATACCAAGGGTTGTCTTTAAGCAACGCAATTTTCAAAAAATAATTGGCAATGTAAACAGAAAAAACAACGCCAATCATTGCAAAAATGATCAGTAACCCGAGGAGCCATTTCATCTGCAAATCACACCCTCTTCTAAAGTATTTCCTTCTTCATTTAATATACTATGGATTTTTCATTTCTGAAAGAAATCACCCTTACATTTTGTTATTTTTTGAAAAAAAAACAGCCGTCTCAAAAAGAGGCGGCTACTTTTAATCTATCAACAATCCAACGTTGTCATATCTTCATATGTCTCACGGCGAGCAACTAATTTTGCTTGTCCATCTTCGACAAAAACCACCGCTGGTCGAGGATTTCGGTTGTAATTACTTGCCATTGAATAACCGTAAGCCCCCGTACTACTGATGGCCAATAAATCCCCTGCTTTAACTTCTGGCAATAAAATATCTCGAAGTAAGACATCGCCTGATTCGCAATATTTACCAACTACTGTGACTTTCTTGACTGAATCATGCCCCTCACGATTCGCTAGAAATCCATCATAAACCGCTTGATACAAAGCAGGCCGTATATTATCACCCATGCCACCATCTACGGAAACAAAATGACGAACACCAGGAACCTCTTTTTGCGCGCCAACTGTATATATCGTTGTGCCCGCTTCGGCAATTAAACTGCGGCCTGGTTCAATCCAAAGCTCAGGCAGTGGATACCCTAATTGTTCACAATGACCTTTCAAGGAATAAACAATTTTTTCAACAAATGTTGCTGGTGCTAATGGCTCATCTTGCTGCGTGTACTGCACACCAAAACCACCACCCATATTTAAAACACGTGCTGTAAATTGATGGACTTGCCGCCAGTCTTCTAAAATAGTGAACATTTTTTCAACAGCAGCTAAAAAGCCTTCCACAGCAAAAATTTGCGAGCCAATATGGCAATGGACCCCTTGCACATCAAAAGAGGGATTTGATAAAAGGCGAACGAGCGCTTCTGTTGCCTGGCCACTTGCAACATCAAAACCAAATTTTGAATCTTCTTGGCCTGTCAAAATGTAATCATGTGTTTCTGCATCCACACCAGGACTCACCCGAAAAAGAACTTTTTGTGTTTGGTTTCGTGTAGTTAATAATTCTTCCAACAAGTCAATTTCGTAAAAATTATCAATGACAATTGTACCTATTTTGTTATCCAAAGCATAACGTAATTCTTCAGGGGTTTTATTATTTCCATGGAACTCAATTTCCGCTGGCTCCATGCCCCCTTTTAAAGCTGTGAATAGTTCTCCACCAGAGACAACATCACAAGCAATATCTTCTTCCTTTAACACTTGATAAATAGCTAAACAACTAAATGCTTTACTTGCATAAACCACTTTATTTTTGATACCTAATTGATTTAACGTTTGTTTAAAACCACGTGCTTGCGCGCGAATATGAGCGACATCATAGACAAATAACGGCGTCCCGAATTTTTGCGCCAACTTTACGGTGTCACAACCACCGATTTCTAAATGATTTTCCCGATTCATTTTTGCTGTACCAAATAACATGTTTTCCCGCCCCTTCATTTTGTTTTATTAAAAATCATAGCATAAAACCCAGTAGCTTCCTATAATTTTCCACATTTTTCTCTGACTTTCTCCTGTTGCTTTTTTTCGCCAAATAGCCTACAATAATTGGCATACGAATAAAAAACCTTTATTATCAAGACTTTAATCTTTTAAATTAAAATTGGTATATACGAAAAAGAAAGAAGGCAGATGACTTGGCTACACTGAACCGCGATCAACAAATTGAAGAAATTATTAATTTGGAAGCAATTTTGAATTTACCGAAAGGAACAGAACATTTTGTCAGTGATTTACATGGTGAATTTGAAGCTTTTGACCATATTTTAAGAAATGGTTCTGGGCGAATCCGAGAAAAAGTTCAATTTTTATTTAAACAAGAATTAAATGCCCATCAGATGGACGAGCTTTGTTTTATTATCTACTATCCAGAAGAAAAATTAACACTTTTAGAAAATGAAAGCGCCCTCTCTTATGAATGGTGGCTATTAACGATTCGCCGTCTGGTTGAAATCGTCCGTTCTTCTTCGATGAAGTACACACGTTCTAAAGTTCGCAAAGCCCTTCCTGAAACCTATGGGTATATTCTCGAAGAATTGATTTATCAATATGATGAAACAACAACCAAAAACGGTTACTATCAACAAATTATTGAAAAAATTATTTTACTAGGTGAAGCCAAACGTTTCGTGACAGAATTAGCTTATCTAATCCAACGTCTGATTATCGATCACCTACATGTTATTGGGGATATCTATGACCGGGGGCCAGCACCAGATAAAATTATGGACCGATTAATGTCCTATCACTCCTTGGATATTCAACTAGGCAATCATGATATGATTTGGCTGGCTGCTTATAGTGGTTCACTGGCTTGTTTAGCCAATGTAGTACGTATTTGTGCTCGCTATGGAAATTTAGATTTGTTAGAAGAACGTTATGCTATCGATTTAACCGCCTTAAAAAAATTTAGTTTAGAAACGTATAAAGAAAATCCTGCTTTTGCACCCAAGAAAAATCCCTATCGTGCGTTAACTGAAGCTGAAAAACAAATAGCGATGCGTGTGCAACAAGCCATTGCCATTATTCAAGAAAAACTAGAAGGCCAAATTATTGGTCGACGCCCTGATTTTAACTTGGCACATCGGCTACGCTTAGATAAGATTCAAGGGGAAACTATTACTTTTGACGAATGTCGTTATACATTAATTAACAGCTGTTTCCAAACCGTTTCTGAAGAGCAGCCTTACCAATTAACACGTGAGGAAAAACAGATAATTGATGATTTATTAACGCAATTTCAGTCTTCACCGCGGTTAACAAAACACATGCGCTTTCTAATGGAAAAAGCTTCTCTTTACCTTGTGTATAATCAAAATTTATTGATTCATGGCTGTCTGCCTCTGAATGCGGACGGTACTTTTCAAGCTTACACATTTAAAGGCCACTCCTATTCAGGAAAAGCTTTAGTTGACTTCTTTCAGAAAATGTTAGAAGAAGCATACGCTCAGCCTGCTAGTACAGATGACTATGCGACAGATTGTTTATGGTATCTTTGGTGTGGCGAAGGTTCCTCATTATTTGGCAAACGAGCTATGAAAACCTTTGAGCGTTATTTTCTCGCTGAAAAAGAAACACATCATGAAGAAAAGAATCCTTACTACTCTTTGCGTGATACGGTTGAAGTTTGTGAAAGAATCCTAGATGAATTTGAAGTGACTGGTGAAAATCGACATATCATTAATGGCCATACACCAGTTAAACGAACAAAAGGCGAATCGCCGATCAAAGCAAATGGCGCGCTTCTCGTAATTGACGGCGGCTTTTCAAAATCTTATCAGACAATTACTGGAATTGCTGGTTATACATTGTTGTACAACTCGTTTGGTTTACAACTGACCGCGCATAAATCTTTTTCTAGTAAAGAAACAGCCATTTTAAATAATCAAGACATTCATTCCATCAAACAAGTCATCGATCGTCCCTTACAGCGGCTATTGGTGAAAGATACCACTATCGGCAAAGAGCTATTAAAGCAATCGCAAGCACTCCAAAAACAAATGAAACAAAACCAGTAGTGCCGTTAAAAAGACGCTTGCGCTCTTATCCGAAAAATGATTAAATGGAGGAGTTGAGAAAAATATCTATTAGAGAAACGGAAAGGGTTTTACATTGAAGAAACAGCAACTCTCACTATACGGCACCATTTTCTTTCTTTGCTTTTTCCTAATTGTGGGCTTCTTCTTCTCAAGTCGTGGCGAAGATTATGCCAAAGAATCTGAACAAAAAGTTACAATTGATTCCGCCAAACATGAGAAGCATACGAAAGACAAGGAAGAAAATAATTCAGCAAATACAGTATTTTTTGATAAAATAAATGACCTGCTCGTCGCTTCTGTCAAAGAATTTGAAGGAACGGTCGGGATTAGTTATTTGGATTTAGAAACTGGCGAACAGCGTTCCGTGAATGGCCAACATGAATTTTATACAGCTAGTACTATTAAAGTGCCACTGACGATGCTAGTCGCCGACACGGTTGCTTCTGGTCAAAAAAAATGGACAGACCTGATTCCCTATAACGCCGAAGAAGATTATGAAGAAGGAACTGGGATCATTGCCTATAATATCCAACCAGAATATCCATTAAAAACGTTACAAGAATATGCCATCACCTATTCTGATAATATCGCTAAAAATATGCTCTATGACACATTGGGTGGTGATGCAAAAGCAAAACGAGAAATGTATCAGCGTTATTTGCACAAGACACCTTCGATTGAAGAGCCACAATTTTCTTCTGAAGATGCGCTTGTTATTCTACAAAAATTATATACTGAAAAAGCAACAAAACCAGATTACCAAGCGATTTATGACTCTATGAAACAAAGTGTTTTCCATGAAAGAATGGAAACTCCCACAACTCAAGGAAAAGTTGCTCATAAAATTGGTTCCTATGATGAATTTATTCATGATATGGGGATTTTAGAAACACCTCACCCCTTTGCTTTAGCAATTTTTACTAAAGGACCTGATAATGCTAAGAGTGCTGCGTTTATTGCTTCAGTGACAGATAAGTTATGGCAATTACAGGTGTCTGAATATCCTAATGATAACCATTGATAATGAAAATAAAAGCATCTTTTTTTAATGACAACGCTCAATAAAAAAGATGCTTTTTTTAGTAGTTATATTAATTAAAATATTTGTATTTCCCATAACCTTTTTAGCAATTATTTCTGAGTATTTTTTAACTCCAACGAACCTAATTCTTTTCCTGCTGCATCATCTTCATAAGAATTTCTAACGATTACTTTATATAATGACTTATGATCCAAACTACTTAAGTCAAAAGAAATGTTAATTGTAGCATCTTCCCCTTTATTAAAGCCACTACCAATTTGACGTGCAATAGGTATCTCAAGACCGTTTTTATAAACTGAAATTAGAATATCACGACTTTTTTTATTTTTTTCTGGATTTGGAATGTCCATAATCAGCGTAGTTTGAAGCGCATCACTTTGGGCCTTAATATTTTTAATTTTTTTCACGTTTTTAATGCTAGGTATCGTTTCTTTCATAATGGGTTGGTAAGGAATTTTAAACGTCCAATCGCCTTGATACTCTAATGCATTCTCAACACTAAAAGATCGGCTACTTGCTTTGATTGCTTCTTTTAATTCATTATCATGCTGTTCTTGATCTTCCCAAGCTAATCGGTAGATATGAAGCGTTAATTGATCTTGACTAACAAGTTTTTGCTTATTGAAAGTTGAAATCACTGAACCATAAAAAACATCCTTCTCGATTCTATATAACGATGTTGAACTTACACCCCCAAATAAATCTTCTTTGCTTCCTTCTCTAAATAACCCTAGTTGAATATCTTGAGAATAATTATTTCTAGCGATTTTTTTCTGTAATAACTCTTTTAATTTTTGATCTTTAATCTTAAATTGATAATCAAACGCCATTTTATTTTTTGTCGATACAAATTTTGTTAATACGATTTCTCGCTCATTTTGTACACTCCGCAATTCTAGTTTTGTTGGAACACCAGAAGATTCTACTGTTTGAACACCTGTATCTTGACTAATCCCCAACACCTCTTCTATGGCACGTCCAATGGGTGTTTTTACTATCAAAGTAAAAGTGGTAGCAATACTAATTAGCCCTATAATTAAATGTTTACGCGATATTTTTTTCTTTGGCTGTCTGTATTGTTTTATTTCTCCCATTAATATCTTAGTTCTTTGTGTGTTTAAACGTTCCACTGTTTCTAAAGGCATCTTTTTTTCATATTTTAATATATCACTTCGTTTTCTATCCATTTACCATGTCTCCTTTAAATATATCCTTAATTTTTTTCGACCACGAGAAAGGCGAATTTTGATGGTATTTGTTGAAACATCAAGTTGCTGAGCGATTTCTTTTATACTAAATCCAACATAATAGTACATAACTAGCGGAACGCGATAATTATCAGGTAATTTATGTAATCCTTTATCCAAATCATATAAATCATCAAAAGCAGGAACAGGAGAATAAGTATCCATCCAGTGAGTTGTTTTCTGCTTTTCTCTAAAAATATTTTGAACTTGGTTTAACATTATTTTAAAAATCCATGAATTAAACGCATGTTCATTTTTTAATGTTGTTATTTTTTCCCATGCACATAGTTCAGTTTCTTGTAAACAATCAGCAACGTCGACTTCGTTTAATAGCATTTTATATGCAGCATTGTATAAAATTGTTTCATATTTTTGACAAAGGTGAACAAATGCTTGTCCATCTCCTTTTTTTGCTTTCTGAACTAATTTTTTTGTTGAAATTTTATCCATAAAACACCTCTTTTCATTTAACTAACTATTAGACGTTAAGTATCTGTAAAAGGTTTCATATTTTTATAAAAAAAATATCTGGGACAAAAGTCATTTTGACTACTGTCCCAGATACTAAAATTCACAATGAGTAGCTGGCTACTTTACAGACAACAACTTCGTAAAACGTTCTGCCAACATTTGGTGGGCATCAATTTTTTTGGTTCCTTGTGCTTTTGCTGCAAAACTAGCAAAGTTTAAGCCAGCCCCAAATAGTTGTAACGCACCGTTGCCTAAATCTCCCTTTTTAAGAGCTTCAAGCCCATCTTCGATAAATTGGTTACTTTCATCTAAATGACACTCAGGAAGATATTTCACGCCGTGATGATATCGTTTTACATTCAGAATGATTTGCTTCGCGGCTTCTTCTGAAATAGCCGCTCCCAAGTTTAACAGTAGCTCATTGATTGGTTCCACCAAGCGAGCATAGTCACTTTCGTATTTTTGACAATTCAGTGCAATCGCTTTGCGGCGTTCTTCATTTTTCATTTTTTCCACTCCCTTTTTTATTAAAAACGAGCACGAAAGCTACCAACTGGCTTCGCACTCGTTCTTTCTAACCACTAATTTTCTTTGTTCATGCTTTTAATTTTAATTAAACGTGTAATTTCGCCACGTTCATTTTCTTCTAATTTCATTTGAATGTAGTAAATTGTTTCTTCTAATTGTGGAATCGTCATATACTCTAAGGCGTTGACACGACGACGCGTTTTTTCAATTTCTTTTGATAATAATTGGCACGTCTTTTCAACATTTGCAAGTGCTAATAATTTCGGTAAAATGCTTGAAATTTTAGCAAAAGCTTGATCAAGCTCGCTGTTTGAATTCACGTAGCCATAATCTAAGGGTGCTTCTTGAACCGATTCATCGTAATCAAAAATCATTTTAGGAACTGGCACACTTAAGATGTTCTGTTCAATAATTTCTAATTCAACTTTTTCGGCTGGAATTGCCACTAACTCTTCAATAAAGGCTTCGTTCAACGTTGCGTTTGCCAATACAAAATTTGATAACGCATCCGTTACTTCTTGTTCAACCTGAATACGTAACTCATTGTTTTCTTTGACTAGCGCAATAAACCGTCGCATCAATTCATCTTGTTTGTCTTTCAGCAACTTATGACCTCTCGTGGCCGTAGTTAACTGTTTTTTCAATCGGGAAAGTTCCATACGGGTTGGATTAACATTTAATCGAGCCATTTTTCTACTTCCCTTCAGTTAAATATTGATCGAGCATATCCTCTTTAATTCGTTTTAGTTCTGTTCTCGGTAGCATACTTAATAGTTCCCACCCAAGATCTAACGTTTCTTCAATCGAACGGTTTGTATCGAATCCTTGATTGACATATTCTTCTTCAAAACGTTGGGCAAAAGCTGCGTAAATTTTATCGACATCAGAAAGAGCTGATTCTCCTAAAATGACAGCTAATTCTTTGGCTTGTTTCCCTTGTGCATAGGCTGAGAACAATTGATTCATCGTCGCTGCGTGATCCCCGCGCGTTTTGCCTTCGCCAGTTCCTTTGTCTTTAAGACGGGAAAGTGATGGCAATACATCAATTGGTGGTTGGATACCACTCTTATATAGTTCCCGGGACAAGATAATTTGCCCTTCTGTAATATAGCCAGTTAAATCGGGAATTGGATGTGTTTTATCCTCCTCTGGCATTGTTAAAATAGGAATCTGTGTTACGGAACCTTTTGAGCCACGAATTCGGCCTGCTCGTTCATACAACGTTGCTAAGTTCGTGTAAAGATAACCTGGGTAACCACGACGTCCTGGAACTTCACGGCGTGCTGCTGAAATTTCTCGCAACGCTTCGCAATAATTTGTCATATCCGTCATGATAACTAAGACATGCATGCCCTTTTCATAAGCTAAATATTCAGCGGCTGTCAAAGCCATTCTAGGTGTTGCAATCCGTTCAATGGCTGGATCATTCGCTAAGTTCATAAACAAGACTGAACGATCAATTGCGCCTGTTTGACGGAAATCTTCCATAAAATATTCCGCTTCTTCAAAGGTAATCCCAATGGCCGCAAAAACTACGGCAAATTCTTCTTCACTATTTAACACGTTGGCTTGTCTGGCAATTTGTGCCGCTAATTCTTTATGAGGTAAGCCAGATGCTGAAAAAACAGGTAATTTTTGACCACGAACTAAGGTATTTAAATGGTCAATCGCTGAAATCCCTGTTTGGATGAACTCATCGGGATAATCACGAGCAACTGGATTGATAACTTCGCCGTTAATATCTAATTTTTTCTCAGGTAATAATTCTGGTCCATTATCTTTTAAGCGACCTAAGCCGTCAAAAACGCGCCCCATCATATCTGGCGAAACCCCTAATTCTAAAGGATGTCCCAGAAAGCGAACTTTTGAATCACGAATATTGATGTTACTCGTTCCTTCAAAAATTTGGACCATCGCTTTATCTCCATTGATTTCTAAAACTTGCCCTTGGCGAATTTCGCCATTTTGCATGCGTACTTCAATTAATTCTTCGTACTTTACGCCTGCCACTTTTTCAACAATCATCAGAGGACCAACGACTTCATTGATTGTGCGATATTCTTTAATCATTCGTCATTCCTCCTTCAGCAATGATTTCTTTTATCGTTGTTTTAATTTCTGCTTGTAAACGATCCAATTTTTCTAATTCTTCTTCTGGTAAATACTTGCTACGAGCAATGCGATCACGGATTTCAACTGTTCCCGCCATTAACTCAGAGAAATAAGTGCCTAAACTTAAGGCTTTTTGACCTTCTTCACCAAAAGTTAGAATCAATTGCAACATTTTCGCTTGTTTGGTTCGAGAAGTGAACGTATCCACGTCATCAAAAGCATTTTGTTGCAAATAGTCTTCCCGTAATGATTTGGCTGTTTCCAACGTTAAACGGTCTTTATCCGACAAGGAATCAATCCCAACCAAACGAACAATTTCTTCCAGTTGAGATTCCTCTTGTAAAATCCGCATCCCTTCAGCTACCATAGCGGCCCAGTTTCCTTGCAATTCCAAGTCTAAATATTGCCCTACTTCTGTGGAGTAAAGAGAATAACTTTGCAACCAGTTAATAGAAGGAAAATGACGTTTTTGTGCTAATTGAGAATCTAAGCCCCAGAATACTTTAACAACGCGTAACGTATTTTGTGTGACAGGTTCTGATATGTCCCCACCAGATGGCGAAACCGCACTAATCGCCGTAATGCTTCCTTCACGATGATCTTTTCCTAACGCGATGACTTGTCCTGCTCGTTCATAATATTCAGCTAAGCGACTACCTAAATAGGCTGGATAGCCTTCATCACCAGGCATTTCTTCTAACCGGCCACTCATTTCTCGTAACGCTTCTGCCCAACGAGAAGTAGAATCCGCCATAATTGCGACTGAGTAACCCATATCACGGAAATATTCTGCAATGGTAATCCCTGTATAAATCGAGGCTTCCCGTGCCGCTACCGGCATATTTGACGTATTCGCAATTAAAATCGTCCGATTCATCAAAGACTCACCAGTTGTTGGATCAATTAATTCTGGAAATTCATTTAAAACATCTGTCATTTCATTCCCGCGTTCCCCACAACCAACGTAAACGACTAAGTCGACATCGGCCCACTTGGCAATTTGGTGCTGAACGACTGTTTTTCCTGCGCCAAATGGTCCTGGAACTGCTGCCGCTCCGCCTTTCGTAATTGGGAAAAAGGTATCAATTACGCGTTGTCCGGTCACCATCGGTACTTTGGGACTTAGTTTTTCTAAAATGGGACGTCCCCGCCGAACGGGCCATTTTTGCATCATGCTAAAACTTTCCGTTCCTTTAGCCGTTTTCACTGAGTAAACTGTTTCATCAATGGCAAAGTCACCTGCTTTAATTTCGGCAATCGTTCCTGAAACGCCGAAAGGCACCATAATTTTATGTTGAATAATCGGTGTTTCTTGAACCACACCGACGATGTCACCTGCCGACACTTCTTCACCAACTGCCACAGTTGGTTCAAACGTCCATTTTTTCTCACGATCTAACGCATCAATTTTAACGCCACGGCCTAAAAAGTTACTGTGGGTTACTTCTTGAAATGTATCCAATGGTCGTTGAATACCATCAAACATTTCGGCAATTAAACCTGGGGCTAATTCAACAGATAATGGTTCTCCTGTTGAAATAACTGGTTCTCCTGGTCCAATGCCTGTTGTTTCTTCATATACTTGAATCGAAGCGACGTCGCCTCGCATTTCAATAATCTCTCCGATAACGCCTAAATCTCCTACATGACAAATGTCTTGGATACTAGCATCTGACATGTTTTCAGCTAAAATCAAAGGACCTGAAACTTTGACAATTTTTCCAATTTGCACGCTCATTCTCCTTTGCATTATAAAATATTTTGTCCAATTGCTTTTTCAACATTTTTTTCAATCTCACTTAAACCGATTCCGATTGTACCATTATGACTTGGGATTAAAATAATCGCTGGTGTCACTTGTTCTTTGTATCGTTCAATCGTTTCTTCTGCTAAAGTAGAGGCTTCTTCCGTTATGAAAATGACCCCAAACTTATTTTTTGCCATAGTTTCAATGGCTTCTCTAACTTGCATTTCTGAAATGGCATGATGGACCTCAAAGCCAAACAGTTTAAATGGTAAGATTGAATTTTTGTCTCCAATGACACCAATTTTATACCCCATTGACTTTTCGCATCCTTTCTCGAATTTTTTCATTTGAAAACCCACTATGTTTTCCGACCAAAATTAAACGCAAATTTTTCCATTCAACTTCTTTCGCATTCAAAAAGGCTAGTAATGGGAGCGGCCCAAAAGCAACCGTCCGACCGTTTTCATACATTGAGGTCAGGTAATCATCTTTGAGTTTTTCAAAAGCCAATAAATTTAATTCATTGGTTTCTTTATTGATAATCTTTTCTAATAGTTGTCCGTAATTCGTTGTTCTGACAAATGCTGTAAATTCTACAAGTGACTTTTCCGCATAGGTCAACAGCTCTTTCTTTGAGAGACTGCCAGCGCTAGAAAGCACGGTTGATAAAAAGTTACTGTTTTGATGTTGAACAATCCCTCTAGCCATCGTTGATAGATTGGTTAAATCAATAAAAGCGATGACTTCCTTCGTTAACTCTTCATAGCCCAATTCATCCGCTAATTTTCGCTGTTGCTGTAAAAATGCTCGATCATAAAGGATATCAATTGCTTGCGGCAAACCGCCTTCTTCCAGATAAGCAAAAACATCACGGATCACTTCTAATAATGCTGGCTCAAGTTCGGAAGAGTTTTTTGTATGAATGGCACTTTTGACTGTGTTTAGAGAATAACGACCATCTTCTAAATAAAGATAATCAAAATCTTTACCTGTTCGCTCAGCTTTCGTCAAAATTTTCAAGTTATGGAAGGTAAAACGCATCGTATACAACGTTACTACAGCTGGTTCTGGAGCCATTTCATATAACCAGCGATAAAGATTTCCCAGCGCTTCAGAAGAATGGTAGTCAAATTTTTCTTCAAAAGTTTCGGTTAAATAAGGTTGATAAACCGTACTTTTTAACATATTTTTAACGTCTTCAACTGTTTCCGCTTCTAAAAGTTGTTGAAACTGTTGCTCAGAAAGCAGCTCCGTTTCTTTTAAACGAATCAGCGGATTAATTTGATGATACGTTGGTTTTCTCATGCTACGTCCTCCCTTCTTAACTGAAAAGTTTTTCTGCTACTTTAAAGCCTTCTGTTTTTTGAATCTCTTCAACTAATGCTGAAAAGAGAAAATTATAATCCAAACCGTCTTTTGCAACGATAAAGCCACTTTCTTTTGGAACAACTTCCTCTGAAAGCTCCCATTGAACAGTAGCATCAGAAAGGGCGGTCAGCCATTCTTGCGTCACTTTCGTTTGAGAATACTCGCCTAAAAGAATGGTTGCTTTTCCTGTTAATTCAAGTGAACCTAATTGTGCTTTCATGAATTCTTGAAATTCTTCCGCTGACCATTCACTCATCTTTAAGACCACTTCATCAAATAATTGGTTAAGATATGCTTGTTTTTTATTTAATGCATCCTGACGAATTTCTAGTGTTTGCCGTTGTTGGCGTTGTTTAAATTCTTTTAATAATTGTTGTTGTCGTTTTTCTATTTCATGTTCTTGCTTCAGCAAAATTTCTTGTTGTGCTGCTTGGAATTCTTGATCGATGCGCGTTTGTTCACTGGTGACATAGGCTTCGACTTCTTGCTTTCCTTGCTGCTTAATTTCACTGATGATTTTTTCAATGGCATCCATCCATCTGCCTCCTCAATTATTTGACGTTCAATACAAGTAAGAAGGAAATTACGAACCCTAAGATGGCATAAGTTTCAACCATGGCAGCATAGATAATTCCTTTTGTTGCATGTTCTGGTTTCTTCGCTAAAATTTGGATCCCCGCAGCGGCTACACGACCTTGGGCAATCCCAGAGAACAATCCAGCAAAGGCAATCGGTAAAGCTGCTACAAAATAGTTCAATCCTTGAACCATACTCATATCGTTTCCTAAGTTAATATAAATTAAGAAAGCAATAACGAAACCGTATAGTCCTTGTGTACCTGGTAATAACTGTAAAATTAACGCTTGACCAAATTTTTCTGGCTGCTCAGTCGTTAAAGCTGCTGCTGCTTCCCCAGTAAAGCCAACCCCTTTGGCTGATCCAATCCCAGCAAAAATTGTCGCCATTGCCATTCCTAATACTGCAAAAACAATTCCACCATTATTATTAATTAAGTAATCCATCATCTCTATTTTCCTCCAATAAATAATTTTCTATTTTTTCTCAACATTGACATACTTTTCTTTTGTTTTTAGCGGATTAAACGCCCGGCCACCGCCTGTGTAAAATTTTCCAAAGAACTCAACATATTGCAAACGTGCGCCATGAACATAAGCACCTAATAACGATAAGAATATGTTTAACGCATGTAAAACAATTAACAGCAAGATGCCCACGCTAAAACGGGCAACTGGCGGCATGAACTCAACGAGCATATTAAACGCTGAAGCAATACTTCCCCCAGCAATTCCTAACGCCATCAAACGTGTATAACTAACTAAATCACCGACATAACCTGTCACACCGTATAGTCCATACAGTCCTTTGGCTAAACCTTTTAATTTGGCCTTCGATTGAATCATTGGAATCACAATAATTGCAATGGCAGAAAGGCTAGCTAAAATTGCACCTGCTGTAAATAAGCCTTCATTTTTAACCACTAATTTACCAACGACTAACAATGCTAAACCAAACAAAATCCCTAACCAAGCGTAACTTTCGTTAATACTATCTAAATAGCGCTTTTGTTTTGATAACTGAATCCCATTAATCATTAAACCGACAACCAATTGGATAAACCCAAAAATAACCGATAAAATAAGAATCGTATTTACATCTTCGGTCGTTGATAAAATCGGAAATGGTGATTTGATTCCAAACATTGTTGGCGGTAATGCTGCACCGAAAAACGAACCGTAAATGAAGCCCCAAATAATTGTTGGAAATGATAAAATCAAGAAAAAGTCGGCAAAACGTTTCATGCCTCTCGGTAAAACAAATGCTTTCAAAGCAATAATAGACAAGAGTAGCATCAGTAAGCCATAGCCAATATCCGCTACCATCATGCCAAAAAAGACTAGATAAAACGGCATCATCGCAGGTGTCGGATCAACTTCTTCATATTTTGGTAAGCTATACATCTCTGTTAACATTTCAAACGGCTGCACCAATTTATTATTCGCTAGTTTAACTGGTATATCCGTCTCAATTTCCGCCTTCGTAGGATTTTCAAAAGTAAGAGCTATTTCGTCCTTAGGAACTTTTTCTTCAATCGCTGTCAAAATCTCGGCTTTTTCTTCGACTGGAATCCACGTTTGCAAGATGAAAAATGATGAAGCATTTAACAAATGTTGACGTGCTTGTTCTCTTTGGATAACCGCCAATAAGACTTCTTCAGCCAAGCAAAACGTTTCATAGAAATCATGATAAGAAGCCAGTTGTTGCTTTAAGTCTTTTTCTTCTTTTTGTAAAATTTCATATCGTTCTTTGACTTGTTGATATGCCTCTTTAGGCGGAACATCATAACGGTATTGGAGTGGTTCAAAACTATATTGGTTTAATAACTCGGTTACACTCTGCTGATGTTCCTTCAGGTAAACGAGTGTAAAGTAACTATGATGCATACTTTGATAAATTTCTTCAAAATAAACCGTTGGCCATTGAGACAAAGCGCTCAAGAAACTGGCTTTATTGGCTAGATTTATCGAACCATGAACGACATAACTACTTTTTAACTGCTGTTTGTGTGGTAGAACATCCAGATATTGCCAGCGGCCTAATAATTCTTCTTCTGCTTCTAACCCTTGACGATCCGTTTGAATTTGTTTCAAAGATTCTTGAATATTCTTTAATTCCGTCAAATAGCTTTGTAATGTTTCTTCATCAAAGGTTTGTTCCAACTCTTCTAAGGTATAGACTTTTCTTTTTATCTTTAACCCTTTTCCTGAAGAGCGTGTCAAAAATAAAAGAAGCTCTTGCAATTGTTGTAGCATCGTTTCATATTTACGTAGCTGTTCAGTTGACTGTTCTGCTTGTAAAAAAGAATATTGACTCTTTAAGGCTTGTTCTTCTTCAGGCGAATGAAAAATCCGTTTTACTTCGACAATTTGCAAGCCTTGAATGGCTTGTAGAATTGCTGCTTCTTTTTCGGCAGCGGCAATTATTGTCATTTTTTCCATTTTACTAACTGCCATAAACGTCTTTCACCCTCTCAATAATTGAATCAATGACTTGTTCTTTGTTCGCTTCGTAACGTTCGTGAAGCGCTTGTTCAGTGCGCTTTGTTTCATCTAAAAGTTGTTCTTTTTCAAGTTGTAACATCTTTTCTTGCGTTGCTAGTGAATCCGTCAGCACTTTTTCAACAGCTTCTTCACTCTCTTGACGTAGTTCAGCTAAACGTTCTTGCTTCTGTTCTTCATATAAACGACAATTCATCTTAGCTTGTTGCCGATGCTCTTCCACCGCATCTTCCGCTGCCTTGATTTGCTCTAGTACTTCTTGTACCATTGTCTCCACCTCCTTAGTTTTTACACCTTTAGCATATAAGAAAAAGGACTAGCGAAATAGAGATACGCTCAGCCCTTTTGTTTTAGGTATGCAAAAAGGCGCAAACTCAAAAATTGTTCTTCTCACCCCTTGAAGAACTGAATCCTTGAAGCTTTCGCCCAACCATTCTTTATTCAATACTCTACCATCTTAGCAAAGTTTTTCGCAAAATTCAATACTTACCCAAATGAATTAAAATAACAAATTTTCACTTTTATAATAGGTAATAAAAAGGCATTATTTTTTTCGCTTTATAATTATTGATCTTGAATTTTTTTCACATAGATGTGCTATACTTACGTAAACAATTAAATTTATTTGGAGGGATGTCTGATGAATATACGATATATTTCAATCTCTGGTAATACACGCTCATTTGTTCAACGTTTAACAACTTATGCTGAAGAGCAACATCAGCACAACGAAAAAAATCCTACGATTACTTTCAAAGAAATTTCGGAAAATTCTCCGTTAGAAGTAGAAACAGAACCATTTTTTACCTTTGTGCCTACCTATTTAGATGGTGGCGATGGCATCAACAACGGCAATACCGAAATTTTAACAGAAGTCATGCGAGAATATCTTGCTTTTGAAAATAATTATCGTTATTGCTCTGGCGTGGTGGGCAGCGGCAATAAAAACTTTAACCACCAATACTGCCTGACAGCTAAACAGTATGCGGAACAATTTAACTTTCCCTTCTTAGCTGACTATGAATTAAGAGGCACCCAAGCGGATATTGAACGAATTTATGCTATTTTAAAGAAAAACCAATAAGCAAGTTTCATTACTAAAAAGCTCACCTATGATAGACTACATTTTGAGGTGAAGAAAAATGAGAAATACATGGTTAGCAGAACAACTTCAGTCAATCAGCGAAGAGCCCAATTCTTTTATTATCGAGGAAACCATCAAATATATTGAACAATTAGAAGATGATAATGAAAGTCTTCAAGTTGCATTGGAAGGAACTATTTGGAGTCCTAAAAAATGGAACGAACCATTGGAAAAATAATTTAAACAGAAGAAAAGAGCCAGAAACACTTACGTTTCTGGCTCTTTTCTTCTGTTATTTACAAATTATAGGCGTGCATTTAAATCTTTTGCTAATTCTTCAAAACCTGGTTTACCTAATAAAGCGAACATGTTGCGTTTGTAAGCTTCAACACCTGGTTGGTCAAATGGATTAACCCCATTTAAGTAACCTGAGATGCCCACCGCAATTTCGAAGAAGTACATAACATAACCTAATGAATAAGCATCCATTGTTGGCACTTTAACGATCATGTTTGGCACACCACCATCTGTGTGAGCAAGCAACGTACCTTCGAACGCTTTTGTATTGACGAAGTCAATTTCTTTTCCTTGTAAATAGCCTAGGCCATCTAGATCTTCATTTTGTTCTGGAATTGAAATGCTATGGCGTGGATTTTCAATTTTAACCACTGTTTCAAATAAGTTACGCATACCTTCTTGAACATATTGACCCATGGAATGTAAGTCAGTTGAAAAGTCTGCGGCTGCTGGGAAAATACCTTTGCCATCTTTTCCTTCTGATTCACCGTATAATTGTTTCCACCATTCAGAGAAATAGTGCATACCAGGCTCATAGTTAATTAACATTTCAGTTGTTTTACCTTTACGATATAAAATGTTACGTAACGCAGCATATTGATAGGCTTGGTTTTCTTTTAAGTCGCTCGTTGCGCCGTATTCTTTACGGGCATCATTTGCACCTTCCATTAAACGATCAATATCCGCACCGCTAACAGCGATTGGTAAAAGACCTACTGGCGTTAAAACAGTGAAACGGCCGCCCACATCATCAGGAATCACAAATGTTTCCCAACCTTCCGCATCGGCTTCAACTTTTACTGCTCCTTTAGCACGGTCAGTTGTCGCATAAATACGTTTATTGGCTTCTTCTTTGCCATATTTATTAATTAATAACTCTTTAAAGACGCGGAAAGCAATCGCTGGTTCTGTCGTAGTTCCAGATTTTGAAATAACGTTGACAGAAAAATCACGATCACCAATCACATTGATTAAATCAGCTAAATAAGTTGAGCTGATGCTATTTCCAGCAAAGAAGATTTGTGGCGCTTTCCGTTCTTCTTTTGATAATAGATTATTAAATGAATGTGTCAAAAATTCAATTGCTGCACGGGCACCTAAATATGAACCACCGATACCAATGACTACTAATACCTCAGAGTCAGATTGAATTTTTGCTGCTGCTTTTTTAATGCGCGCGAATTCTTCTTTGTCATAGTTTTCTGGTAAATCAATCCAGCCAGTAAAATCATTACCAGCTCCTGTACCTTCACGTAATGCTTTGTCCACTGCAGTGACTTGTGTTTGCATGTATTCCAATTCATGGTCAGCAACAAATGGTGCTAATTTGGAATAATCTAATTGAATGTGTGACATTCCTTTTCCTCCTCGAAAGTAAACTTACTACATGTATACTTTACGTGTTTTTAGACATTTTTTCAAGCAAATTCTTTTGGATAGACCAATTGTTTAATTTTAACTATTTAATTAGAGATATTTATTCTCTTAATCAAACAAACCAAGAAAAAATGCTAGGAAATCCTAGCATTTTTTGTTATTAAACGAGTCCTTGACTTAGCATCGCTGCCGCTACTTTTTCAAAGCCAGCAATATTCGCACCTAAAACAAAGTTATCTCGTGCCTGATATTCGTTAGCTGTATCACGACAAGTCTCATAAATGTTTTGCATAATTTGATCTAGCATACCGTCAACTTTTTCAAAGGACCAAGCTAAACGTTCAGCATTTTGGCTCATCTCTAATGCAGAAACCGCAACACCACCAGCATTAGCGGCTTTGCCTGGACAATAAATTACAGCTGATTTAGCAAAAACGGCGACTGCTTCTAGTGTACAAGGCATATTTGCGCCTTCTGCCACGACTTTCACTCCGTTTTTCACTAAAATAGCGGCTTGCTTTTCGTTGATTTCATTTTGTGTTGCACATGGTAACGCAATGTCATACGCTGTTTCGAAATCCCAAACAGATTCTTTATCATAATAAGTTGCGCCTTTACGTGTTTCAACATATTTTGAAATGCGTTCACGATTTTTTTCTTTTAGTTCTTTTACTAACGCCACATCAATTCCTTCTGGATCATAAACAAAACCAGACGAATCGGAACATGTGATTACTGTGGCGCCTAGCTCAGTTGCTTTTTCCATGGCATAAATTGCGACATTCCCGCTACCAGAAACAGCGACTTTTTTGCCTTCAAACGTATCGTTTTTATCTGCTAATAAATGTTTAACAAAATAAACCGTTCCATAACCCGTCGCTTCTGTTCTTGCTTGGCTTCCCCAGTATCCTAAAGGTTTTCCAGTCAACACTCCTGCATCATAGTTGCGCAAGCGTTTATACATGCCAAACAAATAACCAATTTCACGAGCGCCTACGCCAATATCGCCTGCTGGAACATCTGTACTTGGACCAATATGTTTTTGAAGTTCGGTCATGAAACTTTGACAAAAGCGCATCACTTCAGCATTTGACTTACCTTTTGGATCAAAATCACTACCGCCTTTGCCGCCACCGATTGGCAAACCAGTTAAACTATTTTTAAAAATTTGTTCAAAGGCCAAAAACTTCATCACACTTAAATTCACACTTGGATGAAACCGCAAACCACCTTTGTATGGCCCAATCGCTGAATTATATTGGACACGATAGCCTCTGTTCACATGCCAATTGCCCTGGTCATCTTGCCACGGCACACGAAATTGAAAAATACGTTCAGGTTCAATCAAGACACCTAAAACATTTGCTTCAATGTATTGAGGATTTTTTTCTAAAAAACCTTCTACGGTTGGTAAAAACTCATCGACTGCTTGTAAATATTCTGTTTGACCTTGGTCTAATTGGTGAATCTTTTCTTGAATATTTTTAACATATTGTTTTGCGTCCATTTAATCATCCTCTCATTGTTATAGGTTTATTTTAACTGAAAATTCAAAAATTACCATAGTCAAACGTTTATTTTTTTATTTATTTCTTTTTTGCATTTTTATTGCGCTAATGAAAGCGTTGACATATTTTTGTAAAGTATGTAATATAAAATTAGTAAGCAAAGATAAAAATTTGTTGATATTTTGCATTAAATACACTCTTATACATCAAGATGTATTTAAAGAAAAGAGGAATATTTATGGAAATGGAAAAATTTAAAGATGATTTAAAATCGTTAGGTAAAAGAGTAACAAAATTAAAGGAAAATATTGCTACCGAAGAAGCAACCAAAACTTCTTTAATTATGCCCTTCTTTCAAATACTGGGTTATGACATTTTTAATCCTTTGGAATTCGTTCCAGAATTTACTGCTGATGTAGGGATTAAGAAAGGGGAAAAAGTAGATTATGC
Organism: Enterococcus sp. DIV1316a; assembly: GCF_050536915.1. Taxonomy (NCBI): domain Bacteria; kingdom Bacillati; phylum Bacillota; class Bacilli; order Lactobacillales; family Enterococcaceae; genus Enterococcus; species Enterococcus sp. DIV1316a. The sequence goes on along the minus strand of NZ_CP172913.1, from coordinate 1,217,958 downwards.
GATAGTAATTGATAGTATTCCTACTATGTTAATTGAAGCAAAATCTGTCAACGAACAATTAACAAAACATGATTCTCAATTATTTAGATATTTTGGGACTACGACATCAAAATTTGGAATATTAACAAATGGTAAAGAATATAAATTTTTTACCGATTTGGAAGAACCCAACAAAATGGACGTCTCTCCATTTTTAACTATTGATATAACTAATTTGAAGGATACACAAATACCAGAAATTGCTAAATTCCATAAAGACACATTTGATATTGATAAAATTACAAGTAGCGCTTCTGAATTGAAATATTTAAATAAATTTAAAGCTTTCTTATCAGATCAGCTTTTAGACCCTTCAGAAGATTTTGTAAAATATTTTGTTGGAGAAATTTATGGCGGAGTAAAAACTAAACAAACATTAGATAAGTTTACACCTATAATAAAAAAAGGAATAAATCAATTTATCAATGAAAAAGTAAATGAAAAGTTAAGTGCTGCATTAAATACTTCTGTTTCGGACAAAGAAGATGATTTGTCTGAACAGCCTGAAGATGAAATCGAGAATAATATAGTTACTACTCCTGAAGAATTAGAAGTTTACACAATTTCTAAACTCATTTTAAAAGATACAGTAGTGTTGGATAGGATATTTTACCGAGATAATAAAAGTTACTTTAATGTACTCCTAGATAATAATATCAGAAAATGGATTTTAAGATTTTACATGAATAATAATGGTATGAAAATAGAACTAAACAACGGATTAAAAGAATTAATTTCAATCGAATCACCATTAGATGTGTCTAATCATTCAGAAAAAATAATAAAAATTGTAAACGAGTTCTTATAAAACTAAGGAGCCAGTTAGTAAATTTTCAATTAGCTGGTTCCTTAGTTTTATTTATTTTTTCCTTAAATCCAGAAAAAATCCCGTAATTATGGTACACTACCTATTGAATTGGAGGAGAACTATGAAGAAATTTGATGTAATTATTGTCGGTGCTGGGACGAGTGGTATGATGGCCACGATTGCGGCCGCAGAAGCTGGTGCTCAAGTATTATTGATTGAAAAAAATCGCCGTGTTGGGAAAAAATTATTAATGACTGGTGGCGGTCGCTGTAATGTAACCAATAATCGGCCCGCAGAAGAAATCATTTCATTTATTCCTGGGAATGGAAAATTTTTGTACAGCGCATTTTCACAATTTGATAACTATGATATCATGAACTTTTTTGAATCCAATGGTATTCACTTAAAAGAAGAAGATCACGGACGCATGTTCCCTGTTACAGATAAATCGAAGTCAATTGTTGATGCGCTATTTAACCGCATTAACGAATTAGGAGTCACTGTTTTTACAAAAACACAGGTCACAAAATTACTACGAAAAGACGATCAAATAATTGGCGTTGAAACCGAACTGGAAAAAATTTATGCACCGTGTGTTGTATTAACAACTGGCGGCCGCACTTATCCTTCCACAGGAGCAACTGGTGATGGCTATAAACTAGCCAAAAAAATGGGGCATACCATCAGCCCGCTCTACCCTACCGAATCACCTATTATTTCTGAAGAACCTTTTATCCTGGATAAAACGTTGCAAGGTCTCTCTTTACAAGATGTTAATTTAACTGTTTTGAACCAAAAAGGAAAACCTTTAGTTAATCATCAAATGGATATGCTGTTTACACATTTTGGCATTTCAGGACCTGCCGCGCTCCGCTGTTCTAGTTTTATTAACCAAGAATTAACTCGCAACGGTAATCAACCTGTCACGGTAGCCTTGGATGTGTTTCCGACAAAATCTTTTGAAGAAGTGCTGAAAAACGTTGATTACATGATTAAGGAACAGCCAAATAAAGTGGCAAAAAATGCCTTTCATTCTTTAATACCAGAACGGCTGCTTACTTTTTATCTAGAGAAACTAGCAATTGAAGAAGTGCCTGCCAAACAACTAACAGAAAAGCAACGTCTTTCCTTTGTGGAACTACTGAAAGACTTTCAGTTCACTGTTACGAAAACATTGCCTTTGGAAAAATCTTTTGTCACAGGCGGTGGGATTTCCCTCAAAGAAGTGACCCCTAAAACAATGGAGAGCAAATTAGTCAATGGTTTATTTTTTGCTGGTGAACTTTTAGATATTAATGGCTATACTGGAGGCTACAATGTTACAGCTGCATTTGTCACTGGACATGTTGCTGGCTCCCATGCCGCAGAAATTGCAGAATACACCTATTTACCAATTGAAGAAGTCTAAACAAAAAGTCGCTAAAATAGCGACTTTTTGTTTACTTTTTTTATTTATCAATAATTTTCCCGTTTTCTAAATAAATAGTGCGGGTGGCTACTTTTTCCACAAACGTTTCATCATGCGAAGTGAAAATTACTGTTCCTTGATAGGCACTTATAAATTCTTCAAGTGCTTGGATTGTGTCTAAATCAAGAAAATTGGTGGGTTCATCCAATAAGATGATATTATTTGGTTCTATAAATAATTGCGCCAAAGTAATTTTTATGGCTTCGCCACCACTTAGAGAAGATATCTTTGTCTGTAAATTTTCTTGTTGAAAACCTAGTCGATATAAAAGTGAACGCACAATCTTTTCAGAATAATTTGTCCGCTTCAATAAATAAGTCAACAGTGGTTCATCATTTTTTAATCGATAATCTAATTGATGATACGTTCCTAACCGGACTTTGGGAGAAAAGTAAATGGCCGGGTGACGGGCTTCAATTTGTTGAAGGAAGGTACTCTTCCCAGCACCATTTTTTCCACAAAGTGCTATTTTTTCGTTTAAAGGAATTTGAACGTTCACTTGGTTAAGAATTGTTCGATTCTCATAAGCGAAAGTTAAATTTTCAATTCTAATTGGATATGGATTGTATAAAGAGAACTGATTATTAGTAGGAAAAATAATTTTTCGCTCTTGTTTTGCTTGCGCAACATCGGGTAATCTGTCAATTCTGGCATTAATCGCTTTCGCTTGTTTTTGGAGTGCTTTTTGTACGGTATCTTTTTGTTTAGAACCAGCTAAACGACTAGGTTTAATTTGCTTTTGTTTTTGTTTTTTTGAAACATGACTAGATTTTTGCGCTTGTGCTTGTTTCTTTGCGTAAGATTCCTGTAATTTTTTCTTTTCCTTTTGATACTGATGATAGACATTATATTGTGTTTGCTGTTCCAATTCTTTTTGACGACAATACGCATCGTAGTTCCCTAAATATTCTTTGACATGTCCATCCGAAACTTCCCAAATTTTCTCTGCTAATTGATTCAAGAAAAAGCGATCATGACTAACAAACAAAACGGTCCCATAATAATACGTTAAATCTGCCACTAACAACTGACGATGTTCTTTATCTAAATGTGTGGTTGGTTCATCTAAAATAACCCCGGTTGGATACTCTGAAAATAATGTTGCTAAGCGTTTTTGGACTTTTTCGCCACCACTTAGTTTTTGATTTTTCTGATTTAGCAAACAATTTTTGTCAGTTTTCTCTGATTCATTCGTTATTTCTTCAGCTACTTGTGCCAAGTAATGAAAGTCGTTCAATCTTTGAACTTTTCCTTTATCTGATTGAATCTTACCCATAATTAAATTGAGCAGTGTTGATTTTCCTGCGCCGTTTTTACCAATAATCCCAATTTTTTCATTTTCATATACAAATAATTCATCAATTTCTAGAATTGGTTTTCCCGAAAAGTGAATACTTACGTCTTTCAGATGAATACTAAATTTTTTCATTTTGCCCTCTTCTTTCATTTCTGAAACGAAAGAATCTTGGGTACGCAAAAAAGGACAGCCTAATCGCTATCCTTGTAGTTTCGTATAAAAGTACACACGCCACCCATGAATTTTAATTTCAGACTTTTTGATAAGATTTATTCAATTTATTTTGTCAAAAAGTCAATCCAAATTCTGATAGATGCCAACATACAATTATACCTCCTCGTTTAATTACTCCCACATTAACACCTCTGCTTTCTTTTGTCAATTCTGACCCTAAAATGAGAGAATCGGACTTTAGTAGGATACAATTTTACCGAAACTATGGCAAAATAAAGACGGAGGTGAAAACCATGAAGATTACATTGACACGAAAAACATCAGCTTGGGGCGCGTTACGCTATTTTACATTTTATAAAAATGGTGTGCATCAAGGGAAACTTTTTACTAATGTACCTATTGAAATTGAGGCTGATCCTGGAGATGTTTTAACGTTCTATGAAGGCTGGTTCCAATTTTATCGGCGCATTGAAGTTACTGAAGATACCAAAGAAATCACGATTATCAATTCTAAAAAATTGCAACATGTTTTTTATACCTGTGTCGTCTTATTTTTAATTTTAACGCTATTATTCCTTTCCGCACAGAAACTTTCGACGTTTATTATTGCTGAAATTTTAATTTACTCTGGTATTCAGTGGCTGTTCCGGCAACAAACCTATCATTTTACTGTCAAGAAAAAAACGGAATCCTTTGCTTCCTATTCTAAAAAAAGTATCGCACACTAAACGAATCTTTAGCGTGCGATATTTTTTAATTACTTTTCATTAATTCGGCCACATATGTGACTGTTTCTGGTTGTGTTTCTTCAATTTTATTAATCGCATCTGCAAAATTCGGTAAATGCGCTTTGTGGGCAATTAATAATTCGTCCAACAAGGTCTTCGCCATGACGCCGCCAGGAACTAATGGATTAATAGTGAAAGCATGCAATGCTGCGCCGTAATCACCATTGATGGCTGCTCGAATAACCGTTTCTTCCATAGCTTTCATATTTTGAATAATTCCTCGTGCTGCTGGCGGAAAGGCCCCCCAGTTGTAAGGTTCATGGCCATGAGCTGTCACAGGTCCAGATACTTCTACAACACAATCATACGGTAAATCAGTAATTGTCCCATTATTTTCAGTAGAAACAACCATATCCGTTCGTTTATCATTATAAATTGATGCAATCATTTCACAAGCTGCATCGCTATAGTGTGTGCCGCCCCGTTCTTCTAATTCTTTTGGTTTGTAATCTAGTTTGGGATCTTTATACAATTCAAACAGACGACCTTCCGTTTCTTTAACCACTTGTGCTCTTGTTTCGCCCCGTTCATACTCTTCGATGGAATGCTTCAACATCTCATCTTCAATATAATAATAGCGATGATAACCACATGGTAACATTCCTAAATCTTTTAACTGTTCATAATGGAACGGCGCATCAAAAATATTTTTCAAATGACTTTCTTGCTCTTGCTTAGGTCCGTAAATTAAATCAATGAGTTCTTGTGTTCGCTCTTGTCCTTCTTTGTCCCAAACGCGGTGCCAATGGAAATGATTAATTCCAGCAAATTTAAAGAATAAGTCTTCTTCTGGAATTCCCAGCATTTCGGCCGCTTGTTTTCTATGACCAATCGGCACATTACATAAGCCAACTGTTTTTTTCCAACCACCATGTTTAATTGCAGCTTCCGTAACCATTCCAGCTGGATTAGTAAAATTCACTAACCAAGCATCTGGGCAAAGGCGTTTCATATCGTCAATAATAGCTAAAATGACAGGAATTGTTCGAAATGCTTTAAACATTCCTCCCGCGCCATTTGTTTCTTGGCCTAATACCCCATGGGACAAAGGAATCCGTTCATCTTTAATGCGAGCATCTAATAATCCTACACGAAACTGTGTTGAAACAAAATCCGCCCCTTTTAAGGCTGCTTCACGATCCAATGTTAAATGAACTTCCCAATCTAAACCAGCAGCTTTAATCATGCGCTTCGCCATTGCACCAACGATTTCCAATTTTTCTTTACCAGCTTCAATATCGACTAACCAAATTTCCTTAATTGGCAGTTCATCTTTTCTTTTAATGTATCCTTCAATTAATTCAGGTGTATAACTAGAACCGCCACCAATTGTTGCAATTTTTAATGCTCCTCTTGTCATCCGTCTTCTTCCTCCTTGATTAAATTGTTATCGTTTACATCTTTAGGATAAATTATGGGAATGTTCCCATGTCAAGCACTATTTTCAAAAAAATGTATGCTATACTTCTTATAAGAATACATTCCACTTTGGAGGTAAAAAATGACGTCTATCATTGATGTAGCAAAAGTTGCCGGTGTCTCGAAATCGACTGTTTCTCGCTTAATTTCTGGAAAAGGATATGTGAGTGCCGATAGTCAAGAAAAAATTCTCAAAGCAATGAAAGAATTAAATTATACCCCGAATTATGTGGCGCGGAATTTACGAGCAGGTGCCACAAAAACCATTGGCTTTTTAGCCCCTAGCTATTTAGGTTCCTTAGGTATTTTCTTGAATCGCTTTATTTCAATTGCCAAAAAATACAATTATTCCGTAACCTTATTTTTTACAGATGGCGATCAGCAGAAAGAAATTGATGCCTTGAACCAATTAAAATACAAACAATTAGATGGCTTGTTTTTATTGACACGAACAAATGAATGGTCGGTGATTGAGCCTTACAGCGCGTATGGCCCTTTAGCAACCTGGCATCGTATCGATTCACCTAATATATACTCTTCCTACATTGATCATTACTCTGGTTATTATCGTTCCTTAGAATATTTACAACAACAAGGATACCAAAAAATTGGTCATGTCCTCGGTAATCCCGAAAATTTAAACACGCACGCACGAAAACGTGCAATGAAAGATTTTTATGAAAACACTCAGGCACCTTGGCAAGCTGAGTGGCTGATTAATGATCAGTATACTAACCATTCTGGTCGCAAAATTGCCCATTACTGGCAACAATTAACCGACAAGCCAGAAGCTTTGGCCTTTTATAATGATCACGTAGCAGCTGAGTTTATTTCAGAACTTGAAAATCTAAATTATGCCGTTCCTCGCGATGTCGCTGTCATTGGCTTTGATAATAGTTATGTCAGTGAGTTGATGCATATTACGACTGTTGATTATGCCATTCAGTATCAAGCCGAAAACTCATTTATTTACCTATACAACCAATTAAATCAGACGAAGATTCCTGAAAAAAAATTAACCGTTCGTCTAGTTGAACGACGAACGGTGCCTAAAAAAGACCCGGCAGATCAGTCACTTTGACTGATTTACCGGGTCCTTTTAGAGTTAAACAAAAATTATTTATGCTTTTGTTCATTTTTTAAAATAGAAATTGACTGTTTTAAGGATTGAATCATGCCGCCTTCGCTGTATACAAGAACGTTTGATTTATATAAACGAGCAGAGAAGATTGTTAAAATAATTCCAAAAACTGCCAAAATCACTAATGAGACAATTGCTTCCATTGTTGATGCCGTTTCGGTCGCCAAGCGTACTGGCATAATGTATGACGAAATCAGCGGAATAAAGGAAGTCACTTTCACCACGATATTTTGCGGATCATTCGTCCCAAACGTAATGCCAATCATATAACCGATTAAACCAATATACATGATGGGCTGAACTGCTTTTGCTGTATCCTCTGGTTTGGAAACAAGAGAACCACAAAGTGCTGCCAAAACAGCAAAAACGAGAATACCAATAATGAAAAAGCCTAATGTAAAAATAAAGGTTGATGAAAAAATACTTTGTGGTGAAATACCACTTAATAGACTTTTCATAAAATCAAGATTTTTCAATTGAGAATAGCCGAGAACAAACGCCACTCCGTAAATGAAAATTTGTGTTAAAGCTACTAGAATAACCCCAGTTAATTTGCCATAAAAATGGGTTTGCGCTTTTGTACTAGAGAGAATAACTTCCATGATTCTAGTGCCTTTTTCAGAAGCAATCTCTTGGGCAATAATTGAAGAATAACTGCTGATGAAGACAAATAACAAAATTGTTATCCCCATTGCTAACGCCATTTGAATCCCTGTGTTATCTTCTCCTGTTTTTATTTTGCCATTTTCATCAAAACTAATTTTGGCTTTTTTAAATGTTGCTTGTTGATTCAACATGGCAACTTGCTCAGCTGTTAGGTTTAAACGATTGGCATTCGCCATTGTTTGTAATTGGTTTAACATTTGAGGAATTAGCATCTCGGTTGCATTTCCTAAAGAGCGTTCAGAGTAAAGCTGACCAGAAATCTGATTATCTGTAGTGTCCAAAAGTAAATAAGCATCAATTTTCTCGTCTTTTAATTGTTCTTGGGCCTTTTTCTCAGAAGAAACAGCTTTGAAAGAAAAGTCCTCTGTTTTATTCTTTGTCAACTCTTTAACGAGCGCTTGATTTTCCGAAACCAGACCAATGGTAGTATCTCCTGAAAAACCGCTAGCTAGAGAGCCCGCTAAGTAAACAATTCCTACAAGAAGAAATGGCGCTAAAATCATGATTAAGAAAGACAGCGACTTCACATTTTTCTTATAGACATCAGTCGCAATAATCCAAAATTTACTCATCTTGCCCACCTACTTTCATTTTGAAAATTTCTTCCAATGTTGGTGGTTGTTGATTAAACATTGGAATGTAGCCGTTGGCTGTCGCTTTATCAAACAACACTTTGCCCACTTCAGCGTTTTCTAATGTCGCTTCTAAGACGCCATCTTGTCGTAAGTGTGCTTCTTTCACACCTGCTGTAGCAGCAACTTCCTCAACAGATAACGGTGATTCTAAAAATAATTTTGTTCGACCAAATTGTTGTCGAATTTCATGAACCTGACCATCTAAAACCATGCGTCCATTTTTTAACATGACTAAATGGTCACAGATTTTCTCCACATTGTCCATATTATGACTGGAAAAAATGACACAAGAACCTTGATTTTTCAATTCAATAATGCCGTCTTTTAATAATTCTGCATTAACTGGATCCAAGCCACTGAATGGTTCGTCTAAAATAATTAACTTCGGTTCATGAATAAGTGTCGCAATCAATTGAACTTTTTGTTGATTTCCTTTTGATAAAGATTTAACTTTATCTGTTTTTTTGCCTTTAACTTGAAATTTTTCCATCCAAAAGTCAATTTTAGGTTCAATTTCTTTTTTAGTTTTTCCCCGCAATGAAGCGAAATAAATTAGTTGGTCTTCAATCGTAATTTTAGGATATAAACCCCGTTCTTCTGGTAAATAACCAATAATATTGTATTCTTTTTCGTTTAATGGTTGACCATTCCATAAAACCGACCCGCTATCTTGTGTTAAAAAATTTAAAATCAAGCGAAATGTAGTTGTTTTCCCGGCACCATTTTGGCCAATTAATCCTAAAATTTTCCCGTCCGGTATCGTAAAGGATACATGATCAACTGCTTTAAAATCCCCAAAGGTTTTGACTAACTCTTTTACCTCTAACACATAAACGCCCCCTTCACTTTTTCTAAACCGCTGTTTAGTTACTCATATCGTATCTTTACTGTGTTGGCTTGTCAATGACAATTGTTATGGAAAGATGCTGCACTTTAATCAGACTCTTTATTTTCTGCTAAGCGAAAAAGGCCATCCGTCTCGGCAGAAATATGCACTTCATTTGCGGTCAAGCCTGTGCTTTCATAAAATTTATTTTTAAATTCCTTTGCCGATTTTGATGATTGGCAGGCCCAAATTCGACCTGTACGATTCAACCACGTACCCAATTCATTCATTAAACGCTCATCAATCAGTAATTGATTTGGTACTTTTTTAAATTTTATTTGATAAACGGGCGTTAGTATTTTCATGATCAGACGTCCTCTCTTTTAAGTTAGTATTAGTATATCACGAAAGAAATCGTTATCATATTTTCTTGAGAGTTCAACTTTTCATGAAAAAATTGAATAAAAAAACCAGACAAATTAGGAAAAGCACCTAATTGGTCTGGTTCATTTTCATTTATTTTTCTATCTCAGAGGTTGTTTCTTGGTGCAAATGACGATACACATTCTTCGCGACAGTTTCAGGTAACCCAGCTTTTCTTAATTCTTCAACACTGGCTGCCGTAATATTTTTAAGCGATTTAAATTCTTTTAAAAGATTTTTTTTGCGTTTCGGTCCCAAGCCTTCAATGTTATCTAATTTGGAAGCAAAACTATTTTTACTACGTAATTGACGATGGAATGTGATGGCGAAACGATGGACTTCATCTTGGATTCGTTGCAACAAGAAAAATTCTTGTGAGTTTCTTTCCAATGGTACAACTTCTAAGTTTGGACCAAATAAAAGTTCACTCGTTTTGTGCTTGTCGTTCTTGGCTAATCCAGCTACAGGAATATCGACTCCTAGTTGATTGGCTAACACATCTTTGGCAACATCGACTTGACCTTTACCACCATCGATTAAAATTAAATCAGGAAAAGGCAAGCCTTCTTTTAAAACTCGTGAATATCTGCGATAAATGACTTCTCTCATAGAAGCGTAATCATCAGGACCTTGCACAGTTTTTATTTTATATTTTCGATACTCATTTTTAGCTGGTCGTCCGTCAATAAACACAACCATCGCAGAAACAGGGTTTGTTCCCATAATATTTGAATTATCAAATGCTTCAATTCGAATGGGCGCAGGTATGTTCATCGCATTGCCTAATTTTTCAACTGCGCCAATTGTTCGTTCTTGTTTCCGTACAATCAAATCGAATTTTTCATTTAAAGCAACTGCAGCATTTTTACTGGCTAATTTAACCAGTTTTTTCTTTTCTCCCCGTTGCGGCTGCAAGACTTTCGTAGCTAATAAAGCTTCGACGCTTTCTTTATCAATGTCATCAGGAATCAAGACTTCTTTTGGCACAAAATGCTCATTCTCTTGATAAAATTGTCCAATAAAAGTTAAAAATGCTTCACTGGCATCATCATAAAATGGAAAAATCGATACATCACGTTCGATTAATTTTCCTTGTCTGACAAAGAATACTTGGACACACATCCAGCCTTTATCAACAGCATAACCAAACACATCACGATCAATTAAATCTACATTCGTCATTTTTTGGCGGGTCATAACTGTTTCAATCGCTTTAATTTGATCGCGAAATTCTGCAGCTTTTTCAAATTCCATATGTGCAGCTGCATAAGCCATTTTTTCTTGTAAGCGGTCCTGAATTTCTGTATGTCCACCAGAGAGAAACCCTTTAATCTCTTCCACCATATCTTTGTAGACTTGCGGATCCACATCAAAAGCATAGGGACACAGACATTGTCCTAAATGATAATACAAACAAGGTGTTTTTTGCGACGGATTACATTTTCGCAAAGGAAAAAGCCGATCTAACAGTTTCTTTGTTTCATTCGCTGCATTTACATCTGGATATGGGCCAAAATATAACGCTTTGTCTTTTAAAACCTTTCGAGTAATCATTAAACGAGGATATTTTTCGTTTGTGATTTTGATAAAAGGATAGGTTTTATCGTCTTTTAACATGATGTTATATTTGGGATTATTTTTATGGATTAAATTAATTTCTAATAAAAGTGCTTCAATATTCGATTCTGTCACAATATATTCAAAATCATCGATTTCACTGACTAATCGTTCTGTCTTAGTATCATGGCTACCACGAAAATAAGACCGGACACGGTTTTTCAAAATTTTGGCTTTCCCAACATAGATAATCGTGCCGTTTTTATCTTTCATTAAATAACAACCAGGTTGATCAGGAAGCAGTGCTAATTTATTTTTTATTCGTTCGTTCATACGATACTTCCTTTCTAACAAAATGCTTCGTCTATTATACACCTCTTTTTGTAATTAAACAAAAAAAGCCGCTACTTTATGTACGAAAGAAACAGCCTGAAAAGACAATCGCTAATGATTTCTCTTCAGACTGAATCAGACTATTCGTAATGACTAATCAACGTTTATAAGTGTTTGGCAATCATTGCTTGCAATTGGTCTTTTGTATGAACACCGACTGCTTTTTCAACAACTTCGCCATCTTTTTTCAATAGCAATGTTGGGATGCTCATGATTCCAAAACTTGCTGGTGTTGCAGGATTTTCATCCACATCCATTTTGACGATTTTCACTTCGTCTTCATCATATTCTTCAGATAATTGTTCTAAGATGGGTGCTTGCATACGACAAGGGCCACACCAAGTTGCCCAAAAGTCGATTAAGACTAATCCTTCATCTGTTTCTGTTGCAAAATCTTTATCGGTAATTGCTTGTGTCATTTCACAAACCTCCTACTCTTTACTCTTATTACATGCTTAGTATAACACGTCATCTCTAAGATAGCGAGTGTTCTGCTTACTTATTGTAAGTCCTTATTTATTGGAATTTTACGACAGTCGCACCATTACCACCTTGGTTTTGTGGCGCAAATTCATAGCTTTTCACACTGCGGTGATTTTTTAAAAATTCCGTTATTCCGGTTCTTAATGCACCTGTTCCTTTGCCGTGAACAATGGTTACTTGTGGATAGCCCGCTAGAATCGCAGCATCAATGTATTGGTCAACTTCTGCCAATGCTTCTTCGTAGCGTTTGCCACGTAAGTCTAGTTGTGTGCCAACATGACTGCTTTCTGCAGAACGAACCGTTGTAACTCTTGGTTTTGCTTCTTTTTGTGGAGCGACAGGCGTCATATCCTCTTCAGAGACGTTCATTTTTAAAATGCCCAATTGGACTTGCCATTGTCCTTTGCCGTTGCCTTTTAATAATGTCCCTCGTTGGCCGTAAGTATTGACAATTACTTCATCGCCAGCTTTTAATTTTTTCTGTTCTTTGGCCTTCTTCAACACTTTGTTTTTAGCAAGCTTGGTTTCTTCATGGTGTAATTGAGAAAGTTGTGTTTTCGCATCAATTAACTGATGTTCTTTGACACCACCTTGTTGGCCACTTTCCAATTGCATTTTGCGAATATCAGAAATAATGGTTTCCGCATTTTCTTCCGCTTCTGCAATAATTTTATTCGCTTCTTTCCGCGCTTTTTGTAATTCTTTTTCTCGTTCTTCAAAAAATACTTGATAGGCTTCTTTCAGTTCTTTATGCAAAGCGGCCGATTCATCGACATAGTGGCGAGCTTCTAAATATTCAGTTTCGGCCATTTTGCGACGGTTTTCCAGGTCTTCAATCATTTCGTTTAAATCTTGACTTTCACCGTCCATTATTTGTTTTGCAGCTTCAATAATACTGTTGTCTAATCCAAGACGTTTCGAAATTTCAAAAGCATTACTTCGGCCAGGCACGCCAATTAATAAACGATAGGTTGGACTCAAGGTATCTACATCAAATTCCATACTGGCATTGATTGTTCCAGCTCGATTATAGCCATACACTTTTAATTCAGGATAATGGGTTGTTGCCATCACATAGGCTCCTTTAGCACCCAATGAATCTAAAATGGCAATCGCTAAAGCGGCCCCTTCTTGCGGATCTGTCCCAGCACCTAATTCATCAAATAGTACTAAACTTTGATGATCGACTTTCTTTAAGACAGACACGATATTCGTCATATGTGAAGAGAAAGTACTTAAACTTTGTTCAATCGATTGTTCATCCCCGATATCCGCAAATACTTCTGTAAAAATACCCATTTTACTCTCTTCTTCAACTGGAATAGGTAATCCAGCTTGACCCATTAATTGTAAAAGACCTAACGTTTTCAGAGTAATGGTTTTCCCGCCGGTATTAGGCCCTGTAATCACAATTGCTTGATATTCTTCTCCAATCACAATGTCATTGGCTACAGCTTTTTCTGGATTTAATAGTGGGTGTCGGGCTTGTTTAAAAACTACATGATTTGCTTGACTAATTTCTGGAACAACTGCTTTTAGTTCTTTTCCTAGTCGCGCCTTAGCATTAATAAAATCAAGTTTACCGATGACATAAGCATTATGCGTAATTTCACGGCGATAAGGGACCAACTCGGCCGACAGTTCTGCCAAGATGCGAGTAATCTCATTTCTTTCGGCAATTTGTTGTTGTCGCAAACGATTATTCATTTCTAAAATTTGTTTAGGTTCAATAAATAAGGTTTGTCCTGAAGCACTTTGGTCGTGAACCACGCCACCAAAAATATTTTTATATTCTTGTTTGACTGGAATCACGTAGCGTTCATTTCGCATAGTAACAAGGGCATCACTAAGGTAACGTGCGTTTTTCCCACGAATAATACTATCTAGTTCTTCTCGAATGGTCTGCTCACTACGTCGAATATTTTGCCGAATTGCCTTTAAGGCTGGCGAAGCTTCATCTGTGACGTAGCCATCATCATCAATGGCTTGTTTGAGTTGGCGATTTAATTCAGGCAAAACTTCTAGTTGCTCTCGCCACATATATAAACGTTCAAAATCCACTTCATTTTCACTTAACTCATCAAAAAAACGAGTCAGTTCTGAAGTAGTCGATAAGACACGACCTACTTGTGCTAATTCTACACCATTTAAATCCGCACCAATTTCAATCCGTTTCATGTGTGGTTGGATATTTTCTAATTTAGGAATGGGGATTCCACCACGTAATCGTTGAACTTTTAAACCATCCTGTGTTTCATTTAGCCATGATTGAATTTTATTTTCATCAGCAATCGGTAATAATTCCGAAACTTCGTTTGTCCCCTGAGCTGTCACAATAAATTGCAACAACTGTTGTTTTACTTTATCAAACCCTAATGTTGATAGAATACGCTGATTCATTTTTCCACCTACTTTTCAAACTTTTTCATTTGTTGAAAAGACTGAGACATAACATAAGAAGTTTCGCTTTGCTCACTTACTTCTTATCTCTATCTCAGTCCCATTCAGCTTTATTTCGTAATTGGTTCAACCCATAATTCATATGCTTGTTTTGTTAGAATTGGGGTATTTTTTACAATGCCTCGTGCCAAGCCACTTGACCGAAACTGATTTTGGACAATATCTGACGGAATCATTGACGCCGTAGCTAACACTAGAAAAAGACCCACGTATAACACAAGAACACTTAATACGCCACCTAATAGTCCATTTACCTGTTTCAAAACTGGAATAAATGTTAATCCATGTAAAAAGATAGCTAAAAAACGAACGACTAACCAGCCTGCAAACAGCAATAATAGAAACGCAACCGCTGAATAAAAGGCTTTGTCCAAGTCTAAAGAAATCTCTTGATTAAAAAAGACAAGCTTTGACGTTGGCGTAACCGATGGATATGGAATATACAATTCTAAATGAGAGGCGACCTCTTTGTAATAGGTTCGAGCAACAAAATATGAAATTAAGTAACCCACTGAATAGAGCACTTGTAAAATCAAGCCTCGTTTAGCTCCTGTATAAAATCCAAAGGCTAAAAGTAATAAAATAAGTATTGTTAACATCTTGTCATCCTTTCAGGAACTACTCCGAAACACCTTTATTTTGAATCTGCTGTTTTCGATTTTCATTCAAAATTTGTTGGGCTTCCACATGATTATGAATTTCTACATCTTCTTGTCCATTCTTTTTCAAAACATCCCGTGCTTCTTCTTCGATAATTTCCATTCGGCGCACACGATTCTCTAATTCAGCCAAACGAATGGTTTTCTGTTTTAAATCTGCTACTTGTTTTTCCAATTTTAAAGCATATTCTTGTTTTTTTAGTTGATCTGAAATTGCATTAATTGCTAATAAAACAGAAGCTTGTTCCGTATCAGTTTGCGGAGAAAGATGTTTAATTTCCGCCAGTTGTTCGTTGACAATTTTTGTGACTAAATCCATATGTTGTTTTGACTCTTGGCCAATAATTGTATACGTATGGTCTGCAATGATTGCTTTATATCGTGTTTTTTCATTTGATGCCATGTTGAGGTTCCCTCCTGTAAATCAATCCATTCTTGCTTATTGTACCATGAAAAAAAAGCGAAGCGCAATTTTCGTACAAATTCTTTCTTATTATATGCCACAAAGCGAAAAATTTAAAGATTTCTTTACAAGAACTCTGGCAATTTAAGAACGAATAGAAATTGTGTAGGAGAAAAAGCGTGGAACAAAAAGTCAAAATGATTTTTGTCCCACGCTCAAACTCTGATAATCAGCTAAAAATGTTTGTTTCAGCTGTACTTTTTAAGGCTTAGTTATTATCTTTCATCTTTTCTACACGTAAACAACGCATAGCATTTAAAACAGCGATAATAGTTACACCAACATCAGCAAACACTGCTGCTTGCATTGAAGCCAAGCCTAATGCACCTAGTACCAAAACAATGATTTTAACAGCAATCGCAAAGATAATGTTTTGTTTAACAATTCTCAATGTTTTTCTTGATAATTTAATCGCAGAGGCGATACGACTTGGTTCATCATTCATAATCACCACATCAGCAGCTTCAATTGCCGCGTCACTTCCTAAACCACCCATGGCAATCCCAACATCAGCCCGGGCTAAAACAGGTGCATCATTCATGCCGTCACCAACAAAGGCAACTTTGTTTTTAGGTGAAGATGCTTTTAACAACTCTTCTAAACGATCCACTTTGCCATCTGGTAAAAGTTCTGCATAAACTTTGTCAACACCAACTTCTTTTGCAATAGCTTCTGCAACTTGTTGATTGTCTCCAGTCAGCATAACAGTTTGTTTGACCCCTTCAGCTTTTAATTCTTTTATTGCTGAAATGGCGTCTGGTTTCAATTGATCCGCAATCACTAAGTAGCCTGCAAATTGATTATCAATAGCGACAAAAATTAAAGTTCCCGCTTCCTTCACTTCTGGTGCTTCGATACCAAATTGTTTCATTAACTTCGCATTACCGACTAAAACTGTTTTGCCTTCAATTGTGGCTTTGATACCGTGTCCGGCAACCTCTTCAATTGCTGTTGCTGGAACTGTTTCTTTGCCATAGCTTTCTTTAATAGAAATAGCAATTGGATGAGTGGATAATTGTTCTGCTGTTGCTGTTAAACGTAACAACTCTTCTTCAGGTAAAACAACACTAGTTATGTTTTGAACCACAAAATTTCCTTTTGTTAGCGTACCAGTTTTATCAAAAACAATCGTTTCCGTATTCGCTAAAATTTCTAAATAGTTACTTCCTTTAATTAAAACACCTAGTTTACTGGCTCCGCCAATTCCACCGAAGAAACTTAAAGGAACAGAAATGACTAAGGCACATGGACAAGAAATAACCAAGAACGTTAATGCCCGATAAACCCATTCATTAATAGAAGTATCAGGGAAAATAAATGGTGGAATCACTGCCAATAAGACAGCTAAAACAACGACAACTGGTGTATAGTAACGAGCAAATTTAGAAATAAAGTTTTCTGCAGGGGCTTTTTTACTGCTAGCATTTTCAACTAAATCTAAAATTTTGCTAACTGTTGAATCCCCAAATTTTTTCGTAACATTAATGGTCAAGGCCCCATTTTTATTGATAAAACCACCTAAGATTTCATCGCCGACTTTGACCGTTCTTGGAACGGATTCACCAGTTAACGCAGAGGTATCTACCATGCTTGATCCATCAATAATTTGACCATCTAATGGAACTTTTTCACCTGGTTTCACTAATATTTGTTGCCCAATTTCAATTGTATCTGGAGCGACCGCTTTTATTTGTCCATTTACTAAAAGATTTGCTGAATCTGGACGAATATCCATTAATTTGGCAATTGATTTTCTGGATTGATCAACCGCAGCACTTTGGAACCATTCGCCGACCTGGTAGAACAACATTACTGCCACAGCTTCGGGATATTCCCCAATAAAGAATGCCCCGATCGTTGCCACAGACATTAAGAAATTTTCATCAAACACTTCCCCACGAAAAATATTCGTTACCGCTCGTTTGACAATGTCGCCACCAATTAAGACATAAACGACTAAATAAGACGCCAAAGCAACCCAATTATTACTTGGCTTAATGATAATAAGTGCTAAAAATAAAACAAATGCAATAATGATACGAATTAAGCGATTCTTATTTGGATTACGTCCCTCTTCTTCTTTGACATCTTTTAAAGAAATAACTTTGACATCTGGTTCTAACTTACCAATCACTGCACGCGCTTCATTTTCGACTTCTAAATCATGTCCTGATTCAACTTCCAGTGTCATCTTTTCAGCCATGAAGTCCACACGCGCTTTTTCTACTCCGTGAATTTTTTGGACAGATTTTTCAATTTTGTCTGCACAACTTGCACAATCAAGTCCTTCTAGTTTATAACTCTTTTGCATTTAAACACCTTCACTCCCTATATAATAGCGATTATTCCGTTTACATGAATAACCTTTCATGAATCTATTATAAATGAAGATGCAATCATATGTCAACCGCTTCACGTAATCTTTTTCTATTTTATAGACATAATGGCATAATTGCTGTAGGTGGAATGGATAACTGAGTAATAACTTTCGGATTGAGTCTATTGCTCCCTTTCCACCAAATTTTGGTTTGTTGGTGTTGAAACCAAGCACTTTGTTCAAAAGGTGCTGACAATGTTTGTAAGTGATGCACTTCGATCTGATTGGTTGCCTGCGGTTCTGTTGTGAAATCATGGGCCCGAATTCCAATAGAATGACAAGAAATAGGAACTTCTTGTGTAACCGTTAGTGTTTGTTGCCAGCCAATCACTTGGACTCTGTGCGCATCTATGCGTTTGACAGGCCAAATATTTTTACAACCAGTGAGTTTAGCTGCTTCAATCGTTTGAGGTTGGTTAAATAATTGATTTGTTGCACCAAAAAGTGTTTGGTTTTTTGTGATTATCACTAAACTCTGACATAACTTATACAGTTCATCTAAACTATGACTCACAATTAAGGCATGTTGATTTAAATTACTTAATCGCTGTTGAAGTTCAATTTGCAGCTCTTCCTTTAAGGGTGCATCTAATGCGGAAAATGGCTCATCTAATAACAGGTAAGCCGGCTGAGCCGCTAGCATTCGCGCAAAAGCCACTCGCTGTCTTTGTCCTCCAGAAAGTTGACTAGGATATTGTTGTTGGACTTTAGTTAAGTGAAAAGATGCAAGCAATTGAGTGACCAATTGTAAATCTTTTGTCACGCACGTCAGATTTTCTACTACCGACAAATGAGGAAACAACGCATACTGTTGAAACAAAAGACCAATTTTTCGTTGTTGCGGCGACAAATTGATCTTTTTTTCAGTATCGAATAAGACTTGATCATTTAAAACAATCTGACCTTTATCCGCAGTCTCAACACCCGCAATACATTTTAACAACATACTCTTGCCACAACCAGAAGCACCTAAAATTCCTGTTGTTTGAGTCTTTGTTTCAAACTGAATTTGCAAAGTATGACTTTTCAATTCTTTTTGAATATCAACAATTAATCTCATTCCGATCTTCTCCAAGCGCGCTGACTAAAAAATTCCGTAAAAAATAAAATAATCAGGCAAAGTAATAACATAATCACAACATATTGATTGGCTAAGCGCCAATCCCCACTTGCTACAGCAGAGTAGATAGCTAAAGGAAGCGTTCTTGTTTTGCCAGCAATATTCCCTGCTAACATTGTCGTCGCTCCAAATTCGCCTAACCCACGGGCAAAGGCTAACACGCCACCGGCCAAGAGACCGTTCATCGACAAAGGTAACGCAATTTTTCTAAAATATCCACTTTCCGAAAACCCGAGTGTCTGGGCCACCGCCAACAATTCACTATCCATTTGTTCAAACGCCGTTAAGGCTGAACGATACATTAAAGGAAATGAAACAGCAACGGCAGCAATAACCGTAGCTGGCCACGAAAAAACAACTTGAATGGCAAAAAAATCAAGTAAAAACTGGCCCACTGGTTGCTGAACACCAAAAATAGTTAAGAGAAAAAAACCAAAAACAGTCGGCGGTAAAACTAATGGCAACGTAAATAAACTATTCAAAAGAATTTTTAATTTACGATTTTTCAAACGAAAAACAATATACGCAACGCCTGTTCCTAAAACAAAAGTAAATAAAATGGCGATTATTGCTGTCTGAAAAGATAAAAGAATTGGTCGAACATCCATTTTCCCACCTACTTTGTTAACTTAAAGCCAATATTTTCAAAATATTTTCTGCATTGTTGACTCTGTAAAAAATTTAAAAAAGCATCTGCTGATTTTTGTTTCTTAGAGGCGGCAACTTTACCAACTGGATAGATAATTGGCTTTTTCAAAGCAGCTTCAGGCATGGCCGCAACAATCGCTACTTTTGAATTGGTTGCTGCATCTGTCGCATAAACCAAGCCAGCTTCTGCACTTGCATTAGCTACCCATTCAAGGACTTCTGTTACATTCGTGCCAAAGCTTGCGTGTTTTTCTACATAAGACCAAGCGCCTAAAGCTTTTAAGCCTTCTTCGGCATATTGACCAGCTGGAACACTTGCAGGATCACCAATTGCTATCATTTGGGCTTTTTTTAAATCAGAAAAATCATGCCACTTTGCTTGATCTTGGTTAGGCACAATAAGAACGAGCTGGTTTTCCAATAAAGGTACGACACTTTTTTTATTAATTAGTTTTTCTGCAACCAATGCATTCATTTGTTTTGTCGAAGCCGAGAAAAATACATCGGCTTTTAGGCCTTTTTCAATTTGCATCTGTAATTTTCCAGAACTATCATAGGTTCCAGTTACCTGAATATCTGGATGCTCTTTTTCAAAGGCTGGAATAATTTTCTTCTCCATGACTGATTCTAAGCTAGCTGCTGCCGCAAGGGTTATTTCTTCTTTTTTTGTTGAAACTGTTTCTTTTTGCGGCTGATTTGTACATGCAGCAATTAGGGCAACTAAACTGAATAAGCTAAGCAAGAACACAGTCTTTTTTTGTTTAGACATTTGAACGCCTCTTTTCTTTTATAAATACCCGCCATAACTCAAGTCAATAATTTCAGATTTTTTAATCACTTCTTTGGCCATTAATCTTGGTAACAGCAAATCAAAAACCGTTTTTTCTGAAAATAAAACACCACCTGGTAAGCCAATGATCGTCTGCTCTCCTTTATAAGCTAGCAAAAACATTGAGCCTGGTAAGACTGGTGTCCCATGGGTTACGATTTCAGCACCTGTCTGCTTAATTGCTAACGGTGTCAAATCATCAGGATCTACACTCATACCACCTGTACAAACAATCAGATCAAGCCCTTGTGCTAACATCTTTTTGATCGCAACAGTAATTTTTTGCGGCTGATCATCGACAATTTCTTGCTTGACAATCGTAACTAAAGGATACGCGGAGAACTTGGCTTTTAACACAGGGTAAAAAGCATCCTCAACCAATCCTGTGTAAACTTCACTGCCAGTAGTTACAATCCCGACCCGTATTTTTTTGAAAGGTTTCAAAGAGATTAGTGGCTCAGACGTGCTGAACTGGCGTGCCTTTTCTAATTGGCTTTTAGAAATTGTTAGTGGAATCACTCGAAAGGCTGCAACTTTTTCATCTTTCTGAACTTCTATATTGGTAACTTTAGTTGACAAGGCGAGACCTTCAATTTCATTTAAAGCAATTAATTTTTCTCGATTGACTTTTAAAAGGCCTCTCGTGCTAGCTTTAGCAACAATTTTTCCTTCATGGACTTCACTCGGCTGACATGAGTCATCTGTTAACAGGTTATACAAAAATGTCGCTGCCTCTTCTTCATGTATTTCTGCTGGATCCAAGGAAACAAACAGATGTTTTTTCCCTAATGATAAAAGAATTGGAATATCTTCTTGAACAACTATATGTCCTTTTTTAAAACACACTTCCTTGGTCTTCCCATAGTCAATTCGCGTAATATCATGACTCAATGGAAGGCCAACTGCCTCTTCTGTTCGAATTGTTTTCATGGTTTATTCCTCATCATGTATGATTTTTTTATTTGTGATTAAATCCAAAGCGTGGGGCAAAACAGGCAACAAAAAATGCAAATGTTCTGTTACACTTTTCGGGCTACCAGGCAAATTAACAATGAGCGTGCGTCCTCTTTGAACAGAAACGCCTCGACTTAACATAGCAAATGGTGTTTTTTCCAAGCTAAGTTGACGCAAGCCCTCACTGATTCCAGGAACGACTCGTTCTGCTACACGTAAGGTTGCTTCTGGGGTCCGATCCCGTTCACTCAATCCTGTGCCGCCTGTTGTTAAAATCAAATCACAGGTCTTAGACCACTCTTGCAATAGCTCTACTAATTGATTTTCTTCATCTGGTAAAATGGTTTGTTTCGTTACCTGGTAGAGCACAGGTAACTGTTCACGAATCAAGGGACCCGATTGATCGACAGCAAGTCCTTGAAAGCAACGATCACTTAATGTTACAATGCCCACTTTAAACAACGTCTAACTGGTCTCCTTTTTTAATATGACCTTCTGTCACAACAACTGCAAAAATCCCTTCTCTAGGCATGATGCAATCGCCCACTCGCGCGTAAATCTGACAGTGTTTATGGCACTCTTTCCCAATTTGAGTAACCACCAATTCGGAATCGCCTATTTTCATTTTCGTTCCAACAGGTAATTGACGTAAATCAATCCCTGAGACGATAATATTTTCCCCGAAAGCACCATTGCCAACCCGAGCTCCTTTTTCATTGAAAGCCGTTATTTCTTCAAAAGATAACAAACTGACTTGTCGATGCCAATTCCCGCCGTGCGCATCATTTTCTAATCCGAAACCTTTAATTAAGTTGACTTCAGGAATTTCCTTTTTCTGTGTGCCTCTTCGCGGGCTAATATTTATTGCAATAATTTCTCCTGTTTTCATACTTACCCTCCTATTTGTGACATAAATCGTTGTTCTCCTTGTTGTTCCAAGAAAAGATGTTTTTCAGGCTTACAGGCAATGCCACTCTTGATAATCCCTAACAATTCTGCTGTTTGTTCCTTAGCTAAAGCTTCCTTTAACGAGTAGCCGTCTGCAGAATGCAGGCACGTTTTTAAATGGCCGTCTGCAGTAATTCGGATTCGATTGCACGTCTCGCAAAAACAATGCCCTAATGCACTAATAAAACCTATTTTCCCTTTAAAATCTTTTAAGGCGTAATAACTAGCAGGGCCATTGCCCAATGGTTTTTGGTATGGTTGCAACGTTCCATAATATTTGGTTAAAATGGCTTCTACTTCTTCTTGTTGCTTACCTGGATGCTCCTTCCCTAATCCAATTGGCATCATTTCAATGAAACGAAGATGCACAGTCTCTTTCTTAGCGATTTCAGCCAGTTCTACAATTGTTGCTTCACTTAGCTCTTTCCTAGCTACAGTATTAATTTTGATATTAGGTAATCCCACATCAATCGCTTGTTCTAAGCCCGTCAGAACATTCCTTAACTGACCAACTCTTGTTATTTCACGAAATTCTTCTGGATCCAAAGTGTCTAAGCTAATATTAATGCCGTCCAAGCCCGCCTCTTTTAATCCTTGAGCCTCACGAGCTAACTTCATGCCATTAGTCGTTAAGGTTACTTTTTCGATTCCTGAGATTTGCTTTATCCTTTTAATTAAAGAGAGTAAATTCGGTCTAACAAGCGGTTCACCACCTGTTAATTTAACTTTTTTGATGCCTTCTTTCGCTAGTATCCTCAATAAAAAAATAATCTCATCATCTGTTAGAAGCTGCTCTTTTTTTAAAAAGCAAAGACCTGTTGCTGGCATGCAATACGTGCAACGTAAGTCACAACGATCTGTTAAAGACAAACGAACATAATCAATTTCACGGTTAAATGCATCTTTCATGCTGTTCACTCATCACTTTCCTTTGATTTAATTGAAGAACGAATGAAATGACCACTACGTCCACCATTTTTCTCTAATAAACCAATGTTTGTCATTGTCATTCCTCGATCAATTGCTTTACACATGTCATAAATTGTTAAGAGTGCTGCCTGCACACCTGTTAGCGCTTCCATTTCAACGCCAGTTGAACCCACTGTTTTTGTAAAGCAACGTACTTCTAAACAAGTTTGATTGCGCCAATCAAACTGAATTTCACACTTTGTCAAAGCAACCAAATGACACAAAGGAATCCATTCAAACGTTCGTTTTGCGGCGGTAATCCCAGCTACTCTTGCTACCTGTAATACTTCACCTTTTTTAATCATTTGGGTCTGAATCGCTTCCAACATGTGAATTTCTCCATAAGCGAGGGCTGTTCTTTGAGTGTCATTTTTTTCCGAAATATCAACCATATGCACTTCTCCTTGTGTATTCAAGTGCGTAAATTCCTTACTTTGAACCATTTCTCCACCTCACATTTGACATTTGTTAACGTTTACACAATACTTCTTTTTCAAGTGTATCACTCTTGCATCAAAAAAACAATCTGGCATCCATAATTTTTTTTAGCGAGAAATCGAAGTTAAAAAAGTTAAGCGACAAAAATTACGTGCTTCGCTTAGCCTGACCAGACTTTTGTCTAAGTCTTAAAACTTGATAAGCAATAAGAGGTCGGGACAGAAGTGCTTAACTCCGAGAACCAAGTAGGTACTGTTCAACATCTATTTGCTTTGCAAATAGTGTTTCTCAGCAATAAGAAGAAATTTCCGAAAATTGTCATAAAACACAACGAGGAACGAGTTGATGTTGCATGATACACTACACTCCGTTTCGTTCGCATCAATTTCTAAGCATGGAACATGCTAGAATTGAAGGACCCGGTGTTCTTTAATTTTTGGAGACCAAGTAGGTATTGTTCATCATCGAATCACTACGTTCTTCGTGATTCTCAACAATTTCGGCTTATTTCCGAAGGACCTTCACCAAGTAGGTACGATGATTTCATCTGTTCATGCTTCACAGTGAAACATCGCAACTCTTAGAGCTGTAGCTCTTTTGAAGGCTGTACTGTGACGAGACGCATGTCGAGAAAACACCTTAGAAGTTGTTGAGATCGGAGCAACGCGTAGTGTTGCTTCTGTTCCCGCCGTTTATCAATTTTTAAGCCTGGAACAAAAATCCAAAGTGATTTTTGTTCCAGGCTTTTACTTTCATACTAATCTTAGGTCAGGTTGTCATCAAGTTTGCCAATAATAGACTTTTACAAGCGCGCCTTTTTTGAGTAGTACACCAGCTGGTTGTTCTAGCAGGCAATTTGTTTCTAAAGTATTTGATAAATTGGATGAAAGATGACTTTTTGTCACTAAATTTACTGTGCCATCTATTTCTTTCGCTCGGTAAAATCGACGTAGTCTACTAGGGGTTAATTCATGCGCTAAAATTACTGTTCGTTCCTTGAGATTTAACTCGACACAATTAAAAAAAGTAGCTAATAATGTCCAGTAAAAAAGATGTAAATTAACCATTGCCGCAAACGGATTGCCTGAAACGCTTAAAATGAGTGTTTCTTGAAATTGACTTCCCATAACTGGGGTTCCAGGTTTCATATTTACAAAATGAAACAACTCTGTTCCTCCGATACGTTTAATTGCTAAAGGTAAATTGTCCTTTTCACCTACCGAAACACCACCACAAGTAATTAATACATCAAGTTTTGGTGAAATCTCAATCAGCCTCTTCGCCAATTCTTCAGGGTCATCTGAACAATGGTCTAGGTGGATTACTTCATTGCCACTTGCTTTGACAAAAGCTGCTAACATGTAGAGATTACTATTATAAATTTTCCCAATTGACAGCGGTTCTTCCAAAGAAACTAACTCACTACCGGTCGCTAAAATCCCCACCTTCATGCGCTTCAAAACAACAACTTTATCAATCCCTTGCATTGCCAACAAACCAATCATGCGACTATTAATCTGTTGATGTTTTGCTAAAATTTTTTGCTGAAAAGCAATATCTTCTCCAATTTCCGCATAGTTTTGGCCCGCAGTGACAGAGCGAAAAATTTTAACATGGTCTTGCCCAAAATCCGTCCATTCTTGTGGCACTACAGCATCAAAATCGGTTGGAATAAAAGCACCTGTTGTTATTTTAATCGCACAGTTATTCGTCTGATTACAATAAAACATGGAATCCCCTGCCACTAAAGAACCGACGACTTTTAAACAACTTGGGCTTTCAGCAGTCGCACCTCGTGTTTCTACTGCACGAACGGCATACCCATCCATTCCGGCACGAGGAAAATGAGGAATCGCTGTCTCTGCAAAAATGGTTTCTCCGCTAATCCGTCCCAAGGAATCAAGCAGCGCCACTTCTTCTGTTTCACATTGACTCTTCATATGTTGGGTCATTTTCTCTCGTGCTTCTTCCAACTCGATCATGTTTTAACCATCCTTTTTTATTTATTCACTGGTTTAATCGCAACGGCACAAACTTTATATTCAGGAATTGTGGCGATATCATCAAATACAGCATTGGTGATTTCGTTAACATTCCCATCTGGAAAGTGGAATGTCATAAAGACTTCTTGCGGAAATACTCGATTTCCGACAGCCGCATAGGTTTCGATTTTGCCACGTCGAGAATGAACTTCAACTTTGTCACCTTCTTGGATTCCCAGAGCTTGTGCATCGACTGCATTTATCTCAATATAAGAGTGATTCGCTATTTGGTTAATCCCTTCCGTTCGTCCTGTCATTGCTCGGGTATTGTAATGGTAAAGCATTCGGCCTGTCGACATTAAATACGGGTACTCTTCATCTGGTAATTCTTGGGCTTGCTTATACGGAATTGCTTTAAATAAACCTTTCCCACGAGCAAAACTGCCCACATGCATAATCGGCGTACCTGGATCTGTCAAGCTACGACAAGGCCATTGTAAGCTCTCCTTCTCTAATCGTTCATAATTAATTCCACCAAACGAAGGCGTCACAGCTGAAATTTCTTTCATAATTTCTTTTGCAGATTCATACGCACAAGGATAGCCCATTCGTGTCATGACTTCACAAAAAATTTCATAGTCTTCTCGCGCTTGTCCTCTTGGTTCAACAGCTTTACGGACTCTTTGCACGCGCCGTTCTGTATTTGTAAATGTCCCGTCTTTTTCTGCATAACTGATGCCTGGTAAAACGACATCTGCATAAGCAGCCGTTTCGGTCATAAATAATTCTTGAACAACTAAAAAGTCTAAACTTTCTAAAGCTTGACGAACATGTCCTGTGTCTGGATCCGTAACAATTGGATCTTCTCCAAAAATATAAAGGCCTTTGACATTTCCTGCCGTTGCTGCTGGCAAGACTTTAGTAGAAGTTAAACCTGTGTTTCGATTCAACGGCACATGCCAAGCTTTTTCAAATTTGTCGATCACTTCTGGATTATTGACTTTTTGATAGCCTGGGAAATCATAAGGCATACAGCCCATATCGCAAGCACCTTGAACATTATTTTGACCTCGCAAAGGATTGACACCACAGCCTGGTTTTCCAACTTTACCAACCAACATTGCCAAATTAGACATACTCATAACACCCTCAGTTCCTGTCGAATGTTCCGTTACGCCTAAACAATAAATGATTGGTGCTTTCTCTGCTTTTGCATACATGCGTGCTGCTTGAATTAAATCTTCTGGATGAATATGACAAATTTCTGCGACTTTTTCCGGCGTATAATCAGCCACCATTTTTTCTAAATCTGAAAATCCTTCTGTCCGTTCTTCAATAAAGTGGCGATCTGCTAAACCTTCTTTCAAAATCACATGCATCATGCCATTAGCAAATGCGACATTCGTTCCCGCCTGAACTTGTAAATGCAGCGCACTATCCTTCACTAAGTTAATTTTCCGCGGATCAACAACAACAACTTGCGTTCCTCTTTGGATGGCTTGGCGAATTTGCGCACCAATAACTGGATGAGCTTCTTCTGGATTGGAACCTACTAATAAAATCATGTCGACATCTTCAGTGATATCAGCAATAGGATTAGTCATCGCACCAGAGCCTAAGGTTTGGGCTAAACCATGGACCGAAGCCGAATGACAAACACGGGCACAGTTATCAACATTATTGGTACCAAAAGCAGCACGCACCATTTTTTGAAAGACATAATTATCTTCATTTGTCGCTCTAGAGCACGAAAAACCAGCAAGAGCATCTGGACCGTTTTCTGCTTTAATTTCGTTAAATTTTGACGAAACAAGCGTTAAGGCTTCTTCCCAAGAAGCAGGTTCAAAAATCCCATTCCGTTTAATTAATGGCTCCGTTAAGCGATCTCCTGACCCAACAAATTTATATGAAGCAAATTTTCCTTTCACACAAAGTAAATTTTTATTAGCTGGTCCATCTAGGGGTTCAACACCCACCAAACGATTGTTTTTAACGAGTAAATTCATCTGACAGCCTGTCCCACAATGCGGACAAGTTGTAGGAATTTTCTGGGTTTCCCATTTGCGGTACTCTTTCATATCTTTTGCTGTTAACGCACCTGTAGGACAGGAAGAGACACAATTGCCACATGATTCACAGATAGATTGATCAAACGCCTGTCCATAACTCGGCATCATTTTTGTTTCAAAGCCACGATTAGCAATACTGAGTACATCTCTTCCCTGCCGCAATTGACAGACACGGGCACAACGACGACACATGATACACTTTTCTGGATCATAAGAGAAAAATGGATTACTGGTATCTTCTTGGTGGCAAGGCATTCTTTTCCCCTCGGTAAAGCTAGTGGCATCAATCCCATAATCTAGCGCATACTGTTGTAATTGACAATCCCCGTTTTTTCCACAAGAAAAACATTCTAATTTATGATTACTCAATAATAAATCAAGAATAAAACGTCTGGAATCAGCAACTTTTTCAGAATGTGTTGCCACAACCATGTCCTCTTGACAATGTGCCGTACAAGCAGTTGTTAAGCCACCACGTCGGCCGCCTTCCACCTCAACCACGCACATCCGACAAGAACCATCAGGTGCTAATTCCTTTAAATGACAGAGCGTTGGAATTTCAACACCTAGCCCTTTCGCTGCTTCGAGAATAGTAGTCCCTTTAGGCACAGTTACTTCTTGGTTATCAATAGACAACGTAACTGTTTGCGTATGCAACTTTGTTTTCATTTTTACCAACCTCCTTTGCTGGTGGCATAGATTTCTGTTTCAGCAGTCGTTTCAAATTCTTCTGGAAACAAAGCCAATGCACTCTTCATTGGATTTGCGACGGATTGGCCCAAACCACAAGCTGATAATCGCGTGACATGTGTGAGCATCTTTTCCAATCGTGGCAAATCACTAGCTGTTGCCTCGTTCCGATTGAATTTACTCAATAATTCCAAAATCCTAGTTGTTCCCAATCGACAAGGGGTGCATTTACCACAGGACTCATGAGCAAAAAAGGCCGCCACGTGTACTAAATAGTCCACAACATTGACTGAATCATCCATTACTACAATTGCGCCAGAGCCGACAGATAAGTCATGGGCCCATAAATCTTCGTAGGAATACAAACAATCCCTTAACGTTGCAACAGCACCAATTGGACCGGATTGTCCACCGAAATGAATAAATTTTAATGCTCGACCAGTTGCAGAGCCTCCGCCGTATTGCTCGCCATAAATTATTTCTTCTAATGGTGTTCCAAGGTTGACCTCGTATAAGCCCCGATTTTTAATATGTCCAGACAAACAAATTAGCTTTGTGCCGCCACCATCGGCAGTACCCATCTCTAAAAAGGCTTGTCCACCTTCTCGTAAAATTATAGGAACACTTGCAAATGATTCAACATTATTTACTAATGTTGGTTGCAAATATAAACCAACATCTGCTAAGTGTGGTGGTTTGACACGCGGCTGCCCCGTTTTTCCTTCAATTGAATTTAAAAGTGCTGAATTTTCCCCACAAATATAGGCGCCAGCACCAGAAATAATCGTAATATCATAATTGAATCCTTCAATTCCTAAAATGTTTTCCCCTAAAAAGCCAGCTTGTCGTGCATTATCGAGTGCTTCTTGAAATGTTTTTTGGATTCTGCGATATTCTCCTCGCATATAAATATAACCTGCTTTTGCTGAAAATAAATAGCCAGCAATAATCATTCCTTCAATCACACTCAATGGATCTTCAGATAAAAGTACTTTATCCTTAAAGGTCCCTGGTTCGCCTTCATCAGCATTACAAACAATGTACTTTGTGGTTCCTTTTGCATGATAAAGATGGCGCCATTTTTTTCCTAAAGGATAGGCTGCTCCACCGCGACCTCTTAAGTGAGCAACATCCAGTTCGTTTAAAATTTCTTCATCCGATAGTGAAATTGCTCTTTTTAAACCATCAAATCCATCGTATTTACAATATTCAGCAACATCGGTCGCAGATTGCATTTTTCCCATTCTCTCTAATAACATTGGTTGGTTTCTCTTAAGCATTGACTCACCTCCTACAGTCCTTCATAGCAATCATTTTGTAAATGTTGAATTAATTGATAAATTTTCTCTTCTGTTAGTTGACTAAAAACGGTGTCCTTAATTTTAATTACTGGACCTAAATCACAAGCCCCGATACAAGGAATACTGTGATACATAAATAAGCCATCTGGTGTCGGCTGATTCTCTGGCACTTCTAAAATGGTTTCTAAAACTTCGGCAACCATCGCCCCACCAGTATAATGACACGGTGTGCTGTTACAAATCTTCAAGACATACTTCGCTTGCGGTTCCGTCTTTAAAATGGCATAAAAACTGACGATTTCATAGACTCGCGCTTCCGTTAAATGTAGATGCTCTGCAACTAATTGAGCTGTCTCCTGATCGATATACCCTTCTTCTGAAGCAAATTGTAATTCAATTAAAATATTTAAAATTCGTTGTGGATCAGCATCGTTTTCTAGAATAATCGCTTCTTTTTCAATTAAGCTTAATGCACACATTCCTTTTTATTCCCCCTTTTTAGTGAAACTTGAAGTTGTTCTCCTTGATAATAGATACGCAATTCTTTTGGTATTTCAGCAGATAGTAAACAAAAATCGGCTTTATCTATAACTTTTTTTGCTGATTCTTTTTGGCGATTCTGGTTATTCATCATAAGAAATAGTCCTGGCTGCACAACATTACGTAATGAATTTGATTCACAAATGATTAATGCTTGGGCCGGCACAGCTTTCAGAAATTGCTGAATGGCTTCCGCCAAATTTTCTTGAAAAACTTTCAATAGAAAAACTTTTTGACAGCCTGCAGCTAATAATTTCATGGTATCTTTATTGCCAATCGTCTCTTGCTCTTCTACTAATTCATAACCAGCTGTAATACTGGTACAAATTCCGCATCCTTTTGTGCCTCGTTGACACACCCCTCGTTGACCACTAATCGTAATAATCTTCAAGCCATAAATTGGATAGACTTCTTGGTACTGTTTAATAAGAGCTTCGGCTAATGTCGTTTTGCCACTATTCCGACCAGTAGAACCAATTTGAATCATGTTTGGTATCTCAATTGCCATAGAGCTCCTCCGTCTGAATCGTTTTCTCAACTCTTGGTTTGACAGTTGCTGGTTTTGTCATAAAGATCAATGGTACGGCCATAAAAAGACTGCCACCTACTGCATTGCCTAAAAATACCCATAATGTATTCTGCAAATAATCCCACCAACTGATTGTGGTACTTTGTGAAAAAATTGCCGCTGGAATAATAAACGCATTGGCGACCACGTGTTGAAACCCACAAACAACGAAAACCATGACAGGAAACCATAAGCCAAACATTTTACCTAAATATGATTTTGCCAACGCTCCGAGATAAACCGCTAAACAAACAAAAATATTACAGCCAATCCCTGAAACAAAAGCAACTAGCGGTGGATCAGCAATTTTCGCCTGAGCAACTGCGACTGTTTTATCCAGAAACGCACCTTCAGTTAACCCAACAATATGGCCAAATAAATACGCCACAAGAAATCCGCCTAGACAATTGGTCAATAAAACAACTATCCAGTTATAACAAAGAGCGCCCACTCGAACCTTTTTCTGTAATACGCCTAATGTCATTACCATCATATTGCCTGTTGCTAACTCACCACCAACAAAAGTAAGCGCTATCAATCCAACTGGAAATAAAGCTCCACCCAGAAAGTTGTTAAAACTTCCCCATTCTGTGGGGGCAGTTCCAGTGATACGAATAAACGCCAAGTAACCCAGTGCAATACAAAAACCAGCCATGATGCCTAAAATACAGAGTCGAACAAACGATAATTTACCTTTCATTTCTGCCTTATCACCTAAGCTTGCAACTATTTCTTCACTACTGAAAAAATCCATTACGATTCCTCCTTTTTATCGATACCACTGAGACAATTCTTCTTTTCGATTGACATTTTTAAGTTGATTCTCTTTTGATAGTTGCACCGTTTTTACAGATAGACGCTCAAATTCTTGGCGAACCTGATAGTTATTTTGCGCAAGCTGTTTTTGAAATGTTGGTAAACAAGAACATCGATAAAAGCCAAATAATGGTTCTTGACGACCTTCAAAGTCAAAGATTGTTACTTGATTTTGTCCACGCTTAGAGGCTAACTGATACACAAGTTTAGGAGAAAAAGTTGGTATATCACAGGCAATTACAAACACTTCAGCTTTCTGAGTATAGTTCATTGCTGTCACAATCCCACCTAATGGCCCCTTTCCAAGATACATATCTTGAATGATTGTGCATTTTCTAAACGCCTTAGGAAATTTTTGACTATCATTCGTTACTAAAATAACCTCTTCGAACAGTTCCATTAACTTTTCAGCTGTTTGCAAGATCACGTATTGGCCTTGAATTTTCAATAATGCTTTATCAAATCCCATCCGTGAACTTTTCCCGCCGCATAACAGCACTGCTGTACAATCAGCAATAATTTTCGCCACCCCTTTACCATAATTTTTATTAGTTCAAAAAAATATTTTTTAGTCATGTATTAAGTCTATTATAAGACATCCCTCGTACAAGTCAATTCCTTTTAAAAAAAAAGAACGAGAAAAAGAGTCGCTCTTTTTCTCGTTCTACCTTATTCATCTGTTTGACGTTTTATTTCTTCAATCTCAATGCGTAATGATTTTCGTTTCTCAATGGCGACATAAACCAAGCCAATCAAAAAGGGTAACACAAAGCTACCAAATCGATACAGTAAAACAGATGCTACAGCATCAACATTGCCGACCAATGGTTTAAACAACAATAAGTAAACAAATTCAAATGGACCAATGCCAGCAGGTGTCGGAATAACTCCTGAAAGAATAACAGCAAAACTGGTAAAGGACATCACTAATAATAAATCAATATTCGGGTGATTTTCTACTAAAACAATGTAAGGAATAATGTACCAAAATAATAATTTAAATACATTCCATGAAAAGATTCGAAGCAACGCTGAGTGATCTTGTGTAATTGTTTGGACAGCTGCCCGCAAGGAATAGATTTGTAAATTACAATTATCCACCCAATCTCTTAGTTTTGGTCGTTTAAACCAACGATTGGCAAACTTAACCAATAAAACTTGCAACTTTAAGCTACTAGATAAAATAAGTAATGCTGCAATTATTACTAATGTTAAAATAACACCTGCTAAAATGAATGGAATCATCTTAGGCGCATTTTCATAAAACAGGGAAAATTGAATAATCAAACCAATAATTGCTAAAAAAATCACGGCTGCTTTGTACATAATCATATGTAATGCCGTTATCCCCACACTTTTAGAAACAGGAATTCCCTTTTTCTTATAAAAATAAATTTCTGAAAGCAAGGTTCCCGTGCCAAATGAAATAATCCGATAAAATGCTACATAACAAGAAGTAAAAAAACCATCCACTGTTGTAAAGTCTTTGTTAAAATAACGAGCTATTTCCTTGATTGAGCGCCCTTCTGCAAATTGATAAACTACTCCAAAAAAAATAACAGCAATCAGCACCAGCCAACTCGTTTCCATCAGTTGAGCAAAAATATCACTTAATGAATTATCCATGACATAAAAGATTACGCCTAAAACGATAATCATTAACAACATATTTAAGCCAATTTTTACTTTTCCTTTCATCGCTTCTCCTTTTTTGTTCTTACTTAAACGTTAGATAGATGCAACTAATCATCGCGATTACGCCAATTGAATAACACAATGCAAAAACTGGTTTTTGGGTTTTATGATGAAATTTCTTTTGTCCCATTAGCCCACCTAGACCGCCACCGACAAGTCCTATCGTCAATAAGCGGCGTTCTGGAATACGCCAGTCCCCACGTTTTGCTTGTTTTTTATCATAACCCATCATACTAAACAATACTAAATTAATGACGAGGAAATAAATGATTACTATCCACTGAAGCATTCTTTCTGGCCTCCTAACTAGTTACTGTACTAGGATACCTTGTTCTGATTCTAATTGCAAAAAATTTTTCAATGACTCATGAAACTACAACAGGAAAGTAAGTTCTCGGTTGCCCGTTTTCTTACTTTCCTATTGAGTGCCTCATTTATTTTGCATTTAATTCAGCAATTTTAATAATCACATTGGTCGCTTTTTCCATGGCTTGTAATGAAACAAATTCAAAACGGCCATGCATATTTTCGCCACCAGCAAAGATATTTGGTGTTGGAATCCCTAAATAAGAAATTTTTGAGCCATCCGTTCCACCGCGAACAGGTTCAATAATTGGAAGAATTGACAATTCTTCCATTGCTTGTTTAGCAATTTCGACAATGGACATATCTTTTTCAATCACTTCTCGCATATTATAGTATTGATCAAATAAATCAACTTTGATTCGTTCTTCATCAAATGGTGCATTCAATGTTTGCTGAATTTCTTTAATTTTAGCTTTACGTGCTTCAAAAATCTCGCGATTGTGATCGCGAATAATATACGTCATTGTAGCTTCTTCTGGCGTTCCAGCAAACGCTGCTAAATGATAAAAGCCTTCTTCACCTGCTGTTTTTTCTGGAACTTCGTCAGCAGGTAAGGCATTATGGAAATCAATTCCTAATTGTAACGCATTAATCATTGTATTTTTTGCTGTTCCTGGATGAACGTTTTTCCCTTGAATTGTAATTTCTGCTTGCGCCGCATTAAACGTTTCAAATTGTAATTCACCTACTGGTCCGCCATCCATTGTATAAGCAAAATCCACGTTAAATTGAGCGACATCAAATTTGTCGGCACCTACACCAATTTCTTCGTCAGGACCGAAAGCCACACGAATGGTGCCATGTTTAATTTCTGGGTGATTAATTAAATATTCCATGGCTGTCATTATTTCCGCAATACCTGATTTATCATCAGCTCCTAATAAAGTGGTACCATCGGTTGTGATAAGTGTTTCACCACGATAATTTTTTAAGTTAGGAAAGTCTTTCGTATTTAAAGTGAATTTGCCTTCTTTATCTAAAGGAATCGTTGATTCTCCGTCATAGTTCTCAACAATTTGCGGAGAAACATTCACTGCATTAAAATCAGCGGTATCCATATGGGCAATAAAGCCGATTGAACGAACGTCTTTCTCCACGTTACTAGGTAACGTAGCAATCACAAAACCATTTGTTTCGTTATAAATAACATCGCTCATCCCTAATTCTTCTAATTCTTTTTTTAAGGTTTGTGCAAAGGCTACTTGCGTTTGTGTTGATGGTGTCGTTGTGCTTGTTGCATCTGAGCGTGTTTCTGTTTTCACATAGCGTAAAAAACGAGGTAATAGATTTTCATACATAAAAGAACACTCCTTTAATCTTCATTTTTTTATTTAAAACGAAATGGGTTGGTATTCGCTTCTGATTCAAAAATGGATACAGCCCACTCATTTTCTTGTTTCCATTGATTCATTAATTCCACAAGTTTTGGCTTACAAAGCGCTTCAATGTAATGACCAGGATCGATGACTGGTAAATCTTCAGCAATCATGTCATGTGCCGTATGATAATACACATCACCAGTAATATAGACATCGGCTTGTTTACGTAATGCATCATGATAGAACTTTTCACCACTTCCACCACAAATGGCTACCCGTTGAATCATTTTAGTATCATCTTTTGCAATGACCCGCAAGCCGTCCAATTGGAAAGCTTCCTTGACTTGCTGTACAAAATCAGAGAGTCTCACAGGCTTGTCTAATACTCCAACCCGACCTAAACCAAATTCTTTTGATTGATTTTCAATGGTATAAACATCATACGCCGGTTCTTCATAAGGATGCGCCTGTAACATAGCTGCAAGAACTTGTTCTTGCTTAGTTTCAGGGAAAATCACTTCGATTTTTGCTTCTTGGACGACACTTTCTTGACCAATTTCGCCAATCGTGGGATTTGCTCCTTGTGTTGGTGTAAAACGTCCTGTTCCAATTAAAGAGTAACTTGTTTTAGAATAATCACCTTGAGCTCCAGCGCCAGCTAGACCTAAAGCTTCTCTCATTTGCGGAGCTTCATCAATTGGCACAAAAACGGCTAATTTTTTATAAGGAACAGTATGTGTTTTAGTTAAAAAGGTGGTCTGTTTAATTCCCAATAATTCACAAAACCAATCATTTAGCCCATTGTCAATAATATCCATATTAGTATGCGCTGCGTAAACAGCAATATCGTGTTTTAATAAATCAGCGTACATTTTTTCTTGAAAATTATCTGTGGTTAATCGCTTAACTGGGCGGAAAATAGGTGGGTGTTTCGCAATAATTAAATCAACCTGCTTCTCAATTGCTTCTGCAACGACCTCAGGACGAACATCTAAGGTAACCATCACATTTTCAATTGGTTTATCTAACGTACCAATGTGCAAGCCCACAGGATCTCCCGTTTCAGCTAGCCACTCGGGACAATAGTCATTGAAACGTCGAATCAATGTCTTACCGTTCACAGCCATTGGCCAGCACCTCCTCAATTAATTGTTGGTCTTGCTGTAGTTTCGCTTGTTTTTCAATATGTTCTCCACTTGCTTTTGCTAGTTGTGCAAGAACAGTTTTGCGCTGTTTTAATTCTCGTTGCCATTTTTTAGTAAAAACCGGTCCTTGTTTTTTAATTAAAACTGGCCCAAATAGTAATTCTTGGTCCGTATAAGAAACGGATTGCTCTGTTTTTTCGGCTACGATAATTTCATACAACTTACGGTTTTCTTCCACGATTGTTTCATCAATAATACTGTAGTCGTTTGCCATTAACCAGCGGCGTAAAGTTGGTTCACCAATATTCGGTTGTAAAACAAGGCGTTCCTTCCCTGTTAAACGATTTTTTTTGCGTCCAGCTTCTAAAATATCTCGGATTAATGTGCCGCCCATTCCACAAATACTAATGACGTCTATTTGATCTTCAGGTTCAATTGCATCTAGCCCGTTCGCTAAACGTACGATAATTTTATCCGTCAAATTGGATTTACTGACTTGGGTTTTGGCAGATTGATAAGGTCCTTCTACCACTTCCCCAGCCACAGCAAAAGACAGTTTATTTTCTAACATTAAAGCAACTGGTAAATAAGCATGGTCTGAACCAATGTCTGCTAAGCGACTTCCTCTAGGGATTAAATCACCAACCGTTGCGAGACGTTTTGATAATTGATTTTCATTCATATTTTTGATTCCTCCGTTGCTTATTATACCATTGTCAATTGAAGATGAAAACTTACACATTCGTGCAATCTACTGTTTCCTCTCCTTAATCATTTATAAAAAAGAACCCCCTTCAAAATCAATTTCATAACCTTGAAGAGGGCTGTCATTATTGCTATAAAGAGCATTCTCCTTATATTAATAATAGGGAAAACATTTTTAATTAGGCATTTGCCAACCAGTTTTCAACTTCTGCTAAGGCATCCGCAATCCCTGCTGGATTTTTCCCACCAGCTTGAGCCATATCAGGACGACCACCGCCGCCACCGCCAACTTTTGGCGCAATTGCTTTGATTAAGTCACCGGCTTTTAAGCCTTTTCCGTTCATGTCTTTTGTCATAGCCGCTAACAAGCTTACTTTTTCATCTTGTGCAGTTGCTAGAACTAGTACATCAGACAATTCTTTTTGTTTCCATTGGTCAGCCAATTGGCGTAATTGATTCATGTCTTTAACATTGACTTGAGCGGCAATATAACGAACACCATTGATGTCTTTGACATCTTTAAAAATGTCACCAGCTTGTTGGTTCGCTAATTTGCCTGCCAATTGTTCGTTTTCTTTTTGTAGATCACGTAATTGTTGTTGCAATTGCTCTGTTTTCGTAACCACTTCTTTTAATTGAGGTGATTTAACTAATGTAGCAATCTCTTTCAATTGACGTTCTTCTTCTTGTAAAAGTTGATACGCTTCTTTACTCGTCACTGCTTCAATACGGCGTACTCCTGCACCAATTCCAGATTCAGAAACAATTTTGAAAATCCCGATATCTTCTGTATTAGCAACGTGTGTTCCACCACATAATTCGATAGAGTAATCCCCAATATTAACTACACGGACTTCTTTGCCATATTTTTCGCCAAATAACGCCATTGCGCCCATGTTTTTCGCTGTATCAATATCTGTTTCAATTGTGACAACAGGAATAGCTTCCCAGATTTTTTCGTTAACGATGGCTTCCATCCGCGCTAGTTCTTCTGATGTAACTTGCCCAAAATGAGTAAAGTCAAAACGTAGATGTCCTGGTGCAACTAATGAGCCTGCTTGGTTGGCATGCTCCCCTAACACATCTTTTAAAGCACGATGCAATAAATGGGTTGCCGTATGATTTTTCAAAATACGTGTCCGCATCCGTTCGTCCACTTGCAATTGATAAATTTGACCTTCTGCTAATGGCGCCAAAACTTCTACTTTGTGTAAAAATTGACCGTTTGGTGCTTTTTTCACATCCACCACGTTGGCAACGACTTCCCCTGCGGTATTTTTTACATAGCCGCGGTCAGCAATTTGTCCACCCATTTCAGCATAAAATGGTGTTTCAGCAAAAATTAATTCGGCTGTTCCTGCAGATGCTTCATTTACTAGTGCGTCACCTTGAATAATAACAAATAATTCACTATCATGTGTTAATTCTGTATAGCCAACAAATTTACTTTCTACTTTAATATCTGTTAATAAAGCAGATTGAACACCCATTGAAGTTTCTTTACTGCGGGCAGAACGAGCGCGTTCACGCTGTGCTTCCATTTCTGTTTCAAACCCAGCATGGTCGACTTTCAAGCCTTCATCTTCTGCAACTTCTTCCGTTAATTCTACGGGGAAGCCAAAAGTATCATAAAGTTTGAAGATAATTTTTCCATCTAATGTATCGCCTTTTGCATCTTTAACTTCTTTAATAACCTCATTTAACATGCTTAAACCTTCATTGATGGTTTCATGGAAACGTTCTTCCTCTGTCCGAACCACTTTTTCGATGAAGTCTTTTTGTTGTAATACTTCTGGATAGTAGCTTACCATGATTTCGCCAACAACAGGCACTAATTTGTATAAAAAGGCTTCATTAATGCCTAATTTTTTCCCGTGCATTACCGCACGACGTAATAAACGACGTAACACATAGCCACGACCTTCATTTGAAGGAAGCGCACCATCACCAATTGCAAAGGATAAGGCACGAATATGGTCAGCAATCACTTTAAAGGAAACATCCGTTTGTGGTGCATCTCCATATTTCACGTTGGTTCCTAAAGCTTCTACCGCATGAATGATTGGCATAAATAAATCAGTTTCAAAATTTGTTGGTGCATCTTGAATGATAGATACAACACGTTCCAAGCCCATGCCCGTATCAATGTTTTTATGTGGTAATGGTTCATACGTATCTTCTGGTGTATGGTTAAATTCAGAGAACACTAAGTTCCAAATTTCTAAATAGCGTTCATTTTCGCCACCAGGATAATTTTCTGGATCATCTTCTGGAATATCTAAAAATTCTTCGCCGCGATCATAAAAGATTTCCGTATCCGGACCACTTGGACCAGCACCGATATCCCAGAAGTTATCTTCTACATCAATAATATGATCTTCAGATAAACCAACTTCATCACGCCAAATGCGTTTTGCTTCTGTATCTTTCGGATAAACAGTCACATATAATTTTTCTGGGTCAAAAGCAAGCCATTCAGCACCAGTTAAAAATTCCCAGGCCCAGTGAATCGCTTCATTTTTAAAATAATCTCCAATTGAGAAGTTCCCTAACATTTCAAACATTGTATGATGACGAGCCGTTTTCCCAACATTCTCAATATCATTTGTACGAATAGATTTTTGAGCATTCGTAATTCTTGGATTTTCTGGCACAACAGAGCCATCAAAATATTTTTTCAAGGTCGCAACACCAGAGTTAATCCATAATAATGTTGGATCGTTTACTGGTACTAAAGAAGCGCTTGGTTCTACTGAATGTCCTTTAGACTTAAAGAAGTCTAAATACATTTGACGAACTTGACTACTTGTTAATTCTTTCATTGATTTTCCTACTTTCTATTAATAATTAACTATTTATATTTTGTACCCTCTTAAGTGGCAGATTGTGAACACAAAAAACACCATTGCAGTCAAGGACGATTGCTCGCGGTACCACCTTGATTGCAATGATGTTGGATCATTACCTCTTAAGCTCTATAACGCAGAGTCGCGTTGATATTTCTATCAAGTCCA
This sequence comes from Enterococcus sp. DIV1316a, assembly GCF_050536915.1. Taxonomy (NCBI): domain Bacteria; kingdom Bacillati; phylum Bacillota; class Bacilli; order Lactobacillales; family Enterococcaceae; genus Enterococcus; species Enterococcus sp. DIV1316a. The sequence continues at coordinate 1,177,766 of NZ_CP172913.1, read as the reverse complement.
TCTAAAGGGAGCAAGTAAATTTATCTGATGCCCTTCTCTCAGCAATGAACGGCTTTCTGTGATCAAAATAAGATTCCTCATATCCTTTAGCTTATAGTCAAAAGTATAAGAAAGATCTGCTAAAAAGTCAATTGTTTTCGTAGGAATCTTTCCTTACTGAGCTGTTTCAAATAACGTTTGCTCTAAATAAGGCAAAATTTGTTCATTTATTTGATACCCTTTTCCCCAAGAGGTTGTAATAATCTCTTCGTTCATACCTGCATCACTAAATTTTTGTTTCACTCGTTTACATACGAAAGACAGCTGCGATTTTGTAGAAGCATCTGGTTCTTTCTGCCAAAGCAAGCGACAAATTTGATCACGATCCAACCCTTCGTGGGCATGCTGATACAAGATTTTTAAAAAGCGTTGTTCGTTTTTTGTAAAGCGAATCTTTTTTACTTGGTCATCAAGTAGCTCGGCTGTGACTTCGGCAAAACTTTGATCGACAGTGTCAATTTTTTCACGAATATCTTCCAATGAATCTTTGAGGCCTAACCACCGGATAATACCTCTTTCCTGCCAAATCTCCGCTTCACGTTTATTACACATCGATTGTGAACGTCGATAAATCGGCTTCTCTAACGATGAAAGACTTCCTAATAATCTCAAGCAATCGTTCTGAGATAGTGTTTCGCTTAATACAATTGCATCAAAATAATTAAAAAAAGTTAACTCATGTTCTATAGTTTCTTCACAGCAGTTCGTACAAAAGACTTCATAATTTAAATGTTGTAATTGCTGCTGAAATGTTTGCTCAACTAAAATGTTCTTTGTTAATACCAAAATCCTTCTCATTTCTTCTTTCCTCCTAGAACTCTTTCTGCTACCAATAACTAAACGCACCAATCAAAATACGTTACCAAATCGCGTGTTTTCTCCATCGATTGGTTAATAAACACCTTTTTATCTTCATCTCTCTTCGCTCCTTTATTCTTTATTTTGGTGGTTATTTATATTATATTAGAAAATGATTTTTTTTGTGTGTAAAATTTTTTTATCCTCCGTAAAAAAAAATGAATTTCCTTTAATATCAACTAATAAAGTTGATTTTTTAACAAAAAAAGTGCCGAAACTTCCTACTTTTTGCTAAAACACGCCAAAAATTCTGTAATTTTATTATTTTTTTCTTGAGAAAACATCAAAATGTTGATGTTTAACACTAACATTTTGATGTTTTCGACAAAAATCTTTACAATTAATCGGTAATTTTCTCTACTTTTAACGATAACTACTTTTAAAAAAGAGTTATTTTAAAAGTGACTTAAATATTTATCATATAAAAAGTAAGGGACTAAAATCTTTACGATTCTAGTCCCTTACTTTTTATAATCCACAACGTTTTTAGTTAGAAGAATTCTTTTTTGCTTTTCTAGCAGAACGATCTTTTTGACGACGTTCAATTTTACGTTTTTTCTTATTGCTGTCTTCAATTGCCCAATTAATTTTTTTCTTGTATCCTGGTTTAATTTTTTTCTTTTTCTTTTTCACTAAACCAATTAACGTTGGGTCTAATTCTTCTCGAGATTTTTCTCGTTTTGTTCGACGATTACGATCATACGTCTCTACAATCTCACCATTTTTAATTTCTTTTGGTTTGAAAGAAACACCTAACTGCTCAATCTGAGTAATCGCTTCATCATCTGCTGGTGAATATAATGTTATGGCAGTCCCATTCAATCCATTACGTCCTGTGCGGCCAACCCGATGGATAAAGAAGTCCAATTCATGTGGAACTTCTGCATTGATGACATGTGAAACCCCTTCAATATCAATCCCACGTGCGGCTAAATCAGTAGCTACCACATATTGGTAGTCAAGATTTTGAACTTGACGCATCACACGTTTTCTTTCGCGTGGTGTGATGTCTCCATGAATTTTGGCAACTTTTAGGCCCTGATCTTTTAAGTAATCGGTGATTTCATCAACTCTTTGTTTAGTATTTGCAAAAACAATCGCTAAATAAGGATGCCCGATAGTTAATAATTGATAAATTATTTGATTGCTGTTTTTTCCTTTGGTGGAAATCAACCAATTGTCAATTGTTTCTGAAATAACTGCTTTTGGTTTGATATGTTCAATCACTGGATTTTCTAAATATTTTTTTAAAAATGGTCGTAATTTTTCTGGAATGGTTGCAGAAAAAACGAGCATTTGTAATTTTTCTGGCAAACGACCAGCAATTTGATCGACTTCTGCTAAAAAGCCCATATCTAATGTCATGTCTGCTTCATCGACAACAAAGGCAAAAGCCGTATGCACTTTCAAGGCTTGTTCATTCATCATATCTAAAATCCGCCCTGGTGTACCAATCACCACATGAGGTTGCTGATGCTTTAATTTATTTAATTGACGTTGTTTATCTGTTCCGCCAACAAAATTTGACACTCGAATTTCTGGTTGACTGAAACGAGCCAGTTGCTGCGCTTCTTGATAAATTTGATTGGCTAATTCACGACTAGGCGCAGTAATCACAATTTGTACTTCGTCGATAGTTGGCTTAACTTTATCCATTAATGGAAGTAAAAAAGTATGCGTCTTTCCACTTCCTGTTTGCGATTGTCCAATGACACTTTTCCCTTTCTTAATGATTGGGATTAATTTTTCTTGGACTTCTGTTGGTTCTTCAAACCCTTTTTCTGCGAGTGCTTCGTTGATAAAAGGTTGAAATTGAAATTGTTTAAATGAAGGCACTTGCCTCACCTCTTCTCGTTAAATTCTTTATGCACTTTGGCATTATAACACAAAAACAACTTTTACTCACCTGCTGATTCCTTTGTTTTCGCAACTTCTAATGTACTGACTGTATAAGTGTGGCTGGCTTTTTCATAAAACAAACGCCGTTTTTTACGAATCAAGGTTAACAAAACGTTGATCAAAAATAGTAAATATAAAATTAAACAGAACAAATACAGAAGCAACGACACCATTTGCAACATCCGATTAGAAGAATTCAATAAATCAGTGGCATTAGCTAGATAAATACTAATTAAACCATACACAAAATACAAATAACCGTAGCGAACAAACAAAGCTTTTAAACGAATTTTTTCATGTCCTGTTTCAACCACCCGAATGCGAACAACTTTTTTCCCTAACGTTTGACCATTTGTCAGTTTCATCATGACGATAAAGACCGCAAACACCATGATAAAGAACCACATCCGATCTGAAAAAATCGGATAATTGGTTGCCCAATTTTTATAAGCTGGAATGAAATTTAGTCCAAAAACGAGCAGGCCTTGCACAAAGCCAATCACCAACCAATCAATTCCCCATGCAAAGAAACGTCTTAACAGGCTAACTGTCTGCCCTTTTTCATAAGAGGTGGCATCAATTTCTTCTCTTGTTGGCAATAAAAAGGTAAAGAGCGGCGTCAACCAATAACCAACTATGCCTCCGACGGTATTATTAATTAAATCATTGACATCCGCCAAGCGATACGAACGTGGATAAATAAAATAAAGGCCAGATAACTGTGTTAATTCAAAAAATAATGACAATAAAAAACTCGCAAGAACTGTTTTTAAAAATGAACATTTGAAATAATACCGTAAATACACACCAAAAGGTAAAACTAATAAAACATTAAACAGTGGTTCTAAAACGGCATGCTGTTTTAATGCTGGCAAATACGTACTAGGATCTTTGAGCGAAAAAACAGTTTCGTTTAAAATCCCTGAAATAAAATGAAAAGGCCGCAGTTCCATTGTCGGTCCTGTGTATTGAGCCACTTCTGCCCGAGATGGCAACGGTAAAATTACCAAGAAATAGGCACATAATAAATAAAAAACAAATGAATACAAAATCATTGCTCGTGTCCAAACAAATGAACCATATTTGCGGTATTCATAGATTAATAATGCCCCAGAAATAAAAAATGCTAGAAACGGGAAAATAATGATTGCCCATTTAATTGGTTCGCTATATACTGCCATAAAAATTCCTCCAAGATAAACAATTTCAAGTATGAATGCCTCAATAACACTATACTTGTTTCTAAAAAAATGTACCAACAATAAATTTTATTTTGCAAATCCTCTCCTTTGCAGTATCATTAAGAAAAAGGAGGACGTTCTCATGTTACAGCCATATTTTGCGTTTGGAGTGCCGCTATTTTTACTTGTGCTCTACTTACTCTTTGCACTGATTCACCGTCAAACAACGATTCATTATTTACGGTTTATTTTGTTACTTATTTCAACATTTCTCATGGTTTTTAGTTTCCAAGTATTGCAAGAATCATGGACCATCAACCCTGAAACGTTAAAAGATGCCGCTTATTCTCCGCAATGGTTATGGATTCCTTTAGGTATCGGGTTAATCCTCACACTTTACAACGCTTGGCACGGCCTTCGTACAATGATAAAATACAAGACCGATAAACATTAGTAAGAGTCTAGGACGATGGTTGTGTCCTAGACTCTTACTGTCTCATCATTCAAATGAAATTTAATTTTTCTTAACAAACTCTGATTTTAACTTCATTGGACCAAAGCCATCTACCTTACAATCGATGTTATGATCACCTTCCACTAAACGAATGTTTTTCACTTTTGTGCCTTGTTTAATTGCGCCACTGGCACCTTTAACTTTCAAATCTTTGATTACAGTAACACTGTCACCATCCGCTAAAAGATTGCCATTTGAGTCCTTGACTACTAAGCCTTCTTCTGCAACTTCTTCTGTTGGTGACCATTCATGACCGCATTCTGGACAAATAAATAATCCGCGATCTTCATAGGCATATGCCGACCCACATTCAGGGCAGTTTGGTAATTGCTCTGTCATTAACGTTCTCCTTTGTAAAAAATAATTCTTTTTCATTTTACCTTATTTTCTAGTGAATGAAAAGTAGTCCTAATGATTTATCAACGTCCGATAACTACTTTCTAATTACTTATTTATTTTTGAGCCCACTCTTGGCAAGCTGCTTGGATTTCTTGGTAAATCACTTCAATTTCAGCTGCATCACGGGCATTAGCGCCACTTGCCAAAGGATGGCCACCGCCATGATGTTTTTTAGCAATTGTATTAATGATTGGCCCTTTGGAACGTAACCGAACGCGATAATAACCTTCCGGCTGTTCAACAAAGATTGCCCATGAGAGAACATCTTCAATTTTTCCTGGCATTGAAACAATGGCTGCCGTTTCAGAATCGACAATATCATAACTGTTTAAAATACTTTGTGGTAAAACGACACGAGCAGCGCCATTTGCGTCGATTTCTAAATTTTGATAAATATAACCCGCTAATTTAGCAACCTTTAAAGGCATTTGGTCTAACTCACGATTTAAGTCTGCGGCATTAAAGTTAAACGTACGCAATTGTGCAGCGACAGCGAGTGTATGCGCCGAAGTGGAAGGATAAAGAAAACGTCCTGTATCCCCCACAATCCCAGCATACAATAAACGAGCTGCATTATCTGTCATCGTTAATTCTGCTAAATGCTGTTGCCAAAAATCAACAATAATTTCACTACAACTACTTGCATTTGTATTCACCCAAACTAAATCTCCATAAGGTTCATCATTCGGATGATGATCGATTTTAATTAATTGATCGCCTAAAGAAAAACGCGCATCACTAATTCGTGGAGCATTTGCAGTATCTGTTACAATGACTAATGCACCTCGATAGACATCGTCAGTAATAACGTCCATTTCAGCTAAAAACTCTAAGCCTTCCACTGGTCCGCCTACTTGATAAATATTTTTTTCAGGAAAGCTCGCTCTTAAGAGTTCTGCTAACCCAACCTGTGAGCCAATTGCATCTGGATCGGGCCTTTGATGTCTATGAATAATAATTGTTTCATATTGTTTAATTGCTGCCATAATTTCTTTTACTACGTCCATTCTTTGTAGCCTCCTACGTTCTCTCCATCACTTGGCAAACAACAATTGCTTTTGCCACAATGACATTTTCTAAATAAACTTCAATATCTAATTTTGCAGAGCGACGGCCAATTTCTAAAATCCGTGGACGAATGTCCAATTCACTTTCCAACTGGATTAGCCGCAAATAATGTAGATTCACTTGTTCAATTAATACATTTCTTTTTTGATTCATCAACATTGTTCGTTGTGTCACGTTAGAAATAATTTCACTTAGGACACCAAACGAGATGGTACCAACACTGTTAACCATTTGGGGCGCAACCGAAAAACGAAAACGGGTTGTTTCTTTGCCATTTTCTTCAACAGGCATCACTTCCCCGGAAATTTGATCTGAAATTGTATCTGCAATTTGTGGTTGTCGTTGCACCAATTGCATAGCTTTCATCACATCTTGGCGAGAAACAATCCCAACAAGCGCTAAATCATCTTCCACCACCGGCATGACTTCTAGACCATCCCAAATCATTTGATGACTGACACTCGCTACACTCATCATCTTTTTCACAACATTGGGATCCTTTGTCATGACTTTATCCACGGTTAAATGTTCACTTTTACCAATGACATCTTTGGCTGTGACAATCCCCACTAAACGTAATTTCTTATTTACTACTGGGAAACGAGAATGATGGGTACTTTCAGATAATGCCTGATAATCTGCAATCGTCTGAGTTGTCAATAAATAATTGGTTTTTTCAAGCGCTGTATAAATATCACTGACGAGTAAAATGTCTTTTTTAATCAGCTGATCACTTAAAGCACGGTTAATCATAGTAGCCACAGTAAATGTATCATATGTGGTTCTCAAGACAGGCATACCCAGACGATCTGCTAACTGCGCAATCTCTTCAGATGTTTCAAATCCACCTGTAATTAAAACGGCTGCCCCATTTTCTAAAGCAAGCTTTTGCACGCCTTGGCGGTTACCAACAATCATTAAGGATCCGGGAGTAATATATCGCGTCATCGCGGTTTCTGTCATCGCACCAATTACAAATTTATTAAGGACTTTGTCTAGACCAGAGCTACCGCCTAACACATCCCCTTCAATAATCCGGACCACTTCACCAAATGTTAATTTTTCAATATGTTTTTTTAACTTCCGCTCAATTCGTATCGTACCAACACGTTGAATGGTGGAAACAAGCCCAATATTTTCTGCATCTTTGATGGCCCGATACGCTGTTCCTTCACTAACACTTAAACTTTTGGCAATGCTTCGAACAGAGATTCGATCGCCAATTGGTAATTCTTCAATATGTTTTAAAATTTGATCATGTTTCGTCGCCATAATTTCCTCCTAAACTAGGATCGTCTCTCCTGGGTTTAATACTTTCCCGCCAACTACTTGCTCTACGAATATTGCTGGATTTTGTTGGATAACAGGAAAGGTATTGTAATGAATTGGAATGGTTATTTTGGGATTTAAGTAAGAGACTGCTTGTAGCGCATCCTCTGGTCCCATCGTGTAATTATCGCCAATTGGTAAGAACGCTACATCAATGGATTTGTCTTTTGCAAAAAGGCGCATATCTGAAAACAACGCCGTATCACCAGCGTGATAAATTTTTTTATCTTCTGCTTCTAAAATAATCCCACTTGCTTCGCCCATGTAGGTCATTACGCCGTCTATTTCATAACCGGAACTATGCAAAGCTGGCACAAATTTAACCGAACCAAAAGGAAAGACATAACGCCCACCTAGATTCATTCCATGCGCTTTTACCCCTTGCGACTGTGCATACGTAGCCACTTCAGCTATCGCAATAATCGTTGCCTTGTTGGCTTGAGCAATTGCTAGCATATCGCCAATATGATCGCTGTGTCCGTGGGTGATTAAGATGTAATCAGGGTGTAAATCTTCAAGTGAAACGTCCGCTAAAGGGTTGCCATTAATAAAAGGATCAAATAAAAGGTTCGTGCCGTCGTTTAGACGAATTTCAATACATGAATGTCCATGTCCTATCAGTTCCATTTGTATTCCTCCTACGGTATTTTCTACACACTCTTATGATAATTAATCGTCAAATTCATTCTTAAAAGTAGTACAGTTTAGTACAGTTTACTTTCTTTATTGTAACAGAGAATTAGAAATATACAATCGCATTTGCTTATTTTCTTAGCTAGTAAAGAAACAGACGAGAAAAATCATGAATCTTTCTCGTCTGCTTCTTTTTACTTATTTGGTTGTTTTCCGAAAACGTAAAATCGTTAATATAAAGGCCGCCACACATAATAGAAAGGCGACAAAAAAGGTTTCACGCATTCCCACAATAAATATATCTGGGCGATTAGCCAGATACGTGGTTACTCGTTCACCATAGGCTTCGCTCATACCACGATATAAAATGGTCGTTGACAACGCAATCCCAATGACCATTCCTAAGTTTCTAGCAAAAGAATTCATACTTCCTGCTACACCTAAATCTTGCTTTTCAACACTGCTCATAACCATTGTATTGTTTGGAGACTGGAAAAGTGCATTTCCCAAGCCCATAATGGCTGTTGCAATCACATAATACCAGATAGGCGAATTCATATCTAAAAACATATACATTAACGACGTACAGCACAAAAGCAACAATCCGCCAAATGTTAAAATACCTGGGCCAATTTTATCCGTCAAATAGCCACTCAGAGGAGCCCCAACCACCATTAATAACGGAAATACCATCATTAATAGACCAGCATAACTAGCACTTAGTTTGCGTGCATCCTGCAAATAAAATGGAATGACAACATTTACAAAAAAGTTTGAGGCAAAAATTAAAACGGCGGACAATAAACTTAAAGTAAAAATTTTGTTTTTAAAAATTGCGAACTTAATAAGTGGGCTTTTTCTTTTTCGTTCAACCATTATAAATAATCCTAATGCGATTACTGCAATAATGAACAATAAATAGGATTGTAACGAGCCAAACCCGCTCTCTTGTCCGAGGAAAATCCCGCCGAAGAACGTCATAATCGCAATGGCAATACAAGCAAATCCTGAAAAATCGATTTTTTCTTTTGTTTTTGTAATATCTTTTGGTAGAAACTTTTCACCAATTAAAATTGTAACTAGCCCCACAGGAACATTAATCCAAAAAATATACGACCAAGAAAAGTTTGATAAGATCAATCCACCAATCCCAGGACCAGCAATCGCGCCTAAAGAGACAAAGGCTCCTACTGCACCAAGCGCCCGCCCTCTTTCATTTAAAGGGAATACTTCCGTAATAATTCCTGAATTGGTCGCCATGGTCATGCTAGCACCAATACTTTGAACGACTCGCGCAAATAATAGAAAGCTCAGCGATTGATTAAAGCCACAAAGTAACGAACCAATCGTAAAAATAACCGTGCCAATTCGATAAACTTTTATTTTTCCAAAACTGTCGCCAATTTTTCCAAATAATAATAAACAAGCACAGACAACCATTAAATAAATAGATACGACCCATTCCGCTTGATTCATGGGTACGGACATTTCTTTTGAAATAGTCGGTAAAGCAATATTTACAATGCTGGAATCTAATGTAGACATGAAGGTAAACATAGCCACAGAAACTAAGATCCACCAACGATTTTTCTGCACTTCAGAATCCTCTTGGTAACTTTTAATTTTCTCCATTGATTCATCCCCTCTCGCTCCAAAACAGTTTACTTACTAATAATAACTCTATTTCTTCTTTTTTTCATCGGAAATTTTCTAAAAAATCACTCATGAGATGTTCACCTTCTTATTACACGCTCGCAATTGACAACCATTCGCTTTTACGCTAATTTAAAATTAGCAAACGGAAAACGCAAGGAGGACTTGAAATGACCTTAATTTCTCGCATTAAACAACTAGCTCAGTCAAAGCAATTAACCCTCGCCCAATTAGAAAGAAACGTCGGCATTTCCAATGGACAAATTCGTCGTTGGGATACCTCTTCGCCTAAAGTAGAGAATCTTTTAAAAATAGCAGACTATTTTTCTGTTTCCTTGGACTATTTAATGGGCCGCACCCAACAAACAGAGATCAATCATCAGGCACCTATGACAAGCACACAAAAAGAGTTACATATTCACATTACTACGGAAGAGTTAACAGAAGAAGAAATTACTCAGTTAGAGGAAGAAGCAAATCGTTTCTTGCGGTTCCGTAAATTTGAAATGACAAATTCTTAAAGAACGTTCACTTCTCCTAGTCAATTGATAGCAAAAACTAGAACCTAAACAAAAAAAACCACCACGACCGTCGTCTGTGGTGGAAATGAAGGTTGTTATTTACTCTTGGTAGGAGTAAGTATGAAAAAACCAATTCGGGATAATTGGCATAACGTAAGTATAGTGGTTTGTGCCTTTTTTATCATGAGTTTCAGCTATATTTTTTATAAAACTTTTATTAGAACACCATTAACAGTCCTTTATTTAGATTATTTAAAGCGTTTTCTTTTATTGAACATATTGTTTTAAACATTCGATTTCCTGTGCTACACTTACTTTTAGAAGGGGGATTTTATTATGGCAAATCAAAAAAAAGATAGCTTATCAACATTATTTTCTGAAGAAGTTCATGGACCGTTTGTTACTTTCTTGTTTAACACCCATGTCGCTCATCAAAACGTAGAAAAAGATTCGCTTGTTTTGAAAAATTTTGCAAAAGCGGCAAAAACACGCTTTGAAAAAAAATTTCCTGAGGAAAAATGGGCTGTTTTCCAAGAAAAAATTGACGCACTTCTAGCTGATGCTTCCTTCTGGCGCAACGGCACAGCAAGTGTTTCAATCATCTTATCTCCAGAAAACACCTTTGTTCAACGATTAGATGTGCCCGTTGACGATCAATATTACGTGGACACGATTCCTTATTTACTTGGACTAGTCAAAGACAAACAATTTAACTACCATTATTACCTACTTGCTCTAAATCGCGATTCAATGAAACTTTACAAGGTTGATCATACGACTGTGACTCCTGTTGAATTGCCTAAAGACGCGCCAACAGACGTGGTCACAGCTTTAGGTGATGAATTAACGGGTGGTAATTTAAACTTTTCAACTCAAGGTAGTTCTAACGGTTCTAAAGAAGGTGTCGCTTATCATAGCATCAATACTAAAGATAAAGAAGTTGAAATTGATTGGGTGAACTACTATCAAGCAGTCGATACTTTCTTAAAAGATCAACTGGATAATCCTGAAAAATTACCGCTTTATCTTTATGCTTTACCAGAAAACCAAACACTCTTTAAAAAGATTGCTAAAAATCCTTATTATGATTGCTCAATTTCAGTTGCTGCTTCACCTGCACAAGCAACCATTCAAGATATCCGCAGCGCTAGTGAAAAAATAGCAGCAGAGTTAACAGAAAAAGAAACAGCTTCTTATAACAAATTACTAGATCGTAAATTCTTAGATCAATTTACAGATATTTCGCCAGCGGCAGCTGACGGCAAAATTTCCCATCTTTTTATTGCAACGTCACTCTTTGTTACTGAAAACAATGAAATGTCATCTGAAGAGTATGATCGTCGCAAACTTTTAAACACCATTGCTTACCAAGTCATTCAAAACGGCGGTCAAGTTTTTGTTTTAGACCAAAAAGCTGCACCAGATGAAAAATCTTTAGCGGCTATCCTCCGTTATTAAAAACAGGCAAAAAGCCCATTGTAAGAAAGCGCCTTACAATGGGCTTTTTTTCTGAGACTTATTGAAACAGCACTATAACAGCCTTATCTTCACTTTCTAGTTTTAAAAAAACATCCGATAAAAAAGAAAATAAGGTTATCGCTATACAAAAACCAGTTAGTATGCTATAGTAATAGATGTAGTTTTTGTTCGGTAATATGGGTAGCTGTTTCAAATAAACATCTTCCACATTTTTCACCTTTCAAGTAATTGCAAAATATGAATGTGTTATAACACACATCTAGGAGGATATTTATTATGGAAACAGGTACAGTAAAATGGTTTAACTCAGACAAAGGCTTTGGCTTCATCACTGCAGAAAACGGAAACGATGTATTCGTACATTTCTCAGCTATCCAAGGTGACGGCTTCAAAACTTTAGAAGAAGGTCAAGCAGTAACTTTCGAAATCGAAGAAGGTCAACGTGGCCCTCAAGCAACTAACGTTACTAAAGCTTAATTAAACAATACTGACTCAAAAACCTGACGTTAATCGTCAGGTTTTTTTTATAAAAAAAAGAACAAGAAAACTTTCTGAAACTAAGTGCTTCCTCTATTTTTTTTGAAGAGTTTTCGTTATACTGAAGAGGAAAAATGTTTTAAAGGAGTTTATTTATGCAATTTTATGGTGATTTAACCTTTTTAGGTGTTTATTTATTGGGTCTCTTTTTCATTCCCTCGTGGCGGAAAAAGAAAAAAGAACACGATTGGTTGCCGTGGATGTTTGGCTGGACTGTCTTTATGTTCTTCTCATATGTTTTATATTTAGAAATCATTCGTGGCACAGCCTTCTTTTTAATTCCCATTGCTTTTTTTGGCTTGTTTGCGCTCTTCTACTTCAAAGAAAAAAGGCGTTTACTGAATGGAACATTATTTAATATTTTTCTTGTGGTTCTAGCGACTTATTTAGGGATTACTGCGATTCGTACAAACAACTACTTTCTAATCACCTTAGCAATTATTGCCCTGCTGGCAATTTTTATCGCTTTGGCTTTAGGACTCTATGCCTTAATTATTTTCCTCTATTGGAATGCGGTCGTTGTTATGAGAAAAGAAGGTCGGTCTCTAGGGAACTTGTTGACGTTGTTGCTGGCAATTGGCTTAACATTACTATTAATTTATAATTTCTTTTTTCAATCGTTGTTACCAACGTGGCTCTCCTTACCATTAACTATTGCGCCATTTATTTTGACTTATTTCGCGTTTGTTTTTTATAATTTTTTAACTGTTTCTACATTGTATCAATTTAATCAGCCAAAATATACACAGGATTATATTGTTGTGTTAGGTTCGGGGTTAATCAATGGTGAGATTGTGCCGCCGTTATTGCAAGCCCGCATCAACAAAGCCATTCAATTTTACAAGGCTCAAAATCGCGCAACGTTAAATCCACCAAAAATCGTCATGTCTGGTGGCCAAGGCCCTGATGAATTACTTCCTGAAAGTGTCGCGATGAAAATGTATGCTTTGACACAAGGTATTCCTGATGATGATATTTTAGTAGAAGCTCATTCAAAAAACACACTAGAAAATATGCGTTTTTCCAAAGAAACAATGATTGAGGATTTTGGAAATGCTAATTTCCAAGCCATTTTTACTACAAACAATTATCACCTTTTCCGAGCGGGTCTTTTCGCTCGAATGGCTGGCTTAAAAGCTGATGGCATTGGTGCAAAAACCGCTTTTTATTTTTTACCTAACGCGTTTATTCGAGAGTTCATCGCCATTGTAGTGATGTACAAACGCCGCCATATTATTGTTTGCGGCCTAGCTGCCATCGGTATGGTTATGTTATTCTTAACAGGATTGATTATTCAGTAAAGAAGGAGTTTCCCCTATGAGTTTGTATCAAAAATTTATTCAAAATGAACGTTTGCGACGTTTTTGCGTCCTTGCTTTGATTATTTTTGTGCTTTATTTATCCAGAAGTATGATTACAACAATTCTTTTAACATTTATCTTTACCTATTTAGCTGTTCGTTTGGTCCATTTTGTTCAACGCTATATGAAAATCCCGACGATTGTCATCGTTCTCTTAACCTATGCATTGGTTGTTTTTCTCATCTATTTAGCGATTACTAAATATGTTCCCGTTCTAGTTAACCAAACGACTCAAATGATTAATTCTGTAGTTGATTTTTATCAAAGTCCACATACAGATACAAATCAAGTATTGCAATTTATTGATCAATACTTGGAAAAATCTAACTTACTCTCTCAACTCCAGAATGGCGCTTCAATGATTTTACGCTACATTCAAGATATTGGCGCTGTCGGCTTATCATTTGTCATGTCCTTTATTTTAAGTTTCTTCTTTATGATTGAGAAGAAGCAAATGGCTGATTTTTCTAAGTTATTTTTAAAAAGTGATTTTGATTGGTTTTTTCAGGATATCTATTATTTTGCCAACAAGTTCGTCAACACATTTGGTGTCGTAATGGAAGCTCAGTTTTTCATTGCTGTGGTGAATACAGTCATTACTACCTTGGCCTTGGCGATAATCGGCTTTACTCAGTTACCTAGTTTAGCCATTATGATCTTCATTTTGAGCTTAGTCCCAGTTGCTGGTGTGATTATTTCCTGCATTCCGCTAAGTTTCATCGCTTATTCCCAAGGTGGCTTGAACGATGTGATTTATATCTTAGCTTTAATTACAATCGTCCATTTATTTGAATCTTACGTGCTAAATCCTAAATTCATGTCTAGTAAAACAGAGTTACCAATCTTTTATACGTTTGTCATCTTATTAGTTAGTGAGCGTCTCTTTGGTGTATGGGGACTTATTGTAGGAATCCCTGTGTTCACTTTCTTCTTAGATGTCTTAAAAGTAAAACCAATTCGTGGCCTGAAACGGCTACCTAATGTGAAAAAAAACAGTTCAGCAGAATAATTTCTGCTGAACTGTTTTTTTATTGTTTTCTTAAATCATTTAAAATAGCCAAGGCTCGGTCTTGGTTCATCGTTTTTTGACGTTTTAATTGTTGAGCGACTGCCTCAACTTCTTTACCAGTAGCTCCGACCGTCATCGCTAAAGAACGTGCTTGTAGAGCCATGTGTCCTTTTTGAATTCCTTCAGAGACTAAGGCCCGTAACGCCGCTAAATTTTGTGCCAAACCAACAGCCGCTACTACTCGACTTAGTTCTTTTGCATCCGTCACTGCTAACAAATCAGCAGCTGCTTGAGATTTAGGTAAGACTTTTGTGGCACCGCCAACCGTGGCTAACGCAAGCGGAACTGAAATTTCACCAATTAGTTGTTCGCCATCCAGCGTCCAACTAGTCAAACCTTGGTAGCGACCTTCCTTCACCGCAAAAGCATGACAAGAAGCGCTAACAGCGCGTGTATCATTTCCTGTAGCTAAAACGACAGCTTCAATGCCATTCATGATCCCTTTGTTATGCGTGACTGCCCGATAAGGATCTAATGAAGCATAGCGTGAAGCTAAAACAATTTTTTCAGCAATTTCCCGGCCATTGCTCCCCTTACTTAAACGTGAAACTGGAATAGCCGTTTTCATCGTAACAACCGACTCCGTGGCATAATTACTTAAAATACTGAATAAAATCTTTTGCTCCGCAAACCATTCACGGAACAACTCGGCCACACCTTCCAACATAGCGTTAACGATATTTGCCCCCATTGCATCCTTAACATCTACTAAAAAGTCGACAGATACAAATGATTCATCAAAAGCACGATATTGCAAATCTCTTAAGCCGCCGCCGCGTTTAACGATAGATGGATAACTTAACTCTGCTTGTTGAAAAATTTCCGTTTCTCTTACTTGTAGTTCATCAATCAATGACTCGGCGTCTGCAACATCGTAAAAAACGATTTGTCCACGCATTAAACGTTGTTGATTCACTGTTTTAAATCCTTGTGCTATTTTTGCACCATTACTCAAAGCCGCAATCACTGAGGGCTCTTCTGTCGCCATTGGTACCAAATAATCAGTTTCGTCCACTGTTAAATGTAAGCCAACGCCCATCGGCACTTCTGTTTCACTGATTTGATTTTCAATCATATGATTGGCAATCTGCGAAGATAAAGCCGTATTTTCAAATTCTTTTTTTGTATCAGCAGAAATCTGGCCTTCATTAAGAAGAGAAGCCAGGCGTTCCTCAGGACTCATTTGATAAAATCGGCTGTTTTTTTTTTGCTGAGGTCTCTCTAGTAGCATAGCGAGTCCTAAGCCACCGCCGATACATAAAGAAGCCACTCCATATTTCTTTTCTTTTTGATTTAATTGATAACTTAAACTCGTTAATAAACGAGCACCTGTGGCACCAATCGCATGACCTAATGAAATACCGCCACCATAAATGTTGACCTTTTCCTCTGGTAAAGCCAGTTCTCTTTGGACCACGATTGAAGTTGCTGCAAATGCTTCGTTGATTTCATACAGATCAATTTCTTCCGTAGTAAGTTGATTGCGCGCTAACAGTTTTTGAATGGCTTTAATCGGCGAAATTCCCATATAGGCTGGATCAATACCGACTTCCACACTGTCTCGAATAATAGCTAAATAAGGAAGACCGTGTGCTTCGGCATATTCTTGTGAAGCAATAATCAAAGCAGAAGCCCCATCATTAATGGTTGATGCATTCCCTGCTGTTACAGTACCGTCTTCTTTAAAAACTGTTTTAAGCGTTCCTAGCTTCTCAACGCTCGAATTAGGGCGAATCCCTTCATCTTTCTCCACAAGCGTTCCTGATACTTCTAATGGGGCTATTTCGTCAGCGAATATCCCTTCTGCTTGTGCTTGAGCTGCTTTTAATTGTGAATGTACAGAAAATTGATCTTGCTCTTCTCTAGTTACATGATACTTTTCGGCCACATTTTCAGCAGTTAAGCCCATTGCTTGACCACTAAAGGCATCCGTTAACCCATCGTACATCATACTAGAAAAAGGCGCATCATAGCTTTCTGTTTCGTAATTAAATCGTTGTAATTTAGGTGCTTGGGACATATTCTCAATCCCGCCAGCAATTAAAACTTCCGCTTCTCCTAATTGAATCAATTGTTTCGCCAAAATAACGGCCTTCATTCCTGATCCGCAGACCTCATTAACTGTCATTGCGGGAATTTCATGAGATAAACCGCTGTTTATTGCTATTTGTCGTGCGGGATTTTGGCCATTTCCAGCTTGTAAAACATTTCCAAAGATTACTTGATCAATTTCTTCAGAAATAGTGGAATGTCTTTTTAAAAGTTGTGTTGTAACATGTGTTCCTAAGTCTACGGCACTTACTTGACTTAAGCTGCCTTTATATTTTCCAATTGGTGTTCGTAATGCATCAATAATAACTACTGTTTTCAACTAAATGCACCTCCATCTTGAAATATATCATAAAATCCCAGAATCACAAGTGCCAATTACTGAATGTTAACAGACTTATAAGATATTTTTTAATAATCTATGAAGTTAATACAAAAATTCCCCATTTTGGTTCATTTCGTGCTATTTTATATAATGAATCTATTTATCGTAAAGGAGTTAAAGAAATGACAATTGGGATTGATAAAATTAGTTTTTTTGTGCCCCCTTATTATATTGATATGACGGCACTGGCTGAAGCCAGAAATGTAGACCCTGGAAAATTTCATATTGGTATTGGGCAAGACCAAATGGCGGTGAACCCAATCAGCCAAGATATTGTGACATTTGCAGCCAATGCCGCAGAAGCGATCTTGACCAAAGAAGATAAAGAGGCCATTGATATGGTGATTGTCGGGACTGAGTCCAGTATCGATGAGTCAAAAGCGGCCGCAGTTGTCTTACATCGTTTAATGGGGATTCAACCTTTCGCTCGCTCTTTCGAAATCAAGGAAGCTTGTTACGGAGCAACAGCAGGCTTACAGTTAGCTAAGAATCACGTAGCCTTACATCCAGATAAAAAAGTCTTGGTTGTAGCAGCAGATATTGCAAAATATGGATTAAATTCTGGCGGTGAGCCTACACAAGGAGCTGGGGCGGTTGCAATGTTAGTTGCTAGTGAACCGCGCATCTTGGCTTTAAAAGAGGATAATGTGATGCTGACGCAAGATATCTATGACTTTTGGCGTCCAACAGGCCATCCGTATCCTATGGTCGATGGTCCTTTGTCAAACGAAACCTACATCCAATCTTTTGCCCAAGTCTGGGATGAACATAAAAAAAGAACCGGTCTTGATTTTGCAGATTATGATGCTTTAGCGTTCCATATTCCTTACACAAAAATGGGCAAAAAAGCCTTATTAGCAAAAATCTCCGACCAAACTGAAGCAGAACAGGAACGAATTTTAGCCCGTTATGAAGAAAGCATCATCTATAGTCGTCGCGTAGGAAACTTGTATACGGGTTCACTTTATCTGGGACTCATTTCCCTTTTAGAAAATGCAACGACTTTAACCGCAGGCAATCAAATTGGGTTATTCAGTTATGGTTCTGGTGCTGTCGCTGAATTTTTCACTGGTGAATTAGTAGCTGGTTATCAAAATCATTTACAAAAAGAAACTCATTTAGCACTGCTAGATAATCGGACAGAACTTTCTATCGCTGAATATGAAGCCATGTTTGCAGAAACTTTAGACACAGATATTGATCAAACGTTAGAAGATGAATTAAAATATAGTATTTCTGCTATTAATAATACCGTTCGTTCTTATCGAAACTAAGTATTTAAATCCCCCGATTCAATCAACAAAAGAGCTAGACATTCAAGTTTTTGCTTGAATGTCTAGCTCTTTTTATGAAAGCCAAACTTCTTTGACCCCGTCTGTCACGGCGATACCATCTGTCAAAGCTAAACGTTGTGAATAAGAAACGTAGCCATAATAAACATCAACACCGCCGCCATTGTTCCAAGTAACAGTGATTTTAACATTTGGAGTAATCGATTTTGTAGCTGGTTGGGTCGTCGGGCGATAACTAGTCGTATCATAACTTAAAATAGTGCCCGAAGCTCCACTTATTTCGGCTTTTCCTGTGTAAATTTCGCCATTCGTATTCGTCTGCGTGACCGCTCCATTCGCTTCAATGATTAAACCCGCTTGCTTTTGATCTCCTCGTGGATAATAAAAAAGATACGTGGTTGCCCATTTAGCAAACTCATCTGGAATCGGTTTAAGTGATTCTGTTTGTGCCGGACTCGACTTCGTTTGCTTTTCAACCGCGACTTCTTCTTGTCTTTTTAAGCCTTCATTATTTTGATTATTTAGTTTCTCAACCGTTTCTTTAACGATCGAATAGTGTGGTTTCCCTAAATCGCTAACAGGGATCGTAGCTAATTTTTCTTCTGATTCTTTATATTGCCCCTCTGCCGTTAACTTTTTAGCTTCTGTAATAATGGCATCATACTTGGTTTGGTCTACAGAAGAGGATGTGCTTTGTCCCGTAGCTTCGACTTGTTTTGTGACACTGGTTTTTTCCGTGGTCACGTCTGACGAATTTCCACAAGCACTTACAAACATTGAGCTAACGATTAATAAACATCCCACAATCACATGCTTTTTCATCTTTAAATCCCCCATTGGTCTATCTTTGTTATTTTTTGTTACTTAAATTATCCCATAGATGAACAAAAGAAACCATTATTTATAAAAAAGTTTAGCAAGCGCTTCAAGAGAGGCACTTGCTAAACTTTTTTCTCACTGTTATTGATTGATTACTTTGACTAGTTCTTCAAATAATAATGCACTAGATGCTGCTCCTGGATCAATATGACCAATTGCTCGTTCCCCTAAATAAGAGGCACGTCCTTTTTTCGCCACCCAATCTTTTGTTGCTTCAGCAAATTGTTCAATTTTTTCTTCATTAAATTGTTCCGTTCCAATTACTTCAGCAACAGGTGCCCAGACATCAACCATCGTTTTATCTCCTGGTTCAGCTTTGCCGCGCATCTGAATCCCAGCTAGACCTTGCTGAACAATTTCTTTTAATTGCTCTGGCGAACTGATGGTTTCCAAATCTTTTGTCGCTTTAGTCATATTCATAAACGCAGTACCATATAAAGGACCAGAAGCTCCGCCAACTTTTGAAATCAAGGCCATGGATAGGACTTTAAATGTCTCCGTGATTGTTGTTGGTACTTTTTTGTCAAACGCAATTTTGTATTCAGCCATACCACGAGCCATGTTGTTACCGTGATCCCCATCACCAATCGGCGTGTCTAATTCACTTAGATAGTCTTTTTTTTCTTCGATAACTTTTGAATAATTGTCTAACCATGTTTGAATGTCTTGTACTGTTAATTCCATCTTTTATCACCCTTACCAAGAAATTGTTGTTACATTGCTTTCTAGCGCTGTTTGCCAGTCTTTTGTCGCCAAGTCAATCATCGTTAAAGATAATCCTTGCATGTCAATAGACGTCATATAGTTACCCACTTTATGGAAGGTCACTTGAACACCTTTATCTTCTAATAATGTTAGCACGTCGTTCATAAATACAAATTGTTCCATTAATGGCGTGCCGCCCATGCCATTGACAAGTACCCCCACTGTTTGTGGTTGTTGCTCATAGCTACTTAATGTTTTTTCAACTAATTCTTTCGCTAACTCTTTCGATGGTTGGATTTTTTCACGACGATAGCCTGGTTCTCCGTGAATCCCTACGCCAAATTCAATTTCATCTTCTGGTAAAGTAAAACCTGGTTTGCCAACTTCAGGCACAGTGGCTGCTTTTAAAGCCACTCCAATTGTTTTCGTGGCTGCTACAATCTTTTCTCCTAAAGAAACGAGCTCTTCTAAAGAAGCACCTTGGCGGGCATGGTGTCCTAAAATTTTATGGACAAGAACAGTCCCGGCAACGCCGCGTTTTCCAGCGGTATAGGTGCTATCTTCGACAGCAATATCGTCATCGACAACGACCATTTCTACATGAATGTCTTCCATATCAGCCATATCTTTGGCCATTTCAAAGTTCAAAATATCGCCTGTATAATTTTTTACGATTAACAGAACACCGGCCCCTTGGTCTGCCGCTTGGATCCCTGTTAAAATTTGATCTGGTGTTGGTGAAGTAAAGACATCACCTAAAACTGCGGCATTTAACATTCCATCACCAACAAACCCAGCATGTGCAGGCTCATGACCACTTCCGCCACCAGATACTAACCCAACTTGTTTGTTTGAGTCGTTGCGAGCAATCACGCGAGAATCTTCGACTTGATGAACAAGGTTTCCATAGCTTTTCACAATTCCTTGGAGCATTTCTTCGACAATTTTACCAGGTTCATTAATAATTTTTTTCATTTAGTTCCACCCTTTCTTACCAGCATTTTGAGCTTCTGCTAAAATTTGCGTCAAATCATCTGAGACACCTGCAGTAATTGCTGCCGCAAAGGCACCTTCAACCAATGGTGCATCGACTAAATGATAATGTTTCTGTTGGTCTTCTTCTAGCATATCAAAAGCTAATTCTGAACTTAAAACGGCACTGCCTAAATCGGCAAAAATTAAAAATTCTCGGTCAGAGTCCGCTTCGTTAATCGTGTCAATGATTTTCATTGGATCTGAACCTAATGAACCATCTGATGTGCCACCAAGTGAATGAATCGTAATTTCTTCACTGGCATTCATCTGTTCAATCATCTCTTTAATACCATCTGTAATCATTTTGCTATGTGAAACGAGTAAAATATCTGCTTTCATGTGGACACTTCCTTAATCTAATTTATGTCTTGTTTTATATTCTTGTCCGACTTTATCTGCAACAATGATTGCATTCGCTACTTCTTCAACGACAATTGGGAATGGCATTGAATGAATTGATTCTTCTGGAATGCAAGCAATTTTGGCTACTTCCAACGCTTCTTCATAAGTGATTTCATCGACACCAATGTCTGAAAGCGTTAATGGTAAACCTACAGAAGCGCTAAAGTCTAAAACAGCTTCTAATTCGTCTTTTGCTGCATCTTCTAATACAAGTTGTGCAATCGTTGCAAAGGCTACTTTTTCACCATGTAAATAACTGTGCGCACCAGGTAAGACTGTCATACCGTTATGAATCGCATGCGCTGCAGCTAAACCACCACTTTCAAAACCTAAGCCTGAAAGTAAGATATTTGTTTCGATAATCTTATTCAATGATTCAGTAACCACATTTGCATCACAAGCTAATTTCGCTTTTAACCCATCTTCCTGTAGGTTTTCCCAGCAAAGTTTTGCCATGGCCAAAGCTGCATATGTGCCGCTAGCAGCGGGCGTTAAGCCTTCTCTTGAACCCATTGGCAAACTAGCATTAACCCGAGAATATGAATTGTGTGTTGCGCGTGCTTCAAAATATGTGGATAAGGCATCCCCCATTCCAGCAACTAAAAATCTAGTTGGCGCTTTGGCAACCACTTTTGTATCAACCATCACGACGCTTGGACTTTGTTTAAAGTAAGCATAATCATCAAATGAGCCATCTTCATGATATAGTACAGCTGAATGCGAAGTTGGTGCATCTTGAGCCGCAATCGTTGGTACAATAATTAAGTTTTCACCTTCTGCTACGACTTTTGAAGCATCGATTGCTTTACCGCCACCTAAACCAATGATACAGTCTGCTTGTTCTTTTTGTCCAACGTTTTGCAAGCGCTTTGTTTCTTCACGCGTTACTTCTCCACTAAAGCCACCCTCTACGAAGGTAATGTCAAACTTTTTCGCTGTTTCTTCCAATTGTGGACGTACACGATCAACGTCAGCAGGATTTGCAATTAGTAACGCTTTTTTTCCAAAAGTTGAAACGAAGTAACCTAAGTTTAGTAATTCATCTTCCCCTTGAACATATTTCGTTGGTAAAATCAATGCTTTTCTCATGTTGATAGCCTCCTATATTTTGTTTACATACATAGTATAAAACGCTTTCATCAAAAAAGCATTGAACTTTTGGTATCGTTTTCTTGCAAAAAATGATAGAATTATTTTGTGAAATAATAAAATATTATGATTTTTAAACTTTAGATTGAAGGATTGCCTTATGACTGTAGAATTAAAAAATATTTTAGATTTAGAAAAGTGGGAAAAATTGCAAGAATCATTGGCCTTAAGCACTCGTTTAGCCATTATTTTAGTCGATTATAAAGGTCGTCCTGTGACGAAACATAGTCAAGTTCAACCCTTTTGCCAACTGGTACGTCACTCCCCTGAGCTCTCGAAACTTTGTGAAAAATGTGATGCTCGTGGTGGCTTGGAAGCTGTTCGCACTGGTCAGCCTTTTATCTACCGTTGTCACTTTAACATCGTTGATATGGCCATCCCCATTATTGTTGATGACCAGTATGTAGGAGCCATTATGGCTGGTGAAGTTTTGCTCGAAGATCACCAAGAAGAGTTAGAACAGGTTTTAACCATGAATGATGCCTTCATTCAAGAATTTTTAGTAACACACCAAGAGCTGTATCAACAATACCCTGTTTTAGAACTAGCAGACTTAGAAAAGAGCGCGACATTAATCGCTGATCTAAGCCAATATATTATTTCTGAAGCCATCAAAAAAGATTATTTAATCAATACGTACAAACAGTCCTTACAGATTAGTTCGCGAAAAGAAGAGCTGGAGCCATTGAATATGATCCAAAAAGATATTCAACAAACTTTATTAACTGCTCAATTAACTCCTTCAAGTGCCTATCAAACTAAAAATAAGCAATTACAACCGGTTTTAGATGCCCTTTGGGAAAACAAATCGCTGCGTTTAAATTTACAAGAACTGGCAGACCTTGTTCATTTGACACCGACGTATTTAAGTCGTTTATTAAAAGAGGAGTTTGGTATTCCCTTTAGTCAATTTTATCGACAATTAAAAATCACATGGGCTAAACAGCTTCTTTTGGAGACAGATAAAACGATCGCCCAAATCAGTGAAGATTTAGGGTTTGTTGAAGATAGCTATTTTGTCCGGATCTTTAAACAAGAAACGGGTGAAACACCCCTTAAATACCGTAAAAGAAAGAACAGAGCATAAAAAAACAACGACTTCTAGGAGTCGTTGTTTTTTTTACACCTTTTGCTCTTGCTGTGGCTAATGCAACAAGTGCAAAAGGCGCATTATATCTGTCGTGCGACAAAGTGATACTATTAAATATGAATTGGTAAACCTAAAGCCAATTCAGCTGTATCCATAGTAATTTCGCCCAATGATGGGTGTGGGTGGATTGTTAAAGCAATGTCTTCTGCATTCATGCCAGATTCAATAGCTAAAGCTAATTCAGAAATCATGTCACTTGCACCGACACCGGCAATTTGTGCACCGATGATGACATTGTCTTCTACAGTTGTAACTAAACGCATGAATCCTTCAGTTTTATCTAAAGAGATTGCACGGCCGTTACCAGCAAATGGGAATTTGTAGCCTTTTGCTTCGATTCCCGCTTCTTTTGCTTCTGCAACAGTCATACCAACGCTTGCCAATTCTGGATCAGTAAAGGCAACAGCTGGCATTGCTTTGTAATCAACTGCAACTTTCTTACCAGAAATTGCTTCAGCAGCAATTTTTGCTTCGTAGCTTGCTTTATGCGCTAACGCAGCACCTGGTACGATGTCGCCGATTGCGAAGATGTTTTTCACGTTAGTACGTCCTTGGTTGTCAACTGGGATTAAACCACGTTCGCCAATTTCAACGCCCGCTTGTTCTAAGCCTAAGTCGTCTGTGTTTGGACGACGTCCAACAGTGACCATTACGTAATCTGCTTCAACACTTTCTTCTTTTCCGTTAACTTCATATTTAACAGTGACGCTATCGCCATTGTCAACAGCTTCTTTAGCCATTGCAGAAGTCACGATTGTTACGTTTTTCTTCTTGAAGTCGTCTGTGACAACTTTAACCATATCTTTTTCATAAGTTGGTAAAATTGATGGGCTACCTTCTAAAATTGTTACTTCTGAACCTAAGTTAGCATAAGCGCCACCTAATTCAGCACCGATGACACCGCCACCGATAATAACGAATTTTTTAGGAACTTCTTTTAAGTTTAAACCGCCTGTAGAATCTAACACGCGTCCGCCAAATTTGAATCCTGGGATTTCAATTGGACGAGAACCTGTTGCTACAATAGCATTATTGAATGAGTAAGTTTGTGCTGAGTCTGGGTGAATAACACGCAATGTATTTTCGTCAACGAAGAATGCTTCGCCTTCAATAATTTCTACTTTGTGTTTTTTCAATAACATGCCAACGCCGCCTGTTAATGATTTTACAACTGTGTTATCTTTCCAGTCTTGTGTTTTTGCAAAGTCTAATTCGACTCCTTTAGCTGTTACACCAAAAGTTGAAGAATCTTGTGCTTCTTGGTAATGATGTCCAGCAGCAATTAAAGCTTTTGAAGGAATACATCCAACGTTTAAACAAACGCCTCCGATGTATTCACGTTCGATAATCGCAACTTTTTGACCCATTTCTGCGGCACGAATTGCAGCAACGTATCCTCCAGGTCCAGCTCCGATTACGACTGTATCTAGTTCAATGGCGAAATCTCCTACTACCATTTGTTAATCATCCTTCCATTAATAGTAATTCTGGATCAGCTAATAAGCGTTTAATGTTGTTCATTGCTTTTTGAGCAGTTGCGCCGTCAACGATACGGTGGTCAAAGCTTAATGATAATTTCATCATGCGTCCCACAACGATTTCGCCGTCTGCATTAACAACTGGTTCTTGTGCAATTGTACCAACGCCTAAAATAGCAACTTCAGGGTAGTTGATTACTGGTGTAAACCAGCCGCCACCGACTGAACCAATGTTACTAATTGTGATTGTACCATCACGCATATCTTGTGCAGTTAATTTGCCTTCGATAGCCAATGCTGCTTTTTCGTTGATTTCATCAGCGATAGCAAACATGCTCTTCGTATTAGCATTTTTAACATTTGGTACATATAAGCCATGATCTGTATCAGTAGCGATACCAATGTTAAAGTAATTTTTGTAAACAATTTCTTGTGCTGCGTCATCGATTGATGCATTCAAGATTGGGAATTTTTGAACAGTTGAAGTCAATGCTTTTACAACGTATGGTAAGAATGTTAATTTTGTACCATTTGCAGCAGCAACATCTTTAAATTTCTTACGGTGATCCCATAATTTAGAAACTTCTACTTCATCATGTAATGTTACGTGAGGAGCAGTGTGTTTGCTGTTAACCATTGCTTTAGCAATTGCTTTACGTGTTGGTGTCATTTTTTCACGTGTTTCCATTTCGCCTAAATCAGAAGTAAAGGCTTTTGGCGCTGCTTTAGGTGCTGCTGCTTCCGCTTTAGGTGCTGCTTCTGTTGCGGCAGCTTCAGTAGCTGGTGCTGCTTGGGAGCCACCAGAAACAAAGGCATCAATATCCGCTTTAATGACACGGCCACCTTTACCAGTTGCAGTTACTTGTGTAATATCAACGTCTTTTTCACGCGCATACTGACGAACAGATGGCATTGCTAAAACGCGTTTGTTTGGATCAGCGGCTGCAACTACGCCTGTTGAAGCGGCTGGAGCTGATGCTTCCGCTTTAGGAGCGTCAGTAGCTGGTGCTGCGGCTGCCGGTGCTGCTGAATTATGACCAGGTGCGTCAATTTCAACTAACACGTCACCCACATTGGCAACTGTTCCTTCTGGTACAACGATATTTTTTACAGTACCTGTTACTGGTGATGGAATTTCTTCTACTGATTTGTCATTTTGTACTTCTAATAATGAATCATCTTCATTAATTGTGTCGCCCGCTTTAACGAACCATTTAACGATTTCGCCTTCGGCAATTCCTTCACCGATGTCTGGTAATTTGAATTGGAAAAATCCGCCAGCTGCTTCGGTTGTTGGTACAGCAGCAGGTTGTGCTGGTGTTTGTTCTTGTGCAGGAGCTGCTGGTGCTGCATCGTTATCTTCGTGACCAGGTGCGTCGATTTCGATTAACACGTCACCAACGTTTGCAACTGTTCCTTCTGGTACAACGATATTTTTTACAGTACCTGTTACTGGTGATGGAATTTCTTCCACTGATTTGTCATTTTGTACTTCTAATAACGTATCGTCTTCGTTGATTGTATCGCCAGGTTTTACAAACCATTTAACGATTTCGCCTTCGGCAATCCCTTCACCGATATCCGGTAATTTAAACTGATAAGCCATTTTTTAAGTCTTCCCTTCTTCGTTGGATCTGTCTATTTTCTTAGGAGCAAAACGCGGGGAAACGACTATAGTAGCTGAACATTTCATGCCTATAGCCGTAATCCACCTGTTTAATTCTTCGTTTATCTACTTCGAATAACTATTAAAATTCGACGATTTCTCTAGCTTTTGCTTCGATATCTTTCGCATTTGGTAACCAGATATTTTCTGCTTGTCCGAATGGGAAGATTGTATCTGGAGCAGATACACGTCCGATTGGTGCTTCTAATGATAATACGGCACGTTCAGAAATTTCAGAAACAACCATAGCGCCAACGCCAGCTTGTTTTTGTGCTTCTTGAACGACAACCACACGGCCAGTTTTTTCAACAGAGTTAATAATTGTTTCCACATCTAAAGGAGCCACTGTACGTAAGTCAATGATTTCTGCTGAAATATTGTCTTTCGCTAAGCTATCAGCTGCTTTAATCGCTTCACGAACCATAGCACCGTAAGTGATGATTGATACGTCTGTTCCTTCACGAGTTACAGCCGCTTTATCTAAAGGCACTTCATAAGCTTCGTCTGGCACTTCCTCACGGAATGAACGGTATAATTTCATGTGCTCTAAGTAAACAACTGGATCGTTGCTACGAATAGATGAAATTAATAGTCCTTTTGCATCGTAAGGGTTTGATGGAATAACAACACGAACACCTGGTGATTGTGCGATTAATCCTTCTAAGTTATCTGAGTGAAGTTCTGGTGTATGAACACCACCACCAAATGGGGCACGAACAGTAATTGGCATATTACGAGTTCCACCCATACGGTAACGCGTACGAGCCATTTGACCAACGATTTCGTCAAATACTTCAAAAACGAAACCAAAGAATTGGATTTCAGGAACTGGACGGTAACCTTGCAAGGCAAGACCGAAAGCCAATCCACCGATACCAGATTCAGCTAAAGGTGTATCGAAGACGCGGTCTTCACCAAATTTTTCTTGTAAACCTTCAGTTGCACGGAAAACCCCACCGTTGTTACCAACGTCTTCACCGAAGATTAAGACATTTTCGTCTTTCTCTAATTCAAGAGCTAAGGCATCTGTAATTGCTTGGATCATAGTTTTTTGTGCCATTTTTATTTCGACTCCTTCGCTTCATAAAATGCAATTTGTTCTTTAATTGTTTGAGGTTGAACTTCAAACATATTTTTCAAGAAATCAGAAACTTTTTGTTTTGGCGCTTTATCCGCTTCTGCAATCGCTACTTTGATTTCTTCTTTTGTTTTTTCAATAATTTCTTCTTCTTTTGCTTCAGACCATAAGCCTTTATCTGTTAGATATTTACGGAAACGAGTCAATGGATCTTTTTGTACCCATTCGTCATCCATTTCTTTTGAACGGTAACGTGTTGGATCGTCTCCAGATAAAGTATGTGGACCATAACGATAGGTTAATGTTTCAATTAAAACTGGACCGTTTCCTGCAGCTGACCAATCGCGTGCTTCTTTTGCAATTGCGTAAACTGCTAATGGATCCATACCATCAACTTGAATACCAGGAATTCCTGCTGCAACAGCTTTTTGAGCTAAAGTTTTAGCCGCTGTTTGTTTTTCACGAGGTGTAGAAATCGCAAAACCATTGTTTTGGATAATGAAGACACCGTTTGCTTGGTAAGCACCAGCAAAGTTAATTGCTTCATAGAAGTCCCCTTGTGAAGAACCGCCGTCACCAGTATAAGTGAAGACAACATTTTCTTTTCCACGTTTTTTCAATCCTAAAGCAACACCAGCTGCTTGGATGTATTGAGCACCAATGATAATTTGTGGTGGTAATGCATTTAAATCTTCCGCGTAGTAGTTCCCTGCTACATGACCACGAGACCATAAGAAAGCTTCTCTTAATGGTAAACCATGTTGTACTAATTGAGGTACATCACGGTAACCTGGTAGTAAGTAGTCTTCTTTTTCCATTGCAAATTGACTTGCCAATTGGCTTGCTTCTTGTCCAGCTGTTGGCGCGAAGAATCCTAAGCGTCCTTGACGGTTTAATGCAGTAGAACGTTGGTCTAACACACGAGACCAAACCATGCGTGTCATTAATTCAACTAATTCCTCATCCGATAAATCAGGTACTAAATCTTCATTCACAATTTTTCCATCTTGATCCAAGATTTGGAAAGTTGGGAAATCAGCGTCGACTTTAGCCATTAGCTCTTTAAAGTCAATAGGTTTTTGTTTCTTAGCCTTTGCCATTTTGTCACACAATCCTCTCTATTACGTTTCTTTAATTTCGATAAAAGTAAAACAGAGTGCGAAACTGTATTACTTTTTATCGACTACACTTAACAAATTATCACTAAATTCGAAAAAGCGCAAGAAAAAAACTCTAATTTCTTCATTTTTTCACAAAAGAGCAAAACCGCATGTTTTTGCGGTTTAGTGATAATTTTCACAAACAAGAAAACGGTTTCTGTTCCACACTTCTTCTGTACTATTTTTCTCCCAACTGTTATATTCTATTTTGAAAATATTATATAACAGTTCTATTAATTCGAGCCCCCTCATCCCCAAGCTGGCTAGTAATCTGATTTCCGAACTTTACGTTTTCATGAAAATTATCTTGAAAAAACCAAAAAATAAAAACCGTCAGCCGAGTAACCTACTCAGCATGCGGTTTTTTATTTTTTAGAGAACAAAGTTTTTTTCGTTAATTTTTATTTTTTTTGGCTCGTTTTTTTGCCAAATACTTTACCTTAGGTTTTATCACGAACATTCATTGCTTAAAATCACCAAATTTTCGCAAAACGAGTAATACAGCTTAGCAAATTCTTTTCTCTTTCAGTAGATTTTACTAAATCCATTCCTTGGTAATTTTAATATATAAACGTTTAGCTACTTCAACAGTTAACATGTAAGCAATGATGATTCCAAAGAACCATGGCCAGTAGTTAGCCGGAAGTTTCACAAAGTCAAAAACCTCTCTTATAGGCGTTGCTACAATCAAGAAACCCAGTAAAATTGCGCCTAAACTACTTAACATCACAGGCATTGACGCACGACTTTGAATGAATGGTATTTTCCGCGTCCGGACCATATGAACAACTAACGTTTGACTAACAAGTCCCACCATAAACCAACCTGTTTGGAATAAATGTTGAGTAGCCAAACTATTGGCGCTAAACACAAACCACATGACAAGATACGTTAGAATATCGAAAATACTACTTACCGGGCCAATACATACTGTAAATTTCGCTAGTCCGTTCGTTTCCCACCGAACAGGGCTTAATAACTCTTCTTCATCGACATTATCCCAAGGAATTGTCAACTGAGCCACATCATAAATCAAATTTTGAATCAAGAGTTGTAAGGAAAGCATTGGTAGAAATGGTAAAAAGGCACTGGCTACTAAAATTGAAAAGACATTCCCAAAATTGGAACTGATGGTAATTTTAATATATTTCATCATATTGCTAAATACTTTTCGTCCTTCAATCACACCAGATTCCAGTACATTTAAACTTTTTTCCAGTAAAATAATCGAGCTAGCATCTTTAGTAATATCAGCTGCAGTATCTACTGAAATGCCCACATCAGCTTTTCGTAATGCCGGTGCATCATTAATGCCATCCCCCATAAAACCAACCGTATGACCTTTTGCTTGTAGCAATTCAATAATTTTAGATTTTTGCATCGGATTTAATTTGGCAAATAAATTAGTTTCTTCTACTTGCGCCCGCAACTCTTCATCTGTCATTGCTTCAATTTGAGAACCTAATAACACATGGGAAACTTCAATGCCTACATCTTTACAGACTTTTTTGGCGACAATGTCATTATCGCCCGTTAGCACTTTCACGTTGACACCATGTTCATGTAAGGAACGGATAGCGCTGACGGCTGACTCTTTTGCTGGATCAAGAAAACCCATAAATCCAATCAATGTCATCTCTTTTTCATCTTCAACTGAATAAACTGCTTCTTTATGGACATCTTTTTTTACAGCTACCGCTAACACACGCATCCCTTGTTTGTTCATTTGAACATTTACTCGGCGTAGTTCTTCTCGTACAGCACTGCTTAATGGTACAATTTCGCCATTAATTTGTGCATGCGTGCACACTTCTTCCATTTCTTCCACGGCGCCTTTCGTAATCATCAATTGATGATCATCTGCATTTACGACAACCGTTAAGCGGCGTCTGGAAAAATCAAAAGGAATTTCATCAATTTTAGTGACATTTTTAAACGGCGTTTTCCATTGATGCTCTTCATAAAAATTAATAACGGCAATATCCATTAAATTTTTCCAACCTGTTTGATAAGAAGAATTTAAGTAGGCTAAATTTAGAACCTCGTCACTCAAATCACCTAATGGATTCAAATGTTGAACCAAAACTACACGATCTTCGGTAATCGTTCCAGTCTTATCTGTACAGAGCACATCCATACCACCCAAATTTTGGATAGCCGCTAATTCTTTAACAATGACTTTATGTTTCGATAAGGATAATGCACCCTTGGCTAAGTTACTCGTAACAATCATTGGCAACATTTCTGGTGTCAAACCAACTGCAACGGCAATCGCGAAGAAAAACGCTTCGCCCCAAGCACCTTTAGTTAAACCATTAATCAAGAAAACGATTGGAAACAAAATCATTACCATTCGTAATAAAAACTTACTGACTTTTGCTAAGCCTAAGTCAAAACTAGTTTTTCCTCGTTGTGTTGTAGCATTTTTAGCAATATCACCAAAAAATGTATGTTGCCCAGTTTTTAAAATAATCGCTTTTCCTTGTCCACTCAAGACATCTGTGCCCATAAACACTAGGTCTTGCATATCTAATGCAGAAACCTCTGTTTGTTGACGATCCACACCTGCATCCACAAATTTTTCGACAGGCATGGATTCGCCTGTTAGTGACGATTGATTAACGAATAAATCTTTGGTCCAAATCAACACGGCATCTGCAGGAATCATGTCTCCTGTAGCTAAAGTTACAATGTCTCCTGGAACAATTTCGTCCATTGGAATTTCTTTCGTAATTCCTTCCCGTGTCACTGCAGCGGTATTTTCAATTAATTCTTTTAAATCCAAACTCGCTTTTTGAGAACGATATTCTTGTATAAAAGCAATCAAGACACTGGCTAAAATCATCACGCCCATCACGATAGCGGCTTCGAAATCTTTCGTTAAAGTTGAAACGACCATCAATAAGGCTAAGACATAGACAAACGGATCTTTGAATGCACTTAAAAATAAAATAATTGCTGGGGTTGGCTTTTGTGCAGAAACTTCGTTTGGTCCAAATTCCTCTAATCTTTTTTCGGCATCTTCATTCGAGAGTCCTTTTTCAGATGTCCGTAATTCCATCATTAATTCCCGTTCAGAAAGCAACGCCAATTTACGTAATTCTTGATCTTTTGTTGCTTTTCTCATATCCATTGTTTTTTTGTTCATCATTTTCTTTTCCTCCAAGGTTGTGGTCACCTGCCGAAAAGAGCGCTAAAATCTCCTCCTTTCATTGGTGACTGTATTTTGTTTCTCTGTTCACTTCCAGGGTCTTCCATGACAGTCATCCTTTCTTTTTCTTATTTATACTTCCAGTGAATAATTGCTTTTTTGCCAAACACACAAAAAAGGACCTACTCAACAATAGAGTACGTCCCAAAATACCATCTTTAAATAAGATTCTCTATCGTTGAGCTTTAGCACTATAGGGCGTAGATAACATGTATCAGCTACATTATGAATAACCTTCACGATTATTCCTGTTCAACCAACTAAGGGTCTCTCGATCCTTTCGCGGCAGCAGCATTTGTCCAAATAGGAGCCTCACCTAACAATTATTCAGTTTTTATCCACTTCTTATAATAGAGGAGTTTGACATTCTTGTCAAAAGATTTATGACTTTTTTGTTATAAATAAAAAATAACTACTTTAAAATTTCCTTTATTTCTGCTTTTCGCTCAGGAATAAACCACATGACTAAAACAATCGTATCAATAATCAGGACAGCGATTGGTGCTACCAGTTTACCCACAATCAACGCAATAATATTCAACACAATCGAAAGCGTTAATTTTGGATAGTGGCCAAACAAACGTTGTACTTCGGATTTGGGCCCATTTGCCTGAATCAATGCCCGCACCACTAGATAATAAGCAACATCAGCTCCTAATACTACTAAGCCATACAAAGCTTGTGGCGGCCAAGAAAACGGATGTTCACCTACCCAACCAGTAACAAACGGGAAAAACGTCAACGTCAAAATTAATAAATTATTCATCCAAAGGACACGTCCATCAATTTTACGGACACTTTGAAATAAATGATGATGATTGTTCCAATAAATCAATAAAGTAACAAAACTAATTAAATAAATAATGATTTTGTGTCCAGATTGAGTCAGAGCAGACCAATCTGCTTTTTCAGGAATTTTTAATTCTAAAATTAATAACGTTAAAATAATCGCAATGACTGCATCTGTAAATGCTTCTACACGTGTTTTCGGCATCATTTCCCCCTACTTTCATAAAATTAAATAACTTACCCAAAGTAAGTATAACGCATTTCTGTAAAAATTCAATTATTTATGAAGTCTCTCGGTTGTTGAAGTTCCTAAAAACGAGTGCAAGAGCCCTACTTAAAAGTAAGCCTCTTGCACTCGTTATAGAACAAATCAGTTATTGGAAGACCCCTGCCTGATAAGGTGCTAACTGCATCCGTTTCTTCACCGTAAAATCTTGATTCCCTAACAATTGTTGCCACTTTCTGCCCAGTAATTTATTCGGCAAGTCAAATTGGCACTTTTCTCCACTTAAATTGACAATCACTAACGCTGTTGCCTCAGTTGTTTTTCTTAAAAAAGCAAAAACAGACGGATGATTGGGTGCTAATAGTTCAAACTGTCCATCTGTAAAGACTGGATTTTCTTTCCGCAGCGCAATTAACTTTTTATAATAATTCAACACGGATTGTGCATCCGTTTCTTGGTCAGCCACATTTATTTCTTTGAAATTGGGATGAATTGCTAACCACGGATGCCCCGAGGTGAATGAACTTGCCTCTTGACTCGTCCACTGCATAGGCGTACGCGAATGGTCCCGCGTCCAATGCGCCACTTCTTTTAATGCTTGTTTCGCATCGTAGCCATTTTCTATAAGCAAACGATAATGGTTATGGGAATCTTTAGCATCTAACTCGTCAATCTGTTGAAACGGATAATTAACCATGCCGATTTCCTGTCCTTGATAAATAAACGGCGTTCCTCGCAAGAGCAAGGCGATTGTTCCAATCGCCTTAGCAGAATGAGAGGTTTCATTGCCTAAAATTGAATTGATTCTGGGATTATCATGATTTTCTACATATAATGCATTCCAGCCTTCTGTCCCTAAATGCTTTTGCCAGCGAGCCATTACTTTTTTATAGCCTAAAATATTTAACCGTTCTTCTCCTGGCTTTCCTTCTCGAACATTGTGCTCTAATTCAAAAATCATATTCAGATAGCCCGCATCATTGGTCCATTCCACCGCTTTTTTACTTGAAACGCCACTAGCTTCCCCCACTGTCATGATGTCATACTCAGCAAAAATAGCTTTCAAATCCAGCATATAGTCTTCAATGCCTTTTACATTCATAAAGGGAGCCCACGGATTCGTGGTAATTTTAAAATCCCAAGGTTCTTTTTGGATATGACTAATCGCATCCAATCGGAAACCATCAATTCCCAAATCTAACCACCAGCGAATCATCGCATAAATCTCTTCACGAACTTTAGGATTTTTCCAGTTCAAATCAGGTTGCTCTTTTGCAAACACATGAAAATATGCTTGCTTTGTACCTTCGTCATACGTCCAAGTCGAGCCACCAAAAAAGCTTTGCCATTCATTCGGCATACGATCTGGTGTCGCATCGGCCCATAAATAATACTCACGATACGGATTATCTAAACTTTTTTTCGCTTCAACAAACCACGGATGTTGATCACTGGTATGATTGACCACTAAATCAAGAATAATCTTCAAACCTAATTGATGCGCTTGGTCCAAAAGTTCTTGAAAATCTTCCATCGTACCAAATTCTGGCTGAATCCCTTGATAATCCGCAATATCATAACCATTGTCAACGTTTGGCGAAGTGTAAATCGGATTTAACCATAAAAAATCGACCCCTAGTTCTTTTAAATACGGTAATTTCTCAATAATTCCCTGCAAATCACCAATACCATCCCCGTTGCTATCTTTAAAACTCCGAGGATAAATTTGATAACCGACAGCATTTTTCCACCATTGGTCCATCTTATTGACTCACTTTCACAACAAATGCTTGCCAAGGCGCTAACGAATAGTCTGCTAAAGCAGTGACATCTGTCGGCATATTTTCAATCATTACTTGTTCTACATGAACGTCTGCAGAAAATGGCTGAACTTTGTCAGAAAAGTTCGTTACAACAAGCCAGCGTTCCTCACCATAGGTACGATAAAAACTGATCACTTCGTCCACTGTTTCTAGCAATTCAAAGTTGCCCCAAACAATTAAAGGATGTTCTTTTCTCAAACGAATCATTTCTTGGTACGTATAGAATAGTGAATTTTTATCTGCCAAAGCAGCAGCGACGTTAATCGTTTGATAATTGGGATTAACATCAATCCAAGGTGTACCCGTCGTAAAGCCAGCATTTTTTTCAGCGGTCCACTGCATAGGCCGGCGTGCATTATCACGACCTTTAGTATTAATTTTCAGCAAAATTTCTTCTTTAGAATATCCTTTTTCTAGATACTCATGGTACATGTTAATCGTTTCGATGTCCCGCGCTTCACGAATATCTGTAATCGGCGTATTGGTCATACCAATTTCTTCCCCTTGATAAATATAAGGTGTGCCTTTCATCATGTGCAGTAAAATAGCGAATAACTTACTACTTTCCAACCAATATTCCTGATCATTTCCCCAACGTGAAATCATTCTCGGTAAATCATGGTTATTCCAAAACAAAGAATTCCAGCCATCATTTCCTAATTCTGTTTGCCATTTTGCAAAAACCTGTTTCAACTTGGCAACTTCCATTGGCTGAAGGTCCCATTTTTCTTTACCTGGTTGTTGATCTAAGCTCATATGTTCAAACTGAAAAATCATAGATAATTCATGACGCTCTGGACTAGAGTACATTTTTGCAATCTCAGGTGTGGCCCCCCATGTTTCACCTACAGTTAACAGCTCTTTGCCGCCAAATGTCGCGGCGTTCATTTCTTGTAAATAACGATGTAAATGAGGCCCATTAGCGGTGATCTCTTCTCCTGGAATTTTACCCACTAAGTCAATTACATCTAAACGGAAACCGCCAATTCCTTTATCAATCCAAAAATTCATCATCTCGTAAACCGACTGACGCATTTGTTGGTTTTCCCAATTTAAATCTGGTTGTTTTTTACTAAACAAATGCAAATAGTATTGCCCACTCGCTTCATCAAACGTCCACGCCGAACCCGAAAAGGCAGATTTCAATCGGTTAGGCGCACCGCCATCTGAAGCAGGATCAGCCCATACATAATAGTCTCGGTAGGGGTTCTCCTTGCTTTTTTTCGCTTCAATAAACCAACGATGTTCATCTGACGTATGGTTAACCACTAAGTCCATAATAATTTCAATCTTTCGCTTTTTCGCTTCCTCAATTAGACGATCCATATCCGCCATCGTCCCAAACTCTGTCATAATCGCTTCATAATCAGAAATGTCATAACCATTGTCATCATTGGGTGATTGATAAACTGGTGATAACCAAATAGCCCCAATGCCTAACGTTTCCAAATAATCCAATTTTTCAATAATTCCTGGTAAATCTCCAATGCCATCTCCATTGCTATCCTTAAAACTGCGAGGATAAATCTGATAAACCACGACTTCTTGCCACCAATGTTTTTCCATTCTTCTTCACATTCCTTTGCTTAATTATTATGCTTGATATAAAAGAAAACCTTTTGGTAAAACCATTATCTGTTCTGAAGCAATTTCGATAGAAGAACTTAGCAAAACTTCTCGATCAGTTCTATCGACAAATTGTGTCTCTTGGCCAGTATTAAAAATCCCATAAATCGTCTGTTCCTCCAAACGACAAGCGAGTCTAATCAACCCCGTTTCAAAAGAAGTTCCTGTCCAATCGATTGTTCCACCAGAAAAAACAGCCGCATACTTTTTGCGAAGGGCAATCAATGATTTTACAAATTCCTTCAAATCCAAATCTTGCTGATTTTCCTCCCAAACCATACAACGACGACAATCAGGATCCATATCACCTGTCATACCAATTTCATCACCATAGTAAAGACAAGGGACACCTGGTTGAATATACGTAAACGCTAATACTTGGCGCATCAGCTCTTTATCCTCTTTCGTTTCATGCAATAAGCGTGGTGTATCGTGGGAATCTAAAACATTAAACTGCATTTGATTCGTTTGTTGTCGATAGAGCATTAACTGGTTGTTCATTTCAGAAAGCATCTTTTCCAAGGACAGTTCTTGCTTGACAAAGTAGCCCATAATCGCATCTGTGTATGCATAATTCATCACTGCATGAAATTCGTCTCCTTGGAGCCAGCTTTGCGACGAGTGCCAAATTTCTCCTAAAATATAAAAATCTTCTTTTGCGTCATCACATGTTTGCCGGAATTTTTTCCAGAACGCATGATCCACTTCGTTTGCCACATCTAAACGCCAGGCGTCAATATCATATTCCTCAATCCAATAACGAGCAATTTCTAAAAGATAGGCTTGCACTTCTGGATTTGCTGTATTTAATTTAGGCATATGCGGAGTGAATGCAAAAGTATCATAGGTAATGTTGCTTGCTTCTTCAAAATCAGCACTTTCTTCATAGCTAGCTGGAAACTCATTTACGTGGAACCAATCGGCATAAATTGAGTCCTGGCCATTTTTTAACACATCTTGCCATTGAGGCGAAGTGTCCCCCATATGGTTAAAAACGGCGTCCAACATAATCTTGATGCCCCGTCGATGACACTCTTCGACTAAACGCTTAAAGGTAGCGCCATCACCAAAAGCTGGGTCAATTTTTAAATAATCAATCGTATCATATTTGTGATTAGAAAACGCTTCAAAAATTGGGCAAAAATATAAGCCGTTAACACCTAAATCTTCAATGTAATCAAGATGATCTAGCACCCCTTGCAAATCCCCACCAAAAAAATCTTGTCGATCTGGTCTTTTAGATTCCCACGGCAACGTCCCTTCAGGATCATTGGCGGGATCACCATTTGCAAAACGCTCTGGAAATATTTGATACCAAACCGTTTCTTTTACCCATTCAGGTGCTTTAAAACGATCGATTTCATGAAAATACGGCATCCGAAAATAATTATTCGCCATCGCTAAATACTTTTCTTCTAAAGGATAAATGCCGTGTTCGCCATAAAACGCCGTCAAGCCATCCGTCCCTACTAAAGTAAAAGCATATGAAAGGCGTTTAAATTTTGCACTTAATGCAATAAACCAGTAATCATATAACTCCGTAGATACTAACTTCTTCATAGTTAACGACTGTTGGTACCACTTTTCTTTCCCTAAAAGATAAGGATCTCCTTGCACTAATTGGACAGAGGCAATGTCGCCTTTTGCCGTACGCAAACGAATATGCATGGTTTCTTCTGTATAAAGATAAGCAAATTCACTTTCTGGACGATGGTAGATTGCAGCAGTGTTCATTTAATTCTCTCCTTTAATT
This sequence comes from Enterococcus sp. DIV1316a, assembly GCF_050536915.1. Taxonomy (NCBI): domain Bacteria; kingdom Bacillati; phylum Bacillota; class Bacilli; order Lactobacillales; family Enterococcaceae; genus Enterococcus; species Enterococcus sp. DIV1316a. Next base: position 1,139,370 of record NZ_CP172913.1, on the reverse strand, counting down.
GTCGCTTTTCGTGTATTTTCTAATACTCGAACACATTTTAGCGCAAACGATTGCATTTGTATACCCTTTTTTATTTTTTTATTTAAAATGCTTAATTAGTGGTATACACCACTTTAAACAAACAGTATGTTATTTATAACAAAAAAACTTTTTTAACTTTCTTGATGAAAAACACTTGATTATTTCCGCAATCGGTTGCATAATAAGACTTGTAAAAAATAATTTTTGGAGGGTTCAAAAATGAAAGCGAATTGGAAAAAGATTTTAATGGGCGGTATCCTTTTAAGTGCTTCCGCGGTTTTACTTACTGCCTGTGGTGGCGCAGAAAAAACGAAAGCTGAAAATGAAAGCGGTTCAGAAAATAAAGCAGCTGGTGACGTAAAATTATGGGTTGATACTGAATATATGGGCGTCTTTAAAAAAGTTGTCGCCGATTTTGAAAAAGAAAACCCCGATATTAAAGTTAACTTAACTGCTGGAAATTCGGCAGATGCTAAAAAAGACATTGCAAAAGATCCTAAAGCTGCCGCAGATGTTTTCATGATGCCGCATGATCAAATTGGTCAAATGGCAGAAGCTGGTCTGATTTACCCTAACACAAAATATGAAAAAGAAGTCAAAGAAAACAATATCGATTCGGCAGTAGCAGGAGTCACTTGGAAAGACAAAGTCTATGCCTACCCTTATGCCGTAGAGTCACAAGTTCTTTATTATAACAAAGATACGTATTCTCCAGAGGAAATCAAAACTTGGAAGTCTTTAACTGAAAAAGGCAAAATCGGTACCAATTTTGGCGAAGATGGCGCAAATTATATCTTCGGTCCTCTATTTATGAGTAACGGCGATTACTTATATGGTGAAAATGGCGAAGATCCAAAAGGTACCAACTTTAATAATCAACAAGGCATTGAGGTATTACAATGGATTGCCGATCAAAAAAATAATCCTGGTGTGATCCAATCAAATACAGAAGCATTGTCTAATCTAGGTTCTGGCAAAACGGATGCCTTCCTTTCTGGTCCTTGGTCTAAAAACGATGTAGAAAAAGCTCTTGGCGACAAAATGGGGGCTGCTGCCTATCCAACCATTGATTTTGGCAATGGAGAAAAACAAATGAAAGCTTTCTTGGGCGTTCGTAGTTTTGCTGTCAACCAACAAACACAAGCACCATTGGCCGCAATGACATTAGCAAACTATTTAACCAGTGAAAAAGCACAAATGACTTACTTCAAAGAAATCGGCTTTGTCCCTTCAAACAAAAAATTACAAACAAACGAAGAAATTACACAAGATACTGTTGCAAAAGCTATCTTAGAAATGGCGCAACCAACCCACTCTGTGGTAATGCCAAAAATCCCAGAAATCGTTTCATTCTGGCCTGCAATGGATGCAGTGATCAATGATACGTACAAAGGCAATATCAAACCTGCGGATTATCAAGCAAAATTAGATAAATTAGTCCAAGACACATCAAAAGAAGCAAAAGAATAAAAAGAGTAAAGAAATGGGACGAGCTTCAATCTGCTGTCCCATTTCCTCTATCTTTTTTATTTAAGTAGAAAGTGAGTGAACGAAGATGTTCAAGAAAAAGAAAGCCCAGACGTCATTTCGAGAGGTCTTTAAAAAAGGCGACTTCGCTACAAAACTATCTTTTTTAGTTATGGGTGCTGCAAACTTCGCCAACAAGCAGTGGTTAAAGGGAATCATCTTTTTAACAGCTGAAATTGGCTTTATCTATTGGTTAATCCGTAATGGTTTCCACGCATTAATGATGCTAGGAACACTAGGGACCCAACAGCAAGGATTAGTATATGATGATTCTTTAGGGATTGAAGTTCTAAAAGAAGGCGATAATTCAATGCTCTTATTATTATTCGGAATTGCAGCAATTTTAGTCTGTTTATCGCTAATCATTTTATATGTAATCAATTTAAAAAGCGCCCGTCACCTATATGAATTAAAGACAGCCGGCAAAAAAATTCCAACAACTATGGATGATTTACGTAGCTTATTAAACGAACGTTTCCATGCAACTTTAATGACGATCCCCTTACTAGGCGTTCTTTTCTTTACCATCTTGCCGTTGTTATATATGATTTCAATTGCCTTTACCAACTACGACCATAACCATTTGCCACCGAAAAACCTTTTTACTTGGGTTGGATTGGCAAATCTAGGTAATGTAATCACAGGCGATATGGCTTCAACGTTCTTTCCAGTACTTGGCTGGACCTTGATTTGGGCTGTTTTCGCAACCGCAACTTGTTTCTTTTTTGGAATCATTTTAGCCTTGCTTATCAATACAAAAGGCTTAAAATATAAAGCATTTTGGCGGACTATTTTTGTTATCACGATGGCCGTACCTCCGTTTGTTTCACTTTTAATTATGCGAAACCTCTTAAATGGTTCTGGACCTATCAATGCTCTGTTGTTAAATTGGGGCTTAATCGATTCTTCTATCCCCTTCTTAACAGATCCGAATTGGGCAAAATTAACCATTATTGTTGTCAATATGTGGATTGGTATTCCTGCTACGATGTTAATCTCTACAGGGATTATCCAAAACCTTCCTGAAGATCAAATCGAAGCAGCTAGAATTGACGGTGCCAATAAATGGCAAATTTTTAAAAGTATTACATTTCCACAAATTCTATTTGTGATGACCCCGGCGCTGATTCAACAGTTTATTGGCAACATCAATAATTTCAATGTCATTTATCTATTAACAGGCGGTGGTCCAGCCAATTCTAACTTCTACGGTGCAGGCTCAACTGACCTTTTAGTTACCTGGCTATACAAATTGACTGTCGATACAATGGATTACAATTTAGCCTCTGTGATTGGTATTTTAATCTTCATTCTCTCCGCAGTCTTCAGTTTAATTGCCTATACACGGACGAATTCATTTAAGGAGGCGTAACTTATGGCTAAAGCAAAAAGTTACCAGAAAAAACAACGCACTGCACTTACCAGCGTTTACATCATTTTAACCATTTTAGCAGTTTTTTGGATGTTCCCTATTGTGTGGATTATCTTAACAAGTTTTCGTGGCGAAGGCGGTGCATTTGTTCCCTATATCATTCCCAAAACATTCACTTTAGAAAATTATAAAGTATTATTAACAAATCAGACTGGCAACTTCCCCTTTGTCCGTTGGTTTTTGAACACCTTGTTCGTTTCCATCGCAAGCTGTCTGTTATCAACTTTCATTACAATCGCAATGGCTTATGCGCTGTCCCGGTTGCGTTTCCGCTTAAGAAAACCATTTTTAAAAGTGGCGCTCGTTTTAAATATGTTCCCTGGTTTTATGAGTATGATTGCCGTTTACTATATTTTAAAAGCCTTAAATTTAACTGAAAGTTTATTCGCTTTAATTCTGGTTTACTCTGCAGGCTCGGGGCTAGGTTTTTACATCGCCAAAGGTTTCTTCGATACCATTCCGATGGCTTTAGACGAATCGGCTATGATTGACGGTGCCAACAAGTGGCAAATTTTCACAAAAATTACGTTGCCATTGTCGAAACCAATTATTGTCTATACTTCTTTAACCGCCTTCATGGGCCCTTGGATGGATTTTATTTTCGCAAAAGTTATTATGGGTGATAAAGTTGAAAATTACACCGTTGCGATTGGTCTCTTTTCGATGATGACCAAATCAACAGCCAATTCACTATTCATGGCTTTTACAGCAGGATGTGTGCTGATTGCCATTCCAATTACTATTTTATTTATATTAATGCAACGTTTCTATGTAGAAGGCGTGACTTCTGGCTCTGTCAAAGGCTAGAAAAAACATCGTTTGGTTTATAGCCAAACGATGTTTTTTATTTTTTGGCGTTGTTTTCCTTACACGTTTTTCTTCGTAGCGCTTGATAATTGGACAAAATTTTCATGACCGCCAAAAAGTGTTGATTGACCTCTTGATAATCCTCTAAGGAAAGAACACTAAGCGTTTCAGATAGTTGCTGTTTTACTTGATTTTCTTTTTGCTTAAAGAGCTTCTCGCCTTCTTTTGTCGTATAAACATTAACCACGCGGCGATTTTCTTGATTATGGCGACGTTGAACAATCGCTCGTTCTTCTAACCCCGCAATAGAGCGACTCACTTGAACTTTCGACGTTCCTACTTGGTTGGCTAACTCCGTCATACTAATTCCTTCATTTGTTGCCACAATTAATAAAATTAACATGTCTAACTTGGTTAATTTTAGATCCTCCAAGTCTAGGTCTTTAAAAAGCAATTGGCTCATATATGAAAAAATTTCAGTAAAGACACTAATATCTAAATTTGATGAATGCTTCTCTTTATCCATATGTTCTCCCTCGTTTCCCACCTAGTGTATACTAAATTCACTTGATTATCAAATGGTAATGATTGATTTTTGTTAACTATTATGTTACGTTATACACTAACTTAAGGTTGTGTTGTTGATAAATTGGAAGAAGGATGCGAAAAATATGCTAGAACTCAAAGATATAAAAAAATATTATACTGTCGGCGGAACGACCACTAAAGCTTTAGATGGCGTCTCTGTCGCTTTTCGAAAACAAGAATTTGTAGCCATTCTGGGTCCCAGCGGCTCTGGTAAAACGACGATGTTGAATGTGATTGGCGGATTGGACAATTACGATTCTGGTGACTTAATCATTAACGGCAAATCAACAAAAAATTTTAAAGAAGCCGACTGGGATGCTTATCGGAATAACTCAATTGGTTTTATTTTTCAAAGTTACAACTTAATTAGTCATCAAGGGATTTTGGATAATGTCGAGCTTGGTATGACACTGAGTGGTATTTCAAAAGCAGAAAGACGCCAAAAAGCCGAAGATGCACTCATCCGTGTCGGTTTGAAGGACCATATCCATAAAAAACCTTCCCAATTATCTGGCGGTCAAATGCAACGGGTTGCCATTGCTCGCGCTTTAGCTAATGATCCCGATATTTTACTTTGTGATGAACCAACTGGTGCATTGGATTCAGAAACCAGCCTGCAAATTATGGCACTTATCCAAGAACTTTCGAAAGAAAAATTAGTCATTATGGTGACCCACAATCCTGAATTAGCTCATGAATACGCTGATCGAATTATTGAATTTTCAGATGGCCAAATTCGTCATGACTCGCGTCCTCATATTGAACATGAAAAAAAAGAACCTTTCGAATTGAAACGCACCAAAATGAAATTCACGACTGCGCTGCGTTTATCTTTTAATAATATCCGCACTAAAAAAGGGCGAACTTTTTTAACCGCCTTTGCTTCAAGTATCGGAATTATCAGTATTGCGATTGTCCTTTCTCTTTCAACAGGATTCCAGAAACAAATTGATAAAACTCAGTCGGAAACGTTAGCGCAATTTCCGATTACCATTTCTAAAATAGCGACCGATCAAGATCCAGAAAGTTTCAATAACCAGGACAAAAAAGGCACCTTCCCGAAAGAAAAAGAAGTGACTGCTAAAATTAGCGATGCGGACCGTGCGCAACACACGAATTTAATTGATCAAAAGTTTATTGACTATGTCAATCACATTGATCCTGAATTAAGTAATAATATCGGCTATACTCGTCTAGTCAATATGAACTTATTAAGAGAAATCAACGGGAAAGCACAAGCTGTCAAATTTTCAAACGATGCACCCGACGGCCAATCAAACGCGATGGCTTCTATGATGGCTGCCCAAACTGGTGTCGGCGTTTCTGCTTTTCCTAAACAACTAGAAAATGGAAAAAACAATTTCTTAAAAGACAATTACTCGTTGCTTGAAGGAAATTATCCAGAAAAAGAAACCGATGTCGTTTTAATCGTCGATAGTAACAATACCACCAATATTAATGCTTTAAAAAATCTTGGCTTTGACGTGAAAGATAATCAAAAGATTGCCTTTTCAGACATTGTTGGCACAAAAATGAAATTAGCCAATAATAATGCATTTTACACCAAATTACCGACAGGCAACTTCATTCCTAACCAAGATTTGCAAGCTGTTTACGATAACCCAGAAAATACTGAATTAACAATTTCAGGGATTTTGCGAATTAAAGATTCTTCAACAATGAATCTATTAGCACCTGGAATTGCTTATAGCGATGCACTTTCAACTAATATGATTGCCAAAAACAAAACCTCTGACATTGTTAAAGCGCAAGAAGCCAGCAACACTAACGTTATGACTAACGAAACATTAGATGCTTCCGCGAAAGAAAACCTGTTGTCTTATTTAGGAGCGAACGAAATCCCTTCAAGTATTATGATTTATCCAAACGATTTCAAATCAAAAGATAAAATTCTTGATTATTTAGATGCTTATAACAAAGGAAAAGATAAAAAAGACCAAATCATCTATTCTGATTTAGCTGGAACAATGACCCGCTTAACAGGTGGTTTAATGGATGCCATCACCTATGTGCTGATTGCATTTGCTGGGATTTCCCTTGTTACAAGTATGATTATGATTGGGATTATCACCTATACTTCTGTCATTGAGCGGACCAAAGAAATCGGTATCCTGAAAGCGTTAGGAGCTCGTAAAAAAGATATTACCCGGGTGTTCGATGCCGAAACTGCTATTTTAGGCGTTGCCTCTGGTATTCTTGGTGTTGTGATTGCCTTTCTCGCAACATTTCCGATCAATGCAGTGCTCTATAACCTGACTGATTTAGAAAATGTTGCCACCTTAAATCCAATTCACGGGATTATTTTGATTGTAATTAGCACAATCTTAACCATGATTGGTGGCCATATTCCTGCCCGAATGGCAGCGAAAAAAGATGCGGCAGTTGCTTTACGTGCAGAATAAATAACAAAAAATAATCCTTTAATTTCTCTTAAAGGATTATTTTTTGTTTGTAATTTTTATAAAACCACCGTATACTAAATGATTGTGAATGTTTAATAAAAAGAAACGAGGTAATTTCATGTTAAAAAAACCATTTTTACTATTTTTTTCACTTTTAGGAGCTATTTTTATTTTAGCTAGTTGTGGCATAGGAAAAGATGCTGTCACTGATACTAAGTACAAAGTTAGTTTGCAGCAAGCTGCTGAAATCTACGAAAAAGAAGCTGGCAACAGCAAACCATTAGTAAATGTCCAATTTGATACAGAACCAGCAAGTGACTACAGCTATATCTTTACCAACGAGACAGAAACACTTTACGTGAATCCTGAAACAGGAAAAGTCACCAAAAATACTGAAGCAAATCAACTTGGCGAAAACGAGACAGCCTTTTCAGCTGCTGAAGTCAAAGAATTAGGCGCTGTTAACGACGTTTTAGCCAAAGCAAAAAAAGAAGTTGGAGGACTTTCTCCACGTATTTTGACTTGGAAGTTAACCAAAAATAACAATAAACTTGTTTATACAGTAGATGTTAAAACAACTACGGCAGATGAAAAAGTTACCTTAGATGCCAATAAATAAGCACGAGCGTATAACTTATCACGAAATAACCAAATCTTAAAATACTCTTTGGGACAGAACCTACGCATTCGGAAACCTTAACATTTTCTGAAGCCGATCGTTCTGTCCCAATTTCATTCTTTTAAGTAATAATAATTGTTCGTTACCCCTGCTACCGTTATACTTAGTTTAAAAGAAAAGATGGGAGTATCAATTCATGGTTTATCCAGTTGATTTTAAAGAAGTAGCCACTATTGGTTTAGAAAGTTCACCAGTGGCACCTGCCCTTGCTGGACTAAGAGCGAATGAAGCTCGCTATTTTTGGAATAAATACAAACATCGCTTTACGACCGTCCCTGCCTCTGAAGCTCCAGAAACATTGGCCTGGATTGAAAAAATTTTATTAGAACGAGAATTACATTTCCCTTACAAGCCACTTGAAATTTCTTCTTTCACTTTAGACGGCATAAAAATGGCCTATGTATTTTATGAAAACGGCTTAGCAGTTAACGTGATGTACACATTAGCTGAGGAAGGCAAACGCGCCGTTGGGTTTAAACTTTCAGATGGTATGGCAATCCCTGCAGAATTTGAAGGAAAATTCAAATTTGCTCGTCAAAAATCAAAATTAGCTGGAACCATTCGCGGCTCTTATTTTGTCATTAAAGGAACCTATTAAAAAAATGCTTTTGCCCTTATTATTAAAGGCAAAAGCATTTTTTTATTTTAATTCTTCAATATAGTTAAATACTTGTTGTCCAGCAATACCGCCTTCACCGACCGCTGTCGTGATTTGACGCAATGTTTTTTCACGGACATCACCAATGGCATAAACACCAGGAATTTTTGTTCTCATTTCTTGGTCTGTTTCAATCCAACCAGCCTCATTCGTAATACCAGCTTTTTTAAATGGTTCTGTTAATGGATCTAGCCCCACGTAAATGAACACGCCGTTTGCTTCAATTTCAGAAACTTCATCTGTTTTGACATTCCGTGCTTTCACACCTGTCACAACCATTTCATTGCCAACAATTTCTTCGACAACTGTATCCCAAACAAAGGAAATCTTTTCATTTGCAAAGGCACGATCTTGAATGATTTTTTGCGCACGCAATTCATCACGACGGTGAACAATCACTACTTCAGAAGCAAATTGTGTTAAATAGATTGCTTCTTCAACTGCAGAATCGCCGCCACCAACAACTACTAAGCGTTTATTTTTAAAGAAGGCACCGTCACAAACAGCACAATAAGAAACACCACGGCCAGCAAATTCTTCTTCGCCTTTTACACCCAATTTTCGGTGTTCACAGCCTGTTGCAATAATTACCGCTTTAGCTTCATAAGATTTGTCATCACAAATCACTTCTTTATAGGATCCGTGGTCTTCGATGCCCATCACAATGCCATACGCATTTTCCGTACCAAATTTTTCTACATTTTCATACATTTTATAGGCCAATTCTGGACCCATAATAGAATCAAAGCCTGGGTAATTCTCTACCTCAGCAGTGTTGTTCATTTGCCCACCAGGCGCACCGCGTTCAATCATCAATACAGAAAGATTGGACCGTGATGCATAAAGTGCTGCCGTCATCCCAGCAGGACCGGCACCAATGATAATTACATCATACATTTTATTTCCCCCAAAATTTTAAGTAAGTTTACTTTACTCCTTAAACAATTTCTTGTCTACTTTTCTGCCCTTTTTTGACATTCGGAGTAGGTGTGTCTATTACGTAAGTTATTGTACCACGGTTTTGTGTTTTCTAGGAGGGGGAATGAAGATTAATTTAGCTATTGTATTTAAACCAGAATTCTTCAATTTTTTCTTTGAATGCTATCGTTGGATAATTCCCTCTTAAATCAAAAGTGTGTCTATCATCATCACTAAATTTTATTTGATAATTATAAATAACTTCACTTTCCATTTGTCTGAAAAGTCCTACATCAATGACCTCCGACCAACTACGCACTATTAGAAATCCCTTTTCATGATATGACAAACCATGACTGTCCATTCTATATAAAATGCCACCATATTTTCTGATATACTTAGTCTCATTAATCCCGGTTTCGATTATCAAAAAAGCAAACATACATATTAATTTAAGTAAGGATAAAGCACTGATTAGTATAGCCACTACTGTTAAAAAAACAAAAAAAATTATATTACTTGTCACTGGATTTTTATAGAGTGAAAAGTAAAACCATACCAAGCAAATAAGTGTGACAAAAATAACACCTAGTCCTATACCAATTTTTTTGTACCCATCTGCCTTAGTCAGTCTCACTTCAAATATCTCTTCCTCATTTATAAACTTTTATCTTCTCTTTCCTTACGAGAAAACTCTAATCAGTTCAAAACTATTTAATACCAATCATCAAATCAGTGTATACCTTATTATCTATTACTTGCGGACAATAGAAAATTGGTGAAACAATTGTCAAATCTTCCTGAACAACTATAGTGATTAACTCTTCTAATGCTTTAGAGAATTCAGATAACTTATCGCCTTTTGCTCTAGTTGCTAACATATTGTTCACCTGAAAATAAGATTGGAAACGATATTCTGCTGGAAGATTCTCTTGGCATTCTTCATTGACAGGTAAAAAAACTTGAATCAGCAATTCTTCTTCACGAATGTCAGAATTCATTGAATAGAAAAAGCTGTCTGATAAAGAATAATCTGCTTCAAAAATTGTTTCCAAAGCATCTTCTAAACAACGACCCATCTCCTCTGAAGTCGTTACATAATAACGACTGATGACATTTTGATAATGTAATGATTGTTTATAGCCAATTGTTTTTCTCATTTTTTCACCTACTCTTTTGTTGGGATTAAAACATCTACCCAATATTCATCATAAACTAAGGTCATTACCAACAATAATTTATCATCAAATTCAATCTTTTGTTCCAGCAAGTAATCCGTCATTTCCTCAATATTAGCGCCAAGTTCATCATCAAAAGGAATTCTTTTACGAACTAGATGATCATAATGAATATTTTCTACAGTAAAAATCTCGCCACTTTCAACTGGCTCATTCACAGGAATATAAAATTTATACGTTTGTTCTTCTTCACTTAATTCAGTTGGTTTTAGTTCAATCATTGTTGGTCCATTTTTATAAAAACCTTCTTCATAAGTTAATTCTTCTGATTGTAAAATTAAATCCACTAATTGATCTGTTGTTGCTCGTTTTTCAATATACACTAAATTGTTCATTTCCAATGAAACTTTTTCAATCATCTTTTTCCCTCTTTTCATTAAATTAATTTCCTAAAATCGATCTATTTTTAAATTTTTCAATACCTACCAATTCCTTTGATTGAATCTTTGAAGGCTGGTTTTAAGCCTCCTTGCGTGCTTGGAGTCAAGTAAAGTCTTTACCTTTTCTCATAACGTTATCAATGCCAGTTAATTTATCTCATTTATTCAACCATTTCCCGGCTTTTTTGATCACTAAAGTACCGTCTGACATTCGTTTAATCATGGAAGAAGTATAGCTATTTTTTGGTTCTCTTGTTCTTTATCATTTCAATGGAATTTCCATATATAGAGGCATTTTCATTCTTTGGTTCTTTTTTCCAGTATCTAAGAACTCTTGGAAAGTGAAAGGTCGCAAGTATTTGTAGCGTTGCAATTAGAAACACCATGCCAGTATATGCATAAGTAAAATTATTAATCACTTTACTCACAAAGAAAAATATAATCCCTGCTATTGATAGGCTATTAATAAAGTAGTTTGCATATTTATCTCGTATTTTAAAATGTGAAGTTTTCACTGATTTCCATACTAAGACTGTATTTATAAGAACGCCAATAATCCATAGTAAGTTACTTCCAACCATCCCTAATTTTAAATCAGAAACTGGATTATCTGTCATTGATGCACCTATTGCCATAATTATATAGAACATTAAGATACAAGTAATATACGGAATTATAATTACAAATTTTTGTAGTTTCTCCTTTCTAAACAAAACCAAACCTACAAGATTGGCACATATAGTTCCATATGATAAATATATGAGTTTATCATTCAAGCTAGTATTTAGCGTTTCTTTCATATCAAGTGAAATAGAGAAAAGAAATAAAATTCCTAATATAAAGACAAATGCACCTATAATGCTAAGGAAGGACTTACTGGTAAAGGATTTTCTTGATACCTTTTTGTAAGTACTCGGGATAAAATTTTTCAACATTTCTTTTATTTGAACCATGCAGATACTCCTTTTACCATTGAATTAATAGCTTTCTTAGCCATATTTGTAGCACCTGTTCTTTTATTTATCTCTTCTAATCCAGCAGAAATAGCAATTCCACCTAGAACTACAGCCCATACTGGGCCACCTGCCACCGCAATTGCACTTCCTACTGTTCCAATAACCGCTGTTGTCACCGCCACTTTCCCGACATCCACCAATGCACCGCCAACTTTACTTGCGGTAATTTCATGCCCTTTCAATCCGTCTTTTCTGGCTTGTTTTTCACTCTTGCTTATTCCTTGAACGACATCTACAGCTCCTAAAGCTATGTTCAACCCTGGCACAATTTTTCCTGCACCTTTTGCATTGACTAATGCTTTAGCATCTTTCACAATACCATTAATCCCAAAACTTACGCTTTTTTTCAACGCACCACCAGCACTCTTTAAAGTTCCTTTGCCAATTCCTTTAACTGATTCTTTGAATGCTTGTTTTGATCCTTTTAATACAACATTTTTATCCACTAACTTCAATTTATCCAGTAATGAATCACCTAAATCAGTAAATTGTTTTAAGCCTCCTGAGGTGCTTAGTCGTGTAAAGTCTTTGCCTTTTCTCATATAGTTATCAATTCCGGTTAGTTTATCAAACTTACTCAACCATTTCCCGGCTTTTTTGATGACTAAAGTGCCGTCTGACATTCGTTTAATTCTGGAAGAAATATAGTTATTTTTTGGTTCTCTTGTTCTTCATCATTTCAATGGAATTCCCATATACAGATACATTGCTATCAATATCTGATTGTCTTTTCCAATAGTGTAATACTCTAGGATAATGAAATGTTGCTAAAATAAGTAAACCCGCTATTATTGCTGTAGCTCCAAAAACTCCAAATGATATATTGTCTTTAGCTTCTGATAAAACGATTAAACCAATTCCAAGCAAACTCACTCCGTTCATAATGAACATAGCAACCATATCTCGTAAATTCAAATTATTAATTTTTAACGAAATGAAAACAATCAGCATATATACAAACTCTAAAAAAATAAGCAGAATAAACAATAAACTAATACTTTCAATAAATACTTTTACAGGATTTTCTGCTAAGAAGCTAAAAAATGCTATAGCAAAAAAAGTAAACAATATTGATGAAAAATACATAATTAACGCTAAATATTTTTGTATGTTTTTCTTATCAAATAGTAGATAAACGATTAATGAAAGTACAAATAAGATAACAGCTCCAATAGACTGTATGCTTAAAAAATTTTGATGTGTTTCTTTCTTTTTATCAAATATTTGTATAACTATCAAACTAATAAGCAACAGTAAATAAGCGCTCAACACTTTCTTAGCCGATTGTTTTGTAAAAGGCTTCTTGTTATAGTTTTTATATTTCGTAGGTACATAATTTTTTATCATGAAAACCATCCTCGCGCACTTTTTATTAGAGAGTTGACACCTTTTTTCATTTCCGAAGTAACTCCTAGTTTCTTATCAATTGTATTTGCTGTCCAACCTGCTATTATTCCCACACCAACAACTGCTCCTATTGATGCAGTGGCTGGTAAAAGTGCGGTTGCCGCTCCTATCATCGCCGTTGTCACCGCCACTTTCCCGACATCCACCAATGCTCCGCCAACTTTACTTGCGGTAATTTCTTGCCCTTTCAATCCGTCTTTTCTGGCTTGTTTCTCACTCTTACTGATTCCTTGCACAACCTCCACAGCACCTGCCGCTATGTTTAATCCGGGAATAATTTTTCCTGCACCTTTTGCATTAATTAATGCTTTGGCATCTTTCACAACACCGTTAACGCCAAAAGATAATCCTTTCTTTAACGATTTCCCCATTGATTTTAGAGTTCCCTTTGCGACCCCTTTAATACTTGCTTTACTAAAAGCTTCACCAGATTCTCTTAGAATAGACTTCTTATCTACTAAATCTAATTTGCCTAATAATTTATCTCCTAGTTTAGTAAATTCCTTTGCGGTCCCCGATGCAGTGATACTTAATGACCGATGACCTTTTGGCACATAATCATCAATATCTGCTAATTGATCTAATTTTTTTAGCCAGCCTTTTGCTCGTCTCATTACCAATTTTCCATTTGGCAGACGTTTGATACGACTAGAAATGTATAATTTTTTCATATGGTTTATATATTTTTTTCCTGAAACAACGCCTTTTGCTATCGCATGATTAATTAATTTATCTAGTTCGTCTAACTTTTCTTCTGTTAAATTACCATCCATAGCCATTAAAATTGGATGGTCTTTTTCAAAAGCAAGTCTATCTTTTTCTTCTTCCTGGACTTTTTTATGCGCTTCTTTTATTTCATTTTTAAATGTTTTATCCGTAAATATTTCCAATGATTTGGGATTGCTATAGCTTAATCCTCCGACGTTCGTGATTTGGCTGGATTGTTGGGCTAGTTTGTCTTTGACAGCACTGCCTGCTTTGCGTCCGTTAAAAGTGTCCATGCCTTTCAGCGTTTCCGTCAAGACTTTCTTAGCCTCTTCCATTTTTTTATTAAATTGATTGGATGGTGCGGAAATAGGGACGATATGTGCCACAGAACTGTAAATGTTGCTAATTTTCTTATCTAATTTCGCAAAATTTGATAACGGCGTTGAAAATTTTCCTTTCGCTTCGTTTAAGACATCTGTATCGATGATGGCTGAGTCACTATTTTCCTTCACACTAGCTTTAAAATCACTAATTGTTTTTTCCATTTCTTGTGCTATTGTATGTAAAAGATCATAATAATTGGTTAGCATCGGTAGTTGGTAATTACCAATTTCACCATTAATAGCTGTTTTGACTTTTCCAGATAAAGCATCGCTTCCTTGGACTGTTTTCCAATCGCTTTTGGCACGATTGATTTCTGCTTGTAGTTTATTTCTGGAAGAAGTAATTTTGTTTTTAGCTTCCATCACTTCACGCATATTAATTTTCATTTGCCCACCTCCTCATTAGACATACGTACACGAATATTTTTCATCTTGCGCCAATTGTTTTCTCAAAACTTCAAAAGTAAACTTTTCCTCGTACGCATTAGTAGGCCCTTCTGAAATAACTCGTTTTACCATGACCGAGTTAAAATAAATTGGCTCCACCTCTGCTTGTAATCCAAATGGCCATAAAGTTCCTACGTAATCAATCATCATTTGCGTTTCTGGAATGGTTAATTTTCTCCCTTGAACAGAAACAAATAAACCTAATTCATCTGTAGTAAAAAGCGCTTTAACATCTTCGGTTAATAATTCTTCATCTAATTCGACAATGGTTCCAATTGGATAGATTTCTGTAAAAATTGTATCAACGAAACCCATAAATCGTTTAAATTGTGGCACGGTCAATACAACTTGTTTTTTTAACCAAGCAAAAGTGACTCTTTCCTTTTCGTAATCAAAACTAATATGAATAATCGCGCCAATTCTTGGTTTATGTTCATAACTTGTGGTTTGATTGAGGAAACTTTGATAAATATTTTGAGCTAATTGGGGTTGACCGCCCAAAATTAAACCGAGTTCGTTTATGGTGTCCTTTGTTATTTCTCCAGTCAGGTTACTACTTTCTATAGTAGCCACCCACAACTCCTTTTGTTGTTGATTCATTTTTCTTCACTCCTTATTGACTAATTTTCATAGTAGCAGCTCCCGCTTTATCATCATTGGCTTTATTTTTTCCGGCAGCAATCATTTTATTGGTGCTTCCTTTTGCAAATTCTTTGTAACTTTCTAGAGAAGAATTGATTTGCTCTATCATTGTTTTGAATTCTGTAAAAGGTCGAGCATTTGTTTGAGAAAAAGATACAGTTTTCATTTTGCCAATTCCTGAAATTGTGCTGTTTGCTTTATTGACAGATTGCGTCCATTCCGATAAATTTACACCGCTTTTCATTATTTTTTTCACTCCTTTATTAAGAATCCAAACTCATTGCTATTGATAATAGTGCCGAAATTTGTGAATTTAATGAACTGATTGTCATGGCTTCACGTTGCGCTTCTTCTTGTAAGTTAGATAATTTCCGTTGAAACGTTTGTAAATTTTCTTGATTTTTTGTGGCATATTTTGATAAATCACTATCTACTTTTCTAACTTTTTCATTATACTTATTCCGTCGTGTGCCTTTAAAATTACTTCCAGAAATACTCTTTAACTGACTAGAAACGGTTGATTTCAATTGATGAATACTAAGAATCTCTCGACTTAATTCACGAATTGCTTTTTCTAATTCTCGAATTTTCTGATCAATTTGATTTTTGTTGGCTTGTGCCATGTTGACCTGACTACTTAAATGACTGGCTTCAGCACGCTTTCCGGCTGCCAGTGCTCTTTTTTGCGCTTTTATTGCTTCATCACTCATGAGGTTCCTCCTTTACCGAATCCCTAAAATCGTTGAAATCACTTGAGCCAATACACCACTAGCGGTATTTAAAAATAGATTAGACGTAAAAATTTTCCGATTCATTTTAATGATTGTCTCAAATTGTTTTGCGTCTTTTTTTTCAACAGCTTTTAGCGCTTGCCTGTTGACTTGTTTTGTTTCGTCTTCATTTTTCAATGAAGTGATTACTGCTTTAAAATTAGCTTCAAGTACCGGCCAATCATAAACAGGTTGTTCATTTTTTTGATGATTCTGGTTGCCAAATGTCGAATGATGAATAGTACTATCTGTGATATCCCCAACAGTAGTTGACGAATGTTCTTCATGATTATTCGAATGCATTGTATTGCCTTGTTGAATCCCTGTGTTTAGGTTGGCCTGGTTGCCATGAATCACATGGTGATTTCCTTGAATAATTTTTTGTTCCGCAATATTGATTTCTGAATACATATTTTTGTGATTGAATGCTGCTTCAACTGCATTACGGACTTTGTTTAAAAATTCAGCATCTTGAAAATAAAGGGAGTAATTATCTCCAGAATTTAGTTGAAAGATTAAATATTCTTTATTACTTTGATGTCTTTGATAAACCATATAGATATACAATCCTGTCAATCCCATAATAATTAAACTAATCCAACGTAATCCTTCAAACCGAATAGTTCCAAAAGCTAAAACAAAAATGCTTATCGCCATCACAGGAATTCTCATCCGCTTAGTTCCAGCATATATTCTGGAAATGTTACTTAATTGTAAAGTTAAATGATCAAATCTTAAAATGTTATCTTTGATAATAAAATGATTTGTTTCAATTTCTTCTTCGCTCTTTTTCATATCAATTAATTTTGAGAATTCATTATTCATAATTCCACTCCTTTTTATTCACTTACTAACTTCACCCGCATTGCTGTTCGACCTTCAAAGAAATGAGATTCATCCAATTCCACGGCAGATTCATTATAATCACTTTTCGTTTTAACAAAGCTTTGGTCTGCGAGTCTGGTACCAACCATACCCGCTGGGATATTAGCACGTAATAATTTATCGGCATCATTAAAACTGTTTTCCAATAATTTTTGATTGGTTTGGAAAATAAAATACATCGCGACTTGGCTACCTTTTTTCAGTAGGATATTTAGGTTTTCAGCACTAATAAAGGATTTTTCAACAAATTGTTGTGCTTCGGGAATATAAATCAACATCGGTTCATACTCACTAATCATTTGTCGTTGTTCAATTTCCTGTAATAATTCATTGACAAAGCTTCCATATTCAGTTCCTGCAATCACCGTATCAAAGCTATCTGCATAACCGCCAAAACGGTCACTATGGTTAAAGATAATCCGTTCGGCACGCCCTCTAAAATGCTTCATGTCTTCGATAATCACTTTTTCAACAGATTCATTTTGTTGTGGTGTATCATCCCCAATCACAAAATAACCGTGTTCCGTTGGTTTGAAGCCCACTATGTTAGTCGTTTCTTTATCAAAGGCAATAGGAAACTCCATATTTTCCAGCATTTGTTGAGCGTGTGGATGATTGTATAGATTCGCCATAGCGATTGTTTTCGGTAACATTGGGATTGGTAGCGGTCGTTCACCGCCCCATTTTTGGCTCATCTTTTCAATTTCTTGTTCTAAACGGTTTAAACGAGCGATATCATTTTCCCCTTCTGTTGGTAGATAGATTTGAATTTCTTGCGGCTGTTCCAATTTCACTTGTGCACGTCCCATAATTTCTTGTGGAATCAAAGCTTCTCGTCCAACAACATCACGAATCGCATCTTCTTCTACTAAATACAAACCGATATGTGTTGGGATATTACTTGTCATACTCATTTTAAAGCTATTTGTTCTTAAGACCGTAATAATGGTATACAAGCCAACACTTGCTCCTTCTCGTAGCAATTGATTTAAAACAGATTCAATTGGATCTTCTAATGGGCTTTCTTTGACTGCATCAAACCCATCTACAATCGTAACAATCACTGGTAATTTCTGTCCTGATTTTTCTTCGTATTGATTTAAACTAACAACACCGTATTCAGTAAAGGCCTCTTTACGCTCTTGAATTTCTTTACGAATTCGTTTTAAGAATTTAACTAATTTTTCCTCTTCTTCCAAACGGACTAAATCAGCAACGTGTGGTAATTTTTTCAATGGTAACAACCCATTTGTACCAAAATCAAACAAATTAAATTGAACTTGTTCTGGTGTATTTTTACGAGCAAAGTTCATTACTAGGGTTTGCAAAGCTGTTGATTTACCGAACCCCGGTGAACCATATAAGGCAGTATGATTTAATTCGTGCAAATCGAAATTGAAATTGACTTGTTCTTGTTTTGCTGGAATATCCATAAAACCAAAAGGAACAGAAAGTTCTCGTTGTTCTTGCCATTGCGTTTTAAAAAGTGGTGAAACAATTTCTGTTGCTAATGGAGGTAACCAAGGTTTCTCTGGTAAAGTTGCTTGACTTTCTTCCACATGCTTGGCAATTTCTTCAACAATTGCGTCTAATTGTGTTAACTCTTCCTCCGTTTTAATAGAAACCTCTTCTTCTTCGGAAAGGTCGGCAGTTAATAATTCGTATTGTCCTAATTGATTAATTGACCAAATCCTTTCATCCACTTTTTCTTCCTTGGTAGCGAATGGATCATAGTTAGCACCACTCCAAGCAGATTGGAATAATTCGTAAATTTCATTATTCCCTACTTGCAAATAAGCACGACCCGGTTGAGTAATACTAGCAGCATCTGGGGTTTTAATAATCTCATTGGAATCATTGGCGTCAGCAACTTTTAATGCCAGCTTAAACCGTGAGTTTGACCAGATTTGGTCATCCACTACGCCGCTTGGTTTTTGTGTCGCTAAAATTAAATGTACACCTAACGAACGACCAATCCGTGCAGTAGAGACAAGTTCTGCCATAAAATCTGGTTCATTGGCTTTTAATTCAGCAAATTCATCACTGATTAAAAATAAATGGGGTAAGGGCTCACTTGGATAGTTTTTCTTTTCTTCTGGGTCAGTAATTTCTTTTCCTTGTTTATATAATTTCGTATAACCATTGATGTGGTTAACCCCGTATTCTCCAAATTTTCGTTGTCGTTTTTGTAATTCTGCACGAATACTTTGTAATGCTCTAGCTGAACTAGCTCCATCTAAGTTAGTGATCGAACCCAACAAATGAGGTAATTTTGCAAATAAGTTAGCCATTCCGCCTCCTTTAAAATCAATAGGTAAAAAACCTACATCTTCTGGAGCAAAATTAACAGCTAATGACAACATATAACTTTGAACTATTTCAGACTTACCAGAGCCAGTCGTTCCTGCGACAAGTCCATGCGGTCCATGGGCACGTTCATGTAAGTTCAAGTAAACAATGTCATCTTTGCCACGAACGCCAAGAGGAACTGCTAAAGACTTAGAAGTATCGGCTTTTTGCCAACGGTCTGTTACATTTAAATCCTTTATTTCCTTTACATCATATAATTCTAAAAAGTCAATTGCTTCAGGAATAGCATTCTTCTCCACTTCCACATGCTGCAAATTCGCCAAGCGCTGAATCGCATAAGCAAGCGGATAAGCAGTCGGTAAATGATTAGGAACGAAGTTTTGGTTCACATATTTATTATTTTGATTAATTAAAGTCGCCGCTTCACTACTTTGATACTCAATCAGTGTAGTTGTCGTTTCTGGTAACATATTTAAAGCATCTTTTCCCCAAATAACTGTCACACCATATTGACTCATATCTTCAGCTAAAAATTCATTTAAGCCATGCCCTGACAACCAGCTTTCTTCTAAAATCGACAGAATGTACTGTGGTTGAAAGTGAACTTTTTCATTGCCGGCTTCGCGCACTTGTTGACGACGTTTCGTAATCATTTGATAGAAAGAATTTAAAACCATATCCCTTGTTTGAGGATCATGAACAATCCCACGCAAATTCAGACTGCGGATTTTGACGTGTGGCAACCAACGCCAAGAATGCCAATCTTTCTGATAATCTTCCTCTGGTACTAAAGTAACAAACTCTACGTCACGATAGGAATGTAAAACAGACACTTGAAATAACAACGTTTGAATGGCTGTCCTTAAAACAGCAGGTGTTCCCGCCAATCCTAAGGTTTGTCCCATTAGTGGTACAACAATCGGCGCCTTTTCTAATTGTTTATATGGCCATACTAATTGTTCTTCAGCTTCTTGACTTAGTGAATCATCTTCCGTTGACTGATAATTTGTCGTAAAACTTGAAGAAATTTCACCAACCCCTAAGCGAACTGTCAAAAAATCTTCATTAGTCATCATGCGTTCATATATCCGCGCATGATACTCTTTTGTCATTAAGGCTAATTCGTTCATGGCAGGATTCATATATTCCAGGGCCTCTTTTTGTTCTTGTTGCAGTATACTTAAACGAGCTTTCTCTTGTATTAAATATTGTTCGTAGCTATTTGTCCGTTCGATATTCTTTTGCTTTGTTTCTTTTTTATTGGTGAAATAACTAGAGACTGAAAAACCAGCCGTCAATAAACTCGCTCCGCCCATACTAAGCATCATAATTGGATTTCCCCCACTTAAAAAGCTTGTTGCGCCACTCAAAACGACCATTCCTAAAGGTGGGACAATCGTCCGTAACAGTTCATTTTTCCCTTCTGTTTGCTTGGCTTTTGGGGCAGCAATTTCTATTTGTTTTTTTGGCTCCTTCAAGTGAATCCGTGGACTTCGTCGAAATGACGGGAAATCGACAGGATATTCTGGAATAACCTCCTCTTCTACAATTTGCCAAGGATTCAGGGAATATGTAGCTCCTAGACTTGTTAACTTTAATTGTTTTTCCCGAACTTCAATGATTAAGCCATTGACAACTAATTGATCACCGACTGCAAAAGCATAGCTTCCTTTTTCAACTAAATAATGATTGTAGTAAATCGTATCTTCTCCGGGATAAATCGTTGCTGTATATTCCCCAGTTTCTGGTGTTAGTGTAATATTGATGATGGCATCTGTTTCTAATGAAATCGCAGCATTTTTGGCAGAGGCAATTAAAAAATCTTTCTGTGGTTTATTGGTGGTGACAGTAATCAATTCTTCGTGGGGAAAAACAGAAAAATTTTCAGCAGAATCAAAGGTTTCACCATTACAGAATAATTCTTCATTTTCGTAAAAAAATAATTGTTGATTGATTGAAACACTTGGGTTTTTAGCCGTAATTTGACGGTGAAGAAGTTGGGGACCAAAATAAAAAATGTCAAAATAAATCATGCTAGATGTATGAATTTGATCATTCACAGAGACCAATTTTTTACTGATTTTCGTTGTCATCCGTTTTTCCTCCCAAGATTTTCATGTATTTATCAATTGCTTCTTCATATTTTGTTAACAATGCTTGTTTTTTCTCGCCGTTCATTTTGTTATTGGCTTTGGTTGCATCATATAATTTTGTATAGGCATGTAATATATATTGGTTATCGCCTAAATTTTGGGCAATATCTAATGATTTTTCAAAGTCTCCTTTGCCAATATAAATCCAATAAAGTAAGGTATTTTCACTAGATTTTTGAGATAAATTATTTAAAATTGCTGTTTTTTGTTCATTTGATAAATTATCTAGTTGGACAGAACTAACAGCAGCAACATACTTAGCTCCTATCGGCAATTCTTCTGGTGTATCTTCTTTTAATGTTTTCGTAACACTTGCATAGTCATTAGAAATATACTGCGCTTCTGCCAAACTCACTCGCTCTTGGGCTGGTAATTTTTTTAAGACATAAATCCCTGTTGTAGTTGCAAAAAGTAGCGTTAAAGCCAATAACACTAAGCTGGCCCATTTAAAGGTTAAATAACTTTTTTTACTCACTAATTTGGTTTCTGCTTCGCGCTTGGCTTTTTGACGAATGATTTGTTCACCAATGATTTGCTCAATTTCATTGATTGTTTTCGCCTCTTGTAATTGTTTAGATAGCGTATCTTTCAGGGTGCCATTCCCTTGAATCAATTGTTCATACTCATACTTTGGATGTAAGATTGCTAAAATCAGCGCTCGATATTGTTTAAAAAATTCTCTTTCATCTGCTGAATAAGGCACAATGACCTGCATAAAACCACGATGAGCAATTAATAATTCTTCTCCCAAGATATAGATGTTTTCTGGATGAATAAAGGGTTGGACCGGCGTACCTAAGAAATCAACCAAATAATGAACTCTTTGCGCTAACAATAATCGCTCATATTGATCCATTTTTTTTATCGCTTGTAAAATGGATTGCATATATTGATCCTTATGGTATTGAATCACTAACGCTTCTTCCGTTGCTTGTATTATTTTTCCCGATAAAAATCCACGACTTGATTTTAAAAATTGTTGAAACTGTTCTAGTCTTTCTAACTGATATTGATTTGCTTGTAATGTCACTTGAACATATTCTTTTGTTGCTTCTAACGTGATTGTCTCTGAAATATCCTTTAACTCGCTCATCCATGTGTCTCCTTTACAATTTCTTTTACTACTAGTTGGTCGCCATTCCCTAATGGATAATCTGCAATTAATTGATTGTCAGCTAAATGAATTGGTTTATTCAAAACAACCAATTCAAATGATGCTGGCAAACGGTTTGGCAACATCTCAAACGATTCGAGTAACAATTCTTTTAAACGTGCAACTGATACCTGATTAGGGATTTGCAAATCAATAATTTGATTCGACACATGTAAGCCGATACCAATCGATGTTCTTTTGTTCATGTTTCTTTCACTCCTTAATTTCCGCTTTGCGCACGATGATATGAAAAACGGTTTCCTAGAAAAACACCAACGAATAAAATAACTATACTTCCTAAAAAAATACCACTGTACAACCAAAAGTTTATGGATATTTCTCGTTGAACCTCAAGAGATTCAACGCTTTCAGGAGAAGTGACCGTTGCCGTCTCTTTGAACAGAAAAGGCCTTACCTTTTTATCAACTGCTAATGTTTTTGCATTCTGTTCTGTCCTAAATACATCATTTTTTGCTTCGTTGACAACCCTCGCTTTACTTTGATTGACTTCTTTTTCTCTCTCTGCTTTTATCGGCAAAAACAAATCTGGAATAATGAAATTCACTTCTACGTTTTTTTTCTGCTGATTATCTTGGTAGATCACTTGATTATTTATTTTTAAAGCGCCTACTTCTTCTGCTTTTGTTTTTGTTGATGACAATGACAAATAGAGCATATTAACACTTAAAACAATCACTATTTTTATTAATTTTCTCATGGCTATTCCTCCGGTCGTACAAATAAATTAAGGACAACACCTAAAACAAGTAAAACGATTAAAATAAGGTAACTAACCCAACTAATTTGTACGCCATTTACTAAAGCAGTAAAGCCATTTTGGATATTTTGAAGCGGCGATAAACGATAGAGCCAATTGCTTAATGAGCCTACCTTTGTTGCAATGCCTAATAAAGGTGTCAACATGAAAAATAACCCCAGCATAGCTCCATAAACATATAAAGTAAGTTTTTTAAATTGGCGTAAACAAGCACAAACCAAAAGTGCACCGCTAGCAAATACTAAGAAACTATAGCTAAACCAAGCGAATCGATTTATTTGAGATACATTGAACACCAGTAGAAGTGAAAAGACACTCCCAAACAAAATAACCGTAATCAAGAGTAATAACAGATTTGGTATATTTTGCCAAACTCTGGTTGGTTCAACCAACGCATCCGCTACAGTAACTGTTCTTTTCTTCATAAAGCCTTGGAAAGTTAGCGCAATAACGAATGTTAAAATACTAACAATCAAGGTAGCGTAATAGGGAATTAAAGAGACTTGTCGGGTTTCGCCAAAGATCCCTTCTCCTTGAATTGGGCTCGCAAGGAAACTAAATACCCGTGGATTATCAGCACCGCCGTCTCTTGTATTAGCCAATACTTTTTCAAATGTTTTGGCATACTCTTCATTTTCTTTGGTTGTTTTCTTTGACTCATCAATTGAATCATTTAAGTTTGCTAAGATATTTTGCGCATGATCTTGAACTTTGGTTGTTGAGGCTTTCAATTCTTTGATAGTCGGGGCAACATCTTTGACTTTGGCTGCTGAATCAGCTGTTGTTAGACTAGTTTCTTTCGTTGTTTGCATTAACGTTTGCATCATTTTAACTAAATTTTCTGTTTCTGCATCTAAAGTGCTGGTTTGATTTTCTTCTGGATGTGGATTTCTTTCATCAATTACAGAAGTAGCTCCCACTTTTCCAGCTTCTTGCCAAGTAGCATATGTCGCATTTACTTGTTTTGTTGCTTCATCAAACCATGTATTTAATTTCTCCGCTTCTCGTAATAATTTTTCAGGGACCGTCATTAAATTTAATGTTCCGTAAAGTGTTGTAGGTCGTCCGTCTGTATTTTGATCTGTCTCAGTACCAATTAATTGTTTTAATTGATTAATTTGTTCATCTGTTTCTCGATATAATTGATTTCCTGTTTTTTTATATTCGTCTAATAATTTATCTGTAATCATCATGGTTTGCTCGTTTTCAGTGATATTGTCGTACATCCAGTAAATGGATGTCTCACCTGCTAACTCTTCAATTGTTTTATCCTGATTTTCAGGAGCGGTTAACATTGCTGCA
The DNA here is from genome assembly GCF_050536915.1 of Enterococcus sp. DIV1316a. NCBI lineage: Bacteria > Bacillati > Bacillota > Bacilli > Lactobacillales > Enterococcaceae > Enterococcus > Enterococcus sp. DIV1316a. Next base: position 1,114,745 of record NZ_CP172913.1, on the reverse strand, counting down.
TACTCTTGAATAGATAGACTTTGATTAGGCGTACCATATAAAGTCACAATTTGTTGTGATACAGTATCTAAAAGTTGAAATTGCTTCATGATTTCAGGAATATCGGTTACTAATGGTTGGTCCATTGCAATATACACAGCGAACGAACGTGCATTTTGAAGCTCATTATTTACCCACCAAGAATAATCAATCTGATTAAATGCTGTTTTTTGTTGTTCTGGTGTCAGTTGCCAAGACATTGGTAAGTCAATCGTTAAGTAAAGTTTTTCTGGAAGTGAGAGCAAATCATTTACTGGCTCAGTTACTTTTTCAGATTCATCTTCGGATTCTTCTGCCAACTCTTCTTGCGTATTTTCTTCGTCCACTTCATCATTCTCAGGAATCTCAGCTTGTATTTTGACTGGTTTGGTAATTGTTAGCTGTGTTGGGGTAATTGCTGAAATATCAATGCTGTAACCTGTACCTGCTAACTGCTGATTCAAAGATGTTTTAATTGTTTGAACTTTTGAATCATCTAAAAGAAATGACAATTCGCCATTTTGTGTATTGGTTTGTCGTAATGAAATAACCGACTCTTGATTTGTCGCTAGTGAAAAAGTTACTTTTTCTTGTGGAATCGCTATAGTATCTTCATGAAGTTGTTTAGGTTCCAAATACATAAAGCGGCTTGAATTGGTGAAATCAAGTTCATGTTGTTCTGCATATCGCTGAATAATTTGTAACTCATCACGGAAAAGATTGCCTTGTTCAACTGAAATCCTATTATTCATTTCTAATTCACTAACGAGTCTTTCTAAACTTACAAAAGAAATTTCACTTAGTGATTCTTCCAATCTTTCCTGATAATTTTTATCTAAGTTAGGTATATTTTCTTTTTCGTTCGTAATTAACTGAATAATCGCTTGCTTAATTTGAGTGTCTGTTGCTATCTCAGGTGTTGCTTCAAGATCATTATAATATGTAGCCGCAATTTGCTTTTTTAACGCAGTTAATTGTTCTACTTGCATATGTAGTTCTGCGATTTCTTTTTGTAGTTCGCCAATGCGATTGCTTTGTGTTTCTTGAAATAATTTAGATTCTGATAAAAAGTCAGCATAAATCCCTGAGCTTCCTTGTTCACTTGGTGTGTAGAAGGAGCTAAACTGATTGATTACCATTCCATTTAGTTGATCGAATTGTTGTTTGTATACTGTCGTGTCACTTTCCCATTGATTAGTCAATTCTTGTTTTTGTCTCTCAAACTGTTCATTAAATTGTGCAATTGATTTTTTTATTTTTTCATTTGCTTCTTTCGAATACTCGTCCACTGATTTTTTCGTATCTTCCGTTGTCTTACTAGTTGATTCTAAGCTCCGATTGTTGCTTTCTAATAAGGTTTGTACTGATTTTACAAACGCTTCTTGCTCGTTTGTAAATAATTTATTGTCCTCATCTAAAATACTAGCCGTACTTAATACTGTCGTATAATTCATGGGAATTTCTTTAAATGGTTGCTGAATTGTTTCTTCTAATTGATTTTGATACAGCAACTGCGTATCAGTAATTTGGTTAACGTTTTGTTGTGCGATAACTAAATTTCCAACAATACTGGAAAAATACATCTGAATTACGCGTTGGTTAAAATCTTTCAAAATAGTATTTACTTTGTCTTGAATTGCTTGATTGGTCAATTCATTTTGTCCGTCTCGCACTTGGTATTCAACAGAAGCCTGCTCTGGACTAACAGCTTGTAGTGACAATAATTTCTCCGAAAAATCTTGCGGAATAATAATTTGAGCATCGAATTGTCCATTTTCAACCCCAGATGTTGCGATATTCCGAGTCGTTGTTTCCCATCGATTAGCTGTATCTTTGTTAATTAATGTGACAAAATCAGAACCTAATGCATAACGTTTTCCTTCAAAACTTGCGCCTTTATCTTCATTAACTAATGCGTACTGCATCTTTGTTGTCTGATCTTTGCTACTTCGAGTCACGTTCTCATCTTTAAACCCTAAATGAATGAAAAAAAGTAATAACAAGAAAGTTGCTCCAATTGCTAAGGCAAAAGGGATACCTTTTTTATTTTCCCTTCCATTATCTTCTCTCCTTTAGAAAAAGCGCTAGTGCAATTCATTGCGCTAGCGCTTCAATCTTTGATCAATTAAAAGCCAAATGATCCTGCATCTTGACGGTCACGTTCTGCGACAGTGTCTGCATATTTGTTTAATTGTTGATTAATACTAATCAATAATTCTTCCATCTGTTTGACATTACCTTCCAATTGATTGTACTGTTCCAGATACGCTTGAAATGCTTGCCCTTTCCATTGTTGTGAAATTTGTTGGTTCATTGAATTCACTTTACGAATTGCATCTTGAATTTGAGACGATGCTTGCGAATATACTTTCGCTTGTGATTTCAGTTGTTCTGGTGTTACAGCAATTGATCCTGCCATAAGTAATCCCTCCACATTTTTTATAGTTTTATTACCTGTTACAAATATTATAACTATATATAAAAAATATAGTCAACAACTATTTAAAAATATACGTATTCGCATAAAAATAATTATAACAATAAAATAAACAAATAAAAACTCTTAAAAACAACATTACAAAACCATCCAAATCAATATTTATCAAAATAAAAACAAAAAATAACTGATAAATAAAAATTATTTAAAAAATATTTAAAAAATAAATAAATTCCATTAAATCGTTATTTTTTAACGTCAGATAAATTAATAATTAAATATACATTTTATTAAAAAACAATTTATTTCTTTAGCAAAAAAAAATTAAAAGATAGGAAAACTTATCACATTGATAAGTTTTCCTATCTTTTATTCATTCTTTTTCTCTACTTCTCTAAATAAAACTCAAATCGACTTCCTGCATACTGCGTACGAACATATTCAAAAGGTAGTCCGTTTTCAAAATAGGATACTTGGCGCACACGCAGAATCGCATCGCCTCGTTTAATCTCTAAATATTCTGCGATCTGTTCCGATGCTTGAACAGCAGAGATTGTTTGGTTAGAATGGCCAATTTTGTGACCAGATTTGGCTTCAAGTGTTTTATAAAAGGAGTTCGTGATTTCAGATTTGCCATATTGCGAGACCAATGAATAAGGAATGCTCGCCACCTCAAAACAAATCGGAATGTCATCCGCAAAACGAATTCTTTCCATTCGTAAAATTGAATCTTCTGGACCTAGTTGTAATTTTTCCATCTCACTAGAACTAGGTTTCGCTACAAAATAAGACACCGTCCGACTAGAAGGAACGCGATTTTGAGACAAGGTAATTTCTGTAAAACTAGTGGTACCTGTCATTGTTTCTTGAACTTTCTTACGTGCTACATATGTTCCTGAACCAATTTTTCGTTCTAAAATCCCTTCGTCTGCTAAAGTCTGAACGGCTTGGCGTAAGGTCATTCGACTAACATCAAATTTCAAGGCTAATTCTCGCTCAGAGGGCAAACGATCCCCGATACTCCAGACACCTTTTTCAATATCTTCTTTGATTTTATCGTGAATTTGAATATAAATTGGTATATTTTGAACCATTTACGCTTCCTCCTCTTCGTTCATCTCCTCTTCTATTATAACTGGTATAGACCGTGTAAACAACCAAAAAATGATAAATAAAAGAGGAATTGGAATTTTTATCAAAGTTGGTCTAGTTGCATGCTTTCTTTTTATAACAAAAACATTTGGCTTAGTCAGTAAAAAGTGACCAAGTCAAATGTTTTTAAACGAATTTCTATTAGTTATTATCTTTTTACATTTTCTTCTTTCAACAACTTGTTCGCTGTGGCCATCATCAAACGGATTCGGTTCAACTGATTGACCAAAGATACCCCTGGATCATAATCCACCGCCGCAATGTTTGCTTGCGGATATTGACGTCGTAGCTCTTTCACGACCCCTTTTCCAACAATATGGTTTGGTAAACACCCAAACGGCTGCATACAAACGATGTTATTCACCTCGTGTTTTAAGAGCTCAATCATTTCAGCTGTTAAAAACCAACCTTCACCTGTATGATTACCAATTGATAAAATTTTACTTGCATCTGCTGCCATATCATAAATGGAATGAATACCATCAAAACGGACCGATTTTCTCAATGCCTTATCCATTGGTTTTTCTACCAATTCAATGATTTTTATCGCAAATTCTGCTAAACGTTTGCTTTGTTTTGACATGCCCATATTTTCGTATTTCCAAATTTGATTGTACAAAGAATAGTTCATAAAGCCAACAATATCTGGCACAACTGCTTCAGCACCTTCTTCTTCTAGCAAACGCACAATATCATTATTCGCTGTCGGCGAATATTTCACTAAAATTTCCCCGACCACACCGACTTTTGGTTTTTTTATCTCTTGTAAAGGAATTTCATCAAACGTCCGAATAATTTTTTTCATGAAGTGATTAAATTGTGTCAGCGAACCATTCCGGACATTGGCTTCCACTCTTTTTAGCCAATCTTGGTGCAGTTGATCCACCATTCCTTTTTCTGTTTCATAAGGTCTTGTTCGATAAACTACTCGTTCGAATAAGTCACCATATAAAAAGGCAACCACTAAGCGTTTGATCATTGGCAACGTAAATTTAAATCCTGGATTGGATTCGACCCCTTTATTGCCCATCGAAACTGAAACTACAGGAACTTGAGAAAAACCAGCATCATTTAAGGCTTTTCGTAATAAGGGAATGTAATTCGTTGCGCGACAACCGCCCCCTGTTTGCGTCATTAAGACACTGACATTATCCAAATCATATTGACCACTTTCCAAAGCTTCGACTAGTTGTCCGATAGAAATAATTGCTGGGTAACACGCATCATTATTGACATATTTTAACCCGACATTCACGGCTTCTTTATCCTGCGCAGGCAAACAGACAACATGATAGCCAGAAGCTTGTAATGCTACATCGACTAATCCAGATTGATGAATCGGGCTAAGCATTGGTAACAGTAAGGTATGTGTTTTTTTCATTTGTTTTGTAAACACAATTTTCTCTGGCTCTTCCATTTGCATATGCGGAACAAACTGTTGCTTCTCCCGCTCATTGACAGCCGCTTTCAAGGAGCGCAACCGAATACGAATTGCGCCCAAATTCGCACCTTCATCGATTTTGAGGACTGTATAAATTTTGCCAGACCGATCCATGATTTCTTCTACTTGATCGGTTGTCACAGCATCTAAGCCGCAACCAAAGGAATTCAGTTGGACAAGTTCTAAATTTTTCGTCTTAGCCACTACTTTAGCCGCCGCATATAAGCGAGAATGATAGACCCATTGATTCACCACACGTAAATTCTGCACGTCTCCAAGATGCGAGATACTGTCTTCTGTCAAGACATGGAATCCTTCCTGTGTAATGACTTCGGCAATGCCGTGATTAATCTCTGGATCCAAGTGATACGGTCGCCCCGATAAGACAATCCCTCTCTGGCCTTTTTCAGTTAACATGGCTAACGTTTCTTCGCCTTTTTCTTGAATTTCTTTTTTAAAAGCTGCTAATTCTTGATAACCATGATGCAGCGCTGTTTGAATTTCTTCTAAGGAAATCCCTAAATCAGCAAAATTTTCAGCTAAAACTTTGGCAACTGCAGCTTCATTCGCTAAATTAAGATAGGGATTTCGATAATCCACTTGGCCCTCTCTGATGGCATCCACATTATTTCGAATAACATCTGGGTAGCTTTGCACAATTGGACAATTAAAATGATTATCTGCTTCCACTGTTTCTTGCTGTTCAAAAACAACACCAGGATAAAAGATAATTGGCACTTGCGCATCAATTAATGCTTGAATATGTCCATGCGCCATTTTCGCTGGGTAACAAACCGTATCACTGGGAATCGTTTCAAGGCCTTGTTCATAGATTTGCTTATTAGAACGTGGCGATAATTCGACCCGAAAGCCTAGGTCAGTAAAAAATGTATGCCACAAAGGATAATTTTCATACATGTTTAGGACTCTAGGGATACCCAAGCGCCCACGAAACGCTTTATTTTCCCGCAAAGGTCGGTACTTAAATAACTTGCGGTACTTATAATCAACCAAATTTACTTTGCGTTCTTCTCGTTTAATTTTAATTCGTGCACCACGTTCACAGCGATTTCCCGTAATAAATTGGCGCCCATCTGAAAACACTGTGACCGTTAATTGACAATTGTTTTCACACAAGCCGCAATGAGTAAATTCCTTTTCAGAGGTAAATGCCGCTAACTCTTCTAAAGAAAGAAGCGTGGTTTCTTCCCCAATTTCATAAGCGTCCAAAGCAATCAGCGCTGCTCCATAGGCCCCCATCAAACCAGCAATAGAAGGACGAACCACTTCACGACCGCTAATTTTTTCAAAAGCTCTCAAGACAGCTTCATTGTAAAATGTTCCTCCCTGGCAGACAATCTTTTCTCCCAACTCTTCAGGTCGGCGAACCTTAATGACTTTATAAATGGCATTTTTGATGACTGAATAAGATAGTCCAGCAGAAATATCGCCGACGGAGGCCCCTTCTTTTTGAACCTGTTTCACTTTTGAGTTCATAAAAACAGTACACCGAGAACCTAAATCAACAGGCGCTTGCGATTCTAAAGCCGCCAAAGCAAAATCCTTCACATTATATTTTAAAGATTGCGCAAAGGTTTCGATAAAGGAACCGCACCCAGAAGAACAAGCTTCATTTAATTGTATCGAGGAAAGCACGCCATTTTTAATGGTCATCGCTTTCATATCTTGTCCTCCGATATCCAAAATAAAATCCACACCTGGCTGAAAATGGTTGGCTGCTTTGTAATGGGCCATCGTTTCAACTTCACCAATATCGACTTTTAACGCATTTTTTATTAGCTGTTCTCCATATCCTGTAACAGCCGCTTTTCCGATAAAAACTTCTTCAGGCAGTTGTTGATAAAGTGATTTCAGTACTGTCATGGTGGTTTCTAAAGGTTGCCCTTGGTTATTACCATAAAAAGAAAACAACAAATGACCATCTTCATCAATCAATGTGACTTTTGTCGTTGTGGAGCCTGCATCAATCCCTAAAAAGGTCACGCCAGTATGTTGAGATAAAGGTTTCTCCGTTGCTTGGGCTTGCGCATGTCTTTCTCGAAAATCTGCCAAATCTTCTGCGCTGTTAAATAACGGTGGTAACGTGTCGCTCGGCTGTAAATCAGTAGCCTGGCTGTTCACTAAGCGCTGAATTAATTCTTCCAATGTACATTCGGCTGCATCTTCTGAATAAAGTGCTGCACCCATTGCTACAAACAGTTGCGGTTGTTCTGGAAAAATAACATCTTCTGTCTGAATTGCTAAGGTTTCAACAAACCGTTTTCTCAATTCTGACATGAAAAATAAAGGTCCCCCTAAAAATGCTACTTTACCTTTAATTTTTCGACCAGCAGCTAACCCCGCGATTGTTTGATTAACTACCGCTTGAAAAATACTCGCCGCGATATCTTCTTTCGCTGCTCCTTCATTGATTAAAGGTTGAACATCCGTTTTGGCAAAAACCCCACAGCGGGAAGCAATCGGATAAATAGTTTGATAATTCTTCGCCAATTCATTCACTCCATTGGCATCCGTTTTAAGTAAAACAGCCATTTGATCGATGAAGGCGCCTGTCCCACCTGCACAACTACCATTCATTCGTTGCTCTAAAGCACCATCAAAAAAAGTGATTTTTGCATCTTCTCCGCCAAGTTCAATAGCAACATCCGTTTCTGGTATTATTGTTTCAACAGTTCGTGTACACGCGATAACCTCTTGAACAAAGGGAATCCCTAATACCTCAGCCAGCCCCATACCACCAGAGCCAGTTATGCTCATTGTCACAGGTTGGTCTGCACCGATCCTTGCTAGCCCTTCTTTTAAAATGCGTTCCGTTGCTGCTTTGACATCTGAAAAATGGCGTTCATATTTTGTAAAAATAGGCTGATTTTGCTTATTTAAAAATACTAATTTTACTGTCGTTGACCCAACATCAATCCCTGCTCTCATAACCATCAATTAAAATACCCCTTCATTTTTCAACAGTTTGTTGATTATTATACAAACTGTTTGTTATAATAGATATACCTATTTTAGAAAGGTTCTAAATGATTTGCAACAAGCAATTTACCCTATTTTGTGAGATAAACAACAAAGTTTCCGCGAATGTTGACTATCTCGAAAGGAATTTATGATGGCAAAGAAAACAGACCTTAGAGTACAACGAACCAGAAAAATGATTATTGAAGCTTTTTTTAAACTTGTAGAAACGAAAGGCTACGAAGCGGTGACGATTCAGGATATTGCTGATGAAGCTATGATTAATCGTGCGACTTTTTATGCTCATTTTAAAGACAAACAGCATTTATATGATGCAATCTTTACCTTTACGCTTAGTGCTTTTACCGCTATTCTTGATTCGCAACAACTGGTTAATGGCAACCGTGTCCGCGTGAAGCACATTGAAGAACTTCTGACGCAACTCTATATTAATATTCAAGAGAACAAATCTTTCTTCTTAACTATCATGGACAATAATTTCAACGAACACTTTCGAAAACGCTTAGCTGAAATTATCGAAGAAAAATATGCGACGATTTTTTCGCAGTTGCGTATTACCGAAAATGATATTGATGTACCGATAGATTTTGTTATTGAATACATGACCTCTATCTTCATCGGTACCCTTCATTGGTGGATTACTAGCGAGACGGATATGACACCCAACCACTTAGCCCAATTAGTTATCAAATTAGTTGGTAATGGGCATTTAACTGTCTTAGGCATCGAATTAGAAAAATAAAAACACCGGAGTAGACAATAATGTTGTCTGCACCGGTGTTTCTGTTAAAGACGAGTTAGTTTTTTGAACGCCATTTGATATTGTGGGCTGTATTTCTTGAAGAAGTGACTTTAACACCACTTTTGATGTTGCCTTTTTTACGAGGAATTAAGTCAACTTTGACATCATACTTACCATCGCGTGCTAAATCGTAAACATTTTCAACCATTTCTGTAATTTTTTCTTTAAAGTTCATTCTTATCAACTCCAGACTATTCTTTCTTAATACTTTAGCATATTCTTATATAAATGAAAACTTTTCTAGCCTGTACATGAGGAAAATCTTACCTCATTTTTGTTATATAATTATACAAAAAAAGAACATCTCTCTACCAGAAATGTTCTGAAAACTGGGGTAGCTGGATTCGAACCAACGCATGACGGAGTCAAAGTCCGTTGCCTTACCGCTTGGCTATACCCCAAAAAGAAAATGGAGGAAAGTGGATTCGAACCACTGAACCCTAAGGAACGGATTTACAGTCCGTCGCGTTTAGCCACTTCGCTATTCCTCCAAAAAGTCATTGTCGCTGTAACGACCTGACTTAGTTATAATACAATCTTTTCCAGAAAAAAGCAACCCTTTTTTTAAAAAAATTGTTATTTATTTTTTATTCACTTAAATTCCATTGACGAATAATTGTTTCAAAGGCTTCGTCCAGATTTTTTGCTGTACCTTCTTGCTTGCCATCAATTTCAATGATGAATTTTTTATCATTTTGCGGAATGACACGACCGATTTCTTTTTTACCAATAAATAATTTGTTCATTAAAACGTTCGCTCCATTGTATTGGGCTTTTTCTTCTTCAACACGTACTTCAATATCTTTATTCTTTTTTGACATCTCTATCCCTCCAAGAACTCTATGTTATCAGAATCTTTGAAACAAAACAAGCACTCGCTATTTATCTGTCAGCTTGTTCGTTTATCGTTTCAATGCAGCATTAAGGAGTAACGAAATGCGATTCGCTACTCCTTAAAGGCTGATTTCTATTCTTTTTCTGAACCTTCTGTTGCATGATAGTTCACGCTATTTGAGGTACCTTTTTTAGAAAAGTTTTCAATTAGCTCTTTCACGTCAAGGCCCGTTGTTTCTTTTAGTGTTTCTTGTGTACCAGCCAACAAGTTTGTTGCATAATTGGTAATACGGTTGGCGCCAGAATTTTCGCCACCTGCGCCTGTATCTACCACTGAAATCTTGTCGATGTTGCCCAGTGGTTGTGCTGCTTCTTTCATTAATTGTGGCAACATTTCCATCACCATACTTAACACAGCTGCTTCACCATATTCTTTGAAGGCATCAGCAATCTTTTGTTTGGCTTCGGCTTCCGCTGCACCACGAGCTAAAATAGCTTCGGCTTGCGCTTGACCTGTTAAACGCGTTTTGTTGGCTTCCGCTTCGGCTAATGCTTCAACTTTGAAGCGTTCTGCTTCGGCTTCTGCCACTTCGCGTGCTTTTTGAGCAAGAGCTTCTTGTTCGCGTGCGTAACGATCTGCATCGGCTTTTTTCTTCACTTCTGAGTCGTATTGTTTTTCACGACGCGTAATTTCTTTTTCTTCTAACTCAATTTGTTTTTGACGTTCAACGACTTTGACTTCCATTTCTTGTTCCACCACGTGTTGTTGTGCACGCGCGCTTTCCAAGTTATAGGCTTGGTCTGCTTTGGCTTTGGCAATATCTTGTTCTTGTTTGTATAACGCTAATTTCAATTCTTTTTCTTTTGAAGCTTCTGCAATTTCTGTTTGACGTTGCAATTCCGCTTGTTGTGATTCTTTTTCTGCTTCCGCTTTTTTGATGCGAGTTTCTTTCAAAGCTTCTGCTTCAGCAATATCTGCATCACGTTTAACTTGAGCGATTCTTGGTTTCCCTAATGAATCCAAGTATCCATTTTTATCACGAACTTCTTTAATTGTGAACGACACAATAACTAAGCCCATTTTAGCTAAGTCAACACTGGCAACTTCTTGTACACTTTGGCTAAATTTATCACGGTTTTGGTAAATTTCTTCCACTGTCATTGAACCTAAAATCGAACGTAAATGTCCTTCTAATACTTCACGTGCTTCATTTTCTAATTCTTCCGTTGTTTTTCCTAAAAATTGTTCCGCTGCTGTCGCAATTTCTTCAACTGACGAACCAATTTTAATGATTGAGGTCCCATCACACATCACAGGAACCCCTTGTTCTGTGTACACTTCTGGTGTGGAAACATCTAATTTACTTGAAAGCAAACTAATTCGATTTGAACGTTGGAACACTGGTAAGACAAACGCACCACCGCCACGAACGATTTTAATTTTGTTGCCACCTTCGTCTACATGAACATTTTTAGAGCCTAGATAGCTCCCGCTGATAATTAACGCTTCATCAGGTTTGGCTGTCTGATATTTAGAAACAAACACAATTAATAACATTAATAATACTAAAACTGCAATAATAATCGGTAACAAAATCCCCATTTTCTTCTCTCCTACTCTATATTTTTAGACTGCCTTCGTAAGGAATGACATAACAAACCCGTTCTTTCAATTCAATAATCAATACCTCACTACCTCTTGGCGCAGCCACTTCTTGTGGCACATAAAATGCTGCTGGTCGACTTAACGAACCTGTGACACTCTTCAATTGAATCTCGCCCATTCCCCGGACAGGAATTGGGGTAATCACAGTAGCAACACGACCCTCCATGTCTTTTTCCGAAATAGAAATTGTGGCCTCCGAATTTTTCAAAGGGACCAACACATAAAAATTTAGGAAGAAAACAATAATGGTTGAAAGAATACCACTGACAATTAAAATAAGCCAACTATTCACCGCTGTTAATTCTTCCCCAAGGTACCCAAACAGCGAGGTAAAAGCAATCCATGGAATAATCAGCATTGGGTCCACCGGTCCATCAAAATTAAAAACATCCCCAAAAATAATTAGTAAAAAAGCGAGGACCGCGCTCCCCACTAATGCATAAAAATAAACCGTTTCCAATGGTAGACCTTCTAACACTTTTCCCACACTCCTTTCTGTGCTATAACCTAGTAATAGTGTACCAATTTTTAAATAAAAAGAGTAGTAATTTCCAAATAAATCTCAAAAGATACATCTTAAGACCTATTTTTTCTTAATAAAAGAAGCAACAATAAACGAGCAGCCCTAGAATTATCGAACTTCTACGGACTCCTCGTTTTTTAAAATGTGCTATTCATTTGATTTTAACGCTTCAATCATATTGATTTTCTTCAATTTCCGATGCATAATGACCATCACAAACAACGTGAAACACATGGTGATGACTGCGGAATACAGATAACTTGGCCAATGAATAATTGGCGAAAACATAATTAAATCAACTTCAACGGTTGCTAAAATATACTGATGCAAAATTTTCCCAAAGAAGCAGCCAACAATAATACCAATGAACGTTAAAATAATGTTTTCACGGTAAACATAGGTGGTGACTTCACGATCGTAAAACCCTAAAACCTTAATCGTGGAAAGTTCTCGAATCCGTTCAGAAACATTAATGTTGGTTAAATTATATAACACAATTAACGCTAAAGAACCAGAAACAGCAATTAGTACCCAAATGACAATATCAAGGCTTTTCAGCATATCATCAAACGAACCTTTCATCGCAGTTAAAAACGTAATGTTCAACACTTTCGGCTGTTTTGTCAACGCCTCTCCGATTGAGGTTTCTTGTTTTGAGGATAACTTTTTGTCAAAAAGTAGGAATTCTGTATTATACTCCGGCTTCTGTTTCGTCATCGTCTGGTAGAGTTTCGGCGTCATATAGACAAAATGACCCGTGTAGTTCTCTGCAATCGCGGCAATTTTCACGTGATAGGTTTGATTATCACTATTTTCTAAATTTAATTGATCTCCGACTTTATAGCCAAATAATTTAGCTAATTTTTCATTAATGATTACACCGTCATCGTTGAGGGAATATTTTTCTCCAGTGACTCGATCATTAAATAACTGAAAATCAGCCATTTTCGAAGGATTTTGTGGCACATAAAGAGTAATATTTTGAGTTGGTGCGCCTTTGCCCTTCGTTTTAAAGATTTCTGAATATAACGGAATTGTTTTATTCAAACCATCCAGTTTGCGCAACGTTTCTTGATACTCTTTTGTCTCTTCAGATGTTGTTTGCTCTTTAAAAGTCACGACTGCTTGGTAATGCCAGATTTTATTAAATTGAATTGTAGCGACATCCACAATTGAATCGCGTAAACCAAAACCAACAATTAACAGCCCCATACAACCAGCTATTCCGATAACGGTCATCAGCATCCGTCGTTTATAGCGGAACAGATTTCTAGCGGTCACTTTTTGAATAAAGCTCATGCGTTGCCATAAAGGGCGGATTCGTTCTAATAAAATCCGTTGGCCTGCTTTCGGCGCTTTGGGTCTTAGCAAGGTAGCTGGGGTACTTAATAAATCGATTCTTAATGTCACTAAGGCCGCTCCCACAGTACAAGCTAAGGCTACAATGATGCCCCATAAACTGTAATTTAAGTACCACGGTGTAACTAAATCAGGAATATTGTACATTTGACCGTAGGCATCAAAAATTATTTTAGGGAATAGATAATAGCCAACTGCCAATCCTAATAATGCACCTGTTAGGCTGGCAACAGTTGCATAGGTAATAAAAATCGAAGCAATTTCACGATTACGATAACCTAAAGCTTTCAAACTACCAATTTCCATTCTTTTTTCTTCCACCATACGTGTCATGGTAGTTAAGCTGACTAATGCCGCAATTAGGAAAAAGAACAACGGGAACAGCGTGGCTAAAGAAGAAATCCGATCAGCGTTATCTTGATATTCAGAAAATCCTGGATTGTCTTCCCTAGTAAAATAATAATACGTTGGGGCTTTCAAATTGGCTAGCTCTGTTTCTTTTTCAGCCAACAGTTGTTCTTGTTTAGCCAATTCGTCTTTTTGCTTTTCAAGCATCTCAGCTGGAATTCCTGGTTGTTGCTCCAACTGCGCAAGCGCTTGTTTTCCCGTTTCCAGCGCTTGCCGACCTTGGTTAATGTCCGGCTGAGCCGAATCACGCAGAGCCGCAATCTGTTCTTCTGGCCGATTTTTCAGTGCCTCTTTTACCTGATTTAAGGCCTGCTCTCTTTTCTTTTCATAATCAGAGAAATACGTATTTTGATGTTTTAATGAACGAAATGAGATTAGCAATTCTGGATATCGTTGACTGTCAAAGGCTTTTTCCGAAACCACGCCAAAAAAGTTTAACGTTCCAGAACCGACCGTTGTGGTTCCCCTGGATGTATTATCAATATATTCTGCTGAATTGATAAATCCAACAACAGTAAAATGAGTTTGCGTCAGTCCTTTTTCTTTAATCGCTACATCGTTTAAAGTGATTTTATCACCCATTTTATAGTCATATCTAGTTTTCGCTAATGTATCTAATGCAATTTCATTTGTTTGTTTAGGTAACCGACCGTCAACTACTTGATAGTTAACCGATCCTGCTTGATTTTTTCGATAGCCAAACAATTTTACTGCATTATTTTGCGGCCCAATCGTGGCATCTATTGTATACCGCGGCACAACTGTTTCGACATCTTTTAAAGACTGTAGTGTTGTTAAATCTTTCTTTTCCAGTCCCATTGTAGAAATTATTCGCGCATCTGGAAGCTGCTCTTTCTGGTAATAATTATTCGCGGTTTTAATCATATCTGGTCCAGTAGCTTTCAAACCAACAAAGACCATTACACCAAGGAAAATAATCCCCATAATCGATAAAAATCGTGTAGTAGATTGTCTAATTTCACGTAAGCTTGTTTTAATTAGCGCTGTTTTCTTCATTTTAGGCACCTACCATTCAATTTCAGCAACCAATTTAGGCTGATCATTCACAGTCATTTCGCGAACTTTCGCATCATTAATTCGAATTACCCGATCGGCCATTTCTGCAATGGCTGAATTGTGGGTAATAATTAAGACGGTCGTTCCAGTTTCACGAGCAGTGTTTTGCAAAATGGTTAAAATTTGTTTCCCTGTTTCATAATCCAGCGCTCCTGTCGGTTCATCACATAAAAGTAACTTGGGCTTTTTAGCAATCGCACGGGCGATGGTTACTCGTTGTTGTTCACCACCAGAAAGTTGCGCTGGAAAATTATCTAAACGTTCCCCTAAACCCACCGATTGTAAAACATTGGTCGAATCCAACGCATCCGCAACGATTTGCGAAGCCAATTCGACATTTTCTTTTGCCGTTAAATTTGGGACTAAATTGTAAAATTGGAAAACAAACCCGACATCATTGCGTCGATAAGTGGTTAATTGTTTCTCTGAAAACTGAGCGATATCTGTACCATCAATAATAATTTCCCCTTCATCACAGCTGTCCATTCCACCAAGAATATTTAAAACAGTTGATTTTCCAGCACCGCTGGGGCCTAAAATAACCGCTACTTCTCCTTTTTCCACTTCAAAAGAAATGCCGTCATTCGCAGTAATAGTTGTCTCTCCCATTTGGTAACGCTTGTATTCATTTTTGACTTCAATATAGGCCATCCACTATCCCTTCCCTTCTACATTAAAATAGTAACATATCTGAGAAAACAAGTCTTTCAAAGAAAAGCCTTTTTTGATTTTTTAGCAAATTTACGTATAATAGAAAAGATGGTCCACTTAAATTTGGACTATTGCAAGTATAAAATTAGAGGAGCACGTTATGGCAAACAGAAAGAAGAAACCACCATTTAATTCAACCATCATGCTGATTGGCGCATTAATCATTTTAATTTTAGGCGCGGTTGGCGTTAAAGTTCCTGATGCTTTACAAGATTTATTTAATGTTCAACCACAAACAACCACCCCCTCAAGCACACCAGCACCTAAAGGAGATAATCCCGGACCCATTGAAAATGGTAAAGCCACATTTTCAGCAGAGGAATTAAAGGATAACTCAAACGGCTGGATTACTTATCATTCTCTAGATCGTCTAAAACGAGCGACAGGCGCTGATGCGCTATTAAAACCCGCAATGGTCAATACAGGAACTTCCGCTAATAAAGATATTCGACCAGCTGGTTTCATTTCAGGAAAAGCTAATCATTCGCGTGGCCACCTAATCGGCCGTCAAATGGGAGGCAGTGGTGATGATCCACGTAACTTAACCACCTTGTATCAGAATCCTGTCAACACTCCTTATATGACGAAATATGAAAATCAGATTCGGGCAGCTCTTGATCGCGGCGAAACCGTTCGCTATCGCGTGACACCTGTATATAACGGAAACGATTTGTTGGCTGAAAAAATCATCTTAGAAGCCAAAAGCCTTAAAACAAATTCACCCATTGATTTTTCAGTAACTATTTTAAACAAACAATAAGGAGGAACTTTCATTGGATTTTGAACAGCTAAAAGAA
This sequence comes from Enterococcus sp. DIV1316a, assembly GCF_050536915.1. Classification (NCBI taxonomy): domain Bacteria; kingdom Bacillati; phylum Bacillota; class Bacilli; order Lactobacillales; family Enterococcaceae; genus Enterococcus; species Enterococcus sp. DIV1316a. Next base: position 1,098,520 of record NZ_CP172913.1, on the reverse strand, counting down.
ACATTACCCGATGCAAAACCACAAACATTTTTGCAAGCAATCCTCTCTCAACCTCAAGAAGAGGATGCTGAATTAACTTTCAGTGAAGAAATTGATGAACAGTTTGTCGAAAATTGTAAATTTTTAGCCTCTCCGGAAACCATTTCTGAAACAGATGTGGAACATTGGCGCGAACAAGAATTTTTAGTTGTCGCCCAAAGTTTAGATGGCGATTATCTAGCAGGCACCCTAGAGCAAACCTTTGTGATTCCTAGCTCCCTTTACAAAGAGGATATTGAGCAATTTGACAAGCAATTAATCGATTTTTTTATTGCCTATGAAAACAAAGAAATCACTTCTGCGATTTTACCAAAGGAATTATAAAAAAAGCTTGCGGATAAATTTCCGCAAGCTTTTTCTTGTGTCTTATGCTCGATAACGTTCTACGCCATCTAAATAAGTGGCTGCTAATTCCATGGTTGGTTCTAATACGATAAAGTCAGCATCGCGACCATTTGCAATCATGCCACATTGATCATCAATTTTACAGCTGATCGCAGGAACTAATGAAGCCATCATAATTGCTTGTGCAGGTGTTGCAATACCCCAATCAACTACATTTTTAATTGCTTCTTTTAGTTTTAAAATACTTCCTGCTAAGTTCCCAGTATCCAAACGAGCCGTTCCTTCTGCTACCACAACAGGAAATTCACCTAAATTGTAGTTGCCATCTGGCATACCACCAGCCATCATGCAGTCTGTAATTAACGCAACGTGATCATGGCCCGCTTTTTCCATCAATACTTCAGCCGCTTGCGGATGTACATGGTGTCCATCACAAATTAATTCAGAGAAAACGTGTTGTAACGTTAACAATGCACCAACCATCCCTGGTTCACGGTGATTTAAGCCACGCATCCCATTATATGCATGAACAAAAACGCTAGCGCCTGCTTCAACTGCCACATCAGCTTCTTCTAAGGTCGCATTACTATGGCCTAAAGCAACAACGACACCTTCATCTGTAACGGTTTCAACAAATTCTTTCACACCATTACGTTCTGGTGCCAACGCAATTTTCTTAATAATTCCGCCTGAAGCTTCTTGCCATTCGTGGAATGTATCAAGGTCTGGATCTCCAAAATAACTTGGATTTTGTGCGCCTTTATGTTCTTCAGTAAAGAAAGGTCCTTCAAAGTAAATCCCTTGAATTTTTGCACCAGGTACTTCTTGGTAGACTTGACCAATCGTACGTGCAACGTCTGTTAAACGTTCTTTGCTTGACGTTAACGTTGTTGGTAAAAATGAAGTTACACCACAAGATAATAAGCCTTCAGACATCACTTTAATGCCTTCTGCATCGTTATCCATTACGTCATGATTCATGTAACCATGAATATGAGTATCCACTAAACCTGGGGCAATCCATTTGCCTTCCTCACGAATAATTTTTACGTCCCCTTGCGGTTCATCTTTTGTATAATTACCAAAGATACCATCCGTGATTTCTAAATAACCAGGTCCTTTAACATCGCTTTTTAAAAAGAACTTGTCTGCAAAGATAAATGTTTTCATCTTCATCCTTCTTTCTTTATTTTACTTACTTCAAAAGTACTCTTAATCAGTACAAAAGTCAAGAAATGGTGTAGACCTTTTAAGCAATTCTGAGGATTTTTTAAAGATTGCCACTTTCCACATTTTTCATTTGTTGTGCTAAGTTCAGATAACGTTCTGCTTCTTCATGTTTATTCTTTCTCATTAAAACTAAATATTTTAGATTTAATAATTCACTTAAATAATAATAACTATTTTTTTTGCGGGCCCAAGTAATTCCTTGATCCACATAAATTTCGGCATCTTTTTCTGTATAATTTTTGAATAAGAAATCAGCATAATTAAAAAATATTTTCGTTAACTCTGCATTACTGCGTTCATTTGGCAATTGATTAAAATAATGAATACTCAAACTTAAAAATCGTTCTGCTTCTACTCGATTGCCCATGTAACCATAAGTGGCACCTAGACAACTAATTAATTGAATCTCTAAATCAGAAACATTTAACTTATCGGCTTTATAGGTGAAAGATAACCCTTTACGCAAGCTAGCAATAGCTTTTTCATAATCATTTAGAACAAACAATTCACAACTACCTAAATAATAATAATATTTTTGCCAGTCCGTATCTAAATACAATTGTTCTTCAATACGATTTTCCTTTAAATAATTTAATAATAATTGATATTTTTTATGGCGAAAATATTCAGCCATTTTTTCAAATGAATACGTAACAACGTGCACATCACCAGATTTATAACGCATAATCTGGTCAACAGTCACACCTAAACGATCACAAAGTTGTTGCATTACGAGGACGTTTGGCAACTCTTCATTGTTTTCAATGCGACTTAAAACGCTTTGCGAACAGATGTCTTCTGATAACATTTTCTGTGTCAATTTTCTATTTTTTCTAATTTCTTTAATAACTGCACCTAAAGAATTCATCACAATAGCTCCTATTTATATCGGCCATTTTCCTTGCAAAATGGGGATTTTGTCAAAATATGCGAATTCGCATTATGCTTTTATTGTACTTTATTGCATAATATACTGCAAGAACATTATCTAAGGTTTTCTTAGAAAATAAATAGGTTCATTTTTATTAAAAAGGAGTGTTATTGTATGGCCGAAGAGAAAAAGGTTCACTTCATTTGGGAAAAAACAAATTATTCAGGCTTTGTGGAGAAGGAGTATGAAAATTCTTATCTCATCGTAGTAGCAAATCCTAGTCCTGATATGGAAGAAAAATATACCAACCGAATGATTATTAGTAAAAAAGCATGTGAAACCGCAGAATAGTATTGTTGATAAAACAAGAACTACCAAAAAATAGCTTCGTTAGAGGCTATTTTTTGGTAGTTCTTTTATTTTTGTTTGTAGGTACTTAAAAATTCACGCATTTTATCTGCTGTAGTTTTTAAGTCTTCCATCTTCGGTAAATAAACAATACGGAAGTGATCTGGTTGTTGCCAGTTGAACCCACCACCATGGACTAATAAAATATGATGTTTGTGTAAGAAATCTAAAACAAATTTTTCATCATCATAAATGTCAAATTTGGCCGTATCAATTTTCGGGAAAATATAGAAAGCTGCTTTAGGCTTCACGGCTGATAAACCAGGAATATCATTTATCGCATTGTAAATAAATTCTCGTTGTTCGTAAATTCTGCCACCTGGTAAAAGTAAATCATCAACACTTTGATAGCCGCCTAATGCGGTTTGAATGATTTGTTGTGACAACACATTCGAACATAACCGCATGGAAGCAAGCATATTTAGCCCTTCGATATACCCTTTTACTCGTGATTTATCTCCACTTAACACCATCCAACCGCATCGGAAGCCTGCCACTCGATGTGATTTTGACAAACCATTCAATGTTACGACAAATAAATCAGGAGCTAATGTAGCAATCGGTACATGAACCAAACCGTCCATGACCAAACGATCATAAATTTCATCAGAGTAAATAATTAAATCATTTTGACGTGCCACTTCGACAATTTCTAGTAATAACTCTTTCGGATATAAAGCACCAGTCGGATTATTGGGATTGATAATAACGATTGCTTTTGTATTCGAAGTTATTTTTGATTTTATATCATCAATGTCTGGATACCATTCTGCTTGCTCATCACAAATATAATGAACGGGTGTACCGCCCGCCAAAGAAACAGAAGCAGTCCATAAAGGATAGTCTGGCATTGGCACAAGTACTTCATCGCCGTTATTTAACAAGCCTTGCATACACATGGTAATTAGTTCACTCACGCCATTACCAGTGTAAATATCATTAATCGTTACATTAGGAAATTTTTTTAATTGGCAATATTGTTCAATCGCTTTTCTTGCAGAAAAAATACCTTTTGAATCGGAATAACCTTCTGAATCGCGAACATTCACAATCATGTCGCGCACAATTTCATTTGGGGCATCAAAACCAAATGGCGCTGGATTCCCTGTATTTAATTTCAAAATACGTATGCCCTCTTCTTGCATGCGTTCTGCTTCTTCTAAAACAGGACCACGGACATCGTAACTTACGTTATTTAATTTATCGGATTTTTTAAAATTTCTCACACGGACTCCCTCGCTTCACAAATTTATACTCTAAAGTTACGCCAACTATAATGAAAAAGCAATAATAAATATCAGAATTTAATAAAAAATTGATGGTTTTTCCGTATTAAACAAGAGCGTGGGACAAAAATCACTTTGGATTTTTGCTCCACGCTCAAAAACTGATAAACGGCGGGAACAAAAGCAACTCCTTCTTATTTCTCGGAGTTAAACACTTCTGTCCCGACCTCTTGTTATACTAGTTGATGCAGATGATGGGACTCGAACCCACACGGACATCTGTCCACATGACCCTCAATCATGCTTGTCTGCCAATTCCAACACATCTGCATTTTAAGAGCACTTATTTATCCTAAAATAATTACTGGTCTTTGTCAAGATAACAAAGACCAGAATCGTTAGATTTGTTCTTTTTTCGCTTGCCAGGACAAACGCCCATGACATTTTCCGCAGACATATCGTGTCGTATCAATTCGTCGTTTTCTGAGGATGACTTCTCCACAAGACTGACATTGGTACTGATGGAAAACTGCTTTTTTCCGTTCTACTAGAGGCGGTGCATAACGGGCACCGCCAGTCTTAGCCAATAACTCTTTAAAGTCCTTATCTTTATGCTGATAGCCTTTGCCAGCTAAATGTAAATGATAGTGACATAACTCATGCTTAATGACTTTTTCCAGTTCCTCTTGTCCATACTTTAAAAAGACAGTTGGATTAAAATCCAGGTGATGCGAAGCTAAATGATAGCGACCGCCCGTAGTTTTTAACCGCCGATTAAATGTAGCTTGATGCAGAAAAGGTTTCTGAAAAAATACGATTGAAATTTTTTCCACTAGCGTTTGAAGCGCTTGATCTGTCATCAAGACTGGTTGAGACTCTTTCATTGTTACTCTTTTCTATCAGCCCGAGGCAACATGGTTAAACTAATACGCCCCTTTTTCAAGTCAACATCTTCTACCCAAACTGTGACTACATCACCCACCGCAACAACATCCGTTGGGTGCTTAACAAATTTAGGACTTAACTTAGAAATGTGGACTAAGCCATCTTGCTTCACACCAATATCGACAAACGCACCAAAGTCAATTACGTTTCGAACAGTCCCTTGCATTTCCATTCCTGGTTTCAAATCTTCCATCGTCAACACGTCTTTACGTAAAAGTGGTGCTGACATCTCATCGCGCATATCACGACCTGGTTGGATTAAACTAGCAATAATATCCGTGAGTGTTTCTGAACCTACTTCTAACTCAGTAGCTAATTGATGCACTGGTAACTGTTTCAATTTTTCGATAGCTTCTGCTGTCCCTAATTCTTTAGAAGCAATCTCTGCTTTTTCTAAAATTGCTTGTGCTACTGGATAACTTTCTGGGTGAATGCCAGTGTTATCTAACACATTTTTGCCATTAGGAATTCGTAAAAAGCCAATTGCTTGTTCAAATGCTTTTGGTCCTAAACGAGGTACTTTTTTGACTTGATTTCGTGCTGTAAAGACACCATTTTCATCACGATAAGTGACTAAGTTTTGCGCCGTTGTTTTATTTAAGCCAGAAATATGTTGTAAAAGTTGAGCACTCGCTGTATTCACATCAACACCAACTTGGTTTACCGCAGTTTCTACAACAAAATCCAATTGCTCGGCAAGACGTTTTTGCGATACGTCATGCTGATATTGACCGACCCCGACTGCTTTGGGATCAATTTTTACTAATTCTGCCAACGGATCTTGTAAACGACGTGCAATGCTGACCGCACTTCGTTCTTCGACTTGTAAATCAGGAAACTCTTTACGAGCCACTTCACTCGCAGAGTAAACGGAAGCCCCTGCTTCATTAACAATCACGTAAAAGACGTCCCGTTTCACCGCTTTTAATTGCTCTGCCACAAACAATTCAGATTCACGACTTGCCGTTCCGTTTCCAATAGCTACCATGTCCACTTGATAGTCTTCAATGATCTTTTTAAAGGCTGGACCAGCGGCTTCACGTTTCGCAGCAGTGGCTGGTTTATGTGGATAAATCACTTGAATTGCTAAAACTTTACCAGTTTCATCGACAACTGCTAATTTACAGCCTGTCCGATAAGCCGGGTCAAATCCTAGAACAACTTTTCCTTTAAGTGGTGACTGTAATAATAAATTACGTAAATTTTCACCGAAAATTGCAATCGCTTGTTCATCAGCTTTTTCTGTTAATTCATTGCGGATCTCCCGTTCAATCGCTGGCCCAATAAATCGTTTATAGCTATCTAAATAAGCAGCCTCAATGTATGGAGCAGCAAAACTTGTTGCTTGTTTGCCGATTAGTTGACGTTGGAAATAATCATTAATTTTTGTTTCATCAGCGACAAGGGAAACCTTTAAAATGTCTTCTTTTTCACCACGATTCGTTGCTAAGACACGGTGCGGCACCATTTTGCTAACTGGTTCTGCAAAATCGTAATACATTTCATAGGTCCGCTTTTCGTCTTTTTCTTCATCCTTAACTACGCTAACGTATTGCGCATGTTTAACCATATAATCACGTAACCATGTTCGGTATTTTGGTTCATCGCTAATACGTTCTGCTAAAATTTCATGAGCACCTTGCAAGGCTATCTCGGCGGTTGCAACTTCTTTTTCTTCATTAATAAAAGTAGCCGCTTTAGCTAAGATATCCGCGTTTTCAGGTAAAGAGAGCAACCAATCTGCTAATGGTTCCAACCCTTTTTCTTTCGCGATAGTCGCTTTAGTCCGACGTTTTTGTTTATATGGTCGATATAAATCTTCCACTTGTTGCATTTTTACTGCTTTTTGAATATCTGTTTTGAGTTCTTTTGTTAGTTTTCCTTGCTCTTCAATTAAACGGAGAACTTCTTCTTTCCGCTTTTTCAAGTTTTGTAAATAATGATAACGTTCTTCTATTTCACGGATTTGGACTTCATCTAAACTTCCAGTCATTTCTTTCCGGTAACGGGCAATAAAAGGAACTGTATTTCCTTCATTTAATAAAGTTAAAACCGTTGTTATTTGTTTTGAACGATACGTTGTCAATTCTTTTTGAAGTAGCGCTACTACTTCTTCGTTATAAGCTTCTGCCATTAACTAGATACCTCTTTTCTTATGCATACTTATCTATTTTAGCATATTTTTGCTTCTAAATATAGAAGTGAGGTAACTGATTCGTGCGATTAAGGAATCAAAATTCTGGTTGCCATGCAGGGGTGCGTTTTTGATATTCGATATCTTGGACAATGCCTTTTTCATTAAAAATCACACCATGCACAGAGCCGCCAAAAATAGCACCACCATCTATCCCAATTTTTCCATCACTTTGCCAAAGGTCCGTTGTCTGCATATCACCATGTAACATCGGGGTAATAGTATGACCAAAAACAATGGTCTTGCCTGTATTATTTTTCCCTTGATGAAAGGGTTCGCGAATCCACAAAAAATCCTTAGGTGCTGTTTGCCGCCAATCTTCCATCGTTAAATCAACCCCAGCATGCACAAATAAGTAATGCTGCCATTCAAAATAAAGTGGTCGTTTTGTTAAAAAATCAATTAACTCTGGATAGCGACTACGGATCATTAAGGCCATTTCTGTTGGTGAGTATTCTGCAGTAGCTCCTGGATGCAAGAGACTTTCAATTGTTTCCTTGCCACCATTGCGAACATATCCTGCAAACCAGTCCTCTGGATTTTGAAGAAACTGCAAAAAATATTCTTCATGATTGCCTCGTAAATAAACAGCGCCGTGTTGCTCGACAAGTTCTTTTCCTTTGAGAAAACAGGCTTTAGAATCCGGACCACGGTCGTTTAAATCACCAATTAAAACTAGCTGATGCTCAACTGGGTCATAGTCTGTAAGTAAGGCATCAAACAAATCTGCTTGTCCATGAATATCACTGATTACATAAACATATGGTTTCATAAATAAGCCCTCCTAACTTGCTTATATTAAGTATACGCTAAATTTTAAAATATTCTCGTAAAATGTTTGGAAATAAAAAACGAAAATAGGACATAAGTCAAAACGACTTATGTCCCACTCTCTAAATCTTAAAATAATCAGCTAAACAAAAGCAGTATCTGCAATTACTCGTTGCAATTTAGCTTTCAAGAGTGATGAACACTTGGAGCTAACTGCTTTTGTCTCTGACTCGTTTGGTTTATTTTTTCTTCTTACCGCCAAACGCATCTTTCATTTTATCAAAGAAGCCTTCTTCTTGTTGTTCAGTTACATTTTGTCCGCCAGCTTTTGCAAAAGCTCGTAGGGCATCCTTTTGTTCTTCATTAAGATTTTTTGGTGTTATTAATTTCACTTTCACGTGTTGATCACCATTGCCCCCACCACGTAAACGTGGCGCACCTTTGCCTCTTAAGCGGAAGTTTGTGCCAGTTTGTGTTCCAGCCGGAATTTTTAATTTCACGTCACCATGAACAGTTGGTACAGTTACTTCGTCCCCTAGAGCCGCTTGGACAAAACTTACTGGTAAATCATAGTAGATTTCTGCGCCATCTCGATCGAAAATATCACTATCTTCAACACGAAAGACTACATATAAATCACCATATGGTCCACCATTGGTACCCGCTTCTCCTTGGTTAGCTAAGCGCATTTGTTGGCCGTCTTCTACTCCAGCAGGCACATTTACTTTGACAGTATGTGCTTTTTTCTCATGACCTGTGCCATGACAAGTTGGACATGGTTCTTTAATTTCTTTCCCTGTGCCATGACACACATCACAAGTTTGACGACTCATCATACGACCTAATGGCGTTTGACGTTCAACATTGATTGTTCCAGAGCCATGACATTTATGACAAGTTTCTGGGTGTGTGCCTGGTTTGGCGCCATTACCGCCACAGGTTGCACAAGTATCTTCTCGATTGTACTTAATCTCTTTTTCGACACCGAAAATAGCTTCTTCAAATTTCAATTGAATTGTATATTGTAAATCGGCGCCTTGTCTTGGTGCATTTGGATCAACAGAACGACCACCGCCGCCGCCAAAGAATGAATCGAAAATATCTTCGAATCCACCAAAACCACTACTGCTAAATCCGCCGCCACCGAAACCGCCAAAGCCACCAGCGCCGCCACCGTAATTAGGATCAGTTCCTGCATGGCCATATTGGTCATAGGCCGCTTTTTTCTGTGGATCACTTAATACTTCATACGCTTCAGAAACTTCTTTAAATTTTTCTTCCGCATCGGCTTCTTTGTTAATATCTGGATGGTACTTTTTGGAAAGTTTGCGGTATGCTTTTTTAATTTCATCATCTGAAGCACCTTTTGCTAATCCTAGCACTTCATAATAATCTCGTTTCGTCGCCATTGACTTCCCTCCAACTTTCTTCAAACTTTACAATGTGTTTAGAACCAGCCAAATTCATCGATTGCTTTCGGTCTCTCTGGTTGGATTATCTGTCACACCTTGAATCAGTGTTACTAGCTGTGAATAGGTATTTTCAGCTTGTTTAACATCGTTGTAATCATACCACAGTTCTTTCAAAACCTAAATAGTTTCTTGCTAACTTGATTGTGGTTGATTTTCTCACAAAAGACAAGGGACTGGGACATTAGTCATTGTACTAATGATCCAGTCCCTAAAATCAATTGTTATTGATTATTTGTCATCACCATTTACTTCTTCAAAATCAGCATCAACAACATCATCAGCGCCACCTTGGGCAGCTTCAGGATTTTCTTGTGCTTGTTGTTGCGCAGCTTGTTCGTAAAGTTTTACTGTTAAGTTTTGGACGATTTCATTCAATGAATCACGTTTTGCTTTCATTTGTTCGATATCGTTTGCTTCGATGGCTGCTTTTAATTCATCACGCGCATCTTCTGCTTTTTTCACTTCTTCAGCGTCTACTTTGCCTTCTAATTCTTTCAATGTTTTATCAACAGTGAATAATAAAGCATCTGCATCGTTACGTAAGTCAACTTCTTCTTTACGTTGTTTATCTGCTTCAGCGTTTGCTTCAGCATCTTTCACCATACGTTCGATTTCATCATCAGATAAACCTGAAGAAGATTTGATCGTGATTGTTTGTTCTTTTTGAGTGCCTAAGTCTTTCGCACGAACATTTACAATCCCGTTTTTATCAATGTCAAAGCTTACTTCAATTTGCGGCACACCACGAGGAGCCGCAGGAATATCTGTTAATTGGAAACGACCTAATGTTTTATTATCAGCGGCCATTGGACGTTCACCTTGTAAAACGTGAATATCAACAGCTGGTTGATTGTCAGCAGCAGTTGAGAAGACTTGTGATTTACTTGTTGGAATCGTAGTGTTACGATCAATTAATTTTGTAAATACGCCACCCATTGTTTCAATCCCTAATGACAACGGTGTTACGTCTAATAAGACAACGTCTTTAACATCACCAGTGATTACGCCACCTTGGATTGCAGCACCCATTGCTACTACTTCGTCAGGGTTAACTGATTTGTTTGGTTCTTTGTTTGTTTCTTTGCGAACAGCTTCAACTACAGCTGGAATACGTGTTGAACCACCAACTAGGATAACTTCGTCGATTTCAGAAGGATTTAATCCAGCATCTTTCAAGGCTTGACGTACTGGTACTTTTGTACGTTCAACTAAATCACTTGTTAATTCATCAAATTTTGCACGAGTTAAGTTCATTTCTAAGTGCAATGGTCCTGCTTCGCCAGCAGTAATAAATGGCAAGCTGATTTGTGTGCTTGTTACACCTGATAAGTCTTTTTTCGCTTTTTCAGCAGCATCTTTCAAACGTTGTAACGCCATTTTATCGTTAGCTAAGTCAATGCCATTTTCTTTTTTAAATTCTGCAACCATGTAGTCAATGATTTTATTATCAAAGTCATCCCCACCTAGGTTGTTATCACCGGCTGTTGATAATACATCGAAAACGCCATCGCCTAATTCAAGGATTGACACGTCGAATGTACCACCACCAAGGTCAAAGACAAGAATTTTTTCATCTTTGTCTGTTTTATCTAAGCCATAAGCTAAAGCTGCTGCTGTTGGTTCGTTAACGATCCGTTCTACTTCTAAACCAGCAATTTTACCAGCATCTTTTGTTGCTTGACGTTGCGCATCGTTGAAATATGCAGGAACTGTAATAACTGCTTTTTCAACTTTTTCACCTAAATAGTCTTCAGCAAAACCTTTTAAATATTGTAAGATCATTGCAGAAACTTCTTGTGGTGTATATGATTTTCCTTCAACATCAACTTTGTAGCCAGCTTCACCCATGTGACGTTTAATAGATGAAATCGTGTTAGGATTTGTAACAGCTTGACGTTTTGCTACTTCGCCCACTTGAATTTCACCGTTTTTGAATGAAACGACCGAAGGAGTTGTGCGGTTACCTTCTGGGTTTGCAATAATTTTCGCTTCGCCGCCTTCTAGCACTGCGACAGCTGAGTTTGTTGTTCCTAAGTCAATACCAATAATTTTACTCATAGTGAATATCTCCAATCTGTATTAGTTTTCTATAATAATATATTTTTAATTAACGTTTGTTATTGTGCAACAATGACCATTGATGGTCGTAACACACGATCTTGTAATTTGTACCCTTTTTGTAGAACTTCAACAATGGTATCTGCTGGGGTTTCTTCAGAAGCAGGGACTGTTTGAACGGCTTGATGTAAATTTGGATCAAAGGTTTCACCCATTGCTGGGATTTCTTCAATTCCTTCTTCTTTTAAAGCCACAGTAATACTTTCTAGCACCATCGAAATACCTTTTTTCAAGCTTTCGCCTTGTTCATCTGATACTTCAATAGCCATTGCTCGTTCTAAATTATCAATGGATGGTAAAATCTTTTTACCTAAATCTTGTGAGCGGTAACGAACTAATAATTCTCGTTCGTTTTTATTTCGATTGCTCATATTAGCAATTTCGGCTCTTGCCCGCAAGAACTTGTCTTCCATTTCGGAAAGCTCTGCTTTAAGATTTTCAATCTCTGTTGCTTCAACTTCTACTTCAGAAACGCCAGCAGCATCAACAGCTTCCATTTCTTCTTGTAATTCTTCTTGCTTCTCTTCTTTTTTACTCACTTCAGCAACTTCCTTTCTCTTTATGCATCTACTTCTTATCCTAACAAGGTTTGCTTAATTACCTAAAAAACGGTAATAGTCACCTAGTTGTGAAGCTAGCTCATGTCGAAACGTGTCTACCAAACCGAATATTTTTGAATACGGCATACTGGTTGGTCCTAGCAGGGCAATTGTTCCTTTGCCATGTCCTGATACTTCATACGTAGCAGTGATCATGCTCATATCTTCTAAGAGATTGTTGCCAATTTCTGAGCCGATACGAAAAACAATTGGATTTTCTGTTGTTGCAGAACCATTTAATAAATGCGTCAGCTCATCAGAATTTTGCATAAAGGAATAGACAGATTTCAATTGTTCAATATCTTGTTTGATGCCAAAATCTAACAAATTCATGCGACCACCGACAAAGACTTTTTCTTCAAAGGCATGTCCTAACATCTCATCGAATAAGTTCATCATTCCTTCTGGCGTTTGGAAATAGCGATGTAAAATCATCGGAATCTCCGTCCGCAAACGATGATAAACGGTCAACAAAGGTTGTCCAACCAACTTATCATTGATGATTTGTGTCATTTTTTCAAGATCTTGGCTAGAAACAGCGGCAGGAATGGCAAATACTTGGTTTTCAACATTGCCTTTATCTGTCACTATAATAGCAAGGACTTGCCGATCATTCAAAGGAACCATTCGAAAGCCGGTTAATTTCCGTTCTTTCACTTCAGGTCCTAATGAAAAAGCAGTATAACTTGTCAATTCTGATAGAATTTCAGCGGATTGTCGAATAATATCATTAATCTCATGAAATTCTTTTCCAAAAGATTGACGGATTCTTCTAAGTTCGTTCTCTTCTACTTGTGTTGGTTGTAAAAGATGATCCACGTAGTAACGATAACCAGCCATTGAGGGAATTCGCCCTGAAGAAGAATGAGTCTTAGCTAATAAGCCGTATTCTTCTAATGCTTTCATATCATTACGAATTGTGGCAGAACTAGAGGCAATGCCATCCTCCATCAATTTCTTAGAACCGACAGGTAAGCCCGTGTTCGTGTAATTTTGGATGATAAGTCTCAAGATATTTTGTTGTCTTTCTGTAATCATCGTTATTACCACCCTTCATTAGCACTCTTAACATCTAAGTGCTAACTACATATACTAATATAACAAGTCCTTACCTTTTTGTCAAGGGAAATACGCAACTTTTTAGCACTCTTCACGCAAGAGTGCTAATTGCTACAAACCACCTTCAAAAACCATCAATACCAACTTTTGTAATAAAAAAATCATCGAAATGCTTTGTCACACTTCGATGATTTTTTTATTTTTTTACTCTTTTTCACTTAACAAAAAAGCTTCAAAAACATTATTCCCCACAAATAGTCCTTTTTTCGTTAAACGTAAGATATCTGCTTCTTCAATTAATAATTCTTCTTTGATTAAGCGTTGAATGACCTCTCCATAAATTGCTTCAATTGGTTCATGAAATTTTTGTTGGAATTTTTGTTTAGAAATGCCTACTTTTTTACGTAAGCCTAAAAATAACTCCTCTTCTATTTGATTTAGACGAGTTAATTCTTCAGTCTCCACAATTGGCAATTGATTTTCTCGCAAGGGTTTCAAATAATGTTGGATTGGACCGTGATTTTTGTAACGAGTTTGCCCAAGATAGCCGCTGGCACCTGCGCCAAATCCATAGTAGTGGTCATTATTCCAATAAGCCAGATTATGCTGGCTTTCTTTTCCTGTTAAAGCAAAATTACTAACTTCATATTGGTGACGTCCTTTTTTCTCCATTGCTTCAATCGTTTCGTCAAACATTTGTGCTTCGATTTCTTCTTCAGGCAGCTGTAACCGTCCTTGACGAACCCAGTTCATGAACATTGTTTTATTTTCAAGAATTAATGAATAAAGCGAATAGTGCGGCAAGTCCAATGCTAAGGCTCTTGTCAAAGTATCGCGAAAACTTTCCAATGTTTGTCCAGGTAAAGCATAGATTAAGTCAATACTGACATTGGTAAAATTTTCTTTCTCTAAAAATTTCATTGTTTCATAAACATCTGCGGCGGTGTGCTTGCGACCGATTTTTTTGAGCAAGCGATCATCAAATGTCTGAACGCCCATCGAAAGACGATTGACGCCATAGTTTTTCATGACTTGTAATTTTTCTTGGGTTAAATCACCAGGGTTTGCTTCCACCGTAAATTCATTTCGGTCATCAAACGTTAGCTGTTCGCGAACCCCTTTTAGTAGCACATCTAACTGTTTCGCTGATAATGAAGTTGGCGTGCCTCCGCCAATATAGATGGTTTTCATTTCTTGTTCTGGATACAATGCTTGCGTAAGTTGAATTTCTTTTAATAAACTCTGAATATATTCATCAACTGGTTGTCCTTCTAAAAAGACCTTGTTAAAATCGCAATAATAACAAATATGCTCACAAAATGGAATATGAATATAGGCCGACCGATCGAACATCGGCGTTGAAGTTGAAAGTTGGTTTGTTTTTGTCATTAGCTCGTTTTATCTCCTTATTACCAAAAAGCTCGTTCTTTTTGGAAAGTCTCTACTAGCCATACTAACTGTAAATGACAAATAAATCCATAAAAAAATTCGCACAGTTACTTTAAACAACAACGAGGAGCTGTCATAAAAACCGACACCTCCTCAACCTTGAAAGAAAAGTAAAAAAATTTTTCTATATATAATAGTACAAATCAGTTACAGTAATTGACCGTAACGTTTGACGTATAAAACTTTAATGAACGCAACCAGTGCTAAATAAGCAACAATTGTCGGGATTAAATACAAGAAATAGCTTGGTGATAAACCGACAAATCCTAGTTCTGCACCGAAAGCGGTAAAGGGTAAAACAGTTCCGAGAACAATCCCTGCTGTAGTGACTAACGTCATAATTCCAGAAGCACTACTTTGAAGGAAAGGCATTTTTTCTGTTCGTAGGAAATGCAAGACGAGCATTTGGGACCATAAGGACTCAATGAACCACCCTGCATGGAAAATACCGATAAAGAGCAATTGATCTGCTCCATTTAATTCAAAGAATGAGCCACCTAGGATAGCCGGACACACAATGAAATACATAAATAAATAGGTAACAATATCAAAAATAGAACTCGTTGGGCCAAACCAACGCATAAAATTACCAATTGATTTTGGTTCCCATTTTTTTGGTTTTTCTACGTATTCTTCATCTACTTTGTCCCAAGGAACTGACATACACGAAGTATCGTAAATTAGATTTAATAATAGCGATTGAATCGGAGCAATCGGTAAAAATGGTAAAAAGATACTTGCTGGGATCACGGAAAACACATTGCCAAAATTAGAACTTGCTGTTAATTTGACGTACTTCATCGTGTTCGTAAACACGCGCCGTCCAGATAAAATTCCTTTTTCTAAAACCATTAAATCTTTTCTCAATAAAATTACATCCGCCGATTCTTTCGCCACATCGACAGCTGTATCAACAGAGATTCCTACATCAGCAGCACGCATTGCTCCAGCATCATTTATTCCATCACCTAAAAAGCCAACAGTTTGACCATTTTCAGTTAACGCATTTACAATACGAACTTTTTGGTCAGGCGTAATTTTGGCGAAAATATTATACGCTTGAACGGTTTTTCTTAATTCTTCTTGGTTTAATTGTTGAAGTTCATTTCCTGTAATAATTTTTTCGCCAGCCAGACCAACTTCTTTACAAACAGAATGTGTCACATACTGATTGTCCCCCGTTAATACTTTCACAGCTACATTATGTTGATGCAAGGCGTGAATAGCTGCCGCTGCTGTTTCTTTTGGCGGATCCAAGAAGGCAAGATAGCCTTGTAAAATCAACTCTGATTCATCTTTAGTTGTATACTCCCATTCAGCCGCTTCGACTTTTTTATCGGCAATTGCTAGAACGCGCAAACCATCTCGATTTAAAGCTTCAACGTCTTTGGTAATTTTTTGACGCAGCGTCTCTGTTAAGGGCACAATTTCGCCATCTAAAAGTACCTGTGTGCAGACCAAGAGCATTTCTTCAACCGCACCTTTGGTAATTAAGCGTGTTTCTCGCGTTTTAAACTCTTTGATAATCACGCTCATTCGACGTCGATTGAAATCGAAAGGAATTTCATCTACTTTATAAAAATCATCTGATTGTATATCACTTTCTTGCGTCGCCGCTTGAATAACGGCGTTATCCATTAAATTACGCAAACCTGTTTGAAAATAACTGTTTAGAAATGCTAAATCCAAGACTTTTTGATCTTCTTGGCACCCAATATTATAGTGGTATTCTAAAATTACTTTATCTTGTGTTAAGGTACCTGTTTTATCCGTACAAAGTACATCCATCCCGCCAAAATTTTGAATGGCATTGACATTTTTCATAATCGTGCCTTCTTTAGCCATTTCTCGAGAACCTTTGACTAAATTGGTTGTTACAATCATAGGTAACATTTCTGGTGTCAAGCCGACAGCTGTGGCAATCGCAAACATTAACGCTTCCACCCAATCGCCTTTTGTTAACCCATTAATTAGAAAAACAGTTGGCGTAATAACCAACATAAAGCGAATCAGCACCCACGTTGTTTTATTAATTCCTGTTTCAAAACTCGTCTGCTGCTGCTCTTCTCCGTTATCAGAAGCCATCCGTCCGAATAAAGTTTGATTACCAACTTTAATGACAATGCCCAAACCAGTGCCACTAATGACATTTGTTCCTAAAAACAAAAGATTGTCGTATTCTGTATCAATTTGATCACTATCTTTTTGATGAGTCGCGTGTTTTTCAATGGGAAAACTCTCTCCAGTCAAGGATGATTGGGAAACAAATAAGTCCTTAGATTGGATTAAACGTAAATCGGCTGGAATCATATCGCCAGCGGATAGTTGGACTAAGTCGCCACACACAACTTCCTCGATAGGAATTTCCATTTGCTTCTTGTCACGAATGACTGTCGCTGTAACTTTAATCATATTTTGTAATTTTTCAACTGCATTGCTTGATTTGACTGATTGGACAAAACTCATCGTGCCGCTTAAGATGACCATCGCTAACATAATTAACACGCCAGTAACATCTTTTTCCTCTGGCGCAGCATAGACATATTCTGTAAAAAATGAAATCGTGGCTAGTGCTAGTAACACCAAAGTAAACGGCGTGATATACGATTTTATAAAAAGTCGCAGCCGTGAAGCTTTTTTTTCATTCATAATTTTGTTGCGGCCATAACGTTCTTGTAATTCTTCAATATCTTGGTGTTTAATGCCATCCCAAGTTGAGCCGAAACGTTGTAAAACTTTTTCTACTTCTGAATGGGCAAACTTTTTGTAACTATAGTCATGGCCCAAGTGACGCATTTTCTTTTCCATTTTCTTTCACCTCATTTATCTGTTGTTGACTTGAATTGACGATCGGTTCATCTTCCATTTTCCTCACCCTTTCCACAAAAAAAGACACGCTGAAAACTCAACGTGTCAAAGAATAATCGTTCTTATCGTTGAGCTTTAGCACTATACAACGTAAAAAGCGATTGCTTTTAGCTACCTTAAGAAAAGCCTTCATTCGACAGTTCCTGTTCTACCCATTGGCGTCTCTCGACATTTTTGGGCAGTAGCCTATGTTTGTATAGGAGCCTCACCTAACAAATCTTATTTAATTACAACAACAAGTATAATTCTTCCTTGAAAAAATAACGATATAGAAAAAGTTTTTAGCAGATAACTTTTTGTCCATTCAGTAACAAAAAGAAAAATAATCCGCTTATTTACTATGGTTTTCTGGTATGATTCGTATTTATTCATAGAATCATAACTGGTTAAATTAATCTAAAGACCGTCAGATAGCCTTGTCGAGAAGCTTTTCTTCTGCTATTTTTTGTATAGTTAAAGAAACGGCGGTGAGGAAAATGAAATTACAACAACTAGAATATTTTATGGCAGTTTCAAAGTATGCGAGTTTTACTTTAGCTTCTCAAAAGCTCCATACGAGTCAACCTTATTTAAGTACCCAGCTCAAGGAGTTGGAACGTGAATTAGGTGCTTCATTAATTTTAAGAGACAAGAAACATTGTCGGCTTTCTCCAGCAGGCGAAGTCGTCGCCAAGCGAACAGAAATGATTTTTGCACTCATTAAGGAAGCGCAAGAAGAGATTAATGAATTAGTGACCCAAGGATCGACAACGACCATTCGGATTGGAACAAACTTAATTGATATAGATAAAGCATTTGGAGAAGTCTTGTTGTTATTTAATCAATCCTATCCGTATGTAAGTATTGATTTTAAGTATTATTACGATCTTGAAACAGCTTTGGAAACAGATTTAATTGACATTGGGATTGGGATATTTTTGGATACCTCGATTCCATTAGAGAAAGAATTAATTTATACAGAAAGCTATCTCCTTTGTGTCAATAAAAATCATCCTTTAGCCCATGCCGATAGCGTAACGATTGACGAAATTCGTTCTTTACCTTTTGCTGCATATTCCGATCAAGTATATGAAAAAAAAGTGTTTAAACGTTGGGAACGTAAAATCAATTGGGAAAATCGGCAAATCGTCATCGAACTCCCTTCTCTTCATTTAGTCTTAGACATGGTCCAACGAGAAAAAGCCTGTAGCATCCTTCCCTATTCACTCACTGATGAACTAAACAGACGTAACTTAGTTGGTATTCCTCTGGAAGATAGTCCAGAACGAGCCATCTATTTAGTTCAGAATAATCATCACGGACATTGTGAAGCACACCGTTATTTATTCGAACAATTACGTTATTTATTCTAGGAATAGAAAAAGGAGGAATTCCCATGGAACTATTTCGTTTACATTATTTTTTAGAGTTATGCAAAGTGAAACAATTTACTAAAGCAGCCGAAAATTTAGCAATTTCTCAAGCTGCCCTAAGTAAGCAAATAAAAATTCTTGAAGCAACGTTAGGCGCGGAACTTTTTAATCGCCAAGGTCAAACTACCACCTTAACGCCAGCTGGATTAATTTTAGAAAAATATTGTTGGCGCATCACCAATGAGTTGGTCTCAATTGAAGAAGAGCTAAAAGAAATTAATCATTCTTCCAACCATATTTATGTAGCCACTTATCTCTGTGATTTAGAATATAAATTGAATGACTTACTAATGACAACATTAACGGATCGTTCATCCAACTTACAAGTCCACACTATTATTACAGAAAATATTCTTCAATCCTTGGAAACAATGGATGCAGATTTTGGTATTTCCTTTGCTGACTTACCATTACCTGAACATATTGGTAAAATTGATTTATTTACAGCAAATTATCAATTCATTTTAAGAAACGATCATCCAGCTTTGGCCAAAGCTACGACGGAAGAAATTTTAAAAGAACTAACAATGTACCCCTTCGTCCGTTTAAATACCGAATTTTCCGAGCAAAACAAATTAACCAATTGGCTAGATACTACGTTTTCTAATTTTTCTCCAGAGAAAGTCATTCAAGTGGATACTCTTTCACTTATTACTCACTTGGTGTCTCATTCCGATAGTTTCGCTATTGTCCCCGAATACACAAATATTCAACTTTTAGACAATTCGATTCATACACTAACTTACCAAGAACTACCTAAACGAAACATGGCAGTTTATTATTTAAAAGAACGTTACATGAGTCGACAACTTCAACAACTTTTGGCTGAATGCCAAAAACAATTTCAATAGTAAAAACCAAGACTAGAGCTTGTCGGCAAGCGAGTTCCAGTCTTGGTTTTTATTTGTGTTTTCAGGTAGCGGCTTCTCTTCCTTTGACAAATCCTAAAGAAGTGATAGCCATCACTAGCGAAGTGCCTCCTTGACTTAAAAACGGAAGCGGAATACCTTTTAACGGCAACAGTCCAATCACCGCACCGATATTCTCCACCGTTTGAAAGACCAGCGAAAAAATGAGGGCGACACAGATGTACATACAGAAACGCGAATTGCTCCGCAAGCCAGCTACTAAAACTTGATAAAACAAGTAAAAATAGAGAAAAACAACAGTGGCACTGCCCACAAAGCCCCAGGCTTCCCCGATAAAAGTAAAAACCATATCAGACTCACGAACAGGAACATACACTTCAATCCCATGCACACCCTTGCCAAATAAACCACCCGAACCAATTGCCAATAAGCCTTGTACTTGTTGATAGGAGATTTTATCGACATAATCATAGGGATGAATCCATGCTAAAATTCGATCCAATTGATATTGTTTAAAATGTAAAAAGAAGAGTACTTTGTGCCCCCACTCTGTAAAGACTAACAGAATCAAGACCACGCCTAACGTTGCTAAAGCACTGAAAATAATGATTAAAATTTTGCGATCAATTCCCGAAATAACTAAAAGAGATAGAATAATCGTTACGAAAACAAGGGATGTCCCAAAATCTTTTTGTACCGCCATCAAGAAAAAAACAGGGACACTAACCGCAACGATTTTTTTTAGAAGTTGCTTGTCTGAACGCCATTTATCAGACCAGTCTTGTTGCTCATGTTGGATAATAATTTTTGCCAACATTAAAATAAACGCAATTTTCGCAATTTCTGATGGCTGAAATTTAATAAACCCTAAATCTAACCAGCGCTTTGTGCCCGTCAATAAATACATTCCTTTGTCATAGGAAAAATACAAAGCACTCATTAAGATTAATGAAAACCCATAGAAAAAAGGAGCTACTTTCCAAATAAATTTCTGTGACAGCCGACTAGCTAAAAACATGCCTGCATAGCCAACAAAAATAAAGAAAAGTTGTTTTAATGCTGGCACAGTTCCATCTTTTCCTTCATTAACGGCAATCCAATATTGCACACCAGAAGATAAAAGTGTGAGTAAAAAAATGGGCAATAATAAATCATAATTAAGATGTAAGTTGAATTTTTTTGTATTGACCATTTAACTGCCGCCTTTCGTTTGCAATAATTTTAATGACGATTCCTAATGCCACTGAAAAGATTAAATAACTTGTCCCACCGTAACTAACAAACGGTAAAGGAATTCCCGTCATTGGAATCAAACCCAAAACGCCACCAATGTTAATCGCCGTTTGAGCTAAAATCAAGGTCCCGACCCCTAACAAAAACAAGCCGTAACAATGATTTTTTATTACACAACTACTCCGCAAAATCGAGGCCGCTAAAAATAACAAAAGAAATAGCAATAGTAAGCCGCCAATCAAACCAAGTTCTTCCACAATCACCGCAAAGATAAAATCGGTTTGACCTTCTGGCAAGCCACCTTTTTTTACCATACCATTGGCTAGTCCAGTGCCCCAAAACCCACCGTTATACATCGCTAAATAGGCCATTGAAGGCTGAAATCCGCGATCATGAAAGGATAAAAACGGATTTTTCAAAACAACTAAGCGGTCATACACATGCGCAAAAAAATGTGGTAAGTAGCGGTGATCGCCTAGAAAAATAATTATTTTAGAAAGAAGCGCCGCGCTAGCAACGACAATCCCCGCAGCAATTACACTAAATTTTGCATGAATACTTGCTGAGAAAATTAAGACACTGCCAATAACTAAAATAAGAATGGCCCCGCCAACTTTGGGTTGAATCAAAACTAAAAATGCAACGACCAAAACAAACAGCCATTGTTTCCTTAACTGCTTCGTTGTCAAGCCATTTTCTTTTTCACCTAAATAACAGCTCAAGTAATAAATAATCGCAAAATTACAAAGTTCTGATGGCTGAAATTGGATTCCAAAGAGAGAAATCCAACGTTGTGCGCCATTCGCTGCTACACCAAAAAAAGGTAGTCGAACCATTAGCAGTAATAGTACCGAAACTAAAAGCAGTCCAATCGCAATTTTCTTATTAAATAACACTTCTAGTCGAACTTTGTAAATCACGAACATTAGCACCCAGCTGAGACACATAATAATGCCTTGTTTAATAAACACAGCAGTGGGCTTCACGCCTTGCATCAACAAGTCATAGCTACTGGCGCTATAAATCATTAACGCGCCAATAATACTTAATATAATAAAGGTCAAAAGAATTTTTGTTAGACCTAAAGTACGTAGATTCATTCTCTCACCTCTATCTTTTTCTAATTAAATCAATCTTACCAGTCTGAGTTAGAAAACAAATAGAGAGTTTTTTATAGAACTATTACTAAGCTTACATAACAAAAAGTAGCTAGACTTGGTTCATTTCACCTAGTTTCGCTACTTTTAAAAAAAGCCATTTATATAATTTTTGTGTGTTGCTCACATTTCTGATAAATTTTTCCAAACTTATCTCTTTCTAAATACTGATAATCTACTAAATACCGTCTCAAAAGTGCATAATCTTCATAGATTTCTCTAAGTCGCTGATTGACTTCTTTTTCCGTATATTCTTTCCCAAATTCAAATTGGTTGGCCACACGTTGAAACACTTGGACTTTTTTCGCATTTTTCTTGGGAATAACCAGCAACTTTCCTTCTTTAAAAAAATTTTCAACCATGTTTATTCTCTTTTTTTTGTTTTGACTATTGTTTAGAAAATTGATGATTCAGTTTTTCTTTCTGTTTATCGGTCCATTTGCCAGCGACTTCATTGACAATTGTTTCAGCAAAATCACCTACTTTTTCTCCCGTAATATTTTTGATAGGTGTTCCGTTAGCAGCTCCTTCTTCAAACAAATCAAGTAAATCAGTCAACGCATTGAACATATTGGCTCCGCTATGATCTGAAAAATGCCATGCATATTTTTCAATTTCTTGAAATACTTGTCGATACTCTGCTGGTAATGCTGCAATCCGTCGTTTATATTCTTTGTACTCTTTTTTATCCCCCACAACTTTTTTGATCAACGCTTTAAAATTTGACATGCTCTATCCCTCCATTTTTTTCATCTTGTTTACTTGTTTTGAAAGCAACGTCCAACGCTGCCAAAAATCAGCGAGTTCTGCTTCTCCTGATGAGGTTAAGCGATAGAACTTCCGCATTGGTCCTTTTTCTGAAGGCTTTTTTTCAGCTATAACCCATTGATTTTTTTCTAAACGCAGTAAAATCGTATAAACGGTTCCTTCAACAATTTCAGTAAACCCTTGGTCATTTAAAATTTTTGTAATTTCATAACCATATGTTTCTTTCCTTTGGATGATGGCTAAAACTAAACCTTCTAAAATGCCTTTTAGCAACTCTGTCTGCTTCACTGCTTTTCCTCCCTAAACTACTCTTTAGTACTATGTACCACTACATAATAATACTGAGTACCGGTTCTGTCAACTACTTTGTAATAAAAAGTAGTAAAGACGCGACAACCACCAGTACTTAACTAGTAGTTGTCGCGTCTTATTATTCTTTATTCATTTATTCCGAGTTCTGCTTCAAAGGCTTCTAATTCTGCAGGGTGTGTTTCTGGATAAGCAAAGCATGTTGAAAAATGCCACTCCCCACCACTTGTGCCAAAATAACCTGGCAGTAATTCCAAAGCCAATAATGCTTCTGATATTTCTTTTTCCGGTAACGTAATCTGAAAAGTAGTCGCTGGAACAAAACCGAACTTCGTATAGTAAGTTGGATGGCCCAGGATAATCAATCCGCCGACGCCTAATTCTTTGGCCTTCTGCACAGAATGCTTAATTAACGCTGAGCCTACGCCCGTGTTCTGTGCTTCTGGATGGACACTTAGCGGCCCAACGGTCAAAACAGCCTTTTCTGTATGATCAGGTAATCGTAGTTTGGCTTTTGAAGACATAATATGACCCGTTAATTTTCCTTGATCAGTTTCTGAAACTAAGGACAACTCCGGAATAAAGTCGGCACTTTCTCTTAATAAATGCACGATAAAATGCTCTGTGGGACGCCAGTTTTCGGTCAAGTTTAATTCCTTGAACGCTTGATACGTTAAACGCTCTACAGCTTGATACTCTGCAGGTTTTTCTTGACGAATCTTCATTATTTGTCCTCAGATTGTTGGAAATAGTCAGCCGTATCTCGTTCATCTTGTTTTAATTGGTCGATCAAGGCTTCAGCCCCATTGAATTTCACTTGGTCACGTAAATAATGATTCCAACGAACCACCACTTGCTCACCATAGATGTCTTGATGGAAGTCCAAAATATAGACTTCCACGGTTAAATCGCGTCCTTTTCCAAAGGTGTCATTATGACCAATTGAGCCCATGCCGACATACCATTTGCCACCAACTTCGATTTGCACAGCATAGACGCCAATTCTTGGTAAGCGCACGGTGCTTTTCACTTTGACATTAGCGGTCGGGAAACCCAATAAACGGCCACGAGCATCGCCATGGACAACTGTTCCTTCTGTTTCATAAATATATCCTAACAACTCCGTGACCTCCTCCATTTCGCCGGCTTCCATTTTTTCGCGAATTCTTGTTGAGCTAATTTTGGCACCAGTCATTTCTTCTTTTGGTACTGTCACCACTTCAAAACGGCCTTGCGCATAAGTTGGTAACTGTTTGACTCCAGCGATTTCTTTAGGACCATACGTATAATCAAACCCAGAGACTGCCACTGCACTATTTAAATTAACGATATACTGATCGACAAAATCTTGCGGTTTTAATTGAGCAAACGCTGAAGTAAATTCGACAATATATAAAATATCAACGCCCAAGTTGGCCATTAGGCGTTCTTTTTGTTCCAAGCTAGTTAAATATTTCATATTTTCTGGTAAAACTTTTTGAAAAACGATTGATGGGTGTTGGTTGAAGGTCATCACAGCTAACTTCAAGCCTTTTTCCTCTGCAATCTTTTTGCCTGTTTCAATTACTTTTTGGTGGCCTTTGTGAACACCGTCAAAAAAGCCTAGGACCATCACGACTTCTTCATTAGGAATTTGATTGGGTTCATAGGGATGATGTAGTTGAATAACTTGCATGTGCAAAAACTTCCTTCTTTTTTATTTAATTGTTCCGTAGAACTTTACTTGGTTTCAATAATTTATCATGCGTTGGGTGTGGCATGTATAAACTAACCACTTGATTTTGGTAAAATAAGGCAACTAAGGATTCTGGCATTGCCTTTATTCCTAGTTCTTTTTTGTGCAAACGCATGCCGTTTTTTACTTTTTGATACAATTCATCTGATAAATCAATTCGTGGGAATTGTTCTACTGCTGTCTCAATAGGCAACAGGCATTGATCAATTGTTTCAGCAGCCATTTGTTTGGCTACTTCTTCTAACGTTAAGCATTGCGCAGCTTGCAAACCGCCACTTGCCGTTCTCGTTAAATCCGACATATGGGCAGGATAGCCTAATTTTTTGCCAGTATCCACGGATAATGTCCGCACATAGGTTCCTTTGCCACAGACCACTTTAAACCGCCAACTTTGTGTTTGAGCAGATTCATTAAAATTTGGTTCACTAGTACGTTCAAATGAATAAATCATAGCTTTTCGTTGGGGCCGTTCAACTTCTTCCCCGTTCCGGGCATATTCATATAAACGTTTACCATTGACTTTCACCGCAGAAAACATCGGTGGTATTTGTGTGATTTCACCTGTCATTTCGGCCATTGCTTGATCAATTTGTTCAGTTGACAGAGGTGTTGTAACTGGTTTTTTTTCAACAATTTCGCCACTAACATCTTCGGTTGTCGTAGCAAATCCAAGTGTAATTTCACCTTCATAGGTTTTGCCAGAATCTACCATGTATTCGATCACTTTCGTTCCTTTGCCAACGCAGATGGGTAAGACCCCTTCGACATCTGGATCTAGCGTACCACCATGACCAATTTTTTTGGTATGTAAAATTTTTCTCAATTTAAATACGCAGTCATGACTTGTCATGCCACGTTCTTTCCATAACGGTAAAATGCCGTCCATTATAGTTCCTCCAGTTCCGATAATACTAACTTTGTCATTATAGCATAAAAGTACCTAGCTTCGCAGTCTCCGTTACTTATTCCCTTTGGCAAAATCTCTGCTAAATGCAAAAAAGCCACAAACTCTGATAAAAGCAGAGTTTGTGGCTTTTTTAGCTAGTAAATGATCCCCATGTATTCTGTGCGTTGCCATCGTTTGGTCCGATTGGCAAATAAATTCTCGCGCCTGACGTATCTGTCCCACCAATAAAAACATACCCATCTGCAATATAAAACGCATCGTAATAAAAGCGAGTATTTTTGGGCCAAATACCATAAATGGGTGCTGACAAACTAGGTTGTCCTGCTCTTAAAACAATGCCTTCGTCCACACCAATTAAAAATGATTTCTTCGTTTGCGGGTGCCAAAGTTCAGCAATGTCGCCGTCGTTCACATAACCTAACAAGTGTCCGCTATTTTCAATACGGTAAAGGTTTTGTCGGTCTGGTAATTTCGCTGTAATTGTTCCTACCTGTGTCCAAAGTGCCTCTGCTAATAGATGTTCATTGATTAAAGCATCTGGTGTTGGATAGATTGAAGTGAAACGAATTGCTTGTCCTACTTGATATTTTGGTGCATTAGGTTTACCCGGCTGAACAATGACAGTCTCACCTGTTTCAGAAACGCCCGTTTGTAAATCTTGTGCCAACTGCGCTTTACTAATCCCCCAACGCGCTAAATAACCATAAGGATCTGTATGATCTCCCCACCAATTTTTTGTAATCCAATCATGAGTGACTATTCCATAACCTGTTCCATCGTCCAGCGAAAAATCAGCACCAATGTTCTGAGCCAAATCACGGGCCAAATTAACATAGGCAGCATAATCTTTTTTAAACGTCGCCGCATTATTCGTGCGAGCCAATTCGATTTGCGCATAGGCTTTTTGGTTAGCTAAAGAACCTGCGCCATATTGAATTTGGCCAGCAGGAGCTAATTGTTTCACTCGTCCACCAGATCCGACAAAATATGAGACATAAGCATTTGACCAATTTCGTTTCATATAGGCTACTTCATTGTCTAAACTGTGTGGTCCTAGGTTCCGCTCGTTTCCAGATTCATGTAAAACAATTAATTCATTGCTTGCAGAGCCTGGAAAATAAGTAAAGTTGATCGGATCCGCTTCGATGATGTAAGCGCAAGCCGTCATCGGAATCGTTAAACTTAAGCCAATCACTAAAGCAAGTTGAATCATTAATTTTTTAAACATAGCATACTCCTTTCTAAAAAAAGCCATGAAAGGAAAGTCAAAATAACTTCCCTTTCATGGCTTAAACCTGCAGATAAATGGCGGGACAGAAGTAATTTCTTCGGCAATCAGCCGAAAGTTCTACGTTTGTCCCGACCACTTCTACTTAATCATCTTTATTTTTTAACTGAATAAATAACTCTTTTAACTTTTTCGGCATAGGAATAAAGGTCGCAATGTTTTCAAAAAAAGAAAGTCCTTCGTTCGCAATGTAAAAAATCAGAACCATTTCCCGAATTGGCAAATTGTTCCCCACAACTTTTTCAACACGAACCGCTACGGCAACCACAAATAACATCGTCACTTTTTTCGCAATTCCGAGCATACCAATCCGACTGGACAATTCTTTTGTGGCGATTGCCTTAATCCAACCTGTGATGAAATCGACAATAATTAAAAAGAGGAAGACATCCAACAATTGATCTAATCCACCTAATAAACGTACGACAATCCCACCGAAAATGCTTAAAAGCATTGTTATTGTGTTGAGATAACGTTCCATAAAAAGTCTCCTAAACTAGCTTGTTATTTTGTCGGAAACGGATCGTCCGTGTACCAACTTCCTTGGAGGTAAATATTTCCAGCACGGTTAGCACCAAAAAGAATTCCTTGATTTCCCATCTCATATAAACCTGCACAATTCGGTTGAGGGAATGTATATTGCATAGCAGTTAACGCCAAATTCCATATTCCCTTTGTAATCTTCGTCGATAATGTATATCCTGTTGGAACAGTAAACACTTTAACCACATTATTATTCAATTTCGTTGGATCACTCAAATTACATCTTACAAATGCATCGACACGATTTCCTACCCTAATTAATACAAATTTCATATTATCCTTATTAAAGGCCGCCTGATATTTTGCCTCGACTTCACCGACTCCACTAGCTTCATAAATGGCCATTCTAGAGGATTCCAAAGGCAAACCATTGACGGTTGGCATAGTTACAAAATTCTTCACCCCAGCAATCTCTTGATCACCTGTTTGTGTCACAGCTTGACCTTTAATCGCTTCCGCAACGTTTTTCGGGTGCATATATTTACTCGTTAAAGTTCCCGCGACTGCTTCGCTGTCTGATGCGAAGCCATAATTTTCTACATTGCCCAGCCCCACTTGTTCAGCGGTTACTTGATGCGGATTATCCTGATTTTCCACATGGGTCTTGAGTTGCTCTGCTTGAACAAAACCACTCTTCGCTAAAACCGCTTGGGCATCAACAGACAGACCAATATGAAGCCCCATGTAATCAACTTCTAAGCTAGCTGGCGTTACCCCATTCGATGAATCTGTATAGCTCATTAAATAAATGAAACCTTCATCTGTGATAAAATTCTGATCATTGATTTGAATTGAAAAATCGCCGAACTCTTTTGCTGATTCTTGGATTTGAGTTACCCAATTATCCGTAGTTGGTAAATACGCAGCGATTTTAATCGTTTGATTATTGGGCGCAGCGGCTTTCACACGTTGATTAATCGTAAAAAATTGAACGTTCTGGCGAATAAATGCCACCGCCTCGTCAGTTGTGAATGTTTCAAACATTTGTGGAATTAATTTTTTTGCGGCTTCAACGAGATTGAAGGCCGCTAATTGTTGCGGAATCACACCGCTTTGGGTGGAACCTGTTTTCACACCCTCATCATCACGGCTGGCCATTTTATTGTAGTCCGCTTGGGAAACTTCCTCCCAAACGTCTGTTGGCTTCTTAAGAATTTTAGCCGTAAAATCAGTGGAATAACTGTTTGCATTGGTGGCTGTATTGCCGGCCGTTTTACCGTTAAAGTCTAACTTCAATTTGACAGTGGTTGGCTTAGCCAATAAAGAAATACCGTCTGCTTTTGTCATACGGTCATTCAAATCAATTTGAAGACGATTCGCTAAGGTAGCTTGTTTGATGCCTTGTGTATCTGTGCGTGCTTGGACAATTTCTGGATTACTATCACCCGCTTCTGCTACTAATTGATCGAAATCATTTCGTAAAGTATCAAATTCTTGTTTATTATTATTTGCCGTTGAAACTGCATTTCCTGCAATCGTGATGGCTGTTTTGGCATTGTTCATCGCTTGGTTGGCTGTTTCATTTGCTTGATTGCCTGCATCAGTGGCAATTTGTACGGCTTCTTTCCCAGCTTCATCTGCGATGTTTTTCGCTTCAGAAATTCCATTCGTTAACTGGACTTGATAAGCATCTACTTTCTCAGCTGATGCATTCGACTGATCCAAGATTGCATTGATTTTAAGGCGACCTTGATTCAGGGTATCTAATTCTTCAATATGTTCTACTGACATTTCGTCACACTCCTCTAGTTTTCATTATTTTATTAAAACTGGCCACCCAATTGGGATTGAATATACACACGACAGATGACCGAAGCATCCAACCATAGTGGCTGATGAGAGAAAAATTGAAGCGTGTGATTGCCGCGTTCGATTTTTCCATCTGTTGTTTTTCGTAAATAACTCAAAATGTTTAGCCGTTGTTGTTGCAATGATAGTTGGGGTAATTTTTTGCCATCCACTACCAAATCAATGTTCGTTACAGAATGCGAAGGTCCTTTAGCAGTTGCCTTGAACGTTAATTCTGCGGTGTTTACATAAAGAATGTCCTCGTCAAAGTATAAATTTAGCTCCACTGGCTGTGTCTTGTTAAGTTCTCCTTGTATTGAACGATTTAAAAGTGTCGTCGCCCCTTGTGCGTAAGTTTCGCTAATCTCTTGTTTCCGACTGAAAGCTGTCATGGTACTATGAATTGTTTCTTGCAGATTTCCCAACTCTAGCTGAATGTCTTGGGGGGCACCAAAGACATCTTTTTTACTTTCTTTTTTGATACGAAGGTTGACACTCCCAAACTCATTCGTATTAATCATGATAACCGTGCCCAACCGCAAACGATCGATTGCTAAAGGTTGATCTGTTAATTTAATTAAATCAGCTGCAGTCACTACCCAAGAAACTTGTGGCTTGGTCCATTCTTCTAACATTCGCAAAGCATTTTCCTTTAATGCCTTGGGATCAGAAAAACGCTGTTCCACCCAAATTGACTCTAATAAACCATAGCGGTCAATTGCGGCCTTGTTCTCTAAATACGGAACCCCTTGATTGACCGAGCGAATATTGACTTTGTTAACACCTTCGCCTGAACCTAATGGATAAATCCGATTGATTAGCATCTTGGGATTACGTTCTATTTCAAATCCTTGCATGTTGTAACCTTCTTGAATTCGCGCAACTGCTTCTGTTGGTGGTTTGACTAATGAAAGTTCAAAAGGATAGACCTCTGTATTCCATTGCCAAAGATATTCCTCTTCGAAATCGGCTGGGATGCTAAATAAAGGCTCGACTAGCCCATTTTCATTCTCCCATTTATAGGTTAATTTCCTTGAAAAATCACATTTTTTTAGGACCCAATGCTTTGTTTTTTGTTTATTCAATAGAAATTGAATGGCCTCTTTCGTTGTTTTGTTTTTAATTTCGTGACAACCAAATAGGACAGTATCGCCTAAGGTACATAGTGCTTCTGTGGCAGAGTAGTGAATTTGATTATTGTTCGCATCTTTCTTAATTGTGGTTGGCATCACGCGATATAAACCAATATATTCATTCTCATTGTCGGTCAGTTCCACCCATTGCATTTCTGCAATAAATTCATTTTTAGGATCATCTAGTGGCATGGTAAAATCTAAACTCCCAATTTTGTTCTCTATTTTTTCATAACTGACTTGATAGGCATTGTCCAAGATTGCCGTATATGTTCTTTTCAAATCCAGCGCCATTAACATTTAATCACCCTCCTACACAAATCGGTTAGGATAGCGAATCGTCAAGCGGAAGTCGCTATCTTTGGCTTGAATATACAGCGGTTCATTGGGATATAGATAAAAATCGTTCATTGGTCGAATCATCGGTGCACCATTTTTTGTCAGATAAAAATTTTCAGTATCGATAATAATTTCCGAACGATCAAAGTCTCCTAAGTTAATTGTATCGTTCCGTGTTTTAATCCAAACACCACGTCCGGTTCCTGTTAAAATAATGGTCGGTTTGACTTTTAATCCTTCAACCGTAGGATAAATTTCAATTGGCCGAACTTCTTTGCCTAAATCCCCCATCGTGTAAGCCCGATTTTGAAAGGTAATCATGGTTGATCCCCAATAAGCCCCGCCTTCAATTAAAATTGGAAAATCAACTGCACCTGAGCCTGTATTCCCCATTAAGTAATTCGCTTGAAATGTAATGGTTGGCGAACCCCACATCACACTAGTCGCATCACTCCGTGTGTATTTATACGGATCAGAAAGCAATAAAGTAAAGGTGCCTGTTACTTGGTTAACACCTTCGGGTACATCACTCACTGAAGACTTACTGCCAAACCACAGCATTTCCGGTTCATCGTTAAACCAAATAGAAACGTCTTTTTCCGTAAACAAAGCAACGTTTAAATGATTAAATGCATCTCGAAACGCTTCATTATTCACAGCTGAAAGGCGATATTTGACTGTTAATTCTCGTTCTGGAATTCGCGCATAAACGTGACGTTTACCATCACGAATCCCTAATTGATAGCTTTCAATTTCGCTTGGAACTAATTCTCGTCCTGAAACTGATAATGTTTGATAGCCAGGGATGACTTTTTCTAAAAATTGGCCGTTAAAATTCAACGCTTCTGAAGGAAGAGGCGTTGAATGAGTTGCTTGATTGGTATCAACAAATTTATACATGTTATCCTCTCCTTCCTAAGCGGTTATTTTGTTTCACTTGTTGTCGTTGTAACTCTGTTGCTAAATAAGGCGCCGTAGTTGCTGCGACAACTTTCCCATCTAACGTTGACTCTACTGTCACAAATAATGGTCGATTGTATGCATCATTTTCTAAACGATGGTCAATCGTTGCTGTGAAGTTTCCTCGACCAGCTAAGTCCAAGGCAAAATCATTTAACAGCGGTAAGTCTAAAATAGAAGCCATTGCTCTACTAACGGCTGTTTCGCCTGCATAAATCCCCGTGGCAATCGTGCCGCCGAAATTCAATTTATGCAAATCAGATAAGGGACCTTCTTTTGCTGGTGAAAATGGTAAAAAGTTACGAATTTTACTGACGACCCCATCGATTGCTTCTTTGGCTTTTCCAATTGCGCCTGTAATTCCATCAGCAATCATGCCGACAATATTCGCACCAGCATCGGTAAATTTTGAAAACCAACCTTGGATTGCTTGCCAAGCACCTTCAATTACAGAACCAATGGCATTTTTTACCTGATCGGCTGCATTGGTAACCCCATTTTTGATATTTTCAACTAACTGTCCGCCCGAAGCTAACAGTTGACCAAAATAAGAACCAATCTTCGTGATCATTTGTGAGATTAATGTTCCTGCTGCGGACAGCAAGGTACCCAATAGACTGAGTACACCATTAATTAAGGCTTGAATCAGTTGAATCCCAGCACTTAACAACTGTGGCAACGCATTGATTAACGCACCCATTAAAGCGGTAATTAGCGTAATTGCTGCAGTAACCAGTTGCGGTAAAATTGAAATAATCCCTTGGATCAAAGCCATTAGCAATTTGACGCCTGCGCTGATGATTTGTGGCAAGGCACCAATTAAGGCATTTACCAATGTCAAAATTAAGGTAATAGCTGCCGCAACTAAGGTTGGTAAAATCGAAATAATTCCTTGAATTAACGCCATTAACAATTTGACACCTGCGCTGATAATCTGTGGTAAGGCACCTATCAACGCTGTCACTAACGCTAGAATAATCGTCAGCGCTGATTGAATTAACTGAGGTAAAATCGTCATAATCCCAGTGATTAATGCCATCAAAATTTGTAAACCAGCAGTCAAAATCAACGGTAACATAGTAACAAATGCATTGACTAAGGCCGTGATAATTGAAACACCTGCTGTAACTAGCATTGGTAACGCTGTGACAAAAGCTGTCACTAATGTAGTGATGATATTAATCGCTGCAGTTGTAATTGTTGGCAAGGCGGTGACAATCGCATTAACTAAAGTCATTAATAAGCTCAAACCAACTTCTATCAACATTGGTAAGACTGTTGTAATCCCCTGAATCAACGTAGTAATAATTTGTGTTGCCGCTTCAATTAAGACTGGCAAATTGGCAACGATCGCACCAACAATTAACGTAATTAAACTAGATAACGCGGTGACGATGCTTGGAATAGCTTCTGTTATTTTCCCGAGAATACTGGTTAAGACGGTTGTAAA
Organism: Enterococcus sp. DIV1316a; assembly: GCF_050536915.1. Taxonomy (NCBI): domain Bacteria; kingdom Bacillati; phylum Bacillota; class Bacilli; order Lactobacillales; family Enterococcaceae; genus Enterococcus; species Enterococcus sp. DIV1316a. The sequence goes on along the minus strand of NZ_CP172913.1, from coordinate 1,065,035 downwards.
AAGTTGTATAACTTTCGGTAGATTAGCCGCAAGCATTGTTGTAACCGATGTAATCGTGTTACCTAAATTATCAAAGACTTGGGTAATACCACCCGCACTCAAATCACCGGTTTTCATCCAGGCCGTCACGAATGAAACAATCAAGGAAATAATTAGACCAAACGGCCCAGAAATTCCTAATGCAGCCAGTGCAACCTTTGTCAGAACTTTTACCAAAAGACCAACCGCTAAACCAGCTTTGTCAAAGGTGCCACCAAATTGCCCTAATAAGTTACTACCTAATTGCAAACCGCTGGCAAAAACGCCTGCTAGCACACGACCAATTGTTGAAAAAATAGTCGCCATTTTCTCTAAGCCTACTGCAAAAAATTGTTTAAAAACTGCCATTACTTGCTGAAAGGCCGGCTGGATCTGTTGTAGCAGTCCTACCAATTTACCAAACGCCGCTGAAACAGCTCCTTGAATGGCACTAGCTAAGCTATTGATACTATTTCTAAATGTTTCATTGGTTTTATAGAAATAAATAAACGCTGCTACCGCTGCTAAAACGGCTGCTACAATTAAAATTAATGGTCCTCCACTTAAGGCACTAAAACTAGCACTTAGTTTTGATAAGCCACCACCTAACTTCCCAATGTTTCCTTTTACAAGAACCAAACCATCACTAAACTGTTGAAATTTTTGCTGAGCCATCGTTACCATAATCAACATGGGCCCAATGGCGGCTAAAATGCCCATAATGGCAACAATAAAAACTTGGACGGGTTTTGGTAATTTGATAAATAAATTCACCAAAGCTGTAATGCCTTTGACGACTGTGATAACCACTTGAACCAAAATTTCCATTCCTGGAGCCATCACGCTTTGAATCACTTGTGCCGCCGCTTCAAATGATTGATTCATCTGAGTCAATGCCCCTTGCAACTCGCCCTGCAATGAATCAGAAATCCCTCCTGCACTGGCCATAATCAGTCCTTGCATTCCTTGAAATTCGCCACTGACCCCAGCACCGACGCCCATAGCTGTTTTTAAAACGTTCAGCATAGGTAAGGAAACGGCACTAGTCATGGCCGTCCCAAAGCTCAGCATATTATTTTGTGCATTAGTAAAGCCATCAGAGGTTTCTTTCCCCGCTTTTTTAGCTGCTTCACCGGCTTGTTCAGCAGAATCTGTTAACGCTGTGTTCATTTGATCTGCTGCCTTTGCTGTTTCGTCTCCTGTTTTTTTCACTGTTTCTCCAGATTGTTGCATGACGGTTTTAAATGTGTTCATGACCGTGGCTGACTGATTGACACCCGCACTAATTTTCCCTAAATATCCACTTAATAAGGCATACTCACCGCTCATACTTTTTAATGCTTGTTGGACGCCTGCAAGGCTTTTCTTTGCCTCCGATAACGGCGTTTTTTCTTTGTCATTCTCCATCTACTCTCCTCCCTTCTCGATAGCGGCGTAGACGCTCTGCCACAGTGGCAAGTTGCGTTTTTTTCCACTCATTTAATTTCGTTCGTTGTGGCTGGTTAGCTGCCAGAACTTCAGCAACTCGTTTTTCATAATCATAAAAACTTTTAAAGCTTTCAAAAACGGGTTTTCCTTTTTTGTTTGTCGCTTGCGCTTTAACATTTAAGTAGGCAAGCTCGTGCCTTTTCCGCTCTTCATCTACTTCTGCTAAATTAAAAGCAATCATTCGTAATTCAAATTCAGACATGGTCATCCGATCCACTTCTTCAAATGAATGACAGCCTAAGTAGCGAAAAGCAGAAAGAGCGATGTCGTGATACACGTCATCGCTCGTTTTAATTAGTTGGTCGCTTGCGCTTCTGCTTTCTTCGCTTCTTTGCTGAACTGATCGATCATTGGTTTTGTAAGAGGTTGCTTTCCCATTTCTTTAAGCAAATCATCTGAAAGTTTTTTGACATCTTGGGTCATTAACCATGCTTCAATTTCCGACTTACCTATTTTTAATTGCCCACTTTGTAAAGCTTCCATGATGTCAACTAAGATTACTGGATTGTATTGGCGTAAATAAATCATTGCTGAACTGATGCCCATGCCGAATTTGGCAGCGCCATTTTCAATTTGGTAACGTTTATCTAATTCACGAATCGCGCCAATCGTAAATTTCACTTCAATTGTTTTTCCGTTAATCTCTAAATTCATTTTTTATCCTCCTAAAATTCAACACTTTTTGATTATGCGCCAGGTTGTGGTGCTTTATCTGGAACGGTATCTTGGAACGCATATTGTGCTTCTGCAATAATATCTGCTTCTACTGTTGCAAAACCATCTTGTGGTTTGCCATTAATAGAGGCTTCTGTTTCGATTTCTACTAATTCTTCTACATTGGCTGGTAAACTCCATGAATTTACATAACCTTGGGCATAAATTGCTGGATATTTACCTTCCGCATTTTTTTCACCTTTTAAATCAACATCCCAAAATTCCATTAAGATGCCATCTTCAACTGCGTCTTTCATGTATAAATTTTCATCATCTCGAGAGGCTAAACCGCTTAACGATAACGTAACTTCTAAACCAGAAACAGCATTCGCAACGCCATCTTTTGTTTGCGTACCGCTCGATTCACGTGAGAATTCCCATTCATGTTCAATTTGAAATAAGGGTTTCATTGCTTTCTTTGTCGCTGCTTCATCCAAGCGACGAACTAATAAAATACGGTCTTTTCCTTGCATAACTTCTCCCATTGATAATTCCTCCTAGTAAAATTGCATGTGTAATGGTAGTACAGCATGCCAAATTGTTTTTTTCATTTGTTTGGTATCTTTTACCATTTGTGCTTTGACTTCTTGATGTTTGATACCCCAATTAAAATGAGCCGTTCGTTTTAAGTTACTGGTTGCCTGCCGTAAAATCGTTCCTTTAATTGTAGAAATTTGTTGTCGTTCAGATAACGCACCATAAACATGCATTATTAATTCAATTTCACCCAAAATAGCTGATTTAGTTGGCTTAGGTAATTCTTTACTATCACCTAAGTAAACAAATGGCTGATCTGGTAAATCTGTCGGCAGTTCCTCTAGCAACAAAAATCCTGACGTCTGGCAGATTGCAACAAGGGCTTCATATAACTCTTGTTCCGCTTCATTCATTTTTAGCGCCACCTTTCCATTCAAAAAATTCAGGATTGGTTAACAAATTGGCTCTCTTCTAGTCAAAATGAAGGATCTTGAAAGTAGCCGGCATTTTCTGCTCCTTCATAGCTGACACAAGAAAGCAGTCAAAATCATAGAATTCCGTGTCTTCATTTTTTTGGTTGCCTCACGTTTATCTATCTCTTTCGACACTATTAATTTACCATGTTGACACCTGAAAAAATTCCACGCTTTTTCCATGTTTACATCCCTAGTTCATCCGCCACCGCTTCAAAGAAATGATTTCTTAATTTATAGGCTTGGCTTTTACTAATAAATAATTGCTGGGCAAGTCCAATTAATGTTAAAGAGGGCCGTTTTTTCATATATAGTTCTTCAATAATCACGCGCGTTTGTTCATCCGCTTCAGCTAAACAATTTTTGATAATGTCTCGATTTCTCTCTAAGTTCCACAGACGACGATCCATAGCTATCGTAATCGCCATTCGTTCGGTCACTACAGAGTGAAGTCCTTGTCCTCTAATACCAGCATTTAAATCTGCTTCTTGATAAGGGTGCCGTAATTCTTCTTCCCGTTGCTGGATATACTCATCTGTTTTATAAAAGTCTGCTAAAATATCTTTGATATAATTAAATGTTGACGTACGCATTGGTTAATCTCCTTTACTTTTATTCATTTAAAAGTGTTAATCGATAAATAAAATAACACTCTTTCGACATGTCTAAGCCGTGACGAATCGCTTCATCTGAATAACCGAGCCAAATTAAATAGAGATACTCGCTTTTTGTAAACGATGTGGCCTTGATGGATTGGATGGGTCTTGATTGATCCATCGACCAATTACCGATTGCTTGTCCTAATTCTTGAATTTCCTGCATAATAAGTTTATTTTTTTGACTTGCCCAATCGGGATATTGATTCATTAGTTGTAAGAGTCGTTTTCTTTTTTGTGCTTTTTCGCTTTGTTGCTTTGAAATATCTTTAAATACAACGCTTTTCATTTCAAATAAATCTTTTTTACATTTTGTTAAATTACTCATGTTTACGGCCTTCTCTTTCACCAATTAGATAACCTAACATTAGTGTCATTGTCCAAAAGATAAACCCAATAATAATTGTTAACATATTTATTTCACACTCCTCATTCGTTTGTCTGTTGTGTCTTTGTATTGGAAAACATAGCCACTGGCGTGCTTCATTAGACGAGAAATAATGCGTGTTCCATAGGCCTCCACCAGTTGTTTTCCAGAAAAATTAGTAGTAAAAATAGTTGCTTTATTCTGTCTACCTTCTAAAATTCGGTTTAAGATGTCATTATTAAAATCCGTACTAACTTTATTTTTAATTCCTAATTCAGCACCTAAATCATCTAAAACCAAAACGTCTGCTTTTTTCATTCTAGTAATATACGCTTGAGCCTTTGCTTGGCTTTTGGCCGATTCATTCATGGACATTTTTAGTTTTTCTAATAACTCAGAGTAGCTGACAAATAAACAATACTTTTGATATGCAGAGCGTTCTAAGACTTCAACTAAAATACTGATAGCCAAATGACTTTTACCAACACCAGGTTTCCCTGAAAAAATAACGTGGATTGGCTTTCCTTCAACAATCGCTGAAACTGCTGCTAAGGCCCGTTCTTTTGCTTGTCTTGTTTCTAATTCAGTGGTTTGGTAATTGGTTAAGCGACATTGCCGTAGCGCATCATCAGCAATTAAGGACCCTTGATGAAAAAATTTTTGTGTACGTGCCATAAAACTCTCTTGAGAACGTTGTTGAGTGGCTTCTTGTTCATGTTTTTTTAGCATTTTATACCCACACGACCAACAAGTTGGGGCACAACGTTCTGTGCCATCTTTATTTTTTTGTTGCCAAACATATTGTTCACTGCCACATTCAGGACAACGGTCTTCAACTTTTTTCTAACAATTGACTCAATAGTATTTGAAAAGTTTGATCTGTCGCATGCATACTGATTTCCTCCTTTCTTTAAAAACCTAACTCTTGATATTCTTCTGTCATTTGCGGCGCATGCTCCGACACTTGTTTTTTATCATTTACCAGAACTTCATGTACGGATAAATAATTTTGTTGCTCCCAACTTTTCAAAATAGCATTTACATAGCCATAATTCCGTTTATTTCGATCGATGGCAATTCCTAAAGCATGCAAGATTAATTGGCATGCTTCCTCTTGGCTAGCCCCTTTTTGCATAAAATCTTGCAACCAATACTTAAAATCTTGGCTTGTTTTTGAGGCCAGTGTACCAAAGCCGTTTTCCTCATAAAAATGATAAATCATCTTTAAACAATCGTTTTCTGAACTACTACCTTGACTCTGACCTAACTTAGACTGGACTATGCTTTCCTGTGGTAACCGTTGGTAGTCAGCTGGTTGACCACTGACAGACGATTCTGCTTTAAACGTATAAGCTTTGCTATTTTTTTCAACAATCTGATTTTTCTCTTCTTGATACAAGGTTGGTTTGTAACGATCACTGCGAATATAATTATGAATTTTCCAATGTTTGATAACGATCACACCGCTTTCAAATACTAGAATAAATTTTTTAACCATTAGCAATTTTAGATCGTCTTCCCCACAACCGACCATTCGCTGCAATTTTTTGGGATTATTGATAAATCCATCATCATCGGCACGCATCGCTAAATGAAAATACAGGGCCTGACTTGATAAGGGCATATCTAAAAACGCATCACTATCAATAATCGTTTTTGCAAACATGCGTCGTTCTGCCAATCCGCTTCTCTCCTTTTGACTAAATTATTGTTATTCTGTTAGTAATTCCATGAGGCCAATCATACCAATCACGATGGCTCCAATTTTTATTGAGACACTGCTTATTAATAAAATAATTGCTAAAAGTAACATATCCGACAACGTTTTTTTATAATTCCGACTCATTTCTTCACCCTTTCTACAAAAATACGGTTTTCCGAACGAAGTGTTCAAAAAAATAGTTCAGTTAACCGAACATTCGAATGGCTCTATCTTAGCATCAAATATTTTCACTGTCAACTCATAAGTTCGGTTTTATGAACCGCTAATTTTAATTGCGATTGTTACTTGCCTTCTCTAAACAGGTATAGTATACTTTGAGGCAATAGGAGGTTCGGAAATATGAACATTTTTGCTATCCGTTTAAAAGAAGCTTTAACAGCCAAGAACATCAAACCTAGTGAATTAGCGAAAAAAACTGGCATCGGTAAATCTTCGATCAGCGATTGGCTAGCTGGTCGTTACGAAGCAAAACAAGACAAAGTTTATCGCATTGCAGATGCATTAGACATTAATGAGGCCTGGTTGATGGGACAAGAAGTTCCCATGGAAAAAAATGCCTCAACTATCGACCGCATTTATAAAAAATTAGAGCCCCAACGACAAGCCATCGTTTATCAATTTGCCGAACAACAATTACACGAACAACAAACGCAAGCAGAAATTCTCTCATTCCCTCGCCGTGACGAAATGACACTGGCTGCCCACGCTGGGGATCCAGAAAAGATATTTTCAAAAGAAGAAATCGAGAAAATTCACGATTACTTGGATGAAATTGATGCCAAATATCAACAATCGATTTCTTCTGACAAAAAAGAGGATTAACTTCCCATCTACTCTTTTTATTAAGTAATGGCAGGTGAATGGTAAAGTGAATGATTATGAAAAACTCGTCAGTTCCATTCAAAAGGATGTGACGGTTTTAGAAATTGATTTATACAATCAAACAGGTTGTTATGGGTTGTATCGAAATGGCAAAATTTATATTGAAAAAACATTGAGTACCCGTCAAAAGAAGAACATTTTAGCCGAGGAATACGGGCATTATCAAACATCCGTTGGCACTATTTTAAATCAAAATTGTACAGAAAATCGGAAGCAAGAGTTGAAAGCTCGCAATGTGGCCTTAGAGCAATTAGTTACATTAGACGATTTAATTCGTTGCTCTGAAGCTGGCTTAAGTAACCATTATTCTTGTGCTGAATTTTTGGAAATCGATGTTGAAACATTAAAAAATGTGATTACGTACTATCGACAAAAGTATGGCGCCACTTATCTTTATAAAGGACGGATTTTTGAATTTAGGGATTATTCTGTGATGGTATTAAATACTGGGTTAACTTAAAAAGCATGGAACAAAATCAATAAGGATTTTGTTCCATGCTTAAAAGTATTCTGGAAAATTCAAGAGCGGTTTTTGTACCAATGGTTAATATGTCCGACGCCAAGCATAAGATTTGGGACAAGTATGAGGACGAATATAAATGACGGCCAAAATCCGATGAACTGAATAATATGTTCCCGCATACTATGTAGTACAAAGAAGAAAAGAAAAAAGTACAGGGAACTCTTGCCTGAACCCATTTCTTTTAAATAACGATCTCCATTTTTATAGAAAGCAACAATTCTTTTCATCTTTGCACCTCCATGACTATTTTATCAAGAAATCATGAAAAGAAAAAGCACACCATTCGTCTGGTGTGCTTTTTCTTTTTAATTATTCACCTTGATTCAACTTACGAATCAACTCATCAATGTGATTTCCGTATTGGACAGATTCGTCTCTTTCAAAAATCAACTCTGGTGTTTTATACAAGGTTAACCGTTGTCCTAATTCTTTACGAATCAGTCCTTTGGCTTTGTCTAAGCCTTGTTGAGCTTTTTGTTGTTCGGAAGCTAAATCAGATAACAAGCTGTAATAAATCGTTGCTTGTTGTAAATCACCGGTCACACGAACATCTGTAATAGTGATGCCTTGGACGCGTGGATCTCTGATGCGTTTGTTCAAGATATCATTCACTTCACGCATGATTTCTTGACCTACACGACGGTCACGATAATTTGCCATAGTGTCTTCCTCCAATTACTAAAATTATTGTTTGATTTCTTCCATAATGAAGCCTTCAATCGCATCATCTACACGTAAATCATTGAAGTTTTCAATCATAGCGCCACATTCAAAACCAAGTTTGACTTCTTTCACGTCATCTTTAAAGCGTTTCAAGCTTGCTAATTTACCTTCATAAATAACAATACCATCACGAATGACACGCACGCCACTATCGCGGCGAATAAAGCCTTCTGTAACATAACAGCCAGCGATTGTGCCAACTTTAGATACTTTGTACAATTCACGAACCGTCATTTGACCCGTAATTTTTTCTTCAAATTCTGGATCTAATAACCCTTTCATCGCTGTTTCGATTTCTTCTAGGGCTTTATAGATAATACGGTGTAAACGAATATCAACTTCTTCTTGTTCTGCTTGTTGTTTCGCTTGTGGTGTTGGGCGAACGTTAAAGCCGATAATAATCGCATTACTTGCTGCGGCTAAAGTTACGTCGCTTTCATTGATGGCCCCAACTGCCGCGTGAACAATTTTCACACGAACGCCTTCTACATCAATTTTTTGTAAACTTGCTGAAACGGCTTCGGCAGATCCTTGTACGTCTGCTTTGACAATGATATTAACTTCTTTTAATTCGCCTTCTTTTAGGCTTTCAAATAAGTTATCCAATGTCACACGGCTACTTGCTGAACGTTGTTCAAGCAACGCACGTTTAGCCCGTTCTTCCCCTGCTTGACGTGCTGTTTTTTCATCTTCAAAGACCACAAAACGATCACCCGCTTGAGGAACATCATTTAATCCGGTAATTTCTACAGGAGTTGCGGGTCCTGCTTCTTTATCACGGCGGCCCATGTCATTGGTCATCACACGAACACGTCCGTAAGTATTACCAACAACGATTGGATCACCAACATGTAAAGTTCCTTGTTGAACGAGTAATGTCGCAACCGGACCTTTACCTTTATCTAAGCGCGCTTCAATCACTGTTCCAATTGCTTTTTGCGTTGGATCAGCTTTTAAGTCTTCTACTTCAGCAATCAATAAAATATTTTCCAATAGCTCATCAATGTTTTGATTGAATTTCGCTGAAATATTGACGAAAATCGTATCTCCACCCCATTCTTCAGGAATTAATTCATGTTCACTTAATTCTTGTTTCACATGATCAGGATTTGCACCAGGCTTATCAATTTTGTTAACTGCTACAATAATCGGCACTTTTGCCGCTTTCGCATGGTTAATCGCCTCGATTGTTTGTGGCATTACTCCATCGTCCGCTGCAACAACTAAGATGGTAATATCAGTGATGCTGGCACCACGTGCGCGCATACTTGTAAAGGCCGCATGTCCTGGTGTATCTAAGAACGTAATTGGTTTGCCATCAATATCTAACTGATAGGCACCAATATGCTGCGTGATACCGCCCGCTTCACCTGAAGTCACACGAGAATGGCGCAATGTATCTAATAATGTCGTTTTCCCGTGGTCTACGTGTCCCATGATTGTGACAACAGGGGGACGTGTAGTTAAGTTTTCTTCAACAACTGCTTCCGGTTCGAAGAATTTATCAATGTCCGCAATATCAACTTGGACTTTTTCTTGCGGTTCCATGCCATAGTCCACAGCTAATAATTCAATTGTATCTTTATCTAAGGCTTGGTTTTGGTTAACCATGACACCCATCATAAATAATTTTTTGATGATTTCCGCTGGTTCGCGGTGGATTTTTTTCGCAATATCTGCCACGTTCATACCTTCTGTATATTCTAAAACATCTGGTAATTCACGGAATTTACGTGCTGGTACTGCTGGCTTCGCTGATTCTTGTTGATGTTTGCCTTTTTTCCCTTTTTTGTTGAAACGATTGCGGTTTTGGTTATTAAAGTTATTCCGGTTATTACGATTTTGACCGCCACCAAAATTGTTGTTACGGTTTTGGCCGCCACGGTTTTGGTTGTTCCCGCCATTGTTATTTTGGCTGGTCCGATTTTGATTCGTTGTAGAACCGTTATTGTTTTGGGTATTGCGGTTTTGATTGTTTGTATTTGTTTGATTGCTACGGTTTTGTGTGTTGCTTTGGCCGTGACGATTTTGGTTGTTGTTGTTTCTTTGTTGTCCATTCGTTGATTGATTGTTTGGACGATTTTGGTTATTTCTTTGTTCACCAGGTTTATTGTTCATTGGTTTCTTATTGGCTGGTTTATTTTGTGTTGTTTGTTGCTTTTGGTTGTTTGTTGCTTTTGATTGAGTATTTACGGTACTTCCTCCTCCGAATGCTTGACGAAGCTTTGTTTCTTGCTCGGAACTAATTGCGCCCATATGGTTTTTAACATCCATACCTAATTGATGCGCTTTATCGACAACGTCTTTGCTTGCTTTATTCATTTCTTTTGCTAGTTCATAAATTCTTTTTTTTCCCATGCAATCACCTTCCTAACCTTTTAGTAATTCCTTGATTTTGGTGGCAAATCCTGCATCAGTTACTCCGATAACCATTCGTGGTCGCCCAATCGCTTGGCTGAGCTCGAATTGACTGAACAGTTCGCTAACAGGAACATTATAATAAGAACTTTTGTCCTTGATTTTCTTTCTAGTATTCTCACTGGCATCTTGCGCAACAAACACAAATTTCGCTTTGTTTGCACGAATATCTTTAAGGGTTAATTCCTCGCCTGTGACTAATTTACCGGCGCGCATTGCTAAACCTAAAAGGTTCAAAATTTTGGTTTTATTTTCCATCGCCAAACAACTCTTTGCGGGCTTTTTGGTGCGTTACATAATCCAATAGTTCTTGATAAAATTCATCACTTAATTTTGTTTCTAAGACACGATCAAGAATTTTTTTATCCCAAGCTTTTTGGACTTCCGCAGGATCCAAATCAACGTAAGCGCCACGTCCTGGTAATTTACCAGTTGGATCTAAGGCCACTTCGCCTTCTTTGGAGCGAGTAATTCTGACTAATTCTTTTTTCGGTTTCATTTCGCCTGAAACAACCGATTTACGCATTGGAATTTTTCTCTTTTTCATTTTTTCACCCTCCAAAAACGTTATTCTTGTTCAGGTAATTCTTCTGTAATTTCTGCTTCAACAACTGCTTCTTCAGCAGCCAAGTTTTCGTAATCATCTGCCGTCATATCTGAATGGATAATTGCTTCATCCATTTCTTCTGCCACTTCGGCAACTTCTTGATTGGCTTGTTGTTCATAAAATTCAGCCATATCAGATTCTGATTTGATATCAATTTTATGGCCCGTTAATTTAGCAGCTAAGCGCGCATTTTGACCACGTTTACCAATTGCTAATGACAATTGATAATCAGGTACAACAACTGTACATGCTTTGCTATTTTCTGGATCAAAAATAACATCTAATACTTGAGCTGGATTCAAGGCATTACTAATATAAATAGCTGGATCTTCGTTCCATTCCACAATATCCATATTTTCGCCTTTTAATTCATTCACAATCGCTTGGACACGTTGGCCTTTTGGACCGACACAGGTACCCACTGGATCAATATTAGGATCTGTTGAACGAACAGCTACTTTTGAACGATCGCCAGCTTCACGAGCGACACTTACGATTTCAACAATTCCATCATAAACTTCTGGAATTTCTTGTTCAAAAAGACGTTTTAGTAAATCTGGATGGCTACGGCTTACAAAAACTTGTGGGCCTTTTGATGTGTTTTCAACACGTGATACGTAAACTTTAATCCGATCATGCGGTTGGTAAAATTCATTTGGCATTTGATCTTGTTTTGATAAGACTGCTTCGATTTTGCCTAAGTTTACATAGATATAACGACGATCTTGACGTTCAACAATTCCTTGCATGATGTCATTTTCGTATTCGCTAAATTCATTATAAATAATTGTTCTTTCTGCTTCACGGACACGTTGTAAAATTACTTGCTTTGCTGTTTGGGCAGCAATGCGGCCAAAGTCTTTTGGCGTAACTTCAAAACGAATTTTGTCGCCGATTTCATATGCACCATTTAATGCAACGGCATCTTTTAATGAAACTTCCAATTGTGAATCAAATACTTCTTCTGTTACTTCTTTGACAGCATACACGTGAATATTGCCTTTTTTTGGTTCAAATTCAACTTCGACGTTGCTTGCTTGTCCATAATGTCTTTTATATGCAGAAACTAAAGCTGCTTGTAACGCTTCAATCACCGTATCTTTAGGAATCCCTTTTTCAGCTTCTAATACGTCTAATGCATTTAACATTTCTTTGCTCATTGTTTTTCTTTTCCTCCTATGGATTCGTTAAAGCTGAACGAGTGGTTCTTCTTCCAAGGGAAAAACTTCTCGTTAAAACTTGTCACAGGCCCAGCTAAAAGTAAAACTTTTAGTGGACCCTTTTTTACATTCGAGTCTGTTGATTAAAATTGAATGGCTAAACGAGCTTTTGCGATATTTTTACGTTCAAAAGTCATTTCCTTCACTCTGGTTTTAATTTTTACACTTAATGTTAATTGTTCTGAATCAAGATGGACTAAGGTACCCTCAATCTGTTTTTCTCCATCAACTGCTTGATAAAGAGAAATATGAATGTACTTGCCTACCGCTTGTTCATAATCGCTTTCTTTCTTTAACGGACGTTCTGCTCCCGGAGAAGAAACTTCCAGAAAGTACGCTTGCGGAATTGGATCTGGATCCATTGCATCTAGTTTTTCACTTAATTTTTCGCTGACAAAGGCACATTCCTCAATATCAATGCCACCTTCTTTATCGATAAATACTCGTAAAAACCAATTTTTTCCTTCCTTAACAAACTCTACTTCCACAAGTTCAAAATTTTGTTCTTCTAAGATTGGTGTGACTAACTTTGTTACAGTTTCCACAGCACTACTCAAAATTTTCGCCTCCTTCGAGATTGATGTAACGAACCGTGTCCTGATGACTTTTCCATCAAAAAGAGTGAGCAGAAATCCGCTCACTCCCAACTAGTATCATTACGCTAAAGATAGTATAGCACAGAACCACTCCAAACTCAAATGAACAAGCTAAATCTCTCGAAATTTGCACATTTTGTCTCGATTACTGAAACTATCTAAGCGATTATTTTTTCGTTTTAAAATAGATAAATAATCCTTGAATCAAAAGAAGGCTACCTAAGAAAAGAAACGCGTTTTCTTTTGTTTCTCCTGTTTTTGGCAATTCCTTATTACGAATCGCCTGTTTTTCAATGGTTATTGAAGTAGTTTCTGTGGTTGAATTCGTGGTAGTATCTGTTGTCCCACTCGTTGGTGGTGTGGTACTTTCTATAGGTTTTTCTGGCGTATAGTGATTAGTAAATACTTGACCTCCATCATACTGAGTAGTCGCCACAAGATTTCCTAAAAGCGCCTCGACGGTTACTTGAACTTGAAGGTTGTGCGTATCGTAGGAAACACCTGCCTGTCGCGTGTTTACTTCCCGAATGGTGTATTGATAGTTTCCGGGAGTTTCAAAGGTTAATGGTGAAAATTGAATTTTCCCTAAAGTATCGTTACTAACCGTTTCTAGTACTGTACCTTTCTCATCTAACAATTCAAATTGAAATTCAGCATCCTTCAGTGGTTTTCCTAAAAGAACTTTTCCAGCTAAAAATGAAGCAGCGACTGGTTGATATGAAATCTTATGATTCACAACAGTTTTCAGTGCAACTAAATTTTTACCAAAGTCTTCAGGTGTTATTGAAATCTTGTTTTGCGAAAGCTGGTAACCGGTAGGTGCTTTGGTTTCTTCTAAAGTATAGTTATCTTTTAACAAGCCTTTAACAATCGCTGTTCCGTTTTGATCTGTTGTGATTTTGGCCACTGTTTGATTGGTTGAGTTACGAATGAGTTTAAACTCTGCACCTGCTAAACGCTGGCCTGCTTCATCTTCTTTATGAATTTCAACAACATATTGTTCACCATTAGCTTCTCCACCACCCGTTTGTGAGACACGACTCACTTCGACTTCTTCCACCACCGTTTGATTTTCTGTTAATTTTGCATAATTTGTGAAGGTTTCACCTTTTTCGGGAAGATGATCGCTTTTGGTTTTATAGGTGATACGATATTCGTTAGTCCCAATATTACCAAAATGCACCGAAAAATTACGGTCATCAGGACCATACTGGACAGCCAACTGACCAGTTATATCTTCCTCTGGCGTGAACTGCCAAATAGCATTTCCATCCAGTGTCCATTGTCCTCGTTCAATTTTCATAGTGTCTTTCATATAACTTAAACTTGCTGTTTTTAGCACATCTTCCACTTCTAAATCAGTATACGTTTGCCCTGTTGGATTAATCCGTAGTACATTGTAAATTTCGGTTGGATCGTCTTCGATAAACCACGAATACTTGCTAAATTTTTCGTTAACATCATCGCCTTCACCTTGGTAATCAAGATCGCCAGCAAATATTTTTTCCCCTTCAACCGTGACGTAAATAGGAATCTTGGATTCATTTTCGACATTTTCGAAATCAATCAAACTTGTAAAATATAAAGACCCACTAATATTGGCATGGTTTTCTACGTAATCTGTATACGTTAACGTGACCGTTTTATTTGCTACATCGGTCTGTGCGATTGCAACCACAGCACCTGTATCATCTACTACATTAAAGGTCATATTTTTCTCGAGACGTAGCTCTTCGGGTAAAGTAATCACACTCGTATCCCCACTATTAACGGTATTATCCGGTAAGTTGAACTCAATTCGGAGGTAGATGTCTGTATATTGATTAATGGTCCCAAGTGGGTTTCCCTCTTTGTCCGTTAGTTGAATCGCTGTCACAATGTTGCCCACTTGTTTACGCGGCACTACATTTGGCGTAGCAGAAATTTGATTGGTTTCACTGGTACTAGTTGGTTCCGTTTGCGCATATCCTGTTTCAAGTTTCAGAAAAGGCGTTATCAGCGTCGACAAAAGAATGAAAAACATTCCCCAATAGACAAAACTTCTTTTTTTCATTTTTATTCAATCCTTCCTATCTAAAATAATTGGTTAGGTTTATACTATCAAGGATTAACTAGGTGCAAGTGTTTTTATTTTTCCCAACGATAAAAAACAAAAAACACCGAACCAAAATAATTTTGGCTCGGTGTTTTGCTCCTAATGTCTTTTCTTATAAAACCATAATTGAACTTTTTCAGAAATGGTTGATAAATGTTGGAAAGTTGAGTCTGCTGCAAAGAAAAGAATGGCTAAAAGTAACAAGGCTGTTGGCGATACCGAAGTTAACGAGAACAAGTTTTTCATGGAAATACTTGTAATAACCATTCCGATTAAACAGCCAATCATTACGCGCTTGCGGTAACGATTCATTGGTGAACTAATTTTATAAAGAACCATAAAGCCGACTGAAACTAGCAACAATGTTGCAGTCGTTGAAATGTCCGTTTTTTGAAGTGCAAGAATATCACCACAAATTAGTAAGGCACCGACTACTAACATATCCGTTAACCCACCAGGAATTGCTTTTGATAACACATTGAAAAGAAATTTCCCTTCAATGCGACGATGATTTGGTTCCAAAGCTAGAAATGTCGAAGGAATCCCAATTGTAAATAAACTAATCAATGTGACTTGTGTCGGTTGTAAAGGATATGTCACGGCAAAAATCATAGCAAAGACAGACATCAGCAAGGAGAAAATATTTTTTACAAGGAATAAACTTGAAGAGCGTTCAATGTTATTAACTACTTGGCGGCCTTCAAAGACAACCTCCGGCATCGTTGAAAAATCAGAATCCAACAACACAACTTGCGAGGCTTGTGCTGTAGCTTGATTTCCTGAAGCCATGGCAATACTACAATCTGCTTCTTTCATGGCTAAAATATCATTGACTCCATCCCCTGTCATCGCCACTGTATGATCTAATTTTTTCAACAATAGCACAAATTGTTTCTTTTGTTCTGGCGTGACACGACCAAAAACGGTGTATTTTTCTAAAGCTTCTGTCTGGGCTTCCATTGTAGTTAATGTTCGCGCATCCACGTAATTTTCAGCACCAATAATGCCTGCCGCTTGTGCTACATTGGAAACTGTTAAAGGATTATCGCCAGAAATGACCTTAATGGCCACATTTTGTTCAGCGAAATATTCAAAAGTTGCTTTGGCTTCTTTACGAATCGGATTCCAAAGAAGAATGTAGCCTAGAGGTTGAACCTCTGCTGCCAACGTTTCCTGAAATTCTCCTAAATACTTTCCGAACACCAATAAGCGATAGCCTTGACTTGTATAATGTTCCACTTCAGATTGATACATTTCATAATTGTCTCTCAAAATCATCTCTGGCGCCCCAAGAATATACGTCGCTTCTGGGAAAGTCACGCTACTAAATTTTTCGACAGACGAAAACGAGGTATAGCTAACGGCTTCCCTCTGATTATTAGTAACAAAAAATTCTTTCATCGCTTTCATCGTATCATTGTCAGCTGACATTGTTCGGCAAAAATCGCCAATTAATTTTTCGACATTGGTTAAGTCTGTACCATCATTTTCGATACTCACCACAGGAACCAACTCTTGGACTTCCATCGTGTTTTCAGTAATTGTTCCTGTTTTATCTACACATAACACATCGACACGTGCTAAGGATTCGATACTTTTCATGTTGTGCAATAAAACGCCGCGCTTCGCTAAGCGCATTGTGCTGGCAGCTAATGCAACGGTTGTTAAAAGGTACAACCCTTCTGGAATCATCCCAATCAAGGCAGCTTCCATGGAGACAATGCTGTCATGAAGCCCTTGATGGTTGATGAAATAACTTTGGAAAAATAGAACACAGCCGATCGGGATAATAATAATCCCTACCCATTTCACCAAACGGTTAATGGAACCGACCATCTCTGATTGTTCCCCTTTTTTAATTGATTTCGCTTCAAGCGTTAATTGATGAACATAGGCCTCAGCGCCAATTTTATCAATTCTTGCATAACAAGAACCTGACACAATAAAGCTACCTGACAAAAGTTGGCTATCTGCTACTTTGGTAATCTCATCAGATTCCCCAGTTAACAAGGATTCATTCACACGGACTTCACCAGATAAGACAATTGCATCCCCAGAAATCTGTTCACCCGATTTAAAGAGCACCACATCATCCAAAACCAGTTCATCTGGCGAAATTTCTTGTTCTTGGCCATCCCTCACAACGGTTACTTTTGTAGCGTTTAGAATATTTAAGCTATCTAATACTTTCTTCGACTTAATTTCTTGGTAAATTCCAATGACCGTATTAATGATTACTACTGGCAAAAAGGTCATATTTTTATAAGATTGTACCAGCATTAATAACACACCTAGTACCACAAAAATTAAGTTGAAATACGTAAATACGTTATTAATAACAATCTGTTTCGTTGTGATAAACTCTGTGTCGACGGCGGCATTGACTAAGCCTTTTCGCTGTCTTTCTTCAACTTGTGCGGCCGTCAAGCCTTGTTTATCTTCTGGATAATAGCGTTCCGCGTTAGCAGTCACTGCTATTGGTTCATTTTCTTGCATTTCTTTTTTTCTTCTCAAACACATCACCCCTTGTTCTAGTCGACTCTTTCATCGTCTCCTTCTCTCCCACAGTATAGCACTGAATAAAAATTTAGATAACAACTAGCGTCCAACTATAGAAAAAAATTATACATTTCCTAAACATTGTCATTTTCAGGAACAAGCTAACGCAAAACCTTTTCATTTACTTGTTTTTCCTTTACTATAGTAAAGAAGAAATATCAAGAAATGAGGAACAATTGATGGCACAGAATCACGTAATTAAAGTTAGTAAAAAAACATTAGCAGAGATGACCACTGTTTATCAACCCAATCGTTTAAATAAAACGGTCCCTTATACTGTCTTTGTGGCCAAGGTTGGCACCACTACCATCACTGCTTATCAATCAGGTAAAGTCATGTTTCAGGGACCTCAAGCTGAAAAAGAGGCCGCTCGTTGGGAAGGAACGAGTACCACACCAAAGAAAAAAATTTCTCCCCAGACTACTACACTGCCTGCTGATTTTGGCAACTGGTCTGTGATAGGTTCCGATGAAGTCGGTAATGGTAGCTATTTTGGTCCTGTAACTGTCTGTGCTGCCTATGTTGACAAAAGCATGATTAGCAAACTAAAAGCATTGGGTGTTCGTGATTCCAAAGAATTAACCGACCCACAAATTATTCAATTGTCACATGTCATTAAAGAACTGATTCCTTACAAGTTATTAATCGTTGAACCAAAAAAATACAATGAGATTCAACCAAACTACAATGCTGTACACATGAAAGTCGCTTTGCATAACCAAGCGATTTATCTGTTGCTACAAGAATTGGCTCCCACAAAGCCAGAAGGGATTTTGATTGACCAATTCACCCCTGAAAAGAATTATCGGAAATATGTTCGTAATGAAAAAAATCAAGTCACTGAAAAATTGTTCTTCGTCACTAAAGGAGAGCAGTATCATGTTGCTGTTGCTGCCGCCTCTATTATTAGCCGCGCTGCTTTTTTAGAAGAGTTAGACAAAGAATCTGCAGAATTGGGTTTCTCTGTGCCCTCTGGTGCCGGCAGCAAATCAGACCAAGTAGCCGCCCGTATTTTGAAAAAAGGCGGCCTAGACTTATTAGCGAACTACGCGAAGCTGCATTTTGCAAACACCCAAAAAGCCCAAAAGTTACTATAAAATAAAAACCAAGCAAAAGTCCCAATGCCGATTAGCGGCGCTGGGACTTTTGCTTGGTGTAAAAAATTATTTTTCAATTTCGATAAACAGGACTTTTAAGTAATTACCTTCTGGAAAATTAGGATTCACTTGAAAGTCTGCCGGTAATTGATACGTGTCCGTAATCTTGTAACGGACATTTTTCTCTTGCAAGGCAGTAATCACCATTTTTTGATATTTGGCTAAGGATAAATTTGCCGCATTGGTTGAGGCAATAAGCGTTCCCTTATCCGTTAAAATATCAATAGAATCTTTCACTAGCTCCCCATAATTTTTAGCAACGGAAAAAACTTTCTTTTTGTTGCGAGCAAAACTTGGCGGATCCAAAATGATCATGTCATAACTCAAGCCTTTACGTGAAGCATATTTAAAATAGTCAAAAACATCCATAACAATAATCTTTTGCGGGGCAAGATTTAAATGATTGACTTCAAATTGCTCAGTCGTTTTCGGTAAGCTTCGTTTAGCTAAATCCACACTAGTGGTGGCCACGGCACCTCCCATAGCGGCAGCTACTGAAAAAGCACCTGTATAACTAAACATATTTAAGACTGTTTTACCTACTGCAAAACCATCTACTAATCGACCACGAACTTCTTTTTGATCTAAAAAGATGCCTGTCATTAATCCTTCGTTTAAATAGGTAGCAAATTGAACGCCATTTTCAGTGACAAGTAATGGCTCGGGTGCTTGTTCGCCATACAAAAACTGTGATTCTGGTAAATCTTTTGTGGAAAAGCGAATCTTTTCGTAGGCACCAATAATGTCAGGGTAAACTGTGCGAAACGCCGTCAAAAGTTCGGCTTTTTTCTGATAAAGGGTTTCATTATACCATGAAAAAACGGCGTAATCTGCATAGCGATCGATGATCACTCCCCCAATGCCATCCCCTTCTCCATTAAATAATCGATAAGCGGTTGTCAGCGAATCCTTTTCAAAAGACGTCCGCTTCTCACGACTTATTTCAAAAAGTTGCTGAAAAAAAGATTGATTAATTGGTCCATGCCATGACAGCAACCAACCAATTCCTTTATTTTGTTCGCCTAAATATCCTTCGGCTAAACGCTGGCCTTTACTATCAATCAAAGTAAGCCAATCTGTTGGCAACGGCGCTGGCACTTGTTGCAAATCTTCTTTCTGAATTAAAGGATATCCTTTTTTAAATTTATGTTCTGCTTTTTTAGTTACTTGAAGTTTCATTCTGTACACCTACTTTTCAAAGTCCTATCTAGTATAGCAAAAAAAGGCCCATCTGTCTTTAAAGGATTCAAGCTTCACGTCATTTAACGAACTAAAAAGTTTAAGGAAATAGTAAGTTTTCTTTAACATCCCCATTCCTCACTTCGGTAAGAATTGACATAAAATTTGTGAAAGAGTAAAATTAAAGCGATATTGTAAAATACGAAATTTACCTAATTTTACTTTTATAGAATCATCGTTTAGAAAGGACGTTTATTTTGAAAAAATTATTTAAAACAAATATTTTGAACACGCGACTGGGGTTATTCTCGCTAATCGCCATCTTACTGTGGCTAAAAAACCTCTTTGCGTACGCCGTTGATTTCCATTTACGTTTGGAAAATATTAACGAGTATTTCATACTCTTAATTAATCCAATTGCCACAACGGTCTTTTTATTAGCCATCGCTTTGTATGTTCGCCGTAAAAAAGCTTCTTATATTACAATGATGATTATTTACTTCTTGATGAGTTTACTGCTCTTCTCAAATGTCGTGTATTATCGAGAATTTACTGACTTCATCACAGTTAATACGATGCTTGGTGCTGGCAAAGTAGCTAGCGGTCTTGGCGAAAGTGCCTTACGTCTCTTTAGACCTTATGACGTCATTTATTTCTTAGACTTCATTATTATTGGCGTATTATTATTAACGAAAAAAATTAAAACAGATGCGCGTCCAGTCCGCGCACGTGTAGCAGTCTCTGTCACACTCCTTTCTGTTGTCTTTTTCTTATTCAATCTATTTATGGCTGAAACAGAACGTCCCCAATTATTAGGACGTCAATTCTCTCGTGACTATATCGTGAAATTCTTAGGCTTAAATGCCTTTACCGTATACGATGGCATTACAACTTACCAAACAAACCAAGTCCGTGCCGAAGCCAGTGCTAACGATATGAAACAAGTTGAAGATTACGTGAAACAACAATATGCGGCACCCGATGATAGTAAGTTTGGTATTGCAAAAGGCAAAAATGTAATTTATATCCATTTAGAAAGTTTCCAACAATTTTTAGTTAATTACAAATTAAAAGATGAAAATGGCGTAGAACACGAAGTCACACCATTTATCAATAGTCTTTACAATAGTAAAAGTACCTTTAGCTTTGATAACTTCTTCCACCAAGTTGGTCAAGGAAAAACAAGTGATGCCGAAACGTTACTTGAAAATTCACTATTTGGTTTAGACCAAGGTTCACTCTTTACACAAGTTGGTGGCAAAAATACGTTTGAAGCAGCACCCGATATTTTAAAACAAACGCAAGGTTACACTAGCGCTGCTTTCCACGGAAATGCTGGTAACTTCTGGAATCGGAATGAAACCTATAAACGTTTAGGCTATGACTATTTCTTTGATGCTAGTTATTATGATGTTAATTCAGATAACTCATTCCAATATGGGTTACACGATAAACCATTCTTTAATCAATCCGTTCAATATTTAGAACATTTACAACAACCGTTCTATTCTAAATTTATTGCTGTATCCAATCATTATCCTTATTCTCAATTTACAAACGATGAAGCAGGATTCCCAATTGCAAAAACCTCTGACGAAACAATTAATGGTTACTTTGCAACAGCGAATTATTTAGATAAAGCGGTCGAAGAATTTTTTAACTACTTGAAATCTTCAGGTCTCTATGAAAACTCAGTCATTGTTCTTTATGGCGATCACTATGGGGTTTCTAATTCAAGAAACCAAAACTTAGCAGAATTAGTAGGTAAAACCAAAGCAGATTGGAACGATTTTGACAACGCCAATATGCAACGTGTTCCTTATATGATTCACGTTCCTGGTCAAGAAAATGGCGGTGTGAACCATACGTATGGCGGCCAAGTTGATGCCTTACCAACCCTTCTACACTTGCTTGGTGTCGATACGAAAAACTACATTCAGTTAGGCCAAGATTTATTCTCTAAACAACACAATCAAATCGTTGCTTTCCGCAACGGCAATGTTGTAACACCTAAATATACTATTTTAGGTTCTAGCATTTACGATACTAAAACAGGCACTTTAATTACAGAACCAACCGAAGAAGTTAAGAAAGAAGTCGCTGATTTAAAAGCCAAAGCGACGAAACAATTAGAAACGTCTGACCAAATTACTAACGGTGACTTGCTTCGTTTCTATACCAATAGCGGCTTAAAACCAGTTAACCCAGAAGACTATGATTACAAGAACCAATTGCAACAACTGGAAGCAATTGAAAAAGAAAAAGGTGAAAAATCAACGAGTGTTTACAGTAAAAACAATAATAAATCAACCGTTGATGAATATCACACTGACAGTTATCAAGGCTATCAAAAAACTGGTAAATAAATCTTCAAAAAGCTTGAGCAATTTGCTCAAGCTTTTTTGCTACTTTTTCATAATTAATTCATATTATTTCACTATACTAAAGATAGTTTAGAGAGGTGAAAGTTGATGAGAAGTGTCCGTTACGCTACAGCTAGTAGTTTTTATCATAAAAAAATCACGTTAATCACCGCACTCTTCTTCTTCCTGTTCTCTTTCTTATTGACTGGTCTGTTTAACTTAATTGATTTTGAAAAAGAGTTTTTACGAACGATGCCAGACTTTGTCGATATTGAAAAACAAACTAGTTACCATTACCAACTGATCCAATACTATTGGCACCTCTATCTAGGTAGTGTCATTTTCTTTGGTGTTACTTTTCTTCTGTTGATGTATGTGACATTACGCATAAAAAAGGAAGAAATACATACATGGTATCACATGCACTTTTCAAATATGTATGTCACCAAACAGCTCTTACTAGAGTTATGTTTACCGGCTCTATTAGGAATTTTCAGTTTTTTACTTTTCACTTTAATGTTTCAAGAAACGTATAATACTGTTCTTTGGGCTGCTCGTGATGCTATTTTACAGTGGTCTCATTTGGAAACTCCAGCATTTTTAGCTAAAAGTACCGACCAGGATGTCACGATTACAAATATCCAGCATTTAGGGATTCAAACGATCCAAGCGTTTTCTTTTGATTTTAAAAGTATGCAGTCACTTTATACAATCCGTAATTGCTTTGTTAACTGCTTAATCTTGCTTGGTATTCCTCTTGTTTGCGGGACTCCTTTTACATTGATTTATTTACGCACACATCAGAAATAAGGGAGGGATTTTCTATGAATGTCACACCATCATTCAAAAAAACAACCGAAAAAAAATCCTCATTCGACGCGTTAGCTTTGCGAGAAGTTTATGGAATCATTTATTCTGCTCCAGAACAAGAACTCGCATTGGCCGATGTTTTCCAAACAAACCAACTAACCATTACTAGGCTTTCTTCTAGTGAAACCTTTCTGCCCTACTTGCCATTAGAAGAAAATTTATTTATCGCTAGTACGATCAAAGAACGGGATCGAAAAGTAGTTCTAGCCGAAGCTTTCCAGGTGTTCCAATTAGAACCTGCCTTACTTGGTCGTTCATTTACTTCTTTTACGACTTTTGAAAAAATTAAAATGCGCATAATACAACTTTTGCTTTCAAAAACAAGTACGTTAGTGATTGATGACATCTTTTCTTCATTAACGATTGGACAACGTCAAGAAATTTTACCTCAATTAAAAATAGCAGTTCAAAAAAGAAACAAGCGCTTGCTATTTCTGACAAAAGATCCACAAATTATTGATAGTCCCTATGTGCACCCTCTGTCTCTACATGCGTTATTAAACTAAAAAAACGTCTGGCACTGATTGTGACCAGACGTTTTCTTTAGTTTTCAGTAATTTCAACATCAGGAAATGAAATAATAAATGTGGTGCCTTTACCAAGTTCACTTTCAACATTGATTTTTCCTTTATGCAAACGGACCAATTGTTGAACGATTGGTAAGCCTAATCCTGATTCTCCATATTTCGTATTTTTACGGGATGGATCTACTTTGTAATAACGATCCCAGATATTCAGAATTTGCTCTTCCGTCATGCCGATTCCTGTATCAGAAATACGGACAATAGTTTCTAAATAGCCTTTTTCTAAAGCAATATGAATTTCGCCATTTTCAGTAAATTGGATGGCATTTTGAACAATATTGACAACTACTTGAACGAAACGATCATAATCGGCATACACATCAATTGGTTCGGTGGTGTCTAAATACAATTGATTACCGGCGGCTTCAGCTTTGGCCGTTAGTTGAGTCACAATATTTTCTAAAGCTTCTGTTCCGTTGAACTTCTTCACAACAATTTGAATCTGGTTGGTCCGAATTTTTTCATAATCAAGATTTTCATTGACTAAGCGAATCAAGCGAGCGGTCTCATTCTGCATCAGTTTAATCGCATTCTCTTTTTGATTTTCAGGAATAGCATTATACTGCAATCCCTCTAACAAGCCATTAATAGTTGTTAAAGGCGTCCGCATTTCATGAGAGGCATCCGCCATAAATTGACGACGGCGCTCTTCTTGCCGATTGATTTCTTCTTGTGATTCTTTTAAAGACGCGGCCATTTTATTAAAATCTTCTGCTAGGTCATCAAATTCATCTTTGTCATGAACCGGTAATTGAATATCAAAATTTCCACTAGTAATTTCTTTGGTGGCTTTACGCATCCGATTAATTCGTTTCACTTGGAAAGTCGCAAATAGATAACTTAGTAACAAGGCAATCACACCAGAAAAAATAAAGCCTTTAATCAAGTTTTGTGTCACGGACTGAACACTTCGGTCAACGTTTTTGGCAGGTTGTGTAATAACGAGTGAACCAATAATCACTTTTTTATCAGAAGACTGATTTGATGCATACACCGGTAACATTACATAGGACGAAGTATTTCGGGCCCCGTAAATATCAATGTTTTCTGTTGCATAAACACGATTGCCTTTCATGATTTGATCCCAATTTTTATCGATTAAGGAAAAGTCTAATTTTTTTGTGCTATCAACTGGTGGGTACTGCACTTCGCGGTCCTTGTTAATAAACACAAATTGCACATCTTGCTTCTGGAGTACACGTTCAGTCAACTGAAATGAATAGGATAAAACATCTCGATCCGAAACGCCTGCGACATTAATAAAAAAGTCACGTGTTTCTAAAGCCGATTCTGCATAACCATATAGCTGTTCATAGTTATTTTCTTGCATTGTGCGCTTGGTCAATTGTGTGAAAGACGTTCCGACAATGAGAATAATCAGAGCGATCACACCTATAAAAGCAAGTAATTGTTGATACAAATACTTCATTAAGCAACACCTGAATCGTCGAATTTATACCCTACGCCCCAAACCGTTTGGATGACTTGAGGACCTACTTTTTCAATTTTTTGTCGTAATTTTTTGATATGGGCATCAACTGTCCGTTCATCGCCAAAGTATTGATAGTCCCAAACCAATTCTAGTAGTTGTTCGCGTGAAAAGACTTGGCGTGGTTTTTTTGCTAAAGTGTATAGCAAATCAAATTCTTTAGGTGTTAAGCCTTCAATTAATTGATTATCTAAATATGTTTCTCGTGTTTTCGTATTCATTTTAAAATGATCCGTAATCACATCAAATGTTTCATCTGTATTCTCAGACGTATCATGCGCAGCCTCTGCCACCTCGGCACGACGATGTAGAGCTTTCATCCGTGCAATCAAAGTTAATGGACTAAATGGTTTTGTCACATAATCATCCGCACCCATTTCAAGGCCAATTACTTGGTCACTTTCAGAATCACGAGCGGTCAACATAATAATGGGAACATTGGCTGAAACTTTGCGAATTTCACGACAAACAGCCATCCCATCCATACTAGGTAAGTTTAAGTCTAACGTAATCATGTCCCATTTTTCTGGCGAAGCAAGAAAAGTCGCCAATCCTTCTTTGCCATCATCTTTAAAGGTAGCTTCCCACCCTTCATTTAAGAAAAACATTTGCATCATTTCTGAGACGGATTCATTGTCTTCAATCATTAATATATTCATTTCATTCACTCCTTATTCACTTTTCATAAAACTGCTCTATTGTAGTATACTCTAAAATTGAATTTGTACCAACCGATTCTATATTTCTTCAAAAATCCTTTACAGAACCATCAAAAATCACTTTTTTTCCTGCTCTTTTAAAGAAAACGAAAGGAACCCATTGTCTTTTCAGAAAAGTTTGTTAAAATAACAAGCGTAGAGAGGATGTTAGGGTATGGATAAAATGAAAGCTATTACTTTTTTTGATTTAGATGGAACTTTGTTAGATGGAACATCGCAAATAACTCCTGAGATTACCGCAGCAGTGGCGGCCTTGAAAGACAATCAAATTTTACCTTTAATTGCGACAGGACGGACCTTGTGTGAGATTCAGCCAATTATGAAAGCCAGTGGCATTGATTCTGCGATTGTAATGAACGGGCAATTTATTCATTATGAAGGAAAAACGATTTATTCAGATGAATTTACAACAGAGGAATGTGTTTCACTGCATGAACATGTCAAACAGCGTGGTCATGAATTGGCTTTTTACAATGAGCGCCGTATTTTTTGTACAGGGCATACTGGCACAGTGAAACAAGCCTATGATTATATTCATTCAGCTGTTCCAGAAATTGATCCCACAGGTTATGAGAATGATGCCGTCAACATGATGTTGGTCTTAAGTCAACATGGCGATGATGATGAATATTACTATGAGCGGTTTCCTGAATTGACCTTTTATCGCAATGGTCCTTTTTCAATAGATATTGTTCGTAAAGGGGTCTCTAAAGGCTCTGGTGTCAAAAATCTTTTTAACACCTTGGGATTAACCGGCATTCCGACTTATGCCTTTGGTGATGGCATCAATGATTTGGCGCTGTTTGAGGCCTGTGATTATGGAATTGCCATGGGTAATGCGCGAGAAGAACTAAAAGAAAAAGCCACCTTTATTTCAACTAAAAATACTGAGAATGGCATTGTTAATGGCTTGAAAAAATTTGATTTACTATAAGAGAAAACTACCTTCTTCTATTGATGTACTTTAGAAGAAGGTAGTTCTTTTGTATGTTCATTTTTCTTTTTCTGCTGTGCACAGAGAGCTACTCCCACTACTTGAATCAGCAAAATCGCTCCCAACAAACAACTTAATACGATGTTTCCTGATAGGATTGTTCTTCTGATTAAAATAATTAATACGACACTGCTAATTCCGTAGAGTAACCATTGGTTGTCCATTTTTATTGACCCCTTTGTTTTTCTATGTTTAGGATAGGATGTTTCCTACTAAAATGCAAGGAAAGATCCTAGATTCTTACAACTAACCCATAATTTTTACTAATTCCTTATTTGTTTTCATTTATTCTTAAGATTCGTTTCATTTTTGTAAAAAATCACACTTTTTTTCTATCTCTGTTTTAAATTGCGTACAGTTCTTAAAAAAAATGATACACTAAAAGTGAACTCGAAATGAAAGGAGCCATTCCTTTGGTTAATAGCGAAAAAAGAAAACAATTAATTATTGATACATGCATTTTAGCTGGAAAAATTATGCTGGAAAGCGGATCTGAAGTATATAGAACCGAAGATACAATTACTCGGATTGCTACAAATGCTGACGAGCCAGAGAGCGTTTGTTACACGACGGCTACAGGGATTTTCGTGGGTTTTCGTTCCAGTAATTATACGCAATTAGAAAACATCCCCCAGCGCTCGATTAATTTGGAAAAAGTTAGCCTTGTCAATCAATTATCAAGAGAATTTGCGCAAAAAGAGATTACTTTGCCAGAGCTTTATCAGCGCTTAACTCTATTAGAAACAGATACCCCCACTTTTTCAATTTCGTTACGCTTGTTAGCAGCCGGGATTGTTAGTTGTACGTTAATGTACATTTTTGGTGGCACTTGGCAAGATTTTATTGCAACTTTTTTTGTTGGCGTGATTGGGTATGCCAGTTATCTTTTTACCCAAAAGTTATTCCAAGTTCCTTACCTCGATTCATTCGCAGCCGCTTTTGTCATTGGTTTGTTGGCCTATTTGGCTGTGCATTTTCACTTAGCGGTCAACATCGATAATATTATTATTGGTGCGGTGATGCCGTTAGTTCCAGGTGTGGCGATTACGAACTCTTTTCGCGACATTTTAGCGGGCCATCTCATCAGCGGGACGGCGCGAGGGACAGAAGCTATTTTTATTGCTGGGTCTGTTGGCCTGGGAATTGCCTTGATTTTTAAATTATTTATGTAAGGAGTGTTCAAATGGAACTAATTTTTCATCTTCTCTTTAGTTTTTTAGCGACTGTGACGTTTGGTATTATTACGAACATTCCTCGTAAAGCACTGGTGGCTTGTGGCATTACTGGCATGACAGGCTGGATGATTTATTATGTCTTAACGCAAACTTTTGATGCTAGTCAAACCTTTGCAAACTTTTTAGGAACGGTCGGGTTAGGAATCGCTAGTATCTTTTTTTCCCGTTACAAAAAAATGCCGATGATTATTTTTTATATTCCAAGTTTGGTTCCTTTAGTGCCAGGAGGCCCTGCCTATCAAGCGGTTCGGAGCATTTTGTTAGGAAATATTGATGACGGTTTGCAGTTGATTTTAAAAGTTGTCTTTACTGCTGCAGCTATCGCAGCGGGCTTTATGGTGACCTCGCTACTGGAACGAATTGTCAAACGTTTTTTCCCCAAGCGACTCTTCCGATTGGTCAAAAAATAAAAAAAAACAAGCTCAGAAAACGAGCTTGTTTTTTATTCTACTTCTTCAAAGAACAGCAACAAATCTTGTAGCGTTAATTGTGCTTTTTCAGCAGCGTTTAAATCTTGAACAATTTTACCTTTTTGTAAAACAATTAAACGATTGCCATATCGTAAAGCATCTTCCATTCGATGGGTAATCATTAAACAAGTTAAGTTCCCTTCTTCAATCCGTTGTTCCGTTAAGTGCATCAACTGCTTGGATGTTTTGGGATCTAAGGCAGCAGTATGCTCATCTAAAAGTAATAATTCTGGTTTTGTGATAGTGGCCATTAATAAACTTAAGGCTTGGCGTTGACCGCCAGAAAGGTTACCTGTCGGTGTATCCAGATGATTTTCCAAGCCATTGCCAACTTCTTGGCAGATTTTTGTAAACAAGGCGCGTTGCTCATTTATCTTCCGTAATGTTAAGGGACGTTTTTGTCCGCGTTTCATGGCAAGCAATAAATTTTCTGCCACAGTCATTCTTGGTGCTGTCCCCATTTTAGGATCTTGAAAAACACGCGCTAGAGATTTGGCCCGTTTGACTTCAGAAAGATTGGTGCGATTGACTCCTTCAATTAAAAATTGTCCTTCTGTTAGTGTCAAAGTTCCTGCTAAACTATTGAATAGCGTACTCTTGCCTGCGCCATTTCCACCTAAAACAGTAATGAAGTCCCCAGGATAAATGGCTAAGTTCACATGATCCAAAATCACTTTTTTTTCATTCATCCCATTATCAATGATTTTTGTCGCATTTTTTAATTCAACAACTGGTTTCATTTCGTTTCCCCCTTATCAGAAAAGTCGTGTAGTCGTAATGCTTTTTTCAATTGTGGGATCATTAAACAGATTGCTAAAATCACTGCTGAGAAGATTTTCAAATACGTCGTATCAAAGCCTAATTTAATCACTAATAAAATCAATAGTTGATAAATAATACTCCCTACAACAATCGCCATCAGCCGTTCACCAAACGTTAATTCTCCAAACAGTACTTCACCAATAATGAGTGAAGCCAAGCCAATCACAATGACACCGGTTCCTTTACTTACATCCGCATATCCATCATTTTGGGCAATCAAAGCGCCAGATAAGCCAATCAAGCCATTCGATAAAACCAATCCTAAAATTTTCATGCGATCCGTTTGAATGCCAATCGAGCGAGCCATTTCTTCATTGTCACCTGTCGCAATATAGGCTTGTCCTAAACTAGTGTTAAAGAAAAATAACAGTAAAATCATTACCACAGCCAAAACACTAATCCCTAAAAAAATAGTATCATAATAATCTGGTAAGGCCATTTTTTGAAAAACATCTTGAATCTTCGGTTGGTTTAATAAAGACTTATTTGGCGATTTCATCACAAATAAAATCACGGAATTTAAACCAGACATCACTAAAATTCCTGCTAAAATAATTGGAATTTTTCCTTTTGTAAATAGTAAACCAGTCACTAAACCGGCAAGCATTCCTGCTCCGACCCCTAAAAGAGTCGCTACAAATGGTGAAACCCCTGTTGTAATGGCAGTTACACAAACCGCCCCTCCTAACGGAAATGAACCTTCTGTGGTCATATCTGGAAAATTTAAAATACGATAAGTCATAAAAATACCTAGTCCTAACAAGGCCCATAACATTCCTTGTCCAATTGCTGAAACAATCATCGCTTCTCCTACTTTCTTTGATAATTAGTTAATCAATTTCGATTTTTTTGCTAACTCTGCGGGAATCGTAATTCCTAACTTTTGAGCTTGTTTTTCATTGATAATTGTGTCGCCTGTATTAAAGGTATAAATGGGTGTAGTTGCTGGTTGACTTTTTCCAGACAGAACCTCTGCTGCCATTTTGCCGGCTTGTACCCCCAATGCATATTGATTAATCCCTACAGTTGCTAAACCGCCTTGTTCTACCATTGTATCCACCGAAGGAATAATCGGCGTCTTGGTTCGATTTGCTTCTCCGACTACCGTTTGCATGGCATTAGCAATCGTATTATCAGTTGGTATATAAATCACATCTGTTTCCTTAGTCATCACTTGAACCGTTTGTGCAATTTCATTACTTGATGGCACAGCATATGTTTTCACTGTCAATCCTTTGGCTTCAGCTGCTTTCTGCACTTCAGCTACTTGGTATCGAGAGTTTTCTTCTGAGGAAGCATAGAGAATACCTATTTTTTTGGCAGCTGGTATCAATTCTTTTAGTAAATCCATCTGGGCTGACAAAGGTGATTGATCACTAACACCCGTGATGTTACCGCCTGGCTTTTGATTGTCTTTCACCAATCCAGCACTAACAGGGTCCGTAATGGCGCCTAAAATGATCGGGATTTCTTGGGTAGTGTTGGCTAACGCTTGCGCAGCTGGCGTGGCGATACCAATTAAAACGTCTGCCTTTTTTTGTACTAATTGTTGACTCATGATTGCTAACTTACTCTGGTCGGCTTGACCATTTTGAAAAATAATTTCTAAGTTTTTGCCTTTGTCATAGCCATTTTCCTTTAACCCTTCCTCAACACCTTTATAAATTTCATCCAATGCGGGGTGACTGACAAACTGCAGAACCCCTACAGTAACTGTTTCTTTCTTTGAATTCGTCACTTTTTGATTCACAAAAAAAGCACCAATTAAATAAATAGCTAATAAAGACACGACAAACGTTAAACGTTTATTTTTCATTTTGCATTCTCCTAACTGCCCTTTTGTTTGGCAACTTTTTCTTTTTAATAATAAAACCATTATCTATAGGGCGTTTCTTCCGTTGAAAGTGAAACTGAGATTCGTAATCCTCTGCTTAGTCAAAATCCTAGGAACACTTTTTTACAAATGTCAGGATTTAGCTGCGACGAGGATCGCAACTTTGGTGAGAATCGCAGGAGCACTTTTTCTACGATTGGGACAACGTTCTCTTCGTTCACCTTGTACTACTCATCACTCTTGAAGGCCAAACTGCGGCGAGTATACGCAGCCTGCATCTACTCTGTCACTTTGTGCCAATCGTAGTGCTTGTCAGGATTTAACTGCGACGAGGATCGCAACTTTGGTGAGAATCGCAGGAGTACTTTTTCTACGAATGGGACAACGTTCTCTTCGTTCACCTTGTGCTACTCATCACTCTTGAAGGCCAAACTGCGGCGAGTATACGCAGCCTGCATCTACTCTGTCACTTCGTGCCAATCGTAGTGATTCGTAGCAAAAAAACAACGACTTATCCTAAGTGTTTAGGAGTGGTCGTTGTTTTTATGCAAAACAAAAACCACATAGATGGGTCCTCTATGTGGTCGTTTTTTCTTCTTGAATATAACCAGCATAGATACACTTTTTAGAATAAGTCTTCTAAAGTTGTATCTATGAAAGAATCATACATACAACTATCTACGCCAGTTTTGCCATGATTGGTGCATTTCTTTTACGTTAGATAATTGTGTCATGTATTTTCCCTCCTAGTTATGTTGTTAAAGGTAGTCTACACTATATTGATTTTGTTCGTCAAGAAAAAGTTTTTATTTTCTTGCATTTCTTTTACTTCTAAAAAACGAGCCACTCTTATGAGAGGCTCGTTTTTCTTTATTTCAGCATATTTACCACTTAATTGTTTCGGTTTCTTTCAATTTTCACGGGAACTTTAACTGCTTGTTTTTGCGATTGAATCAGCCATAAACTTACTAAAATCGTCATTGAAATTACTAATGCCATCGAAAATCCCCTCTTTCTAATTCCTTAAAACTTTCTACAGTCTAAGTTTAACATAGCTAGCTATTATTCACCAGTTTCTGGTACTGTATCAGTGCTTTCTGTCGTCGTTTCAGTAGATTGAGCAACGCCAGTCGTGCTGGTCGTCGTCTGTGTTTCAGCGGTCTTTGCTGCTTCTTTTTCAGCTTCTTGCGCCGCTTTTTGCTGGTCTTTCAAAACGCCAGCCATTGGTAATCGATTTAATTCTGGTATTAATTGTGTTTTTAAATCCATAGATTTTTCGACAACCGTCCGTGTCTTTTCTTTGCCGTTTTCAAAGAAAACAAGCGTAATCTCATCGCCGCTAACATTGTATTGCTCTTGTGCTTTGCCAGCATTATAAATTAACGGATAGATATACAGCGATCGATGAAATTCATTCATTTTATCTGAATTAAACAGCTTCACCATTTGATCGTATTGCTTGCCAGATGGTTTAGCAAACATGACTGACATGGCTCCTGTTTCTTGGATTTTCTTGTCTGCTGTTTTGTAATCTAAGACACTGACTTTCTCTGATTTGATGGGTCCTGCGACTAACGATTCAACTTGAGCAGCTCGAATATTTTTTTGCATCGTTGGAATAAAAATGATTGAGCCAATTATTAATACTAATGCTACAATAGCGGTAATCATTAACAGTTTTCTTTGTCTTAATTCATAAAGTGCCTCTTTTAGTTCTTCCATAAAATTATTCAACTTCTAATCGCTCCTCGCTTTTAGTTCTTATCTATTATACTAATCATTTTCTTTCTTGCCTACCCTTGCGCTTTAATTACTAAAAAAACCAGCAAACTTCCCCAGCTTTCTAAGGAAAACCCAACTCCTTTTTAACAAGCTTCTTTCTTAAATTCAAAAACTCCGCTATAATAAAGCTATTAGTCGGAAAGAAACGAGGGATTTATTATGTCATTTGATGGCGTATTTACTCATAGCATGGTTCATGAGTTGACAGAAACACTCGTAAGTGGCCGGATTTCAAAAATCCATCAGCCTTATGAAAACGAAGTCGTTTTAGTCATTCGTGCGAAAGGTAAAAACCATAAATTATTATTATCAGCACATCCTAGTTATGCGCGCATACAACTATCTACAATTACCTATAGCAATCCGGAAACACCTCCTAATTTTGTGATGATGTTACGAAAATTTCTGGACGGTGCCATTTTAGAAACGATTCAACAAATAGAAAATGATCGCGTGATTCACTTCACCTTTTCAAAAAGAGATGAACTAGGTGACTTACAAAATATTGTTTTGATTGTTGAATTAATGGGACGTCACAGTACAATCGTTTTAGTTAACCAATCTTCTGGAAAAATCTTAGATGCGATAAAACACATTGGAATGAGCCAAAATAGTTATCGTTCGTTGCTTCCTGGAGCAACTTATATTGAACCGCCAAAACCAATGGGGCTTAATCCGCTCACGGCCGCAAAAGAAGAAGTCTTTGCGCTTCTTTCTACAGCTCCTGAATTAAACGGACGCTATTTACAACAACATTTCCAAGGTCTAGGCAAAGATACAGCAGACGAATTAAGTGCCCGTTTACTTGCACAACCAAATGAAAAAATGGCCATCTGGACGGAATTTTGGTCCTCAGTCACTGAAGCTGTTGTACCGACATTAACAGTTACTGAAAAAAAAGAATATTTTACGCCCATTCCTTATCAATCATTAGTTGGTGAACAAACAACGTATGCGACACTCAGTGAATTACTAGATGCCTTTTATTCTGGTAAAGCAGAGAAAGACCGTGTCAAACAACAAGGCGGCGAACTAATTCGCAAAATTGAAAATGAACTAAAAAGAAATCAAAAGAAACTTAAAAAATTACAACAAACCTTAGCCGATACAGAAAACGCTGAAAATTACCGTCGCGACGGAGAACTATTAACAACCTTCATGGCACAAGTCCCAAAAGGAGCCACCGAGGTGGAATTACCAAATTATTATGAAGAAAATGCACCGTTGCGTATCTCGCTAAATCCTGCACTTTCACCTAATCAAAATGCACAAAAATATTTTCAAAAATATCAAAAATTGAAAAATGCTGTCCGAGTTGTTAAGACACAAATTCAGCAAACGCAACAAGAAATTTCTTATTTAGAGTCAGTTGTGGCACAACTTGAAATTGCGACACCAATGGACATTGAAGTGATTCGTGAAGAACTGATTGAGCAAGGCTATTTAAAACGTAAAAAAAATAAAAAACAAAAACAGCCGAAAAAAAGCCAACCCGATCTTTTTTATGCCACAGATAGCACACCTATTCTCGTTGGAAAAAACAATTTGCAAAATGATCAATTGACTTTACGAACCGCTAAAAAAACTGATTATTGGCTCCATGCCAAAGATATTCCTGGATCTCATGTAATTATTCGTGACGCACATCCTAGCGAAGAAACCCTTACTGAAGCCGCACTTCTAGCAGCTTATTTTTCAAAATATCGACTTTCTTCACAAGTGCCTGTCGACTATGTCCAAGTAAAACATGTGCACAAACCCAATGGAGCAAAACCAGGTTATGTGATTTATGAAAACCAACGAACGTTATATGTGACGCCAACAGAAGAATCGATCAAAAAAATCCAGCAAAATAAGGCTTCTGCTTCCTAATTATATTAAACTAAAAAACAACGTACTGCCGATTGATCGTACGTTGTTTTTTTGCATTGGCAAAGACATTTATCAAGTGATAAATAACACAAGTAAGCTCAATTAGTTTACAAACTAGCCATTTCTCTCTATACTGACTGTTGGAGGTGAAATTCATGGTCTTTTTACACATTATTTTTGGGATGTTTGCCTTTATTGGCGCTTTAGGTTTAGGTGTCGCCTTCCGCGATAGCTTTACAGAACTTTCAACACCAAAGAAAGCAGCGATTATTTTATCTTACGTAGGTGCGATTGGTTCAACAGTCCTAGGGTTCACATCAGCAACAAAAAATCCATTTGTTTTAGCTGCAACAGTTGTCTTAGTTGTCGCCTTTTCTATTGCTCTTTTCAAAAAAAGCAGTAAAGAAACAAGCAAATAATAAAACCTTTGAAGAGCGGCATAGCGACAAGCTACCCTCTTCCTTTTACATACTATTTAAAGGAGTGAGGCAAATGTCTCTGACTATTTCTGAAGAAGTAAAACAACGTTTAGCCCCTTTCTTAACTGAAACGAACACCTTCTTGTTGGTAGCAAATGACGGCTCTAATCCTTATTCTTCCGCAGAAGGTTGTTGTATGATTGGCGATCGTTTCATTATCGTTCCTGTTGATCAAGCAGAAGCGCCTTATACCAAAACAATTGCTAATGATTCTTTTCACGTCTATACTTCGACGTATGACCAAATGTTTTTAACAGGGCATTTACAGCTAGTGATTCATCCGAATGCGGGAACCATTACTTTAAAAAATGAAAGTGGCATATTAGATAGTAATGTGGACATTTATCAACACTAAAAAAGCAAACAAAACGTTTACGCGTTTTGTTTGCTTTTTTAGTGTTGAAAGGCTTGAAAGGTAGTAATGATTACGTACATCATCCCCGATGCAATAATCGGACCAGCTGCAATTCCTTTTAAAAAAACGACGCCAAGAATCGTTCCAAAAACTAAGGCCACCGTAATCTCTGGTGATTGATTAATTAAACCTACTCCTTTTGAGGATAAAACAGCTACCAGAATTCCACAAAGTATCCCCAGCCATCCCATCGGTGTTTTGAATGATTGGATTAAATCCTTTAAGCCAATTTGTCCTGTAGCAATCGGGACTAAAATGGTAATTGAAATAATTGTGACCCCTAAATTAATGCCTTTATCTGACAACCACGACATGATTTTCGCACTATTTGGTAAAGCTTTTAAAGCAAGCACAACAACTGACGCAATTAATAAACTTTGATTTTTTGCAACAAACGCAATCAAGGCAATCAGTAGTAAAAAAAGCCAACTTTCCACTGGTTGTCCTCCTTTCTGATTTGGTTCTTTCGTTAACCAAACTTTCTTGTCTTTCCTATTTTAGCAAAGAACCTCTTTAATTACCATTCAGCTTCAGTAATTATTGTCTTTTTCACACGAATCTTGCTTAGAAAAAACGAGTTAAAAATTAATTTTTTCTCATAACAAGCCTTTTTCTCTTTGAAAAATTATTTTATGAAGTATACTAATATTAACTATAAAGTAGTTTACTTGCATTTATACTGGATATTCGATATCCTATTTAAGGCTCTTCAATTGAGCGAGCATCACAAAAGACATTTTAGTAGCAATTCTTGGGGAAGTAGTGCTACTAAGATGTCTTTCCTTTTTTTATTTTCACTAACGATATACGTTTCTTATATTAAAATTCACAACTCTTTATAAATAAAAGCGCCTGCCCCACAGTTGTCTGGACTGTGGGGCAGGCGCTTTTCAAGTCATTTAAACAAGCTTTAGTTTTCTTTCAAGCGATAAATACTTGGACTTGGGTTAAGAAAACCTGCTTCTAAAATTTCGATGTTAGTTAATGCTTGCTCTTTAGTTACTAGTTGCGGTGCACCATTTTTCAACGTTTCATAGACGGCATCATAATAACGACCGTAATCACCTACAGGCGTTTTAATTTGTTTTTTAATCCAGTCGCCATTGCCATTACGGTAGGTCACTTCTCCATAATACATTGGTGAATCTTCTCCAAAGCCTGGTGCATCCGGCATGATTCCGGCTTTTAAATCATTTTCTTGTTGATCTTCGCCATATTTGATGAACGAGCCATTGCTGCCATGAACAATAAAACGTGGATACGGACTAGCGACAGAATGATTCGTTTTAACTTTTACTTTTAATTTTGAACCATAATGTAAATCAACGTCAAAATAATTATCGACTGCCTCGCTCACTTCATTATTACGAATATCATAAGTGACTTGATCTGGACGCCCGAAAAGAGCAATCATGCGATCCATTAAATGAATGCCTAGTCCGTAAAACGAACCATTTTCTTTAGGTCCTTGTTCCGTGATACTTCCTGGTCGATAATAATCAATATGCGTTTCCACTTCATTGATTTCTCCTAAAAAGCCTTGCTCTACTACTTGCTTCATCGCTAGGTAATCGCCGTCGAAACGTCGATTTTGATAAGGCATCACTACTACCCCTTTTTCTTGCCCTAAAGCAAATAATTCCTCTGCATGTTCTAACGTATCACAGAATGGTTTTTCCACAATCACTGATTTACCAGCTAAAATGGCTTGTTTGGCTAAATCATAATGTGTATGCGCAGGCGTACAGATTGTGACCAATTCAATTTCTGGATCCGTCAATAATTCATTAAGGTCAGTGGTAAAATTTACGCCTTTTTCTTTAAAGGGCGCTGCTGCTTTTTCATTAACATGTAAATCGAAAATCGTTTTCACTTCTAGTGTTTCTCGAATCATTACGTAAGGTAAATGGTAGCGGTTGGCACTTTTACCAAATCCAATAAACCCCATTTTTACTGTCATATTTTCCACACTCTTTTCTTATAATTAGATAAGTCCATTTGTTTCAATGACTTTTTGATACCAATAATAACTGTCTTTCGGGATTCTTTCTAAGGAACCTTTTTGTGTTTCATCTTGATCCACATAGACAAAACCATAACGCTTTTGATAGCCGTTGAGCCACGACAGTAAATCGGTGTAACTCCATGTACAATAACCAATAACTGAAACGCCATCCGTAATCGCCTCTTGAATCGCTTGGATATGGCTTCGCAAATAATCAATACGATACGTATCATGAATTTGTTTATCTTCTGTTAAGGTATCATATTCGCCTAACCCATTTTCAGTAATTAAAATAGGGACTTGATAGCGACTAGCTAATCGTCGTAAGGCAATTCTCAAACCTTGCGGGTCAATGGCCCAATCCCAGTTCGTTCGTTCAACATATGGATTATTTACTTTTTTAAATAAACCCGGTACCCCAGATTCCGTTTCAGACCCCTTTTCACCCGTTGTATTCATCTTCCCTATTCCAACGCCATCTAATGGATTAGCAGCAACCGTATCCGTCCGATAATAATTAATACCTAGAAAATCAGGTTTGGCTGAACGTAGTAACGCTAAATCGCCCTCTTTTATCGTTGGGGCCACACCTTGCTCCTTTAAGTAATTTAATGCGGCAATTGGGTATTCTCCCCAAAGATAGACATCTAACCAAAAATGCGACAGCAAATCTTCTGCATTTTCAGCCGCTAAAACATTGGCAGGATGCGCATCAACGGCATAAACAGGCGTATAAGCAAAGCTAGGGCCAATTTTGCCAGGCATTTCTAATTCATGAAACGCATTAATCACTGCTGCATTGGCTAAATTAGCAATATGATTGGCCTCATACATCCGTTTATTGTCTGTTACGCCGGGAGGATGCACGGCTAATTGATAACCTAACGAAGTAAACACATTTTGTTCGTTTAAACTAATCCAATAGCGAACTTTGCCACGGAAAGCGTCAAATAAAATTTTCGCATAGGCCACAAAATCAGCAATAATTTTTCTTGATTCCCAGCCACCATATTCTTTTTGCAAAACAGCTGGCAAATCCCAATGATATAAAGTTACCATTGGTTCAATTCCTGCCGCTAATAACTCATCAATTAAATCTGAATAAAATTTCAGTCCCGCTTGATTTACTTGACCACGCCCTTCAGGTAAAATTCGTGTCCATGCAATCGAGAAACGATATGCTTTTAAACCTTGTTGTTTCATTAAAGCCACATCTTCTTTGAAACGATGATAATGATCGACGGCTAAATCACCAGTTGTCTCTTTGAACGTTTTTCCTGGTAGCCGAACAAATTCATCCCAAACAGATGCGCCTTTGCCATCTTCATTCCAAGCACCTTCTACTTGATAAGCGGCCGAAGCAGAGCCCCATAAAAAATCTTGCGGAAATGCTTTTAGTTGGTGATGTTCCATTGTCATTCCTCCCTCTTTTCTGTGCTGCCCTTTTATTGTAAAAGGTTTTCACAAAAAGTACCAATCAGATCAATAAGTTCTTCTGTTTACTTTTAAAACTATATAGTTTTAAAAAGAATAAGTCAACTACTTTTATTTAAGTACTTGATTATTAAGTGGTTACGTTAAAAATAAATATATAGTTTCAACATGTTAAATTCATGGTATAATGAGAGAAATACTGGTGATAAAGGAGGACTCTGATGCGGACAAATACACGTTATAAAGAAATTTATGCAGCTATAAAACAGGATATTGAAGCAGGTGTTTATCCAATTAATCAAAAGTTACCCCAAGGTCGTCTTCTTGCAGAAAAATATCAAGTCAGCGAACTAACCATTACAAAAGCCTTACATTTGCTTGTGCAAGAAGGTTATGTTGTCAGACGACGTGGCTCGGGCAGCTTTGTTCAAGACTTTCAAAATCGAACCATTACTAAATTTTCTCCGTTAACCGGCACTTACTCAACCTACGATGGAAAAGTTGAATCCGTGGTTTTAGGCTTTGCAACAGAAGTACCTGAGCCTTGGGTGACTGAAAAATTAAGTATTACAGAAGAAGAGTTAGTCTACAAGATTATTCGCTTACGGATTATCGAAGATGTGCCCTCAATTATTGAATATACTTGGATGCCCGTTGCCCTA
Organism: Enterococcus sp. DIV1316a; assembly: GCF_050536915.1. Classification (NCBI taxonomy): domain Bacteria; kingdom Bacillati; phylum Bacillota; class Bacilli; order Lactobacillales; family Enterococcaceae; genus Enterococcus; species Enterococcus sp. DIV1316a. Next base: position 1,025,131 of record NZ_CP172913.1, on the reverse strand, counting down.
ATTCCGAACTTGACAATGAAAGAATTGAAAGTCTCCATTTATCAATATATTTCGGAACAATTGCATCAAAAAATTCAAAGTGCGCGGGTCAGCATTTCTGGGATCCGTCCTTCTGCGTTGGAAAAAAAATATCTAAACTTAACCGATAATGATTTCCTGATGCGTGCAGAACAAATTGCTTACCTAGGCAATGGGCATATTTTTGAATACTCAATTGCGAATCATATTCCTAGTGAATTCACTTTTGAAACTGTCTTAATTGCAGAAAAATAGAAAACTTTTATGTTGCCATTTCTCATTTCTAACAAAACGATCTCTTTACTTTGAGCCAATACTTTTTGTTAGAAATGTTTTTCTACTAGTTAAAAATATTTTTCAAATTATATTTCCAAACATGAATTTTGATAAAAGTATTGCTATTTACTAGAACTACGATTAAAATATTGCTTGTAGCACTCTTTTTAATATAGATACAAGCAATTTGTTTTTTACATAGTCAATCAACCAAAGTGAGGACTTTATATGAGGAAACCCTACATTTTAATGAGCTTACTCGTTCTAAGTACCTTATTAAGTGCTTGTTCAACTGTAAGTGGCAGCCCAGCAAGTCAAAGTGCGCCCGCACCTGATGAAGTCTTGGCGACAAGTATTGGGACGTATGAAAATCGAACATTGTTGGTTCCAGATGGGCGTTTAGCCTTAACTGCCTTGCATAAAGGGAAAGATTATCAAGGCAAACCAATGTTTTATGTCCTGTTTGAATTAACCAATACAACCGAAAAAACACAAAATATTCAGCTAATGATTCAAAGTTTTATGGAAGTTAGTCAAACTGTCCACGGAAAAGCCCAAAATTTACAATATGCAGTCTTAACAGATTCACCTTTCCAAGACAAATTAGATCGTTTAGCAGATGAAATCAATCCTGGTGAAACAATCCAAGGCGCTTATCCGTATGAATTTATTAATGAGAACAAGCCGGTCAATTTTAAATTTAGAGATCGCCTTCTCAGTCTGGATGAACCCATTGCATCAGAAGAAATTACCATTACAGAAAAAAGTTTGGTCCGCTAGCTTAGCTAGCATTGGACCAAACTTTTTATTTATTATTCAGATGGAAAAGATTCTCCTTCTATAAAACGTGTGTAAATGTGTTCGCTCTCAGCAAGTTCTCCCCGCATTAAATGAATAATTTTCTCTGCAGCCACCATGCCCCATCGATGTTTAGAATAGGCAATTGTTGCTAATCGCGGTTGCACAAACGCACCTAGTTCAGAATTATCAAAACCAATAATCCGAATGTCTTTCCCCATTTGGTAATTTGTTTCTGCAACATATTTATAGACACCGATCGCCATTTCATCATTAAAAGCAAAAACATCGACTGGTTCTGTCTGTGGTTGACTCAAAATTTTTTTAGCAGCAGCATAACCAGAAGGTTCGGTAAAATCGCCTTGGATAATTTCATAAGGTATCCCAAAACGAGTTAATTCTCGTGTACTAACAGCCAATCGTTCTTGGCTATCATAACCTTTTTCTGGTCCAGAAAGCAGAAGAACCTTTTTTGAACCCACATTGACAAATTGCTCAATTGCCTGCGTGGCACCGCCACGATTATCCAAGAGAACTTGCCGAATATTCCTATGCTCAGTGGTTCGATCAAGGACAACGATCGAATGGCCACGTTCAGCAAACTTTTCAATTTCTTTTGTTGGAAATGTCCAATCTAAAATAATTGCCCCATCCACCATTTTTTCAGGAATGAAAAGATGTGACTTTTTACCGCTGCAGACAATCATCTCATAATCAAACAGTGCTAAGCCTTTCTTAATCCCCTCCAACAATTCACCATAAAAACTACCGCCATAATCGGCCAAATAGACACCAATAATATTGGTTTGACGGCGTTTTAATGTGCGAGCGGCCATGTTAGGAACATAGTTTAGCTCTTCAGCAATTGCTTGGATGCGCGTTCGTGTTTCTTCAGTTACCTTTGAACTACCATTCAATGCGTAAGAAACGGTCGAGATTGATACGCCTGCTTTTTTTGCAATATCTTTAATTCCTACCATGGACTACTCTCCTTTCTAATGGTAAATTTCAATAACACTTGCTTCATTTAATAATGAAAGCACCTCGTCTTTTTGAACTTCCATTCCCCCTTCTCGATAAGGGTTTTCTTCAAACTTAAACGGAACTTCTTGACCATCGATAACTATTTTCGCTGACTGATTTGGATAAAATTTATATGTGACAGGTTTATCAAACAATTGGTAAGTTAGTGTTAAACCAGACAATTTTTCTGGTAACATGGGATCAAAAACCACGCTTTGGGCCTTTTGCCGAATCCCTAAAACAGCTGTAATTAATTGATTTAAATAAATTCCCGGCCCGCTTGAATAAATTCGCCAACCACCTTTTACCCCAATACTTCCATCTTTTAGTTTACCAAAATTTTCTTGTGATTCATACCTTGTTTTAAAATCGCCATCGGAACTACTAAAATAGGCATTGGCTTGGCGTAACTCTGCATTGTGTACCACTTCTTTTAATTGAACTGGATTGATTTGCATTAATGCTTGCCAGGTTTTGTCTCGCTGACCAATTTTCGCCATCGCTTCTGTATAGCGAATGTGCGCATGAACATACTGTAAGCCAATTTCGCGACCAAAATTAGCCGCCTGTTCTGCTCGTTTAAAATTAGTGCTCACACCGCCTCGATAGTTCGCTGGTTTGTTCATTAAGCGCACGCCATCAGGAAACGTTAATTCTTTTTCAATAATTTCTAAATGATGACTTACTTGTTCCGGTGTTAATAATTCAGCTAACATACTACGAGTCATTGGCAATAATCGATATTGAATTCCTGTTTTTTGGTCATTTGGGTGAATCATTTGTTCAAAAGTTTCTGGTGTTTCCATATAAATAAACCCTGGAATCGTTTCATCCGCCAACATATATTTTTGAAAATCGTTCTTTATTCCTGCGACTAAAATTGCTAAGTGCTGACTATAAGTAGCATCGATTTCCGTAATTAAAGCCGCAAATTTTTTCAACACTTGATACGTTAAGGCAACGGTCCAACTACTAGCCATTTGCTCTTTAAGACGATTATCATAAGGTTGTAACGTGTCATCCCAATCGCCGTCACCGTAACAGGATAGAAAAGTTTCTGGTAAAAAATGTTGTTCAATATAATTTATTTCTTTTTTCAAATGTTCAAATAAAGATGCTGTTTCTTTTGTTTTGTGATTATCTTTGCGACTTGTATAAGGGATTTCCGTAGCTAAGATTGAATAATCTGCGGTTTGTTCCAAATAATCAGTCACTACTTTCAACGGCCAGACGATAATATCGCCATGGCTTTCACTGGCTTTTTGTTCTTCGTATCGGTCAAACATAAACCATTGCGGCCAGTTGCCATCGTCCTCAAATTGATTTTCAAATAGATGCTGAATAATGGAGGCCACGATCTTAGGCTGTTGCGTCGCAAAGAAAAATTCTGTCGGTCCTTGCGACACATCTCGTGTGCCCCAAGCTGCTCCACCATATTGTTCTAAGCCATGTGGCGACAAATAATGAACGAGCATATTATGAGTATACCAACGAGTTAATTGATTCATTTGCTGCACACTTGAGTCTGTGTGTGTTAACTCAAAATGATGCAACAAGCCATTAATGAATGCCAAATATTGACTTTCTGCTTTTTCAAAATCTAATGGTGTATTAACTAATGCTTGGTCCTCTATACTGCCCGTAATAAGTAGTGAAAATTTTTGGGTCTTTTCGATTGCCAAGACTAATAAGTCCGCTTCAGCTCCACCAAATAATGTGCTATCGGTTACTTGAAATGATTTATCAACTGTCAATGTATAGGTTAGTTCTGGGTAATAATTTTCTGTAGCAGAATGATTTCCCGTCACTCGAAGCGTTTTGCCAGTTTGTTCTAATTGATAGGTTGGGACTTCTTCCGGTCCTAATAACAAATGGTTAGAAACAGCCCACATATATGCATCCTTTTGACTGGTCACTTCCAATTGAATCACTCTTGAATCAGGCGAAGTGAAGGTGCGTACACGAATTGTGTCCTTTGGCAACTTATAATACCACGTAGCAGAGTTCAACCCCATTTCAAAAGCAGAAGGCATTGTTAGTAAGCGCCATAAGCCATTCTCTAAAATGTAGATTCGTTGACCAGAGCGTTTCATAACGTTTAAAGCGTTTCGGCTATTACTCATTAATTTGTTCATGGTCGTATTTCCTAAAACTACTTGTGAATTGAAAATGCCATACATATACACTGTCGTACTAAGCAAAGGTTCGTCAACCGTTAAGCCTTTACCACTTAATAAAATGTGGCCATGCGCTCTTTCCATGGCAATTTCTTTTTCTTGAAGAACAACATGATGGTAATTTTCCGTGAAAAAGGAATACGTCTGACCTGCTACTTTTTCAATTTGTGTCTGAAGGGGATAAAGTGCGGCCAACTCTTCTTCTGTTAATGGATTTCCTGTGATAGGTTCTCCTAAAAGTTTCGTAGGAGAGTCCTGTGTTTCTTCTAATGAATCGAATGTCACAGTTTCATAAATAGCTTGGAAGGCTTCTTTCGATAAAAAAGGTTCAGCTAATGCTTGCGGATGTGTTTCTGTTACCGCACCATAAAAAACAAATTCCTTACTTTCATTCGTTAATTGGACGGCTTCCGTTTGTAAAGCGGTGTAAGCAAATTCATATTGATAGACTTCATTTGCTAAATATCTTTTCCCCAATGCTTCTGGTGTGTTTGTTTGTTTAAATGAACGTCCGAAAAATTGATAGCCGTCCGTTGAGTAGCCTACTAATTTTTGAAAACTCCCTTGAATAAGGGCTGGAAACTTCTCATTTTGCGGTTGATTTTGTCTCGATAAAACAACAAGCTCTTCGCCCTCTTGCCAAATGTGATGATCAAGATACTGCGACACATACGCTTCATTTGACTGAACGGCTCCTTTGGTCGCTAAGCCAATATCTTGACCATAAACAATATCTACTAAGCCAGTTCCAGTGACATTAACCCGCCAGAACCATTGATTGCTTGGCCCCAAACGAAAGTCAACTTGGTAACGAACCGCTTCAAATTCGCCCCGCCATGTCAATTGGTTATCTGAAAGATAAAAATCACTTTGACTGTTGGAACCAATCATTGGTCGATAATTAATTGTGTCCCCTGTAATTATCCGCAAATAGAGTTGGTTCATACTGCCGTCTAAAGGATTACCTTCTAATTGATTAATCATCATGCCATAGCTATTCAATTCTTTTAAATCACCTGTCTCTAGAAATGTAGCAACTGTGTCTGCTTGCTTAAGCTTCTTTATCTGCATAACTTATCCTTCCCATCTTATTCATTTAACGTGACTGTTGCGGTTTGTACATCGCGACTATTTCCACCAATCATTACGATAAATTCACCTGCATCACTGGTTACCTGATTGTCTGAATGAACATAGCGCACCATATCCTCTGAAAGAAGAAACTGAACTTCTTTTTCTTCCTTTGGTTCCAGCCAAACTTTTTGAAAATCTTTTAACTCTTTAATTGGGCGAACCACTTGTCCCACCAAATCACGTACATAAAATTGCACGGTTTCCTCTCCAGCGATTGGACTGTCATTTCTTACTAAAACAGAGACCGTGACTGGTTGTTCTTTGGTAAATGTTAATGCACTTAGTTGAATTGGTTGATAAGAGAAATGACTATAACTTAAGCCAAATCCAAAGGGATATTTAGCGTAATTAGAGACATCTAAATATTTAGAAACATATTTTTCTTCTGGTGCTGACTCATAAGGACGCCCAGTATTGTCGACATTGTAAAAAATTGGCACTTGACCAACCGTTTCTGGAAACGACATACTTAAGCGACCACTTGGATTGTACTCTCCCCACAAAATTTCTGCTAGCGCATTGCCCCCTTCTGTTCCAGGTTGCCAAGCTTGCACAATTCCTTTTGCAACATCTATCCCTTGTAAATCTAAGGGCCGACCACTGTAGACCGTGACAACAACATTGGGATTTTTCTCAATAATTTGTGCCACTACTGCTAATTGTTTTTCGGGTAGACGAATATCACTGCGACTGGCAGCTTCCCCACTCATCCAATCTGTTTCGCCTAGTGCCACTACTACTTTATCTGCTTGACTAGCTAACGTTAAAGCCTCTTCAATGGCCGCCGCGGTCGGTTCAAAGTAATCAAAGGGTTCTTGGGCAACTAGAAGATTTGTAGTTAATTTTTGGGCACCAGCCACGAGGGAAATGGCTTCTTCTTTCTTTCCTTGCCATGACCAGGCCCCTAAAATATCTTGTGATTGGGCCCCTGGGCCGACAAGCGCGATTTTTTCTTGCGGTGTAAAAGGCAAAATATTTTCATTTTTTAAAAGAACCATTGATTTTTGAGCAATCTTTTTAGCTATTTCTCGATGTTCTTTGCTTAAAATCACTTCTGCTTCCGCTTGTTCATCCGCACCACGATAGGGATTTTCAAATAAGCCTAGCTCATTTTTTAGTTTTAAAATTCGCATAACTGCTTCATCAATAAGTGTTTCAGCAATCCGGCCTTCTTCAAGTAATTCTTTTAAATAATCTGGATAACACGTGGTCATCATTTCAATATCTACACCAGCTTTGATAGCCAATTCTGCTGCCTGTTTTTCATCTTTGGCAACGCCATGAGGAATTAATTCTTTAATCGCTCCCCAGTCTGAAATCACAACCCCTTCAAAGCCAAATTCATTTCGTAATACGTCTCTAAACAGCCATTGGTTGCCTGTAGCAGGAATCCCATCCACTGTATTGAAGGACGTCATGACAAGTTTTGCACCCGCATCTAATCCAGCTTTATAGCCAGGTAAATACATTTCTCTTAGCTGCCGTTCAGACATATCTACCGTATTATAATCCCGACCAGCTAAGGCACCACCATATGCCGCAAAGTGCTTCACGCACGCGGCTACTCGCCAATTGTCTTCTTTTAAATTTTCTCCTTGGTAACCTCTAACCATTGCAGCAGCTAAGCGGCTGTTGAGTAATGGATCTTCACCTGTTGACTCCATGACACGTCCCCAACGTGGATCGCGCACTAAATCAACCATTGGTGAAAAGGTTACATGTAATCCTGAAACAGCAGCTTCTTTTGCTGAAATCTCCGCCATTTTTTCAACCGCTGCTTCATCCCAAGTGCTTCCTAAAGCCAAAGGAATCGGAAAGATGGTTCTGAAACCATGAATAATATCCGCCATTAAAAGTGTTGGAATATTTAATCGATGATTTTGCATATATTCTTTTTGAACACGTTTTGCTTCGTTTGCACCGGAAACACCCAATGTTGTCCCCGCCGTATCAATCGTTTCTTGACTTAGTCCTAGCTCTGACATAGGGCCGGTCTTTTCTTCTGCTTTATCTGAATAAAACGCTGCTGCTAATTGTAATAATTGATTAATTTTCTCATCAATTGTCATTTCTTCGACTAATTGAATCAGTTGATTTTCTTTCATACTCTCACCTTTCTTCAATACATACTTCTGCTTCTAAAGGAAAATGGTCGGAGGGAAAACGTCCATCAATACTATCTGTTAAACTTGCGGTTTGCTGTACTTGCCAACCTTTTACATAAATATAATCAATTTCTTCTAATTCCGCCCAAGGTTTTGTGTAAGTAAAATTTTGAAATGTTCCTCTTGGGCCATAATGAGTAGCTAAATTTTTGCTATCTTGAAATTTTTTTTGAACAAGTTGATGAACCTCTTCCCCCGACTCTGCATTAAAATCGCCCATTAATAAAGTTGGATACTGTGCAATTTTGTCATGTAACTCCTCTAAGATAACGGTCATTCCTGCTAAACGAGCATGAGCTGAAATATGATCCAAGTGAACATTGATGACTAAAAAAGGCGTATTTTGAGTCGTTTCCTTAAATAGTCCCCACAAAGCAATTCTTGGACAGCCAGCTTCAGGATGGATACTTGGCTGCTGAGGTGTTTCAGATAACCAAAAATACCCTGTATCAATAGCCTGAATTTTTTGTTCGTTATAGAGAATCGCTAGTCCTTCTCCTTGACCATCCCCTTCTCTTTCCGCAGAAAGACAGGTCAATGTTGTATACGCCTTTAAATCCCTGACTTGATTCGGTCGTACTTCTTGAATACAACAAAGGCTCCAATCATGAAAATTGATTAACTGACAAACAGCCTCTTTACGAAAAGACCATTGCCAATCTTGGTCATACTCTGTATCTACCCGGACATTATACGTAGCTATTTTCATTTTTAACCTCCTGCAATAGTTGTTGAATTTGACGCATTTCACGACGGATCTGGGTTGTTTCACCGCCACCATGACCTTTTTTCCAATATACTCTGACTGCTTTTCTTGCCTTTATCTGATGATAAGAAGGGAAAAAATCTTTCATTGGACATATCGGATCGTGACTCCCAACAGAAGCAAAGACTGGATTTTTAATTTGCGAAACAAAGTGACGACTATCAAAATAAGGAAGAACCGCGGCAATTTTTTCATGCGCTTGAGGATGCTCTTGTAAGTACTGATGAATAATTTGATACGAACCCGTTCCTTCTGCTACTCGATTTTCTAAACAAGAATGACTTGGAACATCTGCAAAAGTAGCTAAAATCGGGAAGTCGACTAAACTGTTCACCATTAACACTACGCCACCCCCTTGGGAACCACCACGAAGAATGATTTGGTCCTGATTAATTTCAGTAAAGGTACGCACCACTTCTACGCTACGTAAATGGTCGGCAAACAAACGGCGTTGGTACCAATCTTCTTTGTCTAGAAATCCTCGTCCCATTGGTGCTTCATGCCAAATTGTTTGATATGGCACGCGATCTTTGGTTAATCCCCCTTGACCTCGATTATCAATGACAAAACAAGCACAACCAATTTGTGTCCAATGAGCAAATTGCCAAGGTTCTTGAATATGATTCATATAGCCTAAACAGTCAATCACTATTGGCTGTTTCCCCGCCGTTTTAGGAAGTAACAAATAGCCAAAGATGCGCTCACCTAGGAAACTTAAAAAGTCGACCTGTTCCACTTGAACATTTTCCAATGGATAGTCAATGACCCGCCGATGGATATCTAGCGGTATTTTTTGAAGTTCTTCCTTTGTCTTTTCCCAAAACTCAAAATACTCATTCATGTTCCACACCTAACACTTTCTGAAAAAACGCAACTTGAAGAAAAGCCGTTGTCCCGAATCCTAACGCAATATATAAAAACAAATTAAGCTTATAGAAAAAAACAAACGTTAAAAGAGGTAAAATAAACAAAATAATCGCATTTGCACTATTACTTAAGACCACATAAACCGTCTCACCTAGTGTCTTTTTAACGGACCAATTAAAAACGGAAAAGAGAAAAAGAAAACTCGTCAAAAATAATGCAACAAAACTTAATAGAAAAATAGCTAAGAAACCTAAACTAGTGGCTATTTTAAATAAACTTGTTACGACAATACCGCCCAGTAAAAAAGCAACGAACAAGACACCTGTTAAAATAAAACCTCGCATGATGTTATTTTTTAATGCTGTCCAAAACGTTCGCAAAACAGGAATATCTTTTTCACGATACAAACGATAGATCGTTCGATACAACGCAATTAAGCCGACACCGCTAAAGATGCCTGTTATACAGGTAATTAAAAAGAGAAAATTAATAATGATCAAGTTGGCAATAAAAGAAAAAATCCGATAATACCAACCTTCATATGCAAATAGCTTATTCATATTAAAAGAGAAAAGCGGATTTCTCGTTGCTTTATCCGCTTTTCTCTCCTCCTCTCTTACTTAAGTTTGTCTCTGTTTTCCGCCATTTTCTCAGATTTTATTTTTTCAATTGCATCCCATTTATTTGATTTTAAGAATGCTTTGTAGTCTTCTAAAGATTTGTCAAAGGCTTTATCATCTTTCGCACGAATCATTGAAATAACGGTTGTATTTAGTTTGGTTTCAATCGCTTCATTCGCCCGAGCTTCCGGCGTTCCCGCATCTGGATTAATATTTTCAATTACGAAATGTGGGACTAATTTTCCTTTGCCCCATTCTTGCATTTGCGTTAAGGCACTTTCCATTGGCACTTTTAGTTTATTAACACGGTCATTGTTAAAGTATAGGAAACGACTAATGCCATATTTTTTGTTGTAGGCATCATTGTCTGTTTGTTCTAATTTTTTCACTTCTGGTAAATAATCAATTTTTCCTTGATCATTGTACGCATAAGTAACTCCTTCAACACCATATTTTGTTAAAATTTGTCCTGGTTCATCAATTAAATATGTGAATAGTTGAGTGACTTTCGCTGGATCTTTCGCATCTTTCGTAATGTAATTACTTAACCAACCTGAAATGCCGGTTTGATTTAATGTTGGTTTTCGGCCAGAAGTGCTACTTGGTCCATCAATGGCTATATAACGTGTGCCAGATTTTTTCATAAATTCTGTAAAGTTCCCACCTTGACCGCTGGTTCCAGCAACGAGCATGGTTGCATAATTTCCTTGTTTCACTTTTTCATCAAACGTTGCCCCATCATCTGTGAAGCTATCATCACTAATATTTCCTGCTCGGTAAACATCATTAAATGTTTTTAACCATTCTAAATATTCTTTATCTAAATTTCGATCATAGTATTTACCATTTTTATCCTCTAAAGGAACACCTAAGAAGTCTTGTAATTTGTCTAAAAATGGTCCTGCACCATCGCCCACTGTGGTGAAGCCCATTGGGGTCATCTCAGGATATTTTTCTTTAATCTGTTGCATGACTTTTTCAAAATTTTCTGGTGTTGAAACGTCTGGCTTGCCTAATGCATTATAGACATCTTCACGAATAACAAAATTATCATTTACTGGGATATTTCCACTTTCATAATCCGCTTTTGTATTAGAGTAATTAGGGTAACCATATGTTTTTCCATCCTCTAAGGCATACCATTTAAACGTATCTTGGTTAACAACTTTCATTAAATAGGGGTCATATTTTTTAGCTAAATCGTTTAAAGAATAGGCCCAAGAATCTGCTTTCAATGCTGCTTGTCCAGTTTTTTCAGTTAATGTCACGATATCAGGCATATCTCCACTTGAAATCATGGCATTTAATTTTGAATCATCGCCGGAAATAAATTCAATATCCACATTTAAGTCTTTTTTAATCTGCGCAGTGGTCACGTCTTTTCCAAAAGGCAGCGCCGTCCAATCTGAGTTAATATACCATTTAATCTTGGTCGGTTCTTTCTTCTTATCTAACTTCCAAGCAGGCGTCTTTTCATCTAATTCATACCGATCCTTAATTGAGACATCTGAGCTAGCTTTCTTTTCCCCACCGCTACAGGCCGCTAAACTAACGACCGCCGTTGCCACCAATAAACCGCCTAAAACTTTTTTCATATTGTTCCCTACTTTCTTTATTCTTTTACTGCACCGGCCATCATACCGCCGATAAAGTGTTTTTGTAGTAATGGATAAATGATTAAAATTGGTATCGTTGTAATGACAATTGTTGCCAGCTGAACACCACGTGTCGTTGCCTGCACCGCCATATCTGTACTGCCGCTCTCTGTCATGGTACTCAAGTTGGATTGAACAATAATTTCATAAATTTTCATCTGCAATGGATACAGATATTCTTTGGTAATATATAATTTCGTGGTCATAAAGTCATTCCATTGACCAACCCCATTAAATAAAATAATGGTGGCTAATGCCGGTTTTGTTAAAGGTAAAAAGATTTTATAAAAAATTTGAAATTCACTGGCGCCGTCTATTTTGGCGGATTCTTCTAAAGATGGTGGAATTTCTCGGAAAAAGTTCATTAAGATGACTACATCATAATAGCTAAATAAAGCTGGAATGATATATACCCAGAAAGTATCTAAGAGTCCTAATGACTTAATCAAAAGATACGTGGGAATCATGCCCCCACCAAAGTACATTGTAATAACACCCATCGTTGTATAAATGTTACGCCCGACTAGTCTAGATTTACTAAGTCCATAGGCGACAATTGCACAGAACAGCGTATGCGTCGACGCACCGATGACTGTTTTTAAAACAGAAATCAAAAACGCTCGCGGAATGCTACTATCCGAAAAAACTTTCCGATAATTTTCTAGCGTAAATCCTTTCGGCCATAAAACCAAGCCTTTACCGGCTAAACCCGAACTTGACGAAACTGAGGAAACTAAAATATTCCAAATTGGCACGATAATTAATAAAGAAAACAACACAAGAATTAACGTATTGAAAAAGTAAAACCATTTGTTTTCTTTTGATTTTCTTTTAATCACAGCTGTTGCCTCCTTTATAAAATAACCGACCGACCATTGTTCATTTTTCTAGTAATGCGATCTGTAATGACTAATAAAACAATTGAAATAACAGAAATCCCTAAACCAACTGCCGTCGCATAAGAAAAGTCCCCTTGCGTTAGCCCCATACGATAAACAAATGAATTAATTACTTCTGATTTGTTTTGGTTTTGAGCATTCATTAAAACCAACGTTTGATCTAAGTTCGATCCCAATAAACCGCTAACATTTAGAATTAAGTTCAACGAAATAATCGGCGCTAATAAGGGCAAAGTAATCGTTCGGATTTGTGTTAATTTTGAAGCACCATCAATTCTCGCGGCTTCATAAAACGTTGGATCAATGCGAGACATACCAGCAAGATAGAGAATCGTGCCCCAACCTACTTCTTTCCACAAATCAGAAAGAACAGCAATCCACCAATACTTATCAGGATCTAACAAATGATTGACGCCCTGATTCATTAAGCCTAACGACATCATGACTTGGTTGATAAAGCCATTTGTTGAAAGCCACGAAATCAACATCCCGCCTAAAACGATCCAAGAAAAAAAGTGCGGAATATAAGAAATTGTCTGAATCACTTTTTTTAAATGTCCATCTCTCATTTCAAAAATCATTACCGCTAAGATAATCGGAATAGCGAATCCTAAAAAAAGTTTCATTAAACTAATCGCTAAGGTATTACGAACTGCTTCCCAAAAAAAACTATCTTCCATAATGATTCGAAAATTTTCAAGTCCAACCCATGGTGCAGAAGAAACCGTGTCAACAATCGTATAATTTTTAAAAGCAATGATAATTCCATAAATTGGAATGTAGTTAAAGACAATCATGAATGCTACACCCGGAAGTACCATCCAATGCAATTGCCGCTGATCATAAAACTTTTTTAGTTTTTTCATAAGCAGGGTTCCTTTCTTTTTAGTGAAACGTTTCTACAAACAGATTATACATTCACTTCAAACAGTTGTAAACCCTTACATTATGGTTTTATTTAAAAATAACAGCATTAAAAAGCGCTATAGACCATTTATAAAGAAATTGTTTTCCCTGCTTCTTTTTCCATAAAAATACTCTTTTCTAGATATTTTAAAGCATTTTATAGAAACGTTTCACCAAAATATGAACATCTTTTTCTTAAAAATAATTCTGTTAAATAACAGAAAAAAGTCTGGTCGGATTGACCAGACTTTTTAAATATAGATAGTAAAATGTGTAATTTCAGGGATCACCCCAAAACGGGCATGAATGGCGGTCGTTCCTAAGCCTGTATTAACATATAGTTGCGTTTCTTGGTCCAACTGATACAATCCTCTGGTATACTTTTCTGCTAAAACATTTGTGATTGGATAAAAAGGAATCCAAATTTGTCCGCCATGGCTATGTCCTGCTAAAACTAACTGTGTACCCGTACCAACAAATGCATCCGCGACATCTGGTTCATGGGTCATTAATAACGCATAGTCATACGTTTCTCGATAGGATAATGTTTCTGAAACGGAAGGATTTCCTAATAACGAGTCATCTAAACCACCAATAAAAAGACGGCGTCCATCTGCTAAGGTTACTGTTTCTCCTTGGTTTTTCATAACGGTAAAGCCACTGGCCTCCATGACTTCATCATACACCGCAGAAGCACCGCCACCATAATCATGATTTCCCCAAACTGCATATTTTCCAATTGTCGCTTGTAACTGTTTTAACTTTTCAATCATCGGTTCTTTTTGTTGCGGATTTTTGGCATAATTGTCAAATAAATCACCTGTAAAAACGATAATATCTGGTTTTTCACGATTGACTTTTTTTATGACTTTATCTAACCGCTTCGTCTCATAAAATTCTGAAACTTGTATATCCGAAAGTTGCACAACATTCAATGGTTCTCGTTGATTTTTCTTTCCCAAAGTCACCTGATTAACGTGAACTAAATTCGGCTCAATCTTCCACGCATAGATTGGGAGTGCGATAATTAAGAAAAAAAATAAGAGCATTATACTTAAACCAATTTTTTTAACCACATCACTCGCTCCTTTCTTTTCTTTGATTTCCGAAGACTTAGTATAGAGAAAAATCTTCTTAACCACAATCTAAAACAAAGGAAATTAAGGCTTTGTTAAACAACCTAAAGAATTTCCACAATCTCTTATCCTTTTCTTAGCTTTTTTATAAAAAAAGCTAGATAATTTCATCTGTCGATGAAATTATCTAGCTAGAACATTCTTCTCTTAATGATGATGTTTTCGAAACGTTTGATAACCAATTAAGCAAAATAAAATCCCCAATAAAATCATTCCAGTTACTGAAAATAAGCCTGCTAACATCTTTCGCATCCTCTCTGTTGCTAAACTTCCTTATTTGTAGTCACTATTTCTTGTTGTAAAATTGGTTGAAATAGACGACGTTCTGCTAATTTTCTTGCTAAAATTGCTTCACTTTTTTTCGTAAAGATACCTAAGTTATGGCGCTTGCCTTTCAAAGAGATATAAGCCAGCCATTTCCCAGAAGCGGTCTGGCTCACTCCTTTGTGTCCACTGCTATTATTTTTGGGGCGTTTACTTTGTAACTTCCCTGGAATTACGCCAGCAACTCTTTGTCGGTAATCCTTCTTTTTACGATGACCGCAACTTTTGGTATGGCCATTCAACAAATTTTCACAGCGAACCCAGCAAGATTGTCCGCACGAACACAGACAATACGCTTTCATTGTCTGTTGAATACTTTCAATCCGTACCACGACTAATTCATGATAGTTTTTTTTCAACATTGTTTGATAGCGATGGTGAGCACATTTCGTTCGATACCCACGAATTAGTTGTCTTCTTGAAGCTTCTGCATAGCTCCCACAAGAACAGCGACAGGCCCAAACAATCAGCCCTTCTTTTCTTTTTGCCGTTGGTGCTACTACTGTCAACTCACCAAACTTTTGACCAGTTAAGTCTTTATAGTTAACTGCTTGTCTCAATTGACTATCCTTCGTATTCTTGTTCTCGCCACATCTCGATTGGGTCTCTCTCATAGTGCTCATTTTTCTGAGTCTCTCCCTTTCTTAGTTCTCTGACTACCTCAGCAAATACTTGCCAATCTTTTGTTTCCGGCAAATGACGCCATGTCAATTGACGACACCGTACTTTCGAACTATAAAAATCGGACAAATACAAATCGGTTTCTAAGGTTAATTTGTGATCAATCATAACATCCATATAATTGAAAGAAGCAATAATTTTTGCAATAAAGCGGTTATAATCCTCCCCACCAGAAAAATCAACAAATACATGAATCGTTTTTTCAATTGCGCAAAAAGAACGATCATTTAACAAACAAAACATAAAATCATAGTATAGATGCACGCGTTCATACATTAAAAATCGTTTTTGATGCAGCGACTCTGTCTTTTGTATAAAACCATCTAAGGCGCGATGAATTTGAGGAAACCGCTCTTCAAAGAAACTGCTCTGCTTGGCGGGAATAAATGCAGCCACTGAAAAGTATAGGCGGTCCCAGCGATAACAAATCAACTTTAATTTTTCTTTTGTTTCCACCGTAATTCGCTTTTCAAAGAAAGGAATAACACTATTCATATGATCAATAAATTCGTCTAACATGGTTAACTTATCTGGAAAAACAATCGGACTATCAATGTATTCATTTAAACTTAAAAAAAGAAAAATATATGAAGTCTCTTTGCCAAAATCCTCTTTAAAAAGAGGGGTTTCGCTTGTATAAATTTTTTCAAACGCATGCTGTAAACAGCTAGGCACATGAACTTCCGTAAAAGAGTCCACTACATGATCAGAAAATACACGAAAACGTTGGATCGTTAAAAGAATAAATAGTTGTGCGCTTTGATTAAGACTAAACGTTCTTTGATACATCAGTTGTAAATCGTTTATAAATCGTTTAATGCCAGGACTATTTTCCATCAAAATGTTAGGCAGCCTTTCTTGATTACTTCCATAAAAATAATACAAGCATTGAAAACAAAAACTTCGGATATTTTTCTCTTCTCCAACCAAGCCTGTTGACTTTAATTTAATATGCCAATTAGCTAAAATCAGATTTAGTTTATACGAGAAGGCATAAATTTTGCTTTTGCTCATAAAATGAATTTGAGAAAATTCTTGAATCGTGTGCTTTTGATAGAGGCCCACATCAAGAAGCAACTTGGCCATTAGTGATTGATCAAAATAATATTTTCTTAAGGCTTGATAATCAATTTGCGATAATTTTTGCGCACTAATCAGTCCTTTAGCTGGAAAAAGAATTTGACTCCTTGAAGAAATCTGTGTACATTCATAATTTATTTGACGGCACAACGATTCTAACTTTTGAGTGGATAAATCAAAATATCCATAAAATTCTTCTTTTAATAATGGACCTTCACTATTCATAAAAGTTTGATAAATAAGTAATTTATCTCGGAATTCTTGGTCTAATAATTCATCTAACAAAGTAGTCACATTTTCAACTCCAAACTATCACGCCTTAAGTATCTATTTTTTTAACAAGACGTGAGTGTCAATCTTGCTTATTTTTTCCACAAATTTAAAAATGATTCTTTCAATATTTAGGAATCTTCATAGAAAAGTATTATTTTAACCAAAAAAAGCCCCCTTGCGTCACCAAGGAGGCTTTTTTTGTTATTTTTTTACTTTAAATTTAAAGAAAAGCTGATTTGTTTGACTAATTTTCTGTTTCTTTTCTAGCCTATTCGTCAAAAATGATTGAAACTTTTGGTTCGTCTTCTATACTATCTTCCTATAAAGTTCTTACTCTTTTAAGTATCAGCTTCTGTCAATAAAAGTCCTCATTTGGCATTGCTAATCTGAATACAGTATGACTACTTGTTGCCGCTATTTTTTGCTGTTATTTTACTCTTTAATTGAAGCGCTAGAAACGCTGTCAACTGTTGGCTTTTCGGTCGCTGACTCTTCTTCATGGACTGATGCACTTGAGACACTATCTGCCGTTTCTGGCGCTTCTTTTTTGGAGGCACCACTGACTGCATCGACGTTTTTTCCACCGACTAATTCTTGCCCAGTTTGTTTTAAATACCAATCAACAATTGGTTTAAAGTCTAAAATATACTCATTAATTCCCGCGTAATTTCCATTATCATCATACATCGCTTGATAGTTATGCACTACATAGGTATCTGGTCCGTGCATTGGAACATGAACGCGAATAGCATCTGTTTTTCCTGACCGTAATTGTTGAATCACCCATTCTACATTTTTCAATGCTTTTGGCGGATGGCAATTCGCTAATGGATTACCAACTTGTCCTGGTTGCCGTTTAGCAAACATTTCTTCAGCAGCCATTTTTTTATTGTAATATAAAAATTGATTGTTACTGTCTGCATAAGTCAATTCCATTGGCATTGATTTTAAGAAATAATTTAGCTGATCTACGGTTAAAATGCCTCGATCTAATTTTACATATGTGTCGCCTTCCACAGCCTGAACCGCTTCTGCTGCTTGTTCTACCCAATCATCTGCTGCCATATCAACCCCTTCGATCGTTGTTTCAATGGTTCCTTTTGCATGTAAATCCTCAGGTAAGTCTTTTGGCTTAGCTCCTTCTAATTTTGAAATCACATCAATGAATTCCACGAATTTTTGTAATGTGCTTTCTAAAAATTGACGTGTTCCCTCCGCAATTAAGTTGCCGTTTTCATCAAATGCTTCTTTAGCTTTCCCTAATAAAAACTCGTTCCCAGGCATCACGATTGCATTGACACCAGGTGCATCAAGAATTTGACGGAGATGTAATTGCGCACGCGAGGTTCCTTGATCATAATAAGAGCAACCAACAATCATTACTGGTTTATTTTCCAGCGGATGAATTTTGAATGATAACCATTCTAACACACTTTTCAAACCGGCAGGAATGGTATGGTTATGTTCGGGCGTCGCAATAATTACGCCGTCTGCTTGTAAAATTTTGCGATTCATATTCTGAATCAAGACACTGTTCGTTTGATCCTTACTTTGATTAAACATTGGAATATCTTTAATTTCTAAAATTTCCAAGTCGAACATTTTATAAAACTCTTTGCCAATATATTGCAGTAGTAACCGATTATAAGAAGAATCAGCGTTTGATCCGACGATCCCAATTAATTTCATTTTATTCACTCCATTTCGTTAAATCGTTTCCCATGAGAAATTTTCTGCTTCTTTTTTATTTTGCGCATGCGCATGTTTCAGCTGTTCTGTAATTTCAATAAATACACAAAAATCTGCAAACAGACCAGCTAGTTTATCTATTTGTTCTGAATCTTTTAACGCATTGTTTTCATCAAAAGCTTGTAAGGAATGCGCTAATAGAAATTCAGAGCTTGGCATAATTCGTGCTTTCAATTCAGGAGCATCTAAAATTTGACGCAGATGCGCTTGTGCTCTAGAGGAACCTAACGTGCCATAGGATGCACCAGTAATCATAACTGGTTTATCAACAAACGGAAAAATCCCGTAAGATAACCAACTTAGGGCATTCATCAAAGAAGCCGGCACCGCATGGTCATATTCAGGCGTACTGATAATGACGCCATCTGCTGCTTCAATTTTTTCAGCAACCGTTTTAACTATTTCTGGCAAAACTTTGTCTTCTGGCTTGTTAAACATAGGAAAGTCAACAATTTCAACTAGTTCAATGTCAGCCTCCTGCGCAAAATAGTGTTGCATAAATTGCAAAAGTTGACGATTGGTTGATTGCTCTGAGTTCGTTCCTACTAAGCCGATAATTTTTTTCATAATGAGCTGTCCTTTCTTTTTCGGTTCTATGAATGGATAATGTGAAGAGTATCTGCTAATCCGCTGCTATATAAAATTTGCTGGTCTTGTGTAATGATGACTCCTTCAATCCCATCTAGTTGATTGAGGATTTCAAGCGCTTCTGGAATTGGATAACCAAATAAACGCGTTGTCCAAATCTCACCATCCACTGAAGCATCCGAGATAATTGTGATGCTGGCCATTTCAGTTTCCAATGGGTATCCGGTTGTCGGATCCAACAGATGGTGATAGACTCGCCCAGCTTCGGTTAAACTTCTTTCATAAATGCCCGACGTCACAACCGATTGATTAGCCACTTCGACAAGTAAGCTGATTGTTTCTCTGGATTCTTGCGGATTGCGAATACCAATTCGCCATTTTTTGTTTTGATGCGTAGAGGGCCCCAACGTCACAATATTGCCGCCCAGATTAATCAAAGCAGACGTCACATGGACTTCTTTCAAATAGGCAATTAGTAAATCAGCGATATAGCCTTTTGCTAAAGCCCCCAGATCTAATTTCATTCCTTCTTCTTCCAAAAAAACCGTTTGTTTTAAGGGATTTAAGTGAATCTTTTCTGGATTAATTTTTTTCAAACAGGCTTTAATTTCCTCGTCTGACGGGACACGGGCATCTTTAAAACCGATTCGCCACGTTTGAACTAACGGGCCAATGGTAACATTCAAATGACTAGCTGGATCACAACTATGTTTTTTCCCTACTGCAATTAATTGATACAACTCTGGATGAACGCTGACTGGTTTTTGCCCAGCCTGTTGATTGACAGCCATCAGTTCCGAAGTTGAATCATTTGCACTAAAACGTTGTTCATAAGTGATCAATCGTTGATGCACTTCTTCTAGAATTTTTTCAGGTTCTTCATGGTCTACAAATACATCTATTACTGTGCCCATCAAATAAATAGTTTGACTTTGTTGCACCTCAAGACTTCCTCTCCACGAAAGATTGTGTTTTATTTCACATTTATTCACAAATGAATCATACGCCTTTATTTGATGCCAGTCAAGTCGTTTATATATTTTTTTATATAAAATAACGACCTTAAAATTTTCATTTAAGGTCGTAACGCGTCTTGAACTCTTTTAAAAAAACGCTTTTTTTATTATATTTTGAAAATAAATATATATAATTTTCTATATAAACTAATTATTCTTAGATAAAATTGTTTCTTTCAATGTTTGAATTGCTTCCAACAAGATGCGGTTTTTATTGATTTTTGCATACGCGCGGGCATCTTGTAGTAGTTCTAAAATTTGCTCTTGCGGCTTTTCTTCAGCTAAGGCATTTTTCGCAAGCTGGAAAGCTGCTCTTGCCAAGTAATACGTGACGTGATTATCAGAACAGATGGAAATCGCATACTCTAACAAAGCATCACTTGTTTCTAAATCGCCTTTTTCTGCATAAAAAACACCACAGTGAAAGACAACATTTAATACTCGCCAAGTATCTTCCATTGATTGAATAGTATAAAGATAAATTTCCTTGAAGACCTTATTGAAATAAAATTCGGCTTTCTCAATTTCGCCTTCTTTGGCATAGGCCATGCCAATTCCAGTAAAAGCTAACAAACGGTAAATATCGCTCGTGTATTTTTGCTCTTCAAACAGAAGTTTTTCAAAGGTAAATAAGCAATCCATCAACGAAGCATTTTGAAAAATCATGACAAAGCCTTGTAAATAATAATATTCTAATAACAGTTGGGAATCTTTGATTTCATCAAAAGGAATATTTTTTAAAATTGTTTGCAATTGGTCATGTTCGCTGGTAATCAAGAAGAATTCTGCTTCTTCCATTTTTTCAAGAATTTCAGGTTGTTTAATTCCTACACGCGGGAAGAGTTCCCCCAAAGGTAGCTCTAAACGATTGCATAGTTGGATCAATATTTTTAAAGTTGGGACTTGACCATTCTTTTCAAAGCGACTAACCGTAACTTGCGTACAAATCCCTTTAGCCAATTCACTTTGCGACAAACCACGTGCTTTGCGTTTTTCTATAAACCGTTGTATATTCATTGCTTTTCCTCTCATTCTCATCTTCTCAAACTTACTATAATACAACTTACCTTAAAAATATATATAGAAAAAGAAAAATGTTTATAACAAAAAAGAACACAGACAACTCTTTCATTAAAAGTTTGTCTGAGCTCTATTAGAACCTGAATCACTAAACGTCAATTCAGCGTTATTTAATCAATCCGATACGTCATACTTGCTTTGTTTAGAGAGCAGCTCTTTTTTTAGCTTCTTTCACAAACGTATTCATGGCCTGATATAATTTTTCCTTGATTTCTTTGAGATTAGCTTGTTGTAATTCTTTATTGGCAACTAACTGTTGACCGTTCACCCAAACGGCTTCAACATTGCTAGCATTTGCTGAATAAACCAACGCTGAATAGGCATCAAAAATCGGAAACATATTAACTGATTGCGTTTCAATTAATGTTATATCCGCTTTTTTGCCCACTTCCAATGAGCCGACTTGCTCCGCCAAACCTAATGTTTTAGCGCCCCCCATCGTTGCCAGATAAACAATTTCTTTCGCAGGAAACAAGGAGCGATCTTGGTGTGCTGTCTTATGAAAATTCGCAACCATGCGCATTTGGGTGAATAAATCTAATGTATTCCCACTACTAGGTCCATCCGTGCCTAAACCGACAATAATCCCTTGATCAAGCATTTGCTTAATTGGCGCTACGCCTTTGGCTGATTTAGTATTCGCACCGATACAATGAGCGACACGCGCTTTTCCATTAGTAGCAGCTAAACTCGCAAGATCTTCATCTGTTGCCAAAATACAATGCGCTAAAATAAACGGCTCGCTCAAATAACCCAGTTCTTCTAAGAAAGCAATTGGTGTTTTTTGATAGGCTTTTTCAAACTCAGCCATTTCATAAGTCATTTCAGCAACGTGCATGGTCATAGGAACTTGGTATCGCCGACTAAGTTCAATAATTTTTGCTAACACTTCTGGTGAGTTGGTATTCGGTGCATGCGGCGCAAGCATAGGCGTAATCAACGGATGACCTTGCCACTTGCGAATAAAGGTTTCCGCGTAAAAAAGACCGCCTGAAGGTTCTGGACTATCACAAGTGGGCATATCAATGATCGTCTCTCCGAGCAAAGCACGAACACTCATTTTTTCACAACTTTTAGCAATTTCATCTTCAAAATAATACATATCACAAAAGCTCGTAATACCACTCAGTAACATTTCAGCAATTGCATAATCACTACTGCATCCTACTAATTCTTTTGTCATGAATTGTTCTAATGGAAAAAGAAAACGCCGGAGTCGATCTGGCACATCGTCTCCTAACGAACGAAACGGAATCATGCCTACATGGGTATGGGTGTTAATCATCCCAGGTATTAAAATTCCATTTTGACCATCGATTACTTGATTTGCAGCCATTTGCTTTTCATCAAGTGTGGTCATTGGTGCTAATTCCACAATTGTGTCTTCTTCAATCACTAAATAGCCGGCTTTGATTTCTGAAAATTGCTCATCCATTGTTAGTATATGCACATTTTTAATGAGTGTTTTCATGCAAAAGAACTCCATCCTCTGGAAAAACTAATGGATAGAAACGTTGTGACTTCGTATCCATCATCCCAAAATCTGTCACTTTAATGGCTGGCGAGACAGGCAATGATAGTGTGGAAAAGGACATGATTTCATTCATATTTTGATAGCCTAACGCTTGCATAGCTTGTCGAACTTTTTGTAAAGAAGCGCCTAATTGTTCAATCGGTGCTTGCGATAAAATCCCACCAATTGGTAAAGGACAAGTTGCCATCACTTGCTGATCCGAAGCAACCAAATAGCCGCCTTGCATCGCTAATAATTCATTCTGCGCTAACAGAATATCCTCAATCGTATTACCCATCACCATTAAATTATGATGATCATGGGCCCAGGTTGTCGCAATGGCTCCTTTCTCGGAAAGGGGTTGATCCATTAAAGAAAAAGAAATATTACCATTTTTTCCGTAACGTTCCATCACAATTAATAAGGCACAGTTGGCTTTTTGCCATTGCAACAATCCATTTTCAACAGGAATTTCTTTTGTAATTCGCTCTGTAAATGTGCCAATTTCTTGTTTTTGAATCACATTACAACGAACTGTTTCTTTTGTTGTAGCCACCTTTAAAAGTAAATCTTCTTCTGTTAACCTTTTACATTGGATGGTTTGTTGATAAGTGGCTGGAAACTCTTCGATTTTTTCTGGATAATGGAAGGGCTCACCTTTTTCAAAAACGACCTTTCCAGATTTATAAACCGTATTAATATCAAAACTTTCTAAGTCATTTAATAACAAAAAGTCAGCTTTTTTACCAGGTGCAATTTCGCCACGATCATGGAGACCCATTCGTTTGGCCGGCGTATAAGTTGCCATATAAATGGCTTTTTCGATAGGCAACCCTGCTTGAACGGCTTTTTTGACATTTTCATTTAGATGACCTTTTAGCAAATCATCAGCCATCACGTCATCCGTGATAATACTTGCATAATTGTAGAAGTTATTGTCTACTATCACCTGAATATTTTCAGGAGTGATTGATTTATTTTGAAATTGAATAAAGACGCCCGCTTCAATCTTTTCTTTTAACGTTTTAGGAAATTGATGGGTATGATCTGAAGTGATACCGCTATATAGAAAATCTGCTAACTCTTGATCTTCGATTTTAGGACAGTGGCCTTCTAAAGGCATGGTTGGTCGTTGTTTTTGACACAAATCGATAATTTGACGAATTAAAGAATCTGGCTCATAGGAAATCCCTTTAAAATTCATGGCTTCCCCTAAACAAATCACTTTTGGTTCTTTGAGTAATTCTGCTACTTCTGCTAAGCCGATAATCCCACCAGTTGTTTCTAATTCGGGAGTGGTCGAAGGAACCGAAGAAGGAATTGCGTGAAAGATATCTAGTTCTGTTTCAGCGGCCATAAAAGCTTTTAAGCCTTCTAAGCCAAATACATTAGCCATTTCATGGGCATCGGCAATCACCGTTGTCACACCGTAACGCACTACTGCTTTGGAAAAAATAGTAGGTGTCGTCATGGAACTTTCAATATGCATGTGTGCATCAATTAAGCCGGGAATCATCCATTGATTCTCGGCATTAATTGTTTTTTGGGGCTGCAAATTGACGTTCTCTTCTTCATAAATGTAATAAAATTTATCATTTTTAATCGCAACATTTCGTTGAACGAATGTTTGAGTGACTGTTTGATACAGCCACACATTTTTTAGTAATACATCGACGTTCATTTTGTCCCTCTTTTCTAAAACTATTGATTCATCGTCCGATTCCATTGATCAATCCAATCCGCTAGTTGACTATTAATAAAATTAAAATCGACTGTTTTGGCACGTTCGGCAATGGCACCATATGTTTTATTTTTCGCTTCTTTTTCGCTTAGCGTTACTTGTTGATTAGTAGGTCCTTCATTTAACGAAATCGCTTTGGCCTTTTGTGATTCTTCACTAATCCGTGCGTTAACAAATTTAAAGGCGGTTTCTTTGTTTTGTGCTTTTTTAGGAATATTGACTGTATTATAGTTGGCATACGTGCCGCTTTCTGGGACGACATACGTCACGTTTTCTGCTGCGCCTTGAATAATATCAACCGCAAAATCAGCAACTACAGCTGCTTCAATTTCACCAGATTGGAACATATTAGCTAAGTCTGACGATTTTGAATACGTTTTAACAACGTTTGGTTTTAATTCTTTCATCGCTTCAAAAGCGGCCTTCCCGTTATCTTTTGTAATATCTTGACCAGCATGTTCACTGGCAACGTATAACATTAAAGGACCTGCCGTCGTGGCAACGTCTGGAACAGAAATTTTACCTTTCAAATCAGCTGACCATAAGTCATCCCAGTTTTTAATTTCTTTGCCTAATTTTTCTTTGTTGTAAACAATCCCGATACTGTTTACAGCGATTGGTACGCCAGCACCACTTTCAAAAACCTCTTTTGCTCCTGGTGTTAACTGACTTAAATTAGGTACTTCTTTTTCTGTAATTTTTTCAAATAACCCTTCTTTTCCACCTTGTGCTGCATTTGCTTGTGCTAATTCAATGACATCAATTCCCGCATTGGGATTATTTTTTAATTTCGTAAAGCGGTCTGCGCTATTGCCTACTTCTAAGGTAACTTTCGCTTCATTCTCTTTTTCAAACGGAGCGATGATGTCTTTTTTGACAATATCTTCACTTAATCCGAAAGTTGAAACGACTAAAGCATTACTTCCACCTTTGCTCTCGCTTTTCGTAGTTGCTTCGCTGTTTCCACAAGCAGTCATTAATAACGTTGCAGCGACTAATGTCCCTAAAATTACGCGTTTTTTCATTTTTAAATCTTCCTCCAAAATGGTTTTTATTTTTCTAAAATAACTAATTTCTCAGCTGGAAAAGCCAAGTGAATGGTTTCGTTTGTTTCATATAACTGTTCACTTGTTCCATTAACCAGCAATGTACCTAACGCTGTTTCCACTTCATATTGATAGCTTTTCCCTAAAAATGTTCGGACAGCGACAGTACCTGCGACAGTATTAGTAGCAGCTTCTGAAACAATCTCAATGTCCTCTGGACGAATCGTTGCCACCGTCGTTGTAACATTTGGTTCAGGATTAGTCGTTTTCACTATTTGATTTGTTTGTGTCCGATAATGACCGGCTTCCATTTTTTCGACAGAGAAAAAGTTTTCAAAACCGATAAATTCTGCAACAAACTTAGTACGAGGCAAACGATAAATCGTTTCTGGTGAATCATATTGTTCAATCACGCCATTATTCATAATGGCCACTTTATCTGAAATAGAAAAACATTCTTCTTGGTCATGTGTGACAAAAACTGTCGTAATGCCTAATTGTTGTTGAATCCGTTTGATTTCAATCCGCATTGCCACTCGCAATTTTGCATCTAAATTACTCAACGGTTCATCTAGTAGTAATAGTTTAGGTTCAATAATCAGAGCACGTGCTAGCGCAACCCGCTGTCTTTGACCACCAGATAATTGTTTTGGATAACGGTCGCCCAAGCTTTCTAAACCACATACTTTTAGCATTTCCGTGACTTTTTGGTCCATGGTTTGTTTGCTTTCTTTGCGTAATTTCAACCCAAAAGCGACATTTTCTGCAATCGTTAAATGGGGAAATAACGCATAGCTTTGAAAAACCATCCCGAAGTTTCTTTTATGGACAGGAACCTTTGTTAGTTCTTCTTGGTCAACGAAAAACTGTCCGTCGTTTGGCTTAATTAATCCAGCAATCACTCTTAGCGTAGTCGTTTTACCACAACCACTCGGTCCTAATAAAGAAACTAATTCTCCTTTTTCCATTGAAATATTTAAATCTTTTAAAATATCTTGTTTTCCGTCATAGCTGACGCGAATATCTTTTAAATCCACAAAAGTCAAAATTTTCTCCTCTTTCTATCTCGTGCTTCTTCCATGTTTTAGGCAATGGAAGCTAGTCCCAACGTTTTTTCAATTAAAAACATTAAGCCCATTGTTAGTAGCATCAACAATACAGAAATTGCTGAAACAGTTGGATCATAATTGTATTCCATATAACTTAATAAAGAAGTAGGCAGCATCGTCACACCGGGACCTGATAAAAACATCGATACAGGAACATTGTTAAACGAATTGACAAATGCTAACATAAAGGCTGCAAAAATTCCTGAAGACACATTGGGTAAAACAATTTGAATAAAAGCTCGCAATCTTGTACAACCTAATGTCCAAGCTACTTCTTCCATTGAATAATCTAGTTGTTCCATACTTGACCCAACCACTCGAATAATATAAGGCAAACTAATTAAAAAATGCCCCATTAATAATCCTTGAAAGACAGGCAAACCTAATTTAATAACAATATATTGAAATAACGTATACCCGACCACAATTCCTGGAATCACAGTTGGGGATAAGAAAAAGCTTTTAATAAAGTTGCGCCCGCGAACGGAATAACGTGCCAGCGCATAGGAAGCCGGAATCCCTACTATTAATGCTAAAACAGTTGCTAATACCCCAATCAACAAGCTTAACTTAAAACTGTCCATAAACGTTTCCGATTGTAAGGCTTTGGCGTACCAATCTAAAGTAAATCCTTTAATCGGAAATTGAATCGCTGCGGCTGTTCCAAAAGAAGTCACCACAATCAAACATAATGGTAAAAATAAAAACAGAAAAACTAGAATTGCAATAACAGATAGTCCTTTTTGCTTACGCATGATTTGCTTCTCTCCGATCTACTTTCTTAGCGACCATGTCTAGGCCTTTCATCACAATTAATGTTGTTAAAATCATAATAAATGCAAGAACACTCGCCGATTGCCAATCACCTAAAGTATTAGCCTTTTGATATAAGAAGGTCGACATCATCATTTTTTGGTTACCACCTAACAGCTGTGGCGTCGTATAAGCCGTTAAAGTTCCTGTAAACACTAATATACTTCCTACGATGGTGCCTGGAATTGATAAAGGTAAAACAATTTTCCGAAAAGCCGTCATTGGATTGGCGCCTAGCGTCTCAGCCGCTTCTAGCATTTCTCCTTCAATGTTTTCCATAACCCCAACTAAGGTCATAATCATTGTTGGTAAAAATAAATACACTGAACCGATAATAATTGCAAATTCTGTATACAATAAATTCAGCGGTTGCTCAATTAAGCCTGTTTTTAATAACAACGTATTCACTACACCGTTTTTTCCTAAAATGTTAATCCAAGCAAAACTTCGAATAACTGAATTGGTTAATAATGGAAACAAGGTCATAGCCATTAAAAAGCCACGCCATTTTTTGGAAACTCCAGCAATAAAGTATGCCGTTGGAATGCCCAACACGATTGAAATACCCGTCACAATTAACGAAACTCTTATCGTTCGCCAGAAAATTGAAACATTATAGTCATCTTTAAAAAAAGTAACATACTGATTTAGTGTCAAGCCATGATCAGTAAAAATGGTTGGCAAAATGCTAGTAATTAATGGAATCATTAAGAAAAATAATAATAGTACTAGCCCCGGTGCCACAATTAAATAAGGAACTTTCTTGTTCATTCGTACACTCCTCGTTCGTTTTTTCACTTCATCAGTATACGCAAGGAAAACGTATATTTCAACACATTTTCATCTTTTTGTTCGTTTTTAAACCCGAACGTTCGTATATTTTTTCGAAAAAGGTTATTAAAAAATAAAACACGAACATTAAACAAAAAAACACAAACAAGACTGTTTGTGTTTTTTGTCAACTTTTTTATTTATCACTTAATTTTCTTGGAACGTTTGATCCTTTTCCATCATTTTCACTATAATACCATCTTGATACACCTGATAATATCCGAACAATTCATTCTCTTTTGAGACACTATTCTTTTCAGATATAATTTGAACAACATAACTTCCTTTATTTGACTGCTTAAACGTATAATGAAACGCCGAGTCATTCGTTGGTATCCCTAAACCATTTTGTAAAAATTCAATCGCTTCCTGTTTAGTATAAGATTCTGCTTCTAATTGCGTTCCTAAATGCGGATTTTTTTTGATCAACAAATTGTCTTGCTTTGTCATTATTAGCAGACTTTTCTATAACGACTTCCTGTTGCGAATTCCTACTTCCTGAACAGCCAGATAATACAAATAAAATCATCAACAACCCGAAACACTTACTCAAAGTTTTCTCCTCCTCTCCATTTTGATTAGTAATACTTGATGATTTCTTTTATATTTTAGCATGCTTGATATAACGAATTGTGCTCAAAAAAGACAGAATCAACAAGTAAAAATTGTCGACTCACCTTTCTCAACTAATATTAAAAACTATTTGTCTCAATATTTTCGAATTCCCTGTAAATTACTGATAAATAAAAACAGCTCCTTTTGCGTATACTTATATTATCAGCACCTAAAGGAGGAACTTTCTTGAAGCAAAAAAATCTACTCACTTATCAATCACTTACAGCCTTGTTGCTAGTATTCAGTCTCTTTAGTTTTGACCCATCGGTTTCTTTTGCCACCCGTTCTGGAAAAACGCCTGTTTCAGTTGAACTAGAACTTGGAGGGCTGCCTGGTGATGAATCGGTTGACGATGCCATTGATCCTGATTTAGAAAATCCTAACACTAGTTTTGACTTGCTCTTTATTCCGAAAGAATTTACTTTTGAAACCCAAGCGATTTCTGGTGATTTAACGGCAGTTCCTATACGACCTTCTGAAGGCAATACTCATACAATGAGACACTTCGGGATGGGGGATGTTCGCGGAGCCTTAACTGGTTGGCATGTCACTGCTGAAATCCCACACATGCGAAACGAAGCTCATTCTTTACTAGGCATCATTACGTTTCAATTAACAGGCGGCTATGCTCGCTATGACAAAACGTTAAGGCGTTTCTTTATGACAAATACAATGTATGGACTGGATTTTTCAGAAGATCCTGCTGCACCCGACTTCCCGACCAACCCAATTATTATCGGTAACGGTGCGACTTTAATGAGTAACGCTGGTGATAGAAAAGGACAAGGAATGTGGAGCGGCCGCATGACCGATATTTCTCTTGCAATCCAAACCCCTGTTTCACAATTATTTCCTGGCGCATATACAGGTTCGATTATCTGGAATTTAATCTCTGGACCTGCATAAAATAAAAAAACGCTTAGAAAACTAGCGGAATCACTACTCTTCTAAGCGTTTTTTTATATCATAAGGACTATTTGCTCCTTCTATTTGTCTAAGCATGCTTTACCACTTTTCGTTTAACGAATCACTTGGCCCCAACGGTAATCAAACTGATACTCTTGATTACCATTATTCAGGTTAATTTTGTATAAATAACGCGGGACTTTAATGAATAACGCATCCTCTACTTGAAAAGCTTCAATAGGTACATTTTCTTTAGTTAAAAGCAACGGTGTTTGCCACTCGTATGTTTTTTTCTGCCAATTGTATAAGCCAACTATCGCTTGATTACTTTGTCTTTTCTTGTATGACAGAACATAATAATTTGCTTCATCTTTCTTGCCTAATAAAACTGGTGCTATTAGTTGCTCTTCTAGTTTTCCTTGCACTGTTGTACGCTCTTCCGATGACAGCTCTTGACCAATTTGACTCTCATTTGAATCTACCGTCCATTTAGGCGCTTCTTGTGTTTGAAAGACTTCTTTGAAAGTTGGGTCTTGTTTTAACTGCCAATTTTTCAAATCTAATTGATAATATCGATTGTTTAATCCATAAATATAGAGATAGCGATTATCCATAAAACGATAATCAACGAAATCAGAGCTTAAATAGTCTTTTAATTCAGGGAATTTCTTCACTAAATCTGCTTCAGAAAACTGTTTTTTCCCTGTTTTTGTATCTAGTAAGTAAATGGCCTCGTTATCAGCATTATTCAAAACCACATATTGATCTGTTTGACCAATTAAATAATCACGCCAACCTAAACGTTTACTCCACATTCGTTCGCCCGTCTGACTATTAACAGAAATCACTTGGAACAATGAGTTACTGGTGCTAATGCCATTCGTTCGTCCATTTGGAATAATCATTCGCTCGATTGAAGTTAAGCCTTTCGTTTTTTCAGAATAAAACGTCGCACTTTTCTCTTCAATCGTTACTGAACGAAACATTCCGAAAAAGATTAAACCAGCAAAATGTACCACTGCAAGATAAACCAATAAAATTAACGCATAGGGAACCAGTCTCCTTGTACTCCGCCTTCTTATTAAGGAAATAACCAAAATACCACTAATTACTATAAAAATAATTGCTACAATGATAACAAAAATATCATGATAGAGCCAACCAGACAATTGCCAACTTCTATAAAGTGTGTCCATTACGCCATCCTTTCCAATTGTTATTTGCTTATTATAAAAAGGATACTATTTTTTTTTGAAAAATAACAACAAAAAGCGACGAACAGCAATAAGCCCATTCAAGTTGACCTAGTTAGTCAACTTGAATGGGCGTGGAGAAATGTGCCTTGTTATTCAGTTATTCCGCTTCTTCAATTGCGGACAAAGCTTTTGCAATATCAATTTCTTT
Organism: Enterococcus sp. DIV1316a; assembly: GCF_050536915.1. Lineage (NCBI taxonomy): Bacteria > Bacillati > Bacillota > Bacilli > Lactobacillales > Enterococcaceae > Enterococcus > Enterococcus sp. DIV1316a. The sequence goes on along the minus strand of NZ_CP172913.1, from coordinate 993,922 downwards.
ATTCCGATAATCAGCATCATGAACTGGAAAATGCTGCCGCAATTCTGCTGTTTCCATCCACGAAACAGTCCCTTGTTTAATGCCAAAATCAAGAATGTGCCCACCAAATTGGTGATCCTCACTGATAAAGTGCAAATGAAACCCTGCGGCAGAAGCACCATGAAATAATTTAGGTGTAAAGAACCCTACAACTGTTCCCTGAATATTCTCCGCTGTAAATTCAGGTTGATTGCGTGCGGCTTCTACAAATGGTGGATACGGTTTTTCTTGTTTAGGTGCCACACGGACATGCATCTTCGCAAAAAGACCGCTAATTTTAATTGCCGCAAAAAAATTAGGACTAATTTTTTCTAAAATTTGTGCTTTAATATTTTCATCGGTTTCCGTTGATACAGGGAATGCGCCATCTTCTTGAAAACGAGTAACTGCGGCATATGGCGTTAATTCTTCGCCTTCTAGAATAGTAATTTCGCCAGTTTGATTTGCATGATACAATGTACCGTCCAATAAAATAATTTCGCCATTTGAGCCTTCTAATGTCCCAATTCCAAAATCACCTTGCGTGAGTAACGTACCAATTTCTGCCGTTCCTGCCATCAAACTTTCCATTAAACCGCCTAGCGTACCATGTTGATAAACATATTGTTCGCTCATTTTTCCATCTCCTAATAAAGTTGATCTGGTAACAATGTTTTACCTAATTCTTGATTATCTGAATAATCCACAGGAACATCAATAATCACTGGGCCTTCTGTTTGCATTCCTTCTTCTAAAGCTGCGGCAAATTCTGCTTGTGAATGTACTCGAACCCCTTTGGCTCCAAAAGCTTCAGCATATTTCACAAAATCAACTGGACCAAAATCTACGCCAGAGGATCGATTATATTTCATTTCTTCTTGGAATTTAACCATATCATAACTACCATCATTCCAAATAATATGCACGATATTTTGCTTTAACCGAACCGCTGTTTCTAATTCTTGCGCTGAAAATAGGAAACCGCCGTCCCCAGAAACAGAGATAATTTGTGTATTTGGACGAACTAGTGCAGCTGAGATTGCCCAAGGCAAAGCGACACCTAATGTTTGCATACCGTTACTAAATAATAAATGACGCGGTTCATAACTTCTAAAGTGGCGAGCCATCCAAATGTAGTGGCTCCCTACATCAACAGTAACTGTCATTTCATTCGTGGTTTTTTCTTGAAGCGTTTGAACAATTTCTAATGGATGTAATCGATTTTCAATTGTACTTGTTTTTACTTCTTTAATCGTTAATTTTTCTTGAAGCGTTTCTAAATAATCTTGCGCATCTTCTGTTAATATTGGTTCACTAAATGCTTCTGATAATTTCAAAATATTTTTAGACATATCACCAATTAGCTCTTCTTCCGGTTGCATATATTGATCAATTTCCATTTGAACTTCATCAATAACAATAACGCGCGCATCTTTTTCTGCGTTCCAATTACGTGCCTCATATTCAATTGGGTCATAACCAATCGCAATCACTAAATCACTTCTTTTTAACAAACGGTCCCCAGGTTGGTTTCGAAATAAACCAACACGCCCAAAGAAATGTTCTTCTAATTCTTTTGAAATAATGCCTGCTCCTTGGAACGTTTCCACGACTGGCAAACCAGTTATAGCAACCAATTCACGAATGGCTGCGGTAACTTTTCGTGCAGAGGCCCGCATTCCTAAAAGTAAAACAGGTAATTTCGCTTGCTTGATTCGTTCAGATAAAGCTGCGATTGTTTCTGCTGATGCATGGCCCAGTTTCGGAGCCGACAAAGGCTTAATCGCTTCGCCTGTCACCGGACTATCTGTGACATCTTGTGGGATCGATAAGAATGTTGCGCCTTTTTTCGCTGTTTTGGCGATACGGTAAGCATTGGCAATATTTTCAGATAATGTTTCTGGATCTTGAATTTCTGTACTGAATTTTGTTATTGGACTAAATAATGCAGCATTATTCATGCTTTGGTGAGTTAATTTTGACAAATCGGACCGTTTCACCTGTCCAGCCAATGCTAAAACAGGGTCCCCTTCTGCAGTCGCAGTTACTAACCCAGTTGCTAAATTGCTGGCACCAGGTCCACTAGTTGCAATAACTAAGCCAGGCTCTCCCGTCAAACGACCAATCCCTTGTGCCATAAAGGCTGCATTTTGTTCATGTCGAGCTAAAATTAATTCTGGACCTTTGTCAACTAATGCATCAAAAACTCCATCAATTTTTGCACCGGGAATCCCAAAAATATAGGGCACTTCGTGATTGATTAAACTTTCTACTATGATATCTGATCCTTTTTTACTCACTGTTATACCTCCGATTAAAATCTGTACTAATTACAAATACAAAAATACCACTAAAATTCTAATTAATCAACAATGAAACACCTTGAAAACGTGTAATATACTAATTCGCATATTTTAATAGAATTGAGATATTTCAAAAGATTAAGCAAAAATAATGCAAAATACCTTAAAGTTTTATAGTCTTTCAACAATTATTATATACTTCTTCACTAAAAATTAGTAAGATTAACCTATAAGAAAAAAATCACAACCTGTGATAAATTATTGGAGGAAAAATATGTCAAAAGGGAAGAAAATTTTTGCCATTATCTTTGGAATTATCTTGGTTCTATTTCTTGCAGTTGTTGGAATGGGAGCAAAACTTTATTGGGATGTTTCTAAATCAATGGATAAAACCTATGAAACAGTAGAACGATCTAAAAAAAGTCAGGTCAATTTAAACAATAAGGAGCCTTTTTCTGTTTTATTATTAGGGATCGATACAGGCGATGATGGGCGTGTCGAGCAAGGTCGTTCGGATACAACAATTGTTGCAACAGTTAATCCTCGTGACAAGCAAACAACCTTAGTCAGTCTTGCTCGCGATACCTATGTTGATATTCCAGGTCAAGGAAAACAAGATAAATTGAATCACGCCTATGCTTTTGGTGGCGCATCTTTAGCAATGGACACAGTTGAAAACTATTTAAACATACCTATTAATCATTATGTTTCAATTAATATGGCTGGTTTAAAAGAATTAGTCAACGCGGTTGGCGGAATCGAAGTGAACAATAATCTGACTTTTTCTCAAGACGGGTATGATTTTACGATTGGTAAAATTTCATTGGATGGTGAACAAGCACTCTCCTATTCAAGAATGCGTTACGAAGATCCTAATGGTGACTACGGCCGCCAAGAACGTCAAAGAAAAGTGATTGAAGGCATCGTCCAAAAAGTCTTAAGTCTTAATAGCGTGAGCAACTATCAAGAAATTTTAACAGCTGTTTCTGATAATATGAAGACAGATTTAAGTTTTGATGACATGAAAAAAATTGCCTTAGATTATCGCAGTGCCTTTGGTAAAGTGAAACAAGACCAACTTCAAGGTACTGGTTTTATGCAAGATGGTGTTTCCTATCAACGTGTGGATGAACAAGAATTAACTCGTGTCCAACAAGAGTTGAAAAATCAATTGAATACAAAATAAAAATAAAACCCACGAGTACTATAAATACTCATGGGTTTTATTTTCTCTTCTATTAACGTTCTTGTTTCACCGCTTCTAAAGCCGCTGTATTAATAATATTCCAAGGTTTGTCAAACGCTGGTTGGAAGAAGAAATCCGCATAGGCTAAGTCTTCAATCGTCATTTTGGCTTGAATCGCTAATGAAATAGCATTAATGTTTGCAGTTAAATCTGCTTTCGACATTAATTGAGCGCCTAAAATTTGTGTTGTTTCAGGATCATACACTAATTTAAACCAAGCTTTTTGTTTGTCTGGATTAAAGTCCATCAAGTAGTCTTCTACTACTGTCACCGCTTTTGTTTCTTTTCCTAATTTTTGAGCCATGACTTCGTTAATCCCTGTTGAAGCAAATTTATAATCAAAGACGGCCAAGCCAGAAGATCCTTGAACACCAGGGAAAGGTTTAACTGGTTCCTCTAGGTTTTTCACAGCAAAGCGACCTTGTTTACGAGCATTCGTTGCTAAGGCAATATTTACTTCTGTGTCTGCAGGATTGTATTTAATTAACGTAGCATCCCCTACTGCAAATACATCTGGCTCACTTGTCCGCATGTATTCATCCGTCTTGATTAGGCCATTCGGATGTAATTCTAAGGTACCTTTTAACCAAGCAGTGTTTGGACGGACACCAACCGCTACAACGACCAAATCAGCATCGTACGCATTTTTATCTGTAACGACTTTTTGCACACGACCGTCGCCTTCGTAACGTTCAACTGTTTCACCAGTTGCAATGGTAATGTTATTGGCTTCCATCTCTTCTGTTAAAACATCTGTAAATTCTTTATCTAGATACACCCCTAATGGACGATCTAAAATATCAATAACGGTAACCTTTTTACCGGCTTTTGCAAATGCTTCGGCAGCTTCAATCCCAATATAACCACTACCAATCACAACCACATTATTGACTTCTGGATCTACTGTTTTTTGTTTTAATTTAATGGCCCATTGACGACCACGCATCAAGTAAATATTATCCAAATCTTTACCTGGAATATCTAATTCAAATGGGACAGCTCCGGGACTGATGATTAATTTATCATAATTTTCAACACGTTCTTCACCTGACACTAAATCTTTCACTGTCACTTGATGTTCTTTTGGTTGAATCGCTGTAATTTCAGTATTAGAAAAGACATTCACACCACGACTCTCCATTTTTTCGCCAGTCATATAGCGAACAGAATTAACATCTTTCACTTTTCCTTCTAGGTACAACTGCATGCCACAAGACAAGAATGAGATAAAATCACCTTTCTCATACCATTGAATTTCTGCATCAGGATGAAGATTTAGTAATTCCTCTACCGCTTCATAACCTCCATGTGATGATCCTAAAACAATAACTTTCATCGCTCGTTCCTCCCATATAATATTATTTCTTACATAATAAAGAATATCATATATTCTCAAAAAATAACAAATAATATCCTCTTTTCCATTCTCAATTAAGTTCTTTAAATGAGAATAAAAAGGAGTATCCTCTGTATTTCGCCACTTTTCAATTACTTTTTTTATTTACTAAAAAATAAAAAATACTAAATTCTCCGATACGATTGATAGGGACGCCCCACTTTTAAATAGCTATTTTTACTTTCTAAAAGGTTATTCTTTTCTAGAAACAACACATATTTGCGAACAGAAACATGTGAAAGCTGACTTGCTTCTGATAATTCTTGAATCGTAAAATAGTCGGTAAATTCGTCTATTTTTTTTAACAATAATTGTAATGTTGCTTGTGTTAGTCCTTTTTCTAAGGACAGGTTTTGAAGAGCTTGTTCATTTTTACGTGCGTTTGTCTGTGAAGAATGAAACAATTGGTCCACTTTTGTTTGCGAAAGCTCCTTCGTTTCCAGCGTGAATTGAGCAGCTTTTTTCTGATAGTTTTCGATACTTTGTTGAAATCGCTCAAAAGAAAAGGGTTTAACTAAATAGTCTAAAACGCCTAAATGTAAGCTTCGTTTAACGTTTTCCAACTCATTGGCAGCCGTAATCAGGATAACTTCTGTATCAATTTTTTCATCTCTAATTGTTGCCAGATAGGTCAAGCCATTGCCATCTTTTAAATGAACATCTAATAAAACAAGTGCTGGTTGTTTTTCTTTCGTTAGTTGTAGACCTTCAGCAATTGTTGCCGCCGTAAAAATAGTCGGTTGGTGAATTAATTTTTCAAGATATTTTTGATGTATATATGCAACCATAGGATCGTCTTCAATAATCAATAGGTTCATTTTCCTCTGCTCCTTCGTAATGAACATTTATGCGAAGGACAAGCCAATTGTTTTGTTGGTTTTCCCAAGTCAATGTCGCTTCCGCATTCTCTAATAATCTTGCCAAATAAGAAGTGAAAAACTCTTGCTCAAAGCGTTCCAGTTGTTCTTTTGGATAAGCAAACGAATAAGTCGTCGTCAAACTTCCTGGCTGATAATCAATGGTTTCAATGATCTCTTCTGGTAACGTTTGCTCCATCAGGAAACGATGAATATAACGGTAGATAGCAATCAAATTTTGCGTATCTTCATCTCGTTTATTTGGTGGAATTTCTGGATAAATTTCAATAGCTAATTGTGTTTTAATTTCTGCAAACTTGATTCTTTCCCCACTTAAAAAACCTGCTAGAATAGGATTTCTGACCAAAATAGCTAAGCGCTGTGCAAATTCCTTTTCTGGTTTCAATAAATCGGCTAGATAATGTTTTAGCGCCTCATAATCTTCTAAATCGACTAAGCCATAAATGACATGCATCTTATTCATAAATTCGTGTGATTGACTTTGTAATGCCGAAGCATATGTTGTTGTGCTGACAAGCTGTTCTGCGACAATAAACGTTTCCGTCGCATTTTTCAGAAAGATAACATGCCCAATTGTTTTTTTATGGACATTAATCGGGGCGATTGAGACGAAATAATCCTGGCCATTTTGGCGATAGAATTGCTCTGTTTTTGAATGTACGATTAATTTTTTAGGAGATAAAACCAATGCTGAAAGTTTCTTTCCTAGTAAATTTTCTTCACTATTTGTTATATTATGATACATTTTAGTCGCCTCAATATTTGCTAATAAAATATTTTGATCGGTATCAATCACAAGGATTGCGTCTTTCGTTTCCTCAAGCATGGCGTTTCGCTCTTCTAATAAACGAGCAATTTCTCTTGGCTCTAAATCGTGAAGTTGTTTTTTTAAATAATAAGAAACTACGATGGCTAATATAAAGCCAAAACCAACACTTAAAAGGACACTCACTGTGTAATCATTTTTTGTTCGTTCAATCAATTGTGAAAGCGAGGTCATTTTAATGCCCATTGCCACAACCCCAATTTGTTTTCCTTGATCATAGACTGGGACAAAACCTCGTAATGATTCTCCTAAACTCCCTTGACTAACAGACAAATGTTCCTCCCCTTTTAATGCTCGCACTTCATCGCCACCTTCAAAATGCTTACCTATTTTTTGGCGATCAGGATGTGTTAAACGAATCCCCTGCATATTCATAATCACGATAAAATCCAACTGATGGATTTCACCTAAACGAACCGTATACGCTTCCAATTCATCTGAATAGTGATCATTCTTTAAGGCTTCAATAACATTCGGTTCAATAGCCAACTGTTCCCCGACGGCTAAAAGTGCTTGCTCTTGGTTTTTACGAACTTCTTTAATTGTTTGGACCGTCGTTACTCCATAAAAGAAAGTAATCATAATAATTAATGTTGCAATAAAAATCACTGATAAGAAGCACCATAATTTCCCGCCACGCTTCATTCCATCCCTCTTTTCTCTTCAAATAAAGTATAGCATAGGAAGATTTGGTTAAAAAACTTTTCTTTAGTTAAATTAATTAAATAATCTACTCTACAGAAAACGTTTACATTATGATGAATATAGATTAAAGTTATAGGAGGAAATAGCATGGAAAAGAAATTGCACGCAACAGCTGCTAATGAAACAGATTGGCGCAACAAATTAACCAAAACGAGGATTGGTTCGGTTACGTTACCTGTTTATCTTGTAACAGCTAGCATTATTCTTGTTACGGCTCTATTAGAACAACTACCAGTCAATATGTTAGGTGGTTTTGCCGTAATTTTAACAATGGGTTGGTTACTTGGAACAATTGGTGGAAATATTCCTATTTTGAAACATTTTGGCGGTCCCGCAATTTTATCTTTATTAGTACCATCAATTATGGTCTTTTTCAATTTACTCAACCAAAATGTCTTAGACTCAACAGATATTTTAATGAAACAAGCAAACTTTCTCTATTTCTATATTGCATGTTTGGTCTGTGGAAGTATCCTTGGAATGAACCGCAAAATTTTAGTCCAAGGTTTAATGCGCATGATTGTCCCGATGGCATTAGGAATGATTTTAGCAATGGGTGTTGGGACCCTAGTTGGAACGCTGTTAGGTCTCGGTTGGAAACATAGCCTTTTCTATATTGTCACTCCTGTTTTAGCTGGTGGAATTGGTGAAGGCATTCTTCCTTTATCCCTTGGTTATAGTGCCATTACTGGATTGCCAAGTGAACAATTAGTGGGGCAATTAATTCCCGCAACCATTATTGGTAATTTTTTTGCTATTATGTGTTCTGGTTTACTTAGTCGTTTAGGAGAAAAACGCCCTGAACTTTCTGGACAAGGTCAGTTGATTAAAATTACCAATTCAGATGATTTAAGTGATGCTTTAGAAGAAGACAAAGCACCAATTGATGTAAAATTAATGGGCGCTGGTGTTTTAATTGCGTGTACCTTATTTATTACAGGCGGTTTATTGCAACACTTAACAGGCTTTCCTGGTCCTGTTTTGATGATTGTTGTCGCAGCCTTTTTAAAATACTTAAACGTAGTACCGAAAGAAACCCAACGCGGATCAAAACAGCTTTATAAATTTATCTCTGGCAATTTTACGTTCCCGTTAATGGTCGGCTTAGGTATGTTATATATTCCTTTAAAAGATGTCGTAGGAATGCTTAGCTGGCAATATTTTGTTGTGGTAATTAGTGTCGTTTTCACTGTTATTGCTACAGGATTTTTCGTTTCACGCTTCATGAATATGAATCCCGTTGAGGCTGCCATTGTCTCCGCTTGCCAGAGTGGTATGGGTGGGACTGGCGATGTGGCTATTTTAAGTACAGCCAATCGAATGAACTTAATGCCGTTTGCACAAGTTGCGACACGATTAGGCGGTGCCATTACAGTAATAACAATGACTGCTATTTTTAGAATGCTTTTTTAACTATAAGTGAATTATTTAGGAGGAAAATGATATGTCAACAAAAGATGTAAAAGAATTAGCGATTGAGCAAGCAAAAAAATTTGGGGGGAAATTAGAAGTCTGCCCTAAAGTTCCGATTGAAACAAAAGCAGATTTAGGAATTGCCTACACACCAGGTGTTGCGGCTGTTTCTTCTGCCATACATGAAAAAAAAGAACGCGCTTACGAATTAACAACAAAGAAAAACACCGTCGCCGTTATCAGTGATGGTTCAGCAGTTTTAGGTTTAGGTAACATTGGTCCTGAAGCAGCGATGCCTGTCATGGAAGGAAAAGCTGCATTGTTTAAACGCTTTGCTGGTGTGGATTCGATTCCCCTTGTTTTAGATACACAAGATACCGAAGAAATTATTCAAACGGTGAAATTTTTGGCTCCAACCTTTGGGGGAATTAACTTGGAAGATATCAGCGCTCCTCGTTGTTTTGAAATTGAACAGCGTTTAATCGATGAACTAGATATTCCCGTTTTCCATGATGATCAACACGGGACAGCGATTGTTGTTCTAGCGGCTTTGTACAACAGCTTAAAATTAATCAACAAGAAAATAGAGGACATTCATGTGGTAATCAACGGCGGTGGCTCCGCTGGTCTTTCGATCACAAGAAAATTTTTATCTGCTGGTGTAAAACATATTATCATTGTTGACCGTGCAGGGATTCTGAGCGAAACAGATACAGCTCTGCCACCACACCACGCAGAAATTGCGAAGCTAACCAATCGGGAACATCGTACTGGTGATTTAGCTACTGCTCTTGAAGGCGCTGATGTCTTTGTTGGTGTTTCGGCACCAGGTGTTTTAAAACCCGAGTGGATTCAACAGATGAATGAGCAGCCAGTTATTTTTGCAATGGCTAACCCAGTTCCTGAAATTTTTCCTGATGAAGCTTTAGCGGCAGGCGCTTATATTGTCGGAACTGGTCGTAGTGACTTTCCGAATCAAATTAATAATGTGTTAGCCTTCCCTGGTATCTTCCGTGGTGCCTTAGATGCTCGGGCGAAAAAGATTACGATTGAAATGCAAATTGCCGCTGCCAAAGGTATTGCAAAATTGATTCCCGATAATGAACTCACGCCGACCAATATTATTCCCGATCCATTCCAAGAAGGAGTCGCAAAAGTCGTCGCCGAAAGCGTCCGTAACGCTGTCAAAGAAACAAATTAAAAAGAGAAAAAAAGAACAACCTAACTCCTCTTGAGTTAGGTTGTTCTTTTTAAAATCTGAAACGATAATTCATTATTTAAAACTGATGTTAAACTCTTGCATATCTTTTTCAATATAAGTAAGTAATTTTTTATTTTCAAAGAAACGTGTAAAGTAGTACGCAATACGATAATCTTCAACAGCATCTAGTCCTAGCATTTGTTTATTAAACGCTTTTTCGTATAATAAGCAATCTAAAGAGTAAATAGAACTGTGTGTCCGATTAATTTCGATTCCTTTATCACTTAATTCAATACTCTTTGCATAGTCTTTAATTAATGAATAGAATTTTGCGGTATTATAATAAATACGGCATTGCTCTAATGGATAATCTAATTTGAATTCGCTTAGCAATTGTAAAGATTTATCGTAATAAACTTTTGCTTTTTCAATATCATCTTCTAATTCATATAAAATACCGATCGCATTCATACTCAAAATATTATAAATATTAATATCACGACTAATTTCAGAACCACGATGTAAATAGAACAATGCTTCGCTATTATTTTTCTTACCTAATAAACTCGTAATTCCTTTATAATAGAAAAATTTTGTTTCTAAAATTCTGTTTGAACTTTCGATATCATCTGGATAGTCTTTCAACAAATCATAGGCTTCATCGTGCTTAAAGTAAAAGCATAATTCTTCTACTTTATTTAATAAGCTTTCGAGTTTTTTCTCACTAGAACCTTCGATACATTCTTCTACTTGTAAGTCTAAACGTAGACATACAGATGAGAAAATGTCTAAACTGTCACACACATTTTTGTTTTCAATGTTACTAATTGTTGCTTGTGTACAAATTCCTTTTGCCAATTCAGCTTGCGATAATTTTTTCTTTTTACGCGCTGTTTTGATTTTTTCTCCCGCTACTCTCACAGTCAAAACTCCAATCTTTCTATTTTTTTTGTATTAAACATACCATCATTTTACAGATAATGTTATAATGAAGCTATCATAATAAAGGAGGTGAAATATATGTTTGATTTACTTGCTTTATTAACTGGAATTTCAGTTCGTGGCAATGCACCACACCAATAATTACGTGTTTGTTTAACTGAATTTCTGACGGCTCTACCTATGCCAGTAGGTGGAGCCATTTTTTTATTTAATATTATAAAATTAACAGTATTTCCAAAACCTCATACTTAGTATAACACAAATTATAAATTATGCTAGATAGTTACCAAATTAACGTCATTACAAGGATGTTACGTTTTTACAACATCTTGTAAAACTAGACAATGCTGTCCTTCTTTATCCACCACACTCAATGATAGTGATAGTATCTTATGATAGAAACAACATGTACATTATAACAATTATTATTAAGAAAGCTACTTCTCAATAGGAGAAGTAGCGCTTCTCTCGTTACAGTTTTACTCTTCTTCTTCAGCCATGAATGTATTGAAAACTTCTTCAATCATATCCCATTCAGCGTCTGTTTCGATTTGCTGTAAATCGCCTTCTGTACCTTCTGCGTTTTCCACATAGGAGTAAGCTTGCAATTCAACATCTTCATCCTCAGGAATTCCTGCTGGATATAATAAAACATAATTTTTACCGAATTCTTCTTGACCGTCAACAGTTAGTAAGATCTCGTATAATGTTTCATTTCCTTGTTCGTCTACTAAAGTAATGTGTTCATGTCCTTCGTGATCATGATCGTGGTTGTGTTCTGTCATTCTTCTTCTCTCCCTTGATGTATTCAAAGCTCGATAATTATCGGCTATGTGCATCTAAATAATTTTGTAGAATCATTACTGCCGCTAGTTTATCAATGACTTTTTTTCTTTTGGCTCTTGAAGCATCTGCTTGCTCCACCAAGAAACGCTCTGCTTGGACAGTTGTTAATCGTTCATCTTGATAGTCAACAGGTAATTGAAATAATTCTTGAATCTTATCACCATATGCCATGGATGCTTCAGCTCTAGGACCGATGGAATTATTCATGTTTTTCGGTAAACCTACGACAAATTTCGTGACTTCGTATTCTTTCACCAATTCACCTAATCGCTCAAAACCGAAGTTCTCTTCCTCTTCATTGATGCGAATAATTTCGATGCCTTGTGCTGTCCAACCTAATAAATCACTAACAGCCACACCGACTGTCCGTGAACCTACATCTAGCCCCATGATCCTCATTTGATATCGATTCCGTGGTTCGCTAAGTAATATTTGGTTAATTCTTCCATGATTTCATCACGTTCATGACGACGAATTAAGTTTCGAGCATCTTGATAACGAGGAATGTAAGCCGGGTCCCCAGAAAGTAAATACCCTACTATTTGGTTAATAGGATTGTATCCCTTTTCTTCTAATGCCCGATATACGGTTTCTAACGTTTCACTGATTGCTTTTTTTCGATTATCATCAAAATCAAAGCGTACTGTTTCGTCTGTAAAACCCATTTTACTACACCTCACTTCTACTTTTATACAATTTCATTTTACTAGAAAAGAACCGAAACTACAAACAAAATTTCTTCTCCTTCTCTCTTTTTTGTTATTTCTTAGTCTTTTATTAATAAAGGCTTCGTAAAAAAATGACAGCCATCGATAATTTTAAAATTATAAAAACAAATACACAACTTTATAAAACAAGAATAAAACTCTGCTAAATCGCCAGAATATCACCTTTCCCTCCAATTCATTTTGCGAAAAAATCGACGTTTTTCTTTTAAAAACTTTTAAATATCTATGATTAAATAATATCAGCCTTTTAATGTTACAATTCGCTAACAATCTGTTTACGATGTAAATTTTCGATTGCAGCTGTTATTTATTTCCTCTTTTTGGTTCGTTTGTAGTACACTAGAAGAAAATACATAAAGTGAGGCTTGCTCAATGACTCCTGCTCATTTGGATTTACTTTTAGAAACCTGTTTGTTAGCTGGTAAAATTATGATAGAAAGCGATGCAGAAATGTACCGTGTTGAAGATACAATGAGCCGAATTGCGCTTGCTTCTGGCAACTATCGAATGGTTAGCTATGTGACACAAACCGGGTTATTTGTTGGCATAGATGGAACCTCCACGATTCGTATGGTTCAAGTAATGAAACGTGGCATTGATTTAGAAAAAATCTCTCGTGTGAATCAGCTGTCTCGTGCTTATGTGGCTGGTGATTTTTCTTTAGAGGAATTACTGAATAAACTAAAAGTGATAGATAGTGAACACCGACATTTTCCAATTAGCGCACGCATTGTTAGTGCGGCCGTTGTCAGCGCTACAATTATGATTCTTTTTGGTGGTGTCTGGTCCGATTTATTCTTGACTTTTCTGATTGGTGGTTGCGGCTATAGTCTTTATTATTTTAGTTTAAAGTTTCTCAAGATTAAATTTTTATCTGAATTTTTAGCTTCGCTGTTTATTGGTGCAGCCGCTATTCTTTCAGTCAAATTGGGACTCGGACAATCACAAGATTTAATCATCATTGGTTGTGTCATGCCTTTAGTGCCTGGTGTGCAAATTACCAATGCTCTTCGCGATTTGCTAGCTGGACACTACTTATCGGGTGTTTCTCGTGGGACTGAAGCATTAATGACTTCAGGAATGATTGGTTTTGGCATTGCTTTTGTCTTTCAACTTTTCTATTAAAAGGAGTGACTTACTTGCTAGGAATCGTTTTGGTACAATTTATCTTTAGTTTTTTAGCTTCTGCGGCGTTTGCAGTTATTATTAATGTTCCTCGACGATCACTGGTGGCTTGTGGTCTAACTGGTAGTGTAAGCTGGATGCTTTATTGGGTAATCGTTGAAGTTTTTAGTGGGAATGCGGCATTAGGTTCCCTCATCGGTGCTGTCGGTGTTGCGGCAGTAAGCTATCTATTCTCAAAAATATTAAAAATGCCTGTCACGATTTTTAATATTCCTGGTATTGTTCCATTGGTACCTGGTGGCTTAGCCTATCAAGCTGTTCGGAATATCGTAATTGGCAATTATGAAAAAGGCGCCTATTTTACCGTGCAAGCTGTAATGATTGCTGCTGGGGCAATTGCGTTAGGCTTAGTCGCTTCTGAGGTTTTCAATCAGAATATCCGCAGCTTTCGAGAAAAAAGAGAATCTTTGGGTTTTATTCGTCGTAAGCGCAACAAAATTAAAAAATAGACAGCAAAAAAGTTGGTTGCTTCCATTTGATAAGGAAGCAACCAACTTTTTTTAAAAGGAACGATAGACATATTGATTTTTTGGTGCTTGATCTGCTTTGACTTTCTCCACTTGCACAGTTGGTATTTGCCGTTTAAACGGTGGATAATAGGACAACTCAACGGTTCCGGTAATCGTTACCCAATCATTGTTTTGAAATTGAGTATGTTCAGGAAAATGAACCAACAAGCCAAAAACGCCAGAATCAGCGACACAATGAATAATCCCAAAACGGAAGACAAACTGGTCAACACTTTCTTCTCGTTTTGAATTATAGACAAAGCCTTTATAAGAAATCCTTTTCCCTGCAAATTGACTTGGATAATTATAGATTAGTTCCATAATTTCCAAATAGTTTTCATCCGTAATTGAAATCACAGATTGGCCATCATATTGTTTCATGGCTTTTGCCATCTGCTTGTCATAATCCGTCTTATTGAAATACATACTTGTATCAGGTTTCAAATATTGCGTTTGCATATCAGGATCCCCTACTGATTCTTTACTTACTGGAAAGTTAAAGCCTTTTGCTTCAACAATTGTTGTGTCTAAACTAACTGTCGGAAATAATAAGCCAACAATCAACGGTAAAGAAAGTAGTAAATAGGCAAGCCCTCTTTGGCTGGGTTTTTCCAAATTATGCTGATGGCCATGATGTTCATGTCCCCCATGTTGGTGCATGTCTTCATGTTTTTTTTGCATTGATGGATCTGCTTGGTTCCACAAAATCAATTGGACAATCGCCATAATAAAAGCTAAAACCATTGATAAAACAGCTAAGTAATTATAATGAATATTGATATATTGGTTCAGTTCACCTGAAATTTGAAGATACATCATCAACCCCATATATCCAATTAAAATAATAAATCGTATCATCGATTGTAGGCCTCCTTTCTAAACTACTGCCGCATAAATAGTTACGACAAGCGCCACTATCAAAACAAATTGTACAATGAATGACATCTTAAAATAACGTTTCATCATCAATAAATTTTTAATATCTACCATTGGACCAAAAACTAGGAAGGCGACAATTGGTCCTGTTCCAAACAAACTCAAAAGAGAAGAACCAATAAATGCATCTGCTTCTGAACAAAGTGATAGAGTGGCAGCGATGACTAACATGACTAGAATCGCTAAAATCTTTGAATGGCCCAATTGCATAAGCGCACCAGTTGGGATATAGGTTTGCATGATTGCTGCTAACAAAGAA
Source organism: Enterococcus sp. DIV1316a (assembly GCF_050536915.1). Taxonomy (NCBI): domain Bacteria; kingdom Bacillati; phylum Bacillota; class Bacilli; order Lactobacillales; family Enterococcaceae; genus Enterococcus; species Enterococcus sp. DIV1316a. Next base: position 978,531 of record NZ_CP172913.1, on the reverse strand, counting down.
CCAAAAATTAAATAACGACCCGTATCAAAAAATTCATCAATACTATGGGTTAACGCTGACCAGCCGTTTTTCCAAAATGAACGAGCTTCATCAACGTGTTCATGCGTATGAGCAACCTGCTCTTCTTTAATCTGCGCCAACTCTTTTTCTGTTAAAATTGATTCTTTTCGAAAATAAGCTAACCAAATGCCGATAACCCACGCGACAATCATACTGCCTAAAACTCGCCAAATCACAAATTTTGTTGCGCCACTAAAAGCTACGTATGTTGAGAATAGCACAATTGGATTAATGATTGGTGCCGTTAACATAAAAGCAAAAGCGGTATGTGTTGGTACATCTTTTTTAACAAATTGATGCACAATGGGTACGATCCCGCATTCACAAGAAGGGAAGAAAAACCCTAGGAAACTACCTACACAAATTGATAAAAATTTATTTTTAGGTAACACTTTTTTTACTCGTTCTGGTGTTAAAAAAACATGTAAAGCGCCTGAAATCAAGCAACCTAACATGACAAAAGGCAATGCTTCGATAATAATCGAAAGAAAAATAGTGCTCATCTGTAAAACAGAGTTTGGTAAAAATTGAAACATTATAGACCTCCCACTAGTAAAAATCTAGTTAACTATACTCCTAACACCAGACAAACACAAGTATTTGTCAAAAAATTAACTAAGAGTTTAAAAGTATTATCACCGATGTCTCTGTCAAACCAGCTGGATAAAAGAACAAAAAATGAGCATGGGACAAAAATCACTTTGGATTTTTGCTCCACGCTCAAAAACTGATAAACCACCATTATTCTAAATTTGAAATAACTCTGAGGCTGAATCGGGGTCTGTATCATATACCTTAAATGCTTCACCGACGCCTAAATCCTTTTGCTTCAAAGTAGACTCCATTGCCATTCGCGCATGAAGTTTTGTATTATTTTCTTTGCTAAGATGACCTAAATAAATGCGTTTTGTTTTATCACCTAACACATCCGCCATCACAAGAGCACCATCATCATTGGATAAATGGCCTTTATCTCCTAAAATCCGTTGTTTAAGACTCCATGGATAAGGTCCTGCTCGCAAAATTTCAATTTCATGATTGCTTTCGACTAAATAAGCATCCGCATTTTCAATCGTACCACGAATATGATCGCTACAATAACCTGTATCCGTTAGAACAACAAAGGAACGATTATTGCGATGAAAACGATAAAATTGAGGCGCAATCGCATCATGTGAGACACCAAAACTTTCAATGTCCATATCTCCCAAGGTCAAAACTTTGCCCATTTCAAAAATATGTTTTTGAGCGACATCGACTTTGCCAATCATGGGATCCATCGCTTGCCACGTTTTTTCATTGGCATAGACATCTAACTTATATTTTCGCGCTAACACGCCAACGCCGTGAATGTGATCCCGATGTTCATGTGTAACTAAAATCGCATCTAAATCTTCTGGTTTGCGATTGACTTCTGCTAACAGTGAAGTGATTTTTTTGCCACTTAAACCCGCATCTACTAATACTTTCTTTTGGTTGGTTTCAATAAAAAGGGAATTGCCTGTACTGCCACTGGCAAGAACACTGATATTAAAAGCAAACTCTGAATCCATTTAAAACTCTTCCCTTCTACATTACAACATTAACGTGTTTCATTATACAACGGACCTTAATGTTTTTCCACCTTTGGCACAGTATTATTTGTGATGATGGTATTACTTACGGCATTCACCTGTTCAATTTCAACTGAATCTTCACCAGTAGAAATTCCTACAAACCAGACTGGAACGTATACATTTTTCTCACGAATTTTATAAATTCTTGAATAGGCCAATTTAATGAATGTTATTTTGGAATTACTAGGAATCCGGTTATTCATATAGAGCGTGTCTATCGCATCACGATTGGAATATAAATCCGTTTTGTCCCGTAACTCTTCAATATTTTCAATGTGCGTTTGCGAATATTTACTAATTTTCCATAATTCACCTGACGTATCTGCTAAAATACTTAATTTTGCCGTGTCGTCTCTAAAAGGAATTCCTTTATACGATTGTGCAGCCACAATTTCTGCCGTCGGCTCTTTTAAATGAGAAAATTCTGGTAAGTATTGATATTCGTCTCCGAATAATAAAGCATTTTTTTCATTTAAAAAGGTACTTAAATCTTTATCAATTTTCTTAGGATCAATAAAATAGTTTTTACTAGGTACACTCGTTAAAGTATTATCCGCAATTTGCAGCCCATTTCTCAAAAAATTTTTATTCTTTTCACGTTGGATTTTTAAAGCAGCAGAAAAATTGGTTTGTTCGCCACTTAAATAATAGCCTTCCAATCGTTCTGAAGAAAGTGTCCCTTTATACGAGATATTATCTTTTTCCAACCGACTTTCAATCGATTCTGTTTGGCTGGAAGAAGAGACGTTGCTCTCCTCTTGTTGACCTTCCCGATAAATTCCAAATAAAAAGATATTTAATCCTAAAAATGCTAAGAAGAAAATCCACTCAATTCGTTTAAAATCCATTAGCCCACCTCCAAGCTTGGTAATTGTTTTACCAAGTCCGTTGCAGTGTACCAATTGTTGTTATAAAGGACATACCATTCCGGACTTAAATCAACGACTTGTTTGACTTCTTCAATTGTCTGCCACGTATAACCGATAACAGCCGATTGGATTTTTTCCTTTTTAGCACCAGCCGTTTCTAAACGCTTAATCAATTTTTCCGTGCTTTCCAGCGTCACTTCTTCTTCTGAAGGAATCGGTACTTGGATTGTATTCACACTTGTGTTAATGGTTACGCTTGGCGCAGCACCATCGTTGTTCGTGATACGGATATCCACTTGGCCTTTTAAATCATTACTGAACACTGGGAAACCTTCCACAAAAGTCCGATAATTGACACTATCTTTCGTTCGATCAAAGTAACGCAAATTCCCCATATTGGTTCCTAAACGTTTTACATAAGAAAAGCTTTGATTATAGATTGAATCCCGTTTATTCTCTTCTGGCAAGGTCCCTTTAAAATCGATTTTCCCCAGTTTTTCTTCTGCAAACAATCGTTCTTCTTTACTCGTATAGGTTAAGTCTTGACTGTCTTCATTGGTTTGGATATCTTCCGTTTCATTGAAAAAAGCATTCCTAAAACGAGTAACTGGTTGCGAAGCTAAGATATAACTGTACTTTTTCAACTTCATATCATTGGTTAAATAACATTGTCCTTGTTTGGTTAGCGTATTTTCGGAAACGTCTTGATATTGCAATCCCTCTTTATTGATAATTCCCATTAAGCGCGCCTTATTAACAGTCATGGGCGCTTCATAGACGTTGGATTGATCATAATCTAAAAAACGTATCTTATTTTCGTTAAAATCCAATTGAATTTTCGTAAAATACTGGTCCGTCAACTCATTAAAGTTAGTAAAATTAATGGATAGATTATAAATCGAAGCATAGTCCGAGATTAAAAAGGGACCTTGATAAAGAAGTTCAATGCCTTGTTCCATTTGGTTGTAGCGCTTAAGTTGCTCTGCATTTTTTGTCACAACTTGTGTCAATTTACCAAACGTAGCCATTTTAATATCATTTTGAACATTACTAATTAATGTTTCACGATTACTTTGCATCGCTTTTCCATCGGCTATTCGAATCAATTGCAAAGGTAAATAGACATCGCCAATGGCTTTTTCATTGACAGCTGTTGTGACTTGGCTTCCCGACTTCATTTCTGGTATTTTTTTGGCAGAATTCAGCCAGATATTGACTGAAAAATATATACTTAAAATGACCATCAAAATCAAGCCAATTCTTGTAATCCATTCTGATAATTTCATCATTCCCACCAATCCTCTTCATAAGGTTCATATGGTAGTGAAATATAGAAAGTCGATCCTTCACCTTCTGTACTTTCCACCCAAATACTCCCGTTATGGGCCCGAATTACTTCTTTAGAAATTGCTAAACCTAAACCAGTCCCACCTTGTGCTCGCGCACGTGCTTTATCCACACGATAAAAACGCTCGAAGACTTTCCCGAGATCTTTTTTAGGGATGCCCAAACCTTGGTCCGAGATACTAAAGACGACATTATTATGTGTTTCAACTAGTCGGCAGGTAATGACGCCGCCATCTGGCGAATACTTAATCGCATTGTTCAAAATGTTGTCTAAAACCTGAATTACTTTGTCTGTATCTAACTCTACCCATAAATCGCGTTTAGTAAATTCACGGCGAATTTTGTAATTTTTTTGCTCATTTTCAATCATCATATCAAAGCGATCCAAGACAAAATTAATCAATTCGTTAAAATTCACATACTCTAATTGAAGATGTGTATTCCCAGAGTCCATCCGAGATAAATTCAACAAATCATTAATCATACGAATCATCCGGTCGGTTTCTTCTAACGTGACTTTTAAGAAGTTCGGCGCAATCTCAGGGTTTTCCCAAGCTCCTTCACTCAAAGCCTCTATATAACTACGCATACTTGTCAAAGGCGTTCGCAACTCATGAGAAACATTGGAAACAAATTCCCGTCTTTCCCGTTCGTTTTTTTCCTGTTCTGTGACGTCATGAAGTACGCAAACTAAGCCAGTAATAAATCCTGATTCCCGACGAATCATCGTAAAGTCTACCCGGATAATCATTTGGTCTTCTTCACGATCAGACGTTGAGCGATCAATCAGCAGTTCATCTGGCTCTTCTAACAGCTTCCGCAATGTGTAATCTTCTTCAATATCTAACAACTCTAATAACGAGGTCCCAATCACATTTTCATTTTTTACATTTAATAATGAAAGGGCCATTTCATTAATCGTAATCACCTTTCCGCGGCGATCCGTCGCAATGACACCATCTGTCATATGCGTTAAGACACTATCTAAACGATTTCTTTCTGCTTCCATTGTTTCTTGTGCTTCTTCAATCCGTTCTGATAATTGATTAAATGTTTCTGCTAATTGGCCTAATTCATCTTTTCCATGGACTTCTACTTTTCCAGCGTAATCACCACGAGCGATTCGAATGGCTTGCTCGCGCATTTCCCCAATCGGCTTCGTGATTGATCGTGCAATCAGTAAGGTCACAATAATCGAGATTGCTGCGGCAATAATAGAAGCAGTGAAAAAGATACTTGCTGTGTTGGTAATTTCTTGGTATTTATTTTCTAAATTACTTTTCACATAAAGGACGCCAATCACTGTTTCTCCAGTAGGCGATTGAATCGGCTGGACATTCACATACACGCGTTTATCATTATCTAAAGCTTGATATTTTTTACTCGTAAAGTCATTTAAATCACGATAATCATTCTTTTTCCCAATAATATTTTGTTGATTTAAATCATTGGTTGCCCGAATAATCCCTTTATCATCGACAATTCTCGCTTCAGAAATATCTGCATTTGAAAAATCAGATAACGCTTTTTTTAAATTTGCATCAACGTCACTACGTTCGAGATCTTTGTTGCTCATCTGCGTGCTTAACGTATTTGACAATTGGACAACTTGGGAATCCATATTTTTTTTAAAATCGGAAATTGTAGTGGCTTCCAATTCACGAATGAAATAGCCACCAATGATTTGAATCGCAATCAGTAACAGCAGAATAAATGATAACGCAATCTTAAAATTAACAGATTGAAAAAAGTGAACTTTTTTCTTCATACCTGATTACTCCTGTTCAGGATTTCTTAGATAATAACCAACCCCACGACGAGTAACCAAATACGTTGGATGACTTGGACTATCTTCAATTTTTTCTCTTAAACGACGCACGGTTACGTCCACTGTCCGCACATCACCAAAATAATCATAACCCCAAACGGTTTGTAACAAATGTTCACGAGTCATCACTTGTCCGATATGTTTTGCTAAGTAATAAAGTAACTCAAATTCACGGTGGGTTAATTCAATTTTTTCACCCCGTTTTGAGACCATGTATGCATCAGGATGAATGGTTAAATCACCAATCGTTAATTCAGATTGTGTTGTCACCTCAGCTTCTTTCGCATTGGTTGCACCTCGCCGTAAATTGGCTTTTACACGAGCAACTAATTCACGATTTGAAAATGGTTTCGTTACATAGTCATCGGCTCCTAATTCCAATCCTAAAACCTTATCAATTTCAGAATCTTTGGCAGTCACCATAATGATTGGCATATCATGTGTTTTGCGCACTTCTCGCGCGACTTCTAAGCCATCCATTTTAGGGAGCATTAAGTCTAAAATAATTAAGTCTGGTTCCACTTCTTCCACTTTTTCAAGTGCTTCTTCTCCATCATAAGCAGTAAATACTTCATATCCTTCTTTAACCAAATTATATTTAACGATCTCTGAAATTGGCTTCTCGTCATCAACTACTAAAATTTTCTTCACAAAGAGACACCTCTTTTTCCTTCTAATCTTATTTGATACTTTCCTATTATACCTTATTTTGATGATGTTTTCATCTTTAGCTAAAAATGCGCCTTCAGGTTCTCCTAGTATAACAAAAAAAGAATCTCTGACAACAATTGACGCTTGTTATCAAAGATTCTTCTTCTGCTAATCTATTCTTCCGTATCTAAGACGGATTTTGCTACAAGAGCGGCTAATAATCCACCAATTAATGGCGCAACGATAAAAATCCACAACTCAGATAACGCTGAACCACCCGCAAAAACGGCTGGCGCGATGCTACGAGCTGGGTTGACAGAAGTTCCTGTCAAAGGAATGCCGACTAAGTGAATCATTGTTAGTGTTAACCCAATTACGATTCCTGCTAATGAAGCATTGCCTTTCTTAGCACTTGTAACTGTCATGACAACTAAAACAAAAATAAATGTTAAAATAATTTCGACTGTCAATGCACCAGCAACACTTAATTCCCCTACGCCATTTTGACCTAAGTTCTCAATACTTTTACCAGCACCTTTTAGAATGCTTAATAATGCAAATGAGGCAATCAAGCCACCAACAATTTGTCCCACTACATAGTAGATTAGTTCCATTGTTGTTATTCGTTTATTAAGCCACATTCCTATAGAAACAGCTGGATTTAGATGTGCACCTGAAATTGTGCCAATACTATAGGCAGCAGCAACGATTGTTAACCCAAATGCTAAGGCAATCCCCGTTGTTCCAATCCCTTCCATACCATTTCCTAGAACGGCTGTTCCTGTCCCAAAAAAGACAAGAATAAATGTTCCTAAACATTCTGCTATTGTTTTTTTCACAAAAAATTCCCCCTTTGTAGACAAATTGTAACACATTCGTGAAATTTTCAATATAATTTTCGTTGTTTTTTCAGTAAAATGATATTTCTATGAAAAAGAGAAATCTTAAATGAAAAATCCCCTCAAAAAAATTTGAGGAGATTTTTCATTTAATTAATCATTTAATAACTGTATACCAACACCTAAAAGTCCTGGTCCTGTATGAACAACTAATGCCGGACTAATCGTTCCAAAGTAAATTTCTTCTGCTTGTGGAAAAGCCGCTTTCAAGCGTTCCATCATTGCTTTTGCTTCTTCCTCTGCCGCACCGTGAGCGACTGCCAAACGGAAACGGGGTGCCTCACCTATAAAGTTCGTCACCAACTCAAACGTTTTATCAAGACTTTTTTTACGGCCGCGAGACTTAGCCACCGTATAGTAAATGCCTTCTTCATTACAAGAAATAATGGGGTTTAATTTTAGCGCATTCCCTAAAATAGAAGTGACTAAACCAATTCGTCCACCTTTTTGTAGATATTCTAAAGTGGCTACATTAAAAAATACTTTTGCGTTGGCTACTTCTTCTGTTAATTTTTGTTGTAATTCTTGCCATCCTAATCCTGTTTCAATTAATTCTGCTGCTCGTATCGCCTGAATGCCAGCTCCGATACCAATGTTCTTTGTATCTAAAACAAATACATCTAGTCCTTCGGTTTGTTCTCCAAGCAAGCGAACCACATTATACGTTCCACTTAAACCACTAGAAATGGTCACCGCTAAGACTTTTTCGTAACCCGCTTCTTTAATTTTGTCAAAAATAGCTTGGATTGTTGCGCCATCTGGCAATGAAGTACTCGGGATTTCTTTCTCTAAACGTTGATACACTTCTTCTGGTGTAATATCTACCTTATCTGTATAGGTTTTTTCAGGATAAATAATCTGTAAAGGCAAGACATACATGCCGTATTGTTTGACTAATGCCTCTGGAACATCTGTCCCAGAATCAACCAGTAGTGCGATCTTTTCTTTATTCATGTGTCATCTCATCCATTTCTTTTAAGTATTCTTGTTCCAATTCAATCACTTTTTCACTAAACATTTTAGTAGCAAAAGACATTGTCGCTGCTTTTACAGCCAAATATTCAATCCCCATAGGTTCTTGTGATTTAGCCTGAACTTCTTTTTCTTGCGCTTGAGCAGCAATCACATAAATCGCTCGTTCCTGTTCTTGACAAAATAAATTGTACGCTTCACGAATACCAACCGTGGCTCCTTGGAATAAAATGCCTTGCTTAATTTCTGGCAATGTTAACACTTGTTTCAACAACGTAATCGCAATTAAAAACGCTAAATGCTTTTGATTGTAGCGCTTTTTCACTGGGGCCGGGATTAACCCGTGTTTGACATAATTATTAACCATTGAGGACGTTAACAAAGTATGTTTTTCCAGTGTAATCAATGGGGATAAGTATTTTTCTATCAGAGTAATCACTTGATCCATATATAATTCAATGTCTGGTAACTCATGCCATCTTGGCAAATGAACATTTTCCAATTGTTGGCCCCAATTTTGTAGTGATTTTTCTATCTCGTCCATAAAAACCCTCCTAACCATTTCTAAAAAAGAATATCATACTTTTGACAATTATTCAATCTAGTTTTTAAAACTAGATTGAATAAAAAAGAAAAGCGAGCAATTTTGGAATTGTTCACTTTTCTCTCTTTATTTTTTTAAAGAACGTTTTCCGATTAAAACACCTATCAAAAACAGGCCTTCTAATAAAACAAAAAACAAGATAAAGCAATGCATAAAGTAGGCTTCAGGTAAGGCATTGATAATCGGATCAGTCAGCGGATTAAATAACCAAGCATCGTTGTTAAAAAATAATCCATGAAACGCAATAAAAAATTGATCAAAGCCAATCAGCATGAAAAAGCCAAAAAGCACAGGCAAAAACATTCCCCACTGAAATGGCCGTATCAATGTCCATAAACGCTGATTTTTTACCAAATATTTTAAATAAAGGACACTAGGCATCAACGTAACTAGTAATACGCCATAGCACAATAAAAATAATTTTTTCACTTCATAAAAATGAAAAGCCGCGCTATCAGACATTGGAAAATCAGGAAATACTAATGTTTTTTCAAAAGGATTGTTTAAGTACATCATTAAATGATCGTAATTTTTAATCAAGGTCACACGATCAACCTCTACGTCTTTTAAAATATTTAAGTGTTGGATATCAAAAAGATACAATGGACGAAAATTAATCGTGATCGTGATACTTAAAGCCACAATCGTTAAAAACAAACAAATGAGTCCAAGTGTTTCCCTTAAACGCAATTTCGACCTCATCATACTCAAAAAGTCCATTCATCTAAGGAATCAACAACATAGGTTGGTGGCGTTGGCAAAGTTGGAACAGCTGACTTAGGGGTAAAACCTGATGTAACTAACAAGCTATCAATACCATTTTGAATCCCTGATTGAATATCGGTTTCATAATTATCTCCAACCATAATTACTTGCTCTTTTTCCACGCCTAAATGCGCAATCGCTCGTTCCATGATAATCGCTTTTGGTTTGCCAATATAAACTGGTTTTGTTTGAGTAGCTGTCTCCACAAACGTCACAACTGAACCTGCACCAGGTAATAAGCCTCTTTCTGTCGGAATGTTCTTATCTGGATTGGTCCCAATAAACAACGCCCCTTTTTGAATGGCTAAGGTAGCTAAAACCACTTTTTCATAAGATAATTCTGTATCGAGTCCCACGACAACATAATCAGGGTTTGTTTCATCCCATTCAAAACCTGCTTCTAAAATTAAGTCAATTAAACCAGCCTCGCCGATGACAAAGACTTTCTTGCCTCGATTGGTTTCTTTCATGTAATCAATCGTCGCTAAAGTCGCTGTATAAACAAGGGATGCTGGGACATGAATATCAAATTCATTTGCTAAACGTTGTGCCACTGTTTCAGGAGATTTAGTGGTATTATTCGTTACAAATAAAAAAGGCAAATCTTTTTCCTGTAACTGCTCGACAAAACGTTTTCCGGCTGGAATTGGTTCTTTTCCTAAATAAATCGTTCCATCTAAATCAATTAAATATCCTTGATAGTCTTTTTTCACTCTGTTTACTCCTCACGTTGACGAATCGTAAAGCCTTTGCCAGATTTTTTGGGACTAGGCTGTTTGGGTGTAGTCGTTTTTTTATTTTCTTCTTTTCGCGTACGAATCACTGGCTTGCTATTTTTATTAGCGGGCGCACTCTTTTCCTCGACAAACGCGTTAGAACGATTATTCTTTTTATGGCGACGACGACGATGCGTTGTTTTTTCTTTACGTTCCCCTGTTCGTTCAATTACAAAATAGGCACAGCCAAAATTACAATATTCATACAAATAGTCTTCTAGTGTATCAATGCGTTGATCCGGCGCTGCCCGACGATTAGAAGTATCAAAAAAGCCACGCAAGCGTAACTGTTCATAGCCCCAGTCTCCTACGATATAATCATAACGCGCTAATACTTCACTAAACCGTTCACCTAAGCGTTCAGGATCAAAGGCATCACGATGATTTTTAACAATTCGGTACTCTCTTTCACCAATTTGAATATCTGTTTCATTCACAATGGTGACAATTTCCCCTTTTTTCTTTTCTTTTACAGGTTCTTCTTTTATTTCTTCAAGAACTGCTGTTAGTTCTTCTGTAAAGGTTGCAGCAGTTTCTGTTTCTTTTTTTTCGGTTGTCTTTTTGTCTGTCATTTTTTCACCACCTAGTTTTTATTATACCTTGTTTTTATTTGATTGGATAGTGGGCATGCAGATAGTTCGCCACGACAGTTCTTAAAACGTCTGGAAATAAAAATTCGACTTCTCCAACTAACTCAATCGTTGGGAAAAACGGAACAAATTGAAAGTGATCCACTGTTGTCAGCGTATACTTCTGCTCTGGCTGAATAGGTTTCCCTTGCCAAAAAACGGTCTGGCTATTTCGCTCAAAACGAATCCCATCATAACATAATTCGCCAAAAATTTTCCCGCGGAAGCCCATCCCGCGAATCGGAAATTTCCGCAGAAATTGACGACTTTTTTCCATTTCACGAATCAAACGGCTCATGTCTGACCCTTTCAAGGTAACCTTGATTAAATGCATTGGATGAGGCAAGGCCTCATGTAATTGGTCTGCATTGATTATTCCTTCTGGTAAATCTGCTAAAAATAACCCGTTGTTCAACACAGCCGCTTCGGTCTGCCCCGCTTCTTTTAACGCCTTCAAGGCAACAGTTATAAAGGCATGCGGTTGCCGTAAGTCCGTTGACAAGGTTTCAGGGATTTGTGCAATTTGCTGCGCTTGCAATAGTCGATGACCTTCCGTTAAGTAACCCGCAATTTCCTTGGCATCCGTTGCTTGCTCTTCTAAACTTGCTGTTTCAATCGTTTTTGCATAACTTGTGACTTGCTTCGTGTCGGCATCCACAAACAGATGCACTTCACCAATATACTGTCCATATTTGCCAGCAGCTGCTAGTTGCACATGATTAATTTTTTCACCATCTTTAAATAAATGATGTGTATGGGAACCTAAAATCACTTGAATTTCAGGATAATTCGCCGCAATCATAAAATCAGTATCTATCCCCAAGTGACTAAGCAAAATGAGAACATCACATTGAGGCGCAACTTCTGTAATCAGTTGAGGAAGGACTGCTTCCACTTGTTTGATTGTCCAGCCATTGGGATTATACGTTAAAGGAAATGGTGCGGTTAAGCCAATAAACCCTAACTTCGTGCCTTCTTTAGTTGTCATAATTTTATATGCTTGACAAAAATCTGGTAACGTTTGGGTTTTTGGATCTTCTAAATTAGCTAAGACCACTTCAAATGTTGCCTGATCATATAAATGCTCTAATTGTTTCTTTGAATTGCCGATTCCTTCATTATTTCCAATTGTAACCAGGTCATACGCTAATGTATTCATTATAGCTACATTTGCTCGACCATCTGTTGCTTCGGTCAAAGGATGACACCGATCTGAAAAGTCACCTAAATCAATGGTTACGACTGTTTTGCCCTCTTTTTGGTACAGCGAACGTTTGGCTTTAACCAGACGCCGTATTTTGGGCCAATTTTCAAAGTGAGAATGAAGATCATTGGTATGGAACAACACAATCTCTTCCACTAAAATCGCCTCCTTTATTCAGCGCTCTGATTAATAGTACCATATTTATAGAAGAAAGTTACAAAAAAGAACAGATGACTTTAGAAGAATTTCTCCTAAAATCACCTGCTTTTATCAGGACGAACTATGCATTATTTTTGGGACGCTTGCGTTGCGTCGCTTCCATGATAACTGGTAAGATCACAGGACGACGTTTGGTTTGTTCAAATAAATAACGGCTTAAGTTTTCGCGGATTTCTTGTTTCAGTTTGCTCCATTCGAAATCGTCACTTTCTAAATGCTTTTCAACAATTTCTGTAACAATATTGCTACTTTCTTTCATTAGGTCTTTACTTGTTTTAACGTAAACAAAACCTCTAGAAGTAATTTTAGCTGGTGAAACAATTCGTTTTTCTCGGCGATTAATTGTCACAACAGCCACAAAAATACCATCTTCTGAAAGAATACGACGATCCCGTAAAACGATATTACCAATATCGCCGACACCAATCCCGTCAATCATAATATTTTCGGCCGTTGTGCTGCCAGCTACCGACATTCTACCTTTTGTATACTCTAGAATGTCCCCACGACCTGTAATAAAGATATCTTTATAAGGCATGCCAATTTCGTGTGCTAAGTCCGCATGCGCAGCTAACTGGCGGTATTCACCTTGGACAGGAATGAAATATTTTGGTTTCATTAAGTTCAGCATCAATTGCAAGTCATTCGGATTAGCGTGACCAGACACACGTAAATTGTCGGAAATTTGCTTCACCGTAGCACCGGCCCGATAGACAATATCCTCTGTTTTGGCAACCGTTGTTTCCATGGCCGTTGTCGGCGTTGTCGTAATATAAACTAAATCGCCTTCTTCAATTCGAACGACACCATGTGTATTATTAGCCATTTTTTGAAGTGACTTAATCGGTTCTCCCATCCGGCCTGTTTCTAAAATTAATAACTGTTCGGGTGCATATTTTTTCATTTCTTTTGGTTTCACTAATAGATCTTCACTTGGCAATTGTAATTTTTCCAATTTCATCGCCGTCCGAATAATCCGTTCAAAATCTTGGCCTGTCAAAACGACTTTACGACCAGAACGATCCGCTGCATTCAATACTTGTTGGACCCGTTGCAAATTACTTGCCACACATGCCACGATGATTCGTCCTTCCCAATAGCGAATCGTGTCGAACACTTCATCAGCGATTTGGGCTTCCGATGCAACTTGGGCTGGGTTTTCAGCATTTGATGAATCACTAAGTAGCGCCAAGACGCCTTCATTCCCAATTTCAGCCAAGCGGCCATAATCGGTTTGATACATCTCAATCGCACTTTGATCAAATTTAAAATCACCAGTATAAACAATGTTGCCTTCTTTTGTTTTGATGCTAACGCCAATCGAATCTGGAATGGTGTGCGTTGTTTTAAAGAAGCTCACCGTTGCTTGACCAAAATCAATTTCTGTATGCGGGTCAATCACATGGAAATCTTTAAATTTCTTCGTTTCCGCATGACTGTTGACACTTAGTTTTGCTAGTTCAATCGTTAATTCTGTCCCAAAAACAGGCACTTGAATTTTTGAAAGCAAATACGGTAAGGCCCCAATTGCATCTGCATGGCCATGTGTTAAAAAGACCCCTGCAATTCGTTCACTATTTTCTTCTAAATACGTAAAATCCGGAATGACAACGTCAATTCCTAAAAGTTCGTTCTCTGGATATTGTAATCCACAATCCAGTACAAAAATTTCATCTTCCACTTCAGCAACGTACATATTTTTTCCATTTTCACGAACGCCGCCTAATGGAACGATTTTTATTGTACTCACTCTTTTCACCTCTCTATGATTACACGTTCTTTAAATCTCTAACGTGCGAATAATTCTTTGCTCTTCTTCTGGTGTACAAGCAACTAGAGGTAAACGTAAATTTCCAACAGGAATACCTAAATGATTTAAGGCCGCTTTCACGGGTGCCGGTGAAGGCACTGAAAACAATGCGTTCATTTTTGGTAATAACTGTCGTTGAATTTTAGCCGCTTCCGGCAAGTTCCCCTGCTCCAGCGCTTGATACATCTCATACATTGACGAACCGAAGACATGACTGGCTACCGAAATAACCCCTTGTCCGCCAAGTGCCTTGGTGGCAAAAGCCAACCCGTCTTCTCCAGTATACACTAGAAAGTCTTTTGGCGCTCTTTCAATCAACTCAGTAATTGCATCTAACCCTGCACATTCTTTAATTGCCACAATTTTTTCCAATTGTGCTAAGCGCAAAGTAGTTTCCACTTCTAGACATGCAGCCGTTCTACCAGGAACATTGTACAAAATAATTGGCAGTTCACTTGCTTCTGCGATGGTTTTAAAATGTTGATACATACCTTCTTGATTCGGTTTATTATAATAAGGAACAACCGCCAAAACAGCATCGATACCAGCGATTGTCGCTAACTCTTTCACAAAAGCGACTGAGTCACGTGTATCATTCGTACCTACACCACAAATAATCGGAATACGTCCATCGATCAGTTCAATCATTCGCTGGAATAATTGTAATTCTTCTTCATGAGTTAACGTGGGTGATTCACCAGTTGTTCCTGCTAAAATAACGCCTTCTGTATGATTGGCCAATAAATAGTCTACCAATTGCGGTAGTTTATCAAAATCTATTTCTCCCGATTCTTGAAACGGCGTAACCATTGCCGTAATAATTGTTGCATTCGTTAAATCCATCCTATTCCCTCCCGAGTATACAATACAAACCTTCTAGTCGTTTTCAGGTACACGAAGCAAATTCATTTCGTGTAGCGTTTCAGCAATTTGGACCGAGTTCCAAGCAGCTCCTTTTAATAGGTTGTCTGACACAATCCATAAATGGAAACCGTTCTTCACGTCAACGTCTTGACGAATACGGCCGACAAATGTTTCTTTCTGGTTGACGCTATTTAGCGCTTGTGGATATAGTTGTTCACTTGGCTCATCTTGCAAAATTACACCTGGAGCTTGCGCCATTAATTCTTGGATGGCTGAGACCGATGCATCTGCTTGTTTCACTTCTATATAAACAGACTCAGAATGTCCTGAAATTACCGGAATACGGACACAGGTGGCAACGACTTTTAGCTTGTTGTCTCCCATGATTTTTTTTGTTTCATTCATCATTTTCCATTCTTCGTAGGTATACCCTGCTTCTGAAAAAACATCAATTTGAGGCAACGCATTAAAAGCAATTGGATAATGTTTTTCGTCACTGCCAGCTGGTAAAATTTCAGCTGACCATTCGCTGACAGGTTTTCCCTCTAAAAAATCTTCGGCTTGTTCTTTTAGCTCATTAATTGCACGGATACCTGCGCCACTCACAGCTTGATACGTTGAAACGATGATTCGTTCTAAGCCAAACGCTTGCCGAATTGGTTCCAAGGCCACCATCATTTGAATCGTAGAACAATTGGGATTTGCGATGATTCCCTGATGATTTTTTAAGGCTTCCGGGTTCACTTCTGGAACAACTAAAGGAACATCTTTTGCCATTCTAAAATGGCTAGTGTTGTCAACAACAACAGCTCCGCGCTTAACTGCTTCTGGTGCAAACTTTTCGGAAATACTCCCACCAGCACTAAATAATGCTAAATCGATTCCTTCAAATGATTCCGGGACTAATTCTTCCACGATAAGAGGTTGCCCTTTAAACTGAATCTCTTGTCCAGCAGAACGCTTAGACGCCAATAACCTCACACTGGCAATTGGCAAACTTGTTTCTGCTAACAATTCAATCATTCTTGTCCCGACAGCACCTGTTGCTCCTACCACGGCAACATGATATTCTTTTCCCATATTTTCATACTCCCCTCTTACCTTCTTGTAAAAGCTACTTGTCCTATTTTACCATAGTATTGAAAAAACCTACATAGTCAAAAAAATGATTTTTTTATTTTCCCATGATATTTTAAAACTATTACCCATTAAAGGACTATCCATTGACTTTTGACTTAAATTTGTTATAGTTAAAACGAATTTAATTATAAAGGGAGCGAAATTTCATGGCACGCGTAGAAAGTTTTGAATTAGATCACAACACAGTAAAAGCACCATATGTTCGCCTTGCTGGCACAGAACAAAATGGTGATGCGTTAGTCGAAAAATATGACTTACGTTTCTTACAACCAAACAAAGATGCCCTACCAACAGGCGCATTACACACGTTGGAACATTTGTTAGCAGTTAACATGCGTGATGAATTAAAAGGAATCATTGACATTTCGCCAATGGGTTGCCGCACTGGTTTTTATATGATTATGTGGGATCAACATTCACCACAAGAAATCCGTGATGCATTAGTCAACGTTTTAAACAAAGTAATCAATACAGAAGTTGTTCCAGCAGTCTCTGCAAAAGAGTGCGGAAACTACAAAGATCATTCTTTATTTGCAGCGAAAGAATACGCAAAAATCGTCTTAGACCAAGGAATTAGTTTAGATCCATTTGAACGTATTCTGTAATCTTTAGCAATTAACGACTGAGAAACCCACTATTAAGCTGTGGGTTTTTCTGTTCTCTTTCTTAATTTAAACGGAGGTTTTTTATGAATCAAACAATCGAACAATTACTAAGTCACCGTTCCGTTCGTCATTTTAAAAAGCAAGCGTTAACGGACAAGCAGAAACAACAGTTAATTACTGCAGCTCAAGCAGGATCAAGCTCCAATTTTTTACAAGCTTATACAATTATAGAAATCAAAGATCCTGAGCTACGCAGAGAATTGGGACGTTTAGCGAATTGTGAAGACTATGTCGTTAACACTGGTGTGTTCTATGTTTTTGTTGCTGATTTGTATCGTCATGCAACGATTTTGTCAAAAGAGGGGCAATCATTGGAACCCTTAAAGACACCAGAATCATTATTAGTAGCTGCCGTTGATACAACGATTGCTGCGCAAAACATGGCCATTGCGGCTGAATCTATGGATTTAGGGATTTGTTATATTGGCGGCATTCGAAATGACTTAGACACAGTAGCCAAACGCTTATCTTTGCCTGAATTAACTGTACCACTTTTCGGATTAACAATCGGTGTACCAGAAACGTTAAATGGTGTAAAACCACGGATGCCTTTTGAAAATATTTTAAGCGAAAATCACTACCAATCAGACAAATTGACAGATATGCACACATATGATGAATTATTAAAAGATTATTATGCCAGCCGCTCAAGTAACGCCCAAACAGCGGATTGGTCACAGAAGTCTTTGTCCTATTTTTCTTATAATCGTCGGCCAGAAGTAAAAACATTTTTACAGAAGCAAGGATTTGATATCTAAACAAAAGAGCGTGGGCTTACGTTATTTCAACGTAAGCCCACGCTCTTTTGTTAATTTTTATTTATCTTTACTAAATTTGTCTTTTAAGTCTTCAAAGCCTTCTTTAACTTTATCAGTTAATTTTTCAGCGCCTTCTTTAAGGTCATCGCCGGCATCACGTGCTTTGTCTTTTACGTCAGCAAAGGTTGATTGAGCTTTTCCTTCAAGTTCTTTGCCTTTATCATCCGTAACTTTGCCTTGCGCTTCTTTTGCAGTACCTTCTACTTTATCTTTTGCATCGTCAAAACGTCCTTTTAAATCTGCCATGCTAATCCCTCCTAAATAATTAATTACATAATAAGAGTATCATTCTTAGCCATTTCCTTCAAATATAATGCATGAACTGCGAATAAATGGTTATTTTTGAGCTATTAAAGCTTTTTTTGCCAAGGCAAAGCAACCAATTGTTCCTGGATTATCTTCTAAAAGAGGCGTCACCAAGTATTTTTCTAAAGGCGGTGTTTCCACATATCCATTGACTAATTCAGCAAATTTTTCACGAACTTTCGGCATCAAATGACGTTGTTTCATGACGCCGCCGCCTAAAATGATCACTTCTGGCGCTAATAATAAAGTCGTATTGTACGCCGCTTGCGCTAAATAATAAGCTTCTAGTTCCCAAGTTTTATGATCCTCTTCCAATAAATGTCCTTTTTTACCAGAACGACCTTCAACTGCTGGTCCTGCTGCAATCCCTTCTAAACAATCTCCATGATAAGGACAATTTCCTGCATACGTATCTTCAGGATGACGACGGACTAACGCATGCCCCATTTCTGGGTGGCTAAAGCCTTCAATAAACTCACCGTTTTGAATCGCTCCAGCGCCAACACCAGTTCCAATTGTATAATATACACAACTAGATGTATGTTGCCCATTTCCAGCAACATACTCACCATATGCCGCAGCATTCACATCCGTTGTCCAAGCCATTGGCACATCAAAATGTTGTTTCATAGTCCCTAACAAGTCAAAGTTACGCCAAGCTAATTTTGGTGTAGAAGTGATATAACCATACGTAGGAGAATCAACGTGAATATCAATCGGACCAAACGAACCAATCCCAATCGCTTTTAAAGGATATTGTTGGAAAAATTCTATTACTTTTTTCATTGTTTCTTCTGGGGTTGTTGTGGGAAAACTGACACGTTCTACGATGGTCAAATCATCTGTCCCAACGCCACATACAAATTTTGTGCCACCGGCTTCGATACTTCCTAAAAGTTTTTCTGTCATTGCAATATGCTCCTTCGTTTCCATTTTATAAGTAAGCGGATACATTACTTTTGATTAAATAACTAACATACACGTTTAGTTTACCACTTTTTTTTCGTTTCGACAGAACAATTTAACAATTTCAGTCAGGTTGCCCAATGAAATCTGGCAAGTTGCTAAAGAGCATTTTCCTAAAACAAAAAACGAGCATTCACGGTTATCTAACAATGAATGCTCGTTTTTTGTTTATTGATTCTTTAGCGAAAAATATAACAATAGTCCGATTGTAATCCACCCACCACTAAGTAAAAGCATTAACCAACTTAAAAGCGTTTCTTTTAGAATACTTCTGGGTTCTTTTGCATGCTGAATAAAACTCATACTAGTCAGCAAAGAAAAGAGGAAAAACATAAAACAAATGACCGCTAAACCGCCAGACAACCAAAACCAACTAGCCATTATTCTCACTCTCCTTTTCGCTTGTTTTTTGATAATTATTGCGCCAAATGACACTATAAATTGCCCCAATTGTGATTACTAACAACGTGTAGAAAGTCGGTAACCACCATGTAGGTAGGACCCATTTGACCGTAGCTTCTTGATTCAATTTTTTTGCTTCACGAGTGTTAATCGTAAATTCTTGTTGAAAAGGCCAAGACCGTTGTTCATCTTGTTGTAAAATAGCACGTCCTGTAAATATATAAGTCCCAGCATCTAGCGGTTGTTTGCCCAAATCAAGATGAAAATTCATGGAACTATTTGGGGCAAAGCGAACATTTTTTAGTGTCCGTTGTGCAATTTTTTTAGAGGATCCTTTTTTTATCACTTGACCTTCTAAACGAACTTCTGGAAAAATAGCAGCATACGGATTTTGAATGACCGCCTTTAGCGATTTGGACCCTAAAGCAATTGTAGGTGTTACTTTCACTAATTTCAGTTGGTTCACCTCTGTTAAAGGAGCATTCTCAGCACTCCTCATGGCAATCGCAACATTAAACCCGTAGCGACTGGTTAATCCCATTGTTTGGTTCTCTTCCTCTGTTTTTTCATCTTTGAGATGCGCATAACCCCCGCCTAAAACAACTCCTTTGATAGGCTTATCAAGTCCCTTCACCTTCATCTTTGCTGATACTGTTTGATGAGGCGGCACACTCACTTCCTCATTTTCTAAAGTAACCAAGTCTGTCAGCGGAACCTTTAACGATGAATCAAGTGGTTTATCAAAATCATTGTACACAATCAACCCATTATCATTTGTTGATGCATTTGCTAGAGTCAATACGATGGACAATTTTTCGTCTGTCTTATTTTTTATATCTAGGACAATAGTGGAAGATTGCTTTGGTGCCAGAATTAAATCATAATAACTAGATGTTCCTGACACTTGATTTTCTGGTAAAACAGGCGTTACTGTAAATTTAGTCTTCATTTCTTCTGTAGCTTCTACTTTTGGAACAATAATAAAAAATGTGAAAAACAGAAATAGACAGAAAACACCGACTTTTTTTCTACTCATTTCTTCAAGATCTCCTTTATAAAGCTGAATGTACCTACTAGTCTAACAAATCAGCGAAACAATGCTGATCAATCTTTGACTTTTGGGAAGGATAATCTTGAAAAGAAAGAGGAAAAGATTGGTAAGTTGCTTTATTTCTTTTCTCTGAATTAAAACTACATATTTAACGCAAAAAAAGAGGTTTCCCACCACAGTGGAAAACCTCTATAAACCTTGTCATAACAATGTTTTGAAAGACTATGCGTCTGGATTTGCGTTTTCGTCTTTGAGACCGTATTTTTTGTTGAAACGGTCCACACGTCCGTCGGCTTGTGTGAATTTTTGACGACCAGTGTAGAATGGGTGTGAGTCTGAAGTAACCTCAACACGTAATAATGGATAAGTGTTGCCATCTTCCCATTCAACAGTTTCTGAAGATCCTTTAGTTGAACCTGAAAGGAATTTGAAACCTGTTGTTGAATCCATGAATACTACTGGTTGGTAATTTGGATGGATATCTTGTTTCATACGTTTTTTTCGCTCCTTTGCCCTGATCCATTTGCTGTATCAGAGTTATTTTGTCGGTATACAACAATGCTATCTTACCATGTTTTCAGTTGGTATGCAATTATCTTTTTGGATTTCTTTTAATTTGTTTGCCAAACGAAACATCATGGAAAACTTCAAATAATTGTTGATTATTTTGGGTCCGTTTCAACATTTTTATGAATTGATCCGTATATTCCAGCGAGTCTCCTGACATATTATTTCTCAATTTCCACGTTTCTTCTAGTTGTTCTGGTGTCATTAGCAACTCTTCTTTTCGCGTACTTGATTTTTTAATATCAATTGCTGGGAAAATACGGCGCTCTGCTAATTCACGAGATAAATGGAGCTCCATATTGCCTGTGCCTTTGAATTCTTCATAGATGACATCATCCATTCGGCTACCTGTATCCACCAATGCCGTGGCTAAAATAGTCAGACTGCCCCCTTCTTCGATATTTCTGGCAGCACCAAAAAATCGTTTAGGTTTGAAAAACGCAGCTGGATCTATTCCGCCACTTAAGGTTCGACCACTAGGCGGGACCACTAAATTATAGGCCCTTGCTAAACGAGTGATGCTGTCCATTAAAATAACTACGTCCCGTTTGTCTTCAACTAAGCGCATTGCTCGATCCAAAACCAATTCAGCAACTCGCGTATGATTTTGTGGTTGTTGATCAAAAGTTGAAGAAACCACATCGCCTTTAACGCTTCGCTCTAAATCAGTCACTTCTTCAGGACGCTCGTCAATTAACAACAGAATCAATTCCACATCAGGATGATTTTCTGTAATCCCATTAGCAATTTCCTTTAAAACACTTGTTTTCCCGGCTTTTGGCGGCGCTACAATTAAACCACGTTGCCCAAAACCAATTGGGGCAAATACATCAATCATTCGTGTTGATAATCTGCCAGCCGTTGTTTCTAACGTTAATTGTTTTTCAGGATACAACGGTGTTAGCGCTGGAAAATGTGGCCGCTCTTTCGCTTCTTCAGGATCTTTCCCATTGACACTTTCAACATGCATGAGTCCATAGTAACGTTCTGATTCCTTTGGCGGACGCGCCTTGCCAGCTACTTTGTCCCCATTTCTCAATCCGAAACGACGAATTTGAGAAGAAGAAATATAAATGTCTTCTGCACTTGGTCCATAATTAATTGGCCGCAAAAAACCATAACCATCCTGAGAAACAATATCTAAAATTCCTTCCATGAAGAAAAACCCTT
Organism: Enterococcus sp. DIV1316a; assembly: GCF_050536915.1. Taxonomy (NCBI): domain Bacteria; kingdom Bacillati; phylum Bacillota; class Bacilli; order Lactobacillales; family Enterococcaceae; genus Enterococcus; species Enterococcus sp. DIV1316a. Next base: position 956,333 of record NZ_CP172913.1, on the reverse strand, counting down.
GCTTCTCAGCTTGTGCACGAATCACAGCTAAAGACAATTCTTTTTTGTTCATTTGGCTATAATAAGGAATTTTAAACTCTTTCGCGTACGCATAAATATCTTTTAACGTACTGTTTTCCAATTCAGCCATTGTTAAATAGTCGCTCATTGATCCACCTCAAACGGACCTTCTTGTTCTTCGGTTTCTAGCATTTGAATATCAGCACCCAAAGCAGTTAACTTTTCGATAATGTGGTCGTACCCACGTAAAATATATTCTACATTATAAATCGTGGTCGTACCTTCAGCCATCAAGCCGGCAGTGACTAGGCAAGCGCCTGCCCGTAAATCAGAGGCGACTACTTCTGCACCGTGCAATTGATTTGGGCCATTTAAGATAATCATATTGCCTTCAACCGAAGCATCAGCCCCCATCCGCACCAACTCAGGGATATGCTTATTTCGTTGAGCATAAATCGTATCAATAATTTCACCAGTTCCTTGCGCTTTTAAAAGTAATGGCGTTAACGGTTGTTGCAAGTCTGTGGCAAAACCAGGATACGGATAGGTTTTCACCGTCGTCATTTTCAGATCATGTGACGGATGAACTTCAATCATGTCTTCTTCAATTGTCATCTTAACGCCCATTTCTTGCAATTTCGCAATGAAGCTTTCTAAATGCTCATAAATAACATTTCGAACTTTGATTCCTTCACCCATAGCTGCTGCCATAGCTAAATAAGTCCCAGCTTCAATTCGATCTGGAATAATCGAGTGACGACAACCATGTAATTCTTCGACACCTTCAATCCGAATAACGTCCGTTCCAGCTCCTCGGACTTTTGCACCCATGTTATTTAATAATGTAGCAATATCAATAATTTCTGGCTCACGCGCAGCATTTTCAATAATCGTTTTGCCTTTGGCTTTAACTGCGGCTAACATGACATTGATTGTAGCGCCAATAGATACCATATCCATAAAAATTCGTGTTCCTTGTAAGCCAGCTTCGTCTGTTCTCAAGTACATCGCCCCATGTTCGTTGGTTACATGAGCGCCTAATGCTTCAAATCCTTTGATATGTAAATCAATTGGACGAGGGCCTAAGTAACAACCGCCAGGTAAGCCGACAACGCCTTCCCCAAATCGACCAAGAAGTGAGCCCATAAAATAATAGGATGCACGTAAGCTATTGATTTTTCCTTTTGGCATTGGCACAGAAACAACTTCTGTTGGGTCAATAATTAATGTATTATTTTCAAAAGTAATTTTAGCACCCATAATTTCTAAAATTTCAATTAATGAGTGAACATCCTGAATGTCAGGAACGCCATCTAAAGTCACGGGCGAATCTGCTAAAATAGCAGCTGGAATTAAAGCGACCACACTATTTTTAGCGCCGCTAATGGTTACTTCGCCTTTTAATGGACGATTCCCATTGATTACGATTTTTTTCATTTATATTCTCACCTATCTGTAATATACGTTTTCTAAATAAACTACCCAATCATTCTATCATAATCAAGCTTAAGAAAAAAGAAAACTTCTCAGGTATTTTAATAGAATGAAAAAATAACAAAAAATAAAAAAGACAGCCACGTGCTGTGGCTGTCTTTAACGTAACTAGTTGATTAAGCTTTGTTAGCTGAACCGAACCAATCAATGTGTTCTTCTGCATCTTTGATGATTGCAGCTTTACCTGGTGCTAATAATTTACGAGGGTCAAATCCTTTACCTTCTAAATCTTTACCAGCTTCAATATATTCGCGCGTTGCTTTAGCGAATGATAATTGGAATTCTGTATTTACGTTAACTTTTGAGATACCCATTGAAATTGCTTTTTCAATTTGTTCTTGAGGAATACCAGAACCTCCGTGTAATACTAGAGGTACATCAGAACCGACAGCTTCAGCAATTGCTTGTAAGTGATCAAATGCTAAACCTTTCCAGTTTTCTGGATATTGACCATGGATGTTACCGATACCACATGCTAAGTAGTCAATACCTGTAGCAACCATTTGTTTACATTCTTCGATATCAGCTAATTCGCCAGTACCGATGATTCCGTCTTCTTCACCACCGATTGAACCAACTTCACATTCAACAGAAATACCTTTAGCGTGAGCTTTTTCAACTACATCTTTCGCTAATTTTAAGTTTTCTTCGAATGGTAAGTGAGAACCATCAAACATGATTGAAGTATAGCCAACTTCGATACATTCTAAAGCAGCTTCGTAGTCACCGTGGTCTAAGTGAATTGCTACTGGAACTGTGATATTCATTGAGTCTACTAAATTAGTAATCATGTCTTTAGCTACTTTGTAGCCGCCCATGTATTTAGCAGCGCCCATTGATGTTTGGATTAGAACTGGTGCTTTTTTAGCTTCTGCTGCTTCTAAAATCGCTTGTGTCCATTCTAAGTTATTTGTGTTATAGCCACCTACTGCATAGCCGCCTTTACGTGCTGCTTTTAAGAATTCTGCTCCTGATACTACTGGCATAAAAAATTCCTCCTAAGTTTTTAAAAACTTTATTTGTTAGGTGTTCCCTAACCAACGGTTCTATTTTAGCAGAATTCCTGACACTTTTCTAGTAAAATTCCCTTTTTCAGAAAATTTTTGTCTATTCTTTCACATAACCTTCATTTTTATAAAAAAACCTCCAGTTTTCCCGTTAAGACTTTGGGACCTAAAGGCCGACTTGCTATTTTAATTTTTTCTTTGGTGGATAACGTTTCACCTTGTAAGATTGAAGCTCAGGAAATGTTCCTGTACTATGAAAAATCCGTTGTTCATCTTCATTGGCAAAACGCCCTAAAACCGATTGTGTTGGTAAAATATTTACAAAGGCATTCTCATCGATACTGTAAACTGCTTGTTCTAAATCATAGAGTTCGTAGCGAGTAATGACCATCATAATCATCCGACCTTCTGCACCTGAATAGCCGCCGATTGAAGGCAACAAGGTCATGCCACGAGCGATTTGTTGAGAAACTTCTAAGGCAACGGCTTCTGGTCTCGTGGTGACAATCATTGCTGTGACTTTTTGGTGACTGGTATGAATCATGTCGACCACCTGACTCAAACAGTAAATAGAAATAATAGTATACAACGCACTTTCCCAGTTAAATACAAAACCAGCCAACAGCACAATAATACCATTTAATAAGAACATAAAATTACCAACGGTTTTCCCTGTTGTTTTTGAAAGAATCAGTGAAATAATGTCCATGCCGCCAGTGTTAAAGCCCATTTTCAATGAAAGCCCTGCGCCAACGCCGACTAAGACACCACCCATAATTGCGTTCATCAAAGGATTCGTTGTGACTGTTACGATTGGCACAAACATAGTGACAACGGAAATGCCAATAACATTGATGAAACTAAGAATCGTTGATTGTTTCCCTAATTTTACAAACCCTAGAATGAAGACGGGAATGTTTAAAAATAAAATGAAGATCCCTGTATTAATATGGATTCCTAAATTTGTATATAATAATGTAGCAATGATTTGCGCAATTCCGTTCATCCCTGCCGAAAAAACTTTTGCCGGAATCAAAAAGAAATTCAAACCGACCGCAGAAGTCAAAGCGGTTATCGCCATCACTGCTATTTTTTTTATCGATTCATTCCTTTGGTAAGTACTAACCAATCGACTCATTTTTCTTCGCTCCTTCGCTATTCTTCTGACTTAGAATAACAGGTTCTATCCTAAAAGAAAAGGGGCTAAAAGCGAACATTGAAAAAAATTTTTTTTGCAACGTTTCCATGAAAGAATGCGGGAAGATATCCCTAAAAACTGATCTTCTTATTTCTCTATTCAAAATGATTCTAGCCTAACCTTTTTTACTATTTCATGATATGATGAAGCAAAGAATATTTTAGGAGGTTTTTACATGGCTGCAAAAGAAGCAAGTTTTGATGTAGTTTCAGAGGTCAATATGGAGGAAGTCAAAAACGCAATTCAAATTGCCTTAAAAGAATTGAAAAATCGTTTTGACTTTAAAGGGTCAATTGCTGATATTAAATTGGAAAACGATAAACTAGTAGTCGTAGCTGAAGATGATTATAAAGTCGAGCAAGTGAAGGATATTTTATTTGGAAAATTAGTCAAACGCAATGTTCCGATTAAAAATATTCATTTCTCAGAAAGTGAAAAAGCCTTAGGCGGTACTGCTCGCCAATATGGTGATTTAATCAGTGGTATTGATAAAGAAAATGCGAAAAAAATCAACACAGCTATCAAAAACTCTGGTATTAAAGTTAAGTCACAAATCCAAGAAGACAAAATTCGGGTAACTGGAAAAAGTCGGGATGATTTACAAAAAGTCATGGCTCTTTTACGAGAATTAGATTTACCAATGGCTCTTGAGTTTAATAATTATCGCTAAAAAAATCCTTCAACTGTTAATGAACAGTTGAAGGATTTTTTTAGTTTTGGTACCGGCCATTCTTGATTATTCAATAAAACGATTGGTCGGCGTTGAATTTTTTCTGAAAAAGCGGCAATTGCTTTGAAGACCTTTGGCATAAAATAAAACGCATTTAATTCTTCTAAATCCAGTTCTTCTTCTGCCGCAAACGCGACACAAACTTCTTGTTCTGAAAGCATAATTTCAATTTTCTTTAAAAATTGAAGTTGCCGCATTCCCGGTACGAAATAACCAGCCTTTGCAACACGAGAGGTTGTAATATCTAACTTATCACTAATGATTAGCGCTAGTGTCATTAACTCTTCCGAATCAAAGCCATTACTATGATTTTCTATAGAAGATAAAATTTCTTCTTGATAAGGCAAACAAATCTTTTGCTTACGAAAATATGCTTCTGCAAATTGTTTCCCACGAAGTGCATGTCCTGCTTTTCCTTGTAGCGCACCCACATCATGGAGCAGTGCCGCAATTTTTGCCGCCTCTAAATACTCCTCTGAAACAGCAAGTTGTTTCAAAATCATTTCCGTCATGGCTACGACATTGTTTACATGAAACCAATTATGGTATGCCCACCCAGCTTCTTCATCTTCCATTTGACCAATTGCATCATAAATTTGTCGAATTTCAGTATCTTGATGAATGCGTTCAAACAGCTTCATTTATTTTCTCCTTAAAATTAGTTACTGTTCCAAAAATTCTTTTAACTCTGCAGGATTTTTTTCGCTGTTTAAACCAACAATTAAACGAATCCGCGCTTTCGGTCCGTTTAAGCCACGAGCAAAAACAACCCCCATTTTTTTCAAGCCAACGCCACCACCAGCATAATCATAGATATCTTCAGCAATGCCATTGGAACAACGAGAAACTAAAACGACTGGAATCCCGTTGTCTAGCATCTTTTGTAATGCTGGGAGCGTTTCTGGCGGTAAATTGCCCGCACCTAGCGCTTCAATTACTAACCCATCCGTTTCTGGGGTGTTTAATAATTCAAACATCCGTTCACCCATCCCCGCATAGGCCTTCACTACGTGAACATTTCCTTTCACAGAAGAAACATCGCAAACTTCTTGTGGTAAGACCTCTTTCGCAAAAAAAGCACGTTCTTTCGCAATGGTTCCTATTGGTCCAAAAGTTGGCGTCCGAAACGTCGCTACGTTCGTTGTATGTGTTTTTGTCACATAACGCGCCGTATGAATTTCATCATTCATCACGACTAAAACACCTTTATCGTATGATTCGTCTGAACAAGCAGTCCAAATAGCACTGATGAAATTATACAAACCATCACTACCGATTTCGTTACTTGACCGCATTGCTCCTGTTAAAACAATGGGGATTTTTTTCTCTAAGGTTATATCTAAAAAATAAGCAGTTTCTTCTAATGTATCTGTTCCATGCGTAATAACCACGCCATCAATTGGTTCAGAATAAGCTTTTTGAATCCGTTCTTTTAATTGAAACATCCGTTCTAAGGTCATGTGTGGTGAGGGAATATTAAAAATATCTTCGACAACTAAATGAACCTTGCCAGAAAATAATGCTTCTTGTTCCATCAACGGATTTTTTTCATTCGGGGCAACACTTCCTCCTGCTACTTTCGACATGGAAATGGTCCCACCTGTATGAAGGACTAAAATGGTCTTCATTTGTTTCCTCCTTTGTTTTCTTTATTTTTTAACCAAAATTGTTTCACTTGTTGAATGAGTTGTTCATTGGTGTTTGCCTTTCGATGCGCCAACCAATGCGGCGGAAAGAAACGCTGGACACTTGGTAATTCAAATCGTTCGTCTAATAACAACACAAAGCCTTTATCTTGCGCATCTCGAATGACACGTCCAGCCGCTTGCAAGACTTTATTCATGTCAGGAATTTGATACGCAAATTGAAACCCTTGCCCTCGCTCTTCTTGATAAAAAGTGCGAATCAGTTCTTGCTCCGGATTCATTTGTGGTAGCCCGACACTAACAATTATCGTACCAATCAATCGGGTACCTTTCAAGTCAATTCCTTCTGAAAATATACCACCTAAAACACAAAAACCGATGAAAGTTTCTTGAGGATTCTCTTTAAATTCAGCTAAAAATGCTTCTCGCTCTTTTTCGTTTAAGTCCGTTCCCTGAATTTGAGTTTTTACTTGCGGATAGCGTTGGCTAAATACTTGATAGACATCATCCATATAGGCATAAGAAGGGAAGAAAATTAAATAATTACCTGTTTTTGTTTCACTTAACTTCCCTAAAAGTTCACTAATCTGTGGATAACTTTTTTCACGGTTTTTATAGGTTGTTTGGAGATGACTACCAATCATCAACAATTGATTTTCTTCTGGAAAAGGATACGGAATCCGATAACGTAGGCTTTCTTCACCTCCACCAAGCACTTCTTGATAATAATTCAGAGGTGTTAAACTTGCCGAAAATAAGATACTCGCTTTCCCTTTATCTAATCGTTGTGACAATAAATAAGCCGGATCGACACAAAATTGTTTCACAACGCAGTCATAGTTTCGCAAAGAAATAGACGTATAAAAGCCGTTGTCGTAATACTCGCTGATTCGAAGATAACTTAAACAATCAAAATAAAAACTGAGAATCGACGCCAATTCCTCAATGTGTTGATTTTCTGGCAACCATTCTGCAATTACTTCTGTTAATCGATGTATCTGTTTAACTAATGAATCAATTGGCGCACGTTGGGCAAAAAAATCCGTGTCTTTTTCTTCACAGATTGCTTCAATATCATCAAACGTAGTTAAGACTTTTTGACAAGCTCTTTTTAATTGAATAGATTCTTTTTGCAATCTTTTTTGAATTTGCAAAACCGCATTCCTAGAAATAGCGGCCGAATACATCTCCCGTGAACGATTAACCAAATTATGGGTTTCATCCACTAAAAAAATATTCTCTTCTGCACTTTGGGGTTCTTCAAAGAAGCGCCGTAAATAAACCGTTGGATCAAATAGATAATTGTAATCGCCAATAATTAAATCACACCAAAGACTTGCATCTAGCGACAACTCGAATGGACACAATTGGTGCTTTTGTGCATACCGTTCAATAACCTCTCTCGTTAAATGATTTTCATGTTGCAATAAATCCCACAGTCCCTCATTTAAACGATCATAATAGCCGTCAGCAAACGGGCAATGTTCTGGTGTACAATTTCGTTCAGTTAAAAAACAAATTTTATCTTTTGCTGTTAACGTAATACTCTTAGTTTGCGCTTGTTTTTCGGACAGCGCTTTGACGGCATCTTCAGCCACTTGCCGCGTAATGGTCTTAGCTGTTAAATAAAAAATCCGTTCGCCTTCTTCTTCACCAATTGCTTTCATCGCTGGAAAAAGAGTGGACATTGTCTTGCCTGTTCCAGTTGGTGCTTCCACGAAGAGCCGCTGTTTACTAAGAATTGTTTTATAGACGGCTACCGCCAATTCTCGTTGCCCTTTGCGATACTCCCCGTAAGGAAAACTAAGATTTTTTAATGATTTATTTCTCAAAATACGCCACTCTTCTTTAAAAATTACCCACTGTTCATAGCGCTTCATCAAATCAGTAAAAAACTCCGCTAATGCAGCTTCTGTAAAATGGCGTTCTTGTCGTGTGATTTGTTTTGTGGTGGTCTGATAATAAGTGAGTTGCAGCGTTATTTCAGAAAGTTGTTCTTGTTGGCAATACATGTGACCATAACACATCGCTTGATACCAAAACAATTCGACCTTTTCTGGCGGCAATTCTTCAAACGCTGGCTCGGATGTTTTAATTTCATCAATGACCACTTGCCCAGTTTCTTTCACAAAAATGCCGTCTGCACGACCTTCTACACAATAATTATGGCCATTTAAAGGCACCTCAATTTTTAAAGATACTTCCTTTTGATAAAGGCTCCCCGCTTCCTTTTGCAACATTCGATGAAGGCGACTACCTTCTTGTGGTGTATGTTCACTCACATGGCGAGAATCGATACTTCCCCGCCTTAAAATAAATTCGACCACTTGACGCACCGCAATTTTTCTCGTTGATTTCACGTAATCCCACCTATCTGCCTCCCTATTATAGAACATACATTCGCTAAACAAAAGCAAAAAATCCAAAACGAACACAATCATGCGTTCATTCTGGATTTCTCTTTAGATTATCAACAATTAAAAACAACTTGTTTCTTCTAACTGTTTGGTTTCTTTTCCATTTGCTTTTGCCACGACCAATTGCGCCATTTGTTTAAACGAATTATTTAAACCAATGCCGCCCTTTTTGGGCATCTTCACAATCGGTACTTGCTGATAATAGTGACTAACTGCTGGATTTTCTTCTGCCATCGCTGCAATTGCAGGAATGCCTGCAGCATTAAACTTACAAGCTAGATGAGCGGCCATTTCTCCAAAATTAGGATAATGCATGGCAGGTCCGCAAAGAACCGCATTGGCATGAAACTTTTTTGCAAAGCCAATAAATTTCTTTGCTACCTCTTCCTCGTTTTCCAAATAATATTGGTCACCACAATAAAGTGTCGCAACAATTTCCGCTCCTTGCTTCTGTAAAAATGGTAGCAATGTTACCCCTGGACCTAAGGGAGCTTTTTTACCACTTGGTTTCAGCTGAGCTTGTTCATCACTGCCAAATCCTGCTAAACTGTGGTTTAAGACTAAAAGGATTTTTTTCATGCCTATTTCCTCCTTATTTATAAATCATCGAAGTCAAAGGAATCAAAATCAATTTCTTCACTCTCTTCTTCTTGTGCTTTCCATTCTTCACGTAAATATTGGTCATCCATAACTCGAATAAAAGGATAATAAATGAACATTCCTAGTACCAATAAGAGAGCTTGCAGAATTGATCCTTGCCAACCGCTGACTAAAAATCCTGAGATAATTGGTGGGGTCGTCCACGGCAATTGAATACCGTTCGTCAATGGAACTAAGCCCCAATCCATAGCAAAATAGGCAATAATAATATTAATTGCGGGTACTAATACAAATGGAATTAAAAGGATTGGATTTAAAACAATTGGCAACCCAAAAATGATTGGTTCGTTAATCCCAAAAACACCAGGAATTAGTGAAAGTTGCGAAAGCTTTTTAATTCGTTGACTTTTACAGAATAAGACCATCACAATGATTAATGAGAGTGTGGAACCGGCGCCACCAAATGTTGCAAACATATCTTGAAATTGTCCAGTGATGATGTTGGGAATTTCATGACCGTCTTTAAATGCTTGTAAATTTTCAACAGACAATGCCCGCAAAACAGGATTAAAGACTGCGCCAACCACGCTACCTCCGTTAATGCCAAAGAACCAAAAGAAGTGTAAAAATAAATAAGCAATGCTCATCGCACCTAAGGTATTACCAAGACTCAATAAGGGCGTTTGTAGAAATTCAAAAATAACATCTTGTAAATTACCATAAGGAGTTAAAGCAGCCAGCCAATTGACTAAAAACATGAGAGTAACAACTAAAAAACTCGGAATCAGGGCCTCAAAAGACTTAACAACTGTTGGTGGCACTCCTTCTGGCATTTTTATTGTCCACCCTTTACGAACAATGGCCACAAATAAACGAGTCGCAATTAATGCGACAATCATTCCTAAAAACAAGCCACTGGAACCCATCCATTTTAAAGGTAAACTAGTAACTTCATAAACCTTTGAACTATTTTCCGGTGTAAATAATGTTTGATAAGGCGTTACAATAAAAAATGAAACCAATGCGATAATTCCTGCTTGCATTGCATCCACATTGAATTGTTTTCCTAAACTATAGGCAATACCGACAACGGCCAGAATAGTCATTACATCAAAACTAGCACTAGCTGGAACAGACATCATTGTCGCCCAGTCTTTACCAAGCAAATGAGACATCCAAGTATCCCATTGTGGCAAAGGAAAATTAGCAATTAATAAGAAGACCGAACCAACAATCAACAAGGGCGTTGATAAAAGGAAGCCATCACGAATCGCTACTAAATACTTATTTTCTCCTATCACTTTTGCCAAAGGGGTCAATACGCGCTCTAACCAATCCAAAAATTTTTGCACGGTCGTCACTCCTATCTATTATTTTTTATTTTGCTTAATTAACCGCAGCGCTTCTTTCAATGCTTTTTCGCCATCCATCATGCCATAAATTTCTGGCGCAATTGCAGCGACAGGAATCCCTTGAGGAGCAAATTGTTCTTTTGTTTTTTCTAATAAAAAACGGACTTGTGGTCCTAATAAAATAGCAACAGGCTTCTCTGCTTCAACCACTTCTTGTGCTCTTGCAATAGGAAAAGCAGTAATCATTAAAGGCATTTGATGTTTTTCCACCACTTCCATCATTTTATTAACCATAATACTTGTAGACATTCCTGCATCACAAAAAAGATAAATTTGTTTTTTACTCATGTTCCTTCACTCTCCTCATTTATTCAATTGGTGCTTTGATTCTTTTTTCATAGGCTGCTAACCATTCTTGTGAAATCGGCTGAATCTCTGTGGTATGATTCTTGCCTGGATTTGCAATATAGATTTCTGGTTGCTGCATATCAGTACCAACCGTAAAAGTAAATTCCACATTCGTAGCTACGCCCCAGTCTCCCTGTTTGTTCATGGCCACTAGTGAAAAAGCTCCTGCTTTCCCATAACGTTGGGTCAATTTTTCATGAAAAGCATAGACGGCTTGATCACATGCTTGTTGTGGCGAGCACCCTTCCCCCATTAAACGGACGATTTCATAAGAAAGACAGCCTTTCATTAAATCTTCACCTAATCCTGTAGCCGCAGCACCACCAATTTCGCTATCAACATAAAAACCAGAACCTGACAGTGGTGAATCACCAACACGTCCTGCTTTTTTCATGAAGAGTCCCGAACTGGAAGTGCCAGCTGCCATTGATCCTGTTTGGTCTAACGTAATAGCGCCGACGGTATCATGCCCATCATAGGGGTTCAACTGATTTTCCTGAATTTCTTTTAAACGCTTTTGCCACCATTGATTAGCGCGTTCTGTCAACATATTCTTTCTTTCAAAACCGTGCAACATTGAATATTTCGTTGCACCTGCGCCAACACGAAAACTATTAAACTTCTCTTTACTTAATGCTTTAGCCACTGAAATCGGATTTTTAACATCTGTAATTCCTGCCACAGCACCAATTGCAAATGTGTCTCCATCCATATAGGCAGCATCCATTTCTAAAATCCCTTCCTCATTAGGTAAACCGCCGTAGCCCACTGACTTATAAAAAGGATAGTCTTCTACTTCTTTAATTAATTGTTCCACGGCCGTGCCTGCAGCACCTCCTTGTTGTAATTCTTCTGCAGCTTTTAGTAACCCATCATGTGCCATCCGCCATGTCGCAATTGCACCCCAAGTCATTTTCCATCCGCCCTTTCGTTAACGCTTACATTTCTCCACCATTATAAACTAGTATATACTGTTTTGTATATACTGAAAATGAAATTTTATACAGAAAAATAGAAGATACACGTATGCGACCTCTACGAAACACATTGGCTTCTTCTCATACGTGTATCTTCTATTGGTTTTATGCTTCTGTTAATGCAATCATCGCTTGCATATAGATTTCCAGATTAAGCAGTAAATCTTTTTCATCCATATATTCATCTTGATTATGCGCAATGCCTTTTTGACCAGGAAATGATGGACCAAAAGCAACGATATTCGGCATAAAACGAGCATACGTAGCACCTGTAGTTGTGACTGGCGTCCCATCTAAGCCAGTAATTTGTTCATAAACCTTGGTTAATTTTTGAACATTGCGCTCATCTTTTGGAAACAGCGTACTAGGGAGGAGGCGGATGACGGTCACTTCACTTTCTGGAAATAGTGCCTTCGTTAGCTGCGTGGTTACTTCGTTTTCTGTAATAGAAACAGGATAACGCACGGCCAATGATAACACCAATTGCTGTCCTCGTTTTTCCAACGCATAGGGCGTTAAAATCAATTGCCCACTATCCTGATCCTTAAAGTCCAGAGCTACTCCTTCGCCATAGTGCTTTTCGTGAAAACTAGCGGTTAACCAGTCGAAATACTGTAATAAAATTCCTTTGACTAACTGTCCCTCGCTAATTTTCTGTGCCAATAAAGTAATCGCGTTCTTGCCTAGTTCTGGCGCATTGGAAGGAGCACGTTTTCCCGTGATTGCTGTTGTTTTTCCCGCAATCACCACACTTAATTGATCAGGTACGTGGTCTTTTGCTTGATCACCTATAATCTGACCAATTTGTTCACTTGAATCATCTGGGATGGTCGTTGTGATCTCATAATTAACAATCCCTCGCTCCCCATAAACTACTGGATATTTACAATCTGGAGTAAATCCAAAAACGGGTGCGTTTTCCTTCTCTAAATATAAGGGGATATCTCCACTCCCACTTTCTTCATCCGTGCCAAACATTAAGCGAATGGTTTTCTTTGGTTGGTAACCAAGTTCTTTCAGTAATTTCATTCCATACAGGCAAGCCAAGATAGGACCTTTATTATCTAGAATTCCTCTACCATACAAACGTTGATTTTTTTTCGTTAATTGAAAGGGTGGCACTGACCAGCCAGAACCTTCTGGTACTACGTCTAAATGACCAATAATCCCCAGATATTCTTCCGCTGTTCCCCATTGCGCATAGCCAACTGCGTCATTGACAATCTCAGTTTGAAAGCCATAACGCTCTGCAAGTTTCAACGTTTCTTCCAAGGCTCTTTTCGGTCCTTCGCCAAAAGGTGCCTCTTTTTTAGGCGACCCTTTCACACTTCGAATCGCGATAATTTTGTTTAAGTCTTCATAAAATAAATCTTTTTGAGCGGCTATTTCTTCTTTGATCTTCATTCGTTCCAAGAACCTCCTAGCTCCACTTGGTTGTTTTCAGACGGGCTATAGCGGGTCAGTGTGTTTTTAAACGTGTACCGATCTGCTCGATATAAAGAGACATCATATAAAATAGGAGTTGCATCAAGCGCATAAGTGATAGAGTGGACTTGTAAAAGTGGTTGGCCCACAGGAACATTCAATAATTCTGAAATTTCCGCTTCAACTAAGATTGCTTCAATTTCTTGATGCGAATAAGCAATCTCGACGTTCTTCTCGATTAAGCAGAAAAGAGAGCCCTCGAAGTCTTGCTTCGTATGGCCTTGTACGTATGCCTGTGGCAAATAAATTTTTTCAACTGTCATTGGCTCGCCGTCTAACATTCGGCGGCGAATCAGTTCATAAATTGCCTCATTTTTGCCCACTTGGAGCGCCTCCCGAATTTTTTCAGCGGGATGTACTACTTCTTCAAAGGAAATGACTTCTGTCTGGCTTTTTTTCCCGTAAGCTTTGGCTGCCTCAGTAAAACCTTGTAAGCCAGCGCGACCACTTTGAATTTTCGCTTGCGACATCACATAACTACCTTTACCATGTCGTTTTACCAAAATATTTTTGCGGATCAAATCATCAATCGCTTTACGGATGGTCAAGCGACTGCAGTTATATTCTTTAGCTAAATCATATTCTGAAGGTAATTTTTGTGCACTTACATACAGACCGTCTCTAATCTTCTTTTCAATTTCTGCAGAAATTTGCTTAAATTTGGGTGCATTTTCTGTCATTTCATCGCCTATCTTTCTTCAAAAAAATAAATTCTCTAGTATATACCACACTGTCTATACTAAATCAATTTTTAAGAAACCGCAATCATTTGTTGCGTTTCTTAAAAATCAAAAAAGAAAGCGAGCCACAAGTCGGTTGGACTTGTGGCTCGCTTTTTTAGGAAAAAATATGTTATTTCCCTTTCATCCGTTCTTTGCCTTCTTGACACATATAGAGTAGCGGACAGGCTTCACATTTAGGCGCTCTTGCTAGGCAGTGATAACGCCCAAAGAAAATCATGGTATGGTGCGTTTTCACCCAGAGTTCTTTTGGAACTTTACGCATTAAGGTCTGCTCAACTTCAGTAACATTCGCATTTAGCTTACAAATTCTAAGGCGCTTGGACACTCGTTCCACGTGTGTATCTACTGCAAAAGCCGGTTCACCAAAAGCATCTCCCATTACTACATTGGCTGTTTTTCTCCCCACGCCAGGTAAACTGACCAGTTCATCTCTGGTTTGCGGAACTTCTCCATTGAAACGTTCTAAAAGTTGTTGTGCGCACGCTTTAATATTTTTTGCTTTATTGCGATATAAGCCAATGGTTTTTATTTTAGCAATAATCTCCTCCACCGGCGCAGCTGCTAAAGCTTCTGGTGTTGGAAAAGCTGCGAATAAACCAGGAGTCGCTTTATTTACCGATACATCGGTTGCTTGCGCACTTAAAATCACAGCAATTAATAATTCAAAAGGATTCTTATGTTTTAATTCACATTCTGCATTTGGAAACATCTCATACATAATTTCAATAGCTTCCATTGTTTTCTCTTTTGATAGCATGGCCCACCTCCTTTTTATTCACTGTCTTCTGGATTTAACCAATTGTGTAATGTAACCTTTGGCAACGATTCTTGTGTCTGACCTTGTTGTTCAATCTCATTTTGAATCATAGAATCTTTTCGTTTTTTCTGATCAGCAGCAACTTGTTCTTTGGTGGTAATATTTTTACGCTCCCACGCAAGTAAAATACGATCAATATATTTCAAACTATACGCCTGATTTAAAACAGCTTCTCGCAACGCTAACCGGATTAATTCAGGGGAATAATGGTCCGTGTTCAACCACTGACCAATCATTTCTAATTCAATTGGTGAAAGTGGACGTCCGAATTCTTTTTCAAAGCCTTGGTAAAGCTGTTTAATTTCATCTTCGTGGTTTGCGACAACTTGTTTTTCTTTGCTCGTTTGTAAAAATAATTGAATCTTTTGAAAAACAGGCAGTAAATCATACGTATCCATCATTTGACCTTTTTGGTTTTGTTGTGTTTCAATTCGAATAAATCCGCGAGAAACCAATTGATTTAACAACTTATAAATCGTATCTGGCGTTTTACCCATCGTCTCTGCAATCGCCATTAAGTCTGGAAATAAATCGCCTGCATTTTGCGAACGAAAAAGTTGCAGTAAAAAGAGAAATTCATCATCTTTCAAACCAATTTTTTGGTAATGATCAAATAGTAAGTTTGAGATTGTTGTTTCACCAGCTTCTAAATATTCACGAATTGATAACATTGTTGTTGTCCACTTCCCCTTGCTTGTTTCACTTATTGCACTTGATAAACATCAAAATAAATAGCTTTCATATAATCAATTAAATAACTAGGATTCAATTCTTCTCCCGTTGCATCATAAATTAATTGATTTGGTTTACGTGAAGCGCCGTACTGATGAATATGTTGTGTTAACCATTTACGGATATCAGAATAATCCTCCGAAGCTAAAATTTCATCAACAGATAATTCTTGTTTCATTGCGTGAAATAGTTGCGCGGCGTACATATAACCCAAGGCATAAGATGGGAAATAACCAAAGCTACCTCCAGACCAATGAACATCTTGAAGGACACCTTCTAAATCATTTTCAGGTGATACGCCTAAGTACTCTTGGTATTTTTCGTTCCACACTTTTGGCAAATCAGCGACTTCCAAAGAACCATTAAATAACATTTTTTCAATTTCATAACGAATAATGATATGCAAAGGATAGGTGAGACTATCGGAATCAATCCGAATCAAACTTGCTTTCATTTCTTTTAAAGAAGCATAGAAATCTTCAAAAGCAATATCATCAAAAGTACCTTCTGCGCAGTCTTGGAAAAACGGGTATTGTTTTTGCCAAAAAGCCCGGTTGCTACCAATGATAATTTCATTAAAGAGCGATTGTGATTCGTGAATCCCCATAGAGGCACCTTCGCTTAGCGGCGTAAAGTCAAATTTAGGATCAAAATTTTGTTCATACATCCCATGACCCGCTTCATGAATCACACCAAATGTTGCCATTGAGAAATTATTTTCTTCCCAGCGCGTAGTAATCCGCGCATCATTTCGATTTAGAGCTGTCATAAAAGGATGAACTGTATCATCTAATCGGCCTTTTGAAAAATCATAGCCTAATTGTTCAACCACACCAATCACAAAACGGCGTTGTTGTTCTTTGGTCATTTTTCTAGATAAAAAGTCAGTTCTAGGCGGCGTACCTTTTTCCGCTAAAACGGTCCGAATTTCTTGAATCCCTTGTTTTACTTGGTCGAATACTTGGTCTAGCTTCTCAACCGTCATCCCTGGTTCAAATTGATTTAATAACACATCGTACGGTGTTTTTTCTTCTTTTTGCCAATAAGGAATGAACTCTTTTTGGAACGCAACGACCTTCGTTAAGGTTTCTTCTAACAAGCCGAAATCTTGTGCAGCGCGTGCTTTTAGCCAATCTGTATGTGCTTGGTTTAATACTTTAACATATTCTTGCATACGTTCAGCTGGAACATTTTTATTCAAAGCATATTCTTCTTTTACTTTTTCAAAAACCAGTTTCCCTAATTCAGATAATTCTTCAGGGCGTGTCTCAAAATAGGCCAATGCTTCTTGAATAACTGGGCCAATACTTCGTTCAAAATATAATCCGGTTAAATACCCTTCTACTTCTCCTCGAAAAGGACTACTTTTTTCTGGCATCCCAGTTGATGAATCCCAGTCTAATAATGTCAAGGCATTTTTTAGTAATTGAATTTCTTTCACTTCTTGTAAAAATACAGCTTCCTTCATTTTTTTACACCAGCTTTCTTAGTCTTCCCTTGGTTTTCTTGGTGGGCGTGTTCCCCAGTATTGGAATAAATCTGTTCGTAAGGCTCCGTTGTAAAGCTTCCGTTTTTTAGTAGCTTTGGCACCATAATATTCTTCAAAAGCAAGATCACTCGTCAGTATATACTTGCTCCAAGTAGTTAACGGACGGAAAACATGGCCCATTTCTTTATACAAACGGCGAACACTTTCCTCTTCTCCTAAACGCTCACCATAAGGCGGGTTAGCTACCATTACACCATATTCCTTCTCGGTTGTAAAATCTTTTAAGGCCAATTGTTTAAAGGTAATTGAATCACCTAAACCAACTTCCTCAGCATTCGCTCGTGCGACTTCAATCATTCGCCCATCAACATCTGAACCACAGATATCTAATTCAACATCGTAGTCTGCCTTTGCCTCGGCTTCGTTACGTACTTTTTCAAAAATTGCTGGATCAACCCAATCCCATGTTTCACAAGTAAAACTACGATTAAAGCCAGGAGCAATGTTATGGCCAATTAATGCTGCTTCAATACAAATCGTTCCAGAACCACAAACTGGATCATAAAAAGGACGATCTTTGCGCCAATTGGTCAACATCACTAAAGCAGCTGCCATGTTTTCCTTAAGAGGTGCGCCCCCCTTTTCAATGCGATAGCCTCGTTTAAATAAACTTGGCCCAGTCGTGTCCAACGTCAACGTCACTTTATCTTTTAGAAGAGCCACTTCTAATTTAAACAAAGCTCCTGTTTCGGTTAAAGGCACCGTCGCTGGACGATGGTAAACTTCTCTTAAACGGTTAACAATGGCTTTTTTGGTGATGGCTTGGCAATCAGGAACACTATACAATTTTGACTTAATTGATTTACCTGCAACTGGAAATTCTGCATCTAAAGGCAAATAATCTTCCCAAGGAAGTGCTTTAACTTTTTCAAATAATTCATCAAAACTATAGGCGTTAAATTCGCCAACGACGATTTTAATCCGATCTGCTGTCCGTAGCCATAAATTGGCAGTAGCAATTGTTTCAACAGTGCCTTCAAAGACGGCCCGGCCATTTTCTACTTCACAGGGAATCCCTAAATCACGCAATTCTTTTCCAACTAATGCTTCTAAGCCACTAGCAGCCGTTGCAACAAGTTTGAATGTTTTTTCTTTCGTCATAAAAACTCCTTCTTGACTCTTTTTTATTGTCTGGAGCTAACAGTCCTGCCGACTACTGCTCCGCTTGTTTTTTATAATTGTCCGCTTTCTCTGAACTAAACGGTCCTGTCCCGGCCTCTTTAGAACAGACAGCTTACTACTTTTATCTCAGTTTCTTTATTTTAACATTTTTTTATTCTTTTCGTAAAAAAAGCCTTCACAACTACGTTGGAAGGTCTTCCTGAATTACTTGTAATTTTCTATAAGCCATGTTCTGTATCACCAATTCTTCAGGAAAAATTGGTGACGGTCATCATCTATCTGCAGAGTAAACTCTGCCTCTTCTACTCGTTCATTTCCTTTAGAAGAGCGCCCCTACCATTGTTTGGGTTGCTCGCTCGAGGGGTTTACCGCGTTCCACCGATGGAGTTTCCCACATCGCTTCGTCACTGTGGCACTTTCAAGGATACTTTGACATAGTCGAAACCTTAGTCATTTTTCCTGCCGTTACTCTAAAAGAGTACCTTAGCTTATGATTTCGCTAAGCACGAACACTACAAGCATCTCAGCTTGTGCGAGCATGGACTTTCCTCAGCTTGCAAAAGCAAACCGCGATCACCCGAAAATTACAAATCTGTTTAAACGAACAGCAAAAATTTACACACTACAACAAGTGTCCGCTATTCTAACAAATGCTTTTTGTTCCTCGTGAAAACTTGACTTAAATTGTCTTGTTAAAATTGACGTGTTTGTGCATTATCAACATCATGGTTCGCTGGTTCTGCAGTCATTGACGGTGCGGAAGGCGTTACAGGTGTTGAAGGTGTTTCATCTAACTTTTTACCAAAAACTTCACGCTCTAAGTTTGATAAACGTTTTAAAATATCAAAGTTGGTCACTGCTGCACTTTTTGGTACTTCTTGAGCAACACGAGGCGTTGGTTGGGCTTTTGATAATTGGTCTAATTTTGCCATTAAGCGGCTGTTTTCTTCTTGCAAGCTTAATAATTCTTTATTATAAGCTTCGTAGTCTTTAATAACATTGTCTAAAAATTCGTCTACTTCAATTGGGTCATACCCGTTCATCATTTTCGTTTTAAATTCTTTTTGTAAAATGTCTTTAGGACTATATACTAAATTTGCCATGTTTACACCTCATTTGTTTATTTACGATAGAAAATTTCATAGTTCCACAAATACTATTGTAACGAAAAATAGCTAGAAAATCAAACAGATTCTCTAATCAATCACCGAGTTTTGTAAATCATCCATTGTAATTAAGCGAATATCATAGGGTTCTCGTTCCGAAAAATGTTGTGCATCCTTTAAAAAATACTCCGTTTTGCCAGAGTACTCTTTGTCATAAATAAGTAAGCTGCCTCCAGAATGTTCCAAAAGAAATTTTGTATGCATTTTTAATTGTGCTGGCGATTGATAGGGCTGGTGACTTACTGAGTTGATATAATCAGCCAAACTTTCCGCTTTCGATAACAGTTCTCGATTTTGTTCATTCCAATTATTGCCAAAGTCTTTAAATGGATAAAGCAAACCTAGCTGAACTTCTGGATATTCCATTTTTAATTCCCCAACTACTTCAGCTGTCCAAAGTTCAACACCTAAATTGCCAGAAATCAAAATCCATTCTACTCCCGCTTCAATATAACTGGCTAACTCTTTTTTTAAGACATTTTTAATAACTGTGATTTTCGGGTCTTTTCCTTGAAATATCCCCAATTCAAAGCTGCGATAACCGGTGACATAGAGGGTTTTTATCATTTCCATAAGTCATCCCTTTTCTTTCAGGTCTTTTTTTTGGTATAATACAGGCTAGGAGTGTGATAAACGTGACGTTCCATTATCCTAACGGAATACCTTATAATCATCATGAAGCACAATCACCAAAAAAACAAGTAAAAAAGAAACGCCCCGTTGAATTTGGTAATCGTGGGATGGATTTCGAAGAAGCGATCAATCAAAGCAATCAATATTATCTATTGAATAAGCAAGCAGTCGTTCATAAGAAACCCACTCCTGTTCAAATTGTTAAAGTAGATTACCCCAAACGAAGTGCGGCTGTTATTAAGGAGGCCTACTTTAGACAAGCTTCAACGACTGATTATAACGGTGTATATCAAGGCCGTTACATAGATTTTGAAGCGAAAGAAACGAAAAATACCACGTCCTTTCCCTTTAAAAATTTTCATCAACATCAAATTGATCATATGGAACAATGTATAGCACAACAAGGGATTTGTTTTGTGCTATTATGGTTTTCAAGCTTAAAACGCTGCTTCTTTTTTAGTGGTGAAAATCTAATAACGCATTGGAAAAACCAAGCAGTTACTGGAAAAAAATCTATGCCGCTTGCACTCATCGAGAAAGAAGGAATTGAATTATCTTTTGGAATCGCACCGCGAATCCCTTATCTCGACGCAGTGGAACAATATATTCAGACACACTAGATTCATAAAGTTTTGAAAGTATAACAAAGGAGTTGCTATTTATGCCAACCGCAAATTCAGGCTCGCGAGCTGCTAGACATGCATCCAACACCTCATCGAAGTCGAGTTACAAGAAAAAGACACAACCGCCGAAAAAGAAAAAACGGCTTGTTTTAAAAATCTTTCTTGGCTTACTTATCGCTGGGATGGTCGCTTTTTTAGCAGGCGTTGGTCTTTTTTGGTTCTATGCACGACAAGCCCCAAAATTAGAAGATGACAAACTGAATGCGACAGTTTCATCGAAGCTTTACGATATTAATAATGAAATTTTTGAGGATTTAGGCGCAGAAAAGCGTGAATTAATTCAACCAAATGATGTGCCTCAATTATTAAAAGATGCCATTGTTTCTGTCGAAGACCGTCGTTTCTATAAACACATTGGTGTGGATCCGATTCGGATTATCGGTTCTGCTCTTTCAAATGTCAAAAATGGTGGATTACAAGGCGGAAGTACCTTAACCCAACAATTAATTAAATTGTCCTACTTCTCTACAAAAGAATCTGACCAAACCTTGAAACGGAAAGCACAAGAAGCATGGATGGCTGTTCGTTTAGAACGTGAAAAATCAAAAGAAGAAATTTTAACTTACTACATTAACAAAGTCTACATGGCGAATGGTTTCTATGGAATGGAAACAGCGGCTGAAAATTATTATGGTAAACATTTATCTGAACTTGATTTACCACAAACGGCCCTACTGGCAGGAATGCCACAAGCGCCAAACTCATACGATCCCTATACAAAACCAGATACTGCTAAAGAACGCCGGGATGTTGTACTCTACACAATGTACGACAATAAAAAAATCTCGAAAGCAGAGTACGAAAAAGCCAAAGCTACCCCAATCGATGAAGGCTTAGTGCCATTAAAAGCCAGTGATGACAATCGAAAAGTCGTAGATAATTACGTCAAAGAAGTAATCAATGAAGTGAAAGCAAAAACTGGTAAAAATGTTTACACAGACGGACTAGATATCTACACAAACTTAGATATGAATGCCCAAAAACAACTTTACGATATTGTCAACAGTGATCAATACGTTGCGTTTCCAGATGATAAAATGCAAGTGGCTTCAACCGTTATTGATGTTGCCTCTGGACAAGTCCGAGCACAAATTGGTGGTCGTCACATTCCTGATGATGTGCAATTAGGAAACAATTTAGCTGTTAACACCCAACGTGATGTTGGTTCAACCGTGAAACCAATCATGGATTATGGTCCCGCAATTGAGAATTTAAATTATTCGACAGGTCGCCTCATGGTGGATAAACCAACGAAATATCCTGGTACCGACATTGATGTCTTCAACTCTGATTTAACATATCAAGGCGTCATTACTATGCGCCGTGCGATTATGGGTTCTCGTAACACAACCGCGGTCCAGACGTTTGATGAAGTTGGTAAAGAAAACATCATGCCTTTCATTAAAGGACTAGGAATTGACTATAAAAACTTAGAAGCCTCGAATGCCATTTCAAGTAACACAAGCGATGTAGATGGCGATAAATATGGAATTTCCTCATTGAAGTTAGCAGCAGCTTATGCGGCTTTCGCCAATAACGGGATATACAACAAACCGTATTACGTAAACAAAGTCGTTTTCAATGATGGAACTAGCGTTGATTATCAACCTGATGGCAAACGTGCAATGAAAGACTCTACCGCCTATATGATGACGGATATGTTAAAAGATGTTTTAAACGGCGGAACAGGATTTAACGGCGCCATTCCAGGCTTAATCCAAGCGGCCAAAACAGGGACTTCTAACTATACTGATGAAGATTTAGCGCGAATGGGCACAACAGAAAAAGGAATTGCCCCGGATAGTACCTTTGTTGGTTATACAACACACTATGCCGTTTCTGTTTGGACTGGATACAATGATCGAAATACACCAATCTATCAAGAATACTATGGGATTGCCTCGGATGTTTATCGTGAAATAATGAGTTACTTGTCTCAAAATGTTTCAAACGATGACTGGGTGCAGCCAGACAGTGTTGTGCGGGTAGGTAATGAATTATACGTGAAAGATGCCTATGAGGTACCAAATGTACAAGTTTTACCAAGTACTACCTCTTCAGCACCACAGCCGGAATCTAGCAGTACGGTGGAATCCTCTTCCACAAAAGAAGCGGAAAGTTCATCAAGTTCTAGTTCAGAAAGTGCGCCTTCTTCCTCTGAAGCGCCACCCTCAACCGAACAACCGGCAAGCTCTTCCTCAGCAGAGCAACCGGCAACATCGGAACAACCACCTGAACCATCAAGTTCTAGTTCACAAGAACCGCCGCAACCACCTGAAAGTAGTTCTAAACCAGATGAAAATAAAGCAGCATAAAAAGTACGGGGCTCACCATGAGCCCCGTACTTTTTTAGATTAAAAATGGACGAAGTGAACTGAATCACTTCGTCCATTTTTGCTTATTTACTTTCTTTATTTGCCAAAGCTGCACCAACAAATCCTTTGATTAAGCGTTGTGGGCGATTTGGACGAGAAATTAATTCTGGGTGGAATTGACAAGCCACAAAGAATTGTTTTTCAGGAATTTCAACAATCTCAACTAAACGATTATCTGGTGAAACTCCAGAGAAAACTAAGCCATTTTCTTCAAATAATTGACGATATTTGTTGTTAAATTCATAACGATGACGGTGACGTTCTTGGACAACATCTTCATTTCCGTATGCTGCCGCAGTTTTCGTTCCTTTTTTCAATTTACATGGATATAAACCTAAACGTAGTGTGCCACCTAAATTCTCGATGTTTTCTTGATCTGCCATTAAATCAATAATGTTATTTGTCACGTCAGGATTAGTTTCTGCAGAACCAGCATCTTCTAAGCCCACAACGTTACGACCAAATTCTACACAGGCCATTTGCATACCTAAACAAATACCAAGGAATGGTACGTCATTTTCGCGAGCAAAACGAATCGCTTCAATTTTTCCTTCAATTCCACGATCACCAAAACCACCAGGAACCAAAATACCATCTGCTGAACCAATTCTTTCAGCGACATTTTCAGCAGTTAATTCTTGTGAATCAACCCAATCAATTTCGATATCTGAATCAAAATCAAACCCAGCATGTTTTAATGCTTCTACAACAGAAATATAGGCATCTGGTAATTCAACATATTTACCAACCAGCGCAATTTTTGTTTTCTTTTTCAAGTTAAGAACTTTTTCTTCTAATGCACGCCACTCAGTCATGTCTGCAGCCGGTGCATCCAATTTTAAATGATCACAAACAATTTGATCCATGTTTTGTGCTTGAAGTGCTAATGGAATGGAGTACAATGTTTCAACATCACGAGATTCAATTACCGCTTCCGGATTAACATCACAGAATTGTGCTAATTTGTTTTTAGTGTTTTGAGAAACAGGTAATTCTGTACGGACCACTAAAATATTTGGTTGAATCCCTAAACTTCTTAATTCTTTGACACTATGTTGTGTTGGTTTAGTTTTCATTTCACCAGCCGCTTTTAAGTAAGGAATCAAGGTTGTATGGATGTACATTACGTTGTCACTACCCATATCAGCTTTCATTTGACGCAATGCTTCTAGGAAAGGTAATGATTCGATGTCGCCGACAGTACCACCTACTTCTGTGATAATCACATCGGCATCCGTCATTTTCGCTGCACGCATGATTTTTTCTTTGATTTCATTGGTAATGTGTGGAATAACTTGCACTGTTGCACCTAAGTATTCCCCTTTACGTTCTTTACGTAAGACTTCTGAATAAATTTTCCCAGTGGTTACGTTTGAGTATTTATTTAAGTTAATATCAATAAAACGTTCATAGTGACCTAAGTCCAAATCTGTTTCGGCACCATCATCTGTGACAAAAACCTCTCCATGTTGGTAAGGACTCATTGTCCCCGGATCCACATTAATATATGGATCGAATTTTTGAATCGTAACTTTTAATCCACGATTTTTTAATAATCGTCCTAAAGATGCTGCGACAATCCCTTTTCCAATAGAAGAAACCACGCCACCTGTAACAAAGATGTATTTTGTCATAATAGTTAAAAACCCTTTCTTTGATAATATTTTGTAGAGAGAAGTAAAACAACTTTGAGACTCTTACGTTTCTCCAAATAAAAAAGAAACAAAAATAGAAAAGCTCCCTATCCATTACGAATAGGGAGCTTGTAAGTTCGTTCAAACTTCTGACCTTCTTAAAGGTGCCCAAGTAGTATAATACAAGCAAACGGACATCAGGTCAAGTACTTCTATTCAAGAAAATAATTTTTTCTATTTTCTCATTTTTCTTAAGCATTCAACTAAAAAGCTTGACTCCTTCTTAGGAATCAAGCTTTTTGGTTTCTTACTCTTCAGAATATTCGTCATCAAAATCGTCTTCATCTTCAACATCATCGTCATCAATGATCGTTAAATCTTCTTCGATTTGCGGAATGTCTTCTTCATCATCGTCTGAATCTGCACCAATCTCTTGTAAGTCAGAGTTGTATGCTTTGATTTCTTCATCTTCATCTTCTTCATCATCGTACAAGATGTCTTCTTCATCATCATTTGTTAATTCAGCATCTTCTGGATCGTCATCGTTATAGTCAATTACATCTTCATCGTTTGGATTAGTGATGAAGGCATTTACTTTTTTACGTTTTCTACGACGTGGTGCATCTTCTTCGTCTTCTTCCAAACCATGTGTAACTTCTTCATCGATTGAATCGATTGGATACCATGAACGTAAGCCCCAACGATTGTCTCCCAATGAGATAAAGCTACCGTCGATGTTTAAATCTGTATAAAATTGTGCTAATTGGTCACGAATTTCACTATCAGACTTGCCAAGATAATTTTGGATTTGGTTAACTAAATCAGAAAAATCCATTACATCTGCATGTTGTTCTAAAATAGCGTGTGCTACTTCAATCATGGATAATTCTTTTTTGTTTAACCCTTCAAATACATTAATTTCCAAGAGGTACACGTCCTTTCACAGTCTACTCCTTATCATACAAAAACATTGAAAAAAAATCAATTCTATTCTGCAATATTTATGCAGTAAATTCTAATTCTAAATGATATTCTCCGATTCGCTCTGTTTGAGAGTATAAATCATAATCAACTAAAATCTTACCAGACATTGGTTGATCTTTTAAACTAACACGCAAATTATGTGTAAACGTACTAATCTGTAGCAAGCCATAAGGGGTTCGATAACTTGTATCTAATTTTTCCTGATAGCCAAATCTTAAACGCATCCGTAATTCGCCGGCACGAATCAGCTGAACATGCCCGTCTGGTTCAATTTTAATGGTTACGGGGGTTGGTTCTGTATCCTCTAATAATTCTTCTTTGTAACGAATGTATAATGTATCACCCATTTTTACTAATTGACCTTCTAAGTCAAAGAAAAAATCTTTTTGTTCGTTGCCTTGTTGGACAATCGTTTTTAGTTGAATCGATACAGGAACGCCTGTTGATAAATCCATAATGGTCACTCCTTTTCCAAAATATAACTTTCTTATTGTTGACTTTTTCAATATATTTGTCAACTAAAGTCAATTTTTCCTTGTTTATGTACCTTTTCTTATTGTATAAGCTCTTTTCACGGGTTGCAAGCATTTGTTTCATCTATTTAATAAGAAAACCGTTTACTATTTTAGAGAATTCCTTCAGAATTCGTTTATATAACATGCTTTTTTGCGTTTTTTGTATATAATATAAGAGAGAGTAAGAAAATAAACGTATTAAATGACGTAATTATAAATAGACAGGACGTTTTTTATGAGCACAACTTTTCCCCTTCACACCGAATCATTTATGCTCCTTGATTCAGGTTGTTTAACAAACAGTGACTATTTTTTACCTTTTGCCTTGACCGATGTTTTAACTACTTTTTCAGGAATGCAGCACCAACCAATCATTCATTTCTGGCAATTGGATCAAGCAATGATTCTTGGCATGAAAGATACCCGTGTACCACATCTAAAAGAAGGCATCACTTCTCTGCAAGAAAACGATTATTCTGTAGTCGTTCGCAATGCCGGCGGTTTAGGGGTGATTGCCGATTCGGGTATTTTAAATGTTTCACTTATTTTACCAAATAATTCTGAACACAAATTAAGTATCGATGCGGCTTATGAATTAATGTGGGCTTGGCTCCGTCAGAGTTTTCCGGAGAAAGAGATTGACGCCTTTGAAATTACTACATCCTATTGTCCCGGTACTTATGATTTAAGTATTGGCGGTCAAAAGTTTGCTGGGATTGCCCAACGACGCGTCAAAGACGGTATTGCTGTCATGATTTACATCAGCGTTAACGGCAATCAACTTGCTCGTGGAGAAGTGGTGCGAGACTTTTACCTTGCTGGCTTACAAGAACAATTTGGTGAAAATGGCTATCCACCCGTTGATCCAGCAGTGATGGCAAATTTAGAAACCCTGATTGAGACTCCATTAACAATAGACGCCGTAAAAACCCGTTTAATCGAAGCATTACCTCAACAATTTGAAAAATCTATTGATCCAAACTTAACCGAACCAATTATAACCTCAGAATGGTTCCAAACAAATTTAACTGTCCAGCTGGAAAAAATGGCGCAACGAAACGCCTTAATTAAAGGAGAGATCGTATGACGATTCCGTATAAAGAGCAACGATTACCAATCGAAAAAGTTTTCCGTGATCCCGTCCATAATTATATTCATGTCCAACATCAAGTGATTTTAGACCTTATTAATTCTGCTGAAGTGCAACGATTACGTCGCATTAAGCAACTAGGTACTTCTTCTTTTACGTTTCACGGTGCCGAACATAGTCGTTTTTCCCATTCTTTGGGTGTTTACGAAATTACACGTCGGATTTGTGAGATTTTCCAACGTAACTACTCTGTGGAACGATTAGGTGAAAACGGCTGGAATGACGACGAGCGCTTGATTACACTTTGCGCAGCTTTATTACATGATGTCGGTCATGGTCCTTATTCACATACATTCGAGCATATTTTTGATACAAACCATGAAGCAATCACGGTCCAAATCATCACCTCACCAGAAACGGAAGTCTATCAAATTTTAAATCGTGTTTCGGCAGATTTTCCTGAAAAAGTCGCCAGCGTTATTACTAAACAATACCCAAATCCTCAAGTGGTGCAAATGATTTCTAGTCAAATTGATGCCGATCGCATGGACTATCTGTTACGTGATGCATACTTTACAGGGACGGAATACGGAACTTTCGATTTAACTAGAATTTTACGTGTGATTCGACCCTACAAAGGAGGCATTGCCTTTGCTATGAATGGGATGCATGCGGTGGAAGACTATATCGTTAGTCGTTACCAAATGTATGTCCAAGTCTATTTCCACCCTGTTTCTCGTGGGATGGAAGTGATTCTTGATCATTTATTGCATCGAGCGAAAGAATTATTTGAAAACCCTGAATTTGACTATGATTTACAAGCCTCTCTGCTTGTACCATTCTTTAAAGGGGACTTCACCTTACAAGAATATTTAAAATTGGATGATGGCGTCCTCTCTACGTACTTTACACAATGGATGGATGTGCCTGATTCAATTCTAGGTGATTTAGCCAAACGTTTCCTTATGCGTAAGCCTCTGAAGTCAGCCACCTTTACGAACGAAAAAGAGAGCGCAGCAACGATTGCTTATTTAAGGGAATTGATTGAAAAAGTTGGTTTCAACCCTAAATATTATACTGCCATTAATTCAAGCTATGATTTACCTTACGATTTTTATCGTCCAAATAAAGACCGTCATCGTACACAAATTGAATTGATGCAAAAAGATGGCTCATTAGTGGAATTGGCAACGGTCAGTCCCCTAGTTGCAGCACTTGCTGGTCAAAGTCAAGGAGATGAACGTTTCTATTTCCCTAAAGAAATGCTTGACCAAGGAAATAAAAAACATTACGATTTATTTGATGAGACGTATCGTGAGTTTTCAAGTTACATTCATAATGGTGCGTTAGTTTTAAAAAAATAGGTTTTCTAGGAGGATTCTATGTCAATTAAGTTAGTTGCTATTGATATCGACGGAACATTGCTAAATTCACAACACAAGATTACCCCACGGGTCAAAGAAGCGCTCCAAAAAGCAAATGAGCAAGGCGTTCGTATTGTTTTATGTACAGGCCGTCCTTTGCCAGGCGTGAAAGAACAATTGGATGAATTAGCCTTATATGGTGAAAATGATTTCGTGATTACCTACAACGGTTCGCTTGTCCAAGCAACCAAAGATAATGCGATTATTTCACGCTATACCTTAAGTTATGAGGATTTTTTAGAAATTGAAATGTATTCTCGTAAAGTCGGCGCTCACTTGCACACAATTGATGATTCCGCTATTTACACTGCCAATCGCAATATTGGTAAATATACGATTCACGAAGCATCTTTAGTGAACATGCCTTTGAAATATCGTACGGTGGATGAAATGACACCAGAGATGAACATTATTAAAATGATGATGATTGATGAGCCGGAAGTTTTAGATCCTGCCATTGCAAAATTACCATTACATTTTACCGAAAAATATACGACTGTTAAAAGTACACCTTTTTACTATGAAATCATGAATAAAAATGCTAGCAAAGGCAATGCTCTAGCAAAATTGGCAGACCATTTAGGCTTAAATAAAGACGAAGTGATGGCCATTGGTGACAATGAAAATGACTTATCCATGATTGATTACGCTGGGATTGGTGTTGCGATGGGCAATGCGACAGAAAATGTTAAAACAATTGCCGATGTGCATACCACTAGTAATGACGAAGATGGTGTCGCTCAAATTATTGAAAAAATGGTTTTAATTTAAACATTCTTTTCAATAACAATAACCCTCAATCTAATCAACATAGATTGAGGGTTATTCGTTATTTTATGATGCTGCCGCTAGCCATTTTTCAACGGCCCAGCGGTGGCTTCCTCTTTTTAATAAACGGACTGCTTCTTCTGGTGCAACCCAGTGTAAAGTATTGGTCCTTTCTAAGGGTTCGCTAAGTTGCCGCCAAGTATTCGCTACATAAAAATAGCCAGGATTATAATAGGCAGTTTGGCGATGGTTCGAATAAAAATATTCATCAGCTTCCCCTAAATAACAGCCAATTTCTACACTAATTCCTAATTCTTCTAGCACTTCTCGGTGGATCGCTTCTTCTTTCGTTTCGGTGCCTTCAATTTCGCCTCCTGGTAAAAAATAAGCTCCATTTGGCGCTTGTACCAGAACCATTGTGTTATTTTCTGGCTTTGAAACAATAATGTATGCAGCATATCTTGTTTGATAGGTCAATGTCTCTTCTCTTTTTCCAAACGTTGGCGTTTTCATTGGCGCACCTCTTCTCTTTTCATCTATTTTACCTGAGAAATTCCTTTAGAACAAGTCAGAAACCAAGCGTTTTTCTCTACATTTCACGTTTATCTATGCTACTATTAACGTTGGAAATATAATTAAGTTTGAAAGGGAGTTTTTAACTATGAAAATGGCTCATACATGTGTGCGTGTAAAAGATTTAGAGGCATCATTAGATTTCTATCAAAAAGCCTTCAATTTTGAAGAAAGTCGCCGTCGTGATTTTCCAGAAAATAAATTTACTTTGGTTTATTTAACTTTACCAGGAGACGACTACGAACTAGAACTAACTTATAATTATGATCATGAAGCATACGATTTAGGAAACGGTTATGGTCATATCGCCATCAGTACAGATGATTTAGAAGGATTACACGAAAAACATCAAGCGGCTGGCTTAACTGTTACTGACTTAAAAGGCTTACCTGGAACTGCACCATCTTATTACTTTGTTGTCGACCCAGATGGTTATAAAATCGAAGTCATTCGTGAACGTTAAAAAGTTTCACTTGTTCACTTACTGAGTTTTTTGTGTTTGAGAGCTGTCCGAGACAAAACTTGTCTCGACTTCTTCTCAAACACTTTTTTCAAAAAAGTGCTACAATAGAACGTATGAATTTATTGAGGATGTGATGTTATTATGACAAAAAAAATTATTGGAATCGCTGGCAATCAACTTTTGCAGGCGGCTGAAGTGTTTCACGGTAACCAAGTGACTTACACCCCACAAGGTTTTGTGAGCGCTGTTCAAGCCGCAGGTGGCGTTCCTCTCGTTTTGCCAATTGGCCCCAAAGAATTAGCCGCTACGTATATACAACAAATTGATAAACTACTTTTAGCAGGCGGTCAAGATGTTGCCCCTGAATTTTACGGACAAGAACCCCATATAAAATTAGAAGAAACGAATCGTGATCGTGACGAGTTTGAATTAGCCCTAATTGAAGAAGCCTTAAAACAAAACAAACCTATTTTTGCGGTTTGCCGTGGAATGCAATTAGTCAATGTTGCTTTAGGTGGCACATTATATCAAGATTTATCGATGTATCCTCAATGGTCAGTTAAGCACGGACAACAACCCACTCAACCAATCTTTGCGACGCATCGTATTGATGTTGAACCAGACAGTCAATTATCAAACATATATGGTACAACTGGTCAAGTCAACTCGTACCATCACCAAGCACTACATACTTTAGGAAAAGATTTACGCGTTACTGCTTGGTCCTCTGATGGCCTTGCAGAAGCAGTGGAATCAACAAATGAACAGCAGCCTTTATTAGCTGTTCAATGGCATCCTGAACTAATGTACGCACGTGATGCCAAATCCCAAGCACTCTTTAACTACTTTGTTCAAAAATTATAGTAAAAACGGAGGGACGTCTTTTGCCCCTCCGTTTTTACTTGCTATCATACTTAAAAATCAAAATTATCTGGATCTGCACCAAAACGATGATCCTTATTTAACTGATTAATTGCGGTTATTTCTTCTGGTGTTAATTCAAAATCAAAGACAGCAAAATTTTCCTGAATTCTTTTTTCGTGAACAGATTTAGGAATCACGATAATATCATTTTGTAAGTGCCAACGAATAATCACTTGGGCCGCTGATTTACCATATTTTTCACCAATTTTCACTAGTACTGGTTCAGATAATAAATTACCTTGTCCTAGAGGAGACCAAGCCTCCACGGCAATCTTATTTTCGGCTAAATATTTTCGTAGCGGTTCTTGTGTTAACGTAGGATGTAATTCAATTTGATCCACCATTGGCACAACATTGGCTTCTGTTAATAAATCTTCCAAATGATGTTGATGAAAATTGGAAACGCCAATTGCTTTGGCACGACCACTTGCGTAAATTTCTTCTAATGCTTTCCATGATTCTTTATATTTACCAGCAACAGGCCAGTGAATTAAATATAAATCAACATAGTCTAACCCTAATTTTTCTAAGCTTTTATCAAACGCTTTAATCGCATTTTCATAGCCTTGATCTTCATTCCATAATTTCGTCGTCACGAAAATTTCTTCGCGGGGAATACCCGATTGACGAATGCCTTCGCCCACCCCTACTTCGTTTTTATAAACGGCTGCCGTATCAATCAAGCGATAACCCGCTTCTAAAGCCCATTTTACTGAATTTGTTGCTTCTAAGCCATCTTCTACACGCCAAACGCCTAAACCTAAGCGTGGCATTTCATTGCCATTTGCTAATTTTTTTGTTTTATCCAAAGTCATGTGTTTCTTCAGTCCCTTCATTTTCATTACTTTTAGTATACTACGCATTCTTCTTTCACGAAACAATCACGACTTGTCAGGTCATTTTCTTTATTTTTAATAAATAACGACGCCAATAAGTCAGCACTCCGATTAGTGCCACAACTACAATTGTTCGACCGCTAACGCTTCCAATCCACAGTTTAACTGCAAGTAACCAGATACAAAAGAGATAAACACAGGACCAATTAAAGGAAACTTTCAATGTACATGATTCCGCAATTTCGATTATCTGACTACTAAAAAAACGACTCCCTAATCGTAAAGCGACTGGATTATGGAAGATGAATGTTCGTCGCTTGTCAGCCGTCAAGCGAGTGGCACATCGTTCATCAATAAAAATTGTTACAGGTAATTTAGAAAGTAAATCATTTTTTGCCCATTCAATTGAAACTTTCACGCAGCACTCACAACCTTTAACAAAATTATAAAATATATTATTTATTTACAAAATTATAACATTCCTAAAAAAACATGTTAAGTCTTTAAAAAAACTTTCTATTTTCTTCCCCTTTCGCCGAGAGATTTAGTATACTAAAAGAAGAAATTTTAGAGAAAGTTGGATTTTTATGTTGATACTTGGTTTAGCCAGTACTGAAACAGTCGATTCTTCTGCTCCTGATTTAGCAGAAGCGACCGTAAAAAAAGTGAGCGCGCTACAACGCTTTTGGAACAATATTAATTGGGATGCCATTGTCGCTACCTTAATTGAAAAAAGTTTATCAATTTTATTTTTAATTTTTCTATTTTTTATTATTCAGCGAATCGGGAAATATTTAATTGATCGCACCTATGCAAATTATAGTAAAAAGCAACATTTTAGTGAAAGCCGTTTAAAAACGTTACACACTTTAATTATTAATGCATTTCAATATACGCTGTTCTTTTTCTTCATCTATTCTCTTTTGACCATTGTCGGTGTGCCTGTTGGCTCATTATTAGCCGGAGCGGGAATTGCCGGTGTTGCCATTGGTTTAGGGGCTCAAGGATTCATGAATGACTTAATTACCGGATTTTTCATTATTTTAGAACAACAAATGGATGTAGGCGATTATATTCGCTTATTGGCGTTAAATATTGAAGGAACAGTTACTTCTGTCGGATTACGAACCACTCAAATTAAAGCGGTTGATGGAACTGTTCATTTTATTCCAAACCGAAACATCACCACAATCAGTAACCTGTCTCGTGCCAATATGCAAGTGTTAATTGATGTCCGCATCAATCCTGAAGAAGGTTATGAAAAAATTTGTGAAGTGATTACAGAAGTCAATGAAACGTTAAAAGAAAAGTATATCGAAAGTATTCAAACTGGGCCAGATATTTTTGGTATGGTTGATTTAGGCAATGGCAACTTTGCGGTGCGAACGACCATGTATGTACTAAACGGCAAACAATTTGCGGTCAAAGAAGAATTTCTAGCTCAATATATCAAAGCATTAACAGAGGCCGGTTTTACGATTCCCAATACGCCCATTATTGCAAAATAAAAAACAGCCACCAGATATTTATTAGTTATCTGGTGGCTGTTTTTCTAATTGTCCAATGATTTTAAAAACCCACTAACTGCCTCCACTCCAAACAATAACGCCTCTTCGTTCGGTTCAAACTTGGCAGAATGAAGGCTATAAGGACTTGCCACGCCTAACCAAAACATCGTGCCTGGGACTTTAGACAATAGATAGCCAAAATCTTCACCTGTCATTGCAACCGGTGCTTGTTGAAATTGAACTGTTGCTTGTTTGCTCATGTATTCAATAAAATTCGTGGTACATGCTGGCTCATTCACTACAGGTAAATACCCTTTTTGATCAAGATGAACAGTTACTTCACATTGAAAAGATTGCGCAATACCTTCACTAATTTCGCGAATTCTTCGCTGCGTTTGTTCATTCGTTTCTGCTGTCAATGTGCGAATTGTACCAGATAAAGTTGCTTCTTCGGCAATCACATTGCAGGCAGTCCCTGCATGAAAAGTCCCAAAAGTAACGACTGCCCCGACCACAGGATCAACATTTCGACTAACGATCGTTTGCGCTTGCTGAATTAAATTTGTGGCCGCCAAGACCATATCATTTGCTTGATGCGGAAAAGCCGCATGTCCACCTTTTCCTTTTAAGGTAATGTTCACTTCACAAGTGGCAGCAAACAATGTCCCTACTCTGGTACTAATAGTTCCGACTGGCAAATCAGGATTAACATGAAGCGCATAAAATTCATCAGGTAACCACTCACCAAACGCATGGTCTTCATACATCAACATCCCCCCTGCTTCATTTTCTTCAGCAGGTTGAAATAAAAATAAAAAGTTATTGTCTGGTTGCTGTTGACTTAATTCTTTCAAAACCCCTAAACCGATTGTCATGTGAAAATCGTGCCCACAGGCATGCATAAACCCTGGTCGTTTTGATTGAAAAGCAGAAACCACTTCCTCTTGAATAGGCAAACCATCAATATCAGCACGCCAGCCGATGGTTTTCTGAGGATTTTTGCCTTCTATGAAGACTAAAATCCCCGTTTGCCATGTTCGAACTTGCAGATAAGGTTGCTTCATTTTATCAATTTCATTAAGTAAAAAGGCTTGTGTTTCCTTTTCTTCTAGACCGATTTCAGGTATTTGATGTAGTTGCCGTCTAATCGCAATTAATTCTTCTTGCTCCACAAAAGCCACTCCTTCATTTTTGGGGTAATCGAAAGCCGCCATGAAGAAGTTTCTTCATCGCGACTGACTAATTT
Source organism: Enterococcus sp. DIV1316a (assembly GCF_050536915.1). Lineage (NCBI taxonomy): Bacteria > Bacillati > Bacillota > Bacilli > Lactobacillales > Enterococcaceae > Enterococcus > Enterococcus sp. DIV1316a. The sequence goes on along the minus strand of NZ_CP172913.1, from coordinate 921,234 downwards.
ATTTTTAGAGTTTACGTAATTCTTCTAAAATCTCTGTTTTACTCTTGGTTTTATCATCAATTTGTTTAATTACTTTTGCTGGCACGCCTGCGACAACGGTATGCGCTGGAACGTCTTCCACAACTACTGCCCCAGCAGCCACAACGGCACCTTCACCAACACGAACCCCTTCTAGTACGACCGCATTCGCTCCAATGACAACCTCGTTTTCAATAACCACAGGTGCGGCACTTGGGGGTTCAATGACACCAGCTAAAACCGTTCCCGCGCCAATATGACAATGTTTTCCTACAGTTGCACGGCCGCCTAAAACAGCGCCCATATCAATCATAGTCCCTGCACCAACGACGGCGCCAATATTTAGAATAGCCCCCATCATAATCACCGCTTGATCGCCAATTTCAACTTTTTCGCGAATCAAAGCACCTGGTTCAATTCGAGCATTAATGTCTTTCAGATCAAGAAAAGGAATTGCTGAGTTACGTGCATCGTTTTCTACAACATAATCCTCAATTTTTTCTTTGTTTGCTTCTAAAAAAGGTTTTACGTCAGCCCAATCGCCAAACAATGTCCCAGTTTTACAATTATTAAAGACCTTAATTGTTTCCGGAAACGTGACTTCTTTTAATTGCCCTTTCAGTGTTACTTTAACAGGCGTTTGCTTTTTGGCATCGCCAATATACTGAATAATCTCATATGCGTCCAATCACAGCACTCCTTTACTTCGTGTTATCATACAGAATAACGCATTTATGAGAAAAAAGTAAAGAGTTTCTTGCGTTTTATTTAAATTACTTTCATTTCTTCTTCTGATTTAGGCAGAACAAGATGATGTTTTTCTAATTCATGCGCCATATGATTGACCGCTTTTAAAATTTCTTTGCGTGTAATGATACCTTTAAAGCGTTGATTATCATCAACCACTGGTAAAAAAGAAGCATCTACTAATAAATGTAACACTTCTTCTAAATCCCACGATTCACCAATTACAGGAACATTGACTTCCATTACATCGGCCACAGTAAATTCATTCAATTTTTCAAAATCCACTGAAGTCAAATCAAACATTTTATCTACAACGTCTGTCAAGCCGATTAAGCCAACAAAGCGATCTCCCTTATCTAACACAGGAATCTTGGAATAGCGAACTTGCGATAAGACTAATGCCGCGTGACTTAACGGATTTAAACACATTACATTGGCGACATTTTCGGCGGGTACTAAAAACGTTTCTTGTTTTTCTAATAATAATTCTTTTACAGCAGTCCCTATCATGATTGGGTTGCCTCCATTTCTAATTCTTTAACACGTAACTTATTGTACCTAATTCTGCGGAAAAAGTCTTGGAATTCGCAAATTCTTCATAACTTAACAAACGAAAATTAACGTTTTGTTCTATTCTCCCCAAAAAAAGAGAACGCTTTCTTAAAAAAATAAAAACTTAGTTGTCCCATAACAGACAACTAAGTTTTTATAAAAGACCAATTAATCAGTCAATTATCCTTCTTTTTCACACGTTTCATCACAGCCATCACTGACCATAATAAGCGGAAATCCCATGTTTTCTAAGATAGTGTTTATCCAATAAAAAATGATCAATTGGTTCAACAGCTGGATTAATTATTTCCGTCAAACGTGCCATTGAACAGATTTCATCTAAAATCAAGCTGTTTTCAACTGCTTTTTCCGGAGTCATTCCCCAAGTAAATGGGCCATGTCCATAAACTAGCACTCCTGGAACTGCTAAAGGATCTAGTTCTTGTTCATGAAATGTTTCAACAATGACTTTGCCAGTCTCTTCTTCATAGTTTTCTTTAATTTCACTTTCAGAGAGCGCTCTTGTGCAAGGTACAGCGCCATAAAAAGCATCCGCATGGGTGGTACCGTAAGGAGGTAAGGCTCGCCCTGCTTGAGCCCACGTAACACTATTCAGGGAGTGCGTGTGCGCAATCGCTCCAATTTCTGGCATTTTTTGATAAAGATAAAGATGCGTGGGTAAATCAGAAGACGGCTTTAATGCATTGGTTTCCAATAGTTGTCCGTTTAAATCAGTCACTACCATCTGTTCCTTGGACATTTCTTGATACTTGACGCCGCTTGGTTTAATTACGATAATCCCTAATGACCGATTGATTTCACTAACATTGCCCCACGTTAATTTGACTAAGCCCAGTTTTGGCAAAGCCAGATTCGCTTCATAAACACGTTGTTTCATTGCTTGGATGATCGCTTTATTGTTCATAATAACCCACCTCTGCTAATTTGGGATAGAGATACTGCTGCGCGGCTTGAATTTTTTCTTGAAAATTCAAATCCGTTTCATTCCACATTTCAATTAAAAAAGGACCACTATAGTTTAAACGCTTGAGTGTTTTCAATAAGCCTGTAAAATCAACACAGCCTTCTCCAAAAGTAACTTCCCGAAACTTCCCTTCAAATGTGTCTGTTACAGCGAAGGTATCTTTTAAGTGAATAGCAGCGATTTCAGCAATTCCCTTTTCAAGCTCAACCGCCGGATTATTTTCCGGCCAAGCAGACAAATTACCTAAATCAGGATAGACATGCAAAAAAGGAGACGGAATTTGTTCCTTAATTTCTAGAAATTTTTGTATGCTATTCATAAAAGGGTCATCCATAATCTCAACAGCCAGAATGACACCGTATTGTGCAGCTTCCTCAACGCCCTTTTTCAGACCTTGAAGAAAAAATTCCCTTGTTTCGGCAGTTTTTTCTTCGTAAAAGACGTCATAGCCAGCTATTTGAATTACCCGTATGTTTAATTGATGAGCCAAACGAATCGCTTGAGATAAAATTTTCCGTCCTTTTTCACGTGTTTCTTTATTTAAAGAGCCTAAAGGGAACCGCCGATGACCACTTAAACACAAAGAATGGATAAAAAAATCTTCTTTCACCATTAATTGAGAAAGTTCTTGTAACTGGCTTGGTGTCCAAGCCAATCGTGCTAAACGTTCATCGGATTCATCAATTGACATTTCTAAAAAATCAAACCCTAACTTTTTGGCCCATGTTAATCGTTCTGCCCAAGTTAAATTTTGCGGGAGTGCTTTTTCATACAGTCCAATTCGTGCCATTTTATCACTTCCAAATCTGATCGATTTTTTTTTGAAAATCTTTGGCTGCTTGTTCAGGATTTTTTGATTCAGTAATCCCACGGCCCGCAATAAATGTTGCAACTGCCATTGTTTGAAACAATTCAAGCGTTTCGACAGTTAAACCACCTGTGACGGACACTTCAAAGCCTAAGTCAATTAGTTCTTGAACTTTATTCAAATCTTTTTCTCCCCAGCTGCCGCCAGCTAAAAGAGCATCTCTACTTTGATGATAAATCACCTGATTAATCCCTAATTCTCGCCATTGTCGAGCTTGTTGCATTGTCCAATTTCCATATAGTTCTACTTGTAATTCTCGGACTTCTTTTTGAGCTGCAGCCATCGTTGGTAAGGTGGCGCAACAAATGACCGTCATGAAATCAGCGCCTGCTTGTGCGACATTACGAGCAACTGTACCGCCCGCATCAGCACATTTTGTATCAGCAACAATCGTTTTATTAGGAAACATGCGTTTTAAACAACGAATTGCTTTTTGGCCTTCTTGTAAACACAAAATAGTGCCAACTTCGATAATATCGACAATTTCTCCGACTTTCATACAATCTGCTAAAGCGTCTTCTAAGCTATTATGATCTAAAGCGATTTGTAAGTTTGGTCTTTTCATCTTTCCCATCCTTTTATTCAGATTTTTGATAACGATCTGAAGCCATATATTTTTCTTGAATTTCTTTTGCAGACATTACATTTTTAATGCCAATCACTGTGACTCCACGTTTTTCTGCTTGCTGAAACATTTGTAAAAAATTGACTGGAGTAAAAACAACGTCGTATTGGCTAGCAGAGCTTTTTCCTTCTGAAATGGCGCAATGATGAATTTTTGTAATCGGTACACCTAGTTCTTTCATTGCTTTTTCAACACTCCGCATCATCATTAGACTCGTGCCAGAACCATTGGCACAGGAAACAAGTATTCTCATTTTAAATTCCTCCTTTAATTCTCTTGAAATTTTTTAGCATATTGTTCATAATCATTGACAATCATAAAGTAACCTTCTGGATTTCTCCGATACTGAAGTTGCGGAATTATTAGTAACCCAATCACCACCACTGCTACGCCAACATAGCCTAGAACTTTCATAATGATTGTAAATAACGGCCAAGCTGTTGCCCAATCGAACATACCCAAATAACCGCCATATTGAGATAATCCAATCCATGTAGCAAATAAAGCTGAGCCACCTACTTGGATTAAACCTGAAAGGAAGGGGAATAAACAAGCAGCTTTTACTCCGCCACGATTATTTGCATAAACAGCTATGACAGCGTTATCAAAAAACAATGGGATAAAACCCGCAATAACGATTGTCGGAGACTTTAATAGAATCAGTAAGCCAATCATTAAAAACTGGCCTAATGCGCCAAAGAGAAACCCAATTGTTACTGCGTTGGGCGAGCCAAACCCGAAAGTCGCTGCTACATCAATCCCAGGAACAGCGCCTGGTAAAATGGTATTTGAAATCCCTTGGAATGACTGCGTCAACTCGTCGACAAAGGTTCTAACGCCTAATTGTAAGATAGCTAAATAGACAGCAAAATTTAATGAAGTGGTCATGATATAAAAGAAGAAACTCTGCCCTTCTTGCATAAATTTAGCTTGAATTAAATAATCTTGTCCCAAAACAAGCAAGATAATGCCAAAGAAAAAGAGCATCAAAATGGACGTAGCAACCATATTTTCATTAAAAATGGATAGAAATCCTGGTAATTCAATATCTTCCAATTTTTTATCGGCCTTCTCTGAACGATGTTTCTTTTGATCACGTTTTTTCAACCATTCTGCTAATTTTGCAAAAATAAATATGCCAAACATTTGTTGATGGGCTACCGCAAAACCAGCACCTTCTGTTAATTCCTGCGTAATCCCTACCGTTAAATTTGAAGCAACTGCCCAATAACACCCAAGAATTAAGCCCATAAAAATTAGTACTTCGATTCTACCTAAGTTAGGAAAACAAAAGAGTAAAATCCAGAAAGCGGTAGCTGCTTGTTGAATCTGAACATTCCCTGTTGTAAAAACGGCTCTCAATTTTGTATATTTTTGAAAACGAACCAACAAAATATTCATAATAAATGCGATCAATAACAAAATCATCACATCACCAAAGGTTCGTCCAAAGGTTTTCATCAATCCAGCATCGACTGCATTTTGCCCGAAATATGGATCGGTAACCATTGCCTGTAAATTAAATCGCTCTTTCAAGCCTACTAGAATAGGGCGAAAATTATTAACCAAACCACCAGAACCAACACTCAAAATAAAATAACCAACTGTCGCTTTCAGAAAACCTGCTAAACATTCATAAAAGGGCCTCCGTAACAAGAGATAACCTAATAACACGATGAAACCAATCAAATATGCTGGCTGTGTTAAAACGTTCGTAGCAAAATAAGTCCAACTATTTAACAAGAACTCCCCCATTGATTTTTCCCCCTATAATTGATATTTCTCCATAACTTCTTTAAAATCCATTGGCGTATTTGTTTCTAACAAGTCAGCAATCACGCCATCCGTCATCAATAAATCCATCAATTGCTGAATATTTTCAAGATGTTCGGCGGGATTTTGGGCTGCCAATGTAAAAAATAATGTTGCTGTTTTTGCTTCTTGATCGCCAGCAAAAGTGACTGCTTGCTTAAATTTTGTAAAAGAAATGGCCGTTCCAAAAACGCCTGCGCTTTCCTCTGATGAATGTGGCATGGCTACTTCAGGAGCAATGATGATATAAGGTCCAAACGTTTCGACACACTGGATAATCTCATCGACGTAACTCTGATCGATGATGTGTTTTTGGAGTAAAATCAAACAACTTTCCTGAATCGCCTCTTGCCAACTAACCGGTTCTTTATCAGGGTAATGAATAAGCTCTTGCTCCCAAAAATAAGTTAACATTGTACATCCAGCCTTTCTTACAAGAATGAAGGAAATGGTGTATCATTTTCTTTAACAAAAACATCATCAAAGCCACGATCAAAGTTAAATTCTAAGTTGTCTTTGTCATCTGGATAAACAAATTTGCCACCCACTTGCCAAATATATGGTTTAAATTGATAATGTAAACGATTTTTTTTAAATTTCCAAATTTCCATGATTTCTTTTGGATCCGCCATAAAATTAGACCAAATATCATAATGAACAGGAATGACTACTTTCGCATTTAAAGATTCTGCCATTCTCAACATATCAACAGAAGTTATTTTATCTGTGATACCGCGAGGATTTTCGCCATATGCTCCTAAGCAAACATCAATTGCATATTGATTACCATGTTTCGCAAACAAGTTAGAATAATGAGAGTCTCCGGCGTGATATACCGTACCACCTGAGGTTTCAAATAGATAATTGACAGCTAGTTCATTCATGTCCTGAGGCATTTTACCTTTAAATGTATTTTCAGGATCATCAGAAGTAATTAGCGCGGTTCGATCAAAAGCTTCCAAGGCCAATACGTTCACATCATTCACTTTTATTTCTTGACCAGGCTCTATAACCCGTGTTTTTTCTGACGGAACACCCCAACGCTGCCATGTTTTCACTACTTCTTTTGGACCAATAAATAGAGCCTTAGGACAATTTTGATGAACAGCAGCAGCTGTGTGAATATCCAAATGGTCTGAATGAATATGTGTGACAACTAAAGCATCTACCTCTTTTATTTCAAAAGGATCAATCACAAAAGGTTGTGTTCTTAAATTAGGTTGCATTTTTTGGCAACCACTCATGCGCATCATTTGATGGCCATTTTTCATTAAGCCGTTCCCGTGCGTTTGTTTTCCTGTTCCACACCATAAATCACATAAAATATTCGTGTTCTCATGCGTTTTCAGCCAAATGCCTGTACAACCAAGCCACCAGAGTGCAACCGTTCCTTGAAGCACATTTGTCTGATTAATTTCTTCGTTTAAATAAGTGCCCCATTCTGGAAATGTCGCCTTCAACCAACTTTCTTTTGTAATTTCATGAATCGATTTGCTCATGCTACCACTCCTCTTCTCAAATGATTGTGTTATGCTTTATAAGAAAATCATAGCCGCAAAAAATCACAATGAAAACCCTTTTATATGATTGTTTGCACTTTTAATGATTCTTTTACGTGTTTTGTTTTCCTATGAGTTATACTATTTCATGGGGGACCGTGTCCAAAAAAATAACTAAAGGAGGTTGTATTACTTGAAAAGTTCATTAGAAACCATTGAAAAAAGGCAACAAAACATTCTCGCGCTGCTGCAAAAAAACAAACAAATGACTACCTATAAATTAGCAGATGTTTTAAATGTTTCCTTAAGCACAATTCGTCGTGATTTAAATGTCTTAGAAACTAAGAATGACATCATTCGAAAATATGGGTATTGTATTTACAACGACCAAAATCAGAAAGACTTTGATCAATCAGGACCGGAGTTATTAAAACAAGCCATTGCTCGTGTTGCTTGTAGCTATCTAAGTGATTATGATATCGTTTTCATCAATTCAAGTTCCACTGCTTTGAATATTCTCCATTATTTAAAGGCCGACCATCTGACCATCGTAACGAATAATTTAAAAATTGCCACCAAGCCTCATGTTTCTCAATACAATTATATTTTGACCGGAGGCGAATTACGTTTTCCCAAAGAAGTTCTGGTAGGAGATATTGCCATTAACACAATCACCGCAACGCATGCCGATGTTTGCGTAATTGGCTGTAGCGGGGTCAGTTTAGAACATGGCGTCACTACAAAAATTTTCAATGAAGCAAAAATTAATGAGCTTATGATAAAACAAACAACAAAAGTAAAAATTCTGGTCGCGGACCATCGAAAAATCGGCTTGACATCTAAATTTAAAATTGCTGATATTACCGCTTTTGATTGTTTGATTACAGACAAACATTGCTCATCAACTTTAATTACAGAACTTCGTAAGACCGGCTTAAAGGTTATCCAAGTCGACTAAAAAAAGAGCGTAGGACAAAAATCAAAAAGAGATTTTTGTCCTACACTCAAAATCTGATAAATAAAAAAGTAGCACTTATTTCTTAACATTCACTTACTTCGTAAACGTTGCCTTTAATCGTTCCAATGGTTGGTGCTCTTTGTTATAGTACTGAACGAGATATTGTTCAGGTGTACTTTCAATTATGGCATATGTTTTCTCTTGAACTGGTCCACGAGGTAAACGAATACTTCCCGGATTAACAAAGAGAATGTTATTGTGTCGCTCTGCGCCCAGTACATGAGTGTGACCAAATAAGGCAATTGTCGCTCCTGCTTCTTCCGCTTGTAAAGCAAGTGTCGTGAGCCCCATTCTAACATTGGCCAAATGACCATGTGTCATATAAATAACTTGATCCCCCACTTTTTTAGTCACAGTTTTGGGAAATTCATCATAAAAATCACAATTTCCTTGGACTACAATTAATTTCTGCCAAAGTTCATCTGTCGGTTCTAATTCAGAATCACCACAGTGAAAGAGTGCATCGACTTGTCCTTCATAATGATTCACTAAGTCAACTAAACAGTCACGGTCGCCATGATTATCGCTTACTACCAAGATTTTCATACGTTTCAACTCCTATTTTTTTAGCCATTCTTCCCATTGTTCTTTTAATTTTGCCACTGCTTGTCCACGATGACTAACTTTATTTTTCTCTTCTCCAGACAATTCAGCTGCCGTCTTACCAAGCTCTGGGACATAGAAAAGTGAATCGTACCCAAAGCCTCCTTCACCACGAGGAATCGTGCCGACTTCTCCTGGCCATTCAGCTTCGACCACCAGACTTTCTTTCTTTGGTTCAGCAAAAACCAATGTACAATGGAAACGCGCTTGTCTTTTTTCTTTTGGCACGCCCGTTAACTCGTGCAATAGTTTCGCATTATTTGAAGCATCATTAGTTGGTTCACCAGCAAAACGAGCAGAATAGATTCCTGGCATTCCCCCTAACGCATCAACAATTAATCCCGAATCATCTGCTAATACTGGTTTCTGTAAAATTTCTGCAATTGTTTCAGCTTTTAGACGAGCATTTTCTTCAAATGTTCGACCAGTTTCTTCTACATCTGGCAAATTCGGATAATCTAATAACGTCTTAACTGTATATCCTTTTTCACCAAAAATTGAACTAAACTCTTTCGCTTTACCAGGATTTCTAGTTGCAATGACAATCACTTTCTCTTCTGAATCTTGCGAAGGGACTTCTTCAGAGGCTAAAGCATAAAGCGCTTCTTTCTGATACGCAATTAATTCCTCGATCCCTGTTTTTCCATAAAAGAGCATGGCATTTAACTCATCTCCTGAGAAGGTAGCTTCTTCACCCGTTCCTTGAATTTCCACAAATTCACCAGACTCGGTCATCACGATGTTCATATCCACTGCAGCATTCGAGTCCTCTGCGTAATCTAAGTCCAGCACACAATAACCATCGGGTAAAATACCCACGCTGACAGCAGCTAAATGCTCTTTAATTGGGTCTTCCGCTAGCGCACCAGTCATCAATAAATGATTAACTGCTAAGCGTAGAGCAACAAAAGCGCCTGTAATACTAGCAGTACGGGTTCCCCCATCTGCTTGAATCACATCACAATCGACAACAATGCTCCGTTCCCCTAACTTTTCTAAGTCAACAACAGCTCGCAATGACCGCCCAATCAAACGTTGAATCTCCATTGTTCGCCCTGTTAATTTTCCTTTCGCACTTTCCCGAATATTTCTTGTGTTCGTCGCGCGAGGGAGCATGCTATATTCAGCTGCTACCCAACCTGTTCCCGCGCCTCGTAAAAATGGGGGAACCTTTTCTTCGACAGTGGCTGAGCAAATTACTTTGGTATCGCCAAACGAAATAACCACCGAACCTTCTGGATGTTTAAAAACATTGGTTTCAATAGTGATCTTTCGCAATTCTTTTGGTGCACGACTATCATGTCTAATCATTTTCGTTTCCTCCTAAGTGAATCTGTTGTGCTTTTAAGTTCTCTATACCAAGCCAACTGCTTGCAATCTCTTCAAACATTTTTGCAGAACCAGTTGTATAAAATTCATGGGGCTGTGTAGGCGCTTCAGGCGTGTGGGCAATGTCAAAATAATCGAGAAGCATGCTGACTTCGCCAACTGTTTCGGCTCCTGAGTCAATTAATGTCACATGACTCCCCATCACATTTTGAATCACCGGACGTAACAACGGGTAATGGGTACAACCTAAAATCAACGTATCAAGTCCTTTTAATTGTAGTGCTTGAAGTGTTTCTGCCACAATTTTTTTTGCTACGGAAGAACGATATTGATTACTTTCAACAATGGGGACAAATTTAGGGCAAGCTAAACTAGTCACCTCAATTGCTGGTGCCTTACTTTTAATGGCGATTTCATAGGAAGCACTTTTGATTGTCCCTAAGGTACCTATGACACCAATTTTGTTATTTTTTGTGACTTTAACGGCTGCTCGTGCGCCAGGTAAAATAACACCGACAACTGGAATTGACAAGGCAGCTTTAATTTCTTCTAATGCGACAGCCGTCGCGGTATTACATGCGATTACTAGCATTTTTATTCGTTTTTTCAATAAAAAATCGGCCATTTCCCAAGTAAACTGAACGACTTGTTCGGCTGGTCGTGGACCATATGGGCAACGGGCTGTATCTCCTAAATAAATTAATCGTTCATTTGGTAATTGTTTTAGCGCTTCCTTTAAAACAGTTAATCCACCAACGCCAGAATCAATTAATCCAATGGCTTCTTGATTGCTCATTCTCATCCTACCTTTGCCTTTTATTCACTGCCTTTATTTTCTACTTTTTAAGGACTATTGTCAATTTTTCCTGTTTTGCTCTCATTTATTTCTTTTTTTGAAGGAAATCTTTTTCGATTAAAAAACTAGTAATTCATTTTTTTGTATGTTATAATTCCTAACATTGAGAATACAATTAGAAATACATTTGGTTAATTTAATTTAAATAACACGTTTCTCACCGAATCCTCTGTTATCTTTTCTACCAAATGATTGCAAAGGAGACTGCCTATGATTTCTTTAGAACATGTAAATAAGTATTTTGGGGAGCATCACGTTTTAAAAGATATTACTTTGAATGTAGAGCAAGGAGAAAAAATTGTCATTATCGGACCCTCCGGCTCTGGCAAAAGTACATTAATTCGGTGTATGAACCAATTGGAAAAAGTCAATGATGGTTCCGTCGTAATTGATAACATTGACATCACCAAACCGAAAGCACCGATTCAAAAGGTTCGCCAGAAAGTTGCCATGGTCTTTCAAAATTTTAACTTATATGCTCACAAAACGATTATTGATAATTTAACGTTAGCACCGATTAAAGTGATGGGCGTTTCCAAAGACGAAGCGATTCGTACTGGCATAGAGTATTTAGAACGAGTCGGTTTGGCTGATAAAGCTTCTGCTTATCCTTCGCAGCTTTCTGGCGGGCAGCAACAACGGGTCGCTATTGCTCGTGCCTTAAATATGCATCCTGAGATTATCCTTTTTGATGAACCGACTTCGGCACTTGATCCAGAAATGATTCAAGAAGTTTTAGATGTAATGGTCGATCTTTCCAAACAAAATATTACCATGGTTTGTGTCACACATGAGATGGGCTTTGCTCGTCAAGTGGCTGACCGTGTAATCTTCATGGACCAAGGACAGATTATTGAACAAGGAACGCCTGAACATTTCTTTACAAGCACTGAAAACCCTCGTGCAAAAGAATTTCTAAGTAAAATTATTCATAACGGGTAATGAATAAAAAACAAAAAATTGGAGGAATGAAGGAATGAAAAAACAAAATAAATGGCTGGCTGGACTCTCCTTACTTGTATTAGCAGGCATCATTGTGGGCTGTGGTAGCGGCAACAATGACTCAACTTCCAAAAGTGCTTCATCAAACAAAACGGTCACAGTAGAACAATTAAAAAAAGCGGGGAAAATTAAAGTAGGTGTCAAAGAAGACATTCCTAATTTTGGCTATATGAATCCTGATACAAACAAAAATGAAGGAATGGAACCAGATATTGCACGCTTGATTGCGAAAGAAATTACCGGCAGCGAAGAGAATGTGGAATTTGTGGGCGTGACAGCGAAAACGCGCGGTCCCCTTTTAGACAATGGTGAACTAGATATGGTAATTGCTACATTTACAATTACTGATGAACGTAAAAAGACTTATAATTTTACAACTCCTTATTATACAGATGAGATTGGTTTCCTTGTGCGCAAAGAGGATAACTTCTCAAGTATGAAAGATTTAGACGGAAAAACAATCGGCGTTGCACAATCTGCTACGACAAAAGAAAACTTAGAGAAAAAAGCGCAAGAGGAAGGAATCAAATTTACTTATCAAGAATTAGGTTCCTATCCAGAATTAAAAACAGCGTTAACTTCTAAACGAATTGATGCATTTTCAGTGGATAAATCAATCCTATCTGGCTATGTGGATGGCAAGACAGAAATTTTAAAAGATGGTTTTTCGCCACAAGAATATGGAATTACCACAAAGAAAGCAAATACTGAATTAAATGATTATCTAAATGGTTTAATTGAAAAATGGGAAAAAGACGGCACACTAGAAAAAATTTATCAAGACTGGGGCTTAAAAAATTAATCATTCCTAAGACTTGAAGAATCAAAAATTTTAGGAGGGATTTTTATGTTTTTGTTAGCCAATATTTCCTGGCTTGAAGAAGGGCCATTTGCCTTATATCGTTGGGAAGCTTTATTTCAAGATTGGCGAATTTTTGGTCAGGCATTTCTCTATACTATTCTGCTTTCTTTAGGAGCGATCTTAGTTGCCTTTGCTTTAGGCATTTTCTTTGGCAGTTTATCAGCGACCAAAAGTAAACTTTTACACGCAATTAGTCGTGTCTATGTAGAATTTTTTCAAAACACACCTTTGTTGATTCAATTTATCGTAGTCTATTATGGCTTTCCTCTGCTAAGCCCGCTGCTTTCATTTTCTATTACTACGATTGCCATTCTGTGTGTAGGCCTCTATCATGGCGCCTACATTTCTGAAGTGGTTCGCTCAGGAATCGGAGCTGTCCCAAGAGGGCAATTTGAAGCGGCTTACTCCCAAGGATTAACGTATGGTCAAACGATGCGGTATGTGATTTTACCACAAGCATGGCGGATTATGTTACCGCCTTTAACCAATCAAGTAGTGAACCTAATTAAAAATACGTCAACAGTTGCCATTATTTCTGGCGCTGACGTAATGTTTGCTGCCAATAGTTGGTCGTCTGTCAACTTGAACTATATTCCCGCCTTTGCGCTTGCTGGTTTCTTATATTTCATTCTTTGCTTCCCATTAGCGAATTTGGCTAGAAAAATGGAAGAAAAAAATAAGAAAGCATATAGCAGATAGGAGGAAAACAGATGCCTTTTTCAGAAGAAATGCGTCAATTACTGACAGCAAATAATTTTCAATTTCTATTTAACGGCTTAAAATTGACGCTCTATATTTCCTTCGTCTCAATTATTTTGAGTACGATTTTTGGCACCATTCTAGCCGTTTTGCGAAATCAAACCCATGGACCACTGAAGTTACTTGCCAGTATTTATGTAGAAGTGGTGCGTAATATTCCAAACTTATTGTGGATTTATGTTATTTTTTTGATTTTCAAAATCAAATCCACACCTGCTGGAATTGTGAGTTTTACTGTGTTTACCACCGCTGCTTTAGCGGAAATTATTCGTGGTGGTTTAAATGGGGTCGACAAAGGCCAAATTGAAGCGGCACGTTCTCAAGGTTTTTCAAATTGGCAAATTCTTTATCATATTGTTTTGCCTCAAGCCATTCGCAATGTCTTACCAGCAATTGTTTCTCAGTTTGTTACTGTCATCAAGGATACAAGTTTCTTGTATTCCGTGATTGCTTTACAAGAACTCTTTGGCAAATCTTATATCTTAATGGGGCGCTACGCACAAACAGGACAAGTATTCACTATTTACGGAATCGTCGCCCTAATTTATTTCATTATTAACTTTAGTATCTCACAATTTTCACGTTGGCTTTCACGAAATTGGGCGAAAAGTTATTAATGTAGTTAAAAACAGGAGGCTGAGACAAAAGTGTTTAGCTCCAAGAAATAAGAAGGAATTTCCGAAAATTGTTCTTTAATTTTTGGAGAATTTCGGCTTATTTCCGAAGGAGCTGCTTTTGTTCAGCTGATTATCTTAAGATTTAGAAAGTGGGGCATAAGTCATTTCGACTTATGCCCCACTTTCCTGTTTTTATTTTATCTTACTTCTACTTGATGTTTTTCAATTAGCGCTTTTTCAACTTTTTCCATTGAACGGTTAATTTCTTCATCCACTAATGTCGCTTCTGCATTAACGAAAGTTAAACTATACGCCATTGATTTTTTGCCAGCGCCTAGTTTTTCACCTTGATATACATCAAATAAATGAATCTCTTTCAAATATTTACCTGCGTTATCTGAAATAGTTTTAACTAGTTCTTGATTGGTAACTGTTTCATCGACTAATAAAGCAATATCTCGAGAAACTGCTGGGAATTTAGAAACTGCTTCATAAGTAACCCCGCCTGCTTCTGTGGCTACTAATTGTTGCAAGTTTAATTCAGCAACATATGTTTCAGGAATATCGTACGCTTTTGCTGTCGTTGGGTGAACTTGTCCGACAAAACCAACCACTTCATCTTCTAAATAAATCCATGCTGTCCGGCCTGGATGCATTTCTGGAATCGCCGTTGTCGCTTGATAACTGATTTTTTCTGTTAATCCTAAAACAGCTACAATACTTTCCACTAAGCCTTTTACTGTATAAAAATCAACGGCTGTTGCTTTTGTTTGCCAATCTTTAACCATTGTATTACCAGTTAAAGCAAGTGCTAAGTGATTTTCTTCTGTAGGTAAATTTTTTGTTGGATCTTCTGTTTGGTAGAAAACGCGTCCTACTTCGTAGAAGGCGATATTATTATTTTTACGCGCCACATTGTATGCGACATCATCTAATAAACCAGAAATTAAGTTCATACGTAACACAGAACGCTCTTCACTCATTGGCCATTGCAAACGTGTTGTTTGACTTTCTTTCATCATAAATTGACGGGATTTTTCTTCTGTTGTCAACGCATAGCTGATGGCTTCACTCGTACCATGACCTTCCAGTAAGCTCTTTAATTGGCGCGTAACATGTTGTGCTTTGGTTAGACTTCCAGCAACTGTTTCTCCACTTGGCAATGTTGAAGGTAAATGATCATATCCATAAATGCGCGCCACTTCTTCAATAATATCTGCTTCAATCGCAATATCCCAACGTCTTGGTGGAATCGTAATTTCATATGCGCCTTGATTTACTTCATAAGCAAAACCGAGTGCTTCAAAAATTTCATTCACCGTTGCTTCATCTAATGCAGTACCTAAATATTGGTTGATTCGTTCTAAAGTCACAGCTACCTGCGCTTCTTTAACGGCCACTTCAGAACCAACTGCAGTGCCTGAAACCACTGTTCCGTCGGCTAACTCTGCAATCATCGCGGCTGCCACATCACAAGCTAACCCAACTGTCGCTTGGTTGATGCCTTTTTCAAATCTACTTGAAGATTCACTCCGTAAATTGAATTGTTTAGACGTTTTGCGAATAGACAATGGATTGAACAATGCCGCTTCTAAAGCCACAGTTGTTGTTTCTTGACTGATTTCAGAATTAGCCCCACCCATTACTCCGGCTAAGCCGACAGGCGTTTTTCCATTCGTAATGACGATATTTTCTTCTGTTAATTGACGTGTTTCACCATCTAATGTAATTAGTTCTTCTGCTGCTGTTGCTCGACGAACCAAGATTTCTTTGCTATCTAATTTTTGATAATCAAATGCATGCAATGGTTGACCAAATAATAATAAAATATAATTTGTCACGTCCACCACATTGTTAATCGGACGGATTCCTTCATTCATCAATCGATTTTGCAACCACTGAGGACTTTCTGCAATCGTCACATCTTTAATGACACGAATTTGATACGCTGGTGCATCTTGTGAATCTTCAACAGTCACTGTTACGTAATTTTCCACGTTATCTGAAGCATCTTCTTTGAGTTCGGGATCATTAAACTGAGGCGTTTGACGATAAATTGCGCCAACTTCATAGGCTACCCCTCTCATACTTAGTGCATCTGCACGGTTTGGTGTAATTGATAATTCAATAATCGCATCATCCATGTCTAAATAAGGGAAAACAGGTGTCCCATTCACTGCTTCTTGAGGTAAATAATAAATCCCTTCAGCATAGGCTTTTGGTACGACATTATCTGAATACCCTAGCTCTTCTAACGAACAAATCATTCCGTTAGAGACTTCGCCACGCATTTTGCCTTTTTTAATTTTTTGATTTCCTGCAATTCTTGAACCAGGTAATGCTACGATGACTTTAATTCCGGCTTTTACATTTGGTGCTCCACAAACAATTTGTGACAATTCTTCTTCACCGATGTCTACTTGGCAAATTGATAAGTGGTCAGAGTTTGGATGAGGAACACATTCTTTTACTTCACCGACAACAATTTTCTTTAAGCCTTCTTCAGGTACAGCAACGCCCTCAACTTCGATACCTGTCACAGACATTTTGTCCGCTAATTCTTGCGGAGTAACGTTTGAAAGATTAACATATTCATTTAACCATTTATAAGAAACTAACATTTTTCAACTACTCCTTTACCTTGAATTGATTTAAGAAACGTAAATCATTTTGATAAAAATTACGGATATCATTTACACCGTAACGTAACATAGCAACGCGATCTGGTCCTAAGCCAAAGGCAAAGCCTGAGTACTCTGTTGGATCAATCCCTGACATTTGTAACACATCTGGATGAACCATCCCCGCACCTAAAATTTCAATCCAACCTGTATGTTTGCAGACGTTACAACCTGCGCCGCCACATTTAAAACAGCTAACATCTACTTCGACTGAAGGTTCTGTAAAAGGGAAATAGCTAGGACGTAAACGAATTTTACGATCTTCACCAAACATTTTTTTCATCATGACTTCTAACGTCCCTTTTAAATCACCCATTGTGACATTTTTATCGACAACAAGGCCTTCAATCTGATGGAATTGGTGACTATGTGTCGCATCATCTGTATCACGACGGAATACTTTCCCAGGAGAAATCATTCGTAATGCACCTTTTGAAAAATCGTGTTTTTCCATTGTTCGAGCTTGAACTGGTGAAGTATGCGTACGAATTAACATCTCATCTGAAATATAAAACGTATCTTGCATGTCGCGTGCCGGATGATCTTTTGGTAGATTCATGCGTTCGAAATTATAATGATCGGATTCTACTTCGTATCCTTCCACTACTTGATAACCCATGCCTAAGAAAATATCTTCAATCTCTTCCATAACTTGTGTCAAAATATGACGTGTGCCTTGAGGCATTTGTTTTCCAGGTAAAGTTACATCTAAACTTTCTTCTTTTAGTGCCGCATTTAACGCTTCGTTTTCTAAAACAACTTTGCGCGCTTCAATTGCTTCTGTTAATAAATCACGAATTTCATTTGCAAAGCCCCCCACCACTGGTCGTTCTTCTGGTGAAAGGTTTTTCATGCCTCTTAATACTTCGGTGATTGGCCCTTTTTTTCCTAATGTTTCTACGCGAATTTGGTTTAATTCTTTTAAAGTAGCAACTTGTGCGATTTCTTTGAGCGTATTGTCTCTAAGAGCTTCTAATTGCGCTTGTAATGTCATTATGCGTTCCCCTCTATCTTTTATTTAAACTAAAAAAAACGATAACCCATTCCTTTCAAAGGAACGAGCTATCGTGTTACCATCCTAATTCATAACAAATTGTTGTCATGCACTCATTTCATTTAACGGCAATTACCGGTTTGCTTTCTTCTTGAAAACAAACAAACTCAGGAAGTGAATTTCGCTTGGTGACTGTGTAAATCAGCTTCCAGTCTCTGGCTGACTCTCCCTAAAACACGTCAATTCAAACTACTTGTTTCCATCACTGTTTTTTTAGTTATTTAATTACGTTTAGTTTACAAGAAGTTTTGCTTGCGGTCAACTGCATTCTTCGTCTTTTACCCATTTTTCTGCCCAATGTTGAATTTGTTCCATTGCTAATTGCAAGTCTTCGCCTTTTTCGGTTAGGAAATATTCTAAGCGATTTCCTTCACCGCAACGAACAGCTTTGGTGATAATTCCTTCAGCTTCTAGTTCCTTCAATCGCTCTACTAAGACACGATCACTTAACATTGGAATTTTTTCTTTTAATTCGCCAAAACGTTGAGGACCTCGTTCTAATAAAACATCAATAATTAAACCATTCCATTTTTTACCAAGTATTGAAAATGATTTTTCAAATTTGGGACAAAGTACAAACGATTCTGTTTTTACTTTTTCCATCTTCCTCACCTCTTCAATGAGTATAGCACATTCCTTACAAAATGTAAGTGTTTCTGCTTCTAATTTTTTCTACTTTATAAAATCTACAACATTTCCTGTCTGCATGTCAATAATTACTCCTCCATTTAATAAAATTAAATAGACGTGCGACACCTCTTTATGCGTTGCCTCTTGTAGTGCTCTACGATAAAGATTCATCTGTCCGCGATACCGTTCGACAATTTCAGAAATCGCTTGGGGAGAGGTGCTTTTTACATGATCGGTTTTATAGTCATACAAAATGCATTGATTGTCTAATTCGATATAGCCATCAATAATCCCATGAATTAATAAATCATCTTGTGTCGTTTCTGGATAATTTTGAATGAGCTCTTCTGCTTCAATCAGCATAGAAAAAGGTTGTTCCCTTCTAACGGTTTGATGGTGTTGAATCAATTGTTTTCCTAAGGCGGTGTCAAAGAAGGCCACGATTTGTTCCAGATTCATTTTTTCAGCAATTGCTGGTAAAATCAATTTATTTTCCACTAAGCGTTCTTGAACAGCTCGCACTTCCTCGTAAGAAGGTTGCTTACTTAAATCAATTAGTTGTAATAAATAATGGGTTGCTGTCCCAATTTCAGCTGCTGAGGGCGCTTGAACCGTATCTAAAAATTTAGGCTTACTTAAATCTCCTTCAATCATTCGATTGACAATCAACGGTTGCGCTTGAATAGTATTGTCTTCCCGAACCTCAATTTTACCAATTTCTTTGTTATCGGGGTCATCAAATACTCGCTTGATTTCAGAAACAGACTGATAACTGGTGGTCCGAGTAGCCACTTCAAACGGATAATTGAAACTTAACCGTGCAAGGCCACGATTGATTTTGTCAGCAGATAATTGCGCTTTTTCGGCTAAATCCTCTGCTTGTCTTTCTGGCAATTGTAATTGCTGAATGGCTGCTCGTAGTTGTTCTTCGTTGAACCACTGAATATGAAAGTTAGCTGGGTGCTTTTTGACTTGCGGAACGTTACTTACTACTACTTCTTGCTGATATTCATCGGCTTTTTGATGGCGTACCAATGTCATCCCAACCCAATTCATTAAACTACTTTTACTTTGCAAGCGATTTTCAGCTGGTAGCACCAGTGTTTCTACATCGCCAACTTTCAGCCACTCTTTCCACATCGCCGCTTGGTCTTTATAGGAGCCCACCAGAAAAAGTTTCTGTTCTGCACGTGTCAACGCCACATATAACTTCCGCATTTCTTCGGATAGTAATTTTCTTAATCGTACTTGTTTAATCGCCAAAAATGGTAAAGTATCGTACATAACTCGTTCTTCAGGTTGTAAATAACGAATGCCTACCCCTAAATTTTCTTCAAAGATATAGCGTTCATTCAAATCACTGACATTAAATTCTTTGGTCATATCTAAAACGAATACCACCGGAAATTCTAACCCTTTACTAGCGTGAATCGTCATGACGCGTACGGCATTCTCTTCACTTAAAACGACTGGTTCTGCTAAATCTTTGTCTTTTTCTTGCATTTTTTCGATGAAGCGAACAAATTGAAATAATCCGCGGAAGGTTGTTTTTTCATACGCCGCGGCCCGATCAACCAACGCATATAAATTGGCTTGGCGTTGTTTACCAACAGGCAACCCGCCAACATAATCAAGGTAGGCCGTTTCCCGATAAATCGTCCACAGCAAGGTGCTAATCTGGTTGCGTCGAGCCTGTTCCCGCCATTTTTCTAATGATTCAGCAAAACGTATAGTTTTTTCCTGAACAACTGCTTCCTCCATGGTTGGTTCCATCTTTTGATTAAACGTTAAAAATGCTTCGTAGTAACTGGTTTCCTTATTAGCCAAACGAATAAGCACTAATTCGTTTTCTTTTAATCCAACAATTGGTGAACGTAACACAGCTGCCAAAGGAATGTCTTGATAGGGATTATCAATCAATTGAAGCAAGGCAATCATTGTACGAATTTCCGTTGCTTGGAAATAATTTTGAGCATCATTGACTTGAACTGGAATTTCTAATGATTTAAAAACATCTAAAATAGTTAAATTATTTTTCTTTGTAGGCGTTAATAAGACAATATCTTGATAAGTAATCGGTCGATCCGTTTTCAGCTTTTTATCATAAATTAAGAAATTTTGGTCAATTAATTCACGAATTTTCAAAGCAGTAACGTAAAGTTCCCCTTCTGTCTTATCTTCAATCAACAACTCAGGGGATTGTAATTCTGGAAATTCAACTGATTCTGTTGCTTTTTTTTCATAAATTAGCAATTCAGTTGAATAATCAGCCGCCTCCGAAAATTGATCAAAACCATGAACCAAAGCAGCTGACTCATCGTAAGCAATTTGGCCCACTCGCTCATCCATTAATTGACTAAATACTAAATTCGTAAAGTCTAAAACGTCTTTGCGGGAACGAAAATTTTCAGCTAGAATGATTCGTTTACCCTCTTTGCCTTGCCCATACTGATTGTATTTTTCAATAAACAATGTAGGATCTGCCAAGCGGAAAGAATAAATAGACTGTTTCACATCTCCTACCATAAAAAGGTTTCCTTCTGTGCTAAGCGGACGGCGCAACCAATACAAAATAGATTCTTGTAATTGATTGATATCTTGGTATTCATCGACTAACACTTCATCAAATTTTTCGCGATAGTAAACCGAGGCTTCTGATGCATGCCAGCCATCTGCCTGATTTTTCGCTAAAATAGCTAACGTATAATGTTCTAAATCGTTAAAATCCACTAAATTTTTAAGCCGTTTTTCTGCGCCATAGGCCTCCATAAATTGTTTCCCCACGTGAGCCATTTCTTGAACAATGGGCGTGGCCTCTTTCAAGACTTGTTTCATGGCATCTGGAGAAAGTGTAAACAGTTGCTTTTTCAAATCATTTAACGCTTTTTTATTTTGTTCTCGTAACTGTTTGGCTTGTTCCGCGGTTGGTTTCAACTCTTCGGCACGAACCGTTGGGTAGCGGTCAAAGCTTAACAATTCAGTCAAATTATAGGCGCTTTCTAAATCATTTCTCTCTAAAAATTGTAAAAATTGTTTTGTTTGTTCCTTTTCATTTTGAGCTAAATACCAAATCTTTTGAAGTTTCTCTTCGCCCTCTGTTAAGGTCACCATTTCTTCGTAACGCTGAAGAGTTCGTTGTAACGTCTCAACGGCTAGCGGTTTTAAATACGTCTGAAATAACGTTGATTCGCCTAGCTGATCCCCTACTTCGTAGGCTTGTGTTAAGCCATTAATCCACGCCTCTGGATCAGGATTGGCTTTGGCAAATTCATAAAAAGAAAAAATTAAGTTAGTGAGTCCGTCATCACTACGGTCATTGGAAAAATTCGCTGTTAATTGGTAAAACGCTTCTTGATTTTCCGCATAAAATTGTTCACGTAATGCATCCCAAACATCTTCTTTTAATAACAATGTTTCTGTTTCATCTGTTAACATCCGAAAAACTGGATCTATGTCAATTAAATAATAAAAACGACGAATAACAGTTAAACAAAAGGCATGTAACGTGCTGATATTGGCTGTTGGCAAAAGAGCAATTTGACGAGAAAAATGCCGTCTTCTTTCTGGATCTTGTTCTTCATTCATTGCCTTTTGTAAAGCCACTTGGATACGTTCTTTCATCTCACGGGCGGCGGCTTCAGTGTACGTCACAATCAAGAGACGATCGATATCGACGCCGCTTTTGACTTTTTCAATGACACGGCGGACTAAAACGGTGGTTTTTCCTGAGCCAGCCGAAGCAGAAACTAAGATATTTTCATCGCCATCAAACACCGCTTGCCATTGACTGTCGGTGAATTGCTCATTGGCTGGACGTAGTGGAATTGTTTTACTCATCTTCGGTTGCTCCTTCCTCATCTTTGTTTAACAAGCGCGCCATAATTTCCTCTTTGGATAAATTCTCAATACGATGATAATTATTTTCTTTTAACATCACATCAAAATCACAGACACTTCGAAACGGACAATAACGACAAGCAATCCGTTCCTTGCCTTGATAAGCGGGATTAAGTTGAACTTCGCCGCCAATAATTTGATTCCCCGCTTCAATAAATTTATTTCGGTTATGGGAAAGCAACGCGCCTAGTTCTGGTTCTGTCACAAATTTATCTTCTTGGCGACGACCAGGTTTAATTTGTTCTTTGGCGGATTCTTCAATCGGAAACAGCAACGAACTTTGTTTAGCTTGCAGACTCGTATCTAAATGATCCAATAAATCTGGGTCTTTCATCAAAAGACCATCAAACTGATATTTTTTAAGCATTTGTTGTTCAATGTCGTCTTTGCCTTCATAAGATAATGTAGGATTGTGTACATGCAGATAAAGTGAGCCAGCAGGTTTAGCTTCTTGACCAACTAATTGCACAGCATCCATTAAAGCCACATCCAAGTACGTCAGCATTTGCATGGCTAAGCCGTAATACGCTTCTGTCATATTAAATTTACGGTGACTCGATTTATAATCAATCACACCTAAATAGGTTGATTCGGGTGTAACCAATTGATCAATCCGGTCGATTTTTCCCCGAACATGAATTTTCCCTTGATTTTTTAATGGTAATTCCAAACCAGAAATTCCTTTTTTAGCGGCAATTTGGCCAAATAACACTTCCGTTTGAACAGTCGTCATGCCACTTCGTTGGCTTTGGCGTTTCAGCGCCCAACTGACTTTTTTAATTGTTTGACTCAATTGATAGCGAATATAGTTCATGCGACTAGAGGTCGTTAATACAGAAAAACGTGCATCCCCTAAAATACTATTTAGTACTTCCTCCGCCAATAAATTGACTTCCTGATCGGTTAATTCAGATAAGTTCCGTTGATTCATAATCAATAATTTAAAGAACTGATCCAATGCTTCATGGAAAAATTCCCCTGTAGCTGCTGGCGAAAGCCCAAAGACATCTCTTTCTTTCAAACGTAAGCCATAGCGAGAAAAGTATTGATATTGACACCGATAAAAACTCTCCATCCGAGAAACGGATGTATAAATATCTTTACCATATAAAGGTTCTGCTAAGACCTCATCAATCTTTTCAGGAATATTTTGATGCGTTAAACTTTCGAAAACTTGCTTGGCTAGCGGCGCAATTGATTGGTTCATTAGCGCTTTTTCCATATTTAACCAGAAAGGCAACAATCCTTCTTGTGTTTCTTTCCGTTGTCTTTTCAAACGCGTTAATTCACCGATTAACGTCCGATACGTACTAATATGGGCTAAACTGGTCGTTTCATCATCGAAAATGGTTGTTTCATTTTTTTCAAAAACGGGCAAGTTTAAATCTTTTTGGATATTTTTAAAATAAGGAGACGGTTTGACTTCTTGAGCGGTGTCTTTAACACTTGGATAGGTTAAATATAACCGTTCTCGCGCTGAAGAAAAGACGAGATACGCAACATAAGGTTCTTGCGCAATTTTGCGTCCGGTTGTCCCACGTAAATATTGGTTTTCCGTTAAAGTATCATTGATTGTCTGACGTTCTTCATCAGACAATAGTGTTTTATTTTCAATCTTTTGTGGAAAAATTTCTTCCGTCATCCCAATAGCAAAAGTAACCTTGGCAGCGCCAGGTCGAGTTAAATCCATTGCGCGAACTTGTACTTGGTCAATCGCTGTCGGCACTTTACTATAGTGCAAACCTTCCAAGCCACTAACAAATATTTCTTGAAACGTTGTAAAATCAAACGAACTTTCTCCGTAAACAGTGACGTATTCATCTAGTAACGACATCAATGCATCCCAAGTCTGTTCATGGTTACGAGCTGTTTCTAGTTGACCTGCTTCGATAGCTTGTAAGCGCCACATTTTTAATTGTGTTGCCACACCACTTTGCAGTAAAAAGTGATAGAAGACGGTCGCTGCTTCCAAACCAGTTTTGGCACTTATCATTGCTTGAAAGTAACTAGGTAGCAGCCGTTGAAGCGATTGACGAATCGCATTTGACTCTTCTTCCATCGTAGCGACATCTTCTTGCTCTTCCGCTTCAAAATCATACCGAATAAATTCCCAATCTTTTTCTTGTGACCAATAATAACCTTCATAGCCGTATGCCAGGACTACATTTTCGGTAATATCAACTTTTCTGCGCCAAGCGTTCCGTTGGTTTAACCAATCAGTCAAGCTTTCTTCAGAAGTAGCGAGTTGATTCATTGGCATAAATAATTCCGTTCTCAAAAAACGGAGCACATCACGATAACGATAATTGTACGAATGAATAGCAAATAAAGATTCAATCCATTCGACTAAAGGATGCCGATCCATAGCCATATCTCGGTCGACATAAACAGGAATCTCGTGTTCCGCAAAAATCGGTTCTAATAAATTTTCATAACAATCTAAATCACGAGTCAACACCTGAATTTCTTTGTACCGATACCCTTCTTCCACCACTAAACGGCGAATTTCGGTTGCAACATGTGTTAATTCTTCTTTAACGTTTTCAGCACGCCACAGAAATAAGCCATCGCCCCTCCAGTCAGCTGCGCTTAATGGAGGCAGGTGTTCTTGCGATTGAATCCAATAATCGTTTAATCCTTGCAAATCTGGATTTGTAATTAATACCTCTTTCTTTTCCACATAATCTGAAAGAATCGGGATTTGCTTCTGTCTTGCTAGTTGATAAAGCTGATGATAGGTTTGTCCCGCTTCATAAAATAACGACCGCGGATCAGGTAAGTCATGCGGATATTGTTTGTCCAATAAAAGGGCTACTTTCACAGAACCTGCTTGCGCCATTAGCACTTCAATCAACTTTAATTCTCTGGCAGTAAACTGCTGATAGCCTGAAATAACGAATTGAACATTCGACAAATCAACCGTTTGTAAATACTCGCTTAAATGTTGAATAATCTCCGCTGATTCATAGCCATACTGACTCATTTGCAATTGGAATCGCGTAAAAATTAACGTTAAATCTTGAAACTTAAGTTGTAAATCTTGTCCTTTAGGGTTCTCCGTTTGTTTTTCTAAAAATGGATAAAGCTCCGCAATCTCAATATTGCCTTCGCGCATTTCTTGATAAAGCTGAAATAGTTGCTGAATAAAGCCAGGCTTGTTAATTTCACCTCTAAAAATTTGTAACTCTTCTTCTGCTTCTACTAAAATTTTGCGAAAAATCATCGCAGCACCTGCATCAGATAAAACATCTGCCGAGTAAAAAGGTGTATGTTGTAAATAGTACCAAGCCAAACGATAAAAACTAAAAACCTGCAGACGGGTACTGGTTATTGAATCAGACGTAGTTGTCTGTAATTGACGTAACTTTTGCAAGACTTGAATTTCTTGCTCAAACTTAATATGGTTCGGGACTAAATAGAATACTTCATGCTGTGCGTCTTCCTCTAGCCATTGTTTTGTCGCCTGTATAAGTGGCGCTTCTAAGTCTGCCACGGCGGTTCCTCTAATAAACTGCACACTCATGGTTTCACATCCTTTTCCTTTGCACTGCCTTTATTTTACCACAAAAGAAGGACGGAAACATGTGTTTGTTTTTACACATTTCCGTCCTTCTCTTTTACTCATTGTCTCTTTTATTGTTTTGACACTTCTGGTATTGGACCAAACCGTGAGAATGGCCACATCACAAATTTCACTTCACCCAAAATATCTTTTTTATGAATAAAACCAATGACACGACCGTCTTTTGAATTCCGTCGATTATCACCTAAAACAAAGTAGCTATCTGCTGGTACTTTTTCTTTTAATGAAAAATCGCCTGTCAAAGGTTGACCATCTGTTAAGGCTTTTTTAAATTCATCTAAATAGGGTTCGTCAACTTCTTTTCCATTGATGTACAACGTATCATCCTTGTACGCAATTGTATCTCCAGGTAAACCAATCACACGTTTAATATAATTTTTATCTGGTTCATCTGGCGCTGGGAAAGTAATAATATCGAAACGATTAATTTCTGTGTTTTTTAACGTAATTACCCGTTCACCATCTGCTAACGTTGGATCCATTGAATGACCTCTCACTACGACAGGCGTAAATACAAATTGTCTCAGTAAAAACAGACCCAAAGCTAAACAGGCAAAAAAGACGACTGTTTTAATTAATTCTTTTGATTTCAAACTCATTCCTCCAAAAACCTTATTATCTTATGTCTCATATTCTACCACAAAGTAAATCAATCCTATAGTGCTTAACACCCAATTAATTTTTATGTACGCTTTTTTTACAAAATGGTCAGAAAAAAAACGTATTTCTTTCAAATTTGATTCTTACTTTTTTGATCCTGCTCATAAAAAAAGCATAATCAATTCTAAAAAGGGCTGAATTGATTATGCTTCTAGCGTTTTAGCGATCCATCACAACCACGTAACAAACTTCTAAAGGACCATGCAACCCGACAACCAGTTGCATTTCAATATCTCCTGAATTAGAAGGCCCTGAAATAAAGTGAATCGCTGAGCCGATTTTTTCGCCTTTTTCTATTTTTTCTGTATAAAAAGCTGCTGGCTGAGTCGAACGTGGAACGAGTTTGCTAAACGGTATAATTGAAATGTAATGCTTCGGTAAAAAATGTAAGGCTCTGCCTTGTCCCGCATTGGACTCCACCACAATCGTTCCTGATTCAGCTAGTAAAAACTCAGCAAAGGCAATCGCAATATTTGCCTGAGCAGCTGTTTGAATATTCGCTTCTCGTTGCTCACTTCCAGGTTGCCATTGCTTAACAGAAACAGCCTCTAATGACTTAGCTAAATCAGCTAATCCATAGGCTTCAAAACGTGCATCTGTTGGCAATAAAAGATTGCCCCCACCAAACTCAGCAACAATTTGCTGAATCGTCGTCAGTAAATTTTCTTGTGTGGTTTCCACTAAGTTCGTGTGAATCGTTTCCACACGTTCTTTCACAATCGTTAATAGCTCTGCTGGTGTTTTATCTGCCAACTGTTCTTCTGGTAAATGATTAACTGGCTCAAATGGATGGGCCGAAACAGGCTGTTTTTCTACGCCTAATTTTTCTCGTAGATTTTGTAAAAAAGGTTCTCGATTTTGAATCGCTTCGTTAGTCATTTTTTTCACCTTCTTGATGTTTTTTGAACCAACTTCTGAAGTTTTCTGAAGATTTTGGTGGTCTTGGCAAATCACGAACATCGGTCCAACCTTTTACTAACCCTGGTCCTTTATCAAGGTAGCCCCCATGATTGTACATGTTTTCAACAGTAATTTCTTTTTGTTTACTTAAAATGCCCGCTGCAGCATGATCGACTTTCATGGCTGCTTTAAACATTGCTGGTGAACCAGTGGCTTTACCTACCATACGCATTTGGAAATCTTCAAATCCATGTTTCATTTTCAGATCATCGGTCATCACTTTACGATGTTCAATTAATAATTCGTGCAATGGAATTTTCACAGGACACGTTTCCGTACATGCCCCACAAAGACTAGATGCATAAGGCAATTCCCCAAACTGTTTATATCCACCTAAAATTGGAGAAAGCACAGCACCAATTGGGCCTGGATAAATAGAGCCATAACCGTGCCCTCCAATATGGCGATAGACCGGACAAACATTCAGACAAGACCCACAACGAATACACTGTAAGACTGGCTGAAAGGCTGTTCCTAACGCTTTTGAACGTCCGTTATCCAAAATGACCACGTGAAATTCTTCTGGACCATCGGATTCATCCGCATTTTTTTGCCCGGCAAACGTCACATACGTTGTTAAATTTTGACCAACGGCACTTCTGGCTAAAAGGTTATCTAAAACCTCTGCTTCACGCATTGTTGGTACGATTCTTTCCATCCCCATTAACACGATTTGTGTCTTAGGAATACTGATGGTCAAATCAGCATTTCCTTCATTTGTATTTAAGTTAATTAAGCCGCTATCCGCAATAGCAAAATTACAACCTGTAATGCCAATCTCCGCTTCCAAAAAGAATTTGCGCATCACTTCTCGTGCACAGCGTGCCAAATTTACCGGGTCATTATCTCCTTGATACCCTAATTTTTTCGCAAAAACCTGACGAATCTGTTCGCGATTTTTATGAATACTTGGGAAAACAATATGTGACGGCTCATCCCAGTCATCCATTTGTAAAATGAATTCCGCCAAGTCTGTTTCCATCACACTGACATCGTCTAATCCCAATAACATTGGATCAATATCGACTTCGGTCGTCACCATTGATTTAGATTTCACAATTTTTTTCGCCTTTTTTTCTAGAACCACTTGTTTCACATATTCATTGGCCTCTTCGGCGGTTTGAGCAAAAAAGACTTTGCCACCTCGTTTGGCGACGTTATCACTGAACTCTTCTAAATAGTCAGGCAGATACTGAATTGTATGTTGGCGAATTTGTTCTCCCAGTTCACGCCATTGTGGCCAATTGCCTAAAGCTTCCCGCGCACCTTCTCGTTTCTCCCATTGGGCATCTTGTGCTTTGGCGACAGCCTTTTGCATAAACACATCTTTTTTACTTTCTTCAATTCGTTCACTTAACGGCTTATTGCTCGTTGATAATCCCACAGTTCTTCCCCCTTACCCTACCGATATGATTTGCGGTTGATCCATGCGTGCTTCATCCACTTCGTGATTAAGGACTTCTGCAATATGCATAATCTTAATCTTTTTCCCATCACGATTGAATTTACCGCCGATATTCATCAGGCAACCCATATCCGCACTAATTAAAATTTCTGCGCCTGTATCAATCACATCGTTCATTTTTTCCGTCACCATTTGTTCAGAAATAGCTGGCATTTTCACTGAAAACGTTCCGCCAAATCCGCAACAATTTTCAAGATGTCCTAAAGGAATCATTTCTAATCCTTTCACATGATCCAACAAAACAAAGGGTGATTCTCGTTCATTTAAAATTCGCGTCATATGACAAGAACGATGATAAGTGGCTTTCCCATGTAACGTTGCGCCAACATCTTTGACCCCTAAGACACGATAAAGAAACTGACTAAACTCATAAGTTCGCTCAGCTAAACGTTGTGCTTTTGGTCCATAAATAGGATCATCTGCTAAAAATTTGTGGTATTCTTTCATCATGCCGACACAAGACCCCGCAGGTCCCACCACATAATCGGCACCGTCAAAACTATCAATTTGATTCTTAAGCGTTGTCGTGCTCTCTGTCACATAGCCACTATTGTACGTTGGCTGACCACAACACGTTTGGCTTGTTGGTAAAACCGTTTCACAGCCATAACGTTCCAAAACCTCTACCATTGCTTGCCCTACATTTGGAAAAAGTAGATCCACCACGCATGTCGAAAATATACTCACTTTCACGCAAAATAACCTCCTCGTTTTCTACGAAAAGGCTCCATGAAATTAATTGGGCGGCTGTCATTAAAAGTCACTTGGCTGTCGTCTCTAACTACTTCACAGTGCCTTTTCAACAAATACGTTATTTGTAACAAAAATCGTTTTTTAAAATGATTCTTATACAATAATTATTTTACCAGTATCTGGTTTTAACAGCAAACGATTCCAGAAATTTTGTGCATTTTCACACAAAAAAGGAGGCTTTTTTATAAAAGTTTCTTTTAACCCCTTTGAAATTCGTTTTTTCTGAAGAAAAGAGTGACGAAATTTTGAAATTTTGGTAAACTAAGAAAAAACGAGAAACGAGGGCCATGCATGTTCATTTCATTTAACATGTTTATTCTATTAATTGTTGCAACGATCCTAATGATTTTTCTGATTATCTATTTGACAGTCACTGGAAATGATAAAAATAATAAAAAGAAACAAAAGAAAGAAACAAAAAGAACTACGCCAACTTTAAACAAAAAAACAACTGTCCCCCCTTCTCAGAAGCCAAATGTTGTGACTGATGTTGCCAAAAAGAGCGAGCCGGAAAAGCAAGCCGTACAACGAACACAACAACCAACCACTAGAGAGGACGAGACTTCTCAATTTACACGAAGCCAACGTCATAAATGAAAATGGGCCATAAGTCGAGATGACTTATGTCCCATTTTCTAATTCTTAAGATAATCAGCTGAACAAAAAATCCGCTAGTGGTTTCACTTTTTCTTTTAATTAATGATAGTTTATTCTTCTTTTCAGGTGTATACTAAATGATTGAAAAGAGACTTTAACTAATTAGGAAGAGGTGATTTTTTGTCTGCAAAGCGGTTTATTCAATTATTCATTTGTTATGCTATTTCAATGATTGTCGCAATACTTTTAACGGACTTATTTAATTTCTCGAGTCCTATAGCTTATTTAGTAGTGGCTAGTATCATCGGCTATGTAGTCATTACTGTTCCATTAACAATTATGACTCTATTAAAAAATAAAAATTAATAAAAAAATTGAGCGATTTTAATCACTTAAATTGCTCGATTTTTTTATTTTCATAATATTTTTCACTTATTTTTTCATTTTCATTGACAGAATAGTTGTAATTGTCAGAAAATTGTATATAATAAAGAAAGTTATTTTCATATTATTTTTTTCAATTAAAGGAGAATCCTATGAGTGAAACACAACAAACAACCTTAAAAAAACAATTAAGCTCGCGCCACATTACGATGTTAGCCTTAGGGGGAGCGATTGGCGCAGGTCTTTTTAAAGGAAGTGGCGAAGCAATTGGTATTGCTGGTCCTTCTGTTTTAATCGCCTTTCTAATTGGCGGTGCTGTTCTCTTCATCGTCATGAGTGGTTTAGGAAAACTCGTTTTAGATGGCGGAGACACACATCATGGTTTGTCTGGCTTAGTTCGACCATTTTTAGGTGCACATTCTGCTGACTTTATTGATTGGGTTTATTATTCCATGTGGACAATTAATATTATCGCAGAAGCGGTTGCCGCAGCTTCCTTTTTACAACTTTGGTTTCCTAATATTCCTGCTTGGTTTTTTGTTTTTATTTTAGCTATTTTAACGACGCTCATTAATCTTTACTCGGTTCGTTTATTTGCAGAAACAGAATATTGGTTGGCGTTTGCTAAAATTAGTGTCATCATTTTGTTAATTATTTTTGGTGTTTATCTGGTGGGACAACAAATGCTAGGCAGTGGTGTCTTCCCTACTTTACAAAGTATCACCGATCATGGTGGCTTCGCCCCACATGGCATGAAAGGTATTGTTAATTCTTTATTAGTAGTTATTTATTCTTATGGCGGTTCAGAATTAATCGCGATCACTGTCAGTGAAGCAGATGATCCTAAAAAAGCCATTCCTAAGGCGATTCGTGGTGTGATGGGACGGATTATTTCCTTCTATATCATTCCATTATTCTTACTTTTGATTATTTTCCCTTGGAATACATTAGCAGGCACAACGGTGAGTCCATTTGTTATGGTTTTTGAAAAAATGAATATTCCTTTTGCTGCTGACATCGTAAATTTTGTGATTATTTTAGCCTTGTTTTCTTCTATTAATTCTGGGGTATACGCCTCTTCTCGCCTTTTATATTTTCGCTTAAAAGATAAAAAAGGACCCATGAGTAAACTTGCGGTTTTAAACAAGCACCAAGTACCTCAACGTTCAGTTTTCTTCTGCGCCAGTGTTTTATATCTGGGCGTTATTCTTTCTTATTTTGTTGGCGATGAATTATTTGGTTACTTAGCCGGTTCTCTCTCTTACACTGTCTTGCTAATTTGGATTTTAATTAGCGCTGCGGCGTTTGTTCTTTCTTTAAAACGAGGGTCTCTCTTTGAAAAAAGTATTAATCTCCTTGCTTTAATCATTTTAGGTCTCATCTTTATTGGCATCTTATTTACAAATTCGTTAGGCGTCACTCTTTTAACAGGCCTACTGTACTTTGTTATTTTCTTTAGTTATCGTAAGAAAAATGATTCCTTTCTACTCTCTGATGAAAGCTAAATAGACCAAAAAAAACGAACAGTTTTGTAAGACAACTGTTCGTTTTTTCGATGTTCCATCTCCTTCTTCTTTTGCTATGCTATTTTTGTAAATTGTTAGGAGGAGAAAAAATGAAAAAAATCGGCGCTATTTTATTTATTGGCTTATTCATTGTTGGTGGTTATACAGGCTATCGTTATTATGCAGATACATATAAGGGTGAAAAAGCCTATGCACAAGTTCCTCTAGAAATTCCTGAACGAAAACAAACAGTAGATGACAATCAAAAAAGCATAGATGGCCAATATTCTTTACACTATCGACTAACTTTTGTTAAAAGTAATGGAAAAACACAAGTCATGGACTACGAACGGACAGACAAAAATCCTCAACCTTTGGAACCAAATGCTTACATAGAAGCAACCATTAGTAAAAAAAGAATCATCCAATCTCCTGTCAAAATTGATAAAAAAGAGATTCCAGAAAAAGCTTTCGCACAATTAAATAACCGAAAAACAACCAGCGATAATTAGTCATCGCTGGTTGTTTTTTTACATGGAATAACAATTAATTCATAAATAATGGTACGCTGATTTTGCTTAATTTCATGAGAACCAAAAATTTCTTGTATGCGTTGTTCTAAAATTGGAACTGACCATTGTTCTTCAAAATAGTTGCGGAAAAAGTCTTTTGAAATAGCTTCTGATGCTTCAAAGAAAAATTTTTTTGTGAAAAAAGGTCGCTGTTCTTTTTTTAGAAATGCTTTGTATTTTGCCATCCAATTTAACTGCGGGTTGCTCTCTTGCTCAAAAGGAGAAAATAACGAATCTTGCTCTTCCACTAGCCGAAATATAAGACACCATTCCTCACTTAATTGGCACAATGCCTTAACTTTTTCCGGCGTATCCAAAGCAGGATTCATCGCTGAAAAAACGACTTGAAATTTTTTCCCAGTCTCAATCAGTCTTTCTTGGCTTTGGTGAAGAAAAACAACGTTGCTTTGTGCTTTTGCTTCCGCAATCTCCAACATTCTCTGAGAAATATCGGCTAGCGTATACTCCGTGACTTGCTCTTGAAAAAAAGGTAAGTATCGTCCTGTCCCACCTGCGATATCCAGAAATGTCTGACACGGAAAAAGACCTTCTTGGACCAAGAAATCACGTAATTCTCGGGCAATTGGAAATGGCGATTCTTGTTGAACTTCTTCATATTCTTCTGCAAATTCATCCCAAAATTCCGCTAATTCTTGCTCATTATTATTCATCAACAGTTGCCCCTTTCTCTCAATTCTTATAAAAAGTGTAGCAAAAGAAGCGCCAAAGAGCTAACAAGTTCACTCATTTAAATCAATAATTTCATCTACAAATCGCAGGGTTTTAGGTCGATGAGTAACCAAAATAGTCAACTTATTGTGGGTAAATTTTTGTACTTCTTGTAACACTTTTTCTTCGGTCTTTTCGTCCAATGCAGAAGTCGCCTCATCTAAAATAAGGATCTCTGCTTGTGTAAATGCTAAGCGTGTAAAAGCAATCCGTTGTTTTTCACCACCAGAAAAATTCATTCCTTTTTCACTCACAATAGTGTTTAAACCTTCCGGTAACCGTTCATAAAGTTCCCCCAACTGAAAACGATACATAGCTTCAATTACTTGTTCATCAGAAATTTCTTGATTAAATACAATATTTTCTTTCAACGTTCCTTGAAATATTGGCACATCTTGAGATAAATAAAAAACTTTTTCATAATAATCTTCCAAATTAAATTGTGTTAGAGGAAATTGATTCACATAAACTGTCCCCTCTGTCGGCTTCAATAATCCTAAAATCAATTTAATCAGGGTAGATTTACCTGTCCCACTTTTTCCAATCAAGCCATAGGTTTTATTCATTGAAAATTGTCGATTTTGTTGGGACATAATCGTTTGACTATCTACGCTAAAACACACATCTTTTAATGAAATTGTTTGAATTTCAGGTAACGCTTTGCCGGAAACCGCTAAGTCAGGATCATCTTCTTTTTTATAAAAATCTTCCAAGCGCTGATAGGCTACTTTATCCAAATTATATTGAACAAATAAAACATTAAATATGGCTATCGGCGTATAAATTCGATCGATATACATCACTATCGCTACAAGTCCACCTAAACTTAGCGTCACGACGTTAGTAAAACTAAGTACGACAATACTTACTTTGATAAGTGCAACTAACAAGGCAAAAAAGCCAAAGAAAAATTCATGGATCATAGTCATTTTTGTTATATTTTGACTATTTTCCTCTGCCATTAACGCGTAATTTTCAATCTCTTTTTTATATTTTCGATTAATTCTAAAAGTTACTAGTTCGGTCATCCCTCGTATCAAAGTAGCATTCATTGCTTCTTCAGAAATAAGTGTTTTTTCTTTCATTTTTTGTAGCGTTTTCAAAAGTATTTTGGTTAAAATAAATACAATCACATAACCAATTAGAATTGCTGGTAATAATTTTTTATCAATCAATGCTATGAAAAATAAATTAAATAACGTCTCTGGAATTAACTCTCGAAATAAGCGCCCATAAAAATTCAAGTGGATATTTCTCCCAGCTGCTGCACCAACTTCTACTTTTTGTAGTAAAGCACCCGCTCCCAGTTTTAGATATTCTTCATAGGAAATCTTGCTCATTTTTATTAAACTTAATTTCTTCAAATAGAAATAGATGCCATTAGTTAAGTAAGCTTTCGGTTTCTGTTCACAGTAAGACAATAGCGGAATTAAAATAATTGTCGTTCCATACGCTACTAACAACCCTAGTTGGAAACTTTTTTGATAATGATCTAACAACTGTTGAAAAAAATAAATT
This sequence comes from Enterococcus sp. DIV1316a, assembly GCF_050536915.1. Classification (NCBI taxonomy): domain Bacteria; kingdom Bacillati; phylum Bacillota; class Bacilli; order Lactobacillales; family Enterococcaceae; genus Enterococcus; species Enterococcus sp. DIV1316a. The sequence goes on along the minus strand of NZ_CP172913.1, from coordinate 886,094 downwards.
GCTAAAGCACTACATAATGAAACAATCACACCAATCAAAATGTACCAAGTGAAGCTTTTCTGAAAGTGCGACCATATTTTTTTAGTCATTTACTCCCTCCTTTTCGAGCATTATATACCTTACTGTAGCATAGTTTTTGATTGGCGCCTATCAGCAATTTATCTCCAGATAATAGAAAAGCCCCCCAGCGAAAGCTGGATGGCTTTTCTATTGTTAATTCTTTCTGATTTGTAGATAACTTACACCTAAAACGGCAAATGTACTTGCCAGTATTCCTGCTATTAACATAAACGGTGTTTTTGTTGTGCCTGTTTTGGGAAGTTCTCGTTGCCCGTTTGCTTCATTTAATTTTTGAATTGGTTCACTAAGCAGTTGGGGAGCCAACTGTGGGCTTCCTTCATTTTTCAATGTATTTAATGGAGCGTTTAGTATTTGTGGTTGATTTTTTGATGTAACATTTTTATTTGTCTCCACAGTTGTTTCTGTGGATGGCTGTTTTTTCTCAGTTATAGTAATTTCTTTTGTTGGTGAGACATGAACTTCTGATTGGCTGCTTTCTGCCGTTTCTGTTGTGCCATTCTCTTCAGTTGTCACACTTGGTTTTTCAGGTATGATTGGTGCAATTGTACCTAACGTTTCACTTTCATCTGGATTTTCTTCTTCTGTTGGTGAGACATGAACTTCTGGTTGGCTGCTTTCTGCAGTTTCTGTTGCGCCATTCTCTTCAGTTGTCACACTTGGTTTTTCAGGTATGATTGGTGCAATTGTACCTAACGTTTCACTTTCATCTGGATTTTCTTCTTCTGTTGGTGAGACATGAACTTCTGGTTGGCTGCTTTCTGCGGTTTCTGTTGCGCCATTCTCTTCAGTTGTTTCTGTTGCCTGTTCCGAAGTAGGTATCTTTGGTTCCCATTCTTCTATTGTCTCTAAAGGAATGTCTAGACTTTCTTCTGTTGGCATTTCCACATTTTGATTGCCGCTTGCCTCGCCTTCTACAAAAACATTTTTAACCTGTGATGTATTTTTTTCATTCGTTGCGTCTTGATTGTTTAGTTGATAATTGATGTCATAACTATTTTCAAATGTTGCTTGATGTTGGCCTGCTTCCGTGATTGTCGAAGTGTAACGGACGATAAAGGAAGTAAAGCGTGCTTTATCCCGATAAAAACGTAAATTAAAGTCATTATCTGTTACGAAGTCAATTTTGCCATAACCTTGTTGCTCAAACTCGGCAAGTGAAATATATTTAGTTTCTTTGTCATTCACAATATCAAATGTAAAACTCTCTTTATTTAATTGTTGACCACTTCCTTGTCGATCCGCAATTGAAATATCTTCTGTGACATCGGATTTATTGAGGTTCACATTTAAAAACCAACGTACTTGATTTGACTCTCCAGCCAAATCGCCTACTTTATAAAAAAACGGATAGTCTCGCTCAATTTGGCCAGTCTCTGTGTTGGTCACTCCTTCAATCGTCAAACGTTGAGTCGCCGTTGCTGTTCCGAAATCCGTTTCTATCACATTCGGTTGCGAACTATTGGTGATAAGCGTTTTAATCCCGAAAGAAAAATGCCCATTCACATTATGTAAAGATTCAACTTTTTCATTAAATGTTGCTACAACATGATCTTTATAGATAAAAACTTCCCCTAAACCATTTAAATTGATTTTTCGTGGTGAGCCATCGTTCTCGGTCATTCCAACTAATGCATTTGGTAAAGTTAAAGTAATAGTATCGCCAGGTTTTATTTTCTGATTTTCTTTGTCACTAAAAGATACTTTAATTGAGGTCATCTCTCCTTGATATAAAGTAGTGTGATCTAATTCTACTTTGTCAACGATTGAACTTTTGCTCAATTCGGCGCCAAACGAAATTGGACCAATCAATAACGCCCCCGCAATTGGTAGAATCATTACCAACAGTAACACTAAAAATTTTACATTTTTTGTCATAAAAAATTATTCACCCTTCTTTTCTCTTGTTTTTTCCACTTAGTGGTCTTTTTCAGAAGTTGACAATAGCAAAAAGATATGTCTCGTACAATATTAATGCTCATTTAAGTAGCCTTTTTTTTAAATTTCTAATTCACTTCCTAAGGAAAACGTTTTATTATGGTAGTTACATTAGATAACATTTGTTACAAAATATCTAATGCTGCCAAGTTTGAGTTGCATAAATAACATATTTCACATTAATAATGAATAAAAATACTTATTTCATCCTCATTTTGTTTCCCAGGCCATTTATTCTTGTTATAATAAAAGTTATGAGATAAGAAGGAAAAGAATGAAAAATTCATATTTTGACGGTGATTTAGCCACGTATATCGGGACTTCAATTTTAGCAACCTTGATTACTGTCTTTACATTAGGCATTTGCGCACCTTGGGGAATTTGTATGATGTACAACTGGAAAATCAAGCATACCGTTATTGATGGTAAACGCCTTTATTTTGACGGTACAGCTATGCAATTATTCGGTCATTGGATTAAATGGCTTTTATTAACTATAATTACTTTAGGAATTTATGGTTTTTGGTTGAATATCCGTTTGCAACAATGGATTACAAAACATACCCACACACTTTCATAAAAAGAGGAAGGATGAACTGAGTTACGGTCCATCCTTCCTCTTTTTATGAATATCTAACAGAGTGTTATCCTACTCTTTGAAAAAACAAGGAATTTATGCTATACTTTGATAAGTATCAAGGGATACTTATGTTATTTCGGGGGCGTTACGGATTCGACAGGCATAGTTGAGCTTGAATTGCGTTTCGTAGGTTACGGCTACGTTAAAACGTTACAGTTAAATATAACTGCTAAAAACGAAAACAATTCTTTCGCTTTAGCTGCCTAAAAACCAGCTAGCGAAGATCCTCCCGGCATCGCCCATGTGCTCGGGTCAGGGTCCTAATCGAAGTGGGATACGCTAAATTTTTCCGTCTGTAAAATTTAGAGGAGCTTACCAGACTAGCAATACAGAATGCCTGTCACTCGGCACGCTGTAAAGCGAACCTTTAAATGAGTGTCTATGAACGTAGAGATTTAAGTGGCAATATGTTTGGACGCGGGTTCGACTCCCGCCGTCTCCATTTTTAGAAAAGTAGAGAAAAACAAAAAAGAGCTAAAACCTTATAAAATAAAGGTTTTAGCTCTTTTTTTCTATAAGCAAGAGAAGGCTCGTTACCTCCTCTTACACTTCCTATCACATTATCTTTCTAAAACCACTTCATTTTCTTTTTCTATTGGTGATTTTGGGTATTGCATAGAACATGGCTAAAAATATTATTGTTATCAAAAGAGTTTTTAAGATTTCAATTTCTCCTGAATCTATCCAAGTATACACAAAAGCGATGATAAAAGTAATTACTATTTCCGTAACATGATCTTTTAAATTCATTAGCTTAGCCCACATTGAACTGCCCATAAAGCTAGTTGTCCAGCTACAATAATAGCATTCGTCTTTAACCCATTGGCTTTAGCGAAGCGTAATACAGTCACTGCTAATTCTTTCCAGGCTTTCTTTTGTGCAGCTTTTACAATTGCGCTGATACTAATCATTGCAAAAAACTCATCTTTGATTTTGTTAGCAACGCAACTTCCTAATGCATTCCAATTAAAACGTGCTTGAACTACTGTTGAAGCATCAGAAATATTTACATTTAACTCTTCCTCAACTGAAGAAATCTCTTGCTGAGCAAAATTATTTTTGACATAGTTTTTAAAGTTATCTTCCGTCACTCCATTCTCATACATTTCTTCCAGTCCTTTTGCTACAGCCTCAACTTCTGAATCCTCTAGCTGGTCAGATGCATAAACACTTGTACCAGCGCTGATAAAAATACCTAATGTCATTAGTAATGCCATCGCCAAACAAAAAAATTTAGCCTTTTTTGTCACCTGTAATTCCATAAATAAATCCCTACTTTCTTTTTCCTTGTTATAATCATAACAAGGAAAAAGATAATTTATCATCAAAATCCCTATTTGATGCTTATATTTTCCTATATATCCTAGAGCTGATTTTTCTCACTAGTGATCACATCAATTTGAACTAATGATTCAAAAAAAGACACAGGTTATTTGAGGTACGTTCGAGGTAATGCTAGGTTCTATTTTGAAAACAACGCAGCTCTCTTGAAATATTTTTTGAGCTTGTCTAAACCTTCTGAAACGAATATAGAAAATAAAAAAAGAGTCCCCTTTCTCAAGGAAACTCTCAATTGCTAAGTCAAAATAACTTCACGTTATCTAAATCTTTTAAATCAATCCTATGGTTCGCGGAACAAAGGAGCTAAAAACTTAATAGAATAAATCGCACAAATTCCGACAATAATATAGATAATTTTTGCTAATGGTGTGGTTGCACCGCCACTAATTGTTGCAACTAAATCAAAATTAAATGCACCAACTAATAACCAGTTTAAACCTCCGACAATCAATAAAATTAAAGCAATAATATCCAGATATTTCATTTTTAACACTCCTTCCAAATTTGATAAGCCAAGAGTAACACGTTTATTCTTTATTTACGAAAATAATGATTCAGGAAAAAAACTTTTTTCAATTATTTTCTTGAATCATTTTTTCATTATTAAGAATTTTATGATATAACTAAAGAGTAGACAAAAACAGATTCATTATCTCTGATAAGAAATGGTGGTTTATTATGCGTGCTAAGTTATTTTTAATTTTGCGGAATCGAGTGTTATCCCGTGTTGTCTTTGTCATTCTATTTTTACATGTGCTTTTTACCACAAATGATTTCACGGTGTTGCTACTCCTCTTACTATTGAATTATTTACTCACGCTTGAGGATAGCGCGAAAAAAAACAGAAAAATCCAAACTTGGCAGGAATTTAAACAGTCGATTGATTGGCCCTTTGTCGCTTTTTATTCAGGGCTTGCTCTTTTAGTTATTTCGTTAATACTTCTGTTTCTCTGGTTCAATTATGCACGATAAGGAGGATTAAAAATTGAAAAGCTATTTTTTTACTCTTTTTTTTAGTATGTTTAGCCTTTTCGTCATACTACTTTGGTTTTCTGGTCGTCTTTTTCCGTCGCTTGTACCAGATAATGAAGCCGCTAATAATTAACGCACAGGCAATTAAAAGTAATATCCATAATAGTAAATTTTGTTGTTGTGCCACTTTTTTCATCCCCGCTGCTGCTTTTTCTGGTTGATATGGGATACGATGTCCTCGAACTAATAACCGATGACTGTTTATCATATACGGTGTGCAAGTTAATAAAGTGACGAGATCTTGGCCAGACTCAATGTGTAAATCTTTTGTATCAGTTGGTTCAACGGTTTTTATTTGATCTACTTGATAAGCGAGCGTCTTCCCATTAACTTCGATATAAAATTCATCGCCTTTTTTTAATTCTGGCAAATCTGTAAATAATTTGGCTTGAGGGAGACCACGATGTCCTGAAATGACCGCATGTGTATTCGCACCACCTGTAGGATAGGAGGTTCCTTCTAACAAGGAGCTTCCTTTTTCCAATAGCAATGCATTCGTTTTATCAAAAATTGGTAAACGGACATTTATTTTTGGAATGGTTAAAACACCAATCGTATGACTTTCAAAATAGGATTTGTCTGGTTTTTTCGTTGTTTTTTGCGTTTCAGAAAAAGGATCTAATCCAGGATTGCTGCCTTTTTTCGCTAATTCTTGGTTTTTCTTTTCCATTTTTTCTTGAAGTTCAGCCATTTCTTTGGTGTTTTCTTGGCTTGCTTTTGCTTGATAATGAGCGATAATTTGTTGATCCAGATAGTTATTTAATGCATCGCTAACAAAAGGATACGCAAATGCACCTATTCCAATAATCAGTAAAAGAATCATAAAACCATCAATGATACGACGTTTCTTTTTTGACTTCATTGCTTCCTCCTTAAAAATAAAGCATGAAAGCCTGGGACAGTGATTGGCCCAGGCTCTTTGTTTTTCTAAAAATTTCTTCGGTGATGCTAGAAATTAAGCATTTTCTTTTCTACGTCTAGCAAAGTAGACTCCTGCAATAAGTAGCAAGACTGCGCCACTTCCTAAGTAAACGTAGATTCCTTTGCCACCTGTTGAAGGTAAGGTACCTTTGTGTTTGTTTGGTACTTTTTCTGGTGAAACTAGGTTTTCTGTTGTGCCATATGATTGTTCATTGACCACAAATTCAATCCGATTTGTTAACAAGACATAATCATCAGGAGCTACAGTTTCTTCTAAATAATAGGTACCGTATTTAAGCCCTGTGATATCAACTAATCCATCAGCCGTTGTTGTAAAAGTAGTTGCTTCAGCTTTTGTTTTCACCCAAGTTGCTGCTTTCGTTGTTTCATCGATTTTCAAATAATTTGCTGTGTCGCTGTTTTGATCACGGACGACAAAGGAAGCTCCCGCCAAGGCTTGTGTCGCTGTCACATCGCCATCGACTTTAATGAAACGTTTCCCACCTGTCACCACTTCAACAGTTGGTGGTGTTTGGTCGTCGGTATGACCGTTATCAACATTCGCCTCATTTTTAAAGCCTTTCGTAGGATCTGCTTTTTCATTTAAATGCATAAAGTAAACGAATTTTAGTGTGCCGCCTGGTGTTAGCGTAGGAATATACGCTGGATTAACGGCGACAGTGAAGCCATTTGCTTGTTCAGTCACTTGATAATTTTCAGGAGCGATCATTGTATCCCCATCATATAACGCATAGGCATACTCTCCAGAAGTCACGTTATCAAAAGTTAAGGCTGCATCATGTTTATCAACTAAATTGAATTTGACGTATTTATTAGCGTCGCCTTCTTTGTCTGCAATCCCCAATGGAATATTTACAGAAATTTGATATTTAATTTTTTCGCCAATTGCCACATCTTTACCATCTAAGTTTGGTGTTGTTTTATCAACTTTAGAGGTATCATTTTTGACTGTTTTTTCAACAGGTGTTTGATTGTTTGCTTCAATTGTAAATGGTGTTTTTGTTTGATTTTCAATTAATTCTGCATTATTTGGAGCTTTTACTTCTTCTAAAATATACGAACCAACCTCAAGATTTTTAACTGTTAATTCTCCCGTTCCATTCTCTGCTTCTGTAAAATCATTTTCGCCAATTTCATAACTTTTCCCAGTAATAAAGCGTTTTGCTTGTTCTTTATCCGTTGTCCATGTATATAATCCATCTTTGACTCCTTGGATATATTTTACTGTGCCTGGTGAGCCTTCGCTTTTGGAAATAACAAATTCTGCACCATTTAATCCTTCATTTTCAGCAGTTCCTACTTTTTTCACATGTAAACTACCATCATTGGCTACCACATTTTTAGGATAAATATGAACAATCGCTAATTCTTCTGTTCCATATTTATAGGAACCATCTGCTTGCTTGATCATTTCGTAAACTGGGAACGCCACCACCATATTCGTAGCAGCAACTACACCCTCTTTTGGTTCTTCTTTAATGGTATACACTGCATCTTTACCATTTTGTTTTTTAGGTAACTGAACAGTGACATTCCCATTTGCATCGGTGGTTCCTTGAGCAACAGGTTTCCCAGGAGTTAAACTTTGGACAGCTTGTTTAGCTGCATCAACGCTTGCGCCTGCCGCTCGTTGCTCGTAAAATTCGCTCGTCACGTTATAAATACTAAACGTCACATCTGCCAGTCCTTGATATTTATCAAACTCGCTCATTTCTTTCCCGCTATTTTGAATAAGCGGATCTGGTAAATCCGTCATTTTCTTTTTGTGAATCACGAGCTGTGCGCTCTCCCCATTTTCTTCTGCAAATGCAGTTGTTGTCCCTAATACACTCGTGAAAAGTGGCAAAATTAGTAACAAGGTACTAACGGTGTACCAAACTTTTTTTAATTGCTTCATTTTCTCTCTCCTCTTTTTTGTTTTTGATAAAATAGCCAAATGACTACCAGCCCAATGATTAGCAGGCCTGCAATCGTCAACCAAATAGAACGTTCTTCATTTGTTTTTGGTAAGAAGCCTGACTCTTTTACTTTTTTATTGATTACATGTAACGGTGCTGTTCGTTGTCCGTTCGTTGCATAAGAATTTTTTTCCACCGTAAAAGGAATTTCTGTTTGATTCAGAAGATAACCTTTTGGTGCAGAGATTTCTTCCAAGAAGTACTGGCCATCTTTTAAGCCTTTAACTGAAAATTCACCGGCTTGATTAGACGTGAATTTTTTAGCTAATGCTTTTTCTTTTTGCCAACGATACCCGTTTGCTGTTTCATTGAGGTATTCCCCCGCTTGATTTTTGACGATAAAAGCAGCCTCTGGCAAGGTGATTTTCGCATTTTCACTATCAACTTTGACAAAAGACTTGCCGCCTGTACGAACTGCGGCTCTTTTAGTCAAGGTATGCTTGTCCGTGACTAATTGTCCTTCGTTGTTAATCGCAGTGTCTGGTTCAGCGGTCTTTTCTAAACGCATTTGATACGACACAGTCATTGTTTGATTTGCAAAGTTTTGTAAGTCTTTAATTGAAAAATCAAGCGTAAATCCATGCTTTTGCGTCGTCAATGTGTAACCTGTAGTAACTGTTTTTCCAGCCACTTTTACCACAATTGATTCTGGTAAAAGTGTCAACGTTGTATCCGCCTTATCTGACAAACGGAATTCCTGATATCCTAAAATATTCGCTGGAATCTGAGTCGTTAACTGATAGTTAATGTGCTCTCCTTGATTAAAGCCTTGTTGCTTATCGAGTACCGTTTTTTCAAGTGGTGGTAAGTCATAGGCATTTTCTTCATTTTTTGGATATAAATGAATATGCGTTAACGATTGCCCTTGTGGATCTTGAACAGGCAAAATCACTACTAGGTTGCTAGCTTTTTCCTTTACCACTTCCGGTGCTTCCGCTTCAACAAATAAATAGGCTTTATCTCGTTGCTGCGAATCTTTGCTAGCTAATGAAAAAGAAACCACTCCATCTTCTCCATTTATTGTCTGTGTTTTATCTTCTGCAATCGGTTTTCTATTCATTGCACCGGTTTCTGCTAATTGACGCTGTGCCTCTTGGACCGTTTTTCCTTCAGAACGAAGCTGATAAAACGGATCCGTCACATCATAGACTTGATAAGTGACGTCATTTAAGCCCCGATAATTTTGAAGCAGCGTTCCCTCTTCCCCTGTGTTTTGCTGCTGTTCTGGTAATTGACCATCAGGGAACAATAATTTGTGCAACGTAACTTGAACGCTTGCTTGCGATGCCTCTGCTAATGCTTGCTGTGAAAACCCGAAAAGAGCGAGTAGCATGACGCAAATACTTAACCAACGTGCGTTTTTCATTGATTACACACTCCCTTCTGGTCGTCTAATAAAGAGATAAACACCCGCTATCACGAATGTACTAATCGCTATCAAGTAAAACCACAAGCGTCCTATGCCACCAGTTTCAGGTAAAGGAACCTTTGCTTGGTTCGTAACGTCTAAAGTAATTTGATTATTCTTCTCTCCAGAAATTAAAACATCTGCTACTTTTTCCCCATCTATCGTGACTGAACCATCTTCACGAATTATTAATTCGATTGGTTCTTTTAACCCCTGATATCCTTCTGGCGTAAAGGTTTCTGTTAGAACATATTTCCCTGGTTTTAAGTTTTCAAAAACAAAAGTATCCGTTTCTTTGCCATCTTTTGGTAATTCAATATCCGTATCTGGTCCTGTTAAACGGAATTTCGCTCCTTTAAGTGGCGTCTGATTATCGGCTTTTTTATGAACTGTTAAGTCAAAAGGTTTCAAATTATTTTGATGTGTCAGTGTCCATTCTGGCGCATTTTCTTCAATATTTTTGCCTGCATAGTGAATTTTCCCATATTTATCAACAGTAAATTCATAATTTCCAGCAAGAGTGTCGTAGCCTAATGGTCCTGATTGTTCCACCATTCGATACTCACCAGGTTCACTAATTTTAAAATAGCTCAATCCTGTAGTATCTGTTTTTTGAGTTGCCACAGTTTGGTAACTTCCTTGAGCATTTTTTCTTTGCAACGCAAAAGTCGCCTCTGCTAAGTTCACTTGTTTGCCATTTTGCATGGTGTATTTTCTAATTCTGATTGGCAAAGAAGAAAATTTATTTTCAATTTCCAATGGAATAACTTGATTTGTGGTGGTCACTTCTTGTCCATCGATGCTTACTTTGCCTTGCTCACTCACCTCAATTTGCCAAGTCGTTTTCTTGCCTAACTCATGTCCTGCAGGTGCTTTTACTTCAGTTAATGTATAGCGTTCCCCTTTTTGTAGGCGCACATCTTTTGGCAAGGAATAGCTACCATCTTTATTGTCCACTAATGTTGTTTGAACATTTTTACCACTCAATTCAAAGACGGCTCCCACTAAGTTTTTCTCACCTGAGGAAGAATTTTTGATTACTTTTAAATCTAATGGCTTGAACTGCTTCGTGTTTTTCCAAGTAGTATCGTCGATTTTTTCTTGACTGTAACCAGGAACTGCTAATTCACGGGTTGTTTGATAATTGAAAGCTTGTCCTTGATTGTTGTATTGGGGAAGCCCAAGAACTTCTTGATAGCTTTCATCCGCGGTTTTGGAAAGTTGGGTTACATTTTTGCGCTCCCAACTATTGCTGGTATCATTTTCTGGTTTTGATAATTTAATATACCCAGTTTGCCAGTTGGCTGTGTCAGTTACTTGCTTTCTACTAATTTCATAAATCACATTATCTGGCCGACTTGTCGGGTCTTGATCATACTCTTCCCAGATTTTTTTCACGTTTAACTTCACGCCAGGTGCTTTTCCCGAAGGAACCCCAAAATCAACTTTTTCAGGGGCCGTGGCTAATGGCTGAAACGTTGTCCGACCATTCATTTGATACCAAAAATCAGGTTTGAAGTTTTCTGACTCTGTTTGAATACGTACTTGATAATGAATTTGAATTTCTTGCCCTTTACCCAAATAAATCTCATTACTATTAATTGTAGCGCCTGTTAGCGACACTTCTGGTAATGTTTGAACCTGAACAGGACCCACACTTTTCATTGATAATGTATTTGGCTCGTATTTAAAAGGTTCAGCAATTGGATCAACTACTTTTCCGTTTACAACCGTTCCTGAAATCTGAACGGCTTTTTTCGCTAAATAATCAGAAATGTCTGGTGCATAATCCGCGGATTCATAATAAAGGTCTCCATTTTCATCGGCTGACACCATCTCACGCATTTTATCTTCAACTTGTTGTTTAGATAAATTAGCTCGTGGATCGCTTTGCAATTGAATGCCCAATCCATGTATTTCAATCCCACGTTGTTTTAAGGCCATTGCCTCACCTATCGTGGCGATAAACGTACTGTTAATCCGTTTATTGATATTGTTTTGATCTGGCGCATTATAGCTACCAGAGATATAAGAAGTGCTACCTGGTTGATCTTGTCGATTCGTAAATTGTGTCCCGTAAAAGCGACCATCCGCCTCTGTTTGAACTCGACTCACTTTATAAGAGAAGGTTGGGACGCCATCCGTTAAAAGTACAATGACTTTCTTATGTCCATTTGGCGTTGCTAACATATCACCAGCATCTCTTAATGCTTTTTGAGTGAAAGTTCCTCCTCTAGTGCTACTTGGCGTAATATTTTTAATTGGATTTTTGACTGTATCAAACGGCCCCATTTGAATGGCGTTGTTATTATAACCGTCACTTGAGTAGCCAACATAGCCCATGTTGATGTTATTGGTAATACCGCTATCTGCCAATGTATCAACAAAACGGTTCACTCCTTTTTGAACTTCACCAATCCGATTGTTTTCATTCATACTACCGGACCAGTCAACGACTAAGACCAAATCCAATGGCGTGATTTCTTTCTGAACATTCCCACGCACATTAAGATATACATCAAAAAGCCCTGGTGTTGTTGTTTCTCTAGCATATTTTCGGATGGCATAATCGGCTTGGTCTCCTGTACCGCCATACTCAATATAAGAATTTGTGCGATTAGTAGGGTCCCCATTCCAACTCGTTTGGCCGTCCCATTGTGCACTACCGTCTTTATTCCCTTGATGGTTTAACACATTTTGATTGCCTGTGGGCTGCCAATTAGCTGTCGGATAAGTCCCAGAATTATCCGTCGTGTATTGTGGTGCAATTAAAGGCAGTGCCAGATTCGCTCTCAAAGTAGCTGGCGCCATTCTTGCTTCTGCAAATGGATTGGTTACCTCTTCTGTTGCGGTCGGCTGTTCTGTTTTTTCTGGAGCCGAATCATTTTTGTTAGTTTCTTTCGTATTTTCTGGTACAGTTATTTTTTCTGGTTCAGTTGATTCTTTAGCAGAATCCTCTACTGTTATTTTTTCAGAAGTAACTGAAACATCATATTCGTTGTTTTCATACAATAACTTAGGTGGCTGAGCTGTTTGAAGCGAACTTTGCTCAACAGCTAACGAAAGCTGTACCGGCTTTTTTACTTGTGCGTCCAAAGTCAGATAAAGCGTACCATTAGTCACTTGGTAAGAATATCCGTCTTTTTCAATTACAGCAGTATCCATGAACTGTGCATTTTTCAATTGAATTTCTCGTTGTAATGGCTGCTCTGTTTGGTTGAGAAGATTTAACTCGATATTAATATTCGTTTTATCATTCTCATCTGTTATCATTTGAGCGGATGTAATTTCAACTTCTTTGGCTGTTTCTGCATAGCCAATGAGCGGTATGAAATAGGATGAGACAAGTAAAAAGACTACGCCGAAAACCCCAAATTTCTTTAGTAATTTAATGTCTGTTCTCTCCTTTCTTTTATGAATTAACAGTTAAATTAGAATTGCCTAGCACGTAAAATTTCATTATTCTAATCTGATAATTATTATACAGAGAAGGAGCTCATTAAATCACACCAGCTTTCATACCAAGCGGTTTCATTTCTGAAATTGCGTTATTGTTTCGATGATTGTTTCATTAAAGTAAAGGACTTGGGAGGAAACAATATGATTAGGTTTTTAGAAAAAAATTATCGGAAAATGGAAGAAATCATTCGTGTCTTATCCATTTCTGATAAATGGATGACTAAAAAAGAACTTGCAAAATATATTGGTAGTTCTGAGTCTACTTTTATTCGTTATATTGAGGAGATTAAACAGCGTTGGGGCGAAAGTTTAACCATTAAAACATCGCATAAATTAGGCTATCGTTTAGAAAACTTTAATGTGTCCTTATATTTAAACGTGCTGACGGATATGGCAAAAACGTCAACGACCACCCAATTGCTCCATGAGTTTATCCAAAATCCTGGCAAAACCATCGAATATTATTGCGATACCATCAATATTAGTCGCTCTTCTTTTGCTCGAAAATTGAAGCAGTGTAATCAGGTCTTGGAAACTTACTCTCTTCGCGTTATCGTTGATCAAGGCTATCAATTAACTAGCCAAACAGAAGAATTGCCTTTACGTATTTTTACAACCTTTTTCTTTTTAATGTATTATGGTCATTATGAATTGCCTTATCAATTAGATAAGCAGGAAATCAAACAATTAATGCGCCGTAATCAATGCCAATTAAATATTATTAGTATGGATAACAGTTATGAACACGATTTCTTTATTATGTATTTTATTGTTGATTTATTAAGAGAGCATCAAGGCTTTCAGCAACGTTTCCAGAAAAAAACAGATAAAAAGAGTCCAATCAAAATGGAAGATTATCTTTTACTCAGTCGTCATTTTACTGGGCTCAGCCGTGAAACCTATCGGGAAGTTCTCCGGTATTTTCAAAGAGGCGCTTTTCAGCAATACTACTCCGAAGACCAAGAAGTCATCAGTCAAAGAATACGTGAAAATTTAAAATTTAATGCTTTTTCACAGATTGAACAATTAACAGAAGAAGTCGTCGACTTCGCTGTTCACTTGTTAACCTGTCTTTATTTGTTTTCTCAATTAGTGCCTTTTGACACCTCCGAATTGACACAAAGGGCCACCTTTTTCACTCGACAAATTCATTTTACTCAGCTTCACTTATATGCACGATTAAAAGCAGAATTGCATTTCTTTTCCGCTCTTTTAGAAACAAATCTATTAAACTATTCATCTTCTTATATTTTTTGGTTGCTTAATACTTTTCCAGAAATTAACCAGAGTTTCGACTCAAAAAAGATTTTGATTATTAGCGACATGGGCCTGAATCATAGTCAATATATTGGAAACTATGTCCACGATATTTTAGCTTTGCATCGGATTCGTTCAAATACGTTAGCAATTACGGAAGAACAATTAGGTGACCATCGACTCGAAGAATTTGACTTGATTATTACCAATCAACCAATTATTGAAACCAGTGTTCCAAGTATTTTAATTAATGATGCTATCTTATTTTCTAACAAAAGAGAATTGCTCGATTTATTAAACTTTTAACGTCTTAATGGTTTTCCCTATCTACCAAAAAGATAGCCCTTTTAGCAAGAACCGCGTAATGTGAGGTGCCATCATACAGAAGATATTTTTATTTTTCTGAAATAAAAAAGAAAATAGGACATAAGTCATTCCGACTTATGTCCTATTTTCACTCTTAAGATAATCAGCTAAACGAAACCAGCAAATTAAATTTCTGATTGATTCACTGGCCATCTTGTGTGACTTTTACTTGGCAAAATTAATGTAATGAAGATCACTAAAGTACCGATAAAAGGAAGTAAATAGAATAAAATCCACCAGTTACTGTGGTCGCGATCATGCAATCTTCTTGCTCGAACAGTAAAGTTTGCCAACCAAATTAAAGCAGTCAGCAAGAAAAAGATAATGGTCACAGTATTCCATTCTTTAATGATTGTTCCATCATTGGGTGTTACTTCAATATATCTGTAAACGCCCGTAATTGCTGAATAAATCCCTAACACCAAATAATTAATTAATTGTGGCCACCAATATTGTGCTCGTGTTGCTGACGCATTCATTGTTGTAATATTATTCCAGTATTCTCTATACGCGTTAAACATATTATCACCCCCGCATTAACTATTACAGAAGTCTTTCGTTTTGTCAAAGAATAACGTTATTTTATGCTGTTTAATGACACGTCCATGTGCCTTCCTTAAACTCACACGAAGCTGACTCTTCAGAAGAAGGAGTTAATGAAACTAACGGTTGCTGTTGTTTTTCTTCTGCGAGAATTTTTTGAATAGTTTGGCTGATTTGCTGTTTCGGTACTGCACCATTAATTAGATATTTTTGATTAATGATTAGTGCGGGAACTCCTTGTAAACCATAAGCAGAAGCTAGCGCAAAATCTTCTTGAACCGCCGTCCAAACAGCCTCGGAAGCAACAGCTTCTTTCCATAAAGCAAAATCAATCGTTGTCTCTTTTACTAGCTCCTCAATTACTTCTGGCTCTTCAATATTTAAACTTCTCACAAATAAACCTTCTTGTAACTTATCAAACAGTAACCAATAGGTGTCTTGGTTGCCAATGTATCCAGCTGCTTTTGCTGCTAATAATGCATTCTTTGATGTTGGAAAATCAAATCGTTGCTTCCTCATCCCTTCAATATTAAAACGATGCTTTGAATCGTTTTGATTGGCATGCACCCAATGCGTCAAAACTTCTTCTTTTACTGCTGCTCGTGAGCCAAACATTGTTTCAAAATCGTTTGCTGACCATCCTAACGCAAACGACCGATGAATCAATTCAATTTCAGGAAATTCTTGTTGAATCTCATGCATGCGGTCAGACATTGGAAAACAAAAACTACAAATAACATCATGGAAAAATTCTATTTTCATCCTTACCCTCCAGTAACTCTTTTTTCAAAACAGATTGAACTAAATTTACCATTTTACTTACTAAAAGTAAACAAATGAAGCCAATTAAAAGAAAAAGATGAAACAAAATGCGCTATGGCTTTTGTCTCACCTGTTCTATCTACTTATTCTGATGTGTCCATTCCATTACCCGCTCACCATTCGTATCTAATTCACCATTAAATACAAAACCGAGTTGCTGATACAACCGAATTGCTGAGCTGTTCGTATCATAAACACTCAAGTATAGCTTGTTTGTTTGGTATTTTTCTATTAGCTTTAACATTAAAAGTCGACAGGCTGCTTTCCCATAACCTTGTCCTTGGAACCGTTGATCAATTAAAAAGCGGTCTAGCCAAACGCGCCCATCTTGCCAACGTCCATACATGGCATAGCCGATTAATTGATTGCCGTCATAAATACCTGCCGATTCCCATTCTGGAAATTGGTCTGATTCTTTTAGATTTTCTGCCATTGATTCAATGAAGGTTTGTTGTTCAGCGAAAACTTGTAGGTTTTCCACTGCTTTACGATTATCGCTTGTTACTTTTTCAAAATGTATTTCCATTGTTTTCACCTAATTAGTTGTTATTTTCTGCATACTTGTATTCTTTCTTGCTTCTTATTTTAACATACTTATTTCCCTTTGCTTTCTCTAACTCTCTGTGATTATACGTTTCTCTTTTTTATGGGAAATCTTCCCTATAAATGGAGACTCTTTTCAAGAGATTTCTTTTTACACTACCCGTTTCAAATGATATAAATGATATATAGAGTGTTTTAACTATGTGCAACATGATTAAAAGTTAACTGTTGGGGAGCAGTTAACTTTTTCTTTTTAACCACAAAAGAGAGGATCCGCTGTGAGAAATAATTGCAGTGGATGCTCCCTTTTGTATATTATTTATTTACTAGCCGATAGTTGAAAGCTTTCCCGTTACTCAGTAGTATCGATTTTGTCTTCTTGACTATCTAAAGAACGGTCAACTTTTTCGTCGTAACTTTCCATGGAATTTTCATTTTTATGTTTCTGCTTATCGACCGTTTTATCGACTTTTTCTTTCTGTCGATCAATTGTTTTTTCCATCTCTTCGCCAGCCGAGGTACAACCACTCAGTAAAAGGAAACTTGTGAATAAAAACGCTGACAAGATAACTGTTTTTCCGATTTTTGTTTTCATAAACTCACCTCTCGTTTAATTTAAAAAAACGTCCCGATAAAACATTGTTCCCTTGATTATTTACTCACAATTAGCGAACGACTAAGACATTGCACAAAGCATGGTTAACCACATAATCTGTAGTAGAACCAATCAAGGTTCGTTGAATAGCACCTCTTCCCGTGGCACCTAGCACAATTAAATCTATGGCATAATTTTCAGAAATCGTGTTGGCAAGATAACGTTTTGGGCTTCCAAGCTCAACAATTTTTTTGACTGTTTTTACACCAATTTCACTCGCTTGTTTTGCCTTTTCAGTGAGCATCTCTTCTGACTTGTATTTTTCTAAATCATACAATTCTTCAAAAGAAAATGGACTCGTCGTAAATTCAGCATCATTAATAATTGTAGCTAAATAAAGAGTAGCTTGTTCCTCTTTGGCAATCCTGACAGCTTCATGAAAAGCTTTTTCAGATTGATCTGAGCCATCAAGAGCAACCAAAATATGTTGATATACTGACATTTTATCCGCCTCCTTAACCAAATTAAGAATCAAAACTAACACAACAGCTGTGTTACATTTTAGTGGCTATCTGTTGTAATTTTTCCACGGTTAATGCTTGATAATTTGTTTCTTCAAGTAGTCCCGTTTGAATTTCAACAGAAACATCTTCCGTACATGTTTCTAAAAACCTTGTGGCATAATCAAACTGTTGCTCTAAGAATGTTTCATACTCCAGTCGACAACGTAAAAATTCTTTCGCGGTATCCGAAACATGTAAACACATGCGGCGCTTATTCGCTTTCTTGGTTATCACAAAATAGGTTCCCTCTAAAATCGTGGTAATCTCTTCAATAATATACGCTGCATCTTTTACCATTCCGTCAATCCAGTCCTTTATTTGTTTTCAGTGTCGTTGCTTTTTTCTTTGTCGTCACTTAACAGCTCTTTAATTTTTTCACGATTGTCGTATAACTTTTTTCCTACGCCCACTAAGGCACCACCAGCCAATAACTTTGTTAAAAAGCCGCCATTTGCATTTGTTTTTTTGCCATGGTGTCCTTTTAAATGATGTCCCATCCTAGCCACCTCCATAATTTTTATTTCTATTACCTATGAACATTATCTCATATGTTTTCACAAAACGCACGTATAACAATAGTTTTTTAATCAAGGCTCGACCACTTGGTAAACTCATGACTTTTAATATGACGAATCTCTTCAAATAAAATATGTGTATTTCCAACTTTTGCATACTCCATTGAACTCATCCCTTCAAAAACACCAACAATTGGCGGTTGAACACGGCCATAATCATCCAATGTATTCAATTGGATTTCTAAAACCTGGTTATTTTTTAAAGACTGCTCTAAGTATTCTTCAATTTCTTCTGTTGTCTGTTGCGGTAAGCGTTCAAACGCTCTCTTAGAATATTCGTCAGAAGCTTCGATTCCTTCTTGTAACTCCCCCAATGCAAAAGCGGTCGCCCATTTCAGTTCAAAGGGCCGATCATGGTACTCATTATAAGGTGTAAATTCTTTTTTTGTTCGTTTCATGATGTTATCCTCCTAAACCGACATTTCCTCCAGCATGTCCACCGACTAATCCTGAACGATGAATTGCCGTCGCGCCTTCCAACAAAGAAGAGGCGTGGATTAAAGCTTGAAAGCCAAATTTTTGTCGGATTTTATCAATCAGATAGTTTAACTCCATTTCACTAATTTGCTCTTCTGGTTCCGAAAATAAATCTAATTGTAAAGATTCATTCCAAACTAATTTTCCATAAGAAAGCCCTAATTGCCGGACATCGGTTCCCGCTAGATAATGTTCTCTAAAAAGGGCTAATACATAGGTAATCAAAACTTTTGTATTGTTTGTTGCAGGAATCGTTTGTTGTTTTCGCCAACCAGTTCGTCCTTCACGGTCAATTTGTCCTTTGGAATAACCAACGTAGACTGTGATACATTCCGTTTGACAATGCGCTTTTCTTAAACGAGCAGCCACTTGTTCTGTCAGTTCCTTTAAGACTAGTTCAATCTGATCTCTTCGCGCATAATCTCTCGGTAAAATCTGACTATTCCCAAATGATTTTTCAGCTTTATGTGGTGCTTTTTTCCCTAAAAAGGTACGATCAATCCCCCATGAATGAGCATACAATTGAAGCCCCATCACGCCAAATGTTTCTTGTAAAAGATGCGGATTCGCTTGCGCTAACTCATATACAGAATCAATTCCTAAACGATTCAGTCGTTTAGCCATTCTGCGACCAATCCCACAAAAATCTGTCAAAGAAGGCAACTGCCAGACAGTATCTGGTACACGATCATACCGCCATTCTGCAATAAAATCTGGCGAATGTTTGGCGCCATTGTCCAACGCCAATTTAGCCAGTAACGGATTGTCCCCTATCCCAACGGTCACATAAATACCCACATGATTATAAACGACTCTTTGGATAATCCGAGCCATCTTATAGGCGGTTTCACAATGAAAATAACTTAAAGAAGCAGTTACATCAAGAAATGATTCATCTACACTAAACACAGAGTGATCTTCATCTGCGACAAACTTTTTATATAAATTATTGATTTCTTGATTTTTTTTCATGTACAAATTCATTCGTGGCGGAACCACATATAAATCAGGATGAGCGGGCACTTGATTTTTACGCGTAACATTTGAAACACCTAAAACTTTTTTTGCCATTGGCGATGCTGATAAAACTAATCCCCCCGCATTTTCGGCATTACTCATCACTACCAACATCGTTTTCAACGGATCTAACCCACGTTCTGCGCATTCTACACTAGCGTAAAAACTTTTGCAATCAATACAAAGAATATCGCGACTAGGTTCTTTTTCATAATCAAATTTCACAAACATCACCTCACTTGCAAAATCATTATACGAACAAACGTTCGATTAATCAAGCGAACACTGTTTATTTTTTTGTTTTTTTCAAGAACGGTCGGTGATCAAAAAAATAAGTATTCGGAATTATTATATTCCAAATACTTATTTTTTATTTTACATCTTATTTCGATTTAAAAATAACGATAAAAAGCCCGTTCCTAACAGAATTACTGCTGAAACATAATAAGGGAAAAAGTGATTGATATCAAATAAAGCTCCTGCTGCCATTGGTCCTAAAATATTACCAAAACTTGTAAATGTCGAATTTAGTCCGTTGATGGTTCCTTGTTGATCTCCAGCATGTTTGGATAAATAAGTAGTTACTGCTGGTCTAAACAAGTCAAACGCTAAAAAGACAATAAACGTTGAAAATACAACAACTAAATTATTTTTTGTAAAGGCAATCACGGCAATAAAAATGGCACTTGCAAAAAAGGTTAATTGGATTAAACCCATTTCACCTATTTTTTGGACGATTGCATCAAAGAAAAACAGCTGACAAATCAACGCTAAAATACCACTAACCGTAATCACGATTGCTATTTCACTTGTGGTAAAGCCAAAATTAATGGTCGCCATAATACTATAAATAGATTCGAACGCTTGCAGGCCAAAAGAGGAAATTAAGATAATCACAAATAATGAGGTAAACATTGGATTTCTTAAAATATCCATAAATGAACCTTTTTTCGCTTCAACAGCGGCTAAAATTCGTTTCTCTGGCTCCTTCAAAACAGTTAATGTCAAAATAAAACCAATAAACGCTAAAAATGCGGCCGCAAAAAATGGAGCGCGAATTCCTAAATAAGCAATAAAACCACCAACTCCTGGTCCGATAATAAAACCACCACTAATTGCAGCTGACACAAGCCCCATCGCTTTCGGACGTTCAGAAATCGTGGTCATATCTGCCACAAAGGCTGTCACTGACGGCATTAATAACGCGGCGGCAATCCCACCTAAACCACGAGAAATATAAAAACCGCTTTTCGCTTGGGCTAAACCAAATAATAACTCAGAAATTGAAAACACCAACATGCCCGTCGCAATCATTTTTTTCCGACCAATTTTATCCGAAAGGACACCTGCGATTGGCGATGTGATTAATTGGGCAATCGCAAAAATAGAAATCATCATTCCCATTGTGGTACCAGAAAAATGCATTTCTTCTTTTAATTGGGGAATTACGGGAATGACTAGGCCTACGCCTAGAAAAACAAGAAATAAGTTAGAAATTGCTAAGTACATCATACTATTTTTTTTCGTCATAATTTGCCTCCTCCATAAAAAAACAGCCATCAAAAATGGCTATTTCTGTTTCTTTGTATGTACTTTCTTTGACAGTGTTTCGGCTGAAACACTCGTTGAGTCATTGAGATACATTTTACACTAATTCACTGAAAATTTCACTAGTTTTTACTTATTTTTTTAAAGGAAATTGTTATTTTTTAAAGACATAACTTAAGTATCCAAGTATTTAATGAATCGCTTTTGTTTTTTATCAGAAACATAGCCAATGTGTTCATAAAATTGATGTGCTGCTGTACGCTGTTCCCCTGAATTTAAGCGAATCGCAGACAAGTTATACTTTTTAGCTTCCGTTTCTAGTTTCGTCATTAATTGTTTGCCAATTCCACGGCCTTCTGCTTCTTTTGCCACTGCTAACCCCAGAACGTTCAATAACGTTTGGGAATAAATTGTTTCATACAGTTGCGCATGCACATAGCCTAAAATCTTGCCTGTCTTCGTTTCTTCATAAACATATAAAAACTCTCTGTCACTGGCTAGTAGTAATTTCTCAATCTGTTTACAGGTCACGTCAACGGGAACTTCATAGCCCAATTGTTCTTTATTAATGATAGTTAACGCCGCTGCATCTGTTGGCTTCATTTTTCTAATCAAGGGTAACACCCTCCTTTACATTCTTACTTAAATAATAACGAAAGCGTAATATCCGCAAAATCATTTAATTCTGAATCATTGTATTGCTCTAACAAAACTGTTTCGCCTCGATACTCTTTTAAAGCTAGTTGTATCAGCGAATGATAATTAGTAGGAAAATGTACTAGGCCCCATTCCCCGCCAGCCCTTTTTGATAAAATTTTATTCTCTTGCTTAAATGCCATTACTCTACACAGATTTAAAATAACGTACATAGGTTGTTGAACAATTTCTTTTTTTGCCTCTTTCACATCAGCTACAATGCTTTCAAAATATTTCTTTTGATCTATCCAGCCAAAAACGGAATCAATCGGTTTTCCTACGAGTACTTTTCCATATAATTTTGTAATCATAAGATGTGCCACTAGATCCTCATCGTATCCCATCATATCTTCAATATATTTATTTTTATTAGTCAGATATCTGGAACGATGTATCGGAGAAAAATGTAAATCGAAGGGAATCGGATAACTCAAATTTATTGTATCTTTTAATTGTAGCACATGGAATTCTATCCCTTTTTTTGGTGCCCACTTATCTAAAATATTAATTGTATAATCTAATAATTGTTTCTTCTCATCAATAGTAAGCTTTTCATAAACCACAATCAGTACATCCAAATCACTTACTGAATGACAATAGGTTCCAAAAGCATAAGAACCATGAAGATATATTCCAACTAAATTTTCTTTTATTATTTTCATATATCCATTTTCCATTTGAGCTAATAATTGATGAACCACGATTATTCCTCCATTATTGATTGACAATTGCTATAGTTTTTTCGATAAATAAAGAACTAACGCATCATCATTAACACACCGATCGTTTGGTTTCAGCTGCTTATTTTGAAACCAAACTCCTGAACCATCTGGCACATATCCTTGTTTGATATATAATCTTTGCGCTGCACCATAACCAGGATGCAGGCCTACTCCCAAGGAAACAGTATCTGCATAACTTTTGGCAACATTTTCTGCACGATTTAATAATAACCGCCCCACTCCTTGTTTTTGAAATGGCAAGAATACATTGAAATCAGCTATTTCAGGATATAAATTTTTAAAAGGTCCTTCCTTAGCTAATGGCAGTAACGTCACATAACCTAACAGCGTTGCCTTTTTCTCCGCTACAAAAACCGTTCGTTGCTTGACTAATTGTTCTTCTAAATAGTTCATTAAAATCTCTTGGCGACTTGGCCAACCTTGTTGGACAAATTGAGTATCCAGCGCTAAGATATCTTTCTCTTGCATTTCTCTAATAACCACTAGCTCAGACATTAGCATTTCCTCCCGAAAAGCGTTTTCATTTTATAAAACGAAGCGAATACTTCTTCGCTCCCTTATTCATTTTCAAAAACCATCGAGTTGATGATATTTGGGCAAAACAGCAACACATGTTTTTTCTGAATTAACAGCAATAACGAACCCTTGCCATAAGGACCACGTCACCGCTTCACCTAATTTCTCTTTCACTCGTTGAATCATTTCAGCTTGCGTTAAGTCTCGTGCAGGAAAATGTTGAACTTTATCGTTACTGATTAAAAAAATAAATGATTCTGAAAAAGCTGTCATGACTTCAGGTGGTAAATTTTTTAATCGTTCTTGGTAATCCATTGAAACCACTCCTTCTTTTTTATCATACCACAACATCCATTTCTCTAAAAAGCGCAGCACTTACTACTGAATATCTGCTAAAATTTGCCTGATAATCTGCTTTTCAGACAGTTGTTCAGATAACCGCTGTTCTCCCGCAAGCCCTAAATAATCTTCTGGTAGCCACCAACGTTTCATTTCCACGACACCAAATTCTTGATTCTTGTTTCTCTGGCTATGTCTTTTCAGCGTTTCTTCAAAAGAAATATCAAAATAATAAACCTGAACGTTTCCTTCAAAGAGATGAATTATTTCCTGAAAAAAGGAATGATAAATGGCTTTTTGAAAAATCCCTTCAACAATCACATACTGGCATTCTTGATACCCAAAAGCTACCAACTGTTTTAACAAAGCAATACTTAGATTACCTGTTTCATCTTTAACACGAAGCATTTCTCTGCGCACCACATCTTGAGAAATCAATAACGATTGTTCTTTAAGACACTGATGAAGCGCGTTAGCTATCGTTGTTTTACCACTACCAGAATTACCACGTAAAATAATTAATTTCGGTTGCATCTGTTTCCCTCCATTTTCTTGATTGTTGAAAACCAGCAGAAAAGAGCAAAAAACTTGGAAAAAACTCTCCAAGTTTTGCTGTTATTTTGATGAATGTTTCGTTGAATCTCGCTGAATGAATTCCGTTCCGACAATAATTTTTCTAGGAACTGGGGGGGTATTCAAGCATAACTCTTTCATTGTCTCAACGGCTAGCTCACCCATCCATTCAGTATGAACTTTAACTGTTGTTAATGTTGGTGAAACATATTTTGCGACACTAATATCATTAAAACCAATGATAGAAATATCTTCTGGCACACGAATGGCTGCTTCTTGTAACGCCCGCATTGCACCAATCGCCAATGTATCACTTGCAGCGAAAAAAGCGGTTGGACGAGTGTCCGCTTCTTCAATAAAGTCTTTCATCGCTTGATAGCCTTCTTCAACAGAAAAAGCTGCTTCGACAACCCATTCTTGATGATAAAGGTCCAGATCTTTTAAGGTTTCTTTAAAAGCGACAAAACGTGGATCAACCAATGCCACGTGGGACTCTTTCGTATATTCTTGCCCAGAAAGCATACCAATTTTCTGATGCCCTTGCGCCAAAAATTCTTGCACAATTGTTTTAACACTTCCAGCAAAATCAACAACAATGGAGTTTTGGCCAAAAGCCATTGCATCAAAGTCTACAAATAGAAGAGGTGCGCCTAAGGCGGCTAAGGCCGCCACTTGCTTTTCATCAAATTTTCCTAGGGCAATTGTCCCATCAAATCTTTTTTGAGACAGGTTTGTCAGAGATTCTTTGACTAAAAGAAAACCCAATTCCTCTGCCCGCTTTTCAACACCTAAACGAATCGATAAATAGTAAATATCATCCAGTTCTTCTGGATCGCTGAACCATTGGACAAACCGAATTTTCTTTTTGCCTGCTTGTTTTTTTCTGGCTCGCTTTTTATAATTTAACGTTTCTGCTGTTTCAAATATTTTCTTCTTCGTTTCATCACTAACTGATAATGTTTCATCATAGTTCAAAACTCTCGAAACTGTCGCTGAAGAAACACCGACTTGCTCTGCTATATCTTTAATGGTTACGATGTTCCTCACCTCAAATTAATCATTTTCAATACATTGAATAAATCGTTCAAAAGCACGACGGCCTTCTTCATCACGTTTAAAGACGCCGGCATCTGTTAAAATTTGAACAAAAATTGTCCCAATTCCTTGTTGGATCACTTCTTTGACATTGGCTTCAGTGATGGTTTGCTGACTGAGTTCATCCGCCCAAGCTCGATGACTTTCAGCAATTTGATTGGGTTGCTTTAATAAATACTTTTCGACTTCTCTTAATTCTTGTGCCAGCCTTGGTGGCAAAATAGCTAGTCCCATTACTTCAATTAAGCCAATATTTTCTTTCTTAATATGTTGTACTTCTGGATGTGGATGAAAAATGCCATCTGGAAATTCCTCCGAAACATTATTATCTCGTAAAACTAAATCCAATTCAAATAATGACCCTTTGCGTCGGGCAATTGGCGTAATCGTATGATGCGGTGTGCCATCTTTTGAATAGGCCCGAACTGAGACACGTTCATCAGAATAATTGCGCCATTTGGTCAAAATTAATTCGGCCGCCTCAACTAGTTCCTCTTGACGATCACTTTGAAGACGAATCACAGACATCGGCCATTTTAAAATACCAGCAGTTATCTCAGGATATTTTTTCAAAGAAAATCTTTTTTCCATTGGTGCTAAATCCATTGGAAATGTATGACGTCCTGCTTGGTAATGATCATGAGATAAAATAGAACCACCAACAATTGGCAAATCTGCATTAGAGCCCACAAAATATTCAGGGAATAACTCCGTAATTTTAAGGAGTCGCTGGAACGTTTTTTTCTCGATTTTCATTTCTCGATGTTGTTGGTCCAAGAAAATCGCATGCTCATTATAGTAAGCATATGGCGAATATTGAAAGCCCCAAGCTTCGTCCTCTAAATTTAGTCGGATAATCCGATGGTTTGTACGTGCTGGATAATTTACACGGCCATAATAGCCTTCATTCTCCATACATAACATACACGCTGGATATTTTTTTTGACTCATTTTCTTTTCAGCCAAAATTTTTCGAGCATCCTTTTCTGGCTTCGATAAGTTAATGGTAATTTCTAGTTTACCATAGGGTGAGTCCATTGGGAAAATAATATTTTTGGCGATTGCTTTCGTTTTAATGTAGTTATTCGTTTTACATAACTGATAAAAATAATCCGTTGCTTTTCGTGGAGACTCTTGATAATAATCCATAAACTTCTGATTAATGATGGTTGGGGTCGGCGTAATAAAATCCATTAACTCCGCTTCTAGTTGTTCTGCTTCCGTAATTGAGTCATCGATTTGGTGATTGGCTTGTGCAATGTTTAAAAGATGTTCCACCACACGCAACGGTTCTTGCTCACAAGCAACCGCTTCTGGTTGTTCAAAAAAATCACAGCCAACTAGTTTGGCAATCCGATTCGTCAAATAATAACGGTCTGTTTCCGTCCAATCGCCATTTTCTATGATTATCTCTACAAATGCAGCAATCCATTTACTACTTTCTTTCATCATCTGATGTTCTCCTATTCATTATAGCCTTGAGGATGTTTCACATGCCATTGCCAAGCGGTGGCGATAATATCCTTGACCTCAGTTACTTCTGGTTGCCAGCCTAAAACTCGTTTGGCTTTTTCACTAGAAGCAATTAACGTACTAGGATCCCCTGCTCGGCGTGGGGCGATTGTCGCAGGAATTTCTTGACCTGTCACTTCGCGAGCAGCATCTAACATTTCTTTAACAGAATAGCCGTTGTTGCTACCCAGGTTAAAGACGTCACTTTCGCCGCCATTTTTCAAATATTCTAAAGCCAAAATATGTGCTGCAATCAAGTCTTCAATATAAACATAATCTCGAATGCACGTGCCATCTGGTGTATCATAATCATCCCCAAAAATACTTAGCTCTGCTCGTTGGCCCAATGCCACTTGTAAAATAATTGGCACAATATGCGTTTCTGGCGTGTGATCCTCACCAATTGAGGCATCTTTTTTTGCTCCTGCAACATTAAAATAACGCAAAGCAACATATTTCATTCCATAAGCGTTGTCGCACCATTTCATGATTTTTTCCATCATTAATTTACTTTCCCCATACGGATTTTTAGGATTCGTTGGGGTTTCTTCTGTAATAGGCATTGCTTTTGGTTCGCCATAAGTGGCCGCTGTGGAAGAAAAAACAATATGTTTCACTCCGAATTCTTGCATGACTTCCAAGGCAATTTGAGTGCCGTGAACATTGTTATTGAAATACATTAACGGTTTCTCCACGGATTCTCCTACTAAAGAATTGGCCGCAAAGTGCAACACCCCTTCAATTGATTCTTTTTCAAAGACGCTACGTAAAAAAGCTTTATCACGAATATCGCCTTCATAGAAAGTCGCTTGTTCATGAACTGCTGAACGATGCCCCGTTAATAAATTATCAACAACAATAACGGCATATCCTTTTGAAATTAATTGATCGACGGCATGTGAGCCAATGTAGCCTGCGCCACCTAATACTAAAATAGACATTTAAAGCCTTCCTTTCTAAAATAACTTTCTGGCACCATCATCAATTGATGCAGGATAAAAATCAGCAGCATAGCCAATTTTATCTTGATAACTCTGGCCAACAGCTTCAATAAATGCATCTATATTTTGCTTTGGTACCAAAGCAATACTACAACCGCCAAACCCTGCACCAGTCATCCGTGCGCCCAAAACGCCTGGTTGTTCTTGCGCACAAGCCACTAAGGTATCTAACTCAATGCCAGTTACTTCGTAATCTTCTTTTAGCGAACGATGTGAGGCATTTAATAATAAGCCAAATTCTTCCAAATCCCCTTCAGTTAGCGCTTGTTTTGCCAATAAAGTTCGTTCATTTTCTGTGACGGCATGACGCGCTCGTTTAATCAACGTTGGATCTCCAATCAATGCTTGATATTGTTCAAATGTCTCGCTGTCTAATTCACCTAAAAATTCAATAGATAACTCTTTTTGAAGCAAACGAACGGCTTCTTCGCATTCTGCACGGCGTTCATTATATTTTGAATCTGCTAATTCGCGACGTTTGTTAGTATTCATAATAACAATCGTATACTCACCTAATTTGGCGGGAACCATTTCATAGTGCATATTATTGGTATCTAGTAGAATAGCTTGATCTTTTTCTCCCATCCCTACGGCAAATTGGTCCATAATTCCTGAATTAACGCCAATAAATTCATTCTCCACTTTTTTACCGATTTGCACCAATTCAAGCATTGGACAGTGTAAAGCATATAAATCATTACAGATCGTTCCCATTAAAAGTTCAATAGAAGCAGAAGAAGACAAGCCAGCACCATTAGGAATCGTACCGTAGAAGAGCACATCTATGCCAGAATCAATATTGTGTCCGCTTTCAATCAAGTAATTTAAAACGCCTTTAGGATAATTTGCCCAATCATCTGAATCTGAATAGGTTAAATCTTCTAATGAAAATTCGATGAGACCAACCTCTTTAAAATTATCAGAAAACATCCGAATTTTTTGGTCGTCTCTTTTTCTTGCCACACCAAATGTCCCTAACGTAATAGCCGCTGGGAAAACATGACCGCCATTGTAATCTGTATGTTCACCAATCAAATTAATTCTTCCAGGGGCAAAATAACAGGCTGTCCCTTTCTCACCAAATATTTCTACAAATCGATTCATTAACAGTTCTTCCATCACTAATCGCTCCTTTCACTAGTAAACAAATTGTATAATATTTACTAAAATTTTGCAAATATTTACTTAACATTTCCTTAATTGTCATTTCGGTTGAAAACGTGTACAATACAATTAAATAAAGATTTATTTTCTTAGTGTTTCTTTTCGACTATTTAAATAATCTAAAAAACAAAATTAAATTTACTAAATATTTACTTAAAGGAAGGATTGATTATTTTGACTATTTCAACTGAATCATTTGGACAAGGAATGCTTCTTTACACACTGACGAATAAAAATGGTGTGACTTTAAAAGCAACAGATTTTGGTGCGCGAATTGTTGCGCTCGACGTTCCTCTTACAAAAAATGAATCCCGATCACTCGTGCTAGGCTTTCCCTCAGCAGATGAATATTTGTCTAAAGACTTATATTTTGGTGCAACAATTGGTCGAACAGCTGGCCGAATTGCCGATGGCTCCTTTGAACTAGCGGGTAAAAAGTATCAAACGATGATTAATACTCCTACTCAAACAACACTTCACGGTGGCACACCTGGGTTTGAAAGTAAAAAATGGCACAGCGAAATCCAAGAGGCACAAGCGAATCCTTCTGTGAAATTTTGGCTAGAGAGTCCTGCTGGTGAAAATGGTTTTCCTGGAAATCTCACTGTTTCAGTCACGTATACATTGACTGAAGAAAATGAATGGCAAATTGAGTATCAGGCAACTACAGATGAACAAACACTTTTTAATCCAACCAATCATGTCTACTTTAATTTAACTGGAAATCCTACAATCCCCATTGATGCACATGAGTTACAAATAAATGCCCAAAAGTTTGTCCCGCTTGATGAAAGAGTTTTACCGCTTGGAGAATTAGCTTCCGTCGACCAGACAGCTTTTGATTTACAAAAACCTAAAAAATTAGCTGAGGTTTTTTCAAGTACCGATGAACAAATTCAAAAGATGAACGGCTTCGATCACCCTTTCATCTTAACCAATCATGATTTAATTAACCCGGATGTTATCTTAAAAAGTCCTACTAAAGATATCACCTTAGAGATGTTCACTGATCAACCTTCAGTTGTTATTTTTTCAGCAAATTTTGCTGATAACGGTCCCGATATTCAAGGGCAAAAATTAGTCAATCACGGAGCGCTCACATTTGAAACCCAAGTCTGTCCTGGTGCTGAAAGATTTCCGTTGTTCGGTTCTATCACCCTCTCACCTGAACAGGAATTTCACTCAACGACCCGTTTCAAACTAATTTATTAAGTGAAATGGTGCTCTTAACCAAACTTATCTTCGAACTAAAAAAGATAAGAATGGTTAAGAGCACTTCTATTATTTGACATTTTTAATCGCTCCATTTACACTATTTTCAATTAGAAAGGCGGTGATGTCTATGTATGCAATCAAATTTTTTCATGGCTATTTAACTGCAGATGGCAAACGTACGCGAGATAAATCAGGTTGTTTAGTTTACCACTCTGAAAAAGAAGCACAAAAATTAGCAGATAAAATTGGCGGGAGAGTTAAAAAAATTGGATAACCTTAGGTAAAGGATAGATAAGCAAGGCTATTTTGCTATCTGTCCTTTTTTATTTTACATATTCCTCGACTTATTGTATTGATTTGATACAATAGAGAAAAAGCCTAAAGGAGCGCTTACATGAAACAAAATGACTTTGATTATATGCAAATGTTAAAAGGTGAATTATATTACGCCCCCACCATTTTACCCGAAAACAAATCAACAAAAGGCAAGGTGTTAGCTCAAAAAATCAATCAACTTCCTATCGATAATGTGAAAGAAATTGTGGCCCTAGAAAAAGAATTATTAGGAAAAACTGGCAATGAGTTATATATCACCCCACCCCTCCATGTAGATTACGGTCGCCATATTGAGGTAGGAGAAAATTTTTATGCAAATATGGATTGCATTTTTTTAGATGTAAACAAAATCATCTTCGGTGATAATGTCATGGTTGGCCCTCGTGCTAGTTTTTATACTGCCGGCCATCCAATTGATCCAACGATTCGAACTGCAGAATTAGAATTCGGGACGCCAATTATTGTTGAAGATAACGTGTGGATTGGCGGAAGTGCCACCATTTTACCTGGCGTTACAATTGGAAAAAATGCTATTGTTGCTGCTGGTGCTGTGGTTACAAAAGACGTTCCTGCCAACACGATTGTTGGGGGTAATCCAGCAAAAGTCATTCGCAAAATTGATGAAAACGATCAGCAATTTTGGACAGAAAAGCAACGGCAGTATCAAATCGCTAAGAAGCAATTCTTTCATGAATAAAAAATCCCCAATCCAATGAAAATAACGGATTGGGGATTTTTTTAATCTTCTTCATAATAATTAAACATCCAATGGATGCCAAACTGATCTTTTAGGGAACCATACTTTTTGGACCAAAAAGTTTCAGATAATGGCATTGTAACAGTGCCACCTTCAGATAATCGTTTAAATAAGCGATCAATTTTTTCATCATCATCTGTGCTAACCACGAGCGAAAGGTTATTTCCTTCCGTAACTTCAAAACCAAACATATCAGGAACATCTGAAATCATTACATAGGTTCCTTCAATAATGATACTTGCGTTCATCACTAAATCCTTTATCTCGTCGTTTATAGGATGCTCAGGATCCTCAGGTGCTTCGCCAAAAGTCATTAAATTTTGACATTTTGTATCAAAAACATCTTCATAGAACGCAATTGCTTCTTTTGCTTCACCTTTAAAATTTATATACAGCTCTAACAAATGACTCACCTTCTTTCATGATCAAATTTTATACTTTATTTTCTCATGATTTGTCAGAAAGCAAAAATAGTCTGCTTAAAAATCTGATTTTTCTAGTAACAAGGTAACAAATTTTTCCAAATACAGTTGGTCAACCGCATCATAGCTATTTGTTACACCACTATCAATATCTAAAACACCGACCAATTGATGATTTTTTACCATCGGTACAACGATTTCAGACATCGCAGCTGAGTCACAAGAAATATAATTGGCGTGTGTCTTCACGTTATCAACAATCAATGTAGCTTGTTTTTCCGCTGATTCACCACAGACACCTTTGCCCATTTTAATTCTGGTACAAGAGACTTTCCCTTGAAAAGGCCCCAAAACTAATTCTTCATCTTTATATAAATAATACCCAGCAAAAACGGTATCTGGTAATGTTTGTGCAATTAACGCGGACGAGTTTGCTAAATTTGCAATAGCATCCGTTTCTATTTCTAACAAACCGCTCAATTGTTGTAAGCACAATTCGTAGGCTGCTTTTTTGTTTTCTCTCGTTTGTTCAGTCATGCTTGGTTCATCTCCTTCATTTTGTCTTATTATAAAGGAAGATACGCAAAAGTGCTATGTTAAAGTGAGTCAAACAAACTTGAAACGCTGATCCACGTTGTGAGCAGAAGCACTTTATAAGGATTAAACTGTGACGAGTAACCGCTAGACTGACACTATGCGTTGCTCAGAGCTGAACCTTGTTTCCTCTGTTTGGCTTTTTAGCATTCTATTTCTACCTAATTTTAAAGCAAGTTAAACCCATTGTCCTTTCAACATAATCTGGCGTTTCTGTGGTTTTCTAGCAATCACTTCTGCTGTAGAAGCTGCTTCTGTAAAAATAAAGTTTGCTTCGTCTCCTTCTGTAAACCAAAGGCGTTCTTCTTCAAATGAAAAAGGTGCTTCTTTGCCACAGCCATGGACGTAAGCTTGAGTAAGTTGCTCTTCTGTAATCTTTCCTGTCATTTCACAAAAATTACGTAATTTTTCAAATAAATCACCTGAAACATTAGAACTCCAAGAGTCAAAAAAGCCATCACTACCTAAATGAACCGATACACCAGTTTGGCGTAACACATCAATTGGTGGCAATAAATAACGAGGATCATAGGGAATTGTAGACATAATCGCCGTTTGATGCGTTGCCAAGCGTTGGTATAGTTTTTCTTTTTCTGCTGGTCGTACATCTAGCAGCGCAAAGGCGTGACTGATAGCTGTTCGCTGAGTAAATTTTCGTTCTTCCAAAATGTCTAAAAATTTATCAATTGTATAAACACCCACTTCCCCCGTATCATGCAAGTGAATATCGATTCCTACTTGAAATTCTTCTGCCAGATCGAAAATAGTTTCTAAAGATTCTTCAATTGCATAATCAATGCCTGCAGGATCTAAACCGCCAACCATTGTTCCACCATTTTTTAGGGCTTCTCTCATGAGTAAAACCGTTTGGGGATTTTTTAATAATCCATGCTGTGGAAAGACAACAATATCATAATCAATCACATGCGCATATTTTTCTAAGGCTCTTTTGACGCCCCAGAAGTTTTCTAGTTCTACATAAGGATCAATGTTGACATGTGTCCGAATATAAGAGGCTCCATAACCAATCAATTTTTCAATCATGGCCGTCGCTCGTTGTTCTGTTGACGGAGCTAACAATTTAAGTTCACTGGCTTCGTCTGCTAAACGCTCTTTTAAATTTTTAACAGGTTGGCTAGCACGCCAGCCTAATGAAAGGTAGGTTTTATCTAAGTGATTATGGCTCTCTTGAAAAGCGGGAATAGCCAGTTGTCCGTTTAAATCAGTGCCTTGTTGCTTTTCAGTGACTTGATTTTGCGGAATAATCGCTTGGATTTTGCCTTCTTGAATCGCTAAAGTATAGCGTGCGGTTTTAGTATACGTTAATTCGTGGTGGTCTTTAGCAAAACCAGTTTCTAAACGAACATTATTCAAATAAACAATGGATGCTGTCATTCTTTTTCCCCCTTTTGAACGGCTTCAACCAGTTGTCCTTTTAGTATCAGTTGTTGGATTGGCTGTTGGCGTGCAATCACGTGAGCAGTGCTCTCAGCATTAAATAGTAGGAAATCTGCAGAATCGCCGACGTTAGGCCAAACTCGCTGCCCGTTAGGATCAAGAGGCGTTACAAAATTACTCGCTAAGCCCCATAAACGATTCAAGCGATACTCATCGCTAATTTTAAATCTTTGAGCGGCTGTATTTAATTTTTCTATTGTATTGCCACTGCCAAAAGGCGACCAATGATCCGTCAAACTGTCATGAGCCACAGAGATCTTAACACCTTGTTCAACCAAGGTTGGAATCGGCATGGTGGGCATTCCAATTGGTACAGTCGAAGTCAAATCAATACCTGTTTCGATGAATTTTTGCGCAATGTCTCTAATTGCTGCTTCTTCTAAGCCCCCTAAGGCTAAAGCATGACTTAAAGTGACTTCTCCAAACATCTTTGCTTGTTCTGTATAATCAACAAATTTATTAAATTCATAAAGTCCCAAAGTATCACGGGCGTGTAAATGAACATCAATTTTTTTATTAAATGTGGTAGCTAATTCAAATATTTTTGCGATTGAATGATCCACATGACGATCCACAAGGGCTGGATCAACGCCGCCGACATGAGTTGCCCCCATGCGTAAGGCTTCGCGCATCAAAGGTTCGACTTGTGAGCGGAGTAATCCGTGTTGAGGAAAAGCCACAATTTCATGAGTAATGTATTGTTCATATCGACTAAATGCTTCTTTAGTGATTTCAATATATTTCGTTCCAATAGATGGATCTACATTACAATGACTGCGAATATGATAATGGCCTTGTTGAATATACTGCTCAATAACTTGGCAAGCACGTTCTAAACTAGTTGGTAATTGTTCAGGTAACAGCCAAGTTTCTTCTTCAATACGTGTTAAAATTCCTTTCGTTAGTGGACGACAGGCCTTCCAAGGTCCCCCAAAATACGTTTTATCAATATGAATATGCATTTCTCTTAGAGCAGGTAAAACGAGTTGCTGATTCACATCGATAACTGTTTCGTTCTCTAAAGGCCTTAACTGCGGTGCGACCGCAGTACAGACCTCGTTTTCAATTCGAATATCATAGCTAGCTGTTTCTGTCGCAACAATTCGCTGATTCACAGTAGAAAATCCTGTTTCTAATTTACAGTTTTTTAAAAGCATGACAAACCCCTTCCTACCTTCATTCAATTAGTTAACATAAGCCCATTTTAAACTGTACGTAGGTCCAAATGAATGCCAATACAGATCCTTGATTTTTTGATTAGCTAATACAGAAATGCTTCGATTGTAGATTGGTGCTAAAACCGTTTCCTGATTCACCAAAATATCTTGTGCTTGAGCAAAGTCATTTAAACGAGCCTCTTGATCAGCCGCATGTGTTGTTCTAGTCTCTTGGATTAATTGATCATACGTATCACTCTTGAACGTTACGCCGCCCAAGGTACTATCCGAAGTAAAGATGCGCATAACTGTTAATGGATCACGATAATCGGTTCCCCAACCAGATAATTCTAAATCATAGTCTCTCGTTTGATCACGATCAACACGAATAGTAAAAGGAACTTGAGTAACATTCACTTCTAATCCATCTAGATTTTCTTCCAATTGAAATTGGAAAAACTCAGCAGCTTTTTTGGCGCTGTCTGTATCATCTGTTAAAAATTCTAATTTGATTTTATCCAGCCCAATTTCTTTTTTCCCTTTTTCCCAGAATTCTTTTGCTTTCGCTGTATCGTAGGTTAAGTAGTTATTTTTCTTAGCAGCTAGTTTTGTGAAATCTGTTCCATCTGGCGCAATCGTTTGTCCCGGAGGAATTACTTGATCTGTAGCCGTTGATTGATCTTGCAAGACTTCTTTTACAAAACTTTCTTTATCAAAAGCTTGTGCCAACGCTTTACGAATATTGTTGTTCGCTAAAGCCGGATTTTCTTTTCCATCACGAACGCTGTTCATTTTTAAAAAGTATGTGACGAATTGAGGAATTGAAAGAAAGTCTGGATTATCAACATAACCAGGAATAAATTCACCACTTAGCTTATTCACTACATCCAATTCATTCGAGTCAAACAAATTCACCGCTGTCGTTGGGCTCTTAATTACTGAAACTTTCGCTTCTGTTAATTTAACTTTTTCAGCATCCCAATACGTATCATTTTTTTCGTAGGTCCAGTCATCGGAAGAGGCATTATCCCATTCTTTCAATTTAAAAGGACCATTATAAATCAAATGTTCTGCATCAGTGGCATATTTATCCCCTTGTTCTTTGATATATTTTTCATTTTGCGGAAACAAAACAGGAAACGAAAGCAAAGATTTCAAATAAGGGGTGGGCCGTTCTAAAGTTATTTCTAACGTTTTATCATCTAGCGCCTTAACCCCAAGAGTATTCACATCTGCGCCTTCTAAAGCAATTTCCTTAGCATTTTTAATGACATCAAAAAATAAAGCTTGATGAATCGATCCTGATTTAGGGGAAGCAACTTGTTGCCATGCATAAACAAAGTCGTTTGCTGTTACTGGATCATCATTCGACCATTTGGCATCTTCTCTAATCTTAAATGTATAAACGGTTTCATCTTCAGAAATCGCTGGTTCTTCGGCAGCGACCCCCAACTCTAATTCATCTTCTTTACCTAAAACATAGAGTCCTTCATAAACTTGATTCATGACTAAAGTCGAGGTCGTATCCCCCGCTGTGTGTGGTTCCATTGTCGAAATAGCCGCTTCAGAACTAATTGCAATTTTTTGTTCCGCTGCTTTGTTACTATCAGCCGAGTTTCCCGTTCCCGCCTGACAAGCCGTTAAAGCTAAAAGCAAACCGACGCATCCTAACATTTTTAATTTCTTCATACCGATCCCTCCATTTTACAAACTATAACCTTCAAAGTTACCAGAATTTTCTGATAAAATATAGAAAAAGAAGCATATCTGATAAGAGTCTCAAAAAACTTACAGATTATAGAAATACTTGAGAAATTTAAAGTAGCTGAAACAATAGTAAAAGCATTAAAAATTAAGTATACTATTGCTATATCTTTAAACGATGCGTTTCTATAGGTTGTAAGCGCTGATTGTTCTTATTTGGTCATTTGTGACTACCAATCACGTAATGACTTGGAACTTTTTTCTATTAGTATAAGGATACCTTATTTTCCCTAAAATAGTTTTGTAACATCTTACAATAAATACACTTAATTTTTAGATAATTCATACAAAAGGAGGCCTTGCTAATGATGACGGTCAATGATCTACTCCATGCAGAAGAACTACCTGGTTTAACCTTATTGACGCACGAGACCAATTTAGATGCGCCAATTCTACAAGCAAATATTTTAGAAAATCCTGATGCTTTTGACTGGTTAACGCCAGGAGAAATTTTATTAACTACCGGCTATATTTTCAAAGATCAGCCTTGCTTGCAAAAACGTCTTATTCAAGAACTAGCAAATATGAACTGCGCTGCTCTAGGCTTTAAAGTCCAACGTTATTTCAATGAAGTTCCACAAGAGATGATCCAATTAGCGAATGACGTCGGATTACCAATTCTCTCAATCCCTTATAATTACAACTTTTCTCAAATTATTTCATTGGTCAATCGCCGAGTCAATCAACCTGACGAAACGATTAGCCAACATTCTGTTCATATGCATAATAAATTTTATACAATTATCAAAGCTGGCGGAAAAAGTACCCAATTACTGGAAGTATTAAGTGCCGCGATTCAAGCGCCTGTAATGCTTTTAGACGAGCGTTTTCAGATTATGAATCATTTTGATTTACCTGATGCGCCAACAAGAATCACCAGTATTTTAAACAACGCGACTCTCAAAAAACAGTTTGAGACAGCTTTAAAAGCCCAGAACAATGAGCTCCTATTATTTTATAAAG
The DNA here is from genome assembly GCF_050536915.1 of Enterococcus sp. DIV1316a. Classification (NCBI taxonomy): domain Bacteria; kingdom Bacillati; phylum Bacillota; class Bacilli; order Lactobacillales; family Enterococcaceae; genus Enterococcus; species Enterococcus sp. DIV1316a. Next base: position 848,687 of record NZ_CP172913.1, on the reverse strand, counting down.
AACCATTGACTGTTGAATTTTCCTTAGCGAACCATCAGTTATCTTTGCGAATTTTACCCATCAAAAAGAAAAATCTCAGCTTATCTTACTTAGTGATTTGGCAAACTACCAAAAAATTACAGACGATTGATTTATTATCTGTAGAGGTCTGTGCTCACTACCTTTTACCACAACTTCAATTAGAATCTTCGGAAAATTTAACAACGAGGCAAAAGATCGGGGCGCTGTTTCAAGACCTTATCCAAGAAAAAAATACCAATCCTCAAGCTTGGCAAGAATTTAGTAATTATCTGCAATTAAATGAAAAAGATACATTTAGTCTCTTGCTTGTAGCCATTGAACAATTGGAACAACTGTTTAATCCGACTATTCAAATGAATAGCATTGGCCATCAATTGAATCATATTTTAGAAGGATATCGACAAAAAATTACTGCCTTTCCTACACAAACTGGCTTTATTTTATTACTAGAAAATCCAGCGCAAGAGGAAGCCACCTACCTTGCACAAACCACTCGTCTTGCCAAGAATTTACTAGAGCAACTAATGAAACTGAATCCAAAATTATCATTTAAATTAGCGATTGGGCCAACTGTCAAAAAAATCACCAATCTGTGTGATTCTTATAAATTAGCACAAGAAACATTCCACTTAGCACAAGCAAGTCAAGAATTACAACAACGAACTATTTTGAATTATGACGACCTCTTTTTTTATCGTTTAATGATCGAAACCCTGACCAAACAAGCCAAACAAAAAATATATCAACGATTGATTGAACCATTAGAAAAAGAAGATCAAAAACATGAAAGTTCCCTACTAGAAACCATCAACACCTACTTTCAATCGAATAAAAATATTTCGTTGACTGCCACAAATATGTATGTACATCGTAATACAATTATTTACCGCTTAAAAAAAATAGAAGAGATTCTTCACTTAACTTTAGAATTTCCTGATAGTTCGCTACAACTAAGTTTGGCTGTTTATTTATATAAACAAAAATTACTATAAAAAGGCCACCACGAATAGTAAATCGTGGCGGCTTTTTTAACTGTTTCAATTTTGTTAGCGAATAATCATTACAGAAATCGGTGCATATCGAGCCATATAAGCTGCTTGGCTACCAAAAAAGCTTTTTAATTTGCTAGTTGACTTGGAGCCAATAATTAACAAATCTGGTTTATTCAAAGGAATAAGCTTATTAATAATTAATTCTCCTGGGTTCCCTTCATTGACAATTACACTTACTTTATCGATGCCATTCGCTAACGCTTCTTGTTGATATTTTTCCGTTTGTTTCTCTAATTTCGCCAACTGTTCTTGCCAATAATTTTTATCTAACGATTGGTAAACATTAATCTCTTTCTCTTCTAAAATCGAAACAATAACCAATTCAGCTTGTTCTTCTTTTGCTTTTTGGATAGCATAATGAAATGCTTTTAACGCATCTGGCGACTCTTCAACACCAACCATAATTTTTGAAAATTTCATTATTTAACCTCCTCTACTTGTTGCTCCATAGCTGCAAGCTGCTGTGCATATCGTTTATCGCCTTTATATAATTCCACAACCGTCCAAACTAACAAGAGGATGACGAGTGCTATGATGACATAGGCGATATTATCGGCTAACGTAATTTGACTCGCTGTCGGATTATCACCGAAAAATCCTTCAATTTGATCAGGTAAGCCTTTCATATTGAGGTAAATTAAGCCAATGACAGAAACCCAGCCTAACAATTTAATTAACCACGAGTTTTTAAAATGTTCACCCATTTCAACACAGCTATCTGTAAACATCAGTAAAGGCAACATCGAAAATGGCAAAGCAAATGCTAGAAAAACTTGTGAATTGTTCATTAAATTATTAATCGCAATATGCTCCTCCACTGTACTTTTTCCGCTGGTCATTAAAACACAAATTAAGACAGGAATAACAGATAACAAACGTGTGACCATCCGACGTAACCAAATTGGTACGCGCATATGAATAAACCCTTCCATAATAATTTGACCAGTTAAGGTTCCTGTAATTGTTGAATTTTGTCCTGATGCCAATAAGGCTACCGCAAATAAAATTGATAAAATTCCAGAACCTGCAATATGCGCTAAAATAGAATTACTCATAACCGCTGGATTTGATAAAGCATCAAACAAACCAAAGAATGAAGGATCTTTGACACTGCCGGATTTAAAAACGGCCACACCCATAATCAATAACAAAGAGTTAACAAAAAATGCCATCGTTAATTGAATATTAGAATCCCAAGTTGAAAAGCGTAAAGCGCGTTGAATATCGGTTTTATCTTTACGATCAATTTTACGACTTTGCACAACAGAAGAATGTAAATACAAATTATGAGGCATCACTGTTGCACCAATAATCCCCAATGCACCTGTCAATGGCGTTTGCCCATTCACCGCATGTGATGTAGAAAAAGCTTCTGCGCTAGGAACCAGCCCTTTAATTACATCTCCCCATACTGGATTTGACAATGCCACTTGATAAGCAAAAATCACAAAAATAACAACAATTAAAGCAACAACAATAGCTTCAATTTTTCTAAAACCAATTTTTGTCAATAACAACAAAAGTAAAACATCAAATACCGTAATGAAGACAGCCAGACCTAAAGGAATATGAAATAATAAATATAAGGCAATTGCGCCCCCGATAACTTCAGCGATATCTGTAGCCATAATTGCTAACTCTGTTAAAATCCATAATACAATACCTAACGTCTTACTAGTTCTAGCACGAATCGCTTGTGCTAAATCCATCTGTGAAACAATGCCTAATTTAGCAGCCATATATTGGAGCAACATTGCAATCAAACTGGAAATTAAAATAATCGACATCAATAAATATTGAAAATTTTGTCCCCCAGTAATTGAAGTAGACCAGTTTCCTGGATCCATATACCCCACTGCTACCAATGCCCCTGGACCTGAGTAAGCAAATAACGTTTTCCAAAAACTCATATTTTTAGGCACGTCGATGGTGCCATTAATTTCTTCAAGCGAAGGACCATTTGCATATTCAATCAAATGATGTCTTTGCTTTGGTTCATGTTCTTCTGAATTTTTCAATTCAATTCCTTCTTTCGTTTTGCAATAATTTTAAAAGGCCCTTCCCGTTAGAAGGTTAACCTCTAATATATTTTAGGTACACCTAAAATATACTGCTAAAAATAACAAAATGCAAGACTTGAAAGAAAATTTTGACAGTGTAAAAATAGATTGTCGTAAATGTGCGATCTTAAAGTTTGAAGAAATCAGGGTAGCTGGTAGTTGATTATCTTAAGAAGTAGAAAATAAGGGACCTAAGTCATTTCGGCTTAGGTCCCTTATTTTATTTTTATTCGGTTATTCTATTAAGAATGGATGCTACAATTTCTGTCGTGTCAGCTGAATGATTTCTAAAAATCTCGGTAAACTTAATCTGACGAAAACCTTCAAATACTTCGGGCAACTTATTTTTCCCCCATTCAAAAGTTCCATCATTTCTTTTCAATAATCTCTGTAAAATTTCTTCTTTCTCGACCGCTAACAAAAAATGATAAACGTCAATGCCAGCTCGTCTCAAATAACCAATCAGCTCTTCTTCATATTCTTTTTTATAAAGGGTCATTGGAACAATAATCGGCCGTCCAGACTCTTTGGACATTCGTTTTAATAAATGAGCATTCCAGCAACGCCATTCCTGATACTCTTGAAAATCATTTTCTTTCATTTCTTCGGGAACTAACTCCATCAATGCACTACCAATAATTTCTGGATCATAAATGATTGCATTGGGAAGTTTTTGTTGTAACTCATGTGCAATGGTCGTTTTTCCGGCTCCAAACGCACCGTTTAACCAAATAATCATCATAATTTCCTTTCTTCTGAACAAATTTCTTTGTTGTTTAATTTAGGTGCTAGATTACTTTTAATTTTTTTAGCTTTTGTATTTGTTCATCTACGCTATGTGTGCCATCTAAAAGATAGTCTGAACTTACTGATACATTTTTTTCATGTTCTATAAATAGCGGTCTAACATTATTTAAATAGTTATGGGCCCACTTAATAATACTTTCTCCTTGAGAATAAGAATAATCTCTAATCACTTGGCGAGCAAAACAAACATCTAATGGCGTTTTCAGGTAGATCACAATATCAATAAAAGGCTTCAAATCATCGTGTAAATAGCCAAATGGAAAGTCTATAAAAATATAATTAAATTTGCCTTGAGCATTCACAGAAAAAAAGTCTTTCATTAACTGGGTAATATCGAATAAATTGACTGCAACGTTGAAATTTTTTAATAAAAAAGCATGGGATGGTGCCGATGGCAAAGCATCAATACTATAATCATCGAATGAAAGTACATAAGCATTTTCAACAGTATCAGATAAAGCATTAATGAGTGTCGTTTTTCCACTTGCTGTCACACCGCTAATTACTATCACTTTTGTTTTCAATACACTACCTCCCAAAATTTTATCCATTCACTTATAGTTACTACTTACATCTTTAACAGTAAACGAGACAAACTAAAAATACAACATCCTATGCTATTCACCTCGGGTTATATAACATACTCATCTGATAATTTCTCCCTAAAAAAACAGAATGTGGGCAATCTTTTTAAGAATCATTGAATAGAATAACAACAAACAGTAATTCAGGTATAACCAGCTAGAAATTGTTTTATTTTTAGTCACGAGTATGATAAGCATGTAAATCAAATAGAATCATATTAGGTGAGGTTACTCTGAAGAACACAGGTTATCGCTCGGAAATGTCGAGAGACAGTAACGAGTAAAGCAGGGATTGTCGAATTAAGGCTTTCCTAAGATAACTAGAATTTTTTTCTTACGTCTCAGAAAGCCAAAGCTCAATTATTGTGATTACCCTATAATCTTCTTTTATTCGGCGACCTCTTTAATATGATTAATTGGAGGTTTTTAAATTGAAAGCTGTCACTGCATCATCTAAGAAAAATACCCTACTTGCTAAAAGTATCGGGAATCTTACCTTGCTCATCATTTTAGGCATTTTCATTTTTATCATCGTCTTCTCTTGGCTAAAAATGAATCGCCCTCTCCACACCCTTCCCTCAGAAGAATTCCTCGCAACACCAAGTAAAACAGATGATTTCTTATCTCCATCAAATCTTTTTTACTTTTCAATTCGAACCATGTTTCGAATGATTGTGGGTATGGCTTGGTCCTTCCTGTTTTCCTTTGTTTTTGGTATTTTAGCCGTAAAATATAAAACGGCAAGAAGAGTCATTTTACCATTAGTTAATTTCCTTGAATCCGTTCCATTACTAGGATTTTTAACCTTTACAACTGCTTGGTTACTTGGTTTATTTCCAGGAAATGTGATGGGCGCAGAAGCGGTTGCTATTTTTGCCATCTTCACAGGTCAAGCTTGGAACATCATGTTGACTCTTTATCAAATAATGGAAGTTATTCCTTCAGATCTAGTCAATGTGACCGATCAGTTCAAGTACAATGCTTGGGAAAAATTTTGGCGGCTTGAATTTGTTTACTCAATTCCTGGCTTACTTTGGAACGTTATTATTTCTCAAACTGCGGCTTGGTTTGCCTTGGTGGCCAGCGAGCAAGCTTCTGTTGCCTTTCCTAAAGAAACCAACCTTTATTTACCAGGAATTGGTTCTTATATCCAAGTAGCATTAAATCGAGCCGACTTTAAATCCTGTTTATGGGCTGTTTTTGCCTTATTAATCAATGTGGTGATTTTAAACTTTTTAGTTTTTCAACCTTTAGTTCGAGCCACTTATTATTTTAAATATGAAACAGATGTCGAAAGTACAACGCCACCTAAATCCATCATTTATCATTTATTAAAAAAAGCAACTTTAACGAAATACTTTTCAAAAGCTTTTGTGAAATTCAGTCATTTTTGGATTTACGATTTACCAAAAGTTTGGTACTTTTTCAAGCTAGACTATCTCTATCGATTACTAGCAAAATTACGCCATTTCTTCAAAACATTATGGTATGTCAGCTTAACCATTATTGGGGTTTATTGTTCTATTAAGCTCTATCATTTCTTGCCCCATCAAGATTTCAGCATGATTCCTAGATTAACCCTTTATACTACGCTACGGGTTACCTTGGCTATGGTCGTTGCTGGCATTATCTTTACTCCCTTAGCAATCTGGGTTGCGAATGATAATCGGCGCTTAAGTATCGTTCAACCGATTGGACAAATTTTAGGCTCCATTCCGTCAAATGTTTATACTCCATTCATTGTGTTGATTATTAGTATGGGCTTCAACAAATTAGAATGGTGGATTTTACCACTCATCATGGTTGGTTGCCAATGGTATTTTTTCTTTAATGTAATTGCTGGCTACTTAGCCATCCCTGATGATATTCGTGACGTAACCAAACTTTTTAAATTATCTAAATGGCAATGGTGGACAAAATTTTTGATCCCTTCTATTTTACCTTACCTCATTACAGCAATTATTAACGCTGCTGGTGCTGCTTGGAACGCTGATATCGCAGCAGAAAGCATTCAATGGGGCAAAAAATCAATAGATGTTACTGGCCTAGGACAATATATTGCGGCAAACGATGGCGTAAAAGATAAATCTGCCTTAGGAACCTTAGCGATGTGTTTCGTTGTTGGTTTATGTATTGCCTTTGTTTGGCAACCTTTATATCGAGCAGCAAAACAAAAATTTCACTATTAATAGCTGGACGACTCAACTCGACTAAATTTTTAAGATAAACTAGAGAGGAGAACGATAGGTGATTTCCCTTGACCTATCTAATAAGACGATGGAAAATAAAGAATTATTAAGCATAAAATCAGTATATAAAGAATTTGAAATTGAAGGACATTCAGAACATTTAAAAGTCCTTGAAAATATTGATTTAACAGTTAAAACGAATGAATTTTTAAGTATTATCGGACAATCAGGAACAGGAAAATCAACGTTGCTCAGAAGTATCGCTGGACTTCTTCGTACAACTAGAGGTGAAATTACTTTTGAAGATAAAATCATTAATGAGCCTGATGCCAATATCGGCATGGTTTTTCAACATTTTGCCCTTTTTCCTTGGTTGACAGTTGAAAAAAATATCAGCTTTGGCTTAGAAAACCGTAAAGAAATTTCTCGCGAACAAATAAATAAAAGAGTCAGTAATCTCATTGAAATGATTGGTTTAACTGGTTTTGAAAAAGCTTATCCCAGAGAGTTATCTGGTGGAATGAAACAGCGTGTAGGCTTTGCTCGTGCTTTAGCCATCGAACCTAGCTTATTGCTCTTAGACGAACCTTTTTCAGCTTTAGATATCATTACAGCCAGCCAATTATCTAACGATTTATTAGAAATTTGGCTAAACAATCAAATTGCGACTAAATCAATTGTGATGATCACGCATGATGTTCAACAAGCAGTTCAACTTTCTGATCGGGTTGTATTAATGGATGCAAATCCTGGTCGTATTGCCAAAATTTACTCAATCGATATCCCCAGAAATCAACGTTCGCCAAAAACAACCATTGATATTGTAGAACAAATAACAGAAGAAATGGTTCGTCGCATTCATTTGTAAATAGAACTGTTTTGACTTCTGCTTATGTCTTGACAAAGAGTTACTTAAAAGACTATTATTTCTTTGTAATAAGTTAGGTGAGGCTCCTATACAAACATAAGCTATTGCTCAGAAATGTCGAGAGACACCAATGAGTAGAACAAGACTGGTCGAGGAGAAGGCTTTTCTCAAAATAGCTAAGAGTGATCTTTACGTTGTATAGTGCTAAAGCTCAACGTTCATGTTGATGTATCTTTTTAGTCTCTAGTTAATCAGTTAAGTACTTTTATTTAAAATTAAGAGAGGAGTGAAAGTATGACTACTATGTTAGCAATCATTGGAACTGTTGCAATCATCACAGTTCAAGTTATTGAATATAATATGACAGAAATTCATATTCCTACTGCAGGAACATTTAATGACGACGATGCAGAACCCCCACATTCTTCTGTAACCCTTGTATTTATTCGCACTATACTTATCACTCTCTCACTTAACTTTCCATCTCATTTTTTTGAGATGGTTTTTTTATGTATTCGAGAAAATAATAAACAAAAAAGACTGTTAAATCAATGATTTAACAGTCTTTAGTATACCGGCGGCCGGGGTCGAACCGGCACTCCCGTGAAGGAACTGGATTTTGAGTCCAGCGCGTCTGCCAATTCCGCCACGCCGGCAAGATATTTTGGAAGGCGGTAACCGGATTTGAACCGGTGATGAAGGTTTTGCAGACCTCTGCCTTACCACTTGGCTATACCGCCATATTCCATTTTTGTTACAAAAAAACTGGGGTAGCTGGATTCGAACCAACGCATGACGGAGTCAAAGTCCGTTGCCTTACCGCTTGGCTATACCCCAATAAAATTACAAAGGGCGACCGATGGGAATCGAACCCACGAATGCCAGAGCCACAATCTGGTGTGTTAACCACTTCACCACGATCGCCGTAATCTTAAAAAGTGTATCTATTAAATAATTAAATGGCAGGGGCAGCAGGAATTGAACCCACACCAACGGTTTTGGAGACCGTTGTTCTACCTTTAAACTATGCCCCTAAAATGGAGGAAAGTGGATTCGAACCACTGAACCCTAAGGAACGGATTTACAGTCCGTCGCGTTTAGCCACTTCGCTATTCCTCCATAAATGGCGTGAGACAGAGTCGAACTGCCGACACACGGAGCTTCAATCCGTTGCTCTACCAACTGAGCTACCACGCCTAAAACAAAAGCTTGTTCAAATAATTTTCAAGTAACAACATTAAATGGCGGTTCCGACGGGATTTGAACCCGCGATCTCCTGCGTGACAGGCAGGCATGTTAACCCCTACACCACGGAACCAACCGAGTAATGGAGGTTAACGGGATCGAACCGCTGACCCCCTGCTTGTAAGGCAGGTGCTCTCCCAGCTGAGCTAAACCTCCAAAAAGGAATGTTACTATTAAAATAAATGACCCGTACGGGACTCGAACCCGTGTTACCGCCGTGAAAGGGCGGTGTCTTAACCGCTTGACCAACGGGCCAGTTTGTAAATATGAAACGGAGAGTAAGGGATTCGAACCCTTGAGACAGTGTTTACCGCCTACATGATTTCCAATCATGCTCCTTCGGCCTCTCGGACAACTCTCCATAGCTGAAAGAAGCACATACTCATGATATTTCATATGTTAAACTCCGGCAGTAGGACTCGAACCTACGACATCATGATTAACAGTCATGCGCTACTACCAACTGAGCTATGCCGGAATAATCGCGTGGCGACGTCCTACTCTCACAAAGGGAAACCCTTCACTACAATCGGCGCTAAGAAGCTTAACTTCTGTGTTCGGCATGGGAACAGGTGTATCCTTCTCGCTATCGCCACCACACTGGGTGTTGTTTCTTATTGAGTTGAATCTTCATTCACTCAAAACTGGATTGAAGTTTGAATCAAAATAACCAAGTTGCTTTTACTTATCCATTCTTTGGTTAAGTCCTCGACCGATTAGTATTGGTCCGCTCCAACTATCACTAGCCTTCCACTTCCAACCTATCTACCTGATCATCTCTCAGGGGTCTTACTTTCTTAAAGAAATGGGAAATCTCATCTTGAGGTGGGCTTCACACTTAGATGCTTTCAGCGTTTATCCCTTCCCTACATAGCTACCCAGCAATGCCCTTGGCAGAACAACTGGTACACCAGCGGTAAGTCCATCCCGGTCCTCTCGTACTAAGGACAGCTCCTCTCAAATTTCCAACGCCCGCGACGGATAGGGACCGAACTGTCTCACGACGTTCTGAACCCAGCTCGCGTGCCGCTTTAATGGGCGAACAGCCCAACCCTTGGGACCGACTACAGCCCCAGGATGCGACGAGCCGACATCGAGGTGCCAAACCTCCCCGTCGATGTGGACTCTTGGGGGAGATAAGCCTGTTATCCCCAGGGTAGCTTTTATCCGTTGAGCGATGGCCCTTCCATGCGGAACCACCGGATCACTAAGCCCGACTTTCGTCCCTGCTCGACTTGTAGGTCTCGCAGTCAAGCTCCCTTCTGCCTTTACACTCTTCGAATGATTTCCAACCATTCTGAGGGAACCTTTGGGCGCCTCCGTTACCTTTTAGGAGGCGACCGCCCCAGTCAAACTGCCCATCTGACACTGTCTCCCACCACGATTAGTGGTGCGGGTTAGAGGGTTCATAACACAAGGGTAGTATCCCACCAGCGCCTCCTCCGAAACTAGCGTTCCGGTCTCATCGGCTCCTACCTATCCTGTACATGTGGTACAAACACTCAATATCAAACTACAGTAAAGCTCCATGGGGTCTTTCCGTCCTGTCGCGGGTAACCTGCATCTTCACAGGTACTAAAATTTCACCGAGTCTCTCGTTGAGACAGTGCCCAAATCGTTACGCCTTTCGTGCGGGTCGGAACTTACCCGACAAGGAATTTCGCTACCTTAGGACCGTTATAGTTACGGCCGCCGTTTACTGGGGCTTCAATTCTGAGCTTCGCCGAAGCTAACCCATCCTCTTAACCTTCCAGCACCGGGCAGGCGTCAGCCCCTATACTTCATCTTACGATTTTGCAGAGACCTGTGTTTTTGATAAACAGTCGCTTGGGCCTATTCACTGCGGCTGACCGAAGTCAGCACCCCTTCTCCCGAAGTTACGGGGTCATTTTGCCGAGTTCCTTAACGAGAGTTCGCTCGCTCACCTTAGGATACTCTCCTCGACTACCTGTGTCGGTTTACGGTACGGGCAGTTGTTTTCTCACTAGAAGCTTTTCTTGGCAGTGTGACATCAGGAACTTCGCTACTATTATTTCGCTCCCCGTCACAACTTGTCCTTAGAGAGTAAAGCATTTAACTCTACTCAAGACTCATTGCTTGGACATGCACTTCCAATCGCATGCATTCCTTAGCCTACTGCGTCCCTCCATTGCTCAAACAAAAACAACTGGTACAGGAATATCAACCTGTTGTCCATCGCCTACGCCTATCGGCCTCGGCTTAGGTCCCGACTAACCCTGGGCGGACGAGCCTTCCCCAGGAAACCTTAGTCATACGGTGGACAGGATTCTCACCTGTCTTTCGCTACTCATACCGGCATTCTCACTTCTAAGCGCTCCAGCCGTCCTCACGATCGACCTTCAACGCCCTTAGAACGCTCTCCTACCACTACACCTAATGGTGTAGTCCACAGCTTCGGTAATATGTTTAGCCCCGGTACATTTTCGGCGCAGGGTCACTCGACTAGTGAGCTATTACGCACTCTTTAAATGGTGGCTGCTTCTAAGCCAACATCCTAGTTGTCTGTGCAACCCCACATCCTTTTCCACTTAACATATATTTTGGGACCTTAGCTGGTGGTCTGGGCTGTTTCCCTTTCGACTACGGATCTTATCACTCGCAGTCTGACTCCCGGATATAAATGAATGGCATTCGGAGTTTATCTGAATTCGGTAACCCGAGATGGGCCCCTAGTCCAAACAGTGCTCTACCTCCATCATTCTCAATTCCGAGGCTAGCCCTAAAGCTATTTCGGAGAGAACCAGCTATCTCCAAGTTCGTTTGGAATTTCTCCGCTACCCACACCTCATCCCCGCACTTTTCAACGTACGTGGGTTCGGTCCTCCAGTGCGTTTTACCGCACCTTCAACCTGGACATGGGTAGATCACATGGTTTCGGGTCTACGACTACATACTCATTCGCCCTATTCAGACTCGCTTTCGCTGCGGCTCCGTCTCTTCGACTTAACCTCGCATGCAATCGTAACTCGCCGGTTCATTCTACAAAAGGCACGCCATCACTCATTAACGAGCTTTGACTTGTTGTAGGCACACGGTTTCAGGATCTATTTCACTCCCCTTCCGGGGTGCTTTTCACCTTTCCCTCACGGTACTGGTTCACTATCGGTCACTAGGGAGTATTTAGCCTTGCGGGATGGTCCCCGCGGATTCCGACGGAATTTCTCGTGTTCCGCCGTACTCAGGATCCTCCTAGGTGTTGTCAGCATTTCGTCTACGGGGCTTTCACCCTCTTTAGCGGAATTTTCCAAATCCTTCAACTATACTAACAGACTACCATATCGGAGTCCTACAACCCCAACAAGCAAGCTTGTTGGTTTGGGCTCTTCCCGTTTCGCTCGCCGCTACTCAGGGAATCGAATTTTCTTTCTCTTCCTGCAGGTACTAAGATGTTTCAGTTCTCTGCGTCTACCTCTAATCAGCTATGTATTCACTGAAAAGTAATATCCTATAAAAGATATTGGGTTCCCCCATTCGGAAATCTCTGGATCATAGCTTACTTACAGCTCCCCAAAGCATATCGGTGTTAGTCCCGTCCTTCATCGGCTCCTAGTGCCAAGGCATCCACCGTGCGCCCTTATTCACTTAACCTTATCAACCTTACGGTTGGGTCTTGATCACTTCTTCTAGCGATAGAAGGTTAATCAATAAATAAGCAATTGAACTTATTAAAAAACTCATTCAACGCGGTGTTCTCGGTTTGTTTTGATTCTTTTTACTTCAATATCCAGTTTTCAATGAACGAATCTGATAGCAAAAGCTATCAATGGAGCCTAGCGGGATCGAACCGCTGACCTCCTGCGTGCAAAGCAGGCGCTCTCCCAGCTGAGCTAAGGCCCCGAATTTATTTGATTGAGAGTAGACCTCTCAAAACTGAACAAAGTAAAGACGAAATGTGTATTTCCGTAATATTCCTTAGAAAGGAGGTGATCCAGCCGCACCTTCCGATACGGCTACCTTGTTACGACTTCACCCCAATCATCTATCCCACCTTAGGCGGCTGGCTCCAAAAAGGTTACCTCACCGACTTCGGGTGTTACAAACTCTCGTGGTGTGACGGGCGGTGTGTACAAGGCCCGGGAACGTATTCACCGCGGCGTGCTGATCCGCGATTACTAGCGATTCCGGCTTCATGCAGGCGAGTTGCAGCCTGCAATCCGAACTGAGAGAAGCTTTAAGAGATTTGCATGACCTCGCGGTCTAGCGACTCGTTGTACTTCCCATTGTAGCACGTGTGTAGCCCAGGTCATAAGGGGCATGATGATTTGACGTCATCCCCACCTTCCTCCGGTTTGTCACCGGCAGTCTCGCTAGAGTGCCCAACTAAATGATGGCAACTAACAATAAGGGTTGCGCTCGTTGCGGGACTTAACCCAACATCTCACGACACGAGCTGACGACAACCATGCACCACCTGTCACTTTGTCCCCGAAGGGAAAGCTCTATCTCTAGAGTGGTCAAAGGATGTCAAGACCTGGTAAGGTTCTTCGCGTTGCTTCGAATTAAACCACATGCTCCACCGCTTGTGCGGGCCCCCGTCAATTCCTTTGAGTTTCAACCTTGCGGTCGTACTCCCCAGGCGGAGTGCTTAATGCGTTTGCTGCAGCACTGAAGGGCGGAAACCCTCCAACACTTAGCACTCATCGTTTACGGCGTGGACTACCAGGGTATCTAATCCTGTTTGCTCCCCACGCTTTCGAGCCTCAGCGTCAGTTACAGACCAGAGAGCCGCCTTCGCCACTGGTGTTCCTCCATATATCTACGCATTTCACCGCTACACATGGAATTCCACTCTCCTCTTCTGCACTCAAGTCTCCCAGTTTCCAATGACCCTCCCCGGTTGAGCCGGGGGCTTTCACATCAGACTTAAGAAACCGCCTGCGCTCGCTTTACGCCCAATAAATCCGGACAACGCTTGCCACCTACGTATTACCGCGGCTGCTGGCACGTAGTTAGCCGTGGCTTTCTGGTTAGATACCGTCAGGGGACGTTCAGTTACTAACGTCCTTGTTCTTCTCTAACAACAGAGTTTTACGATCCGAAAACCTTCTTCACTCACGCGGCGTTGCTCGGTCAGACTTTCGTCCATTGCCGAAGATTCCCTACTGCTGCCTCCCGTAGGAGTCTGGGCCGTGTCTCAGTCCCAGTGTGGCCGATCACCCTCTCAGGTCGGCTATGCATCGTGGCCTTGGTGAGCCGTTACCTCACCAACTAGCTAATGCACCGCGGGTCCATCCATCAGCGACACCCGAAAGCGCCTTTCACTCTTATGCCATGCGGCATAAACTGTTATGCGGTATTAGCACCTGTTTCCAAGTGTTATCCCCCTCTGATGGGTAGGTTACCCACGTGTTACTCACCCGTCCGCCACTCCTCTTTCCAATTGAGTGCAAGCACTCGGGAGGAAAGAAGCGTTCGACTTGCATGTATTAGGCACGCCGCCAGCGTTCGTCCTGAGCCAGGATCAAACTCTCATAATAAAAGTTAGAACAATCTTGCGATTGTTAAGCTCAATTTGTTTGCTAGCATATTGCTTGCTTGTTAAAAATGTTTGTTGTCTTGAATTGAATCAAGACGCCCTACACATTTGGTTCGTCTATTCTTTGTTCAGTTTTCAAAGGTCTACGTTACCTCGCAGCAACTTTTATATCATAACAAACTTTCGTTCGAATGTCAATAACTTTTTTTAAAAAGTTTTTTAAGTTGTTTTGCTCGGTTGTTGTTGTCTGTTGTGACAACTTCTATATCTTATCATTATCTCAGTTGTTTGTCAACAACTTTTTAAAACTTTTTTGTTATTTTATAACAAGTTTTTTTGATCAAACGATTGATTTAAAAGCAATCTCTTTAACGACTTTGTTATTCTAACATGTTATTTATCTTTTCGTCAAGAAAAATTTTTAACTTTTTAAAACTTTTTTCTTAACGAACTGTTTGTCAGAACAGATATTAATATACCAAGGATTTTTCTAAAACGCAACTATTATTTTGCAGAAAAATAACATTTTTTTCAATTTCGAACGATGAATATTTTCTGCAAAGAAAACATTCGTTTCTTTATCTTATAATCCCTTTTCTCTTACTTAAATGTTCGTTAATCATTCGTAAAAAAAGCAACGTACTTTATTGTACGTTGCTCTCTTCTTTTATTCCAGCGATTGGAATAAAAATTCTAAAGATCGTTCCTTGATGCAATACGCTTTCTGCATCAATACGTCCTTTATAGTTTTCGACTAATTGTTTTGCAATCGATAGTCCTAAGCCATTACCGCCTTTATTTCTTGCACGGGCTTTATCTACTCGATAGAATCGATCAAATATTTTCTCCAAGTCTTCTTCAGTGATTCCTTCACCAAAATCTTGCACAGCTATTTCAAATTCATTCATCGTTCGAGAAATGGAAATATGCACTTCTTTTCGATCTGTTGAATATTTAATCGCATTATCTAATAGAATAATTAGCAATTGTTCAAAGTGATTACGATAGATTTTCAGTTCAACTTCGGTTGGTAAATCGTCATCTAACGTGATATGAAACTCAGGATAAACCAATTGGAAGTTATTAAATACTTGGTAGACTACTTGTTTAGCATCTGTTCGTTCATTTGCATATTGGGTGTCCACTTGTTCAGCGCGTGAAAGGTCAAGCATTTCTTGGACCAAACTCTTCATACGACTAATTTCTTGTAAACTGGCCTTTAATGATTCATCTAAAATTTCAGGATCGTCTTTCCCCCAACGATTTAAAAGGTTTAAATGGCCTTCCATAATCGCAACGGGCGTTCTTAATTCATGGGAAACATCTTCAACAAACTGCTCTTGTTGTTCGATATAGCGTCTCATACGATCTAACATTTCATTAAAGATTTCCGAGATATCTGCTAACTCATCTCTCGTATTAATCTCCGGCATGTGGACATCTGATTGCGGGTCTTTGCGGATTGTATCCATCGTGTCTCTCAATACTTTTAATGGTTTTAAGAAATAAGAAGAGAGGATAAAGCCTAAGACACTACTTACAATCAGAGAAATCACTTCTAAAACTACAAGTGTTAATAATAAATGATTACGAATTTCATAAAAAGAAGAAAGTTCATAAAACGCTTGAATATAGCCAATCTTTTCTCGTGTTTCTTTTGAAAAAATAGGTTCCACGGAATAAAAACCGGTTTTATCAAAAACAGTTCGAACAACAGGTAATTGTCGATCCAATTGTAATAACTTATCATATTCATTTTGTGTTTTAAAAACTAGCTTTTGGTTTGTGTCATACACAGATAAATAAAGTTCTGGTTGTCCTAGTTCAGATATGAAACTGTCCATTTCCATAAACGAACCTTCTACTGCTGTATGCTTATTATAGTAGTTTTCATCTCTTTCACTCGGCGTTTTTAAATAGTCAAAAACGTCTGTTACCGTTAAATTTTCATTGGCATTAGCTAATCGATTTGTTACTTCTGCAATCGTTGCTTCGACATTTTCCTTTTCTTTGGCAACAATAAGACTGACAGAAGACTTATAGGTAATCACCGCAAAAATGGTAAAAACTACAAATATAAAGAAAGAACTTGCGAAAGCCCACTTTATAGTTAAAGATGGGCCTTCCAGTTCTTTTTTAATCGTTCTTTTCATTAATTAGTTCTCACGAACGCATAACGTAGCCAGTTCCACGGACAGTTTGGATGTAGCTTTCTTCTCCAGGTACGTCAATTTTATTTCGCAAGTAGCGGATATATACATCCACAACGTTTGTTTCTACTTCTGTTTCATAGCCCCAAACTTTATTTAGTAACACATCACGTGCCAAGACAACGTTCACGTTTTCCATTAGCGTTAATAGTAATTCGTATTCGCGTTTTGTTAATTCAATCATTTCAGAATTACGACGAACGACACGATTTTCTTTTTCAATTGTTAAGTCACGATATGTAATCGTTGTTTGTTTTGCAACGTTTTTATCGCCCTCAATATCAATACGACGAAGTAACGCACGTAAACGAGCTAACAATTCTTCAATTGCAAATGGTTTAACAATATAATCATCCGCTCCATGGTCTAAGCCAGAAACACGGTCAATTACTGAATCACGCGCAGTCATCATAATAATTGGTGTATTTTTCACTTGGCGAACACGGCGACATACTTCTAATCCATTTAATTCTGGTAACATCAAATCAAGAAGGATAGCATCCCATTCGTTGTTAAGAGCGGCTTCCAATCCTGTACGACCATTGTAGTGTACTTCTGTCGTATACCCCTCATGTTTTAATTCAAGCTCAACGAATCTCGCTAAGTTCTTTTCATCTTCAATAATTAAAATGTTGCTCATTTGATTAATTGTCCTTTCTCTTTAAAAGCTATACTCAAGCTCAACCTTTTTACTCCTTACTACTTATTAGAGAATTACTACTCAATCTGTCTGGTTCTTTTTTAAGCCACAGTAAAACCATGAGCATGGTGAGCCACACTCATGGTCTCCAGCGTGTTTATTCTTCGTTGTACCAGCTGTAATGGTAGATTCCTTCTTTGTCTGTGCGTTCGTACGTATGAGCACCGAAGTAATCACGTTGTGCTTGAATTAAATTCGCTGGTAAGCGATCTGAACGATAAGAATCGTAATAAGCAATTGCAGATGAGAATGTTGGTACAGGAACACCTGCTTGAACAGCAATCGCAACAACTTCACGAACGGCTTGTTGATATTTTTTCGTAATTTCTACAAAGTATTCATCTAACAACAAGTTTTCAAGTGCTGGATTTTTTTCATATGCATCGGTAATTTTTTGTAAGAATTGTGCACGGATAATACAACCTGCTCGCCAGATTTTTGCAATTTCACCAAATGGCAAATCCCATCCGTATTCTTCAGAAGCTGCACGGAGTTGTGCAAAACCTTGCGCATAACTCATTAATTTACTAAAGTATAATGCTTCGCGAATTTTTTCAATCAATTCTTTTTTATCGCCTGCAAAGTTAAAGGCTGCAGGTTTTGATAAAATGCCACTTGCTTTTACGCGTTCTTCTTTGTAAGCCGAAATAAAACGTGCAAATACTGATTCTGTAATTAATGGTAATGGTACGCCAAGATCTAACGCACTTTGGCTTGTCCATTTACCTGTTCCTTTGTTGCCTGCTGCATCAAGAATAACATCAACGATTGGTTGGTCGGTTCCTTCATCATCTTTACGTGTCAAAATGTCAGCCGTGATCTCGATAAGGTAACTGTCTAATTCGCCTTCGTTCCATTCTTTGAAAATCTCTGCCATTTCATCAACAGATAAACCTAAGATTTGTTTCATTAAGTCGTAGGATTCAGCAATTAATTGCATGTCCCCATATTCAATCCCATTATGAACCATTTTTACATAATGTCCAGCACCATTTGGGCCAATGTAAGTCACACATGGTTCACCGTCTTCTGCTTTAGCTGAAATTTTTTCAAGAATTGGCGCAACTAACTCATACGCTTCTTTTTGTCCACCAGGCATGATAGATGGTCCTTTCAAGGCTCCTTCTTCTCCGCCAGAAACGCCAGTACCAATAAAGTTAATTCCTGAGTTTGCTAGTTCTTCATTACGTCGCATTGTGTCTTTGAAGAACGTATTACCGCCATCAATTAAGATGTCGCCTTTATCAAGGTGTGGTAACAATTCTTGGATTGTCGCATCTGTTGCAGGTCCAGCTTTAACCATCAACATAATTCGACGAGGTTTTTCAATTGCATTCACAAATTCCTCAATTGAGTATGTTGCTTGAAAGTTTTTGTCAGGATGTTCTTCAACCACTTCTGTTGTTTTTGATCCTGTACGGTTATACAGCGCAACTGTATAGCCTCTGCTTTCAATGTTTAAAGCAAGATTTTTTCCCATGACAGCCATGCCGACTACGCCAAATTGTTGTTTTGTCATTTTATGACCTCCTATATTATAATCAACGAAAATTCTATGAGCATTCTCTTATAATCCTCACTATTATAACGCACTATCTTTCATATGAAAACAATATAGTGCCAATAAATTTCCAATTTCTTCATATTTTCTTAAAAAAATACAAATCCCCTAGGCTCCATGGTTAGCCTAGGGGATTCAACATTTCAAAAAATGTTTTTATGCTTATGCTTCTTTAGACATTACGTCTTTTCCATCGTAGTGACCACATGCTGGACATACGTGATGGCTTTTTTTCATTTCACCACAGTTTGAGCATGCATTTAAGCCTTTGATTGTTAATTTGTAGTGTGTGCGACGTTTTGCTTTTTTCGCTTTAGAAGTTCTTCTAGCTGGTACTGCCATTGTTGTTCCACCTCCTTGTAAAGATGCGTGTATTTACATACACAATATATTCCAACCTAGCTGTTATCTTCCTCTTCAGCATTATCGCTGAGTAATTCTGATAGTTTAGCCAGACGAGGATCCACTGTTTGTTCTGCTGCTTTCTGCTTACTTTCCAAATATGCTTCTTCTGAAATCACTTCCCAGTCATTGCCACTTGGCATTTCTTGACTGTTTTGTTCTTCTTCCGTAAGCACTTGAATTGGAATGGACAATAGAATGTTGTCTTCGACAGATTCATCTAAATCAATTGTTGGCTTGTCCAATAAAATAATCTCTTCAGCTGCAAATCGTTCATCTCTTGTATCCATTTGTTCTTTTGTCATAAAGACTTCATCGACCGTGATTTGCATTGGCAAAGCCACAGGTTCTAAAGAACGGGATGAAGGAACGGTTACAGTTACCTGAATAGTGTAATGAAGTAAATATTCTGATTTATTGACTGCTAATAAGCCTTCTACTTTGATTGGACTAACATCCAACAAGGTATCATCTCGTTGAAGAAGCTCTTCTTTAAGATGCAATGTTTCTGAAAACACTAGCGGCTCTTCTTTGTATTTATTTAATTCTAACAAAGACCACTTCATAATTATCACTCCTAAGCAACAAAAGCTATTATACAGGGGTATGAAAGCTTTGTCAATGAAATTTTCTTGACAGCCCTTTCTTATTTCCTGTTTTTCTTTCGTTTTTTTTATAATTGTTTTTCTGTTGAAGATAACTTAGCGCTTATTTAATTAAATAACAAAATTTTTGTGTGAAATAACATAAATAATTTAAAACTCAGACATAATTTTACTATTTGCGCCCAACTCTTTATTTACTGAATACGTGTTTTCTGAACATTTCATACCACTGTCTTCCTTGTAAAAAAAGCTGAGACAAACTGACGAATCGGTTTGTCCCAGCTTTGCGTCCGAGTACATATTGCTTAAAATCAAATGATTGAATTAATTAGACTTAGATAGCTGTTGTTGCTCCGCGGTAAACAATACCACGACGAGGATCAACAGTAATCACTTCGTCATTATTAATTAATGATGTTGCATCTGCAGCACCTACGATAACTGGAATATTTTGCGCAATCGCTACAACAGCTGCATGAGAAGTTAAACCACCTTCTTCAACAACTAATGCTGATGCTTTTTCAATTGCAGGCATGTATTCTTTATCTGTTGTTTTTGTAACTAAAATAGCTCCTTCAGTCGCTTTAGCAACTGCTTCTTCAGCAGTTCCTGCCACAACGGCTTTTGCAATAATTGCTTCTTCGCCGACACCTTGACCTTGAACTAATTTAGAACCGATCATTTGAATTTTCATTAAGTTTGTTGTGCCTTTTTCGCCAACTGGAACACCAGCAGTGATAATGATTAAATCACCTTCTGAAGCATAACCTTCTTCTTGTGATACTTTTGAAGCTAAATTAAACATTTCATCTGTGCTTGATGGTTTGTCAGCAACTGTTGCGTAAACACCCCATGATAATGATAAGCTACGTGCTTTTTGTTCTGAGAACGTAATTGCAACGATATGTGCTTTTGGACGGTATTTAGAGATCATACGTGCTGTATGGCCTGATTCTGTTGCCGCAACGATTGTTTGGATACCCAAGTTACGTGCTGTATGACCAACAGATTGTCCGATTGCTTCAGTCATATCTGTTTTGCTATATAATTTCAATGCGAATGAATCTTGGTTAACTAATGTTTCTTCTGTACGAACTGCAATACGAGCCATTGTTTGAACAGCTTCTAATGGGTAATCCCCTGCTGCAGTTTCGCCTGATAACATTACTGCATCTGTTCCATCGTAGATTGCGTTTGCTACGTCATTTGCTTCCGCACGTGTTGGACGTGGGTTACGTTGCATTGAATCTAACATTTGTGTTGCAGTGATAACTGGTTTACCTAAAGCATTACATTTTTTAATTAAAGCTTTTTGGACAACTGGAACATCTTCTGTTGGAATTTCAACACCCATGTCACCACGAGCAACCATTAAACCATCAGAAACTTTTAAGATTTCATCGATATTATCGATACCTTCTTGGTTTTCGATTTTAGGAATGATTTGGATGTGTGTTGCGTTTTCTTCTTCTAAAATTTTAGTGATTTCTAAAACGTCAGAAGCACGACGAACGAAGCTAGCTGCGATAAAGTCAATTCCTTGACCAATTCCGAAACGGATATCGTTAGCATCTTTTTCAGTGATCCCTGGTAAGTTTACAGAAACGCCTGGTACGTTAACGCCTTTTTTGTTTTTCAAGACGCCTTCGTTTTTAACAACTGTTACGATTTCGTTTGCATCACGGTCGATATCAGTTACTTCTAAATCGATTAAACCATCATCTAAAAGAATGTGTGAACCTACGTTTACATCATTGATTAATTCTGGATAAGTGATTGAGAATTTTTCATTTGTTCCTAAAACTTCTGTCATAGAAATACGTACTGAATCACCAATTTTCATTGTGATTGCGCCATTTTCCATGTCATTTGTGCGGATTTCAGGACCTTTTGTATCTAGTAAGATCGCTACGCGTTTCCCTGTAATTTTTACAGCTTCACGAATGTTTTTAATACGAGCACCATGCTCTTCGTAGTCACCATGTGAAAAGTTCAAACGGCAAACATTCATACCTGCATTAATTAAGTTTACTAGCATATCAACGGATTCACTAGCTGGTCCAATCGTACATACGATTTTCGTTTTTTTCATTACTAAAACGCTCCTATTCCAAATTTGTTTATACAAAGCTAATAAGATTAGCTAATATACAAGATTAAAAAGAAATTTCATGATTTAACTCATAAAGAGATAAATCTGGTTTGTGTTTATTGTTTTCTAACGTGTCAATAATATCAGCTGCAACTACTTGGTTATCTAACATACCGATACATAAACCGCCTTTGCCTTCTTTTAGAAGTTCAACAGCATATGACCCAAATTTACTTGCTAATACACGGTCACGAGCACTTGGCGAGCCCCCACGAACCACGTGTCCTAAAATTGATACACGCGTATGGAAATCACCGTATTCAGAAAGTTTATCAGCAAATTCATTTCCGCCCATTACGCCTTCTGCTAAAATGATTAAGCAATGTTTTTTCCCGCGGTCGCGGCCTTCTTGAATACGTTTGGCAACGTTTTTCATATCAAAATCATGTTCAGGAATAATGATTTCATCTGCTCCGCCTGCCACGCCTGACCACAATGCGATATCACCAGCGTTACGTCCCATTACTTCGATAACGAATGTACGAACATGAGAAGTCGCTGTATCACGAATTCGGTCAATTGATTCCAAAACAGTGTTAATCGCTGTATCAAAACCGATTGTGAAATCTGTTCCAGGAATATCATTATCAATCGTTCCAGGAATTCCAACAGCGGGGAAACCACGTTTTGTCAAAGCCATTGCGCCATGATAAGAACCGTCTCCACCAATAACAACTAAGCCTTCAATACCGAATTTTTTCAATTGTTCGATTCCTTTTAATTGCCCTTCTTCAGTAGCAAATTCAGGATAACGAGCAGAGTACAAGAATGTTCCACCACGTTGAATCTTATCGCCAACGTCAGCAACATCTAAACGACGGATGTCGCCTGCGACTAAACCGGCAAATCCATAGTTAATACCGTAAACTTCGATTCCATCAAAAATACTTTTGCGTACGACTGCACGAATTGCAGCGTTCATTCCAGGGGCATCTCCCCCGCTGGTTAAAATACCAATGCGTTTCATTCGCTATTTCACCTCATATAATATACTTTCAACTGCCAAAAGAAACCTTTTCGCAAAAATTGATATACAAAAATATTACGTCATTCATTTTACCATTAAAGAACCAAAATGTCTTGAGTTAAGAAGAAAAAAATGAAAAAAGTTGAAAACAACTAGTATTTTTTACCGTAAATCATTTGAAAATGACGTTTTGCTCACCTAAAACGTAAGCTAATTGTTGCTGACTAGCGCTTGTATGAGCGACCCAATTTTCTTCATTTAATACTATTTTCTTTCCTGTTTTTTCAAAATAGACAATCACTGGAATGTGTCCAGCATGACGACTGAGTACCTCTTTCATTTTCTGAAAAACGTCCGTTTGTTCGACATCTTTTGTAATTCTGATAAAACACGTTTCGTCACTAATTGATGTTTCTACTTGTTGCGCTTTTTCTATTCGTTGAACCAATATTTGCAATTCTTGATTGTACGTACTGCGTTCCACTTTTCCTTCCACATAATAAACTTGCCCTTTCTCGACACTCTGTCTTAACTGGCGAAAAACGGTTGGGAACAACGTTAGTGAAATACTTCCTGTTGTATCATCCCCATCAACAAAGGCCATTTGTTCTCCCTTTTTGGTCCGAATCGTCCGAATGTTTTTGACATAAATCAATAATTTCGTGGGCTGATTTTCAACAAGTTCATGAACAAGTTGCGTTTGCTTGGCTAAGCGTGTTTTTTTGAACTCTTCTGTCGGATGTCCTGATAAATAGACCCCTAAATATTGTTCTTCTTGTTCTAGTCGCTCTTCTAGCGGATAATCGGCAATTTCTTCTTCCTTTGGCTTCAATGTTTCTAACAAATCCATACTACCACCGCTGAGAAGAATACTTTGGATATTACTCTCTAAACCTACCGCTAATTGACGGCGATTAGGCGCAATTTCGTCAAATGCACCGATGGCAATCAATGGTTCGATATTTTCAACTTTCAACCACTTACGGTCAATTCGCAAAAGAAACTCATCGAACGTTTTGTACGGTCCATTTTCTCGGCGTTCATTTAAAATATTTTGAATGAAGTCTCGGCGGATTCCTTTTAAAGAACTAAAACCAAATAAAATTTGCTGTTGCTGATTTAGGTAAAAGCTGTAGTGACTTTGGTTAATTGACGGCTGCAAAATCGTCTGCTTGTTTTTTCTAGCTTCGCCAATATATTCTTTAATTTTTGTTGGATTATGACGAACAGAATGCAACAATGCGACATAAAAAGCACTCGGATAATGAACCTTCAAGTAAGCCATTTGAAAACCAATAAAGGAATAGGCAAATGCATGCGAGCGGTTAAAGCCATAATTAGCAAAGCGCTCTATATAATCGTACACTTGGTTAGCTGTCTCTTGAGGATAGCCTTGTTGTAGCGCACCATTAACAAAATGATTTCGTTCTTCATCTAGCACATCTTTTTTCTTTTTACTAATGGCCCGACGTAAAATGTCAGCTTGCCCTAAAGAGAAGCCTGCCATTTTCGCAGCAACTTGCATAATCTGCTCTTGGTAAACAATAATTCCGTACGTATTTTCCAAAATGGGGGCGAGACTAGGCTCTGGATAACTAATTTGTTCCAAGCCTTTTTTCCGGCGGATGAAAACATCAATATTTTGCATCGGACCAGGACGATACAGGGCATTGACAGCAGCAATATCTTCAATGCTAGTTGGCCCTAATTTTCTTAATACATTCCGAATTCCAGCAGATTCAAACTGGAAAACGCCACTTGTTTCCCCTTTTCTAAATAAAGCCAGCGTTGTTTCGTCATCTAATGGAATCTGATTTAAACGAATGGTTCGATTATAGACGCGTTTAACAGCTGTGAGGGTATCATCAATGATGGATAAATTTCTTAAGCCCAAGAAATCCATTTTCAGAAGACCAATTTTTTCAACATCATTCATAGTAAATTGGGTCAATAAAATTTCATTCGATCCTGGTTGTAACGGAACCAAATTCAAAAGATTTTCATCACTAATTACCACACCTGCTGCGTGCGTAGAAACATGGCGAGGCAATCCTTCTAGCTGAACAGCTGTTTTATAGAGCAATTGATTATTTGGTGAAAAATTGACCAATTCTTGCATCCGTTTTGACTCTTGGTATGCTTCTTCTAACGTAATTTTCAGCTTGTTGGGGACAGCTGCCGACCAACGATTCGCTTCACTCTGGGACAACCCGAAAACACGTGCAACGTCCCGTAAAACCATTTTCGCAGCCATCGTACCAAACGTGGCAATTTGCGCCATATGATAATGACCATATTTTTGACTGACATAAGCTAAAACTTCCTCCCGCCGATTATCAGGAATATCTAAATCAATATCGGGCATCGTGTAGCGTTCTGGATTCAAAAAACGTTCAAAAAGCAAATCATATTTGATTGGATCTACATCTGTAATTGATAACACATAGGACACTAAAGAGCCTGCAGCTGAACCTCGGCCAGCGCCTGTAACAATTTGATTGTTATGACAGAAGTCCATCACATCCCAAACGATTAAAAAGTAATCATCAAAGCCCATATTGTGAATGATGGTTAACTCTTTTTCTAATCGTTTTTGGTAAACTTCATTTAGATGAGGCACTCTTTCTGGTAATTTTTCTAAACACAATGAGCGTAAATAAGAACCAGCCGTTTGATTATCAGGCACAGGAAAATGCGGTAATAATTTTTGATGTAAAGGAATGTCAACTCGGCAATTTTCAGCTAGCTGAATCGTATTCTGGACCACTTCTGAACCAGCTATTTGAAGCATTTGTTCCATCGTCGTCTCTGCTTCGCGCAAGTAATTCAGACCTTCTATTTCCGGTGTTTGGCTTGTAATATTCAATTGATTATTTTCTTTGATGCTCTCAAGAACAGTAACGGCAAAGCCTTCTTCCCTTGTTAAATGACGTACCTCTTGCAAAGCCACGCCAGGTAATTGTTCTCTTTGGTAAAAAGAAAAGAGCGCTGGATTGCGTTGTTGATTCATTGAAAAAGAATGTTCAACAAATAACGACTGGGGATCAAAATATGAAGCAAGTTGTTGGAAAGCGTGAACCGCTTGTTGTTCATCTTCAAAAAATGTTTGGGCGACTTCTCCTTTAGCTGACAAAGTCACGGCAAATAAATCACTTAATAAGGATTGATGTTCCGCTAAGTAAAAGGGACCCTCTGTCGTCATTTTGCTGCTAGATAGTTGCATTAATTGCTGATATCCTTTTAAATTTTTAGCAAATAAAAGCAACTCGGAATGCCCTTCTTTTTCTGCTGGGGTATATTCTAATCTTAAACCGATAATTGGTTGAATTCCCGCTTCTTGGCATGCTTCATAAAATTCAACCGCCCCATGCAAGACATTGATATCGGTAATCGCTAATGTTTGATAACCTAACGCTTTCGCTTGTTTTACATAGGAACGAATCCTAACCGTACTAGATAAAAGCGAGTAGGAAGTAACGGTATGTAATTGTGGAAATGACATTGGACAGCTCCTTTTTGAATCCTTGCTATTTTTTGCCTCTTCTCTTATTTTCCTATCGCGGATTCTTTACTTTTAAAGAAAATATGCTAAACTAAGAGCTAGAAAAGAGGTGCTCATATGCGTTATCTTGTTGTATTTTTCTGGACCTTCGCATTAGGCCAAGTCGTTGGATATATCGGCGGTGCATTATCTGGTGGTTCATACGACTTTAAAATGACAACGATTCTATCGTTGGCAACAGCCGTTATTATTTTATTAATTGCACACTTTGCAGTACCGAAAGAAACCAAACCTGTTAAATAAGAAAAAACCAGTTACTAAAGTTATTGTAACTGGTTTTTTTATCTTTTCAACTGTTTAGAGCTTTTTATTTAAAACTTTTCGGAAATTAAAGAAGGACAACCCAATGTTTCCTAAAACGAAACAAGCGGTTACCAGAAAAACAGAAGAATAGCCAAAACCATGGGCAACTGTCGACCCTACCATCGGTCCTAAAACTTGACCGAAATTACTACACATCTGATTGTAACTATAAACTCTACTTACGCCCTCCGTTGGCGTTATTTTACTAATTAACGTATTGATTGATGGCATTAAAGCACCTGTTGAAAAACCTAAAAGGAATCGTAAAACACCTAACTGAAAAGGTGTTTGCACAAACGCCATGGGAATGTAACAAATAAAAGAAAGAATTAATCCGCCTAATAAAACTTTTTGGTTCCCAATGCGGTCCCCAATTTTTCCCAAAGTTGGAGAAGAAATAATTGCTGAAACGCCGGCAATCGAAACAATCAAACCACTAACAAATAATACATTCTCTGTATCGCCACTTAAAGATCGAATATATAGCGTTAAGATTGGGCTGATACTTGTAATTCCTAATTGTAAAATTAACGTAGTCACAAACAAACCAATCAATACTGAAACATGATCCATCTTACTAAAAATTTCTTTAGTCGTTAATAAATCCTTTTTCTCAACTGGTTGAAAATCTTCTTTAACTAAAAAGATAGTCAACAACGTTGTAATGAATAAAATAACGCCGGTAATAATAAAGACATTTTCCATTCCAAACCACTGTGCCAACGCACCGCCAATTGATGGCGCAATTAACGTCCCAGCAATTGCACCTGTTGATAATGTCCCTAGAGCCCAGCCATTTTTCTCTTTTGGCGCCTGCGATGCAATCATCGCTGTTGCGTTAGGAATATAGCCGGATAAAATCCCGTTCATAAAACGCATAATCAACAGCCAGTATACATTAGGGACAAATGCTAACGCCCCCATTGTGATCGTCATTCCTGCTGCAGCCCGAATCATCATAATTTTCCGACCTTTTCGATCAGCTAAATTTCCCCAAATCGGTGCAACAATCGCAGCAGCAAACGCCGTGACAGAAATTGCCAATCCAGAAAACAACTCTACTTGACTCTTAGGCGTCCCTAATTGTTCAACGTATACTGGAATAAACGGCATAACTAAGCTAATACTCGCCCCTGTAAAAAAGCAACCAATCCATGCGACTAACAAATTCTGCTTCCATTTTATTTTCATACTTTTATCCACCTTATCACCTCTTCACCTACCACTATACTCTAAAAGAGTGAATCTCTCAAAAGAAAATTCTTTAAAAAAAAGTCTGACAGACCGGTCAAAACGACCAATCTGCCAGACTTCTTAACACTTGGGCTTAAGATAAACAGCTGAATAAATACAACACCTTCAAAGCTAACCGCTGTTATCTTAGCCTCACTTCTGTTTACTATAAAATAGCTAAGATTACAAAGTTTAAGATAAACAACGCATCAATGACCCAAATAATTGGTGAAACTTCTTTGGCTTTTCCTTTGACTACTTTCACCACTGCATAAAAGATGAACCCAGCAGCAATCCCATAAGAGATGCTATAACATAATCCCATGAAAATTGAAGCAAAAAATGCTGGAATCGCATCTTCTAAATCCGTCCAATTGATGTCTTTGAAAGAAGCTAACATCATAATTCCCACTAAAATTAACGCTGGAGCCGTAGCTTGTGCTGGTACAATAGCAATAAGTGGTGAAAAAAGACTACTTAAGGCAAATAGAATTGCTACCACTACCGATGTCAAACCTGTTCGACCACCCGCACCGATTCCTGCTGCACTTTCTACATAAGTTGTCGTATTCGATGTACCAAAAATCGCACCGATAGATGTTGCAATAGCATCTGCAAATAGAGCTTTGTCCATTTTAGTGCTGAAACCCTTACTATCTTCTAAAGCTAATTCATCTTCTTTAGAGAAAATCCCTGTTCGACGTCCCGTACCGATAAATGTTCCAATTGTATCAAACGTATCTGATAAACTGAAGGCAATAATGGTCATTAAGACTTGAGGAATTTTTGAAGAATCACTAAACAATGACTGTAAGCCCTCAGCACCAAAAGCAGCGCCAAAAGTTGTACCTAATTCTTTAAATGAATTGCCCAACGAATTAGCATGCCAATCAACCGAAGCAGTGTCTACCACCCCCATTGGAATTGCGACTAACGTAGTAACCACAATGCCAATTAAAATAGCCCCACGAACATTCGTGACAACTAAAATCGTTGTTAAAACTAACCCAATTACCGCCAAAATAATGGCTGGATTATCAAAATTTCCTAAAGCGGGCACGATACTCGAACCATTCACAACACCATTTTGAGGTTCTGCTTGTACTGTGAAACTTAGTAAGCCAGCATTTTTCAACCCTACATAAGCGACAAAAATTCCAATCCCACCACCAATAGCATGTTGTAAACTCTCTGGAATTGCTTTAATAATCATTTTGCGAATTTTTGTCACTGTAATTAAAATATTAATCAAACCACAAATAAAAACCATTGCTAATGCTTGTTGCCATGTATACCCCATCCCAAAAACGACCGTAAACGTGAAGAAAGCATTGAGTCCCATCCCCGGTGCTTGAGCGTAAGGTACATTAGCAAACAGCCCCATAATTAATGTACCGATGATTGAAGCAATAATGGTCGCTAAAAAAACAGCCTGAAAAGGCATCCCTGTTTCTGAAAGAATGGACGGATTAACAAATAAAATATAACTCATTGCAAAAAAGGTCGTGACCCCCGCCATTATTTCAGTTGATACCGTTGTCTTGTTTTCCTTTAATTTGAAAAACGTATTCATAATTGCACTTCTCTCCCTTAAAATCCATGTTTTCGAATAATTACTCTTTGATTATAAGAGAATCGCTATCTTTTTACAACAAAATATTAACTATTATATATATTTTTCTATATAACGTTCGTGTTTTGTGGGTATAAAAAAAGAAAAAGCTTTACATTGCTTCTTCTTTTCCTAATAATTGGATTAGCCCAAACAACAGCATCTGTAGAAACATCATTAATAAAATAAACATTAATTTTTGAAGGGACCAGTCAAAAAAGATAATTTTCACTGTTTCAATTGGACTCATAAAAAGATAGACACTGTGTAATCGATCAAAACGTCCAACATAAATCGCCAAAGCAGACAAGAAATGAAGGCTGGCTTGAAAGACTACAATTGTTCTATAGTCACAATAACTTTGCAATTTCTGACTAACAGTTGTTACTGTTTTCATCCCTAAAAGTCCATATATAACAATCCCGCTAGTTAAGCAAACAAACGCCCACCAATCACCAATTTGGTTTGCAAAAATCGTATTAAAGCCTCGATAAATAGATAGCGTTTCTAAATGAAAAAAATCCGTAAATAGGTACGGCGCATTAGGATAAAAAATTAACCAAGCAAAACCTATCAACCAATCCCTTTTACGTTTTTCTGCGTTTAAAAGATAACTAAGTTCAATTGGAATATAGGCTAACAACACGTTCAACGCCATAAAATGAAAATGCGTAGCAAATAACCACATATAGATACAATAGATTAAGGTGATCACTCGTAAATAATTTCTAGAATTTTTCAAGATGCTCTGCGCTCCTTTTTCAAACGGTTTATTTTAGTGTAGCATACTTCTTAAGCTTTTTTTTAAACCTTATAAATGAACATGCTTCTCCCCTTGATAATCTTCGGTTTTATGCTAGACTGAGTAAAAGGCATTTAGGAGGAATTTTTACTTGAAAAAATTAATTGCTATTGATTTAGACGGCACAACATTAAATGCACAGTCTTTAATCAGTCCAAAAACCGAACAAACACTAAAAAAAGCGATTGACAACGGTCATTACGTCAGTATTGCCACTGGACGTCCCTATAGAATGAGTCATCAATTTTACCAACAACTTGGCCTAACGACCCCTATGGTTAACTTTAACGGCGCTTTAGTCCACATTCCAGAGAAAAAATGGGACTTGGAAAGCGAAGCCAATATTGAGCGTGACCTAGTCTTTGACATTTTGGCACAGAAAAAAGAATTACAATTAGATTTTGTTGCTGCTGAAAACAAAGAAACATTTTATATCGATACGTTAGATGGGTTCGATCCGAAATTTTTTGCTTCCAAAGCAACCTTAGATAATTTACTTACTGCTAAAAATTTACGAACAAATCCTACCTCAATGATGGTTCGGACCACACCAAACCAAGCTGAAAAAGTTGCTGATACATTGACAAAACAATATGGTGATTATATTGATGTCCGCACTTGGGGCGGTCCAATGCCTATTTTAGAAATGGTCGCAAAAGGAATTCAAAAGGCCCATGGCGTTGATCAAGTGGCGAACTTTTTATCTGTCAAACCAGCTGATATCATTGCTTTTGGCGATGAACATAATGACGAAGAAATGTTAAGTTATGCTGGTTGGGGTGTTGCTATGAACAATGCCACGGATAAAATTAAATCCGTAGCCAACGATGTCACTGAAAAAACAAATGATCAAGATGGTTTAGCAGATTACTTAGAAAATTATTTAGATCTATAAAAGGCTAAAATAAAAGTATTTCTTTAAAAAGAACTCACTTTGGTTTAGCTGATAATCTTAAGATTACAAAAGTAGGGCATAAGTCGAAACGACTTATGCCCCACTTCCGTTTTTTTATTCCTTCAATGAATTTTGAAACGTGCTGATTTTTTCAGCCAATCTTTGATAAGTAGTAAAAGACGGATGCTGTAGCTCTTGTTCTTCGTTAACGGATAAAGTTTGTTGTGTCGTAATGGCCTTTGTTAGTGCATCTACAAAATGAATAAAAGAATTGTTGGTTTGTTTATTGTATCCTGGTGAATAATATTTCGATTGACGATAAAAAGGCCGCAGGGCTGTTTCTGTGATTTTTTCCTGTTCATCTGAAAAGTATTCATCATAGCTGACATGTTTTATTTTCTGCTCTTCTGTTATCACTTGAAGTCGAGCGATTAGGCCATTGCCTAAATCTTCTGCGTAACCGATATACGTTTCTTTCGATGGCTCTTTTAGCCAAGTGTCCATCTCTGCTGCTAAAGGCATTAATCCTTCACGCGCAGAAGTTGATGAACCGCGTACCGTATAAAAATTACCTGTAACACGATTTTCGTCACGCATTTGTTTTTCTACATAAGTAATACCATTAACAACGGTGACTAACGTATCGTCTGTACGCGTGTTGCTTGCTTGAAATTCAGGATAATCCGACAGGCGTTTGTTGACACCCGAATAGCGTGTATCATAATAAGGATCACTAGCAAACTCTGTAAACTCAACATTCAGAATCCTTTGCGTTTCAGGTTCCGTAATAATCTCTACAATGCCGTAATTTCCGCCAGTAAATACACCTTCATTTTTATAATAGTTACCCGTCATTAATCCCAAAGGCGGTTGATTGGACCAAAACATTTTTTTCTTTTTTTCTTCCGGTGTATATTTTGCTGGTGGGGTTGTTCCAAATGTCGTTTGTGTGGCCCCTGTAACCACTTCGTACGTGTATTCATGAGAATCAAAAGTCAATTGATTAGCAATCAGTTCGTCATTTTTAGTCGGCGCTTGTTTTTCCACCGCAGAAGTCGTTTGATTGGTGACGGTAACTTGCTTCACTTGCTTTGTCTCTTGCGGACCACTTGTTGTTTGTTTCGTTGGCTCTTGATCTGGCGCACAACCAACCAAAATAAATAATCCGATAAAAACCAACATTCCTTTAATATGTTTCATTCACTTCTCTCCTTTTTATAAACGCTTAATTTCCTCTTATCTCCAGTGTAGCAAACATTTATAAACCAAAACTGACGGAAAAATGAATAAATAATAAACAAAAACGCTAAGTCTCCTGCAGCTTAAGAGACTTAGCGTTTTTTTATTTAATTGCTTGGCGCTTTTGGCGCAACCACTCTTCTTTAATGTGTTCAGATAGGCGAATCATTCGTTTACCAACTTCACTATATTGGTTAGTAGCTAAATTGGCTAAAGAAATTCGAACTGACCATTTGTCACTCCCGAAAGCATCCGCTTTTAAAAGCATTAATTTTTCTTTTTCTGCTAACGAAGTTAATACTTTTGTGATCGTCCACGATTTCGTTAAATAACTTGAAAATTCTGGGCCATAACGTTTTTCTGTCCAATCTCTAAAGTTAATTTCACAATAGTATGCTGTATTTAAACTTGCTAAAGGCTCTTCAATGCCTAAGGTGCGGAACAAGAGCTTTTCACGCGTATGACAGATATCCATCACTTCGTCTTTATATGCTTGACCGTCTTTTAACAAAGCATACAAACTAAATAAAGCCATCATTGCTTGCTGAATAGAAGAAAGTCCCGCTGCATGGTTCAACGCAATATCGCGGCTGTCTGCGACTAAGCGGCTGATAAAGTTAATTTGGCTTGTGTCTGCATTCAATGTAGCATAACGTGCCTGTAATTCCATTTTTCGAGCCACTGGCAATTCTTTTAATAATTGATCAAAGATGTTCTCTTGACTGACCGCAATAGTCCCCACACGCCAACCGGTAGCGCCAAAGTATTTAGAATAAGAATAGATACAGGCTGTATTGTAAGGTAACTCCGTAAATAGTGAACGGAAAGCTGGCACAAAGGTTCCGTAAACGTCATCTGTTAAAATCATTAACTTAGGGTTATCCACTGCAACGATTTGTTTGATTTGTTCAATGGTAGGTTTTCCCATAGCATTAGCAGTTGGATTGCTGGGATTTACGACAAAAACCGCTTTGATGGACGGGTCTTTTAGTTTATCAATTTCCTTGTTTGAGTATTGATACGTCGTTTTTCCATCAATAATCATTTGCTCTGCTTTGATTTTAACCACGTCAAAGTCATAACGTGGTAGTTCTGGAATTTCTAAATAAGGAGCAAACGTTGGTAATAACAACGCAATACGATCACCTTTTTCTAGTAAATAATTATTTGCCAACGTATCAAACAAGTAACAAATCCCTGCTGTACCACCCTCAACGGCAAAAATATCAAACGGTTGTGCTTCGCTGGAAAATAATTCTTGATTTAAATATGCTTTAATCGGTTGTTCACACGCCTTCAAGCAACGAACAGGATTCGGATAATTATCCCCAATCACATAGTCTAACATGGCATCTAACCACATTTCCTTATCCATCCCAAAATAGTTATGCTCTGCTGTCCAAATTTCTTGTAAGAAGGTTGCCCCTTTGCTTGGATTTTCTGCTAAAAAGTTTAAGAAGCGTTGCGTTCTACCAAAACTTGGCTGAATCATACCAGCCGTTTGTTCGCTCCCCTCTCTTAACGTTTCTTTTGTAGCAAATTGACCTAATAAAAAAAAGGCTTCCCTTGGTGTTGGCGCCGTCCAATTAGGATTGCCTCGCCCTGCATTTAACAATGTTTCTAAATTATGATTTTCTTCATGTAATTTCTTCTCTAAAAATAGACTTAATTCAAACGGACTAAGGTTTTCTGTCAATTCATCACTTGTTATCATTTTATCCTCCTGAAGCACACACAGTCATTTAGTATTTAGTATGTAGTCTATACTACTCTTCTACCTCCAGATGTCAACCATTTAAGCGGAATATTCTGACAATTAATAAAAAAGAAACAATCCTTTATAAAAAATAAAGGATTGTTTCTTTTTTGCTGATTAACCAAAGAACCGTTGCATCTCAATTTTTGCTGATTGAACAGAATCAGAAGCATGGATTAAATTTTTGGTGACAGACAACCCATAATCCGCTCGTAAGGTGCCACTTTCAGCATCTAACGGATTCGTTGCTCCAACTAATTTACGCACTTTTTTAACCACATTGTCCCCTACAACGACCATCACAACCACTGGGCCACTTGTCATATAGGCTAATAATTCAGGGAAAAATAGTTCATCTTTTAAATGCTCATAATGTTCCTTCACTGTTTCTACTGTTAGTCGTTCGAATTTAAGGTGCAATAAGTCAATACCTTTATCTTCAAAACGTTGAATGATTTTGCCAACTAACTTTCGTTCAACGCCATCTGGCTTAATAATTACTAAACTTGTTTCCTTCATTTTTTCCATCCCTTTCAAAACTTCCTTTTGCCCTTTCCCAAGGGGTAGCTACAGAATAAAATGAAAGCGGATACTTTGTCAATGATAAATTTTCTTTTCCTTTTGATTAAATAAAAAATTAAAGATTATTCACAAGATTTGTGAATTGTTCTTTCAGTTCTGTATTGCTTGTTTCTTTTAAAAACAAATAAGGTTGCTCCTCTACTGGCTGTTCTTTACTCACATAGACTTTGGCTTCACCATTCACTAAAGTAAATAAATAGACATGCTTCTGGGCAACTTGTGTCGCACTGTCAGAGTATACTGCCACCAGACAATAACCCCCTTCGCTGCCTGTTTCTGACCAATTTAACCAAATGGGATTGTTCCCAATAGCTGGTTGTATTTTAGGTTCATAACTCAATAAATCATCAGGCACTTGAATCGTGTAAAAAGCTACAGAGTGACCTGGTTGGTACGCTTGATAGTTCTGATTGCGTTCTTGACCCCAGGTTTCCATGTATTGTCCTAACTGTTTTGCTTTTTGCTGATTCCAAATCGTCCCTTCTTCTGTAACTAATTCAGTTAATTCTTGTGTTTGCGTTGTTTGCTCTAATTCCAACGCCGTGGTTTGACTAACTTCGGTTGCTGAAATTGCTCTTGTTTCTTCAGTATTTACATTGTTTGTTTGTACGGTTTGTACTTTCTGTGATTCCTCTTTCGATTTTTGCCAACCACAGCCAGATAAAACGCTTCCAACAACCGTTATCATAATAATCCCGTTTAGTTTCATTCCTTAAACTCCTGTTTTTGTTTTTATTCTATCGAAATAAACCTAAAATCTCAATCCCTTTCTTTGGATAGTTGAAAACCATTTGGGAACTAGTAATTCTCCACAATTATAGTCCTCTAGTAATTGTTGGTATTGCTGTTCCATAGTCCTGATTTCTTTTTCACCAAAGCTCAGTGCCCAAACTAAAGAATAGAGTCCTGCGTGAAAAGTATAAAGCTTTTGAAACTGCCAAAATAAGGTAGGAACTTTCCCAGCAAAATAACCTTGTAATTGACCATAAGCAAACAATGGCGAAACATTTCTTGAAAAAAATTGTAACTTGTAAAATTCTTCATAAGGATCCCCAAAATCCCATCGATTAAAATCAATCACACCGACCTGCCTAGTTGGCAAGTAAATAAAATTTCCTACATGGAAATCTCCATGCTGATAAACTACAGGCCGTTGTTGCAATAACGGTAATTGTTTTTCTAAATATGAAATTATTGGCTGCTGGTACGGCATACAAAATTGAGATTCCTTATACTTATTTAGTTGGCTCTGCTTTTTTTCGTATAAATTTCGCGCAATCTCTCTTTGACTAATCCTTTCAGGCAACAAAAGCTTATGGATTTTGTTTAAATAGCGGCCTGCCTCTACGCCTAAGTTCAGTTGTCCTTTGGGAGAAAGAGCGGGTAAAACACCGCTTAAGTCTTCACCTTCTAGATACGTTAATAACATGTATCCTTGTTCACTTTCAGGAATAGGTGCACATAAAAAAGGTTTAGAACTGGGAAATCCTAACGCCGCTACTTTTTTGATAAATTGATATTCTTGTTGTTTGGCTAATAACTCTTCTTGTTGAAAAATTCGCAATAAAAAGGTTTCTTGATTTTTGGTAACTTTAAACTTTAAATCAGTTGACCAACCACGGTGAATAGCTTCAACTTTTTGCCATTGCTGAAACGCTGGAATCTTCTCAAACGCCCTCATTACTTTCGCCTCCATTTCCCTATTGGTTTTAGTATACCAAAGAAAAAAGGCTGGAGACAATTGGGGATAAATTGTCTCTAGCCTTCACTGGTTATCATTTTCTAGTTTTCCTTATATAAATCGTTCCACTCGTTACTAAGAAAGCTCCTCCTAAAACAACCCAGAAAGTACTAGGTACTTCTGCACCTGCTTTTGGTAATACTTTTTTGGGAAGCTGTTCTTGTTTCCCAATCATACTTTTATTAGAAAAAGCATGCGTACTTTCTGTTGATTTGGTTCCCTGATTTGC
This sequence comes from Enterococcus sp. DIV1316a, assembly GCF_050536915.1. Taxonomy (NCBI): domain Bacteria; kingdom Bacillati; phylum Bacillota; class Bacilli; order Lactobacillales; family Enterococcaceae; genus Enterococcus; species Enterococcus sp. DIV1316a. The sequence goes on along the minus strand of NZ_CP172913.1, from coordinate 811,813 downwards.
TGATGAATTCAGCGAATTATCTAAGGATGACTCACTAGTAGTTTTTCCAGCTTTGTCTGGGTTTTGGTTTTGATCTTTTCTTTCGATTGGTCCTTCACTTGTTTTTGTTTCTTTGTCTTTTTCTGGTTTGCCACTTGCATCTGAGTCTTTATCTTTTTCTGGTTCGCCACTTGCATCTGGTTCTTTGTCTTTATCTGGTTCGCCGCTTGCATTTGGCTCTTTGTCTTTGTCTGGTTCGCCACTTGCATCCGGCTCTTTGTCTTTATCTGGTTCGCCGCTTGCATTTGGGTCTTTGTCTTTGTCTGGTTCTTCTACATGTGGTTGATTTATCTTGTGGTTATTTTCAAATAAAGCACCTAATTGTAGCAACGTTCGGTCTTCATTTAATGCACTATTAAATTGAATCCCCAAAGGCAGTCCTTCTTTTGAAACGTAAGTTGGTACACTTAATGCTGGATGTCCAAATAAATTTGCTTGTTGTGTAAACGGTGTATATGTGAACGCCGTCAGCCATTGGTCATAAATCAATTGTTTTTGTTCTGCTGGTGACAATTGATCAATTTTTTCCATCTGTGCTGCATGTTCTGGTTTTAGTAACAGATTATCAATACTAGGTGCCGTGGCAGCTGTCGTTGGTGTTAATAAGATAGGATACTGTTGATAAAATTCGTCCATCGCTTGTGCTTGTAAAGCAATATCTGTCCAAGCCGCAGTTGTCTCTTCACTCGTTATATTTTTTCCTGTTTGAAAAAGCGCCCATGTTAACAGTTCTACATCATTTCGTTCAAGCGGTCTTTTTAATTTCTGCCGCGCCATAAAATCGGCAATTCCTGCTGAGCCAGCAGCTACAGTATAATAATTTTTCATTAGACGTTCCCCATCAACAGGGTGCTTCACTTCAACCAATGTGTACCCTTGGTCTTTTAAAAAAGCAACAGCTTCAGCGACCGCCTCTTTTGCTTCGGCACTTACAGGCGTTCCGGCAGGGGATTCTGTTGTATAAGCAATGGGTTGCGCTTGACTTAAATGTCCCGCAGGAAGATCTTTTTTGGTTAATAAGGTTTCAAATAATGCATTTGTATCCGCCACGGTTCGACTTAAACCAAAGTGAACAGTTTGACCTTTTGCACTATTAGAATTACCAATGATTACTCCTCTAGAAGGTTTCAAGCCTACGGTGCCTGTCCAAGAAGCAGGGATGCGGATAGAGCCACCAGCATCACTTCCAGAAGCAATGGGAACAAATGCCGCGGCGACACTAGCACCCGCTCCGCCTGAAGAACCACCTGAATAATGGTTAGGATTCCATGGATTGACGGAAACGCCATATAACTTTGAATCTGAAATATTCTTCCAACCTAATTCTGGATAATTCGTTTGACCAATGATTATGAATCCGGCATTTTGTAGTGCTTTGACAAAGGTCGATGTCCCACCAGCTACTTGATCTCGGAGAAAACCAAAACCGTTCGTGTTGCTTTCACCTTTCAAGGATTGTCCTAACCCTTTTAGTAAGAGCGGCACACCTAGAAATGGTTGACCTGTATCTTGTAAAGCTTTTGCTTCTGTCAAAGCCGCTTCTTCTCGTAAAGTAATGACCGCATTTAATGTAGGATTTTCACGTTTAGTGATGGCCAACGCAATTTTTACTAATTCTTCGCTCGTCACCTTTTTTTCTCTTACTAAAGTTGCTAACTCCAGTGCAGTTGCTTGTTTATAATCTGCTTCTGAAAAAGCATTCTCTGCAGAAACAGCTTTTCCATCTGTATCACTATTTTGTATCTCATTTGTGGTTTCAGTGGTTACTGCAACCACATTTCGGCTACTGCTTTCGGCGATTGCCGAAGAGGATTCTTTTTCCTGCATCACCGTTTGGCTAGTAGTTTCAGATTCCAAGTTAGCTACAGTCTGACTGGTTTCTGTTGTTACTGATTCCGTCTCTGTTTGAACGGTTGTTTCTAGTATACTTTCTTGTGCCAACATTGGTACCCCTACCAGTGTTTGGCTAATTAATAAAATAATCCCTAACTTTTTGAACAAAATCGACTTCTTCATAAGTCACATCCTTTATCTATTAATACAGATAAAAAATCTGTATTACTTATAGCATAAATGAAAGCGATTAAAAAGTAAAGTTCTCTTGAAAATTCCAATGTTCAACTTTTAGGCTAGGTTCTTTTTATATGCTAAAATAGAATAGAAACGGAGGTTTTTTAATGGAATGGATTGAAATTAAGCACGCAACACAAAATAATTTGAAGAATGTCTCTGTCAATATCCCTAAAAAGCAACTAACTGTTGTTACTGGACTTTCGGGTTCAGGAAAGTCCTCCTTAGTATTTGACACATTAGCCGCTGAATCACGTCGTGAACTAAATGATACATTTAGTTCGTTTGTTCAAAATTACTTACCCAAATATGGTCGTCCAGAAGTTGAAAAAATCGAGAATCTTCCTGTTGCAATTGTCATTGACCAGAAAAAAGTAGCAGGTAATTCTCGTTCGACAGTGGGAACGTACACAGATATTTATACGTTTTTACGTTTGCTGTTTTCACGAGCAGGTTCTCCATTTGTTGGTTATTCAGATACTTTTTCGTTTAATCATCCGGATGGAAAATGTCCAACATGCGATGGCTTAGGAAAGATTACCGAAATCAATCTTCATCAGCTAGTTGATTATGACAAATCATTAAACGAAGGGCCTATCGATTTCCCCACATTTACAGTTGGCAACTGGCGGTGGAAGCGTTATGCCCATAGTGGTCTATTTGATTTGGATAAAAAAATCAAGGACTATTCCCCTGAAGAGTTAGCATTATTTTTATATGCTCCACAACAAAAACTAGCTAATCCACCCAAAGAGTGGCCTCATACAGCTTTGTATGAAGGAATCGTCCCGCGCATGCAACGTAGCATATTGCATACAGACGAAGGCAAACGTCATCAAAAATACCTTAATCACTTTGTTACCGTAAAAAGATGTCCTGATTGTTTAGGAAGTAGAGTCAATGAACGTGTTCGTAGCTGCAAAATTAATCAGAAAAGTATTGCTGATGCTGTTGACATGCCACTCACTGAATTACATTCTTTTATTCGTTCAATGGACCTTTCCTTAATAAAAAATATTCAAGAAGAGCTACTTGTACGTCTAGAAGCATTAATTAATATCGGTCTCTCCTACCTCACATTAGGACGAGCAACTGAAACACTTTCTGGTGGTGAAGCACAGCGGATTAAAATTGCTAAGTATGTAAACAGCGCCTTAAACGATATTATGTATATTTTAGATGAACCAAGTGCTGGCTTACATCCAAAGGACATCGAACGGATCAGTCGTGCATTGCTCAATTTAAAAAATAAAGGAAACACCGTGGTTCTCGTGGAACATAATCCACAATTAATTAGAGAAGCTGATTTTATCATCGATATAGGACCTTTCGCAGGCGAAAATGGTGGCCATGTCCAGTTTTCAGGAACGTATGACGCATTTTTAGCCTCCAAAACCTTGACTAGTCAAGCCCTTCAAGAGCCGCTCCCTTTAAACGACCAACCAAGAAAAGCAAGGAAGTCTTTATCAATCGAACATGCGACACTGCATAATTTAAACAATCTATCTGTCGAAGTTCCGTTAGGAGTTTTGACTGTTATTTGTGGGGTCGCTGGTTCAGGTAAATCATCATTAGCGGAAGAAATTTATCAAAAAGCCCAAGCTGATAATCAAGAAATTATTCATCTTTCACAAAAAAGCATTACCGCAAATTTACGATCCACACCAATGACCTATCTCAATATTTTTGATAAGGTCCGCAAACTGTTTGCGGAAGAAAATCATGTTAGTCCAGCTTTATTTAGCTATAATTCCAAAGGCGCCTGTCCTACTTGTAAGGGGAAAGGCATAATTGTCTCCGATATGTCTTTTATGGAGGATGTTACTAGTATTTGCGAAACCTGTCACGGAACGCGTTACAAAGAAGAGGTGCTTCATTATCTGTATAACGGAAAAAATATCGTTGAAGTACTAGCTTTAAGCGTTAAAGATGGCTATGATTTTTTCAAAGACCAGCCTTTTGCTCTTTCATTAAAAAATTTACTGGAAGTTGGCTTAAGCTACCTTAAACTCAATCAATCGCTCTCAACATTATCTGGTGGCGAATTGCAAAGGGTAAAATTAGCAGACACACTTCACCAAAAAAAAGCTATCTATTTAATGGATGAACCTACAGATGGCTTACACTTAATTGATATCCAACAAAGTCTTCAACTTTTCAATCGAATGGTAGAAGAAGGAAACAGCTTGATTTTATTAGAACATCACATTGATGTGATTAAAAGTGCCGACTGGTTGATTGAACTAGGTCCCGAAGGTGGAGAAAATGGCGGACAGCTTCTTTTTACAGGAACCCCAGCAAATATGCTAAATTCCACTCATTCTATTACTAAAGGCTATCTGTAAAATAAAAAGTACAAACGGTGCAAGCAACAAGCACCGTTTGTACTTTTTCTATTTTAACCCAACTTCCATCTTCACAGGTTGGTGATCTGTATATTTAAATTGTTCGTCCTTTGTTTTCACGCTATGAACAGCCACATTATCAGAAACAATAAAACCATCAATTACATACACTTGAGATGTTTCATAAGAGCCAGTGTAAGGCTTATTAAGCACCCGCACAGTCGGTTGTTGATCATCATAAGCAAGTGAAAAATGTTTAGGTAAGTCTGCAGGATCAATTTCTCCTGGTGCCCAACCAGCTTCACCTAGGTTAGGATATCGATGACTGCCTTTGAAAACTTGATTAAAGTCACCTCCAGCAATTACATAGTTTCCTTTAGCGTATTCTTGGGATAATACGTCAGCTAACTTTTTGCTTTGAGCAATCTTCCCATCCCCATTGTCATAGGCTTCCAAATGTAAGTTAAAAACCACTAATTCTTTGTCTGTGCCTTTAATTGAAAAGCGCGTTTCTAGAAGCGCTCGTTTTAAGTTACTAATGCTAACGGGCCAACGAAAGGGATTGGGTAAAGCAATGCGTTTAGCCTCTGTTATTTTTTCATTTGATAATGTTAATAAACCACTTTCTACTCGTCCAATCGGCGGCCAAGGAATGGGCACATAATCTACCTTAAAATTATAAGCAAATGCGCTGTTCAGCTGTAGCTGTTTTTGTAATTCTTCCTCTTGATTGACTTCATAAGAACGTTGCGAGCGACGATCGACTTCTTGGAATAAGTAAATCATCGCTGGTAATTCTTTTAAGGTTCCTTCAATGCCTGTTAAATTCTGTTGGACTATTGCCTTATTAACTGGTTGGACAGTTTTGCCACCGTCCATAAAAAAATCTTCTGTTTGTCCTAGGCCAGCATAGCCTATGTTATACGTGACTAAAGAAATGGATTGATGTTTTTCGATGGTTTGCTCTGAAAATTGTTTATTTATAGCAACTGGTTCAACCGCTCGTGGTCGAAACTCTCGAAAGGTTAAATATCCTATCAAAATTAAAGCTATGCTTAAAAGAAGGACCATCAAGCTACCGAGATATTTAAAAAACTTTTTCATTGATTCCGATGTTCCTTTCACATTAGGTCAAACCAAAAGTAGCAATTATCTTCGTTGCTACTTCTTCTGGTGTCATGTTTGAATTATTTATTTTCGTTATTTTTACATTTGGAAATGTACTTTCTAGTTCACCTTCGTGGCTTACTAATCGATGTTCTTTAAAGGTATTGAGTAATTCTTTTCGAGAAAAGTCGACATCGCGTTTTGAAGGTTTTGCCTCTAGCCGTTCTGGATGAACATTTCGTTCTAGGCGGATTGATGTTGAAGAGACGAGTTCGACGAAATAAACGGACTCATGTTTACTAAGAAAAATTTCTGATATTTCTTCTAAAAATTGAAAATCCTGTTCTTGATCAAAAGCAATCACCACTGTAAAAATAATGTTTTTTGTTGTATTTGTGGCTGGATTTTCGACAAAGGCATGAAAAAGTTCCTTTCTAACGGAATCAGACAATTGAAATGCACGTTCCGTATACCCAAGATAGTTTGCAAATAAGTCAATGGTTTGATGATTAAATAGTAATTTAGCATCTAACTGCTTTTCTAAAGCCTTGCCAACGGTCATTTTCCCGACAGCTTGGGCACCAATTAAAACGATTAAAGACATCAACTTCCCCTCCTCTAGTCTAATTTTTAGGTGGCTATCTTCTACTATATCACACTATATTACAACACCTTACAAAACTGTTCGGAAAATTTTCTGTTTTTTATTACAAAAAAAAGACAAAAGACTCTATAATGAGAGAGGACTCGATTGATTATAGATGAGATAGGTGACGGAGAATGGCAATAGAAAAATATTTTCAAACAATAGATGGCAGTCAAATTTTTTATCAAATTTTTGGCAAAGAAACAAATTACCCCCTTGTGTTACTTCATGGTAATGGCAATGATCATACTTTTTTTAATTATCAAATTTCTTATTTCTCCAAGGAGTATCAAGTTATTGCGGTGGATACCCGCGGACATGGACGTTCCACCAATACACAAAGTCAATTAACTTTTCCGCTTTTGGCAGAAGATTTAGCTGGTATTATTCAACAAGAACACTTAACAAAAATTAATTTATTGGGCTTTAGTGACGGAGCAAATATTGCCATGGTTTTTACCCATTTATATCCTGATTTCGTCAACAAACTCGTCTTAAATTCTGGAAATGTCACCATGTCTGGTCTGAAAAAATATGTAACGATTGCCACTTATTTTCAATATTGGTTTTGTCGTATTGGCGCTTTTTTTTCAAAAAAATTGCGCACACGGCTCCCTATCGTGGCTCTGTTATTTGAAGATACTGGACTGACAAAACAAGATTTAGAACACATCCCCTGTCCTACTCTTGTTATTACTGGCAGTCGAGATTTAATTGCGCTTTCCCATTCACGGGCGATTGCTGATGCCATTCCTGATGGTAAATTGGTCTTGGTAAATAAACAGGGTCATTTATTTGCCAAAAACTCACCAGATATTTTTAATAAAACAATCGAAAAATTCTTAAAGGAAATGAAGGTGTCTAAATGAAACAAATTATTCATTGGATCAAAACGCATACAGGATTACTAAAAACACTGTTTGTTATTGCGGTCTCAATTATTGTTGTTGCCCAACTTTTATCAATTGGTAAAACGATCTCATTTGAACAGTTAAAACAGATTTTTGATGAGATTCCGCTATGGAAATTGTTATTGATGATGGTTATCGGTTTAGTTTCCGTTACTCCGATGCTAAATTATGACTTAACATTAAATCGCATTTTAAACTTGAAAGTCTCAAAACGGGAACTCCTTGAATCTAGCTGGATTGTCAATACTATCAATAATATTGGTGGATTCGGTGGTTTGGTCAGCATGGGACTTCGTTCTGAATTTTATGGAAATAAAACAGAGGAAAAGAAAATTTTACCTGCGTTAACCCATATTTTACTTTTTGTGTTATCCGGTCTATCTATTTATAGTATTCTTTGCTTTTTCCTTGTTCAGTTTGATCCAAAGATGGCTTATTTACAGCAATATTGGATTTGGTTATTAGGTGGCGGTCTTTATTTCCCGTTACTTTATCTTATTTTACATTTCCAAAAAAATAGTTCCTTTGGTAACCTCGATGCAAAAAATCGCTTATCTTTAGTTGTTTCTTCGTTTTTAGAATGGACAGGTGTTTTAATTACCTTTATCAGTATTGGTTACTTATTAGATGTACCGATTCCTTTAATTGATATTGTTCCTTTATATGTAGCAGCTTCGATTATTGGGATTGCTTCGATGATTCCAGGGGCTTTAGGTAGTTTTGATGTCATGATGATTTTAGGACTAAGCAACTTAGGTGTTGATCGTGAAATTATTGTTTTGTGGTTATTGCTCTATCGTTTATTCTATTATATTATTCCTTTCTTAATTGGCTGTTTGTTCTTTACAAAACACTTAAGCCAAAAGTTGGATACTCATTATCGTCAATTGCTAAAACAAATTACTTTGGAAATTGCCCACAAGCTGGAAGTGGTTTTACTTTATTTTTCAGGAATTATGATGGTGCTCCTAGCCACTATTCCAGAAGCCTTCACTCAAGTGCATTGGTTAAGAGATATTAACCCCTTCCGTTCTCATATTATTATTCAAATTCCGAGTATTGTCTTAGGCTTTGCATTATTAATTATGGGACGTGGGATTGCTGATCGTGTTAAAAGAGCCTATTATCCAACGATTATTTTATTAATTGGTGCTATCTTGTATTCATTTGTTGTTGACTTTAGTATGTTTTCCATTTTCTATTTAGCTATTTTATTATTTATCGTTATTTTTTCAAAATCAGAATTGTACCGTGAACAACTGGTTTACTCTTGGGAGTGGATGACGATTGATGGCTTTATCTTTGGCTTGTTGACTTTGTTATACCTGGTAATTGGTGTTTATAATTTACCGAACTTCCCACACCATCGTCATCATTTTGTGGAATTTTTCTTGTTCCCTTCCGAACGGATCTGGTTGTCAGGATTTATCGCTATCCTCTTAGTTATGAGTTTTAACTTTCTATTTGTTCGCTACCTCCAAGGGAAAAAACACCAAGTTGGTGAGTTTCCAGAAGATAGTATCTTGCATAATATCTTAACAACTTATGGCGGGAATATTGACAGTGAACTTGTCTTTCTTCATGATAAACAGGTTTTCTTATATCCCAAAGAAGAACCGACTGTCTTTTTACAATTCAACACCATTAATAATAAATGCGTTGTGATGGGCAACCCTTCTGGGAACAAAGAAGATTTTCCTGCGGCGATTGATGCATTCCTTAAAGAAACAGATCGTTTCGGCTATGTACCCGTCTTTTACGAAACCAATGAGGACAGCGTGATGTTACTACACGAATATGGCTACGAATTTATCAAAATGGGCGAAGAAGCCTTAGTTAATCTAGAAACATTTACGATGTCTGGGAAAAAATTCAAAGGTACCCGCGCAGTGTTTAATAAAATTACCAAAGCCGGCTATTCATTTGACGTACTCCAACCTCCTTTTAGTACCGAACAAATGCACGAATTAAAAGCTATTTCGGATAGTTGGTTAGACAATCGAAAAGAAAAAGGCTTTTCACTAGGATTTTTCGATGAAGCGTATCTTCAAAGAAACCCAATTGCTGTTGTCCGAAATGCTGAAGGAGAAATGGTCTCTTTCGCTAATATTATTCCTAGTTACACAAATGAAGTTGGTACCATCGACTTGATGCGTCACCATAAAGAAAAAGCCCCTTCTGGAAGTATGGATTTCCTATTTATTCATTTATTTGAATATATGAAAACAGAAAATATTCATTATTTCAATTTAGGGATGGCTCCGTTAGCCAACGTTGGTCAATCAAGAAAAAGTTTTATTCAAGAACGGATTGCTGCGTTAATTTATGAATTTGGTTCAGAAATTTACTCCTTCCAAGGATTACGCGAATACAAGGAAAAATTTGCTAGCAAATGGCAACCCCGCTATACACTTTATTCTAAAAGTAGCTGGATTGTCTACGTGATGATTGCTTTACTCATTGTCGATCAAAAAAATATTGACTAACAAAAAGAATCCCAATTAAGTATAAAAAGCTTGGCAACTTCACTGAAATTTAGTGAGGTTGCCAAGCTTTTTAATTTCTTTCATCTAGTTTTTCTTTAATTAAAAAGGCTGTTTCTTCGACAGATTTTGCGGTTACATCAATCACTGGGATGCCATACTTCGCAAAAATTTCTTCAGCATAAGCTAATTCTTGTTCAATCCGTTCAACATTGGTATAACTGGTCTCATTACCTAAACCTAAGGAAGCCAACCGACTGCTACGAATCTGTCCTAATGTTTCTGGCGAACAAACTAAACCAATCATTTTTTGTGGATCCATTTCTTCCAAAATTGGCGGCAATGGAACTTCTGGAATTAATGGTAAGTTAGAAACGCGGTAGCCTTGATTCGCTAAATACATACTGACTGGCGTTTTTGAGGTCCGCGAAACGCCTAACAACAATATATCAGAATCAAGAAACCCTTGAGGATTTTTGCCATCATCATATTTTACAGCAAATTCAATCGCTGAGATTTTATCAAAATAGGCACGATCTAGTTGGTGGCGTCGTCCAGGCTCTTCAATAGGATCTACTCCGGCTTTCGCTTGAATTAATTCAAAAAATGGCGCCATTAAATCTAAATATAACAACCCTGTTCGTTCACTAAATTCTTTCGCCGCTGTGATTAGTTGTTTACTGACTAATGTACTGACAACTAAGGCTTTATCTTTTAAGGCATCTTTTAAAATCTCTAATAATTCTTCTTCTGTTGTGACAAAAGAAAAATTGTATCGATTAAGAAAAGAAATATCTGGATATTGTGCGCTTGCTGCAGCTAACAATTTTTGTGATGTTTCTCCAAGTGAATCGGAAATAGTATAAACAATGATCTCTTTTTTCATAATTAAGCTCCCTTATCTGTTTTGTGCGGCTTCTTTCGCTTGTTGCGTAATATAGGTTAAAATTTTCGTTTTCGTAATTTTTCCAATAACTTTTTTAGGATTTTCTTTTTCAACGACTGGCAAAGAATCCACTTCGTATTTTTGCAAAGTGTCAGCAGCTTCAAGAATAGTAAATTCTGGTGTGCAGGTTTTCACATGTGGCACTCTTGTCATACAAACAGCAACAGGTGTGCCATCAATATTTGTATTTAAAGAGGCCCGTAATAAATCTTTTCGTGACAAAACCCCTAATAATTCTTTTGCTTCATCCATGACATAAAGAGAACCGACATCATACATAAATAAGTTGGTAATCGCATCTCGAATTGAGGTGTCTTGGGCAACCATCAATGGTGGACTCATGATCTCCTGAACTTTTGTTTGAAAAACATCAAAAAAGAAAAAAGCCTCCATATTATCACTTTCGTAAGTATACCCAACTTTCGGACTTGCTTTTAAAATTCCTGAAAGTGTTAAAAAAGACAAATCAGAACGCAATGTCGCACGTGAAACGGCTAGTATGTCCGAAATGCGTTCACCACTAACTGGCTGATGCTCTTTTACAACAGCGATAATTTGCTCTTGTCGTTTACTTAATTTCATCATTTCCTCCTCAATTCCTCTTAAACAAATTGTGCATTCGCTTACAATTATACACATATTTATTGTTTTTTCAACATATTGACAAGAAACTTTTTCTATTGACAAACTTATTTCCGTCTATTATGATGTTTATTGAACATATAAGACACATATTAAACGGAGGTCACGCATGAAAAAGTTTATTTATTCTTTTAACGAAACACACAATGAAGGTAAAGAGACTCTTGGTGGTAAAGGGGCAAACTTGGCAGAAATGACACGCTTAGGTTTGCCGATTCCACAAGGATTCACGATTACAACCCGTTGCTGTATGGACTATTTGGCAGATGCTACTTTCTTTGAAGAACACTTACAATCAGAAATTTTGAAAGCGGTTAAAAATCTAGAAACTGAAACAGGCAAATCTTTTACCGCGGACAATGAGATTCTCTTAGTTTCCGTTCGCAGCGGTGCTGCCTTCTCGATGCCTGGTATGATGGATACTATTTTAAATTTAGGTTTAAATGATCAACGTGTGAAAAAATTTGCGACCTTAACCTCTCCTGGTTTTGCTTTTGACTGTTATCGCCGACTTATTCAAATGTTTGGAGACGTCGTCTATCACATTCCCAAAGAATTATTTGACCAACAAAAAGAGCGCTTGGAACAAGAGCTAAACAAAAAAATTACCGCTTTTCAAGAAGCAGATCATTTCGCCTTGATTGTCCGCTACCAAGAAGTTTTCGAACAATATCATGTGGTCTTCCCACAAGACCCTGTCGCACAACTTTTTGAAGCAATCAAAGCTGTTTTTGATTCATGGAATAATCAACGTGCGGTGGTTTATCGAAACTTACATCATATTGCACATGATTTAGGTACAGCTGTCAACATTCAAGAAATGGTTTTCGGCAATCGTGGACTAGACAGTGGCACTGGCGTTGTCTTTACTAGAAATCCGGTCACAGGGGAAAATCAACTGTTTGGAGAGTTTCTTTTGAACGCGCAAGGAGAAGATGTAGTGGCTGGTATTCGGACGCCAGAACCCATTCGTCGTTTACGTTTGACTATGCCAAAAGTTTATCAAGATTTTCGCCATTACGCAGAACTTTTAGAATATCATTATCGTGACATGCAAGATATTGAATTTACCATTGAAAATGAAAAATTATATATTTTACAAACAAGAAACGGGAAACGAACCGCCGCAGCTACGGTTAAAATTGCTTTAGACTTAGCCAAAGAAAATCGCATTACTAAACAAGAAGCACTGTTGCGTGTGACACCTGATACGATTGATCAATTAATTCATCCCGTGTTTGATCAAGAGAAACGACAACACATGGAACGTTTAGCTATGGGACTTCCTGCTAGTCCTGGTGCAGCAAGTGGCCAAATTGTTTTTACAGCAGAAAAAGCCAAAGAACTGACCAATCTAGGAAAGAAAGTCATTCTTGTTCGTCAAGAAACTTCACCAGAAGATATTGAAGGCATGGTTGTAAGCGAAGCAATCGTGACCAGTCGTGGCGGAATGACTTCTCATGCCGCTGTGGTCGCACGAGGAATGGGAACTTGCTGTGTGACTGGTTGTGAAAGTTTAACCGTCAATGAAGAAGCCAAACAACTACACTGCGGGCCACAGGTCATCTTAGAAGGAACAATCATTTCCGTCGATGGCTCAACGGGGGAAATTTATCTTGGCGAAATTCCTACAATTTCTGCTGATAATAACGATGACCTTCAAGAGCTCTTGTCTTGGGCAGATGCATATGCTGATTTAACTGTTCGTGCCAATGCAGAAACTACACAAGATTTAGAGACTGCTATCCGTTTTGGCGCAGCGGGGATTGGTTTAGCGCGAACAGAGCATATGTTTTTCGGTGAAGAGCGTGTCTTGGAAATGCGTCGCCTGATTTTAGCAGAGTCTGAAAAGGAAGCAACCTATGCGTTGGAGCAACTTCTTCATTTTCAACAGGAAGACTTTTATCAAATGCTGAAAGTAGTTCAAGACAAACCCATGGTGGTCCGCTTGTTAGATCCGCCGATGCATGAGTTTTTACCTCATGAAAAGAATGATATTCAATTATTGGCGAAGCAACTACAACGGTTCCCGGTGACCATCGCCAAACAAATTGAACGGTTACAAGAAACCAATCCAATGTTGGGCCATCGTGGTTGTCGCTTAGGTGTGACCCAACCACAAATATACAAAATGCAAGTTACAGCCTTATTTACTAGTGCCATTCGATTAGTCAAAGAAGGAATTACTGTTTATCCAGAAGTGATGATTCCTCTAATCGCCGAAAAAGAAGAACTTCTCTATCTCAAACGCATTTTAAAAGAAACGATTGACGGTCTCTTTGAAGAACATAAAATGACTCCTTTCCCTTACGAAATCGGGACAATGATTGAACTACCTAGAGCTTGTCTGATTGCGGATCAGTTAGCAGAAGAAGCAGACTTTTTCAGCTTTGGAACAAATGATTTAACACAAATGACCTATGGTTTTTCTCGTGATGATATCGGTAAATTCATTAATACGTATCGGGAAAAGAAAATCATTACCCAAGATCCGTTTCAATCACTAGATCAAACAGGTGTTGGTCAACTGATTCAATTAGCTGTAGAGAAAGCGCGTCGTACTAAACCAAACATGAGTATTGGCGTATGTGGAGAAGTCGGTGGTGATCCGCAATCCATCACATTTTTCCAAACACTTGGCCTAAACTACATCTCTTGCTCACCTTATCGGGTACCTATTGCGAAACTCGCAGCTGCCCAAGCCAAAATTTTAACCGAACCGGCTGTGACTGAAGAACAAATGGTCCTTCTTTAATTTAACGTGTGTAACAAATGATTCATCCTTACAAGATAAAAAGTGCTAGGAACATCAGTCGAAACGCTTGATGTTCCTAGCACTAAATTTTAAGATCAATGATTGTACTCTGGTTATTTTCTTATAAACGCGGCATCTTTTGTCAAGGGGTCTGTTACATCTGATACATATCTTTCTACTTTCATATGCAAATCATATTTTTCTCTAAGTTCCGTAATACGGGTCATCATTGGAGAAGCGTGGTGTTTGTCTAATGCTTCCTGATCTGTCCAACTATCAATCAGCAGAACTGTTTCTTCATCGTCCATTGGAAAAAAGTATTCATAGCGACTATTCCCTTTTTCTGCACGAATCGCCTCTACAATTCCGCTGGCAATCATTTCTTTGGCAAATTCTCTTGCACCTCCATTTGTCCCACTATAATAAATATTTATAGTAATCGCCATCTGTCTTCCCCCCTAAATTTACTTGCCTTTTTACGTTCCCGACTGGAATTGAACCAGCGACCTACCGCTTAGGAGGCGGTTGCTCTATCCTACTGAGCTACGAGAACAATCTGTTTTAATTTTAGAAGTCTTCACTACATCTGTCAATAGACAAAAAGAAAGTATCCTGCATAAATAATTATGCGAGATACTTTCTTTCAGTGAAACACGTCGTTCGTTTATCTATTATTTTTTTTGCCGCCGATCAAGAATCATTTTTCCTAAATAATAAAGTCCTGTCGCAATAGCTATATATTGCCCAATTTTATTATTGCGTGCAACTTTTTCTTGTTTCGTTTTCGCCATTGTCCCCATCACCTTTCTAAAATAATTCTTTTTACATTTTTATTATAGTAGGTTCTGTCATTTTTTGCGAATAAACACACTTTTAAAAATAATCTTCTAAAATTGGCATGCCTTTGACTAAACGTTGTCCTAAACGTTGAGCTGTCGTTGCGTCTCCTTGCAAGCGTTCATAAAAAGATAACGTCTCTGCTGAACGATAGCCCAAGAATAGTTGCGTCCACGTTTGGATATCTGCTTTCAAAGCAGCAGTCCCTTCTTTTTCCGCAGCACCTTTAGTCACTGTTGCTTTTCCTTGTTCGTCAATTGTGATTGTCCAAATGCCTTCATTCCATGGCCCATAGGAATCTTCAATCTCTAAAGAATACGTTTCTTTTTCTCCTGATTGAAATGGATATTTTTCCAGAAATGTTTGTAACTCAACGATTCGTGCCATCATGTAAGGTAAAATTTTTACAGAAGCTGCTGGCGTTGGCATTAAATCATTTAAATCTTTTCCAGCAAAACCATTAATCCAATGGAACGATTGAACGGAACCACTATGTGAGCCAATAAACCCAGCTAAAGCTTTAAAAGCTGTATTAGTTAAATAGTTCCATTCTACGATTTCAAAGGTGCCAGCAGCTATCCGATAAATCACATAGCCTTCTGCTTTCCCTTCTGACGAATAATAAATCGCTTGATTATTTGGTTTACTTGCACGATTCAGCGTATAATCCAGCCACCAAGTTTCACGGATCACACCACCAGAGTGCGCTCTTTGATTTTCAAGGTATACGTCTTTAATGACCTCTTTACCGTCAGCCCAAGAAACTCGTTTAATGGTACCCGGAACTCGTTTAACACGTGGCCAATCTTCCGTTTTAATTGTATACTCTGCTTGTTCAAATGTTTGTTCATAGCCATATTGACGATAAAATGGATATGAAAACGGTGCTAAGTAAGAAAGGGCAACCTTTTGTTTCGCTAAATCAGCCAACATTTCTTTCATAATAGCAGAGATGCCGCCTTCACCACGATATTCTGGATAAGAAGCCACGTAGCCAATTCCAGCCATGGGATAGCGGACACCATGGAAATTCACTTGAAAAGGTGTCGCCATCACTTGACTTGTTAACTGCTCATCAATTAGGAAGCCATAGCTTTGCGTATGTGACAACAATTTTTCAAAACGTTCTTGGCGTTCCGCCGTGGGTTCCTGATTAAAAGCATAGATAACAAGATCAAACATCTCTTTCATTTCTTCTTTGCCCATTTTTTTGACTCTTTTAGTTGTCATTTTCTTTCCTCCTCGCACATTGTATCAATTCATTTTATCACAGAAACGGTTCTCTTTCTAAAAGCCGTTATTTGCTGTCATTTCTTTGAACCAACGACCGCTTTTCTTAATGGTCCGTTTCGCATCATCATCTAAATCCACAGCGATGAAGCCATAACGATTTTTATAGGCATTGAGCCAAGACCAGTTATCCATACACGTCCACATATGATATCCTTGAACATTACTACCTTCTTGAATCGCTTGGTGCACCCATTTCAAGTGATCTTGCACGAATTCAATCCGATAATCATCTTCAATGACTCCTTGTTCATTGACAAAGCGTTCTTCTCCTTCTACGCCCATGCCATTTTCTGAAATGTAGCAGCGAATGTTGCCATAATTTTCTTTTAAATTCATTAATGTATCATAAATACCTTTTTCGTAGATTTCCCAGCCACGGTAAGGATTCATTTTTTTGCCAGGCATATCGTAGACATCATAAAAATCTTCTGGAAGTAAGCCTTCTGGTCGTGTTTCAACAGGTGTTTCTTTTGCTTTGGCACGACGTGGTTGATAGTAGTTTACTCCTAATAAGTCCACAGTATTTTCAGCAATTATTGCTAAATCTTCTGGCGTTGTTTCTGGCAATAAGTCATTTGCTTTCGCCCAAGCAACCATATCTTCTGGAAAATGACCTTTAACAGCCGGGTCTAAAAACGAACGATTAAAGAAACCATCGACAAATTTAGCCGCATTTACATCGGCTTCGTTGTGCTCATCACGAGGATAAGTCGGCGTTAAGTTTAAAATAATGCCAATTTCACCTGATAAGTTCATAGAGTGATAGACGGCAATCGCTTTGGCACTAGCTAAAGCTTCATGATAGAGTACTTGAATCCCTTCTTTTAGATTCACTTTATCAGGATAATGCCAGCCATAGAGATAACCACCTTCAACTGGTACAATTGGTTCATTGTGCGTAAACCATTTTTTCACGCGATCGCCAAACAATTCAAAACAGGTTTTGGCAAAGTCAACATACAAATCAACCACTTCACGGCTTTCCCAACCGCCTTTTTCTTGAAGTACCATCGGCATATCAAAATGATACAAGTTCATAAAGGGCTCAATCCCGTGTTCTAATAAATCATCAATGACTTGATTATAAAAATCAACTGCTGTTTGATTGACTTTTCCTGTTGTAGGATCTGGAATTAAACGGCTCCATTGAATGGATGTTCGAAAAGAGTTATGTCCCGTTTCTTTCATTAACTGAATATCTTCTTGGTATTTTTTATAAAATTGTGAGGTCTTATCTGGACCGACTTGTTGAAAAAATTTTTCTGGCGCTTCTTGATACCAAAAATCCCAAATATTTTGACCTTTACCATCACCTTCAAAAACGCCTTCTGTTTGAGGACCGCTGGCTGCAGAACCCCACCAAAAATTTTCTGGAAATTGATATTTCATGTTATTTGCTCCTTTACGATTTAATCATTAAAAAAAGGATTGAACCCTCCGTAAGAGTCCGGACGATTCAATCCTTCGATTTTTTACTCAGCTGCTTCTGCGGCTGCTTCTTGTTTCAAGTATTGATCTGTTGCTACTTTTACGAAAGGCATGTAGATCAAAATAGAAATCAATAAGTTAACAGCTGCTAAAACTCCGCCGGCGATACTCTTCGTTGCTAAAAATCCGCCAATAATTGGTGGTGTTACCCAAGGTGGCATAAAGGTTGCAGCTGGTACTAAACCAGTTGCTGTCGCCACATACGCAACAGTTACAAGAACCATTGGGACTAAAATGAATGGGATAAACATAATTGGGTTTAAAACAATTGGTAAACCGAACATGACTGGTTCATTAATATTAAATAGTCCTGGTGCTAAACTTAAGTTTGTAATGACTTTGTATGGTTTGTTACGACGACCAACGATAAAGATAGCAATTAACAGACCTAATGTTGCCCCTGTTCCACCTAAGTTTACAAATGAATCAAAGAAAGGTTTGTTTACAATATAAGGAATTGCTTTACCTGCTTCTAAAGCTTTAATGTTCGCATCAATCGCTGGTACGTTGATTGTTTGCATTAATGGGTCAACCATGTTGGCACCATGTAAACCAAAGAACCATAAGAATGGTGTAATGAAAGCTAACAATAATGCTGATGGGTAGCTGTTTGCAAGTCCCATAAATGGTTGTTGAACTGCTTCATAGAATGAAATAACGATATTGTCAATTCCTAAAGCAAATAGAATTGATGTGATTAAACTAAATAAACTGATTGTAATCATTGCTGGTAATAATGCCGCAAATGATTTTGCTACTGCTGGTGGTACACCATCAGGCATTTTGATAACTAATTTAGGATTGCCAGATAAACGTTGGAATAGTTCTCCTGAAATAAGTGCAATAATCAAAGCAATAAATAATCCAGTTGCGCCCATACCTTCTAAGCCGCCAACTGCGAAGAATGAAGCTACAGAAACTGTACCGGCTGCAATGCCGTCTTTTCCATAAGATTTAACTAAATTGTGTGCTACTAAAAAGGCTACTAAAACGGCAAAGATTGCGAATGTACCGTTCCAAATGTTACCACCAAAGCTTTTCCAAATTGGTGCATCGTTATACATCATTGGGAAAATTTTGTTTAAAAAGTCCTCATATCCTGGAATTGGAATATTATTAATTAATACCGCCAAAGCCCCTAAAATCATTAATGGCATCGTTACGACAAACGCGTCACGAATTGCTACCAAGTGCCGTTGCGCTGCGATAACTGACGCTTTCGGCATAAAGTGTTTCTCCATCCATTGAACAAATCCGTCCATTGTTATTCCTCCTAATTAACGCTTTCTCAAGCGCGTTTTTCTTATAAGACGCATTGACAACGAGATTACTCGTTATCAATACGGCGATAAAGATCGATAATTTCTTTTGCTAAATCTGTAAATGCAATCGCAGTCATTAAATGATCTTGACTGTGCACTGTTAACAATGTTACTTGCATGTTATTGCCTTTTGCTTCTTCTGTTAACATTCCTGTTTGCGAATGATGTGCATGTACAAGTGATTCTTCTGCATCTGCAATTTTTTTGTCTGCTAATTCAAAATCCCCCGATTTTGCTGCGGCAATCGCTTCCATTGCATCGCTTTTAGCATTTCCGCCATACATGATTAAACCCATGATTGCTTCTAAGTTCTGTTGTCCGTCCATTACCTCTACCCCATTTTCTGCTCTAGTTTGATGATCCCATTAATGAAATTGCTTGATCTAAAACTTTTTCGCCATTCATCATGCCATAGTCCGCCATGTTAATGACATCTAAAGGAATCCCTTTTGGTTGTAATTTTTGTTCAAATTGCCCTTTCATGAAACGAACTTGTGGACCTAAAAGTAAAACATTCACCTCTTTATTTTCCAAGTTTGTATCTGCTTCAGAAGCCGATACTGCAAAGATGTCTGCTTCCATGCCACGATCTTCTGCTGCTTTTTGCATTTTTGTTACTAATAAACTTGTGCTCATTCCTGCGGAACAAACTAACATAATTGTTTTTTTTGCCATTTTCCTTCATCTCCTAAATTCTCTTTGTTTTGCTTTACACCTTTATATAAGCAAGAAGCGTGCCAAGTTTTAACACATTGAAAACCTTGATATGACAACGTTTTTCAACATGGAAAGCGTGTACACACTAAAAATAAAACGATTACACACAGCTTTTTTGTGTGCGTTTCCAAAATAATAGGGCCAAAAAAAAAAGTGAGCGATAAGTCGAAACGACTCATCGCTCACTTTCTAAAGCTGAAGAGAATCAACTGGACAAAAGCCGCTTTTTCCCTTTAAGCAGTTTCCATCATTTTAAGCATTTTATAAAACTGTTTCTTTTTAAAATAACTTAAAAAGATACCTAATACTGCATCATTCAGTTTTTGTAACGCCCCATAAGAAACCATTGTTTCTGTATAACGCAGTTCACAGCTTTTTTCATCAATTGGCTGGAGCTCATACCGCACCGAGAAATCATTTTTAGTTGTGGATGTTCGAAATTGATAGGTCTTATTTTCTACAGCTTCTTCAATAACTATTTTCGCGCGACTATTTTTACTATATTCTTTGATGTATTCAAACTTACGCAACTGCTTTCTTGTAAGAGTTTTGCCTGTTTGCTTACGGATATCAAAAATAACAGAATTCATTAATTGCGTGTAAAATTCATCTGCTGAAATAGTTAATGTTTTCGTAATTTCCATTACCGTTTCACCTCATCCTTTGTCGCCTCTTCTTCAGCAACTTTTTTTCCTTTAAAAAACAGGTAACCACCAAGTCCAATGAAAAAAATCCCCGTTGTCAGACTTAATAAATCATAGTTTAAGGAGCTGGGATTCAACGAATACAAAACAATCAAGAAGCCAATACTACATAAAAATAATCCATTTCTAATCATTTTCATCCATCCTATCTTTTTAGACTACCGTTGCTTGGAAGTATAAAACGCCACCCCAAGGTTGTTCCTTAATCAGCTGTTTTGCAACTTGTGCAGCAGTTTCAGGGTCTCCTTCAACTTCAAAAAATAACTTAATACCATTCTTTTCTTTAAAAGTAAATGTTTCATTTTCCCCTTGATATGCCTCTAATAAAGTAATAATTTCCTCTTGCTTCATTGCACTTGCAATCGAAATCATGCTGCTCGCTCCTTTCTATACAAGTAATTGCTGTTTTTATTGCCTATTGCTCACTTTCGCCTAATGCAGGATCCATTTTGTTAGCAGCGATAACAAACGGTGTCCAAATCAAGAAAGTGACTACCATACATACCAACGCTACGATTGGTGCGCGCCAGTCGGCACCTGTCGCTAAGAAAGATAATAGCAACGGCGGTGTCACCCATGCGACTTGTTGAGAAACTGGGGCGACTAGCCCAAGATACGTTGCAACCCAGCCAATTGTAGTAGCAACTAATGGCGCAATTACAAATGGAATAAACATAATTGGATTCAGAACAACTGGTAAACCAAACATAATCGGTTCATTGATATTAAAGATCCCAGGTCCTAATGATAATTTACCAACTGTTAAATAATCTGCTCGTTTGGAGAATAACAAGATTGCAATAATTAGGACAATTGTACCGCCTGAACCACCAAACCAAGCAAAAGCATCAAACGAACCACGGACCCACATGTAGGCTTTACCGTCGTCAATAGCGGCTAAAACCGCAGCTGTTCCTGTTTTTCCTTCATAACCTTTTTGGAAAATATCAATATTGATTAATTGTGCTTGTCCCCAAATTCCTTCAAGAACTGGTGCCAAAACGTTTGGACCGTGAATACCAAAGAACCAGAAAATTTGAACAAAAACCGTTACGATTAACACAGCGCCTAGTCCTTGTGATAACCCAAGGAACGGTTCCGCGATATATTTTTGAATTAAGTCAATTAATAATTGACCGCCTGAAAGTTTTGACACCGTAAAGTTAATAATTGCTACGACATACAATGCGATTGTTGCTGGTAAAATTGCCGCAAACGCTTTTGAAACTGCTGGTGGTACAGAATCAGGCATTTTTATTGTTAAATCCGCTTGCATTAATTTACAAAAAATAATGGTTGATAAAGCGCCCATAATCATCACTGTAAAGAAAGCGTTACCATTTAGATGGTTGAGATTTAACCAACCCCATGGATTGACAGTCAATTGATTATTAGCAATTGACGCACCAATTTCTGCCCCATTAATTGCGTTGGCAATCTTTTCTGGCACTTTTACAGCTAATTCAGCTGTGTTATTTGGTGCAAAAGCAACACCTGAAATTAAGGTAGCTAAACTGACAATCCCACCAGCTAGCTCATTCACATTGTATGCTTTCGCTAAGTTATAGCCCCAAGAAAAAGCGAAAATCAAACCAGCGATAGCCAATGTACCATTCCAAACAAAACCATTAATCCCAATGATGACATTCAATACTGCAAAAATACCTTTGTCTGCTTCCAAACTTGCCGCATAAGTTGAGACAAACTCTTGGGGAAGATCTCGAATAATTGCGTTAATCATTACGGCGACTGATCCAGCCATTGTCGCAGGTAATGTACCAATAAAAGCATCCCTTAGTGCCACCAGATGTTTCTGTGCACCAATTTTTGCGGCAGTTGGTAAGATATATTTTTCCATCCATGCCATTAATCCGTTCATTTTTATTCCTCCTGTATCCATTTATATTTATTAAAAAGGCAGTAGCCTCATTAAACGAATGAATCGAGCGTACAAAATAAAACCTTTGGTAACATGCACTATCCTTATTTGCTATTCACTTTTCTTAAACCTTTTAATTGCTTATCCCATTAATGAGATTGCTTGATCTAAAACTTTTTCGCCATTCATCATGCCATAATCTGCCATGTTAATTACATCTAAAGGAATCCCTTTTGGTTGTAATTTTTGTTCAAATTGCCCTTTCATGAAACGAACTTGTGGACCTAAAAGTAAAACATTCACCTCTTTATTTTCCAAGTTTGTATCAGCTTCAGAAGCCGATACTGCAAAGATGTCTGCTTCCATGCCACGATCTTCTGCTGCTTTTTGCATTTTTGTTACTAATAAACTTGTGCTCATTCCTGCGGAACAAACTAACATAATTGTTTTTTTTGCCATTTTTTCTTCATCTCCTTAAAAGTTATGACGTTATACACTTTATTTATAGCAATAATTGTGCCAAGTTTTTTCCTCATTAAAATACTGATATAACAGCTTTTGTCATCGAAAAAAGCGTGCACACACTAAAAGAAAACGCTTACACACATGAAATTGTGTGTAACTTACAAAAAGAAAACATCAAGAAAAAAGAGAGCGTTTTCTCATTTCTTGATGTTTTTTTATTTATTATTGTTTACTTTTAATTTCATTTTCTAAAAACATTTGGGTAACATGCGCAACTTCCGCTTCTGGAATCGTCACACGATACGCCCGTTCAATTAACATAAAATTCGTGCGTACGACATCGATTTCTAAACGATGTGTTTTAACATATTCCGCTAAGTTTGGAAAAGTTCTTGCTTCTTCTCCTTTAATTAAAGCATCTACCAGAAAAGCCAAATGAATCATGATTCCGGCATCCACCCCTGGTTCAACAATAATATGCATGTCTGTTTGTATTTGATGAACTGTTTTTTGTAACATGAGAATTAATTTTTGTAAGGAGTCCACAGAAGTAATGACGCCACTTAGTGAATGAACAATTGTATCAATCGCCACTTCATCACTAGCAATCCGTTTCAGTACATTTAATTTTTCATCATCAAAAATATCATAGACGGAAAAGAAGGGAATATTTTGATATTCAACATCCACAGTGCCCGCAATGGCCTTAATTTCATATTCCTCCATCAAGTTGTCGATATGCTTTTTAAACGTTTCTCGTTCAATAAATTGCATTTGAATCAGTTCCACTTTTGTTTCATCAATAACGGGTAAGATTCGTTGGTATAGTTTTGCGGCGACCCCTTCTCCTGTAAAGCACGTCACGATTACTGCTTTTTTTACGTTTTGACGTTTTTGCAGACTAGAACGAAATTGTTCTCTCACAACGCTTTCAAAAGAAAGTTGAATATTTTGGTAAATGTCCTCTAAACTTCGTCCCACGCTTGCCATTCGAATAGCTTCTAAGACAATCATTGTGCTCGTCATTGTAATCGCCTTCGTTCGGATACCTGTTTCTTCAAACAACATATTTCCAAACGAATTTAATGAACCCATATCCGTCAGTAATAAAATCCCATTATTTAACGATTCTTTTTGCGTAATTACTTGGTTTCGTAATTGTTCATACATTGTTTGAACTTCCATCGTTAACGGCATATTCATCGCTGTTCCGATTGACGTTCCTAAAAGTTCTTGGGCGGTTTTCAACATACTTGAGGCAGTAGAATCCCCATGCATTAAGACGAACACACCAACATTATTTTCTGGAGTTCTTTCTTCTTTACCGACATTAATAGATAAAAACATACTAATAAAGCCAATTTCATCGAAAGGAATCTCTATGTTGTTCTCTTCTTCAATAATAGAAGATAAATCTAAGGCTACTTGAAATTCTTTTTTCATATTTTTACGGACATTATTTAAATCAGGATGGACAATCACGTGACCTTCTTTGACACGTTCAATCGTACTTTGTAAATGAAGCGCAAAGGCAAAGCGTGCTGTTTCGTTGTACGTGTGTTCCAAACGCTCTTCTGCGATATCATAAAGACGATTCGTTAAGTCCCAAATAGCTTCTGGTAATAACTCCTTATGTAAAGAATGTTGGGTTAATTCTTCGACATAATTTTTAAAATACGCATTCATATCTTTAGAAATCAATTCTTCTAAATCAACATTTTCTAAGTCAGCTTCAGACAAGTCAGCGACTTTTTCTTCGATTTCATTGTAAACTTGCATGTCTCTAGCTGGATCTTGCGACCAAACAATTTTGTTGGTACCTGGTTGGAAAGATAAATAATTACTTTTACTGTCGACAAATTGATCCAAGCGCTCAGGTACTTCTTTAATTTTTAATAATCCTTTTTGGACAGGTAACGACAAATCCCGTTTACGGATAACCAAATGTTCTAAATTGTGCGTCCGATAATAAAGAAATGACTTAGCACAAACTAATTTTAAGTCCCGCTTCACCTGACCAATATTTCCTTCTGCATCGTATAACATGAACGCCAAAACTGCTTCGCGTTCGATATCAATTTGTTGGCCCAAACGTGTTGCCTCTTGCTGAATAAATAACGAAATGATGGCATAACGCTCATCTAGCGTCCGTGCATCTAAAGATGGTAATGTAATCGACATCGGAATCCGCCGATTAAAAGTGGTTAAAAAGTTTTCTGAGGATTCCGTTGTCGCACCAATAATTTGAACAGAGGCTTCATAGGTTTGACCACTTTCTCCTAATGGACGGTACACGCCTTTATCAATAAACGTAAAGAGCATTTCTTGACCTTCTGGCGGTAAACGATGAATTTCATCTAAAAAGAGAATCCCGCCATCTGCTTTTGCCATTAAGCCTGGACTATCTTCATTCGCACCAGTATAGGCGCCTTTTTTTACGCCAAAGATATGACCAAATAATAATTGTGGGTTTTGTGCATAATCAGCACAATTAAAAGAGACAAAAGGGGCATCTTCATCTAAGGTTTTTGAATCAATGGCAAAACGGTACATACATTCAGCAAAAAGAGATTTCCCTGTTCCTGTTTTCCCAAAAATAATCGTATGCAAACCTCTTGGTGGATATAAAATAGCCGCCTTGGCCTGCTGAATACTCACTTTTAAAGAATCATTGGCACCTACTAATGTGTCAAAACTAACAGAGGTGGACTCATCTACATGGACTTGTTCTCCTTCATTGATTGTTGGCACTGAATAGATAACAGGACGTCCAGTACTTCTAGTAATTTTCTTTTCTTTGAATAATTCATTTAAATAACGGCTGGCATTACTGCGATCAATCATTAACTGTTCTGCTACCGCTCCTGCCGTTAAGCCAGTTTCATTTTTTTGAAGTAACGCTAAGATTTCTTCCTTCCGAGATTTCATGGAATCCTCCTCGATACAACGTTCTGCTTGAAGCTCGTAAAGCGTTATTTCTTCGCTTTACGAGCTCCTTTGTTTTTCGTGTTTTTCTTTTTGTTTTTCTTCTTTTTGCGTGTTTCTTGCGGTTCTTTGACAACAGAATTTACTGTTTCTGGTTTTCTTTCTTTCGTACTCTTTTTTTCTGAATACGTATCTTTGACTACGTTCTTTTTTTCTAGTTCATCTTTGGCTTTTGGCTGCTCATGAAGTGCACCATCATATAAAAAGATTTCCTGATAAGGAATGGCCAATTGTTTCATCAAACGTTGATAATCCCTTTTGGTGCCATCGTTGATAAACGTAATCACTGCCCCTTGTGCACCCATCCGGCCAACGCGACCAGAACGATGAATATAGCTCTCTTCGGTTAAAGGAACATCTACGTTTACGACGTAAGGGACCCCTGTGAAATCTAAGCCCCGTGCCGCAATATCCGTGGTTAATAACAACTTCACTCGTTCTGCTTTAAATTGATCGATCGCCAATTTACGCAACTGTTTACTTTGATCTGAAGCCAGACCAATAGCTGGCACATTCTCATAAACTAATTTTTCTTCTGCTGCACCTAAATCAGCAACTTGATTGAAAAAGACCATGCTTCTGAATGCTTCTGTATGGGCCAAACGACGTAAGTAATCAGCTTTTTTTCTTGGTGCTAACCGAATAAAGTAGTGGGCGACTTGGCCTGCTGAAGTATCTTCTTCCGTCACATCAATCACCTGTAATTTTTGGCTTAAAGATTGCGCTTGATTCACGACACGATCAGCAGTCGCTGAATAAAAAACAAGTTGGTATCCGGTTGGTGTGTGTGTCAAAATTTGCTTGGTTAAACTTAGCTCTTCCTCTTGGAAAAGTTGATCAACTTCATCCATTACAATTGTTTTTAACAACTGAGCTTTGACTTTTTTGTTCTTCATTAACTCTAAAATTCGACCTGGTGTTCCGATTAACACTTCGGGACGTTTTTTTAACTTGTCAATCTGGCGTGAAACATTTGCCCCGCCGATTAACGTTTGAACCGTTAATTGAAGTGGCTTAGCCCAAGTCCGAGCAACTTCAGCAATTTGCATAGCTAATTCTTGAGACGGAGCAATAATCAACAATTGATTTCCCTGTCCTTTTTCAACAGTTAAGAGTAAAGGCAGCATATAAGCAAGTGTTTTTCCAGTTCCTGTCGGCGAAATTCCTAAAACATTTTCTCCTTCGCGAAGGGGCGTAAAACTTTTTTCTTGAATTGTTGATGGTTCGTTAAAGCCAGAAGCTTGCCACTGTTCTTGCCAAGCCTCTGGAAGTTGTTCTAAAAATCTCATATTGTTCCTTTCCTATCGCTTAATTCTTATTTATCAGCATCAAAAATAATGCCGGCACTATGACGTAAATCAGTGACTACTTTATTGACATTTCGAGCAAGCTCAACCCATTCTTCATACTTGGTGCCCCAATACTTATCTGTTGGGTTATTTAAAACTGCTGCAAAATCACGGGCTTCTTCAATCATTGGATTATCGGCTACTTGAATATCTAAGACATCACGTTCTTCATGTGCGCGATCATGGTACTCAGCCGAAGAAATAGCATTGACACTATCTAAAATCAAGGTCCCGTTTTCAAAGTAAATTTCGGATGGCGCAAAAGAATCACTAATTTTCCCAGTGTTTAACGTCACGTCAAACTGATCATAACGTAAAATAATTGTTCCTAAGCCATCGACACCTGTCGCAATTTTACTAGCAAAATAATGGCTTTCGTTTGGTACGCCAAACCAACCTAAGGCTGCATAAACTAAATAAACGCCTAAATCCGCTAAGGCCCCCCCAGAAAAATGAGGAGAAAAAATATTTGGCTCTTTGCCTTCTAATACTTGATCATAGCGAGAAGAATATTTCATATACGTAAAATTCGCACCTAAAATTTGGTTTTTTAATGGCAATAATTCAGCAATTTTTTGGAAACTTTGCTCATGAATATTACGGGCCGCTTCAAAGAAATACACACGATTTTTATTCGCTAATTCAATAATTTCTGCCATCTCATCAGGCGTTGAAAAAGCTGGTTTTTCAACAATTACATTTTTTTTCGCTAAAATTGCTTGCTTCGCTTGTTCAAAATGTAATGAATTTGGTGAGGCAATATAAACCGTATCCATATGTGCAATACCAAAAAACGTCTCTAAATCAATTGCATATTCCACATCCCCATAGCGAGAACCAAATTCTTGTGCCGTTGCTAGTTTCCGAGAATAAACAGCCGTTAAATCATACGCACCCGTTTCTAAAGCTGCTGCAACAAATTGATGACTAATCCAATTGGTACCAATTACGCCTAAATGTATCATAATCAAAAACCTCCATTTTTTGTTTATTTACTCTCTTTATAATAGTAATCTCTCGTACAAAAGTCACGTAATTACCCTGCCTTAAAGCGCTAGGAGTTCTTCAAGTTATTTATTAGGATCATCAAATGCCTGTAATAAATCAAAGGTTACCTGTGACTTAAGTTCAATCGTTGCTGGTGTTACGTGGCAATTGTAAGCAAGGACTTGCACACCTTGATCAATTGCAGCACCCACATTTTCAGCAAAGGCAGGTTGCATCTCTTGGTGAATCGTTGCTTGCTTAATTTCTTCAAATTGGACCACAAACAAAATGTAACAGCGGTAACCCGCTTTAGTTGCAGCCATTAGTTCAGTGACATGCTTCAAGCCACGAAGTGTTGGTGCGTCAGGAAAAGCACCGATGCCTTTATTTTCTAAAGTCATGCCTTTCACTTCGACAAAAGCTTGTTCGTCCGCATCCGTTTCCACTAGAAAATCAAATTTTGAATGTGCAAATCGTTGCTCACGTTTAACAGTTTGGATCGTACCAACTAAACCAGGAAGCACAATTTGACCATTTTTTAACGCTTCATTGACTAATGTATTCGGTACTTGGCTATCAATATTAATCCAAAAAGAACCTTTTTTTACTGCAATCAAATCGTAATCTGTTTTTCTTTTAGGCGATGGTTGATAACTAAGCGCCACAACAGCACCTGGTAAAAAAACTTCTTTCCCTCTGCCAGTATTTTTGACATGTGTGATTACTTCTTCATTCGTTTCCATTAAACGACAGTGTGCAATAAACCGATTGGGTCGTTCGATAAAATAAGCAAGTTGGACATTCGGGTACTTCATACACAGACTTCCTTTCTTACACACTATACCATAAAAAAACAAGGAAAAGTATAGACCAAAACCAACAATTTTACTATCTTGTGTCAATCATTAAATATTTGTCAATTCTCAGCGATTTAGTCGAATATTTTAGACAAGTTCTATATAATAAAGGTAACGAAGACGAATAAATGAAAATGAAGGTTAGGAGGAATTTCTTTGAAAAAACATTGGACTTTCTTGGTTGGTGCATCTTTACTTACTGGATTAGCAGGCTCTATCCTCTGGAAAAAAAATAAACAGCTCCCTTCCCCACAGGAGCTTCAACACAACTATACTGGACATTGGTGGTTTGTAGACGTGAAGAAAGCCACGCAACACACCTTGGAAATCACCTCATCTTTCAATGTTTTCATTGATGGCAAACAAACGCATGCCTTGCTTGTTGAATTAACCCCTAAACGCTTAGTTATCTTAGACAAGTTAGGTTACCATTTAATCATTCAATGTGAAAATGGTGTCCCTGCGACGCTTTACGATGAAGCCGACGACGAAACCTACACACTAGAACGGGCCATTTACAATTAATAAATCACCCATGACACATAAAATGAAGTATGTGTGGTGGGTGATTTATTTTTTTACATCCCTTGCAAAAGCATTCAGAAAGTTTTCTTACAACTTGAATATTATTAAATAGTCAAATGCGCCTTTTTCTGATAAACTTAGGATGATGTTTTTTTGAAAGGATGAGCCCCTATGACACCAAATCGCGAAGACTATTTAAAATTAATTTTTGAATTAGGTGGCGACGAAGTTAAAGTGAATAATAAACAAATTGTTTCTGGACTCGATGTTTCAGCAGCTTCGGTTAGTGAGATGATTTCAAAGTTAGTAAAAGAAGATTTGGTTGAGCATTCTCCTTATCAAGGGGTACAATTAACTGAAAAAGGCTTAAAAAAAGCGAGTACGTTAATTCGCAAACACCGAATCTGGGAAGTCTTTTTAGTAGAGCACTTAAATTACACTTGGAATGATGTGCACGAAGAGGCAGAAGTTTTAGAACATGTTACTTCACAGACGCTTGTGAACCGTTTAGCGGATTATTTAAATCATCCAGAATTTTGTCCACACGGTGGTGTTATTCCCGAAGATAATCAACCCATTCATGAGGAGAAACGCCAAACGTTAACAGACTACCCTGTTGGCACAAAAGTTCGGATTGCACGTGTCTTAGACGAAAAAGAATTACTGGATTATTTAGTTTCCATTGATTTAAATATTCAAGAAGAATATACGATTAAAGAAATTGCTGCATATGAAGGACCGATCACCATTTATAATGAAAACAAAGAATTATCCGTCAGCTTTAAAGCAGCAAACACAATTTTTGTTGAGCCGTTGATTAGAGAAAGTGAGGAAAACTAATGAATGAAAAAGTAGCATTATTTACTATTTTCGGGGGGACAGGTGATCTTGCCAAACGTAAATTGTATCCTTCCCTGTTCCGCTTATATAAAAAAGGATTATTAGCTGAGCGTTTTGCGGTGATTGGTACCGCACGTCGGGAATGGACAGACGAATACTATCGTGAAATCGTTCGTGAAACCATTCAAGACTTAAATCCCACGGCCGAAGAGGCAACTGAATTTTCTAGTCATTTCTATTACCAATCACATAATGTGAATGATACGGAACATTATAATACCTTAAAAGAATTATCTGATCGCCTAAATGAACAATACCACTTAGAAGGCAATCATGTTTACTATCTAGCTATGGCTCCTCAATTCTTTGGAACCATTGTTAATCATTTGAAATCACAACATATTATTTCGGAAGAAGGCTTTGATCGTCTAATTATCGAAAAGCCATTTGGTTCTGATTATGAATCTGCCTACGAATTAAATGAAGAAATTCGTGCTGCATTTCCTGAACAAGATATTTTCCGAATTGACCATTACTTAGGCAAAGAAATGATCCAAAATATTTCAGCCATTCGTTTTGCCAATAATATTTTTGAATCACAATGGAACAATCGTTACATTGATAATGTCCAAATCACCTTCGCTGAAAGCTTAGGTGTCGAGGATCGTGGCGGCTATTATGACCACAGTGGCGCACTAAAAGATATGGTTCAAAATCATATTTTACAAGTCGTTGCATTGCTTTCTATGGAGCCTCCTGTTGCCTTTTCTGAAAAAGAAATTCGGACTGAAAAAGTAAAAGCTTTACGTGCCATCCGCCTTTATTCTGAAGAAGAAGCCCTTCAAAATTTCGTGCGTGGACAATACGGCGAAGGTCAGCTAGCTGATCAAACATTTGCAGCCTATCGTGATGAACCAAATGTGGCAGAAACTTCATCCACTGAAACTTTTGTTGCTGGTAAATTTTTAATTGATAATTTCCGTTGGTCTGGCGTCCCTTTCTATGTTCGCACAGGTAAACGATTAACTGAAAAAGGCACACGCATTAACATCGTCTTTAAACAAGTACCTATTAATGTCTTCAAAGATGATACGTGTGAAGAATGCGATAAAACCGATTTACCACCGAATGTTTTAACTATCTATATCCAACCAACTGAAGGATTTTCATTAACCTTAAATGGAAAAGAAATCGGTCAAGGGTTCAATACAACTCCAGTGAAACTTGATTTCCGTCAAAGTGCTGAAATGACTGAAAATAGTCCAGAAGCATATGAAAAACTTCTATTAGACTGCCTAAATGGCGATAGTACAAACTTCTCTCATTGGGACGAAGTTGCCCAATCTTGGCGCATTGTTGACATTATTCGACATGCTTGGGATAAAACAGACGTTTCTTTCCCTAATTATGCCGCTGGCACAATGGGCCCGCAAGCTGCCTTCGACTTATTAGAAAAAGATGGCTTTACTTGGGAATGGCAACCAGATAACTGGTACCGTGACCGCGGTCAACTTGATCAATAAATAAGCCAAAAAAGATCCGCTAGTTAACAACTAGCGGATCTTTTTCCTTGTTTATTCGAATCCTTCAGCAACCGCTTCTGGATAGTTTTCTTCAACAATGTGTGCACAACGGCCACAAAGTGTTGGTAATTTTTCATCTGAGCCGACATCTTGACGAACGGAACGACAACGGTCACACGTTTCGCCTTCTGCTTTTTCAACTAAAATAGCCATGTCTTCAAATTGAACAGCTTCACTAGGTGCTACTTCTTTTGATACTTCAAAGTCGGAAACAATTAGTAATTGAGCAATATCTGCATCAACAGCTGTCATTAATTGACGAATTTGTTCATTTGGATAAACGGTCACTTTAGCTTCTAACGATTTACCGATTAATTTAGAATGACGAGCTTCTTCCAACGCTTTTAAGACATTGTCACGGAAATCCATAAAGGCTGCCCATGTATCCATCAATTCTTCTTCATTAGTAAACGTTTCGTAACCTGGGAATTCAGCTAATTGCACATACTCTTCTTCTTCTTGTAAGAAACTCCAAATTTCTTCCGCTGTATGTGGAATAATTGGTGTCAATAGTTTTGTTAATGAAACCAATGTTTGGTAGAAAACAGTCTGCATACAACGACGTTGATAATCGTTTTCAGCTTCAATATAAACGACATCTTTCGCAAAGTCTAAATAGAAAGAAGATAGATCCACAGTTAAGAAGTTCATAACTGTCCGATAAATATGCATGAAATTATATTTTTCATAACCATTTTCACGGATTTCTTGAATGACTTGATTTAAACGAACCGTCATGTATTTATCTACAGAACGTAAATCAGCATAAGCTACAGTATGCTCAGCTGGATTAAAATCACTCGTATTCGCTAACAAGAAACGCATAGTATTACGGATTTTCCGGTACACTTCAGATACTTGGTTTAAGATATCCATTGAGACACGCACATCGGCTTCCGCGTCAACACTACTTACCCACAAGCGTAAGATATCTGCACCCATTTGGTTGATAACTTTTTCAGGTAAGATAGTATTGCCTAACGATTTACTCATCTTACGGCCTTCGCCATCGAGAACCATCCCTTGAGAAATGATTGATTTATAAGGCGCTACCCCATTGATAGCAACACTTGTTGTAATACTTGAGTTAAACCAACCACGATATTGGTCAGAACCTTCTAAATACATATCTGCTGGGAAAGTTAACTCTTCTCTTTCTCGTAAAACTCCTTCATGTGAAGAACCTGAGTCAAACCAAACGTCCATGATATCTGTTTCTTTGGTAAACTCGCCATTTGGTGAACCTGGATGTGTAAAGCCGGCTGGTAGTAACTCTTTTGCTTCACGCATAAACCAGATATTTGATCCATGTTCTGCAAATAAATTCGCTACATGTTCAATTGTTTCTGGCGTAATGATGGCTTCCCCATTTTCAGCATAGAAGATCGGTAATGGTACACCCCACGCTCTTTGACGAGAGATTACCCAATCACCACGGTCACGAATCATATTATACAAACGTGTTTTTCCCCAAGGAATTAGCCAGTCAACTTTCTCAACTTCATCTAAAATATCTTGACGGAATTTAGAGATTGAAGCAAACCATTGTGGCGTTGCACGGTAGATAACTGGTTTTTTGGTACGCCAGTCATGTGGATAACTATGCGTAAAGAAATCTAATTTTAATAACGCGCCTTTTTCTTCTAATAACTCAGTAATCATTGGATTCGCTTTGTCATAGAAAATTCCTTCAAAACCAGGTGCTTCATCTGTAAAGACCCCTCGACTGTCAACAGGAGAAATAACAGGTAAATCATATTTACGGCTAACGATATAGTCATCTTCACCATGTCCTGGTGCGGTATGAACTAAGCCAGTCCCGGCATCTAGCGTCACGTGGTCGCCTAGCATAACAAGTGATGTTCGATCATAGAATGGATGTTGAGCTGTCATACGATCTAATTTTTCACCAGAAAATTCTCGCAAGACTTCTACTTCTTCCCAACCAATCGCTTCTTTAACTGTTGTTAATAAATCTTTAGCAATTACAAATTTACGACCGTCTGCTTTCACTTCAACATACGTAAAATCAGGATTAACTGAAATACCTAAGTTGGCTGGTAATGTCCAAGGGGTTGTCGTCCAGATGACGAAGGCTGTCTCGTTATCTAAAAGACCTTTACCATCGGCCACATTAAAAGCTACGTAAATAGAAGGTGATTTTACATCTTTGTATTCAATTTCTGCTTCTGCTAAAGAAGATTCACTTGAAGGAGACCAATAAATTGGTTTTAAGCCTTTATAAATATAGCCTTTTTCTGCCATCTTACCAAAAACACGAATTTCTGCTGCTTCATACTCTGGATCTAACGTAATGTATGGATGTTCCCAATCGCCTGACACACCTAAACGTTTAAAATCGTTACGTTGTTTATCGACTTGTGATAAGGCATACTCTTTACATTTTTCGCGATACTCAGCGACAGTCATTTCTTTACGTTTAACCCCTTTATTGGTTAACACTTGCTCAATTGGTAAACCATGAGTATCCCAACCAGGCACATAAGGAGAACGGAAACCAGACATTGATTTTGAACGAATAATAATATCTTTACTGATTTTATTCAAAGAATGTCCTAAATGAATATTTCCGTTTGCATACGGAGGGCCATCATGTAAAACAAAGGTTGGTTTTCCTTCGTTTAATTTTTGACGTTGTTCATATAAGCCTTTTTCTTCCCAATCTTTTTGCCATTCTGCTTCACGGTTTGGCAAGTTCCCACGCATTGGAAAAGCTGTTTTTCCTAATTGCAATGTTTCTTTCATTTTCATATGCATTTGCCTCGCTTTCATTTTATCGATTTAATTGTGTTAGTTCATACTAAAGATGAACGATAGCTGATAAAAGTAGATAAAAAAAGAGTACTCCATCCCAAGGGACGAAGTACTCGTGTTACCACCCAAATTCAAAGTAGAGTTGCCCCTACTTTCTCTGAAATTGATAACGGTAATTATCCGGCAATTCCTACTCAAGTGTTCAGAACTGCATCTAGGATAGAGGATCTGTTTAATGCCAGTGTCTGTCAAACTTTCACTATCATTGACTCGCTGCTAAGAATAAACATTAAACGTTCTGTTCTATCTATTTTGATTCTTCTTCAATTGTTTCTTCAGTGACTTCAATTACAGGCTTTTTTTCTACTACAGCATCTGTGTTCTCTTCAGAGTTTACAACAGTTTCATTTTCGTTGTCAAGGTCTTGTTCATCAAGAATTTCCTTAACTGCTGTATGTTTGTCTCCGACATAACTAGAAAAAGGCTTTAAAATCTCTTCCCACTCTTCACTCTTCACTTGCTCTAATTGAGTTTCAAGCATTAAGCTTAAGCGTTGATGGAAGACACGTGTTTTCTTCTTCAAGTCTTCTGTTTCCCCAGCTAATTGACGGGCACGTTCAATTGCTTCTGCTAAGATTTGTGTTGATTTCGCTTCAGCATCTGCAATCATTGCATTTGATTTACGTTCAGCTTCTACCAAGGTTTCTTTGGCTTGGTTATCTGCCGAAGTGATAATCATTTCTGATTCTTTATTGGCACTTGATTTCACTTTATCAGCGGTATCTTGTGCAACAATAATTGATTGGTTCAATGCATCTTTCAATTCATTGAAGTATTGTAATTTTTCTTCTGCGTGTTTTAATGATTTCTCAAGTTCACGATTTTTTTGTAATGCATCTTCATAATCACGTGTGACTTGATCTAAAAAGTCATCTACATCGTCTTGGTTATAGCCTCTCATTTTTGTTGAGAAGTCTTTGTTTTGAATATCTAATGGAGTTAATGCCATATTCCTTCACCTCTTTGGATTATTTTTGTAAAACCCCTTATGAACACATTCTCATACTAATCCTGAAATAGCAAATATCTTACTTTTTTTATTATACACAACTTCGTCTGAATGAACAGCCAAAATGGTTTTCTTAAACAAAAGTTCGAGATTATTTTCTCAATACCCCTAAGAGGACACGAAATTTTTCTTTCTTTGTTTTTCCTTCTAATTCTTGAATCTGAAGGCGCCCAAATCCCCGTATCGAAACAATATCTAATAAGTCTAAAGCAAAATCTGGTCGTGTCGTTTCTGTCCAATTGACTTTTACTTTACCAGATTCGATCAATTGTTTTGATCGCTGCCTTGAAATATTAAATACGGCGGAAATCACACTATCCAGCCGCAAAGAGCTCATAGTCGTTCGCTCTTCCTGCCAACCATCCTTCGGTATCAAAATTTGTGTATAATCACGCTCTTCTAAACGAACAGTAATTTTACCAATTTTGTCGACTTGGTTAACAACGAAGCCAGCTACTTCTTGTGCTATAAAAACCTGCCACTTATCACCATCGGAAATAATATCTCCAAAGGCTTCCCTACGAACCCCAACATTCATCAAGGTGCCTAAAATTTTCCCATGAGATAATGTCGCAAATTTAGATGGATAAATAATTTCAAATAATACAACACCAAAATCTGTCTCTTCTGGTATGTAATACGCTGGATAAATCAAGCAGCGTTTTCGTTCTGCTTGCTCATAACCACCATAAAAAGTAAACGATAAATCACTGTTTTGTCGAATCAACGTTTCCAAAATATACGCCTGTCTAGGATCAAGAAAGTCTGTCAAATAAGGCGCGTATTGCATCTCCACTTGCTCTAGCCAATCCCCGACAGTGTCAATAAAAGGATGTTCATCTTTGCGGAAATGTTGATACACATTTGCGTTCATAGATAAATCATCCTTTCTAAAAGTTATTAATAAACAATAGCTCGTAAAATGACTGCTAAGCCACCCGCTGCTAGGTTAAGGACAATAATCCCTACCATTACGTTAAATCCAACCATTCCAATCCTTAAATTCAAACGGTCAAACAAACTTAAGTATGGTTCACAAATTCTAGAGAGCAAACGCCCGAAAGCAGAATCATATGCTCCTGGAAACCATGAAAGTAGCGCGTAAATCACTAGTAATCCTGAATAGATTTGAACGCCTTTGTATAATAGAGTAATCAGTGTTGCGATAATAACACCTCCCTAAGGCTTAGAAATCAAAGAATTGTTTGTTGGCTAAAGATTGTGCTGTCGCACTATCAATTTCCATATTCGCTGGTGTGCATAAGAAGATTTCATTGCCAACGCGCTGAATATCTCCGTCTAAAGCATACACAGTACCAGTTAAGAAATCAACGATGCGTCGTGCTTGGTCTTCTTCTACTAATGTAAAATTAACTAGCACAGCTTCTTCAGCAAATAAATGTTTCGCAATGCTCATTGCTTCTGAATACACACGTGGTTCAATAATAGTAATTTTATGTGTTTTTGCATTGGCGGTGCTTTCTTGTGCTCGTCTTGTATTCGTAGTCGCTGATTGATTAGAACTACGCATAGAAACCACTTTTTTCTCTGTGTAAGCAGCTTGTTGTGTGTCTCTTTCTTGATGCGCTTCAGCAGAACGATAGCGTGCAGAAGGTTTTTCAACTACAGGCTCACTTTGTTGTGTATAAGCTGGCTGACTGTAACTTTCCTGTTGTTGAACAGGGCGTTGTGGTTTAGGCCGAGCTGCACGACGCGGTGGTTCATTAACTGCTTTGCGCTCTTCATATTCTTCGTAGTTATCATAATAATCATCTTCTTCGCCAGATAAGCCAAAAAAGCTCGATAACGCATCCTTGTTAAAAATTGACATAAATTCCTCTCCTTTACGCATCTCTGAATAACGCTGTTCCGATTCGTATAAAAGTTGCACCTTCTTCAACTGCGATTGGGAAATCGTTACTCATTCCCATGCTAAGTTCTGTACAAGGAGCAAAAGATAAATGTTTCTCATTTACGGTCATTTGCAGCTCTTTTAATTCTCTAAATGTTGCATGTAATACTTCTTCACTTGCCCCAAAAGGTGCCATAGTCATTAGACCGACGATTTGAATTTTGTCCAAATCAGCAAGTTCTTGAATGAAAGGTAAGACGTCTTCTTTACGAAAGCCGTGCTTGCTTTCTTCCCCAGTTATATTCACTTCAACAAAACAACGAATAACTTTCGTTGCTCTTTTTTGAATTTCTTTGGCTAGACTCAGACTATCTAATGCATGAAAATAATCTATCTCATTAATAATTAATTTTACCTTCCTACGTTGTAAATTACCAATTAAATGCCACTGAATATCATTAAATTTTTCCAATCCAGCTTTCTTTTCTAGTAACTTATCTACTCGGTTTTCAGCTAAATTCTGGACACCAAGCTGAACAAGCTCTGCTGCTTCCTCAATTCCTACTGATTTAGTGACGCCAATCATTGTCACATCAGCAACAGAGCGCTGTGAGCTTTTGCATGCTAGCTGAAGTTGATTATTAATATTTGTTAAGTTTTCAGCTATCATTTCTAATCGATGCTCCTTATCGTTTTCTGCGGAAAAATGGTGGCGTACTTAATTCGTCATCATTGTGATTTGGTTCTTCACGGTGGAATGTGTCAAATTCTTTTTTGTCTACTTGTTCTAATGAAGATTCATCAACTTTTGGACGTGTATTTTGTTCTCTGCGAATATCCCAATCGCCAAAAGCACTTGCTTCTTCTTGTGATTTTGGTTGATCCATTTCCACAGATTGAGTTGTTTGTTGCATTGGTTGAACCGCTTGTCTTGTTTGACGGTGCGGTTTTCTATCCTTTTTTGATTCATCAATACCTGTAGCGATTACTGTTACACGAATTTCGTCGCCTAAATCTTCGTTGATTGATGTACCTAGGATGATGTTCACATCACCTGAAGCAGCATTTGTAACGATATCTGAAGCATCTTGCGCTTCAAACAAGGTCATATCTAAGCCACCAGTAATGTTTAATAAGACTTGTTCCGCACCATCGATTGATGTTTCTAACAATGGTGAAGAAATAGCTTTTTTCGTTGCTTCAATTACGCGTTCTTCGCCGCTCGCTACACCAATTCCCATTAAAGCTGTTCCTTGGTTTTCCATCACTGTTTTCACGTCAGCAAAGTCCAAGTTTACGTAACCTGGTGCAGTGATTAAATCTGAAATCCCTTGAACACCTTGACGTAATACATTATCAGCTTCTCTAAATGCTTCAAGCATTGGCGTTTTCTTGTCAACGACTTCTAATAAGCGGTTGTTTGAGATAATTAATAGTGTATCAACGTTTTCTTTTAATAAGGCAATTCCTTCAGCGGCAAAACGACCACGCTTTGGACCTTCAAAACTAAATGGACGAGTTACTACACCAACTGTTAAAGCGCCTAATTCTTTAGCGATTTTTGCAACTACTGGGGCAGCACCTGTACCAGTTCCGCCACCCATACCAGCAGTAATGAAAATCATATCCGCGCCTTGTAATGATTCTGAAATCACTTGTTCACTTTCTTCTGCAGCTTTTTGGCCAACTTCGGGTTGTGAACCGGCACCTAAACCACGAGTGTATTTAGGGCCTAATTGAATCACTGTTTCTGCTTTTGAATGTTTTAATGCTTGAACGTCTGTATTGGCTGTGATAAATTCCACGCCTTTAACGTTTTCTTCGATCATACGGTTTACAGCGTTTCCGCCGCCGCCACCTACACCGATAACTTTAATGACTGCACCGTTGTTAATGTTATTGTCTAATGAAAATTCCATGATATCGTATCCTCCTGTTTGTGTGATTAGTCGAAAATGTTCGAGAAGAAGTCTTTGATTTTGCCTGTCACTTTTTCACCAGACTCACGTTCGTTGAATTCTTCGTATTCTTCTTGAGGCTGTTCAGCATATGTGTCATAGCGAACTTCTTGTTGGACAGCGACTGATTGTGCTGGTTTCGATTTTTCACCAGGGATTGCATATTTGGCAATGTGATAAATATCGTTTAGTTGCGCTGAATATTCCACAATGCTAATGACATTAGCAAAGACTGGGTTACGTAAGCCCATGTGATTTGGTACGTATAGTTTTACGTTGGCTTCAAAAATCTCTTGCGCCAAATCGACAATACCTGGCATACTAGCGGCGCCGCCAGTTAACACAACGCCTCCAGGTAATTCAAACGCATCAATTTCATCCAGAACTTCTTTTGATTTTCTCAAAATTTGTTCCACACGCGCTTCAATAATTTCTGAAAGATAACGTTCGTCCACTCTTACAGGCTCTGACTTACCGATAACATCAACAGGAAACTCTTCGTTTGCTGAAGTTCTTTCTGGATAAGCATCCCCATAATTAATTTTTAAGGCTTCGGCGTTGTTAAAAGAAGTATTCAATACGATTGAGATATCTTTCGTGATGAACTCACCGCCTTCTTGGTTAACATGAGTAAATTTCAATTGTTTGTCGTGGATAACAGATGTCGTTGTTTGACCGCCACCCATATCAATGACAATTGTTCCAAAGTCTTTTTCGCCATCTGTTAAAATTGTTTCCGTTAAAGCAAGCGGTGTAATCACTAATTCGTTAATTCCTAAGCCAGCTTTTTCAACACATTTACGGATGTTATGGATGATTGTTTTTGGTCCAGTATAGACAACGCCAAACATCTCCATGCGAACGCCAAGCATTCCACGTGGGTCTTTGATGCCTTCAAAGCCGTCGACGGTAAAGTCTTGCGGTAAGATTGCAACAATTTGACGTTCAGGAGGAGTTGAACGAACCAAAGCTGCAGATGCGACGTTGCGCACATCCTCATCTGTAATTTCTTTTGATTCACTGCTAACAGCTATCATTCCTTGACAGCTTTCTACTTCTAATAAATTCGCTGGTAATCCAACATTTACGCTTTTAATTTGAATGCCGGCTTTTTCTTCGGCTTGTCGAACGGCCCGTTGGATTGCTTGAACTGTTTGATCAATATCGACGACAATCCCTCGATTCAAACCGTCTGATTTTGCATTTCCAACGCCGATGATGTTCATTTGACCTTCAATATATTCAGCGACAACTACTTTGACAGAAGTTGTACCAATATCGAGGCCTACATACATTCCTGTTTTTGCCATGAACGGAATTCCTCCTCCTATTAATTCCAATATCTAAGCGGACAAAGGCGTCCGTTTAACTATCTCTTTTTTAGTATTATTCACTTCTTCCAATTTTACCATAAAAATGGGGGTTTTAGAAAGCAGATTATACGAATTTGTTCGTTAATTTTTGAAACATTTTTGTAAAAAACTTATTCTGCTTGTTGCACTTCTTGATTTTCTCCATTTGTCGGCGTACCGTTATTCGCTTCATCCGTTGCTGCGCCTGCATTTGGGTCCACAACTTCTTGATTTTCAACCGCTGAATCTTCGGAAACTTCACTGCCCGTTTCTTCACTTTCTTTTTCATACGGATAAGAAAAAATGCCGACTTCCATATCAACGATTCCAGGTTTGTCCATTTGCTCGGCTACTTGTGAATAATAAGCCATTTTTTCACTTAAATCAGAAATATTAACAATCACTCGATTTCCATCATTCATATAGACATTAATCAAGTCTTTATTGGTTTTTGATGGTGCATATTTAATTTCTGAAATTCCTTGTTTAATTTCTTGAGGTAATTTGTTGTAAGAGGCCATTAATTCAGGGATTAATTTATCCTCTTTGAAATTCTCAAAAATTGGTTTGCCACTTTCAGCAGCTTTGGTGGTTTCCGCCAAAGTTTTACCATTCTCTAAAATCGGATGATAGCCGCCTTTAGTCGCAGCAAGAGCGACAATTTGATACTCTTGAATATCAATTTTAAATGAATTAATACCATTTAACTTAATGTTCGCCTTTTTTATAATTGGAAACTTTTTCTGAATATTTGCAGAAAAATAATTTCTATTTGAATACTGCTCCCATAAGCCACTGCCCGTTTCAAGTTTTGACTGCTGAATAATTGCTTGGCTCTCCACACTTTTGTTACCTGAAACTGTTACTTCACTCAATCGACTAAGAGGCGAAACAAAATACAATGCCACTAAAATGGCTGTCCCTAAACAAGTTAAAATAAAGGCTAAACGCCTATATAAGCGCTTGTTCCGTGTTTTCTTAACGTTCGGTAAACGATCTGCAAAATGCTCCTCTTCTTCCACTGTTTCTTGTGGAAGATGTTGTTGAGGCTCTTCTTGACTTTGTTCTTGTAAAGTGATGGTGACTTCTGCTTGTTCGTTTTCACCTTTTGAAGCAGCTTCTTCCGCTTGCTTCTTCAAATATTCTTGGTTTTGTTTTTGCCAAGGTGTCAGTTCAGGTTGAGACTCTTCCGATTTTTTTGGAGGTAATGGTTTTCTTTTTTTGAATATATCGTTCTCGTTACTAATCTTCCACACCTCCTATCTCAGACTAACGTTTTCACAACTTGATACAAACGATCACTTGCATCTGGGATGCCTTCCCCTTTGGACGCCGTTGCCATCTGTTGTCTTTTTTCATTGTTTAATAAAATATCATCAATTGCCGCAACTAAACGAGCGCCGGTCAATTCTGCATCTGGAATCATTTCAACAGCACCAACTTTTACTAAGCTTTGCGCGTTTTTCGTTTGATGATCATTCGTGACGTAAGGACTCGGAATTAAAATTGCTGGTAATCCTAATGCGGTGAACTCCGCAATTGAGGTTGCTCCTGCACGTCCCACCATTAAATCGGTATTAGCCATCACTTCAACCATTTTATCAATATACGGTTGCACACTTATGTTTGTCAATTTCTTTTCAGAAAGCTTTAGACTTTCTTGAAGTTCCTGATAATATCTTTCTCCTGAAGCGTATAAAACTTGATACTCTCTCTCTTCAAACAAAGGAAAGGCCTGTTCAAACGCTTGATTGATTTTCAAGGCACCACGACTTCCGCCAAATAAAACCACCGTTTTCTTTGCTGGATCTAAGCCAAACTCTGATAAAATAGCTGACTTTTCCACCGTTACGACTTCTTGTCCCCGCGGGTTCCCTGTCAAAATTGTTTTTTCTTTCGGGAAAAAACTAGCGACATCCGGAAAACAAATCGCAATTTTATCTACATAACGACTTAAAAATTTATTTGTCATTCCAGGGATACTATTTTGTTCATGAATAATTGTCGGTATTTTTAATTGGTGGGCCGCATAAACTACTGCACCAGAAACATAACCGCCTGTACCAATGACCACATCTGGTTGAAATTCACGAATAATTTTTTTTGCTTTATTAATGCTTGTTAAAAATAAATAAATTGTTTTAAAATTTTGAGGACTTAGCGAACGCTTGAATCCTTGAATTTTAATCGTTTTAAATGGAATTTTCGCCTTTGGCACAATTTGACTTTCTAGACCATTTTCTGTTCCCACATACAAGAATTCTGTTGCAGGTGCTTCTTTTTTGACGTGTTCGACGAAGGATAACGCAGGATAGATATGCCCACCTGTGCCACCACCAGTTACTAGTATCTTCATTTTCTCACATTTCACTTTCTTTTAATTGTTGAACAGCTTGCATAAAGGCTTCCCCGCGTACTTCAAAATTCGGGTATTGATCCCAACTTGCGCAAGCAGGTGATAGTAAAATAGTATCATCTTTTTCCGAATAATCAAAGGCAATGGTAACCGCCGTTTGAACATTTTCAGCAAATAAAATTGTTTCAATGTTCGCTTTTTTAGCAGCTTCCGCCAATTTTTCTTTGGTTTCTCCAAATAAAACAATTGCTTTGAGTCCCAGCAGAGCAGGAACCAATTCATCAAATGAGTTACCGCGATCCAAGCCACCCGCAAGTAAAAGTAGCTTTTGGTTGTCAAACCCACTTAACGCCATCTCTGTAGCTAAAATATTGGTTGCTTTTGAATCGTTATAAAAACGTCTTTGCTGAACTTCGCCAACAAATTGCGTTCGATGGGGAACGCCTGAAAAGTTTGTCAAAGTTTGTCTAATCTGAGCATTCGATACATTTTTTAATTTAGCTACACAAATCGCTGCGAGTGCATTTTCAATATTGTGACTGCCAGGAATACCTAACTCATCGGCGGGCATAATATATTCTTCATTAAAATATAATTTCCCATCTAAAAGATAAGCCCCTTCTACTGCTTCTTTCGTTGAAAAAGGCAATACGTTGGCAGCTGTGGTTTTGGCTAACGTTTGAAGCTCTACTTGATTCCAATTTAAAATCAAGGTGTCCTCTACGGTCATGTTTTTTTGAATGGCCCATTTTGCAGCAACATATTCTTTCCGCGAACCATGATAATCCAAGTGTGCTTCAAAAATATTTGTAATTACTGCAATTTGTGGGTGAAACGTCTCAATTCCCATTAACTGAAAACTAGAAAGTTCCATCACAAGATCATCCTTGGCCGTTGCTTCTTGAGCCACCGTACTCGCTGGAAAACCAATATTTCCCGCCAAACGTGCCTCACCAGCCGTTCTGTCAGCGTTTAGCAGTAAACCAATCATCGTGGTCGTGGTTGTTTTACCATTGGTGCCCGTAATGCCGACAATTGGACATTCGGCAATTTGACCTGCTAATTCCACCTCAGTTATGATAGGAATTTTCCGAGTTAGTGCTTCTGCCACAAGTGGATTTGTATAAGGAATACCAGGATTTTTAACGATTAGTTCAAATTCTTCATCCAACAATTCAATTGGATGCCCTCCTGTAACAACACGAATACCCAAGGTTAATAAATCTTGGGCGTCAGGGTTTTGATCAAATTGTTTTGCGTCATTAACGGTAACGAGCGCACCTAACTCATGTAAGAGTTTCGCTGCGCTGACACCACTTTTAGCTAGTCCTAAAACCAACACTTTTTTGTTTTGATAGGTTGTTATTTTTTTCATTGTCAATTTCCCCTTTGATAGATTAGAAAAGAATCCATAATGTGATTCCTGAACAGATTAAACCGACAGACCAAAAGACAAAATCAATTTTCCATTCAGACCAACCACACATTTCAAAATGGTGATGAATTGGTGACATTTTAAAAATCCGTCGACCAAATAATTTAAATGAAGCAACTTGT
This sequence comes from Enterococcus sp. DIV1316a, assembly GCF_050536915.1. NCBI lineage: Bacteria > Bacillati > Bacillota > Bacilli > Lactobacillales > Enterococcaceae > Enterococcus > Enterococcus sp. DIV1316a. Next base: position 767,119 of record NZ_CP172913.1, on the reverse strand, counting down.
AAAATAACACTTGCTGTTTCACAAACGTAGACAAGTCCAATTAAAAGTAGCGTCCATTCTTGATGCAAAATAATTGAAATTGCTGCTAACAATCCACCTAATGCTAATGAACCAACATCACCCATGAAGATTTTTGCTGGTTTTCTATTATAAGGGAAAAAGCCAATCAGACCACCAATCACACTTAGGCAGATAATCACAACATCAAATTGTTGTTGTTTCCAGGCAATAATTGCATAAGTACCAAATGAAATTGTTCCTAAACCAGCAACTAAGCCATCAATCCCATCTGTCAAATTCACGGCATTAGAAAAACCGACTAACCAAAAAATAATAAACACGCCATAAAAAATACCTAACGGAACTTCTGCTACTCCAAACAAATCTAAGGTGTCTGAAAAGCCTTCACTTCGATAAACAAAGTAGAAAACCAACCCACCAAAAATTTGACCAATTAATTTTTGACGAGAGTTCAAGCCCATGTTCCGTTTTTTAAAGACTTTTATGAAATCATCTAAATAACCTAGCAAACCGTATAATACTAAAATAAATAGAATAATTAGTAGAGACGGCGTAAATTGGTGGAAAAACAACCCCATTGCTAATGAAGTAATCAAGCTGGCTACAAGGAAAACGACTCCCCCCATTGTAGGGGTACCTGTTTTCACGCTATGCCAAGTTGGGCCATCTTCACGAGTAACCTGCCCTTGTTTTTTCATTTGAAAATAGCCAATGAATAGTGGCATTACGCTCACTGTAATGGCAAAACTCACCACTATGGGAATAAAAATCTGTGTCCACTCCATGTTATCTCTCCTAATTATTCTACGTTATTATTCTGTGCCTTCTAAAGTCACGGTTAATTTTTTCTCCGTAATTTCAGTTTCAGCAGCGATACTTTGTTTCGTCACATAGCCTTCACCTTTAAACTCGACAGTCAAACCTAATAGATCGCCAAACTTGGTAACATCGCTCTTCGACCAGCCGGTTAAATCAGGCATATAGTTCGTTCCGTTTGTGATCAAAATCAATTTTTGATTAGGCATTAATGTTTGACCAGACGGCGTTGATTGTTTCTTGATTTTTTCACCATCGCCGATAATCACAGGATCCACCCCGTTCACTTTGGCATTGGCCAACGCTTCCGCTGGCGTCATGTTTTTATAATCAGCAACTGTGACTTTATCAGAAGCTACTTTCGTTGTTTCCGGATCTGTCTCTTTAATGTCTAACGCTAATTTCATTAATGGGTTTGCAATTGCCGCCATTGCTTCTGAAGGCGAACCTGATTTTGCTTGTCTAAGTGTAATATACAAAACATATTCAGGATTATCCGCTGGGACCATTTCCACTACAGAAGACAAGACTTGACTTGCTCCATCAACGTACCCTTTACCATCTGAAATCTGGGCAGTTCCTGTTTTGGCAGCAACATGATAGCCTGGCACTTTATAAATATCATACGCAATCCCGTAAGTCGGGTCTTCAACAGTATCAATCATGTACGTACGAATCTGTTGAGCTGTTTGCGCTTTGATTGGGGTTCCTACGATTTGTGGTTCCGTAATCGTTTCTTTTCCTGTATTTTTGTCAACAATTTTGCTGATGTAATGAGGTTGCAACATTGAACCGTCATTTGCAATAGCTGAGAAACCTTTCATCATTTGGAAATTAGTAACCGTAATTGCTTGACCAAATGCCGACATTGCTCTATCTACAAAGTTTGTTCCTGGCAATTTACCAGCAGATTCACCACTTAAACCTGAATGCGTGCTCGTACCAAAACCAAATTTTTTCAAATACTCCATCCATTTTTCATCACCCATTTTTTGTTCTAGTTTTACCATACCAATATTACTAGACCAAGAAATGGCTTGACGATAATTCAAATATTCTTTGCCGTTCAACCGAGTGTAGTCATGGTCATTCACAGTTACATCCCCAACCTGAATTCCACCAACACGATTGAATAATTCATTAGGATTAAACTGTCCTTGTTCCATAGAAGCAGCTGTTGTAAATAATTTGATTGTTGAGCCTGGTTCATAAGGACTTTCAACTAATAGGTTCTGCCACGTGCCATTATCGTCTAACCCTTGTTTCGTTTCAGGATTAAATGTTGGCCGTTGAGACATGGCAACAATTTCGCCTGTTTTTGCTTCCATTAACATGGCAGTCATAGAAACTGGTTCATATTTTTCATTAACTTGCGTCATTAAATCTTCTAAGGTATTTTGCAAGCGACTATCTAGCGTCGTGTAAATATCTTGACCATCCACTGCTTTTTTCTCTTCCGCCACAGTTCCTGGTAAGGCATTGCCATAAATATCTTTTTCAAAATACACACGGCCATCGGTTCCACTTAAAATATCATTATAGGTCTGTTCTAGTCCCATTGCGCCTACTAAGCCTTCTTTATCATCATCTGGATTGGCTGCTTTTGTATAGCCAATAAAGTGAGAAGCAAACTGACCATTGGGATATAATCTGGCTGGATGTTCATTGAAATAAACACCTGAAATTTTTTTCTTTTTCAAATCTGCTTCAATTTTTTGGCGTGTTTCCAAGGTGATGTTTTGACCACCCGTACCAAATTCCACTTGATATTGTGTTGACCCATCTTCATGGATCCCATTATTCAAGTATTTCAATGCTGTTTTTTTGTCTAGTTTGGTATATTTCGCTAAAATTTCAGCAATATCATCGAAGTCTTTTTTCTCCGCATATAGCTTTTCATTATTTTGTCCCGTATATTTTTTTGATAATACGACATATAACGAATAGGAAGTAGCATCTTCTGCAATTGGATTACCATATCGATCTAAAATTGATCCTCGCTTAGCTTTTACCACTTGGCTTCCTTCATATAGAGAAGCTGTTTTTTCCTTTAGTGATACACCGGCTACTTTGCCTGTTGCCACAATGTATGTCGTTCTAAAGGCAAATAAAAAGAACAATCCAATACTCGTAGCGAATAAAATGATGCCTACTTTTTTACGATTGTTCATCGGATTTAAGTTTTTCTTTTTCATGAATTGTTTAAATTTATGTCTTTTACTCATTATTTAACAGTCCTAACATTGTCGCCGTTATTTTCTAGTCCTTGTTTTTTAGCGACATCTTTGATTCGATCTGATTTAGAAAGTTCGCTTCTTTCTTGTTCCAATTTCAAAGCGTTATCTTCCTTTTCTTTAATGACTGCTTGTGTTTCTGTAATATCGTTCATGGTTTGGACAATTGTCGTTCTTACTTGAATTGTCGCAATTGCAATACCAATCGTTGCACAAACTAATACAACACCGATTAATTTTTCTAGTAAAGAGACATTTTTTAGTTTCTTTTTGGGTAATAGAGTGGGGACAGGTAGTGTTTCCTCTTGCATTTTTCTGTCTTGCTCTGTTGCCACAATTGGCTGATCCATTTCTGGTGCTTCATAATGGAAATCATTTACTTTCTTCAATTCAGCCATGTGTCTACCCCTCTCTCTATCTAGATTTTATTTTTTCGGCAATGCGTAACTTCGCACTTCGTGAACGATTATTCTCAGATAACTCACTGTCACTTGGTAAAATTGGTTTTCTGGTAATTACTTTTAATTCTGGTTGAAATTCTTCTGGTACCACTGGAATGCCTGGTGGCAAATCTTGTACCGTACTGTATTCTTTAAACATTGTTTTAACAATACGATCTTCTAACGAATGGAACGTAATCACACTGATTCTGCCATTTTTCGCTAGCAAATCAATTGCTTGTTCTAGCGACTCTTCAACTGCCCCTAATTCATCATTAACGGCAATGCGAATTGCTTGGAAAATTCGTTTTGCAGGATGTCCACCTTTGCGTCTTGCTGGAGCTGGAATCGCCGTCTTAATAATCTCAACGAGTTCACCTGTTGTTTCAATTGGTTGCTTTTCACGAACACGTTCAATTTCTCGAGCAATCTGTTTCGAAAATTTCTCTTCCCCATAACGAAAGAAAATTTTTACTAACTCACTATAGCTATACGTATTCACCACTTCGCGAGCCGTCAAGGGTGCGTCTTGATCCATGCGCATATCTAAGGGCGCGTCTTGATGATAGCTAAAACCACGTTCCGCTTCATCTAATTGTGGTGAAGAAACACCTAAATCGTATAGAATCCCATCAACATGGAACACCCCGTGTTCTGCCAATTCTTCTTTAATATTTCTAAAATTTGATTTGATGAAGGTCACTTGACCTTTGTCTACATATTTCTGCAAACGAGTCTTAGCATGTGCCAACGCTTTTTGGTCTTGATCAAAGGCATATAAATGACCGTGCTCATTCAATTGTGTCAGTAAGTATTCACTATGTCCGGCACCACCGAGTGTGCAATCTACGTATACGCCATCCGGCTTCACTTGTAATCCATCCACTGTTTCTTTTAAAAGAACGGTGTAATGGCGAAATTCTTCAGTCATCATTTGCCTCATTCCTAAAATCCAAAATCAATCATTGTTTCTGCTAATTCATCAAAGTTTTCTTCAGCTTCATCAGAGAATGCATGCCAACGTTCGTCACTCCAAATTTCAATTCGGTTAGAGACGCCGATAACAACACAGCCTTTTTCTAAACTGGCATGTGTTCGTAAATTCGCTGGAATATTGATACGACCTTGCTTATCAATCTCACATTCTGTTGCAGCGGAATAAAAGAATCGTACAAAGGTACGTGCATCTTTCTTAGCTAAGGGCATTTCTTGAAGTTTTGCTTCAAGTTGTGACCATTCATTTAAAGGATAACCAAATAAACAGCCATCCATCCCTCTCGTTACCACAAATTTTTCACCAAGTTCCTCACGAAACTTTGATGGAACGATTAGGCGGCCTTTGGCATCGATATTATGTTGGTATTCACCCATAAGCATAGCCAATACACCCGCTTTTCCACTTGATAGAACAAGTCTACCACATCCCACCACTTTCTACCACTATAAATCTAAAAACTTCTATTTTTTAACTGTTATTTAAAATTTCTGTAATATTTACAGGGTTTTATGTAACAAGCATCACCCAACAAAAAATGTTATTATAACAAGGTTTTTACTATGTTTTTTTATAAAATAACCCCACAAATAACAAAAAAACCCCACGGAGTGGGGAGTTGTGGGGGACATTTTCCCACAGCGTATTTCCCCTATTGTCTCCACGCTTTATTACAGTAGATAATGACTGATATTTAGCAAGATAAGCAACACATACAACACAAACGTTAGTAAAAACGTCAACCGCCAAAACATCTTGAAATATCGTCTATATAAAATCTCTCCATAATAATAAGCTTGAAACAGGGCAACAGCGACTCCTAATAACAAAATAGAAATCACAAAATACGGCATAATCGATTCATCATAACTATCTTTGGATAACTCATGGATCCCTATGAATAAAAACGGAATGGCCAAATCCGGTGCTTTTATTTTCCAACGTTCCGTTAGGGAAAAAGTGGACACGAGAAAATTGCACGCAAAGAGCACAATTACCGGAAAAATATACCAAAATAACATTATTGCCGAAAACGACACCATTCTCTCAACAAATCCTTTCATTCCACCTGCTATAACTATACTTCATCAACGTTACACAGATGTTTCATTTCGTTTAAATATATGTGCTAAAAGCCCTTTTTGCTTGCTTTTTCATATAAAAAACGGATTACTTATCAAACCATTTTCAAAACGAGGCCTCACCTATCGCGGCCACTTATTTTTGAATGTTTTTTATAAGCTTTTCTTCTCGTATTGTGTCATACTTCTATTATAATGGATTTAGAACAAAAAATGTTGATTCGGGGTGAATCTTTTGATTAATTATTTATTATTGAAAAATGACTATTTTGAACCTTGTTCACCAGACGATGAAGCCCTAAGTTGGATTTCGGTAGAATCTCCTACAGAAGAAGAAATCGAGCGTCTCGTCAATCAATACCACTTACCAACAGATTATCTTACCGGCGTTTTAGATGATGAAGAAAATGCTCGAGTGGAAGGTTTCCGCCACGAAAAATTACAAACGCCTACGTTACTTTTATTTCGTTATCCCAAAGCTAGTATCAGTCCTAGTGGCTATCTGCAAGTAGAAACGGTGCCAATTGCTTTAATCGCAACCGTCGATAACAAACTAATTACTGTTAGCAATGGGCCTAACGACATCGTTCATGGAATTCAAAAAGAGGCGTTCACCCATCAAGATCTTTCTATTGAGAAGGCCTTAATTTTAGCCCTTTCATGGAAGATGGCCCTTTCCTTCAATAAAAACTTACAAGCACTTATCCAACAAACCAACAAACTTGAAGGAGAGCTCCAAGTAGCCACAGAAAATAGTCAATTGTATCAGATTATGGACATTCAAAAAAGTCTAGTTTATTTTGAAGCAGCTTTAACGGATAATTTAAAAGTATTAAAACGTTTATATAGCGCTGAAATTTTTAATCATCCAGAAAAACATTTGCCATTTTTAAGGGATATTCTGATTGAACTAGAACAAGGACTGAATACGACTAAAATACAACTAAAATTAGTTGATAACATTAGTAATACTTTTTCAGCAATCGTTTCAAATAACTTAAATAATGTCATGAAAATTTTAACATCCTTAACAATTGTCCTGACCATTCCAACCATCATCGGAGGAATTTACGGCATGAATGTGAAACTCCCTTTTGCAGAGCATGAATATTCCTTTTGGATTATTTTTGCCATCACTACCTTAATCTGCATAATTAGTATTCGAATTTTAAAGAAAAAGAATCTCTTATAACTTTAGGTTGCTGTTTTCAGGAAAAGGTTGTACACTATTAGCAGAAATTAAAAAGGACGTGTCATTTATGAACGACAAAGAACAAAGTCGCTTTTCAAAAATCACGAAAGTCGTGGTTTGGCTAATGCTGATCGCAATTGTAGGTTCAACTGTTTTAACAGCAATTCTTAGTCTTTAAACTGGAGAACTTTTTCACACATTAAAAGTAAAAAAACAGTCCCTTCTATCAATTGAAGGGGCTGTTTTTTTACTTGCTCAAATAGAGCGGCTATTTTTTCGCCATCGCCAACAGCTCTTGTGCATGTTCAATGGTTAATTTCGTAATTTCACTTCCTGCGAGCATACGTGCAATTTCGTTTACTCGCTCTTTTTCAGATAAAATTCGGACGCTTGTTTCTGTCCGACCCGCCACAATTTCTTTTTCAATAAAATAATGTTCATCAGCAACGGCTGCCACTTGTGGCAAGTGCGTGATACACAACACCTGCGAATTTTCTGAAATTTGATAAATTTTATCGGCAATCGCCTGTGCTACCCGGCCACTGACTCCTGTATCCACTTCATCAAAAACAATACTAGTGATCCCTTGCGTTTGAGAAAAGATTGTTTTCATAGCCAACATCACTCGCGAAAGTTCTCCGCCAGAAGCCACCCGAACTAACGGTTTTAATGGTTCCCCTGGGTTAGTAGTAATATAAAATTCTACTCCGTCTAAGCCATTTTCTTGTAAATGCTCAAGTTCTGTAAAGCGGACTTCAAATTCCGTTCGCTCCAAATATAGTTCTTTTAATTCGGTTAAAATTTGTTGTTCGAGCTCTTTGGCTAGGCGCTTTCGTTCTTTTCGCAAAGCTAACGCTTGTTGATGAGCCGCTTGTTGTTTCTCTGCAAGCAACGCTTCTAAGTCACCTGTACCGCCTTCCAAAAAATCAGCCTCTGCTAACTCTTTGGTAATTTCTTCATAGTAAGATAAAATCGTTTCGATCGAATCACCATATTTACGTTTCATTTGACGGATTAATTCCAAACGATTTTCTACTTCATTCAAGCGGCCTTCATCTAGTTCTAAGCCATCAATCAACCTAGAAAGATCTCCACTAGCTTCTTGTAGTAAGTAGTAGGCATTTTGAACAGTATCTGACAATGATTTATATTCTGGATCAAGGGATTCAATCGAAGCGAGTTCATTCATACTTGTTCCGATTTTATCCAAACTACTATCGTCTTCACCATTTAGCGCGGCATAACTAATCGTCAGTGCATCAGCAATCTTTTGAAAATTGTTCAGTTTATTGCGTTCTTCTAGCAATTGTTCTTCTTCGCCAGCGACTAACTGTGCACTAGCAATTTCATCACTTTGAAAATGAAGCATGTCCATTCTTTGGGCAAATTCTTTTTCATTTTTTTGTCGCTTTCTGACTTTGGCTTCGAGTGCGCGATACTCTTGATACGCCTGTGTATATTTTTCTTTGACTGCTAAAAGTTTTTTCCCACCAAATTCATCTAACATATCAATATGGCGTTCACTTTGCATCAATTCTTGATGTTCGTTTTGGCCATGAATATCTACTAAATATTCTCCAATTCTTTTTAAATTAGTAATGTTGACAATCCGTCCGTTGACACGGCAAACATTTTTACCAGAAGCGGAAATATCTCGTTGAATCACTAAAGAATCTTCTTCTGTTTCAATACCTAATTCTTCTAATAATTGCTTTAATTCTTGACTTTTCGGCATTGAAAAAAGTCCTTCTAAGGTGCATTTATTTGCTCCTTGACGAATATAGTCACTGGAGCCACGTCCGCCTGTGAGTAATCCCATTGCATCAATAATGATGGATTTCCCCGCACCCGTTTCTCCCGTTAAAACGGTCATACCCATTTGAAACTCTAATTGTAACGAAGAGATAATCGCAAAATTTTTCACGGAAAGTTCTTGTAACATCTTGTTCACCTCATTCTTTATAGATAGCTTAACAGCTCTTTATGAAGTTTTTCTGCTGCTTCCTCAGTTCGTGCAATCATGAGAACACTATCATCATCGTTGATGACGGCAAAAAGTTTCTCTTGGTAATTCTTTTCGATTAAACTACCACACGCCGCCGCATTGCCAGGAATGGTTCGTAATACGACATATTTTTCCATTTGTTCTGCAGCTACAAAGGCATCTTTTAAAAGCTTTGCAAGTTTAGCACTCGTATTAGCTTGTGTTTCTAATGGAAGGCTATATCGATAACCCCCTTCTGCAGAAGGAACTTTGATCAGTTTCATATCTTTAATGTCGCGAGAAATCGTTGCTTGTGTAACAGCTACGCCCTTTTCTTGTAAATAGTGGACAAAATCTTCTTGCTTTTGAATATTTTTTTCAGTCAATAAACGTGTAATTAAACGGTGTCTATCTTGCTTTCTCATGGCGCCGCTCTCCTTTTCAGTTTACTCTTGCCCTCATCATAGCTTATTTTTATGCATTTTAAAAGATGAATTACTAGATTTATACAAAAAAGAAGCTTTCACCTATAGGCGTCCACTTCTTTCTTCTAACTTTTCTCATCATTCCGCTAATTTTTGATGCGCATGCGCGACAACTTCTTCAATGGATTCTGTCGCTTGATAGGATCCTTCTCCCTCAACAGAAACTAAATGTGCCAAAAATTCAATGTTTCCTTCGCCACCAGTGATTGGTGAAAAATCCAAGTTTTTCACATCATAACCGTTATTCATGGCAAAGCGTGTAATTTCCTCCACAACCATTTGATGGGTTTCTGGATCACGCACGATTCCTTTTTTCCCAACAAACTCTTTGCCAGCTTCGAATTGTGGCTTAATTAACGCCACCACACTACCACCTTTTTTCAAAATATCATGAAGAGGTGGCAAAATTAAGCGTAATGAAATAAAGGAAACATCAATCGTTGCAATATCCGGCACCCCTTCGGTGAAATCTTCAGGTTTACTATAGCGAAAATTGGTACGTTCCATTACCACCACGCGTTCATCTTGCCGAATTTTCCATGCTAGTTGGTTATAGCCAACATCTAAAGCGTAACTCAAACGAGCCCCATTTTGTAAAGCAACATCGGTAAAACCACCTGTGGAGGAACCAATATCTAGCATTGTTTTGCCTTGAACGTTGATTGCAAAAACATTTAGTGCCTTCTCTAGTTTTAAGCCCCCACGAGAAACATAAGGCATTACTTGGCCCTTAGTATGTAAGGGTGTCTCCACAGAAATTTTTTCCCCTGGTTTATCTAAACGTTCATTTTTATCATTGTAAACCAAACCAGCCATCACGCTGCGTTTGGCTTTTTCTCGTGTTTCAAATAGTCCTTGATTAAACGCCAAGACATCGACGCGTTCTTTTTTCATAAGTGCCTTCTTTCTATCTCAATTGTAACTGAGTTAACAAGTTTGCTAAATGTTCTTCTGAAAAGTTGGGAACATTTGCTTTGATTTTTTCTAAAACAGCGCTGCCTTCTGCTAATTGATGTGTTAGCGCATCTTTCGCGCCAGCAATCCCTAGAAGAGCTGGATACGTACTTTTATTCAACGCTTCATCTCGGCCTACTTTTTTACCTAAATCTGCTTCTGTACTTGTGGCATCTAATAAGTCATCACGAATTTGAAAAGCCAAGCCATAGTGATGCGCAAACTGTGTCAGTAAACCAATGACTTCTTCTGTTTGATTGGCTAATACGCCCCCAGCAATTAAGGCGAATTCAATTAGCGCTCCAGTTTTCTTTTCATGAACAGCCGCTAACTCTTCTAAAGTCAAGCTGACTTTTTCTCCTTCAATATCACCCATTTGGCCGGCAACCATGCCTTGATTCCCCGCTGCCTTTGCCAGTTGTTGCATCAGTAAAACTTTTTCACTTAAGCCTAATTGGCTCAAAGAAAGTAACTGAAATGCACCTGTTAATAAGCCGTCCCCTGCTAAAATGGCAGTCGCTTCACCAAACACTTTATGATTGGTTGGTTTGCCACGACGTAAATCATCATCGTCCATTGCTGGTAAATCATCATGAATTAATGAATACGTATGAATCATCTCTAAAGAGGCAGCCACTTGATAGTCTTGTGTTTCCATCTCTTTTTGAAAAGCGGCCACTGTTGTTAACACTAATAGCGGGCGTAATCGTTTGCCACCTGCGTGTATTGAGTAGAGCATTGCTTCTTTCAAACGCTCATTTTCAGTATATTCTGCGATAAAATCGACCATGACTTTTTCAACCAACGGTAAATGCTGTTGACTAAAATTCGTCATTACGCTTCCTCGCTCTCTTCAAAAACAATTTCTTCATTGTTTTCTGTCATCATTTTCGTTAAAGTTTTTTCCGCTTTTTCCAATGTATCTTGACATTGTTTACTTAATGCCATGCCCTCTTGAAAGGCAGCTAAGGCTTCTTCCAAAGGAACATCTCCTCGTTCTAAGCGCTGAACGATTTCTTCTAAGGCATTTAATGATTCTTCAAACGTTTTTTCTTTTGCTGGCATGTTAAAACTCCTCTTTTTTCGCTGTTATTGTTTCGACGTTTGCTTGAACTGTACCGTCAGCATAATGAATCGTTAATTGATCTGCTGGCTGTAACTCGGTAACAGTTTTAACGACACGGTCCTCTTTTGTAGTATAACTATATCCTCGACCCATAATTTTGAGTGGGCTGAGTAAGTCTAATTGTTGAACAGCAGACGTGAATTGCTTTTGTTTGTTTAGGAACAATTGTGTCATTTGTGTTTGCAAGTTTCGTTGTAAAAATGCCAATTGTTGCTGACTTTCTCTTAATTGTCCCTTTGGTGTCTGTTGTTGCAATTGAGCGATAATTCCTTGGGCTTGACGTTGTTTTTGGTGATGAATCGTTGTCATTGCTTGGAAAAGACGTTGCGTCATTCGATCTAATTTAATCGTTTGACCTTCATAAAGCCGCTCAGGTTGCTTAAACACATAAGAATTTTGTAGTCGTTGGAAACGTTCTGTTCGTTGTTGTAAGAGATATAAAAAGCTTTGTTCTAAACGACTACGCCGTTCACTAATTCTTAATAGTTCTTCATTTAAAACTGGTACCGCTAGTTCCGCTGCTGCCGTTGGCGTTGCTGCACGAACATCTGCTACCATATCGGCAATTGTCACATCTGTTTCGTGACCAACCGATGAAATAATCGGTGTGGTGGCAGCATGAATGGCCCGAGCCACTTTTTCTTCATTAAATGGCCATAAATCCTCGATTGAACCACCGCCACGGCCGATGATCATCGTATCAAAATCGCCTTGCGCATCGGCTCGCTGAATGTTCCGCACAATGTCATCCGCCGCCTGCTCGCCTTGAACCAAGGTTGGAAAAAGGACCAGTTGTGCAATCGGATACCGTCTTTTGACTGTCGTAATGATATCCCGAATAACAGCACCACTAGGACTTGTAACCACAGCGATTCGTTTGGGATAACGAGGCAACTGTTGTTTAGGCCCTTCAAAAAGTCCTTCTTTTCCTAGTTTTTCTCTTAATTCTGCCAATGCTTGATAAAGTGCACCTACACCATCTGGTTCCATATGTTCAATATAAATTTGATAGGAGCCGCTGTTTTCATAAAGCGAAATCCGCCCCACCACCATGACTTTCATGCCTTCTTTTGGTTGAAACTTCAATTTTTGAAAGGCTGATTTAAACATAATTGCAGAAATCTTCGCATGGTCATCTTTTAAACTGAAGTACTGATGCGCGTTCGCTCGGAAGCGAAAGTTCGAAATTTCACCTGTTAAATAGACACGTCCTAAGTAAGGGTCTGCATCAAATTTACGTTTTAAATACTTCGTTAAGGCTGTTACTGTTAAATATTGTTGCGTCATTTTTTCACCTTACTTTTGTTTTTTTGCTGCCTCGACTGTTTGATACATTAACATGGTAATCGTCATTGGGCCAACACCTTTGGGAACCGGCGTGATATAGCTTGCAATTTCAGAAACTTCATCGAATGCTACATCACCAATCAGTTTTCCTTCTTGATTGCGATTCATACCCACATCAATCACTACCGCACCTGGTTTCACGAACTCTTTGGTGACAAAATGCCCGCGTCCAATTGCTACAACTAAAATATCCGCTTCTTTTGCAACTTCTGCTAAATGTTCAGTTTTAGAATGGGCAATCGTCACGGTCGCATTTTTCATTAACAATAATTGTGCCATTGGCTTGCCAACAATATTGCTTCGACCAATAACCACCGCACGTTTACCTGTTAAATCAATATCATAGGCTTCAAACATCTTCATAATTCCATACGGCGTGCAAGGAATCATTTCAGGTTTGCCTACAAACAAACGGCCTAAATTCATTGGATGGAACCCATCTACATCTTTTTTGGGATCAATCGCTAATAAAATCTTTTCTTCATCAATATGTTTTGGCAAAGGTAGTTGTACAAGAATGCCATGAAAGCGTGAATCTTGATTATATTTGTCAATCTCAGCCAATAATTCTTCTTCTGAAATAGTTTCTGGTAGTTTTTCGACCTTTGACAGAATGCCAATTTTGGCTGCTGCACGTTCTTTATTTCTCACATACGTTTGGCTGGCAGGATTTTCCCCAACTAATAAAACAACTAATCCTGGTTGGATGCCTTGTTGTGTCATCTTTTCTACATCTTTTTGAATCTCTGCTTGCATTTGATCTGCTAATTCACGACCGTTAATTACTGTACTCATTCCTTCGCTCCCTCTATTGTTTCTTTACTTCTTTAATAGTATTTATTTTAGCATATAACCCAGTATCTTAACACCAGTTAGATAGTAAAAAAAGATTCAGAGCTTACGCCTCTGAATCAATTTCTTTCATTACATTTGATAACACACCATTAACAAATTTACGTGAACGGTCGTCGCTGTATTTTTTACTTAACTCAACGGCTTCATTTAATGCCACAATGTTTGGCACATCTGAAACGTATAGCATTTCAAAAATAGCTAAACGTAAAATAACAATATCTATTTTTGCTAAGCGTTGCATAGACCAGTTATTACCTAAATGGTTCGTAATCACTTCGTCTAGTTCTGCTTTGCGGCTACACACACCGCCGACAAGTAAATCTAAATACGTAGGGACTAGGTCTTCGCCATCTTCACTGACGATTTCCCGATTATCATAAGCCAATGCATAATCAATGGCATCTTGTTTGGTTAAATCAGCATTAAAATCTAAAGGAAAAAGGGCTTGGAGCGCTTTTTCACGAATCTCGTGACGGGTTAATTCTGTTTTACTCATTCTCTTCTCCATCTTCATCTTCTGGGAATAATTCATTTAAGTCTGGTTGAGGGATTTTTTCAGGTACTACCGCTACAACATGAATATTCACTTCAACTAAATCAATATCTGTCATAAATAAGACTTGTTGTTTCACACGGTCTTGCATTTCTAACGCAACTTTTGGTACAGAAACACCGTAGTTCAAGTAACAATAGATATCGACTTTTAAGCCTTCTTCTTCTGTTCGTAAATATACACCTTTGCCGTGTGCTGCACGGCCTAATAATTCATTCACATTATTGGCAAACGTGCCGCGCATCCCATAAACGCCCTCTACTTTTGAAGCAGCGATTCCGATAATTACTTCAATGACTTCAGGAGCGATCACGATTTCTCCTAAAGAATCGTTTGCATTGATTACAAGATTTTTTTCTTCTGACATTTGGTTGTCCTCCTTATCTATTACGCACAAAATCGTTAAATAAACGATTTATTTGATGAATCACTAAGTCTCTTAAGGATTCTCTTTTAAGCAACGGATGATTCTTAAAAATTAAAACAACACTGGTTTCTTCAGTTAGTTGTGAAAGAACGTCCAAATTTTGCTTATCAATACTCGTTCTTAGTTTATCATTAATTAGCCTATTTCGCTACCAGAAAAGCTAAGTTCTGACTAAAAGAACAGATAATTTCTTGTCATAAATTTCTAATTCAAGCCTTTAGACGTAAAAATAAGAAAGACCAAGTAATTTTGGCTTTCTTATTTTTACATCTTTATTCTTCAGGATAACGTTCCATTAGTTTCGTCCGATGCTTTTGCATAATCATTTCTAAAGAGATGTCATATTTATCGGCTAAAATAAATAAATTATCCAACACATCGCCTAACTCTTCCGTTAAATTTTCCAGATTCTCTTCATCCGCCAAAACTGTTTCATCCGGTCGATCACGGCCAATTTCAATTGTCCGAATGGCCCGACAAACTTCGCCGACTTCTTCTGTTAAAAAGTTGGAACGAATAAACGGATCATATTGATACCAGTTACGTTTTTTATAAAACGCACTAATAAACCGCTGATACTCTTGGATATCCATGTTCTCCCAACCTTTATAAAATGATTAATTCTTTTGGCGCATGTGTTAATACACGATTACCTTCAGCAGTAATTAATAAATCGTCCTCAATACGCACGCCACCAATTCCTGGCAAATAAATTCCAGGTTCGTCCGTAATCACATTCCCTGGTACAAACTGTTTATCTGCTCGGAATGAAACATTTGGTCCTTCATGAATTTCTAACCCAATGCCATGACCAGTGCTGTGACCAAACGCATCGCCATAGCCATAGGAAGCAATATGATCCCGTGCAATCGCATCTAATTGAATGCCCGTCAACCCAGGTTTAGCTTCTGCTAACACTTTTAATTGTGCTTCTAAAACAATGTCATAAATTTCTTTTAGTTTTGGCTGAATACTACCAATGGCAAATGTCCGTGTCATATCAGAAACATAGCCTTCATAATAACAACCGAAATCTAAAGTGATTAACTCACCTTTTTCGATGACTTTATGGCTAGCAACACCATGTGGCATCGCCGAACGTAGACCGCTGGCCACAATTGTCTCAAAAGAAACACCACTGGCTCCTTTTGACCGCATGAAGAAATCTAATTGATTAGCCACTTCAATCTCTGTCATTCCAGGTTTAATCATCTCTAAGACAAAGGCAAATCCTTGATCCGCGATGGCACACGCTTTTTCAATAATCGCTACTTCTTCTTCATCTTTCACTTCTCTTAATTCTTCAATCAAACCCATTACAGGAACTAATTCACATGGTAAAATTTCTTCCAATAAGCTATAATCAGCGAAACTAACTTGCGTTTCTTCAAAAGCTAAATTATCTAATTGCAAACGTTCAGCTAAATCTGCTACTTCGTCAAAAATATGTCCTGTGTTTTTAACGATAGTAAAACCAGTTGCTTGTTCCGCAGCTTGTTCCGTATAACGAAAATCCGTTACAAAAAAAGCTTTATCTAATGTAATCATTGCCAAGCCTGTTGTCCCAGTAAAATTGGTTAAATAACGTAAATTATACGGACTTGTCACTAAAAATCCTTGTAAATTATTTTCTTTCATTAACTCCCGTAACTTTTCGACTCTTGCCATCATTGGTTCGACCTTCTTTCTTTTTTCTCATTTTTCATTATAGCAAATTTACTTCAGAAAAGCATGAATCACCAAAAAACTTCATCGAGAAAGTTTACTGAAAATTTTACCTTTCCTTATTTTTTGCTTAACACTTTTGTAGTAAACTAATTTAGCGACTTCAAGGAGGAAATTATGAACGTTTATTTATTTCTGGCACTATTTTTCATTATTATCGGCATTTTAAGCTATAGTTTTTTTATTGAACCTAACTGCTTAGTCATACACAAAAATCAAATTAAAGTAACAGAATCAGGGAAAACCTTACGGATTGTTCAACTCTCTGATATTCATTTAAAAAAGAATTATTCTGTGAAGGCCTTAAAACAGATTGTTGAAAAAACAAATACATTACAACCAGACATAGTCGTTTTTACAGGAGACTTATTTGATGATTATGCCCGTTTCGGTATCGAAATTCAGGATGAAGTGAGTCAACTTTTCCGTAAAATTAACGCCCCATATGGCAAATTCGCTATTTATGGCAACCACGAGTATAGCGGGTTAGATACCAATTTTTACGAAACAATCTTAGAAGCTGCCGACTTTACCGTACTAAAAAACACGGGCAAATTACTGCCTGTCTCACACCGCATCTCCTTGTACGTCGCTGGTTTAGAAGATTCGTTATATGGACAAACCGACTTAGCTGCAGCTTTAGTCAACCGCCCTACTGGAACGCCCACTCTGCTACTAACCCATGAGCCAGATGTCGCAGACTCAGCAGTCAACAAAAACATTGACCTCATTTTAGCAGGACATAGTCACGGCGGACAGATTCGCTTGCCTTTTTTCACTTACAAAAATCAGCTTGCTAAAAAATATACACATGGGCTTTATCATTTAGAAGATGAAACGCCGCTAATTGTTCACCCAGGAATCGGAACCACTAAAATCAGCGCACGCTTTGGTGTCTTACCAACAATTGAACTGATTGAGTTAACTATTTAACTATGCATTAAAAAGACCGCCCCACGTTAGAGAAAAATTCTCACGTTGGACGGTCTTTGATTATGTTCGATTAATGATGAAAATCTTGCTCGTGATCTTCTTCTACTTTCGCTTTTCCTAGCGTATAAAATTTGCTGCCATTTAACCCGAGAATAAATAGCACAACCACTAGTAAAAGAATTGATAAAGATAACAATAAAGTCTGCAAGCCATCGCCATGTGCAACCATTAATTGACGTAAAATTGCGGTTAAACAAATTAAAATCAAATAACGAATCGGAATATGGTGTCCTTCTTGAATATAGCGAAGAATCATCATAATAAACTCAAATAACATAAAGAATGAAATAATTTCTTGCATGATAACTGAAAAATTATCCGGCGTCATTGGCTTCATGAGATATGTAGCGAGGTCAACTAAATAACTAGCCATAAATACTAATAAGAAAACTCCTAAAATCCCTAATACAATATCCAAAATCAAATTCACGTACTTCTTTACTACACTAAAATTCTTCTGCATAATACCCTTCTTTCTTTTGACTCAATTATTTTATAACATGCTTGTTACTACATTAAATATATCATCAATTAACCTTGTCAGACAAGCAGTTAAACCCAATGTGAGATTTTTTTTATTTTAAGATCTTCCTCTATTTCCGTCTAACCCTTTAACAAGACAAAAAAAGCTGAATCCGCAGATTCAGCTTTTTAATCATATTAGTTAGCTACTGGATAAACTGATACTTGTTTTTTGTCGCGGCCTTTACGTTCGAAACGTACCACACCGTCAACTTTTGCAAATAACGTATCGTCGCCACCGATTCCAACGTTCACACCTGGATAAATTTTAGTTCCGCGTTGACGGTATAAAATTGAACCACCTGTAACTGTTTGGCCATCAGCACTTTTAGCGCCTAATCGTTTAGATTCAGAGTCACGGCCGTTTGATGTAGAACCGCCACCTTTTTTATGGGCAAATAATTGTAAATTCATAGTCAATAACATAGTCTGCACCTCCTATTTCTCAGTGATTGTTTTTATTTGAATAAATTCAGTATTTTCGTTCTCTATTGATTGTAAACCTAATAAAAGATTTTCTAATAGAATTTGGGCAATATTTTTTTGTTCCTGATTGACAGTTGTTAACATCTCGACATAAAGGTAGCCACCTTCTACATCGTCAACTTCGACAATCGGTTCAAAACCTGCTAAGGCATCAATCCCATTGACTGTGCTAATTGCTAAGGCAGAAACTGCCGCGCAAACCACATCGCTGCCATAAGGACCTGCTTCAGCATGCCCGGTTAATTCGAATGAAACGATTCGGCCGGAGCCTGTCCGTTTAAAAGAACCTTTAATCATTGATAGGCCTTCTTTCCTGTCAACAAGAGAGATTAAGCGTTGATTGCTTCGATCATAACTTTTGTATACGGTTGACGGTGACCTTGTTTACGGTGAGAGTGTTTTTTAGGTTTGTATTGGAAAGTCACGACTTTCTTTTGTTTGCCGTGTTTTTCAACAGTTCCTTCAACAGTTGCGCCTGCAACAGTTGGCGCACCAACTTTTGTAGATTCGCCACCTACTAAGATAACTTCGTCAAAAACAACTTTCTCGCCAGCCTCAACGTTTAATTTTTCAACGTAGATTGCTTGACCTACTTCAACTTTCACTTGTTTACCACCAGTTTTGATAATTGCGTACATGCTATACAGCACCTCCTTCTTCTAGACTTAGACTCGCCATCCCAAGTGATGATTACTCATGCTTAAAAACTTGTTCTGTGCGGTTGTAGCTGTGGAGACCACAATTACAACACTAACTATAATAACAGAACCAGAAAACCTCGTCAATATAAACTCTCTATTTTCTTCACTTTCTCTCTCCAAAAAAACTTCTTCTGTTATTTAAATTTCCGATTGACTTTCTAACACTACTTCCATTATAATTAGCTTTGTTGTGTTACAACTATTGTCATAGTAGCTCAGCAGGATAGAGCATCCGCCTTCTAAGCGGACGGTCGGGGGTTCGAATCCCTCCTGTGACGTAACAGACTGACAAAGACAGCGTTACCTTTAGAGGTGACGCTGTTTTTTTTAGAGTTTATCCAATTCTTTTCGATATGTTCTCGTCCATTCACGTTCTTTTTCCTCTAATTGTTGTCTATAACGATTTCCTTCTTGATGTATCAGATGATCACTTTGTTCCATTGCATGGTAAAATTGCTGTTTGTGCCATTGATCATTTTTCGTTAAATAATTGACTTTATCTACCAATTGTCCAGTTTCTCTTCTAAAGTTTACCAATTGATTACTCAGCACTTCTTGTTGGCGGTGAATTTTATTTTTTTCTTCATAATATTGTTCTTCTAAATATTGCCGTTTTCTTCGCTGTTCCTCCATTTGTCGGTCACTCTCCCTTGACAGGTGTTTTTAAATTTGGTCTCTGGCTTCCTTTTAAAAATTTTTCTGCTGATTCTGCACTTTTCCCCTGCAAAGCTCCGTTCAAGGCATTAGGTAGGGCACTATTTGTTTGTTGAAACATGGCTTCTGAAAGTTCTTTCAAACTTGCGGTTGTGTTTTGTTTGGTTGTAGTAATTCGTGTTTTTTTAGCAGTAATTACTGTCTGGATTGCTACTCGTTCACGAGCTTTTTGTTCTACTTCTAATTTTTCTTGAAATTCTCTTTCATCCATAAGAAAACCCTTTCATTTGTTATTTTTGAAATAAACTACTTCTTGCTTGTTGATCGTATGCTTGAATATTTTTAGCAACAGTTGTTAATTTTCCGCTAAAATCAGTTAATTTTTGCTTGTATTGCTTGGCTTGGTTGCTAGTATTTGTTGCTTCAGCGCTATCCCAAAGACGACTTTTTTCGTAAGGAGCAATCATTGCTTGAACTTCTGCATAGGATAGATACTGTCGGATACTCATTGCACTTTCACAAATTTCCTTTGAAACTGTCTGGACTTCATCTTCTGCTTCTTGGAGGATATTTTTCACAAGTAGTTCGTATTCTTTTCCAGCTTGCTGAGCTTGTTTTGCAACTAGTTCTGCTAATTCACTACGTAATTCAATCTTTTCACTACCTGAAGCACTGGCTAAACTTTTCTGAATACGACTCACTTTCCCTTGCCATTGGCTGGCAATTTTTGCTTCATGAATGATTTTTTCATATTCTTTGATGATTTTCTGGCGATTTTCTTCAGATAGCAGACTTAACAAAAATTGGAGACTGTTTTTAGCTAAGGATTCACCTGAAGCATCCATGATTTTCCCTAAATATTTATCAATAAGTTTGGAAACTTTTACTCCTGCCGCAAAAATATAGCCATGTTCCTTTAGATTGGCTTCTTTGGGCGTACCATCAGGATTTAATTGATACTGACCAAAATCATGACTAGAACCGTATTTGTCCGTCAGATCAAAAGTAGTGGTGAACGTTTTCGGTAATAGATAATGCACCCGACCAATTTCATCTACCCCTTTTTTATTTCGATTCAACATGGAGACAATATCAAACGCATTCACATAATAATCGATTTTCCCTTGTTCTTCTAATTGTTGAAGATTTTCCTGAGCTTGTTGAGACATTTTATTAATGCTTTCTCGCGCATCAGGCCCTTGAAACAATACTATTTTATCAATTTTAGCGAGATCTGCTTGGGGGAGATTGGCCACCGCTTGAATAGAAATCATGGTTCCTAAAGAATGACCTGTAATCGACATAGTCGCATTAGGGGCTTTAGCACTCATCTCCATTATCTTTTGATGCATGGCTTCATTGGCTAATTTTGCTTGAGGCAAATAGGCATTAAATAACGTAAAGGAACCATTATTATTGACCCAGTCATTCAAATTATTCCCTGACCAACCTTTTTTCACGTCCATTGAAACGCCGTCACTACCGCGAGTGGCAAAATATGTATGCTGCGTTTTTGGACTCAAGGTCGGCGTATCTGTTACATAATAAGAATTATAGCCAGCTTTCTCATCTGTTAATAACCCTTTTTTATAAAACGTTTCCCTACCTACCCAGTTTTTTTCTTTGATTGTTTTTACAGTGTTGTCGGGTTGGAGGTAGACAGTACTGGCGTCATTTCCGTGGGCGTCTTTGGCGTTGGGGAAGGTGAATGGAACAGCCTCTTTATTTCGGTACTTATCTAATTGTTTATCATTCCATTTCTTTGCACTATACGGAAATTGTATGGATCTGCCATTATAAGTTGCCTGCGCTAAATCCGCGTATAAATTACTATATTTTTCTAAGTCTGCCATATTATCCTCCTTCTGTATAGTAATCGTAGTCAGCATTAATCGTATACAGTTCTTTTATTTTAGTAGGCTCATTCCAATTATTTGGTTTTATTGCAAGTCCAAATGAATTTATTTTATTGTTATTATTATCAATAATTTGTATTCGGATAGATAGAATATCTCCTGCTCCTTGTGGAAGACCATTTCCCACTGACTCTTGTTCTAACGATTCCCAACAAAACGCAACTTTAGCAATCTTTTCATTTTGCTGTTTTACATACTCCGTCATTTCTTCTTCATGCTCTTTTAAAAAAGCAATTTGTCTTTCTTTTTCTGTTGGTTCAGTCATCTTCTTCACTCCAATCGTTCCAATTATGGCTAATGCTATTATTGTTGCAATTAACACACCAAATTTTATTCGCATTTTATTTTTCACTTTTTCACCTCCTTAATATGTATGGGGAAGAGTTTCTATGTGATTTTTTCGATTTTGATTGTTTTTGATTGACTTTTTCTATGTTGATAACCCTTTTTTATAAACCTTTTCCCTGCCTACCCAGTTTTTTTCTTTGATTGTTTTTACAGTGTTGTCGGGTTGGAGGTAGACAGTACTGGCGTCATTTCCGTGGGCGTCTTTGGCGTTGGGGAAATGGAATGTAGCATGTTCATTTAGCTTAAGCTCTTCTTTTTGAACTTGTGTCAATTTAGCAAACATAAACCCTTCTTTTCGACCGATGTATGCTCCTTGGGCTAAATCAGCATAAATATTAGTATACTTTTCTAAATTTGCCATTAAATTTCATCTCCTTAACTATTCAATATTTTTTATTTCAGTTGGATTTTTTACATTATCTGGAAGCACATATATTTCAAACCCATCTAATTTTTTACCAATACCATCAAAAATAGATACTTCAACAGCTATAGTTTTTGGGCTAAAAGCCATACTTCGAACTTCAATCACTGATTGCCAACTATAGGTTACTTCTTTAACATCATATTGTTTTAAAAGTACATATTCACTTTCATACTTTACATACTCCGTCATTTTCTCTTCATGCTTTTTCAAAAAAGCAATTTGTCTTTCTTTTTCTGTTGGTTTATTCATCTTCTTCACTCCAATCGTTCCGATTATAACTATTGCTATTATTGTTGCGATTAATATACCAAATTTTATCCGCTTTTTATTTTTCAATTTTTCACCTCCTTAATATGTATGGGGAAGAGTTACTATGTGATTTTTCTATTTTGATTGACTTTTCCTAGTTGTCGGGTTGGAGGTAGACAATTCCACTATTTGGGAGATTTTGACCTCCTTTAGTTCTATCTCCTTTTTCATCAATTACATCTAAAGAGTAATTAAATTCTTCTTTTTCCTTGCTATTTTGATATTTTGGAAAAGCGTTAGGTCTACCATTATAAGAACTCTCAGATAAACTTGCATAGATACAATTAAAGTTTTCTAAATTATTCATACAACATTCCTCCTATCCTAAAAGAATTATAACTTGTCATACTTTTAATACTTGGTAATTTAGTAGATTTATCAAATTTAAATTGTAAATAAAAGCTAGAATCATAAATACTATTGAATTTTCCATCAATCGTGAGTATTTTTCCAGCTCCTATAGGTGTTCCGTTACCAATAGTTCCAACCTCTACACTTTCCCAATCATATTGAACACTGTAAATCTTTGAATTTTGAGATTTTACATACTCCGTCATTTCTTCTTCATGCTCTTTCAAAAAAGCAATTTGTTTTTCTTTTTCTGTTGGTTCAGTCATCTTTTTCACTCCAATCGTGCCGATTATGGCTACTACTAGTATTGTTGCGATTAAAACACCGAAGTTTATTCGCTTTTTATTTTTCATTCATTTAGTCTCCCTTTGTATCTACATACAAGAATTAATCTTTCGCTTTCTCCTTTTATTCCATTGATTTATCAAGATTTTTACAGCCAGTTTTTCTTTGTTTACAGTTTATCAAAAATCAATCTGGCATTTTCTCAATTTTTTTAACGTTAGATTAATTATTAGAGAATATTGCTGTATTTCTATGACACACTAACTTTCTATCTCCAATTTTTTACTGCCTTGTTGATCACTACAGGATCATTGGTATTTTACTTCTATTGTAAAATAAAAAAAGAGCGTGGGACAAAAATCACTTTGGATTTTTGCTCCACGCTCAAAAACTAATAAACGGCGGGAACAGAAGCAACTCCTTCGGAAATAAGCCGAAATTCTCCAAAAATTAAAGAACAATTTTCGGAAATTCCTTCTTATTTCTCGGAGTTAAACACTTCTGTCCCGACCTCTCCTTACTACATTTCTTTTTCTAAAATTTCTGTTCGCTCTTCAAAATTTAGTTCTTGGTTAATTTGATGTACCATCCACATGTAACCAAATGGATCAACAAATAACGAATTTTGAATAGCTCCTTCCATCATTTCTGTAACTGGTTGCATCTCAATGCACTTATTTGCTAAGGCTTTTTTATGAGTTTGCACAATATCTGCTACCGTGATATTGAACCAAATTGTATTGGGATGTTCTGAATCTGGTGCTTTTAAACCAAATTCTTCATTAGCATCTAACATATGGAACCGAGTATCATATAAGTTAAACACTACTTCATTCCTTCCAACAGGATACTTTGTCGCTTCAACTACATGGACCTCAAAGATTTCTTTATATAAAGCTAATGCCTTTAAACTATCACTAACAATAAAATCAATTTCTGTGCCTGTAATCATTGATTGTTCCTCCTTAAAATTTTTTGCAGCAGAAAGCTACTTTTTATTTCTGTTTTCCGCAAACCCTTCAGAATTTCTTAATACTGGCTATTTTCCACTTCGTTATTCTTTTTTAGAAGTTCTTCGATTCATTTGTTTCAACACTTATTTTTCTGGCACTGGATATTTCACCGCATTTTTCTTCAACTTTTCTTCGATAATTTCGTCCAAATCAAACCCTAAATTATCAGCCATCATGTAGGAGTAAATGAGAACATCAGCCAATTCTTCTTTGATTCGTTCTTCTTGTTTGATGCCTTCTTCTGCTGTTTTCCATTGAAAAAGTTCTAACAATTCTGCTGCTTCTAAACAAATTGAGAGCGCCAAATCTTTTTCATTATGGTGGGGGCGCCAATTTCTTTCATCACGAAATTGATTAATTTTTGCCATTGTATCCATCTGTTTCCCTGCTTTCTTATTCATTTGATGGCAACTGAAACCCATCGAACGTTTCACCATCATAGTATTTTAATAACTGCTCTCTAGACAGTAATGAGGAGGTTATTTCTTCCTCTTCAACAACTGCTTGATTCTCTTCTCTATACAACAAATAAGCCTGTAAAAGCTGTTGGTAAAGTTTTTTTCGTGAAGAGGCTTCCGCTGAAAGAAACGTTAATTCTTTTAAGTGTCCGCGATAGACAGGCAAATCATCAACAAATTCGATTGGTAATTCTACTACAGTTAACTGAAATTCTTCAAAGACTTCTTCGTACATCTGCCATTCCTTCTT
Organism: Enterococcus sp. DIV1316a; assembly: GCF_050536915.1. Taxonomy (NCBI): domain Bacteria; kingdom Bacillati; phylum Bacillota; class Bacilli; order Lactobacillales; family Enterococcaceae; genus Enterococcus; species Enterococcus sp. DIV1316a. Next base: position 742,171 of record NZ_CP172913.1, on the reverse strand, counting down.
TCTGTCGATATTGTTTTGGGGTCATGCCCATTTCTTCTTTAAAACGTTTATAAAAAAAGGCTTTGTCTTGATAGCCGATTCGTTCAACAATCGTTTGAATCGATAAATCTGTTTGCTTCAAGTAGTTTTTCGCCAATTGGATTCGGTAGGCTAAGACAATTTCCGTAAACGTTTTGTTTGTTTTGTCTTTTAAAAAATTCGATAAGTAATTCGGATGAAAATGAAATTTAGCGGCGACTTCTGCTAAAGTGACATGTGCAATCTGTTGCTCAATATACGCTAAAATCACCTCAACACGTTGATGATTCGACAAATAATTATCTTGCATCTTTAAAGCTTCTCTAGGCAGTTGACCTAGTTCCACCACCAGCAAAACAAAGGCCGCTTTGGTCACTTTATTATTAAAATAGGCCATTTTCACAATTTGTTTCAGTAATAATAGCGAATAGACGTGAACATCCGAATTTGGTTGGCTAGCAAAAACGAAATATCGAGGAATGTTTTCAAATTCACTGCTAGCAATTTCTGTAAAAAAACGATACATGACTGGTTCTTCCGCCAGCTGGTTTAAGAGCGTATCAAGAAAATAGTGCTTTTTAAAATAAAATATAATCATAGACATTCCTTGCCCCTGATAGCTAACAGAGGTGGCCTCATTGACAATCATGACTTGGCCAGCCGAAACCGAACACCTTTGTTGATCCAAATAAGCATTGCCATCTTGCTCTAAACAATAGAGCATCCGAATAAATCCTTTCGGAACGTCAATTGTTTCCGAAGATGCCAGCATAAAGCCCGCAATTTCTCGATGCGGATTTTCCTTAAATTGCGCTACTTCATTCTCAAGAGCATTGGTAGTGGTTAAATAACAATCTAAGGTCTCTAAAAACTGATAAAATGCTGCATATTGCTCTTCTTTGCTTGCCAATTAATCACCTCATAATCCAACACTTTTTACTTTACTCCCTCTATTTTTTTCTTTGGCGTTTCCTTCTATACTAGATACATGGTAACACGAAAAAAGAGATTCAACAGTTTTTAGGAGGAATTTTTTATGAAAATTAGTTTTATCGGTGCTGGAAATATGGCATCCGCTATTGCCAAAGGTGCGCTAAAAAAGCAATTTATTGCCGCAGAAAACCTTTATTTTTATGATATTCAAGTCGAAAAAACCGCCGCTTTCGCACAAGAAATTGGTGCACACGCGGTTGCTTCACCACAAGAAGCCATTGCAGTAGCTGACTTAGTTATTTTAGCGGTGAAACCGCAATTCGTTCAAGCAGCTTTACTTGAAGCAAAAGAAGCAATTTTAGACAAGCAACCGTTAATTGTTTCCATTGCAGCAGGTACGACTATTGCAGAATTGTATCAACTGTTTGAGACTACCCAACCGCTCCGTCTCGTTCGTGTGATGCCCAATATGAATGCATTGATTGGCGCAGGTGCAGCAGCTGTTTGTGGCAACGCTTTTGCATCCCCTGAAGACATCCAGACTGTTTTATCGTTGTTTCGAGCAGTTGGCCAAGCCTGGGAATTAGAGGAACAGTATTTTTCGATTTTTACTGCTATTGCAGGTAGCACTCCTGCGTATGCTTTCTTATTTATTGATTCGATTGCCCGAGCAGCCGTTAAAAATGGTATGAACAAAGAGTTGGCCTTAGAAATTGCCACACAAGCTGTACTAGGCAGCGCTCAAACTTTGGCAAATAGCACAGAGAATCCTTGGACTTTAATCGACCAAGTCAGTTCTCCTGGTGGAACCACGGTTGCTGGGATTGTCGAATTAGAAAACAATGCGTTTATTTCAACAGTCATCAAAGGGATTGAGGCCACCATCCTTCGGGATCAAGAATTAGCCAAACAAGACTGATAAGAATAATTACATGAGCGAATAAATAAGAAAAAGCGCTGAAAATTCAGCGCTTTTTCTTATTTTAGTTGAATGAGTAAGCCAAAATGATCACTGACTATCGGTGTTTTCCTACCATCAAAAATTACTTCATATTTTCGTACGTGCCACTGTTTTGGAACAAATGCGTAGTCAATCCGCAAGGCTGCTTCATTTTCTTCCCAGCCATCTATTTTTTTCTCTACTGTCGCTTCACCGCTTGTCTCTTCCGCTACAACAAATGCATCTTGAATCGGCAAGTAACTATTTTCCACTAATTGATAGCCAGTTGTACCAGCTGGGTTGTTTAAATCGCCTAAAATGACTAACGGTTGTTGCCCCATCGCTAAGTATTTCTCTAATTGTAGCCATTCATAGGCAAAACCTGTACAGGGTGTTTCCCACCAAGAAAAGTGACCAGAGACAACAGTAAGCGTACCTTTTGAACTCTCTGTCTCCGCTACTAAGATTTTTCTTGTTCGATAATTCGTTGGTTCTTGGCTTTCTGAAATAAGGAGAGCTTCACTAGTCAACGGACATTTCGAAAGTAGTGCGTTCCCTTCTTCATAAATAGCGTAACCAATGTGGCTCATTTCCCAACTCCAATAATAGTGTTGGCCTTTTTCAGCTAGATATTGAACGATTAGATATGCAAAATTATCTTCATGGACCGGTGTTTGGGTCGCTACGGGACAAAAAGTAGTTAACTGTTCTAACGGCACTTTCTTGGAAGCGACTTTCTGATTCACTTCTTGTAAGGCAATTATTTCACTTTCAGAAGATAAAATCACCTTGGCAATCTCCTCTAATTTTTTTAACGGTTCTTCTTCTAACCAGCTATGAGTATTGATTGTTAAAAGATTCATCTTTTCCCCTTCTCTTACATGTTATTAGGTCAGTGAGTGGGACAAAAATCACTTTGGATTTTTGCTTCACGCGCAAAGCCTGATAAACGGCGGGAACAGAACCAACTCCTTCGGAAATAAGCCGAAATTATCCAAAAATTAAAAAGCAATTTCCGGAAATTCCTTCTTATTTCTCGGAGTTAAACGGTTCTGTCCCGACCTCATACCTAATCATTTAAATTTCAATCTGTCCGATCACAGTTCCCGCAGTGGTGGTTCCTAGTTGATTAATAACTACTTGTTCCACTTTGTCGCTGTTTGTAAAGGCGACAATAATCGTTGTTTCTTTGCCAGCTTGTTCAATCACATCCAAATTCATTTTAGCTAGTTTCGTCCCAGCTTTCAATGATTGTCCTTCTTTAACAAAAGATTCAAAAGCAGGTGTTGCCATTTCAACTGTATCAATCCCCATATGGACAAGTACTTCGATGCCTTCTTCTGTTTGTAGCCCAATCGCATGTTTGCTTGGGAAAACACTTAGGACTTTCCCCGAAATTGGTGCCACCACCTCTCCTTCTAGAGGCTTAACTGCAAATCCATCCCCCATCATTTTTTGTGAAAAGACAGGATCATTGACTTGCGCCATTGGAATAACTTCCCCTGTCGCCACAGCCACGAAATCTTTTTTCTTGCCTAAGAAATTCGTTGTTGGCACTCCTGTTGTACTTTCTGCTATAACTGGTTCTGGAATGTCAACGCCGGAAGCTAGTAAATCTTCAATATCGGATTTTAAAACATCGGCTTTTGGTCCATAAACGGCTTGAACACCATTATCTTTCACAATCAAGCCCATTGCGCCTGCCCGTTTCCACGCCTCTTCCGAACCGACTTTTTCTCGATCCTTTACACTGACACGTAAGCGTGTCATACACGCATCAACTTCTTTGATATTTTGTTTACCACCAAGTAAGTAGACAATTTGCGCGATTTGCTGATCGACGACACCTGAACCAGCCGCGCCAGATGCGATTTCTTCGCCGTTATCATTGTCGTAGTTTCCATTTCTTCCAGGTGTTGCGTAATTAAATTTTTTAATTAAGAAATTGGCTAAGAAATAAGTGACAGCACCAAAAATGATGACCATTAAAACAAAATTGATTAAATCGCCACCTAAACCAGCTTTTATTGCTAGCGGTGTTCTTGTTAACAATTCAATATTTCCAAACGAATGCACACGCAATGGTAAAATATCAGCCATTGCAAAAGCAGCACCTTGGATCACGGCATAAATCACATAAAGCGGCACTGCAGCAAACATAAACATGAATTCTAGCGGCTCTGTCACACCAGTTAAGAAAACAGCTAAAGCAGCAGAAAAATACATTGATTTATATTTAGCTTTTTTATCTGCATCGACATTACGATACATCGCCAAAGCCATCCCCATTAAAATCCCTGAAGAACCAATCATTTGGCCTACTTTGAATCGAGCTGGTGTCCAATTTTCTAAGACAAACTGATACTTGCTCATATCACCAGCGCCTTTAAGATTCACTAAGTCTGTTGCCCAAGCCAACCATAAAGGATCTTGACCAAAGACTTGGGTTCCAGCTTGTGCGCCAGATAAAATTTCATACGTTCCACCTAATTGTGTATAGTTGATTGGAATCGTCAACATATGATGTAACCCAAAAGGTAATAACAAACGTTCCAACGTTCCATATAAGAATGGCGCTAAAATAGGTGCACTATCTTGAGATTGCGCAATCCATAACCCAAAATTATTAATTCCCGCTTGAATATTTGGCCAAATAAGTGCTAATGCAATTGAGACAATTGTTGACCATAAAATAACGACAAATGGGACAAACCGTTTACCATTAAAAAATGATAGCGCATCTGGTAATTTCCGATAATTGTAATACTTGTTGTAAGCCATCGCACCGACAAAACCAGCAATAATCCCTACAAAGACACCCATATTTAATGCCGGAGCTTCTAAGACACTTGTAAAGAATCCCTTCACCATAATCTTGGTGCCAAATAAGGTATGCGTGAAAGCTTGTTCATCTGCCAACATTTCATTTGTTACACCAAAAATGGCTCCAGTAATACGGTTGATTAAAACAAAAGAAATCCCCGCTGCAAATGCGCCACCTGCACGATCTTTGGCCCAACTGCCACCTATTGCTAACGCAAATAGTAAATGTAAGTTGCCAATAATTGCCCAACCGATACTCTCCAGAACTCCGCCTGTTGTTACTAACAAGCCTAAATTAGGATCGATTAAGGGAAGCGATTTCCCAATACTAATCATTAAACCCGCTGCGGGCATTACTGCCACAACGACCATTAAAGCTTTCCCGAATTTTTGCCAAAACTCAAAACTAAACATTTTTTTCATTCCTGCCACTCCTTACGCAATCGGTTTCGTTATGTTGCCATTATATACTCCTGTTTCCTTTTTGTAAATGCTTTAATTTCAAAAATATTGTGGAAAACAACTCCCTACTACTTAATCCTTTTTTATTTTGTCTTTTAATAAAGCAAATAAAGCTCCTTCTAACCTACCTTTGTTTCAGCTTTTATTCATAAGATTACACTTTTTAAGCATTGACTATTGACTAATGCAATCGGTTGCGTTTATGATAGACCTATCAATAAAATCACTGAGGGGGATTCTCATGAAACAAATCAAACGTTTATTCCAAATTGATCCTTGGAAAATCCGTACTACACACTTAGATAAAGAAAATTTACGTTTACAAGAATCATTAACGAGCATTGGCAATGGCTATATGGGGATGCGGGGAAATTTTGAAGAACACTATTCTGGCGACCACCATCAAGGAACCTATTTAGCCGGTGTTTGGTATCCAGACAAAACACGTGTTGGTTGGTGGAAAAATGGTTATCCTGAATATTTTGGTAAAGTGATTAACGCAATTAATTTCATCGCAATGGACTTACAAATTGATGGACAAACAATTGATTTAGCCACTACACCTTACGAAGATTTTTCTTTAGAATTAGACATGCAAAATGGGGTCCTTTCTCGGCAATTCACCATCCAAACACCGAAGAACAAAGTGCGCTTCTCTTTTGAACGTTTTTTAAGCTTAGAAAAAAAAGAAGCGGCTTACATCCACTTAACAATTGAAATGCTGGAAGGTACAGGCACAATCACTCTTCACTCAAAATTGGATGGCGATGTTCAAAATGAAGACAGCAATTATGAAGAACATTTTTGGGAAGAAAGAGCTATTGAAACACAAGAAACACTTGGCTTTGTTACAACTAAGACCATTCCTAACAACTTTGAAATAGAGCGTTTTACAGTGACTGCAGGCATGCGCCATTTCATCGATGGAGCCTCTGTTGTGCCTACATATACACAACAGCCCTTGGCTTTAACCGCAGAATTGACGGTGTCTTTAAACGAAGGCGAAACGACCGCTATCACAAAAGAAGTGCTTGTCGTTACCAGTCGTGATGTGCCAGAAACGCAACAAATCACACGAGTAAACGAATTATTTTCAGAAATGACCACCTTGTACCCTGAAGCAAAAGCTGGGCAAGCTGCCGCTTGGGCAAAACGTTGGCAATTAGCTGATGTTGTTATTGAAGGAGATGATGAAGCCCAACAAGGCATTCGTTTTAATCTTTTCCAACTTTTCTCAACCTACTATGGCGAAGACGATCGTTTAAATATCGGACCAAAAGGCTTTACGGGCGAAAAATATGGTGGTGCCACATATTGGGATACTGAAGCATATGCTGTCCCACTTTACTTGGCGTTGGCTAAGCCCGAAGTTACTAAAAATCTACTGAAATATCGCCACAATCAATTGCCTCAAGCCATTCATAATGCCCAACAACAAGGGTTAAAGGGTGCGCTTTACCCAATGGTTACTTTTACTGGTGTCGAATGTCATAATGAGTGGGAAATCACTTTTGAAGAGATTCACAGAAATGGTGCGATTGCTTATGCGATTTATAATTATGTCAACTATACAGGAGACGAAGATTATCTAAAAGATGCTGGTCTAGAAGTGCTTGTGGCAATCGCTCGTTTTTGGGCAGATCGGGTCCACTTCTCACAACGTCATAAACAATATATGATTCATGGCGTAACGGGGCCAAATGAATATGAAAATAATATCAACAATAACTGGTATACCAATACCATCGCTGCGTGGGTTCTACGTTACACCCGTGAGTCTTATTTAAAATTCAAAGAAGAAACAACGCTCAAAATTGCAGACGACGAATTAGCTAAATGGGCAGACATTGTAGAAAATATGTACTTCCCAGTGGATAACGAATTAGGCATTTTTGTACAACATGACACTTTCTTAGATAAAGATTTAATGCCTGTTTCTGATTTACCACTTAGTGAGCTGCCTTTAAATCAACATTGGTCATGGGATAAAATTTTGCGGTCTTGTTTCATTAAACAAGCCGATGTTCTTCAAGGAATTTATTTCTTCAATGACGCCTTTTCTTTAGAAGAAAAACGCCGGAACTTTAACTTTTACGAACCAATGACTGTCCATGAATCTTCTCTTTCACCAAGCATTCATGCTGTGTTAGCTGCTGAATTAGGCATGGAAGAAAAAGCAGTGGAAATGTATCAACGAACAGCGCGCCTTGACTTAGATAATTACAATAATGATACAGAAGATGGCTTACACATTACCTCAATGACTGGTAGTTGGCTAGCGATTGTTCAAGGTTTTGCCCAAATGAAAACGGACCATCAACAACTAAAATTTGCACCCTTTTTACCAGCGACATGGACAGCCTACTCATTCCACATTAATTATCGGAATCGTTTACTATTTGTTGAAGTTGCAGCAGACCAAGTGGCCTTCACTTTACTCGACGGCCCTGCAATTCCATTAACTGTTTACGATCAAAAATACACATTAAAAGATCGATTAGTTTTACCGATCAGAAAGGAAGAAGTTCATGTTTAAAGGCGTTTTGTTTGATTTAGATGGCGTTATTACTGATACAGCAGAATTTCATTACCACGCTTGGAAAAAATTAGGGAACGAAATTGGAATTTCCATTGACCGTGTTTTCAACGAACAATTGAAAGGTGTAAGCCGTGAAGATTCTCTGCAGTTACTGTTAAAATACGGAAAAAAAGAAGGCACGTTTTCTTCTGAAGAATTTGCCCAGTTAGCGCAACGGAAAAACGATTATTACTTGGAAATGATCCAAGCGATTACGCCTGAAGATGTCTACCCAGGAATTCTTTCTTTATTAACGGAATTACGTGAAGCCAATATTAAAATCGCCTTGGCTTCTGCAAGTAAAAATGGGCCTTTCCTTTTAGAAAAAATGCAATTGACGCCCCTTTTTGATGCCATTGCTAATCCAGCAGACGTCCAGGCAGGCAAACCCGCTCCAGATATTTTCATTTTAGCTGCGAAAGAAATTGATTTGACACCAGCAGAATGTCTTGGCATTGAAGATGCCAAAGCTGGGATTCAAGCGATTCTTGCTAGTGGAGCGCAACCTGTTGGCGTTGGCCGCAAAGAAGAGTTAGGCGAAGGGTTGCCCATCGTGCCAGAGACGAGCGCTTTAACGTTTGATTACTTAAAAAAAGTGTGGCTTGATCATGAAGGATAATCGTATCACCGTAACCGATATTCCAAACACAAACTTAAAGAAAATTACTTTGAAGAACGACTTTTTAGAAGTCGCTCTTCTCAATTATGGCGCGCGCCTCCATCAACTTTTGATGCCAAACAAAAATAATCATTGGGAAAATATCCTTTTATCGTATGATTCGTATCAAGATGTATTAAAGGATCAAAGCTTTTTTGGCGCCACTGTTGGACCAGTTGCTGGACGCATTCGTAATGGCCATTGGCAAAATGGAATATTAGAACAAAATAGCGACGGTCACCATATCCATGGTGGCTCAAAGGGGTGGTCTTTTCAATATTGGACAGTCGAGCCCTTTGAAAAAAAAGATATCATTGGCGTTGCTTTTCATTTAACCGACACCATTTCTGGCTATCCTGGACCAATTGAGGCCACCATCACCTACCAGCTAGAGGATAATCATTTACGAATGATCAGTACTGGACGGAGTAAACAGGAAACACTTTTTAATCCTACGAACCACGCCTACTTTAATTTATCTGGCGATGGAAAGTTAGACATTCTGTCGCATTTGCTATCTTTGAACTGTCAAGGTATGTTAGAATTAGACGATAATAAGCTGCCTACTGGACGGATTTTACCAGCTTCTGAACTATCCATACGTTTTAATGAACTGACACCTATCGAAACAATCCTCCAACGCTATCCAACTGGGTTAGATGATGTTTTCCCCTTAGTTGGCTCTGACTTAAGACAGCCACAATTATGCTTACAAGAACCTACTTCTGGAAGAAAAATGACGATAGCAACAACGAACCAAAGTATGGTATTATTTTCTACGACTGGTTTTGAGGCTCCATTTTCTATTAATGGACAAGCGATGCATTCAAACTATGGCTTAGCAATTGAACCACAAGAGTATCCAGACATTGTTCATCATCCTCAGTGGGGCTCTATTTTATTACCAGCTAATAAAAAGCAAACCTACCAAACGGTTTATCAATTTAACCTTCTATAATTACTAAGAAAGGCGTGGCAAAAATGGCAATTACAGTAAAAGATGTCGCTAAGAAAGCGGGGGTTGCAACTTCAACCGTTTCGCGTGTCATTAACGATCATCCTAGTATTTCTGAATCGACAAAAAAGAAAGTGCGAAAAGTCATGGATGACTTAGGCTATGTGCCAAATATGACGGCACGGAATTTGGGTAAACGAATTTCAAGTGCCATTGGCGTAATTTTACCTCCTTTAGATTCGAAAGAACGGTTAGGGAATCCATTTTATTTAGAAATTATGGAAGCCATCAACGAAGAAGCCCGTCTTTACGATATGACTACTGCTATTGCAACTGCCAAAAGTTTTGATGTACTATTAGAAAACGTTAAAAGAATGCATCTTCAAAAACAAGTGGACGGTTTTATTCTTGTGTATTCAGATAGTAAGGACCCCGTCATTGATTACTTATATGAAAACAACATTCCCTTTACTTTAATTGGTCAACCTTACCAACATGAAACGGAAATAGTTTACGTGGATAATGATAATCAATTATTAGGGAAACAAGCGACGGAATTTTTAATTGAAAACGGCCATAAAAATATTTTATTTGTGACCAATACAACGCATGAAAGTTTGTACTTTGAACGTTACTTTGGTTATCAAAAAGCAATGATGATGCAAGGATTAACTGTTTTACCAAGCGTTGCGTTAGAAAAACCTGAAGATTACATGGCTTTTGATGACATTCTTCATCAAAATAATGCCACGGCGTTGGTGGTGATTGATGATATCTTTGCTTTGCGGACGATGCAACTTGCGCAAATCTATGGTTATCAAGTTCCTGAAACGTTATCCATTATTAGTTTTAACAACTCAATCTTTTCAACATTGACACATCCTTATCTAACAAGCATTGACATCGACACGTCAGAATTAGGTCGAATGGCGATGAAAAAATTATATGAATTAATCCATGAAGAATTGACGAATGGTGTCCGTCTCGTTATTCCTCACAAATTAATTAAGCGTGAAACAGTTATTCCTATTCATTAAAAAAGAAGCGTAAGCAGTTTAACACTGCTTACGCTTCTTTCTATGTGTACGCTCTTATTCGTATGTATTACTTTTATAAAATAACTTTTTGCGAAATTTTTTTCCAAAACGTTTCTTCTTTTGCATCAAATTGAGCTGGTTCCCCGTCAGACAATTTTTCATTTAATAATGATAATTTTTCTTGATGTTTTGCATACTCATCTTTTTTTATTAGCTCTAAACGATACGCACGATCCAAGATCGACTCTCGATAGTTAACATTCATTTTCGTTGCCTTCGCCATTTCTTACATTCCTTCCCAAAATAAATTTTCATTTTTTCGTTAAATTCTTCTATAATTATAACAAAAATATCAGAAAAATAAATATGAAACAAACGATAATTGCGAAAATTTTGTTTTTTCATGCAATTATCGTTCGATTATTTAAGAAATTAAAATTATTAACCAATAATTAATCAATCAGCAAACGCATTAAATGAACATCTAAAAATTCACCTTGGTCTGTTTTGGCGCCCCGAGGCATAATTGCCTCTGTTTCAAAACCTAATTTTTTATAGACATGAATCGCTCGTTGATTACGATCCTGTACCGTTAATTCCAAGCGACGAATAACATGACTTTCATGCGCCCAGCGAATAAGTTCTTCCATCAGGATACTGCCCAGTCCATAGCCCCAGTACTGTTTTAAAATACTAATGCCAATTTCACCAATATGCTCCATCCGCTTTTTAGAAGAAGCAGACACAGATGCGGTCCCAATGATCGCTTCTCCCGCTAATGCCACCAATAAAACATTATTTGGCGATTCATAGAGTGTTGCTAGATTTTCAGCCAATTCTGCTGTCGACATAGCCATTCCTCGCTCATCCATTACCAAATAGGGCGTTTCACTCCCAATTTTTGACATCACAGATAGTAATTGATCCGCATCAGTAGGCACTGCTTCTCGAATAGAAAATGTTTGTTCAGTCATATTCGCGAGCCTCCCACGCTTGTAAAATCTCTGCTATTCTTTCTTCTGCCAATGGACCAGTTCCGCGGAATTCAAGAACTCTCTTGTCCACTTCTTGAGAATCTTTATTTAAAATAATTTCTAAATAATCTTCTGGCAATTCTTCTTCAATCAAGCTGCCCCATTCTACAACGGATAGCCCATCTCCTTCAAAATACTCATCTAACCCTAATTCATCCGCACCCTCTTCAACACGATAGACATCCATATGGTATAACGGAAGTCGTCCTTGTGGATATTCTCGGATAATCGTATAGGTGGGACTTTTAATCATTTGGAAAATGCCTAATCCTAAAGCAATCCCTTTCGTCATTGTCGTCTTACCGGCCCCTAAATCACCAGTCAGGACAATTACATCACCAGCTTGTGCCTTTTGTCCAATGATTTTAGCAATTGCTTCTGTTTCCAATGGATTGTTCAGGACAATGTTCATTTTTTTGCCTCCCATCTGCAAGAATCTATGTATGAAAGTATACCGAAAATTCAATAAGTTGACTAGTGGCAGCTTCAAAAAAATAAAGTTGAGGCCCAAGTGTCCTGGGAACCTCAACTTCTACTTTGCTTATTTATCATGCTTCGACATAGTTAATTAGTCGTTCATTAATGTTTGAGCAGCTGTAATGATTGATAATTTATAAACATCTTCTTCGTTTGCACCACGTGATAAATCAGAAACTGGTTTGTTCAATCCTTGTAAGATTGGGCCAATTGCTTCAAAGTTACCTAAACGTTGAGCAATTTTGTAGCCAATATTTCCTGATTGTAAATCTGGGAATACAAAGACTGTTGCTTCTCCAGCAACTTTTGAGTTAGGCGCTTTTAATTGTGCGACAGAAGATACATAAGAAGCATCAAATTGTAATTCACCATCAATCGCATATTCAGGTGCTAATTCTTGCGCAATTTTTGTAGCTTCAGCAACTTTTGTTACTTCTGGTGCTTTTGCAGAACCTTTTGTTGAAAAACTTAACAATGAAACTTTTGGTTCAATGTCAAATAATTCAGCTGTTTTGGCACTATCAACAGCAATTTCAGCTAATTCTTGTGCAGTTGGGTTCACGTTAATCGCGCAGTCTGAGAATAAATATCTTTCTTGGTCACGACCACGAATCATTAAGAAAGCACCACTTGTACGGCTCACGCCTGGTTTTGTTTTAATGATTTGTAACGCAGGGCGAACTGTATCACCTGTTGAGTGGATAGCACCACTAACCATACCATCAGCAATACCCATGTAAGTTAACATAGTACCGAAATAGTTGACATCTTTTAAGATTTTTTCAGCATCTTCTTTAGTAGCTTTTCCATTACGGCGTTCAACAAATGCTTCGACCATTTCATCCCATTTTTCATAATCATTTGGGTTGATAATAATAAAGTTTGATGTGTTGATTCCACGAGCCATAGCAGCATTTGCGATATCTGTTGGATCACCAATTAAGATTGGTTCTACTAATTCATCAGATTTTAAGCGGGCAGCAGCACCTAAGATTCTAGGATCTGTTGCTTCAGGGAAAACAATTTTGATATTACGGCGTACGACTTTAAATTTTAAGCTATCGAATAATTCCACGATAAACCCTCCAGTTTTATATTTACAAAATCCATCATACACTATTCTCAATGAAAATAACAGTTTTTTCTAGCTGTATTAGTCAAAAAAACCAATAATCCGATAAACTTTTCACAAACTAACTCTTCTACACTATAACAGTTTGCACTGTTACATTACACTGTTTCAGGAAGTTGCCAATCAATCGGCGTTTCCCCTAAACGTTCTAGAGCGGCATTCGCTTGAGAAAACGGACGTGAGCCAAAAAAACCACGATGTGCTGACAATGGACTTGGATGTGGCGATTTGATAATCACATGCCGAGTCGTATCAATCATTTTAATTTTTTCTTGAGCTGGACGTCCCCATAAAATGAAAACAACGGGTTTTTCACGCTCATTCAACTTTTCGATAATGACATCTGTCAGTTGCTCCCACCCTTTACCTCGATGGGAATAGGCTTGACCTGCCCGAACGGTCAACACAGTATTTAATAACAACACGCCTTGTTTGGCCCAGCTTTCTAAAAAGCCATGGTTGACGGGTTGGTATCCTAAATCAGCTTGTAATTCTTTGTAAATATTCGCAAGAGATGGCGGCACTTTCACACCTGGCTGGACAGAGAAACTTAGTCCGTGTGCTTGATTGGGTCCATGATATGGATCTTGTCCCAAAATTACTACTTTTACTTCTTCAAAAGGGGTTAGTTCTAACGCTGAAAATAAATGATACATATCTGGATAAATCGTTTGTGTCTGATATTCTTTTTTCAAAAATTCCCGCAATTCTTGATAATACGGTTTTTCAAATTCAGCAGATAAAACGGTTTGCCAACTATTGTGAATAATTTCTTTCATAATGCTCACTCCTTCGCTCTCTAAGCATAACGAATTTCTCCAAACCTGACAAGAAATTTCTGGGTACTTTCTCTTGGAAAAACGTGGTAAACTATAGGTAAGCTTTAAATAGATAATGAGGTGTAGAGAATCGATGATTAAATTAATTGCTTCAGATATGGATGGAACACTTTTAGATGCAAAAATGAGCATCACAAATGATAACACTTCAGCAATTCGCGAAGCGGAACGTTTAGGAATCGAATTTATGGTTGCTACTGGCCGCGCATATACCGAAGCGAAACCCGCGTTAGAAGAAGCTGGAATTGACTGTGCCATGATTACTTTAAACGGCGCCCAAGTGTTCGACAAAGATGGACACTCACTTTTCACGGCTGGGATCGAAAAAGAAACAGTAACAGAAGTACTAACTATTTTGAGTCAACACAATGTTTACTATGAAATCTCTACAAATAAAGGTATTTTTTCTGAACATCAAGAAAAAAGAATTGAAAACTTTGCCGCTCATATTGCAGAATCCATGCCCCATTTAACTTATAAAGTGGCGATTGCCATGGCTTCAGCACACCTATCTTTATTGCATATTACCTATGTTGATCGTTTAGACGACATTTTAAAAGATGATTCGATTGAAGTCCTTAAAATTATTGGCTTCAGTATGGATGGGCCGAAAGTATTAGGCCCTGCTGGGATGGAAGTAGAAGAACTAGATGATTTGGTTGTTACCTCTTCTGCGCTTAATAATATTGAAATTAACCACCGCCTAGCACAAAAAGGGATTGCAGTTGCGCGCGTCGCTAAAGAACGTGGGATTCCCGCTGAACAAGTCATGACTATTGGTGATAATTTAAATGACGTCAGCATGATTCAATGGGCTGGGGTAAGTTTTGCAATGGGCAATGCCGAACTGGAATTAAAAGAATACGCTAAATATGAAACAGCCACTAATTTAGAAAATGGTGTTGGCGAAGCCATCCTGCGTGCAATAAGAGAAGATTTGTAATAAGCACTACCAGTTACAGCACTCATTTATATATAGAAAGGAGATCGTGTCGTGTCTGAATTTTTTATTCAAGAACAACAGTTAGGAAAAGTTACGCGAACCATCGTGAAAGACCAAGCAGGCCGTTCACTTTTTCTATTGGTGGGGCGCTGGGGCACACGAGGAGATGCGCTTTCTTTATATGCAATGAACGGAGAAATTCTAGCCAGTATTAAACAAGTTTCTTGGACTTTTGGTACACGATTTGAGTTATATCAGCGTTTTGAAAAAGTGGGTACTCTACGAAAACTGTTCAATTTGAATGCTGATTTCTATTATGTTCAAGGCCTTCACTGGGCAGTTGTTGGTGATATCAAAGCGCATCAATATTCAATTTATCAAGTCCATAAAAAAATTATGTCAATGGATAAAACCATGCTTTGTACAGGCGACTATTTTGTTTTAACTGTTGCCAATGATGAGGACGCACCGTTGTGCATCTGCATAGCAGCTGTCCTTGACTACTGGTTATATAATAAGAAAAAACAAAAAACTTCCGATGATTTTGGATTAGATTTTGATCCTTTAACGGATTAATGAAAAATAACGAAGCTAAAGTGATTGACTTTAGCTTCGTTATTTTTACACTTCTTTTTGCATATGATTGTACAAGTGACCACTAATAGTCATTGTTGTGACATCTTTAAAGCCTTTACTTGCGTATAACTTTCTCGCCCCTGGATTGTCAAAATCAACATTTAGACCCAAGGCTTGCTTCCCGCTAGCTTTGGCTACTTCAGGTAAAGCATCTAATAACTTAGAACCAATTCCCATTCCGCGGAAACGTTCATCCACAGAAATCGTGTCTAAATACCATTCATTAGGCAAGGTTTCTTCTTCAATAAATAGTCGAACATCTTCTGCTAAGCCATGTTTTTTAAAGACTTCTCTTAAAGGTTCATCAATAATCTTTTCATCTTCTGCAGGATAGCCGACAGCAATCCCTGCAACTTCACCTGCATGTTCATAAACTAAAATTCGTTGATAGCCATAGCGATAGGTTGGATACGCCGTTGCCTCTGCTAACAGGTCAATCATTTGTTCTTCTGAGACTTCTTCTAAAATTGGTAACTCCATATCTTTTAAAATAACTAAGACCAGCCGAGCAATCGCTTGACCGTCTTCTTTTGTTGCCGAGCGAATCATTGTAATTCTCCTTTACATTTAACTAAAAAAGAACTGGCTACTATCATTACTGACTTAGCCAATTCCTTTTATCTTGTCTTTAGTATAACAAATTTATTATTGAATTTCTACTGTAACCTGACGTCGTCCCCAAAGACGGCATTGGTCTACTGAATCAAAATGAACATCAATAATATTTCCTTGAATAGCGCCACCTGTATCTCCAGCAATAGCAAAGCCATAACCAGAGACTTTCACTAATGAACCTAGAGGAATTACACTTGGATCGACTGCAACTACATTGCTTTCTTTACTTAAGTCAATACCAGTAGCACTTAGATTACTTGCACCAGCTTCGCGCCAAGAATAAGCAGTTGATTCCATCTGAAGCACACGACCAGAGCCAGTTCCTGGTGTTGATGATTCGCCTGTCGATGATTCTGTCGTTGATGACGATTCGGATGAACTAGCTGAACTTGAAGATTCAGTGCTACTGCTTTCCGTACTTGTAGAAGAGCTTGATGCTTGACTGCTTGACTCTTCAGCAGCTTCGGCTTCTAGTTTAGCCGCCGCATCTGCTTGCGCTTGTTTGTCGGCAGCTGCTTGTTTCTTCGCTGCTTCTGCTTTGGCAGTTTCTGCCGCACGTTTTTTCTGTGCCTCAGCTGCTGCTTTTTCGCTGACTAAGCGTTGTTGCTCTTTCTGTTTGTCTGTCGAAATTTGAGCCAATAATTCTTCATTATTCGCCATTTTTTCTTTTAACTCAGAGACTTTATTATTCATTGAAGAAGCTTCAACTTGTAATTTCTCTTCATTTTGTTTTAAAGTTGTTTGCGTATTTTCAACTTTTTCTTGTAATGCAGCTAACTTTTCTTTTTCGCTAGTTAAGCTTTCAATCTTTTCCCGTTCAAAGTTTTGTAAAACGGTCATGGCATAGGCCCGATTAAAGAAATCTGATAAATTTTCTGCATCTAATAAGGCTTGCCAAGTACGTTGGTCACCATTTAATTGAATATCCTTCATACGATCGCCAACAGCTTCTTTACGACGAGAAATATTTTTTTCTGTTTTTTCTATTTCCTCTTTCGAAGTTTTCAACGTATCTTCCGCTTTTGAAATTTGCGTTTTTAAACGTTCGATTTCCGCATATTTAGCATTTACATCGTCTAAGGCTGAATTGATTTCTTTACTAATTAACTCCCCAGATTGTTTCGCTTGCGCTTCTTTTTCTTGCAACGAATCAAGTGATTCTGCTGCCGCAGCGACTGGAAGTCCAAAATTGATAAGCATCATTGTTGTTAAAAATGGTATCAACTTTTTAACCTTCACTAAATCCAACACCTTTCCTAACTTATCTAAAACACCTACTCATTATACTAGTCAGGAGGGCTTGTTTTATTTCAATCATGTTACAATTTGTTACAATTTAAATGCAACTCTTTTTTTATCCTGCGTTTATTCATTAGTCCATTTCTATCTCAATTCTTTAAGAATTTCTTAAGACGCCTTAAAAACTAGCTTTTGACGATTTTTCTTTTTTTCATCTCATTAGACCATTGATTGAAATATTTTGTAATATTTTTTGTTAATTATTGGCCCTTTTTCTTCAAATCTTCTAAGAGATGCCGAACTTCTTTGGAATTTTTAATGTTTTTTAAAGTTAGTTTTGGGTAATTGTTAATAAAACGACGTTGTTGGAAATTTAACCGATTTTGGAAATGCTCTTTTTTGGTTCGTTCTTTTAACTTCTGCCAATCAGCTGTAGCGATTTCCATTTTTGTGTTCAACCGTTGCTTAAATTCTTGTTGGTTCGTTTCCAACGTTTGGCCCATCTCGGTAATAAGTTTTTTGAAACCTTGCATGTTCAGCAACGTATAAATTAAGTCAAGCCCCATTACAATCACTATGCAAAGTGCTAAGTAGTTGCCAAAGATTGCTTGTAAAAAACTGACAACTTTGGCGATTTCTGGTTGAATAACTTTGACAATCAAGACACACCCCAATCCCCAAAAAAGAGAAACCGGTAAAGCCACGCGACCGTTTAAATTAAAAGGTACATCATGATAATCCCACCAAGAGGCATGGAACAATTTTTCCAAGCCATAACTAGTGACATATTCTAAAATCGTCACTAAAACAGCCGATCCGACATACAATACCAAGAGATTGTTCTCAAAGGGTTCCACAAAATAGAGAACGCTTAAGACCCCAAATCCATAAATAGGACAATAAGGCCCTACCAAAAATCCTCGATAAACAAATTTTTTGGCTTTTAATGAACAATACACCGTTTCCCATAACCAGCCGATAAAGGAATAAATAAAAAATAACAAAATAACCTGACTCATTTTTTCCACGTTTCTGTCACACTCCACTTCTTTGCGCTTTTCTTCTATTTTAACAGAAGTTGAGAAAATGTAGCGAACAACTTTCTTTCATTGAAAGATTAGGCTACAATGAGAGCAGCAAAGGGAGGAATCTTATGTTTGGTTTATTGAAATACGCAAAAAATTATCGAAAACAAATTATCCTCGGTCCAGTCTTCAAATTTTTAGAAGCTTGTTTCGAGTTAGTCTTGCCCTTATTCATGGCTCACTTAGTCGATGTCGGTATTCGTCAAAACGACCGACAGACTGTCATAGAAATGGCCCTCTGGATGCTTGTTATGTCGTTAGTTGGTTTATTTTTTGTCATGATTTGTCAATATTATGCTTCAGTCGCTTCGCAAGGTTTTGGGACGGAGCTAAGAAATCAATTAATGAAGAAAATTAATCAGCTTTCACACAAAGAATTGAATAGTTTTGGTACAGATACCCTCATCACCCGGACCACAAACGATATCAACCAGCTTCAATTGGCTTTAGCGATGTTTATTCGGTTGGTCATTCGGACACCTTTTTTAAGTATCGGTTCTGTGGTCATGGCTTTTTACATTGACGTGCAGATGGGCTTTCTTTTCCTATTACTTTTACCAATTTTTAGCCTTATTCTCTTTATTATCATTAAAATGACTGTGCCTTTATATCAAAAAGTCCAAGAATATTTGGATCGGTTAAACCGTCAAATTAGTCAAAATTTAAGCGGTGTCCGTGTGATCCGTGCGTTTGCTAGAAAGGAAACAGAGCAACGACATGTTGATAAAGCTTCAGATGATTTAGGCGATATTTACATTCGTGTATCGAATGTCTCTGCTTTATTAACGCCTTTAACCACTTTGATTATGAATGTTGGAATTTTATTTTTACTTTATTTTAGTGGCTTAAAAGTTTCTTTCGGTTCCCTGCAACAAGGGGAAGTTTTAGCATTGATCAATTATATGAATCAAATGATGCTCGCTTTAATTGTTGCTTCTAATCTCGTGGTAATTTTTACGCGAGCCGCCGCTTCCGCAAACCGTGTCAATGAGGTTTTAACTGTAGAAAGCCAGTTAACAGATACAACAGAATCAGCAAAAACATCGCCACAATTTGGTGATATTACCTTTGACCATGTAGATTTTCGCTATGAACCAGAGGCCGGTTTGGCTTTGGAAAATATCAATTTTACGATTCCTAAAGGCTCAATTCTCGGCATCACAGGACCTACCGGCAGCGGGAAAAGTACCTTAACCCAACTCATTCCCAGATTTTATGATGTGAGTGCAGGAAACCTTTTTATTAATGGTATAAATGTGCGCGATTGGCCGCTCTTTACTTTACGCCAACAAGTGGCAAGTGTCCCACAAACTGCCGTCTTATTTACAGGGACTATTCGAGAAAACTTACAATGGGGCAAACCAAATGCAACTGATGAAGACTGTTGGGAAGCATTAGCTATCGCCCAATGTAAAGAATTTGTTGAACAATTAGACCAAGGGTTAGACACGCCTGTTAACGAAGGCGGAAAAAACTTTTCTGGTGGACAAAGACAACGGTTGACCATTGCCCGTGCCTTGATTAGGAAACCGCATTTACTTATTTTAGATGATTCCTTGAGTGCCCTCGACTATCAAACAGATTTGAATCTGCGCCGTGCTTTACAAAAAGAACGAGCAGAGACAACCGTTATTTTAATTTCACAACGCGTGAGTTCGATTGCTACGGCGAATCAAATTTTAGTCCTAGATAGTGGAAAAGTCGCTGGCCTTGGCACCCACGAAGAATTACTTACTTCTTCTAAAGAGTATCAAGAAATCGTTGCATCACAGGAGGAGGATACCCATGCAAACTAAAAAAATTCATTTTGGTGCCTTCTCACGTTTTAAGCCGTATTTACTACGCTATCCAAAAGAAATTATCGGCGCCTTAATCCTAGGAATTCTCAGTGGTTTTTCGACTGTCCTCATGACTTATTATATAGGTAAATCCGTTGATACAATGGTTGGTAAAGGGCAAGTCAATGCTGCGCAACTCATCAAAATTTTAGGTTTATTAGCAGGGATTTTACTCGTAACCGTTCTAAGTCAATGGCTGATTCAACGTCTCGGTAATCGCGTGTCTTATTTATCGACCACACAGCTGAGAAAAGATGCCTTTGCCCATTTAAATCAATTACCGTTAAGTTATTATGACCAAACGTCACACGGAAATATCGTCAGTCGCTTTACCAACGATATTGACAATATTTCAATGGCTTGCTCGGCTGTCTTCAACCAATTATTTTCTGGCATGGCCACCGTCGTTGTTGCTTTGCTCTTTATGATTCGGCTAAGTCCCCTGCTCACATTAGTGGTTCTTATCAGTACGCCGATTATTTTTATTGTAAACTGGCTTGTTGCAAAAGCTTCACAAAAAAACTTTGCTGCACAACAAACGATTGTTGGTGAAATTTCCGGCTTCGTTTCAGAAATGGTTGGCAACCAAAAAATTGTTAAAGCCTTTCAACAAGAACAAGCTACGCAAGAAACATTTGAAGCATTGAATCAAACGTTGTATGAAAAAGGACAGAAGGCTCAGTTTTCTTCCTCCTTAACCAACCCACTTTCTCGATTTATCGACCATTTATCTTATTTATCGATTGGATTAGTCGGTGGCTTGTTAGTTTTAAGTGGCAATCCTTTAGTCACAGTTGGTGTTATTTCCAGTTTCACCATTTACTCTAGTCAATTTTCTAAACCTTTTATTGAACTCTCAGGAATCACCAACCAAATCCAAGCCGCCTTAGCTGGATTGGAACGTACCTTTGATATGATGGATCAACCAGTTGAACGTCCTGATGCCCCGAACGCAATTGTTTTGAAAGAAGCGCGAGGCCGTGTTGAATTTAAAGACGTTGATTTTTCTTACACGCCGACGCGACCTTTAATCGAAAACTTTAATTTAATTGCTGAACCAGGAGAAACAATTGCCATTGTTGGGCGAACTGGTGCGGGTAAATCAACATTAGTGAATTTGTTAATGCGCTTTTACGAGGTCGACCGTGGCCAAATTACGGTTGATACTCACGACATTACTCAAATTACTCGGGACAGCTTACGAAAAAGTTTTGGTATGGTTCTCCAAGATACTTGGCTATTCGATAGTTCCATTCGGGAAAATTTAACGTACGGAAATCCCGAAGCCTCTGACGAAGAAATTATAGAAGCCATGAAAAAAGCCCATATTTTTGATTTCGTCATGCGTTTACCTCAAGGACTAGATACCGAGATTGGTTCCCAAGGCGTTAAAATTTCTGAAGGACAACGACAATTAATGACTATTGCACGCACGATGATTAGTAATCCGCCGATGCTTATTTTAGATGAAGCGACCAGTTCAGTTGATACATTGACCGAGCAAAAAATTCAGGATGCTTTTTTACAAATGATGACTGGCCGGACCAGTTTTGTTATTGCCCATCGCTTAGCAACAATCAAAAGTGCTGAAAAAATTCTAGTTATGGATAATGGTCAAGTGGTTGAAATTGGCACCCATGACGAATTATTGCAAAAAGAACAGGGTTATTATCGTGACCTTTACGAAGCACAGTTTAATCAAAAAGCACAATAAAAAAGAGTCACTTTTCTGGGATGATGAAAAGTGACTCTTTTAATTTTAAATTTATTGATCTAATTCAGATAATGGCTTTCCAAATAAACGTTTAAAGGGAATTTTATTGCCTAAATAATAAGTGGCAATTACTTGAATAGGAAAGAAAATAACTGTTTTAATTAAGCGTGGCACCCACCAAGCAAAATTTGCTAGATTGACGCCATACATTAAACTTAACCACAAAGGAGTTAAAATGATATTAATTAAAACGGTGACCAACAATGTCGCCAAAATCACTCGTTGCCATGTCATTTCTTTCTTATAATAGAAATAACCATAAATAGCACCAGCCAAAAAGGCATTTAAAGTAAACCCAGGAAAATAGCCTGCCTTTGGAAAAAGCAACATTCCTACCACATCAGCCACCGCCGTGCCGATTCCAGCCCAAAAAGGTCCGAAAATCATCCCAATCAATGATTCTGGGATAAACGTGAAACTGATTTTTAAAAACGTTGTTTCATACGCAAAAAAGCGTGAAAAGACAACGACCACCGCAATGAGTACGCCCATTAACGCAATGGATTTTGTGCCAAATTTTTTCTTTGTCATTTTTAGCATCTCCTCTAAGAGCTGCTACATGACGAACCATGCAGCGAATGCGAAAACAAAACCGCGAACATTAAAAAGCTGAACGTGTTGTTCTGATGATAAGCAAAGTAAGAACCTTTGCTTTCTAGCAACACACTGTTTATGTTCTTCGTCCAAAAGGCAACATCCCATCCTTTTAGCACTTAACGCTTTGTCTCCTACTCTGTTATTTTATTTGGACAAAAGTCCTCATAAAATATACCACAAAATAGTCAAAATAACCATTAAGGTTCTCTAAAAAGCTAACGGTCGACGATCCCCTTCATGGATAACCTCACGGAAGTCCGCAAACCCCGCCTCGACACCTCTCAAAAGAATTTCAGCACTGCCGATATTGGTCGCTAAAGGAATTTCATAGACATCACTTAGACGAATCAAAGCCGTCACGTCTGGTTCATGCGGTTGCGCGGAAAGAGGATCTCTTAAAAAAATAACTAAATCAATGTTGTCTTCCGATATCATTGCGCCAATCTGTTGATCCCCACCTAATGGCCCCGATTTAAAGCAATGCACGGGTAAGCCAGTTGCTTCCATCACTTTCATGCCTGTCGTTCCCGTTGCATACAATTCATGTTTTTCTAAAATATGTTTATAAGCGGTTGCTAGTTTGATCATTAATGTTTTTTTACGATCATGAGCGATTAAAGCGATTTTCATGTTATCCAACTCCTGTCTTTGTTATATTATAACAAAAGT
The DNA here is from genome assembly GCF_050536915.1 of Enterococcus sp. DIV1316a. Taxonomy (NCBI): domain Bacteria; kingdom Bacillati; phylum Bacillota; class Bacilli; order Lactobacillales; family Enterococcaceae; genus Enterococcus; species Enterococcus sp. DIV1316a. The sequence goes on along the minus strand of NZ_CP172913.1, from coordinate 718,889 downwards.
TTAGCGATAAATCCGCTGAGAGTGTTTGTCCTTTGTCACCTTGACGAAAAAGTCTTCTTTTTCTTGTGCAACTCTCCCTTGCTGAAAGATAGCGTTTTCATTTAAACTGTAAGTAACAAATCAAAAAGAAAAGAGTGACGTATCAAATGGTGGAAATGGCGCTTAGAAATGTGTATAAAAAATATGACAATGCAGAACATTATTCTGTTACAGATTTTAACTTAGAAATTACAGACCGTGAATTTATCGTCTTTGTCGGACCTTCTGGTTGCGGTAAATCAACAACATTGCGCATGATTGCTGGCTTAGAAGATATTACTGAAGGTGAATTATCAATTGGGGACAAAGTCATGAATGACGTTGCACCGAAAGATCGTGATATTGCCATGGTTTTCCAAAACTATGCGCTTTATCCGCATATGACTGTTTTTGATAACATGGCTTTTGGTTTAAAACTAAGAAAATATGATAAAGCTGAAATTAAAAAACGGGTGGAAAATGCTGCGGATATTCTGGGCTTAACAGAGTACTTACAACGTAAACCTGCGGCGCTTTCTGGTGGACAACGCCAACGTGTTGCACTTGGCCGGGCAATTGTCCGTGATGCCAAAGTCTTTTTAATGGATGAACCTTTATCAAACTTGGATGCAAAATTACGTGTAGCCATGCGTGCTGAAATCGCTAAACTACACCAACGTTTAGAAACTACGACAATTTATGTGACACATGACCAAACCGAAGCGATGACCATGGCTGACCGAATCGTAATTATGAAAGATGGCTTTATTCAACAAATTGGTTCACCAAAAGAAGTTTACAATACACCTAAAAATATGTTCGTAGCTGGGTTCATCGGCTCACCTGCCATGAATTTCTTCAAAGTTACCTTAAACAATGGGGTTATTTCTAACCAACATGGCTTAAAACTAGCAATTCCTGAAGGAAGAAACAAAGAGCTTGTTGAACATGGTTATGAAGGCAAAGAATTAATTTTCGGTATTCGTCCAGAAGATATTCATAGCGAACAAGTGGCTTTAACAGCAATGAAAGATGCGGTGATTAAATCTGAAGTCGTTGTTTCTGAATTATTAGGGGCTGAATCCATGCTTTATACAAAAATTGGTGATACAGAGTTTATCTCAAAAGTAGATGCTCGTGACTTCCACCATCCTGGTGAAATGATTGACTTAGCTTTTGATATTAACAAAGGACATTTCTTCGACCCTCAAACAGAAGAAGTCATTAAATAAAAAATCTCGAGGCATCCGTCACAATGACGGATGCCTCGATTGTTTCTCTTTATGCTAATTTAACCTTCTTCTTTATCACTTTGGGTTGTTTCGCTTCTGTAAAAGTTGGAATATCTACATGTTTACTTAAGGTACTTGCTAAAAAGTAGGCAATACTGAAATCCACCAAACTATGAATTAATCCACCAACGCCCATCAAAAGAAAAATAGAATACATGAAGCCGGCTGTATAATAGGTTCCTGGCAAGTTGCCCATTGTGTAAAATACAGAAACAACCACTAGCTCGGCAGCGGAATGAATCACTCCAATTCCCACGTTAAACAACTGTAATTTCCCATTTAATAAAGTGAATTTCCCCTCTTTATTGATTAAAATTTCTGGATGCTTTTGTAAAATCACTGCGCCAATGACTGCAAAAATCAAATGAGATAAGGCCCGCAAAGCAATAATCGGTGTTGCGGATAAGAAAAAACCAAAACCTGTTCCTAGACTAACTGCAATTGCCACCACTGGAGAAATAAACATGGCAATAAAAACTGGGACGTGACTTGCTAACGTAAAACTGGCTGGACCAATGGTAATTCTTGGCATAACCATTGGAATGATAATCCCCATTGCAATTAAAAGTGCTGAAATTGTTAAACGTTTTACTGAGTTTGTTTTCATTAAAACTGCCTCCTAAAGGTGTCATGACACCTTTTTGTTTTTCTCAAGTGTAGCTGAACATCCGCAATGTGTCAAGACACATAAAAGAACTTTCTGTTATTTCTCATAAATAACAGAAAGTTCTTTTTTATACTGGTTTATTTTTTTCTAAAGCATTACTTAAACGAGCGAATTCTTCTAAAGACAATGTTTCACCACGTCTAGAAGGATCAATTTCTGCTTCAGCTAGACTCTCTTTTAGCCAAGCCACCGTTTGTTCATCTTTCCCATAAAAATGCGTTAAGTTATTCCACAATGTTTTACGTCTTAATTGGAAACTGGCTTTGGTTAATTTGAAAAATTCTTTTTCATTGGTCACTGTCACTGCTGGTGTAGCACGGCGCGTCAATTTAATAATCGCCGAGTCAACATTGGGCTGCGGCACAAAAACTGTTTTTGGCACAATAAAGGCGACACTTGCTTCCATAAAATATTGGACAGCAATTGATAATGAGCCATAAGCTTTCGTTCCTGGTTTAGCAGCAATTCGATCAGCGACCTCTTTTTGCATCATCACAACCATTTCAGCTACATCTAAAGAAGATTCTAAAAAATGCATCATAATTGGCGTAGTAATATAGTAAGGTAGGTTAGCCACCACTTTAATCGGATACTTCTCTTGAAAAACTTGGTTGGTTGTCTCGACCAAATCAGCTTTTAAAACATCTTGATGCACCACTGTTACATTATCATAGCGACTTAAGGTATCCGCTAAGACAGGAATCAAGCGATCATCAATCTCAAAAGCCACAACTTGTGCCGCGTTCATCGCTAATTGCTCTGTTAATGCACCAATTCCAGGCCCGACTTCGACAACATTTGTCTGCTGATTGATTCCCGCTGTTTCTACAATTTTTCTTAAAATATTAGGCTCTGTCAAAAAATTTTGACCTAAACTCTTTTTAAATGAAAATCCATGTTTTTTTAGTATTTCTTTGGTTCTGGATGGTGTGGCAATTTCTTTATAGTCCGTCACGCTTGTTCCTCCATGTAGTTATTCTTCGTTTGCAAGTTCTTTTAAAATACGTGTCATGCTTTCTTTCAATTCTGTTTCTGTAATCCGAAACATGCTTAACCGTTTGACTAACTGTTTGCTATTTGTATAGCCAATTCTTAGGTCATCTCCTAATAATTCACGGTATTTTTTGGCATTTGCTCCCGCTATTAAACCATATTCAACTAGTGTTTGTCTAGGAATTTCTTGATAGTCTTCATCAGCTTGAACAGGTGTTACGACTTTTTTTAATGCTTCAATAATTGCTTCATCACTAGCATGTTCAACCCCTAGGCTACCGCCATTTTTTTTAGGCACTGCGACTTTTCTTGATAAAAAAGCATGCTTTGCATCAGGAACGACTTCCATTATTGTTTTACGAATTTTTTCGCCCGAATAGTCTGGATCTGTAAAAATAATTACGCCTCTCGTTTCTTGTGCGTGTTCAATTTGTGTCAAAATTTCATCATTGATAGCAGAACCAATCGTTTCAATCGTATCCGCTGCAACTACCTCTTGAATGCGGCGTGTGTCGTCTTTTCCTTCAACGACAATGATTTCTGCAACTTTCATTTTTTCCTTCATTTATCTATCCGAAACAAGCGATGAGCGTTGACTCTCGTTTGTTCTGCCACTTCTTCAAAGGTTAGTTGTCGTAATTCAGCAATTTTTTCCACTACGTATCGTGTATAGCCTGGTTCATTCCGTTTACCACGATAAGGAACGGGAGCTAAATAGGGTGCATCTGTTTCCACCAACATTCGTTCGAGTGGTACCGCCATCGCCGCTTCTTGAACATCCAACGCCTTTTTAAACGTTACGACGCCACTAAAAGAAATATGCAGACCTAAATCTAAAAATTTCTTCATCCACTCGGCATCACCACTGAAACTATGCATGATTCCACCAATATCTGAAATTTTTTCATCTTTTAAAATTCGATAGGTATCTTCTAATGCCTCTCTCGTATGCACACTAAACGGTAAATTCATTTCCCGAGCAATCGCAATTTGACGGCGAAAGACTTTTTCTTGCACCTCTTTAGGATCCTCCATCCAGTAATAATCAAGACCGATTTCACCTAATGCGACAATTTTTGGCAACGTTAATTGTTCTTGTAATCGTCGTTCAACCTCTGGCGTATAGTTACCCGCTTCTGTTGGATGCCAACCAATGATACTATAAATATTGGCATATTCCTGACTAAGTAAAAGAGATTTTTCAATCGTTGGTTCATCAAAACCGACCACGGCCATCTCTGTAACACCCAATTCTTGGGCATGTGCAATCGTTTCTGGAATATCATCATTAAATTGTTCTGCATTCAAATGTGTATGTGTATCAAAAATCATTATGATTGCCTCCTTTATCTCCTCTCTACTTTATCATATTTCTTGAAAAATCTGAATGACTAGGCGACAAGATTCGCCATTTCCTCATAAACAGCGCTTGCATTTATGCTAAAAGTAACGTATACTATTCAGTCATGTTATTAAAAGGAGGAACCTCCATGACCGATGAAAAAATTTATGAACAACAGCATTTAACAACGGTTTATCATGAGCTGCAAGCGGCTAAAAAAGTTTACGAAGAGCAATTGGCGAACACAATGAAAGATGGCAAACATATGCTAGAGGAATTTGGTCGCGATTCTAAGCTGAATTTTGATAGTTATGCCGATAATCTAGAAACGTTTGCCATGTTGGAAATGAAGAACCGTGAAATTGATCAGTGGAACTTAAAAAATGAAGCAACGGCTAAAAATTTAGACAAAGTGAAACGCCTATTACAAGTTCCTTATTTTGGCAAAATTGGCGTGACTTTTGAAGACAGCCCTGAAGAGCCAGAAAACTTTTATATTGGCGTAAACGATTTTACTTCTTTAGAAGAAGAAACGCGCATTCACGATTGGCGCTCACCGATTGCTTCGTTATTTTATGACAATGTTTTAGGGAAAACAGCCTACACGGCACATCAACAAACCATTCCTGTACAACTTGATTTGAAAAGACAGTTAATTATTGAAAAAGATCAATTAATCAACTATTTTGACACAACCATTGCGATTCAAGATGATGTGTTATTGCATTCTTTAGAAGAAGATGCTTCTCCTTATATGAAGGACATTACGACAACCATTCAACAAGAACAAAATCAAATAATTCGTGACGAAACGCAGCCACTCCTACTAGTCAACGGGATTGCTGGTAGTGGGAAAACGTCTGCGATTATGCAACGGATTGCTTATTTACTTTATCAACATCGAGCAGAAATTACAGCGGATAATATTTTATTACTTTCACCAAATTCAACATTTATTGATTATATTTCTCAAGTTTTACCGAATTTAGGCGAACGAAATCCCTTGAATTTGACTCTTTTACAATTTTTGCGCTTCACTACCAAAGAAGCATGGCCAATGGAAGAAGAAACGGACTATTTCGAACGCATTACTCGCTCTGAGGCAACGGAGCAAGAGCACGTTATTCGTTCAAAAGAATTTGCAACGTTTCTTTTAAGCAATCCTGAAAAAGCAGTTGTGCAGCCACATTTTTTCCGTCCTTTAACTTTTAAAAAGCAGACCATATTTACTTCAGAAACAATTTTTAAACTTTATCAAGAAACACCAGCTGACTTGAGTATTCGCCAACGAATTTCAGCCACAAAAGAAAAATTAACCAGTCTTTGGACACGGTACTTATTAAAACAAGCCCATTCTAAAAAAATGTTGGATCAATTCCAAGATTTAACAGAAGCTGAACAAGTTCGTTATTTTGGCACAGTGATTACCGAAGATAATGAAAAACATCTGGCTGATTTTGCTTTAAAACGTTTGAAGAAAAAATATCGCTCCATCACTGCCGCTATTAAAAATGATGCTTGGCTAGATCAATGGGCCTTTTTTGAAACGTTTTATTCTTTATTCACTGAAAAATCGTATCAAAAAGAGACAGCTGTTTTCACAGCCGATGAAATTGTGGCCCTTATTTTGGTGAAACATGCATTTATTGAAAATCTCGCCAACCAGCAAATGGCTTTTATCCTAGTCGATGAAGTCCAAGATTATACAGAAGCCCAATTATTATTACTGCTGACACTTTTCCCTAAAGCTAGTTTTACTTTAGCTGGTGATGAAAATCAAGCCATTTTTAATACAGCCATTGAATTTTCTGAAGCTCATGATTTATTGGTTAACGAAACCAGCCGTTCTGTTGGAACCTATCAATTATTAAACAGTTACCGTTCAAGTAAAGAAATTACACGACTCTTCCAAACATTAGGCACTCAACCAGAGCAATTAACCATTGTGCCCATCCGGCATGATGGAGAAAAGCCGACATTTATTCCTTGTGACTCTGCGTCTGACTATCTTAAAGCAATCGTCACTTCCATTGCAACTTTTGATCCGAAAGAAAGCACCGCCATTATTACTAAAACTTTTGCAGAAAAAGAACAATTAACAAAAGAACTTAGTGCTTCTCTTTCATTGGAAGAACATCCGTCACTGCAAGTTTTATCAATTGATATGGCAAAAGGTCTAGAATTTGATAATGTAATTCTTCATAACCCAAATGTTAATCGTTATTCCGACAATAAACGAGATAAAAAAATCCTGTATACTGCTATTTCTCGTGGAATGAAACGGGTCGTTTTACCTTATACCGGCACACTTTCTGAATGGTTTACACCTTACTTGGCAGCCCAGTAACTGAGACTTAAGGCGGATTTTATTTTTAGAAAAACCACTTATAATAGACGAGTAGGCACTGCTTTTTAATTAGCAGACCTACTCGTTTGTTGTCTCTTAAGTTGAGAGGAGCGTGAGAAGGTGAAACAATCACCTGATTTAGAAAATTTTTTAAAAACCTCTATCCAAAAAAATGTAACTATTGAGCGAAAACAACAAAACCAAACCATTTGGCACTGGCTACTGCTTATTTTATTTGGCTTGCTAACCTTTGGCTCACTGACACAGCAGTTACTCCTAATTGGCTTGTTTACACTTATTGCCGCTATTGTTAAAGGTCCCTTAATGCTCGTCTGGGGAACCATCTATTCGGCGTTAGTGGCTTTGTTTCCACCTTTCGCTTTAGTCCTATCTTTACTTTTTTTTATAATTAATTTAGGCACCGTTATGAAAAGTTGGCGTATTACTTTAACAAGTGCTTACTTTTATCTAATTCCTTTAGGTTTTAGCCTTTTGAAAACGACCGACTGGGTATCAACGCCTTATTTCCTGACAGGCTTGGCTTTGTTAAGTATTTTAGGGCTGCATTTTATATTAGAGTGGCTCTATAAAAATAATAGCTTAGGCCGTTTACTCACGTGGCAAATTATCAGTGTCCCTTTTTCACTCTTACTGATCATTTTACCAAGTCGCCTAACGAAAGGCCGTTTTGGTAAAAAACGAATACCTAAAAAAGTGAAACTCTAACATAGAAAAGCCTAGGAAAAATCGCAAATGATTTTTTCTAGGCTTTTCTTCGATTCTTTTAATTTAAAAATTCGTTGATTTTCGATTTTAGGACGTCGATAATATTATTTACTTCTATATCGCCACTTTCTATTTTTTTCCACAAAACAAAGCCCCAAATAATTATATTTATCGTAACTAAAGTACCAATAATACGTTTATTCCTAGCAGATGTATAGGCCTTTCTCCATTTTGGATCATTTTTACGTCTTTTTAAAAATTCATAAGTATGATAAGCCATCAAACTTCCCCCACATCAAATCACTTTTCTTCTAGTATACAAAAAAAGTAGTAAAGATAAAAGGTTACAATTCACCTTTTATCTTTACTACTTATGCTTTTATGCGATTCCTGCACCATTTGGCATTTCTTTTGGTGCTTCAACAATTTGAAGTTTCCCTTCTGGTGATTCAGCTGAAAGAATCATTCCTTGGCTAATTTGACCACGCATTTTTCTTGGTTTTAAGTTAGCCACAATGACTACTTTTTTGCCAATTAGCGCAGCTGGATCTGGATAAAATTCAGCAATACCTGAAAGAATTTGACGATGGTTTTCATCTCCAGCATCTAAACGGAATTGCAATAATTTATCTGCTCCTTTGACTTTTTTACAGTCAATAACTTCGGCAACTTTTAATTCCACTTTATCGAAATCATCGTACTTAATTTGTTTTTCTTTCGTTGAAACTAACGTTGTTTCTTCTGGATTCCATTTAATATCCTCTTCTGTAGCACTTTCGCTTTGGGACATTTTCTTTTGAATATACGTTACTTCTGTTTCAATTTCTAAACGTGGGAAAATAGGTGTTCCTTTACTTGTTACTGTTACGTCTGTTGGGAACTCACCAAAATGAATATTTTCCATGTTCATTGTTTCTGGATCTAAGCCTAATTGTTCGAAAATTTTCCCTGGTGTTTCTGTCATGACTGGTTGCAATAAGATTGCCACAATTCGTAAGCTTTCCGCTAAATGGATCATGACACTTTCTAATTCGTTGCGTTTCTCTTCTTCTTTAGCCAATACCCAAGGCGCTGTTTCATCAATATATTTATTGGCACGAGAAACTAGCGTCCAGATTTCTGCAATGGCCGTATTAAATTCCATTTTTTCCATTGCTTCATGATATTTTCCAATAACATTAGCCGCAGTTGTCGATAGTTCACTATCAAATGGGGTAACTTTTGAAGCATAGGCTGGTACTTTGCCATCACAATATTTATTAATCATCGCAATTGTTCGATTCAACAAGTTTCCTAAGTCATTAGCTAAATCATAATTTAAGCGAGAAACGAAATCTTCTGGTGTAAAGACGCCATCACTACCAAATGGAATTGCTCGTAATAAATAGTAACGTAACGCATCTAGACCGTAGCGTTCTACTAACATTTCAGGGTAAACAACATTTCCTTTAGATTTAGACATTTTTCCGTCTTTCATCAATAACCAACCATGTCCAAAGACTTTTTTCGGTAATGGTAAATCCAAGGCCATTAACATAATTGGCCAATAAATCGTATGGAAACGCACGATTTCTTTCCCAACCATTTGCACGTTCGCAGGCCAATATTTTTGGAATAATGAATCATCTTCTGAGCCATAACCTAGTGCTGTAATATAGTTTGATAACGCATCAATCCATACGTAAACCACATGTTTTGGATCATTTTTTAATGGAATTCCCCAAGAGAAAGTCGTTCTTGAAACGGCTAAATCTTCCAATCCTGGTTTGATGAAGTTATTTAGCATCTCATTTTTACGAGATTCTGGTTGAATAAATTCTGGATGTTCTTCGTAATATTGTACCAAGCGATCCGCATATTTACTCATGCGGAAGAAATAGGATTCTTCTTTAACTAATTCGACTTCGTGACCACTTGGTGCTTTCCCACCAATGACATTGCCTTCATCGTCACGATATACTTCAGCTAATTGTGTTTCAGTGAAAAATTCTTCATCAGAAACTGAATACCAACCTTCATATTCTCCAAGGTAGATATCTCCTTGTTCTACTAAACGGTCAAAAATTTGTTGCACGGCTGCCATGTGATAATCATCCGTTGTCCGAATAAATTTATCATAGCTGATATCTAATGTTTTCCATAATTTTTGAACATCTGCTGCCATTTTATCAACGTACTCTTTTGGTGTCACATTCAACTCAGCAGCTTTTTTTTCAATTTTTTGGCCATGTTCATCCACACCTGTTAAATAAAATACATCAAAACCCATTAAACGCTTGTAACGGGCCATTGCATCGCAGGCGATTGTTGTATATGAATTCCCAATATGTAACTTCCCACTTGGGTAATAAATTGGGGTGGTAATATAAAATGTTTCTTTCTGTGACATACAGAAAAAACCTCCTTTAGTCATTTTCCTAAACCCTCAGGATTTACTCCTAAACAGTATACCATAATTAGACATTATTAAACTATATTTCTTGTCGGTTTTCTCTTGAAAATGAAGAAAATGCCAGAAAGAAAAGAGAGAAACACCTGTCTATTTGACAAGTATTCCTCTCTTTTTTCGTTCATTTTTATTCTTTTGTCTCGAAACGAACGATACTATGGTGTCGTCCATAAAAGAAATAAATAGCCAAACCAATCACTACGGCTATGCCAAATACTTGCCAAGTAGCTAAAGACAATTGGAACATCAGAGCCGCACAAACCACGATTGAAATTAATGGTAGAACCGGCACAAGAGGCACTTTAAATTCACCTGCTTGCGGTTCTCCTTTCATTGTCCGTAATTTGATAATTCCTAAAGCGAGAAACATCAGATAAAAGAGTGTCACGATATTTGTAAGTTCAGCCAACATCTCCATTGGAACAATCCCAGCAAAAACCATTGCTAAAAATCCAGCTACATAGGTTGCATTCTTAGGTGTGTGCCGCTTCTCATCGATTTTGCTCATAAACTGCGGCAATAATCCATCTTTACTAATCGCATAAATCACACGGGCTAAACTGTACATCATCGCAATCGTCACTGTTAATAAGGTTAAAATAGCACCAACTGAAATGATTGTCGCAATTGCGCCATGATTAATGAAGCGCATCGCAAAAGCCACCGGATCCTTGACCCCTAAATCCGTAAATGGAACAATCCCAGTTAAAACTAACGTAACAACAATATATAACAATGTTGAAATAATAATGGAACCAATAATCCCTTTTGGAATATCTTTTTTCGGATTCTTCACTTCCTCCGCGGCCATGCTGACCGCATCAAACCCTAGAAAGGCAAAGAAAACTAAAGCAGCACCACTGAAAACGCCTGAAAAACCATAAGGAATAAATGGTTGCCAGTTCGTTGGTTTCACATAAAAGATTCCCACGAGAACAAATAATAAAATAATCCCAAACTTCACGAAAACCATTAAGTTATTTAAACGTAACGCTGTTTTCGCTTCTAAAGATACCCAAAAAGTTACGGCTACAACGACCAACATGGCAATCAAATCAATATATGTACCATTTGTTGGATTATAAGCGCCACTTAACGCTTGCGGTAAAGAAAAACCTAAGCTATCCAAAAAGCCATGAACATAGCCTGACCAACCTGAAGCAACGGATGAAACCGCCAAGAAAAACTCACAAATAATCATCCAACCAGTCATCCAAGCCACAATTTCTCCAAAGACCACATACATGTAGGCATACGGCCCACCAATGACCGGAATACGTGATGCAAATTCTGCATAGCATAAACCAGATAAAATAATCGCGGCTGCTGCTACCAGAAATGATAAGACGAGCCCTGGACCTGCATAGCGTTCCGCTGCGACACCTGTCACAACAAAAATCCCTGTTCCTACTACAGCCCCAATTCCTAGAAAAATTAAGTCCATCGTCTTAAGATTTTTTTTCATCCCACCACTGTCATTGACAGGCACAGTGATTTCTTTTTTTCTGAAAATAGACATGTGTTTACCCCCGTAAAAAAAATAAGCGTAAATAAACTATTTACGCTTTCATATACCCTAAAAGAATACCACCTAGAATAACAAAAATGCAACCAAAAATAACATAAAACATTTCTTTTTTTGATTTTCTTTCGCCTAAAAGGAAGATGCCCCCAAGAGTCGAAATAATAATCCCCATTTGTGATAAAGAGAAGCTAATAGCTAAGCCAATTTCACGCATGGTTAATAACATACAAATATTTCCTAAGCCCCAAAGCAGACCCGTCGTCATATTCATCCAAACAAAACGATCAACTTTGACTTTTTTGAAGGCAAAGAAACTAGCCCCCACTAACATACCAATACTTTGTGGCAAAATAATTCCCCACGGATCTAAACCAGTGGCATTAATAATGATGGTATAGACACCATACCCAACTGTTGAGAAAATCAACGCCCGAATCCCTTTATTAAAATCTAACATACTGTTTGAGGTTTTCGGTTGACTATCATCATCTTGTCGAGCTGTTAAATACACCCCAAAAACTAAAAAGGCTAAAGCGATAAAGCCCACAACAAAGTCTTTTGTTTTTGTCCATTCATGGAAAAAAACAGCCCCTGCAACGGTATTAACAACTAACTGCATCCCAGTTGAAATTGGTAAGCCAACTGAAACGCCCATATATTTCATGCTATGAAATTGTTGATTCTGTCCCAAACTCCAGAATAAACCAGATATAAATCCAACAATTAATGTGGCTGTCGTCAACGTAGGCTGGATGACAAAAAAGACAACAATTGAAAATAGTAATGCGCCGATTGTCATACCTAACGTTTGTTGATTGGCGCTTCCACCAATTTTACCGCTGACTAAACCAATACTGCCCCACGCAATCATGGGCACTAAAGCGATAAGTAAACTCATAATATTCTCCTAACAAATTTATTTCATTTCATTCTAACAATAAAAACGTTTTCTAAACAACTAAGAAGAGTAAGAGAAGTTAGCAAGAAAGTTTTAATAAATAAAAAAAGGCCTATCACCTCTTTAGTTTGCTGATAGACCTACTTTTTATTTCACTTCATTATAATAACTGAGGGAAGGGAAAAACAATGTCATCGTCGTACCTTGCCCTTCTGTCGATTCGACTGTTAAATCATGACCTAACTTTTTCGCTAAGCTATGGGCCAAATACAGGCCTAGACCAGTCGAATGCTGTTCACTTTTTCGCCCGTTTTCACCAGTAAATCCTTTATCAAAAATGCGTCGTTGATCTTGCGTCGGAATGCCAATTCCAGAATCTTTTAAAGATAAATAAACACCTTGTTTATTTTTGGAAATTAGGACCGTAATCGTGCCGCCTTCTGGCGTATACTTGACTGCATTACTTAATAATTGGCGGAAAATAAAAATGACCCATTTTCGGTCGGTTAAAACCGCTTCATCTTCCCCTTCAATTGAGAATTGCAATCTTTTTTGGATAAAATAATTTGCTTGCGTACGAACAACAGATTGCACAATTTCTTTTAAAGAATATTCTTGGAGTAAATAATCTCGAGAAAAGCTGTCCAGTCTAGCATAATATAGGACTTGCTCGACATATTCATCAATTTTACCTAACTCATTTTCCAATAGATAATATTTTTTCTCTGGAATATCATCTTCGACAGATTGTACCAGTAACGTGATAGCCGCTAGGGGGACTTTGATTTCATGAACCCAAGAGTCAATGTAATCTTTTTGGTCCTGTTGGTTGTTAATTGCTTGCTGCATGGTTTGTTGGTGCTCTTGCAATAAACCGTTAATATACGTTTGGACAAGTAGTTCTTCTTCTTTTTCTGCTGTATTCAAATATTCTTGTAAAGAAGGCGGCTCTTTTTCCGTTGCCAACGAAAGCCACCACTTACGTTTTAAATAATAATCAATTGTTAAAAATAGCGATAAAAAAACACTTTGCAGTAAAAAGATATAGCCAACCACTGTCCAATCTAAGCGGACATTAGGAGCCAACCATAAAATAAAACAAGTTAAGAACAGAAAAAATAACCAACCAATTAGTAATAACCAGCGATCTTTTAAATACTTTAGAATGGTCATTGTCTACTCCTATCTAGGGCACCATATAACCGACGCCCACTTTGGTTTCAATATAGCCAGCAATCCCTGCTTGCTCAATTTTTTTTCGTAAACGATTGATATTTACCGTCAACGTATTGTCATCCACAAAACGTTCATCGTCCCATAAAGCGCGCAATAGTTTTTCACGTGTTAAAATTTTTCCGTGCTTTTTCATTAAAAGATACAGTAATCGGTATTCATTTTTACTTAAATCGATCATTTCGCCTTTGATTTCCATTCGTCCATTGTCCACATTTAAAGTAATGCCATTATGTGAAAGCACTTCACTATCCGTATCGGAATAGTTATAAGAGCGGCGCAACAAAGCATTGATTTTAGCAATTAAAACATCTATCTGGAACGGTTTTGTAACAAAATCATCCGCGCCCATGTTCATCGCCATAATCATATCCATATTGGTACTACGACTCGAAATAAAAATAATTGGTACTTTAGAAACTTCACGAATTTTTTGACACCAATAGTACCCGTCGTACACAGGTAAATTAATATCCATCAAGACTAATTGGGGATTCTCCTCTTGAAAATCATCCAATACATCATTAAAATCGGTTGTTCCAATCGTTTCAAATTGCCATTTTTGTAATTCCTCGCTAATTAATTCTCGAATGGTTGTTTCATCTTCGACAATCATGATTTTAGCCATGCAATCCCACCTCTTTTATTTCTAAATTTTCATCTTTCTTATCCTAACAAACTTCATTCTTTTTGGATATAGGACTTTATGATGATTTTTACACTATTTCAAAAATAGGCGCTAATAATTCCCATTCTGATAACATGATGAATTTGCCAACGAAAGCAAAAATACCATCTAATAATAACACAGACATATTAATTCCTAATACAATAGAAGCTTTTTCGACAATTGGCATGGACTTTTTATTTTTCAAAATAAGATATAAAACAAAGTTCGTTCCATAAGTAAAAACTGTTAACAACACAATTAACTCAATCATTTTACCACTTCCTATTTTGGACTTTTCATTTTTCCTTCAATAATTTACTACTCTTAATTATAGCATAATCTTATAAAAAAATCGGCAGAGTCCTAACCCTTAAGATAAACAACAAAATAGAAGCAGCCTCTTTGGAACTCGCAAGAATCGAGCTTTTTTTAAGAGTTGAAGGTCTTGATCCTTAAAAGACAAGTCCTTCAACTCTAGTATGTTCCATGCATAGGAATTGATACCAACGTAACGAAGTGTAGTCGATCAGACAACCTCAGTTTTTCTAATGATTATATTTGTCATACACTTCTTTTAACTGGTTTAAATCTATTTTTTTCATTTGGTACAATTTTTTGGTCACTTCATTTGCTCTAGCTGGATTTGAGTCAGATAAATAACGTTTCAGTTCAGGATTGCCTGTTTGCCAACTGACCCCAAATTGATCTTCCATCCAGCCACACGGCCATTCTTTCCCTTTAGCAGTCACTTGTTGCCATAGCCGATCTATTTCCTCCTGATTTTCACAATCAATATAAATGGAGAAGGCCATGGTAAAATCAAAATCATGTTTATCTCGTGCATCCATTACTCGAAACGGTTGCTCCTGTAATGTGAAAAGTGCTTGCGCAATGTTCCCATCTTCATATTCAACTTTTTCAATTATTTCGCCTGGACCGTAAATCGCCAACCATTCTGATAGAGCTTTGGCTGCTTCGCCATATTTTTCATTAGCAAACATAAAGGTTGGTACAATTGTTTGTTCTTTTCCTGAAAAAGACACTTGCCAAGAGACACCAAATTTGTCCACTACCCAACCATATAAAGGACTAAAAGGATATTCCCCAAAAGGCATCAAAATCTGTCCGTCTGCTGTTAAATTTTTCCACAACGTTTCTGTTTGTGATAATGTTTTACATTCAACAAAAAATGAACTAGCTGGCGTAAAGGAAAATTCTGGTCCGCCATTTAAACCAATGATTGTTTGGTTCGCCAAGGTAAATTCAATGGTCATTAATGATGTTCCTTGAGGTTGATGCTCCTCATTAACGTAGTTCGTTTTACTTAGAATCGCACCTTTTTCAAAGATTGTTGTATAGAAGTTAGCAGCTTCTTCCGCTTGTGTGTCAAACCATAAACAAGGTGAAAATTTAGGCATTGTGGTTCCCTCCTTCGTTTTCTTTAGTGTAGTCAAAGATTGATAAATAAACAAAGAGAACGTTTTAGTATTTATTCATTTCCGTCTGATAGAATCGATAAATTGCTTGTTTTATTTCTTGAAGCAAGGAGGATTTTAAATGTCCCCGTGTCAAAAAATAAAAGGAACGCCAGTACTTTTCACCTAACGTTTGGAAGGGGATTTTTTCAGTAATCGCCTTTCTTGAAAGCAACGATTGCCCCATGCCCAATTCCAACATTTTAACAATCATTTCATTGTTTTTAACCGTCATGAGTGTTGGGCTTTGATTACTTTCTTCTAAATACTGTTGGGTATAATGAAAGACCCCAGAATCCTTTTCACGTACCAACCAATTCTGATTGGCAGGGTCCCCAGCTAAAACCAATTGATCCTGAATAATTTCTTCACGAGAGGCGCCTTTCGTAATTAATGGTTTTTCGATAAAGCCAAAATCAACTTGATGTTTCTCAACTTTTTCCACTACTTCTTCTGAATTGTTCATTTCTAAAACAAAATTGATCGTTGCATACTGTGTCTGTAAATGCTGCATCAGTTGCGGCAAATAATAAACTGCAAAAGTATTAGACGCAGCAATTCGGCAAGTTTCTTTAGGTAATCTCGCCTGATGAAGAGCTGTTAATGTTTCTTGCCAATCATCAGCTAAATTTAGCAAACGATTATACAAGACTTCTGCTTGCCTAGTAGGGACTACATCTTGTCGACCATTTCTTAAAAACAATGAACAGTCTAATTCTTCTTCTAATTGTTTGATTTGATTAGAAACGGCTGGTTGTGAGATATATAAGCAGGTAGCTGCTTTGGAAAAGTTCATTTGCTCATACACAATTTGAAAAGTCTTTAATAATTTAAACATAGGCATCCTTTCGATAACTTTCTATTATAAATATTATTTTAACTATTTATTTCTCAAATGTAAAAAATTTCGTTATACTGGAAGTAATGAACAAGAAAGAGAGATTTTTTCAATGAAAAATTCAGAAAATGATTATATCCAATCTTTATTCCAAATTCTTCCCGGCTTGCTAACAGCTTTCCTTGTCGCCTGCCTTAGCAAGTTTCTTGCCATCTGGTTACCTAGCTTAGGCGCCGCAACGATAGCTATTTTACTAGGAATCTTTTTGGGAAATACCTTTGTTCGCGGTGCCAATTTAAATCGCGGAACCAAAGTAGCCGAAAGTAAATTACTAGAATTTTCTGTTGTTTTATTGGGAACCACCGTGACCTTTCAAACGATTGCCCAAATTGGCTTACAAGGTGTCGCATTTATTCTCATTCAAATGTCGCTGACCATTATTTTTGCCTATTTGATCGGTAAAAAACTGGCTTTTTCTGATAATATGTCTTTATTGATGGCTGGTGGTAATGCCGTTTGTGGGTCTTCTGCTATTGCTTCGATTGCTCCAGCAATTCAAGCAGATGAGGAAGAAAAAGGCCAAATCATTACTTTAGTAAACTTATTAGGAACCGTTTTAATGTTGACCTTACCCATTTTAAGTGGGATTCTCTATGGTACCAATTTGTTGGCTCGTAGCGCACTAATCGGAGGGACTTTACAATCAGTTGGTCAGGTTGTCGCCAGTGCCAATATGGTCAATGAGAACGCAGTTCAACTTGCGATGCTCTTTAAAATTATGCGGATTGTCCTACTCGTAGCAGTTGTCTATTTATTTGGACGTTTCAAGCAAAGTAAGACGGCAGAATCAGAGGCTGAGTTGGTAGAAGTCACCAAAAAAAGCAGTGCCCTACCTTGGTATGTAGTTGGCTTTTTCATTGCCTGTGTCTTTAATAGTTTGATTCATTTCCCCGTCGTGATCAGTGAGACTGCTCATTTCTTTAGTTCTTGGTTTGAAATTACTGCCTTGGCAGCAATCGGGTTACGACTCGATTTTAAAAAGTTTTTCCAAGAAGGCAAACGTTTCTTAATCTATGGTTTATCAGTAGGAACTGTTCAAGTCGTCCTAGCCATTTTGTTGTTGGCACTGTTACAGTTCTAATAAAAAAGTTTGACGTTAACACGTCAAACTTTTTTATTTCAGCTTATTCATGCTATTATGAATAAGATTTTATTAACTTAAAGGAGTTTTTCGATGTTATTTAGTTTTAAAAAAAGCGAATGGTTAGGCAATGAACGAAATGATCTATTTGCGGGTCTCGTTTCTTCTGTCGCCATTTTACCAGAAGTAATCGGGTTTGCGATTATTGCTGGTGTTCACCCGCTTTCTGCAGTGTTTGCTTCAGCAGTTACTTTACTTGTGATTACTTTTACGGGCGGCCGTCCGGCAATGGTCTCGGCGTCTGCTGGTTCAATGGCCTTAGTCCTTGCAGGCTTAATTCAAGCACACGGTTTGTCATACATGCTTGCTGCGACTATTTTAACAGGCTTTCTGCAATTTATTTTAGGTTATTTAGGTATCCACAAATTGATGCGCTTTATTCCCAAGACAGTGATGTACGGATTCGTCAATGCGTTAGCCATTTTAATTTTCATGGCGCAAGTACAACAATTGCCTCATCAAACACTGTGGTCCTACGGCATGATTATCTGTAGTATCTTACTTATTTATCTATTACCTAAGTTTATTACAATTGTGCCTCCTGCTTTAATTGTTATTTTATTCATGACTATCCTGTCCTATTTTTTAAAAGGTCATTTACAAACGGTAGGTGATCTTGGTGAAATGAGCCAGTTTCATCCAGCGATCCGTTGGCCTAATGTACCCGTCAACTTAGAAACGTTGTGGATTATTTTACCTAGTTCTGTTGCCTTAGCAATGGTCGGGTTAATTGAATCTTTATTGACGATCCCCATTGTGGACAAAATGACAACGAGCCAAAGTGATAGCCAACGAGAAGTTAAGGCGCAAGGATTCGCTAATATAATTACCGGCTTTTTTGGTGGCCAAGCTGGCTGTGCGATGATCGGGCAAGCGGTCATTAATGTTAAATCAGGGGGACGAAAACGGCTTTCTACTTTGATTTCAGGTATTACCCTCCTTCTATTCATTTTTGTTTTTAAATCCGTGATGGTAGCCATTCCTACAGCTGCATTGATTGGGATCATGATGACAGTGGCAGTCGACACCTTTGATTGGGAAAGTTTACAGCTTTTCCGAACTTTTGAAATTACTGAAATTGTTATTTTACTCGTGACAGTGGGTGTGATCGTCTATACGCATAATTTAGCGATT
Organism: Enterococcus sp. DIV1316a; assembly: GCF_050536915.1. Lineage (NCBI taxonomy): Bacteria > Bacillati > Bacillota > Bacilli > Lactobacillales > Enterococcaceae > Enterococcus > Enterococcus sp. DIV1316a. Next base: position 700,081 of record NZ_CP172913.1, on the reverse strand, counting down.
GGAATTATTCTAGGTGTTCTTTTAAGTGGTCTTCTTTATCATTTTTTCAAAAAAGAACCAAAAAAAAGTTGCTAGCTTTAGCAACTTTTTTTATTTTTCCCAATATTTCTTCAACGCTGCTTTTTCTATTTTCTTAATGAACGCATCTTTGCCATCCATATATTTATCAATGCTATCGGGGTGTGCTTGGGCCAATTGCTTTTTTAATGTACCATAGGTTGTAGCAATTGCCGGATTTTCTCGTAAATAATTTCGAAAAGCAAGATGGCGCAAAATTTCTTGCGTATTGTCAAACTGATAAATATGCACATGATGTGTTCTTTTTATCGGGCCTTTTCGTAAATAACGACGTCCTGATAGCCCAAATTCCCCCATATATTCATAACCGATTCTTTCAAATTCCCCTTGTAACAGGTCTACTTTTTCAATTTCTTCAACAATGACCAAAAAATCAATAATTGGTTTGGCTGCTAAATTAGGCACAGATGTGCTACCGATATGTTCAACTTTAAGACAATTTTCCTTTAGAATCTGTTTCAACGCTTGGGCTTCTTCTTCAAACTGTTCCACCCAGGCTGGTTGATATTCAGTAACGATTACCCGCATGATTTCTTCCCTCTTTTCTATATCCGTTTCATATGTAAAATAGGAAACGGATTTCCTTGAGGATCTTCCTTTGATTCACCAATTACTTGAAACCCTTGAGATTGATAGAACTTCACTGCCCCTTCATTTTGTTTATTAGCATCAACAAAGATAATTGATTCTTGCTCTATTAACTTTTTGATAATTTCTCCACCATAGCCTTTACGAAAATAGACTGGGTCAATAAATAACATTTCCAAAGTTTGTTGATTTGTTCCACTAAAGCCCACACATTTCTGTTCTTCATTTAACCACATACTTAATTGAACTTGTTGAAAATAATCAGGTAAAACTACTTCGATTTTATCAATATCTGCCTGACTCAAAAACAAATGAGTAGCTTCTACTGAAGAACGCCATAGAGAAATTAATTGAGGATAATCGTTTTTTTTTACTTCTTTTTGGTTCAGCATTTTTAATTCCTCCCTATCTAATAAACAAAGTATACCACATTTTGTCTCTCTCAATTCCATAAAAAATAGTCAAATCAACCGTGTTTTTTCTGTCGATTTGACTGTCTCTCTATTAACTCTGATGGCTAAACGAGTAAACTAATCAAAGCCACGATAGCTAAACCGCCTTGTGTTAAAATAATTTTTTTATCACTACTTAAGCTACCGTACGCCGCCACTAAAATAATATAAATCAATAAAAATTTTGTCATCTCCATCGTTGCTTGCGCAAAGTAGACACTATAAATAAGTCCTGCACCGATTAGTCCATTATAGATTCCTTGATTTTTAAACAATGTAGTCACTGATTTTCTTTGTAACTCTTGCTTATCCATTTTAAAAACACGGCTTGTTGTCTCAGATGTTGGTACAATCGTTTCTAAATACATAATGTAGAAAAATTCTACAGCCACCAAGGTTACTAAAATTGTTGAAATTAATGTCATCTGCTCCCTCCTCCCATTCCTTTGAACGAAGTAATTTTATGTAATTTTTGCTATGATGTAAATAGATATGCCTAGCCTTAACGAAAGGAAGAAACCTATGACTTTTCAAGAAACTATTAGCGCCTATATCCAAGAACGTTATCAGATAACGCCCGATTTTCCTTTTAAAAAACATCCAGACTATCTCGTCTTTCGTCATCCTAGAAATGCAAAATGGTTTGCTTTAATTATGCCACTGGATGCACAACTGCTCGGCGCTACCGAGAATAAGCAGCTCACTATTTTAACCGTTAAATTTGCGCCTGAATTGATTGCCTTATTAAAGAACCAACCTGGCTATTTTCCTGCCTATCATATGAATAAAGAGCATTGGTTAAGTCTTTCTGAAGAAATTCCGCTCTCACAAGTTTTTTCATTTATAGATGAAAGTTACCAACGGAGTTATTAAAAAAAACACCCTACTCAAGGAGTAGGGTGTGAAAGATTATTTAAGCTTATTTGCTTAAAGCGTCTTTTGCTTGTTCAGCTAACGCTGTAAATGCTGCTGCATCGTTAACGGCTAAGTCAGCTAACATTTTGCGGTTGATATCAATCTCTGCCAATTTCAAACCGTGCATTAATTTAGAATAGCTTAAGCCATTCATGCGAGCTGCCGCGTTGATACGTGCAATCCATAATTTACGGAAGTCACGTTTCTTTTGACGACGGTCTCTGAATGCATAGTAATAAGAGTTCATTACTTGTTCTTTTGCTGATTTAAATAAAGTATGTTTTGATCCGTAGTAGCCTTTCGCTAACTTAAGGACTTTTTTACGACGTTTACGGGTTACTGTTCCACCTTTAACACGTGCCATGTTGAATTCCTCCTAATATCTTGTTTCTCTTGACGGTAATCTAAAAGTCACCGAGTTGTTTTATTTCATTCTTGCTAATTGTTGGCGGATACGTTTGTAATCGCCTTTTGCAACCATGCTTGCTTTACGCAATTGACGGCGTTGTTTTTTAGTTTTACCGTGGAAACGGTGAGATGTAAAGGCACGGCCACGTTTTAAGCCGCCTCCACCAGTACGTTTTACACGTTTTGCTAATCCGCGGTGTGTTTTTTGTTTTGGCATGACTAATTTTCCTCCTCAAAATCTTTGCTTCAAGTGAAAGACTCTAACAGTCACAACTGTCGAATATCCTTCTTGTAGAAATTACCAAAAGTCCGAATGCTCGGTCTCTTCGTTTACTTGTCGTTTTTCGGTGCCAGCGTTAGAAACATGCTGCGTCCGTCCATTTTCGCTTTTTGTTCCACTGTGGCGATGTCCGCAGTTTCTTCAGCTAAGCGATCAAGAACTTTCTGACCAATCTCTTTATGGGTAATGGCACGGCCTTTGAAACGGATAGAAGCTTTCACTTTGTCTCCTTTTTCTAAGAACTTACGCGCATTACGAAGTTTTGTATTGAAGTCATTTACGTCAATTGTTGGACTTAAACGAACTTCTTTGACGTTGATCACTTTTTGTTTCTTGCGAGCTTCACGCTCTTTCTTTTGTTGTTCGAAACGGAATTTTCCATAATCCATAATTCGCGCAACTGGTGGTTTCGCTCCTGGCGCTACAAGTACTAAATCCAAGTTTGCAGATTCAGCGATTTGTAATGCTTCTGCTTTGGTTTTTACACCTAATTGTTCACCATCTTGTCCGATCAAACGTAACTCGCGTGCACGAATGCCGTCGTTAACCATCATATCCTTTGCTATGGTCATTCACCTCCAAAATTTTTAAGAGAAAATCCTAACGGAAGTCTGCTTTGTTTGCTAAATGCAATAAAAAAACAGGTTCCTATCCAGAACCCGCCAACAGTCTGCCTTACTTAAAAAAATAAGGAATACTTTATCTAGCCCAGCGATATACTCAACTAAGGCGAGAAGCGGGTGCTTCTGCTTTCATTTCTCAACTTCACTAGTTTACCTTAGTTTATCCTAGTTGTCAATATATTTCCTCAAAAAAAAACGAATCTAGCACTAGATTCGTTTGAACTCGTATTTTGATCATTAATAATTAGTGGACTGTCCCAATGTGACTTCCTAGAAATAAATGGTTCAACACATGGTGTACATTTTCTATCCCCTAGGCGATCCCTGTAGTCCCTACAGTTCTTCTATTTATAAGGTTTCTCGTTTAGACAAGCCACGTTCTAAGATTTTTTGGCTTCTAAGATACTCTGAATTTTCTGTACTTTCAGAAAAAGACAACTCTGTTTCGATCTCCTCTGACTCAATACAAATGAGTTCTTTGCCATACCATTGTGCTTTATACAACAATTTAGCTAAAAATAAAGACCAAGCCAGTTCAGAACGATCATGTTTTGGCGGCCGCTCATTACTGTGATGGGCTTTTTCAATACAAATAACATCGTAACTTGAAACCAATTCCGTTGTAATTTTGTTTAAAATATCCGTTCGTTGGTTGGCTATTTTTTCGCGAATTTTTGCGACTTTTATTTTTTGTTTTTGATAATTTTTTGCTTGCGAAAGATCGACACCTTTTTCCAAAGCAATCATTTTACGCTTGTTTAATTTTCGTTCTTCTTGACGTAGTTTTTGCTTTAAATGCTTTGAACAATAGCTTTTTTCGAAGCTTTCACCATTCGAAAGCAGCGCAAATTTTTCCCTACTGCTACAAATTCCCACCATTTTTTGTTGCTTTGTTTTCGTTTCAATCGGCGCTTCACACAAAATGGAAACATAATAATTGTGACTCGCACTCATAGAAATAGTTACAGATTTTATCTCCCCCAGCGGTTGGCGGTGTACCTTCATTTTAATTAAAGATTTCAATTTAGGTACTTTCAAATAACGATTATCCAAAATTTTGACCGTGCCATGTTGATTGTTCGTAGTGTAGGAATGCACCGTTTCTTTCTTTTTCTTTTTTGGAAAGCCCATCCCTTTTTCCCGATAAAAATTTTTAAAGGCTCGATCCAAATAAACTTGTGCATTTGCCAAGGCTAAACTATCAACTTCTCTGAGGACAGGGTATTGTTTCTTATATTTAGCTGGCGTTGGCATTTTAAACGTTTGTTGAGGATTTTTTCGCATCTCTTTGTAGATATCAATCCGGTCTTGTAACATTAAATTATACACCAAGCGAACACAAGAAAATGTTTTTTGAATAAACTCTTCTTGTTTTGAGGTTGGATAAAGTCTGTATTTATAAGCTTTCAGAGCCTTCATCTCATAACCACCCTACCAAGATAGTTAGAAAAGAAGCTGGTTATAAACCAGCTTTTCTTTTCTTCTCTTCAATTTTTTCACGGTACATTGCAACTTCGTCTTCAGCACAATAAACATAGTGTCCATTGAGAATTTCACGGAGCTCACGATCTTTCCCATCTGCCGCTGCAGGCTGGTAAACGATCCGTTTACGTGTGCGTTCATAGTCTGGATCTGGTAATGGAATCGCAGAAAGCAAACTTTCTGTATAAGGATGAACGCCGAAATTATAGACATCATCACTTGTGCCCATTTCCAATAATTTCCCACTGTGCATTACGCCAATTCGGTCACTGATATGTTTTACCATCGATAAGTCATGTGCGATAAACAAGTAAGTTAAGCCTTGTTCTTTTTGTAAATCTTGTAATAAGTTTACTACTTGGGCTTGAATCGACACATCCAAAGCCGAAATTGGCTCATCACAGATAATGAAACGTGGATTAACCGCTAAAGCACGAGCAATCCCGATCCGTTGACGTTGCCCACCAGAAAACTCATGAGGATAACGCGTACTGTGACTTGGATTTAATCCCACCGTTTTTAAAAGTTCATTGACTTTTTCTTCCCGCTCTTTTGGTGTTTTAGCTAATCCATTGACATCGATTCCTTCAGCAATAATATCATTGACTTTCATTCTTGGATTCAATGAAGCATATGGATCTTGGAAGATCATTTGAACATCGCGACGGAATGCTTGCATGTCCGCTTTTGATTTAATTTTGCTAATGTCTTTTCCATCGAAAAGAATTTCACCAGCAGTTGGATCATATAAACGAATGACACTGCGACCAGTTGTTGATTTTCCACTTCCTGATTCGCCAACTAATCCAAAGGTTTCGCCTTCATAAATATGAAAACTAATGTCATCAATGGCTTTTACTTCGTCTTTACGACCAACATTGAAATACTGTTTCAAACCAGTGACTTCTAATAGGACTTTTTTCTCTTCTGCCATTAATTACTACCTCCTGGATTTTTTTGACGCTCTGCATAAATTGCCCAACGACGAACAATCTCTGCTGGAGGCGTAACTTTTGGTGCTTGTGGTGCTAATAACCACGTTGCTGCTTTGTGGGTTGGTGATACTTCAAAATAAGGTGGTTCTTTTTCTGTATCAATTTTTAAAGCAAACTCATTCCGTGGATAGAAGGCATCTCCAGTTGGTGGATCTAATAAATCTGGAGGTGAACCTGGAATCGCATAAAGTTTGTCTTCTGTTCCTTCCATCGTTGGCATTGACCCTAAAAGTCCCCAAGTATATGGATGTTGTGGATTATAGAAAATTTCTTCTGCTGTTCCCACTTCAACCAGACGTCCACCGTACATGACAGCGACACGGTCAGCCACGTTTGCTACTACCCCTAAATCATGGGTAATGAAAATAATCGAAGTGCTAATTTTTTCTTGTAAATCTTTTAATAACTCTAAAATTTGTGCTTGGATGGTTACATCCAACGCTGTAGTTGGTTCATCTGCAATTAGAACTTCTGGATAACAAATTAAAGCAATTGCAATGACAATCCGTTGACGTTGTCCACCAGAAAATTGGTGTGGATAGTTTTTCAAACGTTTTTCAGCATTAGGAATGCCGACTAATTTTAGTAATTCTAATGCTTGCGCTAAGCCTTCTTTTTTTGAGACTTTATTATGTTTGATTAATGATTCCGCCACTTGTTTGCCAATTGGCATCGTTGGGTCTAATGAAGTCATCGGATCTTGGAAAATCATTGCGATTTCTTTACCACGAATGGCTTGCATTTGTTTTTCTGTTTTATGAACAATATCTTGCCCTTTAAACAAAATTTCCCCGTTATCAATATTGGCATTACTGCTCAACAAACGCATAATACTGCGAGTTGTAACAGATTTACCACTCCCTGATTCACCTACGATGGCTAACGTTTCACCTTTATAAAGATCAAAACTCACACCACGAATGGCGTTGACTTTACCTGCAAATGTATCAAAGGAGATTCTTAAGTCTTTAACTTCTAATACTTTTTCCATAGTCATTCACCACTCTTACTCTTTCATCTTAGGATCAAATGCGTCACGTAAACCATCAGCTAACAAGTTGAAACAAATCATGATAACTGAAAGTGTTGCCGCTGGAATCCACATTAAATATGGAAGGAAACGGAAAGTTTTGTATCCTTCGTTTAACAAGGTTCCTAAAGATGCGGTTGGTGGACGTAAGCCTAACCCAATAAAACTTAGGAACGCTTCAAAGAAAATTGCCGATGGGATACTGAACATCATTTGGACAATAATGACACTTGAGATATTCGGTAAAATATGTTTAATAGCAATTTTCCAACGAGATTCGCCCAATGTTTCTGCTGCCATGACAAACTCTTGGTCTTTTAGTTTCATGGTCTGGGCTCGCACAATCCTGGCCATTGATATCCAGTTTGTAATAACCATGGCTAAAACAATCGAAACAATCCCTGGATCAAAGACTGTTAGCATCAAGATCATAACAACTAAGTTAGGAATACCAGAAAGAACTTCTAAAATACGTTGCATCACTGTATCGACACGACCGCCGACTAACCCGGAAATCAGTCCATACGTTACCCCAATCGTAATATCTAGAATTGCCGCGATAAACGCAATTAATAAGGAAATACGTGTTCCCATAAATAAACGACTTAGGACATCACGACCTAAACCATCTGTTCCTAGATAAAAGTTTACGTTATCTGGAACGTTTGCTTGTGCATATTTATCAACTAATTGACCAGCAACTGTTGTTTTACCATTTAAACCATTCACGCTTTCCAAGCCAGGAATTCGTGGTGGTAAGTTAATGTAAGAAACATTTTGTTTCGTTGGGTTATGTGGTGAAACCCAAATGGTAATAATAGAGATAAAGATAATAACTGCTAAGAAACTCATTGAGATAACTGCAGCTTTATTCTTTTTCAAACGACGCCATGAGTCTTGTAAGAAACTTAAAGACGGTGTGGCAATACGCTCTCTTTCTTTTAGAGTTGAAGTGTTTAGAGGCTGAAACTCATCTGCCGGAATATCTTTAATCGCTTGTGGTAGATTATTTTTATTGACTGTTTCCATTAGCCTTTTGCACCTCCTGATACGCGAATTCTTGGATCAATTAAACCATAAAGTAAATCAACAATCAGAATTACAACAACTAACATTGTTGAATACAAAATAGTTACTGCCATAATTGTTGGATAGTCGTTTGTCATAATTGATTTTACAAACTGTTCCCCAATTCCAGGGATGGCAAAAATATTTTCTACTACTAAAGAACCTGTCATTAAACCAACGGCTAAAGGTCCTAATAAGGTAATCAATGGAATTAAACTGTTTCTTAACCCGTGGCGGAATGCAACTTGCCAGCGACTCAAGCCTTTTGCTTTGGCTAATTCGACATAATCACTATGCAAGACCTCTACCATCTCGGTTCGAATAAACCTAGCCGAATCGGCCATTGGACTCATTGCCAAGGCAATAGTTGGCAAGATTGTGTAGGCAAAACCATTCCACATAGCAATTGGTAAGATTCTTAATTTCATTGCAAAAATGTATTGTAATAATACCGCGAAAACAAAGTTTGGAATAGAACGACCTAAAATGGCTAACAATGTTGCCAACGTATCTACCCAAGTATTTTGACGCATCGCTGCGATAATCCCCAATAAAATACCGACTAACGTACCAAAGATAATCGCTTGTCCACCCAGTTGAAGGGACGGCCCAATTCGACCAGCTAATAACTTAGCAACAGGTTGGTTTTTAAATTGGAATGAAATACCAAAGTCTCCTGTTACCAGGTTCTTTAAGTAAATTCCGTATTGAACAATCACTGGTTTATCTAAGCCAGATTGTTTATTCAACATAGCGATTGTTTCTGGACTAAGTTTTTCTTGGTTGGTATAAGGCGTACCTGGTAATAATTGCATTAAGAAAAACGTAATCGTTGCGATTAACCACAAAGTGATAATCATGAAAAAGATCCGTTTAAGAAAATATTTTCCAAAACTATTCAATAATGACACCTCCGAGATTTTTTTGACTTCCTCAGTTATTTTCGTTAAAGTAATGACTAGATAGACCACAATAATAGATAGGGTGAACACATGAAAACTTTTAAATGGCCAATTATTACAGCCGTTATTTCCAGTATCGGCATTTTTCTTTACTTATTAATAAGTAAAGAACCTATCACTACCTCCTCATTATCAGATACCTTCTTTATCGTTTCGCTTTTCTTTTTAATTATCGGCATTGCTTTATGGATTATGTCCTCTGGCTTTTTCGATAACTTTCAGCGCTCAATGAAAAACGCGTTTCGTTTTAAAAAGAAAAATGAACCGAAAGAGTTTATCCCGCTTTCAGTCATTGGCGATGCACATCGCTCTTTCTGGCTAAAAACTGGGGGCATCTTACTGATTCTGTCTTTAGGCTTTCTACTATTTTACTTGGTCTAAGACAAGATAGCAAGAGGACCGTTGCCTTTTATTCCATGGCAAAGGTCCTTTTTTGTTTGCTATCGATCTTTTGTCAGGTTATTCTGAAATGTATGCCCATTTGTAGTCATACGTTGCGCCAGCAGGATGAACTGCGACATCTTTGACTTTTTCAGCACGTAAATGCGCTTCTGATTTTTGGAATAATGGTACCACACCCATGTCTCCCATAATCGTTTTCTCTGCATTTAACATATCATCCCAACGTTTTTCAGGATCTGTCGCATCTGCACTACTTGCAGCTTTCACGAACTTGTCAAACTCTGGATTGTTATAACGTCCACGGTTATATGAGTTATCTGAAGCAAATAAGTCTAAGAAACTACTTGGATCAGCATAGTCAGCACTCCAACCACCGATTACTGCATCAAAGTCGCCTTTGTTTGAACGATCTAAACGAACGGAGAATGGAACCGGACTAACCGTTACCTTCACACCATCTAAAGCATCTTGAATTGACCCTTGAACAAATTCAACTGTTTTCTTAGAAGAATCTGCATCTGAAGAAAGAATATCCATTGTTAAGGTTGAAATCCCCAATTCTTTTTTCGCTTTTTCCCAGTATTCTTTAGCTTTTTTCGTATCATATTCAATTTGACTACCTGCTTCTTTAGCAAAGTCTTTGCCGCCACTTGGGTCTTTTGCCATATCTGCTGGTACTAAACCGTTTGGCTCGATAGAACCATCCCCTAAGATTGATTCAACTAACGCTTTACGGTCGATTGAGTAAGAAATTGCTTTACGTAAGTTCGCATTTCTAAATGGTGATTTTTCATCACGTTGATTTAGTTCCATATATTGTGTTGATGCTTCTTTTTGACTAACAAAAGATGGGTCATTGGCCATTTGTTGGGCTAATTCACCAGAAAGAACGACATCGTCTGTTTGTCCATCTTGGAACAAGTTCAACGCGGTTGGTGATTCTTTCACGACATTCACATCTACTGAGTCCAGTTTCACTGTGTCTTTATCCCAATATTGATCGTTTTTCTTGAATGACCATTTTGTATCTGTACCAGGACCATCAAAGCCGTCTAAGACGAATGGACCATTGTAGACAGCACTTTCGCTGTTTGATGCATAATTTTTACCATATTTTTCCACAATATCTTGACGTTGTGGGAAGAATGATGGGAAAGCTAATAAGTAATCAAAGTATGGTGTTGCTTTTTCTAAAGTGATTTCTAATTCTGTATCACTGACTGCTTTAATTCCTAATTCTGATTTATCTTTTTCCCCTTTAGCAATGGCATCACCATTTTTTACAGAGGCATACAGATAAGCATATTCAGAAGCTGTCGCTGGATCAACTGTTCGTTGCCATCCGTAAACATAGTCATTAGCAGTCACTGGTTTACCGTCTGACCATTTTGCATCTTTATTTAATTTAATTTTGTATGTTAGTCCATCTTCAGAAACTTCTGCTTTTTCCGCTGCACCTGCAGGTTGGACTTTGTTATCTTTGTCTAAACGATAAATTCCTTCATATACATTATTTAATGCAATAAAACTAATTCTGTCTGTTGCTAGTGATAAATCAGCTGTTGGCATTTCTTGTTGTTCTGTGACACGTAAAACTTGTTCGCCACTTGCCTTACCGCCACCAGACGCACTTGAGCTATCTGACGTTCCGCCGCCTCCACAAGCCGCTAAAGTTGTTACGCTAAATAATGTAATCACACCGAATGTTAATGACTTTTTCAATTTCATAGTGTTGCCTCCTAAAATAATACAATCTGTATTTTCTGAAAAATCAGAATTTAATAATTATTTATTGCTATGGAATATATCTTACATTTTTCATATTAAAATTGCAAGTCAAAATGTTAACTTTTTTTAATTTTTCTTCTCTTCCTATCAGAAACCCCTCTTTTTCTTCCTGTCTTTTATTGCAATTCTTTTGTCAGTTTTCTAAACATTATGGTAAATTAGGAAGTAAAGGAGTGACAAAATATGAAAAATTCTACGTTTTTAAAGGATTTGTTTGCTATTGATAAAGCAAATGACGAATTATTTCGGTTAGTTGGTGTCGCAATTTGTATGGCAATTCCATTATTAATTGGTTATTTTTCCAATAATTTACTCATTGGGACCTTTGGCTCGATGGGCATTTATACGTTTATTTATTATCAGCCGCTTCCTTTGCCTCAATTATTGCGCAGACTGAATATTGTTGGCTTTTTTATTGTTCTGGGCAACAGCTTAGGAATGCTAAGTCACCATGTACCTTGGTTGATTCCCATTACAATTGCCATCGTCGCTTTTCTTGCACGCTTACTTTTTAGATTGTATGGCATTGAGAAGCCTGGTGCTTTGTTAGTTATCATGTCAACCGCAATGGGAACAAGCAACAATTTTCCTTTACATAAGATTCCCATCATGGCCAGTTTTGTTCTTTTAGGAGTAGTGACCGGCATTATCATGGGCATTGTGCTTCATTTCATCGACAAGCGCCCCTACGTTTTTCAAAAACGGATGTCTCTTCAAGAACGACTTTATATTGATCCCGCTTCTTTATTAGATGCTTTGCATTATGCGGCCATTTTATTTTTAGCGGCTTATTTAAGTCAATCGCTTCATTTAGTCAACGCTTATTGGATGACGTTTACTTGCGCAGCCATTTTACAAGGGGAAAATTTACATTCTGTGATGCAGCGAAATGTGCAACGGATTCTAGGTACGAGTCTCGGTTTGTTGCTTTCTGCAATTTTATTAATGATTCCCTTTACACCTTTACAAACAATCGGTATCATTAGTATTCTATATGCAGCTTTTGAAGGATTCATTAACAGAAACTATGCGATTGCCAGCTTTTTTATTACCCCGATGTCCTTATTATTATCAAATCTTGCACGACAGCAAGTCATTAGTAATCTTTTAAACTATCGATTAGTCGGGATTGTGTTAGGTAGTTTACTTGGTTTTGCCGGCGCTTATGTTTTCACAACTGCGCTACGTTTCTATAATCGGGCCTACTCAATTGATGAAACCTTTGAAAATCAACAAGAAGAAAGAGGCGTTTTATGAAAATAACTTATCCCTTGCCACCAAATCTACCAGAACAACTTCCTCTATTAACGAACTGTCAATTAGAAGATGAGGCAATCTTAGAAAATCATTTGTATCAGCAGATTGATTTACCGAATCAAGAAGTTCGTAACTTAGTCTTTCGGGATGCTGTTTTCGATCATCTTTCATTAGCAAATGGCCAGTTTGCTTCTTTTGATTGTAGTAATGTGCGTTTTGAAGCTTGCGATTTTTCTAACGTCGAATGGCTGTCTGGCAGTTTTCATCGAGTGACTTTCCTTCGTTGCAATTTGACAGGAACGAATTTTGCAGATAGCTATTTAAAAGATTGTCTATTTGAGGATTGCAAAGCCGATTATGCTTCTTTTCGTTTTGCAAATTTTAATCTTGTTCACTTTAATCAGACTCGTTTAGTCGAAAGTGAATTTTTCGAGGTCACCTGGAAGAAACTCCTTCTAGAAGCTTGCGATTTAACCGAAAGTAATTGGCTAAATACTTCTTTAAAAGGATTGGATTTTTCCAAAAACACCTTTGAACGCTTGACTTTCTCACCAAACTATTTATCTGGTCTTAAAGTCACCCCTGAACAAGCCATTTATTTGGCAAGTGCCCTTGGTTTGGTGATTACCTAATAAAATTTTAAAAAAATAGCCGAATAACTGGTTCTGTCGGTTCTTTCTTATTAAATTGTTATTAATTTTTTGGAAAAACCAACGGAACCATTTTACTTGTGCCTTATTTTTAGGTAAACTATCTTAGGTTAAGCAATCTCTTTTTTTGGAACAAGAGAAACTTTTGGAATCATTTCCTATAAATCATGAAGAGATTATGACAAACGTTCTTCTAATCCAATAACGTCTTTTGTCCTATACTCGATTCTACTCAAAAGGAATGTCAGTGAATGAATATAAAAAAACAAGGCCTCGGTCAAGCGACGGGAAAAATCATTTTAATGGGGGAACACGCCGTTGTTTACGGCGAACCAGCAATCGCCTTTCCTTTTCAAGCGACAGAAATCACAGCCGTCTTTACCCCAGCAAAAACTATGCAGATTGATTGTGCATATTTTACAGGATCGCTTGAAGACGTGCCCCAAGAGCTAGCAAATATCAAGGAAGTTGTTCAGCAAACCTTACATTTTTTAAAGGAAGATACATTTAAAGGCACTTTGACCTTAACAAGTACGATTCCCGCTGAACGAGGAATGGGCTCAAGCGCAGCAACCGCTGTGGCCATCGTTCGAAGCCTTTTTGATTATTTTGATTACGCTTATACATATCAAGAATTGTTTGAGCTTGTTTCCTTAAGTGAGAAAATTGCTCATGGCAATCCTAGTGGTATCGATGCCGCAGCAACAAGCGGCGCTGATCCCTTATTTTTTACTAGAGGATTTCCGCCCACACATTTCTCGATGAATTTATCTAATGCCTACTTAGTAGTAGCTGATACGGGAATTAAAGGTCAAACACGTGAAGCAGTGAAAGACATTGCGCAGCTAGCTCAAAATAATCCCACAGCAATCGCTGAAACAATGAAACAATTAGGTTCTTTTACTAAAGAAGCGAAGCAGGCAATTTTACAAGATGATAAACAAAAATTAGGTCAGCTAATGACGTTAGCGCAAGAGCAACTCCAGCAATTAACCGTCAGCAACGATATGCTGGATCGACTAGTGGCTCTCTCTCTAGAACATGGCGCTCTAGGAGCAAAATTAACCGGCGGCGGTCGCGGTGGCTGTATGATTGCCTTAACAGATAATAAAAAGACCGCACAAACCATTGCACAGACTTTAGAAGAAAATGGAGCTGTTACTACATGGATTCAATCATTAGAGGTGAAAAAGTAATGCTTTCAGGAAAAGCACGAGCGCATACAAATATTGCTCTGATTAAATATTGGGGAAAAGCCAATGAAGAATACATTTTACCAATGAATAGTAGTTTATCATTAACATTAGATGCCTTTTACACAGAAACAACTGTGACATTTGATGCCCATTATTCAGAAGATGTATTTATTTTAGATGGTATCTTGCAAAACGAAAAACAAACAAAAAAAGTCAAAGAATTTTTGAACCTTGTTCGTCAACAAGCCGATTGTACTTGGTTTGCAAAAGTGGAAAGTCAAAATTTTGTGCCTACTGCAGCCGGTTTGGCTTCTTCAGCGAGTGGTCTAGCTGCTTTAGCAGGGGCCTGTAACGTAGCCTTAGGATTAAATCTTTCAGCAAAAGACTTATCACGTTTAGCGCGACGTGGTTCAGGTTCTGCTTGTCGTAGTATTTTTGGTGGTTTTGCTCAATGGAACAAAGGCCACTCTGATGAAACGTCGTTTGCTGAAAATATTCCAGCTAATAATTGGGAAAACGAATTGGCCATGCTCTTTATCTTAATTAATGATGGCGAAAAAGATGTTTCCAGCCGTGATGGAATGAAACGAACAGTAGAAACTTCTAGCTTTTATCAAGGTTGGTTGGACAATGTGGAAAAAGATTTATCCCAAGTTCATGAAGCAATTAAAACAAAAGACTTCCCTCGTTTAGGAGAAATCATTGAAGCCAATGGGTTAAGGATGCATGGAACCACCTTAGGCGCTGTCCCTCCATTTACTTACTGGTCCCCAGGCAGCTTACAAGCGATGGCTTTAGTTCGCCAAGCACGGGCCAAAGGAATTCCTTGCTACTTTACAATGGATGCAGGTCCGAATGTCAAGGTTTTAGTCGAAAAGAAAAACTTAGAAGCATTAAAAACATTTTTAAGTGAACATTTTTCAAAAGAGCAGTTAGTCCCAGCTTTTGCTGGTCCCGGAATTGAATTGTTTGAAACGAAAGGAATGGATAAATAAGCATGATTGAAGTTACTACGCCAGGAAAGTTATTTATTGCAGGAGAATATGCCGTTGTTGAACCTGGCCACCCTGCCATTATCGTTGCTGTGGATCAATTCGTAACTGTAACTGTCGAAGAAACAACAGATGAAGGCAGTATTCAATCTGCACAATACAGCTCTTTACCTATTCGTTGGACACGCCGAAATGGTGAGCTCGTATTAGATATTCGCGAAAATCCTTTTCATTATGTTCTAGCGGCGATTCATCTAACTGAAAAATATGCGCAAGAGCAAAACAAAGAATTGTCATTTTATCATTTAAAAGTGACGAGTGAATTAGATAGTTCAAATGGACGAAAATATGGTCTTGGTTCAAGCGGTGCAGTAACCGTTGGAACTGTCAAAGCCTTGAATATTTTTTATGACTTAGGTTTGGAAAATGAGGAAATTTTCAAATTATCAGCATTAGCTCACTTAGCCGTTCAAGGAAATGGTTCTTGCGGAGATATCGCCGCCAGCTGTTACGGGGGCTGGATTGCCTTTTCAACCTTCGATCATGATTGGGTCAATCAAAAAGTAACCACTGAAACATTAACTGATTTGTTAGCAATGGACTGGCCTGAATTAATGATTTTTCCGTTAAAAGTACCGAAACAACTACGTTTACTAATTGGTTGGACAGGTAGTCCTGCGTCCACTTCAGACTTAGTTGATCGAGTTCATCAATCAAAAGAAGAAAAACAAGCGGCTTATGAGCAGTTCTTAATGAAAAGTCGGCTTTGTGTCGAAACAATGATTAATGGCTTTAACACAGGAAAAATTTCTGTTATTCAAAAACAAATTACTAAAAATCGCCAATTGCTCGCCGAATTATCTTCACTGACTGGTGTGGTAATCGAAACAGAAGCCTTGAAAAATCTTTGTGATTTGGCTGAATCTTATACAGGAGCTGCGAAATCTTCTGGCGCTGGCGGGGGCGATTGTGGGATTGTAATTTTCCGCCAAAAATCTGGGATTTTACCATTAATGACTGCTTGGGAAAAAGACGGAATTACCCCACTGCCACTTCACGTCTATACCTATGGTCAAAAGGAGTGTAAGGAGAAGCATGAATCGAAAAGATGAACATCTATCATTAGCTAAAGCGTTCCACAAAGAAAAAAGTAATGACTTTGATCGTGTGCGTTTTGTTCACCAATCGTTTGCTGAATCCGCTGTTAACGAAGTGGATATTTCCACTTCGTTTCTTTCTTTTCAGCTTCCCCAACCTTTTTATGTCAATGCAATGACAGGTGGTAGTCAGCGTGCAAAAGAAATTAATCAGCAATTAGGCATTATTGCCAAAGAAACTGGCCTTTTAGTTGCGACAGGATCTGTCTCGGCAGCGTTAAAAGATGCTAGTTTAGCGGATACGTATCAAATTATGCGAAAAGAAAACCCAGATGGACTCATTTTTGCCAATATTGGTGCAGGCTTGGGTGTGGAAGAAGCAAAGCGAGCGCTTGATTTATTTCAAGCGAATGCCTTACAAATCCATGTAAATGTGCCCCAAGAATTGGTCATGCCTGAAGGAGATCGTGATTTCACTAATTGGCTAACCAAGATTGAAGCTATCGTACAGGCCGTAGAAGTGCCTGTCATTGTCAAAGAGGTTGGCTTTGGCATGAGCCAAGAAACCTTAGAAAAACTTACCTCTATCGGCGTTCAAGCAGCGGATGTGAGCGGCCAAGGCGGAACGAGTTTTACACAAATTGAAAATGCCCGGCGGAAGAAACGAGAACTTTCTTTCTTAGATGATTGGGGGCAATCAACGGTCATCTCTCTTCTGGAATCACAAAATTGGCAAAAGAAACTAACTATTCTCGGCTCTGGCGGTGTGCGTAACTCTCTTGATATTGTCAAAGGACTCGCTTTAGGTGCCAAAAGCATGGGAGTTGCTGGGACTATCTTAGCTTCCCTTATGAGTAAAAATGGTTTAGAAAATACCTTAGCCCTTGTACAGCAATGGCAAGAAGAAGTGAAAATGCTTTATACTCTTTTAGGAAAAAAGACGACAGAAGAATTGACGAGTACCGCACTTATCCTCGATCCAGTTTTAGTTAATTGGTGTCATAACCGTGGTATCGACAGCACTGTTTTCGCAAAACGTTAAAGAGACCAGAACATTAATGTTCTGGTCTCTTTATTTGAGTTCTTTTATCCTACATAAGCATCTAAGATAATTTGTTTTAGTTCACTAATTAATGGTTCTTTCGGATTTGCAGTTGTACATTGGTCTTCATATGCAAGTTCTGCCATACGATCAACCGTTGTGTCTAATGTTTCTTGTGAGACACCTTGGGCTTTCAAGTTCATGTCAATTCCGACTGATTTACCTAAGTCTGCTACTGCTGTTGCTAAAGCTTCTACTAATTCTGCGGTAGTATTTCCTTTTAAGCCTAAGAATTTTGCAATGTCTGCATAATCAGTATCGGCGCGGAAGTAATCATATTTAGGGAACATTGCGTGTTTTGATGGATCTTTCGCATTGTAACGAATAATATGTGGTAATAAAATCGCATTTGTACGACCATGTGGAATGCCATATTCCCCACCAATTTTATGAGCAATAGAGTGACAAATACCTAAGAATGCATTGGCAAATGCCATCCCTGCCATGGTTGATGCATTATGCATTTTTTCGCGAGATTCCATATCTGGACGTTTCACTGAATTTTCTAAATGATCGAAAACTAACTTGATTGCTTGTAAACTTAAACCACGTGTGTAATCTGAAGCCATCACGGAAACATAAGATTCAATAGCATGTGTTAAAACATCCATACCTGTATCTGCAGTGACTGAAGCTGGCACAGACATTACGAACTGTGGATCAACAATCGCTACATCTGGTGTTAACGCATAGTCTGCTAACGGATATTTCACGTGTGTTTCACTATCAGTAATAACGGCAAATGGTGTAACTTCTGAACCAGTTCCTGAAGTAGTTGGGATACAAACAAATTGTGTTTTTTCTGGTTTGGCAATTTTATATGTCCGTTTGCGGATATCTAAGAATTTTTGTTTTGCACCAAAGAACTCTGTATCTGGGTGTTCATAGAACATCCACATGCCTTTCGCCGCGTCCATTGCAGAACCGCCACCCAAGGCAATCACTGTATCTGGTTGGAAATCAACCATCATTTTGGTACCTGCATAAACAGTATTTGTTGATGGGTTTGGTTCAACATCAGAAAATACTTCGATTTTCACATCATTTTTACGTTTTTGTAGCTCTTTACGTACGATATCTGCATAGCCAAATTGAACCATACCTGGGTCACAAACTAACATGACACGTTCAACATTTTCCATTTTTTGTAGATATTGTAAAGAATTTTTTTCAAAGAAAATTTTTGGAGGTAATTTAAACCATTGCATATTATTTCTCCGTTTCGCTACCGTTTTAATATTAATTAAGTTAATGGCTGATACGTTTTTAGAAACAGAGTTTTTCCCGTATGAACCACAACCAAGTGTTAAAGATGGAATCATTTCGTTATAAATGTTACCGATACCGCCTTCTGCTGATGGAGTATTCACTAAAATACGACAAGCTTTCATACGTAAACCAAAAGCAACTTGTAACTCTTCATCTTCTGTATGAATTACTGCTGTATGTCCTAAACCACCTAAGTTTAACATCGCTTCACATAGTTCAAAAGCATGCTCTGCATTGTTTGATTTCATCATTGCTAAAACTGGCGATAATTTTTCTCTTGATAATGGATATTCTGGACCTGCACCTTCTAATTCAGCGACTAAAATTTTTGTGCCTTTTGGTACGCTAATTCCTGCTAATTCAGCAATTTTTTCTGCAGAGTTACCGACAATCGCTGGATTTACTGCGTATTTGCCTTCATTCATCACTGCATCTTCTAGTTTTTGTAATTCATTCGGTTTCACGAAGTAAACGTTATGTGCTTCAAACTCAGCTTTGACAGAAGCATAAATTTCTTTATCCACAATGACCGCTTGCTCAGAAGCACAAATCATTCCATTATCAAATGATTTTGAAACAATTAAATCATTAACCGCACGTTTTACTTTAGCCGTTTTTTCAATATAAGCTGGTACGTTCCCAGGACCAACGCCTAGTGCTGGTTTACCTGTTGAGTACGCAGATTTTACCATGCCTGCGCCACCAGTTGCTAAAACAATGGCAATCCCTGGATGATTCATCAAAGCAGATGTTGCATCAATCGATGGTTGTTCAATCCATTGAATACAATTTTCTGGTGCACCTGCTGCAATCGCCGCATCCCGTACAATACGTGCCGCTTCTGCCGAACATTTTTGTGCGCTAGGATGGAAAGCAAAAACAATTGGATTTCTTGTTTTTAAGGCAATTAGTGATTTAAAAATAGTTGTTGACGTTGGGTTCGTTGTTGGTGTGACCCCACATACCACGCCAACTGGCTCAGCAATTTCCATTAAGCCGGTTTGTTCGTCTTTGTTAATTACACCCACTGTTTTATCATGTTTAATATTATTCCAAATGTATTCAGATGCATACATATTTTTGATTGCTTTATCTTCATAGATTCCACGGCCAGTTTCTTCGACAGCCATTTTTGCTAAAGGCATATGTTGGTCTAACGCCGCCATCGCCATTTGATGGACAATGTGATCTACTTGTTCTTGTGTAAAATCTTCCATTGCTTTTAAAGCGACATTCGCTTTTGTTGCTAATTCATCAATCATTGATGAAACATCAACTGTTTCTGTCTTTTCTTTTTTTACTGTTTTAACCATGTTCATCCTCCTAAGAGTTTCATTTTAAAAAACTTTGTTAACTATTTCACATTCACATCATACAATATAAAATGAATCTTGTAAATAGTTTTTGTGATATTTTTCACAACTATTTATAATTTTTTTTATCTCAAAAAAAAAAGACCTATTCTTTTTTCTAGAATAAGTCTTCAATATCATGCCAGTCCCTTAAAGGATTTTTTGATGTCTGTGCCAATAATTGTTGATAGTCAAAAAATTCATTCGGCTTAACCTTCTGAATGTCTTTACGACAGTCTTTGACAGATAAATGGGTTTGTTTTTTCCAACGATAGGTGAGTAAATAAGTCAATAAATCTTCTTCGTTGATGGAAGAATAACCTAGTTCACGAAAATTTTGGCACTTCTTTTTAATACTTTTATTGAGCATTTTTTGTTGTAACCAACTTAATTTTTCCTTTGTCATGGGCTCTTCTCCTTCCAACCAAGCGAAAGATTGATCACTTTTTAACTATCTTCCAACACTATAAAAAGGAACCTTTTTTGTAAACTTAATAGTTAAAAAGGACTTAGGACGTAAGTCCAAATGACCTACCTTCCTAGTCCTACATTTTAAGATAAACGACACGAGCGGAATAGGAATTATCTCTTCTTATTGGCTTTCTCGTGTGACTACTGGTCACAGTTTCGCCTTTGAAAAGCCTGTTCCGCTCTCTTTAACCATTAAATGAATTAGTTGAATCGTTTAGTCTTTCTTTTCTTTTGAAGGATCTGATGTTTCAGGAACTTCAGTTACTTCTTCTGTGACTGTCTCTTCAACTTCTGTGACTGGTACACTAGTTACTGCTGAATCATTTGTAACGGCAGTTCCAGGTGTTACAGTTCGAATTGCTGCACGGTCAAATTCTAAGACAATACCTTCGCAATCGATTAAAACTGTTTTTTCGTTGATTTCACTTAAAACACCATGTAAACCACCAATTGTGACAACACTATCGCCAGTTTTCATTGCGTTTAGTTGTTTTTGACGTTCTTGCTGTTGTTTCTTTTGAGAACGTGTCATGAAAAACATCATTCCTCC
The DNA here is from genome assembly GCF_050536915.1 of Enterococcus sp. DIV1316a. NCBI lineage: Bacteria > Bacillati > Bacillota > Bacilli > Lactobacillales > Enterococcaceae > Enterococcus > Enterococcus sp. DIV1316a. The sequence continues at coordinate 679,074 of NZ_CP172913.1, read as the reverse complement.
TAAAAGGACTAATGTAAAAATCATTGTAAATCCGCCACCCATTTGTTTCACCTCACTCTGCATTATTCACACTACTAACTGTATCAAAAAAATGCTTGAAGAACTAGTTTTTTCCTCTAATTTTTAGAAACTTTTTGCATTCGCTTTATTAAAGCCATATTCTTCAAAAAACGCTTGTCGGAATTCTAATAAATTGTCGTCCATAATTGCTTGACGGACATTTTTCATTAAGTCTAACAAGAAGTATAAATTATGATACGATGTTAAACGGATTCCGAATGTTTCATCACATTTAATCAAATGACGAATATAGGCCCGCGTATAATTACGACAAACATAACAATCACATTTTTCATCAAGCGGACGAAAATCTCTTGCATATTGGGCATTTTTAACAACCAAGCGACCTTGTGAAGTCATACAAGTACCATTGCGCGCAATACGTGTTGGTAGCACACAATCAAACATGTCAATCCCACGAATCACTCCATCAATTAATGAATCAGGGGCACCCACACCCATTAAGTAACGTGGTTTATTTTCAGGAATTAACGGTGTCGTAAAGTCTAAGACTCGGTTCATTTCTTCCTTAGACTCACCAACAGATAAGCCACCAATCGAATAGCCAGGAAAATCCATACTCACTAAATCTTTGGCACTTTGACGACGTAAATCTTCAAATCCCGCACCTTGAACAATACCGAATAATCCCTGTCTATCAGGATTCGCATGGGCTTTTAAGCCACGCTCAGCCCAACGAGAAGTCCGTTCAATCGAGCGTTTGACATACTCATAGCTTTCATCAAATGGTGGACATTCATCAAAACTCATCATAATATCTGATCCTAATTTATTTTGAATATTGATCGCTTTTTCTGGAGAAAGGAACATTTTTGAACCATTTAAATGATTTCTAAAATGCACACCTTCTTCTTCGATTTTCCGCATATCACTTAATGAGAAGACTTGGAAGCCACCTGAATCAGTTAAAATAGGTTGATCCCAGTTCATAAATTTGTGTAAACCGCCTGCTTCTTCGACTAAATCTTCACCTGGGCGTAACCATAAATGGTAAGTATTACTTAAAATAACACCGGCACCCATTTCTTTTAATTCTTCTGGTGACATTGTTTTAACTGTCGCAAGTGTACCTACCGGCATAAACATTGGTGTTGGAAATGTGCCGTGAGGAGTAATTAATTCACCTAAACGCGCACCTGTGTGTTTATCTTTTTTGATTAAACGATAACGAATGGCTGGTTCCGTCATTCATTTCCCTACTTTCTACTATAATTTGTCCTCCCATCATCATACTTTTTTTTTATTGAATTTGCAAGGATTTCTCAAGGTTTCTTTTTTCAAAAAAGGATCCTTAAAAAACAGCAACTAGTTCAAATAATTCAAATGAGCTAGTTGCTGTTTGGCACTTATTTTGTCGCTGTATATTTTTCTAAATCTTGCATCGCTTTTTTCACAATTTCAGGGGTAATTTTTTGTTTCATATAATGAATCGTTTCGCCTTCTATACAAGCACGTTCTGCTACTTCTTGATACTCGGCTTCAGTTAAGTCCATCTCCATTTCTTTTAAAGAAATAGGCAAACCTAGTTGGTGATAGAAAGGAATCAATTCAGCGATTTCTTGCCATTTCTCTTCAATGGCTAATTGAACAAACACACCATACGCCACTTTGTTTCCATGCAATTGTCGATGGCTAGCTGGCAGCAAAGTTAGTGCATCATGAATGGAATGGGCACCTGCTGTCCGACCATAATCATCGCCAAAGCCACCCACCATTCCACCAATAATTAAATTCGTTTCGATGACATCAATAAACGATTGATTTAATTGCTGCTCTTCCATCGCTTTTAAAGCATTGATACTTTCATTTAACAAAATATCGCGACATTTTTCCGCGGCAAAATGAGAAACTTGAATAGGTAACACTTGGACATCTAACTGCGAAATAATCGCATCTGCTTCGTACCATTTAGCTAATGTATCCCCAATACCTGCCACCATTAAGGACCGAGGCGAATGCAATAACACTCTTGGTTCTACCAACACCAAAGCGTTTGCTTGCGGAAAAACGTCATACCGTTCCATTGCTCCATCTTCTCGATACATTACGCTCAATGGCGTGCACGGTGCACAAGTAGCTGCTAAAGTGGGTAAAATAATTACCGGTAACGCCATTTTGTGTGCTAAGGCTTTGCCCAAGTCGGCCACTTTTCCTCCACCAACAGCGACGATGGCCTCTAAATGATTGTCCAGCACTTGTGCTTCTAACTCTTGCACACGTTGATCTGTACAAACACCTCCATAGTTTTCAAAAACAGCTGTTACTTTTTGAAACGTCGGAAAATACGGTTTTGCCGCTTGCCATGACTCAGTCCCGTGTAAAATGAATACACGATGAATATTTCTGCATAATAGTTGTCCTTCTAATAATTCCCACGAACCAATTTCGCAAAGATACTCTTGTGGTGTCCCTCTCACAATTAATGATTGTTCCATCTTGAAAATCCCCTTCATTTTTGACTTTTGAAAATTTTTTTGAAAAAGTTGTATTTTTTCAACTCTACTACTTTTCCTTTTACATATTCTATGATATGATAAACCACATCATAACACAATAAATTTTTATACATTTATTCGCTTTTTTTGAATATTTATAAAAATAATACAAAAAGGAGTTTACGCAAATGACCAAATGTAAAAAATGGCTACAGACGATTTTACCAATTTTATTCTTGTTGCTCTCATTATTACCTATTAAAGAAACTTTTGCAGCCGAAAACGATCCAGTCTATGACAAAATCATCCAAAAGGGAGAACTAGTTGTCGGCTTATCCGCAGACTATGCCCCTTATGAATTTCATGCAAAAGTAGATGGTGAAGATAAAATTGTCGGTTTTGATATTTCTATTGCTCAAAAAATTGCCGACGATTTAGGCGTTAAATTAAAAATCGAAGAACTAGGCTTTGATGCTCTGTTAGGGGCCTTAAAAACTGGCAAGATTGACATGGTCATCTCTGGCATGTCGCCAACGCCTGAACGATTAAAAGAAGTAGCTTTTTCTCAACCATATATGAACGTTCAACAAAGAGTCATTGTTCGGAAAGAAGACAAAGATAAATTTCATTCCACTAAAGATTTCGAAGGCGTTCGTGCAGGTGCCCAAAAGCAAACGACACAAGAAGAATTAATTAAAACCGAATTAACCGGTGCTGTCCCTACTTCTCTTCAAAAAATTCCAGATTTAATTATGAATCTAAAAAATAATAAATTAGATGCAGTCGTTATGGAAGAACCGGTTGGCGAAGCCTATGTTTCTCAAAATGAGGATTTAGCTTTTGCTGATGTTACCTTTGAAAAAGGCTCAAAAGATACTGCCGTTGCTTTTCCTAAAGATGCGCCCGTTTTGACGGAGAAAGTAAATGCCTCTATTAAACAAATTAATGATCAAAAATTAATGGACGGTTATAAAAAAGAAGCCAATCAATTAATGTTCCAAAAAGATCAAAGCTTTTTACAAAAGTATGGAAAGTTCTACCTTAACGGTGCGGGCTATACCATTTTCCTAGCTTTCATTGGTGTTTTGTTTGGTGCCATTTTAGGGGCATTACTTGCCTTAATGAAGTTAGCCAATTCCAAAATTTTACGTGGCATTGCCATTGCTTATATTGAATATGTTCGTGGCACTCCTTTGCTTGTTCAAATTTTTATTGTCTATTTCGGGACAGGCGTTCTTGGTTTAGACTTATCAAAAGTAGCAGCTGGTTGTATTGCTCTTTCTTTAAACAGTGGTGCATATGTAGCAGAAATTATTCGTGCTGGTATTCAGGCAGTTAATAAAGGACAATTGGAAGCTGCTCGTTCTTTGGGAATGAATCAAAACCAAGCAATGCGATACATCATTTTCCCACAAGCTATTAAAAATATTTTACCAGCGTTAGGCAATGAATTTGTTACAGTAATTAAAGAATCTTCCGTTGTTTCAGTCATTGGTGTTTCAGAACTAATTTTCCAAGCTGGCAACGTTCAAGGAGCAAGTTTTAAACCCTTCTTACCTTACTTAATTGTATCGTTGATTTATTTCGTCCTAACCTTTACTATCTCGCGTCTATTAGGTGTTGCTGAAAGGAGAATGAGTACTAGTGATTAACATTAAAAACTTACAGAAAACATTTGGAAAAAATGAAGTACTTAAAGGAATTGACTTAGAAATTGAAGCTGGTGAAGTTGTCGTAATTATTGGCCCTTCTGGCAGTGGTAAAAGTACTTTTTTACGTTGCCTGAACTTATTAGAAACACCAACTGGTGGCAGCGTTGAATTTGAAGGAAAAAATTTATTAGATAAAAATACCAACATTGATCAACTTCGTCAAAAAATGGGAATGGTATTCCAAAATTTCAATCTTTTCCCGCATAAAAATGTCTTGGAAAACTTAACGATTAGTCCTGTTAAAGTAAAAAAAGAAGCCGCTGCTGAAGCCACAGAACATGCTCTTTCTTTACTGGAACAAGTTGGTTTATCAGATAAAAAAGAAAATTATCCCGCTCAACTTTCTGGTGGGCAACAACAACGGGTAGCGATTGCTCGTGCTTTAGCCATGCGCCCTGACGTGATGCTGTTCGATGAACCAACTTCTGCCTTAGACCCTGAAATGGTGGGCGAAGTGCTATCCGTTATGAAAAATTTAGCTATTGAAGGGATGACAATGGTGGTGGTTACCCACGAAATGGGCTTCGCAAAAGAAGTTGCGGACCGTGTCATTTTTATGGATGCAGGAATCATTCAAGAAGAAGGCACACCTGAAGAAATTTTTGATGCGCCACAAAACCCAAGAACACAAGATTTTCTAAGAAAAGTTTTATAAAAAGGAGCACCTGGTATGGATCGCAAGAATATCGCAACACGTTACCAACAACCTACTGAAAATTTACTCATGGATATTGCAACATTGGCGAAAAAGACCCCAAATTTAATCGATTTATCGATTGGTGACCCTGACTTAATTACCGATGAGCGGATTATCGAACAAGCAGCTAACGATGCCAAAAATGGGCATACAAAATATACCGCTTCTGATGGTAGCGAGGCATTCATTGAGGCGGTCATTCAGTTTTATCAGTCACATTATCAATTATCTTTTCAACCGAATCAAGTCCGGGCCACAGTTGGCGCTCTGCACGGAATGTACCTTGCCTTACAAGTGATTCTAAATCCTGGAGATGAAGTGATTATTCATGAACCTTATTTCTCTCCTTATAAAGACCAAGTCCTTTTAGCAGATGGCGTTCCGGTCTTTTTACCAACCTATGAAGAAGATGGTTTCCAAATTGATGTAGCTCTTTTGAAAGAAAAAATCACGCCTAAAACCAAAGCGATTATTCTTAATTCACCGAATAACCCAACAGGCGCTGTTTTCTCTGAAGAAACTTTCAGAGAAATCGCACAGGTAGCGATTGAACACAACTTATACATTCTTTCAGATGAAGTTTATGAAGCCTTTTGTTTCCAAGAAACGTTTACTCCCATGGCTACGTTTGCTCCAGAAAATACTATCACTTTTGGTAGCTTTTCAAAAGCCTTTGCAATGACTGGTTGGCGTATTGGTTATATGATTGCCCCAGACTATATTAACGAAGTAGCCAAATTAATTAATGAAGGCGTTACGTATTCTGCGCCTACGTTGTCACAGCAAGCAGGAATCTATGCGTTACAACATTTTGACGAATTTGTAGACCCAATCGTTGAAGTGTTCCAAACACGTTTAGAGTATGTGGCCCAACGAGTAGCAAAGATTCCTTTCCTTTCGCTTCATCCAGTCAAAGGAAGTATTTACGCCTTCATTAATATTCAAAAAACTGGACTAACTTCCGTTCCTTTTGTGGAAAAGCTTTTAAAAGAGACACAGGTATTAGTGATTCCTGGAAAAGCATTTGGTGAAACAACGGGCGATGAGTACATTCGTTTAGCCGCAACACAAAATTTAGATTTATTAAAGGAAGCGTTCGATCGAATTGAAAGAATGACCTTTGAATAAAAAAAGCTTCTGCATTAGCTAATAATCATAGCTAATGCAGAAGCTTTTTAGATTTCTTCTATCAATTCAATCGCTTGCCCACCAACATGCGGTGGAATTGACATAGTCATCGGCGGCAAGCCCACGACTGTGAAACGGACTTTGGTCCCTTTTTTCAAGTGAGACAGTGGGATACTTTCCTCTAACTGTTCAACAAGTATGTTTAAAATTACCCCATGAGAAAATAAGGGAACAATGGATTCTGGATCACTTTCTGCTTGGATATTTTCTAAATGTAATCGCATTGACAATGGCTGCGTCTCATTTAACACACCAGCCTCTGCTAATTTCCCTGTAAAAACAGCAAGTTTTTCAGTCATTTGTTTGCCTCCTTTTTAAACATCATATTGAAGAGAATTAATTCCATCCCCTAAAAATTCTGAAGCGTTGTTAAATTCGGCAGGATCATATTTGGTATAGGAAACTTGTAATGTCAAAGTAATATTTCTTAAGGTTTCAGAATGGGTAAATTTCTCTTGAGCTTGTTGTTTGAATTCTTTTCTAGTAGTGTATCCGTCATCCCCATCGCGGAAAATTAATAACGCCCAAGTCGGCGGTGTGCCGTCGATAAAGTATGGTAAGAAGCGATCATCCGTTGTCTCTTTAATCGCCGCTGTCACGATTTGTAGCAATTCATTTTTTTGTTCAGGACTTAATAAGTTACGAATACTTTCCCAATAGGCCACTCGGATCACGACTAAATATAACGGCGCTTCATAACGTGTAGAAATATCAGAAAATAAATCGAATCCTTCCTCGTACATTTTTGCTGTTCTTAAATTAGTTACTGCATCTAACGCATTTAACCGTGAAGTTTCTTTACGTAAGCGAATATTTTCTTCTTCAATCGTACGAATTTGATAAGTCACTGCATAGATTGTTAAACAGTAGAGCGGCGGCATGATTAGCCAAAATAATGAGCCATAGCTAAACAAATCATGATAGACATACTGATATACAACATAAGTCAATTGTAGAAAAATAAATATAAGCGAAAATGTTAACCCCGCTGTAATTCCTACAAAATAGGTAACGATAATTAAGATAACTGAAATTAATAGACAACTTAAGTCCACAAAGAAATCATTCGTTCCTAAGGCCATAAAGATGGTTGTGCCGACAACCAAAACAATTCCTACCAACAAAGTTAAATCCAAAAGTAAGGTCACTCGTTTTTGATTCACTCTATTCCCCACCTTTCAAATTCTTCTTCACGATGAAGAACGCACTTAATCCAATAATAGTCATACCAATTAAGAAGACAAATAGATAAATCATTAATTTATGATTATTGACAATTCGTTTACCTAATGATTCGTTGCTAACGTTGCTTACACGTTTTTTGAAACGATAATCATAGCGACGATAGTTCGGATCGACCACAATGGCATCTCCTTTGTACATAGAAGTATTCTTCTCTGTATTCACTTGTGTAGAGGCTAAAAAGACACCTTGTGATTTAGCTCCTGTTAAGATTAACGCCGCGGCTTTCGCATTATATGGAGAAAACATTAACTGCGCCGTACCGATTTGTTTACCATAATCTTTTTCAATGCTCAGTTTCTCGTTTGAAACAAAACGTGTGAAGTCCTTATCATAATGGAAATATAACTGATCGTTTAACTTACGAATCATCGGATTATCCTTAGGCGTACCAAAAATAATCAAGTTATGATTTTCTAATGCCGCATTTTTAGGCGCTTTTTTATAATACGTAATCTCACCGACATTACTTTCGGCATAATTACCAATTAAGTTAAATAAATTGGTCAACACTTTAAAATAGTTGTCGTCCATTTTTTCTGGTAATAAAATCGCTAAATCAGCAAAAGAACGGCTTCTGATAAAAATGTTCGGATAGTTGTTAAATAATATGTCATTCAGTTCTTCTGTTTGAATAAACGCATTCGAATTATTTTCAATAAAGGCCCATGGAGTCTGACCATTTCGTAAAACTTCTGGTGATTTAACATTCAAATCAAAAGCAACTTTTAAAACAAAACTATCAGCAATTTCTAAGTTCTTTGGAAATTCGAGATTTAATTCATCACCGTTTGCACGAGCAGCGCTTAATTTCTTGCTGCCAATTGGTTTATCATTGGCGTAAACCGTCACTAAAGAAGAATCAAAATCTAAGTTTTCAGCGTATTTAAAATGTAAATGCACGCGACTTCCATTGGCATTGTTTCGATCCACTGGTAAATTGACAAAGTACGTTTGTTCTTGGTGATAAGCCCCTTCTAGTTTGTCCCCCGTTGAGGTTAATGGATAATTTCCATCAAATTCTAAAGTTGAACTAAACGTATCGGTATTCTCATCAACTGTTGTCTCTTCTTTATCTGTTTGGGTCATTAATTCATAATTGGCTAAATAACGTCCCGCACGAACAAGTAAGTCCTCATCTTTAGAAGTAGCTACTAAAACATGCTTATCTGGTTGATTGAAAAATTTTAAGACAGCCTGGTCTTCCACGCGTTTGCTATCAATTTGACTTTTATACTGATCTGGTAATTTATCATAGCTGGCAATAATCAACTGATAGGGTGCTGACTGTTCTTTGTTCAAAGAAGCCATTGGCAACAATTCTTCTGAGGTAGTAATCAAACGAGCAGCACCAGCTAACGCATGGGTCGCTGCAGCTAATTCTTTTTCCGATGCATTTTCTGGTGTCAAAATAACACTGTGTTTATTCGCAATCGTGTCTGCTCCTACAAAATGATTATAAAAAGAATGAATTGTATTCTCTGGTAGTTGTAAATCGTATTGGAAGTTTACGTTAGATCCTTCATACATCGTTAACCAATTTGCCGGAGTTTCAATTAAATTATACATGTCGTTTCCTGCCTGATTAATAATTTGGCCTTCAACAGTCAATGTATTTGTCTCTTTAATCAGTTCCAAAGGGATTTCAATCGTCTTTTGTTGAATACCAGTCGTATTTTCAGGACGCCAAGAATAAAACTTCACACCATTAACTGCCACAGTTAAATCTGAGGTCTGATTATTTTTTAATTGTGTGATTTGGTAAGTCATATTGAATGATGCTTTTTTTACGTCCCAATAATCAATTTTTGTAAAATACATGGTGCTACGGACAGAAGTACCTGTTAAAGAGATTGTTTTATTTTGAAAAGGTTGTGTAAAGGTATGGTTGTCTTGTTCTTTGTTTTCGGCGTATACGGTCGGACTTGCGACACCAATCAGAATTGCCAGAAAGAACAACCCTATTAAAGTGACTGTTTTTTGTTTCATTGCACGTTTCCTCCTTATTTAAATCGTTCAGTTTTGTACCATTTTGTTTGTGTTTGTTTATGAAAAACATTTTCTTTAATATACATCACCATGCCATAAGCGGCGACTACTAGCCACATCTGACTGTATGTAATATACATCAAGGCAATAATTAAGATATTCTCTAAAGTCATTTCGCCTTTCTCGGTTGTAATACTGACAAAAGTACTGAAAATAAATAACAAAATCGCTAACAACCACAAGGAATTGCTAAATCCTTGCAGGGTCGTTGTTAAGTAACCAGACATTGATAAAACTAACATGATGTCTGACAAAACGAGCGATGTCATTAAGAGAAAATAAATGGACAAGAAATATAAAATATCAAAACGGATCCGACTCGCTTTAGGATTAAACAATAATTTAGCATTTTTAACAATGACATAAATATTGCCTTTGACCCATCGCGTCCGTTGTCGGAACCAAACTGACAAAGTTTGTGGCTCTTGCTCCCACGTCACTGCTTTTGGTTGAAACTTAATTTTATAGCCCATCATATAGATGCGGAAACTGATTTCTGTATCTTCGGCTAACGCTTTGTCATCCCAGCCGCCAATGGCTTCAATAATACTACGACGAACAATGAAATTTGTGCCAGGAATCGTGCATAACTTAAATAATTGAAAACGACCGGCTTGTGCCATCCATTGAAAGGCAAGTGTTTCGATATTAATAAAGCGTGTCAACAGGCTTGCATTGCGATTTCTCGTTCTAAATTTACCAATAACCGCGCCGTATTCCTCACTAGCAATTAACTCTCCAACTAAATAACGGAGTGCATTCGGTTCAGGTGTATTGTCCGCATCATAAATGGCAATCACGTCCCCCTTGGCTTGCTTGAAACCAATGTTTAAGGCATTAGACTTACCTTTACCACCTGTTATATTGTCTGTATTAATAATCTGCAAATTTCGATTAACCGCCTTTTTTTGGACGTTAGCTAAAAGCTCGGCACTATTATCACTTGAGTTGTCATTAATCACAATAATTTCATAGCGATCTTGCGGATAATTAAAATTCAATAACGCTTCAACTGTTCGCACAATGACAATTCCTTCATTATGGGCCGGCACCATAATTGAAACAAACGGCGCGTCTTCGTCCTCTACAGGTGGTGGTGCGACAGGATCTGTTTTTAAATAATAAACATAGCCAAAAATAACTAAGAGAATATTTACAATTAGTAGACTCCAAATAATGATAGTTGCTGTTAACATTACAATGTCAGCAATGGTCATTTGTCTTCCTCCTTATTAATATATTTCGACCGATAATTCTTTCGTCCAATCATAAACAAAATAATCAGGATGATTAAAGTCAGTGTCACAACGCCAATCAAAATATTGTTTGTGATACTGAAAAAGAATGAAAATAACCCTGTAAATCGTTGTTTTTCAACTGTTGAAGCCCCTGTATCAGCCAAACCATTGACAATTTGATTGTTTAAGAAGAACCGATTATTCCGAAATTCGATTTTCTGCGTTTGTGTTTGAACAGTGAAATGTTGATCCGCTTCTGAAACACTAAACACTATTGGTGCTTCCTTGACTTCTTGAATTAGATGATCCACTTCTTTTTTAGAATTTGGAAATGAAAAACTAATGGTGGTCGGCATTGGAAATCGATAGTCATTCGGATTATCTTTATCCGTCCATTCAATCCCCGATAAATAATCATACGGTAAATCAAACAAAGCATTCTTATAAGTGATTGATTCTCCCGTTTGGTTCCGATAAAAAACGCGTTCAATCGGCGGATTTTCTCTTAGAATCACTGTATCACTAATTGCTAGACCATCCTCTTGGTATTGAAGGTCTTGATTCCAGTATCCTGGAGCAGAAATGCCTACTGGATAGACATGTCTGTCGACCAATAAACTAATCTGCTGCTCCATCAATTGTTTCAAAGCACGTTGGTCATTTAAATCAACATTGTTAACGACCGGTGTTTCTAAGAAAATAACCCCCGTCGAAGCAAACGCACGTAACGCATTCGTAAATAGTTTATAAGGTAAAATCGTATTGTTTTGTGAAACGCTCGTACTGGATAAAATATAAGGATACGTGGTTTTAACTAATTCTTCTTGCAAATAGGTTGCCACAGACATATCTCTTAACGGGTTAAAATCAGAAATCGTCAAAAACGGCCGTGACATTTTTTCACTTTCCAGCCATTGACTAATTACGTCTAAGCTTTCTAAAAAAACAGCGCCTTTGCGTTCAAACATTGGTAGAAAAGCATGCCCATTCTCAATTACACCAAATGGATATTCTTCTGGTGCTAATTCTTGTGTTTTTAATCGGCCAACCGTCTGACCTTGCGTATTTTCCAGCACAACTGATTGATCTTGAAAAGGCAATACTTGAGAAAAACGGTTTTTTTCATCTTCTAACCGATATTGACGATGACTTAATTCTTTCCACGTACCGCTAAAATATTGTTTTTCATCGTCACGCATGTTTCGACCAATGTGTAATTGTTTGCCTTTAAAATGAACTCGATCTGCTAGAAAATCAGAGGCAATAACGCCGGCTTGTTCAGGCCAATTCACCATAGAAATCAAACTGTCATAGCCATCATTTAGCAATTCTCCAGGCACATAGTCTGACACCGCCACACTCTGAACTTCTACTCCAAAACTCGTCAACACTCGTTGTAAAGCATCCACATCATTTTCTTTTTTCCCAGCAATATTCAAGCTGTCATAGACAAGTAAGACATGTTTACTTGGTGCAGCCAGCGCCGGTTTGGCAAAGCCACAAAAAACGAAAAAGAGTAAGAAACACACCCAGCCAATAAGATATTGTTTATTTTTCAATTCCCTCTACCTCCCCAATGACTTGTGGTGTTGTATCTTGCCACATTCGTTTACCAATAACATCAGAAACAATTTGTAACAAGAGAAAATCTAAAAATACTGAGACTAAAAACAAATGACGTACTAAGTCACTATCCCCATCAATAATAATTGTTGAAATGAAAACAACTAATAAATTTAGATAAATTCCTGTCATTAAAAAGAAGCGAAAAACTAATCTGGGTTCGTTTCTCTTGAGTCCTCTGTATAAACCAACGCCATATAAACCAAACAGAATCACGCCTAATAATAGATAGAAAGCAAAGTTTTTAGGAAAAAAACTGGCTTTAATACGGTTATACACCATAAAAAATTTAGATTGTTCCAGCGGTGCACGCCCCGTCGTTTTCTCAAAATTCCCCACATTATTAGGCTTTACTAAGTAAACATTTGGGACCGCTGAATTCAGTCCTTGCCATAATTCAGATGGATAATTTAAATAATTCAATAACACCCATCCAAAACTCGTTTTATCAAAAAAATCTTTTTTCATTTGTTCAGAAGTTGGTGATACAGGACTGTATTCTTCAAAGTAGGAACGTCCCTTTTGCAACCCATATTGCGGGTTGATTCCGCCCTCTGACATCCGTTTATCCGGAACCTTACTATCCTTCATTACACCGCGCGTCATGCTGTGGTAGACATCACGTTCATAGATATCGTTAGGAACGATAAAAGCTGCTAACGTTGTAAAACCAATCAACGCAATTAAAAAGGCCGTCATTGACAATCGTTGGTAACGTTGTGACAAGTAGACAAAAAATCCTAATCCAGCAATAATTACGCCAATAATCAGCAAATATTCTTGGCGTGTTGTCCCTATTAAAAGTACTACTGCTTGTGCCAAGATAACCAAAACTATTCTTCTGAGCCAAGTTCGTGGTTTCGTCACCCGATAAAAATAGACTGAAAATGCTAAGACACTCACAGAAAGTAAAAAACTCGTCGCTTCTGTATAAAAGGAATTAAAATAAATCGTATAGGAGGTATCTCCCAAGATGAAAATAACCAACAAAGAGATAAGATAACTTTTTTTCAAAGACACGCCTTCGGTTAAGCCTCGTACCAGAATATAAATTGACACTAAAAAACAACTAAGATAAACGAAACCTAAGAAACGAATATCGAAAAGTGTTTGACTATAAAAAAGTTTATTAAGCCAAATGGCAATGGTGATGAAAAATTGTTGAGTGGAAACAAAGTGCGTCGTTGTTTCATTAAAATAACGCATAATTGAAAAGTCCTTAACAAAATAGGCCACATTGTCGTAGCTATCACCATTGACACGATAAAGACTATTTGAATTTAACACACGAAAATACTCGCCATTATCTCCCAAACCATTAATCGGATAAACGAATAACAAAATGCTTGTCACTAACCCAATCCCTAAAACGGCCAAAAGACTTGGAGAAATATAACGACTCAACCATTCAAAAGCCGAGTTCATGTATATTTTGATCTTTTCCATGCTTTCACCTCATCTAGAAATCATAGGCCAAAAGAGCCATTAAGTTATTATAGGAATAGACTTGTTTCGTAACTTTATCACCAAATCCTCCATAAATCGGACTGCTTGAATCCATAATTTGAAAATTATTAAGTACTGTAATTGCCGCACGATACAACTCTTTGTCATTTTCGGCAACACCAATTAAAGCCGCTATCGCATAACTGGCTGCAGATTGATTTTTATCCACAGGTGATCCATTTAAATCATACGAGTTAAAAAGCGTTCCTTGCTGAACTTGTTTTCGCACAAAATCAATACTAGTCTGCTTCGCCATACCCACTTCACTTAAATGGACAATCGTTAATAAAGATTCAATAATATTAAGTGTTCCGTTGTTTTCGTATTTATTTGTTTGATGATTAAACTTCGTTTGATAAAGAGGTAAATCATCAGAAATATAGCCATCATCTATTAATTGGTAATGATACTGCAAGTAGTCTGCTGAAATCCCAAATTCTTTGTATAGATAACCCAGCGTAATTAAGTCAATATAAAACAAAGAAGTTTCTGAAGACTGTTGTTTTGATTTACTATCGTAAAAATCAATTAGAATGTTATCTTTCATAGAGGTTTTCATAAAACTCTTGCCTAATTTTTTAATTTCTTGATCATACTGATCTGTTTTAAAATGACCCCCTGCTTCAATTAATGAACGAATGATCCGTAAATCATCAATCGAGGCATTGACATTGTATTTATTGCCTTGCTCGTCAATTCGATAACTAAATTGGACGCCGTCGTAAAAGGTGTCTTTCGTCTGCTTGTAAAAATTATCAAAACGTCCCTGCGTATCAAAAGCTAAATTACGCAAATATAGACCCGAAGACTCACTTAGCAGCTCATGTCCTGTGGCGACATCTTTACGTTCAGCATCTGGTAAATAATTGGTTAAAAAGCCGCCGTCTGTTTTGAGCCGGGTTTCAATAAAAAACTTCAACAAATCTTTGCGTTCAGCTGTTTCTTTTGTGTGAAATTCATGTTTTGTTAAAAAATGTTGTTTGTCTGTCGACATTAAGCGTTGAATTTTTGGATTCACTTTTTCCACCTCTACTTTATAGGATTTTTCTCTAAACAAAAGAAAATATCCTCCCAGAAGCACCACGAATACCCCAATAAAAATCCAAAGTTTTCTCTTCATTGTTACGCCTCTTTTCCTCACTTCTTTATTGTCAGTGTACACAAAAGTACTTGTTTTTGCGAAACTTACGCTACCTCTTCAAACGCAAGAAAAAAAGCAATCCATAAAAATAAAAGGATTGCTTTAACCGTTTCGTCGATCATTTCCTGTCATCGTAATCTCTTTTGACAGATAACGCACACGTTCCATAATTCGTCTGGCTTTTAGCGGCTCTTGTTCTCCTCGTTGCGTCACGGTTAAATGCTCTTCTAAAGCTTTTAAATCTAGATTGGAAGAGAAAAAAGTAACTAATTGTTCTTGCATTCGGTATTGCAAGATTACGCTTAAAACGTCGTCACGAATCCAACTAGTCATGGATTCCGCACCAATGTCATCAATCATTAATATAGGGGATTTTTTTACTGCATCGAGCTTTTCACCAACTTGATCGCGACCAATGGCTTGCTTCATTTCTACTGTAAATGTTGGAAAATGAACAATTGTCGTAGTAAATCCACGTTCTGCTAAAGCATTAGCCATCGCACCTAATAAGAAAGATTTTCCTACACCGAAGGGGCCTTGTAAATAGAGCCCTTTATGAAATTCTTTTGGTGTCGCAGGATATTCTCTTAAAAATTGCATTGCTTCTGCTAACGCTTTGGCTCGACCTTGAGAAGATGGATCGAAATCTCGTAAATTTGCTTCTCGGACATCTTTTGGCATGTCCATTGCCCTTACTCGATTACGAATTTCTTCTTCCTTCTGACGGGCGATTAAATCAGCCGTTGGGACATACGTTACATCAATGTAATGAAAATTCAACATTAATCTTGGCTCATAGCCTGGAGCAATCATTGCTGGATCGTTTAATTGAAATTTCTTTTTTTCTTGAACAAATTCATACAGCTTAGCATAACTTTTACGAATATCTTCATCGCTTAAACGCTCTCGGTTTGCTTGTATAAAGGCTTGAACATCTTGATCTTTCAATACTTCGTTAACCAGCTCTTCATATCGTTCATTGATGTCACGCTTCTGGATAATTTTTGACATTTCTTTTCCTACGTCTTCCATCATTGGTCACCTCCTTGGTTTAAAAATTCTTGAATTTGTCGATCTAACTCGGCTTGTTCTTCTGGGGAAAGTTTTGTTTCATCGTTTGGCTGATCGGCCCATTCTGGCAATCGCTCTTGTCGAACAGTTTGGCGTTTCCCTGAATAATTTTGTTGTCGCTGTTTTTGTTTGGTTTGGCTTTGTTTTGCCAATTCTCTGACATGTTCAATTGCTTTTTCTGGTGAATGAATGCCACTTTGTCCCCATTCATTCGCAATTCGATTCACATACTCCGCTTTTAAAGTCGGTTGTTGTTGAATGTTGTAAACATAGTTAATCAAAATATTAATCACACTAGTCGGTAAGCCTGATTTGGCAACCAAATATTTCACTAATGAACGTTCTTGTGGTGTCGTATAGCCGCCTCGACTATTTTTTAAAGCTTCTAAATATTGAATAGGCGGATTCTTTTCACTATCCATAATCATTTGAATATCCAGTTCAGAAAAACCATTCATTTTTAATGTGTTATATCGATACGTTTGTTGCTCTTCCACCGTCAATTGTGCTTGCTTGTTTGTCACTACGTTTGTTGGTTGTGGTTTTTTATCAGGATCAAACGCTTGATGAATCGTTCGCACTAATTCCTTAGGCAAAATTCGACTTGTATAATAGTCAAATGATTTCGAAGCAAAGTCTACCATATCTAACTCATTGATGCCATATAATTGATGAAAAACATAGACTTCTTCTTGAAAACTAGCCTCATCTTCAGGCAGTTGTAAACCTAAACGGTGCAAACCTTCCACAAAATAGTGCCAATCAAAAGAATCCGTTGATACAGAAATTTTCTTCGATTTTTCTTGTTGAGAAAAAGTTTCTTGAATCGTTGTCAATCGGTTCGCTTCGGAAACAATTTGTTCTTCTTTAAAGGC
The DNA here is from genome assembly GCF_050536915.1 of Enterococcus sp. DIV1316a. Classification (NCBI taxonomy): domain Bacteria; kingdom Bacillati; phylum Bacillota; class Bacilli; order Lactobacillales; family Enterococcaceae; genus Enterococcus; species Enterococcus sp. DIV1316a. The sequence continues at coordinate 662,216 of NZ_CP172913.1, read as the reverse complement.
ATAAACCTCTTGAAAGCTAGCGGAAACATTTTGATAGCCCTCTGTTTTGGTAGGATGCGGTTGGAACTTTTGCACTAATTGATCAAATTTCCGTTGTCCAACCCGATTAAATAACACTAAAGCTAACACTTCATCTTTAAAAAAACGAGCGGCTGTTTCAGGTGCTTTTAAATAATATAAATAACAATCTCCTAATTCCCGATCTGTTTTTTTATACGTTTCTAGCAACCCAATGCCTTCTAATTTGTAGCAAGCTTCTTCTAATTGTTGACAACTCAAGTCCAGCAAACTAATTAAATCTGCATGAAACAGCGAGCCATTCTCCTCTGAGTCTGTTGTTTCAGATAACAAAAGCCAATATAAACTAAACGCATTGGCGCCGACAATTGGTTGATATAAAAAGGTTAAAACCTCTTTCTCTTGATCAGAAAGCGGTGAATCAATAACCGCTTGAAAAATATTTTTTGGTTGGATTCTTTGCCGATTTCCTTTCAAAGAAAGACCTCCTTTTTAATTTTCTGAGTCAGGAGAAGAAGATTTTGCTTTGTCGACAATGTCCTGTAACTCTTTCAAAAACACGCTCATATCTTTGAATTGTCGATAAACACTCGCAAAGCGGATGTAGGCAATTTCATCTAGATTGACTAAATCTTCCATCACATATTCACCGATAAGCGTTGTAGAGACTTCATTTTCCCCTAAACTACGCACTCGATTTTCAACATTATCGACAATTTGAACCATTTGTTCCATAGCAACGGGTCTTTTTTCCGCAGAACGAATGAGCCCACGCAAAATTTTATCACGATTAAATTCTTCTCGATCCCCATTTTTCTTGATTACAAGTAATGGCGCCGCTTCAATTCTTTCAAATGTAGTGAACCGATAACTGCAATTTTCACATTCACGACGACGGCGAATTGCACGTCCATCATCTGCTTGACGGCTATCAATAACACGGGAATTATTATGATGACATCTTGGACAACGCATAACGTTCACCTCTTCTATTCTGTATAATTTTTGTTGCCTATATTATAACATGAAATTGCGCTATTACTAGGTCTTTAGAACTGGTTCTTAGTTGAATCTTTGCCATTCTTTAATAAAAACAAAGACTTTCACTGTTTTTTTCTGAAATTTTCAAAACATTTTACGCCATTTAAAAAATATTCACTTCTTTCCAGTTTGTTTCTCTAGCCACTTCTTCACTTGTTGTTCCGTTTCTTCTCTAGTTCCTTGGTTATCAAACACGATATCTGCTCGTTCTTTTTTCATTTCAATCGGCCATTGGCTAGCAATTCGTTGTTGCGCTTCTTCTTCTGTTAATTGGTTTCGGGCCATCAGACGCTCTTTTTGAATCTTTTCTGGTACATATACCACAGCAACTTGATCCATAATCGCCTCATAATGAGCTTCATAAAGCAGAGGAATATCAACAATAACCAGGGAGGCTTTCTTTTTAGCTTCTTCAATTTGACGTAAAATTTCTTTTCTTAAAAAAGGTTTCAGCGTTTCATTTAACAGCTCTCTTTTTTGAGGACTAGCGAAAATTAATTGTCCTAATTTTTTCCGATCCAATTCACCAGTTGTTAATACTATTTCTGGTCCGAAAGTTTCAACGATTGCGGCTAAGGCTGGTTGCCCTTTTGCAACAATTTCGCGGGCGATAATGTCGCCGTCAACAATTGGATAACCTGCTTTTTTAAAAAGAGCAACAACCGTACTTTTACCTGTCGCAATCCCTCCTGTAATGCCTAAAACTTTTGTCATTTCAATCGACGACCTTTCAATTGTTGGCATTGTGGACAATAATGCGTACCACGTTGTGCCACTTTTGTTTTAACAATTGGCGTACCACAACGATTGCAAGGTAAGCCTGTTTGCCCGTAGACATTCAACGCTACTTGAAAAGTCCCTGCTTCTCCTAACGCGTTTAGATAGGTTCGGATGGTGGTTCCACCTGCTTCAACAGCGCGTGCCAAGACGTCAATGATTGCTTGATACAACTTAGCAACTTCCGCAGGTTTTAAGGAATCTGCTGGTTGCTCTGGATGGATTTGCGCTTGCCAAAGTGCTTCATCTACATAAATATTCCCTAAGCCCGTCACTAGCTTTTGATCTAACAGCAATGGCTTAATTGCTTTATGATGCTTTTTCAAGCCTTGTTGAAAAGTAGCTAATTGGAAAACGTCTGGTGTTGGCTCTGGGCCCAAAGCTAAAATCCCTTTATATTGATGACCTTGATTCTTAGGAACCAATGTCATACGGCCAAATTTCCGTACATCTAAATAACGTAATTGCGTGCCATCTGTAAAAGTAAACATTACATGGGTATGTTTGGCAATTTCATCATCAGCCTGATGAAACTCATATTTTCCTTCCATCCGTAAGTGAGAAATCATATCATTATCAGACAATTTAAAAATCAGAAATTTTCCTCTTCGCTCAATCCCTTCAATCGTTTGACCAGCTAATTGACCTTGAAATACATCAACTTCTGGTGATTCAATAATTCTTGGCCAAAAAACAATGACTTCTTGAATGGTTTTTCCTACAACAAGTTTTTCAAGTCCTTTTCGCACTGTTTCTACTTCTGGTAATTCTGGCATTATTTTTGCTCCTTTATATAAAGAGGTCTGAACGCTTAGATATCAACGTCCAGATCCTACTTATCCTTATTTTATTCATCGTTCTTAATAGGTAAGCTATTATTTTGCTTCATACCATGTTTTTCCCCAACTGCTATCGGTGATAAGTGGCACATGTAAGGAAACTGCGTGCTCCATCACTTCTTTGACGAGTTGATTTAATTGTTCTAATTCTGATTCTGGTACTTCAAAAACTAATTCGTCGTGCACTTGTAATAACATTGTCGCTTGTAATTTTTCTTCTTTTAAACGACGCGCCATTTCAATCATCGCAATTTTTAAAATATCTGCGGCACTTCCCTGAATCGGTGTATTAATCGCTGTACGTTCAGCGAACGAACGTAGATTAAAGTTTCTTGAATTAATATCACTTAAATAACGACGGCGATGATACAATGTTTCCACATAGCCTTTGTCTTTGGCATCGCGGACAATCTCTTCCATGTACTGTTTCACGCCTGGATATTTTTCAAAATAGGTGTCAATATATTGTTGCGCTTGCTTTCTAGTAATGCCTAAGTTTTGGGACAAGCCGTAATCACTGATACCATAGACAATTCCAAAATTCACCGCTTTAGCTTGACGACGCATGTTAGGTGTGACATCTTCTGCTTTTTCAACACCGAAAACTCGCATTGCAGTGCTGGCATGGATATCTTGTCCTTCCACAAACGCTTCTTTTAAATGCTCATCATTAGAAATATGCGCGAGCACACGTAACTCAATTTGAGAGTAATCAGAAGAGAAAATCAACCAATTATCCTCTCTTGGTACGAACGCTTCTCTAATTTTTCGGCCTTCTTCTAAACGGATAGGAATGTTTTGTAAATTAGGATCTACTGAGCTTAATCGTCCTGTTTGTGTTAGTGTTTGTACATACCGAGTATGAATTTTATTATCTGGCTGAATTACTTTTAAAAGTCCTTCAACATAGGTCGATTGAATTTTGGCAATTTGACGATAAGTTAAAATATCGGCCACAATTGGTGCTTGTTCTTTTAGTTGTTCTAAAACATCTACCGCTGTTGAATAGCCAGTTTTCGTCTTTTTGATCACAGGTAAGCCCATTTTTTCAAATAAAATAACGCCTAATTGTTTAGGTGAATTCAAATTAAATTCTTCGCCAGCTTCTGCATAGATTTTTTCTTCGATTTCTTTCAAGCGTTCTGAAAATTCTACTTGCATTTCTTTTAAGCGTGTGGCATCAACACGGATACCAGTTATTTCCATATCGCCTAAAATACGAGAAAGTGGTAATTCCATTTTATAGAATAAATCAGCTTGATTTTTTTCTGTTAATTCGCTATCTAATTTGCTTGTTAAAAATTGAATTGCTTTAATCTTACGTGCTAAATGACCAAAGAAAACTTCTTCGTCCTCTGGCAAGCCTTTTTTGGCCCCTTTTCCATAAATGGCTTCATCAGATTGAATCGCATCATATCCGTAATGTTGTGCTACACCTTCAATATCAGCGTTATTGTCATTGGTATCAAGTAAATAAGCAGCCAATAAAACATCAAAGGCAATCCCTGTCATTTTTCCTACATAGCGATTTAGTGCAACGTACGTCCGTTTTGCATCGTAGACATTTTTTTTACGTGTCTCATCCATCAACCAGTCAATAAATGGCTGACTTTCAAAAACAGCTAAATTATTCGTGGTATAAATCTTCTTGTTGTTGCCCCAAGCAAGGCCGACAATCGGTGACGTATGATAGTTATCTTCCATCATCTCAACATAAAGAGCCATATCGTCTGTAAACATTTCATTGGTTAACTGATCTTCGACTACTTCAAATAAAATATCTTCCATTTCAACAGGTTCTTCTGTAATGTCCAACTTAGCTAAAAATTGTTTAAAGTCCATTTCTTTATAAAAAGGAACCAATTTTTCTAAGTTTTTCCCTTCATATGCCAAGTCTTCCACATTGACTTCGACTGGTGCATTGACTTCAATTGTCGCTAAACGTTTAGAAAGAAAGGCTTGCTCTTTATCATTAATCAAGTTTTCTTTCATTTTGCTTTTTTTCATTTCATCGATATTCTCATAAACCCCTTCAACTGAGCCATATTGTTTTAACAGCTTAATCGCGGTTTTCTCACCGATTTTCGTTACACCTGGAATGTTATCCGACGTGTCGCCAGCCAACCCTTTCATATCAATAATTTGCTTAGGCGTTAACCCATCATATTTTTCAGCAATATGCTCAGGCGTATATGATTCAATATCGCTAACTCCTTTAACAGTGATATCTACTTTGACAGTGTCCGTCGCTAATTGTGTCAAATCTCGGTCCCCTGATAACACGACAACATCAAATTCATCTTTATCAACTTTGTTGGCTAATGTACCAATAATATCATCTGCTTCATAGTTAGGTAGTTCATAATATTTTACGCCTAAACCTTCTAAAAGTTCACGAATATACGGCATTTGTTCTTTAAATTCCCCCGGTGTTTTTGAACGTCCGGCTTTATATTCTGAATAAAATTCTGTTCTGAATGTGGTTTTCCCTGCATCAAAAGCGACTAAAACATGAGTAGGCATTTCTTTTTGCATTACATTTTCAAACATATTGTTAAACGCATAAATAGCATTTGTATGCAAGCCGTTTTTATTTTTGAATCGTTCTAATGAGTTATGTAGCGCAAAAAATGCACGAAAGGCTACACTGTTTCCATCAACGAGTAATAATTTTTTTTTGGTCATTTTTTTCCCCTCATCTTTAGCAAACTAGTTTCTTTTCTATTTTAACAAAAAACTACAGAATTTGCAGTAGACGGAGATTGCCGAATGAAAGAAAAAGGTATTTGACATAGTTCCTTAGTGACAACTATATCAAATACCAAAATCAATCAGCAATACACGCTGGATCTTCACAAGTATGAGAATCTTTTTACGGCAAAACATTTCCCGCTGCACGATAAATATCGTACCAATCTTCGCGACTAATCACAATGTCTGCTGCTTTAGCAATTTCTTCAATTCTACCAAGATTCATACTTCCTGCGATGACTTGCATATTAGCAGGGTGGCGCAGAATCCAGCTGCTGGCTAAACCAGTTGGCGTTGTTTGATATTTTTCAGCCAATTCGCTTAATTTTTGATTTAACTCAGGGAATTTTTCATTTCCAATAAAGACACCTTCAAAATAACCATATTGGTACGGTGACCATGCTTGAATAGTCATTTGTTTCAACCGTGAATAATCTAAAATACCATGATCATAATCAATGCTTCCTGATATTTCCATATTTGTTTGTAAGCCTTGATCTACCATGCCAGTATGCTTGATGCCAAATTGTAATTGATTGGCTAATAACGGTTGTTTAACAGCTGTTTTTAAAAGTTCAATTTGTCCTGGCGTTTGGTTACTTACACCAAAATAGCGAACTTTCCCTTGTTTTTCTAATAAATGAAAAGCTTCAGCTACTTCTTCTGGTTCCACTAAAGTATCTGGACGATGCAACAATAATGCATCGACTGAATCTACACCTAAACGCTGTAAACTCCCTTCGACCGCTTCTAAAATATGTGCTTTTGAAAAGTCAAAAAAGCCCTGACGAATCCCACATTTCGTTTGTATAAAAATATCTTCACGACGAATGGTACTTTCTTTTAAGGCCTTACCAAAAATGGTTTCGCAGTCGCCGCCACCATAAATGTCGGCGTGATCAAAAAATGTAATGCCATGATCATAAGCAGTTTCAATTACCTGTTGAGGATTTTCAGCACCATTTAAGCGCATACATCCTAAGATAACCGAAGAAACTGTTTCGTCACTTGTACCAAATTGTAGTTGTTTCATTTTAATATCCTCCTCATCCATTCCTCTTACTTCTTCATTTTAACACTATTTAGACAAAATTGGACTTCTTACGATAGATTCGCTTCGACTTTTTCAAAAAAAGCAGGAGATAATTCCTCTGGCAAATAAACAACTGTCTCAGAAGAAAGCGCTACGTTCATCTGAAACAAATGATTGACAATTAAGAGGTGTGCTTGGTGAAGTTGATACGTTGGTTTTCCATGAATAATTGTAATATTCTTTTTTTCACTGAAATAGCTTTTTATAGATTGCCCCAACGCTTGTTCCTTTTCTGGAGGAAAGTCCGTCAATAGGCAAATAATATATTTTTTTTCATATAAAATCGGGTCAAATAAATCTAGGATGTGATAAAAATAGCAACTCGTCAATTCCCGTTCTTTTACTGAAGTAAAGGCTGGGTATAGGCGTTTTAAAAGCCTAATTAGTTTCTGTAATCTGTGCCAAGTTTGATGATAACGTACAGCGAGTGTTTGTTCCTGTTTATGAGCTGGCAACCATGCTTGTCCGTCTAATAAACTATTCATATGCGTACTTAAAAATCGACATAAATGAATTTCTTGATAATTAAAATGATGTTGTGTAAAATTTCTCCTAATTTCTTTCATAATAAAAATAGCTGTTTTTAAGCATAAACTTTCTATTTTCATTTGCTCATGAATAAAATACTTTCGCGCTCTCTTGCCAAAACAACCACCAAAATGTGCTTCAAGAATCACAAATAACGCTTTTTGTTCTTTAAGAGACATAAAAGAAGTGCTCAACACTTCCACACGAAATAAATAAAAAAAAGCACTTGTTTGTTGAAATAAATTAGCATTTGGCACTGAAATTTCATGCCCGCCTCTATATCGTTTCTCCCAAATATAAATTAGCCAACTAAGATGATTCTGTTGTGCTACATTTAAATCCAACTCAAAAAAGGTAATGATTTTCCGAGTCATTTCTCTGTTTTCTTCTAGACAGCTTTCTTGAAAAAACAAATAAAAACAAAGGATTAACTGTCGAATTTGCCATTCATTGCCAGTTAAATCGTAATGTTTTTGACGTACAATAATATCAAAATTAACTAGCCAACGTCGAATATTAGAAAGTTTCTTCCGAAGAGTTGATTCCTGTAATCCCAATACCTGGGTCAATTGCGCATAATTGATTCGCTCTTCAATTAGACAACGTAAAATATAAAATTCGGGAATAAAATAACAAAATTTTTGTCTAAATCGAGCCAAGCCACAAACGCATAATTCACGATATTTTACAATTCCTTTGGTCGTTGTATAAATCTTACAAAGCCCTTCTATCTTAAACGTTTCCTGCTTTTTTTCAAAACGTTGAATGTAACAATGGATGGTTTTGTCGCTCACCTTTAGTTTTTCTGCAGCCATCAAAACAGAAAATGTCTGCTCTTGTTGCAGTAAATCCAACAATTCCAACATATTTTTATGTTCAAAAGACAATAATTCCTTGAAATCCATATATCGTCCCCTTTCACTCCCTTGTTATAAGAATACGTCAAATAAGGCAAAAATTTTTTTAAGAAGAAAAAAATAGAGAACAAAAAGTATTGATTACTTTCCGCTCTCTACAATTATATCGAATTATTTTTTTGAAATATGCAGTGTCATAGCATTTGCTGCTACAATAATTGTACTTAATGACATCAAGACAGCACCTACAGCTGGATTTAAAACAATCCCAAGTGGTGCAAGGACCCCAGCCGCTAAAGGAATGGCGACAATATTGTACCCAGCTCCCCACCAAAGATTTTGGATCATTTTACGTCGTGTTTGTTTGGCTAAATCTAAGAACCTTAAAATATCTTTAGGATCACTATCCGTCAGTACAACATCTGCCGAATCAATCGCTACATCTGTACCAGCGCCTATCGCAATGCCGATTGAAGCACGGGCTAAACTTGGTGCATCGTTAATACCGTCTCCTACCATCATGACCTGATGTCCCTCAGTAAGATATTGTTGCACAATTTTTTCTTTATCTTCTGGTAAGAGCTCTGCGTAGTATTCCTTCATTCCTAAATAATTAGCAACTGCACTGGCGGCTGTTTGATTATCCCCTGTTAACATGACTGGCGTAATTCCTTGCGCTTGTAACTCTGCAATAAATGTTTTAGCTTCTGGTTTGACTTTATCTCCTAAAGCAAGCAGTGCGACTAATTGACCAGCGATGATTAAATAGCTCAAGGTATTTCCTTGCTCTTGATAGTTTGTTTTAATTGTTTCATCGAAGGTTAACTGTAACCGTGCAACTTCTTTTTCATTGACTATTTTGACTTCTTGGTTTTGAACAGTAGCAACCAGTCCTACGCCTGATAAAGCTTGCAGATTATGGGCTTCATAAGGTTGAACGGCTTGTTTATTTAAATAGTTCATGATCCCAATTGCCAACGGATGATTTGCATTTTTTTCCAATGCCCCAATATATTTAAGTGCTTCTTCTCTAGTAAACTGCTTACTCATTAATTCTAAGCCAGTAACTGTAAATTGTCCTTCTGTTAAAGTTCCAGTTTTATCCAGCAACACATATTCAACCTTATTGGCTTGTTCTAATGCATTCCGATTTTTTAAAAGTAAGCCATTTTTAGCAGCAATGGAGGTACTTCTAGCAATCACTAAAGGAATTGCTAAGCCTAACGCATGGGGACAGGCAATAATAAAAACTGTAACCATTCGTTCAAATGCTAGAGACAAATCTTTCGTTACGAGTAACCAACCGATAAATGCTAACACACCTACGAATAAGGCAATATAGAATAACCACTTGGCTACACGGTCTGAAATGGATTCTAGTTTTGATTTTTCCGATTGCGCTTGTTTAACCATCTCCATAACTTTTGACAGGTAACTATTTTCACCCGTGCCAGTTACCGAAATTTCAATCATTCCGTTGCCATTGACAGCTCCACCAATCACGGAGTCACCAATGTTTTTTTCTACTGTTTTTGATTCCCCTGTAACCATCGATTCGTCGACTGTTGTGCTTCCTTTCAAAATTTTACCGTCTGTCGGAATTTTATCTCCCGAACGAACAATCAAGCGATCGCCTTCTTGGACATCTTGCAAAGGAATTTCTTCTTCCCCATGTTCAGTCATTCGCTTGACTGTGTCAGGCAACAGTTCAGCCATTTTTTTCAAGGCATCACCAGCATTAGAAATAGCATTCATTTCAATCCAATGGCCTAAAAGCATAATAACAATCAGAGTGGCTAATTCCCAGAAAAAGTCCATCACGTGGGCCTGATTCGTAAAATGATTCATGTAAAACGCATATAAGCTGTAAAAATATGATACCGAAATCCCCATCGCAATTAACGTCATCATTGCTGGACTCTTTTGCTGTAATTCCATTCTAGCGCCACTTAAAAATGGTTGTCCACCATAAAAAAATAGCACAGTTGCTAAAATTAAGACCAACCAATCAGAACCTGGAAAAGTAAATTGAAAAGGTAATTGAAAACCCATCATTGGTGAAAGAACAATAATCGGAATAGCTAAAATCAATGACAGCCAGAATTTTTGTTTAAAATTCCCCATATGCATTGAATGATCCATTCCCTTCATTCCTTCATGTTGGTGTGACATAGCCATTTGTTCATGCGCCATGTCATGATTCATGTGATTCATTTTATCGTGGGACATTGTTGGCTGTTTTTCCTGGTGTTGTTCATGATTATGTTTTGCTGACATATGATCCCTTCTCTTCTTAAGTATTTTCATCTTAAGCATAGCACAAGATGAAAATTGTTAGAAATAATTACTTTTTTTAGTTTAGAAAAAAAAAAGAGCCGAATTTTGCGTATGTATATTTTAAGAACACCTTATCCTCATATTTATTACAAAAGGAGTGTTTCAATGAAAATTACTACAAAGCAAGTCGGGGCGCGCATGCGTGAAGCTCGAAAAAAGAAGAAGTACACTTTACGTTATTTAGCCAATAAAATTGGTTTATCTAGTGGAAGTACAATTAGTAACTGGGAATTAGGTTTGAATTTACCCAATAAACGATACTTAAAAAAAATCGCTAAAGCCTGCGATACAACAGTAGATTGGCTACTTTATGGTGATTTCGATCGATTTGTGCGCCAGCTATTAAAAGAAAATTTTCAAAATAAACAACTGCTAAAACCACCTTTTTTTACTCAGTTGATGGGACGTTTATCTGAAGAACAGCTATCCTATCACGATTCCTTAAAAATCATGATTCAAGCGCAAAAGTTACAGCAGTCCTTTTATGCTTTTCCTTTAACAGTAGAAGCCCCCTCTCATTCCCAAGAGAGTATTTCTATTTATGAACCAACAACTGCAGAAGAACAGTCTGACCAATCTTATTATCATCCGTTTATTTTGTCGGAACTACATGAATTATTTACACATTCTCAAAATCCAGAATTGGATTATTCTCTGATTATCGCTTTTCTTCCTTTGTTAAAAGTAGATCAATTAACTGAACCACAAAAAGAAGTCTTACTGGCCATCTTTAAGCGAATGAATTCCTTTAAAGACCAAACACTTTTAAATGAATTCTTTGTGGAATTACAGTATTTACTCTGATTCTACAAAAAAGATTGAGCCATGTATCTCAAGGACCTAGGCTCAATCTTTTAGTTAAATTTCTTCTATTTATGAACGATTCTTTCGTTCGACTAAGTGCGTTTTCCGTTGTGGGCCAATGATTAAAGGAACAGATTCATATTTGACTTCACTGTATTCCAAGCCAAACCAACTTTCAGGAGAGGTAGTTAAGTTTTTAATAGCTAATTTTGCCTGCATAATTTGTCGATCCCATTTTTTCAGTTCAGAAACGTTAGATAATTCTTCTTGAATTAATACAAATTGGAAATCGCCAACTTCTCTCCCTGGCGTTAATGAATAACGTTGTGGTTGTTTTGGCAAGCGGCCTGTTTTCATCAAGTCATGAACAATTTGTCTTAAATATACATTCACTTCTTGAGAAATATGGAAGCCTAAATATAGCTGAACTTGCACAATAAAATCAGTTCCTAGCATGTCAACAGAATACTCTTGAGTAAAGGGTTCATCTGTTACCTGAACATTAACAAACCAATAAACGTTCGCTCGTTTTGGTTGTTTGTCCAAAATCGAATAAATAATATTACGATTAATTTCGCCGTCCACTCGATCGGAGGTTAAAAAGACCACGTTGGTTTGATACATAGGTACAGATGTATCTTCTTTCAAAGCTTTAAGTTGTGGTACATATTTTTCCAGCGACACTTGTTCCGCCGTTGCTTCCTTAATCTCGTTGCCGCGTTCCCAAATAATCATGATGCATAACAAGAAGACTGCCATTCCCACAGCAACATATCCACCATGGAAAAACTTCGCAGCACTTGAAAAGAAAAAGACAACTTCAATGGCAGCAAAGAACAAGGAAATTAGATACGCAGACCAAGCTGGAATTTTATCCAAAAGATAAAACAACAATAAAATGGTTGTCATTAACATCGTAATCGTAATCGATAGACCATACGCAGCTTCCATGTGTGTCGATGTTCTAAAAGCCAGCACGATTGCTGAACAAGCTAACCACAAAATTAAATTTACCGCTGGAATATACATTTGACCGATATTGCTCCCAGGATAAATAATTTTAAGTCTTGGTAATAACTTCAATTTAATCGCTTCAGAAACTAAAGTATACGAACCTGATATTAACGCTTGCGAAGCAATCACTGCGGCGATTGTTGCAAAAACAACGCCAAATACGAGAATACCTCGTGGAATCATTTGGAAAAATGGGTTAATTTCAGCTAATGCCTGCATTTCAGGGTTTTCTTTGACCGTTAACAACCACGCAGCTTGCCCTAAATAATTAAGAATCAAACAAATCTTAATATACGGCCAGCTAATGCGGATATTCATTTTTCCTACATGCCCTAAATCAGAATATAAAGCTTCAGCACCAGTTGTAGCCAAGAAAATATTCCCTAAAATAAATAGACCTAATTTATTTTCTGGACTGACTAGTAATTGCAAAGCATAATATGGATTTAATGCACGAATAACTGTCCAATCTTGGCTAAAATTCATTAAACCAATGATGCCTAAAAAAGTGAACCACAAGAACATAATCGGCCCAAAAGCTTTCCCGACCAATTCTGTTCCAAATCGTTGAACAGAAAAAAGAATTAAAATAATCGTCAACGTAATAACCACTATAATCGTTTGGTCATTGCCAAAACGTTCAAAAAATGCCGGAATCCCCCGTAAGCCTTCAATCGCTGTCGTCACTGTCACAGCTGGGGTCAAAACGCCATCAGCCAGTAAAGCGGCGCCGCCAATCATTGCGGGAATAATCAAATACTTACTTTTTTTACGAACCAATGTATAAAGAGAGAAAATCCCACCTTCTCCATGGTTATCAGCATTTAAAGCAATAACAACATATTTAATCGTGGTTAAGATAGTCAATGTCCAAAAAATTAATGAGACCGAACCTAAAATAAACGATTCAGAAACCCGTGCCAAGCCACCATTATCTCCTACAATGGCTTTCATTACATATAAAGGGCTCGTTCCAATATCTCCATAGACAACGCCCATGGCAACTAAGATCCCTGCCATCGTAAATTTCCGACGATCAAACCCCTCTGCTTTGTGTAACACAATACTTTCCTCCTACAAAAGAAATGACTTCGTTTAGTTTAACCAACAGCTCCATAAAAACTTTTAAAACTCTTTATTATATAACGTTTTATATATCTTTTTCATTAGTCAAAAAGCGCTTTTTGACTAACGATGCTACTCACTATAATACGTTTTAAATCGTTTAGCAAGTCTTTTTATTAGAGAATGTTCATCTTAGATAAGAAACCCACCTATTTTGAAAAAAGGAAAATCAAAAATAAGTGGGGCAGCAGTCGAAACGACTGCTGCCCCACTTACTAACTATTAAGATAATTCCCTGAACAAAAGTAGCTCCTTTTATTCCTGTTAAATTTAAATCACTTCTTCTTCCTCTTCAACTTCAGAGAAATGGAACTTAATCATTTCATTGACGAAAATTGGCACAAAGGATAGGAAAATTGCTAACATCCAATGATTTAAACTAATATGCACTAATCCAAATAGTTCTTGTGTGAATGGTAATAAAGCAATGGTTGTGGTAATTAGTAATGCTAAAACGACCATTTCAAAGAGCGACTTGTTGCTTGATAATTTTACACGGAAAACAGAGTTCGCACTACGAACATTAAAGACATGTAAGATAGAGGAATAAGCTAAGATTAAAAATGCCACTGTTTGTCCAACTTCATAGCTGTTTGAAACATAGGCTGAAACACCTGGTACAAAGGCACCTAGGTAAAAACCAAACAAAGTAATGACTGTGAACACTGCTGCATTAATCCCAATCTTTTGCCACAAGCCTCGTGCAAAAATCCCTTCATTTTTAGGGATTGGTGCCTCATCCATAATTCCTTTTTCTGCTGGTTCTTTTCCTAATGCAAAACCAGGTAACCCATCTGCGACCACGTTAACAAACAACAATTGAACTGCAGTAAATGGCGCACCCCAACCAAGTAACATGGCAATTAAAACAATAAAAATCTCAGAAATATTACAGCTTAACAAGAAGTTAATGGCTTTACGAATATTTCGGTACACGGCACGTCCTTGCGCAACCGCATCAACAATAGTTGCAAAGTTATCGTCCGTCAAAATCATATCTGAAGCGCCTTGGGCCACATCTGTTCCAGTAATCCCCATTGCGCAACCGACATCACTAGCTTTCAAGGCTGGCGCATCATTCACGCCATCTCCGGTCATTGCTACAACAGCGCCAGAACGTTGCCATGATTGAACAATTCGAATTTTATCTTCAGGGGTTACACGTGCATAAACGGATAAATCTTTAACCCGTTTATCTAATTCTTCATCACTCATTTTTTTCAGTTCTGAACCAGATAAGGCTTCACTTTTATCTTTTAAAATTCCTAATTCTTTAGCAATTGCACTGGCTGTTACCACGTGATCACCAGTAATCATGACTGTTTTAATTCCAGCTTTTTTCGCACGAGCAATGGCGCCCTTACTTTCTGGACGTGGTGGATCAATCATGCCAATTAAGCCTAACAAGCGAAGATTTTTTTCTAAAGCCTCTGATGTAATTTCCTTGGGTGGTTCATCATATACGGCATAACCGACAGCAATAACTCGTAACGCTCGTTTTCCGAAACGATCATTAACAATAGCCGCTTGATCGACATCTCCGAAACCAAAACGTGGTAGTAACACATCAAAGGCTCCTTTAGTAATTGAGATGTACTTTTTCCCCCATTGATGGACCGTAGTCATCATTTTTCGTTCTGAATCAAAGGGAATTTCACCAATACGAGGATATTTTTCTTCAAGTTCTTCTTTCGTATGATAATTTTCTTCGACAGCACGAACAATTGCCGCTTCTGTCGGATTCCCTGTAACAGTTAGTTCATCGCCTTCTTTTTCCACAATGACATCTGTACATAAGGCAGCCATTTTCAGTACTTCCATGGCTTCATCGGTCATGGCATCTTCCGTATCCGTTACTTCATCACCACGATGCCATACTCGGCGGACACGCATTTTATTTTGTGTCAGTGTTCCTGTCTTATCAGAACAGATAACATTCGCAGTTCCTAGCGTTTCTACTGCTGGCAATCGGCGAATAATTGCATGTTTCTTAGCCATTTTTTGAACACCATATGCTAAGGTTAACGTTACAATCACGGTTAGTGTTTCTGGTACAGCTGCCACCGCTAAGGAAACGGCTGTCATAAACATTTCAAGAAGCGGTTCTCCTTGCAGTTCACCAATAATGAAAACAATTGCTGCAGCCCCTAAGGCTAACAAACTAATACGTTTGCCTAATTGATTCAAGCGTTTTTGTAATGGTGTTTTTTGCTGATCGCTGTTATTCAGTAACCCAGCAATTTTACCCATTTCCGTATTCATTCCTGTTGCAGTTACTACTGCTCGTCCGCGGCCATTCACAACGGTACAACCTTTGAAAATCATATTTATTTGATCTCCTAAGCCATCATCGTCATGCCCCACGTATGTAGGATCTTTTTCAACAGGTTCACTTTCACCTGTTAGTGCTGACTCTTCTACGCGCATTTGAGAAGCTTGAATAAGTCGTGCATCGGCTGTAATCATAGAACCAGCTTCAAGAACTAGAACATCTCCTACTACTAGTTCTTCAGCATCGACTTCGATTACCTTGCCATCTCGTAAGACTGCACTACTTTGCTTGTTCATGTCTTGTAAAGCCGCCAGAGATTTTTCAGCATTTCCTTCTTGAACAATGGCTAAAACAGCATTGATAATCACAATTGCAATAATTAAGATTCCTTCAAAATATTCGCCATGTTCTGTTACGATTGCTGTATAAAACGAAATTGCCGCAGCAACTAATAAAATAATCGTTGTAAAATCAGATAAACTGTGAATAAATTTCTTTAACACAGAATCCTTCTTAGCCTCTTCAAATTGATTGCGGCCATTTTCTTTCAGTCGTTGTTGGGCCTCTTGTTGTGTTAAACCAGTTTCAGTATTGACTGAAACTTCTTTTGTGACAGTATCGACAGATTGCTTGTAAGCTTCCATCCTATTCCCCCTCTAATTTTTTCTTCCTATATAATAGTGTCTCTATTAAATATAACATGATTTTTTTTGAACACGCAACTTTTTTCATCTTTGGCTTAGCGTTCTCTCATATATCCAGAAAAAACTGGTATTTTCGTTGTTGCTACAGCAATGTTTCTATTTGATTATGGGAATTTTATGAAAAAGGAAACGAATTCAGCCAAAAAGCAATGGACATTTTTTTCATTTTGTCTGATAAAAAAATAGTTTATTTCTATATATTCAACACAAAAACAACAAAAAATACAATGTTATTTAGTTCGCACAATTATTTATTTTACATGTTATAAAATAACCAGAAAAATATTATATTTAATCTTATTAATAAGTGTTATAATTTGCAAACGCTTCCAAAAAGTGCTATTCTTTAAGTGTAAGGAGGACATGCAAATCAATTGGTTGAAGATTTTCTCAGTAGATAAAAATCGGTAAACTCAAAGTTGTTAGAATTGCAAGATTCACCTGTAAACAATACGTGTAGAGTAATTGTTAGTGATAACTCGTATCGGAAAATAGGGAAAGGTTATAGAAGGATGGAGTTTCTATAAAGCATTTACCCTATCTGTTATCACCTAACGCAAGTTATCCACCATCCAAGCGTCGAAACTGTATGAAAACAAGGTTTTAGTTTCACCACATCACGTTCACCTTTTGCTTTACATGTATCGCGAAATGTAAACACTTATTCAACCAATTGATGTCTTCCCGTTAACAAGGCCGAGCTTAAATTTAAGCTCGGTTTTTTCTTTTAGGCAATAAAATATATTTGTATCAAATAATCATATGTGTTATATTCAAGGTGCACATTCTATTTTATCTTCTTTTAAAGGAGGGAATGCTATGCGAAAAAAGAAAAAATCTTCGTTTGAAAGTTCAATTCATGTTTATCGTGCTATGGCTCGTATGACCCAGCAAGATTTGGCCAATCGAGTCGGTGTCTCTCGACAAACAATTATTCAACTGGAACGAAACAAGTACAATCCTTCATTACTTCTTGCGCATGACATCGCGAACGTCTTTGGCGTAACCATTGATGATGTGTTCACCTTCAAAGAAACACTGAATGACGATGTAGAACAAGAAGCCTAAACAGTATAAGCTGTACTTAACAAGACAATTTTTCTGATTGTACTTGGAGTTGCCGAGGTACAACTTAGTACCGGCAATACGAAGAAAGCACTTCTTCGTATTGTTGTTTCAATAATTAATCTTTGCTTACATAAAAAAAGAACGGCGCAACCGTGGTTGCGCCGTTCTTTTTATTCTAAGATTGTCTACTAAGCACTTTTATCCTAGTAGCGTTTTGGTTTCTAACTTTATTATTTACAGGGGAAGAAAAAATAAAGCACACCTTTACTGTGATTCCAAAAATCACGTGTTTATCATAATATATTTTTGTTTCAATCCCAAGTATTCTGCTCACAAAGTGTCGCTTATTTAATAAACATTGCATCGCCAAAACTAAAGAAACGATATTTTTCCTCAATTGCATGTTGGTAAGCAGCCAATGTTAAGTCTTTTCCTGCAAAAGCACTCACAAGCATCACTAACGTAGACTTTGGTAAATGGAAGTTCGTTGAAAAAGCCTCTACGACTTTAAATTGATACCCTGGTGTGATAAAAATATCGGTCCAGCCACTGTCAGCCTGGATTTCACCATTAAATTTTGTGCCAATTGTTTCCAACGTACGAATAGAAGTTGTTCCAACCGCAACAATCCGACCGCCTGCTTGGCGTACTTCATTTAATTGCTTAGCCGCTTCTTCAGTTAAACGATAGAATTCGCTATGCATATGATGTTCTTCTATATTATCAACGCTCACGGGACGGAATGTTCCTAAACCGACATGTAACGTTAAATAAACGAGATGAACACCTTTTGCTTTAATCTCTTCTAATAGTTCTTTTGTAAAATGCAAACCCGCTGTTGGTGCTGCAGCTGAACCATTTTCTTCAGCATAAACCGTTTGATAACGATCTGGGTCATCTAGACGTTCTTTGATATATGGCGGCAATGGCATTTCTCCTAACGATTCTAAAATTTCTAAGAAAATACCATCATATTTAAATTCAATGATTCGACCACCATGTTCCAACTCTTCTTTAACCACCGCTTTTAGGCGACCATCGCCAAATTGAATTTCCGTGCCGACTTTTGCACGTTTCGCGGGTTTAATCAAGGTTTCCCATGTATCGCCTTCTGTATTTGTTAAAAGTAAAACTTCCAAATGACCGCCTGTTTCAGGTTTTTCTCCATATAAACGGGCCGGCAGTACCCGTGTGTTATTCATGACTAATGCATCCCCAGGCTGTAATTCATCAAGAATATCATGGAAATGTTTATCCTCCATGTCCCCTGTTTCTTTATTTACAACTAATAATCGTGAACTAGCGCGATCTTTTAGTGGGGTTTGAGCAATTAATTCTTCTGGTAAATCAAAATCAAAATCTTCTGTACTTAGCATTTCCGTCACTCTTTCTACTAGTTTTTATCTTGGTTATTCTAACACTTTTTCTTGTTTCTGGCTATGTCAGCCTTCTGAATCAAACTAAATAGTTGTCAAAAAATGTCAGAAGCACTATACTTACTTTAAGTAAGTATACATAGTTATTTAGAGGAGGAACTCAAAATGCATGCTCAATTTCATCATGTTTCACTATTAGCGCGTCATGGTCAAGAAAACCAATCATTCTATACAAAATTGTTAGGCTTACGTTTTGTCAAAAATACCGTAAATCAAGACAACAATCGCATGCCTCATTATTTTTATGGCGATTATCAAGGCACACCGGGAAGCTTAGTAACTTTTTTTATCGTGCCCTTATTAGGCAACCGCTATGAAGAAAAAAATTATTTAGCCACGATTGGCTTAAAAATTCCCCAAAACAGCCTTTCCTTTTGGGAACAACGTTTAACAGAAAACAAAATTCCATTTAACAAAAAAGAAAAGAGCCTACATTTCAGTGATCCAGATGATACGCATATTATCCTGACAGAAGTTCCTGAAAATCCATTAAAAGAAACACTCGTTGTTTCTAACGACATTCCAGCAGCGGTTCAAATTATCGGTTTGGCCTCTACTGAATTTCATGTGCCAGATTCTGAAAAAACCTTGGCCTTTTTTGAAACATTTCTTGGTTGGCAAGCAGTTGGCAATACGATTATTTTAAGTGAGACGGAAAGCTTTTCTGTTCATCAAACAACGTCGGATAAAACAAGCCGAATGGGGCGTGGCAGTATGGATCATATTGCTTTTTCTGTGGCTGATGATGAAGCATTACAAGAACTACACACGCGCGCTTTAGCACAAGGCTGGGAAATTGAAATGTATGTAAGTCGTGGATATTTTAAAAGTTTATACATTCGTGAACCAGGCGGGAATCGGGTTGAATTTGCTACTTTGACTCCTGGTTTTACATTGGATGAGCCTCTGGAACATTTAGGGGAAACATTGGCTTTACCGCCTTTTTTAGAACCAAAACGGACTGCAATTGAAGCCAACCTCTACAAAGACATGTAACCAACGCTTTAGAAAACAACGGAAGACGGACGTAATAATCGGTGACAAAATTACGTCCGTCTCTCTTCCCCTATGTTTGAATGTTTGAACAAGAGAATAAAAAATGACCTTCAGATTTTTCTGAACGTCATTGCACATTCCATAAAAAGCATCCTTCGTTCTTCCACTTCTTACTTCTTAAAAAAACTGGTAATTTTTTCAAAAATTCAGTAAAATAAAAGTGATCAATGGTTTCCATTGATTGAACGGGCAACTTGATGGTCCACTTGCACAGGTGACTATTCAAGGCTTCGTGATTTAGTTGCCGCTAAATCATGAAGCGCCTTTTTTTATTTTATTCCCTTGTTCTCTTTCCATTCTAATGAAAAACTCAGCTCCCGTCAACTTGCTATAAAGGACACTTTTCTTTGTTATAGCGGCTTTTCCCCCTTCTCAGAATACTCTTTTTAACATCTTGTTTCGTTCAGACAACTTTTACTAAACAATAGTTATCTTTTCTTTTTTTTAGAACGAATTAAAAAAATTTTACCGCCTTCTTTTTCCCATTAAAAATAGATTACATTTGTCGAAATCGCATTTTTATAGCATACTAGTAATAAGATACATTTTCAAAATATTTAGTTGAGGTGAGTAAGTTGATAGAATTTCAGCATGTATCAAAATTTTATAAAGGCGGAAAAGTCGCCGTTGATGACATTAATTTGTCTTTCGATAAAGGTGAATTTATCTGCTTCATCGGGACAAGTGGTAGTGGAAAAACGACATCAATGCGGATGCTTAACCGTATGACCGACCCTTCAAAAGGAAAAATTTTAATTGATGGCCAAGATATTCAAAAAATCAATCCTGTAGAGCTACGTCGCCAAATTGGCTATGTCATTCAAAATATCGGCTTGATGCCTCACATGACCATTCGTGAAAATATCGTTTTAGTGCCTAAATTATTAAAAGTACCTGTGGAAGAACGCAATAAGATAGCCGAAAAAATGATTGATTTGGTTGAGTTACCACGAGAAATGTTGGACCGCTATCCCAATGAACTTTCTGGGGGACAACAACAAAGAATCGGCGTTGTGCGGGCTTTAGCTGCCAATCAAGATATTATTCTAATGGATGAACCTTTTGGCGCTTTAGATCCTATCACCCGTGATTCATTACAAGATTTAGTGAAAGATTTACAAGAACGTTTAGGAAAAACTATTGTCTTTGTTACCCATGATATGGATGAAGCGTTGAAATTAGCAAATAAAATTGCCATTATGAGCGAAGGCAAAGTAATTCAATTTGACACACCAGATAATATCTTACGTCATCCAGCCAATGAATTTGTAGAAGAACTCATCGGAGAAGATCGCCTATTACAAGCCAAACCTGATTTCACCACAGTGGATGAAGTCATGTTAAATTCAGCAATTACTATCACGCCGGAAAAATCTTTACAAGAAGCGATTAAATTGATGCGTGAAAAACGGGTTGATACCTTATTAGTTGTTGATAATTCCCATGTGCTTAAAGGCTTTATCGATGTTGAAACATTAGATCAGCAACGTGGCAAAGCTTCTAGCGTTGGTGATATCTTGAATAAAGATGTCTTCTTTGTTCAAAAAACCGCTCTTTTACGTGATGCTTTACAAAGAATCTTAAAACGTGGCTTAAAATATGTGCCAGTCGTTGATGAACAAAAACGAGTGGTGGGCATCTTAACACGTGCTTCCCTTGTTGACATTGTTTATGATGTTATCTGGGGCGATGAAACAACGATTAGTGAAGCTGTAGAAGCAAAACAAAGCGAGTCCGAAACTGATAAAGAGGAGGCGTAAGCAATGAGTAGCTTCTTTCAAGAATATGGATCAGAAATGATTTCAAAAAGTATTGAACATATTTATATTTCATTCTTTGCACTTTTATTAGGGGTCGCTATCGCTGTGCCCGTTGGCGTTTGGTTAACACGTTTGCCCAAAGTAGCCAATATTGTCATTGGTTTAACAAGTGCCTTACAAACGGTTCCTTCGTTGGCTTTATTAGCTTTGATGATTCCAATTTTTGGTGTCGGCAAAACACCCGCTATTATCGCGCTATTCATCTATTCCCTTCTACCTATTTTAAGAAACACGTATATCGGAATGAAAAATGTCGATGAAAATTACCGAGATGTTGCTAAAGGCATGGGCATGACCAATTTACAGTCTATTTTTAGTGTTGAATTACCCATTGCCATGCCAACAATTATGGCCGGCATTCGTTTAGCTGCTGTCTATGTCATTGCTTGGGCTACACTGGCTTCTTATATTGGTGCAGGTGGTCTTGGTGATATGATTTTCAGTGGATTAAATAACTATCAGCCAGAATTAATCTTTGGCGGGACTATTCCGGTAACTATTTTAGCGCTTTTAGCAGATGTTCTTCTTGGATTATTAGAAAATCGTTTAACGCCAAAAGCTTTAAGGGAGGGCGAATAATGATGAAAAAGAAACTCAAGTTAAGCTTACTCTTCTTAAGCAGTTTACTTTTATTGGCAGGTTGTTCTTTACCTGGTCTTGCTTCAACTTCTGATGATAACACTGTCGCCATTACAGGTGGGATTACTTCAGAAGCGCAGATTTTAGGGAGCATTGTAGCGGATATGGTTGAGCATTACACAGATAAAAAAACAAATGTGATTAACAACTTAGCTACTACTACCATCAATCACCAAGCAATGTTAAACGGAGATGCCTCAATTTCTGCAGCTCGTTATACTGGTACTGACGTGACTACTACGCTTGGTTTACCAGCGGAAAAAGACCCTAAAAAAGCGTTTAACCTAGTTCAATCAGAATTTGAAAAACGTTATCAACAAACTTGGTTCCCTTCATATGGATTTGAAAATACTTATGTATTCTTAGTTACAAAAGAAACGGCTGAGAAATACAATTTAAAAACAGTCAGTGATTTAGGGAAAGTCGCAGACAAATTAGTTGCTGGTGTCGATACTGCGTGGATCACACGTGAAGGCGACGGTTATGAAGGCTTTAAAAAGGAATACAACTTCCAATTTAAATCTATTTTACCAATGCAAATTGGCTTGGTGTACGATGCAGTCAACGCTGGAAAAATGGACGTCATCTTAGGTTACTCAACAGATGGCCGGATTGGTAGTTACGATTTAGTCATGTTAAAAGATGACAAGCGCTTCTTCCCGCCTTATGATGCCGCTCCTGTGGTTAGTGACAAATTATTAAAAGAAACGCCGGAAATTAAAGATGTCTTAAATCGCTTAGATGGTAAAATTTCTACCAAAAAAATGCAAGAATTGAACTATCAAGCAGATAATGATTTAATTGAACCTGCTGTCGTAGCCGAACGTTTCTTAAAAGAAAATAACTATTTTGAGGGGGAGTAACAGATGAATAATATGAATTTATTCCAACAATTTATCTACTATTTCCAACAAAATGGCGGCTACGTCTTTCAACAATTTTTACGTCACTTTTTAATTTCGATTTATGGCGTAATCTTTGCTGCAATTGTCGGGATTCCTATTGGGATTATGATTTCACGTAAACGTAGCTTAGCCAACTGGATTATCCGTTTAGCGAACATTATCCAAACAGTACCAGCTTTGGCAATGCTTTCGATTTTAATGTTGGGAATGGGCTTAGGCGTCAACACGGTGGTTGTAACGGTCTTCCTTTATTCTCTCCTACCAATCATCAAGAATACGTACACTGGCATGATTCAAGTGGATCGCAATATTTTAGATGTTGGTAAAGGAATGGGTATGACAAAAGTACAACTTCTTTATATGGTCGAGTTACCTTTATCTGTTTCAGTAATCATGGCAGGTATTCGAAATGCGTTAGTCGTCGCAATCGGGATTACTGCGATTGGTGCTTTCGTTGGAGCTGGTGGTTTAGGGGATATTATTATTCGTGGAACCAATGCCACAGATGGTGCTTCTATCATTTTAGTCGGTGCCTTACCAACGGCCTTTATGGCGATTATCACAGATTGGGTTCTAGGGATTATTGAACGGCGTTTAGACCCAGCTAGCAAACATTCCAATTAATAAAAAATACAGAGCAGATCCAACATTGTTTCTTTTCAATGGGATCTGTTCTTTTATCTAGGAGATCAATAATGTCTAACTATACTATTATCGATTTAAACCAACAACCACACTTAATTCCGTCAGCTGCTCAATGGTTTAGCCAAAAGTGGCAAATCCCCGCTGAAGCGTATCAAGGAAGTATGCAGGAAATGCTAACTAGCGAAAACCACGTACCACATTGGTGGGTCTGCTTGAATAAACAGCAGGACATCGTTGCAGGCGTGGGCGTAATTGATAATGACTTCCACAATCGTGCAGACCTTACGCCAAACCTTTGTGCATTGTATGTCGAACCAACATTTCGTCACCAAGGCTTAGCAGGAATTCTTTTAACAACAGTTGGTGATTTTCTTGCTAATTCTGGATTTAAAAAGCTTTATCTGCTTACAGACCATACTACTTTTTATGAAAGATATGACTGGGAATTTTTGACAATGGTAACCACCGAAGAGCAGTCTTGCGCTAGAATTTATCAAAAACAATTACGTCAATAAAAAAATCTGCCATCAAAAGATGGCAGACTTTTTTTTTATTTTTTCAAGTGATAACTATAGGTAGCCACAATAATATTTTCCCGCCACGCTAAACGAATCCGCAAGCGTAAACTTGTTTGGTTATGCAAAATATTTTGCCAACGTTTATTCGGTACAAATTGTGGTACTAAAACCGTTGTACTGTAGTTATGCTTCGTGGCATTTTTACTAACCAAATCAACATAACGTAAGATAGGATTTTGCAGTGAACGATACGAAGAATGGACAATTGATAGACGAACGTCCGGGAAGTGTTTTTTAAACTCTTCCTGAATTTCTTTTTCCTTCTCAACATTTTCATCCATTGAGACATGCATGGCAACGACATAATCGCCAATGGAACGCGCATAATTCAAGGCGCCGACATTTGCCTTGGTTACGTTCCCTACTAAAACAATAACTGTATTCCCGTCAAACTCATGTAACTGTGCCCCATCTTCTAAACGTAGCTGTTCCGCCACATTTTTATAGTGAGTATTGACCCGATAAAATGCATAAATCAACACTGGCATAATAATAAAGAACGGCCAGATGTCCCCTAATCGATAAATAAACAAAATGGCGATAATCGCGAAAGAGATAAAGGCGCCGACAATATTAGCAATTGATTTTGGCAACCAATTTTTAGTTTCTTTTCGCCATTTTACAACCATCCCCGATTGAGACAAAGCAAACGGAATAAACACACCAATGGAATACAATGGGATTAAACGTTCTGTGGAACCTTGGAAAATCAATAATAAAACAATGGAACCAGCAGCTAAAGTTAAAATACCATTTGAATAGCCCAAACGGTCGCCACGATCCATATACATATGCGGCATAAACTTATCTTTGGCTAAGTTATAAGCCAAAACTGGAAAGGCTGAGAATCCTGTGTTAGCGGCAACCGCTAAAATTAAGGCTGTCGCAAACTGTAATAAATAATATAAAATATTTTGACCAAAGACCGCTTTCCCAATTTGTGAAAGAACTGTCACTTCTTCTTTGGGCACAATCCCATACCAATAGTTAATAAACGTAATCCCCACGAAGAAGAACCCTAAAATCGTTGCCATTAACGCTAACGTCCCAGCAGCATTTTTTGCTCGTGGTTTCTTAAAGAATGGCACTGCATTACTGATTGCTTCAACCCCTGTTAAGGAAGAAGAACCAGATGAAAACGCCCGTAAAACTAAGGCAATAGAAATTCCTGGAACCACGGCTCCTGGTAAAGCTGTCGCATTCAATGGCTGTGCGCCAGTCACAATTTTAAATAGCCCAACAACAATCAGTAATGTAATAATTGCGATAAAACTATACACTGGCAACATTAAGAACGAGGCAGATTCTCGCAGGCCTCTCAAGTTCATTAAGGTAATCAATATCACAATCCCAATAGAAATTGCTACTTGATGACCATATAACGCTGGAATCGCCGATATAATCGCCTCTGCACCCGCTGAAACTGAAACGGCTACTGTTAGCATATAATCGACTAACAACGAACCACCAGCCAATAAACCGGCATTTCTGCCGAGGTTTTCACTACTAACAACGTATGCGCCGCCGCCATGCGGATACGCATGAATAATTTGTCGGTACGACAATGTTAAAGAAATAAGTAAAATAATAACAAATGCAGCAATTGGCAATGAATACCAAATCGCAGCCGCCGACAAAGTAACCAGAACCACCACTATTTGTTCTGTACCATACGCAATGGATGAAAGTGCATCAGAAGATAACAACGCAAGCGCTGCAAATCTGCTTAATTTATGTTCATCATTTTCGGCTGATTTCAATGGTTTCCCAATGAACAGTCGTTTTAAATCCGCCATTTTTTTCTACTCCTTTTCTCTAGAGTGACCCGCTCACTTTTTTCATTATTTTTTATCAAACAAATCCATATGCTACGCTTCTCACAATGAAAAGTCAATTGATTTTTGTTACTGAAAAAGATAAAAAAATCACCATCTTTTTTTAATCAGACACTCATTTAAAGTCCCTCGCTTCCTTTATCTTATCAAGAGAATCCAGATAACAAAAGGATTTGCATTCTCTAAACAAAAAAGCGAGAGCTAAAAGTCTATTTGACCTTTTGGCTCTCGCTTGAAAACTTAGTTAATTATTCCCTTTTATTGTAACAAGTACGTATGATCGAAGGTAATTTCCACTTTATAACGACCAATTTTTTCATAAACTTGCCGCTGAATTTCCACACCCAGTTCAAATTCAGATAATTTTGATTCTGCAGGCAAAACCAAGTCGAACAAAATCTTTGGCTCTTCGCCATGGGTAACTAAGCGGATATCATGGACTTTTAAAGACGCATCAAAAGAACGAATAATCTTTTTGATTGTTTGATGAACAAATTGTTGTGTTGGGTCATACAAATTCACTGGATCAATATGACAAACAAGGTTAACATCTAATTCTTCTTTAAACTTCGCTTCAATCGCATCGATTGTCTGATGGGCTTTATTTAAATCCCAGCGATCATCAATTTCAATGTGAACAGACGCAAACGTTTGGCTGGGACCATAATTATGAATCAGTAAATCGTGATATCCTACAATTGTTTCTATTTTTGATAAGACATTCTTCATTTCATCAATTTCTGTTTGGCTCGGACGCATGCCCATCAACTCATTAATAAATTCGCGAATTAACTGCAGCCCACTATAAATAATATATGCAGCAATTAAAAAACCAATATATCCATCAATTCGCAAACCAGTGACGCCTTCAATAAATGCAGAAATCAAAACAGCTAATGTAGTATAAACATCATTAAAGCTATCCTTAGCAGAAGCAACTAATGCTTGAGAATCAATTTTTGCTGATACTTTTTTGTAAAACAGCCCTTGCCAAATTTTAATCCCAATTGACAAAGCTAAAACAGCAAATAAAATGGGTGTCACCTTGATTGATTCTGGATGCAGGATACGATCCACGGAGGTCGTTAGAAACTCAAACCCAATAAACGTAATCACTAATGATACAAGCATTCCACTAATATATTCAAAACGTTCATGGCCATAGGGATGTTCTTTATCCGCTGGCTTACCAGCAATATAAAAACCGACTAATGTTAAAACTGAAGAAATAGTATCGGACAAGCTATTAATGGCATCTGCCATGATTGAAACACTACCTGAAAGCAAGCCAATCATAAATTTACTAACGAATAAAAATAAATTAGAAACAAGCCCAATCCGCCCGGCAAAAGCACCGAATGCTGTTCGTTTTTCCAATTTACGACGTTCAATTTTTTTCTCATATCGTTGAAGCAATGCTTGAATCATTTTACAACCCCTACCCACTTTTTATTTCTTAAAAAAATACTATAAAACCTTTTTATACATTTGTACACAAAAAACCTCACTTTCTGAGGGAGATTTTATTATTTAGCATTGCCAAAAAGTCAAAAGCAAGAGCCCCCAAAACTTCTTTGTTAGGGTTGCCTTGAAAATAAAGAAAAACAAAAAGCCGAAAACGCTAGAGATGTTTTCAGCTTTTTGTTTTTTAATGGAATAAATGGCTCTTTTGTGCTAAAGCCGCAAATTTTTTCGATCTGTGTTCCAGATGTGGATAAAGAATTGCGCCGCCAATACTAAAGACGACTGAAATCCCCACCATAATCCAAATGGCAAACCAAGCATTTGGCCAGTAAATGCCTCCTGCTGATTCCCTTAGCAAGTTCACGGCATGCGTAAACGGCAAGAACGGATTAATCATTTGGAAGAATTTACCTGAGACTTGAATTGGGTAGTTCCCACCCCCACCAGAGATGGATAGTACCAAGATTATTATCGCAATTCCTTTCCCTACATTGCCAAAGAGAGCAACAAGCACATAAACCATTATCATAAACGTAATGGCAATCAATACCGCAAACCAGACGCTATACGCTGGATTACGAACATCTACGCCTAACGCAAAATAATTACCTAAGGTTACAATCAGTGCTTGACCAATCCCCATGACAATGAAGGTAAACATCCGTGCTGAAAATTGTTCCCGTTTAGAGAAGCGTTTTTTATCTTTTCCTTCAAGATAAACATCCGTTGTCGCAACACTTGAGAATAATACAGCACCAACCCATAAACACAAAGCTGTATAGAATGGCGTACTTGCCGAACCATTATTAGCAATCGGATAAACAGCATGTTCTTTGACTTCAACTGGTTGTGTAAAGAAGTCACTTTCTTTATTGGCATCTAATTTTAGTAATTTAAGAATTTCACCTAAATCAACTTCTTTTTCACCTTTACGGATTGCATTCGCTGCTTTGTGTAATCCTGTTTTGATATTTGGCCAATCATTAATAATCAGTTCGTTGGCTTTGTCTAAGGCCGCTTCAACATCTGGCATTTTCTCATTGACTGTTTTCAAGGTATTCGTTAAATCTTTTCGGATACCTGGATAGTCATTTTGCATAAAGGCTGCCGCTTTGCTGACTTTGTCTTGAATGACTGGTAAATCGTTTTTATACAAATCAGCACCACGATTAATGCCATTGACAATGGTTTCCATATTGCCATTCAACATCGTATTCGCATCATGAATTTCTTGTTTAATTGCCGGCATTTCGGCTTGATATTTTTCTAATAAAGAAATCGCATTAGTGACCGTTTGACTTGTTGAACTCAATAACCCTTCAAAGTCAATTTGTTGTGCTTTGTTTAGTTGACCTTGAGCGTTTTGGATGGTACTAGTTAGTTTGTTTAAAATGGTTGAAACGGTATTACTAATTCCGTTTACATCAACACTGCCCACAATACTAGAAATATTAGTTGCCATTTCGTCAATCTCATTTAAATAATTTTGTACTCCAGAGATATCACCCGCTTGGACTAAAGCATTTAATTGATTCAAGCGATTGCTAAAATCTGTTAATAAATCATTTACATGGCTTAATTGAGCAATCGCACCATCTAAGTCATGATTACCAGCATTTTCTTGGAGTTGTTTCATAAACGCAATAATGTCGTTAATTGCTTGCTGTTGCCGTTGGATATTAGTTGTGAAATCTTGTACTACTTCATTAATATGTTGTTTTTCTTCTGGCGTTAACTGTCCATCATCTAACGCTTGACGAATAGTCGCGACTACAGAAGTTGTTGTTGTAGCAACTTGCTGGATAGATTTCAAAGTCACTTCAACGCTATTCGTAATGCTTGGTAACGCCTCTTGCAATTTATTAGCGCCATCTAATGTGACATTCCCTAAATCATTGGCTTGATCACCTAGTTTACGAATATCTGGTAACGCCGTTTGGACTTGTTGAATGATTTCTAATCCTTGTTTTGCTTCTTGGATTCCTTCGCTCATTGTTTGTTCCACAGAGGCAAAGTCTTCATCAATCATAGCAATTTGTCGGCCAGCGTTTTGAATTTCTGGAATTTTTTCTTGTAACGTCAAAATAACACTAGCTTGTTCTTTGATGCTTGGCATTTTACCATTTAGCTCAACAATCTTCTCTCCTAAAGCATCAACTTCAGGTAAATATTTCATCGCATCGTTGGCTTTCGCTAATTTTTCTTTTAGCTCTGGCATCTTACCATGTAAGTCTGTGACTTGTTTTGCATACGTATCAATGGTTCCAATGTTGGCATCTGTATCTAAAATCATGCTCTTAACTTTTTGAATGCTGACCATGTTTTTATCAATATCATAGCCAATATCATTGAATGTTTTGATTAACGTACTACTTGCCGTTTTGATGAATTCTTCCGAAATTTGTGACTGAATGGAAGAAGCGCCTTTTGACGTGATTTTCGGCGCAATTGCATTAATTTTTTCGTTAATTGAGTATTCAATTTTAGGTTTATTGATGTCACCAGAAGTAAAACTTAGCAAATCTTTGGAAAAATCTTTAGGTAAATAAATCCCGGCAAAATATTTTCCTGATTGGACCCCTTTGTCTAATTCCTTTTTCGAATCAACAAAACGCCAACCTAATTGCTTGTTTTTCTTCAAGTTTTTCAAGACTTCATCACCAATATTGACCGATTTATCTTGAAAAGTTGCTGTTTGGTCATCACTATAGACCGCTATTGGTAACTCTCCTGTATTTGAATACGGATCCCATAGTGCTTTAATGTTAAACCATGCATATAATGATGGAATAATCATTAAGGCAACAATCAAAAATGTTGCTACTGGGTTTTTAAAAATTCTTTTCCAATCTAAAATAAATAGTTCCCATGTATTTTTTATATGTTTCATAAAATCACCTGCTTTTTTTTGTGCCTGAATAACTTTAGCATAAAATACAAGAGAATAACAAACAAAAGCTTGAATGTTACGACACATTTTTAAAATGTCGTAAGTTCAAGCTAAGATTGTTTATTTCATATTTTTAGAAAATTCCGAAACGACTTGTTTAACTTCATCAATGGCTTCTGGTTTTAAATAAGCCAAAAGTTTTGGTGCTTTTGTCATCAAGTACATTTTATCTAATTTGCCTGTTTGTTGGCGTTCAAACATTTCTGCAAGTAGCGCTTGCATTTTTTCTTTTTTATCTTCTTTTGTTCGATCTAGTATGAACGTTAAGAATTGTTCTTGTCCTTCTTTCATTCCCTATCCCTCCTTACAAACAGATTCTTTTCTATTATAAAACTTCTTTTTTAGAAAGGATAGTCCTTTTTTTAGGATCTATGATTTTGTGTACAGACTTAGCATGTCTTTTTTGGCGGATAAAGGTAAGCCGAGTCCCTCTTTTAAATAGCCCTCTACCGAACCAAATTCTTTTTCAATCGCCTGTAAAGCGGTCGCTAAGTACTCTTTTTTCACATAAAGCAGCGTTTCTAATTGTTGAATTTCTGCTGGAGGCGTTCCATTTGCTTGATATTGCGCAATAATTTGCTCGTTAGCGGTTTTTCTTTGCTCGTTCGTCTTTAAATAATCTTCTAAAATATAAGAATGTTCCACACCTAAAGCACTTAATATCAAGGCTGCGCCGATTCCTGTTCGATCTTTTCCTGCGAAACAATGAAATAAAATAGCTTCCTGTGGATAACTTAAAAAGTTTTCAAAAAATGTTTGGTAACCTTTGCGCCCCGAATTGGAAAGAACCATTTCCTTATAAGCCATGTCCATAGCTTCATCGGGTGAACCAACCGTTTTAAGCATTCCTTCTAATGAAGCAGTCTGCGCCTGAATATCGGCCAAAATATCTATATGTAGATAGTTGGTTCCTTGAATTGAATCATCTGGTCGTTCTTGCGTTTCCGCTGCACTTCTAAAATCATAGATTCGTTTAATTTGATAGTCCTCTACCAGTTTCTGTTGATCCGCTTGTGCAATATTGACGAGTTCACCACTCCGAAAAAAATGCCCTGTCTTGACAACTGTGCCTTGTTGCGTTGGAAATCCTCCAATATCTCTAAAGTTCACCACGCTGTTCATGTTCTATCGCTCCTTCATTTTAATTATTTTGTTATCATTTAAATACTTTGTTTTTTCTTTTTATTTCTTTTTCTCAACGATAATAAAAAACACCTCAAAAAACAATCTTTTTATCAGTTGTTTATTGCCATTTTATCATAGATACAGTATTCTTAAAAGAGAGGTGAGTAACGATGCTAAAACGAGATTTTTTAGAAAAGCCTTATGATTATATGAATGATATTTTATTGTTCCTATATAATAATAAAGGTCAAGCGACACGAAATGAATTAGTAGATTTTTTCAATATTAGTTTACCAACATTGAATGAATATCTTTCTTTTTTAGAGCAATTTTTGAAAGAAGAGCAACTTCAAGAAAACCTCACCTTAACAGTATTAGGTGACACTCTATATCTAAATAAAGCGCCTACCTTTTCCATGA
Source organism: Enterococcus sp. DIV1316a (assembly GCF_050536915.1). NCBI lineage: Bacteria > Bacillati > Bacillota > Bacilli > Lactobacillales > Enterococcaceae > Enterococcus > Enterococcus sp. DIV1316a. The sequence continues at coordinate 630,115 of NZ_CP172913.1, read as the reverse complement.
AAGCAATGATCATGTTGTTCTTAGATAAATCTATTAAGTTTCACATGGTCCAGCAACTCTTCCATAAAAATGAAATAAATGGCGGGTATTTCCAACAGAATTATGCCATTAGCTCTGCTACCTATTATCGAAAAATTGTTGAATTAAATGACTTACTCAATGAGTTTAATTTACGTATCAAACGAGGAAAACTTGTCGGCGAAGAAAAACAAATTCGCTTTTTCTTTTTTAATTTTTTCTGGTTTATCTTTGAAGAAAAAACAGATTTAGAAAAAGAACTGGCCAATCAATACCTAGGATTAATCGAGATACTACAAGAAATCCCCAGAATTACCTTTGACCATACAGAAATTCTCCAAATTAAACTTTGGATGAAAATTTCTTTTCGTCGCATGGTTTTAGAACCCCTGCCAACGATTAGTCCACATGATGTCCAACTCGATCGACCTTTATTTGAAGAAATTAATTTATCTATACATACATATATGAAAAGAATCGACCGTCCATATACAATCAACGAAGCCTATATGTTTTATGACTTTTTTTGTTCCATGCATAATTATTCTGCGAATGCTGCTTTCGCCTTTCGTTTAGCAAAACAACAACGAATTGAAAAAACGTATCTTAACGAAATGAACCGGGTCATTTTAACGTACCTTAAAGCACGTGGTTATTTATCCCATTACGTGCTGCCTATTCGGCTACTTTATATTGAAAATTTACTTTTCCAATTACATGCGCAACTCTATTATTTTTCAGGATTTATTTTACCCTTTGATTATTGGACAATTCAGTCACTTTTGAAAGTCGTACGTCATCCTTTTAGCGAAAGTGAAGTTTACGAATTAGTGGAGATCGCTACAACGAACTTTGCCACAAAAGCCACTGCTTCTAAGTACCAAAATCAATTTACTGAAATTAATTATACACTTATTTTGAATCACATTGCTGAATTAAATGAAAAAAAAATAACGATTGGTGTTTATCACTCACTGAGCAGTGCTTATAGCGAGTTGGTAGCACAAAAAATACAACAGAGTATCGCTGGAAAATATCCGCTGAAAATTGAGCCTTACAACGCAGAAAACCATTATGATTTGCTTTTAATGAATACCAATAATGAACAGCTCGTTGCCCAGTATGACCATTACTATATTTTTTCGGATATTAGTAATCGTTACGACCTACAATCAATTGAAAAAATCATTCAATTGTTATTGGGCAAATAATCTCTAATAAAAAAAGCTTAAGTGCCCTACTCTCAGATGGCTGACTTAAGCTTTTTATTTTACTTTCCCTATTTCCTTAAACGGCGCCATTTTAAACACCACGATTCCTTCAATCGCTTGTATCTCGACAAAGCCGAACGTACGACTATCACTTGAATGCGTACGATTGTCCCCTAAGACAAAGTAATGACCAGCTGGAATCTTCTGAAACAGGCGAAGTTGGGCTGCCGCTTTTTCTGATAAGTCAAAACGACTGGCATTCTCAGGCAGTGCCTCATTATCGCTTGCTATAGGTTCTTCTGAAAGATAAAGTTTTCCCTCGTTTACCCAAATTCGATCACCAGGAACCCCGATGATTCGCTTGACGTACGTACCTTTGCTAGCTAGCGGTGCTTTAAATGCAATCACATCGTACCTTGCTACTTGCTTCGTCCGTTGTACTAAGACTCGTTCCCCTGCGTTAAGTGTCGGCTTCATGGATTGCCCAGCAATTGGGTAGCTAGATGTCTTTAACACAAAAAAGAACACAAAAATGGCGAAAAGAATAGCTGGCATAAAAAATTTAACGACTTGGACGCGTTGTTTCTTTTGGTAGGCTTGCCGCTTTTTTTTAATCTCTTCAGCGGTCATTTTTCTTTTCGGTCCTCTTATTGATTGATGGTTATCTGTTTGCTCAAGCAAATATTCCATTGCTGTGTTAGCCTTTTGCTTTTTTAGCTGATATGTCGCAGGCAACTTTTGCTTCAAGAAGGCGCGCTTAATGTGGCGAATTGTTCGCATAACGGGCTTTATCCATTCTTCCATCGTTTTCTTAAAAGGAAAAGCTTCTTAAATAAACTTTTCCTTTCTTGCTCCTTTTTTCTATTTAACTAATTGCGTTCCTTTTTTTATATAACTACTACGTAACTGGTTTTCCTTCATAAACTGATTCAATGGTTTCTGCGCATCTTGTGCCAGCTCCCAAATACTTTGATTTGCTTCTACAAGATATTCGCTCTTCTCTGTTACTATGTTTTTCCTGATAAGCGGTTGCCTTAGCGACTGCTCTTCCTTTGAGACAGCAGCAGCCTGTAATCTTTCTGCGGAGCTACTTAATGTAACAGCTAAAAAAAGGACCCCAAGACAATGTAGTTTCCTTGCTCCCGTTAACTTTTTACTGACCATTTTATTAATAGTTATCTTGTTCAAGACGTGTCAGTTTAGTTAAGCGTTCCTCTAATTCGCGATAAATCTCAAGTACTTCTACTTTTGATGCTTCGACTTCATTCGAAATACTTTTCGCTCGGTTACCAATATTTAACATTTCTAATTCTGCGGAATTGATTAGGTGTTTTGCTTCTACTTTCGCTTCATTAACAATCCGATTGGCTTCTTTTTTGGCAGAAACCATCACTTCGCCAATTTCTTGTTGCGATTTTAAAGCCTCTTCTTGTAATTGCTGATTTTTCATTAATAAATCGTTAATTTGCTGTTTTGCGCGTAGCAGTTCTGTTAACTGCTCACTACTCGGTTCAATATTTTTTGAAACGGCTTGTAGTGTCTTCAATTCTTTTTGAACTTGTTCTAAACTGTCTTCTTTGGCCTCTACTTCTTTTCTTAGAGCAGCTAATTCCCCTTCGTAAACTTGCTTTTCAGCAAGATGTTTGTCATTGACACCTTGTAGTCGACCTAGTTTTACTTCTGCTTCATTTTTTTGCTGTAAACTATTTTGAAGCTCATTCTTTAACTCCTCCATGCGTTGTTTCACAATCACTTCTTGTTGGGCAGCCTCTTGTAAGGTTTGTTTTTCGGCTTCTACTTTTTGTAATTGTACAGTTAGTTTTTCAATTTGTTCCTGCAATGCTTGTTGAGTCGTTGTGCTTTCTTCTAATTCTGTCGTTAACGTTTCTACTTGCTTTTCCATTCCTGTAATATCTCCTTTTTTCTCCAACTTTCCTTTTTCTTCTGCTAACTGGTTGTGTAATGTCTGGATATGTTGTTGCTGTTCAGCCGATTCTTTTTCTAATTCTGCCACTTGCTGCGTTAATTCACTTTCTAAACGTTCCATTTGATTATGTACAGTGGTTAATTGTTTTTCTGCATTTTGCAGATTTGTTTGAAGAGTGGTAGCCTCTGTCGTGGTTTCACTGTTCGTTTCCAGTTGCTCTTCCAATTCAAAAATTTCATGTTCCTTTTGATTTAGTATTTCAAGTAATGACTGATTTTTTTCTTCTAATGCTTGTTTTTCCGTTTCTTGTTGGTTCTTTAATTGCTCATTTTCTTCTTGAAGTTTTTTAAAGGCTGTTTCTTTTTTCTGATAGTAGGCGAGCCTTTCTCTTAACGTCGCCATTTCTTTTTCCTGTTGTTCTGGTTTGATTCCGCTAATTATTTTTTCTGGTTCGAATCCTGGCTGAAAAAAGACTTCTTTTTCAAGCGTATCATCCGAAATATCTTTAATTTTTTTGATTAAACGTCTTTTTGTCATCTATATGTCCTTTCTCTCGTCCTTTTAACTAATCACGACAGGCTCCAAATTTGTTTCCAACGTCTCACGAGCATACGTATCAATGGATTTGACAAGGGTTTGCTCTTGATCTCGATAAGTAAAATTAAAATCAATCATGGTAATTTCTTTAACTGAATTCAACGCTGCAATAAGTGCTACAATATTGTCTTGGCCTGTTTGAAATTCATGGTAACTTAAGCCAACTGAAAAAACAGACAGTGTCAAGGTTTGTGTTTTTTCACTTCTAATTATTGTGATACTCGTCTCTCCGAAGTAAGGACGCCATTCACGCGCTAATTGTAATTCATAATTAGTCAAGACAGCGGCCGATTCTGCCGAAACAGCTTGCTTCCAGGGAAACTGATTTAAGGCTGTTTTTTTAATCGCTTGTTTTTTTATTTTGTCACCTTGAGTAGCTTGGCCTTGTGCCAAACGCTCGATCCGTTGTTCCATGCGGATATTTCGTTGATTTAATTGATAATATGTATAAACAATTCCTAACAATAATACGCTAAGTAGACAAACACTAAACAATAAATAAATCATTAAACGACTATTTTTCTGATACTTATAGAAATTTATTTTCCTCTTTAATGTCCGGTCCTCTGAATCCAGTTTTTCGACAAGTAATCGCAAATACAATTGATAGCTTACAAATAAAAATAAGCAACTACTCATTAAAAGTACAACAATCATCATACAAATATAATCTCCTTTATGTCATCGCTCGACAATCAAAACTTGTAAAATCACCTGTTACGCTCTTTAAAAACTCTATATAGTATTGATTGTAACATTCCGTTTGAGCCTTGCCAACAACTTTATTTAAAATACAATGATAAAATTTTATATTTTATATTTATATTTTAATTTTTAAAATATAAAACAAAAAAAGAGAGATGCCACTTGGCCATCTCTCTCGCTTTTACTCAAACTATGTTTAGCGAACCGAACTAGATCAGTCGCTTTTAAAAAAATCCAATTAGTCTTTGTTGATTTCATAGTAGCTATCGTTCTTTATGTAGCTGAATTTGCTTTTGCTGGGGCTGAATCGCTACTAAGTCCAACACTGATGCCTAAGGCACGATCAACTTCTTCCATAATATCAAGTCTCAAATGACAAACTTTTTCTTTCAAGCGACCCTTATCGATTGTTCGAATCTGCTCTAAAAGAATCACTGAATCTTTTTCAATGCCTGTTTCATCAGAATTAATCCCGATATGTGTTGGCAATTTTGGCTTTGCCATTTTGGCTGTAATCGCCGCAACGATAATCGTTGGGCTAAAATGATTACCTAAGTTATTTTGGACAACAAGGACAGGTCTGACGCCACCTTGTTCCGAGCCCACTACTGGGGAAAGGTCTGCAAAATAAATATCTCCGCGTTTGACCATAGTGGAACCTCCTATCTAGTTATATTCTCTGGGGATTCTTTGTGAGAAAGTACATGCAACTTCATAATGAATGGTTTCTAATTTTTCGGCTACCATTTGTAACGTATTTTCTTCATTGCCATCTTTTCCAACTAATGTAACGACTGAGCCGACAGGAACTTCTTCTGCTAAACGAATCATACATTGATCCATACACACTCGTCCGACGATTTCGCAACGCTTACCATTCACGAGCACTGTAAATCCTTGGAGATGACGCAACCAGCCATCTGCATAGCCGATTGGCACTGTCCCAATCCATTCTTCAGCTTCAGTTACGTAGGTTTCGCCATAGCCAATCCCTTCACCAGCCGCTAAGCGTTTTACATGGATAAGTTCACTGGTCAACCGTAAGGCCGGCTTTAACGCATAGCTTGGGGCCAGCTTATTACCTGAAGGGTTCAATCCATACATGGCTACCCCATAGCGAATCATGTTTCCTGGCACATCAGGATGCCATAACGCTGTCGCACTATTGCTAACATGGACATACCGAGGTAACTCTTCTAAAACTGCTAGAACAGCCTTAAAACGCCCTGCTTGTTTTTCAAAATAGCTTGTATCGATTTCATCAGCTGTTGAAAAATGAGTAAAAATCCCTTCCCATAAAAATTCTTTGTGGGATTGAACAAACCGCACTGCTTGCTTGGTCTCTTCCGGGGTTAAAAAACCAATCCGTCCCATGCCAGTATCGACTTTTAAGTGAACACGTAATGGCGTGTTACTCTCAGGCGTTAGTTGTTGAAGAGCAGCTTCTAACCATTCTTGTGTAGCTACCGTTACAGACAAATCATATTGAATCAACAAAGGCACATAAGCTAAGTCTACCACACTCAAAATTAAAATGGGGTCCTGAACACCTGCTTCTCTCAATTCAATTGCTTCATCCAATAACGCGACACAAAAACCTGTCGCGCCACCTTTTTTCGCCGCTTTGGCGGATTCTACGGCGCCATGCCCATAGCCGTTCGCTTTTACAACTGCAAATAAAGCGGTTCCTTCTGGCAAACGTTGACATTCCTTTTGGACATTTTCAGTAATTGCTTGCGTATCGATATGTAACCGTGTAGGACGATGCCATCCAACGACCATTGTACATCCTTCTTTCTTCGTTGCTTCTATTATTCGCTTTCTAAAACAATTTGTGCAATCGCCATAGTATCTGTGTGCGTAATCGAGACAAACACTTTACCATTATGGGGCGAGTTTGCTACGTATGGTGCACCTGTTTTTTCAGTCAGCACCTCAATATCTTGTAAACCAACTTTACCAATCCCTGTGCCCCATGCTTTAGAGAACGCTTCTTTACAAGCAAAACGACCAGCTAAAAATTCTATTTGACGTTTTGTAGATAACTTTTCAAAAAGGGTCAATTCGTTAGGTGTTAAAACCCGTTGAATAAATGATCCTTGTTTTTCAACAATCGGTTTTATCCGACTTAATTCTACTGCGTCAATACCAATTCCCTTTATCATTTTCCGCCTTACTTCCTATTTAATATAGTTACTCCGAATTACCTTTCATTTTAACAAAATTTCAAAATTTTTCCACTGATTCGCTAAAAAAATAAAGAATGTTTTACAAGATCTCACACAAATTGAAGTACCATACGTTTTCTTCCTATTTACATTTTTATAAAATTTTTCTGAATTTTTATAAAAGTAAGATAACAACTAAGAAGCATCGGAAAAAAATCAGAAAACTAAGTGGATGTTCTGATATTTTATAGAAAATTTTGGCTACTTATGGGAGAATAAAAAGAAAAAGGAGAAAAACGTATGACTTTAACTTCTCGGCAAAAAAAGTTACTTCGTTGCGCCCTATTTATTTTTACTTTGTTGCTCTACATATTTCCAATCTTATTTAAAAATCCCAGCCTATTTTTTCTCTTGCAACTGGTTTGGATTATAACCATTCATTTGCTACAACAAAAAATGAAACTCTTCAATGTAACTTCCCCGTTGAAAACTTGGATAATTTTGGCGTTTTTCTTTTTCTATATCATTTTGATGCCTTTTTTACTTTTTTTAAGTTTTTCTATTTAACGATTATCTACCAAAAAAGAGCGAGTGTTCCGTTCATAGACGGAACACTCGCTCTTTTGATTATTTGGCGTTTTCGCGAATGACGAAACCACGTTTTTTATCGTTATGACGTTTGCCGCCACGTTGATCTTTATTTTTGCGGTCGCTATTTTTGTAATTACGGTCGCCATCTTTATGGTTTTTGTTGCCACGATAGCTGCCACCTTTACCATTGCCACCACGGTTGCGATTACGGTTGTTCCCACCGCCACCACCACGGCCATTTTTGTTAAAGCCTTTTTTATTTGAAGGCAATGGTCGTTCTGGGGTAATTTTTACAGGAACCGCATCTGCTGGATCTTTCGCTACTGTTTTTAATAATAACGCAGCTAAGTCTGTCGCTGAATATTTTTCTAATAACGCTTCAGCAGATTCTAGATATTTGTCTAAACCATTTTCTTCTAGATCACTTTCGATGGTTTCAACAGCTGCACTTAATTGTCCTTTAAATGCTTCTTTTTCGGTTGGTGGACGTAATGGTGTCATCCGTTTTTTCGTTAGGTTTTCGATGACATGTAAGTAACCCATTTCGTTTGGTGTTACAAACGTCACAGACATACCGCCTTTACCAGCACGACCTGTCCGACCAATACGGTGAACATAACTTTCTGGATCTTGTGGAATATCGTAGTTATAGACATGGGTGACACCTGAAATATCTAACCCACGTGCTGCTACATCTGTTGCCACTAAGATATCTAAGTTACCATTTTTGAATGAACGTAAAACGCTCATCCGTTTTTGTTGTGATAGGTCGCCATGGATGCCTTCTGCTTTGTAACCACGCGCTTCTAACCCGCGGGCAAGTTCATCAACACGGCGTTTTGTCCGACCAAAGACAATGGTCAATTCTGGGGTTTGCACGTCTAGTAAACGTGTCATAATGTCAAATTTTTCAAAGTCTTTTGAACGTACATAATATTGATCAATTAAATCAGCCGTCATTTCTTTGGCTTTAATCTTCACATGTTCTGGTTGTTTCATGAATTTCACGCCAATATTCTTGATTGCTGGCGGCATAGTTGCTGAAAATAGAAGTGTTTGACGTTGTTCTGGCACTTGTGAGATGATTTTTTCAATGTCTTCCAAGAAGCCCATGTTTAACATTTCATCTGCTTCGTCTAAAACTAATGTTTCAACAGTTTCTAATTTCAAGGTACGACGATTAATATGGTCTAGTAAACGTCCTGGTGTACCTACAACGATATGTGGACGATCTTTTAGTCCACGGATTTGGCGACCGATATCAGCCCCACCGTAAACGGCTTGGACGCGAATCTTTTTATCGCGGCCTAAACGGAATAACTCTTCTTGTGTTTGGATAGCCAACTCACGGGTTGGTGCAATGACTAATCCTTGAATAACGCGATTGTCTGCGTCAATTTTGTTAAGCATTGGTAAGCCAAAAGCAGCGGTTTTCCCTGTTCCTGTTTGTGCTTGTCCGATTACGTCTTTTCCTGCTAACGCTAACGGAATTGTTTCTGATTGAATAGGGGTTGCTTCCTCGAAGCCTGCGCGTTCTACCGCTGATAATAATTCTGGCGCTAAACCAAGTTCTTTAAATTTCAAATGATATCCTCCTAGATTTTGTTTCGGAAAGAACGATTTCTTCCTAGTTTCAGGTGTCTTCACTTTCAGTTGTTAAAAAGAAATCCATTATAGTGTGCCAACTATTTCTTCTTTCCTGATTTCACCGAAAAATTCACCTTATGGCATTAGAAAAGCCAAACGTGGTCGTTCAGCTTCACATTTATTATTAAACATAGAAATAGATCTATTTTATTTACTACGATTCAATTTTTCTCGTCATCTTCCGGCAATAGGTCATTCTATCATAGAATCCCATTTTCAGCAAGTTTTATGAAACTTATTTACTTTTCCAAAAGTGCATCGATGACTTCACGAAGTCCCATCCCGTTACTTCCCTTTAAAACCACCATGTCTTCTGGCTGTAAGACTTTTTTGACAGCTTCAATCAACTCATTTTTTTCTTCTTTTTTAAAAGAATGAATGTTAGCTGGTGCATAGGTTTCTTGCAATCTATCAGCTAAATAAGCCATTTCAGAACCATATAAAAAGACTTCTTCAATCGCATCTGGGGCTAAATGCTGCGCCATTGCTTGATGCATGGCAGCAGAATCAGGACCTAATTCCAGCATGTCTCCTAAAACAGCAATTCGTTTTCCTACTTTGGACATTTTGCTAAAACTGTCCAGAACAAGACCCATAGCTGTCGGATTGGCATTGTACACATCACTTAAAATTTCGGCACCATTCGCTGCTTTCAGCCATTCTGTCCGATTCTTTGTTAGTTCCGCTGTAGCCAATCCTTTTTGAATCTCACTATCCGTTAATTGGAAATACCGACCAATACCAATTGCGATTAATGCATTGGTGACATTATAGGTTCCTGGCACTGGAATCGTAAACGTCATTTGTGTATCACTGATTTTGAATGAGGTTTGCTCTTTGGCTTCATTTGTGACGATTCCTTGAAGTTGACTTTCCTGGCTAAAACCAAAAGTAATCACTTGTTGCGTGACTTTTTCCACCAATGGTTCTAGCAAAGGTTCATCGCTTGGCACAAATAAACTACCGTCTTTGGCTAAACCATCTACGATTTCCATTTTTGCTTGTGCAATGCCTGCTCGTGAGCCTAAATTTTCCACATGGGCTTCGCCAATCATTGTGATGGCAGCAACTTCTGGCTGAGCCAGATTGGAAAGGAAAGAAATTTCCTGAGCATGATCCATGCCCATTTCTAAAATCAGTTTTTCTGTTTCATCAGGCATGTGTAAAATAGTATAGGGTAAGCCAATTTGATTATTGTAATTGCCTTGCGTTTTGTAAGTCACAAACTTTTCAGATAACACAGCAGCAATTAAATCTTTAGTGGTGGTTTTTCCATTACTGCCAGTCACAGCGATGACATTCGGTTGCATTTTATTTAAATAATAGGTAGCTAATTTTTGCATAGCAACCAGTGGATCAGTAACATGCAAAACAGGCAATTGTTGCGGCGCATCGACTAAATCCTGTCCCCAAAAAGCGGCCTGACAGCCATTAGCCATGGCACTCTCAATAAAACGATGACCATCATTTTCACCTTGTAAAGGAACAAAGAGATTTCCTTTCACAATTTTACGACTATCAAATTCAATGCCTGTTAAAGGAAAATCAGGCCATTGTTGCCAATCATTACTGGCTTCAACCGCTTGTGCTACTTCCCAGAAGGTTAATTTCATTATGTTTTGCTCCTCTGACACAGGGACTGGGACATGCCAAAGTCTTGTCATGTCCCAGTCTTGTGTGATTTTTTCTTCTTAGTTATTATAAAATTCTTGGCGTTGTTTAAAACGATTCAAAGCTAACTGAATCAGTTCCTCAATTAAATCACTGTATTTCAAGCCCATATTTTCCCATAGTAAAGGATACATACTAAAGTCAGTAAAACCAGGCATGGTGTTCAATTCATTCAGGAATAATTCGTTTTTGCTTGTTAAGAAGAAATCACAGCGACTTAAGCCACTTCCATCTAACATAATATACGCTTTTTTAGCGTATTCTTGCGCTTGATGAGCTACTTCTTCTGGAACATGCGCTGGGATTTGCATTTCAATCGTGTTATTGATGTATTTTGCATCATAATCATAGAAAGCGACATCTTTCACCACTTCACCAGGTAAAGTCGTACGGACATCTTCATTTCCTAAAATGGCTACTTCAATTTCACGTGCTTCAATCCCTTGTTCAACAATTGCTCGGGCATCATAACGGAAAGCTTCTTCCAATGCTTCTTGCAATTCTTCACGATTTTCCGCTTTGCTAATTCCGACACTAGAACCCATATTGGCAGGTTTAACAAAGACCGGATAAATTAAAGAACCTTCACATTTCTCAAAGACTTCTTTTGGATTTCCTTTCCAATCACTTCTTAAAACTGGCACGAATGGTACTTGTGGAATGCCAACAGTTTGTAAAAGATATTTCGTCATGATTTTGTCCATTGCGTTAGCACTAGCTAAGACACCTGCGCCCACATAAGGCATATTAATGGTTTCCATGAATCCTTGAATTGTTCCATCTTCACCATTTGGCCCATGTAAAACAGGGAAAACAATCGCTTCTTCTTCATAAATTTCCGAAGGACTGATTCGTTTTCCTGAAAATTCGCCTGTTTCTTCAGGTGTTTGTGCCCAAGTTAAATGTAAAACTTCTTTATTTTGTGGTCGTTCAGATAAAAGAGGGCCTTTTACCCATTGACCGTCTTTACTAATAAAGACTAACTGTACTTGATAATATTTATAATAGATTGCATTTAAAACGGAATATGCAGACAAAACAGACACATCGTGCTCTTCACTTCTGCCGCCATACAACAAAATAATCTTCAAATGCTTGTCCTCCTAGTTTCTTTCCTGTCTTTTAGAAAAAATTATTTTTCAAATTATCCTTACTTATTTTAGCATAAAACCCAGTTTCATAATAGAAGCAAATTTAGTGAAGGCAAAATTCTTTGCTTGCCTTTTCCTTGCTAAAGACTCCGTTCCACCAGCTCAATAAGGGCTTGTTTAAACGTTATTCTATCTTGGTCTGTAAAAGGTTTAGGTCCTTTCGTTCGGCCACCTTTTCGCCGAATTTGGCCACTAAAATAGCGTTGTTCTAACAATCCATCAATATTTTCTTTCGTATATTGATAACCCAGTTGATGTAAAACTGACACTCCCTTTGGCAAGACCAAGGAAGCTAAGCCATAATCTTGTGTAATTAAAAGATCCCCTTTTTTTATTAACTGCACAATTTTAAAATCAGCAGCATCCGCTCCTTTATCAACATACACAAAAGAGACATTTTCTGGATAATCTTTTAAGGAATAATGATCTACACTAGTAACAATCACCACATCCAAAGCTTTCTCTACAGCGACTTCAATAACCGTCTCTTTCACAGGTGAACCATCGCCATCGACAAAAATTTTCATTCATTTCCCTCGCTTCTTCCTTGCTCTAACCATTTGGGATGACGTTGAAAGTAGTGTTGTAATTCGTCAAAAACGACTTCTTTAACCACTTCATATAACTCTGTATTTCTTAAAATGGTTTTCGTTGCATCAGTGTAGCGGGGCTTTGGTATCGTAATGGCTAAAACAAAATCAAATTCTGCTAAAAAACTATCTGCTGTCACAGATAATGAGTAATGTTGTTCCTCTAAAAATTGATTAAAGGCGGCCACTACGCCATCAAGAAAACCCTCATAGTGGGTTCCACCAAGACTGGGATAATGCCCATTAACAAATGTTTTTTGCACTTGCGGTGCATGATTTTTACTCAAAATAAATTGAACAAGGGCCAATTCTGTTTGCTTGGCTTGAATAATCGGTGCAGCTTTTCTAGTTAATGGGTTATCTTTTTCAAATAAATAATTACTTAAACCTTTAGGGTAATAACAAAGATTTTTTTGTTCCTCTTCTTGTGTTAAGAGAATCTTTAAGCCTGGATTCAACATGGCAATCTGTTGACATTGTTGTAAAACACGCATATAAGAAAGTGATTCTGTACCAAAAATTTGCGTATCTGGCCAAAACAAGACTTCAATTCGTTCCTGGGTTTCTTCAATAGGTAATAATAATCGTTTTTTCAATTGCCCTTGATGATAAATAAAAATAGTCCGCTGTTTTTCTTGATCGATACTGATTCCTACTTGTTTTGAGAAGGCTTGTAAAACAGATAAATACAGAAAAGGTGGTTCTAAATCGACTTGCTTTTGTTCAAAAACAAGCGGTCGTGTGGAAGATACCTGAAAAGAGATTTGTTGACGTGATAACTGTATAGCAATTTTCCCTTGATTCTTTTCAATGAAAAACTCTAATAAACCGTTAATTGTCTGAACAAGTAAATTCTCTAAGCCGACTAAGCCAGTCGTTCCAATGAACGCTTCTGGTCGTTTTTGAATCCGTTCAATAAATTCATCATTTTCTAAAACTGTTAAAAGATGTGCAACACTCATCCTACTGCCTCCTTTGCAATCTGTTTCTTTTAATTATAATGAAAAAAAGACCAGAAGAAAAGCCACACACGACTTTTCTTCTGGTTTTCTTCTTTAACGAATTAAATCAAGATTCGGATGTTCAAGAACGTGATTCACTTGTTTGACCGTTGTCAAAGGAATATCTCCTTGAATCGTATGTGCAAGGACCCCATTGACTGTGGCAAAGGTAACTGCCTTTTCTAACGACCAATTTTGGCTATAGCCATATAAAATCCCCGCCGCATAAGCATCGCCAGCGCCAATTCGATCAAGATTAAGAAGCGGTCTTTTTTCACTCTGTTGGTACTCATTTTGGGTATATAAATACCCACTTAAGTAGTTTTGATTTTTGGAATGACTTCTCGTTGTCCCAGCAAACCATTCCAAATTGTATTGAGACATGAAACGCTGAATCAGTTCAGTTTCTTGTGCCTCACCTTCTAAATCTTCTCGCGGAATGAAACCTAATAGCTCGACCAAATCACGTCGACTGCCAAAAACAATATCACAATAAGGTAAAATGCGTTCGTACTGTTGACGCATAAAGAGTGCGCTATTTGCTGTATTCAAACTAGGTCGATAATTAAAGTCAAAACAAACTTTCTTTTGATAGGCATGCGCCTTTTGAGCAAGTATCAAAGCAGCATCACGAGTTTTTTCAGTTAAACTTAACGAAATACCACAAATATGCACCATATCTACTTCCGCTAAAAAGGCCTCAAAATCGTAGTCCTTCGCCTCGCTGATGCCAAAAGCACTCTGATGGCGATTTTGATAAGTTACTTGTGTGGGTCGGATTCCATAACCCATTTCTGCAAAAAAACTACCAATATGATCGCCCTTTTCTCCTACCCATTGATCTGAAATTCCTAACTTCCTTAACGCTGCTTTGCCAGCTTCACCAAGACGATTGGCAGGTAATTTCGTAATCAATGCTGTTTCTAGTTGAAAATGAGCCAAATTTGCTAAGAGATTTACGCCAGTCCCTACAAAGTTCATTCTTAACTGCTCTGTTTGTTCTAACATTAGATACTCTGGCGGAGTGAAACGAAGCATGACTTCACCAAACGCAGCAATTTTCATCTTTGCCACCTACTTATTCAATGTGTTTTTCATCATGGTTAGTAACGTTTTCACGTCTTCTGTTCTAGTGTCCCCTGTTTCTTGATCGATAATTGAGCTGTAAACATGAGGAATGATTTTTTTAACGCCGGCATCCACCGCAATTTGAACAATTTCTTCAAAGTTTTCTAAATCAATGCCCCCTGTTGGTTCTAAATAAAAGTCATACTTGGCACAAGCTGCTGCTACTGCTTGATATTCTTCTTTGTGAGCCAAGCCTTTCATCGGGAAATATTTAATGGAACTGCCCCCCATGTCTTTCAACAATTTGATGGCGGTTTCGATAGGCACTTCCGCCGCTGGCGCACCCGAGCTTAACGGACCTGTCGCAATGTTGACATAGCCAACTTTGCCTGTGGGTGAAACCAAGCCATTAATCACTGTTTCGTCTTGACGAAGTAAGGCCCGCGAAGCGCCGACACCTGTGAAGACTTGGTTCACGTGTTGCGGTTGTAGAACTTCTGATAAGCGAGCCACCATTTGACTTTGATTTGGATCGCCAGCCCCTAAGCCGACAGATAAAGCGTTGTTGGTTGCTGCTTGGTATTTTTTCATATCGTCAATGGCTGCTTCATCGGTTTCATAGTTTTTTGAAAGGACGCCTAACACAACATGCCCTTCTGCTGCTTCATAACAGGCTTGGGCATTTTCTACTGAATTGGCTAAGACGTTTAAACAAATGCGTTCTTCTAAATAATTAGGTTTTAATGACATGGCTTATTTCTCCTTTGTGTCCATAATTTCTTGTAATCGTTGCACGATTTTGTTCATTTCTTCTTGATTGACAGAACGAATGTCAAATTCAATGATGCCATTGTTGGCTTGATATTCTCGCGTATAAATAGCTGGACTTTCTGCTTTTAACGCTTGGATGACTTCCTTAGCGGTTTTTCTGCCGTCCACTTTGACACTGGCGCGATAAATGTCTCGTCCGGCGCCATCCTGGACGATTTTAGCGGTTAAATCTGACAGGTTGTTGATGGCTTCAACAAACGGTTTTAAGCGCTCTTGCATCGAAGCCCCTGATTCACTGCCATGTGCCAAGTATTCTTCCACTGCTTGCGTAAAGCCCAAGATATTGTCTTTGCCAATTTTCATTGCTCGACCAATGCCTTTGCCTTGTAGGCGCACCCAGTCAATGTATTCTTTTTTCCCGACCACTAAACCGGCACTTGGCCCTTCAATGGCTTTGGCGCCGCTGTAAATCACCAAATCAGCGCCTGCTTCGGTGTATTTGAAAAGATCTTCTTCTGCTGCCGCGTCAACAATTAGCGGCACCTGGTGGCGTTGCGCCACTTTGGCCGCTTCGGCTACCGTCAGCATACTTTTTTGCACGGTATGATGGCTTTTGATGTATAGAATGGCCGCTGTTTTTTCGGAAATCATCATTTCCACGTGTTCTGGACTGCACATGTTGGCGTAGCCAGCTTCCACCACTTGGCCGCCGCCTTGCGCTACCATGACTTCTACAGGCGTGCCGTAGT
Organism: Enterococcus sp. DIV1316a; assembly: GCF_050536915.1. NCBI lineage: Bacteria > Bacillati > Bacillota > Bacilli > Lactobacillales > Enterococcaceae > Enterococcus > Enterococcus sp. DIV1316a. Next base: position 614,250 of record NZ_CP172913.1, on the reverse strand, counting down.
CCACGTTGTGCCCTTTCGGTAAAACAATCTCCCGTTGTTCGATCTTTTCTGTATAGGGATGATATGCGTGGTACAAGCTGCCTTTTCCAATCAAGGCAGCCACCGATTGAGCAATCCCCGCCGAAGCCGAGGAAACGATTTGGGCATCTTCTACCTTCAACAAGTTGGCTAAAAAGGCCCCTGTTTGCACACTAAGTTCACTCATTTCAAAGAAATGTTCGCCGCCGAATCGTTGAGCTGCTAGGACTGCCTCCGAAACTTTGGAGACACCTAGAATGGTCATTTTGCCAGAAGCATTAATGACTTCTTTTAAGTGGAATTTTTCGTAACTAATTGTCATAGATTTGTCCTCCAATAATTGTTTTGATTGGGCGAATTTGCTCTTTGGCTACTCGTGTCAATCCATTAGAATCAGTCAATGTTTTTTCTTCTGCTTGAATCGTGAAAATCGTTAAATCAGCATCTTTACCTATTTCCAACGTGCCTTTTTGCGTTAAATGGAAATTCTCAGCAGGAGCCTTGGTTACCTTTTCAATAATTTCTGGCCAATCATAGCCGACCACACGGAGTTTTTCCATCGTTGTGGCTAAATCATAAACAGGACCATTTTCTCGGTTACGGATGTAGATATCTGTGCTAATTGATGCAGCTTTCATTCCCTCGCGCAACGCTGTTTCAGCTACGTGAAAATTGAAACTATCCGTACCATGCCCGATATCAAATACGACTCCTTTGTTGTACGCTTGCCAAGCGAAATCTTTTATTTTATCCGTTGCTTGGTCTAAGATGCCATTTTCTTTCCCATTAAAACAATGGGTTAGGACATCCCCTTTTTCCATCAAGGCTAAAATTTCATCTAAATGAGGCGGTGCTGATCCAATGTGAACCATTAAGGGAATTTCTTGGTTTTCTTGCTGAATCTGTTTGGCCAATTCTAAAGGCGTAATGCCGTTATCGCCAATAACGGTCCTACTCATACGGGCTTTAATCCCTACAACAAAATCTGGTAATTCTTGAATCGCTTTTTTGACTAAACTCGCTTGTACTTTACTTAAATCTGCGAGTTCGTCCTGAGCAACGATGCCCCATTTAGAAATATTGACTAATCCAAAAACATTTGTTTTTGCTTGTTGCGCTAAGTCATAAAATTCATGAATGTTTTCAGCACCTGTTGTCCCAGCATCGATCACTGTCGTAACACCCTTTTTGACCCCAATTTCATCTGGATAATCATAATAAAGAGCCATTTTTTCAAAACAATGAACGTGATCATCTATCCAGCCTGCGGATACATAAGTACCTGGTTCTAAGTGGATAGTTTCTTTTGCAGAACCTGAAATAGTTGCTGCAACAGCAGCTATTTTTTTCTCTTTAATTGCAATTTCAACAGGCATACCATCTACTGTCTGTCCATTTTTTATAAGTAAATCGTAGTCCATATTCTTCCCTACTTTTCTATAAATCTAAATTTTGTCCAAGGCTTAATGAATTCTAATAATACAAGTTCTTCTTCTATAATACGCCCTACTCGATTTTTGCGTGAGTCTTGATGTGGTTCTAAAACGACTTGTAATTCATTTTTGTATTTTCCAAATGCATCATTTCCCACAACAACATCTCCAGGTTGTAGCATTGCTTGATTATCATGTGGGGGATTAGCTTCATTTTTATATTTTTTACGCACTTCTGTGGAACGAATCATCTGCTGAGTGATATCTCCACGGCGAAAATGTTGATTTTTTGTTACGATTTCTTTTTCAATTTCAGAAGTCGCTTCTTCAAAAACAATGGTCAATTCTGTTTGATAACGATTCAACTGACCCAATGCTTCTAATTCTTCGTTGGAAGCATAAGCATTTCCAATAACAACATCATCAATTAAATTTGTTGCAAATAAATGTTTAGCTTGAACAGTGACTGGTAACTGTCTATGCATTTCTAAAGTAGGTAGCCCATCATTCACATCCCAAGGACCAATTTCACCTACCTGTGATGAAATAAAAGCAGCTGTCCGAATACCTTCCTTTTTAAAGCGGATGCTACATTTTTCAAAGAAATCATACGGCAATGCAGTTCCCGCTTGTGGATAAAAGTTATGACAACCATATAAGAAAGGTCGATTCGCTTCATACGTCAAAATGTTATCAAGATAAGCAACATCATTACTCATATTCAGCTCAATAGCCACGCCGAATGGATTAAACGTCAACATGGCTTCTTTATTTCCATCAAAACCTGTATCCAATCGAATCCCATCAGCTCCTAATTCGCTGAAAAAAGTCAAATCATCATATGAAATTTCCAATTCATCAAAGATACTTGGAACGACATCTAAAATTGTTTCAAATCCTAAATTTTTCGCATAACTAATTAATTCTTTAAATTTTTTCTGAACCGCTTCTTTGCCATCGGTCACTTCTAACATACTCATAAAAATTCGAGTAAACCCACATTCGCTGGCTTTTTTTAAATACGCTTTATCTTGATTGATATCACTATGATCTGGATAAACTGATACACCTAATGCTCTTTTCATCTTCGTTCTCACACTCCGCTATTTTCAAATTTATTTCGAAATTTCCAAGCAATCACCGAGCTACACAGGATTGTTGTAGAGCCAACGAGCAATACTGGTTGATTTAGAAATCCGCCAATTATCATGGAAAGAGTAATACAAACTGCCGTAAAAACCAACGTCTTTACCAAACCAAATTGATAAACAACAGTAGGCAACTGCCCTTTTTCTATAATAATTTGACTAACGATAAAAAAGAAAATGAACCAAATAATCATCTTATACGCTCCTGACTTTCTTCTCTGACTTAGAAGGGGCAGGATATTCATATCAGAACACCCGCCCTAACATTTTTTAATTTTTTGCTGCTTGTTCAGCTGCTAATTCTTCTGCTTCTTTATCCAATTGTTGTTTTTCATAAACTTTGAAAAATGGATAGTAGATAGCCATTGTAATTAAGAAGTTAACAATCACTAATACTGCGGCCGAGAAACTCCAATTGGTACTCATCCAAGCAGCAATTGGTGCTGGAATTGCAAACGCTAAGCGTGCAGCCATCATCGGAATTATATTAGCGACTGTTAAGAAATAAGATAACGTTGTGGTAATTAACGGTGCCACGATAAACGGAATACCTAAAATAGGATTCATTACGATCGGCGTTCCGAAAATAACTGGTTCATTAATATTAAACAAGCCTGGTAAGAACGATAAACGGCCAAGACTTTTCAGATACGTTGATTTAGAAAACATCATTAAAACAACTAAAGAAAGCGTAGTTCCAGCGCCACCAATCCAGATAAACCATTGTAAAAACTGTTCTGTAAAAATATTAGGTAACTGATGAACGTTTGCGCCATTGGTAAAAGCTTCAAGGTTTTCTGCAATCGACATATCCCAGAAAGGACGAATAACTGGGCCCATAATCGCTGGACCATGAATCCCTAAAACCCAGAAGAAACAGATTAAGAAGACTGTTAGTAAGCCGCCAAATAAACTGTTACCAGCAAGGATACCTTTAAGTGGCATTAATAACGTACTCAAGAAACCATTCAAATCAAAACCAATTACGTGGCGAATAACCCAGAATAATAAAAGAATAACTGCTCCTGGAATTAACGCAATAAATGAATTTGACACTTCAGGCGGTACGCCATCTGGCATCTTAATCATAATATCTTTTTCAATAAAGAAGCGATAAATTTCAACAGATAACAGCGCTGTTACAATCGCACCAAATAAAGAAGCTGAACCTAAATTTGCTAAATTAATATAGCGCCCTGCTGTAATGACGTTGTCAACATCTTCAAAGACACGTGTTGGTGGTGCCGCTGTTACTAAAAAGGCCATTAATGCTAAAATTCCACACGTCAAAGAGTCAAGCTTATAACTTTTGGCCAATGATGAAGCAATCCCAAATGTTGCATAAAGTGCAAGTAACCCCATCGTATAGCGGGAAGGAATATCTAAAATTGCTTGATAAGGTTCAATCAATTTTGTGTATGCCTCAATTGGAATATTTTGAAAAATTGTAAAGAATGAGCCCACAATTGTTAAAGGCATCGTTGCAATTAATCCTTTTCTAATCGCTGTCATATGGCGTTGCGAACCAAATTTATTCGCAATCGGCATTAACTTAACTTCCATCCACTGTACAAAACCATTCATTTGTTAATTCCTCCGTTCAACTAATAAAAATAATAATTATTTCGCATTTATAATAACATAGTAACATTATAATGTAAACGCTTATTCTTATTCATGACAGAGAAAGTGCAAAACAAAAGGCTTTTTCTTATTATAAAGAAACCGGGAATATTGCACCAAAAATCATTGCGCCTAAAATTGCGCCCCCAGCAATTGGTTTTTTCCAAATGTAAAAACCTAAAGCTCCTAATGTGGCACCAATCCCAATAGGAATCGAAGCACCCGCCGCACTCAAAATAATTAACGGGCCTAAGAAACGTCCTGAGGCATTACCAGCACCCATCATCACATCCGCACCAAAAGTGGAATTTCCTTGATTGATAGTAAATTTCCGAATCAACACAATTACGCCGCCAACTGCTAACCCTAGTATCGCACCCGTTAAAAGGGCTAAGCCAAAGTTTTCTACAGGCGCTTTAATTCCCATGCTGAGGAAAATCGCAGGTACGCCAATTCCAATCCCCGTTAAAATTGAGCCACCTAAATCTAAAATCCCGACTAAAGAACCTTCTAAAATTCGTGCAAACAGGAAACTTGCACCAAATGCTGCGGCAGCGCCATAAGAACCACCATCTAAACCAGCTTTTAGCATCGCAACAATTGAAACTTCATTAAAGGCGCCCACACCATAAACTACATACATATGTGTTCCTGCAAAAATTGCCGCTGACATAATCCCGACTAAAATCGGAAAGCCCCAATCAGCATACCAAAAACTTTTGCCTTTTAAACCTTCTTGAATTTCTTGTTCTTGTTGTGCCCATTCATTTTTTTCTTGCTGTTCCATCTATGAGACCTCCTTTTTTCTATTTAACGGTGAAGACATTGTGTAAATTATTTAACCATTGAGGAATAGACAAGCGGAAACTTTCGATCATTTCTAAGTCGAACCCTCGGAAGAAGCCACTTAAAATAAATAATAAGATAATGGCACCAAGCATGCCACGTGTCATTCGGATCCACCCTAAATCATCGACACCTTTACCGATTAAGATCCCTAATACAACTCCTGGGACAGCATTGCCCATGACTAATTGAGATAATCCGCCAAATAACGTTCCCCAGAAACCCGTCCGTTTTCCTGCATCTAAAGCCGCTAGCCAGAATAAAACGGGCATCACAGTATTGATTAAAATCGTTGCTGCAGGTACCAACACCGCAACTGCTGTTACTTGTAGCGATTCTGGAATTGCTGCAGCTGTACTATTTAAGAAAGCCACAGTCGCCATTCCTACAAAGGCCCCGACAATCCCCATTTTTTTGGGATTATGCATCGTTTTAGTGACATCTTTATCCTTTACCAATAAAATTGCTGCAGCCCAGTTAGGCACAATCCGGTGGGTCACATCTTGTGTAAAGGCCCCTGCTCCCACGGCCGAAGCCCAAGCATTAAAGAAAAAACCTAAACCAAAAGAAAAGTGTGATGCTGGATCTCCTTGTGCCGCGTTCATTTCTCCTAATGTTCTAAATGCCCCTAACCCTTGCGTTTGTGGTGCATGAAACATCCGAGCAGCGCCTGCGCCAGCTGCAAAACCTAGTAAACCACCAATAAGCAATGACTTCAGCAAAATGATTACAAATTCCATTCCTTCTTCCTCCCTTTATACGCCTCTTTTTGAAAGAAACGGAACTACTACTGCGTTCGGTTCTTTAATTGTTTCCGTTAAAAAATCAACTTCTTCGACTGCAATGGCTTGGATTTCCACTTCTACAGCTAGTTCGACATGATAAATCACTCTCTTTCTAGGAAAGAAGAAGAACAGAAATTTTTCTGTATAAACTTGTTCTTTTGCCTGACGAATAGTTACTTCTTTCGGTTCAATCCGGATGAGGACCTCTGTTGTTTCTTTTAATACTTTTTTTGAAACATCATTCAATGCACTTGCAAAAGCTTCATTCTTCTTATTACCTTTTCCAGAAACAATCACGGTTTGTGTTGACCGTTTTGTGGCATCCATAATTACCGCTCCTTTCTAAGTTACTACTTTCTATGCTCCGTGTTTCTTAATAAACGCTTCAGTTACTCGTTTACCAAGTTCTTCCTGATCCATAAAACCAAATCCAAGAACAGTTTTCCCATCGTTAATTGCTGTTACCCCTTCTTCGATTGATCGCATGCCATGTCTTTCGGGATACCCGTATTTAGTAGCAGCCGTTAACGCCCCTGCACCACCACTGCCACAGAAAGAAATGCCTAAATCTGCCTTTTCTTGTTGCATCACATCTCCTAAACGCATATCAGCGCCCATTCCTGGAACAACAACCGCGCGACCACCGGCTTGCTCCACTCCTTTTGCAACATTTTGTCCTTTTCCTAAACGATCTGCGATAACTACTGTAATCATAACTTTTCCTCCTATTAATTGTTTTGTTTAGCAACTTCAAAATGAACAGCTAAAACATACCATTCATCTTCTGATAACTGACCAATTGCTTCTGTTGTTTCTTGTGCAATTTTCAACGTTTCTGGTGTTAGTTCCGTAAATAACGTCCGATCAACACCAGCTAATGTCGTTCCTTCTCTTGAACGATTCAGCATCTCATTGAGATGGTTAATCAAAATCGTCCACTGTAATTCCGTTGGTTCAATTTGTGCTTCTGCTAATCGCGCACTGGTTTGTTTGATAATCGATTGTAGCTTTTCTGGTTCAGCACTTTGTCGAATGATCTCCTGTGCTTCCATTGCTAGTTCCATCCTCTTCCTCCTTTGGTTGTTCTAAATAATTAAGTAATGCTGAAATTTCAGCATGATTGACAGGTAACTCATTTTTAGCAAATAAACATTCAATTTGCCGAATTTCTTCTTGCCGTTCATGAGATACTTCTCTATTACAAGGAATCTCTTCGTATTGTTTATTAAACGTAATCCGATGTGTCATTAATAAAACGTGAAGTAAAAAGGCTTCTTGATATTCGCTCAGTAACTTTGTTTGAAACATTCGTTTTAACTCTTCATAAATAATATACGCTTTTACTAATAAATCTTGGCTTTGTATCCGTTCATTTTTTTCAATTACATCAGATTTCGTGGAGCGAGCGGTACCTTTTCCTTGACGTTTCCCTAATAAAATTTTATCGACCTCTTCCCGAATCAAACTTAAGTCTGTGTCCGTCAACAATGGACTAACTTTAATAAATGGGTATGTCATTTCTTCAATTGGGAAAATACTCAATACCAAATCGGGCTTTTCTGCTTGAATCACTTCAGTTGCATTTAAAACAGAAGCAAATCCTGCGAGTTCAACGTTTGGTACTTCCTCTAAAATTTTTTGTTCAATTAAACTGGTCACACCTAAGCCCGTCGAGCAAACATACACAATCCTAACAACTTTAGCTTCCTGCTGTTGTCGTTCCTGAGCTGCCAAAAAATGCAACGCAATATATGCGCAGAAAGAATCGTTGACTAACAAAACAGAACGTTGAATTAATTGTTTACAGGCACTTTGAATAGCTAAAAATAACGCTGGGTGTTTTCCTTTGATTTCTTCAGAAAACGGATTGTATTCATTAATAAATAAATGTTTCTTTGTAAAACGTAAGGACAGGTGTGCAAACAAGTTCGTAAATAATTGGCGATCATTTACAAAAGGATAATTCAGCTCTTTTGAAACGCTTTCAATCACTTGCTTTGTTAATTGAACCATATCTTGCCGTTGATGGGTTCCGAATAAATCACTATAAATATAAAAATATTCATCCGCTAATAAAGGCAAGTCATAACGTTCAAACACCTCTTGTAAAAGTAAAAGTGGTACTTCGTTCCGTTGTTCAAAGCGTGTTTTTTGCGATAACACTCGGTAAGTCCCAATTGTATGTGCCATCTGCATACGTGCTGCGGCAATTGCCACTCTCAACGTAATAGATAATATTTCGGCATAATCAAATTGATTTTGATCGAGTGGATTAATTAAATTTCGCATTTTTTTCAATGCACTACGATAACAACCTTGAAACAATGTCCCTGACCCAAATTTAATTTTAGGGATTTTTTCAGCCCCTTTTGTCTTTGTCACATAGTTCATAATTTGGTAAATATCGTATTCTGTAAGTTCTTTTTGAGTGATAAATTCCATCAGTAAGCGTACATTGCTTTCTTCACCACTAATTGTAAACCCTTGCCGTGCTTGGCGAATTAAGGTTAAATCATATGCTTGCAGCAACCGTTCGACCTGTTCCAAATCACTGACAATTGTGTTTCGACTCACTAATAATTCATCTGCTAGCTGCTGTGCCGTTAAGTACCCTTTGACTGACAATAACTGAAAAATCAATACATTGACTCGTCTTTTTTGATCAGGATAGGTTTCAAATCGATCGACATCGATAATTTCATTTTTTAACAGTAAGCGTTTAGAGTCAGGTAAATCTAGCCAGATTCCCTTATTTCGTTTTGAATAAAGTGTCTCATCGTGCTGTTCAAACCAAGCACGAATATCTTCTAAATCATACTTAATTGTTCGAACGCTGACAGTAAAGTTCTCAGCTAATTCTTGCGTGGTAATACTCCCTTCCAAATCCAAAAGCATCAATAAAATATTTATCGCTCTTTTGGACAACAACACGGTCATGCCTTGTCACCTCTTTTCTTTTCCCTTTACACTTAAAACTATAGCGTTATTTTATCTGTTCCACAACACAAAAAAGTTGCACTTATAAAAGTGCAACACTTCTCTTTTCATACAAAAAAATCCCTTAACAGTTACTACTGTTAAGGGATACCACACTATTTATTTGCATAAATAGACAGAAACCTTCTCCACAAAAGTATTCTGTCCGACACGTTACAAATCCGGTAACTGATAGCCGTACTATCGGGTGTCGTTGTGTTTGACAATCACTAGCCGTCAAAACGGAATAGCCGAAGCTATCTGATTGAGTCAACTCGTCGCATAAAACACACTTTAACACAGAATAGTTTGGATAGCAAGTGATGGTAATTATTCGTTATCAAACCATTCTTGATAAAAACTTTCAACAATTTTAACGGTTGCTATCGTTAATTCCTTCGTCATTACGGGGCTAGTTAACTTTTTGTCTTGTAAACATTGATTCACATGATTGATTTCATAGGTAAATTCACTAGTGAATTGTTCAGACCATTTGACAGTGTTGCCTTGAGCATCTGTATAATAAGCACAATCTGTTTTCCAGAAATTAGGAATAACGATTTGCCCTTTTGTACCACAAATGGTCATTTCACTAGGTATCTTTAAACCAACATTAATAAAAATATTGCCCAGCGTCCCTTCAGCAAATTTCAAAGCTAAATTACATTGACTATCCGTCGCCCCTTGCTGATACGTTGCGGTTCCCGTAACAGTTTGAATCTCTTTCCCTAATACGTATTGTAAGTATTGTAATGGATAACTTCCTGAGCCATGAAGCGCTCCACCACCCGCTTCTCTCGAGTAAAACCAGGGAATATGGTCCACATTGGGATAGGCAGTAACTGACTGAACCCATAAAATCTCTCCCAATCTCCCTTCTTGAATTGTCGCCTTTACTTTTTGGGTAATTGGTAAAAAGACAGACTTCTGAGCTTCCATTAGAAAAACCCCTTGCTCCTGTGCGATTGCGAAGAGTTCTTCTGCTTCAGCAGTATTTAATGTAAATGGTTTTTCCAGTAGGACGGGTTTTCCTTGTGATAACGCAAGCTTAGCTGCTGAGTAATGTCCTTGATTGTAGGTGGGAATATAAATAATATCAATTGTTTCATCCTTACATAACTCTTCATAACTGCCATAAGCCACCGGAATCGCTAATTCTTTAGCCATTTTTTGAGCATTCTCTAAACGCCTTGATGCAATCCCGCGCACTTCAGCTTGCGCGCTTTCTCGAAGCCCTGCTACAAATCTTGGGACAATTTGGGCAGTACTCATAATTCCATAACGAATTTTATCCATGTGATCGCCTCCTCTTTCACTATACGAGAAAAACGAATATTTGGAAACCATTTCAACAAAAAAAAGAAACCGTTTCCCCAAAACGATTTCTTTATATGTAAATTAACGGATACCAACGCTAACTTTTAAAGCTTGATTGACCTGTTCCATCTCTTCACGAGAAAGTTGACAAACCTTGTGTAGCATTCGTTCTTTATCCAATGTTCGAATTTGTTCTAACAAAATAAGTGATGGCGTCCTGCACTCGTTATGGGGAATTTCGATGAGGACTTGCGTTGGTTGCAGCCGCTTGCTTACGTTACGGGTAATCGGTGCAACAATCAACGTTGGACTAAATAAGTTACCTTTGTTATTTTGAATAATCAGGACAGGTCGAATCCCACCTTGTTCAGAACCAACAACTGGTGAGAGATTCGCATAAAAAACCTCACCTCTTTTTATCATTCAGATTCCCTTCCCTCCTTTTCCTTTAAAAAATTATAGCATATTGTTTCTTGCAATATTTTCAACTTTTTAACTATCCCTTAAAATATTTGATAAAACCACCCTTTAAAAGTCAAAAAAAGCTTAAACAGTCGACTCTGATATAGAGACGGCTATTTAAGCTGACTATTACATTTTTGTTAAAATACTATCCACTTTTGTATTAATTAAATCAATAGCGACGTGGTTTTCGCCACCTTCTGGCACAATGATATCTGCATAACGTTTCGTAGGTTCAATAAATTGGTGATACATGGGCTTGACGACTGTCAAATATTGTTCAATCACAGAATCCAAAGTACGGCCACGTTCTTCCATATCACGCTTGATTCGACGAATAATACGGATGTCATCATCTGTATCCACATACACTTTAATATCCATTAAATCTCTTAAGCGGCGATCTTCTAAAATTAAAATCCCTTCAAGAATAATTACTTCTTTCGGTTCTTGGATCACCGTTTCTGTACTTCTTGTATGCGCAACGTAGTCATAAACTGGCTTTTCAATGGCTTGATAATTTAACAGTTGTTCAACATGTTGAATCAATAAATCTGTATCAAACGCAAAAGGATGATCATAATTGGTATTTAAACGTTCTTCAAAACTCAAATGGCTCTGATCTTTATAATAAGAATCCTGTTCTAACATCATAATTGAATGATCGGGAAAATTATTAAAAATCGCACGGCTAACACTGGTTTTTCCGCTTCCTGATCCGCCAGTAACACCAATGATAATTGGCTGACTATCTTTCATGTATAAACCTCTTTCTTTTCAAAAACTTCATTGTCTTTTACTATTATAATGAAAACTCTGAAGAATGCCAGACCTTTTCCAAGACTTTTCATGTGATTTTTATCTTCTTATGAAAAATCTGCCCACACTTCTTTCAATTACAGTATACTTATCAATAAAAGGAGAATCCTACCTATGATTAAAAAAGTCAAAAAAGAAGCACTTACAACTGCGCATTACGCTCTTCTTTATGAGGCAGATCCCTCAAAAAAAATGGTGGAAGATTACATTACCCGCGGCATTTGCTTTGACTATCAGACTGAAGAACTTCAAGGAATTTTAGTCCTGTTGCCGACTCACCCACGGACATTGGAAATCGTAAACATCGCTGTCTCAGAAGAAAGCCGAGGGCGGGGCATCGGACAAGAGTTATTACATTTTGCCATTGATTTTGCCAAAAAAGAAAAGTATGATTACTTGGAGATTGGGACTGGGAGCACAGGCTTTCAACAGCTATATCTCTACCAAAAAGTCGGTTTTCGAATGACACATATTGAACCAGATTTTTTTATCCATCATTATGATGAGCCCATTATGGAAAACGGCTTGCCTTTAAAAGATATGGTTCGCTTACGGTTACATTTAAGTTAAAAAACAACATTTCCTGTACAGGAAATGTTGTTTTTTAATGCCCAAGAATTGGTAACAACTCATCTAGCTGTTGAATCGTATAATTGGGTTGAATTGTTGGTGTTGCTGGAGCGGAGGTCGGATTGAGCCAAACAGTTTGAATTTTCGCTTGTTGGCCTCCTTGAATATCTGAATGCAAAGAATCGCCAATAATCATTGTTTTTTCTCTACTAAAATTAGGAATCCGTTCAAAAACAAAATCAAAATACTCTTTCATCGGTTTTTGATAACCCACTTCTTCTGAAACAAAAATATCTTTAAAATAAGGCATTAATTTCGAATCTTCCAACCGACGATACTGTGTTTTTGCCACTCCGTTTGTCACAATATATAAATCATAATGGGGTGCTAATTTTTCCAAGATACGTTGACTATTGCCAAGCAAGTCATGTCCTTGACTTAAATATTCTCGGTAGTTTTCTCCCATTCTAACGCTATCAACTTCTCGATTAAACGCGTCAAACAATAAACCAAACCGTGTATCAAGGAGAACATCTTTTGTTATTTTTCCTTCTTCAAATGAACGCCATAATCCTTGATTAATTCGGTGGTATGTTGACTCGACTTCAGATGTAAATGGTACATTTTCTTCTTCAAATAAGGCATGGAGCGCCTTCTTTTCAGCCAATTTAAAATCTAACAATGTATCATCAACATCAAAAAGCAATGTTTTCATTTCCGTTCCTCTTCTCTTTTCAAATTACTCGGTAACGCTTTGCTTGTTTGTTGTTTTTCAATAAAAAAATAAGGCAATAGCAATTGTAACTCTTCTCTTGTTAATGAACGATAAGCACCTAAAGGTAATTGCGGATCTAGCCGCAACGGCCCCATAGTTTGACGTTTTAAAGCAGTCACTTTTTTCCCCACAGATAAAAACATTTTTTTCACTTGGTGAAATTTTCCTTCTTGAATAGTCAGGAAAACATGACTCTCCGTTTCAGTCGCTGCAAGAACAGTTATTTTTGCTGGCTTACATTGAATGCCTCCTTGCAAAACAATCCCATCTTTAAATTTAGCACAATCTTCTGCAGAGACCAAACCATTGACTTTCACTTCATAACATTTCGCTACTTCTTTATTTGGCCGAATTAATTGATACCCTAATTGTCCATTATCTGTTAATAGAAGTAACCCTTCCGTATCGCCATCGAGTCTGCCCACTGGATAAAGACCAGGGCGTCTGTCTTGTGGCGCAATCAAATCAATAACTGTTTTTTTAGATGCATCTGAGACAGCGCTAACCACACCTTTTGGCTTATTCAACATATAGTACACATGGGTCTTATGCGAAATTAATTGTCCTTTTACTTTAATCATTTGTAATTGCGCATCGACATTTTGGCTTTCATTTAAAGTCACGATGCCATCCACAGTGACCTGCTTGCCTTTGATTAATCGTTTCACCGTTTTGCGTGATCCAAACTGAAGTTCTTCTAGTAATTTATCTAATCGCATTGTTCAGCTCCATTCTGGTATAAGTATAGTGGAATCCGTTAAAGATGAAAAGTGGAAAAAGGTAATTCCTTGACGTATAAAAATATAAGTGTTACGGTTAATAAGTAAAGTAAATAAAGGTTTCTCAAAAACAGCGTAATGACCTGGGAGAGAACAACGATAACAATGAACCATTCCCATGAGTGTTGCCTGGCAATATTTGTGGGGATTTTTTGATTATTGTTAGCATTTTTCTAGACAAGAACAACTGAAAAAAGAGTTTCTTTTTTCCATTATGTTTTGTTTCTGAGTTTAACCAAATCACTCATTATTTCAAGGAGGAATTAGGTTATGTCAGTACAATTAGAAGTTAAAGAAAGAGCTATCCGTCCACGTTCACTAAGAAATCAGCTACGTCACGAAGGGAAAGTACCTGCCATTGTTTACGGTTACCAAATTGAAAGTACACCAATCTATTTTGAAGAAAAAGACTTATCAAAAATTTTACGCGAACATGGTGCTAACACCGTTATTAAAATGACAGTTGATGGCAAAAACATCAACACATTAATGTCGAAAGCACAATTAGATACCTTTACTGGTCAAATGCTTCATGTTGAATTCTTATCTGTAAATATGAAAGAAACAACAGAAGTCGAAGCAGAAGTTCAATTAATTGGTGAATCTGCAGGTGTGAAAGCTGGGGGTACCTTAGCTCAAAACTTGTACACTGTTTTAGTGGCAGCCACACCAGATAAATTGCCAGAATCAATTGAAGTAGATATTACAAACTTAGAAATTGGTGATGCTCTTACAATCGCTGATTTACCTGAACACAAAGACTATGAAATTTTAACTGATCCAGAAGAACAACTAGTTGCTATTGTTGAAGCACAAACTGCTCCTGAAGAAGAAGAAGGAACAGCTGCTGAAACGACTGAACCAGAATTAGCCGAATAAAGAGTACACTTTTGTTCAGCTGATTCTCTTAAGTTTTAGAAATGGGATGTACGTTGAAACAACGTACGTCCCATTTTCTTTTTACTGCATGTCTTGATTTCTTCACATAAATGATGACACCTGCAAAGCTAGGAAGCTACAGAGGAATATTAAATTTTTGCTAATCTACGCAATATTTTCAAACGAAACAATTTCTTTTTTTAAAATTTGCAGTATACTAAAAGTAAGTAAACAAAAAGGAGGTCATCCATATGTTTGAACGTTTTGATAGTGACCGTAGCCGCTATGCTTCATTAGGTGTTGTTTCTAGCTTACCTAGTGGCTTAATTGATAGTATTTGGTTGATTATTGACTTAAATCTAAAAGGGGTTATCCCTTTAAACGACTTACTTCACTTTGATTTGTTGAACAATAATGGCAAGGTGACTGTCCATTTTTCTCAAGAAAATAGTTCAGTAGAAATGGCCATCGACTTACCATTTAGTTATTCTACGGCATATCCGTCGCGAATTTTTGCTTTTGATGATGGCCATCGTGAAACGATTTTATTACCTGCAGAAATGTTAGAATCTTAAATAATTTCAACAAAGTAGCCTCAAATTCCGATTAAACTGGAATTTGAGGCTACTTTAATTTCTTTTAGTTATTCTACAATAATTTGTTTACTACTTCCTGCAGCATTTTCAAAATTAATAGTAAAGGTTTCTGTTGCATCATCATAAGTGATTCCGTCACTTTGACTAATTACTGTGCTGTAATCTTTTGGTATTTTTAAAGTCAGTGTCTTAGTTGTTTGTGTGGGATCAGAGAAAGTATACGTTTTTTGGTGTTGTTGTGTCTTTCTCATTAAAGAAATAGCTTTATTTGAGGTAATCCCTGCTATTGTACCGCCAGTTTCTGACCAAATGTTAACCCCAAGATAGCCTTCTTCTTCTTGCTTAACTGCTTGAATTTCTTCTGTATTTGAGAGAACTTCTACTGTTTTTTTGGCAGCATATGTTTTTAAATCAGTTTCATCGATTCCTGGTAAAACTACATAAGCATAATGCTCGTTCGTTGGGTGTTGACCATGTTGAATCGTAAATGTTCGATAATCACCTACATATTCTTTATCACTTGGAAATGCTTCATTAATTGCTTTATAGGTTCCTTTTCTAGTTTCACTTTTAACATTTACCGTTGTTTCTTCTGGAAAATAATAACCCATATTAGCATTGGAATGATCCGACTTTAGTAATAACCATTGTTTTTTACTCGTTTCATTTTTCTCATGAATCTCCCCAATATTTGATAGCACTTGATACTGATACGCATCATTTAACAAACGATTATCAACAACTGTCTCAATCGAAGCCTCTGTATCCCCTTTAATTCCTGCGCCTAATGCGATAATTTGCCCATTTAATACAAACCAAGATTTTTTAGCTTGTAGGTTCATAGGTAAAAGTTTCCCATTATTTTTGGTCCCGTCTTTATTAAGAGCCATCCCTACTACTGCCTGATTTTCTGACGTTACTCCACCAACCCATTGCTCTTTCGATGTGATTGTTGTAAATGCTGAAACTTCATCTGCCAAAGAAATGGTATCTACAGTTGTTCCTGGTAGTCGATAGGGATCTACAGTTGGCCAATAGCTGGAATTAAATTGAACCTCGTCATCATTATATACGTACATCATTCCGTCACCAGTGTGCCAGCCACGTTTATTTTCTTTATTCCCTGCTTCAAAAGATGCAGTGCGCTTTGAATACAAGCCTAGCCCAAACATATAACTAGGTGTGCGTTGGACAAATCGATCCATCGAAGCATAAAGTTTCGTGCCTGTAAAAGGAAGTTGCCCTCCCGTAATTTCTGGATTAGTTAAAAGTTGCATAGTCATCTGTAAATCATTAAAATCACGAGCATTTGTCAAATAATAATCTGGGTTCTCCTTCATCCAATATTTAACGGCTTCTTGAAATTTCTTTTGATAATTATTAGGAGCAAATTTAGCCACAATTAATAAATTATACATGGTAGTTGAGCCATAGCCTGTTTTTCCAACTGCTGGGGCTCTTGAGATGGAACGGCCATTCACAGTTGGTAGCATTTCACCTTTATAAATCAAAGGAAGAAAGGCACGATCAACATTTTCAACAAATTCTGTCACAAGAGTTGCATCCATTTGAAAAGATGAATCTGCTGTAATGGCCAAAATTTGTCCAACCCCTTTCACCAAAACATTGCCATACGAACCTGTATAAGGAATGTTATTGTGCTGGATAAAAGAACCATCTTGGTAAAAACCATCACCTTTTGTGACTAATTTAAATACATCGACGATACTACTGGATGCTTGGTTAATTTTCCCGCTATCCTTTTGTAAAATTCCTAACCCCAAAACAGTTAAAGCTAAGTCCGTTCGGTTCGCTCCTGATGTCACAAAATTTGGGATAAAAGCTAAATCCACAAACGTTCCTTGTGGTTTTGTATACAACTGTTTAAACGGATCTGGGACATAACTGCTCAGCGCATTTGTATAGATTTGTTGCTTTTCTGGAGAAACTTTATCCTCTAAAATCATTAGAATATTAAGAAACTTCTGTGGCACACCAATTTGCCAGTCCCACCAATTTCCATGGTACTTTTTCCCATCATACCCTTTTTGCGTTACCATAAAATCTAAGCCATCAATAATGGTTGCTGCCAATTTGTCATCTTGGTAAAGCGTACTCCCCTTCGTTCCATAGGCTAACGCTAATTTTTGCAATTTGGTAAATTGAGTCGTTAAATCAGCCGATGGCGTATTGCCAGGCTCTAGTGGCCATAAATAGCTGCGGTTCGGCTCTTTATTCATCGTTTGATCGAGTTCTGTTGCTTCATTGGAGATTTTTTGGACGTAGTCTACAAGCGCTTGGTTAGTTGAATCATATTCTTTTGAAACAAGCTGATTTCGCCATTTTTCTTTTAATTCTCGGTATTCTGCAGATGAATCGATAACAGGAATGCTACCAACGGAGCCACTTTTCATAGAAATGATATTCAGCTTTGATAGATTACCAAATAGTCTAATTCCTACAGCTCCCATCCAGTCATCATTAATGGACGTACCATCAGGATAATGAACCTCTTCATTTTCATAAAATAATTGATCATTCAGGAATGTTTGAATTTTTTTCCCATCATAGCGAACTAGCAGTTTATATTGTTGGCCACTTAGTAATGTTGGTCCCGGAATATTAGTTAGCCATTTACCGCCTGGTTGTCCTAACTGCCAGCGACCGTCACGATTATAAGCAAAAGATTGCCATTGACTCGTCTTTTGTTTATCTCCGCGAAAAACCAATCCGAAGTTACTTTGCCCTTCATATAAAAAGGTTAGTTCAAGATCTCCTGAAGATTGTTCGCGTGCATCAAGATTGATAGAGACAGATTCGAGGTTTGTCCCTTGCTTCGTGTTTGCGATCCATAAACCAGCAGAATCATTCTTTTTTTCTGCTGTTCCTACCAAATCTTGCCAATGCCCAACTTGATTGGGGAAATCTGAAATGTAAGAGGGTTGCTCAATCGTTTGGCTCGCTTCGTTTTCTTCTGCAAAAGTAAGGGTGGTTCCCATAAATCCACTCGTCAAAGCAGTAAACAGTCCGACCAGCATTACCCATATTTTCCTGTTTTTCATTCTTTCTCCTCCTAAAAAATTATTGTAAAACGCTTACATACAAATCAGAGAAAAAGAGTGAAGAAAAATACTTTCTACACTCTCCGACTCTCTGAAAATCACTTAATATACTTTTTACGCCAAAATACCAAAGGCACTCAAAACAATCGATAAAATTAAAATAATCCAAATCACTCGTGTGGAATTTAATTTCTTTTGACCTAACATCCAATAAGTTAAAAGAACAAGTAAGATTGGAACTAAGGAAGGCAAAATCGCATCTAACGTATCTTGAATAACTAATTCGACCCCGTTCTTTTTATAAACAAAAGGAACTGTCGCCTTGATAACTGAAGGAATTAAGGCACCAATCACAGTCACACCAAGAACAGTTGCTGCATTCGTAAAGGCAGATAACTTGTCTTTTAAGGTCGTCACTAGTTTGACCCCTTGCTTATAACCAAGTGGTAAGAGCGCGGCCCGACCAAACAATAGTGCAATATTTGCAATAATCCAAATAACACAGCCCACCACCGAACCATTTTGAGCCAGTGTCCCTGCAACAGAGCCGAAAATCGTCCCCCAAATAACGTGGAATAAAGAGTCCCCAACGCCTGCCAAAGAACCCATCAGAGCTGTTTTTAACGCAATAATTGTTTCTTTCGCTTTATAACCATCTTGCTCTTCAATCGCCACATCAATCCCCATAATTAAATTCCCAAAAATAGCATTGGTGTTAAAAAATTGATTGTGTGTGCGCATCATATCTTGAAATTGTGCTTCATCATGACCATAGAATTTTTTTAAAACAGGTAAGATGCCGTATAAATATCCTGAACTCATCATACGTTCATAGTTCCAGTTTAATTGGCTTCCTAAAATATAACGCCAGCTAATTGCATTTAATTCTTTTTTTGTCAGTTTATGCTTACTCATCGCCGTCATATCCTCCTTCAAAATCACCATTTCCTGTTGTTGCTTGTGTCGTGCTTTTTACCCCATCACGTTTAAATACAAGCATCGCTGCTACCATCCCAACTATCGAAACACCTAACATTGGAACTTTTAAATAAGCCGCTAAGAAAAAGCCTAATAGTAAATAGGGGATATATTGCTTCGTTGGCAAGTAACGTAATAAAATTCCTACACCGACAACAGGTAATACCCCTCCAGCTGTTTTTAAGCCCGTCATTAGCCATTCTGGCATGTTATCGGTAATCGTTGTTACTACAGCATCCCCCGCTAATAACATTAATAAAATCGGAATGGCACGAGACAGTCCCCATAGAACAGAACCAGATAAAACTAAGCGTGGAATCCGTTTTACTTGCATCTTATCAATCGCTTTATCGACACTATGAAGTAAAAAGACATTACAAAAACGGGCCACTACATCTAGTTGCAACATCAACAGAGAAACAGGAACAGCTAAACCAATACCATACTCCGCTCCTTTTCCAGAGATTACAGCGAAAGCGGTTCCTAAAACAGCCCCTGTGAAATAATCAGGTACCGATGCTCCACCAAAAGCAGCAATTCCTAAACGCATTAATTGAAGAGTGCCGCCAACCATTAAACCAGTTTTTAAATCTCCCATAATCATTCCAGAAATCATTCCAGCAATAGCTGGTTGCGTCAACGTATTTGAAATAAGTGAGTCATTAATAGCAATAAACGCATAAATAGTAATTAAAATAATTTGATACGCTGCTAAATGCATTGAAATTTCCTCCTAAATTTAAAAATATTCTTTCTTAGTCTGACAGTTTTAGCCGCGTAATTTTTTCATAAAATCAACGACTGGATCGTTTGGAACTAATTGGGCTGTCACAGTGACACCTTTTGAAGCGATTGTTTCAAAAATTTGTTCTTCTTCTGGTAAAACTTGAATACTTTTTGTTACTTCGCGTGCTCCTTCTTTGTAACTCATATTCCCAACATTTACAGTCTTGATAGGTCCTTGCGCTTCGATAAAGCGGAGCACATCTTTCGGATTTTTAAATAATAAAAATAAACGCTGTTTACCATATTTTCCTGATTGAATATTTTTAGCGGCAGCCTCTACTCCAAGAACAGATAAACGCATCGAAGAAGGCGCTGCCATTCTCAAAGATGATTTTTGTAAAGGATCTGTAGCCGCCTCATCATTGGCTACAATTATTCGCTGTGTACTAAGACTTGTCGACCAAATTCCCGCTACTTGTCCATGAATTAACCGTTCATCAATCCGTGTGTTTACAATATTTTCTTTTCCAGCATATTGACTATAGTTACTTAATTCTTTTTCTTTGCTGGCTTCTGAAATCTCTTGTTCTGCTTGATTCATCCCAGCTTTTACATCAACAATATTTTCTTGTGCTAAACAAACTAATTCTTTAATCGAAGCCTGTTGATTAACCACTGCTTCAATCACAACAGAGAGCGTCATCCCTGCAATAATTTCCACTCCGTCAACATTCAAATAATTCTTAGTTGCCACGTTACATGGCGTTCCTCCTAGTAAATCAGCAATAATCAGTGTCGTACCGTTAAGGGCTTTCATTTTTTCATTTAGCTCTTTCTCAAATTGAAGATTGTCGCTATCTGGTCGTAATGAGACTGTATGCACGTGTTCTTGCCGACCAACGATCATTTCTAAGCTAACTTTGACGCCTTCAGCCATGCTACCATGACTAATTAGTACAATGTTTTCCACGAATTTCCCTCCCTAGATGTAGGTGACCCTACTTAACATGTTATGTTCTCTACGAACTTACTATAACACATACTAAGTTATCCGTAAACCTAATATCTTAATATATTGAATTTATTTTTTTGAATTCTTTAAATAAAAATTGTCTTTCCTCTTTTTCAAAGTGTTTGCTAAAGGCTAGTTAACATGTTATGCTTAATTCATTCGATTACTAGAATGGAGGCAATCGCATGTTACCTAAATATGAACAAATTAAACAAGACCTTTTACGTGAAATAAAAAATCATACCTTTATTCCTGGTGACAAATTTTATTCTGAAGCCGATATTAAACGAAAATATGCTGTTAGTTCTATCACAGCTGTCAAAGCACTAAATGAGCTGACCAGTGCAGGTTACTTGTATCGTATCCAAGGAAAAGGGACCTTTGTTTCGAAATCAAAAGTTTCTCAAAATGTAAAATTTTCTGATATCGAGTTGCATTCTTTAGACTCTGAAAAAGTTAAAGTCCTTTCAATTGAAGAAGAAAATCAAGCCGAAATTTTAAAGGAATTAGGCTTACCAGCTAACGCTTCTTATTATAGAATCAAGCGTGTACGCTATTCTGAAGATACACCCTTTCTCGTACATATCACACATCTTCCCAAAAAGCTTGTTAAAGAGCCGCTCTCAAAGGACCTCACAGCTTATGCAAGTGTGTATGAACGAGTCCGTAAAGATTTTTCAGTAGACCTCTTCTCGTTGGCTTCTGTAGAAACAAATGAAATTGTCTTTCCCGAAGATGCTGAGTTATTGAATTTACTTCAATTAAGTTTTCGTGAACCCGCTGTTAAACAAGTTAAACATTCCTATCTCGCAGATGGTAGTGTTGCTGAATATATTATTAGTTATAAACATTGGAAATATTTCAAAACCAAAATAGAAGTAGAAGCCGAATAAATTTCAGCTTCTACTTCTATTTTTTTAATCTATGATTACTTGATTCGTAAATTTCAAGTACTCAATTTCAATTCCCTCTGTTTCAAAAATTACTACTTCATTTTGTCCTTGCTGTAAAAATTCTTTGGGACAATACAGCGAATGAATGGGTCCTATTTCCCAATAACGACCTAGATGATGGCCATTGACCACAACGAATCCTTTGCCGTAGCCTCGACAGTCAATATACGTGTCTGCTAGCTGTTCTAATTCAAATGTTACTTGATAAAATGAAGGCTGCAATGGATTTTTTCCAGCTGTGTAATCAATCTTGGCTAATTGCTCTTGTGAAAAAGTTAAGGGATAGTGTTGATAGCCTTGGTGAAAATGAATGTCTTGCATCACTCCACCTCGAATTCCTTTACTTTGTGTCGGATTATTTAATTTAAAGCCATAATTAACGCGACCTAAGTTTTCCACTAAGATATCTAACGTAAGTGTGTCTTTTTCAGTTTGTCCTGAAATGAGTAGCTCTTCTCCCACTGTCTCTTGATATTGGGTAGCAGCTAAATCTCCATCTACATAAATGTGTAAACGATCACTGGCCTCAACCACTTTTAGTTTATTTTCATGATGATAATTTTTTAAATCAAACGAATAAAGCAAGTAGCCATAGCCTGAGCCAGCTTCTTCCATACTTAATGGATACGCGGTGGTCTTCGGTGTCATCATTTGATCTTTTACTGCGAATAAAGATACGCTAGCAGTTACTGAAAAGCTTCCTAAATTCCCCAGTTTTTTCGTGCGTGGTTGTGCTTGCCAAACTTCTGGACATACTTCTTTAATTGCTTTTTGAACGGCATAATATTTTTCTGTTGGTTCTCCTGCTTCTGTTAATAAAGCATCATAATCATAGCTAGTGACTTGAGGTAAATCTTTTGCACCTCGCGCCGAACACCCGTTATAAAAGCCGAAATTTGTTCCTCCATGAAACATATAGAGATTTAAAGAACCCACTGCCAGCATATCTTTTACTTCTTTCGCCAAGTCGGTACCTTCCCGCTGAATCACTGGTTCGCCCCAACGATTGAACCACCCATCCCAGTATTCCATGCACATCAACGGCCATTTTTTACCATGACGAGTCATAAATTTTTTCAAAACGGCAGCATTTTCTTTCGAATGACTACCAAAATTTCCTGTCACAAAAACATCCTCTTCAATTAACGTCCCCGCATCCAAAACCTCTTCCCAAGCGCCATCAGATGTAAAAAGAGGAACCTCAATCCCCAGTTCTTCCATTATCTGCTTGGTTTGTCGCAAGTACGCTTTCTCCATGCCATAGGACCCATATTCATTTTCAACCTGCATCATGATCACTGGTCCACCTTGTGTTATCTGCAGCGGTGCTAGTTTAGGCAATAATACTTGAAAATAGTTACGAACTTTAGTCATAAAAATAGGATCTGTCGAACGTAATCGTACGCCTTTTTCTTTCAAAAGCCATGCTGGTAAGCCACCAAACTCCCATTCTGCACAAATATAAGCCGAAGGACGCAGAATAACTAGTAAATTCAGTTTTTCTGCCAAGCGGACAAATGCTTCAATGTTTTTCATTCCTTCAAAATCGTATACGCCTTCTTCTGGTTCATGAATATTCCAAGGAATGTAGGTTTCTACTGTATTAGCTCCTAAAGCTTTCAGATTATAAAGGCTATCTTCCCATTGTCTAGGTGTCATTCGAAAGTAATGAATCGCCCCGCTAATAATTTTTATTGGTTGTCCATTTAATAAAAAGTCTTCTTTAATCTCAAACGTTTGCATCATTTTTCCCCTTTACCAGTATCTTTGCCATGATGGTTTTGCTAAACGCATTAAGGCTTCCATGTAAAAATAATCGCCCCATAAGTTGGGTTCATCAATCCCTTTTCCTTCTGCATGTGCGTAAACACCATGGAGTAGCAGTCCTTCATTTTCGGAATCATTTTTCGTACGATAATATTCTCCTAATTGATAAATCATTCCTTTGGCAAGCTCTTTTGCTTGAGGAAAAGCCTGTAGTTTGTCTGCTTCCAATAAACCACATGCCGCAATTGCCAGTGCCGAGCTATCTTTGTCAGATGGCATTTGGTCATTAAAATCAAAATCCCAATAGGGAATTAAATCTGCTGGCAAATGAGCTAGAAAAACCTCCACTATTTGTGGATAAATTTCTGGAAATGGTTGGGAATGGAGAAATGTTTCGTTTAGGGGAATCCCTAAAATTGCCCAACTTTGGCCTCGTGCCCAAATGGAAGTATCACTATGTCCTTGATGCGTAGCTCCATGTTTTGGTTTGCCTGTTTCTGGATCAAAATAATAGGTATGATAAGTTGTCGCATCGGATTTAATCACCGTTTTCATTAACGTATGATAGTGACGTGAGGCAATTTCCTCATAAACCCTATTTCCAGATAATTTAGTTGCTTCAAATAAAAGCGGTAAATTCATTAATGAGTCGATAATTAATCGATATTCTTTGGGATCACCATAATGGCCCCACGCTTGAATGAAGGAGCCATTTTCTTGGAATCGTGCTGACAATACTTCAGCGGCAGCTAGCACTTCTTGTTTACAGCGCTCATCACCGGTAATTTTATACCCAGCACCCGCCGATAGACTATATAAAAAACCAATGTCATGGTGGTCCAAAACAAAATGCTCCTCTAACCGTTGTTGAAAGCTGTCAATATTTTCCATTGCCAGTAAACGAAATTTTTCTTGGTGAGACCACTCATATGCCAGCCAAAGCATGCCTGTCCAAAAGCCATTGGTCCAATCATCGTTAGCTTTGAGACGATATCGACCATTCGTAGCACAAGCTGAAGGAAACTGTGTTCCGAAACGCTGCATATTTTTAGCAATTTTTGAAACGCATTCATTTAATTGCGTTTGAATCCATTCATCTGTGACATTTTCTCCTAGAGAGATCAGTCTTTGTTTATTTTCTTGACTACACATCTCCATCACTCCTTAACTTGTTAACATATTAACTTATTGTATTATAACGTAAAAGAAAATAAAAAGCGACCTTTCTTGATTATTTATCTTAAAAACAAGAGCGTGGGACAAAAATCACTTTGGATTTTTGCTCCACGCTCAAAAACTGATAAACGGCGGGAACAGAACCAACACTACGCGTTGCTCCGATCTCAACAACTTCTAAGAGCTAAAGCTCTAAGAGTTGAAGGTCCTTCGGAAATAAGCCGAAATTGTTGAGAATCACGAAGAACGTAGTGATTCGATGATGAACAATACCTACTTGGTCTCCAAAAATCAAAGATCAATTTTCGGAAATTTCTTCTTATTTCTCGGAGCTAAACGGTTCTGTCCCGACCTCTTGTTATTTATTCCGACCGAATACTTCAATTTGGGTCAACGCTGGAAATGGAGAAGAGTCCAGCGCTTTTCGTAAGCATTTTAATGTCAAAGTTTGTGTTGTTTTCATTGGGAACTTTATTTCTTGAAAACAGGCGGTATTCGTTGTGGCAACTACTCGTTCCTCTCCATCTGAAAAGGCTAAAGTGACTTCCTCCCAATAGCTATCATGTGGGTAATCCGCCCGAAATAGCAAGCGGATCCAGTCCGTTTCTACAGGTCTGCCAAAGTCAATCGTTAACTGTGCCTCCTTTTGTTGGTTAATTCCCCAAGAAGCAAATGGATACGAGCCATGAGAAAGGTTACCAAACTTAGAATCAATAGCATTTTTCGCAAAGAAAACAGCATCGTCTCTCGTTTCAACGTTTGCATACGCATGAGGATAGGCTCCTGAATATTCTTTTTGGTCATGTGTATTCATAGAAAGATTTTGATAATTGTCTTTTTCAAACGTGTGCGCTTGTCGAACCATTATTTGGTGCCTTGCTGAATGAAAGGCCGTATCAACAAAAGCTTTTCGAGCAGATTCTTCTAATGGAATTTGATATTCCCAAACTTTTTCTTTTAGATAAATCAATGAAGGAGCCAAAGTTTCATCTAATTGAACCATCAAATAAGGGGTAGCCCCTGTATAAGTCACTACAATTTTATCGCCAACTTGATAAAGGTACTGTTTAATTGCTAGTACCGCTAACGTGTCTCCCTCCGCCATGAATGGCGCTTCTGGCTTCTCGTGATCGATTCGGCCAGTAATAATCTGATTGTCTTTATTTTTCAATTCGATTTTTATCATTTTTTATTCCTCCCTTGTCACACCACCTACCAAACAAATCAGGCGATGCGTTCCTATTGGTAGCTCTTTTTGCAAATAAGGTAAACTTGTTCTTGGGAAAAACAACGATGTATTGGGTTCAGGTTGAAGAATACCTGCGTGGTCATACCCTTCAATTGCAACTATTTGCGAACACAATTCTCCTGAATCGACTCTAGCCCACTCTTTACCAAGTTCTTTTTCTGAAAATTTTCTAAGTAACGGTAGACTGAATCCTCCTTCGCGCACTTTTAATGGAACCGATGTCACTATTTCATGTACTCTAACATGCCATTCTCCAAAAGGATAAATGGTTGTTTCAATTTCTACTTCTTGAAAAGGTAGCCATTTGTAATAAACTTGCTCCTCTGTTAAATAAAAATCATGAACTTTCCCTTTAACACGAAAATATTCACCATCACGAGAAACAGCCAGTACGTTATCAAAAGCCCCCTCCTCATAACACGCGCCAGCTTTGGGAACGCTAAAACCAAAGCGGCTAGAATAAACAAATTTACTATATTTAGCCGCGGCATGTGCTTGATTTTCAAGCCATAGTCCTGCAGGATAGCCGAGGACATGCGTTTTCATTTTAGGATGGATTAATAACATGTTTCCCTTTTCTATCAAACGCTTTTCTTCTCGTTTTATCGCCAGCGGTTCAGCACGCCAAAACGGATGGTCTTGATCCACTGCGAGCAACAAAAATGTTTTAAAAGCCCAATACGGAGAGCCTGGTGCGTTATAACCTTCTGCCATTACTAAATTTTCGTAATGATAGCCAATGGACAACCGACCATCATAAGTGAAAATAGTCTGTTGCATCCAACAGTGTAAATGTTTTGCTAACAGCGTTTTTATTTGTCCCCAAGGTAACGCCTCTACTTCTGCAAATATCAAAGCTGCGAAAAACGCTCCTTGAGCAAACCGATACGTTTGACTACGTCCGTAAGGTAACGCTTCGCCCTCCTCATCAAAATAGTACAGATAGTCCTGCGCGAACATAACGGCTCGTTCTGTAAAACGTTTCGCACGAATAGGATCTCTTTCTCGCATAAATTTGACATAAATCAAACTATAATAATGAAAAGCAAACGAAATATAATAATCTCTTTGCGTAGTTTTACCATCCATATACCAACCATCACCTAAATACATGCGTTCAATCAACGCCAATTCTTCCTCTAGTTCCGTTTGGTTAATCACTTGTCCACATCCCTCGAGTGCTAAACGAATGAGCACTTTGAAAAACGTCCAATTATTTTTAGGAATTTTACAACCAAGTGCCTTATTTAACCAAACCATGATATTTTCTTGCTGTTTCTCAGAAAAACAGGACCAAAAATATGTCTTATGAAGCAATAAAGTTAAAGATAATGCTGCTGCTTCCACAATATATTGATCATAATCAACAATATCGCCCCAATAGTCTGGGGATGACGGATCAGTTCCTGCGATTAATTTTTCCACATAAGCATCTCTTAAAACATCATCTTTACAAGCAACCCAATACGGTCCAATTCCCCATAATGGTCGAATGAGCGCTTCCATTTCAGCATGTTGCTGATCATAGACAGCACCACTGGACCCAAAATTTACGCCAGGTTTTTCTGATGTTAAAATAGCCGTTTTTAAAGGTGTCATGATTGTTTCAAAAGCTTCCAAATATGCTTCTCTGGTCAAAAAAAGATTACTTTTTAACGATTCCATGCTTTTCGCCCCCATTAGTTTAATTCAAAGAATAACAAGGGCACTTATTTTTTTCAACTATCGTTTAATGAATAAAACGGCGTATTATGAGAGCAGCATTTCACCTTCCCCAAACTTAACATATTAATTTTTTCTTTATTTTTGTTGAACCTTGAGCTATTCACTTTATCCAACAAAACTTCCATTATCAAAAATGAATAATAAATGAAAAATAAGCAGTCTAACGCAGGAAATTCTCATAATAAATATTTTTAAAAAAAAGAGTCTATGACAAAAATCCAAAGAGATTTTTGTCATAGACTTAAAATATGAGAGAAAAGACATCAAAAGTAATGGTTTGATCAACCTTCACAAGTTTTATGATGCTTTTCAAGATATCATTTTGATACAATTTTACGCCTTGCGGTTTACAATAAAAGAGTAAATAGCGATACAGATAATCGCTCCTAGCAACGCTGAGATAATTGGAAAACCGCCGATGACTGGTCCTAAAGAAGGCAACAAGAGTGATGCTACCCAACTTCCTAAAAAGCCCACGATAATATTTCCAATAATGCCACCTGGAACATCTTTTCCTAAAATTGCGCCAGCAATTGCGCCAATAATTCCTCCGACAATTAATGCCCATAGAAAGCTAAACATTTGAAAAACCTACCTTTCATAGTTGATTTTTTTAGTTAATTTTCCTACTTTAAGGATAAAACAGAAAGCAGACTTTTTCAAAAGATAGGACTTTTCAGAAGTCAATTTATTCTTCTACATAAGCTAAACGATAGGATACTGTGCGACCAAAAGAAAATACTTGCAAACCTTGTAAGCGATCTGATTTCAAGTAACCAATGGCTCCTTGGAATAAGGGTAAAACACCGGCATCTTTTTCAATTAATGTTTTTTCTAAACTTAGTAATTCATTCCAGCGTTTTTCAGGTTCATTGGCGTAATCTTTTCTAACTTTTTGGAGACCCGCATCATACGCCGAATCGTTATAACCAGAAGTATTTAAGCCACTTTTCGAGTCATAAAATTCTAAAAAATTAATGGGATCAGCATAGTCAGGTGTCCATGTTCCAAAGGCTAAATCGTAATTACCTGCTGTTTGTAAATCCAAACGATTTTGCAAAGGCAATGATTTTAATTTGATTGTTAAACCTGGTAAATTTTGTTGCAATTGCCCTTGAACAAATTCAATGGTTTTCTTGGCAATCGCTGAGTCCGCTGAGATTAGTTCCAATTCAATTTTATCTTTGCCCAACTCTTCTTTCGCTTTGGTCCAGTTAGCTTGGGCTTCTTTAATATTATATGGTAATAAATCACCATTTTCTTTGCGGAAATCTTCACCTGTATCTGGATTTTTTGCAAAATTAGCTGGTACAAAACCATTTAAAGCTGTCGAGCCATCTCCTAAAATTTCTTTTGCAAAAGTTTCTTTATCAATCGCTTGTAAAAAAGCTTTTCGAACATGTTCGTTGCCGGTGATTTCACGGCGATGATTAGGGCTTAAATAACCTACCATAGCTTTAGGTACAAAATGCGCTTGTTTTGACTCTTTATACTGAAGTGCATAAGTATCTGCTAAAACAGTATAATCTAAGTCGCCATTATCAAAAAGATTGGCTCCTGTGCCAATTTCTTTCACTACTTGAACATCAATTTCATTCAATTTTACGTGTTCTTTATCCCAATAATGATCATTCTTCTTCAATTTCCAAGTTTCGGAATTGCCATCCCAACCTGAAATTACAAACGGTCCATTGCCAACAAAATTATCTGCAGAAGTCCCATAGGCAGTACCTTTTTCTTTGGCAAAGGCTTCATTTTTAGGCATAAAAGGTGTCCCAACCAAGACTTGGGCTAAATAAGGAATTGGATTTTCCAATGTTAGTTCTAGTGTCTGGTCATCGATTGCTTTGACACCAAATTCTTCCATCGTGGCTTGTCCTTCCCGCACCGCACGCCCATTTTTAAAAATATCCATTTGATTACTGCTACTTGAACCATACGCTGGATCGACCACGTTTCTAAACGCAACTACAAAATCCCCTGCTTTAACAGGATCCCCGTTTGTCCATTTTGCTTCTCGTAACTTGAATGTATAGACTAACCCGTCTTCAC
Source organism: Enterococcus sp. DIV1316a (assembly GCF_050536915.1). Classification (NCBI taxonomy): domain Bacteria; kingdom Bacillati; phylum Bacillota; class Bacilli; order Lactobacillales; family Enterococcaceae; genus Enterococcus; species Enterococcus sp. DIV1316a. Next base: position 584,524 of record NZ_CP172913.1, on the reverse strand, counting down.
TAACTTGTGGCTCTGCTTTCGCCATAGCTAGCTCAGGATCTCCGTTTTTATCTTGTCGATACAAGCCTTCAACTACTTGACCAATCATATCGGAACTATAGACATCTGTATAATGAGCGCTGTCTAATGTCGAGAGTTCACCACCAGATGCGACGTTAATTTTCTGTGTAGCTGGTTCCTTTGAGGTCGTTTTCGAACCGCCACTTCCACATGCTGCTAAAACCAAGCCCAGTGCAACAAGTCCGATTAACCACTTTTTCTGTTTCATACCAAAACTCCTCCTTCTGTTCAAACAACTTACCTACATTTTACATGATTTTCCATACATTTGTCCTTTTTCAGCACTTACTTTTTGAAAGAAAAATATTTTTTTAAGAATAAGAGTTGACAGATATTTTTTCTGGTGGTACAGTATTGAAAAACAGAGAACAGAAGAGTAACTGTTTCCTTTAGTGAAGAGAGTCTTTGGTTGGTGGAAAAAGACGTAAAGAAACAGCGAACCACATCTGGGAGTTGACTTTTTGAACCCTTAGTAGGAAAGTCCGGGACCACTCGTTAACAGGCGAAGTTATGAACTTCATAAGGTTCGTGTTGTGAAACACGAATAAACTAAGGTGGAACCACGATAATTGATTATTCGTCCTTTGGCTAGTCAGCCAAAGGACTTTTTTGTTTTTTAGATGCGCTTTTCAACCTGAGAGAGTGCCTCAACTCCTCAAGTCTGTTGTCCTCTTTTCCATATGCTTAATGGTATAAGCTAGAAAAGCAACAGGTTTTCTGTTCCGTTCGAACAATTTCATACTTACAATCAAGGCTTAGGACATAGTAATTTAGCTCTTCCTTTACAGAGACTTTTTCATTGGCTGAAAGAAAAAGATGGATTCTTCTTTACTCACACCTAAAAGATGTTTTTCTGAATCCTTTAGTAAGAAAAACCGGTGACTCTATCGTTAACAGAGAGTAGTTGTCAACGCAACTACATAAGGCTTATCTTGTGAAAGATAAGTAAATTGAGGTGGCACCACGAATGCGATTCGTCCTCTTGGCTCACAGCCAAGAGGCTTTTTTGTTTTTTAATAAAAATTGTTGGAGGAAAAAATGATGGATTATATTTTAGAAATTTTACCTGCTTTAGTTAGCGGAGCTGGCATGACACTGAAAGTCTTTTTCTTTACGCTCCTTGGCTCGATTCCACTGGGGATCATCATTGCCTTTATTTTACAAAGTTCGTTTAAACCTTTACGTTACTTAATTAACCTCTACATTTGGTTAATGCGCGGCACTCCGCTATTGTTACAATTAATTTTTGTTTTTTACGGCTTACCATTAATTGGTATTGTCTTTGAACGTTATGATGCGGCCTTATTCGCATTTATTTTAAATTATGCTGCGTACTTTGCTGAAATTTTCCGCGGGGGGATTCAAGCAATTCCCCAAGGTCAATATGAAGCTGCTAAGGTTTTACGTTTAACACGTTTTCAAACAGTCACGCGGATTATTTTGCCACAAGTTGTTAAAATCGTGCTGCCTTCCGTAGGAAATGAAATTATCAATTTGGTCAAGGATACTTCTCTTATTTATGTTCTTGGCTTAGGCGATCTTTTACGTGCTGGTAAAATTGCGATGAGCCGCGATGTTACATTAGTGCCATTAGCTTTAGTGGGAGTGATTTATTTACTCTTTACGGCAATTTTGACTGTTGCTTCTAAGAAAATTGAAAAATTCTATCAATATTATAAATAGGAGGACTCTACCATGTTAACTATTAAAAATTTAACCAAACATTTTGACAACCGGACCATTATTGATCACTTAAATTTAGAAATTCCAGAGGGTAAAATTTTAACGATTGTTGGTCCTTCAGGCGGCGGAAAAACCACTTTACTTCGTTGTTTGGCTGGTTTAGAAACCATTGATTCTGGTGAGCTTTTGTTGGATGGTGTTCCTTTCAATCCTGCTGAAATGGACAATGCCGATCAAGTGGTTGGGGTCGTTTTCCAGGATTTCCAACTTTTCCCTCACTTATCAGTTTTAGAAAACATTACCTTAGCACCTACATTAGTACTAAAAGAAGAAAAAGCAAAAAGTCAGCAAGAAGCTTTAGAATTACTGGAAAAATTGGGCTTGGCTGGTAAAGAAAAACTCTATCCGTACCAACTTTCCGGTGGACAAAAACAACGAGTTGCACTTGCTCGTGCCTTAGCAATGAAGCCAAAAGTTCTTGGGTACGATGAACCAACGAGCGCGCTAGATCCAGCTTTACGCCAACAAGTGGAAGAAGTTATTTTAGATTTACGGAAACAAGGCATGACACAGATTGTCGTGACCCACGATATGGCTTTCGCTGAAAAAATTGCAGACAATCTTTTGACGGTTGCCCCCGTCCAATAGAAAGGAGTTTATGATGAAAAAGAAATATTCTTTAGCCTTGCTGGTTATCTGTTGTAGTTTACTCCTATTTGCAGGTTGTGGTAAAAGAAAAAGCAACGAAGATCAATGGACACGGATTAACGAAGAAAAACGGATTATTATTGGCTTAGATGACTCCTTTGTGCCCATGGGTTTTCAAGATAAATCAGGCAAAATTGTCGGCTTTGATGTCGACTTAGCCAAAGCGGTTTTTAAACTTTATGGCATTTCCGTTGACTTCCAACCGATTGATTGGTCTATGAAAGAAACAGAATTACAAAATCAAACCATTGATCTTATTTGGAACGGCTACACTAAAACGAGCGAGCGGGCCGAAAAAGTTCAATTCACACAACCTTACATGACGAACGACCAAGTACTTGTTTCTTTAAAAGAAAAAAACATTGCAACAGCGAGCGACATGCAAGGCAAAATTTTAGGGGTTCAAAACGGCTCTTCTGGCTATGATGGCTTCGAAAGTCAGCCTGACGTTTTGAAAAAATTTGTTAAAGACCAAACGCCTATTTTATATGACGGCTTTAATGAAGCTTTCTTAGATTTAAAATCTGGCCGAATTGATGGGCTCCTAATCGATCGCGTCTACGCCAACTACTATCTTTCCCACGAAGATAATTTAAAAAACTATACTATTTCTCATGTCGGCTATGACAATGAAGATTTTGCTGTGGGCGTCCGCAAATCAGACAATCAATTAGTCCAAAAAATCAATACTGCCTTTGAAACGTTACGAAAAGATGGCACCCTTAGTAAAATTTCTCAAAAATGGTTTGGAGAGGACGTTACAAATAACACAAAAATAAACTAAATAACGAATAAAAAGGTGTACTGCTGACTTAGTACACCTTTTTATTTGAATCAAATTCTTAGCAAATTCTAACTTATGAAGAACTTTTATTTTTGCTACACTAGTAAAAGTCGAGAGAATTTGTCCTTTTCTGCCTAGAACAATCATTACTCTCAATAAATGAAAGGAGAAAAAAATGCCTACTAATAAAAAAGAAGGAATGCTTTTTACTACGTTAATGTGCTTTCTGATGGTTTTCGGAATGAGCACCTATAATTTATTATTGCATGGAGAATTTTCATTGTACGCCTTATCAAAAGGTTTGCTTCCTGGATTTATCGTTGCTTTTATTTTAGACGTTTTCATCGTTGGTGTCTTAGCTAAGAAAATCGCTTTTTCTTTACCCTTTAATAAAGAAAAACGGCTATTACTTATTCTGACCATTTCGAGTCTCATGATTATCGGCATGGTGACTTGTATGTCTTTATTTGGCTTATTAATGGAAGGCCAGACGTTGTCACTAAGTGCGTATTTCCAAGCTTGGGGCCTGAACTTTATTGTTGCCCTTCCTTATCAATTGCTGATTGTCGGTCCCTTTTCACGTATGATCTTAACCAATTACCAACAACGACAAACTTAGAAAATAGATTTCTTATCTAAGTTTTAACAGTTGCCTAAAAAAAAGTTAACCTTTTTGATTTATCTTAGTGATAGTTCATTAAAGGAGGAACTGAAGTTGAAAAAATATCGTATTAGCTTATTTCTTGGCTTGATTAATCTTTTATTATTTATGATCTCTATTTTAGTTGGATCAACATTATCTAGCGATGGACTTTTAAAAGAACCCGCCTTTTTCTGTACGCCGCTCGGTTACTTTTTTCTCTTCATCGCCTTGCTTTCGGTTATAACAATCACATGTAAAGAACATATGAATCAAAAAGGTAAAACAAAACAACCTTAAAAAGAGCCTGACGTTTTGATACGTCCGGCTCTTTTTTTAATAAAAACATATAACTTAATTTGCAACAATATTTACTAATTTATCTGGAACAGCAATCACTTTGCGCACTGTTTTTCCTTCAATAAATTCTTTAACAGCTTCATGGTTCATTGCAATTTGTTCTAATTCTTCTTTGCTTAACCCACGAGCGACATTTTGTTTGCCACGTAATTTTCCGTTCACTTGGAAAACTACTTCCACTTCATCTTCTACTAAGGCTGCTTCATCATAGGTTGGCCAAGGGACATAAGTTAAACTTTCCTCGTTACCTAAAATTTGCCATAGTTCTTCACCAATATGTGGCGCGATTGGCGCAAGTAATTGGACAAATCCTTCCACATATTCATAAGGTAAGGCATCCACTTTATTGGCTTCATTCACAAAAACCATTAATTGAGAAATCGCTGTATTAAAGTGCAAGTTTGCCATATCTTCTGTCACTTTTTTAACCGTTTGGTGATAAACTTTCGTTAAACGGCCATCATTAATTGTGGTAATTCGGTCACGCATTTTGCCTTCTTCATCAACAATCAGACGCCAAACGCGATCTAAGAATTTACGACTTCCTTCTAAGCCATTTTCATTCCAAGCAATGGAAGCATCTAATGGGCCCATGAACATTTCATAAAGACGTAACGTATCCGCACCATATTTAGCCACCACATCATCGGGATTTACAACATTGCCACGTGATTTAGACATTTTTTCGTTGTTTTCTCCTAAAATCATACCTTGGTTGTATAATTTTTGGAAAGGTTCTTTGGTAGGAACCACACCAATATCATATAAGAATTTATGCCAAAAACGAGCATAAAGTAAATGTAGCACCGCATGTTCGGCACCACCAATATAGATATCAACTGGTAACCAACGTTTTAATTTTTCAAAATCAGCAATTTCATTTTTATTATGAGGATCAATGAATCGTAAGTAATACCAAGAGCTTCCAGCCCATTGTGGCATAGTATTCGTTTCACGTTTTCCCTTCATGCCAGTTTCAGGGTCGACGACATTGACCCATTCATCAATGTTTGCTAATGGCGATTCCCCAGTTCCACTTGGGCGAATATCCGATGTTACTGGTAAACGTAGAGGTAACTCAGATTCAGGAACCGTTGTGGTTGTTCCATCTTCCCAATGGATCACAGGAATTGGTTCACCCCAGTAGCGTTGACGAGAGAATAACCAGTCACGTAAACGATAAGATACTTCTTTTTTCCCTACGTGATTTTCTTCTAGCCACTCATTCATTTTAGCGATGGCTTCTGCTTTGTTTAATCCATTTAAGAAATCAGAATTGATATGCGGTCCATCCCCTGTATAGGCTTCTGTTGTAATGTCGCCACCTGCGATTACTGGTAGGATATCAATGCCAAATGTTTTCGCAAATTCGTAATCCCGTTCATCATGCGCTGGGACCGCCATGATTGCGCCTGTGCCATAGCTTGCTAAAACATAATCGCCAATCCAAATTGGAATTTCTTGGCCATTGACTGGATTTATCGCATACGCACCTGTGAAAACACCTGTTTTTTCTTTTGCTAAATCCGTTCTATTTAAATCAGATTTTTTTGAGGTTTCTTCAATATATGCTTCTACAGCTGCTGTTTGTTCAGGTGTCGTAATTTTTTTCACTAGTTCTAGTTCAGGAGCTAGAACAGTATAGGTTGCACCAAACAAGGTATCAGGACGGGTTGTAAACACCGTGAAACTTTCTTCTGTGCCAGCGACTTTAAAGGTCACATTGGCTCCTTCAGAACGTCCAATCCAATTTCGTTGCATATCTTTAATACTTTCTGGCCAATCAACAAGCTCTAAATCTTCTAATAAGCGATCTGCATAAGCAGTAATTTTCAGCATCCATTGACGCATTGGTCGGCGAACCACATCATAACCGCCACGTTCACTTTTTCCATCAATGACTTCTTCATTTGAAATAACAGTTCCTAGTTCAGGTACCCAGTTAACCGCAACTTCTGCTTCATAAGCTAACCCTTTTTCATATAATTTTGTAAATATCCATTGTGTCCATTTGTAATATTCAGGATCAGTGGTATTAATTTCACGATTCCAATCATAGCTGAATCCTAGTGAATTAATTTGGCGACGGAATGTTTCGATATTTTTCTTAGTAAATTCAGCTGGGTCATTTCCTGTATCTAACGCATATTGCTCTGCTGGCAAACCAAACGCATCCCAGCCCATTGGATGCAACACATTATAGCCTTGCGCACGTTTCATACGTGAAAGAATATCGGTTGCTGTATAGCCTTCCGGGTGACCTACGTGTAAGCCTTGTCCAGATGGATAGGGAAACATATCTAGTGCATAAAATTTTTCTTTATTTGGGTCGTCCAATGTATTGAAACAATTGTTCTTAGCCCAATATTTTTGCCATTTTTTCTCAATCTCTTTGTGATTGTAGCTCATGTTATTCCTCCTAGTAATATAAAATTTTTCATTCTTAAAATTTGCCAACTGCAGCCATTGTCACTATTCTGACTTAAACTAGCCACTTAGTGATAAAAAAAAGTCCTATAGGAAAAATTCCTATAGGACGTGAACATACAAATGCAACGTGGTACCACCTAAATTCGTCAAAGAAACGGTCAGTCACCGTCACCTTAACCTCAAACGTCTTAACGATCGTCACCGACTTTTCCTACTTGGTTTGTTCAAAAAAGTAACTTAAAGGCGAGTTCAAAAGCTTCTGTACGTATTTCCACCAGCCATACGCTCTCTATCACATGGTTCTTTCTACTATTCCTTCTCATTGTTTTTTTCTATTATAAGACTCATGTTACCAAAGATAGCTATTTTTTTCAATCTTAAATTAACCAACTTTTAAAGTTTGACCAATATAAATTGTATCCCCGCTTAAGCCATTTAATTGTTTGATTTTTTGGATGCTGATTCCGTATTGCATTGATAAGCCCCAAAGTGAATCACCGCTTTTAACTGTATGGCGTTTGCCTGATGCACTATTTGTTGAAGAAGCATTGCCACCTGCAGAAGCGCCTTTTTTCACGATGATTGTTTGACCAGCAAAAATTAAATCGCCTTTGATCCCGTTCCATGAACGTAGATTAGCAACACTCACGCCAAACTGTGCAGAAATTTTATTCAGCGTATCACCTGATTTAATCGTGTAGGATGTTGTCGCACCACCACCATTATTCGTAGGCTTGTTCGTATTCGTTGAACCTGAGTTGGCACCTTTTTTCACGATAATCTTTTGACCAGCAAAAATCAAACTACCGCTGATGTTATTCCAGGCTTGTAAGTTAGCCACACTAACACCGAATTGTGCAGAAATTTTGTTCAAGGTATCGCCTGATTTAATCGTGTAGTACGTATTCGTTCCTGATTGATTATTGTTAGAACCACCATTGCTTGAGCCACCGGTGTTACCTGAAGTACCTTTTTTCACAATAATTTTTTGACCAGCGAAGATTAAATCGCCAGAGATGCCGTTCCATGAGCGTAAATTAGCAACGCTCACACCATATTGCGCGGCAATTTTGTTCAAGGTATCGCCTGATTTAATTGTGTAGTACGTATTCGTTCCTGATTGATTATTGTTAGAGCCACCGTTGTTTGAGCCACCAGTGTTACCTGAAGCACCTTTTTTCACGATGAGTTTTTGACCAACGAAAATTAAATCGCCAGAGATGCCATTCCATGAGCGTAAATTAGCAACGCTCACACCATATTGCGCGGCAATTTTATTCAAGGTATCCCCTGATTTTACAGTATAGTACGTATTCGTTCCTGATTGATTATTGTTAGAACCACCGTTGCCTGAGCCACCAGTATTACCTGAAGCTCCTTTTTTCACGATAAGTTTTTGACCAACGAAAATTAAATCACCCGAGATGCCGTTCCATGAGCGTAAATTAGCAACGCTCACATCATATTGCGCGGCAATTTTATTCAAGGTATCTCCTGATTTTACAGTATAGTACGTGTTCGTTCCTGATTGATTGTTCGAGCCGCCTGTTCCTGGATTAACTGTTCCGCCCCCAGTATTTCCACCAGAAGATGGTGTATCATATTGAGTTAAGTTATATGCGGTAATGACATTATTTAATTTAGCATTGTAGCTAGGATCTGTCGCATAACGACCTGTTAACCAAGCAGTTGCATCGCGGTACGAACTTGTATTGCTTTTCCAAGCCCCAGCATAATAGTAAACGCCCGCTTGGAAAGAAGTTGTTTTTAGCACGTGCGCATTATCTTGGAATGATTCCATGTAAGAAGGATATTTACGGAAAGGTTCTTTTTTCACTAACCATTTGCCGTTTAAATATTCCCATGTATCCATATAGACAGATTGTCCATTGTAGCTGCCTTTAATCCCAAATAAATTATAGTTTGGTGCCTTAGATAGCGTACTTGCTCCCCAACCACTTTCAACGATTGCTTGAGCCATCATCACTGATGCATATAAATCATTGGCTTGCGCAATAGGTTGTGCACAACGAGCTAACTCGGCAATAAATTCTGAAGGACTTTGCGTCGGTGATAACGCTGAAAAAGTTTGCGCAGAAGCTACTCTAGCTTCTGGTACTTTTACTTCATCATCGGGTGTAACCGCAGGCGCTGCTTCAGACTCGGTTGCTGAAGGAGCTACTGGCGTAATTTCTGCTACTGAAGAATCAGTCGTTCCTGATTCCACAGGTGTAGTTGAATCAGCTGTTGGTTGCTCGGTACTTGGTGTTGTTGGTGTTTCTTTTGATGATTCAGTTGTCGATTCAGTCGTTGTTGACGAATCCGTTGTCGGTTGTTCCGTAGTTCCTGGCGTAGTTTCTGTGGTTGGTGTCTCTACTAAGCCAGTTTCCGTAGTAGGTGCTTGGGCAACTTCCGCATTTGTTGGCTGCTCTTCTGTTGCCTCAGCAGTCACTGGTAGTAACGCAACGGGTGTTCCTACAGATGAAACAATTAACGCCGAGCTGAATAAAGTAGTGCTCTTCTTCCATTGTACTGGCGTTTTCTTTCTTTGTTGTGCTTTCCTTCTTTCGATACGTGACATTGATTCTTTCTTCATTGATACGTCCCCAACTTTCCTTTTTTAACTTATATGTAAATGTAATTTTTTAGTTTTGTTATTATAACAAGTATACCTTTTTTTCTAGCGAATTAAAAACACTTCAACAAAATTTCATATTACTGTAACTAGATTGTAAAGAAGTAATGTTTTTTAACATGGATTTCCTCTCTTGTTACTACTCGGAAAAAAACTGCGACTTTAGTTGTAGATGCTTCTTTACCTTAGTCTGATTTTTTTAATTCCTCTTGTTATTCGCTCAAAAAGAAATTATAGTTTAAGATGAGAAATGAATCGTGTAGAAAGAGGGAGCGGAATGAATAAAGAACATTTTATTATTGAGCTGAAAATTTATTTAAAAGCATTAAATCCAAAAGATCAAGCTATTATTCTTGCGAAATACAAGGCGTTATTTGATGCTCGTGTTGCGGAAGGCGAAACAGAAGAACAAGTGGCAAAATCATTGGGGAAACCACGGGTTATCGCAGAAGAAATTTTAAAAGAACAAGGCATCGAATTGACGGAACGAAAAATTGAAAATAATGGCTGGCAAGAAATTCCAGCGGCTACACCTGCTTATGATCATCCCTATGAAGAAGAATCTGAATTTTACTATGATAATGATTCTCCATACTATCAACGACCACAGCATCGGCCGCTAACCCGATTTTTCCAAGTGCTTGGTATTTTCTGTTTAAATTTTTTCTTCATGTTTTGGGTTATTTTAGGGATTGCCTTAATGTACGTCGGTTGTGGCATTGCCGGAGCTGCAACTTTATTTTCACCAATTTATGGTATTTATAGTGTTATTACCCAAGCAAATGCCGCTTCCTTTTTCCAATTATCTATGAGTCTCTTTTTATTTGGTGCATCAATCATTGGTTGGTTACTTTTTCTACCAATTTTAAAATTTTCAGCACATGTCTTTAAGCGTTATTTCCAATGGAACATTGCTGTTTTACGAGGTGATATCTAATGAAAAAAACAACAGGGATTCTCTTATCCATTGCTGTCTTAGCGATGCTAATTGGTGGATCTGGCGCCGTCTATTTTTACAAACAAGCGGAAAAATCAGTCACGCCGCTAAAAGAAAGTTATACACTAAAAAATAAACAAGCAGGCGAAGAACTTCACTTATCCTTAAAAGGCAAAGGCCCTTATACCATTTATAAAACTGATAGTAACAACATGGGATTACGATCACCGAATAATGCCTTTTATTCAAAAGCTGAAGGCACCTTAGATGTCAAAGAAGAAAAAAATAAAATAACAGCAACCATCAATACCACTCGTACACAAAACCAACCCGAATTGTCATTCTTTAATATTGGTATTTTTAGTGACTTCACACCGAACGTGAGTGTCCAGATTCCTAATAATGTGAAAAAGTTAGTAATTGATGGCTCAACCCATTCACAAGTTTCATTGAATGCTTTTAACGTAGACGAATTAACAACTAATCTACCAAATTCTTATGTTAGTCTATCGGGTGTTAAAGCCAAAAAAATGACGCTTAACTCTTCAGATGGTATCTACCTTTCAGCGGATACTTCCGCTAAAAAAGCAACAGTTGAAACCACTGACGGCGATATAACGTTGGATTCAGCCTATTTCGATGAAATCAAAAATACTACTACTTCTGGTGATATTCGAGTGCAAAATGCTCGTGGAAACATCCAAGCAACAACGACAGATGGCGATATTAGCGTCTATGATTTCAAAGGAGAAGCTAACTTTTCAAGTGAAAATGGTGATTTTTCTTTAGACATGCCTGCTGTGCCTAAAAAATTAACTGTCGCTCTTGTCCATGGAGATATTTATGTAAATTCTGGAGAAATTTTGCGTAACATTTCAATCAAAGGGGAATCAAAATTAGGCGATGTTCAACTTTTAAACAAAGAGCGAACATCTTATAAGAATGGTCGTGCGGATACAGAGTTTAACCTTTCTAGCGAATTCGGCGATATTACCGTTGATACTCCTGATGATGATAATCAATAAACATGCGCCATTTAAAAAAGTTCTAGCACCACAATGAGAGATTGTGCTGCCAGAACTTTTTTAATATCTGTATCCCCTCTAATCAGGCAATGAAATTATCTTTTAATTTTTTACCCTTTTGATGGTATAATACGGATTGTTGCGATTAATTTTTGAAAGGATTTTTTATGAAAAACAAACTTTATTATCAATTTGCAGGTAGTTGTTTTCTTTTAGTATTTATGTTTTTAGGCTATGTTGTTCGTTTTTATCCAACCTGGCTCAAAGGCTTTGATCAAACGATTACTTCTTTTGTTCGTCGTCCTTTTCCACAGCTAAATAACTTTTTTATTTGGTACACCAAATTTGCCAATTCATTGACGATTATCATCTTAGCAATCGTTGTCATTGCTCTGTTTATTGTTTGGAAATATTATGCTGAAGCATTATGGCTCTTTATTAATACTGCCTTAATTGCTGGCGTAGGTAATTCTTTATTAAAATTATTCTTTATGCGCCAACGTCCTACTTTGGAGCATTTAGTAACTGAACATACGTATAGTTTTCCTAGCGGACATGCTGTAGGAAGTACCTTGTTCTACGGCACTATTTTATTGATTCTGCCAATTTTCATTAAAAATAAAACGGTCCGCCTTTGTGTGCAAATTTTACTAGGTATTGGGATTTTCATGATTGGGGTTAGTCGAATCTATTTAGGTGTCCATTTCCCTAGCGATATCTTAGGTGGTTTTTGTCTTGGTTTAGCTTGGTTGTTATTAAGTTACCCTATTTATTTAGAAAAACGCTTTGTTTGGCGATTTCAAAGCAAACAACGCTAGAAAGAAGTCTTGATTATGCAAATTTTCCCTTATTCAGATGATCCAAATAAACGCTATCACACTTGGAACTATGCACTTCGTCAACAGTTTGGTGAAAAGATTTTTAAAGTGCCAATTGATGGTGGCTTTGATTGCCCCAATCGTGATGGGACGGTTGCCAAAGGTGGTTGTACGTTCTGTAGTGTTTCTGGCTCAGGCGACATGATTGTTGCACCTAGCGATCCCCTGCCGCTTCAATTTCAAAAAGAAATCCAATTGATGCATCAAAAATGGCCAACTGTCGATCAATACATTGTTTACTTCCAAAATTTCACCAATACACATGCGCCAGTTGACGTTATTCGTCATCGGTTTGAACAAGTAGTCAATGAAAAAGGCGTCGTTGGTTTATCCATTGGTACCCGTCCTGATTGTTTGCCTGATGAGGTAGTGAACTATTTAGCTGAATTAAATGAACGCTTTTATTTATGGGTAGAGTTGGGTTTGCAAACCACGTTTGAGGAAACTAGCGCTGCCATTAATCGCGCCCATGATTATCAAACATATCTAGATGGTGTGGCTAAATTACGGAAACACGGGATTCGGGTCTGTACACATTTAATTAACGGGCTACCTGGTGAAACCCCCGCTATGATGCGCGAAAATGTGCGGCGAACTATTCAGGATTCAGATATCCAAGGGATTAAACTGCACTTACTTCATTTAATGACAAATACCAAAATGATGCGGGATTATAATGAAGGACGCTTACAATTGATGAGCAAAGAAGCCTATGTTTCAGTGATTTGTGATCAGTTAGAAATGATTCCACCCGAAATTATTATTCATCGCTTGACAGGCGATGCTCCCTTTGAAACAATTATCGGACCGATGTGGAGCTTGAAAAAATGGGAAGTTCTCAATGCGATTGATACGGAAATGAAACGCCGCAACAGTTATCAAGGAAAATATACTGTCATTTCAGGAAAGGAAGTTTTCAATTAATGCTACAAACAGCCCTACATTTTAGTCACCAACTTTTAAAAGAAGTAGTGGAACCTGGCGACTTCGTCATTGATGCAACAATGGGAAATGGTCATGATACAGCATTCTTAGCAGAGCTGGTTGGCCCTTCTGGTGAAGTTTTCGCCTTTGATATCCAAAAAGAAGCGTTGATCAATACAGAACAAAAGTTAACAGAACTTAATTTACTCCCACAAACTACGTTATTTCCATTAGGACATGAACATCTTCATGCTGTCCTAGATGAAGAAACAGAAATCACTGCCGCTATTTTTAACTTAGGCTATTTACCTAAAAGTAATAAGGAAATTATTACAAAACCCGCTACGACTAAACAGGCGTTAGATGGGTTACTGCCTCATTTGGTAAAAGGAAGTCGCATTATTTTAGTCGTTTATTATGGCCACGAAGGTGGTTCAGAGGAACTTGATTTGGTCACTAATTACACGCAAGCCTTACCACAAGATGTTTACAGTGTCTTACGTTATGAGTTTATCAATCAAAAAAATCAGCCACCTGTTCTTTTCTGTATTGAAAAGAAATAAGAGAACATGGTCGGATTGTTTCCAGCAATCCGATCATGTTCTCTTTTATTTGTTTTGTTACTCTGTCAATTCACCATCACGAATACGAACCACTCGATCACAGTATTTCAACAAACGCTCATCATGTGTCACCATGATAATCCCTTTATCTTTCTCTTTAGCCTCTTTCGCTAGTAATTGGACAACATCAAACGCCTTTTCTGTATCTAAACTAGCCGTTGGTTCATCTGCCAAAATTACGTCTGGCTCATGATACAATGCACACGCAATGGCTACCCGTTGTCTTTCCCCACCAGAGAGATCACGAGGATAACTATTTCGTAATTCTTTTAAACCCAACGTCTCTAACAATTGCTCTTTTAATTCACTATTTTTACGTGACTTATCAACTTTTTCAATTAAGTGAAATTGATCTTCCACTGTTAAAAATGGCACCAAATTAGAGCTTTGTAAAATAAAGCCGATTTTTTGAAAACGTTGCGCCAAACGTTGCTTCTTCGTTAACTTATTTAGTGATTGCCCGCCAACAATGACTTCACCACTTGTCGGTGCCTGTAAACCAGCTGCAATCGTTAAAAAGGTACTTTTACCAGAACCAGAAGGACCAATTACTGCGACAAATTCACCTGGCTGAACCGCAAAAGATAATTCTTTTAACGCGATCACTTCTGTATGTTTTTCACCATATTTTTTATAAATATTTTTCATTTCTAAAACATTTGCCATGTCTTTAACCTCCAATCGCGATTAACGGATCAATTTTAGCAATCGTTCGAATTGAAAATGCCCCGCCAATTAATGCAGATAAAATCAATAGTACACTAAACAAAATCATGCGTGGTCCATTAGTTGCATAAGGCATCGCTTCTGGTAAAAAGAGCACGGTAATTCCCGTTAAAGCAAGACCAATCGCCACTCCTAGAACAGCCAATAAAGCGGTTTGTAGCATGACTGCCTTTGCTAAGAAACTAGTCGGCACCCCTTGAACTTTTAAGACACCGAACATTGCTGTTTTCTGTAAAGTCATCACAAAGATAAAAATACCGATAATGAACGCTGCAATCACAATCAAGAAATAAATCATGCCATCCAAGGTCAAGTTTTGAGCGCTGTATCCTGGTAGTTTTTCAATAAAATCTGAAATTGAAAGAACTTGGCTGTCTTTATTAGTCGTTTTAACTTCCGCGTTGTCCTTGCTGCGAACAATGAAACCATTAACCATTTTGGCCATTGCTGGATTGTCACCATATTTAATTGACCGCCAAGTATCCAGAGAAGTGTAAATAACTGGCACAATGTTATAGCTACTTTTAGAAATAAAGCCGACAATTTCTAATTGCTCATCATATTTCCCTGCAGTTAATTTGTCGCCAATTTTAAATCCTTGATTTTTCAATGTTTCTGAAGCAATCACTTGATTTTTATCAGTAAATGCGTTTCCTTCAATCACTTTTGGCATTAAAAAACTTTCTTTTTCAATCCCAAATAAGCTAACATTCGTTAATTCAGCCTTTTTATCATCTGCTGGGCGGATGGCTAAAGATTGTTGACCAATCGGTGCAATTTTGCCTCCTGAAATCGTTTCTTTCACGTTTTCATCTAACACTGATACATTTAAATTACTATTGGCCTCTTTTGATAAAACCACTTGATTCGCTTGCCATTGATCTACGGCTAAACGATTTCCTTGAGCTAAACCGTTCGCTAAACCTGACAAAATAAAAATTAACCAAGCAATCAAGACCATTACTAAGACTACAAGGACGTACCGTCCTTTTGAATACTTCATTTCATTAAATCCTAAAAACATGAATGGTTCACCTCTTTCTTCTTTTCGAAATAAACTATATCACTTATCAAACGATAAATCAATAATTATTTATCGATTGATAAGTGAATTTCACAAAAAAATAGAGAAGTCTGTTTTTCAACAGGGCTTCTCTATTTTTTATTTGTGACTTTTCAAAACGCCATGTAGCATAAATTGAATAAATTTTTTGACATCGTCATCCACTGTTTTTCGCTGGTACGTTTTTTCAATACTTAATAATGCACTAACGTTATATAAAATAAACCGAGTTGTATCATCTACACTGATGCCCTCTTGTAAGCAATTGGTTTCAGGTTCACTTTCAAAAATAGCCGCAATATTATTGATATAGGTTTTTTTGAAAATTTGATACAGCGTACGATTGTAATCAGGGCCCATTTCTTGAAACATGTCGTTCAACATTAAGAAAAGATTGGTCGGATGTTCATCTAACAAAACTTTGATTAATTGATAAAGCTTTTCTTCTACTGATGCATTTCCAGAAACAATTGGGACTAATTCTTCCTGAACACGGGACGTTAATTCTTCAATCACAGCTAAATACAGTTCTTTTTTATTTTTAAAATGGTGATAGAGATTCGGTTGGGTAATGTTCGCTTTTAAAGCAATTTCACGAGTGGAGGTATTTTTGAACCCCTTTGTCATGAATAATTCAGAAGCGACAGACAAAATAATTTGCCGTGTACGTTCTAAATCAGCTTTGCGTTTATTTGGCTTTTCCATGGTTTTCTCGCCCCCTGCTGCTTTTTATTTTAGCATATTCTCCGGCAAGAAACGAGAGACCTTTATACAAAAAACGAAAAATATACAATCAATGTGCCTGCTATTTGGAGAAGAATCGCGCAATAATACCACCGCTGCAGATGTATCAGCCAGCCTTTTTCGCCCCCAAAATAAATCAACCACTGCAGTCCATATAAAAAACTATTAGCCAACAGCCAAAAAAGCAGCGCCGATTTTGTCCATCGATTCTCTCTGAATACACTCAGTACAAATAAAGTATTTAGCACCAAAAACGTGCGCCGTAATTGCCGTACATTCCTCATTTTTTCCATTGACATTTCTCCTTTTTCTATTTAGCATAGCAAAAAAAGAAGCAAATGAGAATGACTCATTTTGCTTCTTTTTCAACTTATTCAAAAACAAATTGATTTTTATAAAGTTCCGCATAGAATCCATCTTGTTCAACTAGTTCATGGTGGTTGCCTTCTTCAATGACTTCACCGTCTCGTAAAACAATAATCCGATCCGCATTTAGAATCGTTTTCAAACGATGGGCAATCACAAAACTGGTGCGCCCTTTAATTGCTTCGTCCATCGCTTTTTGGATTTTGGCTTCTGTTACTGTATCAACATTACTTGTTGCTTCATCCAAAATTAATAATTCTGGATTGGTAATAATCGTTCGTGCAATACTTACTAATTGCTTTTGTCCCGTACTGAAAAGGTTATTCTCTTCCGTAATCTCAGTATCGTAGCCTTGCTCAAGATTTACAATAAATTCATGGATATTCGCTTGTTTCGCTGCTTGAACAATTTCTTCATCCGTGGCCTCTGGCTTACCAAAAGCAATATTCTCACGAATTGTTCCTGAAAATAGAACGGACTCTTGCAAAACAATGCCTACATGTGAACGCAAGCTATCTAAATCCATTTCACGAATGTCCACACCATCAAACGTTACGGCGCCTTCATTCACATCATAAAAGCGATTCATTAAATTCATAATCGTTGTTTTTCCTGAGCCTGTCGGTCCGACTAAAGCGACCATTTCACCTTTGTCCACATGAATAGAAACATCTTTCAACACAGGCGTTTCTGGATTATAGCCAAAAACAACATGATTTAAAGCCACAGCTTTGTTAATCTCTTCTAATTTTTCGCCATTTTCGGGACGAATTTCATCTGGTTCATCAAACATCTCATTTAAACGACGAGCGCCTGTAACAGCTAATTGAATCATGCTATAACCTGAAGAAATTTGCATCAATGGTTGATAATATTGTTGGGAATATTGGACAAACATAACGACCAAACCTAGCGCAGCGGCACGATCAACAGAACCATTGATTGCTAACCAACCACCAAAGAAAATAACAATTGCCGTATTGACTAATGACATTCCTTGCATCATTGGGAAAAGTAATCCTGAATACACTTGACCTTTATACGTAGCTGCACGAACTTTTTCATTTTGCTCTAAAAAGCCGTCAATGGTTTCTTCTTGTAAGCCATTAGTAATAATCACACGTTGCCCACTAATTTTTTCATCCATATAGCCATTTAATTTACCCACTTCATCTTGCTGTAAATCGACATATTTGCGCGCCTTGCTAATCACAAAGACCGCAATTAAAATCGCAATCGGCGTAGAAGCAATTGTAGCCCATGCCAGTTCCACATTTTGACGGAACATCATGATTAAGACACCAACCAATAAGGCAATATTGGTTAATACTTGTAGCAACGCTTGGTTTAAACTGTTTTGGATGTTGTCTAAATCACTAGTAAAACGACTTAAAATTTCACCATCTTGATGAGAATCAAAGAAACGAATCGTCAATTTTTCTAATTTATTAAACAAACCAATCCGCATGCGGTTTGTTGATTTCCCCACGACTTGTGTAAAGAGAATACTATAAATGAAACTAGCGGCACTAGTTAAGACATAAAAAATGAGTAGTTTCCAAATGACAGAAACGAACGCACTTTTATCGTCTTTTCCTTGCATCACATTAACCGCATATTTCGCTAATTCCTGAATAGCTTCCCCAACGAATTGCGGCGCTTTGACTTGTAAATAAGTCGCTGCGAAAATTGCTAAGAAAATAAAGAGGAAAGAAACTTTGTAACGTTTTAAATAATGATAGAAAAATTTACTAGCTTTTATTAAATCAGTCATTAAGCTTCCTCCTTTCCTTTTTGAGTTTCGTAAATTTCTTGATACACGGGGTTCGTAGCTGCTAATTCTTCATGCGTGCCTTCCCCGACTAAACGTCCATTATCCAATACTAAAATACGATCTGCATGGACAACAGAAGAAATTTTTTGGGCAATAACGATCGTGGTAGTCTCTTTTAACTCTTTATCCAACGCTTCTCGGACTAACCGCTCCGAACGAGCATCCAACGCGCTGGTACTATCATCTAAAATCAAAATTTTAGGCTCACCAATCACACCTCTAGTAATTGATAACCGTTGTTTTTGTCCACCAGAAAAGTTATTACTCCGTTCTTCGACGGGTGCATCATAACCTTCTGCTAATTTTTCAATAAATTCCTTGGCTTGGGCGATGCCTGAAGCCCGTTCCATGTCCGCTTCAGAAGCGTCACGTTTACCATGGCGTAGATTTTGCGCAATCGTTCCAGAGAACAGGATTGCTTTTTGCAACACAAAGGAAACTGTTTTTCGTAAACTGTGTTCGTTCACTTCTCGTAAATCGACACCACCAACTTCAATCTTTCCTTCTGTCGGATCAAATAAACGTGGAATTAATTGTGCCAACGTAGATTTACCAGCGCCAGTTGCGCCCACAATCCCAATCATTTCACCTGGCTGAATAGAGAAAGAGATGTCTTTCAAGGTATCTTCTTCATCCCCAGGATAACGGAAAGATACGTGATCAAACTCAACACTACCAATTAACTCTTGTTCTGGGACTTTTTTGTAGATAACATCTGGTTCTGTTTCCATCACTTCTTTAATCCGCTTAATGGAAACAGCGGCACGAGAAGTCATCATCATCATCATTCCGCCGATAATAATCGCCATCATGATTTGCATTAAATAGTTCATAAAGGAAGCGACACCACCAATTAAAGTTGGATCATCCTTGACTAAGTTACTCACAAAGAAAATCGAGCCTACAACGGCTAAGTTCGCCACCAACATAAACGCTGGAATCATCACAGCAAATAAGCTACCTACGATTAAGTTATGGGTGGTTAATTCTTCACTCACTTTTGTAAAACGTGACAATTGATTTTTTTCTTGAACAAATGATTTGACGACACGAATGCCTAACAAATTTTCTTTTGCGATACCATTAATCTTATCAATCAAGTTTTGAATAATCATGAAATGCTTGCCCATTTGCGAAAAGGACAGCATAGAAATCAAAATAACTGCGATGACAAGTGCAACAATCACCCACCATAGTTGTGGCAAGGTTAGCATCGCTAAAATAAAACTCCCGATAAATAAAAAAGGAATTCTAAAAAGTGTCTGCAACGCAATCATAATGACATTTTGAATTTGAGTAACGTCATTTGTTAAACGAACAACTAAGTTACCTGCTGAAAATTTTTCGATATTGCCAAATGAAAAGGTTTGGATTTTGCGGAAAGTTGCTTCACGAATGTCAGCACTGACACCTTGGGCAACTTTGGCAGAAAAAATTGTATTAATAACCCCTGCAACGAGTCCTAATCCTGCAATGGCAATTAATTGAATCCCTAAGTTTTTCATTTTGTCGCTATCGTCATTCATAATTGCTTCCAACACTTGTTGTAACAATTTTGGTTGCCAAAGTGCTGAGACAACCATTACGATCACCGCCAACAAGGCAATAACTACCGAGCCTTTGTATTTTTTGGCGTGTTGAATAATAAGGTCCATCTTATCCCTACTTTCTTAAAATAGTTCCCTGCTTCTTCAGTGTTGGTCTGCGAATTCTTCCCCATTACAAAAAAATCAATTTGCTCATTGACTTCACCAATTTAACACTGTAAAATAAGGCCGATTCATAATTTACCATTTTTAGTGGTAAAATACAAGCGAACAAGTTAATTTTTCACAAGTTTTTCCTATCATAAAGTGTACCTTCTTTTTGATAAACTTACGAAGATAACGTTTAATAGGAGCTAAAATCATGGAACCGAAATTATCAAAAGACACGATTATTGCAGCCGCATTTTCTTTGTTAGAAAAAAGTCCCACTTTAGAACAACTTTCTATGCGTAAAGTCGCCAAACAGCTTGGTGTACAGGCGCCCGCAATTTATTGGTATTTTAAAAATAAGCAAGCCTTACTTCAAAGTATGGCTGAAGCGATTGAAGAGCACTTTCAAGAACCTGCATTATGTGGTGAATGGTATTCTGACTTACTGGCCTTCATGGAAAACTATTATGATCTCTATCAACAATTTCCCTGTGCCGTAGCTATCGAAATCCAAACCGTCCCTGCCTATCCCCAACGATTACGCCATTTAAATCAAATGATGGGCATTTTAAGAGAAGCAGGTTTTTCACCAGAAATGACTCATTTAGCAGTAACGTCTTTACAACATCTTTTATTTGGGATGATTATGGACGCAACGGAGGAAAAACAGCTCGTTTTGCAAGTGTTGAACGGAGATGACTATTTAAAAGAACAAGTGCTGCACATGAAACAATATGTCTCCGACAATGGGTTAACATACATGGAGGAAAGCATTCAATTTCGGCGCTCCATTCACCAAAAATCCGCCTTTATTCAAGCTGTTAAAACCTACTTAGATGGGTTGCAAGCATATAACACCTCTTCATCTAAATAAAAAAAGCCCTTGGTCCGTCAGTCGAAATGACTGACGGACCAAGGGTTAACTTTTAAAATAAATAGCGAAAACTACTTTCTCTATTTTGGTATCGGTAGCCAAGCCAAGGCTTTTTGAATCCATTCATCCCAGAACACCCAGTCATGTTCTCCTGGTCCAGTTTCAAAAGTGTAACTTGCCTGTGCCTGTTCCAACGCTTGAGCCATCTGTTGATTAGCAGAAAGTAACATATCTTGCTCCCCACAACAAAGGTAAAATTGGGGCATTTCTGTTTGGCTTTCTACTAATTGTTGTAATAAATACAGCGGATCGTGAATGGAACCTTCAATTTGATCTAACGGGCCAAAAATACCTTCCCAATAGCTTCGCTTACGGACTTTTAATAATTCCCCAAAACTAGTGGATGATAAACTGACTGCCCCAGACAAAGAAGCAACGGCTGCAAAAGATTCTGGTTTCGCTAATCCTAATTTCAAGGCGCCATAACCACCCATTGACAAACCAGCGGCAAAGGTTTTTTCTCGTTTTGTACTTAACTGTGGAAAGAGTTGATGACAAATTTTCGGTAATTCTTCTGAGATAAACGTCCAATAGTTCATATCGTATTGCGTGTCCGTATACCAAGCTAAATCCGTGGACGGCATAATGACAGCAATCCCCAAATCAGCGACATACCGCTCAATAGAGGTTCTGCGAGCCCAGACGCTGTGATTTCCTCCCATCCCATGTAATAAATACAACACGGGAATATCTGTTAATGCTGCTTGGGTACTTGTGCCCACTTTTTTTACCGTTTCTTGTGGTAAAATTACGTTCACATTCACTTCCATTTCCAATACATTTGAATAAATATTTGCTTGTAAAAAGGCCATCTACTTTTCCCTCCAATACTCTTTCTATTAGTGTACCACTAAACCTTCGCTCGTTGCGCTTTTGCGAAAATATTTAACAAAAGAGCGACAACAACTAAGCCCGCACCGACTAAGTAAACATTATGCAGACCTGCATAGAGGATACCGCGTAATGGTTTTAACAACGCAGCTGGAATTAAATTTGCAGTATGTGGATTCACTAATTGATTCATGACATCTGCATCGACGTTTAACGCGCTCGCTTCCAATTTCGCAAACATTCCTGCATTTAAAATCACACCAAAAATTGACACCATCACAGTCTGCCCAATTGTACGCACCAACGTATTAAACGATGTTGCAACCCCCATTTTTTCAGGCTCCACTGTACTTTGTGCGGTCACCGTAGTCGTTGTGATAGTAATCCCAAAACCAACTCCTAAGACAGAAGACACTACAAAGAAAAGCCAAAACGGAACGGCCATTGGCATTACCACTAAAAAGATGGCCCCGACTAATAGAATCGATAACCCAATCGTTAAGACTTTTTTCATAGCATATTTCTCCATAAAGCTACTTGCTATAAATGATCCAGCCATCCAAAGTAACGACATAGGCGCTAAAACTAAGCCACCAATTCCTGCACTTTTTCCTAAGACACCTTGCATCCACATCGGAATGTAGACATCAATCCCCATTAAGAAACCGCTAATAAGCGCTGCAATAAGATTTACTAAAACAAACGTTGGTTGATTAAATAAATGCAAATCAATCACTGGGTCTTGCGCGCGTTTTTCTATCATCACAAATGCTACAAAAAAGAGCACACTCAAACTCAAACAACCAAATGTTACTAATGTAAAACCATTATCGCTAATCATTTGAAAACCTAGCAATAACGTTAGCAGCACTGCCATCAAAGTGACGCTGCCCAAAATATCCATTGGCATCTTGGTCCGTTCCCGCTTTGGTTCAACTAAGAAAATACTAATCAAGCCCAATAAAACAAGTCCAATAGGAACATTAATGAAGAAAATCCAATGCCAACCGACTGTATCTACAATAAAACCACCTGCTAACGGACCAAAAATACTAGCAATTCCCCAGGCGGCACTGTTTAAACCTAAAATTTTCGCTCGCTTGTCCAATGAATACATATCGGCAATAATCGTTAATGCAACTGGTAAAATTGCGCCTGCCCCCACACCTTGAATTGCTCGGGCAATAATTAAAGTCAACATATCTTGAGCAAAGCCACACAACGAGGAGCCCAAAATAAAAATGATAATGCCAATCATGAAGACAGGTTTACGACCAATTTTATCTGCAAGTTTCCCATAAATCGGTGTTAACATCGCATTCGTTAATAAATAAATTGAAAATACCCAGTTCATAATTTCCATGCCATGTAACGAGCCGACAATCGTTGGCATCGCAGTAGACACAATGGTCCCTTCAATGGCTGTCATAAATGTTGCCACAAAAACACTCACCGTGACTAACTTAACATTTGTTTCTTTTGCCATTTGTTCACATCCTTTTCTATTCAATTGTCAATTTTCTAAATTGCTCCATAGCTATTCTATACAAAAAAGAACAAAATGTCTTAAAAAAATGCTTTTTCATAAAAAAATTATTGCAAAAAAAAACAAGAAGTCAGCCAAGTATTGGCTGACTTCTTGTTTTTTTTATTTAATTATTCAGCTAAACTAGCTTTTAACGCTTCAACTTTATCTGTTTGTTCCCAAGGTAAATCAATATCTGTTCGACCAAAATGACCATAAGCCGCAGTTTGTTTATAAATTGGGCGACGTAAATCTAGCATTTCAATAATACCTGCTGGACGTAAATCAAAGTTTTTACGAACTGCTTCGATTAATTTACTTTCTGGAAGATCACTCGTACCAAACGTATTAATAGAAATAGACACTGGTTGCGCCACACCAATTGCATAAGCTAATTGGACTTCTACTTTTTTCGCCAAACCAGCAGCAACAATGTTTTTCGCGATATAACGCGCAGCATAACTAGCAGAGCGGTCAACTTTGGTTGCATCTTTTCCAGAAAAAGCACCGCCGCCATGACGAGCATAACCGCCATAAGTATCAACGATAATTTTACGACCAGTTAAGCCGGCATCTCCTTGAGGGCCACCGATTACAAAGCGACCAGTTGGGTTGATAAAGTATTTTGTTTCATCATCTAAAAGTTCATGAGGAATCACCTCATTGATTACTTGTTCTTTAATATCTTTTTCGATTTGTTCTAAGGTTGTTTCATCATCATGTTGTGTACTGATGACGATCGTATCCACACGTTGTGGTTGACCTTGATCATCATATTCCACTGTTACTTGAGATTTTGCATCAGGACGTAAGTAAGGTAAGACTTTTTCCTTCCGCAATTCTGCTAAACGGCGAACCAAACGATGACTTAACGCGATCGGTAATGGCATTAATTCCGGTGTTTCGTCAACGGCAAAACCAAACATTAAGCCTTGGTCACCAGCGCCAATATCGTCTTTTTCATCTTGATCACGCACTTCTAAGGCTGCGTCAACCCCTTGAGCGATATCAGGTGATTGCTCATCGATTGCTACAAGAACTGCGACAGTCTCTCCATCAAATCCATATTTTGCTCGTGTATAACCAATATCTTTCACAGTTTGACGAACAATTTTTTGGATATCTACATAAGCTGTTGTAGAAATTTCTCCAAATACTAGGACTAAACCAGTTGTTACGGATGTTTCACATGCCACGCGGGCCATCGGATCTTTCTCCAAAATCGCATCTAAAATTGCATCACTGACTTGGTCAGCTACCTTATCTGGATGTCCTTCTGAAACGGATTCTGATGTAAATAAATGTCTTTCTGTCATAATGTTATTCCCCCTAAATAGTTTCGGTTACAAGGCATCTTTAGTAAGTAACGACAATTACTTGCTAAATCCTTTCGGGAACTTGTAACAAAAACAGTATACCAGATATCTAAAAAAAAAGCTTAGGTTTTCAAGAAAATCATTAAATTACCTATATTTACTTTTCCTATAACAAAAAACTTCCAGCCCCTTTCATCTGAGCTGGAAGTTTCTTGCTACTGTAAAATTTTCTCCGCGATAAAGTGTGTATATTGCTCGCCACCTGCCACATTTGGATGAACTCGGTCATCATAAAACCAATCATCATGGGCGTTACTATAATTAAACCAGTCAATGACCGTTAAGTTATCGTATTTTTTGTCCATTTGACTAAGTAAACTATTCACTTGATTTTGCCATCTTCTAGTTGGAACGCGAACATTAATCCAATAAACTTTTCGATTACCTAACGCTTTCATAAATTCATCAAATTGTGCCTCTGTAAAAGGACCATTTGTACCTAAACTCACTAAAACAGTATCTTTGAGCATTTTCTTTTTGTCTAGTTCACCAATTAGTGAAATGCTACTATACAATTGACGGCCCACTTCCCCATCGATAATCATTTTAGGGAAAATATCTTGTAACCCGCTAGCACCATCTAGAATAACAGAATCACCAATAGTTGTGATTTCTAAATTCTGCGCTTTTTTTACTTGCTCTGGTGTGAGTTGTGTGGGTAGAACGTCTTGGCTTTCACTCGGTTTTGTACTACTTTCTGTGGACGTGCTACTATTTTTCGTGCCACTTTCTTGGACTTCTTTTTTACGTTCTTCAATTTTTTGCTGATTTTTCGCAATATTTTTTTCTAGTTGCTCTTGTTGCGCACTTTTAGCGTTTGCTGGAGCCACAATTAAACCGAATACTGCAATCACGCTAATCACTGTCATAAAGGCCATTGTCCCTTTTTCACGAAGGTCCCACGGTTTCCGTAAGAACTCAGTGAATTGAGTCCAGACATCCTTATAAGACAATCGTGTCAGTGGATGTTCGATAAAACGATAAGACAATTCGCTCACGACTAAAATTAATGCTATTTCAACCAATGAATGTAGAAAAACATGGTCCGATAAGGTCTTAATTTTGGCCTCATAAAAAATCATGATTGGGAATTGATACAAGTAAATGCCATAACTCCGTTTACCTATCCACGTAAAGACTGGATTCGTTAACCAACGATTCATATCTGCCCCTGGATGTGCAGTGACGGCCACTAAGACAGTGGCTGCCAAACTAATTAAAAACATGCCGCCATAATAAACAAAATTTGTATGATCTGATAATGTTAAAAAGGCTAACACTAAAAGAACTAAGGCACTTAAACCAGCGCCATTTAAGATTTTTTTAGAGGCTTCTGGAATTTCTTCTTTCAAACGTGTGCTTGGCCAAACATACGCCAATGCACTACCTAGTAAAATAGAAAAAACACGTGTGTCTGTTCCATAATAGACACGTGTAGGATCTGCGCCAGGAACATATAAAACGGCCATCAGCGTCACCGAAATTAAGGCGCCGATTAAAACTAAACTGAAAATTCGACCGCGCTTACGAACAAAGCGTTCCAGAAGAATAAAAAGTAATGGCCAAATTAAATAATTTTGCGCTTCAACTGCCAATGACCAAATATGTACAAATGGCGATTGTGTCGCAAATCCATCAAAATAAGAAAACCCTTTAAAAATTTGCCACCAGTTGTTGTAATAAAAAACACTACTAGCGACAACGCTGCGAATATTGTTTAATAAATCCTGCTGAAAGAGTGTAATATAACTAACTGCACTTAAAAGCATCACAATTAATGCTGGATACAGCCGTTTCATCCTTCGCACATAAAATCCTTTTAAATCAATGGTCTGATTTTCTGCCCATTCTTGCCGCAACAAGTCGTTAATAAGATAACCTGAAACAACAAAGAAAATCGGAACACCTAAGTAGCCACCTCGCATGACTTGGGGAAAAAGGTGATACAAAATCACGCCAATTACAGCGATCGTCCGAATGCCATCAAAACCTGTAATATAGCGTTTTTTCTTGCTATTTGCTGTCTGATTCATTTGTGCTTTCCAACTTTTCTATAAAATTATTCTTTTCCTTTATTTAAAGAAGCAAGTAACTTTAATATACGTTTTTTCCTAGGAAATGGCAAGCAAACTTTGCCTCCTTTAGGGTTTTTTTACAATTCAAAAAACCAACATTTTTTAAAACACAAAAAAACAACCAAAGCTTATGAAAATCACTCATAAGCTTTGGTTGTTTACTCATATCGTTTTCGTTTAGATGAAGATGGAATCCCTAGGGCTTCACGATATTTTGCCACCGTTCGTCGGGATATTTCCATGCCTGAATCTTTTAATCGCTCGACTAATTTTTGATCAGACAACGGTTTACTTTTTACTTCTTGATCAATTAATTTTTGTAGTTGCTTTTTAACCATCGTTGTTGAGACATCCTCGCCATCTTCTTCTGATGAAAGAATACTTGTTGAGAAGAATGAGCGCAATTCAAAGACGCCAAACGTGGTTTCTAGATATTTTCCATTAACCGCACGACTAACTGTCGATTCATGAATAGACAAAGCATCCGCAATTTCTTTTAAAGTCATTGGTTTTAATGGCCGATCTGCTTCTAAAAAGAAGGCTTCTTGACGGCGCACAATTTCTTGCCCTACACGTAAAATTGTATCCCCCCGCTGATTCACTGCGCGCTCTAACCATTCAAATTCGTTTTTCTTATCCTTAATATATTCTTGGACTTCTTTGTCGTCAGTCTCTTGCATTCGTTTGAAATAATTTTCTTGAAAATTTAATGTCGGTCGACCAGCTTTGTTGGAAATCACCACTATTCGATCTTCCTTGATTCGGACAGTTAAATCTGGTCGAATATACAATTCCTCGGTCGCATCAAAAATATTCCCTGGCGCTGGCGATAACGTTTGTATATAATCAAAAATCAATTGA
This sequence comes from Enterococcus sp. DIV1316a, assembly GCF_050536915.1. Classification (NCBI taxonomy): domain Bacteria; kingdom Bacillati; phylum Bacillota; class Bacilli; order Lactobacillales; family Enterococcaceae; genus Enterococcus; species Enterococcus sp. DIV1316a. The sequence continues at coordinate 556,805 of NZ_CP172913.1, read as the reverse complement.
ATTTCTGCTAATTCAATCCCAAATTTTTTAGCTAACGGGCCCCATTTACGACTCACTAAGGCATCAAACTCTTCCTCCAATAAAATATACGCTAAATTAGGCGCGGTATCGTCTCGTTCTGTTTGTAGCATCAAGCATTCTTGTAAATTGCGTGCCCCCACACCTGCTGGATCTAGCTGTTGTAACAAAGTTAATGCATCTAGCATTTGAATGGCGCTTGCTTCGGTTTTCTCTGCCGCTTCTTCTAACGAAATCGTTAAATAACCATTCACGTCTATATATTCTACTAAAAACAAAACCAATGTTCGCAAGTATGTATCGCGGTAATTCAAATGAATTTGATCAATTAAAGACTCAAATAATGATAAATGATAGTCTGGAATTTGATTCATATAATTATTTTCTTCGTCTTGATTGGTGTAAGAACGACTAGTTATCGGAAAATCTGTGGTGTACTGCGTGTCTACTTGTAAATCAATTAATGGATTCTCTAGTGCTTTCGCTTCAACAAAGGCAGCGAGTTCTTCCGTATTAAATTGTAAAATTTGAATGGATTGTTGAAGCTGTTGAGTCATGGCCAACTTTTGGACTTGTTTTTGTTGTTGGGACATTCGTTGCTCAAATTTCATTATTTTCGTCCTCCCTCTTGTAATTTTTGTCAATATCAGCTAAACTAGTATTCGTGCCGCGCCCTTAGTGTAGTGGATATCACGTAAGATTCCGGTTCTTGAGACGGGGGTTCGATTCCCTCAGGGCGCGTTATTTAAATATGTTGATTTATCAACGTTTCTGGACACTCTTTATTCATCTAAAGAGTGTTTTTTTCTTGTTTAGGAATGATTTTTCTATCCGTAGTTTTTTTAAATGTTGCTTGTGGCAAGCTCAATCGCACTTAGCGCGACAACATTTGTTCTGCTTCAGCTAAAAATCCAATAAGGCTAAAATTCCTCCGTTCCTATTGTAACGCATAACGTTTCCTTTTTCTATCTGCTAAACAAAGTATTACGACAAGCAAACACCTGCTTCTCTCTTAAAGATCCCTTTCTGATTATATAGTAAATTGCTTTTAATTTGTTAATTATTTTACCTAAAACTTGATACCCTAATTAAATAAAGAACCTGGGGCAAAAATCACTTTGGATTTTTGTCCCAGGCTTAAAACCTGATAATTGGCGGGAACAGAACCGTTCAGCTCCGACCTCTAAAATACTTAATTAGAAATATGCTACCCGCAATCACACTAATTATGATTACTAGCCAAAATAATCCACTTACAAGTAACAGCTCAGTTAAGGTCGTCTTCATATTCTCCTCCTTTAAATGGCATCTGCTTTGTTTTGCTATGTAATTAATGGCGAGATCAGACAACAGCTATCAAAAAAACGGACCAACACATGGTCCGTTTTCACTCATTATTAAGCTTTTACGATGTTCGTTGCTTGTAAGCCGCGTGGACCTTCTTCAGTATCAAAAGTTACTGCTTGGCCTTCATCTAAAGTTTTAAATCCATCTGATTGAATAGCTGAAAAATGTGCAAATACATCATTGCCATCTTCACCTGTAATAAATCCAAAACCTTTGTCTGCGTTAAACCATTTTACTGTACCGTTGTTCATATATATTTCCTCCTAGTGCATAAAAATATGCAAGTTATTGCAAAAAATGTTGAGTGGCAAAAGGAGAAGTATAGTTTTTAAATATATAACTCAAATTACTTATCAAAATTGATTACTTAATTACTATAACACATTTATTAGGAATAAACAATGCCCACGACTCTTCCTTGGACTTTCTAAAATAATCAAAGATGCACTTGACAAATCCCTAGCAAAAAACACCCCTATTCTCTCTATTTCCAGTTAGTTTTGTTTAACTTTAAATAATCACTACGCGCTAAATAATCAAATAGCGGAGCTAATCCTGGTGAAAAATTTACTTCCTCAAACCGCTTAATAAATTGTACGCCTTTAATTTTATTTGGTTCGTTCAGGGTAACTTTTCCTTGGGCTTGTTTGGCAAAATAAAAATGTCCTTGCCAAACGATTGAATCAAAAACAAGTGGTCCAGTAAAAATTTCTTCAAGTTCAGTAATTTCCACTGCTAACTCTTCTTTCATTTCACGAATCGCACATTCCAGCGCTGATTCACCAAGTTCTTGTTTTCCGCCAGGGAAATTCCATGTGTCTGGCCGATCTTTTAAAATAAGAATTTCATCAGATTGATTTTTAAGAAGTACTCGCGAAAATTCTTTTTTCATTTCGTTTAACCCTTTTCTTCATTTTTTATTGAGAAGCCACACTTGGCAGCATAAAAATATAATGCAAAATACGATCCGCATACGATGGATTTTTTTCAAAGTCATTGACTTCTTCATTGACTAACTCCAAATCATCGGTAATCACTCCAGCGACATCCATAAAGAGCATTTTACTTAATACCTCTGAGTCATTAACTGTCCAAGCATAAACTGCTTTTTTCTGTTGGTCAGCTTTTAAAATGAAGGTATCGTTCAACGTGGTAGCTTCCATTGTATACAAATCAGCTTGTGTTTCTGGAAAAGTGAAATTATAGGGCAAAATAAAACTAACTTTTACTTTTGATTTGGCTTTTTTAAACGCTTTGATCACATTGTAGTCGAGAGATTGAACCTGATGGTTATTCTTTATCAAAGGACGTTCATATTTTTCAATAAAGTTAGATAGCGCACCTTGACTATCTTGTTTAGACGTTTTAATTTCTACTAGTAATTTTTGTTTGGCTTGGTTTGCTTTCGCTAAATAATCATCAAAACTGGCAATTGGTGCTTCTTGGCCATTTTCTTTAACGGTCATTTTTGTTAATTCAGCCAACGTAAATTCTTGCGGCGTGCCATCAACGCCGGCGAGTTCTTGAAGGTTTGCATCATGCATCACAACAAATTGATGGTCTTTGGTTTCTTGAACATCAATTTCAATATAATCTGGTTTAAATTTAATGGTTCTTTCCATAGCAGGAATAGTATTTTGCACGCCATTACTATTGGTGACCCCTCGATGCGAAATAATCAAAGGTTTTGATTCTAATAGCCCTGTTAAGTAAACAGCATTGAAAATTATATAGCCGCCAAAAATGGTGAATAGTCCTAGGCCCATTCCGATAGTCACTAATTTATTACGTTTCGTTTCTTTGTCAAAGGCAACTTTTTTCGTCGTTTCTGCTTGAACATTTAATTGTGTATATAAGAAATTAATCAGTAATACTGAAAGCCAAGCATTAGAGACAAACTGTAAAAATTGGACAACCGTTAAATTTAAAATACCACCTAGCAAGCTAATGGTATCGCTCAAGGTATCTAACTTCAACTGTAGAAGATAAAGTAACACATAAATAACATACGTTGAAACAAATACCGCGATCGTCACAAATGCAATATTACGAATAATGAACCATAATCGTTTGTTTGTCATTGACCAACTAGCCTTAACTGCCTCGCCCGCTTTTTTTCTCTCCAGAATCATTAATGGAAGCGTGTAAATGAAACGAATAGCTAAATACCAGACTAATAACCCAAAGGCCAGTAACCCAACCAAGTAAGGAATTCGTTGGGACAAAAATTCAACAATAAAATCTGGAATCACAAATTTCGTCAATAGATTACTTTGGAAAATCAGGTTACCAAAAGGGACAATGACAACAAAATAACCGAAAAAGAATAACCACGAACGGGCACCTTGCTTTTTAAGAACCTTAAAAGATGCCTTGGTAACTCCTTTAAAATGAAAACGATGGTCTTGCCGTATTTGAAAAATCCCTAATAATAAAAAGGTAAACTGATAAAAAACTGCACCTAAAAAAAGTAACAACAAGAGAATTAATAACACCAGAGCAAGCGGCTTTTCTAACAATAAATTCAGGTTATTAAACGAAAGATAAGGAATACCTTGAGTTTTTAGTGCGTTGGAAGTAGCCCAACTAAAAGCCCCACCCACCAATAATAATAAGACATTTAAAGTAAAAAATAACCATAAGTACTGCAAGATGTCTTTAAAAAATTGCCTTGTTCCATTTTTAAATGTTTGCCAAGCAGACATACAAACTCCTCCATTCTAAAAGTATCTGACTAAAGTTCTTCCATACGAATCCTAAATAAAACAACGGCAATCCAAATTGAAATAAATGATGGCAAAATAACAATAATGATTGCGACTGGCTCATCAATAGTCCCTTGTAACGTATTTTTTACTTCTGAAGAAACAATAAACTGATCAAAAATCACTTGATAAATAGTAACATAAATCAATACCCATTGAATATAATATTCAATTATTTTCATTAAAGCGATGGGTAAAACAATTTTTTTCGTCGTTAAATTCAATAAAAAATATAACAAAAGACTCGTACTGATGATAACGACTATCCCTAAAAGAAATAACGACTCTAACCGCTGCCCTATTACGTTTGCAACGCCTATTGTTAATAATAAATACATAGCTACCGAAATTAAGATGCTCACACTTAGCATAACAGAAAACAAAAGTAATGCCTTAAGAAAAAGCCACTTATCAACTCTTTTATTTCCAATCAATAAACCTAAAAGAATCACCGACAAAAGTAAAATCAATTCAATCATTCGTACCTCCTCCCAAAACAAATGAAAGCAAATTCATATGTTCGCGTTTATTTTACCAAACCAAAATGTATTTGTAAAACATTTCACATGTTATTTAATAAACGACTAACACTATAAAAAAGACAAGTTTCCTAATAAAGGAAACTTGTCTTGTCTTTTTATTCTTTTTACTTCGTTATTTTTTGATAGTTTGCGAATAATTGATTCGCATCTCCTTCTCCATCAATTTTCTTGAGATGGCCGTTATCTATTTTAAACATAGATGGCACATGTAAAACTTTATTTTCTCGGATAAATGTTGACCATTCTTTCATGGTCTCTTTGTTGGTTAATTCTACATAGTAAACCTGTTTAGGTGCTTGTAATAGTTTCTCGAAATCCTGACAATCTGAACAGTTTTTCTTTTTTAAAACAACATAAAATGTTTCGCCAGAGTGTTTTTTTTCTTGATACTCATTGAAACTTAATTCCTTTTTATGCGGAATAAATGTAAAACCTACCAACAAACTAAGTAACAAAATTAACAGACTGAACGAAATTTTTTTATTCATGTTTTTTCTTCCTTTTTAGTTTGTCTAATTTTTTCTTTTTTTATTTTTTGTTATGCCAAAGCTAATAGCCACTATAAGGACAATTAAACCTGCGATCATGTAAAGTGGATTTACTGTTGTATTAGTCATTGGTAAATGAATTCCTTTACTTGCTGATTTTCCAAAATTGACTGGGTTCGTTGGTGCTTGATGATTTGTAGGCGTCAACGGTTTCTTCGGTTTTAACGGTTGTTTAGGTTTAGGTTTTTTTGGATCTTCTGGCGTTGGTGCAGGTGGTGTTACAGTTGGTTTGTTGGAATGCAACACGTCACCTTCGTTGCCAAAGTTTAAGTCGGCTTGGTTGGGAATGCCACCTTGTTCAATATAAGGTGCTAATTCTTCATCGGTTGCGCCGTCTTTAATTTTAGTGGTAATAGTCATTGTGTACGTATGTCCAGCTAAGTATGAGTAGCTGTCTGCTTGTTTGTTCATTTCAAAAGTTACTTTGTTATTTTCTTGTGTTACTGTGCCGTTAGCTGTAACATCTTTGCCATTTTCATCAGTAACTTTCACGTCTGTGATGTCTAACACTTTATTAATGTCATCCACCATGCTGGCTTGGGTCCATGTGCTTGTTTCGTTACCGAAAGCTGTTTTGACGTTCCATTTAAATTCTTGGTCACGGTTGGTTAAATCTAAGTGATCTTGACCTTCGATATCTTTTGTAATCGTTGGATCTTCTGGCGTTGGTGCAGGCGGTGTTACGGTTGGTTTGTTGGAATGTAACACGTCACCTTCATTGCCAAAGTTTAAGTCGGCTTGGTTGGGAATCCCACCTTGTTCAATATAAGGCGCTAATTCTTCGTCCGTTGCGCTAGCTTTAATTTTAGTGGTGATGGTCATTGTGTATGTGTGACCACTCAAATAGTCATAGCTGTCTGCTTGTTTGTTCATTTCAAAAGTTACTTTGTTATTTTCTTGTGTTACTGTGCCATTGGCTGTAACATCTTTACCATTTTCATCAGTGACTTTCACGTCTGTGATGTCTAACACTTTATTAATGTCATCTACCATGCTGGCTTGGGTCCAAGTGCTTGTTTCGTTACCGAAAGCTGTTTTGACGTTCCATTTAAATTCTTGATCGCGGTTGGTTAAATCTAAATGTTCTTGACCTTCGACGTCTTTAGCAATATTTGGATCAACTGGCGGTGGTGTTACGGTTGGTTTGTTGGAATGTAACACGTCACCTTCATTGCCAAAGTTTAAGTCGGCTTGGTTGGGAATCCCGCCTTGTTCAATATAAGGCGCTAATTCTTCGTCCGTTGCGTCAGTTTTAATTTTAGTGGTGATAGTCATTGTATACGTATGACCACTTAAATAGTCATAGCTGTCTGCTTGTTTGTTCATTTCAAAAGTTACTTTGTTATTTTCTTGTGTTACTGTGCCGTTAGCTGTAACATCTTTACCATTTTCGTCGGTGACTTTCACATCAATGATATCTAGCACTTTATTAATGTCATCTACTAAACTGGCTTGGGTCCAAGTGCTTGTTTCGTTACCAAAGGCTGTTTTGACATGCCAATCGAAACTATCTTCACGATTGGTTAAATCTAAGTGCTCTTGATTTTCGATATCTTTTGTAATCGTTGGATCTTCTGGCGTCACGTCACACGCATGCGCATTGTCATTTTTAGGAATCGTCGCTTCTGGAAATTCCTTAGCAATTGTTCCTTGATTCATTGTCCCACTACTTACAAGGGTTGCTGCATCGATCGCTGTATTTTCTTTGACTTCGTAGTGAATCGTGATGTTTCCTACGTAACCTTCTGTACTAGTTGCTGAAATGGTTTGTCCGTTAATTTGAACAGGCACATCATTTCCAGCATCGTCCGTAGCGGTCGCCGATTGAATATCAAATTGATTGGCAATCGTTAATGAAGCTGTTGCTGGTGTCGATTGCGCCAGACGATCTTTGACAATTTGTTTTAATTGGGTTGTAAAATCATCAATAGATTGGCTTGTAATAAAATCTTCTGGTGTGCTAGACCCTTGTTGCAACTCTTGTTTTACAAAAGGACCCACTTCTGTTTTATATTTATCAAAGTATGAATTCACTGAACTTAAAGATTCAACACTTTCCCAATACGCATTAATCATTTCATAGCCTTGGTTAGTAATTTCTTGGTTTAACGCTAAAACTTCTGCTGCTGCACCTTGATAGTCATTACTATACTCAACCGAAACTTGAAAAGGATGTCTTGGATCTGGATATTCATTGATTGAATCATTGGTGTTGGTTTTATGCAAGTAACCATCTAAACGTGTATTAGCGACCCCATCTGTCACTAATAAGAAATATGTTTTTCGATTCGTTAAATCTCCGTGTGTTTGATTGTACGTATCTAAAGCAAGTTTCAAGCCTGAGGCAGTTGGTGTACCACCATACGTCCGAACATCTCCAAATCCAGAGACAAATTGGCTTTTATCATGGGTTAATTGAGTATCAACACGCACATTCATATCATAATCAGCTGAATTAATTTTTACTTTTCCATCAGGAAATATAAATTGTTTTCCGCCACGATACGAAGCCAGCATCACGCGGTCTTGATCAGATAATCCTTGAACCACTTCATCAATCGCTTGTCTTACATGTGGAAAATTATCTGAAAAACTACCACTGGCATCTTCAACAACCACTAAATCAACCGGTTCCGTTTCACCCGCTTGAACTGGGAAAGCAGCTTGTCCCTCCAATATCCGTTTACAATCAGCTAGACTGTCGTCTTTCACTTTCACCGTATTGGTCATTCCTTCTCTATCTCCTGCTTTAACCACTCCTTCGGCTAAAGCCAATGTGGGACTGAAATTTCCCACAACTGTTCCAGCGACAATCACCATTGTCGATAATAATTTCGTTGCTTTCTTAAACATTTTAATCCTCCCTATTTTCTTTCGCTAGTGTTTGGGACACTTGCTTCTCTTTACTTCAACTACAGCTCCTTAAATCTTTCATCAAGTCGATGTGTCTCCTTGCTTTTGTGACACATCTCTTACTCAATTTCTGATTCTATCACCTTTAAAGGCTAAAACTTGGCAGTATTCGGCTCTTGAAAACGTAAAATTTGTCTTTTAAAAATTAATGAAAAGACTATCCACTAACAAAGTTGGTTTTCACTTACTTTTTGCTACTTGATTCCTTTTAAGACTCTTTTTTTACACAAAAAAAGTAAAAGAACCTTTACAGTCCTTTTACTTAATTGTTAGATGCTATTCATAATTTTCTTAGTTTTGTTCTATAAGCTGAATAGTTTAGCCTGTTTATTTCAACAATATTTGACGTTAGTCAGCCGTTTCGTTATAGTTAAAGAAAAGGCTTTTTGGTAGGAGTGAATACGATGAATGAGTGGCCCCATCAGTTAATGACGCTTTTAACCCCACTTTTTGAGCTATGTATTTTAGGACTGAATGTTTTTTCGATTATTGTTTTAGTTTGGGGTGTTTGTTTAGCAGGAAAAGATTTCATTAAAAGTGAACGACAAAATCAAAGCCGCTTTACCTTAACCAAAATGAATACGTTCATCAAAAACTTCCTTGGTAGCTACATTCTGTTAAGTTTAGAAATTTTAATTGCTGCTGATATTATTGAATCCATTGTCAAACCAACTTTTCAAGATATTTTGAAATTGGCAACCTTGGTGATCATCCGTACAGTTATTTCTTATTTCTTACATAAAGAAATTGAAGACACTATGACCGATATGGAACAACAAGAAAAAGAACCAGATACCCAAAAAAATTAGCGGGTACGCTGGTTCTTTTTTATTTAATCGCTTTAAAATAATGAAGTGGTTCGTTAGACAAACGCTGCATTTTACGTTTTTTATCTTCAATAATTGCTAAAATCTCGTCTGAAAAATTTTCCAAAATAACACGGCCGCCTTTATAGGTGTGACCACCCATTTCAGCAACTTCGCTGGCCGTCAAAATGACTTTACGATGCGCAATTTTTTTGAAAAATTCTTCAATTAAGTACGTCGGTAAGTAAAAATTATTTTGAGCAGAAAATGATTCCAAATAAATAAAATCATCGATGCTGATGAAACAATCATCCATCGATAAGTATTCAATTGATCTGTCTATATATAATTCACGCTTTTGTAAAATTTCTTTGACTTTTTTATTTAATAAATTCAATGATTCAATTTCTTTAACCAAATGTTCTAGTTCACGATAACGTACTTCTTTTCGCTCTTTGTAAGATGAATGTAAGGCGGCACTTGCTGTGACTATTAGCGCACCGACGATTACACCGACCATTCCGGCGATAAAAACAAACATATTTTTCCCCTCGCTCTTTTCTAATTTTCCATTTTAGTATAACATAATCCAAAAGTTTCGGATAAAAAATGACACAAAATTTTTCAAGCGACTTCGTTGACCTTTATTGACCAAAGAGGTATACTTTTCATAGGCATTCAAAGTGCTTTGTGATAGAATGACTTTAAAAGTTTCTTTATATAGGAGGATTTACTTATGAATTTAATTCCAACAGTTATTGAACAATCATCTCGCGGTGAACGTGCTTATGACATTTACTCTCGTTTATTAAAAGACCGCATCATTATGCTAAGCGGCCCTATCGATGATAACGTGGCAAACTCAGTGATTGCACAGTTATTATTCTTAGATGCCCAAGATTCAGAAAAAGACATTTACTTGTACATTAACTCTCCTGGTGGTAGCGTTTCTGCAGGCTTAGCGATTTTCGATACCATGAATTTCGTTAAAGCGGATGTCCAAACGATCGTATTAGGAATGGCAGCTTCAATGGGTAGCTTCTTATTAACAGCTGGTCAAAAAGGCAAACGTTTCGCTTTACCAAATGCGGAAATCATGATTCACCAACCACTTGGTGGCGCTCAAGGGCAAGCAACAGAAATTGAAATTGCTGCTCGTCACATTTTAGACACTCGTCAACGTTTAAATTCAATTTTAGCTGAACGAACTGGCCAACCAATTGAAGTGATTGAACGTGATACCGATCGTGATAACTATATGACTGCCGAACAAGCAAAAGAATATGGTTTAATCGATGAAGTAATGGAAAATAGTAGCGCCTTAAATTAAAAATAAAAAAATGGAAACAGCGACAGTCGCTGTTTCCATTTTTTTTATTTTTCAATGTATCCACGTAATTCTTCTTCAGTGACACTTTCGTCAAAGATATGCTCACCAATGATGATCGTTGGTACAAATTGAATGTGCGCCGCATTGGCTTCAGCAATCACTGCGGAAACAAGCGTTGCATCTTTTTGTTCTTTTAAGCCCAGATTTTTTTCAGCATACGTCGCTACTTCTTCTAAGGTTAAGTTTCCCCATTCATCTTGCGTAGCAAACATTTTATGCAATGCTGACAGCGCTTGTTCAGGCGCTGAATAGTCAATGTAGTGATGCATCACATTGCCGCGTTGTAAACTTTCTTTTTCTTTATCAAACAACTTAATGATACGTTCAACTTTACCACTTTTGACAGATTGTGCTAACAGTTCCTCAGACTCTTCAAACCATTTTCTGCAATAAGGACAGCGAACATTGATAAATTCTATCATTTTGACAGGGGCATTGCTCTCACCAATGTGAAGCCCTGTTTCTGTGTTAACTTTTGTTGCATCAATTACTGAAATATCCATAAAAACCTCATCCTTTCAAACCTTTATTTCTCTTTTAGTATACCGTTTTTCAATAAAAAAATCATAAGACACGAATTCAAATTTTCTGAATTCGTGCCTCTGTTCACTTTTTTAACGATTAATCGAACGAGCCATTCTAGCAACAGTATGTCTTTTCCCACGTATCGCATCAGAAAGCTCTTTAATATTTTCAATACCAACTAAGCCCATATTGGCATCGCCAATATGTTGAATATCTACGCCTAAAATTTTATTTCTAATGCCGATTGCTTGGATAACTTCAGGTTGAGCACTTTCTTGTGAAGTTCCAATGGCACTCATAACTAATTTTCCTTTTGAATGTGCAAAATCCACAACTTCTTTGACTTGTTGATCATCGATGCCCCAAACCGTGCCGACTGCTGGGACTAAGACAATATCAGCACCCGCTTCAATAAATTGTTCAGCTGATTTTAAACTGACCACTGGTTCATCTACGCCTGAACTGTGCATTTTTCCGGCAATAATGATGCCGTCAAAATGTTTTTTGGCTAAGGCCACGTTCTTAGCAATCAAGTCGTTGGTCACGCCAGTTCCTGGATTACCTGTCAATAAGATAAAATCCAAACCCAGTTCATTGGCTTTTTTGAAAGTAGCTGCTGATGCTTTTCTACCTGGTTCAATCGAAACTCTCGTTGAAGCTAAGTCTAAATTTTCATCAACAGGTTCGACATTCATGCCAATCGGTAAACCGACTAGTTCTTTCAAACGATGAACAACCTCATCATTAGGGACACATGTTTCCGCAGTATATTGCCCTTCATAAGCGGCTACTACAATCGGTTGATTAACATCGAAAACATTCAATAAAATCATGTCTGCGCCATATGCTTTTGACATTTCCGCACAAGTGATATCACCTGCTACGGATGGATGAACTACCACATTTTCCGATAAAATTACGCGCCCTTCGCTCGCTTTAATACTCTGAAACAGCTCTTCTTTTGACATCCGTTTGATTTCTGATGCATTTGCACTAATTAATCGTTGAACCATTTTGACCCCTCCAATAGTTTTTAATGTTTTAGTTAAAAACAGCAATAAGTAATCGCTTGCATTTTATTACATGCAACATTCGTGCCAACGTCGTTTCTTTAAACCACAGGTCAACACTACATTTCAGTGCTACACACTTTTTACACACTTTAATTTTTTTTACACGCTTAAAGAAAAAGTGAAGGATAGCACTTCAAACGGAAATGTTATTCTTCACTTCTGGAGCAGAAAAGTTACGCACTTTTTTCTCGTAATTTTTCTGCAAATTCATTAATTTTTCGAATACGATGATTAATACCTGACTTAGAAATAGCTCCTGAAGGAATCATTTCCCCTAGTTCTTTGAGACTAACTTCCGGATACTCTAACCGTAATTCTGCGATTTCCTGAAGTTTCTCCGGTAATGACGTCAGCCCTACTGTACTTTCAATAAATTGAATATTTTCAATTTGTTTTGAAGCCGCATCAATGGTTTTATTTAAATTCGCTGTTTCGCAATTCACTAAACGATTTACTGAATTCCGCATATCACGGACAATCCGGACATCTTCAAATTTCAACATAGAGTTCGTGGCACCAATTAATGTTAAAAAGTCGGCAATTTTTTCAGCACCTTTTAAATAACAAATATACCCATTTCGGCGTCCCAATGTTCGAGCGTTTAAGTCATAGTAATTCAACATCTTACAAATATCATTATTGTGTTCTTCATAAATTGAAAAAATTTCTAAATGATAGCGACTTGTTTCCGGATTATTAACTGAGCCAGAAGCCATGAAGGCTCCACGTAAATAGGAACGCATTTTTTGCGCGTTACCCATGATTTCATTTGACACATTGCCATTAAAAACGACCCCATCCATAATATCCAAATCAGCTAGAATTTTTTGTGTATCTTGTTTTAGACGCACAATGTAAACATTATTTTTCTTTAGTTTCATTTTTTTACGAACTAATAATTCTGCTTGTGCATGGTAATGATCTTTCAGCAATGAATACATTCGACGAGCAATTGCAGCATTTTCCGTTTGTACATTCAAGACAAACTGTTGATTAACTAAGCTAAGTGAGCCGTTCATCCGAATTAATGCTGCTAATTCTGCTTTCGCGTGTTCTCGATGGACTTCTAAACCAGTTAACTCTTTTTTGACATCCGAGGCAAAAGACATCTAAGCTCCTCCTCTCTTGATTCTTTTGATTAATTAATATTTCGTTCCAAATACGATACGGAAAAGTTCTTCAACAACTTTTTCCCCATCATGAAAAACTCCGCCATCTCTTAATTCTAAAAAGTCTGTCGAAATGACTCGGCATCCTTCTTCACGTAATCCTTGAAAATCATGCTTTACTTGAACTAAATATTCATCATAAATTTCAGGATCCATGTAATTTTCTGGTACTTTTTCTGTGTTAACCAGCACTGTATCAACAAACTGCGCTTGTAGATGCTCGTTTAAGACACGAACATGATCGGCATCCGTAAAATGTTCCGTTTCCCCTTTTTGGGTCATGATGTTACAAATATAGACTACTTCCGCTGCCGTTTGTTTGATGGCTTCACCAATTTCTGTAATAACTAAATTAGGTAAAATACTTGTAAAAAGACTCCCCGGTCCTAACACGACCATGTCTGCTTCTTCAATTGCTTTGACGACTTTGCGCGCAGCTCTTGGCTGTTCTTCTCCGTGTGTATTTGTCACAAACACATGGTCAATCGTCTTGCGATCCAGTGCAATTTTTGATTCTCCCACCGCCACTGAGCCATCTTTAAATACGGCATGTAACGTTAATGGCCGTTCTGATGATGGATAAATCCGTCCATCAACATGCATCATTTTTGAAAGCAATTGAATCGCTTCATACGTACTTCCTCTCATTTCTGAGACAGCAGCAATGATTAAATTACCGATTGCATGATTGGCAAAATGACTATCTGATTTATCAAAACGATATTGAAAAATATCTTCATATAATTGTGGCATATCTGACAGTGCCACTAAAACATTTCTTAAATCTCCCGGAGGTGTCATGTTATTAATAGAGGAACGAAGCTCGCCACTACTGCCGCCATCATCAGCGACCGTTACGACGGCAGTAATATCAACACTTTGATTTCTTAAACTTTTTAAAATTACTGGCAAGCCTGTTCCACCACCAACAACCACAATCTTCGGTTTACGAATTCGATAGGTTTTCATTAAGAGCGATTAACCGTTTCTTTTCTTTTTAAGCGGTCGCGGTGGGTAATATTTACATGGTAATCTTCCTCTTTTAATTCAGCGCCAACACGTTCTGTCAATGCAACAGAGCGATGTTGTCCGCCAGTACAGCCAATTGCAATGGTGACGCTACTTTTACCTTCTTTTTTATATCCAGGTAAGACTGTTCGCAGTAAATCGATAAATTTTGTATAAAATTCATCTGTTTCTGGGAAGCCCATCACATAATCATAAACAGGTTGATCCATTCCAGTTAACGGTCGTAGTTCATCAATATAATGGGGGTTAGGTAAAAAGCGAACATCCATAACGATATCTGCATCAATCGGCAACCCATATTTAAAGCCGAAGGACACCATTTCCACTCGAAATTCGTGTGTCTCTCTCGTTGCTAGTTCTTTATTCAAACGTTCCCGCAATTGACGAGGGGACAAGTCCGTAGTGTCAATAACCAATTGAGCATCCGCTTTAATTTCTTCCAGCATTGCACGTTCTTTACGAATACCTTCTGTCACTAAACCATCCATCGCCATTGGATGCGCACGCCGTGTCTCTTTATAACGAGAAACTAACTCTTCATCGGTGGCATCTAAAAATAAAATCGTTGTATCAATAAAATTAGTATTTTCAAGTTCGACTAACATATCCTGAATTTCTCTAAAGAAGGTCCGTGAACGTAAATCAATCACTAACGCAATCTTGGTAACTTTTCCAGATTCTTTAATTAATTCCCAAAATTTTGGGATTAAGCTTGGTGGTAAATTGTCGATACAGAAATAGCCCATGTCTTCAAAGCTTTGAACAGCGACTGTTTTTCCAGCGCCACTCATTCCTGTAATAATAACCAGTTGTAAATTTTCTGGCATATTCAACACTCCCTTCACTTGCATCACTATATTATAACACCCCGGGCGTATCAAAGAAAGCTTTTCAATCATTCTTATAAAGATTTCTATTCTTTCATAGAAAAACAGCATTGACATTTTTGTCAACGCTGTTTTAATTGCTGAATTATACTATATAACTCTGTGTTATTTTAATACAAACTCAATTTCTGTTTTATCAGTAAAATTAGCTTCAAACTCAAATTGTTTTACTTGTTCATTCACGGCTAACTTTTTCGTAATGTGTTCTTTAATTTGTTCATTTGTAGCTGTTTTGATTGACAATCCATCTAAAAGAGTCATGATTTTGTCTTGTGCTGCCTTACCTTCTAATTCTAAATCAGCAGATTCATCTTCATACGTTGCTTCAATTGTTCCGTTCGATTTTATTTCATAGGTGAACTCAATTTCATTTTCGTCGTATTCGATTTCTACATCAATCTCTTGAAGACTGGCAACAGTTGGTGTCGGTGTGGTTAGTTCATTGTCTGCTGTTTCATGGTCTCCACCAACTTCAGGAGTTACGGTTTCCCACTTAAAGGTGCCAATTTTAGCTGTTGCTAGATAGGGATTATTAATGGTAATGACTTTCAATTGAAGGTCTGAATGGTTGGCGATATCTGTTAAAATCCCCAGAGCCTGATATGTATTTTGTGTAAAACGTGTCGCAATATTTTGCGCATCAATTGTGGAATAGCCTAATGTTTCCCAGGTGATTTGTTGCTTTAATTCCTGATGAATGGCTTGTACTGTCGCCGGCTCCAATTGAATGCCCGTTGCTTCTTTTAAGTCTTTCTTGGTAAAACTCATTACTTTTTCATGGTCTGATTGTGAAATTAAAGTAGCTGCTTCCATTGTGTTACTATGTACAAAAGGTGTGATTCCGATAGCTAAGACCATTCCTGCTGTTAATAAACTTGTTGTTATTTTTTTGTTTTTCATTTAAGACTTCCCTTCGTGTTCATTGTTATTTTGTTAACAAACATAGTATATCTTTTAATTACACATTAAGTCAACATTTATTTTTAATTTTTATTAAAAAATATTTGTTATTTTATAATAAAAGAACCTTGTTTCCCATAAAAACAAGGTTCTTTATCTAATCATTAATGTTTATTTCAGAACACGTTTTAAATAATATCCTGTGTAACTGTCTTTGACTTTAGCAACTTCTTCTGGTGTTCCTGTCGCCACGATCGTCCCACCACCGTCGCCACCTTCTGGCCCTAGATCAATCACATGATCCGCAGATTTGATGACATCCAAGTTATGTTCAATCACTAAAACGGTATTGCCCGCTTCCACTAAACGCTCTAATACTAGAAGCAATCGCGCAATATCATCGGTATGCAAGCCGGTTGTTGGTTCATCCAGAATATAAAAGTTTTTCCCATTAGAATTTTTATGAAGTTCACTCGCTAGCTTCATCCGCTGTGCTTCTCCACCAGATAAAGTAGTTGCTGGCTGCCCCAATGTCACATAGCCTAAGCCTACATCCACAATTGTTTGCAATTTACGATGAATTTTAGGGATATGTTTGAAAAATTCTACGGCATCTTCCACCGTCATATCTAAAATATCAGAAATGTTTTTGCCTTTATAATGAACTTCTAACGTCTCAGAATTATAACGTTTGCCATGACAAACTTCGCAAGGCACATAGACGTCAGGTAAAAAGTGCATTTCAATTTTGATGATACCATCCCCGCGACAAGCTTCACAACGGCCACCTTTGACGTTAAAACTAAAGCGGCCTTTTTTATAGCCACGAACCTTGGCTTCATTTGTTTGGGCAAACAAATCGCGAATGTCATCAAAAACACTAGTATAAGTCGCTGGATTACTTCTTGGTGTTCGACCAATTGGACTTTGATCAATGTCAACAATCTTTTCAATGGCTTCATAACCAGTGATACTTTTGTGTTTCCCAGGTTTATTGGAATTACGATTTAATTTTTGGGCCAGTGCTTTTTTCAAAATTTGATTGACTAAAGTACTTTTCCCTGAACCTGAAACGCCTGTGACAGCAACAAATTCACCCAGCGGAAATTCAACACTGACATTTTTTAAATTATTTTCACTGGCACCAGTGACTTTGATCGCTTTGCCATTACCTTTGCGACGTTCTTTTGGTACAGGAATCACTTTTTTCCCAGAAAGATATTGTCCAGTCAATGAATGCGGATTTTTAGCAACCTCTTCCGGCGTACCAGCGGCTACAATTTCACCGCCCAGATGTCCAGCACCAGGTCCCACATCAATCAAGTAATCCGAAGCCATCATTGTATCTTCATCGTGTTCCACCACAATTAATGTATTGCCTAAGTCCCGCATTTTTTTCAATGAGTCAATCAAGCGGTCGTTATCTCGTTGATGCAAACCAATTGACGGTTCATCTAAAATGTAAAGGACGCCTGATAAGTTTGATCCAATTTGTGTTGCTAAGCGAATTCTTTGTGCTTCTCCGCCAGAAAGTGTACCAGCAGCTCGACTTAAGGTTAAGTAATCTAACCCGACATTTTTTAAGAAGGTTAACCGATCTTCGACTTCTTTTAAAATTGGCCGAGCAATCGTTGTTTCTTGTTCAGATAAAGACACACCTTCAAAAAATTGGACCGCATTTTTTATTGCTAATTCACTGACTTCACCAATGTGCGTGCCATTGATTTTTACAGCTAAAGCTTGCGGATTCAAACGATACCCTTGACAGCTTCGACAAGTCAATTCTGTCATGTATAACCGCATTTGATCTCGTGTAAAATCGCTATTTGTTTCATGATAACGTCGTTTAATATTTTTTAAAATCCCTTCAAATGGCACTTCCACATCACGAACACCACCAAAGTCATTTTCATAATGAAAATGAAAGTTTTTCTCGCCAGAACCATTTAAAATAATTTCTTGTTGGTCTGCAGGTAATTCTTCAAACGGCGTATCCATATCAATCCCAAAACTGGTGGCTGCTTGTTCCAACATTTGTGGATAATATTGGGAACTAATAGGGTTCCACGGAACAATGGCTCCTTCTCTCAAGGTTTTAGTGGGATCTGGAATCACTAAGTCTTTGTCCACTTCTAATTTAACACCTAAACCATCACAATCGGGACAAGCGCCAAATGGTGCATTAAATGAAAACAAGCGCGGTTCCAATTCACCGACTGTGAACCCACAATAAGGACAAGCATAATGTTCACTAAACAACATCTCTTCTTGACCAATCACATCAACAATTGCGTAACCTTCAGCTAAACGCAAAGCCGCTTCAAACGAATCAAACAAGCGAGAGCGAATGCCTTCTTTCACAACGATACGGTCAATCACAATCGCAATATCATGTTTTTTATTTTTTTCAAGTTCTGGTGCCTCACTAACATCATAGGTTTCACCATCCACCCGCATTCTGACATACCCTTCACGTTGGATCATTTCAAACACTTTTTTATGTTGGCCTTTTTTCTTGACCACAACAGGCGCCAAAATTTGAATTTTTGTTCGCTCTGGTAGCTCTAAGACTTTATCAACCATCTGTTCAACAGACTGACTGGTAATTTCAATATGATCGTTAGGACAAATTGGATGACCTACCCGAGCAAATAACAATCGTAAATAATCATTGATTTCTGTGACCGTCCCCACCGTTGAGCGTGGGTTTTTACTTGTCGTCTTTTGATCAATTGAAATAGCTGGACTTAAACCATCGATGCTGTCAACATCTGGTTTATCCATCTGTCCCAAAAATTGTCGCGCATAAGCAGAGAGACTCTCTACATAACGTCGTTGCCCTTCTGCGTAAAGCGTATCAAACGCTAATGAACTTTTGCCAGAACCAGATAGTCCAGTTACAACAACCATTTTGTCACGAGGAATCGTGACATCAATATTTTTTAAGTTATGGGCGCGTGCACCATGAATCACAATTTTATCATTTGCCATATATGTTCTCCTTTTACTAAATCTCTTACGTCAAATCATTTCAAGTCATTCTATAGAGAAAAGATTAGTAAAAGATACGATGGTTCATCGTATCTTTTACTTAATCCGTTGGTTGACTTATTTGGCAGCTTTCAATTCAAGAATGGTATCTCGTAATGTGGCTGCAGTTTCGAAGTCTAACGCTTTGGCCGCATCTTTCATTTCTCTTTCAAGTTTCATTAATAAATCAGCTTTTTCTTGTCTTGATAAATCTTCATATGATTTATCCAATTGAACCACTGTTTCATCTTTATCAGCTGTTTTGGAAATAGAAATCAAATCACGAATTTCTTTAATAATTGTTTTTGGTTCAATGCCATGTTCTTCATTATATGCTTCTTGGATTGCCCGACGTCGTGCCGTTTCATCCATAGCTCGTTGCATCGAATCGGTGATTTTATCTGCATACATAATGACTTTTCCTTCGGCGTTCCGGGCAGCCCGTCCCATCGTTTGCACTAATGAGCGTTCACTACGTAAGAAGCCTTCTTTATCCGCATCTAGAATCGCAATTAAGGAAACTTCTGGCACATCGATTCCTTCACGTAATAAGTTAATACCTATTAGAATATCAAATTCGCCTAATCGTAAATCGCGAATAATCTCCGTTCTTTCCAGTGTTTTTACATCACTATGCAAATATTTAACTTTTAAGCCTAATTCTTTGAAATAGTCGGTTAAATCTTCGGCCATTTTCTTCGTTAAGGTTGTGACAAACACCCGCTGATCTTTTTCGATCCGTTCATGAATTTCGCCCACCAAGTCATCAATTTGACCCATAATTGGGCGGATTTCTACTTCTGGATCTAGTAAACCTGTTGGCCGAATGATTTGTTGAACAACCGTCTCTGTTTGTTCCATTTCATAAGGGCCTGGTGTTGCCGATACATAAACAATTTGGTTTACATGTTGTTCAAATTCTTCTAAACGAAGCGGTCGGTTATCAAGTGCACTTGGTAAACGGAAACCATAGTCCACTAACATTTGTTTCCGTGCTCGGTCGCCATTATACATCCCTCTAATTTGCGGCATTGTTACATGAGACTCATCGATTACAAGTAAGAAGTCATCTGGGAAAAAGTCCAACAGCGTATACGGCGGCTCTCCCTCTTGGCGACCGTCCATATGTCGAGAGTAATTCTCAATCCCTGACGTATAGCCCATCTCTCTCATCATCTCAATATCATAGTTAGTTCGCTGTTCCAAACGTTGGGCTTCCAATAATTTGTTTTCACTGCGAAGCACTTTCAAACGTGCCTCTAATTCTTCTTGGATCTGCGAAATGGCGTGTTCCATATGTTCTTCGTTCGTCACGAAGTGTGTTGCCGGAAAAATAGCGACATGCTCTGTTTCGCCGACAATTTCACCAGTTAACGCATCTACTTCACGAATTCGATCAATTTCGTCTCCGAAAAATTCAACACGTAGCGCATGCTCATCCCGTGAAGCTGGGAATATCTCAACCACATCACCGCGGACACGAAAACGCCCCCGTTGAAAATCAATATCATTTCGTTCGAATTGAATATCGACTAAGCTTTTTAGTAACTCATTACGATCCATTTCCATTCCCACACGTAATGAAACAACTTGTTGACTGTATTCCCGCGGATCCCCTAAACCAAAAATACAAGAAACTGATGCTACCACGATGACATCGTTTCGTTCCAATAAAGAACTTGTCGCTGAATGGCGTAGTTTATCAATTTCATCATTAATACTGGAATCTTTTTCAATATATGTATCACTTGAGGGTACATATGCTTCTGGTTGATAATAATCATAGTAACTGACAAAATACTCGACCGCATTATCTGGGAAAAATTCTTTAAATTCCCCGTATAATTGTCCAGCTAGTGTTTTATTATGTGCAATCACTAATGTTGGTTTGTTCACTTCTTGAATCACATTAGAGATTGTAAATGTTTTACCTGTTCCGGTCGCTCCAAGTAAAATTTGAGCTTTTTCTCCACCTTTGACACCGTCAACTAGTTCAGCAATAGCGGCTGGCTGATCTCCGGCAGGCTCATATTTAGAAGCCAAATGAAAGGTATTGGAAGTTTCTCTTTCGATCATTTATAACTCCCCCTCAAAGTGTCTAATTTCTCTTAAATTATCGGCCCATTCTGGCAGAATGTCCACTTATTAGTTTAACATACCGAACATATTTTCGCCACTTTTGCTGTTTCGGACTTCAACTGATCTTAATCTTTTGTTCTTAATTTCTATGTCACATTTTATAACATGCAATGTAAGGAAATTAGAGTTTTTTTCTCTTTTTAGCGTTCAAATACTTGTCAGCTTCCTATTTCTTACTATATAATTGTTCAATATGCAAAACTAGGAGGTATTTTATGAAAAGGAAACACTTTTTACTTTCTTTCTTTGTGATGATGGTAACTCTGCTAACATTCATTAGTGGCACTTCAGCACATGCGGAAGGAAAGAAATATACAATTGGAACGGATTTAACATTCGCCCCTTTTGAATTCCAAGACTCAAAAGGAAAATACATTGGTATTGACGTTGATTTATTAGATGCGATTGCCAAAGATCAAGGTTTTGAAGTGGATTTAAAACCATTAGGCTTCGATAGTGCAGTCCAAGCGATTCAATCTAAACAAATTGATGGCATGATTGCTGGAATGAGTATTACGGATGAGCGAAAAAAATCCTTTGATTTTTCAGATCCATACTTCGATAGCGGTTTACAATTAGCGGTTAAAAAAGGAAACGACAAAATTAAATCATATGATGATTTAAAAGGCAAAACGGTTGCGGCTAAAGTTGGAACTGAAAGTGCCAATTTCCTTGAAAAAAATAAAGAGAAATATGACTACACCATCAAAAATTTTGACGATGCAACGGGTCTTTATAAAGCCTTAGAAAACGGTGAAGCGGATGCAATCGTTGATGATTATCCTGTATTGGGCTACGCAGTTAAAAATGGTCAAAAATTACAATTAGTTGGCGATAAAGAAACAGGCAGTTCTTATGGTTTCGCAGTGAAAAAAGGGCAAAACCCTGAATTAATCAAAAAGTTCAACGCTGGTTTGAAAAATCTTAAAGACAATGGTACTTATGATAAAATTTTAAACAACTACTTAGCGACAGGTGATGAAACAAACACACAAGACGCTGGCGAACAGATGAAAAAAATCACTCCTAAAAAAGAGAAATATGTGATTGCTAGTGATTCTACGTTTGCTCCGTTTGAGTTTCAAAATGCCCAAGGCGATTATGTCGGAATTGATGTAGATTTAGTCAAACGTGCAGCTGAATTGCAAGGTTTTACTGTTGAATTTAAATTTATTGGTTTTAGTTCTGCTGTCCAAGCTGTTGAATCTGGTCAAGCAGATGGGATGGTTGCAGGCATGACGATTACGGATGATCGTAAAAAAGCCTTCGACTTCTCTGTTCCTTACTTTGATAGCGGTATTCAAATTGCGGTCAAAAAAGGCAATGACAAAATTAAATCGTATGATGATTTAAAAGGCAAAAAAGTCGGCGTAAAAATTGGTACTGAAAGTGCTGATTTCTTAGAAAAAAATAAAAAGAAATATGATTACTCAATTAAGTATTTAGACACAACTGATGCATTATACAGTGCGTTAGAAATTGGCGAAGTTGATGCCATGATGGATGATTATCCTGTCATTGGCTATGGGGTTGCACAAAATCAACCACTAGCGACACCAATTCCTCGTGAAAAAGGTGGTTCTTACGGTTTTGCTGTCAAAAAAGGGCAAAATCCTGAACTACTTGAAATGTTTAACGAAGGCTTAAAAGAAATGAAACGTACAGGTGAATACGATAAAATTATCGGCACTTACGTAAAAGATGGCAACGAAGCCAAAGAAGAAACAGCTGACGAATCTACGTTTGTTGGCTTCATGCAAAACAACTGGAAACAATTGTTACACGGTTTATGGATGACGATTCTATTAACGTTGATTTCCTTCGTACTTGCTTTAATTGTCGGCGTTATTTTTGGGCTATTCAGCGTTTCACCAATCAAAGCATTACGTGTACTTTCAACCATTTATGTTGATTTAATTCGCGGAATTCCTTTAATGGTCTTAGCGTTCTTCATCTATTTCGGATTACCTGGTGTGCTTGGCTTTAATATCCCGGTCTTCATTGCTGGGATTATCACATTAACTTTAAATGCCAGTGCCTATATTTCTGAAATTGTGCGCGGCGGAATCAAAGCTGTTCCAGTTGGCCAAATGGAAGCTTCAAGAAGTTTAGGTCTTTCCTATAATCGGACAATGCAAAAAATTATTTTACCACAAGCGATTCGCATTATGATTCCTTCATTCATTAACCAATTTGTTATTTCATTGAAAGATACAACTATCCTTTCAGCAATTGGCTTAATCGAACTACTACAAACAGGAAAAATTATTGTTGCTCGGACATTACAAAGTACAATGGTTTACTTCGTTATTGCGTTAATCTACTTAATTTTAATTACTAGCTTAACTAAATTAGCGAAAAACCTTGAAAAGAAGGTGAACTAATATGACTGAAAAAATCTTAGTTGAACATTTAGTAAAAAAATATGGTGACAACACGGTCTTAAACGACATTAATGTTTCTATTAACGAAGGCGACGTAGTCTGCGTCATCGGTCCTTCTGGTTCTGGTAAAAGTACTTTTTTACGTTGCTTGAATCAATTAGAAGAAGCTTCTAGCGGAGACATTATTATTGATGGTGCGAACTTGACAGATAAAAATACGGACATCAACCAAGTCCGTCAACATATCGGCATGGTTTTCCAACATTTCAATTTGTTTCCACATTTATCTATTTTAGAAAACATTGTTTTAGCACCAACCGATTTAGGTCGCTTATCAAAAGACGAAGCGGAGAAAAAAGCGTTAGAACTTTTAGAACGTGTTGGGTTGGCAGATAAAAAAGATGCCTATCCAGATTCTTTATCTGGTGGTCAAAAACAACGTGTCGCAATTGCACGTGCGTTAGCGATGAATCCTGATATTATGCTTTTCGATGAGCCAACATCAGCTCTTGATCCAGAAATGGTTGGCGATGTTCTTGGTGTAATGAAAGATTTAGCAAAACAAGGAATGACAATGGTCATCGTTACTCACGAAATGGGCTTTGCAAAAGAAGTGGCTAATCGAGTAATGTTCATTGATGGCGGTAACTTCCTAGAAGATGGTTCGCCAGAGCAAGTCTTTGAAAATCCTCAAAACCCTCGAACAAAAGATTTCTTAGATAAAGTATTAAATATTTAAACAAAAGCACTTGGCGCGCGCTAGCGCCCAAGTGCTTTATTTTATGGTTAAATTGTTTCCGTGACAGAGACAGATTGAACGTGCCCTTTTTCTTTCAAGAGATGGTGCAAGTTGGAATGCCAGAAATCTTCTTTGCCTACATAAGAAATCTTTGCTGTCACTGCCTCTTGTTCGGATTCCAAAGTCAATTCTACTAAGCGCTCCCCTTTTTCTAAAGAAGCTTGAAGTTGTTCATGCAGTCGGCTTTCTTTAATCATAGGTTCCTTCATTTTTACGATAAGCTGCAATCGTTTTAAAGGAGTCTTTCGTTTAAAATGGGCCAGAGCTAATACTAGCAAAGTTGCCACGAGATTGATAAATGCAATGGTTAAAAAGCCCATCCCAATGACTAAACCAATAATAGTAACATTCCACATCATTACTGCTGTCGTTAACCCAGAGACTTTCCTTTCTCTAAAAACGATAATCCCCGCACCGAGAAAGCCTACACCACTAATCACTTGGGCGCCATATCGTGTAATATCCATAGAAATAATGGACGCCAAGGCGCTATTTTGTTTCACCACATCGACTAAAATATCCACCGATTGAATCTGTAAAATGGAAATCGTACAAGAGGCCAAACATAAAATGGCATTACTACTGATACCGAAGCCTTTTCTTTTAATACTTCTTTCTAACCCAATCAAAGCTCCAAAAACCACGGCTAGAGCCATCCGAATGACAACGTCGGTGAGAGAAAGTTCAATCATTTTTAAAGAATTCATCGCTTTCTCTCCTTTCTTGCAAGTGACTATTTGACTTATTTTGTATTAACTAATAAACGCAAGCCATTAAAAATGACCACTAAGGTACTTCCTTCATGAATAAGTACGCTAAATGCGATATTCGCAATACCTAAAAAGTTCAAGATAATCAACGTTGCTACCACTAACATTGAAAAAATAATATTTTGCTGCACAATTTTATTCAAGCGTTTTGAGACACGATGAGCATAGCCTAATTTAGAAAGATCATTTTTCATCACTACCACGTCTGCAACATCGATAGCAATGTCTGTACCATCCCCCATCGCCACTCCGATGTCAGCATTCACTAAAGCGGGCGCATCGTTAATGCCATCACCAACCATCCCTGTCATTCCTACTTCGCGTTTTAATTGATCAACAATCGCTGATTTTTCCTCAGGTAAAACATTAGCAAAAACTTGGTCCACGCCTACTAAGCGACCAACTGCTTCACCCGTAAGTTTTGCATCTCCTGTAATCATTGTTGTTTCAATATTTTGTGACTTGAAATAGTGAATGGCGTTCATTGCTTCTTCATTAGGAACATCCATCAATGCCACTAAACCAATCACTTGTTCATTTTCGGCAAAGTACACCACCGTTTTGCCTTCACTTGCTAATTTCGTTGTTTGTTTCTCAATGATTGTTGGCACTTGTTCGAAACTAGATGGTTTACCAATTCTAAAAGTTGTGTCTGCAATGGTCGTTACTAAACCCACCCCGACAATATTTTCTACTTCTAAATTTAAAGCCGTTGTTTCTGCTTCAAAGCGATTAACAATCGCCGTCGCCAATGGATGATTGGATTTTTTCTCCATATTTGTTAAAACAGCTACTAATTCGTCTTGGCGATCTTCTAAGCCATCAACAAAAAGATAATCTGTGACCTCAGGTTTGCCTTTTGTTAGCGTGCCTGTTTTATCAAAAGCGAGTGCTTTCACTTCAGCTAAATTTGATAAGAATGAGCCACCTTTAAACAAAACGCCTTGTTTTGCTAAATTGGAAATTCCTGATAAAGTTGCCGGAACGGCACTCGCTGCTAATGCACAAGGGGAGGCAGCAATTAAGAAAACCAAGCCTCTGTAAAAACTTTCAGCCCAAGTCAATTGGAAAAGTAATGCGCCACCTAAAACAATTAGTGGAAAAACTGCTAAAACTAGTGTGACATATTTTGGTTCAAATCGTTTAATTTTGCTTGCAATTTCTGATTGATTTTCTTGTGATTGGTTCACGAGCTGTACGATTTTTGCAAAAACTGTTTCTGAACTATCTTTCGTTACTTCAACAACAATTGTGCCTGAACCGTTCATAGTACTACCAAAAACTGGGTCCCCACTATTTTTTTCTTTGGGAATACTTTCCCCATTAATAGATGATTCATCCACAGCGGTACTTCCTTCAATCACGACGCCATCTGTCGGAATTTGCGCACCATTGAGGACTTGCACGCGGTCGCCAATCTTCAATTGTTCAACTGACACAGTTTGAATTGAGCCGTCATCTGTTATCAGGCGAGCTTCTGTTGGATTTAAATTTAATAGTTTTGTAATTTCACGTTGGCTTTTGCCTTGAGCATAATCTTCAAGGAAATGCGCCGCCGCAAAAATCAAAATCAACAATGCTGATTCTTCAAAACTTCCCATTAATGCTGAACCAACTGCAGCTAAGGTCATTAACAAATGAATATTAGGCGAAAATTTTCGATTGTTTTTCGTATCCCGATACGTATCTCCAAAGCCTTCCCCAATAATATGATAACCAGCTAAAATAGCAGCTAACGAGAAAAGAATATTTTTCACTAAGAGCATGTTCCCTAAAAATAAACCGATAAAGAAAAGAGCCAATCCTGTAAAAAAGAGAATAACTGGAACATTTTTACCTTTTTCTTCATGTGTGTGTGCACCTGTTTGTTTTGACATTGTTATGCGCCTCCTCATTAATGTTTTTCTATTCATATGAATGTATATTCATATTATAAAACACTTGGGTGGTTTTGTAAAGACTTAAACACAAAGACAAGCGATGATTCTATTCGATAGGATCACCGCTTGTCTTTGTCGATTCTTTTTGTTGTTGATATTTTTCTTCTTGAATAGTCAGTAATGATTGCGTTAAATTGACCCAATCAATCGAACGAGGTGGATCCAGCCAAACCATAACTTTACTCTGTTCTTCTTGATACAAGTTATTTAAATTGGTAATCACCACATCTGGTAAGGTATCTGATAACGGGTCAATAATTTCTACATTTAAATTCACATAGACGGATAAATTTTTTTTGATGAATTGGTTATACTCTTTTCCATAAGAAAAATCAATTAGGACCTTGGCTGGCTCTGCAATTAAATGAACCGGAACATGATTAATTAGCAACAATAGATAGTTAAAAAACAAACAGTGATTGGCTTTCGCAATTTTTTTATGTTTTGCTGTTAACCAACGAATATATTCAATTAAATAAAAATAAAATTCCGGATATGTTTGCTTAAAAAACTGTAAATCCATTTCAAAATCGTCAAACATATTAATCGGAAAGTAAATAACATTGAAATGAATAATTGCTAACCCTTCTTCTAGAGTATTCCTTGTTGACTCCTCTAAACAATTAAATGCTTTTTCAAAACTTCCAATGAAAACACGAGTTAGGCTTTCAATCGTAGGATCTTCGTGAATGACATATTTTTTCTCTAGTTTGCCATGCAAATACAAGAAAAAAACAATCGTATACGTTAATGATTTTGAGGCCAATGCCCATGCCAATTGCGATTTTTTTATTAGTTCCTCTGAAAATGTATTCAGTGCACGCGTATCGATCCCTTCCACCGCACGTCCTTCGTTGTTAATCATAATAGCTAAATAATGGAAAAAATTGCGTCGCTCATAGGTGGTGAAAGTATAGTTTAACTCAACAGACTGTAATACACGTTTCGCTTCATTATAAACTTTTACCGAATATAGTTCGGAAATTGGTTGATTGGAAAGCGTGAACAATTTATACAAAAAAAATGAAATTGCTTTTTGATTGCCGACAATTTCCCGCTTACTAAAATAGATCTGATACTCCTTTAAGGCTTTTTTTAGCCGCTGTAAGGTACTATACGCCACAGAGGTGCTGACATGATTACATTCAGCAAACTTTGTCAAACTATAATTTCCTCTAAAGTAAGACAACACTAATTTAAAAGAGAGCGATTCTGTTAAGTATTTCGTGAGCAAAAGTTTACTTGAATAGTTTCCATCAATTTCAAGTGTAACATCTACATCAGAAACGACTAAAGTTAAGCTGTCGCTTAACTTTAGATTGTCAATATCTGCTTTTAATTTTTCTAATGTTTTTTTGACTAAAAAATTCGACATTGATAATTCTTCGCGAAGTGCAATAAAAGTACCTGATAGCGTGGGACTTTCTTCTAAATGCCTTAGCAAGGAATAACTTCGTTGATCTTCTTTATTTAAAAAAATTTCATAATTCATCATTTATCAGTTCTTTCTCCCATAAATAGCCGTTCCTACTAATTCCCGTATGAAATTCAAGTAAAAAGTGTTTTGCCCCTCCGTTCCAGCACCGCCTGTGCTATTTGGTACAATGGTGATATGGCTAGCATCAAATAATTCATCCGTGAAAAATACTTGATGCTGACTTTTCTTGGAAGAAGGCCTTTCTTCATTTGTTTTTGGATTATTGGTTGTCACTTCTTTTTTACTAACGTCTTCGCTACTTTCTTCCGCTTGCGTTTCGCTAGTAATAGTACTTTCATTTGTTTCTTCCATTTTTTCTGGTGTGCCAGTATTCTCAATCGGATAAATTTCTTCTGTTGGATTGGTCGGATTATAAATTGGATTCCGTTCTTCTGCTGCTTGCACATTGGTTACTTGAAAAAACGAGAGTAACAATGTACTCCATAATAGTAAATGTTTGTATTTATCCATTTTTCTCACATATATTGCCAAATACTTTAGCTACATAACAAAACAAAAAATATAACTAGTAAAGTGGTATCAGACGATATTTAACAATACTCCTTCTTATTATTTCTTTTTTTGAGTTAGGTTTGTTGAATAAACTGCATGTTTGATAAGTAAAAACAAACAAAAACGTTGCCGATGATCAAATCAAAAATTAACTACTCTTTATATTTCTCTTTCGTTTTTTTCCTGTTTCTTTTTTCGCCAAATCAACCAGGCAATGATTAAAATCACTATCAATAATAGTAGTAAGCCAATCATCAAATATAAATTCGAATGATTTTCTTTTAAGGTGACATCTTTTTCATTTAATTCTTTGGCAACTTCACCATTAATTGTAAAGTCTTTTTCAAATTGCCATTGATTTCTAAAAGATATCGATTCATTGTTTATTGATTTTTTAAATGAGCCTGCAGCATCTTTATTCCCAACAACGGTCATAGACAAATGATAATCTCCTGGCTTAAGTGGTTGCCCTTTTAGCGCAATGGGAACAGAAAAATTGGTATTTGGTGCAATTTGCATGTTTGCTTTTTCCTCTTTATATAAAACTTCTTCATGTCCCTTTTTGGTAATCTCTGCCGAAAAGGCAACTTGGTTAATATATGTTTTTTGATCATTTTGTAGATTGACTAAAATCACATTTCTAGCATTAATCTGTCCTGGTGAGACTTTTTTCAAAAGTAAATTCGGCTCAACCTTTTTTTTGTTTTGTTGCATCAATAATGCAACGACATACGAATATTCATTTTTAATGGATAACCCCTGACTCTTATCGTCTTGGCGTTTGCCTTCATCCGACGTTTCTTCTTTAAAAGTGATACCACTAGCTAACACTCCATCAAAGGGTGTATTAGGCATTTTGACGTTAATAGAAACCGTTTGTTCACTTTTCGGTTTTAAACGAACTGAGCTAGGGTATTGAACGTAGTCTTTTATATCAAACGCTAAACTTTGATCTTTTTTCCCCTTATTTTCACCATACTCCACGATTACATTTGAATTGGTAATGGCACTATTGATGGAAATACCTACCTTTACTTCTTTATCTGTATCATTGCGCAAGTTCACTTTCAACTCAGTTTCTTCATTTGGTGCTAGTAATAAATCAAAGTAAGTTTTTTCTTTATCTACTTGTTTTTCTGATGGAATAGGCGTAACCGCAAAATTAAATTCACTGGCAAAACCATTGCTAGGTACTAACGCTAAAAGAATTAGTAGTATCGGAAAAAAAAGAAATCGTTGTTTTTTTCTGTTCAAATTATTTACTCCTTTTCTATATGTAGTGAATAGCAGGTAACCATGTTCCCCGCTATTCTTCTTTTTAAAACTCGTTTAATTTCCTGGAGCGTCTGTCAACGTCCATGTTAATTTTGTGGCGTATTTTTCAGCGTATTTGGTTGTAGAACCTGGAACAGTTAACTCAATACTTTTAGCAGCTGTAGTTGCATCTGTTCCCCAATCAAATAAATAAGTTCCTGCACCGTTTCCTTTCGCTGCACTCATTACATCTGATTGACTACCATCTGAATTTAGCGTGATTGTGGCTGGGCCTGTTGGTTTGCCTGAATCTGAAGCAGTCACTACATTTCCGTTTTTAAACGTGATAGCTGCCCCAGTCAATTCTTTACCAGAAGTTGATTTAAATTGTCCTTCTTGTTTCACTTTTAATGACCAGCCAGCTTCGGTTCCACGGTTATCTGTTACTTGGACATAGTTAGGCCCTTCTTTGACTTCATCGGTTGCGCCTACTGTCTTGTATTTTTGGGTAGCAGCAAAATAAGTCTGATCCTTCGACGTGATTTTTTGAACACCGAAGTCTAGACTTGACGCATAATCAATTGACAACGGACCGTTTGTTCCTGGATTAGGACCTTCAGGATCTGTTGGGTCAATAGGATCAACTGGATTAGTTGGATCCGTTGGGTCAACCGGATTAGTTGGCTCTTCACTTGGTGTAAATTCTACGATACCATTAGATGTATAACTACCGCCATCTTCTGCAAAGGCTTGAGAAGTCATGCCTAAGCTCCCTAAAATAAATGTGGATAAACATACTGTTGTTACTTTTTTCATTTTCTTTTCTCCATTCTTTTCTTTAATTTCCTGGTACGTCTTCTAACGCCCAAGATAAACGAGCTTTAAATGTTCCAACTCTTTGATAAGCTACAGGAACATTGATTTGAATTCCTTGTTGTTTTGATTCATCAAGTAATGCTGTTAAATCTGTTTCACCTTTCTGATTACTTTCTAAAAGCGTAATTGCCTCATTTGTAATCTGAGAGCTTCCAGCAGTTGAAACGAAAGAAAAAACATCTGGCATTACAATTGAATCATTTGTTAACGGTTGCGTTTGCTTTAGTTGCAAGCGCCAATTATTTGCGTTACGTTCATCCACAACTTTGAGTCCTTCGGTGGGATGCCCAAGTTTAATTAGTGGTTGATTACGTATCTTTTCCGTACCAAAAGTAATCTGTTTTGGTGCCTCTTTAAAATATAGTTCCCCTAAACGATAGTAAAAATAAATATCTTTTGTTTCCTCTGTCATTGTTCCTTCCGCATTTCCTGAGTCTTTTGTAAAAACATAGCCAGAAATATCTAGGGGTTTTTCTTGATAGGGTGCACCAATTTTCCCTGTTACACTTTTAGGTGGAGCAATATCTTTACCTTCCGCGTCTTTATAAAAAACGGTTACTGTTTTTTCTGTTGGTTTAGGAATAGTAATCGTTACATTATTTGACTTTTGCAGTAAGGTTCCTTCTTCATAATAGTCAAAGTTCATAGTTAAAACTTTTTCGGGCGTATTATCTTGAAGGGTTGTTTTTAATTCAATAATCATGTCCTTCTTTAAAACTAAGTAGTCATTTAAAGCAATTGTTAAGTGATTCCCTGTTTGTGTCAGATCTTTGGCTGCTACCTTTTTACCATCAATCGTTAATGAATTTTCTTCATATGCTAATTCATCAGGTAAGTCAATGCTTACTTGCGGTTGACGATCTTCGATAAAGTCATTGTCAATATTCAACGTATTCCGTAGTCTCACCTGATCATTTTTCACTGCTTCAACAGCTGAGCTAAACTCCTGACCATTCACGCTAAGGGCTGCTTGTGACGTAACGTTGGTAGGAATTTGTGTCATTGCTAAAGCATTCTCTTGGTATTTGCCACCTGTGGATGATGTAAAGCCCCAATAAACCGTTGTTGCGCCAAATTGTGCATTTAAATCTGAAACTACATACGTATTCGTGCCCACACCTTCTAAATCATATGTTAATGCTTTGGTTGCGGCATTCCAATGAACAGTCAACATGCGCCAGGTTCCATTAGATAGATAGGTTGGCGCAACAGTGACGCCTGAATGCTCCCCTGTATAGCTGTTGTTATTAGCTTTCGGAGTGACAAAAGCTAAATGTCCATTTCCCTTATCTTGTGAAATTTCTCGGTCTATTCGGTTGGAACTACCAGTATTTTTATAGGTATCAAACTCAATCGATAAGGCATTTCTAACATAAGGTTGACCCGCTTTCGTGGAGTATGCACCGATTCCCATCCCAGGTGAACCAATGACTTCTTGAGGCGTTGTGGACATTCTAGGATCATTCGTTAAGGTAAAGGTCATACCATCACCAGCATTTGCATACTCGTTTCCTAAATACAAATAACTTTTAAAGGTAAAATCCGACAATAAACTGATTGGTTTTTTTGACCAAATAGCTCCTTTTTGTGATTTAACAGCTGGGTTTAGTTGTAATAACTTCCCACCTTCTAAAATACTTGTTGCATTTCCAATTGGCTCTTGAAATACCTTGTCGATTGGAATGATATTAGGATCATCAGGCAATGAAGTAGCGTATGGCGCAGCCAACATGCGCGGCTGTGGTTCAACTATCGCCGATTCCGTTGCACTGTTATCGTCATCCTTTTGTTGTTCGCTAGGTTCTAAAGTAGCCGTTGATTGGTCTGTTTCTGCTGGATGATTATCGGTTGTTGTTGTCGTTTCTAGGGAAGGTTCTTGCTCTAATGTTTCCGAGTGAGAAGGAGCGCTAGTTGCCTGATCATTGGCCGATTCCTCCACTATTTCCCGATTGACTTCGTTGATATTTGTCGAAGGATTACTAATCGCTTCGCTAGTAATAGGCGCAAGGAGTAGTAAGAATAAACTACTTGCCAAAAAGACTAGGCTTTGTTTGTTTCGCATCTCTCTTCACCTCTACTTTTTAAATTCCTGGTACATCCGTCAACGTCCACAATAATTTTGTTTGATATTTCACGGCATCTTTAGGAGTTGACCCTGGTACTGATAGCGCGACATCTTTTGTAACATTAACATTGTGTACCGTATTGGTTTCATCGCGTTCTGCAACCACTTCTACTTTGCCCCAATAAGTAGCCCAAGTTCCTGCACCGGTTCCTTGCTTCGCAGCTGCCACTAGCGATGCAGTTCCTGGAACAAGGGCAATCTTATTTGTTGCCTCTGGTTTCACAACATTTTGCGCATTACTATTAACAGTCGGGTTAGCTAAAGAAATTTGCGCACCTGTCAACTGACTATTTAAAGTCGCCTTTGTTGCTTTAAATTGCTCCTTTTGCGTAACCGTTAAAGACCAACCACTATTGGTTCCTCTATTATCAGAAATTTGCACAAAATTTGGTGTTTCTTTTTGATTTTCTTGATATTGCTGTGCTCTTGCAAAATATACTTGGTCTTTATTCGAAATACGATTTTTCCCAAAGTCAAAACTTGAAGCATAATCAATAGACAGCGGTCCTTGGGTACCAGGATTGGGACCTTCTGGGTCTGTCGGATCAATTGGTTTGACTGGCTTTTCTGGATCGGGATTTTCTGGATCAACTGGCTCTGTCGGATCTACGTTCGGAATAAATTCTACTAAACCATTCGAACGATACTCTTTTGGCTCTTCTGCCTTCGCTTGTAAGGACCAACCAGCAACTGCAAATGTACTGCATAGAACGATTCCTGTGAATTGTTTTTTCATTGCTTTTCTCCTTTATTTAATTATTAGCGGGCGTATCTTCTAATGCCCAAACTAACTTCGTTGAATATTGTTGTGCAAGCTTTACAGATTTTCCGGGAACGAATAGTTGGACAGCTTCTTTATTTGTTGCTTCATTTGAACCAAAGCGATAAACCCAAGTCCCAACACCTGTTTCTTTTTTAGCGTTCATCGCTAGATTATTATTTACACCAGGTGTTAGGGAAATAGTACTACTGACTTCAGTAGGTTTATATTTTTCATCCACCATTGAGGCAGCTTCTGCCTTTGTAAACGTTAATTGAGCGCCGACTAGTTCCTCTCCAGTAGCTGTTTTAAATTGTTCAGGTTGGGAAAGCGTTAGTTTCCATCCTGCTAACGTTCCTCTTTTATCAGTTACTTGTACATAGGTTGGTTTTTTTGAACCATCTTTCATTTCATCTGGCGCAGCATAATACGTTTGATCTGCCGTAGAAATCTTTTGTGTGCCAAATTTAAATTTTGACCCATAATCAATTGATAAGGCACCACCCGTTCCTGGCCCTGGAGGATCAATTGGGTCTACTGGATCAGTAGGATCGGGATTTTCTGGATCAACTGGCGGTGTGATTTCGTTATCGCCTGCTTCAAAAGTAATTGTGCCTTCCGTATTGTATTCTTTCGGAAAAGTTTCTGCTGCTGATGCGTTTATTGCTTG
Source organism: Enterococcus sp. DIV1316a (assembly GCF_050536915.1). Lineage (NCBI taxonomy): Bacteria > Bacillati > Bacillota > Bacilli > Lactobacillales > Enterococcaceae > Enterococcus > Enterococcus sp. DIV1316a. The sequence goes on along the minus strand of NZ_CP172913.1, from coordinate 522,156 downwards.
AAACCCTACGCCTAAAAGTATGGTTGCCGATGTAAGTAAAACAGTTTTTTTCATTAAATAAGCTCCTTCTCTCGTTTCATTTTATTAATTAAATAAATGACTACCCCCAACAAACTAACTCCTATCAAGGAATACAGCGGATTTTCAGACTCGCCTGTTTTAGGTAAAACTGCTTGTCCAGAAGCAGCTAAATTATTTCTTCCCTGTTCTTCTGATTGTTGGGTATACGCTACGTCATTTGACTCTTTTTCATTCTCATAAACGTAGGTACCATAGAAGCTCGCTTGACCATTTGATTCATAATTATTTTCTTCAGCCATAACGCTTTTTGTTTGCAACCCAATGATCAATAGCCCTAAACATACCAAACTAAACCTTTTTATGATTTTCATCTGAATTCCTCCTTCCCCATTTTCAACATTGACTGGCCCAGCCAATAAACATTATATAAAAGAAATATTTATTAGATATTTTTATTTTTTTCAGACGCTTTTAAAAAATAAAATGGTTTCAGCTAAGAAAGCTTTAAAATCAACACTTTTAAAGACAAAAAAATAAACAAAAAAAACTTCGAAAAATAATTTTCGAAGTTTTTTTGTTTATTTTTTTATTATTTTTATACTTCAACCGCTTCTAACAAAGCTAAACGTTCAGCAACTTCTGCTTCTGTTAAATTATATTTTTTTACATAACGGTTGGCAGGATGCTGGCTACATTCTAATGAGCAGCCGCCTAAATGTTTATGTTCATTTTCTTCTGAAGTTAAGATTTGACGATTACATTCTGGGTTTGCACAGTTAATATAGCGTTCGCAAGGTGTTCCATCAAACCAATCTTTCCCAATAACTTTTTTATCAACGTGATTAATTTCGACACTGATTCGGTCATCAAAGACATACATTTTGCCATCCCAAAGTTCGCCACGTGTTTCTGGATTTTTTCCATAGTTGGCGATACCACCATGCAATTGAGCAACATCTTCAAATCCTTCTTTTAATAACCAGCCAGAAAATTTTTCACAGCGAATCCCGCCAGTACAATAGGTAACAATTTTTTTATCCATAAATTGTTCTTTGTTCTCGCGAATCCATTGTGGTAACTCACGGAAGCTACGGATATCTGGGCGCACGGCACCACGGAAATGACCTAAATCATATTCATAATCGTTACGAGCATCGATTACAACAGTGTCTTCGTCTAATAAGGCTTCTTTAAATTCTGCAGGTTCCAAATATTTCCCCGTCGTTTCTAATGGATCAACGTCTTCTTCTAAGTTCAACGCCACTAATTCAGAACGTGGGCGAACAAACATTTTGCGGAACGCCATTTCTTCTGCTGGATCAATTTTAAAGAATGTATCCTTAAAGCGCTCATCTGCTTGCATTGCTTCCATGTACTTTTCTGTTTCTTCGACAGTACCAGATAACGTTCCGTTAATCCCTTCTGTCGCTACTAAAATACGGCCTTTTAAATTTAATGATTTGCAAAAAGCTAGATGCTCTTTCGCAAAAGCTTCTGGATCTTCAATTGTTGTATATTTGTAATAAAGTAATACTTGGTATTTCATCTTGTTTTCCCCTTTTGTATAAAGTCATTCTATCCCATTATACGGTGAATAAAAAAGGGAAAGCGATTATTTTGCTTGTGTATTTACACACAATAAAAAAAGCCTGATAAACGGCGGGAACAGAACCAACACTACGCGTTGCTCCGATCTCAACAACTTCTAAGGTGTTTTCTCGACATGCGTCTCGTCACAGTACACCCTTCAAAAGAGCTACAGCTCTAAGAGTTGCGATGTTTCACTGTGAAGCATGAACAGATGAAATCATCGTACCTACTTGGTGAAGGTCCTTCGGAAATAAGCCGAAATTGACTTTCTCACACAAGTGTTCGGCGTATCTTAATCCTTCCAAGTGTTGAGAATCACGAAGAACGTAGTGATTCGATGATGAACAATACCTACTTGGTCTCCAAAAATTAAAGAACACCGGGTAGGTATCATGCAACATCAACTCGTTCCTCGTTGTGTTTTATGACAATTTTCGGAAATTTCTTCTTATTGCTGAGAAACACTATTTGCAAAGCAAATAGATGTTAATCAGTACCTACTTGGTTCTCGGAGCTAAACGGTTCTGTCCCGACCTCTTCTATATACTACTCCTTTTCAGAAGTCGCGGCGAGTTGTTCTTGCAATTCACCTAAAAGTTCAATTTGAATATTTTGGATTTTTACCAAATTTTCTAGTTGATTATTGATAATATAATCCATTTTCTCATGTAATAAATTAATTTCTACTTCTGCTTTTAAGTTAATTTTATAATCATTATTCGCTTGTTCTCTGTCACGGGCTTCTTGTCTGTTTTGACTCATCATAATAATCGGTGCTTGGATAGCTGCTAAACAAGATAAGGCGAGATTTAGCAAAATATAAGGATATTTGTCAAATGGTTGTCCCAATAAAGTGGTAGAGTTAATCACGATCCAAGCAATCAACACGAAGCAAAAGAAGCCAATAAACACCCAGCTACCGCCAAATTTAGCAATGGTATCCGCTGCTCGTTGGCCAAAGGTTAATTTCTTTTCCATCTTTTCATTCATATTATTGGAAATCAGCTTATCTTCTTTGATATGTTGAACCACCAATTCATTCAGTTGTTGGATTTTTTCAGAATCATTTGCGACCAATTGTTTCATGTAATCCAAACGATAATTAAGTAACTCCGCCAATGTAATCATCGATTCAGCTGTCAATTGTGGATTGTTTTGGAGAATAAAAGCTTGCGTTTCCTGTTCTATATCTTGAAGATAAATGTTTTTTTTCGTTGATTCACCAATAACAACTTGTTTATTTTTTGATTGCTTCATCTTCGTCACTCCCTTTGATCGTTCTTCCCTTTATTTTAATATAAAGTCTCTCAGAAGAAACCTAAAAAGGCCTTGGAGTGATCGTTGTTGCTTCTGCTTTAAAATTTAACAGTTAAATTGGTTACATCATGGAACAACGAACCAATTAATTCTTTGTATTTCGCTGGATTCACACAATTAGTTAGCAATATGACCCCGGTTTTCATATCTTTTGAAAATAAAACCAGGGCTTGTTGACCCGCTTCAACGCCGTGTAAGCGTAAATAATTATCATGAACATAGATGCCGCCATGATAAGAACTTTGCTGAGAAGACGTCCATAATTTTTGCAAAAGTGCGGTGGAAACTAAGTGTCCACTCATTAATTGATGTAAGTACCAATACAAATCACCTGTCGTCATATCCACATTCCCAGTTCCAAATTCATGGGCAAAACTAGCTGCGGGAATTGAGAGCACTTGATTATACGAATTGTCTTCTGTCCATTTATAACTTGTTGAATTATTGGGTTGTTCCAATAAGGTTTCATAGAAGCCAAAATTCTTTAAACCAGCCGTTTTGTGATAAAGATTATTAAATAATTCTTGATAGGTACGTTGATACATTTTCTCTAACATTCCTGCTAAAAGGACAAAATTTACTGGGGAATAATTGTATTTTCCTTTATTGACTTGAATGGTATTTTGTTTAACAAATTGAATAATTTCTTCATCGGTAACGATATTATTAGGCATTGCTGATAACTTTAAACCGCTTGTCATATTCAACATATCGCTAATCGTAATATCCTCAGCACCTTGAATTTGCGGATAAAACGTAGCGAGTTTTGTATCTAATGTAAGTTTACCTTCTTCAATCGCTTTTAAGATCAAGGTTGTGGTAAAAGATTTTTGAATTGAGCCAATCTGAAACCTTGTGTTTGGCGTATTGGCTTGTTGCTTTTCAAAATTGGCAAAGCCATATCCTTTATTTACTAAAACCTGATCATCTTTAATGATCAAAGCCGAACCAATATAATTTGTTTCTTGAATTTTTTGATCAAGTTCGCCACTATCTGGTGCAACTATTTCTTTCGTTAAATTCGCATAATTATCACTTCGGCGATCTTCTTCCAAGACCACTTTCGATTCTTGACTAACTTGTGAATCTCTAGTGAAAAAGAACGTTTTTATTAAATAACCACTACCACCAATCACCACCAACAAACATACTATAAAAAGCCAATTCACTCCTCCATGTCTTTTCTTTGCATGTCGTTTACGCATACTGCTTACCTCCGCCTATTCTATTAACAGCATTATCATACGCTATATTTTCATGAAAATTACAGATTTCAGTAAAATTTATAAAACTTTCAACTTTTATAAAAAACAGCTTGGCACCGGAATCTAGATTGATTCTGGTGCCAAGCTGTTTTTTATTTACTTTCTTGCCCCATCACAGCAAAGTAATTATCATCGTTATCTGCAAAATTAAAAACTAAGCCTGTTGGCAATTGAACCATTTCACCGACAGTAACCCCAGCCTCTTGCATTTTTTTATAGAGACCAATGATATCATCGCTAGCAAACATTAGAGAAGGGGTATTCCCCGCCACTTCTGGTGAATGTTTTTGAATAAAGGCCAAATCATATAAAACAATAATCGTCTCTGCCGATTCACTTGGTGCAATTTCTACCACCAATGTACCGTCAACTTCCTCTCTTTCCTTTTCAACAAAGCCAAACGTTTGCCAAAATTGACTAGATTCCTCAACATTATTCACATATAACATAATCTTTACTTGGTTTGAAAACATTCCTTCACGTCCTTTTGAATTTAGTTAACAACTTATTATATACGTTCTTTTAAATAATTACTGCACTTTCGCTTAAAATTCAAAAAAAGTGTTTGAGCAAGACATTGCTCAAACACTTTTCGTTTTATTGATTTAGATATTTGCATCTAAGACAACGTCGCGATCATTTAAGACATCACGATCTAATTCATGAATACGAGCACTTGTTAACACGCCTGCAACCATACTATCGTTAACGTTAACAGCTGTCCGCGCCATGTCAATAAGTGGTTCAACTGAAATTACTAAACCAACAATTGCAACTGGTAAGTTCATTGCGCCTAAAACGATTAGAGAAGCAAAGGTTGCTCCGCCGCCGACACCGGCTACGCCAAATGAACTGATTGTGACAACTGCTACTAACATTAAAATAAATTGTAAACTAAAGACATCAATTCCAACAGTTGGTGCAACGATGGTTGCTAACATAGCTGGATAAACGCCGGCACAACCATTTTGTCCAATAGATAAACCGAAACTACCAGCAAAGTTTGCTGTGGCATCATCGACACCTAATGCTTTGGTTTGTGTTTCAATATTTAATGGTAAAGCGCCTGCACTTGAACGAGAAGTAAAAGCAAAGCTCAAGACTGGAAAAACTTTTTTTAGATACGTAACTGGGTTGACTTTTAAAGTAATTAAAATCAACATGTGAATGGCAAAAACAATAATTAAGGCCACATACGATGCCAACACAAATTTACCTAAGTTAATAATCGCAACAAAATCACTTGTTGCTACAACATTAATCATTAACGCTAACACGCCATAAGGGGTCAAGCGTAAAACTAAGGTAACAATTCGCATGGTAATTTTATATAAACTATCAATTAAATTTGCAAAAAATTCAGCTTCTTTTGGCGCTTTACGACGAACGCCTAAATAAGCGACACCAACAAACGCAGCAAAGATTACCACCCCAATGGTACTCATTGGTCGTGTGCCCGCAAAGTCAGCAAAGACATTTTTAGGAATGAATGAAACGATTTGTTGGGGAATCGTCAAATCTTGAATCGCATCTTGACGCGTCGCTAACTCGGCAATTCTTGACGTTTCTGCAGCACCTTGCGTGAATTTTGCCCCTTGAAGGCCAAACGCTAAGGTTGTTCCAATCCCCACCAAGGCAGCTACTGCTGTTGTTCCTAGTAAGGTGGCTAACACATTAAAGCTAATTTTTCCTAATTTATTGGATTCTTTCATTTTTGTAAATGCACCTACGATAGATACAAATACTAACGGAATTACGAGCATTTGTAGAAACGCTACATAACCATTACCTACAATCCCGATCCATTCCATTGATTGCGTAGTAATTTTACTGTCTGTACCAAAAGCAAATTGAATAATTGCACCTAAAACAATCCCCACGCCCAATGCTGAAAAGACACGTGTTGAGAATTTTAAATGTTTCTTTTGCATTTGGTAGAAACCGAATAACACAGCAATAAATGCAAGGATCACTAATACAGTGATGAATGTTGTCATTTTAGTTCCTCCCTATGTTTTTAATGACAAGTACATCAAAGGAAGTAAAGGTTCCCGGTACTCACTCTCCAGTAAATACCCTGAAAACAGCAAACTGTTTCCAGTGATAGTTCTATTGTACCTTATTTTATAGCAAATAGTGGGATAATTTGCTTACTTTTTGATAGAAAATAACCGTTGTGATAGTTTAAAACTATCACCAAGCGTTGTTTTACTAGTCACTGTAAAAATAATTTGTTTTTTGTCCTCTTTCTTTTAAGCTGACGTGGTATACTTAGTTCTAGGAGGTGTAAGCGTATGCAAAAAATTTGTTGGATCCTTTCTGTCAACCGTGATGGAGCAATGTTGTATGTTGGGAGCCCTGCAAATGGAGGTCCTTGGCTCTTTTCAAACAAAGAGCAGCAAAACATCAAAGCCTTTTTTCAACCAACCTATGAAATTGACTTTATCAGTTATGATGTTCTTTCAGAGGAAGTACCAGAAGCTGCGTTCATTTTGTACAATGAAATGCTCGCTCCCTATCTTCCCGAAAAAATCACCAAAGTTGGTCAGCCGATTGCTTATGTGGATATCGCTACAAAAAATTATGAACAGTTTAAAAAAGCTTTGGTTGCTAAATCTTCACAAGAATAAAAACAACGTTTGTAACGGAATCCGTTATAAACGCTGTTTTTAAAGGTTACGCTTCTTCTGATTGTTGAAAATTCAATTGAACACCTGGACGATCCAGAGCAATTTCAGTTACTTCATAAGATAAACGTTCGACGATGCTAAATAAAGGACGCACAAGTTCATCGACTTCTTCTTGCGAAATATCTTCTTGTTTTTCAATTTTACGATCAATAATGTGATTAATTTGGCTAATCGCCCCTGATAAAACAAATTCGTCAAAGACAATTCGAAATTCTAAGCGAGCAACAAGTGCTGAGCTATTTTCTGGATAATTTTCTTCTTCTACTTCAATTGGTGAAAAACTGACACGTAAATCTGTCTCTACTTCTGAATCAGGTACTCGCATATCATAGTGATACGCTTCAACAATTTCTTGTTGGCGTTTAATTTCCATTGTTTTTTCTCTCCTTTTTTAACAAGATATTCCCCTTTTAGAATATCCAATGGTTTCTTTTCTCAAGTATACCACAAGTCCGAAAGTTGCCTAGACCAAAAAACACAGAAGGTCAGACTTTTTTGATAAATTGATTTTGGCAGTTTGAACAAGTGACTTTGATTGTTCCTCGTCCTTTCGGCGCACGTAATGACTGCTGACATTTTGGACATTTAAAATAACGATACTCTTTCTGAGTCAGGTGTCGCTTGCGAAAAGCATGAACCTTTTGCATTAGGCGTTGTTTTCGAAGAATAAACCGTTGATTTTCATTCAATCGCGGGTGAATATGTTTTGAAAAAAAGCGATAATACACGTAGGCGACTGTGATTAAAATCAATAACCGAACCCAAAGATAGCCAGTAAAAATATTGATGAGCGCCAGCACGACACTTGTTAGCAACAGCGTTCGATTCAATTCATCGAACCGGGCATAACGTCCTTGTAAAAATCGTTGCGCTTTTTTGCGCCAACGTAGAATGCGTTCAAACCAAATTTGGCTCATTTATCTTCCTTCTTTCGAGCATTATTTTTTGAATAAATGATTGATTTGCAGAAACTTTCAATCAAAATTTACACTTACTAAGTCCAAATTTTGAACAACTGTTGGTTATTTTCGATGGTATACTTCTAGAGAAGTCAGGTCAACCGATGAATGACTTCGTTGATAATAGCTACCGCTATTTTATACAAACTTAAACTGTCGATGGATAGATTATCCGATTTTAACTTAGGGGAAGGTTAAAATCCGATTCTATAATTTAGCACTACACTCCTTTATTTAGTAGCAACTTTAGCCTATCTATCCACATTTTAAGTCAAAAAGAAGCAAGTCCGGACTTGCTTCTTTTTATTTATCTTTCTAATTCTTCAATTTTCTTCTCAATTAACGCCAAGACATATTGACACGCTTCAGGATCTTCGACAAAATCATATTTATCGCCATCAATTTGAATTTTAGGACTTTCATCATAGTCTTCATACCATTGATCATAACGCTCGTTCAACATTTGATAGTAATCATACAACGTTGGATCTGTCTCAATTTGTTCATAAGGACGGCCACGTTTTTTGATGCGTTCCAACATTTTGGGAAATGAAATACGAATGTGAACTAACAAATCAGGTCTTTTTTTATGCGCAGCATAAGGCAATTCTTGGAGCATATTTTGTAATAAGTCATCGTACACTTTGACCTCTGTTTCGTTGGCACGACCTAAATCTGCATTTAAATGAAAAAGTAATGAATCTTCATAAATCGAGCGATCCAATACATTATTTTCATGCGTTAATGCTTGTTTAATACTATCAAAACGTTTATTTAAAAAATAAATTTGTAATAAAAACGCGTACTTTTCCGGTTCCGCATAAAATAAAGGTAATACCTCATTATCATCAACTGATTCGTAAAAGGCTTCTGAACCTAAACGGTTTGCAATTAAAGCTGTTAAACTAGATTTACCAGCGCCAATCGTACCTGCTAAAACAATCACTGCCATCGAACTCCCTACCTATTTTTTTCCATTTTATTTTTTATCTTCAACCAATTAAACATACCAAAAATTGAGTTAAAAGTATACATACAATACATAACAAATATCGCATAATCACCACCAGCGTGCGTCCCTGCTCGGAACCATAACAAAATTGAAAAAATATTTCCTAGTAGCCAAAACACGAATTGCGATTGATAACGTTTAATCATCAATAACATCCCTGTCGCTGAAACACTGAACGTGATTGCATCTAATGTTTGTTGCGCATCATTTACAAAACCTAACAAAATATATGCAGCCACGCCAATGAGCAGCCACGTGAAAAAAGCATACAACCACTGAATACCTTTTAAAACTTTTACTTCGGTTACTTGACCCGAGCCATCCTCGCTAGCACGAAGCCAAGCATAGAGCCCTGTAATGTCCATAATAATATAGAAGCTTTGTAAAAGAACTTCCGCATATACCCGTGTCACTAACCCAAAATAGCCAATAATCACTGCACTGATTAATCCAAAAATGTAATTGCTGACTTTTCCTTGGGCAATTAAATTCACACAAATGATGCCGGCTAAACCACCTACTAACGTAATCCAATTCGATGGATTGATAGCAAATGCAATCAACTGTACCCCCACCATCAAAGCTAAAAACAAGTAACTTCTCGTTTCCCAACCTTTAAAATCATTCACCAAAAAATTCTTATTCACAACAAATTTCCGACCTTCCTAAAACCAAACTTTTCTCTGTTGACGTCTCAATAAGAGTACTCCGTTTTAAAAAACAAGTCAATCAGATTTCGGAATAAAAAGAAGATTTTAATACTATATATTGATCAAAAAAATAAAAACACACTACATATAGTTATTTCGTAAGCTTTCTGGTATCCTTTATTGCCACAATATTTTCTTCATCTTGCTTTAATCTTCTATGTATTCATGGATTTGTTTCCATCTAATGATTCCTGCGGCAGAACCCTTTACGACGGTAGCGCTCCAAATTAATGTTGCGAAAGCGGAAGCAATCGTACATATTTATGCTTCAAACACAGCCATCGTTCACTCTTTTTATTGAAATGCTTAAAAATTGACGGCCTTATTTCTCGAATCTGGCCACTTATTAACTTATTACATGAAAACATTCGCCTAAAAAAGCAAAAAAAACGACTCACCTAAATAATCGACCTACAAACAATTCCTTTCATTTGTAGGTCGATTATCTTTATTAGGTTTGATACAGATATTTCGCCATTCCTAGTTTCCCTTTACTGCTCATCTCTATTTATTTTTTTACTGTTTGCCAACAGCTCGTTGTCTGAAAGTACTATCCGTCCTTTGGTACTTTGTTCAAAGCTGTAAGCTTGCTCAAATAACGTTTGCTCATTATTGGCAGTTTGTGTAAAAGTCAGCCCATAAGGTTGTCCTTCACTGTTTTTCGCCAAAGGAACCGTCAATTCAGGATATCCTGCCACGGCACTTAAACCCGTACCTTCAGAATCAATAAAAGCATATCCGTCTAATTGTTGTTTTTTTAGCAACGCATCAAACGTTTGCTGTGCTTTTTTAATGGTTGTTTGAATGATTTCTTTATCTGGTTGTTTCTTTTTAACATCTGCTTCTAATAAATCTTGCCCATACTTGGCACGAACCTTTTTATCTTGTTGATTATACGCAATTAGTTCCTCCAGTGTTTTAAATGGTAAGTCATAACGTTTCGCAAATTCTTCCAATGCAAACTTAAATTCATTGGAAATAACTTTCCCGCCATCAATCCCTTCCATGTCTGGCGTTACCGGAATCACTTCTGCTCCAGCTTTTTGGAGGGCCTTTTTAGCAGTCGCAAATTCTTCTTCAGCACTTGGCATTTCTAGCAACCCAATGCGTTGACCTTGTAAGTTATTTTTAGTAAATTTCGTTGAATCAATGCTCGGAACCGTGTCTTTCTTAAACGCATTATAGCCTTGCGCAGCATCAACGACACTTCGGGCAATCGGGCCAACTGTATCTAATGACGGTGCCAATGGCAAAACACCTTCGCCACTTACTGAACTGTGGGTCGGTTTAAAACCAACCACTGATTGATGAGAAGCGGGGGAAACAATCGATCCCATCGTCTCAGTGCCTAAAGAGAAGGCGCCGATATTCATCGTCACACTAGCCCCACTCCCAGAACTTGAACCTGAAGGTGTTATTTTGAGCGGCCCATAAGGATTAAGTGTTTGTCCATGTTTGGAACTATAGCCACTTGGTGCTTTCATTGACATATAATTCGCTAGTTCAGATAAGTTTACTTTTCCTAAAATCAAAGCTTGCGCCTCTGTTAACTTCTTAACTACTTCCGCATCTTCCTTAGGCTTGAACGTGCGTAAGGCATAAGCTCCTGCACTCGAAATCATGTTGGTCGTATTTATATTTTCTTTCAAAGTCACAGGAATACCATACAAAGGCTTCTTCGGTGTTTGAGAGGCTTGCTGGTCAAATGCCTTGGCTTCCTTAATTGCTTGCGGATTGATTTCAGAGATGCTGTTCATGCCATTATCTATTTGATCGAACTGTAAAATACGGTCCAAATAAAACGCCGTAAGTTCTTCATAGGTCAATGTTCCTTCGGCAATCGCTTGCTGTAATTCAGTGATATTTTTTTCAATAATCAACGGTGCTTTGGTCCGAGCTTTTTGTACATCTGTTTCTTTTAATTGGTCTTCAATCGTTTTAACGATTCTCTCTTGATTGTACATTGCTGGGGTTTCTGCCTCAGGAGTGAACTTTTTGAGTATAAACCAATACGCTGCAGCGCCTATTATGACTAACAAAACAGCAATTATTCCGATTACTTTTAAAAATTTAGACATTTTTATCCTCCTATACCATTTAAAGATTATCTTACTATGTTTATTTTTGCATGACAACTAACAGTTTTGTTCGTTAAAAAGACAAAATAGAGAGTAGGACATCCGTCAAAACGACCGATGTCCTACTCTCTAACGATTAAGATAGTCCGCTAAATGCGTTTGTTTTAGTCTTTTGTGAAAGTTAAATACTGAGAATTTATTGTGTAATTCGTGTACCACTTTCTCCTTTGATTGCTTCCGAAGCTAATTCTAAAAGCCCGATAATCGCCTGGCGGTTTGGTTTACTTTCTGCAAAACTGATGGCCGCTTCTACCTTAGGTAACATACTACCTGGCGCAAATTGATTTTCTTCTATATATTGTTGCATTGCCGTAACCGTAACATCGGTCAAAGCTTGTTGATTTGCTTGACCAAAGTTAACAAAAACATGTTCCACTGCAGTTAATACCACAAAAACATCTGCTTCAATGAGTTCAGCCATTTTTGCTGCCGCAAAGTCTTTATCAATGACTGCATCTACACCATGATAGACTGGACCATCATAGGCAATAGGAACCCCGCCACCACCACAAGCAATTACGATCTGTCCTGCATCAACAAGTGTTCGCAAGCTAACTTTTTCGTAAATATCAACTGGTTTTGGTGAAGGAACTACCCGTCGCCAGCCTCGACCCGCATCTTCTTGATAGACGTTCCCAGTTTCCGCCATCAACTGTTTGGCTGTTTCTTCGTCATAATAACCACCAATTGGTTTTGTTGGTTTTGTAAACGCTGGGTCTTTTGGATCCACCACGACTTGTGTAATTAACGTAACAACTGGTTGTTCCCCTAAATTTCTGGCTACTAGTTCTTCATCAATTGCTTGTTGTAAATGATAGCCAATATAGCCTTGGCTCATTGCTGTGCATTCAGGAAACGGCACGACATCTTCTGGAGATTGACTCGTTTCCTCAAAAGCTAAGCGAATTTTGCCAACTTGTGGCCCGTTGCCATGAGCAATCACCACTTGATGGCCTTGTTCAATTAAATCAACAATGGATTTTGCAGCGGTTTGTGCTTTTGCCAATTGTTCTTTCGAAGAATTTCCTAACGCATTTCCACCTAATGCAATCACTATTTTTGACATCTGTTTCCCTCCTAGCGCTTTGGTTCTTGTTGTGTGATACAGTGAATATTGCCGCCCCCATAAACAACTTCTACCGTATTAACGCCGACAATTTTTTTATCTGGGAACATCGTTTGAACTTGCTCTAAAGCCAAACGATCATTTTCATCACCATACTGTGGCACAATCACGCCATCATTTGTAATTAAAAAGTTCATATAGGATGCGATACAAATATCGCCATCTTCTCGTGGCATGGTTCCTTCCACGAAATCAATTTTGAAGGAGCCTTTAATGGTTACATTTTTGACAGGACAGCATAATTTGTGGACTTTTAATTGGCGTCCTTTAGCATCAGTCATTTTAAGCAAACGTTGATACGCATCTTGTGCCGCTTCATAAAATGGGCTATTTTGATCTTCGGTGTAAATACAAGCCACTTCACCAGGTGCAATAAAACAAGCTACATCATCCACATGACCATTGGTTTCTTCTGGGTCAATTCCATCACCTAGCCAAAGAACTTTTTCAACATTTAAATAGTCGCATAATTTTTGTTCGATTGCTTCTTTTGAAAGTTGTGGATTTCGACCTTCACTTAATAAGCACATTTCTGTAGTCAAGACTGTTCCTTGTCCATCTACGTGGAATGAACCGCCTTCTAAAACAAAATCATCTGTACGATAAGAATCTACATGCTCAATTTCACAAATTTTTTGTGCAACCAAATCGTCTTGGTCCCAAGGGAAATATAAACCATCTACTAATCCCCCCCAAGCATTGAATGTCCAATCCACACCACGGATTTCTCCATGGTCGTTAATGACAAATGATGGTCCACAATCACGAACCCAGGCATCATTGTTTGACATTTCGTAAACCGTAATTTCTGGCGGCAATTGGCGACGGCAATTTTGAAATTGTTGTTGAGAAACCACCACATTCATCGGTGTAAATTGACTAATTGCTTTGGCCACATTAGTAAAAGCTTCTTGGACAAGTTTACCACCATCACGCCAATTATCCGGTCTTTCTGGCCAAATCATCCAAACTTTCTCTTGTGGTTCAAATTCTCCTGGCATTCTAAAGCCATCTTGTTTAGGGGTACTTCCTACAATTCGTTTAGCCATTTTCTTTCGTTCCCTTCTTAATTTTTTTCACGTAAATAATTACTTCACCAAACAGAATAAAAATGATTGCCCCAATTGTGATTGGTAATTTTTCATTTAATGCTGCGGGACTAAAATCTAAAGGCACTGCTGTGAAAATCAGTGAAATAATAATCATAATCATTGGTAAAACCACTAAAACTTTTAAAAATCCTGGTTTTCCGTTAACTTTAAACGGACGTGGTGTATCGGGATCAATTTTTCTAAGCTTATAAAAAGCTGGGAAAACTGGGATATACGATAACAAGAATAGGACGACATTCAAGGAGAAAAAGGCCCAGAATAAATCTTGATTAGGTAAAATTGGTGCTAATACAATGACCACCGATGCCACAATGCCATTCATCAAAGCAGCCCCAATTGGCATGTCATTTTTCTTACTACGTTTTTCAAAAAATTTAGGCATGTCACCATTTTCAGCAGCATAACAAGCTGTATTATTGACTCCTAATGACCAAGAAATCATGTTTCCGAACAACGTAAGAAGGAATAGGAAAGCCATCAACATAATGAACCAACCTTCTGTCGAGCCTGTCAATAGTTTAAAGCTATCCATCATACCACTGCCGGTACTAATTTGATCGGTGGGAATCGCTACCCCAATTCCAAAGGCTGAAAAAATATAAATGGCCGCAATGACTAACCCCGCTGCTACAATAGCTTGTGGAATTTGCTTCTTAGGATTTTCCATATCATCTGCAAACGTACAGATGACTTCAAACCCTAACAAATTAAAAATGATTACAGAAATAAAAGATAAACTCCTTAAGTCAAACGTTGGTAGCATTGATTTCAAGGTAAATTCATTGGCAACACCTTTCGTCAAGGCTACATACAATCCTAGCCCACCAATTAAGACAGCTAAAACCATCTTGATTACGGCAGCTCCATTTAGAATCCAGATACTGTCGCTGACTGGATAAAAACTAATCCAAACCACAATCCAAGTAAAAATTAATTCAACAATAATCATCATCGGTGTTGAAAACTTAATACCTGTAATTGTCGTTAATAGTTCTGGCGTCATAACGGCTAATGAAGCTAGCCACAATGGATAATTAATCCAATAATACCAAGAAACTCTGGCACCCCAACGATGACCATATGCTTTGGTCACCCAATCATAGATGCCCCCTTCACCAATATAAGTTGTTCCTAATTCTGATGAAATTAACCCATATGGCAATAGGAATGCAATTAATAAGAAAATCCACCAAAAAAACTGAGAATTACCAATTGCAGCAACAGGCGCCGCTGCTTCAGCAACGAAAACCACACAGATGACTGATAAAATGGCACTCGTTAAACTAAATTTCTTTTTCCCCTCCATGAAGACTCTTCCTCTCTTTATAAACTGTCCACTGATTCATTTTTTCAATCAGTGGACAGTTGGCCGTTAAATGCTTTGAGTGTCTAAGAAAACTTCTAGTTCTTTTTTCGCTTCTGCTTGCTTGATTAAATCATAAGGATTTTTTGCTTCATAATCATTCATAAGATATACTAATAAGCCACGAATAGATGTTAAACGGTTTTCTGCTTCATCGAAACAAATAGAATTTTTACCGTCAATCACTTCATCAGTTACTTCTTCCCCACGTGTTGCTGGTAAACAGTGCATGAATTTACAATTGGCACCTGCCCGATCCATCATTTCTTGATTCACTTGATATTTTGGATAGAAAACCTTCATACGTTCTTCTTCAGATAATTCCGCTTCGTACAAGCCATACCAAACATCCGTGTACAAGAAATCAGCGCCTTCAACAGAACTTGCATCATCTGTGACCAAAAAGCTACCGCCTGAAACTTCACAATTTTTTGCTAATTTCGCTTGATGCTCTTCATTTAATTGGAAGCCTTCTGGACCGAAGTGAACAAAATTCATGCCCATTTTTGTTGTGATTAATCCTAAAGAAAAACAAACTTGTGTCGCATCTCCGACAAAGACAACTTTACAATCTTCTAATTTTTTGCCTTCTGGTAAATGCTCAACCATGGTACACAAATCACCTAATTCTTGGGTTGGATGATTGTAATCAGACATACCGTTAATGACTGGGATGGTAGCACAATTAGCTAAATCAACAATACTATGGTGACGTTCCACACGAGCCATCAAAATATCTACTAAACGTGACAATACACGGCTGGTATCTTCAATCGTTTCATGTCCCCCTAATTGAATTTGACCAGGTGCTAAATATTCGCCATGTCCACCTAATTGTTCCATTGCAGTTTCAAAAGATACTCGTGTTCGAGTTGAAGATTGTTGGAAAATCATTCCTAAAGATTTGTTTTTTAACAGTTGCGGATAATACCCATTTTTAATCGCTTCTTTAATTTTTAATGATAAATCGACTAAATAGTGCATTTCCTCTTTCGTATATGTTTCTGTTGTAACGTAATCTCTTTTCATGATGTGTTCCTCCTAAAAGTTGTTTTTGTTTACACATTGACTTTACCAAGTTTAGCGAAGAGTTTACTATCCACCAAAAGTTAGAAAACGCTTTCTTTTTTGGCGTGATTTTTCATTAAAAAAAGTTTATTTATGGTTATAAACCGTTGGTACACCAGGGGTTTATAAAAGTTTAGGCGGATTTCTCTCTAATTTCTGACCAATCATAGATTTGAAAATGGTATAATTATTTTGAAAAATCATTCACTTAAAATAAAAGATGAAAGGGGTTTCCAATCGTGACATTTGTTTTTATTTATAACATCTTGTTGATTATTTTATATTCGTTTACTTCAACCTTTACCTTAAATCTTTACTTGAAAAATAAACAACCGATTTTTTTATTGCTTCTCTTTTTAATGGTTATTTTTATTTGTGACAATGTGATTGTTTATATGACTGAGTTCATTAATTCGTTTGCAACCGAATATAATCAGACCTTTATGACCGCACCTTTTTTAAAGACCATCATTTTTATTTGTTGTAATTTTGCCTATCTGGCTATTATCAATACTATTAGTGGTCGTCCTTTTAAAAATTATCAATTTGTCTGGTTATTTTTAATTGGTTTATGGATGCTAGCTATTCCATTTTCACAAAATTCCGCCTTAAAAGTTTGGTTGTACTATTTACCCAATCAGCTATTTTTAATTTACCTTGGATGCTATGCGCTCTATCAACTACGAATAGATCCTTTATCAGCCCTTGCGAAAAAATATCTTCGTTTTATTGGTTGGCTAAGCATTGGTTTCGGTGTGGCGATTCTTTTGGAAGATACCTTCGTTATTTTTAACATTGACCAATATTCTGATATTGTCTTTAAAATTAACAACCGAAACGTTTCTGAAGATATTTATACAATCATTCTCTCCATCGCCATTATCTACTTCTGTAATCGTGATTTTCCTCTGTCGGTTCTTGAAAAAGACGCTGCTAAATTGGAAGAAAATCAATCAGATGAACCCGTACTTTTGGCGCCTTTTTGTGATGCCTATCAATTAACGCAGCGAGAACGAGAAGTGCTTTCGTTACTTTTAGAGTGCAAAACAAATCAAGATATAGCCAACGAACTATTCCTATCAATCGGGACAGTAAAAACACATATCCACAATATTTTCGTTAAATTAGAAGTAAACAAAAGAGCAGAAGTTTTTGTCAGTTATCAACTTTTTTCTCAACAACAAACTGAACATTTAGCGAGATAATTAAAAAGGAAGCCTCTCCGTGATCGGTGGCTTCCTTTTTGATTAACTATTTTCTTGTACTTGTCGAACTCTCTTTTCAATTTCTTGAAAGTTAATAATTTTAGCTTGGCGATGAATTTCTTTTCCTTCATAGTATAAGATAATGGTCGGTGCAGAAAAAGCATTTAATTGTCCAATTATTTCTGGACTTTTATCAGCTTCTGCAATGTATGTAGGAAATTCATATTTTGTTGCAATTTTTTCGACAATCGGTTTATCAACTGTACAAACACTACAATTTTTTGCTGTCAAAAAGACGGCTTGTAGACGATTGTCTGTAATTTTTTCTTCTAATTCTTCTAATGTTGTTACATATTCCACTGAATAGCCCTCCTTGTCTTTTGTCTAAAATAACAGATTTACTAGCAAAATAACAACTTATTTGTTTGGCTAGGAATGCTTTAACAAAAAAGTTGCCGCCCATTTCATTAATGGGCGGCAACTTTTTACTGATAACCGTTTATTTATTAAAAATTTTAGGCCCTTTGCGCATGTTTTTACGATCATTTTTGGGAGTTTCCATTTTTTTAGAACGGCCACCACCTTGTTTCTTTTTAATTAATTCTAACATTTTTTCTTTTTCATTCATTTAATCCACCGCCTTTGTTAATAACGTGACAGATTCAATGTGGGTCGTTTGTGGGAAATTATCCACTGGTTGAATTTCTTTTGCTTCATAGCCACCTTCTGTTAATAATGCAATGTCGCGAGCGAGTGTGGCTGGATTACAGCTGACATAAACAATTCGTTCAGGTTGCGTTTCAATTAATGTGTTTACTAATTGACCGTCTAACCCTTTCCGTGGTGGATCCACCACCACAACATCTGGTTGCAAGCCATTTTCAACTAATTTTGGCAATAATTCTTCCGCTAAACCAGCCGTGAAAGTGGCATTCTCAATGTTGTTTAATTTAGCATTATTTTCTGCATCTTTGACCGCTTCTTCAATTACTTCAATACCGTAAACTTGCTTTGCATCTTGGGCTAAAGTTAAGCCAATCGTTCCAATCCCGCAATAGGCATCCACCACAATTTCATTGCCTGTTAAAGCCGCATACTCTTTAACTTTTTGATACATCACTTCTGTTTGTTGTGGATTTACTTGATAAAATGAACGCGCGGAAATTTCAAATTTCAAATCAAAAATAGTATCTGTAATTTTTTCAGACCCATGTAATAAGATGGTTTCGTCGCCAAAAATGACATTGGTTCGTTTGGGATTAACATTTTGTACAATGCTGACTACTTCCGGAATAGCTTCCAAAATATCTGGCACAATTTTACTAATTGGGAATAATTTCGGTGTTCTCGTAATTAGAACAACCATCATCTCCCCAGTATGGTAGCCACGACGAACGACAATATGGCGTAAGTTCCCTGTATTATCAGATTCGTTATAAGGTTTTACGCTATATTTACGCATAATGTCACGGATTTTAACAATTGCTGCATCAATTTCTGGGTCTTGAATATAGAAATGTTCCATCGGAATTAAATCATGGCTATTTTTCCGGAAAAAACCTGTTTGTAATTGGTTGTCAATTTTACGCACGGGAATTTGTGCTTTGTTCCGGTAATGCCACGGATCATTCATCCCAATTGTTGGTAAAACAGGGACTCCTGGCAATTTAGCGACACGTTGCATAACATTTTCGACTTGTTGCGTTTTAAATGATAGTTGGGCGCCGTACGCTAAATGTTGCAACGGACTAATCCCGACTTTTGTAAAGTTTTCATCTTTCACGGGCACACGCTGTTCACTGCTTTTTAGGACAGTCAACACTTTCCCATAACCAAAACTTTTGCCTGTTTTTAAGACTTTGATTTCAAGTTTTTCACCTGGTAAGGCATTTTCAATAAACAATGGATAATGGTCCACTTTTGCCACGCCTAAACCTTCATGCGTCAAGTCAATGATTTCTACTTCAATGACGTCATTTTTCTTTACTGGATAATTTTTCATAAGTCGCTCCTTCTTTTTATACACTTCACTCATTCTAATGAAAATACCTAAGAAAAGCAACAACGAATTTTCATGGCGATTTAGCAATTCCGTTTGAGCTTTTTGGGTAAATAAAAGAATGAGACCCTTTCCCTTAGTCAAAAAATAGCCAATGAAAGATCTTATCAACTAAATCTTTCATTAGCTATTCACGGACTACCTAGTGCTTTTCTTTTTCGGCAATCTTTCCATCGCCATCAATATCTTCGTCTGTTAGTCGTTCAACTTCTTTGACAAATTCTTTGCTAGCTTCGTTATATGCTTCTTCCTCTTCGTCTTCTGATTCTACGACAATCTCATCGCTACCAGTTAAGACAGAACCCATAATTGCATTGGACGGCAGTGCATCACCATTTGCAAAAATTTCAATGTGTTGATGCATATTTTTAAAGGTCATTGGAGCATCGCCTCCATATTCACCATCTAAATTAATCATCATTTTATTGTTCTTTTCTAACGTTTCTGCATGTAAATAGCTGGTCTTTGTATAGATTAGTCGATGATCTTCAACATGCTTTCCACCATTTAACATTAACGCAACTAAATGAAGAATCTCAAAAATATTGGCTGTTTTTACAATGATTAATGAAAACTTACCATCATCTAATTTAGCGTCTGGTACGATTTGCTCGAAGCCACCCACCGAGTTAGTCAGCCCTAGGAAAAACATTGATGCGTTGCCTTCGTACACACCTTCATCATACGTCATGCGCATTTTAATCGGCTTCACTCGCGGCAACATTTCGGCTCCTTTCGCTAAGTACGCTAAGTAACCAAAAATACTTTTCAACTCTGATGGAACTTCATAAGTCAGTTCCGTTAAATGACCACCCGCCGCAATATTGATAAAGTAATTTTTGCCGGCTTGGCCAATATCCATTTTGACAGTTTGATTTTTTTTAATCACTTCTGCTGCCTTAACGATATTATCACGAGGAATCTTCAATGCCCGTGCATAGTCATTCGTCGTTCCAGCAGGAATAATGGCCATTTTAGGGCGCCGCTTCAACGGAGCAATCCCATTCACGACTTCATTAATGGTCCCATCTCCACCTGCTGCTACTAGTAAATCAAATCCTGCACGCGCAGCACGATGTGCTTCATTGCGTGCTGAATTTTCTTCTGGTGTGGTCGCAAATGCACTGGCTTCATAACCACATTCTTCTAAAATAGATAAAATATCGGCTAAGTTCTTTTTGATTAACTCTTTTCCTGACGTTGGATTATAAATCACTCTAGCTTTTTTCATGGTTTGCCTGCTACTTTCTTATCGTTTTGAAAGCTCTTCTTGCAATAACTTGTTAACCACACCTGGGTTTGCTTGTCCACGAGTTGCTTTCATAATTTGTCCAACAAGGAAACCAACTGCACGGTCTTTTCCGTTTTTAAAGTCATCAATTGATTGTTGGTTGTTGTCTAAAACTTCGTTAATCATTGGTAATAATTGCGCTGGATCAGATAATTGAACCAAACCTTTTGCTTCGACAACTTCTTTAGCGTCTCCACCGTTTTCAATTAACTCTTTGAACACTTTCTTCGCAATTTTCGAGCTGATTGTGCCATCGTTAATCAAAGTAATCATACCCGCTAGATTTTCTGGTGTTAGTTTAGTATCGGCTAATTCAACTTTTTCACTGTTTAAGTAAGCAGAAACTTCGCCCATTAACCAGTTTGATGCTTGTTTCGCATCTGCACCGTTTGCTAAAGTTGCTTCAAAGAAATCTGACATTTCTTTCGTTAAAGTTAAGACCATTGCGTCGTATTCAGGTAACCCTAATTCACTGATATAACGGGCACGACGTGAGGCTGGCATTTCTGGCAAACTAGCGCGAACTTTTTCAATCCATTCATCATCAATTGAAAAACGAGGAACATCTGGCTCTGGGAAGTAACGGTAGTCACTTGAGCCTTCTTTAACACGCATAAGCAACGTTGTACTAGTTGCTTCATCAAAGCGGCGTGTTTCTTGTTGAATTTCGCCACCAGATAATAGGACTTTGGCCTGGCGTTTTTCTTCATAAGCTAAACCTTTTTTTACAAAGTTCATAGAGTTCAAATTCTTTAATTCCGCTTTAGTACCAAATTCTTCTTGACCATACGGACGTAAAGAAATATTGGCATCACAACGCATAGAACCTTCTTCCATTTTCACATCAGAAACTTCTGTAAATTGGATAATTGAACGCAACGCTTCTAAATAAGCATACGCTTCTTCTGGTGAGCGCATGTCTGCTTCAGAAACGATTTCAATTAAAGGCGTACCTTGACGATTCAAGTCTACATAAGAATAGCCATCTGTGCCGTGAATATTTTTCCCAGCATCTTCTTCTAAATGCACCCGTTCAATGCGAATTTTTTTCTTTTTGCCTTCGACTTCAATTTCAATCCAACCATCATGTCCGATTGGTTGATCAAATTGAGAAATTTGGTATGCTTTCGGGTTATCTGGGTAAAAATAGTTTTTACGGTCAAAATGTGTTTCTTTTGAAATTTCACAGTTCAAGGCAAGTGCTGCTTTCATACCAAATTCTAAGGCACCTTTATTCATGACAGGCAAAACACCTGGGTAACTCCAGTCAACCACATTTGTGTTGCTATTTGGTTCTGCTCCGAAATGCGCTGGCGCAGAGGAGAAAATTTTAGAGTTGGTTTTCAATTCTACGTGGACTTCTAATCCAATGACAGTTTCAAAGTTCATTAATCGTTCCCCCCTAAAATGACTGGTTTTT
This sequence comes from Enterococcus sp. DIV1316a, assembly GCF_050536915.1. Lineage (NCBI taxonomy): Bacteria > Bacillati > Bacillota > Bacilli > Lactobacillales > Enterococcaceae > Enterococcus > Enterococcus sp. DIV1316a. The sequence continues at coordinate 499,810 of NZ_CP172913.1, read as the reverse complement.
TCGTATGGAAATCTGTCGCTTGTTCAAAAGCATAGGCTGCTTTATACATTGTATGTTCGTCAAAATGTTTTCCAATAATTTGTAAACCAACTGGCAAGCCTTCTGAGAAGCCTGCTGGAATGGACATGCCTGGTAGTCCTGCTAAGTTGACAGGAATGGTTAAAATATCATTCATATACATTGTGATTGGATCATTGATGTTTTCCCCTAGACCAAAGGCAACTGTTGGTGTGGATGGGCCAATGATTAAGTCATAATCCGCAAAGACATTCTCAAAATCTTGTTTGATTAGTGTACGGACTTGACCAGCCTTTTTAAAGTGCGCATCATAATAACCAGCACTTAAAGAGAAGGTTCCTAACATAATCCGACGTTTAACTTCTGTTCCGAAACCTTCAGAACGTGAATTAACATAGACATCTTCTAAGTTTTGTACATTGTCTGAACGGTACCCGTAACGAATGCCATCAAAGCGTTGTAAGTTTGAACTTGCTTCTGAAGAGGCAATAATATAATAAACCGCTACGCCGTACTTAGAATGTGGCAAACTAACTTCTTCCACCGTTGCTCCTAAAGATTTAAATGTTTCTGCTGCTTTTAATACCGCTTCACGAACATCAGGTTGTACCCCTTCACCTAAGTATTCTTTTGGTAAAGCAATTTTCATGCCTTTGATGTCGCCAGTTAAATCTGCCGTAAAATCAGGAACAGAAACGCCTGCAGAAGTGCCGTCTTTTTCGTCATAACCACTAATTGCGTTTAAAGCTAAGGCATTGTCTTTAACATTTCGTGTCAATGGACCAATTTGGTCTAAACTTGAAGCAAAAGCAATCAAACCAAAACGAGACACACGTCCATAAGTTGGTTTTAGGCCCACAATACCGTTGAATGCGGCTGGTTGGCGGATACTACCACCTGTATCGCTCCCTAAAGAAACTGGGACTTGTCCGGCTGCGACAGCAGAAGCTGAACCACCAGAAGAACCACCAGGAACTTTGGTTTGATCCCAAGCATTTTTTGTTTTCTTGAAGTAAGACGTTTCCGTACTTCCGCCCATGGCAAATTCATCCATGTTCAATTTTCCGACTGGAATCATATCCGCTTGATAGACTTTATCCATCACGGTCGCATCATAAATTGGGTCAAAATTGTGTAACATTTTTGAGCCAGCTGTTGTTAAAATATCTTTTGTGACAATGTTGTCTTTAATCCCAATTGGAATCCCAGCTAATGGATTACTTTCAGTGATGCCTTTTAAGTCAATCGCTTTGGCTAATGCCATTGCTTTTTCTTCACTAACTGTAATAAAAGAACCTAGTTGTTCTTCTGTATCTTGAATACGATTTAATGTTTCTTCGGTTAAATCAACTGCAGTGATTTCTTTTGAAACCAATAAATCATGTAACTCTGTTAACGATTTGTCGTATAATTTTTCCATTAGGCTCCTGCCTCCCCGTTATCCATAATTGCAGGCACTTTAATGTAACCATTCTCTGATTCCGGAACATTCCGCATTAATTCTTTACGGTCCATTCCTGGTGTCGCTACGTCTTCACGCATGACATTGATTGATTCATTCACATTTGAAGTAAAAGGAACCCCTGTTGTATCTACTTCTTCTAGTAATTCCACCATATCAATAATTTTATCTAGTTGATTGGTAAAGTCCGCTAATTCTTCTTCGGAGAAAGATAATTTTGATAATTTAGCGACATGTTTGACTTGTTCTTCTGTAATTGCCATAGATACCCTTCTTTCTATCATTTACTGAAATTTTCATTTTCAGATTAATCAATTGGATTGTATTTCTTTAAACAGCTTAGCACAGCTGTTCACTCTGTTCCCATTCTACCATAAAATGGTCGGATATTTTAGATGAAACCTTGAATTTCATTGATAATTTGTCGCTCGCAAAAATGACGGAAATATGTTATTATGAAAATGAAAAGAGAGATATGCAGGAACATACCTCTCTAATAGCCACTACTAGTTATAAGAACTAGCGGCTTACTGAGTTATTGGTTTTATTTCAAACGCTTAACCGTTCAGCTCCTCAAAGCTTATGAACGGTTATTTTTGTTGTCTAAGACAAGCGCTAAGATACCGAAGATAATGGTCACAACAAGTGTTGCAAAACCAATCATCAGTCCTAGCGCTGCTTCAACGGACAAAAACATTGCTCCTTTCGTTAAAGTAAGAAGAATTGCGCATAAGCATCAACCTCCTTTCTCAACTCAGAAAGTCCTCGTTCATATAACTTTTATGACTAAAATAAGCATACCATCAAATTACTACATAAAATCTGACAACGTTAATTTTTCTTCTTAAAAATGACTTGCATCTAACGCATCGACCATTGCTTGTTCATTCCAAACGGTCACGCCTAAGCTTTCAGCTTTGGTTAATTTACTGCCTGCATCTTCGCCAGCAACCACAATGTCAGTTTTTTTCGAAACACTCCCTGTAACTTTTCCACCAAGATTTTCAATTTTTTCTTTGGCTTCTTCGCGAGTGTACTGCGTTAATTTTCCTGTTAAAACAACTGTTTTGTCTTTGAAAGGTGACTCCACTTCTGCTAATTGTTCTGTCCGGAGACCTTTATATGTCAAGTTCACTTGGGCTTTTTCCAGTTCAGCCATTAATTCATGAACTTCCTCATTTTCAAAATACGTCACAACGCTGTTTGCGATTGTTTCGCCAATTGAATCCAAAGCCACAATTTCTTCCGCAGTTGCACGACTTAAGGTTGGTAAATCAACAAAATGCTCCGCTAAAATTTTCGCCGCTTTCGCACCCACATGGCGAATCCCTAAGCCAAAAATCAAACGTTCGACAGAGTTTTCTTTACTCCCTTGAATGGCAGTATAAATGTTGTTTGCTGATTTTTCTTTGATTTTATCCAAAGTCATTAACTGTTCTTCTGTTAAGAAATACAGATCCGCTACGTCTTTCACTAATCCTTTGTCATACATTTGTGCTAACACTCTTGGCCCCAAGCCATCAATGTTCATTGCGTTTCGTGAGACAAAGTGATTCAGCCCTTCTTTAATTTGCGCAGGGCATTTTGGATTAATACAACGTAACGCCACTTCCTCATCTAAATGCACCAACTCACTATGACAAATTGGACAATGTGTCGGCATTTCATAAGGCTGACTATCGGCTGCACGTTTTTCAACTAGGACTTGCGCTACTTCTGGGATAATATCGCCGGCTTTGTAAATAATAACATGATCATTTAAACGGATATCTTTCATTTGAATAAAATCTGCATTATGCAAACTTGCCCGACTAACCGTGGTTCCCGCGACTCGTACAGGAGCCATGACCGCAGTAGGAGTGACCACTCCCGTGCGCCCAATTGTCCATTCAATATCTTCCACTACTGTTTCTGCTTCTTCTGGTGGAAATTTGTAGGCAATCGCCCAGCGAGGTGCTTTGACAGTGAAACCTAATTCATCTTGCAACGCAAATTCGTTCACTTTAATCACAATTCCATCGATTTCGTATGGCAAAGTGCTCCGCTTTTCATGGTATTCTTCAATGTAGGCCCAAACTTCATCGATTGACTGACATAATTGCCGTTCGGGATTGGTTCTAAAACCAATTGCAGAAAGCTCTTCTAATGCCTCAAACTGCGTCTTCGCTTTCATTGGTCCAAAGTCAGCAACTGTGTATAAAAACGTATTTAAGTTCCGTTTTGCCACAATTTTTGTGTCTAATTGGCGCAAGCTTCCCGCCGCTGCATTCCGAGGATTGGCAAAAATATCTTGGCCATTTTCTTCACGTTCTTCATTCAATGCGACAAAGGATTGTTTAGGCATGTAGCACTCGCCACGAACTTCCACTGAAATGGGCTCCGTTAAACGCATTGGCACAGAGCGAACCGTTCGTAAGTTCTCTGTAATGTTTTCACCAACCGTTCCATCGCCTCGTGTTGCTCCGCGTACAAACACCCCGTTTTCATAACGTAATGAAATTGCTAACCCATCAATTTTCAACTCGCAACAGTAAGCAACGGGTTTACCAATCGCCTTACGAACACGTTCATCAAAAGCAAAAATGTCTTCCTTGCTAAACCCATCATTTAAACTATACATTGGAATGTCATGCGGAGCTTTTTCAAAACCAGATAAAACTTTGCCACCTACACGTTGTGTCGGCGAATCTGGCGTGATTAAATCAGGAAACTCCGTTTCAATATCGACTAACTCTTTATACAAACGATCGTAAACATAATCTTCTACGGATGGTTGATCTTTGACATAATATTCATGGGAATATTGATTGAGTTGTTTTCTTAATTCTTGCGCACGAGTTGTCGCCGCCGTTAATGTTAATGGTTGTTGTTCCATCGTAGAACTCCTCCTCATAAGTGTAATGCTCTTATCGTCTTTTTAACACATTTACACTAAGATAGAAAATAAAAAGAATTTATCTAATGATGATTTCTCATTAAATCGCTGACCTATTTTGCATGTTAAATTTTTTCAATTGGTGCAAATGCCGCTAACAACCGTTTTATGCCTTTTTCTGGGAAAGCAATGTCCAACTCTAAGTCTTTGGCCGAACCGCCTACACGAACGACTGTACCAACGCCCCATGCTTTATGTTGGACCTTATCACCTGCTTGCCAAGAAACTTTTTCGCCACCACTTGCCACTTTGTTGCTAACTGATTTTGTAGCTGGCTGTGTATAAGCTGGTTTACTTGCGTTGGGCTTGAATACTTTAGGATCAAAGGTGCGCGCTGGAGCTTTCTGTAAATTGGCCGCCGCCCCTTGTTTCACTAAACGTTCCGCCTCAATTTCTTCTAAAAAGCGACTTGGTCGATTATATTGCGTGCGACCATATAATGTTCTCGAATAAGCATTCGTTAAAAACAGGGCTTCTTCCGCTCGTGTGATACCAACATAAGCCAAGCGCCGTTCTTCTTCCAGTTCACTTTCTTCTAGCATGGCACGTGATAATGGGAAAACCCCTTCTTCTAAGCCCATTAAAAAGACCACTGGAAATTCCAGCCCTTTGGCCGCATGCAACGTCATTAAGGTTACTTGTGAAGAGCTCTCTTCTAAATTATCTAAATCAGAAACCAAGGCTAAATCTGTTAAAAAATCCGCCAATTTTGTTTCTTCGCCATTTGAATCGTCGTTGTTTTGCGCTTCAAAACGTTTATCAAATTCTTGTGTCACAGATAAAAATTCGTCCAAGTTTTCTAAGCGAGCTTGAGACTCTAAATTATTTTGCGCCATCAAAGCTTCCCGATAACCACTACGTTGTAAAGTTTCTTTCACCAATTCTGTAATCGTTAAATAGGGCACTGTTTTCGTTAAGTCTTGAATCATCATGCCAAAATTACCAAGCTCTTTACCCGCTTTTCCTGAAATATTTGCCAAATCAACATTTTGGGCAGCTTCCAGCAAAGCCCAACCATGCGTATCCGCAAATAGCCGTAATTTTTCAATTGAACTTTTACCGATTCCTCGTTTTGGTTCATTGACAATTCGTTCAAAGCTGATCGAATCATCTGGATTGGCAATCAAACTTAAATAAGCCAAAATATCTTTAATTTCTTTACGGTCGTAGAATTTATGTCCGCCCACCATGGTATACGGAATATTAGATTTCAAGAGCATTTCTTCCACTACACGGGATTGAGCATTGGTCCGATATAATACTGCAAAATCACCATAAATTCGGTCATTTTCCCGCATTTCTTTTTGGATTTGGCTCACAATAAATTGTGTTTCATCCCGTTCTGTGTCCCCGCGATAATAGACAATTTTTTCACCGTCTATATTTTCTGTCCACAGTTCTTTCTCGCGGCGGTTACGGTTATTTTTGATGACATCATTCGCAGCCGCCAAAATGTTTTTGGTGGATCGATAATTTTGTTCTAGCAAAATTACACTGGCATCTGGATAATCTTTTTCAAAATCCAAGATATTTTGCATATCCGCCCCGCGCCAACCATAGATACTTTGGTCGGCATCACCTACGACACACAGATTTTTGAAACGTGCAGCCAATAAATTGACTAAGGTATATTGTGCATGATTGGTATCTTGGTATTCATCCACATGAATATAGTGAAATTTATTTTGGTAGAACGCCAACGTATCTGGTTGTTCATTGAATAAACGAATCGTATTCATAATCAAATCATCAAAATCCATACATTGGTTTTTGCGTAATTCTTTTTGATAGGCTTCATAGCATTTTGCGACAATTTCTTCATATAAGGAACCTTGCATTTCAGCAACTTTTTCAGGCGTTTGTAATTCATTTTTGGCATTGCTAATCGTACCTAAAATTGAGCGAGGATCATATTTTTTTGAATCAATATTTAAGTCGTTTAAGATGCGTTTCATTAATGTTTTTTGTTCCGATGGGTCAATAATTGTAAAATTACGGTTGTAACCAATCTGATCCACATCACGACGTAAAATTCTTACACACATGGAGTGAAAAGTGGAGACCCATACATCTTCGCCACCCGTTTCCAGTAATTTATTTACACGCTCTTTCATTTCTTTAGCAGCTTTATTGGTAAACGTAATCGCCAAAATATTCCATGGATTTACTTCTTTTTCCTCAATTAGATAGGCAATTCGGTGTGTTAAAACCCGCGTTTTTCCACTACCAGCACCAGCCATGACTAACAGTGGTCCTTCTGTATGCAAAACGGCTTCTTCTTGTCGAGGATTCATTCCCTGAACCAAGGCATGTTTTTGTGTCATATTAAACGTCCTCTCTCTTTTTTCAATCTTATACAGTATACCAAAAATCCCTTTGAAGTTCTTTAGAAAAGAACAAAAAATCTTTTTCTTTTTATATGAAATTTTCTTGTAAATCAAGTCAAACCGCAGTACATTAGTAAGTAGTGATGGAGGCTAAAAATGAAATGAATAATGATGTACATGAAATTAAACAATTAGATGGTACCCGAATCGGCTTTATCCTTAAAGGCATCGTCGTCGGAATCCTGGTCGGCTTTGTTGTCAGCTTATTTCGCTTAGGCATTGAAAAAATTGGCGAACAAGTCGTGCATCTGTATCAAACGTTTCACGAAAAACCCTTTTGGATGATTCCTTGGTTCTTATTTTCTCTCGTGCTTGCTTATTTATTAGGACGACTGATCAAAAGCGAACCAGCAATTAAAGGCAGTGGCATTCCCCAAGTGGAAGGACAACTTCAAGGTCAATTAGAAATTCACTGGTTTCCAGTGCTTTGGAAAAAATTTATCGGTGGGATCTTAGCGATTAGTCCTGGGCTATTTTTGGGACGTGAAGGTCCTTCAATTCAACTAGGTGCAGTGGTTGGACAAGGCTATAGTCAATGGCGGCAAAGCACCAAGTCTGAAGAAAAAATTTTAATCAGTAGTGGTGCCAGTGCTGGTTTAGCCGCCGCTTTTAATGCACCAATCGCAGGACTTTTATTTGTTCTAGAAGAGGTTCACCATTCCTTTTCACCTTTAGTTTGGTTAACCTCTTTTTCTGCGGCCATTTCCGCTAACTTTGTTTCTTTGCATTTCTTCGGATTGCAACCAGTTCTTTATATTGGTCCGGTTAAATCTTTGCCTTTAGAGTACTATTGGACATTAGTCCTGCTGGGCGTTTTGCTAGGATTATTAGGTTGGATATATCAAAAAACATTGTTGTCCTTACCAAAAGTATATGGAAAAATCAAAGGCCTTTCTTCTAATTATTATGGTTTTATTCCTTTTATTTTGATTTTACCGATTGGTTATTTCTTTCCACATTTACTTGGCGGTGGGAATCAAATTGTTTTAGCTTTAGGCAATCAACCGGCCACTATTTGGGCTTTAGTCGGCTTACTGGTTTTACGTTTTGTTTTTTCAATGGTTTCTTACGGTTCGAATCTCCCTGGTGGTATTTTCTTGCCTATTCTAACTTTAGGTGCCATTATCGGGACATTGTATGGCAGTCTACTTGTCCAATACGTAGGGATGGATCCAATTTTTGTGAAAAACTTTTTAATTTTTGCCATGGCTGGTTATTTTACTGCGATTGGTAAAGCACCGTTAACAGCGATTATTTTAGTAACAGAAATGGTCGGCAATTTTTCTCATTTAATGTCTTTAGGAGTTGTCGCTTTAGTTAGTTATATTACCATCGATAGTCTTGGCGGCAAGCCAATTTATGAAAGCTTATTAGAACGTTTGGTTCCTTCTAAAGTAAGTAATATTCGTGGCCACAAAACGATTATTGAATTACCTATCACTGCAGAAAGTTCCTTAGATGATACGATGGTACGTGATTTTGTCTGGCCTAAACAAATGTTGCTCACTTCCATTCGCCGTGGCGAATCGGAAATTTTAACACATGGTGATACTGTTATGCATGTTGGCGATGTGCTCATTATTTTGACCGATGAAAAACTCGCTTACCAAGTCAAAAAAGAGATTTATCAAAAAACTTTACCGAATGATTTAGTGAATTAAAGAAAGCTGCTGAACCTGAGTTCAGCAGCTTTCTTTTTTTCTTATGACTGTTTTTTAATTTTTTTGAATGTTTTTGACCGTTTTAGATTGATTAGCGTTTTCATTTGTGCTATTATATCCATGAAATGAGGGATGAAAATGCTTACGGAAGAACGACATCAAAAAATTTTACAATTGTTAGATCAAAAATCAGTCGTCAAATCGCAAGAACTTGCTAGCTTGTTCAATGCTTCAGAATCCACAATCCGCCGCGATTTACAAGAATTAGAAGACGCCAATTTGTTAGAACGCATTCACGGCGGCGCTAAGCGTATTCTTAATTTAGGCTTTGAACAAAACATGACGGAAAAATCAATCAAAAACACGCACGAAAAGCAAAAGATTGCTTCTTTAGCCGCTAGTTGTGTACAAGATGGCGATATGATCTATTTAGATGCTGGTTCAACCACGTTAGAAATGATCCCTTTTTTAGTTGGGAAACAAATCCATGTAGTGACGAATTCCGTACATCATGCTGCAAAACTTAGCGATATGGAAATTCCCACTATTATGCTTGGTGGTACTTTGAAGCTCTCCACTAAAGCAATCATTGGTGCCACTAGTATGGAACAGCTACAACATTTTCGTTTTAACAAAGCTTTTTTAGGAACTAACGGCGCACATTTAGAGTTTGGTTTAACAACGCCTGATCCCGAAGAAGCAGCGCTAAAAGCCTTGGCTATTCATCAAGCAGAAACAGCCTATGTTTTACTGGATCATACAAAATTTAATGAAGTAACGTTTACCAAAGTGGAAGAATTAGAGTCAGTTACTTTACTAACTGACTACTGCCCTGCTGAATCACTTCAAGGATTCCAGCAAAAAACTATTTTAATGGAGGCAAACAAATGATTTACACAGTGACTTTAAACCCTTCTATCGACTTTATCGTTCATGTCGATCATCTACAAATTGGTGATTTAAATCGGATGACGAATGATTTTAAATTACCTGGCGGCAAAGGAATCAACGTTTCACGTATTTTAAAACGTATGGAGACAGAATCCACTGCCTTAGGTTTTTTAGGTGGTTTTACAGGCTCATTCATTGCTGATTGGTTGAAAAAAGAAGAAATCCAAACGAATTTCACTCCCGTGTCTGCTGATACACGAATCAACATTAAATTGAAATCAGATACTGAAACAGAAATTAACGGCTTAGGACCTGCTCTAACAAACGAAGAAATTCAAGAACTAAAACAAGCAGTTAGTCGTGTTCAGGCTGGTGATATTGTTGTTCTTTCAGGAAGTACACCTGCTTCTCTACGCAAAGGATTTTACGAAGAATTAATCCAAATTGTGAAGGAAAAAGGCGCAGAATTTGTTATTGATACGACAGGTGAAGATTTAATGAACGCTTTGTCACAAAAGCCTTTATTGGTCAAGCCAAATAATCATGAGTTGGCAGAATTATATCATACAACCTTTACAAGTGTTGAAGATATTTTACCTTATGGACATCGGTTACTAGAAGAAGGAGCACAACACGTAATTATCTCAATGGCTGGTGATGGTGCATTACTTTTCACAACAGAAGGTGTTTATCGTTCCAACGTTTTAAAACGTCCACTGAAAAATTCTGTCGGCGCTGGCGACTCAATGATTGCTGGTTTTATTGGCAACTTTTCAAAAACACAAGATCCTTTAGAGGCTTTCAAATGGGGTGTCGCTTGCGGTAGCGCGACTGCTTTTTCTGATGATTTAGCCTCAGAAGATTTTATCCAAGAACTTATTCACGAAGTAACAATTGAAAAAATTTCAGAATAAATCCACTAAGGGAGGAAAATAGAGTGAACATTAATGATTTATTAATAAAAGATGTCATGATTATGGATTTACAAGCTACTGATAAAAAAGGCGCGATTGATGAAATGGTCCAAAAATTATACGATGGTGGCCGCATCTCTGACATTGACACTTACAAAGAAGGAATTTTAAAACGCGAAGCACAAACATCGACTGGTTTAGGCGACGGCATCGCTATGCCTCACGCAAAAAACAGTGCCGTAAAAGAACCGACAGTTCTTTTCGCTAAAAGTAAAAAAGGTGTTGATTATGAAGCACTAGATGGACAACCTACTTATCTATTCTTCATGATTGCTGCTCCAGAAGGCGCCAATGATACACATCTCCAAGCGCTTGCGGCCCTTTCTCGATTACTTATCGATCCAGAATTTGTTGGTAAATTGAAAGAAGCGGAAACTCCAGAAGCAGTACAAGCTCTTTTCCAAGCAGCAGAAGATCAAAAAGAAGCGGAAGAAAAAGCAGAACAAGAACAAACAAAGCCAGCACCAGAAAGCAATCGTAAATATATTATTGCTGTGACTGCTTGTCCTACAGGAATTGCTCATACTTACATGGCCGAAGATGCGCTGAAGAAAAAAGCAAAAGAAATGGGCGTAGACATTAAAGTAGAAACAAACGGTTCAGAAGGAATTAAAAATCGTTTAACTGCTGAAGATATTGCTCGTGCTGATGGCGTGATTGTCGCAGCCGATAAAAAAGTAGAAATGAATCGATTTGATGGTAAAAAATTAGTCAATCGTCCCGTCAGTGATGGAATTCGTAAAACCGAAGAACTAATTAACTTAGCCATTAGTGGTGAAGCTCCTACTTTCCATGGCAGTGACTCGGCTGCAAGCGACCAAGAGGATTCAGCGGAAGGTTCAATCGGTTCTCGTATCTATAAAGATTTAATGAATGGTGTTTCTCATATGTTACCTTTCGTTATTGGTGGCGGAATTGCCATTGCTCTTTCCTTTATGATTGATCAATTTATCGGGGTTCCTCAAGATCAATTAGCCAATTTAGGGAATTACAATGACGTAGCTAGCTGGTTTAACCAAATTGGTGGCGCAGCATTTGGCTTTATGTTACCTGTCTTAGCTGGTTTTATTGCTTCTAGTATCGGGGATCGTCCAGGCTTAGTTGCTGGTTTCGCCGCTGGTGCGTTAGCAAACGCTGGAGGAGCTGGGTTCCTTGGGGCCCTAATCGGTGGTTTCTTAGCTGGTTATGTAGTGGTTCTTTTACGTAAAGTCTTCAAAGGCTTGCCAAAATCATTAGATGGAATTAAAACCATTTTATTCTATCCAGTTTTTGGTTTGATTATTACGGGCTTATTAATATTAGTCATTAACATCCCGATGAAAGCAATTAATGATGCGTTAAATCATTTCCTACTTGGCTTAGATGGCACAAATGCTGCTTTACTTGGTGCCTTATTAGCTGGTATGATGGCCATCGACTTAGGTGGACCAGTTAACAAAGCTGCTTATGTTTTCGGTACAGCTACGTTAGCAAGTACTGTTGCAGAAGGTGGCAGCGTGGTCATGGCTTCTGTAATGGCTGGCGGAATGGTTCCTCCATTAGCAATTTTCGTAGCAACTCGTTTATTTAAAAATAAATTTACAAAAGATCAACAAGATGCCGGCTTAACCAATATTGTAATGGGACTTTCTTTTGTCACTGAAGGGGCAATTCCTTTTGCAGCAGCTGACCCATTACGTGTGATTCCAAGTTTCGTGGTAGGTTCTGCCTTTACTGGTGCGTTGGTTGGTGCGTTTGGTATCAAATTATTGGCACCACATGGAGGAATCTTCGTCGTCTTCCTATTAAGTAATCCATTACTATATCTATTGTTCATCTTAATTGGGGCGATTATTTCAGGAATTGTCTACGGACTTTTGAAAAAACCTGTCGAAGTACCTGCTTAAAAAAACAGCAAAAAAGCGATTCAACCATGGTTGAATCGCTTTTTTATTATTTTCTCTTTATCGCATAATTTTCTAAATACTCAGGATTTCCTTTGCTTCTGATATACGTGTACACGCCCATCACAAAGGCCCCAAGGGTATTGGTAAATAAATCCCCCATCGTATCCATTAAAGCAGCACGCCCAATAAATGGTTGGCCGTTGGACATATTATAGCGTTGTAAGTTCATGTTCCCTAATGAATCGCAGATAAATTCCCAGAATTCCCAGAAGACGCCACAAAGCCCTGCAAATGCAAACCCAAATAATAAAAATAACCACGGGGAAACATCGGCGTACTTCGTTTTCTTCAATAGGAAAGCAGCAATACCATAACCCACAGCAGTTAACAGCATCGGACTAACAAAATGTAAAATTTTATCCCAGAACGAAATGATTGAAATCATATGCAACGAAGTTCCTAGGAATACTGAAATAAATAAGAAAAACCAGTAAAAATAAACGATAGTCGGTGGCATAATAATTTTTAAAAATTTATTGACAAGATCTGGTAAAAAGATCAGCCCAATTCCAAGTAAACATTCGATAACAAACGTCACACCTTGTTTTGTTGAATACTTAGCCGTAAAAAATTCCCAGAGATTGTATGTCAAGCATAAGATGCCAAACACCACTAATCCATATTTAATTTTCGAATAATTTTTATCCATTTTGACACACCCTTTCAAAAGTTATTTTATATGAAAAAAACTGTAGATGAAAGACACCTTCCATCTACAGTTTTAGAAAACTCTATCGAATGAAGAGCTTATTAAAAATGTTTATTTTTCAACAGCTGTTTCAGTAATTGTTTCAACAGCACGTTTCATACGAATATCGTGTTCTAACATGTCGTTGTTTAATACTTTACGTACTTGCGCTTCAGGCATGTTGTATTGTTCTGCTAAATCTTTCACTTCAGCATCGATGTCTTCTTGTGTTACTTCGATGTTTTCAGCTTTGGCAACTGCTTCAATCACTAAGTTTGTTTTTGTGCGTGTTTCTGCTTCGCCTTCAAATTGTTTGTGTAAATCTTCTTCTGTAGAACCAGTTAATTGGTAGTACATTTCAGGAGAAATTCCTTGGCGTTGCATGTTGTTTAAGAATTCATCCATTGAACGGTGAACTTCGTCGTGAACCATTACGTGTGGTAATTCAACGATTTCAGCATTTTCAACAGCTAAACGAATTGCTTCTTCGTCTTTTGCTTCTTCAGCTGCTGCTTCTTTTGCTTCTGTCAATTCTTTACGGAATTTTTCTTTTAATTCGTCTAATGATTCTACTGAATCGTCAACGTCTTTTGCAAATTCATCATCCAATTCTGGTAATTCTTTTGCTTTTACTTCATGAACAGTTACTTTGAAAACTGCTTCTTTACCAGCTAAATCTTCTGCTTGGTAATCTTCAGGGAAAGTAACGTTTACTTCTACTTCTTCGCCAGCTTTTTTGCCAACTAATTGGTCTTCAAAGCCTGGAATAAATGAATTAGAACCTAATTCTAATGAGTAATTTTCGCCTTTGCCGCCTTCAAATGCTTCGTCGCCTAAGAAGCCTTCAAAGTCGATAACTACAGTGTCGCCATTTTCAGCAGCGGCATCTTCTTTGATTACTAATTCAGCTTGAGATTCTTGTTCGCGTTTCAAACGTGCTTCCACGTCTTCATCTGTTACTTCACGGTCTTGTTTAGACACTGTTAAGTTTTTGTATTCGCCTAATTTTACTTCAGGTTTTACAGTTACTTCAGCAGTGATAACCCAGTCTTCCCCTTTATTCATGCTTTCAACATCAATTTTTGGTTGTGCTACTGGTTCAATTCCTGCTTCTAATACAGCCGCTTCATATGCTTCTGGTAAAACAGCGTTTAACGCATCTTCGTATAACGCTTCTTCTCCATACATACGGTTAAAAACAGTACGTGATACTTTTCCTTTACGGAAACCAGGTACGTTTAAGTTTTTTTTCACTTTATTGAACGCTTGCGTTAATCCTTTTTCGATTACTGCTTGTTCGATTGAAAAAGTTAATACACCATCATTAGTGCCTTTTTTTTCCCATTTCGCAGACATTTGTTTCCCTCCGAATAACATTTAATTTTATACATCAAACTTTATTTATGCATACCTTTAAATAGTACACTATCCCTAGGAAAATGTAAATATTTTAAGTGCTAAGAAGTGAAAGAAAGACTCGATTTTTAGCAAACTATCAGTTTTTTAATTTTTTCGGATTAAAAAAGCATAGAATTTCGAGAAATTTCCTTCTTAAAACACTAAAAGATTGTGAACAAAATATCTTGTTCACCATCGGATGTAATCGCTTTACTTTATGAATGGCCCATTATAGAATGTATGTACTAAATATTTACGCATTATATATTTTCGTCATTATACATATAATATCAAAAAAGGAGAGGATGGTTTTGAATAAGTTCGTCTGGGGAATCTTTTCTTGCATCATATCATGGCTTTTTTTATCGCTGACTCAACCTTTGATAGCTCATTCTGAAACACTGAACCCTACAACTCACGCCTCTACTTTTAGTGAAACATTTACCTCAGTTTCAACAGAACAACAAACAACTCAAGCAACCGATATCGTGGAACAAGAAACCGAGCAAACCCATGCTTCCTCTGAAAACGATGAACCTATGGCACCTACGCCAGCTAGTGTTTCTGTTGGTAATAGCACCTTAAAAAGTACCTTAAGCACGGGAACGTATAACCAAGATATTATCACACTTTCGTATGAATACAGTGTGACACTTATCGGCTTAGCAATTAATGATCGACCGATTATTGCTATTCAACTTCCTACAGAAATTTCAAGCCAGTTAGATAACGACACTCTAAAGCAACAAGATTTTCTGACTCTTTTAACAGGGACTGTCAGTTATCCAGGAACAGCCACTCAAGATATTCACAGTTCAACTAACGGCGTCAGTCTCTCTTATAGTAGCACTTATCATTCTGTTTATCTGACTTTTCCAAGTAGCACCTTGGTGTTACTTCCCGGAACCAAATGGTCTGCCGCCATTTCGTTTGATGTGGGCGCACTTTATAAACGAGGAATTTCAATCCCTCCTGCTCTTAACGGCAAAGACTATCCGATTCGAGGAACCTTTACAGATGTCGGCACTGGATTAGGTGCAATTAATATTATTATTGGAAACAATACAAAAACAGGCGTAATTAGCAAAGCTCAACTTAGTTTAGGTAATTATCCCGTTCCTCAAGTCACACCAGCCAAACTAACTCAACCAAATCATCTGGACACTACTGTAACAGGGACCATTCAACAAGTACAAGACCCAAACTATAACTACTCTGTTCAATTAACCTTGAACCGCCATGATGGCACCACTACCCCCATTGTGGTGAAAGGGATTTCTGTCGATGCAGCCGGAAATTTCTCGACCTCTTTAGCTTCACCATTAGAATATGGCGACACGCTCTCTACAATTGTCTTTGCTCGTTCAAAAACGTCAACCGACTATATTCAAAGCAACCCCTCAGCTGATCAAAGTGTCAATTGGTCAATCCAACCAGTCACAAACGTAGTCGCTAATGCCGGCTCAACTCAACTTTCAGGTAAAGCTTCTCAAGCATCTAACGGAACCTATCAAGTTAAAGTACAAATAAATGGTGGTTCTATTTACACAACGTCCTTAGATTCCAATGGCCATTTTCAATTTGCTAATTTACCCACTTTCCAAGGAGGAGAAACGGTCAGCTTGTGGGTCCAAGGGCTCAGCAATCGCACTGGCCTGCCTTTGCTAACCAGTTCTACTGTTTCTCAAACAGTTGCTTATTCTGTGCCTCAACTAACGGTCACGCAAATCATTGAGCGGAAAAATGCACAAGGGCTCTGGGAAGCTGCAAACTCTGTCGTAAGTGGTCAAATCATTCGTTTTACGTTAACCACACGTTTAACCAATCAACCAGCAACGTGGATGAATCAGCAATTACGAGCAACGGTGCCTAAAGGACTGTCCCAACTTTCAGCTGCTACATTAACAAAACAATCAGCAGCAGGTTTAAGTACGCCAATAGCTGGGCTTCAACTTTTAACTGATAGTTCCACTGGTTTGCCGTATTGGAGTTATCATAATTCGCTGCCAGCAGATAATTTTACGGAAGCCAATACACAATTCACCTTACAATATACAGCAACGGTTACAGAAGAATGGATAAACCAATTTCTTTTATTTTCTAGCACGGTTACTGGCAATGATGGTGGCGGAACGCCAATTACGCCAATCACTAAGGAACAGTCTTTACCTATCAAAAACGGTACCCTCCGTTTTGTGCAGATACCAACTACAGTTTCCTTTAAAAATTTACCTTTTCCCAGCAAACGAACCCTCTACTCACCATCGACCATTAGCGCTCCTTTCCTCATTGCCGATGGTCGTGTTGCAAAAACACCATGGCGTTTGTTGGTAAGAGAGAGTCAGCCCATGCATTCAACTTCTACAAATAAAACGATCCAGCAAGCTTTCATTTATCGAAAAAATGGTAGTGATTTTCCTATCTCCTCTTTAGCAACCGAAGTTTATCAATACACCGCAACGGACGATAACAATGTAGAAATTCCTTGGAACCAACAAAATGGACTTTTTTTAAGCGTTGCTCCTGACCTTAATTTAACGGTCAAAGAATCTTACACTGCCGAATTACAATGGATTCTTTCTGATACACCCCTCTAATTAGGCTTTAGCTTTTTTAAAAGTTAAAAATAAACAAGAAAGAAGGAATAAAAAATGAAAAAGATCGTGCGCATTTCAAGCATTTTGTTCGTTGCTACGCCTCTTATGCTTTTAAATAGTCCAAAAGTTGAAGCAGCTCAAGTCGCTTCTATTCAATCCAACGCTGATATTACGTTTGCTCTTGATAATACTGTCACGCCACCTGTCAACCCGACGAACCCTTCTCAGCCTGTGACACCTAATCCTGCTGATCCTCATCAACCTGGTACAGCCGGACCCCTTAGTATTGACTATGTTTCAAATATCCATTTTGGATCAAAACAAATTCAAGCCGGTACAGCAATCTATTCGGCACAACTAGACCAAGTGCAAAATAGTACTGGCGATTTAATTAGCGTGCCAAACTATGTTCAAGTAACTGACAAACGTGGTCTAAATCTTGGCTGGAAATTATCAGTTAAACAGAGTGCGCAATTTGCTACAAGTGATTCAACACCCGCTGTTTTGGATAATGCGTCCTTGACCTTTTTAGCAGCAACACCCAATTCAACACAGTTACTTTCTTTGGCGCCATTAACGGTCCCAGTAACCTTGGATCCAACTGGTGCCGCTACTTCTCCTGTGGCGACTGCCGCTCTTTCAACAGGAATGGGCACTTGGACATTAGCTTTTGGTAGCGGAGCGACCGCTGCTCAAGGCATTCAATTAACTGTTCCTGCGACAACGAAAAAAGTTTCAGCTAAACAATATAAAACAACGCTTACTTGGATTTTGGATGATACACCACTTTAAAAGAAAACAAACAAGGTATTGCATGAAGTTGTTTCATGCAATACCTTCTTATAAAAAATTGTCAAAAAGGAGTGCACACTATGAATCAGCAGCTTTTTAAATGGCTCCATGCTATTAGCGTCATCATTTTTTTATTTTTTATTGGCTCTTATTCTGTAGAAGCAAGCGAAATGACTTTTTCTGTAAAAGCCATTTTACCCGACAATCAACGAACCAAAGAAACAAGTTATTTTGATTTACGTGTCGCTCCAAACCAAACACAAAAGCTACAAATCGAACTAACGAATCAAACAGCCAACGACATTACCGTGCTAGCTTCAGCCAATGCAGCGATTACTAATGATAATGGCTTGGCAGATTATTCTCATGCTGAAACAAAAAAAGACCCATCTGCACCTTTTACTTTTAATGAGATTGCGCAATTACCAAAAGAAATCCACCTACCTAAACACTCAACCAAGACTGTTGAATGTCAGCTTACTTTACCGGAAAAACCATTTAATGGGTACGTTTTAGGAGGACTCTATTTTGAACAAAAGTCAGATGAACAACCTGCTCACTCAGAAAACGGCGTGGCCATCAATAATCGTTTTTCTTATGTAGTCGGCGTCTTACTTAGTGAAACAGATGAACCTGTTCAGCCAGAATTATCTTTAAATGAAGTAAAAACCGATCAAGCTAACGGTCGTAACCGCGTATTAATGAATCTCCAAAACAAACAAGCGGCTATGATTAAAAAATTACAAGTCGATGCCTCTTTATATTATGAAAAAGAAGCTAAACCTCGCTACGAAAATCACCAAGAGTCGTTAACAATGGCCCCTAATACAAATTTTAATTATCGGATTGACTTAAAGGAACAACCTTTTGTTCCTGGAAATTATACTGTAAAAATCAAAGTAAACGATGGCTATCAAGACTATTCGTGGGAAAAACACTTAGTCATCCAAGAAAAAGAAGCTAAAAAATACAATGCTACCGCCGTCAACCTCCCACCTGAAAAACACACCAATTTCCCTTGGAAACTGGTGAGTAGCATCACGCTGGTTTTTCTATTCATTTTGGGAAGCACGATTTATTATTTCAAGAAAAAAATACGTGAAGCGCAACAATAAAAAAGCACATCGACAATTGTCGATGTGCTTTCATAATCACTTAATTATTTTGTATATTCTTCAACTAATGCAACGACTTCTTCCATCGTGTCGCATTCTTTTAATGCGCGGTCAGCAAGTTCAGCCATTTTAGTTGTGTCTAGACGTTTCATCAAGCTACGTGTTTTAAGGATAGATGTAGCACTCATTGAGAACTCATCTAAGCCCATACCCAATAGTAATGGAACAGCTGTTTGATCGCCCGCCATTTCACCACACATACCAGCCCATTTACCTTCAGCGTGTGCTGCATCAATTACATTTTTAATTAAACGTAAGATTGATGGGTTGTATGGTTGGTATAAGTAAGAAACGCGTTCGTTCATACGGTCTGCCGCCATTGTGTATTGGATTAAGTCGTTAGTTCCAACACTAAAGAAGTCAACTTCTTTGGCAAATTTATCAGCTAATACGGCAGCTGCTGGAATTTCAATCATAATACCTACTTGGATATCGTTTGAAACTTCAACACCTTCGTTGACTAATTTTTGTTTTTCGTCTTCAAAGATTGCTTTCGCTGCTCTAAATTCTTTCAAAGTAGCAACCATTGGGAACATGATACGTAAGTTACCATGAACAGACGCACGTAATAATGCACGCATTTGTGTACGGAACATGCCGTCACCTAGTTCTGATAAGCTAATACGTAATGCACGGTAACCTAAGAATGGGTTCATTTCGTGTGGTAATGTTAGGTAAGGAAGCTCTTTGTCCCCACCAATATCCATTGTACGAACCACAACTGGTTTTCCTTCCATTCCTTCAAGAACTGCTTTATACGCTTGGTATTGGTCCTCTTCAGTTGGAAAGTCAGATGAATCCATGTATAAGAATTCTGTACGATATAAACCAACAGCTTCGCCGCCGTTTTTGTGTACGCCTTCTAAATCTTTTGGTGTACCAATGTTTGCAGCTAACTCAACATGTTTGCCGTCAGCTGTCACTGTTTCTGCATTTTTTAGTTTATCCCATTCTGCTTTTTGATCTGCATAAGCTTTTGCTTCTGCTTCAAATTCAGATTTTTCAGCATCTGTTGGGTCAATAATAACATCCCCAATGATTCCGTTCACTGCTAAAATATCGCCTGCTTTTACTTTGTCAGTAATTTCTTTTGTACCAACGATTGCAGGGATTTCTAACGAACGAGCCATGATTGCTGAGTGAGAAGTACGTCCGCCGATGTCTGTAACAAAGGCTTTAACATACGTACGGTCTAATTGTGCAGTATCACTAGGTGTTAAGTCATGGGCAACCACGATTACTTCTTCGTTAATCATTGAAGGATTTGGAAGAGTCACACCTAATAAATGTGCTAAGATACGTTTGGCAACGTCACGAATATCTGCTGCACGCTCTTGCATGTAAGCATTATCGTCCATTGCTTCAAACATACCAATATACATATCCGTAACTTCTTTCAAGGCAGCTTCTGCATTGACTTTGTTGTCTTGGATATTTTGTTTGATTTGACCAACCATTTCTGGGTCAGATAAAACCATTAAATGAGCATCGAAAACTTGCGCTTCTGCTTCACCAAGGCTTTGAGCTGCTTTGTCGCGAATTGCTTGCAACTCTTCAGTAGATTTTGCTAAAGCATCGTCTAAGCGAGTTGCTTCTGCATCAGTATCTTCTACGGAAGTTTTGTTGAAAGACAAGTCAGGTTGAACTAGCAGGTAAGCTTTAGCAACAGCAACGCCATCACTTGCGGCAATCCCTTTTAGCATCTCAGACATTATTCAGCCAATCCTTCTTTTTGTAATGTTTCAACGATTGCTGCCATTCCTTCAGCTTCGTCAGCACCATCAACAGTGATTGTTACGTCAGAACCTTGACCAACGCCTAAAGACATAACGCCCATGATTGATTTTAAGTTAACAGATTTACCTTTGTATTCTAAGTTAATATCTGAGTTAAATTTGCTTGCAGTTTGTACTAATAAAGTAGCTGGACGTGCGTGAATTCCTGTTTCTGCTACAATGTGAAATTCTTTCTTTTCCATATAAATCGGTCTCCTTCGTAAATAAAAAATTTTTATGTTAGGGTTTTCCTTTCTTGATACGCTAAAATCAAACGTCTACTCGAAAAAAGACCCTTTCAGTTTCTAAGATTACCATTTTTTTCTATCTTACACAACACTTTTTGCTTAAATTTCGTGATGTTTTGCACTGACTATTCTTCCTCTTTTTGGTAACGATAAATGATTCGTCCATTTAACCCCGCTTCTCCAACAATTTCCGCGCGGTCAGGCAAAGAAATCCAAGCATCACGAAATTGGAAAAATTCATTTTGCTCCACGATTAATTCAGAGATTTCTCCAGCTTTTAATGAAGCAATTTTTTCTACAAAAGGATTTTCAGCCATTGATTTCACCACTCTTTCTCTTAAATATCAACTCTTATAGTTTACTTGAAAATGGCGCAATTGTCTGTAAAAAAATCGAATCTTTGCCTTTTTTTAAACAAGGTCTTTTACTTGATTCTCTTACAAAAAATGCTATAATAACCTCAAAGGTCAAAAATGGTCAAGTGGTTTTATAGACAGAATTTATTCTTGCTATCTAGTACTTGGCTGGTTTGAGGAAAAATGGTCTGTTTACTAGAAATAATAGAGCAAACAGCTATTTTTCTGGCCTCAGTTATTTTGAAAGGATGTGTTTCATTCAATGATTTGTCAAAATTGTCAACAAAATGAAGCAACAATTCATTTATATGCAAATGTGAATGGTCAAAGAAAACAACTGGACTATTGCCAAAGCTGCTATCAAAAATTAAAAAATCAAGCAAATAATTCCCCTCAAAATATGGGACAAGACCCTTTTGGCTTTGGGAGTTTAGACGATTTATATCGTTCTCTTTCTCGCCAAATGCAACAAGGTAATCCTTATGAACAACAAACACCACCCACTCAATTTGGTGATGGTGGTAATGGAGGTCAACCCCCTCGCGGAGGCGCTGGCGCTGGTCAAGGTTTACTAGGCGAGTATGGGATTAACATCACCGAAGCGGCACGCCAAGGAGATATCGATCCTGTGGTAGGACGTGACCAAGAAATTAAACGTGTCATTGAAATCTTAAATCGCCGTACAAAAAACAACCCCGTTTTAATCGGTGAACCAGGTGTTGGTAAAACAGCCGTTGTCGAAGGTTTAGCCCAAAAAATTGTCGATGGCGATGTGCCCCAAAAATTATTGGACAAAGAAGTCATTCGTTTAGATGTGGTTTCACTTGTTCAAGGAACTGGTATTCGCGGACAATTTGAAGAACGGATGCAAAAATTGATTGAAGAAATCACTGAAGCTGAAAATGTCATTTTATTTATTGATGAAGTCCATGAAATTGTGGGTGCTGGTGCTGCTGGTGATGGCAATATGGATGCTGGCAATATTTTAAAACCAGCCTTAGCACGTGGTGAATTACAATTAGTCGGTGCCACAACTTTAAATGAGTACCGTATTATTGAAAAAGATGCTGCCTTAGAACGTCGGATGCAACCAGTCCAAGTAGATGAGCCAACCGTTGCCGAAACCATAACGATTTTACATGGTTTGCAAAAACGTTATGAAGATTATCATCATGTTAAATATACAGATGAAGCGATTAACGCAGCAGCAAACTTATCCAATCGTTACATTCAAGATCGCTTTTTACCAGATAAAGCGATTGACTTGTTAGATGAATCTGGTTCAAAAATGAATCTAACTATCCAACTCGTCGATCCAAAAACAATTGATAAAAAATTAGCAGAAGCGGAACAACAAAAACAACAAGCTTCCGCAGAAGAAGATTTTGAAAAAGCGGCTTATTATCGTGATCAAATCAATAAATTACAAGCAATGAAAGAAAAACAAATCAGCGATGAAGAAACACCCGTCATCACTGAAAAAGATATTGAAGCCATTGTGGAACAAAAAACTGGCATTCCTGTCGGTGACTTAAAAGAAAAAGAACAAACCCAATTGAAAAATTTAGCTGTTGACTTAAAAGCTCATGTTGTCGGACAAGATGATGCCGTCGATAAAGTAGCTAAAGCGATTCGTCGCAATCGTGTAGGCCTAGGCAAACAAAACCGCCCAATTGGTTCCTTCTTATTTGTTGGGCCAACAGGCGTTGGTAAAACAGAATTAGCAAAACAATTAGCTTTTGAGCTATTCGGTTCAGAAGATTCGATGGTTCGTTTTGATATGAGTGAGTATATGGAAAAACACAGTGTTTCTAAACTGATTGGTTCTCCTCCAGGCTATGTTGGGTATGACGAAGCTGGACAACTCACAGAAAAAGTCCGTCGTAATCCTTATAGTTTGATTTTATTGGATGAAATTGAAAAAGCGCATCCTGATGTTTTACACATGTTTTTACAAATTCTCGACGATGGTCGTTTAACAGATGCACAAGGTCGTACGGTCAGCTTTAAAGACACCATCATTATCATGACAAGTAATGCTGGAACAGGAGCTGTGGAAGCCAACGTTGGCTTCGGTGCTGCCCGTGAAGGTGTGACTAAATCCGTTTTAGGTCAATTGAACAACTTCTTCACCCCCGAATTCCTTAACCGTTTCGATGGTATTATCGAATTCAAAGCATTAAGCAAAGAAAACCTGATGAACATTGTCAGCTTGATGTTAGAAGAAGTAAATAGCTTATTAGCTAAACAAAAATTACACATTGAGGTTCCAACAGAAGTCAAAGAGAAACTCGTTGATTTAGGTTATGATCCTGCAATGGGCGCTCGTCCTTTACGTCGAACAATTCAAGAACAAATTGAAGACGGCATTGCTGAATACTATCTAGATCATCCTGAAAATCATCAATTAGTCGCAGCGTTAGATAACGAAGGTAAAATTATCGTAACTGGCGCACAAGAAGTGACTAAAACAGAAACTTCAACATCTGACCAAGCAGAATAATCAAAAATCCACACGCATTAATAACAATGCGTGCGGATTTTTTTATGCTTTTCACTTTTTATTTTCATCAAAAAAAACTATAATAGAAGAAAGATATTCGTATACTTGTTCCTCATAGAAAAAATTCAATCTGGAACTCCTGTACATAATTGGAAACGCTCTTTTGCAGCACACAACTATAATGAGGTGATAAAATGAAATTAGTGAATGTGACCAATAGCTACAAACAATTAGTAAATAAACAATTGGAAAACACGGATGCTTACTTTGTAAAAGTCTACTCAGCAGGAAACACGACCGCTGTCTATTCAGAAGCAGCTCACCATGTGGAAGTTCTGATTATGAATAAAAATCGTCGCATTCGTCCGACAGAAGTAAAAGAAATTTTAGCAAAACTGTTAAAACGATTACCTAAAGAGGCTTATGACCCAGATGAAATTTCTATCATTGAGTTAAACCATGTGACCGAAGTGTCTGTTCCATTAAAAGTTTCCCTCATGGAAAACTAAAAAAAACTGCCGAAGTTTCCCCACTTTGGCAGTTTTTTTAATTTATTGTGACGTTATTTTTTTTACAAGCCTTTGATAATTTTCCGACCAGGCTTCCTCATTTGTCGGACTGACTAATTTATTTTCCTCGATTGCTTTTTTTCTTAAGTCATCCACTTCTTTTTTGAAATTTTCCCCCGATTTTTGAGCATAATCTTTAGAAAAATATTTTGATTGGCGAGAATAAGCCTTCAGTTTTGCGTCTTTAATCTCTTCTTCTGTATCTGCAAAATATTCATCATAACGAAGATCGGTTATTTTCCCTGAATCTTTTAACGTAATAACAGTTAAACGTCCAGAAAGCCCCTCCCCAAAATCTTCTGTTAGACTTGTATAATGTTCTTTTGAAGGTTCTTTGATTTCCTTGGCTAAAGCCCTAGCAGCAGGAAGATAGCCATTATTAGCGCTATTGGATTGACCTTTGGCTGTCTGGAATGCGCCATCTAGGCGATTTTCAGCAACCATTTGATTTTCTAGAAAAGTCATCGTATTAACAACGGTCACTAACGATTGATCAGTTCGGGCGTTGTTCGCTTGAAAATTTGCATAGCCGGATAAACGTTTTGTCACTCCTGCCCATTCTTCAGAATAATAGTTTTTAGGTCCACGTTCATCAAATTCTACTAACTGAATTTGTTGATCCTTAACAACGACATCAATTAAAGCCGTATAGCCGCCATCAAACACGACTTCATGATGATAATAATCCCCTTGAACTTCCCCGATTTCTGGACGACCTGACCAATACATCTTCTGAGCTTTTTCTTCTGGACTAATTCCTGATTGTCCATTATTAGCTTCTACTGTAGCGCCAGAAACAGCATCAACTTCAAAGGTATGTCCATTACGCTCATAACTCACTTTGGCAGCACTCTCCTTCGGTTGATCATTCGTGTTTGTCTGCTCCTCCTGCTTTACAGAAGTGGCATTAGTGGCTGCCGAGGCACCACTCGTTACTTGGACTGCTTCTGCTTCAGTACTTTCTTTCATTTTTTCAGTTCGTTGATCTGGTTGGCACCCCATTAAAATAATCATTGAACAAAATAACCCGACAACTATCTTTTTAGTTTTCATTTTTCCTCCTTTTAAAACTCATTGAATTACCATTTAATTTTAATATAAGTAGAATGAAAAGTATAGCTAAGAAATCGTTTTTTCTTCATACGGCGATAAACTTAACTGTCCAGATAAATACTCACCTAAATAGATTTCCTGTAATCTTTGGAATCCTTGTTCTTGGATTTGCGTTAATAGCCAGTGCTCATCTTTTTTGATTAACTCTAGGACATCCATGTTGGCTTGACCGTCCACAATAATCGGATAACGAATACTTTCATCGCCATATTCGACGATTGTTAATTGACCATTTTGTTCTAAAACCGCCCGTTTAACAAGCTGGACTTCATAAATACCATTTGCTCGTAATTTAAACATTAGATCATTTGCAGAAATACCATTTTTCAAACATTCCTTCACCACAACCTGTCCATCCTTGATTAAAGTAATGGGTTTACCATCCACAATTTGCTTCACATAGCGATTGTGTTCTTTTGCAAATTTTAAAATTAAGACTAATAATGTCCACAAAATTAACACTAATACAAATTGGAGCACCGTAATTGAATCATTATAAATAACACCACCAATAATGCCCCCCAATACATAGTTTTGCACTTGGTCCATAGCCGATGTGGGCGCCAAATTGCCTTTTCCCATCAAATTAATTTGGACAATTAAACAAATAATACCTAAAGCAAATTTAATAATAATTGGACTATAAAACTGCATTAATTTTCCCTCACTTTACTTTATGATTTCAATCGTTGGTGTTAATAAATACGTTTCTTGTAACGTATAAGACTGCTGATCCGTACTTAAACTCATTTTATAAAACACTTCGTCAATTTTAACTATGGTTCCGTCAGCCAATTGTGTACCATTGACATAAACTTTTTCTGGAGAAACCTTTTTTTCCTGTGCCACTTGTTCGACAAAATGTACCATTTGTGAAGATTGTGAATGCTGATTTTGGTTCAGTTGATAATTGGAATATTGAACCCCTAAAACAAATAATAATGATAAAAAAATAATAATACTTAATTCACGATATTTCGTTTGAATTTGATGTCGCACATAAAAACTAAACACAATGACTAGCCCGATTAACAAAGCAAAAATAAAAAAATACTTTAAGTAATCATTTAAATTAGATTGGCTTTTTAAATACTCGATGCCATAAAAATTCATGTTCTTGTCCACTCCTTGATAGGTTCGTTATAGTAAGTATTCTATCTCAAAAAAAACAATCACGCCTGCTTTAATACCTTATAACAAGAAAAGCTCAGCGCAATCATCTTGAGAATGACTGCGCCGAGCTTCCATCTTCTAAAGATTCAGCTACTGATTGATTACAAATTAATTTTACATCAAACTTTTCAGTTCAACATCTGGATATTTATCCGCAAACCAGCGTTCCGCAAATTGGTTTTCAAATAAGAACAATGGTTGGTCGAAGCGGTCCCGTGCCAAAATGTTTCGGCTAGAGCTCATGCGTTCATCTAAATCTTCTGGATTAATCCAGCGGGCAATTTTAGAACCCATTGGCGTCATTACTACTTCAGCATTGTATTCATTGGACATTCGGTATTGGAAAACTTCAAACTGCAATTGACCTACTGCGCCAATGATATATTCTTCTGTTAAATATGTTTTGTATAATTGAATGGCTCCTTCTTGAACCAGTTGGTAAATTCCTTTATGGAAAGATTTTTGTTTCATTACGTTTTTGGCAGTCACTTTCATGAATAATTCAGGGGTAAATGACGGCAACTCTTCGTATTGAACATTCATTTTCCCTTCATACAAAGTATCGCCAATTTGGTAATTTCCTGTGTCATACACACCGATAATATCGCCTGCAACAGCTTCTGTGACGTTTTCGCGGGCATCCGCCATAAATTGTGTCACGTTACTTAATTTGACTTTTTTGCCTGTTCTACCTAAAGTCACGTCCATGCCTCTTTCAAAAACACCTGAACAAATTCGAACAAAGGCAATTCGATCACGATGGGCTGGGTTCATATTCGCTTGAATTTTAAAGACAAAGCCTGAAAATTCTTTTTCGTAAGGACTTACTTCGCCACCCTCTTCTGTTTTATGCGCATGTGGCGCAGGCGCAAATTGTAAGAAGGTTTCTAAAAATGTTTGAACCCCAAAGTTTGTCAAAGCAGAACCGAAGAAGACTGGCGTTTGATCACCACGAGCGATTTTTTCCTCGCTAAATTCATCGCCTGCTTCTACCAATAACTCAACATCTTCCAACACTTGTTGATAAACGCTGTTATTGTGCAATGGTAAATCGCTTGGGATATCGCCATCTTTTAAAGGAATAAAACGCTCCCCACCATTATTTTCTGGACGATATAATTCCACACGTTCATTATAAATATCGTATAGACCTTCTAGGCCTTTTCCCA
The DNA here is from genome assembly GCF_050536915.1 of Enterococcus sp. DIV1316a. NCBI lineage: Bacteria > Bacillati > Bacillota > Bacilli > Lactobacillales > Enterococcaceae > Enterococcus > Enterococcus sp. DIV1316a. Next base: position 471,980 of record NZ_CP172913.1, on the reverse strand, counting down.
TACCAATTGGCCAGTTCATTGGGTAAGATTCAATATCCAATAGTTCTTCCAATTCTTCTAAAAGTTCCAATGGTTCCCGTCCGTCACGGTCCAATTTGTTAATAAAAGTAAAAATTGGAATACCACGTTTTTTAACAACTTGGAAAAGTTTTTTCGTTTGTGCTTCAATCCCTTTGGCACTATCAATAACCATCACAGCACTATCCACGGCCATTAAGGTCCGATACGTATCCTCTGAGAAATCCTCATGCCCTGGGGTGTCCAAGATATTAATCCGTTTGTCTTGATAGTCAAATTGCATCACAGAACTCGTTACCGAAATTCCCCGTTGTTTTTCAATTTCCATCCAGTCAGATTTGGCAAAGTTCCCTGTTTTTTTCCCTTTGACTGTTCCAGCTTGGCGGATGGCGCCCCCAAATAATAATAATTGTTCAGTAATCGTTGTTTTCCCAGCATCCGGATGGGAAATAATCGCAAACGTACGGCGACTATCGACTGCTTCTTTTTGATTGATCGTCATAAAAATCTCCTTATCACTTGTGATGTTTATTTATTTATTTTCTTCAGCATAATTTTTGATTAACCTTTGCTAGTATATCATGTCAAGCCATGAGAATAAAGAGCTGCTGTTGGCTGTTTTTTAAAAGGAAAACCTGTGACATTAGTCAAAACGACTGATGTCACAGGTTATTTTTAACGTCTTGGTTCGTCATCTTCCATTTCTTTACGGAAAAAACGACGATTTTCTTCTGGTTCTTCATCGACAGTTTCTTCATCGTAGAAATGAACGCGTAAGACTAGCAAACGTGTGCCTTCCATTTCTTCAGCAGTTAACTTAATATTGCCCACTTCAAAAGAAGGTTTTTCCCCTTCATCAGGAATGGTTCCTAATGCTGTAATTAAGTAACCTGCCATTGTATCAACATCGCTCATGTGTAAATCTGTTTCAAATACTTCATTAAATTCGTCAATTAACATGCGTCCTTGAACCAAATATTCATTGTCGGCCACTTGTGTATATAAATTTTCTACTTCATCTGTTTCATCGTCAATTTCACCAACGATTTCTTCTAGTAAATCTTCTAGTGTTGCTAAACCGACAACACCGCCATATTCATCTAGTAAAATCGCCATTTGGTTTTGTGTTCGTTTTAACTCATAAAGTAAATCATCAATAAAAATGGTTTCTGGGACAAATAATGGTTCTTGGATAATCGCGCCTAATTCAATGTTTTCAAAGCCTAAATTACGTGCAGCTTTTAGTAACGTTTTGGTATGTAAAATACCAACAATTTTATCTTTGTCTTCACTATAAACAGGAATCCGAGAATAATTTTCTCCTAAAATTAAATTGATGTTTTCTTGGACATCATCTTGGATGTCAACCATGAATGCGTCTGTCCGAGGAACCATTACTTCTCGTGCCACTTTTGTATCTAATGAAAAGACACCTTGTAGCATTTCTAGTTCTTCGTTTTCCAAAACACCTTCTGTTTCAAGCATGTAGCGCATTTCATCTCGTGTCATCTTCGAATCGGCATCATCGAAAGTCATTGGTGTGATTTTGGATAATAAATCGGTCGAAGCCGATAGCAACCAAACGAAGGGACGCGCGATAACTCCTAAAAAGCGGACTGCACCAGAAGTCAATTGAGCGACTTCTTCTGATTTATTCATAGCAATTCGTTTAGGGTATAATTCACCAAATACAATAGAAACGTACGTTAACAATGCTAAGATAATGATACTGGCAAGACTCTTAGCTGCGGCGCCGCCACCTAATACAGGGGCCAAACGACTAGATAAAGTCTCTGCTAATGAAGCACCAGATAGGATATTAACCAAAGTAATCCCTACTTGGATTGTGGATAAAAAGTTATTGGGGTCTTGCAATACCTTAAGCAATTTTTGAGCTTTTGCGTCGCCGTCTTCCGCTTTTTGTTCCACACGATTCTTGTTAACAGATACGACTGCAATTTCCGCCGCTGCCAAAAAGGCATTGATAAACGTCAACACGACTAATAATAGAAGTTGCGCAATTAGCGACTGACTCTCAGGGTCAGCATTATTCATAATGTTCTCTCTCTCCTTAATTGTTGATAATTCCGAGGCTGTACTTTCGTACTCTTTTAACGTTCTTCCTCTTTTTATGGTTAGGCTTAGAAACAGACACAATCAGTATTATGACAGGTTATTTTCTATCCTAATCCATAAAATCATAGCACGAAAGATTAGCGGATTCAATCATTAACCGTTATTTTCTTTCGTATTTGTTTCATTCCCTAAAAGAACAGCATTGGTAACTTTTTCACTACGACCCGCTTTGACCATATCAATAACATAGTAGATAATGGTCCGGCAGATTGCGTAAAATGGGACACCGAGGAAAATACCTAGCAAACCTGCTAAATTTCCTGCTACCAATAAAATTAAAATAATCGTTAATGGATGGATTTTTAGAGATTTTCCGATAACGTTTGGATAAATAATATTTCCGTCCAATTGTTGAACCACTAGCACCACTAAACAACATAAGGCTGCTTTGACGGGTTCATTAAAGATGGTCACTAAGACAGCAGGCGCTAATCCTAGATAAGGTCCTAGATAGGGAATCAAATTCGTAAAGCCGGCAATGACACCAAATAAAAAGGCATAACGAACGCCAAGCAATGAATACCCAATAATCGTAAATGTACCGACAAATAAACATTCAATCGCTTGTCCACTAATATAACTGGATAAGGTTTGGTTCAATTGTCCTAAAAGATCCACGATATCATCTTTTCTTTTTTCAGGTAAAAAACGTTGAATCGCTGGTACTAGCTTGTCTCCATCTTTTAACATATAAAATAAAATAAATGGCGCAGTGACCAAAACAATGGTGGTTGACGCCACAGTTGATACGATTGAACCTAAGCTACTTGATAAACTACTTAAAAATTGTTGGATAATATTTGCATAAGAAATATCCATTTTTTCAATATAGCTTGTTAAATCAATTTGTTTAAAAATAGGTAACTCCGCAATCTCATAAATCCAGGTCTCCACTTGTTTAAAGAAATCCGGCATACTTGATGCTAAACTAGCTAGCTGATCTGCCAACTTAGGGATAATTGTTAATAAGATCAGAACTAATGCGATGATTAGTAATAAAAATACCAGTAAGACGGCATAAATTCGTTTCATTTTCGTCTTCATTAGTAGATTGACCACAGGATTTAGTAAATAATACAAAAAGCCTGCTACTAAGACTGGGGCAAACAACGTTGAAAAGAATGTCCCAATCGGTGCAAATAAGAAATTAATTTTCGAAGCAATAAATAATAGCATGGCCACGACAAGTAATTCAACTGACCAGAAAAATAATTTCGATTCTTTAAATCGATTAATCACAGCGGCTCCTCCTTTATTTTTATTCAATTGTTGCTGTTTTATTTTATCACACCTTCCCCCCTCAGTCATTGAGAATACTTCATTGCTAGAACTTTTTCGTGGTATAATAAAATAGAAACAGATTCTGAACTTGGGGGTTTTTCTATGCATGTAGCTCAAACAAAAGATACCATGAGTGATCTTTATTTAGATGCTGTCCGGCTTCGTCAACGCGTATTCGTAGCGGAACAAGGGGTACCAGAAGAGATGGAAATCGATGAATATGAAGCACGTTGTATTCACTTTGTTTTGTACACGGATCATGTAGCTGTCGCAACTTGTCGCTTGCTTCCACTAGAAAATGGCGTTATGAAATTACAACGAATGGCCGTTGAAAAAGCTTACCGTGGCGCCGACTATGGACGAATGATTATGGAAGCGGCGGAAAATTTTGCCAAAGAACAAGGCTACCACAAGATTACTCTAGGCGCACAAGTCACCGCTGTAGGCTTCTATGAACGTTTAGGTTATCAAAAAACAGGAGCACCTTTTATGGATGCTGGCATTGAACACTACGAAATGAATAAAGAACTATAACACCAATTAAATCGGAAAATTTAGAGCTTGGAGCATTAGCCATTTTGGCTAATGCTCCAAGCTCCTTTTGTGGGCTGTTTACATCGGCTATTTTTTTGATAGCTGTTGATAACGTTGATACCAGATATCTACATACTCGGGCGAGAAGGGGCCTTTTTCGTTATTAATCCAATCCACTAAAGTCTTGACATTTTCTTTTAAAATGAAATCAATATCTTCTGGATAATCCATTAGTTTGCTATGAAATTCATATTCATCAACGTCTAGTAAACGTTTTTCACCATCTGGAAAAACCTTGATATCTAAATCATAATCAATATACTTCAACGCTTCGTCATCTAAAACATATGGCGAAGCCAGATTGCAGTAATACGAAACCCCCTTTTCTCTAATCATTGCTATTATATTGAACCAATATTTCTTGTGAAAATAAACAATGGCTGGTTCACGAGTCACCCACCGACGTCCGTCGGATTCCGTTACTAACGTGTGATCGTTCACACCAATTAAAGAATACTCGCTCGTTTTTAGTACCATCGTATCACGCCACGTTCGATGTAAATGTCCGTCATGTTTATAACTCTGAATGGTTACAAACTCGCCTTCTTTAGGAATTCCCATAATACCCCAACTTTCCCCAAATAAAGTAAAGCAATGTTACTTTTTGGGTGTTCATACATCGATATCGAAATAATTATATCATATCTTTTGAGTTTGCGTACATTGAGTTCACTTAAAGAAGACGATTTCTGAAAAAATTTAATTCAGATGACCAATTAGTTCAAATTCAGTAAATATTTTCAGCTTAATTACTGTATTTTTTCAAAGACTGATACTGCGCTCTCTCTTAAAACCTGATTTAATTCGTCAACATTTTTTTTACCAGTTGTTTCAAGCCACGCAACGGCTGCTTCAGCACCTTGTTGAACAAATGGAAGCACGCCGTCTGCCCAAGTTGCCCGACCACATAAGACTCCATTAAACGAGGAACCTGCTTTTTTTGCAAATTTCAATGTTTCCTGAAACATCGCAGCACTAACCCCTGCACTCAAGAAAATAAATGGAAGTTGTGTTGCTTCACTTTGCATGTTGAAAAAGGCCTGCGCTTCATCTTGGCTATAAAGACTTTCAGTGCCAAAACCTTCTACAAAATTCATATTCACAGGGACTTCTACTTTTAAAACATCAACATTATAGCGATCCTTTGAAAATTCCTTCATCGCTTCAATTACTTTGTGCGGTTTTACTTTAGCGTATTCTTTTGAAGCACTATCCGAATTGTTTGCATCATAAGAGACAATTTCTAAAAAGAATGGAATTTCTTCGGCTAAACACTCTGAACCAATCCGTTCTATATAAGCTTTCTTTTGTTCATTGATTGCTTCACTTTCGTCAACATCGTAGTAAAGTAAAAATTTACACGCGTCTGCGCCCGCTTCTTTTAAACGCTTAACCGACCAAACATCAAGACTATCGGGTAACCGTCCTGGTGTCGAAGCATCGTAGCCCGTTTTTTCATACGCAAGTAACAAACCTGAAGTCTGTGCTCGATTTTCAGCAGCAGCTAGGCCATATTCTGGATCCAACAAAATTGCTGAAGTCTCTGATGTTAAGCAACGAGATACTAATACTTTAAAGTCACTGATTTCTTGCGCAGTCACCTCTTTGTATTTTCCCATCATGCGTTTTAAGGCCCCACGTTGATCAATGGCTAGTGCTCCAATAATCCCTTGATCATCTACCAGATTTTCTAAATGTTTACGTTTTTGTTCACTAATTTTTTTCATTCTGTTCCCTCTCCTAATTGATTATTTAGTAACGTAGCAATTTCAGCTGGCGAACTTGCTTGTTTCAGTCCAGAAGTAACTTCTTCTCTTAATAGGAGGCGCGCAACGGAAGAGAGTAATTTCAAATGTGTCGTGCCAGCTTCGGCATCTGGAATAAACAGCGCAATCACAAACTCCGTTAATTGGTTGTCAAGGCTCTGCCACTCAACACCTTGGTCCAAGGTAACGATGATAATGGCCGCTTGTTGAATCGTTGCTGCTTTTGCATGAGGTATCGCAAATCCATTCATCATCCCCGTTGTTCCTTCTTGTTCTCGCTCGTTCAGTTTATCGAAAACTTCCTGTGCGTCCTGAGCAACTTCCAATTCTGTTGATTTTTTTGCTAAAAAGTGAAAAACATCCTCTTGCGTTTGTAACTGTTGATTTAAAAAAATATGATTTTCTTTAATAAAAGCCATTCCATCCACTCCTAATTCCTGTTATTTCATTTTTTTGATAACGATTGCTCTTGTTTGGCGATTCTACTTCTTTGTACAAAACCTAGCAATAAGCCACCTACCAATGAACCAGCTAAAATTGCCAGAACCCATTGAACAGCGTGAGTAACAACCGGTAAAACAAGAAATCCTCCATGAGGTGCTGGCACTTGTACCCCAAACATATACGTTAGGACTGCCGCAATTGAAGATCCGAGCATCATAATTGGTAAAACCTTTAATGGGTCTTTTGCCGCAAACGGAATAGCGCCTTCTGTAATATGTGTGGAGCCTAAAATAAAGTTCACTAGCCCCGCATTGCGTTCATTTGTGTCAAAGTATTTTCCAAAGAATAATGTAGCAAAGCCTGTAATTAAAGGTGGCGCTATGCAGGCAGCAGAAACTCCTGCCATAAAAGAAGTATTTCCTTGAGCTAAGAGTGCCGTTCCAGTAACATAGGCCGCTTTATTAACTGGACCTCCCATATCAAAGGCACACATACAACCCACAATTATTCCTAAAACCAACGGACTGGAATTTTGGAAACTAGCTAAAAAGCTCATCATTCCTTCGTTAACAGCTTTCATCGGATCTGCTAATAAAGACATAGTGATACCAATAACTGCAACGCCAATGACTGGATAAAGGAAAATTGCTTTTAAACCATCTAATGATTTAGGCAAACCTTTAAATACTCTTTGTAATAAAAGAATGAAATACCCAGCAAGGAAACCAGATAATATCCCTCCTAAAAAGCCAGTACCACCAGTGTTAGCAATCAAACCACCGACAAAGCCCACAACCAAACCAGGTCGTTTGGCAATCCCCTCTGCGATATACGCAGATAAGATTGGCACCATCATGCCCATTGAGGCATCACCAATACTTTTTAACATAGCAGCGGTAGCATTATACTGACTACTTTCTGGATCAAATGAATAAATACCCCAAATAGCAAAAGAAAGAGCAATTAAAACGCCGCCTGCTACTACAAACGGCAACATGTGAGAGACGCCATTCATTAAGTTTTTATAAATACTATGTCCAACATTTCCTGAAGAAATTTGTGTTTCCTGTTCAAGTTCATCCACTGCTTGGTTTTCGGCCGCAATCGATCCTTTTCCTGCGAGCGCTTCTTCAATTAAGCGATCTGCTTCTTTAATCCCCACACTGACAGGGACATCAATAATTCGTTTCCCAGCAAAACGTTCTGCTTGAACGTCTTTGTCGGCGGCAATAATGACTGCCTCCGCTCCTTGGATTTCTGCAGGTGTTAACTCGTTTTCTATACCAATCTGACCATGTGTTTCAACCTTAATCGTAATACCTTTACGTTTCGCAGCTTGTTCCAATGCCTCCTGTGCCATATACGTGTGCGCTATTCCCGTCGGACAACCTGTAGCAGCTATTAATTGATACGTAGCCATCTGTTTATTCCTCCTCTTGAATCTTTATTTGTTGCTCTAACTCCTGAACATCTGAAAAATCTGTCAATCCTTTGCGAAATGCTGTTGAACTACCTGCTGCAATACTTCTTTTTAAATTTTTTTCCAATGAAAGTCCTTGATGCCAGCCAGCTAAAAAGGTACCTAACATTGCATCCCCTGAACAAGCTGTATTTACAACCATTCCAGTTGGTGAATTACCTGAAAGAACCTTTTCATTGTTCATAAATAAAGCCCCTTCACTACCTAAAGAAAGTAAAATATTTTTGGCTCCCCGCTTCAGTAATTCTTGTCCGTAAAAAATGTAATCATCCTTAGTCTGCACTTCTGTATGAAACCACTCTTGAAGTTCTTCTTCATTTGGTTTCAATAAAAATGGTTGATAAGGCAAACAATCTAAAATTTCTTCATAACTACTGTCTAAGATTAAGAACACCTGTTTTTCAAAACAAATTCGGCTAATTTCAATCAAAATACTTGGCGAAACCCCTTGTGGTAAACTTCCTGATACGCACAAATAATCCCCTTTACGTAACTCTGAAATTTTTTTCAAAAAACGTTGTACATGTTCTTCAGATAATTTTGGTCCTTTATTGACTAATTTGTATTCCTTTTGATCTTGGGTAACTTTTGTAAACACATTGATTCTCGTTGTGCCAGCGACTTCGATAAAATCAGTGGTTATCTCTTTTTCTTTTAAATAATCCTCGACATAGTTCCCAGTGAAACCAGCTTTGACTCCCAAAGCGGTATTATCAATCCCTAACATCTTTAAAATTAGGGAAACATTGACTCCTTTCCCGTTTGCTTGAATATCATCTTCCTTCGTGCGATTCACGACAAAAGGAACTAGCTCTTCTGTTTCGATAAATAAATCAATGGCTAAATTTAATGTACATGTATAAATAGTCACTGTAGTTCCTCCTTTCTCCTCTTTATTATGTCTCAAAATACCATGTAAAGGTTTTCATTCTTTCGCAAAAATATAGAAAACATTTACAATTTCATAATTTCTCTAGCTTTTTTATTTTTTTTCATTAAAAATAGGCTTATAAATGTTTTTTTAGTGAAAGAAAGAAGGGCTGGTCATTATGGAACAAAAATTGAGTGAGTCAGAGCAATATCTCTGGCATTTTATCGAAACACATATTTTAGAAATCCCTGATTATTCCATTGTAAAATTAAGCGAACGAGCCAACGTATCAACTGCGACGATTGTAAGAACCATGAAAAAGAAAGGCTATGAAGGTTTCACATCCTTCAAGCATCACTTGAAAGATAAAGAAAACCAAAATATAAATTTTTCAGCATTAGAAAAAGTAGACCGAGGAATTCGGACAGCCATTTTAAAGAATGAAGAAGAAGTAACTCGCACGATTAACATGATTGAAATTGGTAATATCGAAGATGCGATCCAAAAAATCAAAGCTTCTCGACGGATTATTATCTTTGCTAGAGGTTTTTCAGAATTAATTGCTCAGGAAATGATGGTTAAGTTTCAATTGGCTGGCAAATACTGTGAACTGCATACGGACCCAGAAATTATTAAAAATATTAGTAAAAAATTATCAAAAAAAGATGTGGCTCTTTTTGTTTCTTTAAACGGAGAAACCCAAGAATTAGTTGTCGCTGGTAAAAACTGTTACGACTCAGAAATTGGGACTATCCTTTTAACTGCAAGCAAACACTCTAGTTTAATGAAATACATTGAAATTCCGTTCGTAGGCTTCAAATCAGAAGGCTCCTTTTTCCCCGATTATGAAGTGCGTTCACGGTTACCATTATCCATTCTGGCAAGAATTTTATTGGACGCCTATGCTTTAAGAACGACAACTTAGGCTTTCTTAAATAATAAAAAACAAGCATTCCTTCACTTAAAATAAAGGAATGCTTGTTTTTATTTTGCAACAAAACGTGCTTCTACTCGATAAATTCGTTGACCACGACTAGAAAATTTTTCTTCGTATTCTGTCATAATGTTGCCTTCAAACTCGCTATTATGCAAATCTAGCCACACACGTTCAATAATCATGCCATATTTAGAAAAGCTACTTAATGAGTATTCGAAGAGCCCTTGATTATCCGTTTTAAAATGAATTTCTCCATTTGGTTTTAAAATAATTTCATCTGTCGCTAAAAAGTTTTTATACGTTAAACGACGTTTTTCATGTTTTTTCTTTGGCCAAGGATCTGAAAAATTTAAATAGATTAAATCTACTTCATTTTCAGCAAAATATTCTGTTAATGCTTCGCCGTCTACTCGCAATAACTGTAGATTAGGTAACGGCTCGGCCACTAGCTTATCTAATGCAATCGATAAAATACTTAATTGCATATCGATACCAATATAATTAATTTCAGGATGTGCTTTAGCCATTTCATAAATAAAACGACCTTTACCTGAACCAATTTCAATGTGGATGGGATGATTATTGCCAAAACGTTCTTGCCATTTCCCTTGCCATTTTTCAGGACCTTCTACCACATATTGTGGATATTTTGCCATATATTCTGCTGCTCCGGGTCTATTTCTTACACGCATCTTTAAAATTCCTTTCTTTTAAAAACAGACTGGTGAAATTCGCCAGCCTGTGTGGATGTTAAATGAATTAGTTTAACTACTAAACATTCGTTTTAATTGTAAAATTTCTGCAGTCATTGCTCTTCTTTCGCCCTCTTGGTGATGACGAACAATCTCTTGTAAAAAGCTAAATAAACCATACCAATAAATTCGTTGAACCGTACTTTCATTCGGGATTAAACCATAAGATAGTAACCATTGATTCCAGCCGGAACGAGGGACATAATGACTCAAAATCATTCCTAAATCTACCGCTGGGTCCGCGACCATCACAGAATCCCAATCTACTAAATAGAGATAATTATTCGAGACTAACCAATTCCGATGATTCACATCGCCGTGGACAGCTACATAACTAGTCTCTGGATATTCTGGTAAATGATTATATAAATAAGTGATTACTTCTTTTAAATAACTGTTTCGTTTTAATTCTTTAGGTAGTTGACGCTTATACTCTTTCAACATTGTTAGCGGGGTACAAACTTCGCCACCAATTTTTTTCAACATGTCTTTCAGCAAATTGGAATGATGCAATTGGTATAACACGTCAATCACGTCATTGCGTTTGCCAATTTCGTCCGCATGTAATAAACGTCCTTCCAGCCATTCTTGGGCTGTTAGTACGTCGCCATTCGCTGTCCGCTTTGTCCAAATCATCTTCGGGGCTAACCCTTCTTTAGACAATGCTGCAAGAAGTGGAGAAGTGTTTCGTTTAATGAACACTTTCTCTGTTTCTTTTATTCCCATGTATGTTTGACCAGTTGCGCCCTTTATCGGCTGCAGACGCCAGTCTTTATCCAACTGAAATTCCATGGAAATTATCTCCTATCTCAACACAATTTTATTGCAATTTTTACAGCAATTACCATTTTAGTCGCCAAACCTTGCTTCGTCAAGCTTCTATGTGGTTCTTTTGTAAATTTTGCTGGGTTTTCTCATCTTTATAACTTATTCAAGCGCATTGGAACATACATTTTAGTGAAAATCACAACTTCTACAATTAAAGCACCCAGAATGATCAAGCTATTTTGCAAACTGCCTAAACGAAGGCAGACAATCCCACCAAAAATAATGGCCGCAACAGATAATGCGCCGCTAATTAACCGGCGAATCGCTGCTTGTTTTTTTTCTATTGAAATTGGATATAACTGTGTCATCACCATATAATCAAATTGCGTGTACATGGGAATCAACTGGAACCCGATTAAATAGACAAACAATAAAGCAACTACCAACGCAATCCAGAATTCTTGTAAAAAGAAGAGTAGCACGCCACCAACCAAAATCAAACGAAACAATAAGCCACTATATTCGCTACCTCGTAAAAAGCTCCGAATGAATAAGTAAGCATACGTGTTCTCAGATGTTTTTTTGACTACTCCGAGGAGAGGATCTAAGTATTTACGGCGTTTCACTGTACTACTCACTTCAGGAATATCTGTAAACAGCTGAATGAATTTATAAATTCTATGCATTCTGTTTTGTTCTTTTTGGATCATTTTTTCCCAATCCAAGAAACTCTTTTTCATCTTATTTTGCCAAATACTCGATAAACAAACGGCCAGAATGATGCCACCAATCACACCAACCCAAGGCGTCCAGTAAATAGCTCCCGTCATAATCAAGAGACTACTGATCAACCAAACAAACCACCAACTACGGTAAGTGGTTGACGAAAGATGATAGAGCCCATAGCTTTGTAAACTAAGATGTGTATAAATCATACAAACTAGCATGACCAAAAATAAAAAGAAGGTTTGAAACGACCAACCTGTTGTGACTACAATCAACGGCATCAATAGACCACTTCCTAGAAAGCTGACCACAATCGGTAAAAGTAAAGAGTAGCGCAGCGCTCGTTTCAGATAAGCAGCGAATTGTTTTTCTTTTGGTAATAAAAAAACCTTGTCGGGCTCTTCTGTCAAAGTAGCCAACTTACCAACTTGAATGAGTAGCAGCCAGCCCAACAGAATTAACGGTCTGCCCCAAACAAAATCACGAGGTAATTCTTTTAACAACTGGGAATAGTACAGACCTAATCCGCCTAATAAAAACATACAGACTAAAACAAAATGATCATTTAAAATATAGCGCAAGTACTTGGACATTTTTTTGAAATGCCGTGACAAACGTTGACTAAAAAATTCGCCCATGTTACCCCACCTTTTCTTCCTTCGTCAAGGCAAGATAAATATCATCTAAAGAAGACTCTGGTAAATTAAATTCTGCACGTAATTCAGCCATTGTACCGTTTGCCCGTAATTTCCCTTCGTGTAGCACCACAAAGCGATCACAATATTTTTCAGCTGTTGCTAAAATATGCGTGGACATTAAAATCGCTGCCCCTTGCTTACGCATCGTATCCATTAATTCTAATAAAGCATGAATTGCTAAAGGATCTAAGCCTAGAAAAGGTTCATCAATAATATATAAACTCGGTTCAATTAAGAATGCACAAAGTACCATGACTTTTTGTTTCATGCCTTTTGAAAAATTAGCAGGAAACCATTCCAATTTATTGTCTAAACGGAACGTTTTTAGTAATGGTTCTGCTCGTTTGAACGCTTCTTCTAATGGAATATCATAAGCCAAGGCCGTTACTTCGATATGCTCTTTCAATGTTAATTCTTCATATAAAGAAGGTGTTTCCGGAATATACCCGATTTTTTTACGATATTCTTCAGGGGCTTGTTGCAATGTTTCCCCGTCAATCATAATTTTGCCTTTTTGCGGCGTAAGTAACCCAATAATATTTTTGATGGTGGTACTTTTCCCCGCACCATTCAAGCCAATTAAACCAACCATTTCACCAGACTTGACGTCAAAATTAATATCTTTTAAGACAGGAATATGGCCGTAACCTCCTGTTAAATGTTCAATTGTTAAGCTCATTTCTTTTGCCTCCAACCTTTTCTCTACCATTATTAAACCCTAAGCGAACCAAGAATTCAAAAATTACTCCCTTAATTAAATGGATTTTTTTCTTTCTCTTATTATACACGAAATGAAACGAACTTTTTAGCGAACTCACGTACTTTTTCATCCACAGAGAAATCAACTTGTGGTAAAGTAAAGGAAAGAACCTAGAGAAAAGAGGAATTTTTCATGAATGATTGTATTTTTTGTAAAATTATCAACGGCGAAATCCCAAGTTATAAAGTCTATGAAGACGAGAAAGTCTACGCGTTTTTAGACATTACACAAGTGACCAAAGGGCATACCTTAATGATTCCAAAACAACACGTTGCTGATATTTTTGAATATAATGACGTTTTAGCAAGCGACGTCTTTGCTCGTATTCCTAAAGTAGCACGAGCATTAGAAAAAGCTTTTCCAGAAATGGAAGGATTAAACATTTTAAATAACAATAAGGAAGTGGCTTATCAATCCGTTTTCCATTCCCACGTTCATTTGATTCCCCGTTATTCAAAAGAAGATGATTTCTCTATTCATTTTGGCAACCATCAAGAGGACTATTCCGCCGAAGCGATGCAAGAAATTGCTGAGACCATTGCAAAGCAGGTGAACTAAATGAAAAAATTTATTAAAGGTCTCTTTTTTGGTGCAGCTGCTGGTACCATTGGCGGCTTGTTGGCTGCTCCAAGAAGCGGGAAAGAAACACGCCAACATTTAATCAATGAGCTAGAGGACTATCGTTCACTGAAAAATCAAGTCACGAATGACTGGGATCAGGTGCAACGAAATTTGGCAGTTGTCGAAGAAAACGTTCCACTGGCAACTGAATTTTCAAAAGACCTGCAACAAGAAATCACTGATTTCAAATTCCAAGCGGAACCTCGGATTGCTCAAATTAAAGAACAAATTGCTAAAATCACGGCTGAATTACCTGACACACAAACCAACAAGCAAAAGTAAAGTCTTTTATGTTAATTATTTCTTTTGTTATTAAAAAAATAAAAAGTGTGACGTAAATACGAATTTTGTTTGAAACTATGTCTGAGACTCTTTCTTTTTCAAAATAAGGTATGGTATAGTTATAACAGAAATAAAACTAAAAAAAACAGGAGTGCATAAGAGAATGAAGAAAAAACTAATCTTAGCTGCAGCGGGCGCAATGGCCGTTTTTAGTTTAGCAGCGTGTTCAAGCGGTTCAAAAGATATCGCAACAATGAAAGGTTCAACAATTACTGTTGATGATTTTTATAACCAAATTAAAGAACAAAGCACTAGCCAACAAGCGTTTAGCCAAATGGTTATTTATAAAGTCTTTGAAGAAAAATATGGCGACAAAGTAACTGACAAAGATATTCAAAAAAACTTTGACGAAGCCAAAGAACAAGTAGAAGCACAAGGTGGAAAGTTCTCTGATGCATTAAAACAAGCTGGTTTAACTGAAAAAACATTCAAGAAACAGTTAAAACAAAGAGCAGCCTATGATGCAGGTCTAAAAGCCCACTTAAAAATTACAGATGAAGACTTAAAAACAGCTTGGGCAAGTTTCCATCCAGAAGTAGAAGCACAAATTATCCAAGTTGCTTCAGAAGATGATGCCAAAGCTGTCAAGAAAGAAATCACTGACGGCGGCGATTTCACAAAAATTGCTAAAGAAAAATCAACAGATGCTGCTACGAAAAAAGATGGCGGTAAAATTAAATTTGATTCACAAGCAACAACTGTTCCTGCCGAAGTTAAAGAAGCTGCCTTCAAATTAAAAGATGGCGAAGTGTCAGAACCAATTGCTGCAACAAATATGCAAACCTACCAAACAACCTACTATGTAGTGAAAATGACGAAAAACAAAGCAAAAGGCAATGACATGAAACCTTATGAAAAAGAGATCAAGAAAATTGCTGAAGAAACAAAATTAGCCGATCAAACATTTGTTTCGAAAGTCATTAGTGACGAATTAAAAGCGGCCAATGTGAAAATTAAAGATGATGCCTTCAAGAACGCTTTAGCAGGCTACATGCAAACTGAATCTTCAAGCGCTTCTTCAGAGAAAAAAGAATCAAAATCAAGTGATTCTAAAACAAGCGATACCAAAACAAGCGACTCTGAAAAAGCAACAGATTCTTCAAGCAAAACAACAGAATCTTCTTCTAAATAAGCATAAAAAAGAGAGTGGTCGATTGACCACTCCCTTTTTTATTTATCTTTTGGAACATAGAAACTGCGGTTATCTAAACCAAAGATTCGTTCCGTATACTCCCCAGGCTGTGTTTGACGAATTGCCCCTAGCATCATTTGAATGGACGCATCCATGGTATCAATTTGATGTAAGATTTCCGCTTCCATAATTCTTGGTCGCACAGGTGAGCCATATTCCAACAATCCATGGTGGGCTAAGACCATGTGCCGAAGAACGACAACGTCTTCTTCTCGATCATCAATTTTCAAAGCCAAACACGCCTTGGTAATTTCCTCATCCACCAAAACTAAATGACCAATTAAGTTCCCTGCCACCGTATATTCTGTCGTAATAGCGCCAGATAACTCTAAAACTTTTCCTAAGTCATGTAAAATAATCCCCGCGTATAATAGTGACGTGTTAATTTCAGGATATTCCTTAGCAATTGCTTTGCCTAGGCGCAACATTGAGACAGTGTGGTAAGCTAAGCCATTCGCAAAAGCATGATGGTTCCGTTTGGCTGCAGGAAATTCATAAAATTCTTGTTGGTATTTCGTCATGAGATAGCGCACAATACGATTCCAATGAGCATTGGTAATCTCAAAAATCACTTGATTGATTTCCTCGACCATCTCTTCTTTTTTCAAAGGCGCTCGTTCCATATATAAACTTGGCTGGCTTGGTTCCTCTGCTGTCGCTAAACGCATGTGTAAAATTTTTACTTGGGGTTTATTTTGATAAACTTCTCGTTTCCCATTCAGTAAAACAACGTTCCCCGCAGTAAATCGTGTAATTTCATCCTCAGAGGCGTCCCAATATTTTCCGTCAATCGTGCCAGATGTGTCTTGAAAGGTAAAGGCAATAAACTTTTTCCCATTTTTAGCTACACGTACATCGGCATTTTTAATTAGAACAAATGATTCAAAAAGTTCTTCTACTGTTAATTCACGTAATTTTTTCACTTGACGCTTCCTCCTTCTAACGCAATTACTCTTTGTTGTAAGTCCTGATAATAGCTTACCATTTCTTGGTCAGAAGAAAAACAAATGACTTGCTGTTTTTGACCAAATTTAGTAAATAATTCAGCTAATTGGGCTTTTCTTTGATGATCATAGTGTAACCAGCCATCATCAATGATAATTGGACAAATCAGTTGCTCGCCTTGGACTGCTAAAAAGGCAAAACGAACAGCCATCATCAATTGATCTTTAGTGCCAGTTGATAATTCATGTAAATAAAACATTTCTTGTTCTTTCGTCACCGCAACTAGTTGACCTTCGGCTACTTGGATTGATTGATAACGCTGATTTGTTAAAAGTGCAAAGTAGCTTGATGCATACTGTAATAAGCTGGGCAATTGTTGTTCCGAAAGCTCTGTTAATAGGTCCATTAGCAGTTGTCCCGCTAGTTGATACCCAGACCAACGTTGAGCTAGTTCTTTGATTTCCGCTTTTAAAATTGCTTGTCGTTGATACAACTCATCTAAGGTACCATCCGTCATTAATTGTTGTTTTTCATAAATCAGCGCTTGATACTGTTCTTGTATTTTATTTAACTGACTTTCTTCCAGTGCTTGTTGCTGCGCCAGTTGTAAAGAACGGTCTTTTAACGCTGCTTCTGTTACCGCTTCTGGAAACAGATTGCCTAATTGTGTCGCTAATTCTTGCCCACGACCAACTTGAGCTTGCTGAGTGGTCAGCTGTTGAATCCTACTTGGAACATCAGCGATTGATAGAATCCGATAACGAATTAGTAAAGGCTGAATTCGTGTTAATGCTTCTTGCTGTTTAGTTTTCAACTCTCGTAACTGCTGTTTGAGATAGCCATCTGCTTGATACTCCTGAGCAAAGCGAACCTTCTCCATTTCTTCAGCAAATCCTTCTAAAAAGTGTAACTTTTCGGAAAGGCTCTTTCCTTGCAAGGGTAAATGCGTCATCAATGGGAAGATTTGTTCTTCAAATACTTGGCGTTTTTGTTGATTTTCCTTCAATTGACTCATGAGTTCTTCATTTGTTTGAACAAGCAATAAATAGCGCGTAATCAATTCCCGCTGATTCATTAAAGTATCAATTTGTTGCATTTTTCCTAATTGATGGACTTGGGCTTGCTCCGCTACTGCTTGTTCAAGTTGTTCCACTTGCAGTTGTGCCTCACGTTCTTGATTCAGCGCCTGTTGGAACTGTTCATTTAAATAATCTAGTTGCGAAAGTTTTGTCTGCCACTCTTCTTTCACTTCATCAGAGGAAACTTCTTTTCTAGTGGCGTAGCTAAGCACTTCTTTCGCGATAAAACTAACTCCCACGAGAACTAGGCCCCATTTTAAAGGGCTTGGCAAAAAGAAACCGAGTAATGCAAGGATACTTCCTAGCAATAACCAAAGTGGTTGACTTGTTTTCTGCGCTTTTTGGGCACGCGTCGCTTCACCAAAAAATGCGGCATGCGCTTTTTCAAAATCCGTTAACTGGTCTTCCAGATTTTCAATTTGAGAAGTCAAGAATGCTTTCTGTTCTTGTCCTTTTTGAAGAGCTTGCGTATACGCAACTTGTTGTTGGCGCCACTTTTGAACGGTTTCGTTGTCATAAAAAAGCTGTGGTGGTCGTTCAGGCGACCATGACCATTCGTTCTCTAAAAGGACCATTTCTTGACGATTTTGCTCAAAGGTTTGGGTCATCCATTCCGATTCCGTCATCAATTGTTGCATATCATAGCGTTGATTCAACAATTGTTGAATCAATGCTTCTTGTTCTAGGTAAAAAGCATAGCCTTCTGGAACATCGAGCGCTTCTGACTGAAGAGATAACTCTTTGGTCAAACGTTGTCGTTCTTTGTCTAGGTACATATATTCTTGAAAGGTTTCTTCTAATTGAACTTGGTCTTCTTTTACTAAAACAACGTTCTCTGTTTCTTCAGGTAGTGACTGCCATTCTTCGTACAAGGGAAAGTGACGTTGCTGTTCCGCAACCTGTAACAAGTCCTGTTGCGTTTCTTTTAATTGCTGTTGCAGTGTCACTTGCTGTTGTTCTGTTTCGCGAATCGTTTCTTCTAATTGTTGAAAAGTTTGTTGCTGCGCTTCTTTCTCTTGAATTTGCTCTTTTAGTTCTTGATAAGCCGCCAACTTCTGATTGAGTAATGGCTGCTGTCCTTTACCTTTAAAGATTTTTTGTGCTTCTTTAAAGTACGTATTTCGGTAAGTCAAAAGTTGTTGACTACCAGAAACACCAATGGCTAACAAGGATGTTTGCAGTTCCTCTTCTGTCAACTTGTCACTCGTAATTAATTGTTCTTGTTGGAAAGTAAAAACCTCTTGAAATAACTTTTTCGTTAGCGGATGTAACATTTGCTGTAAGGTTTTTTCATCCCCCATTTGTTGTTGATAATAAATGATTGCTTGCCCTTTATTTTTTTCTTTAAAACGCTCGACTTGAACTTCCCCAAACACAGGATGTGCCAACCACAAACGACCACCATACGAGCCACCATTTTTAGGTGCGTAATCGCGTTTTCTTTTGCCCTTTGTGGGAAAACCAAACAGCATTGCTTGAATGAATTGATACAATGTGGACTTGCCAACTTCATTTGCGCCGTACAGCAATTGATTACCAGATTCAAATGTAATTTTCTGTTGTTGCCATTTTCCAAAGCCCACAATCTCTACTGCAAGTAATTTCATAGTGGGTCCTCCTGAATAGTAAAGTCTTCATTAATTTGCTCATGTGCTAGGCGCAAGCTCTCTAATCGCCACTGCTCATCCATTGAAAAAATTCCAGCAAATTCTGGATAACGTAACAATTCCTTGGTGGTATCTTCAAAAATAACTGGATCTAAGTATGTTTTTTCTAATGCCGTTAATAAGTTGGGACTAGCGGATAAATAGATCGGTTCTTTCGTTGGTTCCTCTGCTTGCAATATTAGGCGATAAACAAAAAAATCACCTTGCGTTTTTTGTAAAAGCTGCTGCTGTAAGTAGCTTAATAGTTCACCATTGACAATGGCTTGCACCACGGTCACATCCAAATGTTGCGTTTCTTTCAGTGTCAACGCCATCAATTGCTGTTGCTGATGCGCATGCCACTTCGTCAGCAAACTGGTTTCAAGATAAGACAAAACGCTTTGGGTGTCACGACATTGCGCAAGAGATACTTCTTCATTCGTCCAATCTATTTCTGCGACTTTTTCAAATTGAACAGTCGCTTGATTTTGGGAAAGTGTGACCACTGCAACCCCTTGTAAAGACTGTTCTTTTTTCGTGTGTCCTTGAGGTGTTCCAGGATAAACAATTAGCGGTTGTTCACTAACAATTTGCGGCTGATGAATGTGGCCCAATGCCCAATAATTATAGCCAGTGGCTTTTAAATCCTTCCATGTAAACGGAGCATAATTTTGTTGCGCTTTCCGACTGGTGTCTCCATGATAAATCCCAATATGAATATCAGATTCTGCTTGTTTGATAGGAAATTCTAGTGCTTTATTTTCATCAATCCAGGGATGCTCATAACTAAACCCTGAAACAGCCACTTGTTCGCCCGCTTTCGTTTCAAAATACAGTGTCTCAACCATTTCTTTTTCAAATAAAAAAACATTGTCTGGAAAAGAAAACCAATAGCGGTCTTTTTTATAGTAATCATGATTCCCAAATGTTAGAATCACAGGGATTTCTGCTTGTTTCAACTGTTCTAATGCAGCCATCAATTGGGCTTGCATTGAAATAGAGGTCTGACTTTGATGAAACGTATCTCCTGCAAAAATAACCAAGTCCACCGCTTCTCGAATGGCAACTGTTACGATATTCATTAACAATTGTTGATTAGCTTCTCTTAAGCGCTTCGCTAAGGCTGTCGGGATCCCAGTTAACCCTTCAAAAGACCGATCCATGTGTAAATCAGCTGTATGCAATAGTTTCATCGTTTCCCCTCCTTTTCTCCTCCCTTTATCATATCATTTTCTGCCAGCTTGGTCAGTAAAAACATACGAAAATTTGTTCGTTTTTTTATTTTCAGTAAAAGAAAAACTCTGACAAATTGTCTTATAGACAACTTGTCAGAGTTCAATTACGTAAATTAATCGTTATACATATCACGCACAGGAGTCATGATAATTCGGTTTAAATCATTGACAACTAAGCTAAACGCTTGTTCTTTTTGCATTAATTCGTTGATAACTGCTGTTTCTTGCACTTTCGTTGCAATGCTTTGTGCTTTTTCAGCATCTTCATCCGTGAATTCTTCGCCGCGCATTTGTTTTTCTTGAAGTCCTTGTTGGAATCCTTGGAATTCTTTAAACAATGTGTAAGCTGCTTCGTCTGCTTTTACTTCTTCATACGCTGCTTGTAATGCTTTAAATTCGTCTAACTCACGTAGTTCACGTTCAATCTGATTGGCTGTATCATAAATGTTACTCAATGGAATCCCTCTTTTCTCAATAGTTTCATCTTTATTGTACCATTTCTCTTAGGTTTTCCCAACTAATTTCCTAATAAGCCTCCGAAAATTCCTTCAATCTTGTCTTTGACTTTTTTCGCGCCGTCTTTAATTTGTCCCCCAACTTCATTCAATGTATCTCCGAAATTGCTAGCGCCGTCTTGAACAGAATTTCCAAAGTCTTTCAAGTTATCCCGCCAATTAGAATTGGCACCACCAGTTAAACTATCGTTGCTATCAACAACTTTCCCACCTGTGGCATAAGCATCCGCGACAGGAAATTGTGCTTGTTTGACTTGTGGCAAGATGCCACTGGCTTGACTGTTGAACACCTGTGAGGCATACGTAGCGCTACTGCCTTCCAAATAATGGGTTTTACTGGTTTCTTGGAAGCCTAACCAAGTAGCAATGACAACTTCTGGTGTATAACCAATCACCCACTGATCGTTCGTTTTACTACTATCGAAGTTGGTTTCTGTCGTACCTGTTTTACCAGCCATTACGTAGCCTGCTGGTTGTGCGTTGACCCCGCTCCCAGAACTAAAGACCCCTAGTAACATACTTGTAATCCCGTCTGCAACATCTTTGGTAATGACTTGTTCTTTCTTGACTTTAGTATTATCAACTACAATTGCGCCAGTTGAGTCGACGATTTTTGTAATTAAATGCGTTTCAGTTTTATAGCCTTCATTGGCAAAGGCACTATAAGCTCCCGCCATAGTTAGTGGCGAAACACCCGTTTGTAATCCCCCAAGTGCTAAACCATAATATCGATCTTTTTCTGATAACGGAATGCCAAATTTCTCTGTTTTTTCATAGCCTTTATCTAAACCAATTTGATGTAATAACCACACCGCTGGTAAATTTAAGCTTTCTCCTAAGGCTTGATACATAGGAACTTCTCCACTGTACGTGCGGCTATAGTTTTGCGCTGGATAATAATCTTGTGGTTTATCTTCTAAAACAGAGTCTGGTTTATAGCCAGCCTCTAAAGCTGGTGTATAGACAGAAATTGGTTTTAAGGACGAGCCTGGTGAACGTTTTGTTTGCGTTGCAAAGTTAAAGCCTCGATAAACGTGTTCCCCTCGACCGCCCACCAGTGCTTGCACGCCGCCGGTTTTCGGATCAATGGCTACAGAGCCACTTTGAACCATGGCACCATCTTCTGCATTGGGTGGAAATAGTGCATCATTTTTATAAGTTGCATCCATCGCATCTTGATATTTTTGATTTAAAGACGTGTAAATCTTGTAGCCTTTATTTAAAATATCTTCTTCTTTAAATTTATAACGATTGACCGCTTCATCAATTACCGCATCAAAATAATATGGATATTTGTAACTATTTTCGTCGCCAACATAGGTGTCATTTAATAGACTCGCTAAGTTAACACTCGCTTCTTGATTGGCTTCTTCTTGAGATAGTTTTTTATTGTCGACCATTAGTTGTAAAACGGTATTCCGTCGCGCTGTGGCATTGTCAATGTAATCAATTGGGTTATAAATTCCTGGCCCTTTTAACATGCCCGCTAGCGTTGCGGCTTCCCCCACTGTAACTTGGGACGCATCCACGCCAAAGTATTTACGAGCTGCATCTTGCACGCCCCAGACACCATTACCAAAATAAGAATTATTTAAATACATTGCCAAGATATCTTTTTTCGAATATTTCTTTTCGATTTCAATCGCTAAGAATAATTCTCTGGCTTTCCTATCTAACGTTTGCTCTTGCGTTAAGTAAGCATTTTTGGCTAATTGCTGCGTAATTGTACTTCCGCCACCACCGCCACCGATTTTCCCAAAGGTCAATTTTCCAACAACCGCACGGGCAATCCCTTTGATGGAATACCCTTTATGTTGATAAAACCCGCGATCTTCAGTTGAAATAACCGCATCTTGAATATAAGGAGAAATATTATCCAGTTCCACAAAAGTCCCTTTTTGCCCGAATAATTTTCCGACTTCCTCTCCTGATTCATCATAAACACGTGTTGATTCACTTAGCCCCGATTTTAGGGTCTCAACGTTTGCGGACTTGGCTAAGTAAAATAAATAAATACTGGCACCTAAAGCGACTACCAAACCAATTAACAAGAAAATTTTATTGATTTGATACTTTTTCCAAATCCGCTTTCTGGCTTGATGGAATTGTATTAAATAAGGCTTTATCCACGTCCAAAAATGACGTAATCCGACACCGACTTTACTAAAAAATTGTTTAAGATTGTCCATAGTACTCCCTCTGTTTACGTTTCTTGGCTAAGTCTACCATATTCTTGCAGGTACGACCTAGGTCTAAAGCATGAAAAATTCTTGAAAAACAATTTCAATGGTCTTTTCGCTGTAGCAAAGGAAATATGGCCTTCACTAGAGGTAAATAATTGCTTACGCTTAGAAACGAGTCTTTATTTAGCCTCTATTCTATCATGCTTTTCTTCGTTTTTTATGTAAATTTGTTTAAGAATCTCTCAAGGAACTGCCTTTCTAACAAATTTCAGCTTTTTTTCCGTTCTGACTTGATCTTTTGAGTAGCTTTGTTACACTAAATAGCGAATCAGTGAAAGGTGGGATTTGGTGGAATATTCAATGAGATTACCTGAAAATTTTTCAACAATGACTGTAAAAGAACTATTAGAAAATGAGTGGCTAGTCCCTCGAAAAGTGCGCCATTTTTTACGCACGCGAAAAAATGTCAAAATCAACGGAGAAACAGCTGCTTTTCATTTTCCAGTCCAAGCTGGCGATTGTGTCACCTTAACGTTTGAAGAAACCGATTATGTACGTCCCACTATTCATTTGGGGGAAGCAACGCATGTGAAGGTTTTATATGAAGACGAACATTTAATGATTGTAAATAAACCTTATGGCATTAAAACCCATCCAAATCAGCCACAGGAAACAGACACCTTGTTAAATCATGTTGCTGCCTATTTAGCTGAGAAAAATCAGGTCCCTTATGTCGTTCATCGATTAGATAAAGAAACCAGTGGTGCGATTGTCTTTGCTAAAAATCCTTTTGTCTTACCTATTTTAGGGCGCTTATTAGAAACAAAACAAATTTACCGCCAATATCAAGCGATTGTGGCTGGTCACTTTAACCAAAAAGAGCAGACAATCAATCAGCCGATCGGCCGTGATCGACATGATCGCCGGAAACGACGGATTGATCCTCAAAAAGGGGATTCAGCGATTACACATGTCCAAGTGGTCCAAACTCTTTCTAACAATCAAACCGCAGTTACCTGTGTTTTAGAAACAGGTCGGACGCACCAAATTCGGGTCCATTTAGCTAGCGAAGGGCATCCAATTATTGGTGATCCGTTATACAACCCAAAATCGCAGGCAGCTCGTTTAATGCTCCATGCTTCACAACTTCATTTACTCCATCCGTTTACAAAAAAACAAATCGTTGTGACTGCAGCACCTGGCCTATGGTAAAAAACAGAAGAAATCGGACGGCAACCGCCGATTTCTTCTGTTTTTTATTTCACTGTGCATTCACTGTCGAAAACAGCATATCTGCATTTGCTCAGTTTCTTGGTGTTAAACAATTTCTGAGCTAGCTCTCAGACTTAATCATTTGTAGCCACTCTTTTTGTAAAATTCCGTAATTGTAGATACCCAGCCATTGGCCATCTTGAAATAACGCTTCTCTATCAATTCCTTCTTTTTTGAAGCCTACTTTTTCATAAACATGAATCGCTTTTTGATTGTTACTATTGACAGCTAATCTGATTTTGTGCAAGCCCAATTCATAAAAAGCAAATTTACAAATTAAAGACACCGCCTCAAAGCCATATCCTTGACCACGTTGCTCTTTTTGTAAAATAGCAATCCCTAAATTGGCCCCTCTATTTTTCAACTGTACATCAGACAACGAAACCCAACCAATAAATTCCTCTGTCGTATTTTCTAAAATAGCAAATAGAAATCGATCATCTTCTCCTTTATTAATTGTGAAATCTTTCCATTCTTCAAGCCCCCACGGATGTAAAGCATCCCAGCTCAAATGCCGAAGCAATTCATTATCCCATTGCTGTTTTGCAATATGTTCGATATATTCTTCTCTAAAATGAGAAAAGCCAATGTGTTTTCCTTTTAAGACATTTTCCATAAGAACACCTTTAATTTCCTAAATTATTTTCTATTTGCTGACTATCTATTTCCTCGTATTTTTGTAAAAAAGTGGCAATTTTTTCGATGACACACGCATTTTTATCGCTTTGGTCATTCTCTACCTGAAGAACAAGCAACGGTTCATGCAGACTTAAGCGTAGCAAAAACCACCCACTGCCATATTGACCAGACACGTTTCCCCGAACACCTTCTTGGTTTTCACGGTCCACAGCAAAGTCTGCTTGATTTTCTACAAACAATTCAAAGTCTCGCAAGACTTGTTGCCCATAACAAGTCACATCCTCCGCAGTAATTTTGAAGCGAAATTCGTTGGTTTCTGCCGGTTGCTTCAATGTAGCAATCAGATCACCTAACGTTTGATTGTTTTGTTTCAATTCTGGTAACAACATTAAAATTTTTGCCACGACATATGCACCATCATCCAGATTGTAGTTTTCTTGAAACGCTGCATGACCACTGGTTTCAATGGCTAACGGCGTCTGAAAGCCCCCATGATTCAATTCAATCATTTTATTAATGACATTTCGGTAACCAGAAATATAACGAATCTGTTGGCCGCCTTTTTCTTCAATAAATGTTTTTAAATGACTTGAGGTTGGCGAATTTGTCACAATATAACTACCAGGCGCTTCTTTTAAAACAATTGCCGCTAAAACAGCAATTAAATTATTTCGGTTTAGTACCTCACCTGATTGGTCCACTACGGCCGAACGATCTACATCTGTATCAAAAATAATGCCCAAATCTGCCTGATTAGCTAAAACAGCTGTTTGAATACTTTTCATTGCTTCAGAATTATCTGGATTAGGTACATGATTAGGAAAATGCCCATCTGGTTCTAAAAACTGTGATCCCGTCGTATCAGCGCCCAAAACTTGAAGAACCTGCTCCGCAAAGAAGCCCCCAGCCCCATTACCCGCATCAACGATAATTCTAAAGCCCTGTAAAGGTTTCTCTTCTGGCGAATGAATTCCTTGGCGAATTTTTGCCACCAAATGCTCCGCATAAATTGGCAGTAACTCTTGCTTCATCAGTGTGCCATTTTCATTGGCTGTCAGCGGATCAGTATGAGATAAAATATACCGAATATCTTCTTTCTCTGCTCCACCTTCTGCTGTGAAGAACTTCAAGCCATTAAAGTAGTAAGGCAAATGGCTAGCTGTGATCATAATCGCTGCATCACATTGAAGCGTTGGAAATTGAGTAGCCATAAACATAGCAGGCGTCGTAGCTAAACCAACGTCAATCACCTGAATACCTAATGAAAGAAACGTATCTACTAATGCTTGCTTAATCGGCTCCGCCGTTAGACGACTATCATGTCCGATTGCAATTGTCAGGCGCTGTTGTGCCTTTCGTGGCAGCTGTTTTTTATCCTGTAACCAACGAACCACGCCCACCGCAATCTCGGCTACTGCTGTTGCGGTTAATGTTGCAGTTTGCTCTTCCGTATCCAAAGCAATTCCCCGAATATCCGAACCATTTTGTAGCGCTTTCAATTCTACCAAGAAAAAAACTCCCTTCTATTGATGCTTTCAATTTTAAAAAATCATATTTTCGATGCGTTCGATAAAGTGTTCCGCATCCTCTTCTGAACGTGTAATCACAATAATTGTATCCGCACCAGCCACTGTACCAGCCACTTCTGGATAAGCTACTTCATCTAAAAAGTTACTCACCACATCGGCATTTCCCATCTCTGTATGCAAGATGACAATAAATTGTACTCGCTCCATTCGAACAACTGAATCTTTTACTGATTCTCGTAATTTCTCTTCACTGCTTGTGCCTTGTGCTTGAGAAAAAATTGCATATTTGACACGACCATCTGCACCATGTGTTTTAACAATACTCATTTCACGGATATCTCTTGAAACAGTCGCTTGAGTGGCTCGGACGCCAAGTTCTTCCAAACGAGTGATTAATTCATCTTGTGTTTCAATTTCTTGTTGCATAATTAATTGTTTAATCAAACGTTGACGTTCTGCTTTTTTCATATAGACCACTCCTCTCCATTCATTTCTTTTATTATATCCAAAAATGAGTAAAAATACAGGTACTTTTCACATTAAACTCTTTATTTATCTGAAAAAGACTGGATAAATGTTTATATACCAGTCTTTTTCAGTAAAAAATACTTATTTAAGAAGATTCTTTTCTTTTAAATAGTCTTTCGCCACTATGCTAGGATCTTGCCCTTCCACATTGACTTGATAATTCATTTCACTCATTTCTTCTTCGCTAATTTTTCCTGCCAATTTATTCAATATTTCTGCTAATTCTGGATATTTTTCCAACGTTGCTGTTTTAATAAGTGGTGCTCCTTGATAAGGCGGAAATAGCGCTTGATCATCTTCTAACGTTACTAAATCGTATTGTCTCAATTCACTATCCGTTGAATAGGCATCAATCACATTTACCTCACCATTATTAATCGCTTGATAGCGTAACGCCGGTTCCATCGATTGGACATTCAGATTTAAATGATATTTTTCTTGTAATCCCTTATAACCATCTTGCCGATCAATAAATTCTAACGTAAAACCTGCTTTCAACTGATTGCTAATTTTCTGTAAATCACTAATCGTTTTTAATTGATGCGCTTTTGCAAATGAGCGCTTAACTGCGACGGCATACGTATTTTCATAGCGCATCGGTTTCAACAAAGTAAGGTTTTCTTGTTTTTTCAAGCCAGCGCGTGCCGCTTCATAGACTACTTGAGGTTGATTGTCTAGCTGAGGAGGATTTTTTAAAAAGGTTTCGATCACTGTTCCTGTAAATTCCGGATAAAGATCGATTTCATCTGATTTCAAGGCATTATATAAAAAAGTAGTCTTGCCAAAGTTTGGCTTTAACGTCACCTGAATGTCGCTATTTTCTTCAATTAAGGCTTTATACATATTAATAATAATATCTGGTTCCGCTCCTAATTTGCCAGCAATTGTCAGCTGCTTTTCCTTTGAAGAAGTTTGTTGATTCCAGAAAAATGAACCACCTAACAAAAGGCCTAAAATAGTACCGCCAATGATTAGTCGCCGCCCATTCGCTTTTTCCAACCAATGAATTCCATAATTAAATAAGACTGCTAGTGCAGCCGATGAAAGGGCTCCAATAAAAATCAACGATAAATTATTTCGATCAATTCCTAATAAAATGAAGGTCCCTAAACCACCTGCTCCAATTAACGCCGCCAACGTGGCCGTACCAATAATTAAAACGGTAGCCGTTCGAATCCCAGAAATAATAAATGGTAACGCCATTTGCAACTCAAACTTAAACAGTTTTTCTTTTTTACTCATCCCAAATGCTTCTGCAGCTTCTTCTAACGAAGGATCAATTTCCGTCAAACCAGTATAGGTGTTTTGTAAAATTGGGAATAAGGCATAAATCACTAGCGCAACAATTGCCGGTGGTCGACCAATACCAATTAACGGAATCAGTAAGCCTAGCAAGGCTAAAGAAGGGATGGTTTGGAAAATCCCAGTCACTTGTAACAGACTTTCCGCTAACTTACGATGACTTGTTAAATAAATGGCTAAAGGAATTGCAATCAACGCAGCGAATAATAACGAGATAAAGGACAATTGCATATGCTCGATTAACGCTTGCAGATATTCTTCTTTTCGAGCGAAAAAAGTTTCAATCAGTGCTTGCATCTACTGTCCCTCGCTTTCCAACAGCTGTTCCATAAAACGAGTAATCGTTTTTGAGGTGATACACCCTAAAACTTGTTGTTTTTCTACTAAATTTGCTTTCTCTTGTGCATTAATGAGTTGGACAATCTCTTTTAAATTGGTTTCCATGAAAACAGTTGGCACTGGCTCAATCGTCTCATCTGCGGCTTCTAAAAATGCAGTCAAGTCAGCGCCACAATAGTTCGCTAGTTCTGGCGAAGATTGTTTGAAAAATTGACCGACAAAATTATTTTTCGGATGTTTTTGAATGGCTTCTGGCGTATCGACTTGAATAATTTTGCCAGCGTCCATAATACAGATGCGCTCTCCTAACAGTAAAGCTTCATTCATATCATGGGTCACAAAAACAATGGTACTCGCTAATTCCTGATGAAGTTCTTTCACCAAACGTTGAAGATGATGTCTTGAAATCGGATCTAGCGCGCTAAAAGGTTCATCCATTAAAATCACTTCTGGTTCAGCTGCAATGGCGCGTAAAATTCCAATACGTTGTTGCTCGCCTCCTGAAAGCGCTGCTGGCTTACGATGCAGATATTCCTCAGGATTCAGCTGAACTTTTTTCAATAGTTCAATGGTTCGCTCTCTGCGTTGCTCTTTGGGCCATTTTTTCATTTCAGGAATCAACTCAATATTTTCCGCCACGGTTAAGTTAGGAAATAAGGCAATTTGCTGAAGAACATAGCCAATTTTTAGTCGTAATTCACGTAAAGGATAATTGGTTACCGCTTGTTCATTGAGAGCCACTTCACCTGTCGTTGGCTCAATGAGCCGATTAATCATTTTCAAAGTCGTCGTTTTTCCACTACCACTCGGCCCTACTAATACAAAAAATTCGCCTTGTTGGATTGTTAAATTCACATCGGACAAAACAGCATTTTCTTGATATACTTTTGAAACATTTTGAAATTTTATCATTTATTTTCACCGCATCTTTCACTTCTTAATAAACAAAATCTTTGGAGGATCGTCACTCTTTCAGTATAATTTAAGACTAACATCCTGCCTAATTTTTTGTTTTAAGCGCAAGTATGTGGGGCTCATTTAACGGCTGCCGGTTCGTATCTACAATTATCTACTCAATGAATGGAAAAATTGTCCTCTTCTGCCTTAAACAAAAGTGAACTGTTTTCTACTAAAAGGAGTGATCGTTATGGAAAACGACAAGCGAATTTATAAATGGGACAACGTGAAACTTTTTTTAATTTTCTTAGTGATTTTTGGGCATATTTTAGATCGTGAAGCTTCTCCTTCACGACTCATGGAAACGATCAACTTTTGGATCTATTCATTCCATATGCCAGCCTTTATTTTTGTCTCTGGACTCTTTAGTAAACATGCAATTAAACAACGAAAATATCTACGCTTACTTTCCTTTGTTTGGCTTTATCTCTTAGCGAAGTTGTTGATTACGCTTGCTAATTTCGCCTTTGCAAATAAAATGAATTTTGATTTACTGAACGAAACAGGCGTTCCTTGGTACTTACTTTCCTTAGCAAGTTTCTACTTAATTACCATCTTTCTTCAGCGCGTTCAGCCGAAAATCATGTTGCCAATCATCATTGTTATCGGCTGCGCCTCAGGCTATTTACCTGTGGAAGGTTTCTTGTCTTTAGGACGGACTCTGGGCTTCTTCCCTTTCTTTTATTGTGGCTACTTAATGGATATTCAAAAGCTACAAACCTTTTTAGATCATCGCAAAGTCAAATGGGCAGCGATAGGCGTAATTTTAAGCTCCTTTTTATTTGTAAATAGTCAATGGTCATTGGCAACGAAATTTTGGGGCTTCTTAACTGGTTGGGCTTCCTACGCTGAAATTAGTCCGGCCTTTGAATACAGTAGTTTCATTCAGCTGTTCTTTTACGTTGCTGCAGCATTGGTGTCTCTTTCTTGGTTTGCATTATTGCCGAAACGAAAGTTACCTTTAAGCGCCCTCGGAAAAGATACCCTCTACCCTTATCTCTTGCATATGCCCTTAATTATTCTGTTGGAAAGTGGTTTGCAATTAGACACACTCTTTAAAGAATGGTTTACTTTCCGAATCCTGGCACTTTTCTTCTTAGCCCTCTTCATTTTAGCTATTACGAATATGCCTGTGGTGAAACGGGGAGCGGATTATCTTTTTAATCCACAATCAATAATGATTCCCAAGAAAATATACAAATAAAGAGCATAGGAAATTAATCCGCTTTCTATGTTTCATGAATCTCATTAAGCATCTTTAACCACATTGAAAGTTCTATCTTTCAATGTGGTTAACTTGACTTTAATTGGGGCCTCAGTTTTACTTTTTTGTATCATCAAATAGTACAACAAAAGCATGAAATATTAATAAAACAGGGAGTGTCATTTTCAATAAATTGGGGATTAATTCTTGATTTATAGATAATCGTATTCTCTATTCGTAAAGTAATAAATAACGTGACTCTAAAATTAAATAATTTCGTAATCGCATCACTTGCTTTAGCAAAGCTTCAATTTATTACTTATATTTTTTATATAATAACCATATTTATACATATTAACGATATTTTTACATCAATCAAATCGTATCTGCGAAAACTAAACAACATGACTCTAAAACATATGTAAATCATAATGAGCATTTACATTGGTTTTGGTACCATTCTAAACAACATGACTCTAAAACCAAGCGATGGAGCAGGTTGGTCTGCTATGAGTTTTGGTACCATTCTAAACAACATGACTCTAAAACCTATAATGCCTGTGAGTAGCGTGTGTGTGCGTTTTGGTACCATTCTAAACAACATGACTCTAAAACCCCGTCTGTAATACACGTAACAACAAGCCAGTTTTGGTACCATTCTAAACAACATGACTCTAAAACGGATCCATATTCTGATATGTACAGAGGGATGTTTTGGTACCATTCTAAACAACATGACTCTAAAACAACTTCTTTCCCGCAAAACGGACAATAGTTGTTTTGGTACCATTCTAAACAACATGACTCTAAAACATACGTGCGTTCTCAATTACAATGTTGTCAGTTTTGGTACCATTCTAAACAACATGACTCTAAAACCTCGGAGAATTATTTTTTTCCAAAGTTCCGTACTCGCATCACTTATCCATAGCTAGATTTCAGTTTAGAATGAACCACTAATCAGTAACAATTTAAGCTTTTTCATAACTCAAATAAAAGTTTTCGTCCAAAATATATTGGAATCTGTTCTGGACCACCCTTTGTTCTAAAAACAGGACATCCACATTATTTAAAGAGATATATTCTACCACTTGTTGCACTTCATCCTCTGTCAAATACGTACACGCATTAATAAAAATCAATAATTTTTTCTTTGATAAATAACGATGTACTTGTGTAATTTCCATAACTTTTTCAAAAATCGTATCACTCGTTGTTTCGATTTTGATTCCAAGAGCTTTGAAAAGTTCCTGCACAGTGATGCCATCTTCTTCCAAATCCATTTCATGTTCCAACAATTCATAGCCAATTAATTGACTAATTGTTCCAGTTAACTTCTCAATCATTGATTTGACTTCTGGTTTATCATTTAATTGTGCTTCTAAATCCCCATAGATTAATTTCAGCGTGGCAGCCGAATTAACGTCATAGCCTAAAATATCCGTAACAACAAATAATTCCGTTGGTTTCAGCCCTTTTTGTTGCGCATCAAATAGTTTTAACTCATTTTCCCCATCATATTGATAAATTAACTTCACTAGATGGGCAAAGGTTTGAACGTCTTTAATCGTTAAAAAGGTGGCTTTTTCAATTTCAATGGGTTCTTCCAATAAAGAAAAATTAACTCTCATCTATTCTTCTCCTAAAAAGACAATCCGTTCATCTGAATTAGCAACTCGATTGTCTTGTTCTCCATGCAAATAAATCATTCGAGAAAATTGTTTTTCTGTTACATTTAATAGTGTAATTAGTCCTCTTTGCGGATTATTCTGCTTTAAGCGAGCCAACATTGCTTTATTAGCAGTATCATTCAACAAAATTTTGCTGTAAACCGAAAATTGATGCATAATAAATCCTTCATTAATCAAAAATTTCCGGAACTTCCGATACGCTTTCCGGTCACTGGCTGTGTCCGTTGGCATATCAAACATTAATAATAGACGCATATATCGATAACTCATATCCCAAACTCTGGAACTCCTTCCTCCTCTTGATTCAGAACTTTTACTACATGTTTTGTATAATCGGTAGCAATATTGGTTAAAAACATTTGTTTTTTCTTGTACATATACGTATTCATAAACAAAGCAAATAACTTACGTTTCATTATCGGAAATGCTTCTTTTCTATTCTCATAAATGATTTGATCTACCAATGGACGAAAAGGCTCCATAAGATCACTTGCTAAGTTAAAGTCATTAAATTGGTTGGCATGTTTTAGTCCTAGTTGTGTAAAACAACCTGTCTGGACTAACTCTCGAGCAAAAATACTTAATAACAACGTATAACCATAATTTAAACCAGCATTAATGTCATTTTCTTGTTCACGTGTAAAATCATTGCCGAAGAGAGTATTAAAATAACTTCGAGCTGCATGACCTTCTCGATTGGCTGGATCAAACAGACGTAATTCAGCGCGCATAGCTAACAAAGCAGCAGCCTTTTGACCATAGTCTCGTTGCGCTAAGTGTAAACTCTGATTGGTGATTTTTTGTGCAATGATCGCTGTCCAAACTTGACCTTTTCGTTCTTCCGTCCAAGCCAACTGGCGTGTCAATTGCAAGCTACTATCATGCCGTCCATAAAAGGGCAAAATTTTACCAATTGGCAAACGCTTATCATCGCAAAATAACACTAATATTTTTTCATCAATTAATCGTTTTAATAGCATCGTGGTTAACGAAATGTCCGTTGTTTCCAACAACAAAACATCAATCTCAGACAAATGAATTAATTCTTGGTGATCAATTGCTTTAAAAACAAGATGATTGTTTTTATAGGATAATTTTGAATGCTTGTTAACCACTACCGTTCGCCAGCCCATCTAGTCGACAACCTTTCTGCGTGTTTCATACAGTCCCGTAGTCGATTGGTAAATGATAGTGGCATCAAAAATTTCTTTGATTGACGTGTAGCGTGCTCGCTCAATGTCTTTTTGGAAAAATTTAAACGTACTTGGTGCGCCCATCGCATTAAACTGCATAAGTTGGATAAAGGATGCCGCAATCTCTTTCACATCTGCTGTTTGATTTGCTTCAAAAAGTTTCACAATTTGCTGGACTTTTGACTTGGCTAATGTATGCACTTCAGCAAAGTCAACCACTCTCTCTAAAATCTCTTGAAATTCTGGTTGATGTTGTTCTACATAAGCCAAACTTTCTGATTGATTTGGTAACAAACATTGTTTCGCATGGTACAGTAATGTAAGTAAATGTTCAGGTAAAACCATCTGGTTCCCTTTTTGTGCTTCTTTAGCGCTGGCTAATAAGCGCCGGCGTCCCTCTGGAAATTCATACAGTGTATACTTAGGCAATTTCATTAATACACGAGGCCGTAGGAAGCCTTTCTCCTCTAAAAAAAGAATAGGATTTTGTTCAAACCTTGTTTTTTCCATAATCGTAATGCCCAGTATCTCCTGTTTAATAAGAGGTTTTTTACCTTTTTCATGCGTGAATAGCACTGTATAAGCAACTATAGGACTATCAAAACCGCCATATTTTTGGGGATCCAAACCATTTTTGACAGGAATCAATTTATTCGATGGTCCTTTGGGTTTAATCGACTCTTTTGAAAAACCGCCTTTTTGCACTTCTACTTTTTTGACAATATTCATTTGATGGTAATTTAATTCTTTTTTGATAGTTTTTAAATAACTGTTACTCCAAAGAATTTCGCCATCCTTCGTGAACCGTGGTTCATCTTCCGTGAAAAAGCGCAGCAAATTTGTATAAATTATAGCCTTCGCCGTGGCTTTATTTTCTTTAAAGGTCTGGAACTTAGGATATTCTCCGTAAACAAATTCTGGTGCTAAATTAGGATAAACTTTTAATAACGTGGTTGCGACCACACAGTTTAAATAAGCATCTTGTCCATGGTGATAATCATTCACTTCACGAACTTTATACAAGCCAAAAATCGAACGAAATTGGCTCGTTAAACTAGCTTTCAAGGTGATGATTTGGACTTTTTTCTCTTTTGAATTAGCATTGTAGCGTTGATCTAAGATCCCTGCAACATTTTTGGTAATTTGACGAGTTTCTACTAATTGTCGTTGGATAAAATGCGCTTTGTCTTCGAGAGTCAAGCCACCTTGCTCCCCCTTGGTCAGACGTTGGAATTTCCGTTGACTAATTAAGCCAGCAGCATATAATTTCTCCCAATAAGCTTTCATATCCTTAACAACTTCCTTGCTAGGTACATCATCGGATTTCCCTCGATTTTCAGTAGAGCCCACTAAAACTAGGTTATCCAATGAATCGTCTTTCATAAAGCTTTGTGGGATAATATGATCAATATCATAGTGAGATAAACGATGAAGCGATAATTCATCTCCCGTGTACATATCTTTACCATTTTGCATATAGTAAAGGAAAAGACGGGTATCTCGTAACTGTTCATTAGTCGTTGGTTGTTCTTTTAATAAATTGCTGCCGATTTCGGCCATTGCTTTTTCAACTATTTTCAAGCGTTGGATGGATCTTCTCTTGCCAGTGCTAGTCGTTTGATTTTCACGTGCCATTTCGACAACAATCCGCTTGGGCGCATAACCCATAATCGCGACTAGTTCATCGACAATTTTTAAACTTTGATAAATTCCTTTTTTTATTGCTGGACTACCAGCTAATTCATTGACAGTTTCACTTAATGTTTCTTCATGTTCACTGGACTGTGCTTTTTGAATAGCATTTTTAAAAGATAATTGTGAATCATTAATCAGTTGCATAAAATTGCGATTATAGTGTTTTGAGACCCCGTCATCTTTAATTAAATAGCCCAAAATTGTTTTACCCGATTCTTTATCGTAGATACCATTGATTAATTTCTTCGACAATCTTCCCCAGCCAGTGTAGTGCTTGCGTTCTAATTTTTTTAGTACTTCTGCTGAGAACTGCCCTTTGAATGTGGAAAGTTGCGTCCGAATTCGTTGCCGATCTTCAAAAATAGTTAAAATTTTTATGATATCTTCCAATTTTTCGGCATTATCTGGGTGGTCTAATTCTGCTCTTGTCAAACCACATTTCAGTAAATCCTGATACGTGCTAAAACTAGCATTAAATTGGTCTTCTTCAAGTCCACTAAGCGTGACAATCTCCGTATTATATTCGTTTCGATAGAATTGAATTATATCCTTTTTCTTAACTTTTCGACGCGTCTTAAACAGATAATCAAAGATTTTTTCTTTTTCCTTACCTGAAAAATTGGCTTTGATTCCTCGATCATCCGTATAAGAAATCTTGGTCAATTCATTAAATACCATAAACTTTTCATATAACAAACTATGTTTCGGTAAAACTTTTTCAGAAGGTAAATACGTATCAAAATTGGTCATTCGTTCAATAAAGGCTGTCGCTGATTGGTCCAAATCAACGGTTTCTTGAAGGTTCCAAGGACGAATTGGTTCCTCACTTTGACGTTTTAACCAAGCGAAGGTACTTGCATCTCCTTTTGATAATGGTCCGACATAATAAGGAATTCGAAATGTAACCAGTTGTTCAATTTTTTCTTGATTTTCTTTTAAAAATGGATAATAGGCCGCTTGACGATGAATGATTGCTTGTAACTCAGCCAAATGAATTTGATGAGGAATCACCCCATTATCAAAGGTCCGTTGCTTTCTTAAAAAGTTTTCTTGAGCAATTTTTTCTAAAAAATATTCTGCTCCAGCAATATCTTGAATGATTTTCTTAACATACTGGTAAAATTTAAGCTGTGAAACCTTACCTGCGTGTGCAATGTAGCCTGCATAGCCGTCTTTCTGTTCATTTTTAAAGAGATTATCATATTCGTCTGGACAATTTTCACGAATAAATCGTTTGAATTTTTTTAAATCTTCTTGGTGTTCTGTAAAACGGACAATCATGCTAGAAGATAATTTCGCGTGACTTTTTTTATCCGAATCTGCTAAAATCGTTGATAATTCAACTGCATCGTACACATTTTTAGCAGCTAAAAACACGTCACTATATTCATCCCCAACCTTTGCTAAAATGCCTTCTAAATCTTCTTCATAGCTTTCACTAGCGTAGGTTATTTTGGCTTCTTCTTCCAAACCAAAAACTTTTTTAAAGTCAGCTTTATTCCCTACCATTAGCTTTAAGAACTGACCAAATAAGCCATTAGCTTTTTCTTGAGGAAATTGTTGTAAGACTTTTTCAGATTTTTTAGTCCGAGAAGCTTTTTCAGTCAACTCTTCCTCAATCAAGACAGATTCAGGTAATGGCGCACTAACTAAGCGACTCTCTCCATTCACAAAGGTTTGGTTATAAATGATCATAAATTGTTGAAATTGTTCTTTAACAGAAATATTTTCTGTACTTAATTTTCCTTCAATTAAAAAATGTCCACGATATTTGACAATATGTGCCAACGCCAAATAAATTAGTCGTAAATCTGCTTGCTCAGATGAATCTGCTAATTTTTTGCGTAAATGGTAGATTGTCGGATACGTTTCATGGTAAGCTACTTCATCTTCCAACTTAGCAAAAATCGGATGTCTGTGCCACTTCTTATCTTCAGGCACTAAAAAACTCTCTTGTAAACGAGCAAAAAAGTTTTCATCCAAATCTGTCATCGCTTCTTCAAAAAAAGCTTGTAAGTAGCGTAAACGATTCCGTCGACGACTAATTCTTCGTCGTGCTGTTCTTTTTAATCGGCGATCTTCGGCTGTATGCCCTTCTTCAAATAAACGCACACCCCAAAAATTTTTCTTGATTTTCTTTTTTTCAGTGTTTCCATAAATAGGCATTTTTTTCTTCACCAACTGATAGTCTTCTGTCATAACTGCCCAGCCGACAGAATTAGTCCCTATATCCAGACCAATAACGTAGTCTTTCTTCATTTTATTTCCACTCCTTTTTTTAAATTACTACTTGAATGATTTTTATTCTATGCTATAATTTAGTTAAGTTCTTTTGGGACTATTCTAAACAACATAGCAAGTTAAAATAAGGTTTTAACCGTAATCAACTGTAAAGTGGCGCTGTTTCGGCGCTTTTTTTGTTTACAACCAGAAAGTAATCGCTTTCAAATTAATCAAACTGAATACCGCTACTTAAAGTTTACCATTCTTATTTTCTTAAAAAAAGGGGTATTTATAGTTTTTGTAAACTAATAGAATTATATACATAACAAAAATAACATTATCTATTTAAGAATCTCTTACCTTAATTTCTTTACTTTCCTTAAAATAACGAATCTATATTTATTGTATGGTAATATCTTTTACTATTTGTTGATGTTGTCAAACTTTACATGGCAAAAAAGGCAAAACACAGTGCGTGGTTAACTGTGTTTTGCCTTTTTAATTACGACTATTGAAACAATCCTTTAATTTTATCAAACAAACCATCGGTCGTTGTATCAGCTAACATCGCTGTAATTTTATGATAGTGTTCGCCTAATTCATCTTTATGTTCTTCAATGAATTGTTGCGCATGTTCCACGTTGCCTTCTCCAATTAAATCTTTTGCTTTTTGAACTAATTCTTCTACGTTCATCTTCACACGTCCTTTGATTAAATAGTTAACAATAAGTGTTTCACTCATTGCCTTTTCTCCTATTTATCGTATCGTGGGATCCTTTGATTTGCAAGAAATTTTCAGTAAATTGACGGTTCTGATTTTGGGTTTTTAAAAGGCAAAAATTGCAAAAAAAAGCTGTTTTCGAAAATCGAAAACAGCTTTTTTACTTTACTTCGCTAAACGATAAATCGCATCTGCATAAATAGCAGCTGCTCGGAATAAGTCATCTAATTCCATAAATTCGTTGGCTTGGTGCATTGTGTCTGTGTAGCCAGGGAACATTGCGCCATAGGCAACACCACGTTTTAATAAGCGGCCATAAGTACCGCCACCAATGATTTGTTCTTGGCCTTTTTCGCCTGTATGGTCTTCGTAAACTTGTAGTAACGTTGCCACCAATGGATCATCAACTGGTACATAATGCGGTTCTTGGTTGCGATCTCCTTGTGTTGCAGTGACCGTTTCACCGACTGTTGCTTGAACTTTTGCTTGTAATTCTTCTGCTGAAGTTCCTTTTGGATAGCGGAAGTTTAATGTTACTAAGCTATTTTCAGGATTTTCTGGATCAAAGTTAACAATCCCAGCGTTCATTGTCAATTTACCCATTTTTTCGTCTTCAAAAGCCACACCTAATTTTTCGCCATAAAAATCTTCATGGATAAATTCAGCAATGGTATTAATAAAGCTGTATGCGCCTTCTGCAAAGCTGTAATCATTTAAGAAAGTTGCCAAGAAAGTCGCTGCGTTAATTCCAGATTGTGGGCTAGCACCGTGAGCACCTTTACCAACTACATGGAAAGTCACTGTTTTATCTGAAAGTTCTGCGTTACCTGAAATTTTTGCTTCTTGTTTGATGAATGTTTCAAAGCTAGCAGCTAGTGAAGCCGCTTCGTCTGCTGAAGCAGCCGTTACAACAGCATCTGCTGTTCCCGGAACCATGTTTTCACGTAAGCCAGATTTGAAGCTTTCTAATTTATAATCAGCACCGTTACCGCCTCGGAAAGTTAAACGAATCGTCACATTTCCTTTTTCCCCATTGATAATTGGGAACTCAGCATCTGGTGAGAAACCAAAATCTGGCGCTTCTTCATGTTGGAAATAGTAATCCATATCGCCCCAGCCGCTTTCTTCGTCACTTCCTACTACGAAACGGATTTTTTTAGACACGGGTAAGCCTAATTCTTTGATAATTTTCATTGCGTAATAAGCAGCCATACTTGGGCCTTTATCATCGCTTGCACCACGTGCATAAATTTTGCCATCTTTAATGACTGGTTCATAAGGATCTGTTTCCCAACCATCACCAGCAGGAACAACGTCCATATGACCAAAAATCCCTAACGTTTCGTCGCCTTCACCATATTCAATGTGTCCAGCGTAATTGTCGACATTTTTCACCGTAAAGCCATCACGTTCACCATACGCTAACATGTGTTTTAAGCCAGCAACTGGCCCAGGTCCAAAGGGCGCTTCAGGTGTTGCTTGTGCATCATCACGTTCACTGTTGATCCGTAATAAGTTTTGTAAATCTTCTAATAAGTCGTCTTTACGTGCTTCGACTTCTTTTGTCCAATCAATTGTCATTTGTTGTCACTCCTATTCATAAAGTTCTACATAGTCAATCATACCATTTTATGCAGAAAAAGAAAGAAACCCGACACTATTTTTCGAGAAAATTTTTATCTTTTCCGCAGAAAGGGCTGGGTTTTTGTTTATTTTAATTGAGGTATGATTGTTTAGGTTGTAGTTGTTGCAATTCGGCTTCTGTTAAGGGCCGATATCCCCCTAGTTCTAACGTTTCATCCAACCATAGTTCGCCCATTCGTAATCGTTTTAAATACGTCACAGGTTTGCCTACAGTGGCTAACATCCGTTTGACTTGATGGAATTTCCCCTCTTGAATCACTAAACGGACTACGGAAGTCCCTTCTTCCTCATTGATCGTCTCAATGACTAAACGACTTGGTTTAACTATTTCTCCATCTTTCAAGGCAAATCCTTGCGCAAACAGTTGACAATCTTCCGCTGTCACAAGTCCCTCAACTTCAGCTAAATATTCTTTATCCACATGCTTTTTGGGTGATAATAATTGATGCGCTAACTGGCCATCATTTGTTAATAGAAGCAAGCCTTCAGTATCTTTATCCAAGCGACCAACTGGGAACAAGTCGGCACGATAATCCTGATCAGTTAACAAGTCAATTACCGTTTCATCTCGCTGATCTTCCGTCGCAGAAATGACACCTTGTGGTTTATGCAACATGTAATAAAAGAATTTCTGATACGTAAGAATTTCTCCCATCAAGGCAATTTGATCTGTTTCTTCATTTACTTGTGTTTTGGCTTCTTTTACGACGTCACCATTCACCGTAACGACTTTTTTCTTTAACAATTGTTTGATTTCTTTACGACTACCGATACCAACATCGGCTAAAAATTTATCTAAACGCATCGTCATTCCTCTTTCCTTTAAAAAAATAGCTTGGGACATAAATCGAATCGATCGATGTCTCAAGCCTTGTCTCTTAAGAGAATCTGCTGAAAAGAGTTCAATCAGCTATTATTTAATATTGAATTTTGCACGTAATTTTGCGGCATTTTTCCCTAATAAACGATCAGCTAAGCGAATCTTCAAGACCGAATAGCCATAAAAAGCGCCTCCTGCAGCAGCCACAATTACAACGATAATGAAGGCTTGGAAACGTCTAGTTGGATCTAAAAATAGATACAAGAACTGACGGAAAATCAAAGCGATAATCATCATGATGACTGTAATACAGAACATTAACAATGTTCGCCGTAAGGTTAATTTGTAATTAAAACGTGTCACTTGACGAATTCTTCTTAGAATCAATACGCAAGAAACCGTAAAGCCAATCATCGTTGCTAATAACGGACCGTAAACTTCAAATAAACGGATTGCGGGGAATTGCACGATTAATTTCACTGCTAAACCAATTCCTAAATAACGCATTGCGTCACGATTTTCATACATCCCCATCAACATATTTGACACTAACATATACAAGCCCAAGAATAAACTAGCGTAACAAGCTTGCACTAATAAAGAAGTGCCTAAAGCATCTGGCATGTAAAAAACAGTGTATAGTGGTTGCGCTAAAACAATCATACCGAATGTTGCTGGCAACATTACAAACACAAAAAGTTGTAAATTATTACTAATCAAACGCGCTAACTCACGGTGATTTTTTAAGGTGACCGCTTCTGTAATCAACGGTAATCCAGTAGCCGAAATCGAAGTCGCTAAAGCCACGACAATCATGGTTAATTTGTCCGGATTAGCATTAAAAATACCGAAAAGCTCTCGTAATTGGGTATCTGAATAATCCGTAAACAAACGCATAAAGTTTGAGAAAGTAAACTGATCGACAAGTTTAAAGACCGTCACTCCTGAGCCAACTACGATAAAAGGAATCGCCTCTTTAAAAGTTTCAATCAATAACTCTTTTGGGGCAATCTCATGTTCATTGGCGCTGTGTTCTTCTAAATAATCAAATAATGGTTTTTGTTTGTACATGTAATAACCTAAAACCGCAAAACTTGCGAGCATCCCAATAAATGCCGCAAAAGTGGCTTGAGTCACCGCCGTAACGTAATTACCTTCAAAGACTTTCATGATAATAAAGGCGGTTAATAACATGTAAAAAACTCGTGCTACTTGTTCAACAATTTGTGATAAAGCAAAGGGCATCATTTCTTGATTTCCTTGGAAATAACCGCGAATGACACTCATGCTTGGGAAAACTAAAACGGCTAAACTTAATGAACGCATTGTTGGAACTAATTCAGGACCTCCGCCAGACAAAGCTGCTAATGCCGGAGATGCCAAATACATCACAATAGCAAAAACCACACCTAAGCCACCCATTAGTTGTAAGGCACGATAAAAAAGCTGTCGACTAATTTTATATTCGTTCAATGAATTATAATGCGAGGTCTGCTTGGCAATCGCACCTGGAATTCCGGCGGTAGAGATCATTAGGAATAAGGCATAAATCGTATACCCCATTGAAAACAAACTGTTCGCTTCGTTTCCGTGCTCGCCCATCCAAGCGTACCAGGGGATGATGTAAATCGCCCCTAACATGCGGGAGATAATATTACTAGCTGTCATCCAAGCTGAGCCTTTGACCATTTTTTCTTGGTTCGTCAGGATTGGTTGATCAACTGAATTTGGTTGATTGATCATTTTGTCCTCCAATATTCTTTGAGTATGCTTTCTTTATTTTAATTGTTCATCTTGGGATATGCAACGACTTTCTCGAAGAATTATCCTATTTTAACATTTCTCATGGATTTTCTCACGCTAACGAGATGGTTTTTTTAAAAGAAAAATAATGCTATAATGACATCAGTTTTGAAATTTCGTTGAAACGTTTGGAGGCAAAAAAAGTGACGATTTCATTATTCGCAATTCGCGATTGCTTAGAAAAAGAAGATTTATTAAAAGAATTTATTTCACCAGAAGGCTGGCACTTGACTCTTTCCGACACGTTAGGTCAACGAGAAGTAACGGCTCTTTCTTACGATTCGAGAGACGTAACAGCAGAAACACTCTTTTTTTGTAAAGGATTAAACTTTAAAGAAATCTATTTAGAAAATGCTGTAAAAGACGGCCTAGAAATCTATGTTTCTGAGGTGCCTTATGAGGTTCCGGCGCAACTAGGAATTATCGTGACTGACATTAAAAAAGCAATGGCTGTGTTAAGCATGGCTTTTTATGATTATCCACAAAATAAATTAAAACTGATTGGCTTTACTGGAACCAAAGGTAAAACAACAGCAGCTTATTTCACCAAATATATTTTAGATGTTGCTACACAACAAAAAACAGCTTTGCTTTCTACCATGAATTCGACATTAGATGGCAAAACATTCTTTAAATCTGCCTTGACTACACCCGAATCTTTGGACTTGTATCGAATGATGGCAACCGCTGTTGCTAACGGGATGACTCATTTTATTATGGAAGTTTCTTCCCAAGCCTACAAAACTAATCGTGTCTACAAGTTATTTTTTGATGTCGGCATTTTTTTAAACATTACACCCGACCATATCAGTCCAATTGAACATCCAACCTTTGACGATTACTTTTATTGCAAACGTCAATTGATTACACATTCTAAAGTCATTGTGTTGAATCACGAAGCTGATTATTTTCCATTACTTAAAGAAACTGCACAACAGCAAAAAGTCCCAGCCATTGTCTATGGCAGTCAGCCGGCTCCAGAAGTTGACTATTCATTCGCTGTTTCTTCAGAGGATTCCTTACGTTTTATCGTTGAAAGTCCTGCAGATGCGTTAGGATTAGCCGGCTCTTATCACCTTCGTTTAGGTGGTGATTTTAACAAAGGTAATGCGTTAAGTGCGGCGATTGCTAGTGTCCTTGTGGGAGCTTCAAAAGAAGAGTGTCAACAAGGAATCGCAGCAACCACCGTCCCTGGCCGGATGGAATCTTTAACGAATACCAACGGTGCAACCGTCTATGTTGATTACGCTCATAATTATGACAGTTTGAAGAATCTTTTAACCTTTGTCCGTGAAGAACATCCTGACGGCCGCTTAATTGTTCTTGTCGGTAGCACGGGAGACAAAGCGATTTCTCGCCGCAAAGACTTTGGTAGGGTTCTTTCTGAATTGGCTGATGTTGCAGTCCTAACAACCGATGACCCAGCCAGTGAAGATCCAGCAAAAATTTGC
This sequence comes from Enterococcus sp. DIV1316a, assembly GCF_050536915.1. Lineage (NCBI taxonomy): Bacteria > Bacillati > Bacillota > Bacilli > Lactobacillales > Enterococcaceae > Enterococcus > Enterococcus sp. DIV1316a. The sequence goes on along the minus strand of NZ_CP172913.1, from coordinate 427,980 downwards.
CAAGAAATTCAAGCCCATATTACTAAAGAAATGCCTGTTTACACCGTTTTAGATCGTGGCGAAGCAATTGCTCACGCATTATCTTTAAGCACAACGGCTGATGATGCGATTGTCTTAGCTGGTAAAGGCGCCGACCTTTATCAAAAAGTAAACGGCGTAGATGAACCTTACGCAGGAGACTTTGCCCTTGCGAAAATGATTATTGACAAATAATTTTTTAGAAGCATAAGGATTATCACTTACTATCTCAGTATGATCCATTCTTATGCTTCTATTTTTTATTCTTTGTGTGTGAACATTTGCTATAATAATTCTAACTAAAAATAAAGGAGAATTTATTCATGGATATTTGGAAAAAAATGTATGAATACGCAAAGAAAGAATACCATCCTCAAGAAGTAACACCATTTATTTACACACACCATGTCGTCTGTGCCCTAGAGGCAGAAGATGGACAATTATTTACCGGCTTTTGTTTTGAAAGCTGTTGTGGTGTTCTAGATTTATGTGCAGAACGAGTTGCCGCTTTGAATATGTATGCCGATAGTGGACAGACAGTGATTAAACGAATTATTACTTTTCGGGACGATGTTCCTAATGGAATTTCTGGTATGCCTTGTGGTGCTTGTAGAGAATTATTGCTCCAGCTTTCTCCTAAAAATGCTGATACAGAAATCTTAGTTGATTATCAAAAACGAGAAATAGTTCGGTTAAAAGAGTTAATGCCTAAGTGGTGGGGTTGGTCACGTTATACTAATGACTAAAGAATAAAATTAGCTATTTCAAGATAATAAGATGTTAATTTTGTAGTCCTCTCTATTATCAATTACTGGCATTCATTTTTAGTTACACACAAGAAAAAAACAAGCTGCAACCACTTATTAGCAAAGGTTGCAGCTTGTTTTTTAAAGAACTTCTTTTATTTTCGTTACTTCTTCTTCTGATAAGCCATGACCGCCATCCACTAGTAAAAAGTCGACTGGAAAATGTTTCTTTAATTGATTAGCTAAAGAAAGAACTTGTCCCGGAATACTCAACTCATCCTGAGCCCCTGTTGTGACAATCACTTTTGTCGCAAACTCACCAGATACATATTGATAGCCTAAATTGCTTGGATGCAGTAAAATAACAGTGTTAGCAATAGTTGGGTTCTTTTCTAACAGGCCTAAAATAAAATTGGCACCGTTAGAGTACCCTATAAAAATAACTTCATCGTATAACTTTTGCGGTTGCCAAACTTCTTCTAGAAACGCCGTCACTCGCTCATCAAAGTTAGCACGAGGTAATGCTCCATTGACTAATGGCGCAAAAAAGCGTCGCTGTTCGCCTACACCTTCTGTCCCTAAGTAACTTAGAACACTCGCTTCTGGGTAAAGGGTTGCGATGGTGGTTAATAATTGATATTCATTGCCACCAGTACCATGGAAAGCGACAACTAATTGATTAGGTTTCGACCCTTTTTGAAAAAATTGTTTCATTTAATAAACCTCCAAGAAAGGAATTTTACTATGTATGCACAAATTCATCACATCTCTATTTTAAATCGATTGATAAAGCCTACATTTGACTTCTATCATAATACACTGGGATTAAAATTACTAATGAAAACGATCAACCAAGATGACCACACCATGTATCACTTGTTTTTCTCAGATAATGAGCAACGAACAGGTACCGAATTAACTTTTTTTGAATTGAATGATGGCCAAGATCAATCCTTTGGGACAAATACAATTGAACGAACTATTTTAAAAGTACCAACGCGCGCCTCTTTGGATTTTTGGGCAGAACGTCTTGAGCAAGCGGGTATCTGCCACTATGGTGTGGAAACATTTAACCAACACCCAATTTTGCGTTTTGAAGCGCCCGATAATACACAAATGGCGCTTGTTCCGTTACGTGAATTTGAAAATGCGGAAGATTATTTTCCAGCTGAGCATGCTGAAATTCCAGTAGAACATGCAATTTTAGGCATTGATGCAATTCAATTACGCGTCCAATATGCCGCAGCTACCAAGCAACCTTTAGTGGATTATTTACATTGGCATGAAAAAGAAACAGTGCCTTTTTTTGAAACTGCGCATGAAGTAACCGTTCTGGAAAATCATCATCCACAGTTTTATCAAGAGGTGCACATCATTGATGACCGTACCAATCCGCTTGCCATTGAAGGAATTGGTGGCGTTCATCACGTCGCCTTTGGGGTGGAAGATACGCAAGAATTAACGCAAGTTGATAGCCTATTGGATGAAAAGAATTTTACAAACTCAGGGATTAAAGACCGTGAATTTTTCAAATCATTGTATTTTAGAGAACCGAACCACTTATTATTTGAAGTAGCCACACAAAAAGGCCTGCTAGATGCCGAAGCCTATGAAAATCAAAGTTCAAACTTTGATGAAATCCCCCTTTATTTGCCTCACTTTTTGGCAGATCAAAGAGAACGAATCGAAGCGATTTTAGCACAACAACGCCATGAGTAAACAAAAATAGCGGTTAGGACCGCTATTTTTGTTTTTTAATATCCTATTATTGCCCTTTTTTGAAAAAAAGGAGTACACTAATAGTAGATGAACTGCGCAAGGAGGTGAGTACATGTTATCTAAGGAAGAAGTTCTACACTTATTGAACGAAGCAAAAAAAGAAGTCGATCGTTTAGAAACAAACCGCCAAGAAGATTTAGGTAATTCAATCAACTATATTGAAAATGAATTACAGCTCCAACGTGTCTTATCTCAAGTGGAAGCTTATGAAAAAGTACTTGGTTAATTGATTACGCATTAAATGAGAGAGGAGCAACCAGATTCAGGTGAATGAATCTGGTTGCTCCTCTCTCATTTTTTACTAGACTAATTCGTAAGCAAGTTCTCGTGCAATAATTTTTGCGGTTGTTTCAGCGATTTCTCCAGTAAAGCCAATGCATTGTTCCATATGTTCAGGTGAACCCATCGTCATTTTACTTGTCAAAATACTGCAGCAAACCACTCGATGCTTTTGTCGAAAACTTTGATGCAATTCGTTGGCTAAAGCCATCGTTTTATTTACTTGTTCTCCTTTGGCTTCTGTCCGACCAAAAAAGTAGCCCAGACACATAACCCCGCCTGAAAGAGCACCACAAATACACTTCGCTCCTCCAACACCTACAGGAAACCCAGAAGCCATGGCCACAGCTTCAATGGGAATCTCCGCATCGAAGTGTTGCCGAATGGTCGCCACAATCGCTTCCGAGCAATAAAAATCACCGTTACGATAATAGGCTTCCGCTTCTTCCCTGATTGCTTGTAAACAAATTCTCTTTTTCAAAATGCCCTCCATTCTGTATCCGCTTTCATTTTATGAATAAAAGGATGCCAAGCATCCCTTTATTTTATAGATTTTCTGCAGAGGTAAATACTTCTGACACATCATCATCGTCTTCTAACTTGTCAACCAAGCGCTCTAATTGCGCTTTTTGTTCATCGTTCAAGGTTAGTAAGGTTTGCGGAACCATTGTTAATTCAGCTTGTGCTAATGAATAACCTGCTTGTTCTAAAGCATCGCGAACCGCTGTAAAATCTTCTGGTGCTGTGTAAATTTCAAATACTTCTGGTGATGTTTCTAAATCCTCGCCGCCTGCTTCCAAAACGACTTCTAGCATGTCGTCTTCCTCAATTGCATGATCTTCTCGCTTAATGACAATATAGCCTTTACGATCAAACATATAATTCACCGAACCCGTTTCACCTAAAGAGCCACCATTTCGAGTAAACGCGACGCGAACATTGGTGGCCGTTCGGTTGCGGTTATCTGTTAGTGCATGAACTAAAACTGCCACGCCACCTGGCCCGTATCCTTCATAAGTTACCTCGTCATAATGTTCCCCTTCACCAGCACTACTGGCTTTTTTTATGGCGCGCGCAATATTATCATTGGGCATATTGGCTGACTTAGCTTTATCGACTGCTAAACGTAAAGCAGGATTCATTGCGGGGTCAGGGCCACCTGCTTTTGCCGCCATATAGATTTCCCTTGAAACTTTTTGGAAAATTTTCCCACGTTTGGCATCTTGCGCATTTTTACGCCCTTGAATGTTGCTCCATTTGCTGTGTCCTGACATCCTTGATTCCTCCTGACTTTTCGTTACTATTCTCCTTTATTCTACTCTTCTTTTCAGTTAGGAACAAGCGCTACAAAAAAAAGACCCTCGCTTATCCACCTTTCTGACGAATAAACGAAGCTCTTCTAAATTAGCGTCTTCTTTTTTTATTTTTCTTCAAACCATGAACCACCAAACAAATAACGATGGCTGTCAAAGCACCCATGGCATCCAACATAACATCTTGAAAAAGAGGGGTCCTTCCGCCCGTGATCATTTGATGAAATTCATCTAAACCTGCATAGCCAGTAGCAGCTAGCCAGGAAACAACAGCTGTTAAAAACAGACCTTTGATTCTTGGCACTAATCCAATAAACCAACTACCACCTAATAGAAAATACGTACCAAAATGGGCTCCCTTACGAATAAAAAATTCAACAAATTTACTATAACCACTAGCTTGAATGCTCACTTCACTGCCAGCATATTGAAAAGAAATGTTTTTTAATTGTTCTTCAAAAGGATGACTGCTCAGAAGTTTATCTAAAAGACCAACTTGTGATTGCTGTTCATACGTCTGTGATGAACTGAAAAATAAAATGGCCATAATAACAAACGCAATGACTAAATATAAATTACTATCTTTCAAATAATTTTTCATATAATCCTCTTTTCTTGGTTTCAAGTTGCCCCGTGCCTGCCACGGAAAATTCTTTTTTATTATAGTCGGTTTCGAGGGAAAAAGAAACAACTTCTCTTAGGTCTTATGATATACTGAAAAGAAAAAAATGAAAGAAGGATTGGATATGACCTATTCTATTACATGGGATTTAGACAGTATTTTCCCCAATGGGAGCGAGTCCAAAGAACTTAGCCAACGAATGACTCAATTAACCGAACAAACAAAAGAGTACCATCAATTAATCACAGAATGGACACCAGAAAGTGCCCAAGGCAAAGAACAATTTGCTGAAATCTTAACGTTACAAGGGAAAATCTCAAATGGCTTTTCACAATGTAATAGTTTTTTAACTGCTTTAATTTCTGCTAATACTAATGATACCAAGGCCAAAATTTTATCAGGCGATTTATACAATCTGTTGCCAGCGATTCAATTAGCTGAAACCATTTTTACTAAAAAAATCACCGAGATTTCAGCAGAACATTGGCAAGCCCTGTTAGCCGAAGAACCGTTCAAAACAATGGCTTTTCGCTTAAATGAATTACGCCGTGATGGAAAAAAACTGCTTTCCGAACAAGAAGAAAATATCATCAATACGCTTTCTCTAGATGGGTTAAATGCTTGGAGTACACATTACGATACGATTGTTGCTTCCATCGTGATTCCTTTTGAAGAAAAAGATGGCTCTGTGACAGAACTATCTGCAGGCCAAGCCTTTAACCGCATGATGGGAGATCCTGACAAAGAGGTTCGTCAACGTTTGTTTACAGCCTGGGAGAAAGCTTGGAGTGGCAAAGCTTCAATTTTAGCAGACACCCTAAATCACTTGGATGGGTTCCGTTTATCTGATTACAAATTGCATGGCACTACAGATTATTTAGAAAATCCCTTAAACTATAATCGAATGAGTCAAGAAACATTAACGGTTATGTGGGAAACCATCCAAAAAAATAAACAACCATTCGTCGACTTTCTAACGCGCAAAGCGCAATTATTCGGCAAAGAAAAAATGGATTGGCAAGACCAAGATGCACCAATTATTTTAGGTGATTTAGAAGAAAAAACGTATTCCTTTGATCAAGCCGCTGCCTTTATTTTAGAAAATTTCCGTAAATTCAGTCCGAAAATGGCCGATTTTGCCCAAATGGCTTTTGAAAAAAGTTGGATTGAAGCTGAAGATCGTCCAGGCAAACGTCCTGGGGGGTATTGTACAGAATTACCTGAAACACAAGAGTCGCGGATTTTCATGACCTTTGGCAATTCAATCAACGAAGTAGCTACTTTAGCCCATGAATTAGGTCACGCTTTCCATAGTAGCGTGATGTGGGATTTACCTTCATTGAATCGAGAGTATGCCATGAACGTAGCAGAAACAGCTAGTACCTTTGCAGAATTGATTGTTGCTGACGCCACCTTAAAAGAGGCCAAATCAGACGTTGAAAAGATTAACCTTTTAGACACAAAAATGCAAAATGCCATTGCCATGTTTATGAACATTCATGCGCGTTTTATCTTTGAAAATAATTTTTATCAAGCGCGCCAAAAAGGTTTAGTAGCGGAAGAAGATATTACTGAATTAATGTTAGCGGCGCAAAAAGAAAGCTACAAAGATAGTCTTGGCAGTTATCATCCTCATTTCTGGGCGAGCAAATTGCACTTCTTTATTGATGATGTGCCTTTCTATAATTTCCCATATACTTTTGGCTATCTATTCAGCATGGGTATCTATGCGTATGCCAATCAACAAGGCAGCTCTTTTGAAGACCAATACATTGCGTTATTAAGAGACACTGCTTCGATGACAAGCGAAGAATTAGCGAAAAAACATTTAAATGTTGACTTAACAAAACCTGATTTCTGGCAAGCCGGCATTGATCAAGTCCTAAAAGATGTGGAACAATTCATGACTTTAACTGAAAACTATGTAAACTAAGCAAAAAAGAAGCAGTAACCAACATCAGGTTACTGCTTCTCTTTTTTTCAAATAGTTTCGATACGCAAGGTAGCCCACAAGCATTAGTCCAAACGTAACAAATTCAACTACGGGCATGGCTAACCAAACACCGGTTAATCCTAGTAATTTCACCAAAATAAATAAAACTGGCACAATTAAAAAGAATCCACGCAAAGAGGAAATCATTAGCGCCATTTTCGGTTTACGAACTGCCGAAAAGTAATAAATCCCCATAAAATTCAATCCTGTAAACAAGAAGGAAATCGCATATAAGCGGATGGCTGTCCTAGCAATTTGCGCCAACTGGTCGTTCCCTTCGCTATTAAAGACCTCAATAATTTGTCCCGTAAACACTTGACTGATTAAAAAAAACAGGAAGCCGGCAACCAAGTACGTAATAAAGCTAAGTTTAACAAATTTACGCAACACCTTCGTTTCCCCTAAACCATAGTATCGGCTGAGTAATGGTTGCGCCCCTTGCCCAATCCCTGTAAAAATGGCAATCACAATAATATTGAGGTTGGCAACAATCGCATAAGCTGAAATCGCCACATGACCAACTAAGTTTAACAAAACAATATTAAATAAAAACATGACAAAGGCCGAAGAAAATTCATTTAAAAAGGAAGAAAAACCAATCGACATAATTTCTCGAACATCCTGAAATTTCACTTTAAACTTTTCAAAACGTAAAACTCGTTGCGGCGACCACTTATGCAACGTAATCAGGATTAAGCTTGTTAAAGGTGACATCACCGTTGCAATGGCCGCACCTGCCATGCCCCACCCAAATTGATAAATAAAGACATAATCCAAAATAATATTGACAATTCCCCCACTGACAAAAGCAATCGTTGCCAAACGAGGATTATGGTCATTTCTTAAAAAAGTAATCAGGCAATTGTTTAAAATAAATAATAATGAACAGCTAAGGTAAATCATATAATATTCCTTTGCCAAACCAAACAAGACACCGGTCCCCTGAAGTCCCCGAATAATTTGATCGGAAAAAATCAAGCTCACTAAAGTAAAGAGACTCCCTATAACGAAAACTAACCCAATCGTTAAACTAAAATACTGATTGGCTTTTTTGATTTCTTTTTGCGCAACCGTGGTCGAAAACAACGTAGCGCCGCCAACGCCAAACATCCAACCTAATCCATTAATAATATTAACGAGTGGTAAGACAATGTTAAGCCCCGCCAACGCCTCGGTGCCGATCCCATTTGCAATGAAAAATGTGTCCGCCAAAATAAAAATTGATTGCGCCGCCATACTTAAAATTCCTAACAGAACATTTTTATAAAACAACGCAGTAAAATGGTTTTGCTGTGTTTGCTCCATACCCAAATCTCCTTCTAACAAAAAAAGGACTCATTCTTTTTGCTTCAAGGCTTACGCAAAAATCAGAATCCTTCAATTATTCAACCCAGCGATTAAATAATCTGTCTATTTATTGATACTTCTAGGGTAGCATTCTCTCTTCGAAAAAACAACCATCCTTCTATTTTTCTCATTTTAAACTTTCTTAAGCAGTTGCAGTTGTTTTTGAACCACTTGCCAATCTTCTTTCACGACTTCTTTTAAACGATAATTATAAAAGACAGCCGCTGGATGGAAGAGTGGAATGATTTGATAGGTTTTCTGCGTCCAATGATAGTTTTGTGATTGCTCATCAAATGTTTGAATGGGCGACTGAATGACCGTTCCGTGCACTGCAGTGATTGTTGGCTTTGGTCCTAAAAGTCGTTGCAACCCAATATTCCCCAGTGTCAAAATTAGTTCAGGTTGGCAAACAGCGATTTCCCAATCAAGCAAAGGCGCAAAAATTTTGATTTCTTCTTTGGTTGGCGTTCGATTAGGAAATTTGGTTACTCTTTCTCCCGTTTTTGCAATCTGCTTCGTTTTTACAGAAAAAGGCCGACTCCTAACCGCACTGGTGATATACACCGTTTCACGACTTAAGCCAACTTGTTGTAATTGTTCCATCAACAATTGACCTGAACGCCCTATAAATGGTACGTTTTCTTTAATTTCTTCTTTTCCAGGTGCTTCCCCAATCAGCATCACTTTTGGCTGTTGCGGGCCTTGCCCTTCCACAAAACCTTCTAATGGTAAGTCTTTCGCTTTAGCTAAAACTGCTTTTTTCAGATGTTCAGGATAGTGCATTTACCATCACGCCTCTTTTCTGGTGTTCTTCCTTCGCTATATTGATTATAAATAGGACCCAAAAGAAACTCAAAAAAAGGGACCTACTCATTTAGGAGCTGGTTTTTCTACACACAAAGCTTTGTCTTTAGCTAGATAAAAAGGCCGTAAGTAACCAACTAAATTAGACATTGGTAAAACCTCCGATGGTAAATCGATCTTTAATGTCTCCTTTAAATAGGCTTTGCGTGTCGCAATCCGTTGCCACATGTCTGGATAAGTTTGCTGAATCTCTTTTTGCAGTGTTTCATCAGCCAAAGCCACACATTCTTCTGCACTCACCCCTGTATAACTAGGTACAGAAGGAATAATATCCACTTGAAAGAGCATGCCACTTTCCAAGCGAATGGCTGAATCTGGATAAATAGGCGACGACATCCATTCATCATCCGAAACTAAATGCCCAGGATTCAAATGCCAGTGATAGATTTCTTTTGGTAACTGTTCTTCAATCGCTTGGTACATTTCTCGTCCTAACAGTCCGATTCGAATGGTTTCAAGCCAGTGAACGACAGCTTGAAAATAGGGTTTTGCTACGCGCTCTAAATAATCACGTTGCGCTTCTGGCAATTGCTGCTCGTTTTCAATAACAAAACCTGTTCGGCTAGACAAGCCGCCTTTGTAGCCTGTAGTTAATGATAAGGCATCACCTAACTGAATTTCTTTGGCAGTCGGATACATGTTTGCATATTCAAAACGTTGACCAGTTGCCGCAATGGTTACTACCGTCGGCGTTTGACCTTCATCATTTAACAAAGCCCCAATGTCCGTTTCACGCTGTCCTATTTCAATTGCATTTAAGGCCTTTAACATACTGCGAGAAGCCAAATTCGCCCCATATTCATAGTGCGCCAATTCGTTGGCATTATTTGTTGTGCGGGCCCCCTTTGCTCCAATCAATAAGTGGGTCCCATTTAGTAAACGAGCTTCTTTCGGCAGCGCTTTTTTCAGTGCTTCGACAATAAAATGTGGCACATCAAACATCGTAGCGGGTTCTTGCTGTTGTGTCGTAAACATTTTCCAACCAACGATACCTATTTTTTGAGCAGTTTCATCGAGAAGCGTTTCAAAAATCTGCGCCAACTTTTGTTCCCCAGCCATTGGTTGATTAGGTAGCGAAAAAGCTGGATAATGAATTAAATCGGCTGAGATGCGGGCATGTTGGCACAGTTTTAAATTTTCATTGCCTAAAATAAGTGTCGTCGCACCATCCTTATTTAACACAAGGAGTCCTTCTTCAAACCTCGGAATAAAGCCAGTTAAGTATTCAAAATTACTGCCATGCTCTTTGTCTGCATAGAAGACCAATTGATCGAATTTTTCTGTTTCCATTCGTTGTAATACTTTCTGCTTACGCGCCATCATCGTTTCATTCGTCAAATACGTTGGAAAAACATTCTCAAAAACAGTAGGTTCAGCAATATGTGTATAATTAATTTTTCGCTTCATTATTATCCTCCATTATTCATCTGCGACAATCAACGTTACGCCTGCTTGCGCTAATTGCTCACAGAATTTTTCATCAGGTCGTGTATCTGTCACTAAACAATCAATTTCTGTTAATTCGCAAATTTTAAATAAACCCGTTTTGTTTAATTTCGTTTGGTCTGCTAAGGCAATGACTTGTTTGCCTTGTTGAATCATTCGCCGTTTGACTTGACCTTCTTCTTCTGTGTGAATAAATAATCCTTGTTCAGATAACGCAAACACACCTAATAATGTATAGTCGGGGGCAAATTCCCCAACCTTAGCGACTGTTTCTGCCCCAAACAAAAAGAGTTGTTGTTTATGCAGTTGCCCAGGTAATACTGTAATTTTTGTCTGATCCATTTGCGCTAGAAGTAGCGCATGACTGAGAGAGTTCGTGATCGCGTGAATCGGACTATTTTCCATCGCTCGAATAGCTGCTTCCACCGTGGTTGATGAATCAAAAAAAATGGACGCTTGTTTGGGAATATTTGCCCAAACTTTTTGGGCAATGGCTTGTTTTTTCTCTGGATGCTTCACTATTCGTTGAGCATAATCGTAAATAGTTGCTTCAGACTGCACTGAGATAGCGCCACCGTGCGTTCTCTTTAAATGTCCTTCCTTTTCTAAACGAATTAAATCTCGCCGAATAGTATCTTTTGAAACGGAGACTTGCTCCGCTAACGCTTCCATGGAAATACTTTTTTGTTCATTCACTATTTTTTGAATCTTGGCTAAACGTTCTTCAATCAACATGCTTCCTCACCTCTTCTAAGTAAAGATAGCACCTTTTGCATCATTTTGCAAATAAATGCAAAACAATGCAAAAAAAGACAAAAAAACTAGTCCTTCATTTTCTAACGAAGGGCTAGTTTGAGAGTGGTTTTAATAGGTAAATTGAATAATCATGCCGCTAGGATCTTCTAACGCAAGTAAATGATCTTTGGCAATAAAATGTAACTTTGCTTCTTCCGCATTGGCTTGGACTATCTCTAAATCTGCCGCAGTTGGTAAACGGAAGGTGTAATTTTCTAAGCCAAATTGATTTTCTTGAATCGTTGGCAGCTGTTTGCCGCTCCATGTATTTGTCCCAATATGATGATGGTACTGACCCGCTGCAAAAAACTTCGCTTGTTGACCAAAGTTAGACTTTAAGCCAAACCCTAAGTTTTTATAGAACGTTTCAGTGGCATCTAAATCGGCCACTTTCAAATGAATGTGCCCAATTTTAGAACCTTCGGAAATTCCTAGCCAGTGACCGTCAGCTTCTGCAGCTAAACTATCACCGTCTAATTCTTCTGTCACACCGATAATTTCACCATTTGGACGAATATCCCAGACTTCTTCTGGTTTATCCCAATAAATTTCGATGCCATTATTTTCTGGATCACTTAAGTAAAGGGCTTCACTATAGCCATGATCTGCTGCGCCAATTTGCACATTTTCCTGCAAAAGCCACAGCAACATATTGCCTAAATCTTTGCGGGTTGGTAGCAGGAAAGCAATATGGTACAAGCCAGTGGTACCCTGATTTTCTTCCCCAGCTGTTAGTTCTTTTAAGACAAGAATTGCATCGTTGGTGCCTTGTGGCGCTAGCCAAGCACGTCCCTCTCCTTGTTTTAAAAGTTTTAAGCCAATTGTTTTCGTATAAAAGTTTACCATTTTATCTAAATCAGCCACTTTCAAAGTGACTTGTTGAATCCCAATATTACTTGGTAATGCTTGAACCATTTGCTTTCACTCCTCTCCTCTTCATTTTACTAAAGCAATGATTTAGTTGAATTCTTTAAAACGAGCACTATCTTCCATGTATTCTTTTTCGCCAGCTGGCGCTTCAATGGAACCAATGACCATTTGTGCACGTAAATTCCAGTTTGCAGGAATTGACCATTCTGCAGCAACCGCTTCGTCAATGACCGGGTTGTAGTGTTGTAAGTTTGCGCCAATATTTTCTTGCGCTAAGGCAGTCCAAACGTTCGCTTGTGTTAAACCAGTTGCTTGTTCAGACCAAACAGGAAAGTTATCCGCATATAATGGGAAGCTATCTTGTAAGTTTTTCACGATATCTGTATCTTCAAAGAATAAAATTGTGCCCGCACCAGCTGCAAAACCTTGTAATTTAGCTTGTGTGTTTGGAAATGCTTCTGCTGGAGTTAATGGTTTTAAGGCATCTTCAGTCATTGCCCATAATTTTTTGTGAGCATCGCCGAATAAGAACACAACACGTTGTGTTTGAGAGTTAAAAGCTGTTGGACTTTCTCTAACAACTTCTTTTACTAAAGCAGTTACTTCTTCTTTTGAAATTGGTAAGTTTTCTCCTAAAGCATAGATTGAACGACGGTTTTTCATCATTTCAGTAAATTTTGACATAATATGTTCATCCTTTCGAATTTCCTCAGTAAATTCATTTAATTTTGTTTACATGCTTACTATACTACCTTACTAAAAGTAAGTAAAGCTTTTTGTCTTACTTTTTGTAAGTTTTTTTATTTTTTAGTGAAAAACCTTATTCTACCAAAGAAAAAACAACCAGCTTTTTTCTAAGAAAAAGAAAAATCTGGTTGTCGATTAATAAATGTAGAAGTCAATTGAATCGTTTTCGGCCGTTTTTCTTGAAATAAGTGTGTGGCTTTTTCCCCTAATTCCATTAATGGATGACAGATTGTTGAAAAATTTAAAATTTCACTTAATAAAGTTTGTTCCTGTCCCACTAAAAAGAGTGGTCTTTCAATAACGGCTTGAATCCCTGCGGCAATTTCATCACCGTTGGTCACAACCGCTTGGAGCGTTGGATCTTGCCCACAGTGACGTCCTACTTCACACCCATCTTCATAGGTTAAACAGTCCTTAAATAACCGATTTTCAGGAATCGCTCCATAAATTTCCTGATATGCGTCAACTAAATAGCGTGCGCTTGTACTTTTTTCTGGTGCACGGTTAATCGTAATTGCCACTTCACTACATCCTTGTTGTTTCAATGCTTGGAAGACCCGCCGATAAACGGTTAAACGATCGATATAGATACTAGCATAACTAGGGTCTTCTATTTTTTCACAAAAAACAACTTGCTCTTTATATGGAGCAAACACACTTAAAGGATTTGCCTTTGACAAAACAATCATGCCATCAAACGCACCCGTGGCCATTTTTTCCAAGTAACTTTTTTCAACTTCTTTATCATAATCCGTTGGTAATAAACTGACCATCATCCCTTGTTGAAATGCTTGGTGGATAATTCCACTTAAAATAGCATCAAAATAAGGTTGATTCGTATAAGGAACCATGACACCTAATGTATTACTTTTCCCAAAGCTAAGATTTCTCGCTAATATATTGGGCTTATAGCCCAACTCATCGATAATTGCTTGGATTTTCAGTCGTTTTTCTTCAGAAACATACGGATGATGATTAATCACACGCGAAACAGTCGTAACTGAAGATCCTGAAAGGCGCGCAATTTCTCGAATTGTTGTCATACTTTCACCTCATTACTTTACAAAATTGAGTTAAATAAGGCACAATCCCTGTCCCGTAATCAACAAAACGATAAAAGGTCTCCTGCCAAGCAAAAGAAATTTCCTGAATATCCTCCTGCTGTGTCAAGTGCCACTCCGTTATCTGATGGTACGGAATTTCTTGATGCCAAATCTTATAGTATTTTTTGGGACTATTTAACTGCAGACTTTTGGCCGTCGTAGTCACCGAGACAAAATAGTAATCCATACCAAGTCTATCGCTTATCTCCACTATAACATTCATTTTCATGCCCTCCAATATTTTGATACACATAGCTTACCTTATGAAACGCGTACCAGAGCAAGAGGAAAAATAAAAAAAGTGAGACCATGTTATACTAGATGTATCATATAAAAGCAAAGGATGAGTGCAATGGAAACTGTTACAGTAGCAACAAAAAGCGACTTACTAACAAATTTGAACAAGCAAACAGATGAAATCATTATCTCGGGGGCACTTGCACAAGAAATTTACCACTTAAAAAAACAACAATTAACCGAAACGGAAGAAATGGGCTTTTTAGTGGGCAGCCAAGGTGCTGGCTCATTTTTAACCTATTTAATCGAGAAGTTATCCTATATAAATTCGGCGCTATCGCCAGAAGAACAAAAAATTGAACATGCGATTTTGCGTTTGTATGTTATTAAAAAATTAACTCCAGAAACTACTTTATTACGTCTAAAACAGTTAGATTATTAAAATTTTATTTAATCAAGATAGACCAATTTCCCGCGTACAACGAGTCCCTTTCATTAATCACTTGATATAATTACCTTTATTCAAGTTCCCACCATTGTCATTATCGATTAACCAATGGTATATTAGAAGTAACAGATAAGTCATTTTATTTGAAAAAGTGTTTGGGAAATGTTTGGGGAGGAATGTTTATGTGTCAACCGCAGGAAAAAAAGAAAGAAATTTCTGTTGCTAAGTTACGTTATCGTTTTGAATTACCAATGATTATCATTGGTTTTGTTTTATTGTTTTTAGCATTGGGGTTAGTCGCTTTATTGATATTGAGTGATTTGCCGATTCCTGACTGGTTATTAATTGTCTTAATTGCGCCAATTGCGCCAGTCATTGCTTTTTTTACCATTCGTTATATGTACATGGATACTGCTTCTAACGGAGTGGAAATTACAGAAAATCAGTTACCAGAAATTTATTCCTTGTATATTGATTTGGCAAAAGAAATGGGCTTTGGCACTAAAAAATTAAGGATGCCACGTCTTTATTTAATCAACGGGAATGGTGTCTTAAACGCTTTTGCGGCAAAATGCTCTTTACACAGACGCTATGTTGTCATTCACAGTGATTTGTTGGACATCGCGTACAATACAGGCGATTTTTCGCTGATTCGCTTTATTTTGGCACACGAGCTAGGACACCATAAATGTGGGCACACTAATTTATGGCGACTAATGTTATCCATTATTTTGAAACCAGTTGCGTTAGATAAAAGTTTTACAAGAACGCAAGAATATACCGCTGATCGCGCAGGTTTATACTACGCAGAAGAAGGTGCTTTAAGCATGATTTATTTATTTTCAGGAAAATACATGGGCAGTCGTGTGGATTTAGAAGAATACTTTCACAGTATTGATTTACATGATGATACCATCTGGCTTAAATTGAGTAACTTCTTATCCGATCATCCTGTTGGCTTCCGTCGAATGCAAACATTGAAAAAAGCCAAAGATACTGGCAATTGGGATGTTCATGGAAAATTTTTCTAGCGAGAGCCAACCATCATTAAATAAACGTGCTGGGACAAAAGATTCTTTAACTTTTGTCCCAGCACGTTTATTAATCCACCAATAAATGAACAAATTCTTCTTTGGTGATATTTACAAAGTAGTCTTCAAAGTTAAACGCTGCTAATGCTTGCCAAATTGATGAATACTGATAGTCCACACCTAATAAAGCCGCAACGATTTCCGCTGTTTCTTTTTTGGCAAAGTAATCACCATAAATCGTTAACTCAATTATTTTACCTTTTTCAACAGTCAAACGTGCATCCACAATGCCGCCTTTAAACTTTTCTTCTTTTTTGATCGTAAATTTAGGCGCTTCACCAAAAATCCAAGCTTCATTGCCATACACTTCAGCGACCAATTTCCTAATTTCCTGCTGATCTGCTTTGGTTAGGACATATTCTTTCTCCGCAATTTCAGTTAGAGATTCGACATCAAAGAGCTCCATCAGTAAACGATTGCGAAATTCCTCAATGGTTAATTTTTGATATTTTTCGTCTAAGTACGGCCGTAAATTGGTTACGCGTCCCCGAACAGATTTTGTCCCTTTTGATTCAATTTTTTTCTTAGAAACAGTTAAGACACGTTGAACTTCTGCCAAATCAACATCATACATCAAGGTACCATGAGTATACATCTTCCCCTTTTTTGTATACATGGCATTGCCAGAAAATTTTTTCCCATCAATTAATAAATCATTGCGACCGCTAATCTCGGCCCCCGTTGCGCCCATTTTATGTAATGCTTCAATAATTGGTTTAGTGAACGCTTTAAAATCCCCAAAAGCTTGATGTCCTTCCTGAACAACAAAACTAAAGCTGACATTCCCGAGATCATCATAAACAGCACCACCGCCCGATAAACGGCGAGTAATAACGATTCCCTTCTCTCTAGCATAAGCTAAGTCAATTTCTTCATAAGCATTTTGATTTCGGCCTAAAATAACACAGGGTTCCTGAATATAAAACAACACTAAGGGCTCTTCAAAAGAGAGAGTGTTTAATAGATAATCTTCCGTTGCTAAATTTTCACGAATATCTCGTGACTGCATTATGACATAACGCATAAGGTCGCCCCACTTCTTTTTCTTCTAGTGTATCACTTTCTTTCAAAATTGGTTCACTAAACGTCTTCTCTGGCCATTCTCAAAAGAGGATGATCAACAAAAAAAGAACGTGGGACAACAATCACTTTGGATGTTTGTTCCACGCTCAAAATCTAATAAACAGCAGTTACAGAACTGTTTAGCTTTTTAATCTAACCAAGTTACTACTTCTGAAACATCTCGTCGGACTGTTTCAAAGCCGGGTGTTTGAGCTTTGCCAATCGGAATAATCAGTCCGTTCACTAAATGATCCTCAATATTAAATAACTTGCGAACAGCTTCTGTTTCAAAACCAGACATCGCCACAGTATCATAGCCTCGATCTTTTGCAGAAAGCATCAGCTGCATCGCAACTAAGCCTTGGTCTAACATTAGCCACTCTCTTTTTTGTTCTTCGCTAACATCATAGTACCAAGAAACATTTTCATTAATTCCTTGACGAATTTCTTCCGTCATCGTTCCTTGTGCGACAGCTTTAGCACTGATTTCATCTGCATTGGCCACTGTATAAGCAGTCAAATCACCTAATAAAATAATCACCGCCGCTGCCCCTTTAACTGCTGGTTGTTGCATCGAAACTTCGTAAAGGGCCTCTTTTTGTTCTTTTTCTGTGACAATTAAAAAACGCCATGAATTTAAATTGGTACTATTTGGCGCGAACATCGCTTCCTCAATTATGGCCATTAATTCCTCTTTAGGAATCTCAACATCTGGCATAAAATCCCGAACTGAGCGGCGGCTGCGAACAACATCTTGATACATCATATTTCTTCTTCCTTCCTCTTGCCTTACTTGACATAGTTATTATTACTCACTATGATGGAGAAAAAAAGTACGCACTTTTTATTCACCTAGGAAGAAAAAAGTAACCATTACGTGTCACAAGGAGAAACTATGACAACTGATAAACAAACCAGTATCAACTTAGCCCTTTCCACCATTAACGGCAAATGGAAATTATCATTAATGGATGAATTATTCCAAGGAACCAAGCGCAACGGTGAATTGATGCGTGCGCTCGACGGAATCACTCAGCGCGTCCTGACAGATCGCTTGAGAGAAATGGAAAAAGATGGCCTAGTCCATCGAGAATCCTTTAACGAACTACCCCCGCGTGTGGAATATACGCTCACTCCGGAAGGATATGCTCTTTACGATGCCCTCTCTTCACTTTGCCATTGGGGCGAAACATTTGCACAAAAAAAGGCGAGACTTAACAAATAAGTCTCGTCTTTTTTTATCTATTTTGGGTATTATGGGTAAACTTAAGATATTTTTGAAGTCCTTCTTGAATTGAATAAACGGGCGAAAAACCTAAGCCTTTCAAAGCAGAACTATCTGAAAGAGAATATTTTATATCGCCATCTCGTTCCTTTTGATAAGAAACTGGCAAAGAAAGTCCCACTAATTGGTTCATTTCTTCAATTAATTGATTAAGGGAAATGGCAACTTCGGTACCCACATTATAAACATGTCCCAACGCTTCACTTTTGGTTGCTACTAAATTTAATGCAGTTAGGACATCCTCAATGTAGATAAAGTCACGTGTTTGCTGACCATCTCCAAATATTTGAAATTGGCTCGCTTGCCCTTGTTCTAACTGGATATAATGATCCATCAAAATGGACAGGACACCAGAATAGGGTGAAGAAGGATTTTGATTGGGACCATAGACGTTAAAGAAGCGAACTGCGCTCGTGGGTACCCCGTGTAAATGGTATTCATTGAGAACATAACGTTCAGCAGCAAACTTATCAATAGCATAGGGACTCAAAGGGCAAACCATCGAAGTTTCTCTTTTAGGCAACGTTGGCTCTACACCGTAAACGGCTGCCGACGAAGCAAAAACAAAACGTTTGAGCTCTTTTTGATATTTTTTTATTGATTCCAATATTTTCAATACACTTAAAAAATTGACCTCGTGGGTCTCTAGAGGCTGTGCCACAGAACTTGCCACGCTTGCCACGGCCGCAAGATGAAAGATATACTCAAACGAATGCTTTGAAAGTACTTCGTCCAATAATTGCTGATCCGTCACACTTCCTTTAATAAAAACCAACTGCTCAGTTTGTTGCAAATTTGACACTCGCCCCATGGACAAATCATCAATCACAAAAACTTGATACTGTTGACTATAAAAATTAGCCAAATTAGAACCAATAAAGCCAGCTCCTCCAGTAATTAATAGTTTCTTCACCTCTTTGCTTCCTCTCTTTTTTTTAATTTAATTCCACTTTTTTCGTGTTATTTTCTCTTTGGAATAAAAAAATGCAATATCGAATGAACACATAACTTACAATAGCCACAGCTAATAAAAGTTCAAAAGTAGACAAAATATTTAACAGACTCGTTAGGCCTACCTTTTCTGCAAATAAAGGTTTAACTTTGACTAATGCTGTCGCAGAAATTACTAATGGGAATGTAAAGGCAGCATAACTTGGATAGAATGTCACTTGCATAATTTTATATAGATTCACTACTACAATCCCATAAATACATTGAGATAAAATTAGCAAGAAAACAACTAATGGCATATACAAATGACCACCCATTGAAATATAGCCAGCTAAACATAACGAACCTGGCGCTGTCATAATCGTCAATAAAGGAATGGTCGATTCAGGCATTTCTTTCGACTTCGTAATTCTCTTGATTAAAATTGGTAACAAGAGTAAATAAAAGAACAACGCTACCCAAAAAACAATTTTTCCCAACTCATTGATAAACAATTGAGAAGTATTAGGAATAACGCCAATGCCGACAAACGTAATAAACCAGCTTGGATAAATATGTTCCAGTTCGATTTTTGTTGGAAAAATATGCACCGCTACAAAATAAATCATTAAAATAAAATGTAAAATCACTGCGCCAATCCACAACACGTTAATCCAAACAGCATTGGTAAATATCCGATCTAAGAAAACACAGATAACCATTAAAGCCATTGTAAATGTTGGTGATACCGAAGCAATAATTGGATCATCTAAGGTGCTTAATGCATGTTTCATTGTAAAAATAATTTTTAAAATAACTAAAATCATTAAGAGACTGCCAAGTACACAATAAATGGTCCCAATTGTTGCATATCCCAAGGAATAAAGTAAATTCCCCAAAGAAACCATCCCTAAAATTAGTCCGCAAATGGGAATCGGGACTTTCCGCAAGAATTTTTTCGCACTTTCTACCATTATGTAGTCACACTCCGTCTTTATTTATTATTATTGATATTAATCAAAAGTATGTTATTATACTAAATGAAATATTTATATTTGTAAAATAAATATTTTCAATACCAACTATTAAGATAGTAAATAGAAAGAGGCGATTTTATGTTCGAATGGATCAAAACATTTATTGCTGTGTATGAAACCAAAAATTTTAGTGCGGCGGCCAAACAATTGTATATTTCTCAGCCAACTGTTTCTTTGCAAATCAAGAAATTAGAGCAACACTTTTCGATCAAGCTGTTCTATCGTAATGGAAAACAATCGGTTATTCCAACCAAAGAAGCTGATTTTTTATATCCAAAAATGCTCTCGATTATTGAAAGCTTAACTACTTCTTTTGCGCAAGCTGCAGAAAAAGAGAATTTTAAAGAAGACTGCATTATAGCCTCTTCAAATACAGTTGCTATTTATTTACTGCCAGATATTATGGAGAGTTTGGTTACCGCTTTTCCACTCATCAATTTTTCGATTCAACTGATGAATTCAAACGAAGTCGTGGATATGGTTCAAAATAATCATGCCCACATTGGACTAATTGAAAAACCCATTGAAACCAAAAATCTACACAAAGAAATTGTTTATGAAGATCAACTAGTTCTAGCAGGAGATGCCGCTTCAAAATTTTGGCTCTTAAGAGAAAAGAACTCTGGCTTACGTTTTTTCAATGAGCTTTATCTCAACGAACACAGCATCAACTTACCAATTATCGAATTAAACAACAACGAAGTCCTGTTACAATTGCTAAAAAATAACATTGGGCAATCAATTGTTTCTCGATTATCTATTTCCGATGAGATCCCTTGGCAACCAATTGATCAGTCCTTTGCTTCTCGAAAAATTTTCATTGTCCAGACCGATCACCATGCCAATACTTCCTTCTCTGAAGTTTATAACCGAATCGTTGAAAAAATTCGTGAACGACAAACCTAAAAAACAGGAGAACGACTTAGCTTTCGCTAAATCGTTTTCCTGTTTTTTTATTCATCAGTTTCCTCTACCAATTCAAATTCAAAAGGTTCTAACTCAAATAGTTGGTGTAAAATTTGCTGGGTTTCTTGGAACACTTGTTGTGGCTCTTTACACAAAAGAGTGCTTTGAATGGTCTGTTTTTTTGATTGAAAAAGAATTCTCGTTTCCTCTTCCTTGAATACAACTTGATGAGTTTCCCTTTCAAACACCGTATATTCTTCGAACATTTCCATAACTAATTTTTGACGAAACCCTTCTTTGAGTGCTAATAAAGTTACTAAATCTGCAACGGTTAGCGTTTCTAACGCAATTGTTTCATCTTCTACATGAACAAGATAATTCGTACACTTCACATTCGGACAGGCATTGCAGCCGCCATTAATCAAGTCTGAGGTAGTTGTTATTTTCACCTGTTTCATCTTAATCCTTCTTTCCTACTTTTCGAGAAAAACACAAGGGGTCTCCTCAAAAATATTCAATAAAATATGATTGACTTCTTGAAAGACTTCTTCGTGATTCCGGCATTGTTTTTCCATTACTAAACGCAGATCATTCACAACAAAAGTCAACGTCGTCGCTTGTTGGGAAACATGTATACAACGGTTGCCTTTAACAAAACATTCTGTTTGTTCTTCAATGAATGGTTCTTTTTGATAGCCATATGCTAAAGCGATACATTCCAGAATTTCGTAGATTTCTATTTTTGGAAGTTCATAGCTACAGCTACCGATAACTAGTTGAAAACGGTTCGGCTGTTTTTCATTATTGCTTGCATAATACACTGTTGTCGTTGTCATTTTGCCTCCTTATCTTCTCTATTTTCCTACTCTTATCATAACAAAAAAAGCACGCTTCCCTTATTTAAATTGTTAATAAAGACTATTACAGATTGGTATAACCACACCTAAAAAGTTCGTGATATAATTCACTAAGAAAGAAATATTACAGAAAGAAGAGATGAACGATGAAAGTATTTAACAAAAAAGTCGCAATTATTGGTACTGGTTTTGTTGGCACAAGTATTGCCTATTCCATGATCAACCAAGGGATTGCGAATGAATTAATCTTAGTTGATATTGACAAAGCCAAATCTGAAGGCGAAGCAATTGACTTATTAGATGGTGTGTCTTGGGGTCAAGAAAATGTAAACGTCTGGGCTGGCGACTATCAAGACTGCCAAGATGCCGATATCGTCGTGATTACAGCTGGCGCTAATCAAAAACCTGGGCAAAGTCGTCTAGATTTGGTTTCAATCAATGCAGAAATTATGAAAACAATTGTTAACAATATCATGAAATCTGGTTTTGATGGAATTTTAGTGATTGCCTCAAATCCTGTCGATGTACTGACTTATGTGGCTTGGCAAGCTTCTGGTTTACCTGTTTCAAGAGTAATTGGAACTGGTACAACTTTGGACACAACTCGTTTCCGCAAAGAACTGTCTCAACGTTTAGCGATTGATCCACGCAATGTTCACGGCTATATTATTGGCGAACACGGGGATTCTGAAGTGGCTGTCTGGTCTCATACCATGATTGGTACCAAACCTATTTTAGAAATTGTGGATACGACAGAGCGCTTAACTAGTGACGATTTACCAATCATTTCTGATAAAGTGAAAAATACAGCTTATGAAATTATCGATCGCAAACAAGCGACCTATTATGGGATTGGTATGAGTACTGCACGCATTGTTAAAGCCATTTTAAATAATGAACAAGCTATTTTACCTGTCTCAGCTTACTTAGATGGGCAATATGGGCAACAAGATGTATTTACAGGGATTCCTGCAGTCGTTGGCAATCAAGGTGTTACTGACATTATTGAATTGAATCTGAATGCTGCTGAAAAAGAACTCTTCCAAAAATCAGTGACACAATTAAAACAAGTGATGTCATCGTTACAACCGAACGCTTAGTAATTTTTAACTAAAAATAACACTTCAACTAAATTATTCTCTACCAAAATAGATTCTAATTCCCCTTTATCGTTCTTTTTGGTACCATGAAAGAAGAACTTCAACTAAAGCAGAAATTAGGAGGACAAAAAATGGTAATCCAAGGAGATACGTTAGAAAATAGCGCACGTCGTTTATTGCAAGAACGTGGCGTAACAATGAATGATTTAGCTGAACTTGTGTTATTTTTACAAAAAGATTATATTGATAATTTAACATTAGATACTTGTTTAGAAAGTATTGATGCAGTGTTAACAAAGCGTGAAGTACACAACGCGATTATTACAGGTGTCCAACTGGATATTCTGGCAGAAGAAAACAAGCTACTCTCACCGTTACAAGAAATTTTAACGGAAGATGAAGGGCTTTATGGCATTGATGAAATTATGGCGCTCTCCATTGTAAATGTTTATGGATCTATCGGTTTTACGAACTATGGGTATATCGACAAGGTAAAACCAGGCATTTTAAAAGAGTTAAATGCGCATGATGGCGAACATGTCCACACATTCTTGGATGATATCGTGGGCGCAATTGCGGCTGCGGCTGCCAGTCGGTTGGCTCACTCACAACCAGATTTAAGTGATATTACTAAATAAAAAACTTGCCTCTTCATTTTTATGAGAAGAGGCAAGTTTTTTATTTGCTGGACTTCTCACAAGCTTTCTACTTAACAGTAATTATTTGCCGTGTTATGTTACAGTCAAGAATAAACAGCTAAAGGAGGTTATCTAGAAATGAAAAAGTTTTTACGCGTATTTTTAATTTTTATTGGGGTATTCTTTCTTGCAAGTTGCGGTTCAAAAATAGAGACAAAAACCTTTGTAGGTTCGCCACAAGATGGGATTGATTCCACCTTAACCTATACGTACCAAGGAGATAAAGTCTTAACGCAAACGGCTAAAAACATTGTTTCTTATGACAAATTGGGGATTACAAAAGAAGAGGCAAAAACAGCGTTGGAACCCGTTTCTAAACAATACGAGGACATCAAAGGGCTTGATTACAAACTGACCTATGAGGACAAACAAGCCATCGAAAAATTGACGATTAATTATGAAAAACTTGATTATGATAAAGCAAAAAAAGTGGATGGTATCCAGATTGATGGAGATTCTTCTAAGGGAATTAGCATGAAGAAAAGCCAAGAATTGGTGGAGTCACAAGGTTATACAGAACAAAAATAATAAAAGAAAGCGTGCGACAATGGGCATTGTTGCACGCTTTCTTTTGATTATTTAAATCGATGTTGCCATCTTCACTGCCTGAATTGGGTCAAAATGATGGACAGAGTAAACGACTGTACCGGCTTGCCAAACTACTGAGTTGCGATTATAGTCAGTGGTTCCTGCCACGTTCAGTGTGATTTGACCAACGGTATTCGGTGCTGGTAATGTTTCTTGTTCCAAAATGTTGACAACATTTTTCGCTAAATCATCAGGCGATTCACCATTGATATTTGAGGCCCGTACGACTAAACTCCAATTGCCTTCTTGCCAAGATAAGTAACTAGAACCTGCCGCCCCTTGTTTATACCCAGTAATATTGTAACCTAAATCTACTGGTTGACCGCCATTGTCAATGATTTGGTTCACTGCATTTTTTGCTTCGGCATCAGAGCCATATGTTTTTTTCTCAAAAGAACTAATTGGCGTTAACTGATTAACACGTGCATCATTCACTGGAATCGCTTCTTTTTCTGCATAATATAAAACACGGAAATTGTTTTGATCCGCTTGTGATGTTGTCGCTGCAGTTAAAAAGTTATTCGTTTGACTCGTTAAAATTGCCTGCGGTAAGCCTTGACTAGGAAACATGTTTGCTAGCTGGTTAAGCACTTGGTTGGCTTGGTCATCTGGATTCGCATTTTTCGCTGGTGATTGCTTCTCTGCTGAGCCATTATTTGCCGCTTCCTTCGTAGAAGAAGCTGTTGCTTTCGAATCAGCTGTTGTTGTTCCTGACGGTTTCGCATCACTAGATTTCGTTGCTGCTTTGCTACTTGATTCTTTTGTAGCAGATGCTTTTGTACTCTCGACTGTGGTACTTTCCGCAGCACTGGAACGACTATCCGTATTTTCTGTACTTTTTCCGCCGCCGCATGCTGCTAAAGCAAGGGTTAAAAGAAAAGCACTAGAAATAAGCCCTATCTTTTTCATAAGAATTCCTCCTTGTTTTCCCTACCCTTATTGTACCTTAATCATGTGTATCCGTCACTTGTTTGTGTTTCGTTCTAAGTTGGTTTAAATAACAGAAAGTGGACGGTAGGATTCGAACCTACACCTCAACATTGAGCAAGAATAAACTACTGTTAGTCTCTATGAGTTTAACACCACGTTCATCCACCTATTTGATTGATCCTTTGTATCATAACTTAGAATAATTAAATTGCCTTTAAGGAGCTTCAAAGATTATATGAAGAATTGTAAAAAATCTGTGACGAAAAAACGATTGAACCAATCAGTAGATACACTGAGGTTCAATCGTAACCAATTGTTTAATTATCTGAAAAAACTCACAATTCAACGTTAGTCCCTGGTGCTTTTTTGTTTTCCCCTTGTTGTTTTTTTAAGAATATCCCCAAAATGACGGTGATAATGGGACAAAGCAATGGGAAAAAGGCATATGGTAAGTATTCTAGTGCACCAACTTTTAACGTTCCCATAATGAAGGTACCACTAACTCCCCAAGGAATTAACGAGTTGACTGCCGCCCCAGCATCTGCCAAAGTACGAGTTAAATATTTTTTATCAATACCTAAACGAGTAAATGAGGATTTAAATGTTTCCCCTGGTAAAATAATTGACAAATATTGTTCGCCAACTAGTAAGTTAATTCCCACAGAACTTAAGGCAGTTAAAGCGATTAATTTAGCTGGATTATTCACATAGCCTTTAATTTTATCAATTAAAGTAGCCACGATGTTAAACTTAATCAACAAGCCGCCCAAACCTAATGCCAAAATAATCAACGCAGCAGAACCTAACATGCTTTCAATCCCACCACGAGATAAAAGTGTATCAATACTTTGGTCCCCTGTATCTGCCACATAACCACTCATTAAGATGGTAGAAACTTTCGCTAAACTTAGGTGATGATCATTTATAAAAGCTAAGATGACCGCCACTGTAGAGCCGACTAGTAACGTTGGAATAGCCGGTACCTTTTTCCAGGCGAATAAGAACAAAACCGCTACTGGCAACAATGTAATCGGTGAAATCCAGAATCCTTGATGTAACGTTTGGACCATTGCATCAACCGATTGTAAATCCGCTGAACCAGATTGATGCCCCAAGAAGATATAGCCGACAATCGAAATAATAAACGCCGGAATAACAGTGTACATCATGTTTAGTATATGTTCAAAAAGGTTCACGCCACCAATTCCAGCAGCTAAGTTTGTTGTATCAGATAACGGTGAAATGTTGTTCCCTAAAAAGGCACCTGAAACAACTGCACCAGCTGTCATCGCATTGTCGAATCCAAGAATATGTCCAATACCTAGAAAGGCAATCCCCATAGTTGAAACAGTCGTAAAGGAGCTCCCTACCGTCACACCAACTAGTGCACAGACCACAAAAACGGTTGGTAAGAAGAACTTCACTGAGATAATTTTAAAACCATAGACCATAATTGTTGGAATCGTCCCAGACAAGATCCAAGTAGCAACTAAGACACCTATCAACAAGAAAATAATAATCGGAATGATCCCTGGTTTAATCCCTTCCACAATGCCTTCGTGGATTTCATCCCAAGAAAATCCTTTCCATTTGCCATAAAGCAACAACAACATGAATACAAAAAGAATCGGTATGTGAGGGGTTAATTTTTGACCAATAATTAAGTACCCGAGAATCGCTAACAAGGCAATCAAAATGCCTAAACTTTCAGCGAACGAAACAGTGGGTTTCGTTGATTTCATATGAAAACCTCCTTTTATGGAAAGCGAAAACTGAAGCAATAATCGAACTTGCTTCAGTTTCCAAACGACAATTTACTATAGTCATCAGGTGAAGAGGCACTCAGCAAAATAATTGCTAGCCTTTTTATTCACCTAAATCTTCTTTTACTTCCGTTGCCCAACTTGCTTTTTTAAAGCGATTAATGATTAACGGAATCACAAACATAACAATAGTGATTAATGCAACTAAGACTGCATCAGTCACGGTTGTTGTACCTAATGTGGCGAAAATAACAATGATAACACTAAAAATTAACATTGCTGCCACTAAATAAGCTAAGCCATTACCTTTTTTACCAATTCGGTAAGGACGTAGTGTATCTGGTTGAGATTTACGTAATTTAATTAGGGAAATCGCAATCAATACATACACAATACTATAAATAATTGTTGTTGCATTTGTTAAAGTTAAGAATACAGCGTTGACATCATCCATTACCCCATAAAGTAAAGCGAATAATGAGATAACTACAGATTGTGTTAACACAACGTTACGAGAAACGCCATATTTATTTTCGCGATGGAAACCAAATTTTGGTGGCAATAAGCCATCACGAGCAACTTGAATAATTGTTTTTGATGGTCCAGTAACCCAAGCAGATAATTGTAATAACACACCTAAGAAGACCATGAAACTAAAGATATTACCAATAATTGTTGGTAAACCTAAAACGTCACAATAAAGCAAAATTGGTTGTGTAATGTTAGACAATTCCATTTTGCCATTTGGAACAATATTAGCAACAAACATTGCATTAATAACGTTTAATAAAACTAAACCAATTAATGAAATGAAAACGCCTTTTGTATAATTTTTTGTTGCATCTTTCAAACGAGGAATATAAACAGAAGACATTTCAATCCCAACAAAGATAAACGCAATCCCTGCTAGATATTTAAATGTGTCCATATTTTCTAAGTTTGGTAAAACTTTTGACCAAGAGAAGGCACCTAAATAGCCGCCAGGTGTTAAGCCTACTTTAATCATTGAAAGAAGACCTAAAACAAACATAACTAATACTGGGATGTAAACACCTAGCCAAACACCAATATTTCCGCCAACTTTCGCCATGTCAAATTTCAAGTTCAAGATTGTAATAATCCAGTAAATCACTAAGATACAACCTAATACGAACCAATGATTTTCACCTAAGTGAACATTGCCAAATGTATTACCTAGCAAAGGGCCTAATGTAGAAGCAACCATTACCATTCCTGGGAACATTTGCACCCATAGTAACCAAGCGACAACAAAACCCCATTTGCTACCTAAGGCAGTTTTAACCCAAAGTTGAGGGCCACCTTCTTGAGGAAGCATCGTAGATAATTCACCAGATATCAATGCGATTGGACCAGCAAAGAATAAGACCGCGAAAATTGTGTAAGAAATTAATGTCCAACCAACAGCAGCAAGTGTTGGGATACTACGTACAGTTGCACACAATGCCATTGTTAAACCGATAAAAGTACCTAATTCAATTTTTTTAACTTGTTGTTTATCCAATTTTGTACACTCCTTATAAGATTTTGGATAAGGAGCATGAATGACTGTTATACGCTGAGTAAAACAGTCACTCGACTGCCTCTTACCCAGACAAAGAATTGGTTAAGAGGTTAGCCGTCTGGTTGATTTATCTATTGAATAAATCAACCAGACGAACGTTCCCTCGTTCGGTTACCATTTCTTTTTTCCGTTTAAGATTCAATTATTTTACGTCGTAAATTTGTTCTAATTTTTCTTGTAAAGCAGCTTGAATCTTAGGAGCGTAAACATCAAATTCTTCTTTATCGTTCATGTATGGAGTCATTACAGCAGCACGTAACACAGTTACTTTACCTGCACGGTTCCATTCTTCGTCACTAAATCCTAAGCTGTTTACAAATTTTAATGGGCTGTTGCCATAATCTGGAATAGCAAAGTCAGTATGTGAAGTAATGAATTCGTTGTTGTAAATATTTCCTTTAACGTATGATGCATAGTCATATACATCATGGTTTAATTTGTTCATTGCTACTAAATCATCGTTGCCTTTTTCTTTAAACACATAGTCAACCATGTTGAAGTCTGGATGAGTTAATGTGTGGACTTCGATTTCTTTGTCGCCAACTTTGAATGTTAAATCATTCAAGAAGTTATAGAAATGATGTGAGCCTTCAATTGAAGCACCAATTAATTTACCATAACCTGCAACGTTTAAAGGTAAAACGTGATGTGCAGCCCATACAGAAGCAGCTGTTGCACCAGCTTTTGAACCTTCAAGGATATAAGCACCTAGTAACGCAGGAATATCGGCACCTTTTTCAAATACGTAAGTTGCGAAGTAAGAAATAACGTCGCGCATACGGATATCTTGGATAACGATACCACCAGCTGAATAAGGGATATAACCCATTTTATGAGGGTCAATTGTTACTGATTCTGCTAATTCGATTGCTTTATATGCATCATACACTTCTCTTGAAATGTGTTCTTTTTTCTCTTTGAAGACACCGTATTCTTCGTGAACATCTTGTAAATCTTCGTAAGGGATGAAGTTGTTGTCTTCGTCTAAGAAGATGGCACGTCCATAACCACCATAAGCAGCATCAACGTGTACATAATAGTAAATACCGTCTTTCATTAATTCATCGCGTAAAGCAATAATTTTATCGATTGAGTCAACGGCACCTTCTTCAGTAGAACCAACTACACCGACAACACCTAGCACTGGAATTTGTTCTTCTGCTAAGCCACGAACGATTTTTTCTAATTCGTTGATATCCATACGGTAGTTATGGTCAACTGGTACTGGGATAACTTGATCTAAACCGATACCGATAATATCAGCAGCTTTTAACCAAGAATAGTGTTTAGTTTGTGGAACTAACCATTTACCGATTGCTTGTAAATGTTTACCTGAACGAGCTGAATGAGCTTTGATTTCATCAATTTCATCTTCAGCTGATTCTAATAAGTCCATAATTTCTTTTGTTGGCATGTTCAATAGTTCCCAATCTGATTTGCCAGCAACTAATTCTGGTTTTACTTCTTTCATAGCAAATGGTAATGATTTAATGTTACGGGCATACCATAAGCCTTCTAAGTTAGCTAAAGAACCATCAGCAACGATGTGTCCCCAACCATTTTTGTAGCTCATTAAGTGAGCAAATTCATGTCCTACTTCTTCTTCCATTTGAGAAGTTGCTGGAGAAGATTCATAGGCAACGTTGTTCCCGTTCCATAGCATTGCAAAGTTGTAAGCTAATAGAGAAGGCATTAATGTTTCTGAGTTCATATGTCCCCAATATCTACCTGCTGTATGCCATGGAACTGAATGTGTACGCATGCGAGAAGAGATTTCATTCAATACATCTTTCATATGGTTGACAGTTTTTTCGTAGCTTTCAGATGTGCGTTCTTGAGAAGAGATAACTGGCATGTCTTGTGGCATGTAGTTTTGACGCCATCCTAAATGTTCATCTACTAAGTCGATCAACAAGTCTTTATATAATTGTCCGTTTTCGGCTTTGTCCCCAATGAATAGTGCATTAAGGTTCATTTCGCCTTTTGCTAATTTTTCGTTTTTCATACGAAAATTCCTCCTTACAAATTTTAATGAATTAGATTTTGCATTCACAACTTACACCCAAACGGCTAAAGTGTAAAGAAGAAAAATAACAATGGTTATCATAGCTCTTTAATTTTATAATTTTTTCACAAGGTGTCTTGTCAGAACCATTATATAAAAAAATAAGAGTGGGATTGTGTGTACAATCCCACTCTTATTAGGTGTATTAACGGTTTCACCACTACCTGTAAGGAGAAATAGAATTTTAACTTTGATCAAATAATCACACGTCTTCTCTTCGTGAAATTATTATCAATTTCTAATCCATTACTTTTGCTAAAAAGTAATTTTTCTTCCCTTTCCGTACAACAACGAATTTTCCATCGAAATGTTGTGTTGGATCGACTGCAAAATCTAAATCGGTAACTCGGTCACCGTTAATACTTATAGCTCCTCCGCTCACATCTTCGCGAGCTTGACGTTTTGATGGTTCGATTTCTGTGTCAACTAACCAATCTACGATGTTTTTAGCATCTTTGGTAATTTCAACAGTTGGCACATGTTCTAACCCTTGCTCGATTTCCTCAATCGTTAAGTCTTTAATGTTGCCTGAGAAAAGAGCTTCTGAAATTTTTTGCGCTTCTTCTAATGCTGCATCATCGTGAACAAATCGTGTCACTTCTTCAGCTAAGCGTCTTTGTGCTTCACGTTTACCTGGTTCTTTTTCAACTTTTTCAGCTAACGCATCGATTTCTTCTTTATCTAAGAAAGTAAAGAATTTCAAGTATTTGATGACATCACGATCATCTTGGTTTAACCAGAATTGGTAGAATTCAAATGGTGAGGTTTTCTTAGGATCTAACCAGATAGCGCCACCCGCTGTTTTCCCAAATTTTGTACCATCTGCTTTTAGCATTAAAGGAATGGTTAACCCGAATACTTTGGCTTCTGGTCCTTCTTTTTTACGAATCAAATCTAATCCTGCAGTGATATTGCCCCATTGATCAGCGCCACCAATTTGCAATTGAATATTATGTTTTTTATGCAATGTGTAAAAGTCAATTGATTGAAGAATTTGGTATGTGAATTCTGTAAAGGAAATGCCACTTTCTAAACGACTAGCGACAATGTCTTTTGCCAACATCGTGTTGACATTAAAGTTTTTCCCGTAATCTCTTAAAAAATCTAATAAAGATAGTTCTGATAACCAATCGTAGTTGTTCACCATTGTTACCTCAGCATCTTTACCAAATAATTTTTTCATTTGATTTGAAAGACTGTCCACATTATGTTGCACAGCTTCCATCGTTTGTAAGACACGTTCGGTTGTTCGTCCACTTGGATCACCAATTGTTCCAGTTCCGCCACCAATTAAAATGTATGGGTGATGACCTGCTAATTGGAATCGTTTCATCATCATAAAAGGAATTAAATGTCCAATATGCATGCTATCTCCAGTTGGATCGACACCGCAATATAGCGAAATGCTCGTATTTTCTGTAAGTTCTCTTAGTCCTTCTTCGTTTGTTTGTTGATTGATTGCATCACGCCATGCTAGCTCGTCAATGATATTCATGTTATCACCCTCCATATTTATAATTATCTCTTTATAGGAAATCGTTCATTTAACGAAACAAACGATTAACACACTTGTTTTTACACGATATTCCGTGTTTATTTATATGTATACACGGGTTCACGAAATTTTCTTTGGTCTGCCACGTATTCAAAAAAAGAATACAAAAAATCCCTAAGCCGTCGAAACGACTTAGGGACGAATTTCTCGTGGTACCACCCAAATTTATACATAGTTTAGTTTATTTAAAATACTATATACCTCTTAACAAATAACGCTGTTACCCGTGCCCTGTAGGCAGAAGCTCAAGAATGTAATTCGATAAATAACGTGTACTAGTTTCCAGCGCCACTAGCTTTCTGTAACAGTGGTTATTTCTCTACTGCTTTTCTGTCATTGCTTTGTATTTAACTTGTACATGTAGCATATTCCTTTTCGTTTTTTTTGTCAACACTCTTTGCTTAATTTTTTTTACTTTTATAAAAGATGTCCCTTTTTCACAAAAATAAAATAACGAATTCAAAATAATATTTATTTGTTTTAACAGCAACTACAGATAAAAAAATAACGAAAAAATTTAAAAAATATTCTTTAAAATTTTTTTGACTTTTTTTGTGATTTTCTATACTTTTATAAAATTCCCGAAGAAAAATGACGAACTTCGGATCAGAAGTTCGTCATTTTGTGAAAAACAGTTTTAAAGAATTGGTGAAAATAATCGTGAAATTTGTTGTTTAAAAATCAACCATTTTGACATGTCACGAACAACTTCTGGAGTCATTGTTGTACATTTTTTTCGATCTTCTAAGAAAATTGCTTCTAATTGATCAATGATTTTTTTATCATATAACACAGCATTTGCTTCAAAGTTTAATTTGTAACTTCGGATATCTTGATTGGCTGAACCAACTGTGCAGACTTCATCATCCATAATCATTGTTTTCGCATGTAAGAAACCACCGTTATAAATTAAAATTTCAATATTTTCTTTCATCAATAAGCGGCCGTAATACTGTGTTGCTCGATAAATAAACGGATGGTCGGGCTTATCTGGAATCATAATTTTAACATCTACTCCTGAAGCCGCAGCAACCTTTAAAGCAGCCAAGACACTATCATCAGGAACTAAATACGGCGTTTGAATCCAGACTCTTTTCTTGGCAGAAGTAATCAATTTAATAAAGGCCAATTTAATTTGTTCACGGTCACTGTTAGGACCACTGGCAATCATCTGAATGGATGTATTTGCCTCTGGCACCAATGCTTCAAGTTTAAAGAAATAATCCAATTGATACGCCACACGATTTTTCTCGGGGGAAGAGACGTTCCAATCCATTAAAAAACGCATTTGCAGTAATGAGGCTGCTGGCCCTTGAATCCGTAAATGTGTATCCCGCCAATAGCCAAACTTTTTAGTCGTTCCAGCATATTGATCGGCAACATTAAAGCCGCCAATGTAGCCTACTTTTCCGTCAATAACAACAATTTTCCGGTGATCATGATAATTCAAACGAAACTTCAAAAGTGCTTTTTGAGAAGTAATAAACGTTTGGACAAAACCGCCGTTTTTTTTCAATTCATTCAAATGATGAACCTTGGTGCCCTTTGAGCCAAAGGCATCGTAAAGCAACCGCACTTCAACCCCTTCAGCCGCCTTTTCTTCTAATAAGTTCAAAATTTTGGTACCGATATGATCCGTTACAAAGGCATAATATTCAATATGAATAGAGTGCTGAGCTTTTTTTATATCCGCCATCAACGCATTGAATTTTTCCGTACCATCCGTAAAAATTTCAACATCATTTTTCTTAGTCAGAGGCATCCTATTTAACGAGGAAAAAAAGTCTGTAAACTGTTGTTGCTCCTCCGTCGGCATCTTTTGACTATAAAGTTCAAAACTTTCTTCTTGGAAATTCTGGAAATTCTCTAATTCCCGTAAATCACTTTGTTGCAAATAAAATTTCTTTTTGTCGGTTAAACCGCGCCCAAAGAATAAATATAAGAAAAAACCAAAAACGGGTAGAGCAATCAGTACGAGTAGCCATGCCCAAATTGCTGCTACATCTCGAGGTTTTAACAAAATGGTAATTCCCGCAATAATTGCATTAATAAAATAAATAACTGTTAAGACGCTAAGAATCAATTGTCTTCCTCCTTTATTTGTTACGTTTTAGTATACCATCAATTACGGATTTGGAATATCTTTTCTTTAGCTGCTTCTGTCTCAAAAAATAAAAAGACCCCCTCATTCTAGTACCAGTAACTAGAATGAGGGGGTCTTTTTGATGTTTGTTTGAAAGTCTTTTAACTTAATTTCGTGTAAATGGACCTTTAGGAGCAATCAATTCTAAATTTGTACCATCTGGATCGGTAAAGTAAGCAACCCCTGTACCAAAACCGCTCTTCAAGCCATCTTCTTCTTGGAATGTAATCGGCTCTCCATCAGGTTCTACGCCAATCGCTCTTAAACGTGCAACAGCTGCATCAATATCTTCCACTTCGAAACACATATGCATTGCACTAATTTGTTCGTTGGAATAAGAAGCTTTTTCTGATTTTGGTTTAACATATTCTAATAAATCAATATTGATGTTTTCTAGATGCACATTGGCATACTTGATTAATGTATCATCTAACCCTTGTGTTTGGGCCATCCGTTTTCCACCAATTTCATCACGATTTGCGATTTTTGTTCCTGTTAATGCTTCATAAAACTTCACTGATTCATCCAAATTACTGACTGTAATCCCCACGTGGTTGACTACTGAAAAACCTTTAACTGCTTCACTCATTGTATCTCCTCCTAGTTAATTTTTAGAAATCAAACGTGTCTGGATCTGGTCCCACACGTAACGATTCATTCAATTGGTTGATTTGTGCCATTTCTTCTGCACTTAGTTCAAAATCAAAGACCGCTGCATTGCTAATCATCCGTTCTTTGTGGACAGATTTCACGGCTAATAAGATATCTTGTTGAATATCCCAACGTAAAATCACTTGGGCTGCTGATTTATTATGGTTCTCAGCAATCGCCAAAATGGTTTCATTCGATAATAATTGGCCTTGCATCAATGGTGACCAAGCTTGGACTTTGATATCATGTTTTTCACAGAAATTACGCACTTCTTTTTGATCCAATTTTGGATGTAGTTCCACTTGGTTAATTACCGGAACAACTTTTGCATAAGAAAGTAAATCTTCTAAATGATGAACTTGGAAGTTGCTGACACCAATTGCTTTCACTTTTCCTTCGGCGTATAAAGTTTCTAAAGCTTGCCATGATTCTTTGTAAGAATTATTTCCTGGCCAATGAATTAAATACAAATCTAAATAATCTAAACCTAAACGTTCCAAACTATCATTGAAAGCTTGAATTGTTTCATCATAGGAAATATGCGCGTTCCAAACTTTCGAGGTAACAAATAAGTCCTCACGGTTCAAACCAGTTGCCGCTAAGCCTGCTTTAATTCCCGCTCCTGTGCCAGATTCATTGCCATAGATTTGCGCTGTATCGATTAAACGATAACCATTGATAATCCCTTCTTCGACCACTTTTGCTGTCTCTTCATCTGGTATTTGGAATACCCCGAGACCCATTCCTGGAATTTTAGTGCCGTTGTTTAATGTTACTGTATCTGCTAGTGATGTAATCATTTGATTCGCTCCTTTAACGTTTTCTGATATCATCATATACCGTGCCGTACATGCTGTATAGTACGTACTTTTTCGTTTCATAGGAACCAAAAAGTGCGCTTTTTGGTAAATTCGCTTTTTTAGCCTGAAAAATTTTTAACTTTTTTTATTACCTGAACTGCCAGAAACAAAATATACTAGTTTTTTATTAGTTTTTCAGGTATCAGCAATAAAGTTACTAACTGATTTTGGTAGCTTCAATGAAGTTCCATTGATTAATTTTTCATATAGCTAAAATCTAGCCTTACTCCGAGGAACTTGCCATAGGCTTCTTTTAATGTCCAAAAAAAGAAGTTACTACATTAGTACAATTTAAAGTTGTAATTCTCTGAATATCTACTTCTAACAGATAATCTGAAATTACAATAATAAATTTGTTATAAGAATACAACACACTAAATTCTGTTTATTCCAACAAAATTTATTATTGAAGGCGTACATTTATAATACCCAGTTCAATTGCTTTAACAACTGAAGCAATTGCAGAATTTGTTTCTAACTTTTCATTGATGGAATAAACATAGTTACGAAGAGTTCGGTCAGTGATATTCATTTTGGAAGCTATTGCTGATTGTTTTACTCCTTGCGATAAAATTCTTAATACTTCTTTTTCTCGAGGAGTAATTAGGTTGTGCTTTAAATCATGTCTACTTGTTTGAGGAAATATTTTTTTGTCTTCATAGCTTATTTTTTTCAAATTCTCAATCAAAGAGTCAACCGCTATATGTTTGTCTAAAAAGCCATTAGCTCCGATACCAATTGCTTTATCTCTATACTCTGCTAAATCAAATCCAGATAAAAAAACTAATTTTGTTTTTGTTTTTCTCAACACTTCTTCTCCCAATTCCAAGCCATTGAACATACCCATGTGAATATCCATCAAAATTATCGATGGTCGATATGTTTCAATCATTTCAAAAACCGTGATTGGATCTGAAATATATCTAAACTCTTTAACATCTGCATAGTTTTTTAAAGTCATCTCGAGACTTTTCCCAATCAATTTATGGTCATCAACTAGTAATAT
Source organism: Enterococcus sp. DIV1316a (assembly GCF_050536915.1). Lineage (NCBI taxonomy): Bacteria > Bacillati > Bacillota > Bacilli > Lactobacillales > Enterococcaceae > Enterococcus > Enterococcus sp. DIV1316a. The sequence goes on along the minus strand of NZ_CP172913.1, from coordinate 391,264 downwards.
TTTCATATTGCTCTCCCTTCATACAAGGAATAGTGACCCAAACTTTCGTACCGCTGTTTGGACCTGGTAAAGACAACATCTTAAATGAACCATTCAGCCAATTAATGTCATTTTTTATCGAAAGTAGGCCGATGTGATCATTCGTCTGAATTAACGATTTTTCAAACTCTAAAATATTGCCACCCCCTACTCCGTCGTCTTCTACTATCAACTGAATCTCAGCGTTGTCTATTTCAACTGTTACTTTTCCTATTTCAGCATCTGCGTGTTTTCCAATATTTTCATTTAACTCTTTCACGATCCGATATAGTGGAGCAATAACATGCTGTGGTATTATTTCCTCAATACTATAATCCAATATAAACTCTGTCTTCGGATATTTTTTGTTAAAATCATCAATTAATATTTGTAAGTTTTCTTTAAAAGTAAGATGGTAAAGCGTTGATGGATACGTGTTAAAGATTTCAGAACGTATGGAACTAACTAATTTTGAAAACTCCTCATTAATTAAATCCATAACCATGACATCTCCTGACAAATTTGATATTAAAGTATGGAGTCCAATAACAGACTGGAGTATGTTATCGTGAAGATAATTAGCGTAATTTTTCTTCTCAATCTCCATACTATTAAATAGCTTGATTCTTAACAATTGACAGACCTCTATTGGATCTTTCACATAACTTTTGCTATTTAAGTGAAGTAATCTTACGGTAATTATCAAGGTTCCATGTTGTTCTACAGTTTTATGTATAGATTTCAAATCAATATCATTGTCATTGTTTTCAAAGAAAATCCAAACTGTATATCCAGAGATTATTATGGGTATACAGTTATATTCTTTTTTTCGAAACTTAATTTTTTGTTTTTGTTTTTTTAGTGAATGAATCTCTTTTTTTAGTGAATTAAAAACTGTTTCACCTTTTTGACATAGTAAATAACACCCTTCTTTTGATTCAACAAATACAGCTAGTCTTTGGCTCGCAGTTAATTCTTCTAATTTATCGAGCAATAATTCAGATACATTATTGAGAAATTGCGAGTATGTAACTTGATCTAGTACTTCTAACTTTTCGTTATTTAAATTCCTAAAATTATTTTTTAATTGTTTTACTTTATTTGAACGTATTGCATTTATTGATAGATGAGTCAAATAACATACTAGGGCGAAAAGAATAGTCAAAATGAAACTTTTCCAGAGAACAATACCAATTACTTCTAGAATTAAGAAGAAAAATGCACTATACACTAAGATACAAAACACTAACAGAAATTTTTCAGATAATATAATCTCTCTTTCCTTAACGAGAATATAAACTACGCCAGTTGGTAAAATAGTAACTAGTATGGTAGTTTTATCCCAATCATAAAAAGATAACTCTGGGAAAAGCAGGCATATAAAATAAAATAAGATAAGTAGTACAAAAGAAAGTAGTAATGAAGTAATCAAAACTTTATATTTTAGTGCACTAAAAAAAAATTTCTTTTCTTTAATAATTGTTAAAGAATTGACAGTAATTGACGAAATCATTAACAAGATCAAAGTAGGTCCTACATAAAAATCAAGTAACAGAGCCAAATAGCTGTATAGTGAAACACAACATAGAAGAATACGATTTTTATTAAGTTTTTTCTTATCATCTATATGTATAAAGGAATACAAAAACAGATAAAGGGTTAATGGATGGCAACATAAAAGAAATAGTCCTACTAACTTTAGAACCCATATATCCGAGTAAACCAATAACACTGTCCAACCCAAATAGAAAGTTAATGAAAAAAAAGATAATGAATATAGTTTTTGGGGGAGCTTTATATAGACAAAACTTCCTAAAAAAATGATATATATACTGCATAGTAAACTTAGGAAGCTCATTTCTTTTTCCATAAATGCTGAGTAAATAACAATATATGATATGGTAACCAACCATTTCAAACCAATTCCAACTTTCTTTCGCTTATCCACCAAGTACTTTCTCCTCGTAATATATATTTTGAGAGAATGCTTATCCCTTCATTCTATCTTATGGGCTATCCCCCAATTTTTTTAATAAAAATAACGGTTTTTACTTAGATACTGTGTAACATTCCTGAATAACAAGTCTTAGAAAAAACTTACGAGAAGATGTTAGCTCTCCTTGTAGCTAGTCTGCGATAAAAAGTTTGCCTAGATCATTGGTATAGCCTCCAACAAATTAGCCGAGTCCACCTCTAGTAGAGATTAGGCTGCTATCCTAATGAGAGAAACTCAATGAATTCGAGCAAAGCTGTCGTTAAGCAACGCAATTTCGAGGTATCTTACAGTACCTATGCAAATTCCGAGTAAATAATGATAAGATCCTTTCACAGCAAACTTTTTGTCGGTTTAGATGTTAGTTCCGAGAAATTAGATGTTCGCTTTATGACAGACAATCCAACATTACCTGTGCCAAAAGAAGTATCATTTGAAAATAATTAAATTGGCGAAATCCCGAAGAAATTGCAAAAGATATTTTGACCCATTCATAGTTCTTATCGTTTAGGATAGGTTTATCGGGACTCGTAGACCTTGGCTTAAGTGTTTTTTAGCAAAAAAATACAAAGTCTAGATAAACTAATTAGGTATTTGTACAAAACCATTGATGATTTAGTCGTTATATTCCCTGAATATCAATATTTAACCAGCATTCCATGAAGCAATCCTTTTTATATCGCTGATTTACTCCCTGAAATTGATTCTTTAACCGTTTTTCCGATAAAACCAAGTTAGCGAAACATGCTGGTTTTCATTAATGACTAAATCAATTAAGTAACTCTTAATACGGAAACACACCTATAGTCAAACAAGGCAAGCGTTATCTCCACTATTATTTAGTTAAGTCTAACTAAATCCATGGAGAGATATGAGCCTAAACGCAATATGTATTATAAGAAAAACTACTAGAAAATAATCGGATATAACATATTTTTTAAGTACTTAATATACTGACAAATCTTCCCACGTTAAAAAACGCTTACATTAAATTATATAACGCTTTCTATTCGACTAAGATAATTATTCTTACTTGAAGTATAAATCAGACCGAACTTATAAAAAAATCATCACTCTAATATCTGAGTGATAAAAAGTAATGAAGATTAAAAAATGACCGGGATTTCACTAACATTCTGCGAACTAAATCATAAAACAGGAATACATAGTACATTAAGTTCTACTATATTCTATTTCTAATTCATCTGAGCAATTCAATCTAAGTCTTATTTATACTATACATATTAACACACACTGACGCTCATTACTAATTAATTTAATACTAATTAGTTGACAAATAATCTTTTTTAGTTTCATGTCTAAAGAATAGATAAAACTTTGACAAGACTATTCGTCTATTATTTTTCTATAACTTCATTTTTTTTATTTAAAAAGACAATATTAAAAGGGCCAAGAAGAACACTCCTAAGCCCTCGCAAAAATTCAAATCTCTAGCAACAAGTTACTGAACCTTTATTTGGTGTAATAACTTCTTCAATACTGTCCAAATCTTCGAAATCAAAATCATGTAAAAACATTTTTTATTCCTACTTCCTTCTTTTTTTGATATCCCATAAAAAATTAAAATATCCTAAGTTATGATTTGTCCTTCTTCTAATTTAAAAACTTGATCACAGAATCGCTCTACAGATTCATCATGTGTTACAATAATAAAAACCTTGTTTTCCATAAATGGAAGCGTTCGAATCAATTTCAAGAATGCATCTGTATTTTTTTTATCTAAATTACCTGTAGGTTCATCAGCCAAAATAATTTTAGGTTCCATTAGTAAACAACGGGCAATTGCCGTACGTTGTTGCTCACCACCAGAAATTTCATTTATATATTTTTCTTCAATCTTCTTAATTCCTAACCAATTGACTAGCTGTTCATAATTATCTGAATGATTTTCAATCTTTTCACCTTTTAAACGAAGCGAGAAAAGAATGTTTTCTTTTACATTTAGAAAGGGAATCAAATTAAAATCTTGGAAAATGAATCCAATATCATTAGTACGTAATTCAGCTAATTGATTACTATTAAATTCTGTGATGTTCTTATCCCCTATTTTCACTTCCCCTTTAGTGGGATGAATTAACCCACCAATAATGTTCAGCAAAGTAGATTTACCTGAGCCAGACGGTCCCACTAAAGCATAAATATTACCTTTCTCCAAAGTAATTGTTATACCATTTAGAACTTGCTGAGAGTGTCCATTTATTCCGTATTCCTTTTCGACAGACTTTAGTTCAATCATATTTTCACCTTCCTATTCAGATTCTTACTTCCTATTTTTTTCTTTTAAAATAACTCTAGAAATTAAAATAATCCCCAAGACAAGTATCAAATAGATAACAACTAATATTGAACATACTTGCAAGTAAGGAATATTAATGACAGGTTTGAATACAATAACTTCTTCCATCATCTTAATCCCACCTTCAGCAAATGTAAGCCCGAAAAGCCAACCTAAAACAACACCTAAAATATAGATAATAGACATTTCTATTAACATACTGATTAGCAAAGCTTTTCTTTTCATCCCCATAATTAACAATCCTTTGTATATTCTTTGTCTAGAACTAATTGAAAGAATAAACATATTTAATATGATTGCTCCACTGAAAAAGATCAGCGCATAAATAAATGCTTCAATCATTTCAGTTTGTTTAATTGCTTGATTTTTGTATTTATCTTTTAGATCACCAATATTCATTAAGTTATAATTTTCAATAGATAAATACTTTGTGAATTCTTTTATTTCTTCATCACTCAGCCGATTCAAATAGATTGTGTTGTAAATTCCTTTAACATCCTTTCCAAATAAATACTCTGTTAAAGCAGATTTGGATGTAAACACTTGTTGTAGATCCAATGGCTGATAAAAATCTTTCGGACTAATTTTTATAGATTTGTCTTTATCAAAGAAATAGTCTATGACTTGATTACGTTTGATCTTTGATTTTTCAGCTAACTGTGACGGAAATAATACATTCAAACTATCATTATTTAAATCAAAATCTTTAATATTAAACTCTTTTTCCATTTCTAACACTTGAATATTTTTGAAGTTAGAAGAAACGCCTGTCAAAATCAAAGTGTTTTCATTAGTTTCTTTTTCAATCTCCATACTTAAAGCAATCTCAAAAGTTGCATGTGGATATAAGTTCTGCAAATAAGCCTTAACTTTTTCTTCTTTGACCTCAGATAATTCATTCATCACAAGTATATGTTCAAATCTATAGGTCTCATCTACCTTTTGTACAACAGCTTCCTTGACAGAATGAAAAAAGGTTAACATTCCTACTAGAAGCATAACTGAAAAGGCCAATGTAGATATTAATGAGCTGATTCTTTTAATATTCCAGCAATTTTCTTCCACAGCAGCGAACAAAGAAAGTCGGTTAAAACGGAGCGACAAAAAACGAAGAGACGCCAAGGTCCCTGCTATTAACGGATCAAAAATCAAGATTAAACCTGTAAATAGTAAAATTATTTTCATAGTTGTGTATCCACTAACAATTGAAACAATCAAAAGGATAATACCTAAAGCTAACTTAATTCTAAATAAAAATTTTTCTTTAATAGTAGATTGAGACTTAAACGTGCTGCCTTCTTTCTGTTTACTTTCTACTTCGATATTCATACTTTTTAGATTTTTTGAACCGCACCATATAAAAAATAAAATTGCAGAAACAATAACTAGTAGATAAATATAAATTGGAATATGTTCGACCTTCATGTCTTGATAATTAGACAAAAATACTCTTGAAAACACTATGCCTGTGAAAAGTCCAATAACGGCTGTAACAGAACTTAGCAGAAAGCTTTCAATACTTAAAATCTGCTGAATTTTTTTGTATTTCATACCTAACTTATATAGCAGTTGGAATTCTTTCTTTCTCCCTTGAATAACAATCGAGTATGTATTATAAATAATAAATAAAGAAAAACCTACAAGAACTCCCGTCCCTAATTGTAAAAATAATTTCATATTTTTAAAGTCTTTTTTTAATAAATAGTCTGCTAACTCATTTTCAATTCTGTAGTTTATTGTATAAATAACTCCTAAAGAAAATGTCAATAGCAGCATTGTTACAAAAAATATCAATATGATGAAAAGAAACTTACTACTATTTTTTTTAAAATTTTCTCGAATATATATCCACATATTTCTCACATCCTTCATAATGTCTTCAAAAAGATTTTAATGCTTTCTTAAAAGAAAGAAGTACTTGTATTAGACTTATAAATGCCATTACATAGACGAAAATGCTTAGTACTGTTGAACTAAATCCAAATACGTTTAGATAATTCAATGTTATACGTATAATAGAAAAAATCCCTGCAATACCAATAACATATGAAAGAATAAAATAAAGAAACAATCCAATCATTTTTTTGTTTTGAAATTTTTTTAAAAATTGAGGTCTCTTTTTTTATTACTCCTGCAAGAAGCAACAATAACTGCCATCTTGTCCCTTCACTACCATATATGATTGTAAAAATATGGTATCCATCACTCGTTGATAGCGGTAATAAACTACTAAAAAGATACCCTATATTAAGAAGAGCTATATAACCAAACCACCAATTATTTGTAATGATAAATAAGCATAATGAGAAAAATATCAGTATACAGTAGTCACATTTAAAATTGAAAAATTTATCTGGCTTATGTAAGAATCCATTAGTTGAACTGGAAATTTAATAATAATTGGAAATCCAATTAACATTACAGCTATTAACAATAAATTTAAATAATATATGCCTTTAGCCACTATCTCAATTCTTTTTTGAATAGCAAATAAAGGAATTTTAAATAGTTTCCGACTATTCAACTCAAACACGATATTACTTTGACTATTTGTATTTGGGTATGTACACAAATTATGCTTACTTAATATGGTTCTCATTTTTTCGTAGCTAATCGTACTATTTTCATGTAAAAATTCTTTTACTTCTTCATTTTTTTCTTTCTTAAGCAAAGCAATATGTACAACCGAAATTACATATTCTAGCAGACATAAATGTCAACACAACAGTCCCTCTACCTGGAACTTTATCTACAGCTACATCCGAACTATTTTCCTTTTTAAATTGCTCTTGATCACTGTTTATTAAATACACCTGATTCTGCATGCTTTTCCTCCTTATATATTAGTACTCGCTTCATAAAATCATTTTAAATTTACAAATAATGAAATACCATGTATATAGTTTAAAGGAACAGGAATGTAAATTAAATAAGTAAAAGCGGAAAATTGTTATGACTCCATAGACAAATTTTTAGTAATGTTTACACTTTAAATGTTATAAAATAAAATAACAGGTAATATGAAATGCCTACAACTTTTTTAAATTATTTTGTCTAGAGATACACCTGTTCATAAAATAGCAAGGAGAAAACAAAGCGTTGCTTAACTCACACATTCTTTCACTAAAGTTGGAGTCCAACCCAGTTTCCAAAAAGCTTATTATTCCCTATCGCTTTTCTTAGCGAGCGCGAACAACATATTTGTAATAGTTATCGTAATCTCAACAGAAAAACGACCTATCAAATAGGTAGATATGCAACAAAAACTGTTGTTTCTCTCAGCCTATTATTTAATATCAACCATTCAGCATGCAGGGATTCTCGCTGCTTCATACAAAAAATACAACAATCGTACCTGAACCACCTGCATAGCCGGTGGTTTTCAATACATACAAAAAATTCCAGAGGATTTTCTCCTCTGGACTCGACAGGATTCTACAATTTCTCTTTACCAACATTATTTGACAAAGAGCAAAAAAAGAGAACGCGTACTCCGTCTTCGAAACGTCCTAAGACGCCGACAGAATACCGTTCTCGTGGGTTTGGCACCCAATGGGGGCATAGGGATTCGAACCCTAGACCCTCTGATTAAGAGTCAGATGCTCTAACCAACTGAGCTATGCCCCCGTTGTATAAAATGGCTTTTCAGCTACCTCAATATTGTAGCACTCCGCTATTATTTATACAAGAGGGAATTTTTTTCAGTTGTTATTCTTGTGAAGATTGTTCTTTTTTTACAGGACAAGCTGTTTGACAATCTTCACAACTTTCCCCTTTTTTGATTCGTCGATAGGTGATGATTCCTGCTGTTCCAAAAATTAAAATGGATAAAATAATTGTTGCCATCCGTTATTACCCTCTTTCTAAAGAAGTGATTGCTTGGACACTTTCTTTGCCTGGCTTTGGTTTTCTTATAAGGAAATAAAATCCAGCTAAAACAACACCCATCGCTAAAAAAGTCCCCAGAGTTAGTGTGCCTTTTTCGACTAACACATGGCCCAATTGATAAATCACAAAACTAACCATATAAGCCAAACCGCATTGATAACCAATGGCTCCTAATGTCCATTTGAGGTCTCCCATTTCACGACGAATTGCGCCAATTGCAGCAAAACAAGGTGCACATAATAAGTTAAAAGTTAAGAACGAATAGGCCGCGACTGGCGTAAAGGTGTGTTGCAGTGCGCCCCAGACTTCTACCCCGTTTTCAGAAACATCTTTCACATTGCCAAATAAAATGCCTAAGGTACCAATAATATTTTCTTTCGCTATCAATCCTGTAATTGTGGCAACTGCCCCTTGCCAATTACCCCAGCCTAATGGGATAAATAGCACCGCCAACCCTTTACCTAGAAATGCTAGAATACTTTGACTTTCTGGAACGGGTTGAAACGTCACAGAATAATGTGACATGAACCAAATGAGAATACTGGAAACAAAAATAATCGTTCCTGCTTTTTTTACAAATGAGCGACATCGTTCATAGGCATGCCGAACCACACTTCTAAGCTGCGGCAAATGATAGGCGGGAAGCTCCATAATAAATGGTGCTGGATCTCCCGAAAAATGCTTGGTCTTTTTTAAAGCAATCCCTGATAACACAATGGAAGCAACCCCTAAGAAATAAGCAGAGGGCGAGACCCAACTTTGGTTAGGAAAAAATGCACCTGCAATCAGAGCGATAATTGGCAACTTCGCCGAACACGGCATAAAAGTCGTGACCATAATAGTCATTCGCCGATCGCGTTCGTTTTCAATCGTTCGACTAGCCATCACGCCTGGGACCCCACAACCTGTCGCAATTAACATCGGAATAAACGACTTACCAGATAGGCCAAATTTCCGAAACAAACGATCCATGACAAAGGCAATCCGGGCCATATAGCCACAATCTTCTAAAAAACCTAAACATAAAAACAGGACGGCCAGTTGTGGTAAAAAGCCTAACACAGCCCCAACACCTGCAATGATCCCATCTAAAATTAAACTTTGCATCCATGGCGCTACTTGCCATTGCGCCAACCAATTTCCCACAAATTGAGGAACCCATTCCCCGAAAAAGACATCGTTTAACCAGTCTGTCCCCATTGTACCAACCGTTTGAATAGACAAGTAATAGACCAACCACATTACAAACGCAAAGATTGGCAACGCCAACCACCGATTGGTTACCACTCGGTCAATCTTATCACTGTGAGTAAATGTCATTTCTGTTTTTTTCGTTGCACACAAAGCAATTAATCGAGCAATAAAGGCATAGCGTTCATTGATGATAATCGCTTCACTTTCATCTTGAAAGATTTTTTCAGTAATTTGAATGACTTCTTCAATTTCTTTTTCTTGAAAAGAACTCAATAATAATTGCTCTTTAGTTCGAACATCTCGTTCAAAAAGTTTTAAACTATACCAATGCTGTTGCGTTTCAGGAACAGTATTTCCTAAAATATCAACAATTTCAGCAAGTGCTGCTTCTAAGCGATTATCATAAGAAGGATAAATAACCTCTGTCTCTATGGCATTCGCTCGCTGCTTACTTTGTTTTAAAGCATGATCCAACCCACGATTCTTCAAAGCACTAATCTCAACGACAGGCACGCCTAAGCCATAACTTAACTTTTCACTATTCAATGTTTGGCCGTTTTTTTCCAACAAATCCATCATATTTAACGCACAAACAACCGGTAATCCAGTTTCAATTAATTGTGTTGTTAAATAAAGATTCCGTTCCAAATTGGTCACATCGAGAATATTCAAAATCACTGAAGGTTGGTCCTCCAAAAGATAATCTCGTGCCACAATTTCTTCAGGCGTATAAGGAGAAAGAGAGTAAATCCCTGGCAAATCTTGAATAATGAGTGTCTTATCTTTCTTTGCCACCCCCTCTTTACGTTCCACAGTCACCCCTGGCCAGTTTCCAACATATTGGTTGGCTCCTGTTAACATATTGAACGTTGTCGTTTTACCGCTATTAGGGTTGCCGGCTAGTGCAATTTGCTGAGTCATTCGCTTTCCTCCTTTTCAACCAAGATTAGTTCCGCTTCACTTTTTCGTAACGTTAGTTCATAGCCACGTACATTGATTTCAATTGGATCAGCTAAAGGAGCTACTTTGCGAATAAAAATTACTGTTCCTTTTGTTAAGCCCATGTCCATCAACCGACGTTTCACCGCTCCTTGTCCGTGGATCCCTACTATTGTAGCGCGTTCTCCAACTTTCAAGGTATCCAAGGAGACCCAAACTTTCTCATTCGCCGAGCGCTCCTCCACATGAATCGCTTGTAAAATCGTATCTGTCAGCGCAATTCGACTATTATGTAATAAAACAATACCATTTTGATTCTGATAATTGACAAGGACAACTGCTTGGCCTGCAACGACACCTAAATTGTTCAAATGTTTCTTTGTCTGAACATCTGCTTGGACGCTTTCGACTGTATAGACTTTCCCAACTTCTGCCTGCGCTAACGTAATCATTTACTTTCCTCCATGTGAAAAAGTTTCAAACGAAAATGAGAATCGTTCTCAATTAAAAGAATACGCTTGCTTACACGGAAAGTCAATGAATTTCTGGATGTATCTCCTGTTTTCTTCTATTTTCCTTCTATATAGAGACACTTTTTTCAGGTTACCATTTTTGAAAAAAAGTCAGTTCTTGTTTTTTATGTTACTAGCTACTATAAAATTCCACTCATTCAATAACAAATCCGCTTATTTTTTCTTCTTGTGCCTAACTCAAATGTCAACACAATATTTAGTGTTTTTTCACTAAATGTTCTCTTTCAAAATTTTAATTTTTTTGTTTGTCAAACACTGACCAATGTGTTTTTTCTCCCAAAAACGAGGATTCACGTGTTTTCATTTTTCTTTCAAAAACACAAAAACTAGTATTATGAGAAAAACGCACCACAATATATAGTGTTAAAGTGTTGACTTTTTTCTACATAGATTTATACTAGTCTATGTAGAAAAAAAGAGGAGGAACTTTCAATGAACGTAAAAATCTTTTCAAAAAATAACTGTATCCAATGTAAAATGGCGAAACGTTTCCTAAGTGAAAATAACATCGCTTTTGAAGAAATCAATATCGACGCACAACCAGATGCTATCGACTGGTTAAAAGAACAAGGGTTCCAAAGCGTACCGGTAATCACATCTGAAGCAACAACCGTTGTTGGCTTCCGTCCAGACCAATTAAAACAATTGGCTAGCTAAGATGAAACTTGTTTATTTTTCAGTCACCGGTCAAACAAGGCGCTTTATTAAAAAATTGGATTTGCCTGCTTATGAACTTGAGCCAGCGAATCCTTTTTTTGAAATAAATGAGCCTTTTATTCTTGTCATTCCTACCTATGATGCAGAAATTACAGAGGTAGTGAATGACTTTCTTGATTATAAAAGTAACCAAGAACTGTTAGTTGGTGTAGCTGGTGGGGGCAACCGTAATTTTGCTGAATTATTTGTCTATACCGCCAAAGATATTGCCCGCGATTACCACGTTCCGCTTCTATACTCCTTTGAGTTTAGCGGAACAGACGAAGACGTGGAGACCTTTAAGAAAGTAGTGGAAGAAATTGAGTCTAAAAGAAATTAAAGATGTCAGCTATTTCAAACTGAATAACGAGATTAACCGTCCTGTTGATGGTCAAATCCCTTTAAATAAAGATAAAGAAGCACTCGCAGCCTTCTTTAAAGAAAATGTAGAACCGAATACACGTAAATTCAGCTCTGCTGAAGAAAAAATCAACTTTTTAATGAAAGAAGATTTTATTGAAACTGAATTCATCGAAAAATATTCAATGGACTTTATTGAAAAATTATATGCTTTCTTAGATGAACAACATTTCCAATTCAAGTCTTTCATGGCGGCTTATAAATTTTATTCTCAATACGCTTTAAAGAACAACGCCGGAACAGAGTATTTAGAAACATATGAAGATCGGGTTGCCTTTAATGCCTTGTATTTTGCGGATGGCGATGAAGAGTTGGCTTTAACATTGGCGGATGAAATGATCCATCAACGGTATCAACCAGCCACACCTTCTTTCTTAAACGCTGGGCGTAAACGTCGAGGTGAATTGGTTTCTTGTTTCTTAGTTCAAGTAACAGATGATATGAACAGCATTGGGCGTTCAATTAATTCTGCCCTTCAATTATCACGAATCGGCGGCGGCGTAGGAATTACTCTTTCCAACTTACGTGAAGCGGGCGCACCAATCAAAGGTTATGATGGCGCAGCAAGTGGTGTTGTCCCTGTTATGAAATTATTTGAAGATAGCTTTAGCTACTCTAACCAACTAGGTCAACGTCAAGGTGCTGGTGTGGTTTATCTAAATGTCTTCCATCCAGATATTGAAATGTTCTTATCTGCTAAAAAAGAAAACGCTGATGAAAAAATCCGTGTAAAAACGTTGTCTCTTGGTGTTATTGTTCCAGATAAATTTTACGAATTAACGCGTAACAACGAAGATATGTATTTATTTAGTCCTTATAGTGTGGAACGTGAATATGGTGTGCCTTATTCCTATGTAGATATTACCAAAGAATATGATAACCTAGTGGCCAATCCAAACATACGTAAACGTAAAATTAAAGCCCGTGACTTAGAAAATGAAATTTCTAAATTACAACAAGAATCTGGCTATCCTTATATCATCAATATTGATACAGCTAACAAAAACAATCCGATTGATGGCAAGATTATCATGAGTAACTTATGTTCTGAAATTCTTCAAGTTCAAACGCCTTCTGTTATTAATGGGAAACAAGAATATGAAGTTTTAGGCACAGATATTAGTTGTAACTTAGGTTCAACTAACATTGTTAATTTAATGGAAAGTCCTGACTTTGGAAAATCTGTCCGCGCTATGACGCGTGCGTTAACTTTTGTAACAGATGCTTCTGAAATTGATGTCGTGCCAACTATCCAAAATGGAAATCGTTTAAGCCATACAATCGGACTAGGCGCAATGGGCTTACACACCTTCTTCGCTAAAAATCATATGGAATACGGCTCTGAAGAATCATTAGACTTTACAGACATTTATTTCATGTTATTAAATTACTGGACTTTAATGGAAAGTAACCAAATTGCGAAAGAACGTAACCAAGTCTTCCATAATTTTGAAAAATCAGATTATGCTTCTGGTGCTTACTTCGATAAATATATTGAAGGCAACTTTACACCAAAATTTGATAAAGTGAAAGAAATTTTTAAAGACATTCAGATTCCAACGGCTGAAGATTGGGCTGCGTTACGCGATGCTGTGAAAAAAAATGGTCTTTATCATCAAAATCGTTTAGCCGTAGCGCCAAATGGTTCAATTTCATATATTAATGATACTAGTGCCAGCATTCATCCAATTACTCGCATGATTGAAGAACGTCAAGAGAAGAAAATTGGTAAGATTTACTATCCAGCGCCTTATTTAGCTAATGATACAATCCCTTACTATACTTCTGCTTACGACATGGATATGCGCAAAGTGATTGATGTCTACGCAACAGCGCAACAACACGTTGATCAAGGAATGAGTTTAACCTTGTTTATGCGTTCAGAAATCCCTGAAGGCTTGTATGAATGGAAAGAAACACCAAAACAAACAACCCGTGACTTGAACATTTTACGTCATTATGCGTTCAACAAAGGGATTAAATCAATTTACTATATTCGTACATTTACAGATGATGCTGAAGAAATTGGCAGCAATCAATGTGAGTCTTGCGTGATTTAATGAAAAGCACTTAAATAAGGCGTTCTGCTTGAGCGTCTTATTTTTTAGGAATGTTCTCTTTTTAAACAGGACATTTTCAGATATACTGGACAAAGAAGAACGGCTGCACGCTCCTATTTGGACTCTGTAGAACGTTTTAAGCGAAGAAACGAGACAACTAGTCAAACAGACTGCTGTCCCAGCATACAGGAGGAATAACCATGGCAACGTATTATGAAGCAATTAACTGGAACGCCATTGAAGACGTCATTGATAAATCCACTTGGGAAAAATTAACCGAACAATTTTGGTTAGATACACGGATTCCGTTATCCAATGACTTAGATGATTGGCGGACTCTTTCCGATTTAGAAAAAACTACTGTCGGCTACGTTTTCGGCGGTTTAACTTTATTAGATACTGTTCAATCAGAAAGCGGCATGGATCAACTGAGAAATGATGTGCGGACGCCCCATGAAGAAGCCGTCTTAAATAACATCCAATTCATGGAATCTGTCCATGCCAAAAGTTATTCTTCTATCTTCAGTACATTAAATACAAAAAAAGAGATTGATGATATTTTTGAGTGGACAAATACCAATAAACATCTGCAATATAAAGCAGAACGGATTAACGAAATTTATAAAAACGGTACTCCGTTAGAGAAAAAAATTGCTAGTGTATTTTTAGAAACGTTTTTATTCTATTCTGGGTTTTACACTCCTCTTTACTATTTAGGAAACAATAAACTAGCGAACGTCGCTGAAATTATTAAATTGATTATCCGTGATGAATCAGTGCACGGCACGTATATTGGCTATAAATTCCAATTAGGATTTAATGAATTACCAGAAGATGAGCAAGATAAACTAAAAGACTGGATGTATAATTTACTTTACGAATTGTACGAAAACGAAGAACGTTATACAGAAGAATTATATGATGACTTAGGTTGGACCGAAGAAGTAAAAACCTTTTTACGTTACAACGCCAACAAAGCTTTAATGAACTTAGGTATGGATCCCTTATTTGCGGATACAGCCAATGATGTGAACCCGATTGTAATGAATGGTATTTCGACAGGAACTAGCAACCATGACTTCTTCTCCCAAGTAGGAAATGGCTATTTACTAGGAACAGTTGAAGCCATGAAAGATGATGACTATCTTTACGGTTTAGATAAATAGCAAAAAGCTAGAAACGATTAACGTTTCTAGCTTTTTGTTTTACCAACTTCCTGAGGCACCGCCACCGCCGAATGAGCCGCCACCGAATGAACCACCACTGCTGCTACCAGAACTACTATGATTAGACGGATTGTATTGTGAGTTTAAATAAGCATACGTCAAAACACTACCATCATAACTATATAAAGTATCTCCTACTAATAAACGCCCAAAAGATTGTTTTTTTGCATTTGGATATATACTTAGTAAAGAACCACGCTTAGTGGCACGTCTTATTTTCCCTTTTGTGGCAAATAACGTTGCTCCATTAAGATATAAACAATAAAAAGAAGTCTTTTTCATCTTATTTAATACTTTCTTTGTCTGTTCTGAGTTATTTAGGACAGCCTTTGTTGGTAAACAATTCAAATAATCTTGATACATTTTTTTAACAAGTTTTCTTGTTCTTAAAATTTGTAAAATATAAACAGCACAAATGAGCATCCCAGCAATACTTGCCATTAAAAGAACATTTCTTTTCGTTGTGTTAGTGTTTAACTCTGCTTGTATATTTGTTAATTCATTATCCACTTGTGCGGTTTTTGAATTGATTGCAGCCGATACTTGATCAATAATTTTATTGAGACCTGTATTATAATCCTCGTCTCTAAAAGCCTCTTTTACTTCTTCATTATTAATAATATCATCCGCATAGCTATCCGTTAAAATACTCTCTAAGCCATATCCAACTTCCAAGCGAGACTCGCGATCCTCAATTGCCATTAGAAAAACCACACCATTATTTTTTTCACGATCCCCTACACCTAATTGATTAGCAATCTTATTGCTGTAAGATTCAACAGATTCCCCACTAGGTAACGCAGGAACGGTAATAAGCATAAATTGTGCGCCATTCGCATTTTCCAACAATTGTTGATTCAATTGAAACATTTTCTGTTTAAGTTGATTTGAGACAATACCTGCATTATCTGAAACATAGATATTAGCATCATTAATGTTCAACTGCCCATTCGTTCCAGTAATTGTCACTAATTCATTTTCACCAGTTATTTCTTGTTTAGAAAAGTTATTTATTGTTGTCTGGGTTGACGCTTCAGTCATTTTCCCTGCTAAGATATCGTCTCTCTTTTTTTGTAAGGCATGTTGCTTCTCTCTCAGTGCAGTTTGTTTTGCTTCATAAGAGATTCCCTTTCCTTCATACCAAGCAGCCATTCCTAATATTAAAATCATACTCAAACTAATTACCACAACAATCGTTGTATTCCGCTGATGCTTTTTATAAAACAAACGAACTTTTTCTTGAATTTTTTCGACTTTTTTATCCAACCTTCCTCACTTCTTTCTTTTTAACCCAAATTTTCTACAAATTTTTTATTTAAATTCCACTTGTGGTACTTCTTTTCCCTGCTCTGTCGCAACATAGTTAGTTTTCTTCTCAAATCCTAAAAGTTTTGCAATTATTTTATCAGGGAATTTTGAAATCTGTTGGTTATATGTTTCAACAGCTTGTATATAGTTACGGCGTTCAACAGAAATTCGATTTTCAGATCCTTCTAATTGAGTCATTAAGGTTTTGACATTTTCAGAAGAAGCTAACTTTGGGTAATCTTCATTCAATACTGTAACAAAATTACCTAATCCTTTTTCAATTTGCTCATTTGCTTGCCCTTTTTCAGAAGAAGATTTTGCTCCTGCGTATGCTTTACGTGCTTCCGTTATTTCTTTTAAAACTTCTTTTTCTTGAGTCATACTGCCTTGAACACTACTGACAAGATTCGGAATTAAATCAGCCCGTCTTTGCATTACATTTTCTACTTGTGACCATTCTGCTTCGACTTTATTATCTAAAGTAATCAATTGATTATAAGCTTTCATCACAAATGCACCAATAATCACAACGACAACAACAATAATACTAAGAAATTTATTTTTTTTATTCATCTTACTTATCACCTTTCTTTCTAACTCGTAATACAATCATAACTCTTTTGTAATCTTTTTGAAATATTAAACTTAAAAAATCAGTCCTAGGCCCTAGAAGAAAACCGCCATAAGCATTTTAACTTATAGCGGTTGTCATTAATTATAAATAGATGTTTCTACACATTAATCAATCGTAATTTTGTTACATTATTTGAAACAGATAGATCTTCGATAACATCGGCATACGTTAGGCCTTTAGGCAAATCAATAGTATAGATATTCGTATAGATTTTTGTATCATCCACCCAAGAAACATTGAAGTTCACATCATAAATTTCAATATGTTTTTCTTCAAAATACTGATTAATAAATTCTTTGGTTTCTTGTTTATGTTGATAGCGAATTTCTAATTTTTTGATTGTTGGTACGTGAATAATTCGTTTGACAATGGTTAAGGCAAATAATACACCGATAAAACTTGTTAAGGCAATCGTATAGTAGCCCATGCCCACCGCGATCCCTAAACCAGCAACGGTCCATAGTGACGCTGCTGTCGTCAATCCGGTGACACTTTGTTTCGTTACAATGATGGTTCCAGCACCTAAAAAGCCGATTCCACTTACAACTTGTGCGATCAACCTTGCTTGATCTGAACGAATGACCCCCGTCAAAGCCGGATTAGCTAACGCATCTTTCAATGCATTGATTGCAATTTGCGACTGAATTAACGCAATAATAGCCGCGCCCATACAAACTAAAATGTGAGTGCGCATCCCTGCTGGGCGATTCTTATATTGTCTTTCAAAACCAATTGCGCCACCCATCACCATCGCTAGGACTAACCGTAAAATAATTTCTGGAATTGTTAGCTGTAACATCCTTTTCACCTCTTCTTCTATTACTTCCAGTATAACAAAAAAAGAACTTGAAACATAAGGAAATCCTTATGTTTCAAGTTCTTTTTCATCAACGATTATAATTTACTTGCAGCTGCATCATCAATGATTACAACAACATCTTGATGGTTTTGTAATGCACTTGCTGGCATGTCTGTTGTTACTGGTCCGTCAATCATTCCTTTAATGGCCTCTGCTTTTGCTTCGCCATAAGCCATTAAAATCATTTTTTTACCTTTCATGATTGAGCCAATCCCCATAGAAACAGCACGTGTTGGGACATCTTCTACTTTGTCAAAATAACGTTTGTTTGCGTTGATTGTTGATTCAGTCAACTCAACGACATGTGTTAAGCTATCTAGAGGTGTGCCTGGTTCGTTGAAACCAATGTGTCCATTTTGACCAATACCTAAGATTTGGATATCTACTGGATGTGCATCGATAATTTTTTCATATTCTGCGGAAGCAGCATCTAAATCTTCTGCTTTACCATTTGGTACAAATGTTTCTTTAAATGGTTTTTTGTCAAATAAGTGTTTGTTCATGAAATAACGGTAACTTTGCTCATCTTCGCCACCTAAACCAACATATTCATCTAAGTTTACAGAAGTCATTTCTGTAAAGTCGACATCACTTGCTGTCATTTCTTTATATAATGTTTCTGGTGTACTACCTGTTGCTAAGCCTAAAACTTTCGCACCATTGTTCATACCTTCTTTAATTAATTCAAACGCTTTTTTGCCGCCTTCTTCTGCATTTGCTACACGGATAATTTGCATTTTGACACGCTCCTTACGGTTTATTTTGGTATAGTCCAATTATAACACCTTCTGAAAAAAATTTCTAGAATAAAAGAAAAAAACTTCTATTTCCATCAGAAATAGAAGTTTTCGAGCTTGTTTAACAGATTAATATTGTGGTGCGTTGGGATCCACATACGTATTTGGATCAGCATAAGCGTTTGGATCTGTGTACGTATTTGGGTCAACGTACGTATTCGGATCATAGGCTCCTTCTGCTGCTTGTTGCGTATTGCCGTTGTATTCTGTTTGACCGGCTGTGGTGTCCGCTGTGCTACTCGAACTAGTAGAGCTATTGGCACTTGAATCACCAGATTCACCAATCAGTGCAGTATCTGTAACAGCATAGCTAAACTGATTATAAAAGGCTAAATCTTTTTCACGTTCAGAAGCATGTTCTTTTAAACCAAGTTGTTTTCTAAGTGTTGTTTGTGTTTTGTATAAACTATTTGGATCTAGGACTTGATAATAAATATCATCAATAGTTGCACTGTATCCTTGTAATTGTTCAGAGTCAATTGTTTTAAAGGCAGACAAATATTTTGATTGGATGTCCATCATGTCATCCCAAGTTAAGTCTGTTTTTACATTGGCTTCAACAGCATCAAGAATTTTTCGATATTTTGAAACACCGTCAAAACTCATGACTTTGCGCACAATTTTCTCAACAACTTCTCGTTGGCGGCGTTGACGACCCACATCTCCTTCAGGATCTTCGTGACGCATCCGCGCATAAGCCAAACCTGTCGTGCCATCTAACTTGATTTTACCTGCTGGAACAGTAATACCGTCCAACGTAAATTCACCAATCGTATTATCTACTTCAATACCGCCTACCGCATCAATCAGGTCTTTTAACCCTTTCATATTGATGGATACATAGTGATGGATGGGAATATCCAGTAATTCTTGGACTGTATTAATCGCCATTTCGGCGCCACCAAATGCATAGGCATGGTTCAATTTGTCTTGTGTGTCATTTCCAACAATATCTGTTAGAATATCTCTATCCAAACTGATCATTGTGGACTTGTTTTCTTTCGGGTTGATGGTTACAACCATTGTAGTATCTGAACGACCTTGCTCTGTTCGGCCTAAATCGCCTGTGTCAATCCCCATTAAAAGAACAGAGAATGGTTCTTGCGCATCAATATTGGCCGTGGCTCCTTTATTGGACTTACGGTTAACTGATTGATAGATCCCATTAATTGTTGAATTGGCATCTGAATACATCTTAATCCCGTAAGCACATACCCCAGCTACTACCACTAGCAAGACGCTCAAGAAGCCCAGTACTACTTTTTTCCATAGTTTCATAAGACACTTCCTCGTTTATCTAAGAATAATTCTTAATTCATGCCCTTTATTTTCTCATAGTTTGCTTATTCAAGCAATATTTTTTATTTTTTGGAACAAGAACTTAACACAATTGTAAAATAAAAGAGCGCTTTATCAAGGAACAATTGTTATTTTTGAGAAAGTGTTTGCAGAAATTCTTGATAATGTTTCTGTTCATTCGTTTCAGTGATAGTTATTTTCTCAAATGCACCATTTAGTAAATCAGTCAGTGATCCTTCAATCAAATGCGTAATCGTGGCATTCCCAATTAATTCCATCCAATAACTGCCATCTGACGTTTCGTGGACGACTGTTTTCACCATACCTCCAGCATTTTTGACGGTTATTTCTTCATAAAAAACACCATCTTTCAATAACGTATAAAGTAAACTACTTGCGCACATAGCTGTCCCACAAGCACTTGTAAAACCTACACCACGTTCATACGTTCGAACAAATAGTTGATTTTTGCCAAGAATTTCAACAAAACTCACATTTATCCCTTCTGGAAAATATGGATTTTCATTATTTACATAGGTAGCGATTCGTTCAAATTCTGGACCATTTAAGGTTTCGTGATCCACAAATGCTACAAGGTGCGGATTAGGCACTGCTACCGCTGTAAAGCGAATGGTGTTAGATAAGGCTGGTACGATTTCATCAATTAATGTTTGGACCCCTAAATGCATTGGGATAGTGACTGCTTCAAAACTTACTGGCGAAATTTCCACTTGGTAAGTCGCTACTTCTTCAGCTAAATTGGGGGCTTGACGTACTTTCAAATCTGCAAACATTGTTTCAACTGTAAATGATTTTTCTTGGTTTTTTTCAGCTAAATAACGGGCAACCGTACGCAAGCCGTTCCCGCACATGCTTGCTTCACTACCATCGCTGTTAATCACTCGCATTCTAGCATTGGACGTGCCGTGAGTCCCTTCTCCTACCAAAAGTAACCCATCTGCTCCCGCCAATAATCCTGTTTCCCGCGAACATAACTGGATGCGCAATTGCTCAATTTCCTCAGCGGTTAAAGAACGCTCAAACTGTGTTTCATCCAATAAAAAGAAATCATTTTCTGACCCGTGTACTTTTTGCATCATAACATTCATTTTTTTAGCTCCTTCTTTATGTATCCGTTATCTTTCCCTACTTACTTTAGTATGCCATAAACGAACAACTATTTCGACCCTGGATTTGTAAAAGGAAAGAGTCAAATGACAGCCGTCATTTGACTCTTTCCTTCACAATTGGCAAACTTATTTTGCTGCTGCAAAAAGTTCGTTTACTTTATCCCAGTTAACAACGTTCCAGAATGCTTCAATGTAATCTGGACGAACGTTTTTATATTTTAAGTAATACGCATGTTCCCAAACGTCAAGACCTAAAACAGGTGTTTGGCCATCCATTAATGGTGAATCTTGGTTTGGTGTAGAAGTGATTTCTAATTTACCGTTATTCACAACTAACCAAGCCCAACCTGAACCAAAGCGGCCAGTTGCAGCTGTTTTGAAAGCAGCTTTCATTTCATCAAAGCTGCCAAATGTTTCATCGATTGCTTCTTTAATAGCGCCAGTTGGTTGTCCACCAGCATTTGGTGCCATAATTTCCCAGAAGAATGTATGGTTTGCGTGCCCGCCACCATTGTTACGAACGGCTGTGCGGATATCTTCAGGAATAGCATTCATATCTGAAATTAGGTCTTCTACAGATTTTTCGCCTAATTCTGGATGTTTTTCAATCGCTGCGTTTAAGTTAGTCACATAAGTGTTGTGGTGTTTATCATGGTGTAAGTGCATTGTTTCCACGTCAATGTAAGGTTCTAATGCATCATAAGCATATGGTAATTCTGGTAATGTGTAAGTCATTTTTTAAATCCCCCTATTTTTTAGTATGTAACATACGTCTTTCATACAACTATTATGATAACAGAGTGAACCGCTTTCTACAAAATAGTTTGCTTGCCAAAAGAAAAGTTTTACAAAAGAGGGAGATTACCTTGTGTTTCCCTCATAAATTCGCTAGAATGACCTGTAGAAGAATGATGTGAGGAGTAAATAAATGAATACATTGCAATTATTTAAGCAGGCCTTTTTTTCAGTTTCAGAATTACGGCATGCGAAAAAAATGGCGTTTTGGAAAGTAATTCTCTATGCTGTTTTTTTAAGTGCTATTTTAGCACTACCTATTACCAAACAAGTCTTTTCTGTGCTACAAGAGGTGCAACAAGATGGCCAAAAAATTGCAGAAAAGTTGCCTGACTTTTCTATTGAAAATGGCACGTTGCAAACAAAGGCCAAAGAATCTGGCTTTATTTATCAAACCGACTCGATTATTTTTACGTTTGATCCAGATGGAAAACGTACAGCCGCTGATGTCCAAAAGGATTTAATTGGTAATGCGTTTGGTTTGGCTTTTTTACAAGATGAATTTGTAGTCGCCTTACCGAATTCAGGCGCAACTGAATCAATTCTAGGCACCGACCAATTTATCTTCCCCTATAGTAAAGGAACCTTAGATGGCGTTAACGCTCAGAGTATCAAGACTGCGCTAAGTGAAGCAGCAATCCCTTGGTGGACAAAACTCATTGTCTTTTTAGTGGCTATCTACCCTGTTCTAATCGGTTTAGTTTTAGACTTACTGATTGCCGCTATCGGTGCATCTCTCTATTCAAAATTACGTTTTTATTCTTTACGTTTGATTGATTGTTTAAAAATTATTACGTATTGTGCTACCGTGCCAGTCATCTTAAGTGCTATTTTAAATTTCGTAAATCCGATGTTTAACGATGGCATCCTAGTTATTTTACTAAGTCTGTTCTTTTTCTTTGTCACAACCAAAAACGAACCACGGAATATCCCTGGTTCTTAAAAAAAGGTGTTGTCTTTGAGACAACACCTTTTTGCTATTCTTCAAATTCTTCTTCATCTGTTAATTCAGGTAAGTCAATCGTGGTCACCGCAGATTGGCCAATTTGCGTTAAATATGCAGCTAATTCATCCACATTTTCCACAGGTGAGACGGCTGCTTCAATTGCCATTGCTAAATTAAGTCCAGCGACTACTCGCAATTGCGGATAAGTGCCCATGGCCATCATAGCCACATTACAAGGTGTTCCTCCTTTTAAATCAGCTAATACAAGCGTCGGGACATTGCCAGCTTCTTTTAAGATTGCTGCCAGTTTTGCTTGCGTGCCGCTCAAGCCATCTTCTGCGGTCATTGACACAATCGCAGCATCTGCTAATTCCCCGACAATCATTTGAGTAGAAGCTAAGGTTTCTTCTGCCATCCGTCCATGGCTCATTAAAATTAATTTTGGTTTCATCATATCCTCCTAAAAATACTGCTGATAAATTTTTGTTCGTGCTTTCAGAAAGCCACGTTCTTCACGAGTGGGATGAATCCGATTCGTCAGCAAAATTAGGGCTTCTTTGGTCTCTTTTTTCATACCAATCGCCGTTCCAGTAAAGCCAGTATGATACAAATAGCCTGCCCCTGCTTGCGTCTTTTTCAATTCCCAACCAAATGTACGTCCCCCTTGGTTCATAGACCAGAGAGCATCGAACATTTTTTCAGAAAATAATGGTTTGCCAGACGGGTAGCGATTGTTCATAAAACACTGAACAAAAGTGAGTAAATCTGGTAAAGTTGCAAATAAACCTGCACTGCCAATTGGCGCTTTTAGTTGATAGGCTTTCGAATCGTGGACCACTCCCTGAATAACGCCGCGTTGTTTTGTAATCTCTGTGGGCACTGCCTGGGCAAAATCGCTGACCGTAAAACTTGTATGCTGTAGGTTCATTGGTTGAAATAAGTATGTTTGAAAGCTCTCTTCTAATGAGCAGCGATCCAATACTTGAATAATTTCTCCCAATAAGTAATACCCTAAATCAGAATAAGTGGTTTTCCCTCGTTCAGATAACGAATGCGTTAAAATGATTTCTTGCAAGCTTTTTTTTGTGACATTTTTCTTATCGACAACATCAGCTGGCAGTCCGCTCTGATGCAGTAGAAGCTCCCCAATCGAACAAGATAGTCCTTGATAATCAGGTAGGATTTCCCCCACAGTGGTTGAAAAAGTAAGCTGATTTGTATCGATTAATTGTAACATTCGATTTGTTGTCCCAATAACTTTCGTTAAGGACGCTAAATCATACAGGCTAGCTGATGAAACCTTTTGTCTTGCAAATGGACCAGTATTACCTAAAAAGCCCGTATACTGTTCTGATAAGCTATCTTCTGTGATCGTCCCCCAAGCGACACCCGGAACGACTTGCTGATTAATCAGTCTCTGAATTGTTTCTTGAATTGCGATTTGATTCATTGTTCACCACTTCTATGCTAAAACTTCTGAAATCCGTCCGTCATGTTCTGCTAATAGTTGTTTGGCTTTTTGAAAATCAACGTGGGCTTTCGCCATTACAATGGCTGGTGCCACTTCTAGCTGTGCTGCCTCCAAGTATTCTTTGGCTTGCGATTCCTCGATTTCTGCTGCTTCTTTAATGATATTCGTGGCACGTTGCATTAATTTTTCGTTCGTTGGTTGTACGTTGACCATCAAATTTTGATAGATATTCCCTACTTTAACCATAATTCCTGTTGAAAACATATTTAAAACCATTTTCTGTGCTGAACCCGCTTTCATTCTAGTTGACCCTGTAATGACTTCCGGTCCTACAATTGGCGCAATCCCAATTTCCGCCAATTGATTCATCGGACTTTGATTATTACAGGTAACTGAAATGGTTAGAGCGCCCACTTTTTTTCCGTATTCAATTGCGGAAACAGCATATGGTGTCCGACCACTAGCAGCAATCGCAATTACGACATCTCGGGCAGTCAATTGATGTTGTGTTAAATCTTCGATAGCTAATTCTTTCGAGTCTTCAGCGCCTTCAATTGCTTGATACATTGCTTTTTCACCACCAGCTAAAATACCAAATGCGCGTTCTGGCGACACACTATATGTGGGTGTTAATTCAATCGCATCCAAAGCACCTAAACGTCCAGACGTTCCTGCACCACAATAGATTAAACGGCCCCCTTTTTTAAATCGTTCTGCCGCTGCATCAATTGCTGCAGCAATCTGCGGAAGCACCTTTTCAATTGCTTGTGCTACCTTTTGGTCTTCTTGATTTATTAAAGTTACCATTTCTAATGTTGACACTTGGTCAATCTTTTTAGTCGCTTCATTTCTGGCTTCTGTCGTTAATCCTTCTAAGTTCATTTGCTTGCACACCCCTACTTCTCTTTTAGACGGCTGACAAGTTGACTCGTTTCAATCATATTACGTTCAATTTCTGTGTCTAAATCATCTTGAATTGAACCTAAATACAGAACATCGCCAATTGCCATTGACGAAGCAATCGATGAAATAGCCCCAACTCGAATGAGGTGCTCATTATTGGGGACTAAAAGAACTTCATCGCTCAATGATCGCACGTTTTCTCCATCGTTACTGGTAATAAAAATAACCGTTGCGCCCCTATTTTTGGCAATTTCACAGGCGATTAAGGCTTCTTTTGTCAAACCACTATAGGAGACCGTGATCAAAATGTCTTGTGCCGTTGCATAATTTAAAAACTCCAACATCATGTGACTATCATAATTAAAAATTGCTTGGCGACCAGCGCGGTTAAACTTGTGATAAAGATTATAAGTCGTTAAAGAAGAGGCACCAATTCCAACCAAATGAATTTTTTCCGCTTTTTTAACATGCGCGATTGCTCGTTCCAAGGCTTGTTTATCCACTGTATAAAATAAATCCTCAATCGTAGCATTTAATAAAGATTCCACTTTCATACAAATAGTATCCACCGAATCATCCGCCGCTACAATTGGATCAATATCTTTTTTACCGTTACTGGCAGCTTGTACCGCTGCAATGGATAGTTTTAACTCTTCCCAGCTGTCAAACCCTAATTGTTTAGAAAAACGGGTAACTGACGCCGGAGAAGTTTCGCTATTGCTAGCAATTTCGTTTGCTGTTAATGAGAGAAGACGGGTCGGATCCTTCAGTATATAGTCTGCGATTCTCTTATTTACTTTGGAAAAGTCCTTATATTTTTGTCTGATTGAACGGATTGGCTCCATCTTCTCATCTCCATTTCTATTTTATGAAAGTTAAAATTGCTTCGTTTGGTTCAGAAGGGATCATCTGTGCGGTAATAGTCACCCCATTATCTGTTAAACGACGAACGGTTTGAATATCTTCATCGGTTAATGCAACAGATTTTTTAATTGCTCGACTGCCTTCTTTTTGAGAAATATTGCCGACATTGAAGCTCTGTAATGGGACACCGCCATCAATTAAAGCCGCCATGTCTGCAATGTCTTTCGTAATTAAAAAGACTTTTTCTTCATCATAATTGCCTGCTAAAATTTTTTCAATCGCTTTACGTTTTGATAAAATGGATAATTTAACTCCTGCAGGCTTAGCCATTTTTAAGGCACCAATTTGTAATTGATCTTTGACAGCGGCATCATTTACTACCATGATTCTTTGTGCGCCAACCGTATTCGTCCAAACGGTTGCAACTTGTCCGTGAATTAAACGCTCATCTACTCTTGCATGTACAATTGTCATAATAAATCTCTCCTATTATATACTATTTTTTTAAAATAAACCGCCAACCCAAGCCAACATTGGTTGTAAATTACCTAAAACCATGCCAATTAAAATTAAAACAAAGATTAGCCGTGTTGAATTCATTTTCTTTTTCCCTAGTAACCAATAGGATAAAAGAACAATCCCTAAAGGAATTAATGCGGGTAAAATTTTATCCAACATTTCTTGAACAGATAATGTTACATCTCCCATTTTATAAGTTAAATCTAATTTGTAAGTAATTACCGAAGGAATCAAACCGCCGACCACCGTTAACCCTAAAATAGCTGCACCTTGCGTAAACAATTTCATTTTATCCGCAAATTCTGTCGCAATTTTTTTCCCTTGATGGTAACCAATCCAAGTGAATTTATAGCGAACCCATAGGACCACTGCTCCGGCAATTAACGGGATCAGTAACCCAACAACCTGGCCCCCTTGCGCCATGTAAGCTGCAATCGAAAAAACAATCGCACGATAAATCGCGATAAAAATGGTATCACCAACACCAGCAAACGGACCCATTAGACCTGTTTTCAAACCAGTAATGGCCGTTTCATCTTCAATGCCGACTTCTTCTTCCAAAGCCATATCAGCTCCGACAATTAAGTGCGACATGGCTGGCGTTGTATTCATAAAGCCAAGATGTGTCTTCAAGGCTTTCTTCATAGCTACTGGATCTTCACTGTATAGTCGCTTTAATGCAGGCATCATCACCCAAGCGTAACCAAGTCCTTGCATTTTTTCATAGTTCCAGCCCCACTGATAGCCAAAAAGATTACGGACGTAAACTTTATTAATATCCTTTTTTGTTAATTTGTTAGTCATCAATCTCAACCTCCTCATCATCTTCGTAAATAACCGTGCCACTTGTTGTAGCTGCGCCGCCTTTGTTATGATTCATCACATAAATCGCTGCTAAAGCCAAGCCAACCAGTGCGACACCTAAAACTGAAAAGAATTGGGCCCCATAAGCAAGTAACACGAACCCAATAATAAAATAGGGCCAGTATGTTTTAATTGGTAAGTAACGCATTAAAATAGCAATCCCCATCGCTGGTAAAATAGCGCCTGCTGCTTTTAACCCATTCATCACCCAAATAGGAATCCAATTATTGATAGCGTTTACAACTTGTTCACCAAAAGCTAGGCCAATAAAAACTGGGATGACACGAGAAATCGTCCAAGGAAAAATTCCTAAAACATTGCAGCGCTCGACCCCTTTATAATTGCCTTCTTCCGCATAACGATCTGCTTTGTGTTGGAAAAACGTATTAGCCATTCTGCCTAAAATATCTAGTTGTGTCAATAATAACCCAATCGGAACCGCAACTCCGATACCATACTCTGCCCCTTTCCCTGAAATGATTGCATAAGCCGTTCCCATAATGGCCCCTGAAAGAAAGTCTGGGACTGTTGCTCCTCCATAAGTCGCTACGCCTAATGTCATCAATTGAAGCGTTGCCCCAATCATCAAACCTGTTTGAACATCTCCTAAGACTAGGCCAGTAAACGTTGCAGCAAACAATGGTGTATATGGACCAATCTGAATAGAAATTTGGTCAAGTACACCAACAACTGTGTAAAGACATAAAATCAAAATAATACCAATCGATACTGTCATGCTTTCTCATCCTCCTTGAATGCGTTTTCTTTTTTGTATTTGTAGAATACCATTAAAGAAATATCATTTCAAGTTCTTTTTAAAAATATTTTTAAATGAAATTACATTTCTTATATAATTTTTGTGCTATACTAAAAGAAAACGGTTTAGGAGTGATTATGTGCGGGTTTTGCTGATTTATTTCATAACTATTTTTCTATCCAATACAGTTGGGGCGCTCTCTGGGATGGGTGGAGGCGTCATTATTAAGCCTGTTTTGGATTTTCTTGGGTTCCATTCGTTAAATAGTATTGCGTTCTATTCAAGTGTAGCTGTTTTTGTCATGTCCATTTCTTCGACTTATAAACAGTATCAAAATGGTGTCCAAATTGAATGGAAAAAAGCCGCGAGTATTTCGTTTGGTTCCTTAGTCGGCGGCATGTTAGGTGATTTACTTCTTAATCAGGCGATTGCACTAGCGCCAAATGAAGAAAAAGTACAACTAATCCAATATATCATCATGTTGCTGACCTTGGTTTTGGTTCTTCTCTACAATCAATTTTCCAACTGGCACTTACACCTCAACGGATTGAGCATTTTTCTGATTGTCGGATTAGGCTTAGGGATTCTATCAACCTTTTTAGGCATCGGTGGCGGTCCCATTAATGTAGCTTGCCTTATTCTCTTTTTTGGAATGGATATCAAATCAGCAACTGTTTATTCCATCATTACTATTTTTTTCTCCCAACTCGCCAAACTTGGCAATATCGGCTTGACCACAGGGTTTGCGGTTTTTGATTTGACAATGCTTTGGGCTATTATTCCTGCCGCTTTATTCGGTGGTTATGTCGGCGGTCTTTTCAGTAAAAAATTATCTCAACAACGGGTCGCCCAAATTTATAGTTTAGTTGTTTTTTTAGTTATTTTGTTAAATATGTATAATTTGTGGACTGTTATCTAAAAAAGAAGCGCTTTGTCTATACGACAAAGCGCTTCTTTTTTAATTAAATCACTGTTAATTTAACATCTATATTATTTCTTGTTGCTTTAGAATATGGGCAAATTTCGTGGGCTTTTTTAACAAGTTCTTCTGCTTTAGCTTGATCTACCCCATCAATATGAACTTCCAATTCAGCACCAACGCTAAATCCATCTTCTCCTTGGAATAAGGAAACACGTGCGGTTACTGTACTTTTACCTTCGACTTTTTCTTGATCCATCACTAATTCTAATGCACCGTTAAAGCAAGCACTGTAAGCCGCTGCGAATAATTGTTCTGGATTTGTTGTATTTTCTTTCTTGACACCTGGCGAAGCAACCGCATAAGAAAATGATTTATCCGGTGAGTGAACTTCTCCTGCACGTCCACCCGTATTAATGATAGTTGTTTCATAGATTTTTTTCATGTAAATTCCTCTCCTTTGTAAAGTTTTACACTTCTGAGAACTTGTTACTTACATAATTATTGTAGGAAACTTTGCCAGATACAGCAAACGTTGTGCTTGTGAATAATAAAAAATAACATTTAACGTTGTATTTTTGACGTAGAAAAAGAACCCATTCTATGATAGGATAAAGTGAACTTGTACATTTGTACACAAACTATTTTACAAAGGAGACTTTCCCTTGACACACTTACTTGATTATCAACCATTAAACCTCTATACAAACTATCAAGAAGCCGCAGAAAAAACACCAACTGTTCCAATTATTTTTGATGAATCTTTGCCTGCTTTTCCTGCACTTGGCTTAGAAACAACTTATGGTGAAAGCCATCAAGAAATTTTGAAACGGGCATATCAATTAGCCGCTTTAGGTGTAAAAAAAGGCGACAAAATTATTATTTATAAAAGTCCTAAATTCGACACGTATTTACTAGCTGTTGCAGCCTCATATCTAGCAGCCGTTCCTGTAATGGTTTCATACCATTTACCTTTTGAAACAATTGAAGTATTCGTTGATCGTTTAGAAGATCCTTATATTTTATTTGATGATGTGACTGCTGAAAAAGTTCAAGCTGTTCGTAACAGCTCTGCCAATAAAAAACTTTCGGTTGCTTCTCTTTTAGAAGCTGATGCCACGGAAGTTCCTCAAGACGAACTGACTAAAGACGAAATTGCCTACATGACCCACACCTCTGGAACAACAGGTATTCCTAAACTTATCTGTCATTCCAATCACTCTATGGGTTGGCGTACAAAATGGCAAAAAACCATTTTTACAAAAATTGCTGAAAAGAAATTAGTTGGCTTTCATATTTCGCCAGTTCATTCTCGTTTTAACATTGGCGTGTCTTCTTTAATGGCCATGGGCTTCCCTATGATGCCTTTAGCAAATGCTTCGAGCGAAAAAGTCGCTGAAATGTTCAGCACCTATCAACCAATCGCTGTAGAAACACACCCCAATAACTTCGTTCAATGGGTTCGTTTGGCCAAAGAAAAACCTGAAGCTTTCGCTAGTGTCCATTATTATCATTCTACTTTTGATGCAATTAACAACGCTACAATGGTGGCTTTCTTAAAAGCATCTGCTGCCAATGAACCAATTTTCCTACAAGTTTATGGACAAAGTGAATGCGGGCCAATGATCTTACGAGCGCATACTTTAGAATCCCTAAAAGATTCAGATGCTCGTGACATGGGCGTTGGTTTAGAGGATTTAACACAAGCTCGAATTACCGATGAAAAAGGACAAGTTTTACCTGCGATGACGGACGGCCATATCCAATTCTTATCAAAAGGACGGGCCTTAACATATTACAAAGAAGATGCCCGCTTTGCAGAAAATGTCTACGGCGAATGGTGGGACAGCGGCGATTACGGGATGTTAGATGAACGCGGCCACTTATTCTTGAAAGATCGCCAAGTAGATCTAATTGAAAACATCGACAGTAATTTAGCTATTGAAGATCATTTATTGGATGCATTAGATTTCTTAGAAGAAGTGATTATTGTCCGTGGCAAAGAAAATGAACCTCAGCCAATTTTAGCGGTTGTCCCTGGGGAAGAAATGGATTGGGATGCTTGGTGGACACAAGTAGCCGATTTACCACATTTAAACGAACCTATCATTATGGCTTTTGATGAAATCCCTCACACAGCTACTATGAAAGTGCAACGTTTACAACTAGAAAAATGGTTGAAAGAACAATAAAATAAAATTCTTTGTTAAACAGTGTTGGTCAAAAGAACGTTTAGACCAGCGTTGGAGCAAGTGGAACAGAAAGCTAAAAAGTTAACTCGTTGTAGGTTATCTTAAGTTTTAAAAAGAGGGGCAGCCATCGTTTTGACGGCTGCTCCTCTTTCTTTTGCCTACCGTTAATTAAATCCTTTTTGTGAAGAGCTTGACATGGGATGGTTCCCACAAATTATACTTAGCTTATTCAAAGAATGGAGTGAGCAAGTATGAAAATTTTAATTAAACAAGATTTCGACACGATGAGCGAATGGGCAAAAATGTTACTTCTAAGCACGATGAGCCAAGATAAACGAGTGAATTTATCAATTACCGCTGGCAAAACACCAGCACTTGTTTACCAAAAATTAGCCTCGATTGTGAAAAATTCATCTGACTTTGATAATGTTCATTATTATAACTTTGATGAAATCCCTGTTCCTCATCAAAAGGAAGGCATTACTCTGACAGATTTGCGGACGCTGTATTTGACACCTGCGGAAATATCCGAGCAAAACATCCATCCATTAACTGTTGAAAACTTTCAACAACAAGAACAACGGATTGCTGACGCAGGCGGCTTAGATTTGATGTTAATTGGCTTAGGAGCAGATGGTCATTTTTGTGGGAACATGCCCACTACCACTCATTTTAAAAACGAAACCTATCAAGTGACCGTCACTGGTTCAGAGCCTTGGTTTGTTCCTGAAATGATGCAGCCAGGCATGACCTTTGTTACGATGGGGCCAGCCAGCATCATGAAAGTTAAGCATCTTGTCCTAATTGTAAATGGTGAACAAAAAGCTCAGATGGTCAAACAAGTGCTCCAAGGACCTGTCACAGAAACGTATCCTGCCTCTATTCTTCAACTCCATCCAAATTTAACGGTTCTCTTGGATGAAGCCGCAGCGAGTCAATTAGAAAAATAAAAAATTGCGCCTAGATTATGCTTCTCTGCATAGTCATAGGCGCAATTTTGTTATCATTACATGATTTTTTGATACTGACTGTATTTTAGCAAATTCGTCTGGGAAAGTGTAACACCAATACCAAGTCCCTGAGGCACGGTCATTGTCCCTTGCTCTAAAATAAAAGGTTCCGTGATGATATCTTCATAAAAATAGCGTTCCGTTGCTGAAATATCACCTGGAAAGGAAAAGGTAGGCTGTGACGCAAATTGCAAATTCAATGCGCGACCAACACCAGACTCAAACATGCCACCTAACCAAACCAATAAATCATTTTCTTGGCAAAATGTGGCAATCTTCAACGCCTCGTGAATCCCACCTACACGAGGAATCTTCAAATTGATACTACGGCAACTGCCCAATGCTAACGCCACTTGGCAGTCTTTGAGACTACGAATATTTTCATCCAAACAAATTCTTGTCTTCAGTTCTCTTTGTAATTGTGCGTGGTCTAAAAAATCATCTGCAGCAAAAGGCTGTTCAATCATCGCTAATTGATAGTGATCTAAACGTTGTAATTGAGGCAAATCAGCCAATGTATACGCTGAATTGGCATCGACCATTAAAGGCAAGTTAGGAAAATGCTGACGAATCAAAGCAACAGGTTCCACATCATAACCGGGACGAATTTTCAGCTTCACTCGTTGATACCCTTTTTCTACAGCTAACTGAACTTGTTTAAGTAATTGAGGTAAGTCTTCTTGAATCCCTAAACTAATCCCTACAGGAATTTTCCTCCGCGTTGGTCCAAAAAATTCAGTTAAACTCTTCTGTTGCCGTTTGGCATATAAATCCCAGATGGCAGTTTCTAACGCAGCTTTTCCCATCCAATGTCCTTTAACTTCTTCAAAAATTGTTGAAACCTCTTGCGGCTGTTCAAGCGCTTCTGTTAAAAGTAACGGAATTAAATGCTGTTGGATGATGAAGCGTTCGGTTACCAACGTTTCTTGCACATAATCAGGTTGCTCAAAAGCCACTAATTCGCCAAACCCTTGATTTCCTTGCTCATCCGTTATTACAAATAGATCAAACGCTTTTTCTTCCAGGCGACCATAGCTCGTGACAAACGGCGTTTTTAAAGGCAAACGAACCTGATAGGTTTCAATTGATTGAATGTTCATTCAGATGGCTCCTTCCAATAACGCTGTCACCTTTTCATAGAAAATCGTTGGTTGTTCCAAATGGATACAATGTCCTGCTTCAGGAAAAATTGTCAGCCTCAACAACGGTTGACGTGCCTGCATTTTTTTCGCAATTCCAATAAACTTTTGATCTTCGCCGCCTACCAATAAATCGGTAGGAATCGGCTGCAATTCTGCTAGACGTTCCCAGTAACTCTCTTGCGCTCCTGTGCCCATATACCACAAACTACTAGCCAATCCAAAGGCCGATTGGCTCAAACGTTCCTGACGAATGGCCATTTGCTGTGCCACAGACAAGGCTTTTTGCGTTTGAAATAACGGTAATTCTTGCCAAAAATCAATAAAATCCACCAGCGGTTCCTCTAAGAGACGTTCCGCCAAACGATGATCTTGACAGATACGAGCCTGACGTTCTGCGGCGGTGGCCAAACCTGGTGATCCACTTTCCAATAAAAGATGCTGTACCTTTTGTGGATAATGTAATGCAAAACCTAAAGCTGTTCGAGCGCCCATTGAATAGCCTAATAAACAAAAGCAAGGCAAATTTAGCGATTCGGTTAGTTCAGCAATATCATGGCAAACCTGTTTCATGGTATAACGCTCTGGTGCTACCAAACTAGCAGTCGCGCCATGCCCAGGTAAGTCAATTCCTAAAACGTTATAAGGTGTTTGACTGGGAAAAACGGCTGCAAACGTGGCTAACGTTCCTGTGAAACCGTGTAAACAGACTAGTGTCGTTCGCTTTGCATCAAAAGGTGTTAACCATTGATAATGGTACTGCATCCCCCGAATTAACCGTTCCATGAAATCCCCTGTCTTTCTACTCGTCTACCAATTTCAGCTAAAATTGATTCGTACAAATGAACATTCTCTTGGCGATTTCCTTTGACTTCGATCACTTGAAATTGTGGTTCTTCAGCCGCTGTCTGTAAAATTTGCTTGAGCTCCGCGATTGTTTTGACTTCTTGATACGAAGCACCGTAAAGTTCAGCAACTAACGAAAAATCTAAATCAAGCGGTGTTCCAAATAAAGGCTCGAAATCGTCCTCACGTAAAGTTCGT
This sequence comes from Enterococcus sp. DIV1316a, assembly GCF_050536915.1. NCBI lineage: Bacteria > Bacillati > Bacillota > Bacilli > Lactobacillales > Enterococcaceae > Enterococcus > Enterococcus sp. DIV1316a. Next base: position 356,530 of record NZ_CP172913.1, on the reverse strand, counting down.
TGAGATAGAAAAGAGAAAATCCCGCCACCATTGTTATTTAATAAAACAATTGTTAACGGCAACTGATAACGTTTAGCCAAAAATAAACCATTCATATCATGATATAGCGCTAAATCACCAATCAGTAGAACGTTTTGCTGTGTCGGTGCTATGGCACTCATTCCTAAAGCAGTTGAAACAATCCCATCAATCCCGTTGATGCCGCGATTTCCAAACATCCGATAAGGGCGACTATCCATAAATCGATCTAAGTAGCGGATAGCCATACTATTAGATACAAATAACTGACCGTTCTCTTTCATTGTTTGGTGAACAGCTAAGCTGGCTGTTGTTTCATTTAATTCTGTCGCGTTCAGCGTTTCTAGAAGAACTTCAGAGACCGTTTTTTCCAGCAAGAGCCATTGTGCTAACCAAGTCGCTTCTTTTGGTTTGACAACCGTTAGCAGTTGTTCTACAAACGTGGTTTCCTTTGCCTGAATAACTGTTTGTGATTTTTTCAATTGCTCTTGCCATTGCCCATTTTCGTCCACAAAATAAAAAGCAGTCTCTGTCGTTGCTAAGCGTTTCAACCATAACATGATGTTTTTAGAAATTGGCAGCGAACCAAAACGCACTACCACTTCTGGTTCTTGTGGCAAGGTCGCCACATTTAGAAACAGATCACTGTGTGCAATAACAACTTCACTATTTTGCCCATGTGTCACAATGTTTGCTAAAGGATCCGCTAGTAACGGCCATTGCAAAGCTTCGGCTAATTGAATAAATAGCGCCGCTTCTTCCTCTGTATGACTGCCACCGACAACCAAAACACCGTTTTTCTGGTACCATTGATCCGCTAGCTGTTGCACTTGTTCTGTAGAAAGGATTGATTGACCAGCGAATAAAGCCGTTTGTTGAGAACTCTTTGTTTTTCTCTCTAAGTCAGGTAATAATGGTTCCCGCAAAGGAAAATTCAAATGAACAGGTGCTGCAGGCGTTTGTTGCGCGAATGCTGCTCCTTTAGCGCCTTGCCAATAGGCGTAATTCAATATCTCTTCTGTTGCTTCTGGCAAAGCCATTTCAACAAATAATTTCACATGATTTTGATACATTTGTAATTGGTCCATGGCTTGAGGAGCGCCAACTTGACGTAACTCATGCGGCCGATCCGTTGTTAAAACGACTAAGGGTACATGGCTAATATTGGCTTCACAAATTGCTGGATAATAGTTTGCAGCTGCTGTTCCAGAGGTACAAAGTAAGACCACTGGTTTTTGACTCGCTTTACTTAATCCTAAAGCAAAAAAAGCAGCGGAACGTTCATCGACATCGACAAAAGTTTGGATTGCGGTTTCCCGATGAAGTAATAAAGCCAGTGGTGTGGAACGGGACCCTGGACTAATGACTGCTTGTTCAACCCCACTATTTTTTAAGCCTTCAATAAAGGCCGTTAAATAATCGGTCATTGTTTCTTGATGATTCATTAAACCTGCCCTCCAATTCCTCGTAACATCGGTTGAAATTTTATTTTCGTTTCTTCTCTTTCTAGCTCTGCTTGAGAATCAGCAACAATACCACAACCTGCATAAAGAACGCCTTGCTGACCAGCAAAGACACCTGAACGCAAGGCCACAGCGAACTCGCCACTATCATCATTCCCTGAAATCCAACCGATTGGCGCACCATATAACCCACGACTCCCTGGCTCATATTGTCGAATCCATTCGACTGCCAACTCTTTGGGCTCACCACCTAAAGCTGGCGTTGGGTGTAACTGCATCACACTTTCCAAGAACGAAATTCCCGGTTTACGTTGACCCGAGATTGGCACATAAAGATGTTGTACATCTCGATTTTCCAAAATAATGGGTGCTTGAATACTGTTTTCAGAAGTCGTCATCTTCGCCAACTCTTTCGCTAAACGTTCCACCACAATTTGGTGTTCTCCGGTATTTTTGCGGTCTTGTAAAAGTTGTGCTCCTAAAGTTTTCGTTTCTTCTGGTGTTTGACCCGTTTTAATGGTTCCTGCAATACAAGCGGTCGCAAACGTTTCTTTAGTACCCAACAGAAGTCGTTCTGGTGTTGCACCAATGAAACTTGTGTCTTTGGCTTCTAAAGCAAACAAATACGTATTTTGTTGTTGTGCCATTAAATTAACGAGCACTTGGTTACTTCGAATTTTTTCAGGACTGCTCACAGCAAGTTGTCGAGCCAAAACCACTTTTTTTAAAGGGCCATCTTCTCTTAAGACTGCTACGGTTTCGTTGACAGCTTGTAGCCATTCAGTCACGGCAACTTCTTCCTTGTCAATCTTTGTTTCCGCTACAGCTGGCAACTCCTCACAGGTAGCTAACAAGCGATCAAACTGAGCCACCAAAGTCGACCAACGTTCCTCGACTTCTTGTTCACTAGAACCTGAAAAGTTCAGCGTTCCATAAATACGTGAACCTGAAAAAGTAAATAGAATACTTGGTAGATAAAACCAACCTTCCCCTAACTCTCCCCAGGCCTCAGTAGGCGTTTGTTCTGTATCAAAAGGCAAACCGCCAAACAGAAGAGCCCCTGTACCAGAAATAGACATATTTTGAAAACGAGTTGCCGCCTCTTTTTTTAAAAAGTTGTTCAATTGATGCGTTTCTGTTTCTGCGCCTTTTAAGATAGTTTCATATCCGAAGCCAACCAAAGCAAAATCTTTTTTCGGCGTTTGCCAAAAAAAACGTTCTCCTTGGTATGCCTTTTCACCAGCGGCAAAAATTGCCAAGGCTGTTTGTTCTGTTTCTAATGGAAAAACCCAACTGAACTGACGGGCATTCTTCTGATAGGCTTGTCGTAATTCATCAGGCAATTTCATCTGATTAAAAACGCCTCTCTTTCTTCTGTCATGAAACGATGTTTGGCAATCTTTCCACTTGCTGTTTGCGGGAAAGAATGACAAAAATAAATGCGTTTCGGTCGTTTATATTTTGCCAGTTTTCGTGAACACTGGTCTTGAATTTGCGCTAAGGTGATTTCTTGGTCACTAATCACATATGCAACTGGGACGGCTCCCCATTGCGCATCTGGTTCTCCTACAACTGCCGCTGCTTTAATTCCTGTTATCGCCTGTAACACCTGTTCAACCTCAGTGGGGTAAATATTTTCACCACCAGAGATAATGAGTTCACTTAAACGACTAACCAAATACAGGTACCCTTGTGCATCTAAATAGCCCATGTCGCCTGTTTTAAACCAACCATCTGCTGTCCATTTTTCAGGTTGACGCTGGTTAAGGTAACCTGAAACAACGTTTGGTCCCTTAAGTAAAATTTCCCCGACTTGCTTTTCTGGCTGTTCTTGTCCTAGTTCATCAACAATTTTGATCTGCATATCTTTTAACGGTTGCCCAGCAGAGCCGATTTTCAGTGCCGCATCTTCAAATTTCAAGGCAACAACTTGCGAACACGTTTCCGTCATCCCATAAGATTGAATGACTGGAATCCCTTTTTCCTCACACTGCGCTAATTTATCCGGTGCAATCGGTCCGCCGCCCAATAACATTCCTTTAAAGCTGACGCTGTAGCCAGCTTCAGGATAGACAGACAATAATTGTTGTAACATTGTCGCAACCACTGAAATGACGGTGCCACGGCCTTCTTGTAAATCTTGTGTCACTTGCTGTTCATCAAATTTATCGTAAAGGCGAATACTACAACCTAAGACGAGTTGTCGAAAAACAATCGACAATCCGCTAATGTGAAATAATGGGACTGCACACAACCAACAATCTTCAGCAGTAATCCCCATATTTTCTTGAGTGCCTCTAGCACTGGCCAAATGATTTTTAAACCGTTGCAAGACCCCTTTAGGTTGTCCTGTAGTTCCAGATGTATACATAATAGAAGCCACCGACTCTAAGTCACTTGGCTGTTGAAACTCCTGACGTAAAAGACTATGCTGTTTTTTAACCATTGGCTGAACGTCGACAAAAGAAATCTCCTCTAACAAAGCCTGCGTTTCAGGCGCACCAATAATCGTTTTAACTTGCGCATCTTTTAACTGAAAAGTCAGTTCAGCAAGTGTCAAATGCGTATTTAAAAATAATAACTCTTTCCCCAATTCCCATAAGGCTAGAATTGAAAAATACAACTCTTTGCTGTTCTTACTGAATAAAGCCACACGTTTTTCTTCTGGTGCAAGCACCTGTTGATATGTGGCTACCCAATGGCTGACTTCTTGTTGCACTTCTAAAAACGTCCAAGATTCATCCTGAAAATAAAAAGCAGGATGATCGGGACGTTTTTGTACTTGTTTATTTAACCAAGTCATTGGTTTATGGGAATTTAGGGAATTGATCGAAATCTGGTGTCCGTTTTTCTTTAAATGCATCTCGGCCTTCTTGTGCTTCAGCCATTGTATAGTAAAGAAGTGTCGCATCACCAGCTAATTGTTGCACACCAGCCAAGCCATCTGTATCGGCATTTAAAGAGGCTTTAATCATCCGTAAAGCAATCGGGCTTTTGGTTAACATTTCTTCTGCCCACTCCATTGTCACATCTTCTACTTGATCCAATGGAACAACTGTATTAATCCAGCCCATATCTAAAGCTTCTTGAGCAGAATACTGTTTACACATAAACCAAACTTCTTTCGCTTTTTTATGGCCGATAACGCGCGCCAAGTAACCTGAGCCGTATCCACCATCAAAGCTACCGACATTTGGTCCTGTTTGCCCAAACTTAGCATTTTCAGCCGCAATTGTTAAATCACAAACTAATTGTAAAACATTGCCGCCACCAATGGACCAGCCTTTCACCATTGCGATGACTGGTTTGGGAATGACACGGATTAACCGTTGTAAATCTAACACATTTAAACGTGGAATGTTGTCTTCGCCAACGTAACCACCATTACCTCGAACTTTTTGATCGCCACCAGAACAGAATGCTTGGTCACCTGCGCCTGTTAAAATAATAACCCCGACATCTTCTTTATCACGACTAATGTTGAATGCATCAATCATTTCCATGACTGTTTTTGGTGTGAATGCGTTGTGAACATGCGGGCGGTTGATAGTAATTTTTGCTACTTTGCCTGCTTGCTCAAATAAAATTTCATCATATTCTTTAATTGTTGTCCAGTTTCTCATTAGGAAACCTCCTTCATTAATCTCATCTTTTCTATTATACACAAGAATCGGCACTTTAGAGAAAAAGTCGCTTGAATTTTAAGAAAAAACATGGCTATTTCAAATTTTCTTCATTCCTGTATAATAAATAAAAAACCTTTTATTCTCTCTTTTATTAGAAAGGACTGATTACTATTCATCTTTTAGAGTATTTAGGCATCACGATTCAACATGTTTCTGCTGAGAAATGTCAGCTTACTTTAGCGGTAAAAGACGTGCATAAACAACCCTATGGCCTTGTCCACGGGGGCTTAAACGGCGTCTTAATTGAAACTGCCTGTAGTTTAGGTGCGAACGAAAACGTTCCTGAAAACACTTTTGCTGTCGGCATAGACTTACAAGTAAATCATCTTCGTAGTGTCCATGATGGTAGCCTTACCGTGATTGCGACGCCCGATCACTCGGGAAAGACCCTTCAAGTTTGGGAAGCAAAAATATATAACGCAGACCACCAATTGACGAGCGTGGGGCGTTGTACCTTAACAAATCGACAAAAAAAACAGTAATCTTTACAGGTTACTGTTTTTTTGTTTATGGTTTTTAATAAGTAATTAGATTACTTCGTTTATTTAATTTTAGTACCAACCATTTGCTAACCAGAATGATTTAGCTGCATCCCATGAACCATAGCGACCTGCTACGTACTGATCTGCCACGCGTTCTTGGTTGGCAGGTGAATAGTCACCATTTAAATAAGAGGCAGATAATTGGTAACGACCGATATACTGACCGTTTGTTGCATCGTAAGAACCACTAGATTCACGTTGTGCGATCCATTCTTTTGCATCACTGCTTGCGGCAGGTGCTGCTGGTTGCGCTACTTCTTGAGCAACAGGTTGTTGTACTTCTTGTTGTACTGGTTGTGCAACAGGTTGTTCAACTACTTGTTGAACTGGTGCAACTTCTACAGCTGGTGCTGGAGTATTAGCAACTTCTTTTTCTGAACGAATAACTAATTGTTCTCCTTCAAAAATTAAATCAAGGTTTGGCAATTTGTTATCAGAAGCAATTTTTTGAATTAAGCTATTGTCTCCTGCAAATTGATGAGAAATTGTTGATAAAGTATCTCCTGCTTTAACTGTATATAAGCTTTCTGCGTTTGCGTCTGTTCCTAAGAATAATCCTAAACCTGCGGCCAAAGTTGTTCCAAGTAAAATCGTTTTGATTGATTTCATGTATGTTTCTCCTTTGTAATTAAAAATATTTGATTGTTGCTCTTAGCACTCGGCAACAACCACGTCTGCTTCGCTTTATCGAAACGACTTCACATACTTTATCATCGAATGGCCGGCCGTAGGTGAATATCTCGTGACAATTTATTACTAGAATGTCGGTTTTGTTACATTTTGTAATAAAAAGCTGCTGGAAGCTTGATATTATCCTGTTTATATTTTGCAAAAAAAAGTTAAAAAAACAGGATTTTATTTTTGAGAAACCGTTTTCTAACCCTTGATTAGCCATTAAATGTCGGTTTTTTTACATTCGTTTCAGTCAAAAAGTAACAAAATGTTAAAGATACTAGACATGAGAATGTTTTTTTCAAAAACTCAGGCCTAAAAAGAACAGGTGTTTTCTTTGAATTTTTTTATCATTCACTATTTATATTTTTCCTTCTATTATATAGATAAATTTTTTGTCGTATTCATTTTTCGATTCTGAAAAAACACTAAGCACTTCCTATTGAAACAAAAAGAGTTAAACAAAAAAATCTTATATTTTGCTTGTTATTTATTCATTTTAATCTTATTCAAAAAAGGAACAGCTAAAGCGAATGTGAAAACAAATTATTGAAAATAAAGCAGAATAAATATTCATTTTTATTGTAATTCACGAATAAAAAACAAATAATCACTCGAACGCTTGTTATTTAAAAACGTAATCAGTTTTTTCTCTTTCTATTTTCCAATCTATGAGTAATAAAATATATGAATCTACATTTAAGTCATTTTATTATCAAATATTCTGAATATTATAAGAATTGGAGTTTTATCTATGAGTGACAAAGAACAACTTGAGAAATTAGACAAATCCTTTCTGGGACAACCGAAAGGACTAGCAACACTGTTCTTCACAGAAATGTGGGAACGTTTCAGTTACTACGGCATGCGTGCTATTCTAATGTATTACATTTACGATACCGTAGCCAATGGCGGTTTAGGTCTCCCCAAAGCAACTGCCTTAGCCATCATGTCCATTTATGGATCAATGGTTTTCATGTCCAGTATCATTGGCGGTTGGGTCTCTGACCGTGTCTTAGGTTCAAGGAAAACTGTTTTTATTGGTGGTTTGTTAATCATTGCTGGACATATTGTTCTAGCTACCCCATTTGGTGTCCCCGCCTTATTCGTTTCTATTATGTTAATTGTATTTGGGACTGGGATGTTAAAACCAAACGTTTCAGGGATGGTTGGCCATCTTTATTCAAAAACTGACTTACGTAGAGATGCAGGCTTCTCCATTTTTTACATGGGGATTAATATCGGAGCCTTAATCGCTCCCCTTGTTGTCGGAACTTTAGGACAAGAATATAATTATCATTTAGGCTTTTCCGTTGCCGCAGTAGGGATGTTCTTCGGGCTACTACAATATTATTTCCAAGGACGTAAATCTCTTGCTGGGATTGGTCAAGCCCCAACTAATCCAATGTCTAAAGAAGAGCAAAAGAAATTTGCTAAAGCATTTATGTTGGCAATTGTCGTTGCTTTACTTATTTTTGGTGGCGCCTATGTCACAGGACATTTAACAATTGATTTCTTTATTAATACCATCAGCGTGTTAGGAATCCTGTTACCTGTTTATTATTTCAGCAAAATGTTAACGTCTAAAGATGTCACTGCTGAAGAAAAACCAAAAGTTCTGGCTTACTTGCCATTATTCTTAGCAGCAATTGTTTTCTGGTCATTGGAAGAACAAGGTTCGTCTATTCTTGCTCTATTTGCAAATGAACGGACGCAAACGAGTTTGTTTGGCTTCCCGATTGCCGCTAGCTGGTTCCAATCATTAAATCCTGTATTCGTAGTTATTTTGACCCCTATTTTTGTTACATTATGGACAAAACTAGGTAAACGTCAACCATCAACCGTTGTGAAGTTTTCACTAGGGCTAGTCTTTGCTGGTCTTTCCTTCGTCTTATTAATGTTGCCAGGTCTACTTTATGGTACCGAAGGACGGGTTAGTCCACTTTGGTTATTCTTTAGTTTCTTCATTATGATTGTCGGAGAAATGTGTTTATCTCCCGTTGGCTTATCGATTACTACAAAATTAGCACCGAAAGCTTTCGAAGCTCAAACCGTTGCTATTTGGTTATTAGCAGATGCCGCTTCACAAGCCATTAACGCTCAAATTGCTCGTTTCTATACACCTGGAACAGAGTCAGCATATTTTGGGATTGTCGGACTTGTAGCTGTCGTTGCTGGGATTCTCTTATTCATTGTGAAAAAACCAATCCAAAACTTAATGGGTGACGTCCGTTAAACCGTCAAAAAAGTTGCCTTTCTCTTTTTTGAAAGGCAACTTTTTTATACAGCGTTTTGATAACGTTTTCATAAAGTGGTATACTAAATAGAAGGAGGACGAGGACATGCGTTACTTAATTGGCGGTATTTTTTTATTGATTAGTATCTGGCAATTCATTGTTACTGGACGGACATTTTCCTACTTAAAGAAAGAGGGCGGCAAAAGAACCTCACCATTTATTCTGTTAGGACTATGGAGTAGTTTAGTGTTTGCTATTATTTCATTTGCTGTGGCGATTGCTTCTTTCTTTTATGTGAGTTTTTAAGGCAAGTATATTTTATATTTTGTCTTATTAAGCAACGAAAAACATCTCAAAAAATCGAGATGTTTTTTGTTGCACATTTTTATCTAAATGGAATGATATTGCGAAACTTTTTGATAGGCACTTGCTATTTTTTCAAATGGTGTTTCCTCAAAAATAGTGAACAGTCCGGGCTTATGTTTATTCAAAAATTGAATGGTTTCTTTAAGAGGTACCTGCCCTTCGCCAATGGCTACCGGAAATATCTGCTGATTTCTTATAATGAAATCTTTCAAATGAAAAGCAACGATTTTTTCACCAAAACACTCAAACGCTTCTTCTACTATTTCCAAATACGTTTTATCTATATCCACTCGAATTAAGTTGGTAGGATCCAAAATAATGCCTAAATTAGTTGAAGCAACCTCGTCAATCAATCGTTGCATTTTTTCAATTGTATGAATTGGATGATTGATTCCTGGTTCAATCCCAACAATTATCCCATACTTTTCAGCTTCTCGACATAATCTTCTAACAGAAAATAAAACTTCTTCGTAGGCTTCTTCTGTATAATTATCTTCAGTGTAATAAATCGTTTCATATATACTGCCTGTTTCAGTTGCAACGATTTTTGCTCCAAACATTGAAGCGTAACGAATGTATGTTTCAAATTGATGCAGTCGTTTTTCTCGCTCTTCTAAATCTGGATGAATCAGATTAATATAACAACTTAGGACACTAATCGTAATCTTTTCATCTTCGAAAATATTCTTCAATTGGCTTCCTAGTCCTGGAGATAGAACAGCAGCACTTGCATATTCTGGATAAGAAATACCTAAGGCAAATTGAATTGAAGTTATGTTCGTTTCAGCAATTTTTTTAGCCAATTCCACAGGAGATATTTTGGTGCCAACATCATGGGCACGTACTGCAAGTGTCAACATTTTATTCAAGCCTCACTTTCTTGATAGATTCTTCGTAATGATCAAAATGAATAATCTGATTATTCTTATGTTGCACCAAAAATTCTTTCGGTGTCATATTAAACTCTTTTTTAAAAGATTTCAAAAAGTGTGGATATGATTTAAATCCACATTTCAGGTAAACATCACTAGCACTGCGATATTCTTTTAATAACTGTTTAGCGTAAAGTAGTTTCTTTTTCAGCACAAATTGATGGAAAGTAAATCCTGTATGTTTCTTAAATTCCCGCGTTACATAATACTTAGTCACAAAAAAATTTTTTTCCATCTGTTCTAAGGTTAATGGTTGATCCAAATTTTGAGAAATGTAGGTAATCATTGCTTCAATTCGTTCATTTTCAATCATTTGTTTTGGTTGGCTCTCATTCTCTTCTTTCAGAACTAATTGATTTAAGTAAATTAAAAAGTCTAACAGTTGTTGTTCATAACGAACATCCGCACCATATTCTTCTGGCAAAGGAGAATGATCTAACGGGGTCAAGTAGTTTGCTAATTTTGCTACATCCACTTTGATAACTTTACTACGACGCTGACCAAAATGTTGAAAACAAGCAGACAAGTTTGTCCGTTTACTAGATCGTTGTTGTAAAAAATCGGGTGTTAAAAAAATATACATCCGTTCAAAATCATCAGTACTCTGCTTAATAATTCGATGTAAATCATGATAATGAATGAGTAAAACGGTTCCTGCTTCAACATCAAATTGATGTCCATCTAAAAAGAACGTTGCTACCCCTTTTAACGTACAATGGACTTCATAAAAATCGTGGTAATGATAGATGGTTTTTTCTGGACTAACCATATCTTTTACATGAAAAATCTCATATTGATCTGAAATCATACTATTTACTTGTGATTTCCGGATTTCTTTTACACTCTTCAACAAGATTCACCTCTTTTTTTAGAAGTTAAATATTTTTTGAATAAACAGTTACAGCTAATGTTGGTACAATTTATTACTTTCTGGAACAGGCGTTACCACAAAGGCTTTCTTTGTAAGTTCCAGAACAATTTCTTAAAATCAACTCCACTCAAGTAAGTTGTTTTGTGTACAATCATACGATTCACTATAACAAACTGTTCTATTTTAAATTATAGTTCAAAAACTTTTCTTAATTCAGTCGTCATCGGCGAGCAATCAGGATTTGTTTCCATAATATCTTCCATATAGTTCCACCATTTTTGATTGATTGGTGTCAGTGCTATTTGCTCCCAGCGAGCTTCATCTTCTATTTCTAAATAACCAAAAAGTGTACTGGTTTCAGTATTTAAAAAAATTTGATACTTAATTACCCCATGTTCTTTCAGCATTTGACGCATTTCTGGCCATAACTTCTCATGACGTCGTTGATATTCGGCATGTTGATCAGGATATACTTGCATACAAAAGGCTTTTTTTATCATAGCTTTCTCCGTTTTGATACTTTCTCTTCCAAATAGCCAACTTTCGGTGTCACACCAAACGCTTCTGCTAAGCGCCATAAATCTGCATCTGAAATTGTTTGGCGAACGCCTCCTTGCGCACAAACATAAGTGTACACTTCAGCGGCTTTTTCGGCAGTTTCAATTAAACCAAATACTTCATCCATATCACGGCCAGTACCATAAATACCATGTTGCGGCCATAAAACTAAACGAGATTCTTTCATTTTTTCAGCCGTTGCTACACCAATTTCATTCGTTCCAGGAACCAACCACGGAATAATACCAACACCGTCTGGAAATACTACTAAACATTCGGTACACATTTGCCATAATGTTCTAGTAAAGACTTTTTCATCTAATTCGTGAGTAAAACTCATTGCTAATAAATGACTCGCATGATTATGCATGACAATGCGATTTTCTGGATCAACAGCTAAACGAGCAATATGGCTCATAAAATGACTAGGTAATTCACTCGTTGGCACAGCTTCATCTTCTAAGCCCCACAATAGTTCTAATTCTTGACCATTTTCACTAACTCGTAAAATCCCTAAGTTTTCACTTGGTGCATCACAGACATTTTTAAAATATTTTCCTGAGCCTGTCACGATAAAATATTTTCCTGCTAATTTCGTTGCATCAAATTTCATTGGAATCTTTCGGAGCACTTGTGTTGGATTTAGAAAAGGTAAAATCTCCTCCTCTTTTAATAAATACGAAATATTTCCGCCATTTCGTTCATCCCAACCTAAACGATATAAATTTTTGGTCATTTTGACCATTTCTTCCACAAATGGTGCTTGTAACACGTTCATTTTTTTCATTTTAGAAGTTCCTCTCGTTTGTTAATTTTATGAAAAACGACAACTATCTTTACCTGTTGGCAATTGACGAGTTGGTAAAATCACTTTTTCGTATTCTTGAACATCCGTTAACCAATCTAAGCCGATAGGTACGTGATTTTCTTGACAGTAGTAGTTCCAGATATCGGCAAATGGAAAGTCTTTTAACTCTTCCGTTAAGGCTAAACGTGTGGTAAAATCTCCCATCAATTCAGTTTCTTTTAAGACGTTTGTTGGCTCAAGCATCGCTTTCATTAACGCTTTTTGTGTATTGCGGGTGCCAATCACCCAAGCGGCAACACGATTGATTGTGGCATCAAAGAAATCTAAGCCCACGTGTGTTTTTCCTAATAAATCATTGCGAACTAACTCCTTGGCAATTTCTTGCAATTCATCATCCATAATGACAACGTGGTCACTATCCCAGCGAACTGGACGACTGACATGTAATAGCATTCCTTCGCCAAATAAGGATAATGAAGATAACTTATTAGAAATCACTTCTGTTGGATGAAAATGACCAGCATCTAAACAAATTAATTTATTCCGCGTTAAACCGTAGCCCATATAAAATTCATGAGACCCAACTGTATAGGCTTCTGACCCAATCCCAAAGAGCTTGCTTTCCACTGCATCGACTGTATAAGCTGGATCAATTTCCTCTGAAAAAATTTCATCTAGCGAAGCCATTAGCCGCTTTCTCGGCGTTAAACGATCAACTGGGTTATCTTTAAAGCCATCTGGCACCCAAAAGTTATTGACAGCTACTTGTCCTAATTCTCTTCCAAAATATTCAGCAATTCTTCGTGAACGTTTCCCATGCTCAATCCAAAAGTCTCGAACTTGCGGATTCGGATGAGCTAAAGTAAAGCCATCGCGGTACATTGGATGCGAGAAAAAGGTTGGATTAAAGTCCAATCCTAAGCCATTTTCTTTTGCCCAAGTCACCCATGGTTCAAAATGCTTTGGTTCCAGTTCGTTTAAATCTACCCTTTCCTCTGTGTCTAAATAAATAGCATGCAAATTCAATTTGTGTTTTCCTGGAATTAAAGAAAACGCTTTTTCTAAATCTTGACGTAGTTGCTGGGGACTTCGAGCAACGCCTGGATAATTCCCTGTAACTGAAATACCGCCAGAAAGTTCATCCTCACTTAAGAAGCCTCTCACATCATCTCCTTGCCACACATGCATTGAAATTTTGACATCAGCCATTTTTTCCAATACAGCTTCGGTATCTACGCCAATACTGGCATATTTTTCTTTCGCTTCTTCATATTTTTGTGTAATGGTTGTCATAATGAGCTCCTTTTCATAAATGCTTGATAGCGATTTTTTATTGTTGAATCAATTGGATTTGCTTGATAGATTTCCGTGGGAAAAGATGTTTGGATACAAGTACGAGCTGCTGGAATATCTTTAAGTTCACCTGTTGCAATCATCTGCATCAAAAGATTACCTAAAGCAGTTGCTTCCCCAGGTCCCGCTTTCACTGTAACATTAGCAACATCCGCAGTTAGCTGGTTCAATAAACGATTATTGGAACCACCACCGACAACATGTAAAGTTGTAATTTTCCGTTCGATTCCTGTTAATTGAGCTAATTTTTCTAGTTCTACGCTGTAACACAATGCTAAATTATCATAAATACAACGAGCGAGTTCACCAGGGCTTTCAGGAACTGTTTGTTGTGTTTCACGGCAATAGGCTTGTAATTCAGTAATCATATTTCCCGGATTTAAAAAACGAGGATCATTTACATCAATAAATTGTTGAAATGCTGGTTCTTTTTCAGCTAAGGCGGCCAATTCAGCATAGCTATATTGGTAGTTTTGGTACCGTGCCACTTCTTGAATTAGCCACATACCCATAATATTTTTTAAGAAACGAATTGTGTTCTGGGCGCCCCATTCATTCGTGTAATTTTCTTGGAAAGCTTCAGCAGAAATTGTTGTAACAGTCGTTTCAATGCCTAATAAAGACCAAGTACCACTGCTAATGTACGCCCAGTCATCGCCAATGCCTGGCGTACCTAAAATTGCTGAAGCTGTATCATGACTAGCTATCGTAATCAACGTTGCATTTGGTAAATCATAGTCTGGAAAAGCCGCTGTTTGCAGGTCGCCTAAAATCGTGCCCGGCTCTACTAATGTTGGAAATAGTGTTTCATCAATTCCTAGGAAATCCAGTAATTCACTTTCCCATTGTTTCGTTCCAGCATTCAACAGTTGCGTGGTGGAAGCGTTGGTTGCTTCGATGACTGCTTTTCCAGTAAAGACATAACCTAAGTAATCAGGGATTAACAACAATTGACTGGCTGCAGCCAAACGTTCCTTTTCCTCTACAAATAACTGAAAAATGGTATTAAAAGGTTGAACTTGAATCCCCGTTTGTTGGTACAATTTTTCTAATGAATAGCCTTTTGAAAAATTTGTTACAGCTGCTTCTGTCCGTCCATCTCGATAAGCAATCGGTTCGTCCAAAAGTTGTCCAGATTGATCCAGCAGACAATAGTCAACACCCCAAGTATCAATTCCAATAAAACATTCCTTGATACCTAATTGTTTAACTTTTTGCAGACCAAGCAGTAACTCATGAACTAAACTAGCCATATCCCAACGCTGATACCCATCTTTTTGATGAAAACCATTTTTAAAACGATGAATTTCTTCTATTGTTATCTGACCATTCGCTAAGCGTTGACTTTTCATTATGCGACCGCTAGAAGCGCCAATATCAACCGCTAAATAGGTTCGTTTCTCAACTTGTTCTTTTTTCACTTTGTTGATAGTTGTCAATCCTTTCACTATTTTTATTTTTTGTACGTTAGACTAACTTTATGTATTCATCATAAACAAAAAATAGCGCTTTCACCTCTCACAATTTTGAGATATAATTGTACTATCTTGGTAATTAGGAGGTTCTTATGGATTATTGGGAAAAAGCCGACTACTCTTGGTCAGACGATTCTAAGAGACATATTTTGACACCTAGCAGCAAAAGTCGCACACTTTTTTATTACATACAGGAAATTGGACAGTTTAAAGCCTCGCGCCCTTATTATACGGAGCGGGCACATTTACCATCATACTTAATTAAATTCACGCTAAATGGTACTGGGGAATTACGCTATCGTTATCATACATACAGCTTACAGAGAGGTGATTTATTCTTTATTGACTGTCGGGATTATCAATACTATCAAGCAACCAGCGAAGATCCTTGGGAAATGGACTGGATTCATTTTGAAGGAGGAAATTCTGGTGCTTTTTTCCAAGAATTTATGAAAAATGGTTCACCAGTTTTCTCCACTAATCAGCTTCCAGAAGATAATCCTATTCATTTAATCATTCAGCAGCTATTACAATTACAAGATTTACAACATGCGCAAACTGATTACCAGTCTTCCGTTTTAATTCATCAATTACTGAACGAATTATTGTTGCAAAAGTATCGTCAAGACTTTACCTACGAAACGATTCCATCATTGGTTTTGGAAATGAAAGCTTACATTGATCAACATTTCAAAGAAACAATTTCTTTAGAAGACTTGGCTCAACTCTTTCATTTAAATAAATATCAATTGAACAAAGAGTTCTCCAAATACATTGGATTACCGCCAATTAAATATCAAATTAGTAAAAAAATTTCTTATTCAAAAGATTTACTACGCTATTCTAATCAAACAGTGAAAGAAATTGCTGTAGATGTTGGTTTAGAAAACTATGCCTACTTTAGTCGATTATTTAAAAAGCGAACTGGATTAACTCCTAGTCAATACCGTAAAAGTGGCTTCTAAAAAATCTCTCTATGACACATAACGTCATAGAGAGATTTTTTATTTCTATGCCTCCTAAACTCAATATTTTATAGTAAATTACCAAATCTAGTTGATTGAACAACTTATATTTCGCTCAATTGGGGTTGTTAGACAATTTGTATTGAATTAAGAAATTAGATTTGGTAACCACATGACAAGTTCAGGTACATATGTGATTAAAAGTAAAATTGCTAAGATTACCAGATAAAATGGAACTAGTGGTTTCAGCATTTGCTCAGCTTTAACACCCCCAACACTAGCACCAACATATAATCCTGTTCCAACAGGTGGTGTAATTGAACCAACACACAAGTTCATAATCGCAAATAAACCAAAATGAACTGGATCCACCCCAACATTCATAACAATTGGTAAAAAGATTGGCGTAAAAATCAAAATAGCTGGACCAACATCCATAAACATTCCCACAAACAATAGGACAACGTTTACTAATAGTAGAATTAAGTATTTATTGTCTGTGATTCCTAAAATAGCTGTACTGATTGCTTCTGGTATCCCTGTAAAAGCCATCGCAAAAGACATCATTGAAGAAGTTGCCAACAAGAACATAATGGTTCCACTCATCAAGACAGCCTCTTTTAACATTTTAGGTAAATCGTTTATTTTCACTGTTTTGTAGTAAAACATTGAAATCAATAATGAGTATGCGACAGCAATTGCTGATGCTTCAATCGCTGTAAATAACCCAGTCAAAATACCGCCAATAATAATGACAATTAACAATACACTGGGAACCGCTTCTCGCAGAACCTTGCTGACTTCTCCTTTTTTTGCTTTTGCCACAGTAGGATAATTATGACGTTTTGCAATAACATAAGCTACCACCATAATTCCTAACGCCCACAAAGAACCTACCAAATAACCTCCTAAAAATAAAGAAGAAATAGAGGCCCCACCAGCCACCAATGAATACATAATAAACGCTGTACTTGGTGGAATAACCATTCCTGTAGGAGCAGAGGCAATATTTACAGCCGTTGCAAATTTCCGATCATAGCCCTCATTTACTTGTTGCGGAATTAGTACGCCACCAATAGCAGTAGATGCTGCAATTGCAGAGCTAGAAATCGAACCAAATAATGCGTTCCCTAACACATTAGTATGTGCTAGCGCGCCGGGAACACGACCAACAAATAACATAGAAAAATTTACCAACTTTTGGGCAATTCCCCCATTATTCATAATCACACCAGAAAAAATAAAAAACGGAATTGCTACGAGAGAGAAACTATTTAAACTAGAGACCATTTTTTGAGCTGAGGTAAATGCAGCTGCTTCAAAAGGAATTACTAATAACAATGTTGCAATTGAAGATGCCGCAATGCTCATACCAATTGGCATACCAACTACCAATAAGACTGCAAAAACTACAAATAAGATAATGCCTGCTTCTAAAGCCATATTTTTACTCCTATTCTTTTTCTTCTATAAACGCATTAAGAATCTTTTGATTGCGTGAATAACTCTAGCAAATTCATCAAACTATAAATAAACATCAAAACACCTGCTACTGGAACGGCTAAATAGACATAACCCATAGGAATTGCCAAAGATGGTGAAATTTGTCCTAACGTAATTACTACACCATTCCAACCGCCAAATATCATAATCACTCCTGCAAAAAGTAGGAACAACAATTGAACAATAAATTCTAAAAAGCGTTTTTGTTTCCCTTGTAATTTTTCACTTAACAAAGTTACTGCTAAATGTCCCTTTTTTCCAACCACATAAGCAGAAGCTAACATCGCCAGCCAGACCAATGCAAAGCGAACAAATTCTTCTGTTAAGGTACTAGGATTTTTTAACACTGTCCGGGCAAACACTTGGTACAAAACGACCAAAACCATTGCAGCAAGAATGATTGATCCAAGTATTTCTAAAAGTCGATTTAAAAATTTTCTAAAACCTTTCATAATTACCTCCTTAATTAGTCCGCCAACTGGCGAATAGCCTGATACAGTTCGCCATGTTCTGAGCTATTTTTGAATGATTCATGCAACGGTTGAACAAGTTTTTGGAATGGTTCACTGTCTACTTGATTGAACACAACGCCATATTTGCTTGTGCTTTTTTCTTTTCTTCTTCAACCGCTTCTTTAAAGACCGTTTTTTCAAAAGCGGTCGATTCTTTTGCTGCTTCTTCAATCGCTTGTTCTTGTTTCGCTGTCAAACGTTCTTTTGTTCCCTCGTTCATAATCACAATATCTGGCACTCGAGTATGCTCATCATAAGAATAATACTTAGCCACACCACCATGACCAGCTGTATATAAAACGAACTCATTATTCTCTGCACCGTTGATTAGATTAGATTGTAGAGAAGTATATACTTCCGAACTACCCATAGGTACTGGCGAACCCCCTAAAAGTTCTACCATTTTGATGGCGGTTTCACTTTGCATGACCCGAATTTTTTTACCTTTCAAATCATCTGGAGATGTAACAGGCCCTTTGCTCATATAAAAACTTCGTTGACCAGAGTCATAATAAGTTAAACCAACAAATCCTAATTTTTTTGTAGAATCATACACTGGTTGCATTAGCGCTTGATTATCCATTACTTTAAAAAAATGTTTTTCATTATCAAAAATATACGGAATGGCAAATACAGAATAATCTTTAGAAAAACTTTCTAATGCTGATCCACTGACCTTTGCAAAATCAATTGCACCTGTTTGTGTTAATTCAATTAGTTCTGTTTCTCCTCCTAATTGACCATCTGGAAAGTATTCAATTTGAACTTTACCATCTGTTTTTTCCTCTACCAATTCACCGAATTTCTTCATAGAATCGATAACTGGTTGGCTATTACTAGCATACGCATAGCGCAAGACTACCGTATCACTTGCCGAAGCTTCTGTTTTGCCGCAACCACTTAGCAACTGTAATCCTGCCAATACCATAACTGCTGTAAATAAAACCTTTCTTTTTTTCATGAACTTTTCTCCTTACTTTTCTAGCAATAAGAAACAAGCAATTCAGTCAAACATAGGATTGTTAATGATTGACCATAAGGCATCGCTGTCATTCCAATTGTGCGATAAAAATCTAAATTATCACCCATTCCTGTACCAACTGACACATGTTGTACTTCTCCCGTTTCATCAATCTCATTTAGTAAGCCAGCAATTGCTTTGTTTGCCACTTCTTCATATTCAGAAGAAATATATTTTTTATGAACCGCTTTTAAAATCCCATAAGCGAATCCCGCTGTAGCAGAAGATTCTAAATACGAATTTGAATCATTAATTAATGTATGCCATAAACCAGATTCATCTTGGTATTTCGCTAAAGCTGCCACTTGCGCATTGAGGGTACTCAATAAAAATTCCCGTAAACTATCACCTTTTGGCAACTCTAAGATTTCAATAATTTCTGGAATAGCAATCGTAATCCAGCAGTTTCCTCTTGCCCACAGTGCTTCCGCATAGTTATGATTTCCCTCAAAAGTCCAACCGTGATACCATAGACCACTTTTTTTATCTTGTAAATATTTAATATGGATTAAAAATTGATGCTTTGCTTCTTCCAAATAATCGAGTCGATTCAACAACTTACCAATTTTTGCCAAAGGTAAGACAGTCATCATTAACGTATCATCCCATAATTGATTTTTATTTTCTGGTCCATATGTCGCATGTTGCAAGCCCCCTTCATTCGTTCGGGGCATTTCTTCCATCACCCATTCCGCCCATTGCTCTAAGTAAGGTATATATTTAGAGTCTTTAGTGTCTTCATATAGATAAGCCATTGTTAAAAGCGGAGCCATCGTATTCACATTCTTAGGCGGCGCGCCTTCTTGCATCCGACCTTCAAACCAGTCGTTAACTACTTGTAAAGCTTTTTCACTTTTAGTATTTCGATAATTCTTATATATACCATACAACCCAACGCCTTGCGGCCAGTTCCAAATCGTCCAACTTTTGTCATCAACTTTTAAACCATCAAAATCTAACAGAAATTCACCTGTGTTATCTTTAATCGTTGTTAAATTTCTAATTAATAAGTCAATCGTTGTTTCTACTGTATCTTTTGGTATGAATTGTTCCTGTTTAATAATCATCGGCAATCAAAACTCCTTTTCCATCCCACCAGCGCAAATGAAACGCTTTCATTTTTTTGTAATTTTAGTTTAGCAAGGAATGTTAGCAAATTATATAGTTAATCTTGACGAATTACTGTCAAAAATTGACTTTTTTTAAAAATTAGATACGGTTTTTACCAATTCAATCAATGAGTAAATAACAAAAAACGGACATCCTTTTTAGGTATGTCCGCTTTTTGTTACTTATTTATGGTTGTTTTCCAATATAAGCTAAAATTCCACCATCGACATATAAGATATGTCCGTTAACAAAGTCAGAAGCGTTAGATGCTAAGAAAACTGCTGGGCCAGCTAAGTCTGCTGGTGTGCCCCAACGATTAGCAGGTGTTCGTCCCAAGATGAATTCGTTAAATGGATGCCCTGGTTCTCTTAATGGCGCCGTCTGTGGCGTTTCAATGTAGCCAGGTCCAATCCCATTACATTGAATATTATATTGTCCATATTCAGAAGCAATATTTTTCGTTAACATTTTTAGTCCGCCTTTTGCTGCCGCGTACGCACTAACTGTTTCACGACCTAGTTCACTCATCATTGAACAGATATTGATAATTTTGCCATGACCCTTTTCAATCATATCTGGAATAACCGCTTTTGCCATAATAAATGGCGCATTCAAGTCAACATCAATCACTTGACGGAACTCTTCTGCTGACATCTCCACCATTGGAATTCGTTTAATAATTCCCGCATTATTGACTAAAATATCAATAGAGCCGACTTCTTCTTTAATCTGAGCAACCATCGCTTGAACTTGCTCTTCATCAGTGACATCACACACATAACCACGTGCTTCAATCCCTGCAGCCCGATAATTTTCCAAACCTTGTTCAACTGATTCAGGAGATAAGTTATTAAAAACAATTGTTGCTCCTGCTTCAGCTAGGGATTTCGCAATCTCAAAGCCAATCCCATAAACAGCACCTGTAATTAACGCTACTTTTCCATCTAATTGAAAATCATTCATTTTAAATTCCATGTTTTCTCCTCTTTCTTTGGTTTATTTTAATTGATCCATTGCAACCATATCCATGTCTGTGTACGTAATATTTTCTCCGCACATGGCCCAAATAAAGGAATAATTACTTGTACCAACCCCAGAATGAATTGACCAGCTTGGTGAAATGGCTGCTTGTTCATTACTCATTACTAAATGTTTCGTTTCGTCTGGTTTACCCATCATGTGGAAAATCCGCGTATCTTCTTCCATATCAAAATAAACATACGCTTCCATACGACGTTCATGTGTATGACAAGGCATTGTATTCCAAGCGCTACCTGGTTCTAAAATGGTGTAGCCCATTTGTAACTGGCAACTTTCACAAACGTTCGGATGAATGTATTGGTAAATTTTACGTTGGTTCAATGTTAATGGATCACCCGTTTCCATTGGGGTAATTTCATCAATACTAATTTTTACGTTGGGATATTTATGATGTGCTGGCACACAACTAATGTAAAATTTCGCTGGATTATCAGGGTTTTCTGAAGAAAAACGAACATGTTTTGTTTCTTTCCCAATATAATAGCCATCTTGTTTTTTCATTGTTTCTTTGGCGCCATCAATTTCAATAAAGCCTGGTCCCCCAATATTAATAACCCCTAGTTCACGGCGTTCTAAGAAATAGTCAACCCCTAATTCTTTGTCCAAAATAATTTCTAATTCTTCTGTGGTCGGTGTCACACCACCAAAAATCATCCGATCATTATGTGTGTAGGTTAAGCTGATTGCACCTGGAATAAAAACTTTCTCTACTAAAAATTCATCTCTCAATTGTTCTGTTGAATAGTGACGGATATCCGCCGGACTATGTGTATAACGTGTTTCCATATTTTGCATAACTAAAATCTCCTATCTATTTATTTTTCCTGAGCCCGTTGCCAAAAAAGCAAGGACTTCTTTTTGACTAAATTGATTACAATCACCATGGACAGTATGTTTTAACGCACTAGCCGCTGTCGCAAAATCAATGCAGGTTTGTGGATCATAGGCAGCTAATATGCCATGTAAAACCCCACCAGCAAACGCATCACCGGCACCGACACGGTCAACAATCGGTTGTAATCGATGACATTTGGACGTATAATACGCACCTTTGTACCATAGCGTTCCGATTAATTCATTATCTGTCGCTGAATGAACTTGACGTTTGGTTGAATAAAATACTTGAATGTTGGGATAACGTTCTTGCATTTTTCGGTAGTACCACGTTAATGCGTCTTCAAGTTCTTCCTCTGGTTCTGGAATCTCCAATAAATAACGAGCATCTAATACCCCAGCTGAACAAATATCAACAAATGGAAGAATGGCCTTCAATGCCACGCTCGCTTCTTTCTGGGACCAAAGTTTCCCTCGATAATTAATGTCAAAGCTTACTTGGCACCCTGCTTGCTTCGCTGCTTTAACTAGCGCAACCGTCATACTTTGCCACGTTTTTGATAACGCCGCTGTAATCCCTGAAATATGAAAGATCTCTACTCCTGAAAACAGCTCATGTAAGTCCCATTCCATTTCTTCGATTTGAGCAAAGCTTGAATAGGCGCGATCATAGACAACACTGGCTGCTCGTTCTCCTGTACCAGTTTCCAAGTAATATGTTCCTAGGCGTGTTCCGCCAGTTCGTACAAATTCCGTTGAAACCCCATAACGACTTAAATGCTTTTTGGCGGCTTCTCCTAATGAATTATCGGGCACTTTACTAGCAAAAGTCACTTGGTGGCCATAGTTCGCTAACGAAATCGCTACATTCGCTTCACCACCGCCGTAATGTACAGCGAAATTTTCTGTTTGTGCTACGCGTATTCCGACAGGCGTTGACAAACGCAACATGATTTCTCCCAATGT
Source organism: Enterococcus sp. DIV1316a (assembly GCF_050536915.1). Taxonomy (NCBI): domain Bacteria; kingdom Bacillati; phylum Bacillota; class Bacilli; order Lactobacillales; family Enterococcaceae; genus Enterococcus; species Enterococcus sp. DIV1316a. Next base: position 333,597 of record NZ_CP172913.1, on the reverse strand, counting down.
TACGACTTTCCCCATGTGCCTACACCCCTTTGATTGCTTGGAATTTTTCCATATAGGCTTGGGCAACCTCACGAACTTTTTCAAAATCCCCAGTTGCTGCTGGCGCTAACAGATTGCCACCAACACCGACGGCCGTCACACCTGCAGCAAACCACTCGGCCATATTTTCCAAACTGACACCACCCGTTGGCATAATATTTAACTGAGGCAATGGCGCTTTAAATGCCGAAATAACACTCGGTCCATAAACACTTCCCGGAAATAGTTTAATAATATCTGCTCCGCTTTTCAGTGCTTCTTTCATTTCTGTGATGGTCATACAGCCTGGCAAGTAAGGAACTTGATATAAATTGCAAATTTTAGCGGTTTCTTCATCGAAGCTTGGACTCACAATATATTCAGCCCCTGCTACAATAGCTAAACGAGCAGTCGTAGCATCCAAAACTGTCCCCGCACCAATGACTACGTCAGGATTCTCTTGGTATAACGCAACTAATTCCTGAATCACTTCTGTTGCTTGAGGAACAGTAAAGGTTAACTCAATCCCCCGCATACCGCCTGCTACAATGGCTTGACTAGCTTTTAGCGCTTCCTCTTTTGTCTTTCCGCGAACCACAGCAATCACGCCAGCATTTTCTAATTTTTGTAAAATTGATACTCGCTTCAACAGACTCCCTCATTTCTTATTTAGAAATATATATTTATTATAAAGAAATTCACAACTTCATTATACAGATAAAAAAAGAAAATGCAAACGTTTTTACAAAAATAAAAAAAGAAAGACAAACAAAAATCCCAATCGACTTTTGTTTGTCTTTCTTTTTCTACTATAATTTCGCTTCAATCGCTGCTTTTGTTGCCAAAAGGGCTTGATTAATCGTCGTTTTATTTTCCTCTGTCAAACGATATTTCGGCATGCTTACACTAAAAGCACCCGCAATTTCGCCATCTTTCATTAAAGATACTCCGCTACAGAAAATATCTTGTTCAATTTCTTCATCATCGTAAGCAACCCCCGTTTGTTGCACTTGTTTTAATTCTTTTTTCAAACGCAAGGGATTGGTAATCGTATTTTCGGTATAGGGAATTAATGTCTGCGTGTCTAAATATTGTTGCACTTGTTCTTCCGAAAATTCTGCTAAAACGGCTTTACCCATGGCCGAATTATACAAAGGTCGAGTAATTCCCACTTTCGAGGACATGCGAATCGTTTGATTTTTCGGTTCTAATTTATTGATATACAGAATTTCATTATTATTTAAAATCCCTAAATGAATGGTTTCATCGACCGTATTTTGAAGGTTTTCTAAATAAGGTACCGCAATTTCAGCTAAATCGATTTGCTCCACACTTTGATTCGCATAACGAATCAATTTTGTTCCTAAGCGGTACGTTTTGTTCGTGTCTTTTTGAACATAGCCAATTAATGTTAAGGTTTCTAAAATTTTGATTGCCGTTGATGCCGTCATTTCGGTATTCTTTGCAATTTCCTGTAAGGTTTGATCGGGTTGTAAACTTAGACAGTCCATGATTTTAGCCGCTTTTAACAAGACTGTTCCGTAAGGTTTTGTTTCTTTCATCGAAACCCTCCTTTTCCATATAAGAAATTATATAGAAAAATAAAGAAATTGCAAGAAAAAAAGAACTCGAAGATTCATTCAGTAACGTTTTACTTTCACTTCCGGTCTTTCTCCCAGTCCTATTTCATTCTTATTTTCTTTTCTTTAACTCATCAGAAACATCTGCATCCTTAGGAATTAAAAGATACTCACTGACTTCTGTGGTTTCATTAAATACGACATATAATTTTTGTTCTTCATCGAAATCGCCCAAATCAATCGCTACGTAATTGGGACAAACTTCTGAGATACCATGAAACATTTGACTAAAGATTTTTTTCGTCATCCCCACATTACGATGCTGCTCTTCTGCTTTTTCCACCGCACTTTGTAACGTATATCCTTCATCTAAAAAACGCTTGATCCAATGCACTTTGACGACTGTATGTAACCGATATTTCCGTGGACCGTTTGCGTCTTTCGCAATGGAAGAAATATACCCTTTTTCTTCCCAATAACGAAGTTGACGTGGCGAAACTTCAGCAATTTCACTTAGTTCACTAATTCCTATCAACAAATTTTCTTCATTTAACAAACGCTGAATCATTTTTGACCACATTAGTTTAACTTCCTTTCCCTTATCCTTTCCTTAATTGTAGTTTTTTTTACACCTTTGTCAAGTAAGTTGACAAAGATTCTAATTAGTTGTAAAGTAGTTAATGCAATTTAATTTGAAACTTACAGAAAAAGGAGCGATATATGTGACTTCACAACAACCTGTGGATATTCACGGAAAACCTTATAACCGGTCGTTACTAGTCGGCGTTTTACTAATCGGAACATTTTGTACGATTTTAAACCAAACGCTTTTAACGACGGCCTTACCTACATTAATGAAAGAATTTGATATCTCAGCTTCAAGTGTACAGTGGCTAACCACTGGATTCCTACTTGTGAACGGCATTATGATTCCCATCAGTGCTTGGTTGATTAACAAATTCAGTTCAAAAAAATTATACATAACAGCGATGTCAACGTTCTTAATCGGAACCATCATCTGTTTTGTAGCGCAAGACTTCGGCATGTTATTGACTGGACGTCTTGTTCAAGCCGCAGGGGTCGGTGTATCTATGCCTCTTTTACAAACAATTATGCTTTCAATTTTCCCGCCTGAAAAACGTGGCGCTGCCATGGGCACAACGGGAATTGTTATCGGATTAGCACCCGCTTTAGGTCCAACATTATCTGGTTGGATTATTGATTCTTATACATGGCGTGACCTTTTTGGGATGGTCATTCCAATTGTCGTTTTAGTCCTAATTTTAGCTTCATTTTTAATGAAAAATGTCATTCAATTATCTAATCCAAGTATCGATGTCTTATCGGTCATTCTTTCTACTCTCGGCTTTGGTAGCTTACTTTACGGTTTCTCAAGCGTTGGTAATAAAGGTTGGGGTAGCCCGCAAGTCTATGGATTCTTAATTGTTGGTGCGATTGTTTTATGTCTTTTTACATATCGACAATTGCATTTAGAACAACCTTTCTTAGAACTACGCGTTTTTAAATCAAAAGTCTTTACTGTTGCGGCCATTTTATCTGGCGTAACCAACATGGCAATGATTGGCGCCGAAATGGTTTTACCTTTGTATATCCAAAATATTCGTGGCGAATCTGCCTTCCATTCAGGGTTAATGCTTTTACCAGGAGCGTTAGTCATGGGACTTATGATGCCAGTAACTGGTCGCATTTTTGATAAAATTGGTGCCCGTCGTCTTGCGATTACTGGGATGTTTATTTTAACAGCTGCAACGTTACCGTTTGCTTTCTTAACAAAAGCAACACCTATTATTTATATCATTGTCCTATATGCGATTCGGATGTTTGGTATTTCGATGGTCATGATGCCTGTGACAACTTCTGGCATGAATGCTTTACCAATGAATTTATTAAGTCACGGGACTGCTGTAAACAACACCTTCCGACAAGTAGCCAGCTCAATTGGAACAGCTGTTTTGATTAGTGTTTTAACAAATGTTACCAAAGACGGCTTACCTGCATCGGACTTATTAAAAACAGCCCCACTCACTTATCGCGACCAAGCAACAAACGCAACACTAAACGGTTATCACGCAGCCTTCTTCGTGGCAACAATCTTTGGCGTTCTCGGCTTGGCGATTACTTTCTTCTTAAATAAAAAAGAAGCGATGCCTGTTAAGGAAGTAGGTGCAATGAAATAATGATTATTTTCCTTTTAATCCTTTGCGTGTTAGGCTTTGCCTATACGAATGTATTTGGCCGAAAAGTTTGGCATAAATGCTGTATGGTTATTTTTGGTTTAGGGTTCTTAGCTTCGTTAAGTCTTATCGTTTTAAACGATAAAGATCATTTTGGTATGACCGAAGTTACTCAGGACAAAACGTTTGAACTAAAAAGCAGTAGTTCAAGCAAAGATGGCCCCAACATGTTATTGTACCAGCCGTTGGGCGATGGTTCCGAAAAAGTTTATTTATATAACACACCAGATAAAAAGAAACTACAAAAAACAGGAACGGAAAACGTCACAAACACGGTTCAAAAAGATGCTCAAAAAGCCACATTAGTCCAAAAAACGACGAAATGGTCCTATCAAGAGTCTTGGGCCAAAACACTATTTGGCCTTGCTGACAACGATAACCAATTTGCAAAACAAGAAAACACCTTCAACGTTGCTAGTGACTGGCTAGTTTTAAGTGCTGATCAAGCCAAAAAATTAGGCGAATATATGGAACAACATGCCGCTGATATCAAAAAAGAAGGGACTGAAACAGTTGGCAAAAAAATGATGGCTGCTATGATGGCGAATCCATCAATGTCCCAAGAAGAACAAGCGAAACTCACCGAACAATATACCAAAGAGTTTCAACAAGAATTGATTCAGAAAATTCTTAGTGACATGAAATAAAAAAAGGACTGCCTGAGAAACTTATCAGGCGGTCCTTCTTTTTTAATGATTAACCCAAATATAAATACCTTGTTCTTCTTTTTCAAGAACTTTTGTTTCCGAAAGCAAATTTCCTGTCACCAAATCATATCTGAGAAGCGTCTGACCAGCTAAAACCAACAACTGATTATCTTTCGTTGTATTTACACTATAAATCATAGATTCTTCTAATTCTTCCGTCTTTAACTGTCCATTAATATTTAAAAAATAACTTTCTTCCGTAGCAAGATTAACAATTGACAGCCCCACTTTCCCTAATGCATTTGGCTCGTGATCAATAATCAAATATTCGGACGTTCTACTTTTGTAAATTAGGTTAGGAAAATTCTCTGTCAATTGAATAAAACGTTGATTTTTAGCATCTAAACCCATTTGCATAATTCGATTATCTGGCACATTTTCATAACTTACTCGGTTTCTATGAGCCGTTATCGGCAAGTAAATTTGATTATTTACAATCACAGAAGAAGTAAAACCATAAACATACTCTGGGCTTGTATCTAAAAATATTTCGTCTGTTAATGTCAAATTTTCTCCTTCTTTAAAAATGAACAACATATTCTCATAAAGTTGTTTTTCTTTGTCTTCCTGACTAGCGACGACATATAGCTTATTTTGTGTTCCTGAAAATTGCGTAACTGGTGTTGTAGATTCATTAAACATGTATGAACTAACTGGATTCCCTTCAGTATCAAAAGAATATAAACGCTCTGCTTGAACAGTATAAAAATAGTTGGAGCTATAACCAGTACCAGTATAAAGATATTTTTCTGTCTTTCTTTTCAAAAGTTCTCCTTTAAAAAAATCAACACTCACTATAAATTCATCCTTAGTGCTGCTCAAAAGATCACCTGTTGAAAATAGTAAATAATGGGATTGTAATCTTCCTTTTGAAAACCCTGTTGGGACAATCTCTGGTAGATCCACACGACTTCGCTTATGTTTTTTGATGTCATTTTCAGAAAATATGAATGAATAAATCGCTTGGGTTGATAATACATAAAAATCTGTTTCTTCTTGCACAACAAAAGATTGCTTTTTTTCTTCTATCAATTTGTCTTTTACAACAAATAACATTATTCCAATACTAATCAAACTAAGAAATCCTGCTACTATTTTTTTCATATTTTCGTTGTATTTCTATATGTAATTGGCGCCTGAACTTTTTTAAACAATTGTCTTATACTCACTATATTATTCCCTAGACAGCTTTGATACCTTTCTTCTACAGTCCATTCTACATAACCAACCAACAACAGTCTAACCGTTTTTTTCATTTTCTCTCCTCCTATTAAAACAATATGCTTCCATTGTGACCATGCACAACAAAAGCATATCATTCAATCTTTTAACAAACAATCTAATTTCAGATTATTTGAACTGTTTAGAAAAAACCCAAAATATATCTTTTTAATTATAAATCGCTTTAATCGGATCCATCCTCGAGGCACCAATTGCTGGAATAATCCCGAAAAAGATACCTGTGAAGACCGAAACTAATGTTGAAATAGCAAAGATGGACGGCGTAATAATTGGCGTAATCGAAATATACCCACCGACCACAGTTGCCAATAAATAGCCGCAGCCGACACCAATCAAACCACCAATCAATGTGATAAACGCTGCTTCCATTAAAAATTGGAATAAAATGACTCGTGGTTTAGCACCAATGGCCCGGCGAATCCCGATTTCTCGTTTCCGTTCCGTAACAGACACATACATGATGTTCATGACGCCAATTCCCCCGACTAATAGGGAGATTGCAGTAATTGCCATCAGAAACATCGTCATACCCGTGACCATTTCTTCCATTTGTTGTTGGAGTTGTTGGTCTTGGTCATTTTCTTTAAACGTTCCTTTCACTTCAGGATGATTTTCACTTAAAATAGTGATTGCCTGTCCTAAAATTGCTTCACGGTCTGCTCCCTCACGAACCTTAATATTGATGCCACTAATTGCTTTTGTTTTCGCTAATTTATTGTATGATTCTCGAGAAACAAAACTGCTCATAGCAGTTGCCCAATCATCGTTCATACCCAAACTATCTAAATCTTTTGGTGCTAAAATACCAATCACCTTGTACATATAACCACCAATTGAAACAGCTTTTCCAATGAGTTGGCTAGGATCATCAAGCCGAATTTGCGCTTCAAAGATATCATGATTTAAGACAATCGCATCTGTATTTGCATCGCTCGGTTGAAAATCACGACCATATAAAATATCATTCTGCCCTTTAGTCGACGTAATGGATAAATTCGCTTGCGCCCCAAAATAATCCATTGGTACAAACAAATTGTCTCCGCCCCCCATCATTGATTCACCATATTGAGGATAAATACTTTCAATTCCTTGAATGTCTTGTAATTTTTTCAAGTCCACTCGGCTAAACGTATAATCTGGCTCTTCATAGGACATAAAATTGTCACTGCTACCATCCGACATTGTATAATGAATCTTCAAAACATCCGCGTTCACTGCACTGGATGCCTTCACAACTTGACGCTTCATCCCTTCACCTAGCGCAGAAATCGTTACGACTGATGTAATCCCAATAATAATCCCGACCATCGTTAAAAATACCCGCAACTTATGTGCCTTTAAGCTTAAAAAAGTACTAACAAATAAATTAGCAATCATCTAATCACCTCTTCTTCCAAAAAGCGACCATCTTTCATATGAATCACTCGTGAGGCATATTTTTTCATATCTTCATCATGTGTCACCATGACAATTGTTTTGCCTTGTTCATTCAATTCTTTCAATAATTCCATAATTTCTGTACCCGTTTCACTATCCAATGCCCCAGTCGGTTCATCAGCCATAATCAATAATGGATCATTCACCAAGGAACGAGCAATGGCTACTCTTTGTTGCTGTCCTCCAGAAAGTTCAGTAACTTTTGATTTGGCTTTTGTTTCCAAACCGACAATTTTTAGGTATTTTTCAGCAATCGCTTTTTTCTCAGCGCGGCTTTTTTTCCCTTCATAAACACAGGGCAATTGAACATTTTGACTAACATTTAAAGAATTAATCAAGAAAAATTGTTGAAAAATAAATCCTAGATATTCATTGCGAAAGGCTGATTTTTTATTTTCAGACAATTTTGAAACATCTGTTCCTGAGAAATGATAGCTTCCGTATGTTAAGCGATCCAAGAACCCAATAATGTTCATCAGCGTTGTCTTACCGCTGCCGGACTTCCCCATGATTAAAATGAACTCTCCTTGATGGATGGTCAAGTTCAATTCTTTTAAAACATGTAGTTTTTCCTTACCTACTGGATAGAACTTGTTAATGTCCCGCAATTCAATGAGGGGTTGATTTGTATTGTTTGCTTCCACCATCAAGCCCTCCTATTTCGACGCATCTGTCATTGATTCGTTGGTTGCTGATTCATCAGAAGCAATCGCTGCATCTGATTCCACAATATCACCGACTTTTACTGGTTTTTTTGAAGAAATAACCACTCGGTCGGCTGATTCTAAGCCAGATTCAATCGCCATTTTGTCGCCATTTTCTTGCCCGACTTGGACATCACGACGAATGATGGTTCCAAAATCATTCACTAAAACGTAGGCCTGTTCACCCTCTTTTTGAATCGCTTTTTTCGGTAACTCAATCGCCCCTAAATCGCCTAAATCAATGGTTGCTTGCATATGGTAGCCATTTTTGACTTTGTCTAAATTGGCCAACGCAATTTTGACGCTATAACTAGACATCGTCGTGCCTCCCTCTGGATTGCCACTCGCGGCATCGCTGTTGCCTTCAGGAGGATTATCATCGATATAAGAAATTGAGCCATCCACAACCACATTGTTGGAAACAGAAGTTAGTTTAGCTTTTTGCCCAACACTAATTTTAGTCAAGTCCTTTTCATTCACTTTTCCAGCTAAATAAAGATCTTCTGAAGTTAACCGTAAAATCGGTGAATTGGCATCTTTTACTTCTGGAATTGATACGCGGCCTTTGAAATTAGCCTTTGTGGAAATATATTGCTTCGCTCCTAAATCCGCTAAGGTTTCATTGGTGAAGGTAATCTCTTCATCTACCGCATCGACTTCTGTTTGATATTGTTCATTTAAATCATCACCAGACATCGTGCGGTCTTCTTCTTTAGTTTTATTAAATTTATCAATGGCCCGATTCCACTTATTATAGATATTCGCCCGCTTCGTTTCTAATTTGGCTAAGCTATTTTGTTGGGCCTCAATTTCTTTTGTGACCGCCTCATCTTCATAAGTAAATAATTCTGTGCCTGCATCTACGACATCGCCGTTTTTCACCTTAATCTCTGGATCCTTTGTTATTTTTTGATCGCGCGCAAAGGCTTCCATTTGTTCCGGTTGGATGACACCGTTAATATAAATTTGTTGCAAGTCAGGAACATCAAAATAGTCAATTCCCCAGTCATCTTTAGGCGCTTGCTTGACAGCTACTTGTTGTGCATTTTTATTTAACGCATTCACAGTTACGATGCCCCCAACCGCAATTACCGCAACTGCCCCCAATATAATTATCGTTTTCTTCTTCATTTTCTTCGTTTCATCTCCTCATTCTGTCTATTTTCCCCAACAAACTAAATTGCTCGATCGTTCACTTATAACTATTTAACCATGCTTGAATTCAAGAAACAAGGGCATTTCTCTAGGCCTTTAGTCTGATTTATTTCATTTTTGTTCATTTTTTTATTTATTTCACGACAATAAATAACCATTGTTGGGTCTTTGTATTTCAACAATCTAAAAAGGTTATTTTTATGTTATTTATAACTAAACTATACGCAATCGAGATTTTTTGCTTCTTTTTTTATTTAAGGTACACTAGAAGAAACAATTGAAAGTGAGGGCTTGCCATGAAAGTCATTATTTTTGGCGGTAGCGGTTTTTTAGGTCAACAAATCGCGAAAATTTTAGTTCAACGCCAACATCAAGTCATCAGTGTTTCACGTCATGGAAAGCCTGCCACGCTCTCCGCATCTTGGAGCCACCAAGTGCAGTGGGTATGCTCCGATGTTACTCGTGACACGAATTGGCAAGAACAAGTCCAGCGTGCTGACTGGGTCATTGATACAGTAGGTATTTTATTTGAAAATCCACGAAAAAAGAAAACCTATCAACGGCTAATTCTGACGCCAGTGAAAAAAATCAGCTCTTTTTTAGCACAACAAAAAAATCCAGCTAAGTTTTTATTTATTTCAGCCAATACTGTTCCTTTCCCTTTGAGAAAATATATGGATGCCAAATTGGCAGCGGAGGAACTAATCCACCAAGAAGTCGCCGAAGCAGTAATTTTTTATCCTAGTTTACTTGTAGGTCAAGAACGTACCGGCACCATACTTTTTAGTAAATGTATTTATTTTTTTAAGAAAATCCCCTTTTTAAAGAACTTATTTATTGGTTATGATCCTGTGCCTGTGGCAGAAATGGCACAAGAAATTGTTCACGTTTTAGAAGGCGGCAATTCTATTTACACACACAGAAGGATCCGTTAACAAGTTATCTCTCAATCGTCTCTGTCTAGAGGCGGTTTTTTTGTGTTACAATACAACTGTTCGAAGGAGAGAAGAAGCATGAAAAAAATTGCCATTATTGGCGGCGGCATTATCGGAATGACGTTAGCTAATTATTTAGATCCACAAAAATTTGATATTACCGTTTATGATGAAGGGCTCGGCCAAGCGACTAAAGCGAGCGCCGGGATTATTTCCCCTTGGCTATCCAAACGTCGGAATAAGAAATGGTACCAATTAGCGCGAGAGGGCGCTGCCCTATTTCCAAAGCTAGTCAAAGATTTTCAGCTGACGGAGGATATTTATCGTCAATCAGGGACAGTCATTTTGCGTCCGGCAGCTGCTTTGGCAGACTTAGCCCATTTGGCAGAAGAGCGTAAGCAAACTGCACCTGAAATTGGAGAAATCACGATGTTGTCAGCGGTTCAAACAGCGAAGTTCTTACCGCTACTTAAGGAAACTCCCTCACTTTTTATTTCTGGCGGCGGTCGCCTAGATGGACCAGCTTATCTAAACCATCTTCAGAAACGCGCCGAAACCAAAGGGGTCACTTTTTGTTCACAACGGGCGCACTTTCGACAACTGAATCAAGGGTGGGAAATTGTCACAAATTCAGAAAAAAAGAGCGTTGATTTTCTCGCTTTAACACCTGGTCCTCATTTAAAGGAATTACTAGCTACTTTAAATTTATCTGTGGACATTCGTCCCCAAAAAGGACAATTATTAGTTTTCGAGACCCCTTTTACAAACAGTCAGCAATGGCCTGTTGCTATGTTAGATGGCGAAGCCGATTTAATTCCTTTTAATCAAGGAAAAATTTTATTAGGTGCCACCCACGAAAATGAACAAGCCTGGGATTTAGAAGAGACTGTTAGCGCTTTTCAACAACTAACTTCTGGGACTGCACCATTTCTAAAAGAAGCAGAGCAGCTTTTTAAGCAACCCATGCATTACCGCGTCGGTACACGTGCTTATACATCTGATTTCGCTCCGTTTTTTGGCCCTTTGCCAGAAATGCCCCACCTTGTGGTTGCTAGCGGACTTGGTTCATCAGGACTCACTACTGGCCCATTCATTGGTTACCAATTAGCTGAATACTTCAATACAGGTGCCTTCAAAGGAGAGCTTTATCAAAAACCACTTAGTCAATATGTTAAAAACAACCCCTCACTTTAATCAGCGAGCGGTTGTTTTTTTCCTTTAAATTAAGAAATGTGAAGTATCTTGGTAGAAGGATTTTGTTATTATGCTACTTGTGGTCGCGCATAGCGTTCTACGTTTTGTTTAATATTTTTAACCGTTTCTGGATCTTCAATGCCCGTTACTTCAGCGATCACTGTATCAACGCTTTCTTGGTCAAGCATTTCCTGTAATTGACGGCTTTGTTCATCTTCTGGATCATGATAATTAAAAACAATACCAATCATTGCTAATAAATGCGGCGACACTAGATTGCGTTCCTGTAATTCACGGATTGGTCGAATAAACCGTTCTTGCGCACCTAATTTTCTGATTGGTGTCCGTGCTACACGTGTAATAGCATCTGAAATATATTTATTTTGGAAACGTTGAATAATTTTTTCAATATAGGCTGCATGTTCTTGTTCATCAAAATTCCATTTGGCCACTAAAAGTTTACCGGTTTCCTGCAAAACTGATTTGAGTTGTGCTACTACTAAGGCGTCCTGCATCGCTTCGTCAATGGTTTGATAGCCTAACAACGCCCCTGTATAGGCAACTGTAGCATGGCCAGTGTTTACACTAAATAATTTTCGTTCAATATACGGCTCTAAATCAGCAACGTAATGAACGCCTTCTAACTGAATCTCTTTGGCTTTTCGGTTGGTATCATCAATGACCCATTCACAAAAAGGCTCAACTTGAACAAAAAGTGGGTCTTCATGTTTTTGTAATGGAACAATCCGATCAACTGCCGCATCAGGAAAACCAATCCATTGTTCAGCATAAGCTGGATTTTTCAAATATTTGGCCACTTCTTCTGCTAAAAAGGTTGAACCACCAATCATATTTTCACAAGCGATAATATCCAGCGGCTTTTGACAATTTGCTTCGGCACGTGCATCAATTCCTTGAGCAATTAATTCAGCAATTCTTGGTAAAATATTGGGACCAATCGCCGTCGTGACTAAATCGGCTTCCGCAATTGCTTCTACTACTTTTTCTGGTTCTGTCATGTTATTTAACCCGGTCACATTTTCAACGTTAATTTGTTGATGTGAGGCATCGGCCAATTCAATTGTATAACTTTTACGTTCTTTTAACGCTTGAATGATGGTTTCATTAACATCCACAAACGTAATATGAAACCCGTTTTTAGCTAAAATTTCGCCGATAAAGCCGCGTCCAATATTTCCTGCTCCAAAATGTACTGCGTTCATTCTTATTCTCTCCTTTAAGCAATGGCTAAATTTTCTGTTATTTCTTCTTTACTTAATGCATCGGCAAGTTGCACCACGTTATCCATATCACTACAATAAAGTGCAATTTGTTGGACTAATTGCAAATGTTCTTCACCGACTCCGGCAATCCCAAATAATACGGTAGCAATTTTTTCATCTTCTTCGGTGCCAAAATTAACGCCTTCTGGGACTTGCACTACACAGATTCCTGATTTTTTCACTAATTTTTTGGCTTCTTCTGTTCCATGAGGAATGGCAATAAAATTCCCCATATAAACAGATAGCAATTGGTCTCTTTCAATCATTGCTTCGATATAAGCGGGCTCAACACAGCCTGCCTCGACTAGTTTTTCGCCGCAAAAGCGAATAGCTTCTTCTTTTGTATTAAACTGTTGATTTAATTCAATTGAAATATTCGTAAGATTTTCCATTGTTTTCTTCCTCTCTAGGCACTTTCTTTTAAGAGCGAAACCACTGTTTCATATTTTTTGGGATTAACCATACTTTTTACTGATAAGTGTGTCGCTTTCGGGGCTTTTTTACGGGCTTGTTCCGTTAGTTCAGCTTTTGTGACAATTAAAGCCTGTGTTTGTTGAGTTAATTCATTAATATTAATTTTTCGAATCGGCATTGAAATTTTCTCTTTATCTAAAATTTCTTCTAAGACTTTCATTCCCATCGTTGCTGACCCGACACGATCATCGTGAACCAAAAGAATCTCATTGACATTTGCTAAATCTCCCTCAATTTCAGAAGCAGGTGTTGCTTTGGAGACTGTTGGTTGTGCGTCGTTTTTTTCTTTGGTACCTGATAGTTCAGCCACAATTTCATCATAACGTGGTGAGTTCAAGAAATTTTCAACTGCTACAAAGGTTGCATTAGGTGCTTTCTGTTTGGCCCGTTCTTGCAATTCCGCTTGTGTGACAATCAATGTATTTCCCTCATCGGTCAAATTATTAATGGCCCGATTTGTCACAGTTTGTACTAAACCAGCCTCTTGGACCTTTTTCCGTAAGATAGACGCACCCATTGCACTAGAGCCCATCCCAGCATCACAAGCAAAAATAATTTGTTGAATTCCTGACAATGAAGCACTACCATTTGTGACAGTTAATCCTTTTGATGCTGCTTTAGCAGCTTGGGTTTCTTTCACTTTTTGGGCAAATTCATCACTTTCTTCTTTCGCATCTGCTTTTAAAATGACTGCGGATACTGCAAAGGAAACAGCAGTTGCTGCCAAAACACCTAAAATAACTGGTAAGTAAGAACCCATTGGTGTCATCGCTAAAATAGCTATAATGGAGCCTGGTGAAGCGGGCGCACGTAAACCAGCATCTAACGTTTGGAAAACCAAACTACCTGTCGCACCACCTGCAATAACTGATAAGAATAATAACGGTTTCATCATTACATATGGGAAGTAAATTTCGTGGATACCACCAAGGAAATGAATAATTATTGCTCCCGGCGCAGAAGATTTTGCCGCACCTTTTCCAAAAAACATAAATGCTAATAAGACACCTAACCCAGGACCAGGGTTTGCTTCTAATAGGAAAAGAATTGATTTACCAGCCGATAAGACTTGTTCTGTCCCTAAGGGTGTTAAGATGCCATGATTAATCGCATTGTTTAAAAAGAGCACTTTTGCCGGTTCAATAAAAATACTCGTTAATGGAATCAAATGAGCATTTAAAATGATTTCCACACCACGTGCCATTGCAGCAGTCAGCGCATCGACAATTGGGCCAATCGCTGAAAAACCAAGTAAAGCTAATGCAAAACCAATTAATCCAGCTGAAAAATTGTTTACTAACATTTCAAAACCAGCTTTAATCCGATGTTGGAAATACTGATCAAATTTCTTAATTGTAAAGCCACCAAGTGGACCCATAATCATGGCACCTAGCATCATCGGAATATCGGTTCCCACAATCACGCCCATTGTCGCAATTGCGCCAACTACGGCACCGCGATCACCTGCTATTACTTTCCCACCAGTGTAGCCAATTAATAATGGAATTAAATAGGTCAACATTGGGCCAACCATCGTGGCAAAGGCTTTATTTGGCAGATATCCATCTGGGATAAATAGCGCTGTCAAAACGCCCCACGCAATCAACGCCCCGATATTGGGCATCACCATGCTAGATAAGGTACTGCCAAGTCTTTGGACTTTTGCTTTAATTGATACTTTATTTTTTTCTGGTACTTGTTCCATTTTTATTCCCCTTCTCTCAAGTAACTTTTCTTGTTGACTAAATTGTATCCGCTTTCCGAATCTGGAAAAAGTCGTACTTTGGCACAAACCATTGTGCCAAAAGTTGAAAGAAAAAAGCACGTGTTCTCTAGTTACGAAAACCAGAAAACACGTGCTTATTCCATTTCTAATAATTCCAATAATAAATGAACAACTTTTTATGCTATACTCAAATTGGCGACTTGCCTCGAAAGGAGGTGCATCACATGTACGAGATTGTCACAAAAATTCTTGTGCCGATTTTTGTCGGGATTGTCCTGAAACTTGTAACCATTGGTTGGAAAAACAGAACGAGGAATAAACAAGTTGCTTCCAGCCGCTGCTGTCTAAACAGCAAAAAAGACACCCTACTACTGATAGGGTGTCTTTTTAGTGCATCCATGCACGACTTTGTCACAAGTTACCTTAAATTTATCATAGGTCCTATTTTTTGTCAAGGAATCTTCTTATCTTTTTTGTTTAACCTCTTAAATTAAAATATTTTATTTTTTTAATATAAAATTATTTCAATAATTATTGAACATTTCAGAATGAATTGATTTTTTTCAGACGTAACTCTAGGCTTGAGCCAGAATTTTTTGTGCTTCATCTATTGTTTGACAATCACTGAGCCGCTGAATGTTTTCGAGATCTGAACAGAAAAAAGCTAATTCTTGAAGCATGCTTAATTGCCGTTGACTTTTTAGAGCAACGACAAATAACAAAGTAGCTATTTTTCGATCTGCTTCCGTACCAAAGTTGACCCCATCAGGCACTTGAATAAAGCAAATCCCTTCTTTTAAAACTTGTTCATCTTGTCCTTCCGCATGAGGCAATGCCACGAAGTTACCGATATACACGCTGACTTTTTGTTGACGTTGATACATTGCTTTGACATAGTCAGGCGTGACCAACTGATTTTTTAGCAGTAATTCACCAGAAGCTGCAAGTGCTTCCTCCCAACTAGCATATGATTGATTCAACATTATTTGCTCCGCTGTAATTTCAAACATCTCTCAACACCTAGCCTTTCATTTCTTCAATTAATAATGACGAAAGCAACTGATAAACAATGGCTTCATTTCCTGAATGAAAAATTTCTGTATTTAAATCATTCATAATAATCGCACCACTGATTTTTCCTAAAATTTTCCCGATTGTTTCATCAATCGGCATCGGCGCTAGCATGAGTAACATACGTTGTAACTGCATCGGCTTTTTATCCATACCTTCAATCATAAGTGGCTGGGCCAGATTAAAAATACAAAAAACAGGCTGTGTCACTGCTGTACTTGAGGTATGGAATAAGGCCATTTCCGTCTGAGGAATCCCAATAGGCGCTTGCTCGTAACGTTTCATCAATTGCTGACAGACGATTGCACTATCGGTGATTAAATCTGCGGAAAGTTGCGCGAGAGCTTGTTGAACGGTTTCTGCTAAATCCGCTTGATTATTTAAATCTGCTATGAAAAATGTTTCTAATAGTTTACTAATTTCTTCCATGAAAGCGACCACTGTTTCGTAGCTTTCTTCGCCACCTATTTTTTTCACAGGCGCTTTCCTAAGCGAGCGTTTTTCGTGACTAATCCGCTTAAACTCTTCTTTCAATTGGCGGATTTCATCGTCTAAAAGTAACGGTGAGATCAATTTATATTTACCATTGTATCCTGGTAATAACGAAGTGGAAATCACTAAGTCATAGTTTTCCTCAACATTCACCTTACCTAAATCCGCAATCCGAAAAAAATGAATCTGGTTGATAAAAGGAAAGTAGCGCCGTAATCGCATTTCCAGCATACTTGTCGAAGCCAAACCGCTAGGAGAAAAACCAGCAATATCAACTTCCATAATTTTGGGACTCCGCTCTAAAGAATTGGCAAAATGAAGTACCATGTAGGCAATTTCCTCTTCCGATAAATTCTTTTGCGGAAAAATTTGCGGCAACGCTTGGCGTAAAGCCGCAGCTATTTCTTGATATTGATTCATAATCCGTTCTAAAATGGGATTCGTTAAATCTTCTTCTTGTAAAACCGCCCGAGAAAAAACACCTGATAAATGCGTCAACAACATTTTATACAAATTGGTATCTTCGAAAAAATTAACTTCCGTTTCTTGACTTACTGCTTCAATCAGTTGTTTCACTGCATAAGCCAGCTGAGTGTCAAAATGTTCATCAAAAAAATCTTCATCAAAAGAATTAGAAAAATCACTTAATAAGCTAGCAAAAAAAACAATCTCACTGACAGCGTATAGTTGTTTCGTTTCAGCAGCGACTTTTGAAAAAAGTCGTTTAGAACAATTTAGAAAGGCCTTATTCATCTGCCCAGTATAGGTCTCATCAGCTAAATAAAAACCTGCAGTGACCCGATCCATCGCAATTGTTAACATTAAAATCAAATGTTGTAATTTGCGATCACTTAATGCTGGAAATAAAGTTTCTACTTCTGGCTGAACAATTTTTTGTGCAAATGCTAAATGTTCTGCATGAATAAACTGAAAGAAAAAATGGTCGTTTGTCGTTAATTCGGTAAAATGAAAAAATTGGTACTCATTAATTTCCATACTTAGAATATTCGCCATTAGAAGACGGCGATATTTTTCAGAACCAGTCACTTCATAACCTTGATTCCGAGAAATCGTCAACGGAATCCGAGCAATCCGTGTTTCTAATTGTTTAATATCGGCATAAAAAGTCGTATTACTAATACAATACGTTTCCAGAAAATAATGCATAGAGACTGGCTCTTTTGTTTGCAGTAATGTCAATAAAATCGCATGTTGCCGCGCCAAAGTAGAAAGTTCCTGTGTCTCTTCTCCTAAAATAGCAGCCTGAATTTCCGTCATCGCTGCTTCATCTGCTTGAATCGAAAAGCGCCCACGAGCTACTTTTTCCAACGTCGCGCCCATCGATGCTAGCGAGGTTTCTAAATTTTCTAATTCACGATATACCGTCCGGCGGCTAACCTTTAACAAATTCATCATGCGGTTTACTGAAACGGGGGTAGGACTATTCACTAATTCCGTTAATAGAACAGTTTCTCTTGTCGTTAAAAACATCTATCAGCTCCTCCTTCCAGCCATTCTTGATACTCTTTCTTATTCAAAAAACTAGTAACTACGTATAAATTTTGTTGCGTTAGATCTAAATGATAGGCTTGCGCCAGTTCACGAGTCACTACGTAGGTTGTCTCCTTGGTAAAAAAGACTGTTTCCAGTGGCTCTTTAGATACTTCAATCGCGACTCCTTGTTTCGCCGCTTGTTGCCGCAATAATTCCATTCCCATTGTTTGCGATCCTCGAACATTCTCGGCATATAAAAAAACAAGCTTCTGTCTTTGTTTGGTCGGGTTCGTTCCAGTAGACTCTGAACCAAGTGAAGATTGCTCTTGAGAAGAAGCAGTCAGTTTGGCTAAAACTTGCGGGTAATAGGATTTAATTTCTAAAAAATTTTGAACACTCACCATATCCTTTTCTGGGACGTACTTTTGTGCTAACTGTTTCAATTCTGCTTGAATGACCACTAATGTCTTAGGCTGCCACTTCATCTGATGAACGGACTGGTAAGTCACAGGTATCTCCAAGTCCACAGCTTTTAATTGTCGGCTTAGCAAACTAGCCCCCATGGCACTTGAGCCCATTCCTGCATCACAAACAAATAAAATTTGCTGATAGTTAGGTGTGACTGTTTCCACTTGGTCTTCCTCCTTCATCTTTATAATTGAAACTGGTTCAATTCCTCGTTGACGTTTTAATAACAAGCTTGCTATTGCAAAAGAGCACAGAAAGCTAACAAAAATCCCGCTAAAAACCGCCAGCCTCGCATCAGTCGGGGTATTGGCTAAAATCGCAACCAATGAGCCTGGCGAAGCTGGAGCACTTAGCCCCACATTAAATATTTGAAAAACAAGCGTACCACTCATTCCTCCAGCAATTACTGCTAAAAATAAGCGCGGATCCATTAAAACAAACGGAAAATAAATTTCATGAATGCCCCCAATCAGTTGAATCATGGTGGCACCTCCTGCTGTTTTTCGTTGACCTACAGGCCCAAACAGCAGAAAAGCAACCAAAACGCCCACGCCTGGTCCAGGGTTTGTTTCCAATAGAAATAAAATGGACTGACCTGTTTGACTAGCACCTTCTAAACCTAGAGGCGTTAATAAGCCATGGTTAATCGCATTATTAAAAAATAACACTTTTAAAGGTTCTAAGAAAACGTGAACCAATGGTAAAAGATTGGCTTCAATTAACCAAGAAGAAAATTGATACAGCCAAAAACTAGCGCTTTCAACAGCCGGAGCTACAACCAGAATACCAAAACAGCACAGCAGTCCTCCCACAATTCCTGCTAAAAAGTTTTTAGTCAGCATCTCATAGCCTTCTTTAACTTTCGGTAAGAGAATTTGTTCAATTTTGGCGAAAGTATATCCTGCTAAAGGACCAATAAACATAGCACCAAACAACTGTGGAACATCTGTGGAAACAATCACGCCCACTGTCGCAATAGCAGCAACAACGCCGCCACGTTGTTCCTCGAACATTTTTCCGCCTGTAAAACCAATTAGAATCGGTAAAACAACTCGAATCATTATCGTTTCGACTTCAGAAAGAGCTAGCCGTAGATTCCCTGTCGTATAGCCAGCCACCAAAGACAATAAGCTCCACGCAATAAAAATACTCAAATTTGGCATAATCATCCCACTCAAACGATGACCAAAACGACGTAAATAGGGGGTTACTTTCACAAACTTATGTTTAAAAAAGAGCGAATGCATTTCTTTTTCCTTCATATTCCTTGTCCCTCGCTCTCTATGTAGATAATTAGAATACTTCTATTATATGAAATTTCACAAAAAAATAGTATAGATTTTTGTAAAATAATTCTTTTATACACCTCACAAGAGAATCCGTTTACATTAATAGAAAAAACTTTTATACTAAAAGAAAGAAACTCTTCGGATTGGAGGCCAATTATGGCAATCAAAGCAATTGTAATGGATATTGATGGTACCTTGTTAACTTCAGAAAAAAAGATTTCACCAAAAACGCGACAAGCATTAGTAGCTGCACAAAAACAAGGCCTCTCACTGATTTTGGCTTCTGGCCGCCCGACTAACGGTATGCGGCCCTTAGCAGATGAATTGGAGATGGCTCATTATAATGGACACTTACTTTCCTATAACGGCGCTTGTGTCACCCATCACGGCAGTCAGCAACAACTATTTAACCAGACAATTTCAAAATCATTGAGTCAACAAATTTTAGAACATTTGAAACAATTTGACGTAATTCCAATGATTAATGATGAAACATTTATGTATGTCAATGATGTTTTTCATAACACCTTACATTTAGAGACTGGTGATTTTAATATTATTGAATATGAATCACGGGGCGGCAACTTTCAATTATGTGAGTGGCATGATTTAGCCGCCAGACTAAACTTTCCCTTGAACAAAATTTTAATTGCTGGTGAACCCGCCTATTTACAAAAATATCATGAGGCCATCTACGCGCCTTTCAAAGAAACCGTCACCGCTGCTTTTTCCGCTCCTTTCTATTTTGAATTTACCGCTAAAAATATTGATAAAGCGCGTTCTTTAGAAAAACTAACCCTACAGTTAGGCATAACTGCTGAAGAAGTAATTGCTTTTGGTGATGGTCACAACGATTATACAATGTTGGAATGGGCCGGCACGGGGATTGCTATGGAAAACGCCGTTGACGAGCTTAAAAGCATCGCAACGGAAGTCACTTTATCCAACGACAATGACGGCATCGCTGTTGCATTAGCCAACTTTCTTTAAGATCGTTGGTTAATGCAAGCGTACGCCGTCATTTTTTATTGCCTATTCAAATGTCGTGATTTTTTCTGGTGCTAAACGAACAGATTCATAGCCAGTTTCCATGCCCTTACCCACAGATAAAATCATTACTGGGACATAGCGCTCTTGATCTAAACCAAATGTTTCGGCTAATTTTTCCGATTCAAAACCACCGATTGGATTTGTTTCATATCCGTGAGCTCGGGCCACTAACATAAATTGCATAGCTGCTAAACTCGCATCAATTTTTACGATGTCATTCATTTGTTCTCTGCTTAAACTTTCATAATGGGGAATAATGGCTGCTAATTGTTGGTCCCGCACTTCCTTAGGCATTTTACCACTAGCATAAGCTTGATTGTAAATTTCCTCTCCTCGTTCATGGCAGTTTAGATCACCAAAAATTAAGAGCATTGCAGAAGATGTTTCATTTTGACGCGTATTAAAGCGAATTAAGGGTTTTAATTTTTCTTTGCCTGCTTCACTTTCCACTACGACAAAACGCCATGGCTGCATGTTAACAGAAGAAGGGGCAGTGGTCGCTTCTTGAATCATTGTTAACATTTCTTCATGAGAAATTTTATGGGTTTCATCGTACACCCGAACCGATTTGCGGCCAAAAACAATCTCTGAAAAATCATTCGTTGTATATGTTGTCATTCTATCATACCTCTTTCGTTGTAATGCTTTGATCTAGTTTTGTCAAAAGTTCTTTTAACTGGCGACAGTCGTCCTTTGTAAATGTACTGGGAATAATTTCTGTTACCGTTTGTTGCTTGGCTGTACATTGCTGTAGTTCTTGTTGTGCTTTTTCTGTTAAATGCACTAGCACTTCCCGATTATTTTCTGGATTTCGCTGTCGTGTCACATACTGTTTCTCTTCTAAAATTTTCAAATGGCGAGTGACCGCACCACTATCGATTTTTAAGTGTTCTTGAATCTCCGTTTGAAGACACGGCTGACGTTCTTTTAAAATCATCAGCAACTCATAACGAGTCAAACTCAAGCCAACTTGCTCTTCAAAAACTTTGGTAATTTTTTGATCTAATACCTTTAACTGACATAATAAATGGCTGACTTCCCGTAATGATAACGACATAGTTTCCTCCTTAAAAAGATGACTCGTCAACAATTGACTAGTCAACTATAACTGTTTCTTTCTAAAAATGCAACCTTTTTTACAAGAAAAATAGAACAACTGACAGAGAGAAACTACAGTATTCCCCATCAACTGTTCTATTTTAATCAACCTATTTTTCGGTAACAGGTTCTGCTGATAACCGCTTAATCCCTAAACCAGTAAACGCACTGACCATTGAGAAGACAGGCGATAATAAGCTAAAGAAAACAAATGGTAAGTAAGTCAACGTTGGTACGCCAAAGGTCCCCGCTACGAAGCTACCTGCAATCCCCCAAGGAATGAGGTAGTTAATAACCGTCCCACCATCCTCCAAGGTTCTGCCTAAAACAGTCGGATCCAAACCTTCTTTTTTGTAAACTTCTTTAAAGGCATTCCCTGGTAAAATAACCGATAGGAATTGTTCACCAATAAAAATATTTACGCCAATTCCTGTTAATAACGTTGATAAAATCAATTTCGGTGTACTGCTCATTTTCTGCGAAACAACTTCCATGACCGCAGAAATCAATCCTAATTCCATTAATAAGCCACCTAGAGACAACGTTAGAATAATAAGTGCCACAGTCGGCATCATACTCATAATCCCGCCACGACTTAATAATTGATCAATTTGTGCGTTCCCCGTTTGAGAAACAAACCCATTTTCCAACGTGTTTCCTAATGCCTGCAACGATACTTTCGGATTTTGAATAATAATCATAATTACTGCCACAATAATGTTCAACAAAATCGTGATAATCGCTGGAATTTTGCGCCAGGCACAGATTAACATTAAGGCTAATGGTAACAATGACCAAATTGAAATGGTAAAGTGGTCTTCCAATACTTGAATAACTTGAACTACTTCTGTCAGACTAGTATTCGCGTACGTTTGTCCTAAAATCATAAACAAGATTAAAGAGACGATAAATGCTGGTACAGTCGACCACATCAAGTTTTTTATATGTTTAAATAAATCCGCTTCAACAATCGCTGCGGCTAAGTTTGTTGATTCTGATAAAGGCGACATTTTATCACCAAAAACTGAACCAGAAACAATCGCCCCCACAACTAAAGCAGGATTTAACCCTAAGGTACTGCCAATACCGAAAAAGGCAATTCCAATTGTTGACATCACTGTAAAAGCACTACCTACTGCACTGCCGACAATCGCACAGACAATAAAAACTGACGGCACAAACCATTTAACACTAATCATTTTAAAACCAAAAACCATAATCGTTGGAATAATTCCTGCTTGAATCCAAACGGCAATCAATGCCCCCACTAAAATGAAAATAAAAATTGGAATAATCCCTGGCTTCAAGCCATCAACAATCCCTTTATGCATTTGATCAAATGGTACTTTACGAAACATTGCGTAGCCTAAAATCAATGCAATCACAAACAAAATAGTAATATTTGGCGATATCTTTAAGCCAATTACTCCTGTTGCAATAGCTGCCACAATAATTAATAACACGATACTTGCTTCTCGAACACTCACGGTCTTCTTTTTCTGTTTTTCTTTCATTTCGTTACTCTCCTCTAATCTTTTTTCTGAATACTCTGACATTAAAGGATCTTATGATAACGAATAACCCCTCCACAACTCATTGAAAACGCCTCCTAAAGCTACATAAAAAGAGAGATTCATCCTTAAAGAATAAGGACGAATCTCTCCGCGGTACCACCTTAATTAGAAGCTTACTTGCTTCTCGCTTATGTATTATGTAATTGTTACTACTTATTAGTGTAATTCACAAATAGACTTGATCGATTCGCAGCAACCATCGACTTTCTGAACAAAACATCTATTTCCTACTGGGCTAATAATTTATGAATCTCAATATACCAAGAAGAAACCGACTTGTCAACGAAAATAGTATAAAAAATTTTTTTCACACGCCAACAAAAATTACTTTTTCTTTTTGTAAAAATAGAAAGAGGTCGGGACAGCAGCGTTTAACTCCGAGAAATAAGAAGGAATTTCCGAAAATTGTTCTTTAATTTTTGGAGAATTTCGGCTTATTTCCGAAGGAGTTGCTTCTGTTCCCGCCGTTTATCAGTTTTTGAGCGTGGAACAAAAATCCAAAGTGATTTTTGTTCCACGCTCCTGTTAATTAATGGGTTGTGCCACCTTGTAGTTGAATATCTTCTTGCGTTTTTACTGCTGCTTCAATCATATAGAACAAAGAATCTGTGATTGCTTCTAATGACATAGAAGCAAACGTTGGTTTATCAATTGTTTGTTCTGGTAGGAACGGAACATGAATAAATCCGCCACGAATAGTTGGATATTTAGTGTTAATTAAGTGTAGTAAGTGATACATAATATCATTACATACAAAGGTTCCTGCTGTATAAGAAATCGCTGCAGGTAATTGATGGTCATGACAATTTTTTACCATCGCTTTAATCGGTAAATTTGTAAAATAGGCTGTTGCTCCATCTTCAACCAACGGCACATCGCTTGGTTGTTGTCCTGCATTATCCGGGATACGCGCTTCCGCTAAATTAATCGCCACTTTTTCAACAGTGACTGTTTGACGGCCGCCTGCTTGTCCAACACAAATCACCATATCTGGTTGATGGGTTTCAATTGCTTCAGCCACTTTTTCACCACTAGTGCCAAAAACAGTTGGCACCTCAACTTTAATAATTTCAGCTCCTGCAATTTCAGCAGGTAATTTTTTGACTGCTTCAAAGGCAGGATTGATTGCTTCTCCTCCAAATGGATCAAAGCCAGTAACGACAACTTTCATTTCGATCATCCTTTCTTATTTGAATAGAATCATATAAACAATTTGGAAAATTAACATGAAAAGTGCAATCGGCAATTGATTTTTAATGACGCCGTACTTATCTTTCATTTCCAACATGGCTACAGGTACGATATTAAAGTTCGCAGCCATCGGTGTTAACAGTGTACCACAAAAACCACATGTTAAGGCAACCATCCCAACTAATGCGGGATCTGCACCTAAAGAAAAGACAAACGGCACACCAATTCCGACTGTCATCACGGTTATTGCTGCAAAGGCATTGCCCATGATAGCCGTAAAAATAACCATTCCCACAGCATAAATAATAATCCCTACATTGACATTTCCTGCTGGTACTACGGCACTAACCCCTTTTGAAATAATCTCACCAACACCAGCGCTAGTAAAAACAGCACCTAAACAAGCTAATAGCATTGGCAACGTACTAAGAGGACCGACTGTTTCTAACATTTCCGCCGCATCATCAAAAAATACTTTCGGCGTATTATTTTTAGAAAAGAACATCATGATGAAAATCGCTACAAAGACACCAACACCGACACCGACTAAAGCTCCTAAAGTAGTCAATGTGGCAAAAAGAATTGCAAAAACCCCGATACTTAGTGCGGGAATAAAAATCTTCATTCCTAATTTTTGAGACATTTTTTCCATGTATTCTTTCGAAGGTAAGCGACTTTCTCCTTTTGTCACTTTTTGAAGAATTGCCGGAATTGTCATCACAAAAATAAGTACGCCACAGGCAACTGGTGGGATAAACCGACCAAAACCGATTAAGATCCCTAAGATTCCCCAGAATAAACTAGTCCCATACGCATGTTGATTGGTTTTATCACGAAAACTACGAAAACTTGTATATAACAAGATAATCCCCATAAAAATATAAAGGACTTCCAATAACTTTGCACTCAAATCAATACTTGGATCTGTGAAAAAACTCATTTCAGTCCCTCCTGTCCATAATATTTTTTACGTAATCTTTTTTCTTTTAAAGTAAAGTAAATACTTGCCGAAATTAAGGCAACTAAGGCGACTGGTACTTCCACTAAAGCCAATTTACCTAATGTCACTTCATAGCCTAAATCTTTTAATGTTGATTGAACAAGTAATGCCCCAGCCCCACCAACAAACAGAACTTGACCAAAGAACCAACAGATATTTTCCATGGCTGAAGCCATCCCTTTTAGTTCTTCTTCATACTCTGGCACCATTGGTAAATTTTTTGATTCAATTGTTCCTAACGCCATTGGCAAAATAATCGGACGCACAAAACCTGCTACCCCACCGAAACTTACGTTAAAAGCGGCGAAGATAATCCGAAAGACACCATAAATGTCAATAATCACACCAGCAGATACCTTTTTGAATCGTTTAATCAACGTAGCCGCTGACTCTTTCAAGCCATTTCTTTCTAACGTTCCTGTTGCTAACATAATAATAATAAAGATAGCCATTCCTCGATTATTCACAAAGGTTGTTCCTAGTGTTTCTAGCATCGATGTCAAACCAAGTCCGCCAGTAAAAGCCGTCACTATTAAAGCAACCATCACAATCAAGATAGCATCAAATTTCAATGCGAAGCCGACAATGACGATCAATACGCCTAATAAAGGTAATAAATCCATCAAATCTCTCCTTCTTAAAATAAAATTTCACTTTCCATTATATGCCAATTTTCGCTCATTTGTAAGACTTTTTTAATTTTTAATGTTATTTTTTCTAAAGACACAGTTTCCAACACTTTTTAGAGCTACCACTCGCACTTTTTTCTTTTTTCCGCTAGAATAAAAGAAACAATAACATTGAGGAGGATTTTTATGTTCCAAACTTTTAGAGAAAATTTTCGGCGCCATACCCTATTGCGCGACGCCGTCTTTATCGTTATCGGAAGTGCCATTGTCTTTAATCCCGGTGCTTTCTTCCAGTTCGTCGGTTATTTAATTGCTGGTTATTTGATGCTTTTAGGGTTAATTAATATTTATGATGACTACAAAATAAAAAAACAAACGGGTAGCTGGGGACTTGGTTTCGTAACAGGTTTAATCTTTGTCGTCTTAGCAGTAGCCTTTTTATTTTTTGCACCGGTGATTGTTTCGATTCTGCCGTTTTTATTAGGGATTAGCATTGTTATAAACGGCCTCGTTCAATTGACTTTTGCTTTAAATACTCGTCAAACAGGCGCGCTTATCTACAGTATTCTGGTTTTAATCGCTGGAGCCGTTTTAGTTTTTAATCCCTTCAAAAGTCTCTTAGTTTTGATGCAAGTCTTTGGATTTATCCTGATTTTCATGGGTGTCATTGAAATTATTGGTCATTTTAGAAATAAAGCTTAACGAAAGGAGCAACTTATGGATAAAGAAAGTACCAAGTGGATCCGCTTTTTAGGTGGGAAAAATTTACTTTACACATTAACTATCCTTTGTCTAATTGCTGTAACTATCTTTTTATTCAACACTGTTTCATTTATCTTTAAACCAATTTTTGTTATTTTTAGTGCCGTCTTAGGCCCGGTACTTTTTGGTATTATTCTATTTTATTTGCTTAATCCAATGGTGAAACGCCTTGAGAAAAAAATTCCCCGTGTTTGGGCGATTGCGATTCTCTATGTCTTAATTATTGCATTACTAGTGTTAGCTGGACTGCAACTTTTCCCAATTATCCAAGACCAAACGGAAGAATTAATCAAACAATTCCCAAGTTTTTGGAAAAGCACGCTCCAAACAGTACAAGAATTTATGGCTAAAACACCTTTTGCAAAAGATTTAGAATCTGCTAATGAGTCGATTAATCAGCTCTGGGGCAAACTTGCAAACTCCTTTAAAGACTTTGCAGGGGATTACCTACAAACAGGCGCACAAGGTCTGGGAAGCGTCTTTTCTGCAGTCTCTTCTACTTTCCTAACCTTGTTTACAGGACCTATCATCGCCTTTTTCCTTTTAAAAGACAAAGAAAAGTTTTATCGCTTTGTAAAAGGCATCATTCCCCCAGCTTTTCGTCCTGATTTTGATGAATATAGCCAAATTGCCAACATTCAAATTGGCGATTATCTAAAAGGTCAAGTCATTGCTTCGTTGGTTTTAGGGATTATGTATTGGCCAGCTTTTCTATTAATTGGTTTACAATTTGGTAGCATTTTAGCTTTAGCTGCGGGTATTTTATGTATTATTCCTTATATCGGGCCATTTATTGCCTTTATTCCAGGATTGATTATTGCCTTTCAGGATTCCACATTTATGGTAGTAAAATTCGTTATCGTCTGGTTTGCCATCCAATTGATTCATGGTGATTTTGTTATTCCTCGTGTGATGGGCGATAAATTAAAAGTCCATCCGATTACTATTTTACTTGTCTTGTTAGTTATGGGTGAACTGTTTGGTTTAATGGGCGTTATCTTCGGGATTCCAATGTATTGCCTAGTTAAAGTGACAGTCATTTATTTATTCCGCAAATTCAAACAACGCTATAACCGCTTTTATGGTGACAACGGCGAGTATGAACACACGAATTTTACTAAAGATCAATATTTAAAATAATACAATGAAAAAACTGGGACATAAGCCGTTTAGACTTATGTCCCAGTTTTTTTACCATACTTCTCTAGCAATTTCTTGAAGTAATTGAACTTTGCGCCATTGTTCTTTCTCCGTCAAACGATTTCCTTCTTCCGTTGAAGCAAAACCGCATTGCGGACTAATACTTAAGTTTTCTAAAGGAACAAACTGTTGGGCTTCTTCAATTCGTGCTTTCACTTGTTCAGTCTCTTCTAATTCAGGAAACTTAGAAGTAACTAAACCTAAAACGACTTTGCTGCCATTATTTTGCCAATGTCTTAATGGTGAAAAGTCCCCTGCACGATCTGAGTCATATTCCAAGAAGAAACCATCATAATTCGTAGCAAATAATTCTTTTGCTATCGGTTCATAACCACCTGAAAATAACCAAGACGAAGCATGGTTCCCACGGCAAATGTGCGTGGTTACAGTTAAATCTTCTGGCTTACCAGCTAAGGCTTCATTAATAATCGTGGTACACACTTGTGCAATTTCTTCTGGCTGTATTCCTTTTGCTCGTAATTCTTCTTGTTTTGTCTGATCCGCTAGAAACGCCCAATTTGTATCATCAAATTGCAAATAACGGCAACCTCTCTCGTAAAAGGCCGCAATTGCATCTTTATATGTTTGTGCTAAATCCTTATAAAAATCACCAATCTCTGGATAAATTGTTTGAATGCGCGAGGTGCCGTCGTTGGATAAAATTTCTTGACGTAAAATCATGGTCGGACTAGGGATCGTTGCTTTGGCTACCGTGCCATCACCAACTTCCACCACCTCTTTTAAAAATGAAAAGTCCTCTAAAAATGGATGTTGCGCAGGAAAAGATATTTTATCCACTACGCGGATATTATAGGCTGGAGCTGCTTTTCCATGAAAGGTTTGGTTATACCCCGTTTCTGGGATATAGCCTGTCACACCATTTAATCCTTCTAAGAAATCAATATGCCAAAAACCGCGACGAAATTCACCATCTGTGATTCCCCGTAAACCGCCAGCTTTTTGTTTTGCTACTAATGCTTTGATTTCCTCATCTTCAATAAGACGTAGCTCTGCTTGAGATAAAGCACCTGCTTGGACCTTTTTCCGTGCTTTCTTAATTGTTTCCGGACGTAAAAAACTTCCCACATGATCAACTGTAAAAGGAATCTGACTACTCATTTGCCTCACTCTTTCCTATTTTTATTTATAAAAAAACGCCCTTTTACTAGCCGTAACTAGTAAAAGGGCGATTATTATCGCGGTACCACCTTTTTTCGGAAAGATGACTCTTTCCCTTCAACTGACAATCATAATCAGCGGTCTTGTTAACGAAAGACATTACGTTTTTGCCTACGTTTCGACAAAAATTCCTCCTAGGCCATTTTTCGATACAGACATCTAACTTTTTTCACCAACCAAAGTCTCTCTACCAACTGTCTTGTATTTACTTTCCTATTCAACGGAAATTATTAGATTATAATTAGAATACCACGTTTAGCAAATTTGTCAACGGAGATGGATGAAATAGTAATGAAAAAAGCAGCTTCTTTTCAGAAGCTGCTTACGTCTATTTTTATCATTGCTGATTAGGCTGAGTGTCCTACGATTGTGCTACCTGAGTAACCAAAACCGACACGCGTAATACCTGGGTTAATTTCCCAATCACGGTGACCGCTTCCTGAAGCTGTTACCATGTTTGTTTCGTTGTACCACGCCATGATTACTGAGTTACCTGGCGCCCACATAATTGCGATAACTTCATCTCCACGAGACCAGTGATCATTTGGAATACCACCTGCTTCAACTTGTGCTGCACGAGCAGTTGCAGAAGCTGCTAAGCCTGCATCCCATACTACTGGACGTAAACCTAATGATTGACGTAGAACGTTCAATGCATTGATTGTTGGATCAGCAGAAGGCGCTGGTGTTGGTTGCTCTGGTTCTGGTGTTGGTGGTGTAACTGTTCCACCACCAGTTTGGCCACCATTATTTCCATTATCACTTGGTGTTGTAGGTTGTACTGGTTGTTCTGATGAAGAAGAGCCAGTATTTTCTGTTGCACTATTATCTGTACTTGGTGTAGTTGTTTCAGTTGTTTGTTGCGTGCTTGATTCAGTTGCTGAGCTTGAGCTTGCTGGTGCTTGCGCTTCTGTTGTTGAAGAAGAGGCAACTGGTGCTTCTGCTTTTACTTCAGCTTTAGCTTGAACTGGTTTTGCAGCAGCTTGTTTAGCTTTTTCAGCTGCAGCTTTTTGTTCAGCAGCTAAGCGTGCTTGCTCTGCTTCAGCAGCTGCTTTTTGTTTTTCTAAGCCAGCTTTAGAACTTTCAGCTGATGATTGTTCTAATGCTAATGAAGCTTTCATTACGTTTAATTCAGATTGTTTAGAAAGTAAATCTTGACGTTTTGTTTCTAATTCAGCTTCTGTTGCTTCAAGTTGTTTCATTTTTTTCTCGTTTTCAGCTTTTTTATCAACAACGGCTTGTTTATCTTCTTTTTGTTGTTGCATTAAGTCGTTGTTGGCACTTACGATTGTTGAAACAGCTTGAACACGGCTGATTGCATCTGCAACTGAGTCCGCATCTAAAACTGCATCTAGCATTGTTGTGCTTTGTCCATTAACTTGAACATCACGTGCTTGATTTTTGATTGCTTCGTTACGTTTTTCAATACGTTGATTCAAGTTTGTAATTTCTTGTTGTAATTGTTCTGATTTTGCTTTTAGTGTTTGCTTTTGTTCACGTAAAGCCATGCTTTCATCAAATACTGAAGATACTTCTGCTTCTAAAGAAGATACTTGTGAAGCTAAATCCCCTTGTTTTGCTTTTAATGATGAAATTTCTTGATTTTTTTCTTCAATTTTTTTATCAACATTGTCCGCCAAAGCGATGCTTGGGGTAGCAATTGCTGATAGCGTTAATGAACATAGTAATACTGATGCAAATAGACGTTTCTTCACTTGTCATTCCTCCGAATTAATTTCTAAAGTTTATTTAAAATATCTTAATCTTTTCTTACGACAAAAACATTCTACCACACCCATATTTCAATTAAGCAATAGAAATGTTACAAAAACATTTCAGATCACTCCTTCTTTCTCCATAATAGGTAAACTTACCTTTTGTAAGGCTTTTACACCTTGTCATGACTGGTTTTCACGTGTTTTCAATTGTTAAACAATTCTTCGATTTTTTTTCATATTTTTTCTTTTTTTATTCAAATTTTGCTTCTTTTTTGTCGATATATGCTTTTTTTCGTAAAATTAATCATTTTTCCTTCTTTTTAGCAAACGTTTTTGTTACAAAATTCGTTATATTTTGGTAATGAACCAAGAAAAAGGCCGCTTCGTTGAGCCGCCTTTTATTATTTCTATGCAATGTTTTTGATCAAACTATTCAACTTATTTTTTATGGACTTATGGGCCTGTCACTAAATTCCAAGTCACCATTGCTTGATAAGCTTGATCTTTTCTACCTTGATTTGCTGGAATTTCTAATTTGATTTGATCAAAAGAAAAATCAAATTGATAAACATCACTTTCGTCAAACTGACCATTGGCAACAATATGGCTAGCTACACCGTTGGCAACTAATTGAATAGCGGTTGTTTTGCCAAGAGCAACTTTAGTTTCCGTTGGTTGATTGTACTGAATAAAACCTGAAACATTGGTTGTTCCTAACAATAACTTTGTCATTGATGATAGTTGATCCACTCTTCCTTCAAAGGGGGATAGTTCTGCAGTTAGTGCCCAATTGGGTTGTGATTTTTTCAAACGTAAATATGGATTTTCCTGACCATTTTCATAATAATCTGCTGCCTGCTTTAAACCATGTTGCTGCGTGTTGCTAGAAATGGCGACTTTGCCAAAATCAAAAGTTGGTGTGCTGATAAAACCTTCCTCATCTGGTGCCACAATTTCTTGATTTTTAGGTTGGATTCTGACAGTATCAGCTGCGTGAACAGCAGAAAAATTTCCATTCATTTCAACAGCCGCTTGTAACACTTGATCTGGTTCACCTGTAGCAATTGTTGTCATCATAATAGTTGCTGTCTGACCAATAGGCACTTCCGTATTTAAAGCAATGCCAACTCGCCAATTTTCATCAGTAATAGGAACAATTTTGTTTGGTTCAGATCCAACACGAATCGTGACTTGGATTGGCCGAGCTAGACCTGGTGACCAACCACTTGCTGGCTTTAAGTTTATTTTTTTTAACGGTACTTCTCCCACATTTGTAAGCATAATCTGCCAAATTTGTATATAACCACTTGGCATGACTTTGACTAGTCCTTCTATTTGCATTTCAGCTTTTGCAGTTATTTCCTTATACACTGCTGTAATAGCGTTCATTTCATTAAAAACAGGGGAGTTTATGGGTCGCTTCGTTTTTTCTAAGCTCTCTTGTTTTGTTTTATCTTGATACCAACCTTGATATAAATAAGTTTTACCGTTAACGCTGTATTGTTGTGGCAGTTTTTTTCCAGCTAAATAGCGAAAGCCATCCGTAGTTATTGGTTGTTGGTGATCCTGAATAAAATCAGATGGTGGTGCAATTTCAACACCATTGACATCCTCAAATGTATAATTTTTTTGAGGTATCTCCTTATAGACAACAGTTAAATCATCATTGTCGTCATAGGTAATATCATAACTGGGCGTTACGCTTTTTTCTAAATTTTCAGGTTTCGTTTTCCCTTTATACCATCCTTGAAATTGATATGTTTTTGAGTCGATTTCATAGCTACTTGGCAAAAGGCCATTCTGTTTAAAGGCGTAAGGGTCACGCTCAATAAGCGTTTGCTTTCCTTGTCTAAACCCCGGTGGTGGAGGGATTGGTTTCCCTTGAGTATCCACAAAATGTTCTGTCACTTTGCGATTGGTAACATGATAATAAACCGGCCCTGAAATTTTAAAGTAATTCAATAGCCCAGATTGATTCGATTAATCAACCTTCACTTGGTTGTACAAAGGAACGATTAGTTTTTGGCTCTCGCTAATGTTAAACGTTACTCCTGTTTTCTGACTATATTGTTGTGCAGATATTTTTTCCAATTCAAATTGCGAAATTGTTGTTGGATACTGGTTTCCTGATGCGTCGGAAATAGTTGGCAGCGGATAATTGGGATCAATTTCCCCTTTCTTATTGTATAAGCTTAAAGAAGTATAATATCTTGGTAAAAAAAATGTTTGATTACTCGCTGCAAGCACCGTTGACATGTCGGAATAGACGGCTACTTTCTCACTTGGAATTACCACTTCTTTTAAATTAGCCACTGTAGATGCTGTCACTGGTTGACTTTCACCTTCCCACACATTTATGCCATCTGGGGAATTGCCTTGCCAACTATGATACTGTAGAAGGATCTCATTGGCGTTTACTGGCTGCCCCTCTTCATTAATAAATCCATAACGATAAGTTAGGTTAGGCGTCTCAATTCTTTCTCTAATCGTTTGACTTGTAACATTAGCCTCATTATCGATTAACTCACTTTTTGACAATGCCAGTGTTTCTTCATCATGTAGTTTATCCTTTGTCTGTGGTTGTTCACTTTCGGCTTTTTCTGCTGTTAATGAATGATTGGTTCCTTCTCTTACTTGTTTTGTACTTGGTAATGTTTCTGCAAAAACAGTTGTCTGTATTAGTATGGGGAATACTAATATATGGCAGATGCCCGTTACTATCAATTCTTTCCATTTACTTCGCTTCATATTGTCCCTTCTTTCTAAAGAACAATCCAACAATTCTTAGTTAACTAAACATTAAGACACTAAACTTAGCAGAATGATCACTTACCATTTTCAGCAACAGTCTTGTCTTGTGGTATCGGTTTCATTTTTCTTTATACTTTGGATCATTCACTTGTTTCAGCGCTATTCGTCCAATACTTCTTTTTACTAACCAGTTATAACTAGTTTAGCAAAAAAGAATAATTTCTGAAATTCCGAATTTTAAACAGATAGGAGCATTTCCTGAAGATTCTATATATATCAAGGAAAATCGACCAAAAATAAACTGAAAATAAACTTTTCAATAGAGAATCATAGCTAAAACAGGATAAATTAATCATATTTTCACCTTCCTAGCTTTACCTTTATCAAAAAAAGCTCAAAATGTTAGTTTTGACAACTAACATTTTGAGCTTTTTGTTTTTTTTCTTAACGAATGATTTCGACTTTTTTGTCTGTCTTGACTGTAACACGGCCGTTTTTAATAACATATAACCGTTCTGGAATATCAATAATCGCATGTTCAACCACTTTTGTGTCTAATAAGACTAAATCTGCTTTATTCCCAACTGCGACACCGTATCCTTCTAGTCCCATCGCACGAGCAGGACTTGTTGTTACCATTGGTAGCACTGTTTTTAAGTCATCCGCTCCACCTAGGTGCCCAACAGGAATGGCTAACATCGCTGTTTGAACAATATCCCCTGTGCCATATGGTGTAAAAGCATTGCGAATATTATTCGTAGCAATACAGACATTCACGCCACCATCGCGTAATTTACGAATTGGCGTAACCGCACGTCGAACATTGTACTGATCACCACGAGCCCCTAAATGTAAATCCGTTGCTGGTAAAGCCATCACGCTAATATTTGCTTCCGCCATTTTTGCAATAATAGGCGCCAATTCTGCTTCAGGTAAGGCATGCAATGCCGTTAAGTGGCCCACTGAAACACGGCCTTGGTAGCCTTCAGCGATGGTTTTTTCACATAAATATTCAATACTCATATCATCAGCTTCATCGGCAAAATCTTGGTGTAAATCTACATCTTTATCATATTTTTTAGCAATTTCAAACACTAAATCAATATGTTCTTTCGCTGGTGCATCATTATAAGGAATACCGCCGACAACGTCTGCGCCCATATCCATTGCTTCATACATCATTTGTTCTGTTCCAGGGGCTTTAAAAATTCCTTCTTGCGGAAACGCAACTACTTGCATGTCAATTAACTCTTTGTATTCTTCTTTCAAACGCATAATTGTTTTGAAGCCAGTAAAACCTTGCGCTGGGTCAAATTCTGCATGCGTTCTTAACGCCGTGGTTCCATGAACGATTAACATTTCTAAAGCACGTTTGGCACGGTCGTAAATGTCTTCTTCGGTAAATGTTGGTTTTAATTCTGCGGTTACTTCAATTGCTTCTTTCAACGTACCTGATTTATTTGGTTTACGATCAGCGATTAATGCCTTGTCCAAATGTAAATGGCTTTCTACAAAACCTGGGATTAAAACACGACCATCTGCTTCGATGACTTCTTTGGCATCGCCATTAATAACTGGGGCGATTTCAATGATTTTACCTTCTTTAATAGCTACATCTTGTAATGCTTCACCGTCTTGAAGACGAACTTGTTTAATTAATAAATCCATGTTTTCCACTCCCTAAATTGTTTTTTATCCAAAGATTAAACCGATAACTAATAATAGTACAGAGGCAATACTTAACCATTTCACGTTTCCTTTAACAACATCCAAAATTGGAATTTGGAAGCCTGAAGATAAAGCTTGCATAGTAATATTAACGAAACTCATTTGACTACCTAAACCAACACCCATTGCTACAAAACCTAATGCTAACGGCGGGAAGTTCAACGATACAGCAACTGGTAGCACTAAAGTTAAAACAGAACCTACGTAGGCCCCAGCTGGAATCCCAATTAAAATCCCTGTTAAAATGGCAACTGGCACGACAATAAAGGCTGGTGCATTTTCAGCAACACCTGCGATTACAGCAAACGTTCCTGTTTGTGCAATAACATTAATAAAGGCTAAGAAAATCCCTACTTGGAATAAACGAGTCAAAATATATGTAGACCCATCTACCATCGCTTCGACAGATTTGTTCATTGAGAAATCTGTACATAAGAAAATTAAAACTAATGTTAAAATCATGTATACAAGTGGCGTAAAGAAGGCAAAACCAATTAAATCATTCACAATTGGTCCAAAAATTACAGCAAACAATAAGAAAATGGCTGGCAAGGTAATTTTAAATAATTCACCATTGCTCTTTTTATCAAATTCATCATCTGCCGACTCTTTAAAGCCAACATTTCTATGTTTCGTTCCCCAAAAGGCTAAAACAATCGCTAATGCTACGAAGAATAACCAGTAAGGTCGCATGGTTGAAACATATGAACCGACACTGATATCGCCTAATTTTGAAACAATACTTGATTCTAATGAAGCGGGTGATGTTGTAAATGATACCGCAGCAGCTAAAGACATTGCTGCAATTAATTCAGGA
The DNA here is from genome assembly GCF_050536915.1 of Enterococcus sp. DIV1316a. NCBI lineage: Bacteria > Bacillati > Bacillota > Bacilli > Lactobacillales > Enterococcaceae > Enterococcus > Enterococcus sp. DIV1316a. The sequence goes on along the minus strand of NZ_CP172913.1, from coordinate 297,376 downwards.
ACAACGCCAACTGCAGCAAAGGCCAATGGCGCAATAACCATCGCACTTCCGCCACCAATTCCTGACATATATGTGGCTGCGGCTAATAAGATAACAATAAAAGCTGAAACATACTCGACTTTTCCTTTTGTGCCTCGTTTGGCTAAAGTTAATGCAGCTGAATAACTACCTGCTTTAAAGACCGCCATCGCAACAGCTGAATTAATGATGGGAACGGTAATTCCTAACATCATCGGGATAGCTTCCAACATCTGTTTATTCGCTTCTTCTAGTCCAATGCCACCAATCAGCATCGCTAAGACGCCACCAATTAAACCAGCGATAATCATATCGACTTTCATAAACAATAGAACCAAAACAACAATCAATGGAATAATCACAACTAATGCCATGATTCCTGTCGGGGCAACTACATCCCCAATCTCATCAGCAAAGGCCGCAACTGGCACAAAAATACTAACTAAGAATGCAAAAATAAGTGCTACTTTTGACGATTTTTTCATTTTACTTTCCTCCAATAGAAAGAAGGCGAGAGCAACGCAGCAGCGAATACTCTCTGCGCTCCTCATTATTTGGCAAAGGCACCTTGCCCGCCATATTTATCGTAATGTACAATCTCACTAACTAAATAATCATAAATACTTTGTGGAATTTCAATGCCTTCTGACATGGCTTTTTGATAGTTTAGCTGACCAATTTCTCCTGGATAGTAAACTTGTTGAAACCCTTCTGCTGTAGGCACACTATGAAGTTCTTCCACCATTTGATTAATATTTTCTTTAAATCGTTCAGAATCTGTAAAGCGGCTTGGGTCAATGATTAAAAACATCTGTCCCAGATTCCGTTTCTCCGTTAAATCCGCATACATGGAGCTGACATGTTTGCCAAAAGGTAAGCCTAACAACGAACCAGCTAAGACATCGACCATCATCATTAGTCCATATCCTTTTGGTCCTGAAATCGGCAATAAACCTCGTACTTCATAAGGATCAGTCGTTGGCTGGCCTTTTTCGTCTACTGCCCATGTGTCGGGAATTTCAACATCTCTTGAACGTGCATCTAAAATTTTCCCCCAAGCCTGTACTGTCGTAGCCATATCAAACACGACTGGTTCATGACCTGCTCTAGGTGCTGCAAAAGCGATTGGATTTGTTCCAAAATAATTGCTTGTACCACCAAACGGTACCACCATTGGATCAGATTGACACATCGAAAGAGCAACCATGCCTTGTTCCGCTGCTTTTTTAACATAATACGATAACGTCCCGCTATGACTCGTTTGAGAAACGCCAACATATGCTAACCCTGATTCTTTGGCTAGGTCAACTGCAGCAGCTAATGCTTCGTTACAAACAAATTGACCCACGCCATTATCGCCATGAAAAATGGCAATGGACGGTCCAGTTTTTTCAAATGATAATTCGGGGTCAATCGTGATCCCGCCTTTTGCAATCCGTTCCGCATAATAATCCATACGAACCGCCCCGTGTGAATGAATACCGCTAGCATCTGCAAAAGTTAAATGTCGAGCAACTTCTTCGGCATGTTCAGAATGTAAACCAGCAGCTTCTAATTTTTGTTTCATCAGCTTTTCTAATTTTTCCGGTGTAACGACAACCATTTCTTCCATTGCGCTTGCTCCTTTATCATTAATCTTAAAAAAGGGAAAGAAAACAAGTGATTTTCTTCTTCGTCCTTGCATTTCCTCCCCTTTTTTCACTACTTATTGCTACTGTTAAAGACAGTATAGTCAATTTCATCCACTGATTTTGCAACTAGAATAGCAGAGTAAACATCTGAATTGACATTTAAAATTGTTCGTAACATGCCAACAAACCATTCGACGCCTGCAAAAATTGCAATACTCTCAATGGGTAAACCCATTTGCGGAACAATCACTGCCAGTGAGACTAAGCCCGCACCAGGAACAACTGCGTTTGCTAGTGAGACAAACGTTGCTGTAATTGCTAAGTAAATCATTTTCGTAATATCAAAATCTAGCTGATACATCTGAGCGATAGTCATTACAGTAAAAGCCATATGCATCGCTGAACCGTTACTGTTTAATGACATACCTAACGGCAACACTAAGTTAGTAATTCGCTTACTTAAACCTAATTTTGTTTCTGTTTCTTCCAAAGCTACTGGTAAAGTAATTGCTGAAGAAGTTGTCGCCAAGGCCATCACAGACATATTTTTCATGTTTGTAATTAAACGTAGTGGACTTACTTTACAGTACAATGTGATAACCAAAATCCAGATGCCCAAAAATAAAATAGTGCCTAATCCATAGACCAATAGATACTTCACTAACGGTAAAATAATTTGAAGGCCTAAGTGACTAATTGTTGAAGCAATTAAAGCAAAAATCCCCAGAGGTGCTAGATACATGACGTATCGAATGACTGTAATGATAACTTCATTAAAGTCCACAATTATTTGGAAGAGTTGTGTCTCTGGATGGCTTTGTAAGTATTTATTCAGTGCTAAACCAAAAAATAATGCAAAGACAATAATTTGAATAATCGATCCTTGAGTCAGTGAATCAAAAATATTTTTCGGAACGAAATTTAAAATCGTATCAGTGATTGAGATTTCTTGCGCTTTAATAGAAGCATCTTGGAAGCCAGTCATTTTAACACCGTATCCTGGATTAAAAATGACTGCCATTAGTACGCCCCATAAAGCGGCAGCTAAGGAGGAAATCCCGAAAACAGCGATTGTTCTACCCCCAAGGCTCGTTAATTCTTTTGGATTAATACTGCCAACTGCTTGGACAATTTGCCCTAAGATCAAGATAGGAATAGCCATTTGCATCAGTCGCAAAAAGACATCTCCAACTATTTTCAAGTAATTGCCGCTAGCAGGAATCAAGAGTCCTACGAGGATTCCTACGACAACAGCAATTGCAATTTGGGTGATCATGGACGGTTTTTTCATGGTAAACTACCCCTTTTGACTGATCACAGTTCCTGCTTCTTTATCGATGTTTTCTAAGTTTTCGATAGAAGTAATGATTGCTTTCCGTTTGTCATCACCTTTTACGAAGTCTAAGGCAGCTTCGATTTTTGGTAGCATACTACCAGCAGCAAAGTGACCTTCTTTAATGTATTCTTCTGCTTCGGCTACACTGATTTGTTCTAATGCTTTTTGATCTGGTTGATTGTAATTAATGTAGATGTTATCAACGCCTGTCAAAATAATCAAACGGTCTGCATCAACGTTTTCAGCTAAAACACGTGCAGAGAAATCTTTGTCGTTAACCGCTTCCACACCTACGTATTGTCCGTCTTCTGCTACGACCGGAATGCCCCCGCCACCAGAACAGATAGTTAAAACGTCCGCCTCTACTAAAGCACGAACCGCCTCTTTTTCAACAATTTCTTTAGGCATTGGTGATGGAACAACTTTTCGGTAGCCACGGCCAGCATCTTCCACATACGTAGAGCCATCTTTGGCTGCTTCTGCGTCAGCCTCTTCTTTTGTATAGAATGGACCAATTGGTTTGGATGGTTTTTTAAACGAAGGATCTTCTTTGTCCACACGTACTTGCGTAACTACAGAGATAACTGGTTTAGCAATGTTACGTTTTTCAAACTCATTAGTTAAAGCATTTTGTAACCAGTAACCGATGCTTCCTTGTGTCATCGCAACACAAGTATCCAATTTCAACGCTGGATTTTTTTCACTTTCGCCTGCTTTTTGTTGTAAAAGCAAATTCCCTACTTGTGGTCCGTTTCCGTGACAGACAATGACTTGTTCCCCTTTAGCAACAAATTCTGCAATATATTTGGCCGCGTGATTAACGACGGCTTTTTGGCCTTCATCTGTTGGATCCGTATCTAAAATAGCATTCCCACCTAGGGCAATTACGTTTAAACTCATTGATTGATTCGCTCCTTTTTAGTAAAGCAAAGACAAAATCTTTTCAGTATCGACGGATAAGAAATAATTTGTTTACGAAATGAAAGATTTTGTCTTGCTCATTTTGATTGTTTCAGTCATTATCGAAGGGATAATTAACCTAATTTCGGTTTACTCTCATCTTTAGCTAAGAAAGCAAAAGCTAGTAAACCAATAACTAATAGTACACAAGAAAGATAGAAGCCAACTTGCATTGAGCCTGCTGTATCTGCTAAATATCCTGTGACATACGGTGCTAGGATTGACCCTGACATCCCGATAAAATTATAGGCACTTAACGTTGTTCCTAAGGCCGCTTTTGGTGCATGTTTGGTAACAAAAGTCACCATAATTGGATCTAACGCTAATTTCCCTGTTAACCCATAAAGAATTAAAACAGAAATTAACAATGTCCGATTTGTTACAAAAGCAATCGCAAAGACAGATAGGATTGCTAAAGGTACTAATGTAAAGACTAATTTTTTCGTCGCACCTGTTTTATCATTCAAACGAGCGAAGATTAAGGCTCCTGGAATAGAGGCCCATGGTACAAGTGATGAAATGAAACCAACGCTCGCTCCTGTAAAGCCACGTTCAGCAATTAAAAATTGTGGCAACCAAGTAATAATGACAAAGTTTGCATAAATACTTGTGAAACATAAAATAAATGCGGCTAATAAATTACGATTTGAGAAAATTTCTTTTAATGAGATCTTTTCTTGCGGTCCTTCTTCAGCAGCTGCTCGTGCAGCTTCTTCACCAGGACGAATCACTTTTTCTTTCAAAATTGTATAGAAAAGAATTCCTACGATAAACGTTGGAATCGCCATGATAAAGAATGGTTTGCTCCAATGTTCACCATTTTCTAAAACCAACTTACTTGAAAGTAGGTACCCACCTGATGTACCGAAGGCCATCCCACTATTGATGATGGCATTACCGATGGTCCGTTTACTTGCTGGAATCGCTTCTGTCGATAGCGCATATTGCGGGCCATAGTAAGCTCCTTGACCAATACCAGCAATTGCACGAATGACTAAAAACATAACAAAGGTTGTCGCTAATCCACTAAAATAAGTAGAAATAGCAAGAACGATAAACCCAACAGCAATGACTAATTTCCGCCCAATTTTATCGCCAATCATCCCAAAAGGAATCTGTGCAACAGCATAGGTTAGAAAGAAGATACTATTGGCTAAACCAAGTTGTGTGTTACTTAGACCAAATTGTTCTCCAATGACCCCCATCACTGGATTAAAAATAGTTCGTGTTGCGTACATTAAAATCCAGCCTACGAAGAAAATGGCTACGACTTTAATCCAGTAACTATTGCTCACTTGCACTGCTTGATTTTTTTTACTATTCTCCATGTCTTCTCCTCACTTCTCATCTAACTCTACAGATTGTAAAGCTAGTAACATTCCAAATGACATATCTTTACCAGAGGAATGTCCGATTTGTATAATTCTGTCAATATTTTCGTCAACTCTATTATCCCGATGGTTCTCCAAATCCAAGAGTAACTGATACAACAATGAATTTACATATCCTTTAGCCGAGCTTGCAATATAGCCTTTACTAACATCTGTTGTGGATAAATTTGCTGCCGAAAGAGTAGCGGCTAACGCCGCAGCTCTTTCATCAGCAAGTATGAACAGAATTGTTTGATACGCCACTAAAATGTCATCACCACTCGGGGTTAACCCTTTGCCCCGACCAATCAGATAATTCGTTACTTCTTGCCATTCCGATAGTGTCCAAACTTTTTGTTTTTGGCTCATTTTTTTGAAAATATGCTTTGCTCGTTCGTCTAAAGGCAGGCCAATTCTACGTTCTAAGTTTCTCGCTAATAAGCGGTCTCGCAACAAGCGTAATTGGTCTTTTTCTAACTTGAAATGAGTAATGTTTAAAGAAACGACCTCGGCAGGTGTGAGTTGGATCGTTTTCACGCCGACTGTACTGTAAAAGGTCAACTGATTTTCTGTGATTTTGACTTTATTACCTTGTTGTACATACGGAAAGATTTCTTGAAACAATTGATCTGGCAAAAACATACCAAAGCTTGATAAATAATTATGGAAGTTTGCAACATTGATTAATTGATCCTGGACTTTCAGATTAAATGAACGTTCAAAAACACTGTGAATGGTTCCCATCTTGCCATATTGGTGGATAGGAAAAATGTAGTCACTAATGACTAGTTGGTTATTCAACCGTAATGCCTAGTTTCTCAGCATACGCTTCTAGGGCTTTTTCAAAACAGCCTAGAGGTGCTCTAACTGTCCCTGCACCAATTTGACCAACACCGGCATTTTTGTGTGCAATCCCTGTATTGATGATTGGTGTAATTCCCAATTCCACCACTTTACGGATATCAATTCCTAAACAAGTTCCTTGGAAATCCCAAGTTGGAATTGAGAATGTTGGGTTGTGTCCTTCACAGATTTTTGCCATTTCATTTGAGGTTGCTAACGCATCTTCAAAGCCACCTGCACCAACAAACCGTGTTACGCCAGGTGCAGCTACCATAGCCATTGCTCCAACGCCTACTGTTTCAGTAATTGCACTATCCCCGACATCAGGATTTCCGTCTTCTTCGCTGAAACCAGTGAAGTAAAGACCTTTTGGTGTATTTACTGGTGCGGTATGCCATTGATCGCCTGTTTCTGCAATCCGGACCCCAAAGTTCACGCCGTTACGAGTCATCGTTGTGACAATCGTTCCGTTGGTATCTTTACGGGCACCATCAACAATTGCTTTTCCAGTTGCCATCATGACATTTAAGAAGAATTGATCTGTGTCAGCTAAGAATTTGATTACTTCGTATTTTTGATCTTCTGGAATATCTGTTTTGATAATTAATGGAGACAATTCTTTTAAGAAGTTCAAAGATGCGGCAATATTTCTTTGGTGGAACTCGTCACCCATTGTAATAGAGCGCGCAATCAATACGTTTAAGTTCAAGCCTTCTTCAGAAAGTTTCAAGGCTTTCGCAATAGTTGGTCCTAAAACATCTTTAATCCAATCTAAACGATCAACCACTTCTTGTGAATAAGCACCAAAACGTAATACTTTACCGATACCTTCATTCAAGATACAGTATGCTTCGTTACCTTCTAAGCGATTTTCTACAACAAAGACTGGCATATTACCAGAAGTAATACCGCCCATTGGTCCAACTGCTTTTACATGGTGACAAGGAATGAAACGTACTTCGCCAGCTTCAAAAATCTTCAAAGCATCTTCTTCGTTGTCTGCCCAACGTTCGAATAATGCTGCACCGATACAAGCACCTTTCATTGGTCCAGTCATTTCAGACCATTGGATTGGTGGTCCAGCATGAAGTAATGTTTTTTGTGCGTCATCATTTAATTCTGGAATCACTGATTTTGCAGGTACCACATCTACTAAGAATGGTTGTGCATTTTTAATTTTGTCTGTTACTTTGTGATTTTCAGCTTCGATTTGTTCACTGTAATCTTCCAAAGCATCCAAAATTTTAATCATTTTTTTATTGCCGTTAGCACGTGGACGCCAGTTAAATTGAACAGTTTCGCCACCGTAATCAACGATTGATTCTGTAAAGCTTTGCAACCCAACGTTAATAATTCTTGGTTTGGTTGTTAATAGTTCCATTACTTTTTCGCCTGGTTTTGGTACATCGACAGTTGGTCCGTTGTAAGCAACCACTTCTTTATCGTCTTCTGAAATTTCGATTCCTTTTAGCAATAAAGCTAATTGAACAGCTTTAGCATTGCTTTCTGCAACTAAAACGCCGCCTTCTTTCAAGCGATCAACCGACGATTGGTAATTTTGCGGATCTTTCGTCGTCCCACAAACAGTTGCAACAAAGTAAAGATCACGTCCGGCTTCTTTGGCTGTGGCACGCGCTTCTTCAATTGCTGGTAACAATGCACCAACCATGTCTTCATGAGCACCGTAGCCTAACACCACATCGAATAAGATAATCCCCGTTTTTTCATCTTGTGCGTATTCACGAATTTTTTCGATACGAACATCTGGGTCAATCATTGGGTGCGGACGACCTTGTGTATACATATCATCGCCTAAGTCAATGACTTCATAACCGTGAGATTTCAAGACATAACCTTCTGCTTTCACTAAACCGCCAAGGTCTAAAGCTTCAGAAATTAACATACCTGCTTCAGAAGCTAATGTACCACCTGAATATAAGCCTTTTACAACTTTATCTTCTGGTAATGTTGGTACAGCTGGTTTTGCTAATGCTTCAAAGTAATTTTTCTTCACGGCCACATCATTTGCTAAATCAACAGCAATTTTAGCTGTTTCTTCTAATGTATGAGCTAGATAAACTTTGCCTTCGTGACTTGTTGGTTTTTCTCCTAAGAAAATCGCAACGACTGGTTTTGAAATGCTTTGTAATAATTCAACCACTTCATCACGAACTTCTTTTGCAGGTGGTTTAGAAATAACTGTAATCACATCGGTTGGTTCGTGATTTTCTAAAGCCACAATAGCATCTTTCACTGTGATAGCGCCTACTTTGTCGCTTAAGTCACGACCACCAGTTCCAATGGCGTGAACAACTCCGCCACCTAAGCGGTCAATAATCGTTGTAACTTCTTGAATCCCTGTTCCTGAAGCACCAACAACGCCAATGTTTCCTGGAGAAACAACATTTGTAAAGGCGATTGGAATACTTGAGATAATACCAGTTCCACAGTCAGGCCCCATCATTAGTAAGCCTTTTTCATGCGCTAATTTTTTCAAACGTACTTCATCTTCAATTGACACATTATCCGTGAAAGAGAACACGTGTAAATCATTTTTTAAGGCACGTTCCATTTCTGGCGCACCATATTCACCAGGAATACTGAATAGCGCTACATTCGCCTCTGGTAAAAGATCAAACGCTTCTGACCAAGAAGTCGCTGCTTGTGCTTCTTCACTAGTTCCCTTTGCTGATAAATCATCTAAGAATTCATCAATCGCTGGCATAACTTCTTCCATGATGTTTTCTTTTTCACTGTCAACCACAATCATCATGTCGTTTGCAGATGCACTATTGGCCTCATCCGTTAACAAGTTTGTGTTGTTAAGGATGTCTTTGTTGGCATCTGTTCCCATCATGATTTGACTCATGGTTACACCATCTAATGCATTGATTTTATTGGTCAATAACATTAAATTGATGGAGTCTTGGTAATTGTTTTTCAAAATTACTGTGTGTAACATTGTTCATCCTCCTATCTATTCCTTACAATGCTATTGTATCGAAACGAGAAAGTGTTTTCATCGGACATAATTCTAAAAAAATGGTATAATTTTTATCCATAAGAGGAAAAAAGGAGAAAACGATGAAATTAAGAGAGTTATTATCGATAGGTGACTTAAAAAAAGGTAAAATTTTGACGAAAGAGATTGGTTTAGACAATGAAGTTGACTCGGCAATGGTCTTAGAAGCGATTGATATCGAGAACTGGAGTAGAAAGAATCAGTTAATTTTGACTTCTTTCTACGCATTGCATGATCTACCCGAAAAAGAGTTGGAAAATTTTTTCGTAAAGATGCGCCGAATTGGCATCAGCGGCTTAATTTTGAAAACAGATCGATTCATTAAAATGATTCCAGAGTGGTTTATCGAATTATGTTTCAATTATGAAATTCCTTTAATTAAAATCACACAAGACATTAGCTATGAAAAAATTCTGTTTACGATTTACGAGCCTTTGTTGAATTATCAGTCGCATGTCTTACGTACGTATTACGATGTGCGCCAACGTTTCACCAAATTAGAGCGCCACTACCCAACGGTTGAGACGATTATGCAAGAATTTTATGACATCATTAAATTACCCTTCGCTTTAAAAATGTTGGATAAACATCTGGAAATTAGCGATGGCGACTTACCCCATGATGCGATTGTGCTCTCAAGAGAAAAACTAAAAAACAGTGAGTTCACTAAAAATGATTATTCTCTTTTAACACTTTATTCTCATGCCAACCCCAAAAAACAGTTGGCACTAGAAGTTTCTATTTTCAATAGTTATTCCACTAATTGTTTACTTCTGGTTTATTTACAAGATGAAAAGGTTAAAGAAACGGATTTAGTGATTATCGAAAATGCGATTGATGTCTTACAAGAAAAATTCAATACCGAAAATTTGTTAAAAAAAGAACGGTATACTCGTTTGAACAACTTAGCGGATGCTATTTTACAAAATACACCGCAAAATCCTGACGAGCTAAACAGTTTGCTTCGTGAAGTGCAAATGCAAGAGCTAGATTCTTACCAAGCGATTGCTTTTTCTACCAAAGACACCAATACACAACTCATGAAAGAACGAATTATTGCCTTACTTCGTACCCTGCGTGTGAAATCCATCTTCTTCGATCAGCTAAATTATTCGGCGGTCCTTTTTAACTTCAATGAAAGTGATGGAAAAATTACAAAGCTGCAATTAAGTCGTTTATTAGCTGAACTTTTAGAAGAAAACGACACGCTTACCGTTGCCGTCAGCAGTTTAAAATCACGAGAAGGGATTAAAGAGCTACTGATTGAATGCCTGGACATTCTGCGCTTTAATGAAACTTTTTATAACGGACCAATTGTCACCTTAGCCGATATTGGGGTATTTAAAAATTTTATCCGCGAAGACCAATTGGAAAATTTAGACGAATTAATTCCTCGCGCACTTTATCAATTAGCCGAAAACAACTACGATTTATTTGAAACTTTGTACAGTTTTTTCCAAAATAACCGCAACTATAAACAGACCTCTGAAGCGATGTTCCTCCATTCAAAAACGATTCGTTATCGTTTAAACAAAGTGGAACAACTTCTTGATATTGACTTAGCCAATCCCTTGCAATTGTTAAATTATGAAATTGCCACATACATTATAAAGATGAGGAGACGTGCACTTGAAAAACAATCAAACACTCGCTAATGGCGCAACAGTTACTATCTACCCCACTACGACTGAACCAACGAACTATGTCGTCTATTTACACGGTGGCGGGATGATTTATGGAACCAAAAGTGATTTACCAGAAGAACTGAAGGAGCTGTTTACAAGCAATGGCTATACCGTTTTAGCGCTGGACTATTTGTTGGCTCCAAATACAAAAATCGATCACATCTTAGGGACGCTAACAGAAACCTTCCAATTGTTAAACGAAGAGATTATTCAAAACCAGCCCTTTGGTTTGTGCGGACGTTCCGCTGGCGGTTATTTAATGTTACAGTTAACCAAACAATTACAAACACTAAATTTGATGCCACAATTTTTAGTCAATTTTTACGGCTATACAGATTTAGAATTTATTAAAGAGCCACGGAAATTATTAAAGCAAGCCATTTCCGCTAAAGAAATAGCTGCTATCGACCAAACGAAGCCTGTTTGGGATGATCCTTTTCTTTCTCGCTATCTGCTGTATCATTACAGTATTCAGCAAGCGCTATTGCCGCACTTTTACGGATTACCAGAAAATGGGGACTGGTCTGCTTACGCACTGTCAGACGAAACATTAAAAACGTTTCCACCCTGTTTCAGTACAGCTAGCAGTTCAGACGAAGAAGTGCCGTTCCGCTATAGCAAAAAAATCGGACGGACCATTCCTGAGAGTACCTTTAAAGCGGTTTACTATTTAGAACATGATTTTTTAAAACAAACCAAAGATCCTTCGGTCATCGCTTTATTTGAGCAATTGGATAGCTGGCTGAAGGAACGATAAGCAATCAAGAAATTTTATTAAAGTATTAGACTTGTGATAGAAACTTTTTTATGATCCATGATATACTGTATATACAATGTATACGAAAGGTGGGTTACTAGTGGAAATCAAAGAAAGAAAACTTAGAAAAGTTGGGAATTCTGTTGTTATGACATTGTCAAAAGAGTTTCTAGAAAGCATTGGTGCGACTGCGACAGACACCGTTTATGTAGACGAAGAAAAATTAAAAGATATTATTGTTAAAAAAAATATGTCAGAACATCAAAAAAAATTACAACAAATGATGGAGAACTCAAAACAAAAACATAATGAGCTGTACAAAGAATTGGTTACTAAATGAAAAGTATTTATTATTTATCAGCGGATGATCTATTTCAAATGAATACTTTCTTGATCCAAACGTATTCTCCCGCAGAACAAATTGGCATCAAAGATCGTAATGCATTAGAAATGGCTAGCAACCAACCAGCACAATTCGTCTTTGACGTTGACCTGTACCCAACAATTGAAGAAAAAGCAGCTATTTTAATGATTAACATTGCAACAAAGCATTGTTTTTACAATGCAAATAAACGGACAGCTGTAATGGCAACCGACTTATTTTTACAATTAAACGGTTATGATTTCCAATTAGATACGCAAGAAGGCGTTGATTTATTGGTTTTTATTGCTACTTATAGATCAGATTTTGATCAGTTGAAAAACGATGTATCAAAAGTAATCAGAGCTAAATTAAATCATACTTCTTCTCACTAATTTCATCAATGAAATATAAGATGGATGTCGTTTTCAATTGTAAAATTAAGCGTCTAATCCAAATAAATTTAATAACAAAAAAAGAAGCGAGAAATCTCGCTTCTTTTTGTTATTTTTGATAAAGTGTGGTTCCTTTTACCACACTGATTTCCACTGGTGTCTGACGAGCGACAAAAGCCGCCGCACATTCTGCTTCAGTGAGTAAGTAAGTTGCTTCAGCACCAACTTGCGGCCAATTTGCTTGCCCTTGTTCGTCTAAAGTTGTGACACCATCTGTCACTAAGCCCAATAATTGGGTTAAAGCATCTTGATCTTTCACATTAAAAAGTTCACCTAAACGAGCCAATTTTTCTTGTAATGAACCATCACCATAGGGAGACCAGCAATCGTAGATATTGTCACAACCAAGATGGACATTGACTCCATGACGTAACAATTCCATAATTGGCGGAATCGTGTTAGGTGTGATTGGCACGCTGGAATTAATATGAATTTTTTCTGCTGCTAAAGCATCATAAACTTCGTCACGTTCTTCACCAATGAAATCATTTAACCCGAAGGCATGGCTGATAAATACTTTGTCTTGTAGGCCATATTCTTTCGTTAAACGGATAATTTCTTTAATCGTTGTTGTCCCAGCTTCGTGACGGTCATGTAAATGAATATCCACACCGACACCATGTTTATCTGCTAAGCGGAATGTTTCAGCCAATGATTTTTTGTAATCACCATCTAGTGAATAAGGATCCACGCCACCAATAAAATCGGCACCTTTTGCCAATGCTTGATCAACTAATTCAACGGAATCTGAACGTAGTAAGCCATGCTGTGGAAAGACGACAATTTCTACCGCAAATGGTTTCGTTTGGGCCAATGCTTGGACTTCATCAAAATAACGTAAGTCTGTCATCGGTTCCACGTCGACATGTGTTCTGAAGGCTGTCGCGCCATGTGGTAATTCTAAGTCAATTAAATGATTTGCGCGTTCAGTTAAAGAAAGTTCTAAACTATCTAAATAAGGGATTTCTGCTTCGACACGTTCCACAATTGACTTCGCTGGCGTCACCGGATACCACGGAACACCTAGTTTACTTTTATCAAAGTGACAATGTTTTTCAATCAAACCTGGTAAAATCAATTGATGGTGACCATCAATAATTGTCAACCCAGGTTCTTCTACCAATTCTTCATTGGGGATGATTTTCGTAAATACTCCATCTGTTACTTCAATTGCCACTTCTTTGGTTACTGTCCCAGATAACCAGTCACCTTCTTTTTGATACCCTGTTTCAATTCGAACATTTTTTAACCAATAATTCATGCTTTCCTTCACTCCTACCTGTATTTATTCCTTCCCGAAAGGACACAATACTTAGTTGTACTGTGCTAAAATTTTACTAATTTCCGTATAACCTTTTTGATTGGCATAGTCCATTGCTGTTCGACCAGAATTGTCTTTAATGGATTGATCCGCACCATTTTCCATTAACAATTTTACAATATCTTGGTAAAGTTGGTTCCCTTCACGTAACCCCACTGCCTCAATCAATGCTGTATAGCCAAAGTCATTTTGGAAATCTATGTCTTCTCGTCCATCTTCTAACAAGAGCTTCACATTGTCAATATGTCCTTTTTCAGCTGCCGGAATTAACGCATTGCCACCGTAACGGTTATGCTTATTTAAATCTGGGGTCGCATTTTTTAACATATACGCTAAAATCTCCGTACGTCCTTGCGCTCCCGCATAAAGATAGGGACTATCACTAATGCTATTTTGCAGATTAATATCGGCACCCCGATCAATCAACGCTTTTGCAATCTCAATGTCATTATTGTGAACAGCGATATTGAGCGGTGTGTTGCCTTCTGTGTCGACTTCATCCACTTGATAAGTAGTATCTTGTAAAATTTCCTTGACCTTCTTCGTATCTCGTTGATTGGCTGCTTCTAAAAGCGCACCCACTTCATAGGTCTTCATCGGTTCTTTCACTTCCTCTTTTGATGTTGTTTGAGCTACCGAACGGGTTGTACTGGTGCTTTCAGTTTTTGCACTACTTTGAGTAGTCACCGTTTGACTATTTTTTGACGCTGCGGAGGGTGTTTCTCCTCCTTGACACGCAGAAAGTAATGGAATGGTCACGACACTTAATAGCCCCATTAAAATTTTTTTGTTCATTGTGCTCAACTTCCTTTCCTCGAGAGAAATATGAGATTTTTCTCCAGTGGTTCTAATCTAACGAATCTTTTTTTATTTGTCGATTAAAACGCTTTCTCTGTTTTTCTATTTTAAAAAGAGAGAAACCAAAAGAAGTCGAAACTTTTTTTGGTTTCCATTCGTATGTTTTGTTCTTAAAAGGTAAATTCAGGATTAAAAGTTCCTTGGTATGGTTCATGTTCCACATAGACTTGGATATCGTTTCCTTCGTTATCTTTACCCATTCGTGTGTACGTAAAACGATTATCATTCAATTCTGTTAACTCTAAGACAGCGCCATAGCGATTGGTTCCAATCGAAACATGGGCACGGAATTTATTTTGATTTCCTACTTTAAAGTAGCCATAGTCGCCACGAGTTTCACCAGTTTGTAAATTGAAAAATTCATATTTGCTGCTGTCTTGGTCAAATTTCGCTAAGCTGATAAAGTTTTGGTTGGCCGAAGTTACGTCATTGCCATCTTTATCCACTACTTTTGTGCCATTCCAAAGAAGTTGCGGTGTCCCATCAAAGGAAGTTTTACCAATAATTTCATCCCCTTGTCGATTTACATCAATCTGGCCTGTTTGTTCTGTCATGGCACGGCGTCCATTCGTGAATTCTAGTGTTCTGGGACGATTATTGGGGTATGGCTGCGGACGACCATAAACTGGTCCTGAGGTTGCTTTGTTTTCTACGAAAACTTCAATATCATTTCCGTTTTTATCTTTCCCCATCTGTCTATACGTAAAAGTATCTTGGTATAAAGTTCTAAGTGGGTATACACCTTGATAATTTTTGGTTTCAGAAATAATTACAAGACGGGAAACATCTGTAATACCAGCGGTCATAAAGAAGGTTCCTTCATCTCCTGTTGATTCTCCAGTCTCTTTATCAAAAAATTCATAGAAACTAGTGGTTGCATCAAATTTGATTGCATGTAATAGGTTTTGATTTTCATCTGTTAAGTCATTCCCATTTCGATCATAAACGCGTGTTCCAGCCCAATCTTTTTCTGATAATCCTTCATCTTGTCTAATACCAACTGAACGTAAATACTCAGGTAAATCCCCTAAATTATTGGGATTGTCTACGCTTTGAGGAACGTATGCTTCTGCCGTCAAAGCCCCTCCTGCTCCACCAACTAATAACGCACTTAAAGCCAACAACGTAATTGTACCAACGATTTTTTTCTTCATAAACGACTACTCCCTTTCCTTTTGATAATTTAAGGATAGCAAGTAGTTATTAACTCCACCTGTCCATAATATGAACAAATTATTAAATAATAATTATTATAATTATCTTAATAATAATATTTAATTATAACTAATAACAATTTATTTATAGAAGAAGAGAAAACAAAAGAACGTTGGGGGACGTTCTTTTGTTAAATAAGAGAGAAGACAAGAGACTTTTAGAAAGTAAAGGCTGGATGATATGTGCCTTGGTAAGGTTCATGTTCCACGAACACTTGAATATCATTACCAGCATTATCTTTACCCATTCGAGTATACGTAAATCGATCATTGTTTAGTTCCGTTAATTCTAGCGCTGCACCGTAGCGATTCGTACCAATAGATACATGGGCCCGAATCTTGTTATTGTCCACCACTTGGAAGTACCCAAAGTCGCCGCGGGTTTCACCTGTTTGTAAATTGAAAAATTCATATTTACTTGTGTTTGGATCAAATTTCGCTAAACTAATGTAATTTTGATTGGCCGCTGTCACATCATTACCGTTTTTATCTACGACTTTTGTGCCATTCCACAAGGTTGTTCCTAAAATTTTATCCCCTGATTTATTTGTCACAATTTTGCCAGTTTGATTGGTTAATGCTTCACGTCCATTTGTAAAAGCTAATTTTTTCCCATGATAAGGGATGTGTTCCACGTAAACTTCAACATCATTCCCCAGTTTATCTTTCCCTAAACGCTTGTAAGTAAATTTGTCTTTACTCACTTCGGTTAAATCCACTACGGCTTGATAATTTTGTGTCCGCGAAATTAAAATTCGTTTTGTGCCATCACCTGTCACAAAAAATGTTCCTTCGTCACCACGGGTTTCCCCAGTATTTTTGTCGAAAAACTCGTAAAAACCGGTTTCACCATCATATTTTGCTAAACCAATAAAATTAGCATTTTCTGCCGTTAAATCATTACCAGCAGCATCATAAACACGGGTTCCTTGCCAGTCCGTGCCAGATAAAATCTTAGTCGCCTTGTCGCCTCTTGTTTGGCCATTGTTTTGATGTTTGCCTAAATTTGCTGTAGCACTATTTGGATTGGCTGCATGATATGCAAATGCTGGACTTGCATAACCTGCTATAAGTAACGTACTTAATGTTACTAAAGTAATCGAACTTAATACTTTCTTTTTCATAAAGCATCGCTCCTTTTCTTTGATAAACCTATCTTAACAAACGATTCTAAACTACCACTGTCAGAAAAATGAACAATTTATAAACGATTAAAAACAACTATAAACTATTTTTTTGTTAAAAATGAAGCGGTCAAAAGAATCCTTTACTTCCTTTTGACCGCTTCATCCACTCGTGATTGACTAATTAGAACGTGAAGTCTGGCGTAAAGTCTCCTTCATATGGTTCATGTTCTACAAAGACTTTAATTTCTTTACCATTGTTGTCTTTACCCATTCGTGTATACGTAAAACGTTTATCATTTAATTCTGTTAATTCTAATGCAGCTCCATATTTATTGTCACCAATTGAAACGTGAGCACGGATTTTGTTATTATCAATTACTTGGAAGTAACCAAAATCTCCACGTGTTTTACCCGTTTCTAAATCAAAGAATTCATATTTACTTGTTTTATTATCAAATTTCGCTAAACTAATAAACATTTTATTTGCTTCAGTAACATCGTTACCGTCTTCATCTAAAACTTTCGTGCCATTCCATAATGTAGCCCCTAAAATGTCATCCCCAGGTTCACTGGTAACAATCTTGCCAGTTTCTGTTTCTAAATCTTTACGGCCATTCGTAAAGGTTAATTTCTCGTCAGAATAAGGGATATGTTCTACAAAGACTTCTACATCTTTCCCGTCTTTATCTTTACCCATTCGCTTATAGGTAAATTTATCTTTCGTCACTTCCGTTAAATCGACCACCGCTTGATAGTTTTGTGTATCCGAAATTAAGATACGCTTTTCGCCATCGTCTGTCACAAAGAATGTGCCTTCATCGCCACGGGTTTCACCTGTTTCTTTGTCGAAAAATTCATAAAAACCTGTTTCACCATCATATTTTGCTAAACCAATAAAATTAGCATTTTCTGCTGTTAAATCATTATTATTTTTGTCGTAAACTTTTGTGCCTTGCCAATCAGTACTGGATAAAATTTCTGTTAATTCTTGTCCTTTTGATTGCTCTTTAGCTGCTTCTGCTGAACTAGAGACTGCAGTGCTTGAGCTAGCTGCACTTGATTTATCTGTTGCAGAGTTGGCTCCGCCAGCACAGCCTGCAATCAACAACGTACTAAAGGTTAATAAGGTAAGCGCACTAAAAATTTTTTTCTTTTTCATGGTTGGTAATCCCCTTTTTCTTTTTGATATATTTAGAATAGCAAAGCCTTATAAACTCCTACTTACCGAAAAATGAACAAATTATAAACAAATGAAAAAAAGTTAATAACAATACTAGCTTTTTTTTGTTCACTTGTAATACACTATAAGTAAGAAATAGATTAAAACCACTAGGAGGGACGCTTTTGACCATTAAACGCCGCTTTTTTATTTCTTATATTAGTGCCATCATTATTACTTTAGCCTCTGTTTTAGCTTTTTTATCCTTAGCTTCTTACATCACGTTAGGAACTGTTCCCAGTTTGCCCCAAGCTTACCGAATGATGAATAAGCAACGACCATTGACCGCTAACGAAGAAGAAAGTTATTTGGCCTTAGATCAATTGTTAAAAAAGTCACCGAAATTACTAGATACGCCTTTAAGTAAAGAATTAAAGGAAACGATTCAAACAATTGAGGCAAAAGGATTAAGTGTGATTATTCGAAAGAATGCACGGTTTCCTTATTATTCGGATAATTTAGTAGAAAAATCTTTGTCTGTACATATTCCAAACTACGAAATGAATAATATTATGCCAACTGGCACACTGGATAATGCAGGGCGTCTATATCATTATGTCAAATCCGATTTTCATTATTTAGATGGTTCTAACGGGAGCTTTATTGTCTTGAAACGCGAAAGCAGCCTTTTTGAATTCTTCACACGCTGGATTATCTGGATGATTTTGTTAATTATCCTTGTAGCAATTGCGGCAGCTTGGCTCATTAATAAGCGCTTAACCAAAACCACTATCGAGCCATTAGAAGCATTAGAAAAAGCGACTAAAACATTGGGTAAGGATGCCCAAAAAGAAAATCCATTTACACCAACTAGCCACCAAACCGTCTCAACAGAAGTCAAACAGCTCCAACTTAGTTTTGAACAAATGTGGCAAGATTTAGAAGAAGCCAATGCGGAACGCGAAAAATATGAAGCTAATCGGAAAGAATTAATTGCAAATATTTCTCATGACTTAAAAACACCAATTACTTCTATTATTGGTTACGTTGAAGGTTTGATGGATGGCGTTGCCAATACTGAAGAAAAAAAACAGCGCTATTTAACGGTCATTCATGAAAAAAGTTTAGGCCTCAATGATTTAATTGAAGAATTATTTTTGTATTCTAAATTAGACCTAGACCGTGCTGTCTTTACAGTGGAAAAGACCAATTTCACTCGTTTTATTGCACATATTCTTGAAGAATACCGTTTGGAACAAGAACTCGTGATTACTTCTGTACTTCCCACCGAAGCCTTATACGTTCAAATGGACCCCACGCAGATGAATCGCGTGATTACCAATCTAATTCAAAATAGCATTAAATTTGCGGATCCCACTAAAGAACAACTAGCCTTTACGATTTCTTTAACGCATAATCAAACAGACTTAGTTTTAACCATTACAGATAACGGCATTGGTATCGATAAAAAAGAATTACCTTATTTATTCGAACGCTTCTATCGTGTAGACAAATCTCGAACCCCAACAGTTAAAGGAAGCGGCTTGGGATTAAGTATTGTCAAACAAATTATTGACTATCATCAGGGAACAATCACTGTCACAAGTAAAAAAGGAGACGGCACCAACGTGATAATTACGTTGCCGTTGTTGGAGGATGAAAAATGAAACCACATGTATTAATTATTGAAGATGATCCAAGCATTGCTGATTTGCAAAAAGATTATTTAGAAATTAACGATATGACTGTCACAATTGAACATGATGGAAAAAAAGGATTGGAAGCAGCTTTAAATGAGCCCTTTGATTTAATTATTTTAGATGTGATGCTGCCAACTATGGATGGTTTTGAAATCTGTCGTGCAATTCGAAAAAAAAAGCAAACGCCGATCATGATTGTTTCGGCTAAAAAAGAAGATATTGATAAAATTCGTGGGCTTGGCTTAGGTGCTGATGATTATATAATCAAGCCGTTTAGTCCCAATGAATTAGTCGCTCGAGCAAAAGCCCATATGAACCGTTATCAATTGCTAAGCAAAGCAGAACAACCACCACAATTACTAAAAATCAATGAAATCGCTGTCGACACTGCCGCCCACAAAGTGTTTGTTTTAGAAAATGAAGTTATTTTTACAAGCAAAGAATACAAATTGTTGGTTTTCTTGATGGAACATCCTAATCGCGTGTGGAATAAAGAAGAACTTTTTGAAAGTGTCTGGGGATTTGATGCCTTAGATACTGAGGTTTCGACTGTCGTTGTTCACATTAAACGGATTCGGGAAAAATTAAAAAAAGCCAATCTTTCTGACTCTCCAATTGAAACACTCTGGGGAAGTGGCTACCGCTTCAATCGATAAAGAGAGCAAAAATAAGTCGGAGCCTATTTCTAGGCTCCGACTTATTTTTTTATTAATTTACACGAGAAAATTTTTGATAAAGTTGGTTGAAAACAATCATAAATTGTTCAATTTCTGCCATTGTATTGCTTTCATCTAAACTAATGCGCACAGCGGAAGTCGCCAATTCCCCAGGCACATGCATGGCATACAAGGTGCTGCTAGCCATTTTTTTTCGGCTAGAACAAGCACTCGTAGTCGAAATATAAATCTGTTTTTCTTCCAATGCATGGACTAGCACTTCGCCGCGAATCCCTTTCAAAGCAAAACATAAAATGTGTGGCGCAAAATGTTCATTATCTTGTGAAAAAACAGTCACATTTTGAAATTCTTCTAGCGCCTTTAATAAATAACTCCGTAATGTCGCCACATGTTGCGGCCGTTGTTGTTCGTTCTCTAAATGCAAACGCAACGCTTTGGCCATTGCCACAATTGCTGGTACGTTTTCTGTCCCACTGCGTTGGTTGTTTTCTTGTCCGCCTCCTGTTAAAAGCGGCGCTAAACGTTTTCCTTGTTTCCAATACATAAAACCAATGCCTCGTGGTCCATGAAATTTATGTGCAGAAAATGTTGCAAAATCCACCCGATCCGTTAACCACTCTGAGTAATTAACTTTCCCAATTGCTTGAACGGCGTCTACATGAAAATGAATTTTAGGAAACTCCGCTAAAACCTCGCTGATTTCTTTAATTGGTTGAATCGTTCCCACTTCATTGTTGACTGCCATAACAGAAACCAAAATCGTTTCTTTTCTAATTAATTTCTGTAATTCCTCGACTTTCACACGACCTTCTTTATCCACTGGCGCATAAGAAAGTTCAAAACCTAGTTCGACTAATTGTTCCGCTGTTTCTGTAACTGCTGGATGTTCCACTGCAGAAATAATAATATGATTACCAAATTCTCGTTTTTCGATTGCCGTTCCTTTTAAAACCCAGTTATCTCCTTCAGTTCCGCCACTTGTAAAATAGATTTCATTTGCTGAAACATTGATTAGCTCCGCAATCTGCTTCCGTGCTTGTTGTAAGAGCCGATTCGCTTGGTTGCCTAAGTCATGCAGACTAGACGGATTGCCAATAATCCGCTGACTGGTTTTTACATATGTATCTAAAGCCTGGGGGTAAATCGGTGTAGTTGCACTATTATCAAAATAAATCATTTGTCACCCTTCTTTTTTAAAATTCTTTCCCATTATATACTTTCTAAAGTATCACTTCAAGTCACCACCACGCCATAAAAAACAGAGGCTTGTCTGTCGACAAACCTCTGTTTAGTGATTGTTTAATTAAATTGCTGTTAAATTAGGGTTATTGATATTTTTAAAATAAAAATCTTCGATTCGTTTGAACGCCCCTGGCTCAACAGCTTCCAATGTCGTTCCAATTTCATCTAATGCATCTTGATAACGGAATTCTGTCGAGAATAAATACATGCTTTTATCTAAAGCCGCTCGGATGTTCTCGTGAGTATGACGATAGCGGTTTGCATATTGCATCATTTGTTCTGTCAGAGCTGCTGCATTGACTAAATCTTTTGTTTTCTTATCTAATAACTCTAAATCATCTTCGCATAAGTCACACAAACGATTGATTTCATCCATGTTAATGCGCATTTTATTTAAGGCTCGGCTTAAATCTTCAATTCGATCCGTTGCCACATAGAAAAATTCTAAGTAATCAGCAGACAAACCTGGTAATCGTTGCTTTTCAACATATCGTTTGATACTCCGTAAACGGAATTCGTATTCGTCGACTTTTTCTTGAGCGACTTTTTCGCCTTTTCTTAGTTCTTTCAATGAAGCATCAATTTCTAATTGTTGATTTTCAATATCATCTAAAATCTTATAGCATTCTTTATAGAACGCTTGAATTTCAGAGTAAGGAACGGTATGTTCTTTCATTCGAGGTTCCAAATCTTTTTGACGGCGAATAATTTCTTCAATTTCCGTTTGAAAACCACGACTACGTCCTAGCTCGTTGTTGTTTAAGGTATAGCTTTGTGATACATGGTCCAATTCAATCATTAATTGACGGTTATTTTTTAAGGAATGAGAAATATAATCGTCAATAATTTTTTGATTGGTCACGACATATTTCTTCGCTTCAATCTCACGTTCCATCACTTCATATAATGCATCAATCGCCGTTGCTGTGTCGCGATTTGCGACCTCTACTGCGGCAATCTCTGTTTTCTCTAAATCAGCCATTGAATTCTCGACACGTTTTTTCGCATGTTGAATTTCTTCAGCAAAGTTTTGTTCAGGGAACACGTAATCGTCAGCTAATAATTGGTTGTAGCCTTCTTCGATTTCTTTTAATTGATCTGGGAAAGTTTCATTTAATTCTTCATACATTGGTGGAATCCGTTTCATTAAGTCTTCCAATTCATACGTATGACGTTCCGCATCTTCTAGGACTTCTCGAGCCTCGATTGGGTCCCCCGATGTATTTAGTGTGACAAATTGTGTGAATTCAATTTCGACGTTTCTTAATTGTTTTTGGATTTCGGAGTAAGCTGGACCAAAGCTAGCTTTATCATCTTTTAGTGATTTACTTAATTCTTCATAGACATCCAAAGCTTTTTGAACTTCCAATGAATTGCGCTCTTCACTTTCACGTAATTCTTTCAAGCCATTACGAATGACTTCCACTTCGGCTTCCATTTCGGTCATCGTTTCATTCGCTTCCACGACTGCTTTCTTCGCTTTCATGAAACGGAAAATTTCATTTTGATTTTCGACTTCATAAATTTGACTCTCTAGTTCGGCGAAAGAACGCGTCGATAGTTCTACCCAACGTTGATTCCATTCACGGAAACTATTTTGACTCTGTCCAACTAGATGCATTTTTTTAATGTCATCGATTTCTTCAAAGACTGGCAAGTCAAACAGGGCTTCTTTACGAACTTCTAATTCATCTAATTGTTCTTGATTTTTTTTGCGCATAAAATAACCAATTAAGTATAGCACCGCAGCAATAATAACGATTACTAGTACTAAAATGATAATCCAATTATTCTTCATTTTGGCTCCTCCGATAATTTTTCTATAATAAAAGAAAGGTTGTTTGTTCTCTTCACACGGTTATCTATTGTTCCTGACCCTTGAAAAAGGGCATTCTTGCAGAAATACCTATAGAAAATTATAGCACAAACTGTATATTCATTCACTAGTTATAACAAACTTTTTTAAGAAAACCCGCGATCTTCTTACGAAGGGGTTGATTCACTGCTTTCATCGATCCGATTTTCACTAATTTTTTTACAAATATCACTTAGTTGTGTTAAGAAGGCATCCGCTTGACTTTGATCCATCCCAAAGTGTTCATCGCGCATCGCCCAAACTTCTAGCCCAGCTTCTTTGGCAGAAGCAATGCCTTTTTCTGAATCTTCAATGGCTATACATTCCTGTGGCGCAACAGCTAATTCTTGTAACGTGTGCAGATAAATATCCGGCGCCGGTTTACTTTCTTCGAAATCTTCCCCACTCACGACCGCATCAAAATAACTACTTAATTGCCCCACTGTCAAAACCTCTTCAATTGCGTCTTTTGTGGAAGAAGAAGCTAATCCGATTTTATAGCCTTGTCTTTTTAAAAATTGTAAAACACGTTTCGCATTTTCATCAAGCACAGCTAAATAATCTATCGGATGCGCTTTTTTATAGGCTATGTATTGTTCATTTAAAAAAGCAATATCTAGCTCTTTTTTGTTGACTTGTTCAATCTTTTGCCATAATGAACGCATATCCGCACCGACTAATTCTGGCAAGGTTAGGCCCTCAATGGTCAAATCAAATTCCGCTAAAAATGCTTTACGTCGCTCATAATAATAAGCTTCGCTATCTACTAGGACACCGTCCATATCAAAAATAATGGCAGTTTTGGATTCTGTCATACTATTTAACTCCTTCGTTACGACTCATATCTTTACAGTTTAACAAAATTTTAAGGAAAAATGAAGAACAAATATTTTCATGATTTCCTAACTTTCTGAAAATAAGTGGTTGCTTTTCTAAATGTTTTTCGGTATCCTTTTACTAATCTACAAATGAGAAAATAATTAAAAACAGGAGTGATAAACGTGAACGTAGTTAAATTCGGCGGTAGCTCGCTAGCATCAGCACCACAGTTACAGAAAGTCTTACAAATCGTCAAGGAAGAGCCGCGCCGAACGTTTGTCGTTGTATCCGCTCCTGGAAAGCGAACCCCGCAAGATATTAAAGTGACTGATTTATTGATTCAATACTATCAGCGCTACTTAAATAATGAGGAAATTGAATCGACAATCTCTGCCATCATTCGTCGTTATGAAGATCTTTTTGATGAATTACACTTGGATAAAGCAGTTTTAGCTGATATTGCTATTTCGATTCGCCAATTAGCCACTTTACCAAAAGAAAACAATGCTTTTTTATTTGACTATTTTTTAGCTAGCGGCGAGGACAATAATGCCAAAGTTGTTGCCAGTTTTTTCAAGCAAAATGGCTTAGATGCTCGCTACATTAGTCCAAAAGAATTAGGTCTCCTAGTGACACCTGAGCCAGGCAATGCCCGCATTTTACCAAAAGCTTTAGAGAAAATTAGTGTCTATCGTGAGACTCAACAAATCTTGGTTATTCCAGGTTTCTTTGGTTATACAGAAGCCGGCGAAATTTGTACTTTTTCTCGTGGCGGTTCCGATATCACAGGGTCCATTGTTGCCGCAGGTGTTCAAGCAGATTTGTATGAAAACTTTACCGATGTGGACGGAATTTATGTCGCCCATCCTGGAATTATTGAACAGCCTCAAACGATTCAAGAATTGACCTACAGAGAAATGCGGGAGTTAGCTTATGCAGGCTTTGCCGTCCTCCACGACGAAGCCTTAATGCCTGCCTATCGCGCAAATATTCCAGTCGTTATCAAAAATACCAACAACCCACATCATCCTGGCACCCTAATTACCACCTCTCGCAAAGTGAAGCATGCTCCTGTTGTAGGAATTGCTAGTGATCAAGGGTTCGCAAGTATTTACATTAGTAAGTATTTAATGAATAGAGAATTAGGTTTTGGGCGACGGCTCTTAGAAGTACTAGAAAAATTAGCCTTGAGCTATGAGCATATGCCCTCAGGAATTGATGACATCACGATTGTTTTAAGAGAAGACCAGTTAACAACTGAAATTGAAAATCGACTGATGGCTCAACTCCAAGAAGTTTTAGCGCCTGATGAGTTACGCATCACGCATCATCTTTCTATGATTATGATTGTCGGGGAAGGCATGCGCCAACGAATTGGGGTTACTGCTGAAAGTACAATGGCGTTAGCCAAAGAAAAAATCAACTTAGAAATGATTAACCAAGGATCTTCGGAAGTAAGTATTATGTTTGGTATCAAAAAAGAACAAGAGGAAAAAGCCATCAAAGCCTTATATCGGACGTTCTTCCATGATTAATGAAAAAGACGAATGAGTTTTCTCATTCGTCTTTTTCATTGGTTTCAGTAATTTTCAATTGGCGTTGAATTTCCGCTTTAATTTTAGCTTCTGGCGCAAAATCTTGTTCCCAATTTTCAGGTTTCAATACTTTATTTGTTTCTGGATCATAATGTGGCTGCCCATCTGGAAATAATTTCCCCATATTGGCTTGATGAACGATTTCAATAATTTTTGTTGGATTGACGCCCATTAAGCAAAACGAACCATAAGTAAAATACAATAAATCAACTAGTGCATCCACTTCCTCCACTAAAGGATCAGATACTGGTTTGCCTTTCGCCAAGACTTTCTGCTCTGCTTTATCGACAGATTTTTTTAATCCGTTGACCAATTGTTGAAAAAGCACTTGGTCATTATCAGCAGCACTATATAAAAATTCTACAAGTTCTTCGACTTTAAACTCTGCTCGTCGACTGGCTAGCTCTGGCGAAAAAGCAGTTGGTTGCTCTGGTTGTTGTGGATTAAAAACCTCGTGGAATGCACAAGCCATTTCATAAGGGGATTGCTTTTCAGACATTCAGCTACCTTCTTTCTCAAAATAAATCTAATTGTTTTGGATTCAAATCATCGTAACTCAAATTCAAGACTTTTTGCATCTGTAGAGCGTTTTCTGCGGCATCGCCGCCAGAATTATTATTAAAAATTACGCCCACTTCTTTAGCTTCTTGCGACATTTTTAAAACAGCTTCGCTTAAATCAGCGATTTCCTGCGTATTATAATGATAAAGGGTTCTTTTTTTTCGCCACTCTGCATCATTGGCTAACCAGCCAGCCGCATTACGTCCGTGAAACCGGAAGAGCACGAGATTAGGATTCGTTACATAAGGATAAAAGGGCACTGGATTCGTAGGAATCTGCGGTTCATCTACAATCACAAGTGAAAATTGATTTTCTTTCATAAATTGCAACATTTGTTTTACAAAGTTTGGTTGATACCATGAATTATTTCGTAATTCAATGGCGATGGGTAGGTCTTTAAACCAGTGACGAATTTTTTGCAAGTAAGCGACATTTTCTTTCGTACAACCAAATGTTCCTGAAAATTGTACCAGAAAGGCAAATAATTTTTTACTTTCAATTAATGGGGCCATACTTTCTAAAAAGGCGGTGATCATTTCTTCTTCACTTGCATAATAGGTCTGCCACTCACCTTGACAACTGATTCCACTATAAACTTTCATGACAAAGCGAAAGTTTTCGGGAACTGCTTTGACCCATTCAGCTACTCGTTCTTTGGGAGGAATCCCGTAATACGCCGTGTCCATTTCAACTAGCGGTAAATGACTGGCATATTCATAAAGCGTGGACCGTTTTTTTCCAGTTAAATAGTCGTGTTCACTAAAAGATGTTAATCCTAAGCGAATCATGTCCTTCCTCCTCTGCGTAACTTTTTATTTTTCTAAACCGTCATCTCAACTTAGTTGGTCCAATCGATATTCGCTTCACAATAGGTTTGACCATCAATCCGAATCTCATGGCGCGTTTTCAACTGATTTTCTTGTTCGACAATTTCGTAATGACTTTCGACTTCTTGGCCATATTCTACTTCTTTATCAAATTTCACAAGAATTTTTTTCGGTTGATGCGTTGTTAAAAAGTCATACCCTAACACATCCAATAACCAATTAAAGTAAATCGCATTATTAACATGTTGATTGCCATCAATATCAAAAAAACGCACACGATAAGGTAAAAAGTTCCCCTCTGTGACCTTTTCAATTTTTTCATGGCGATAAATTTTAGTGATTTTTTCAGAATCAAAAGGTGCAATAATTTCTGGTAACACACTACTGATTTTCCGATTTTTTTGATCCATTAAGACAAAGGTTGATTTCACAAAGACACATTCATTGCCTTCTTCATCATGAACCCAAAAGTTACGATAACAAAAATATTTGTTATAACTCATAGCTTGCGTTGTAATTGCTACTTTTTCACCAACTTTTGGTAAGCGATGAATCTCTATTTCATAATTGGTGATGACCCAGCCTAGACCAAATTGAGCGACATAAGCCGCATCTCTTCCTAGTAATTCTGTTTGTTCTTCTGATACTTTAATGACAACCGCTAACAAAGCCGGTATCTTCATTGCACCAGTAAAATCGCCGTCATAGTAGGCAACTTCATAAGAGGATGTATGTTTTTTTCCCACGAAATAATCTCCTTTTTCCAATGGCTACTTTCGTGTCATTGTTTCTCCTTAAAAGTATACCACGTGATTTCTTCAATTGCGATTCCGAATGAAAAATTAACAAAACTTTGAAAAGCACTATTATTTATATTATTTAAAAACGTTCTTAATATTACTTAAAAAATATTGTTTTATTTTTAAAAATAACATTTCTTATTATTTGTATCCGAAAGATCATTATGTTATATTCCTATCTGTAAGCGCATACAAAATAATTTTTTAGGAGGTTTTTTTCGTGAAAAAGAGTTTATTAACAATCGTCCTGGCTTTTAGTTTTGTTTTAGGTGGCGCTGCATTGGCCCCTACTGTTTCGGAGGCTCATGGTTACGTAGCAAGTCCTGGAAGTCGTGCTTTCTTTGGTAGTTCTGCTGGTGGTAACTTAAATACAAATGTTGGTCGTGCACAATGGGAACCTCAAAGTATCGAAGCGCCCAAAAATACGTTTATTACTGGTAAATTAGCCAGTGCAGGTGTCTCAGGTTTTGAACCTTTGGATGAACAAACAGCTACTCGTTGGCACAAAACAAACATTACAACAGGTCCCCTTGACATCACTTGGAACTTAACTGCCCAACATAGAACTGCTTCTTGGGATTACTATATTACTAAAAATGGCTGGAATCCCAATCAACCATTAGACATTAAAAACTTCGACAAAATTGCTTCAATCGACGGCAAACAAGAAGTTCCTAATAAAGTTGTTAAACAAACAATTAATATTCCGACAGACCGCAAAGGTTATCATGTCATTTACGCTGTCTGGGGCATTGGTGATACGGTGAACGCCTTTTACCAAGCGATTGATGTGAACATTCAGTAAAAATACTCACATCTTAAACTAAATTAAAGGAGTTCTCAAAAAATGAAGCTAAAAAAAATAATTCCTGCTTTTCTCCTTCTTTCAACCGTTGCAGTTGGCTTGTGGTTAACGCCTACTCAAGCTTCTGCAGATGCTGCGGATACGATGGTAGATATCTCTGGCAAAAAAGTGTTGGTTGGATATTGGCATAACTGGGCCTCAAAAGGACGCGATGGTTACAAACAAGGAACATCAGCATCACTAAACCTTTCAGAAGTAAATCAAGCCTACAATGTCGTACCGGTTTCCTTCATGAAAAGCGATGGCACGACACGGATTCCTACGTTCAAGCCTTATAACCAAACGGACACTGCCTTCCGACAAGAAGTCGCACAATTAAATAGTCAAGGTCGCGCAGTTTTATTGGCACTTGGTGGAGCAGATGCACATATTCAATTAGTCAAAGGCGATGAACAAGCCTTTGCGAATGAAATCATTCGTCAAGTGGAAACATACGGCTTTGATGGTTTAGACATCGACTTAGAGCAATTGGCGATTACTGCTGGCGACAACCAAACCGTCATCCCTGCTACGTTGAAAATAGTCAAAGACCATTATCGAGCACAAGGAAAAAATTTCATCATTACGATGGCACCAGAATTCCCTTATTTAAAACCTGGTGCCGCTTATGAAACATACATTACTTCCCTAAATGGTTATTATGATTACATTGCCCCACAATTATATAACCAAGGCGGCGACGGTGTCTGGGTTGATGAAATTATGACTTGGGTTGCTCAAAGCAACGATGCTCTAAAATACGAGTTCCTCTATTATATGTCTGATTCATTAATCCATGGCACGCGCGGCTATCTACAGATACCAAACGATAAATTAGTCCTTGGTTTACCAGCAAATCGGGATGCTGCTGGTAGCGGCTATGTCGTTGAGGCTACCCCTGTAGCCAAAACTTTTGATCAGTTAGCAAAAGACGGTAATCCTATCCGTGGCTTAATGACTTGGTCTGCAAATTGGGACGTTGGTCAAGATGTCAACGGCAAGTCCTACAACAATGAATTTGCGACACGTTATAGTAACCTTGTAAAATAAAAGCTATTTTGAGACAGAACACCGCACTTGGTTCTGTCTCTTTTTAAATTTTACTCACCTGTCTTTCAATAATCCAAACAATGTTCTCTTGCTTTCTAACCAATTAATTTTAAACCAATCACAGAAACAATGATTAAAAAAATAAAAAATATCCGGCGTAGGTCTTTTGATTCACCTAAGAGCATTCCTAAA
Organism: Enterococcus sp. DIV1316a; assembly: GCF_050536915.1. Lineage (NCBI taxonomy): Bacteria > Bacillati > Bacillota > Bacilli > Lactobacillales > Enterococcaceae > Enterococcus > Enterococcus sp. DIV1316a. The sequence continues at coordinate 267,097 of NZ_CP172913.1, read as the reverse complement.
ATAGCGCCTCCTGCTGTACCAATTCCTGTCCAAACCGCATAAGAAACGCCCATCGGCAATTGTCTCATCCCTAAATATAAGAATAAGAAACTACCACTAAACGCTAGAATTAAAATTAACAATGAACGTAAGTCTTTTTTTGTTGTAAATAATTTAATTGAACCTACGCCAAAGATTTCAAAACAGCCTGCAATAACTAAGTATAACCAACTCATCTTGTTTCCTCCTCTTTATTTCCAGTTACCATTTTTAAGCCAATTACACCTATTAATAACAGCAACAGAAAAAGAACTTTTCCTATGCCCAATGGTGTGTGGAATAAAAAATGATCTGTTACAATAGTTCCAGCACTACCTAAGCCGACAAATACAGCATAGGCTGTGCCGACTGGCAATTCCTCTCCTGCTTTAATCAGCGCATAAAAACTGATAAAGATTGCGATTACTGTCCCTAAAATCTCCCACCATGTTGTACTATGCTTCATGCCAATGACCCAAATCACTTCACAAAAAGCGCCAAAAATAACTTTTAACCAAGCTTTACTCATCTTGTTTTCCTTCCCTTCCAAACAAAAAAAGTGCCAACAAACAGTTCAGCTATGGCCTAAGAACTGTTCATTAACACTTTAGTCGCAAGCATCCGGCGATGTTTACGAAAGTTTATGTATTAAAATATCTCAGGTCATTATATTCTTATTTTTTTAAAAAATCAACTAAAAAACAATAGTTCGAATTCGAGACATTTCTTTTGCATTTTTAGGACTAATCACTTAAACTTACTTTTAGTAAGTTAATTAATTAAAAAATTATTTTTCTTTTAGGAGGATTTTTATTATGAATACACAAATTTTAGGTTTACACCACGTCACTGCCATGACTTCAAGTGCCGAAAAAATTTATCACTTTTTCACCGATATTTTAGGTCTACGTTTAATTAAGAAGACTGTCAACCAAGACGATATTGAAACATATCATTTATTTTTTGCTGATGATGCCGGCTCTCCCGGAACAGATATGACTTTCTTTGACTTCCCAGGCTTACCTAAAGGAACCAAAGGAACCAATACAATTTCTCGTACTTCCTTCCGTGTAAAAGATGATGCTGCTTTGGATTACTGGGTATCACGCTTTAATGAATATGCAATTGATCATGGAGAAATTCAAGAACGTTTTGGTAAAAAGTATTTAGAATTTGAAGACTTTGACAATCAACGTTACCAACTTATTTCTGATGAAAAGAACCAAGGTGTTGCAGCCGGCACGCCTTGGAAAAAATCTAACGTCCCTAGTGAACATGCTTTAATCGGCTTAGGTCCAGCCTTTGTAACTGTCGAAAATTACGAACATCTGCAACTAGTTTTAACTGAAGTTTTAGGGTTCAAATTGATTGATGCTGAAGGTAGTTTCCATTTATTTGAAGTTGGCGAAGGTGGGAATGGTGCCAGCATTATCGTAGAGCATCGAGAAGATTTGCCAGCGGCCCAAGAAGGCTACGGCAATGTCCATCACTTAGCCTTGCGCGTTGCCGATGAGGAAGCACTACGTTTCTGGATTGAAAAAATTAATCGTTTGGAATTTCCTAATTCTGGCTTTGTGGAACGTTTTTACTTTAAATCTGAATATTTCTTGGCAGCAACACATGTTTTATTTGAACTGGCAACCGATGGTCCTGGGTTTTTAGAGGATGAAACCTATGAACACGCTGGTGAAAAATTATCATTACCGCCATTTTTAGAACCAAAACGGGCAGGGATTGAAGAATTTGTGCGTCCTTTCGATACTTCAGATGCGAATGTTCAAAGAAATTAGTATTTTTTCTAGGAGGTTCCTATGATTCATTACAATAGTAACGAGTTATCTGCAAAAACAGCGTATAAATTTTTATCAGGAAGTATTATTCCTCGGCCAATCGCTTGGGTTACAACACAAGATACAGCCACAGGTATCGTCAACGCTGCCCCCTTTAGTTTCTTTAATGCAGCGGCAGCTGAAATTCCTTTAGCAACGTTGTCCATTTTACGACCAGACAAAGAGCCTAAAGATACGGCACGAAACATCTTGGCTACTAAAGAACTTGTCATCCATTTCGTTAACGAAAACGTTCTTACTCAAATGAATCAGACTTCGGCACCTTTAGCAGCAGAGATCAGTGAAATTGACACATTCGGTATTGAAACCATTGCCAGCCAGACTGTTGCTGTTCCAGCAATCAAAGCCGCGCCAATTCGGATGGAAGCTCGCTTACATCAATATGTACCTATTGCTAACCATGAAGGTCAAATTATTACGGATTTATTCATTGTAGAAATTACCGATTTCTATTTTGATTCAGCCGTTTTTGATGAAGAACATCAGTACATTTTACCTGAAAAACTCCAACCGATTGCTCGTTTAGCAGGCAATGATTATACAACATTGGGCGAAATCCGTGAAGTTCGCCGCCCAACGTAAAAAGAAGGCCCCGCCATGACGGCGGGGGCCTTCTTTTTCTGTTTTATGCTAATGCGCCCATTGGATCCCAAGGTGCCAAAACAGTTGGCGCTTGTTCCCAAGCTTTTTTCTGTTCATCAGTTAATAAATCTTTGTGCACAACAATTTGATAAGTGTATTCGTCCATCCACGCATCGCTCATGACGAAGAAGCCATTTTCACCGACTTTTTCGCCCCAGCTATTTTCCACTTTCCATTTTGTTGTTTGACCATCAACGATATCAACACCTGTTAAAACCATGGCGTGTGTCATTAAGCTTTCACCAAAGTCTAAACGTTCTGCTTTAGTCATCGTAAAATCAATATCAAAAAGATCGTTCATATCGTAAACATCTAATGCCATAATTCCCGTGTCACGTGTTGAAGATTGTCCGACATCACAACCAAACCAAACAGATTCGCCTTGTTCCAATTGTGCAGCAGCTAATTTTTTGAAAGCAGCCATTTCTACATTTAAATATTTAACTTCTTTGCCGCCGACAACATTCCCTAACATTTCAACAGTGTATGTTTTGTTGAAGGGTTTATCTTCTGTAGGAGCATTAATAATACTTACATAATCATGTAAATTAACGCCAACGTATTTTTCAAAGAATGTTTGCGGTGTTAGATTTTGATCCAAATGATAATTTTTTTCTTCGTCACGGTATTCAAAATCAAAGGTTTCTGGCGGCGTTCCTAAAGAGATTGCTAAGAAATTATAAATTTCTTGTAACATTGCTTCTTTGTTTTTTTGGACTTCTTCAGCAGAAGCGCCTTTTTCAATTAAACTACGTAAAATTGTTGCATCTTTGCGTAATTTTTTATTTAAATAGTTGTTTAAATCACGTGAATTGGAACTGTTGCTGCTTTCAGGCATTGCCGTTTTAGGCACTACGCCATATTTATCAAAAATTGAAACGATCATATCCCATTGCCCACCATCTTGTTGTGGTGTAGCTAATAAAAAGGCCACTTTACGACTAGTCAACGGTTGATCGGCTGTTGCAATAATATTTTCATAGAAATAGTTTGATTTTTCATATTTATCCCAGAAAAATGTATAGTTTTGTGATAATTCAAAATCTTTTAATTGAAACGCATTTAACATTCTATGTCTAAATGTATTTAATGCCGCAAACATCCAGCAGCGACCGCTTTGTTTTTGATTGGCCACTTTTCCAGTAGCTAAGTCGACTGAAAAGACGGGTACGTTATTCACGGCTCCTTGTACAGATTCACCTGAAGCGCTGATACCATTTTTTACTACACCACGTTGTAAGGCATTTTGTTTATTATTGTTCAAGAAATCTTGATGGAATTTCTCTGTTAATTTTGGTTCAATTGCTGTCATATTTTCATCGTCCTTTCATTTTACGTTCTTCTTCATTATATGCTTCTCTTTAAACAGAAACAACCATTTACTCTAAATTCCTTGCTTTCCAACTCTTTTTGTATTAGTATATATAATACAGATAGCACAAATAAGACAGGAGTGATTCGATGCTTTTAGAAATAGATGAACAAAGCGAACAGCCCATCTATCAGCAACTCATTGATCAAATCATTGTAGGCATTGCCAAAGGTGAACTGGCTCCCAATGAAAGTTTGCCTTCTATCCGACAATTGGCGGACGAAATCGGGGTCAATATGATGACTGTTTCAAAAGCTTATAATAAGTTAAAGCAATCAGGTTATATTGTGACTGATCGTCGTAACGGCACCAAAATTGCCGCAAAGTTACCTGCTACCGCTGTTTGGCAACAGCAATTGCATGAGCGTTTAGAACTTCTGTTGGCTGAAAGTTTTTTACATCAGCAATCCGAAGCAGAAATCCAAGCACTTATTCAGAAAATTTATCAAAATTTTGATTCGAAAGGGCGTGCATTATAATGGCGGTATTCTTTTATTTCATCCTAGTTTCTGTCGCTTTTTTTATGGCATTTACTATGGGGATTTATGCAAATCCTCACAAAAATATTATTTTGGAAAACACTTTACCAGAAGATAAACTACAAGATCCCAGCGTTCAAGCAATCCGAAAACGTTATAAAAAACGCTTGGTTCAACTAGCAGCCGTTTTTAGTGTTCTTAGTTTACCTTTGTTATTTATTCCTTATGATTCGATTTTATTGTTCCTTTTTCTGTTACTTTTATTTAGTTTTATTGGCAGTGGCTACTATCTGCAAATCGTTTATATTCGCAAAATGGCCGCTTTAAAAATGCAAAACGGCTGGTTGCTACCTAAGCGTCCTCTCTTAATCGATACGCAATTAGTTTTAAATAAAAACCAGAAACTTATTTCATTTTGGTGGTTTTTACCTGCAATTATTCTTACTTTTGCTGGGGGCTTTTATTCCTTGCAAACGGCGATTGGTTCCTGGATTCTTTTCTTAATTACTGTTTTGATGTTAAGTTTGTTCATTGGCGGCTATTATTTTATTGCGCGCTTACCTGTCAAACCGCTAACTAGTGACTCAAAAATTAATCAGCAAATCAATGATTTATTTCGGCATCATTGGTCTGTTTTAATGGTTTTATCCGCCTTAGTTTTTGCACCGCTAACCATTTTACCAACTTTCACAATTGTAATTGATTATACGGTTGCGATGGCTCTTACTTTTTGTTATTTTATTCTTTTGTTTGTTTATGTAGGCTTTCTCTTCTACTACCTATTTTCAATGCGCAAAAAACAAGATCAATTCGTTTTACAGGCTGGCGATTATCGCTATGGGGATGACGATCAATATTGGCGGTATGGGATTTATATCAATCCAAAGGACCCCAAAATCATGGTTCCTGATCGCATTGGTATGAATTTATCCATTAACCTAGGACGGCCTGCTGGGAAAATTATTCTAGCCGCTACTGGTATTTTAACGATTGCGGTGCTGTTCTTTGCCACAGTACCAATGTTTATAAATGATTTTTCTAGTCATGCCTTTCAAGCAACTATTGAAAATAAACAAATTGAGTTATCTGCCCCATTAGCAAAAACAAGGTCAATTCCTTTTAACCAAATCACTGCTGTTTCTTTGATTGATGACTTACCTCAAGAACGCATCCGCACAATGGGTGCTGCGACAGATAGTTACTTAACAGGAGAATTTAAAGTCGCTGGAAAACCTGCTTATTTATTAATCTATACAAAAAGTCATCCGATTCTGAAAATAGAAACGCGGGAAAAAGTTTATTATTATACTGCGCGTGAGGGTCAAGAAACGACTAAGATTTATCAGGAAATCAAAGCAAAACTTCCATAACAAAAAAACAGGGCCTACCATCATGAGTAGGCCCTGTTTTTTTGTTATTCGCTGACAACCTTGAATTTTGTATCCGCCAACGTGGTATTCAGTTCATCCTGGCTTACTTCACGATCTGCTGTCACAACGGCTGTTTGATCTGCCAAGTGAACCGCAACATTCGTTACGCCGTCAATTCCACTAAATTTTTCAGTGACCGCTTGAACACAGCCATCACATTTCATCCCATCAATTTTTACTGTTTTTTCCATTTCACTTCATCCTTTTCAATTTTATTTTTGACTTCCACTAGTTCTTTTCACCGTCGAAGGTTTAAATCCTTTTAAGCGTAAAGCGTTTAGTAAGACAGAGACTGAACTAAAACTCATAGCTGCTGCTGCAATCATCGGACTTAACAAAGGTCCACCAAATAAGTGTAACACACCCATAGCCACTGGAATACCTAATGTATTATAGGCAAATGCCCAGAAAAGATTTTCTTTGATGTTTTTGATGGTCGCTTTACTTAATTCAACTGCTGTAGGCACATCCATTAAATCACTACGCATTAGCACAATATCGGCCGATTCCATTGCAACATCTGTGCCTGAACCAATAGCAATCCCCACATCCGCTTGGGCAAGTGCTGGTGCATCATTAATACCGTCACCCACCATCGCAACTTTTTTGCCTTCTGCTTGTAGTTTTTTCACTTCTAACGCTTTATCTTCTGGTAAAACTTCACTTAAGACACGATCGATACCTACTTGTTTCGCAATCGCCTCTGCAGTACGCTTGTTGTCTCCCGTAATCATCACGGCTTCGATCCCCATTTTATGCAAACGTGCAATGGCTGTTTGACTGCTATCCTTCACAGTATCTGCTACCGCAATGATACCCGCAAACGAACCATCTTTTGCCACAAACATTGGGGTTTTCCCTTCTTCTGCCAAACGATCCGCTTGTTGAACAAACGTTGATAGCTCAATGCCTTCTTCTTTCATTAATTTTATATTGCCCAAAAGTAGGACTCGTTCGTTGACTGTCACACGGATGCCGTGACCTGGAATCGCTGAAAAATCGCTTCCTTCTGCTAATGGCAATTGACGTTCTTTAGCCGCTCCCACAATTGCTTCACCTAGGGGGTGTTCTGATCCTTGTTCTGCAGAAGCTGCTAATGTTAGTAACTCAGCTTCTGAAAGTGCTGAATCAGCAACTAAAATATCCGTAACCACCGGTTTGCCTTCTGTAATAGTTCCTGTTTTATCAAACACGATTGTTTGAATTTTGTGAGTGGTTTCTAAAGCATCCCCACTTTTAATTAAAACGCCATTTTCAGCACCCTTACCTGTTCCCACCATAATCGCAGTCGGCGTTGCCAAGCCGAGCGCACAAGGACAAGCAATCACTAACACAGAAATAGTAATTGTCAAAGCGAAAATCCATGACTCTTGTCCTAAAAAGAACCAAGCCAAGCCAGAAAGAACAGCCAAACCAATGACGATTGGGACAAAAACACCCGAAATTTTATCAGCTAATTGTGCAATCGGCGCTTTTGAGCCTTGCGCATCTTCTACTAATTGAATGATTTGGGCAAGGGCCGTCTCTTTTCCCACTTTTGTCGCCTTGAATTGAAAGCTGCCATTTTTATTGATGCTAGCACCAATTACTGCATCACCGACTTTCTTTTCAACAGGCAAACTTTCGCCCGTTAACATGGCTTCATCCACAGAACTACTACCTGAAACAATCACTCCATCAACAGGGATTTTATCTCCTGGGCGAACAATCACAATGTCATCCAACTGAACAGCATCAACTGGCACTTCAATTTCTGCGCCATCACGTAAAATATGAGCAGTTTTCGGCGCTAAACCCATTAATTTTTTTATCGCATCTGAGGTTTTCCCTTTTGAAACAGCTTCGAAATATTTTCCTAATGTAATTAAAGTTAAAATAACACCCGCTGATTCATAATAAAGAGCCATTGTAAAACTTGTGTCTCCTAAAAATATCATGACTGTGCCATATAAACTATACACAAAAGCAGCACTGGTTCCTAAAGCTACCAAAGAAAACATATTCGGATGCCCTTTAAATAACGCTTTAAAACCAACTGTGAAAAATTCTCTGCCGACATATAGGACGGGTAACGTCAAAATCAATTGAACCATTGCAAAGGTCGTCGCATGTGTCATTGGATTCAAAAAATCCGGCAATGGTAAGCCTACCATATGTCCCATCGCAATATAAAGAAGGGGTACTGTAAACACCGCTGAGATCCAAAAACGTTGCCACATCTCAGCAATATGTTTTTGTTTCTTTTCACGATCTTGGTCCGCTGTTGCACCTGCAGCGACTTCTTCTGTCGCTTGATAACCTGCATCCGTAACTGCTTTGATAATTTCAGCACTCGTTACTTGATGGTCGTCATAACTAACCACCAGTTTTTCCGTGGCTAAATTAACAATCGCTTGTTGAACACCAGATAATTGGTTCACAGCTTTTTCAATCGTTTGGGCACAGGAAGCACAACTCATTCCTTCAATCGCAAACGTTCGTTGCTGGGCTGGGCTAATCGCCTTGTAGCCAGCATCTGACACAGCTTCCTTAATTTCTTCTTCTGTGACTGCCGTCTGATCATACGTGACACTTAATTTTTCCGTAGCTAAATTGACACTTGCCTTTGCCATCCCAGGTAACTTCGCCGTAGCCTTTTCAATCGTTTGGGCACAGGAAGCACAGCTCATCCCTTCAATATCAAACGTTTTACTTTCCATTTTTTTCACTCCTTTTTAAATTAAATGACATTGGCATTGACCAGGAATACAGTTGCAAGGGACGGATTCAACCGCCGTCTTGCGCTTCTCTTTCAAGAGTTCCTCTAATCGATCCAAATCGTCATAACTCAACTGACTCTCTGTTAAAATTGTTTCCACCACGGAACCAACTTTACGGCTGCACACTTTGTCTAAAAGTTCATCTGCCACCGTTTCAACGCTCCGACGTTCTTCTACTAGCGGATAATAAATATATTTATTGCCTACTTTCTCCGTTCCAACTAACCCTTTATCTGTTAAACGACTTAGTAACGTCTTGACGGTCGTTGATTTCCATTCTTTCTTCTCATTTAAAAGTGTATGCACTTCACGACTCGTGGTTTTGCCTTGGGTCCAAATAACCCGCATGACTTCCCACTCTGCATCAGTAATTGTCGCTAATTTATCTTTTGCCATACTCGTTAAATTCCTCCTTCATCAATAAAAAAGAGTTCAAGATTATTGACTACAAACGTAGTCGTTTATCTTGAACTCATCATATAGCTATTTTATTTTTTTGTCAACAACTTCTGCTCATCTTTTTTTATTGCAACGCAGATTCTTGTTTTTTAACAAAGTATTTCAATAAGAAAGGTGCAACTAAGGTCGTTAAGATAATTACCACAATCATGCTCGTATAATACGCTTCTGAAAGTAATTTAGATTGGTAGCCAATTTGCGCAATGATTAATGCCATTTCCCCACGCGAAACCATCCCAGCACCGACCATTAAAGAACTTGTATTGGAGAAACCAACCATTTTCGCTCCCCAGGCGCCGCCCAGTAATTTCGTTAAAATCGCCATAATCGTCATTACCAAAATAAAAGGTAAATCCTTTCCTAACGTGTTAAATGTCACTGATAAGCCAATGCTGGCAAAGAAGACGGGAATAAACACGGCATAGCCAATAGCTTCAATATTGAAATCAATTTCTGTTTTTGCATCCGTTTGTCCCACAGCAATCCCTGCAAAAAAGGCACCTACGACAGAACTTAAACCAACTAAATCAGCCAAATAAGCCATGCCCAAACAGATAATCAATGACATGATAATCACAGACGACCCAATGTTCATTTTTTGACTTAAACGTAGTAAATAGGGAGCGATAAAGCGGACCAAAAAGAAAATCCCAATAAAGAATAAGCCTTGTTCAATTAACTTAACAATAAAGCTGACTTCTGTATTGCCGCCTGTACTTGCACCAATCATGCCGACAGCAACACTTAAAATAATCACGACCACGATATCGTCAACGACGGAAGCCCCAAGAATCGTTGCACCTTCTTTACTACTTAAAACATTCAACTCTCTTAATACTTCTACTGAAATGCTGACCGACGTTGCTGCTAAAACTAACCCAAGGAAAAAAGCTTCTTTCCAAGAAAAAGCAAACAGCTGACCAATCAACATAGTAAAACCAACCGGTAAAACGATGCCCAAAATAGCAACCATGACACTAGGTTTCGCATATTTTTTCAATAATTCCAATTCACATTCCATTCCAGCAATAAACATCAGCATAATGACACCAATTTCTGAAAAGTCATGCACAAACACATCTTGATGCACAATATTTAACATCGCTGGACCTAACACAATCCCTACTAGCAATTGCCCAATTACTGCAGGAATTCCTACTCTTTTACAAGCAACACCTGCTAAAGTCGTTGTAATTAAAATCAAACATAAAATACCTAAAAATTCCATTCTATTTCCCTCTTTCTCTATTAACCAATCATCACTGATTCTTTTGGATATTGAACTTTCGACTGACTTTCCAAGCCTTTCTTAATTAATGACAATAACACCGTGTACACACCCACACGACCGACGAACATTAGAAAAATAATCACCAGTTTACCAAAAACAGTTAAATCTGGTGTTAACCCCATTGTTAAACCGACCGTTCCAAATGCAGAAATCACTTCAAAAACAATATACTCAATCCCGTTTTTTAAAGGTAATGTTTCTGTAAACGAGAGAATAACCGAAGCAGTTACACATAAAAAAGTTGCCAAGAAGAACAAAGTAAACGCTTGGAGCACTACTCGCTCAGGAATTGTGCGTTCATGGAATTCCACTCGCTGTTTCCCTTTAAAAATTGCACGAAATTGTAAAAATAGCACACCAAACGTAGTGGTTTTCAAGCCGCCAGCGGTTGATCCTGAAGTGCCACCAATAAACATCCACAAAATCGTGACAATCAGGCCTGGATTACTCATTTTCAAATAATCAACTGAATAAAAGCCAGCCGTTCTTGGTGTAACCGACAAGAACCAACTGTTGACAAGACGCTGCCAAAAAGACATGTCAGCTGGAAAATGGCGATATTCTGAAATGTAAAAAATAACGGTCCCTAAGACTAAAAAGGTGGCAGTCACCGTTAAAGCAAGGCGTGTATGAATACTAACACGGTGCTTAATTTTATTTTTATAGCCTTTAATCATTGCAAAAATATCGCGCCACACAATAAATCCTAAACCACCAGCTATAATTAAAAAGCTAATGACTAGTAAAAGATAAGGCGAATTTTGATAAGGAACCATACTATCCCCTAGCAAATCAAAGCCAGCATTACAAAATGCCGAAACGGCATGGAAGAGACTAAAAAACAACCCTTTTTTCCACCCAAATGTTGGCACAAATTGAAAGGACAACAAGAAGGCTCCAAGTAATTGAATAATGGCCGCAAACTTCATAATATATTTCATTAAACGAAAAACTCCGGAAACTTCACTAACATTTAAAGCTTCTTGATACAACATCCGTACACTTAGTGACGCTTTTTTCCGCAGCAAACTAAAGAAAATCGTGGCAACGGTTAAAAAGCCTAAGCCGCCTAATTCAATCAAAATCATAATAATAACTTGCCCGATAGGACTCCAATGTTCCGCCGTATTCAAAGGCGAAAGCCCTGTAACACAGACGGCGGAAGTTGCCACGAAAAAAGCATCAATCCATTGCGTTTTTTGTCCAGCTTGTGCAGAAAAAGGCATCATTAATAAGATCGTGCCTACAACAATTAATAGAAAAAAGCCTAAGACAATTGTTTGAACAGGTGAAATATACAACCTTCTTTTGATCTGATGTTTCATTTTTTTCTCCTCTACCATTTCTTTGTCAATCAAAAACAACACAAACGGCTAGACAACTGTTGCTTTGTTCCTCTCGCCCTATGAGAAACTCAAAACCTTGAAAGCAACTTGCCCAACCGAATAATTATTTTTTAATTTTTGTTTTCACGTTGATAAATCGAATAAACCAACTCATTTTTTTGATAAACCTGTTTTAAACGAACTGGGATTGATTGAGCCATTGTCTCGTATAGAGCAATGCCCTCACCCAGAAACAGTGGTATTGTCGTCAAAATGAAGGTATCAATTAAATCAGCTGCCAAAAGCGGTTGAACCACTTTTGGGCCTCCAACAATCCAAATTCCCGCGCCGTCTTCTTCTTTGAGACGACGAATTAATGTGACTGGATCTTCCTTGGTAAAAGTTCTTGAAGCAGTTGATGGTTCTGGATGAGAGGTAATGATATAAGAATGCTTGTCTTCATAAAAATACACATCTGGGGACAATTCTTGTGTCACTTGATCATAAGTAGTCCGCCCCATTACCACAGTGTCTATTTTTTCATACATTTCATCGTAACTACGATCTTCTTCATCGCCACGAATATTCTCTTCTAACCAAGCAACACCGCCCGCTTTGTCCGCAATGAAACCATCAATACTCGCTGCAATAAATAAAATTACTTCCCGTGCCACATCAACGCCTCCTTTTCTCTTCTTATCTATTTTAGCTTGTTTTCTCAAAAAACTCTAGGGGTGCGCATTGTTATTTTTAAAAGAAAAAAGAGAAAAACTAGGATAATTGGGCTACTTTTTGTAAAATAGGAAATAAGAAACTTTTTATTGAGTTATTTTACATTTTTTTCAAGAAAAATAAGAATTGGTTTATTTGATTTACACAAAAAAATAACATATTCAGTTTTTATATAAAGGAGGATTACTTTGTTTGATTTAGAGAAGGTTCAGACCTTGAATGAATTAGAAATGCTCGTTTACCATTATGTATTGGAACACCTGCACCAAATCCCTCAACAGACCATTCGCCAACTGGCTACTTCCTGTCATGTCTCCACCTCAACGATTCTACGATTTTGTAACAAAATGGGCTATGCTGGTTTTTCCGAATTAAAATATGCAGTGAAAGAAGAAGCCAAACAAACACAAACGTTTGAAAATTTTTATGATGCCACGGTTCACGTCGATGCTTTTTTAAAAAAATTAAACCAAGAAACCTATTACGAAATGCTTCGTCCAGCAATTCAAATGATTGTTCAAGCACGTCACGTTGCCTTTACTGGCATTGGTACTAGCGGAATTTTAGGTAGTTATGGCAGTCGTTATTTTGCCAACTTAAATATCAATTCTTACAGTATTGCTGACCCCTTTACGCCTATCCCCAAGCGCGGATTTGAAAATACATTAGCCTTGATTCTGTCTGTATCTGGGGAAACCAATGAAATGATTAAACAAATGACCGATTTTAAAACAGCTGGTGCCAAAGTGCTAAGCATTACCAACAATCAACATTCAACTATTGCCCGCTTGGCTGACTACAACATCTCCTATTATATGCCCGACGAACGTTCTCCATTTGCAGATAAATCAGTTAATACAACCACTCAAATCCCTGTCATTGCTTTAATTGAACTCCTAGCTCATCAAGCAAGTCAACTTTTAAAGGAACTAGATGAAACACCTTTCTAGTTGTTTTTCAAAAAAGCTCATGCTGTCTAAAACAGCATGAGCTTTTTTGTTTTTTTTCTTGGTACATGTTTCTCATTCAAGCAAAAGTCTATTTTTTCTTCAAATAAGCTTATATAGTAAATATGTAAACGGATACATTTGCATTTATATTATTCTTCAAAGGAGAGATTTTTATGAACGAATGGATTAACGAGAAATTATTACCTCCAGTACTAAAATTCGTCAATACCAAAGCAATTACTGCCTTACGGAACGGGATGCTTTACACGATGCCTTTTACCATTGTTGGTTCCGTGTTTCTTCTATTAGCGAATTTCCCAGTTACAGCTATTTCTGAATGGGTTAACGCAAGCGGTCTGGCTGTTTATTTCAATCAAGCATATGGGGCATCTTTTGCGATTATGTCGTTATTTGCGGTCATCGGTATTGCCTACTCATATGTAAAAAGCGAGGGATTTGAAGGCCTCCCAGCGGGCATGATTGCCATGGTGGTTTTCATTTTGTTTATGTCATCTGAAGTCAAAGATGCGGTTTCTGGCGCAGTAGTTGGCAATGTCATCAACAAAGATTGGACAGCTGGTAAAGGGATGATTACAGCTATTATTGTTGGTTTGTTAGTCGGCGTTGTATATAGTTGGTTTTTACGTCATGATATTCGTATCAAATTACCAGAAGCTGTACCAGAAAATGTGGCCAATTCCTTTACTGCGTTAATTCCTGCCAGCGTCATTGTAACTGGTGCAATGCTAATTTTCATTCTTCTAGATAAAGTCTTCAATACGACATTCTTTGACTTTATTTACGAAGTGCTACAATCACCACTTCAAGGAGTCACAGATTCACTAGGTGGCGCATTACTATTAGGTTTTGTCATTCCGCTCTTTTGGTTTTTCGGTGTTCACGGGTCAACAATCGTTGGCGGCATCATGGGTCCTATTTTACAAGCAAACTCTTTAGAAAACACCGAAATTTTGAAATCTGGAAAAGACTTAACACTGGCTAATGGTGGCCATATTGTTACACAACAATTTTTAGATCAATTTTTAACGGTCACTGGTGCGGGCATGACAATCGGGTTAGTCGTGTTCATGGTTTTCTTTGCCAAATCAGCTCAGTTTAAGCAATTAGGTCGGCTTTCAATTGGGCCAGCTGTTTTCAATATTAACGAGCCAATTGTCTTTGCTACACCTATCGTGATGAACCCAATCATGGCTGTGCCGTTCATTATCACACCGATTGTTTCTTCTGTTGTGACATATTTTGCCTTGTACACAGGACTGGTTCCTCTCTTTACTGCGGTACAAGTTCCCTGGACTACTCCTCCAATCATTTCTGGACTTTTAGTTGGTGGTTGGCAAGCCGCGTTGCTTCAAGTAGTGGTACTGACGATGAGTTTCTTTATCTATTTACCGTTTGCTAAAAAAATGGATGCACTTAACTACGCAGAAGAAACCAATCAACCGATTACTGAAGAAACCCTTGAAAAAGTCGAAGCACAAAATGTATAAAAATTTGAACAAAGGACTGAAACGATATGTCAATTTTGAAAAATGATTTTCTTTGGGGCGGCGCTGTCGCTGCTCATCAATTAGAAGGAGGCTGGGACCAAGGCGGTAAAGGGGTGAGCGTGGCGGATGTAATGACTGCCGGTGCACATGGCGTCCCTCGTAAAATTACCGCAGGCGTTTTACCAGATGAACACTATCCTAACCATGAAGCGATTGATTTTTACCATCGCTATCAAGAAGATATTCAACTATTCAAAGAACTTGGTTTAAATTGTTTCCGAACCTCTATTGCTTGGACACGAATTTTTCCTAACGGAGATGAAGAAACGCCCAATGAAGAAGGCCTTCGTTTTTATGATGCACTTTTTGACGAGTGTTTGAAAAATGGCATTGAGCCAGTTGTGACACTGTCTCACTTTGAAATGCCTTATCATTTAGTCACAAAATATGGCGGTTTTCGCAATCGCCAGGTCATTGATTTTTTTGTCAAATTTGCTGAAGTCTGTTTCACTCGTTACCAGAAAAAAGTCAAATATTGGATGACCTTTAACGAAATTAACAACCAAGCCAATTATGAAGAAGATTTTGCACCTTTTACTAACTCTGGTATTGCTTACCAAGAAGGAGAAGACCGCGAAGCAATTATGTATCAGGCTGCTCATTATGAACTAGTCGCTAGCGCACGTGCAGTGAAAATTGGCCACGCTATCAATCCCGACTTCCAAATTGGCTGTATGATTGCGATGGTGCCTATTTATCCTTATTCTTGTAATCCTGAGGATATGATGATGAGTGTTAGCGCAATGCAAAAACGTTATTGGTTTACCGATGTTCATGTCCGCGGTCATTATCCAAGTGCAATTCAATGCTATTTGAAACGAAAAAACATTTCATTAGATGTCACAGAAGAAGATTTAACTGATTTAGCTAATGGCTGTGTTGATTATATTGGCTTTAGCTATTACATGTCATTTGCTGTGAAAGGTGCAGAAAAGGCCCCTACTTTTGACTACAATGAAGCAAAAGACTTGGTGCGAAATCCTTATGTAGCAACATCTGATTGGGGCTGGCAAATCGATCCTATGGGCTTACGCTATGCAATGAATTGGTTCAATGATCGGTATGAATTACCACTTTTTATTGTCGAAAATGGCTTTGGTGCTATTGATGAGCTAGAACCAGACGGAACGATTAACGACACTTACCGAATCGCTTATTTACGTGAACATATTGAGATGATGAAAGAAGCCGTTGCGTATGACGGCATTGATTTGATGGGCTACACACCTTGGGGATTCATCGATTTAGTGAGCGCTAGTACAGGCGAAATGAAGAAACGGTATGGCTTCATTTATGTAGATAAGGACAACGATGGTCACGGAACGTTGGAACGGCGAAAGAAAAAATCGTTTGCTTGGTATCAACAAGTGATTGCTACGAATGGAGAAGAATTATAAACAAAAGGCCTTCGTCTAAAGACGAGGGCCTTTTGTTTATGCTTGTAATCCCTTTTCTAAATCAGTCAACAAATCTTCGACTGCTTCAATTCCTACAGATAAACGAATGAGTCCATCTTTAATTCCC
Source organism: Enterococcus sp. DIV1316a (assembly GCF_050536915.1). Taxonomy (NCBI): domain Bacteria; kingdom Bacillati; phylum Bacillota; class Bacilli; order Lactobacillales; family Enterococcaceae; genus Enterococcus; species Enterococcus sp. DIV1316a. Next base: position 250,698 of record NZ_CP172913.1, on the reverse strand, counting down.
ACGGCTTCACGATTTTCTTTGGGGATAGATGCGTGAGTCATAATGGCAGGTACTTCAATTAAACTTTCTACGCCACCTAAACTTTCCGCTAAAGTAAAAATTTCCAACGCTTCTACGAAAGGAACGACTTGCTCATCCTTGGCTAATTCAAAAGAAATCATGCCACTAAATCCCGACATCTGTTTTTGCGCAATTTCGTGACCAGGATGACTCGCTAGTCCTGGATAATACACCGTTGCTACCGCTGGATGCGCTTCTAAAAATTCTGCAATTTTTTGAGCATTTTGGGCGTGCGCTGCCATCCGGACGCCTAATGTTTTTAAACTACGTTGGACCAGCCAACCATCATGTGGTCCTAGAACAGCACCAATCGCATTTTGTAAAAAGGCAATCTTTTCTGCGCTTTCTGGATGATTCGTTACGACTAAACCAGAGACTACATCACTATGGCCCCCTAAATATTTTGTCCCGCTGTGAACGACAATATCAGCACCTAACGCTAACGGCCGTTGAAAATAAGGCGTCGCAAATGTATTATCGACAATAGTTAACAACTGATGTTTTTTAGCAAGCTTAGCTGCCGCTTCAATATCTGTAATTTTTAACAGTGGATTACTTGGTGTTTCCAAAAACAAGGCTTTTGTATTTGGCTGAATTGCGGCTTCAATTGTTGATAAGTCGCTGGCGTTTACAATCGTGTAGCTTAACCCATTTGCTACAAATACTTTATCCAATAAACGGAAACTCCCCCCATAGACATCGTCACCTAATAAAATATGATCTTCGGGTCCAAACATAGAAATGATTGCATGGATACCAGCTAAGCCTGAGCTAAACGCAAAGCCATGGCTCCCACCTTCTAACTCAGCGATTAAGGTTTCTAACGCGTGACGTGTGGGATTACCTGAACGAGAATATTCATATTCTTTTGGCTGGCCCACGCCATTTTGTTCAAAGGTTGACGTTTGATAAATAGGAACACTCACTGCACCTGTTGTTGTATCTTTACTAATGCCGCCATGAATTAATTTGGTATTGAATTTCATAAAAGTTTTCCTCCTAAGAATAAATATTTTTTGATAAATAACGGTCACTACCGTCAGGAAAAATAGTTACAATTGTGCTGCCTGCTGGTAAGCGGCGCGCCTCTCTTAATGCCGCCGCAAATGCTGCGCCGCTGGAGCTTCCCACCAGCAAAGCGCTTTTCTTGGCTAATTGTTTGACCCAGAAAAAACCATCCTCGTCTGAAATGGTATAAAAGCCGTCCACAGGAATCTGTTTAAGAAAAGGCGGCACGAACTCCACGCCAATGCCTTCGATTTCATGTCCGTGTGCAGGTCCGCCATTTAAAATCGAACCTTCTGGCTCCACGCCCCATAATTGCGTCTTACTATTTTGTTCTTTGAGATATCTGCCAACACCTGCAAACGTTCCACCACTGCCTAAACCTGCGACAAAGCTAGTAATCTTCCCGCCTAGGTCTTGAACAATTTCAGGTCCTAATCCTTCGTAGTAAGCAGCAGGATTATCCGGATTTTCAAATTGTAACGGCACGTAACTATTAGGAATTTCCTTGGCTAAGTCTTGAGCACTAATTATCGCTCCGACAATCCCTTGCTCTGTTGGCGAAGGGACAATTTTAGCACCTAACGCTTGCATCAGCTGTTGTTTTTCCTGACTAAATTTTTCTGGCACAACAAAGATTGTCTTGAGGCCCAGTTGACTGGCAGCTAATGCAAGTCCAATCCCTGTATTCCCCGCTGTCGGTTCAATAATTGTTGTGGCTTGATTTATCTTTCCCGTTTTCATTGCTTCTTTGAGAAGATGCACACCAAGCCGATCTTTGACACTGCCACCTGGATTCAAATATTCTAGTTTCGCATAAATTTTAGTGCCTTCTGGCATAGGATATTGTTCACTTGTAAATTCAAATAATGGTGTTGCTCCGATTGTGTCTAAAATTGACTGAACAATCATAGCGAATTCCTCCTTCTAATACATGTACATAAAACAAAAAGGTGCTGATCGCATCAGCACCTTTTTTGTTTATTTCTGGTTGTCTAGATTCAGAGAGGAATCGTGTTAGGCAATTTTTCAGAAATAACGGAGGTTTTCCCCATCACAAAAGAGTATGCTGCACTATTTTGCACCATACAACAACAGCTTTCCGTTTCTAAAAAAGGGCTAGCTTGTTTTTTCGTCATGGTTGATTTCCTCCTTCGTCATGTGTTGACCAAACTATACCATTTCCCATTTTCTAGTGTCAACGATTCTAACGATTGCTATTTCCTATCACACCAATGGTTTTCTTATAGGCAAAAGAATTAATAGACCAAAAAAAACAGAAGGCTAGCCTTCTGTTTTTCTGCTACTTATTTAGCACGTTTTAAATACGTACCTTCCGCAGTATTGATTTCTAATAATTCGTCTGCTTCAACAAAATCTGGAACGTTAACAACTAATCCTGTTTCCATTGTAGCGGGTTTACCAGAACCAGTTACTGTTGCGCCTTTGATTGAAGGTTGTGTTTCAGCAACACGTAAGATTACCGTTGTTGGTAAAGTTAAACCAATGACTTCTTCACCATAAAATTGAATTTTTACTTCCATATTTTCTAATAAATATTTTAATTCTTCTTCAATTAAAGCAGTTGGTACTTCATATTGTTCATATGTTTCTAAATCCATGAAAATAGCCATATCATCTTGGCTGTATAAATATTGAACCGGTTTTGTATCGATGTGCGCTTTTTTCACTTTTTCATCTGGGCGCATTGTTGTATCTGTTGTTGAACCCGTACGAACATCTTTTAATTTCATACGCATAACCGTGTTACCTTTACCTGGTTTGTGGTGGCTAGCTTCCATTACTTTAATTAATTTGCCGTCTTGCTCAAAAGTCATACCGGCTTTTAAATCGCTTGCTGCAATCATTGTAATTTCTCCTTTTCTCTGGTTAATTCTTCATTATTGTAGCAAATAACCTAGGATTAATCTAGGAAATCACGTATCTTTTTTAGAAGTTTATCACTCCCCAGACATTGAATTGGGAAATAAAACGAGTTTAACTTGCCTTTTTTCTTGAATTGCGTTAGAATTACCAAGCTTTCATCAATTATTTTCACTTTTTACATAGAAAAAATCAATCATTAAAGGGGGTGATGATATGATACGTCAAACGCTATCTTTATCAAAAACACATGAGGTTGTCTGTCACTAAACATACGTTGGTGAGACAAATTGCCTTTCAGCGTATGTACTCGGTCTATTTGAAAGGAATTTAAAATCATGAACCCAACTATTCAACCTTACCAATTTAACATAATTAAAGAACAAGTCGCTGTGTTACTAAACACCTATACGTCTGTTAACGATGCTACGACTGTCAAAACTGTCCAGGCCCTATGTGCCGAAAAAATCAATGGGTTATTTCCAGAAGAACACCCTGCTGTTACGATTTTGTTGGACAAAGTGATGGATCGTCGTTTAACACGCGCACGTGCTGAAAAATATTTAGACGAATTAAAAGAAACCGTGCTGCCCTTTAAGGAACCTTCAACACCACAAGTCACGAAAGTCTTTCGCAAAGTGAAAAAGTTAAAGATTCCTGAGTGGGAAAACATGGATTTACGGAACAATACCTATGTCGGTTGGAACGACGCTGGGACTCAGAAAAAATTTATCTTAGCTTATCGAGAAAATAAATTAATCGGCGTCCACGGCACCCTTTCACCCACCATTGTTAAAGGTGTTTGCTCCATCTGTCAAACAATCACGAATGTGTCTATGTTCCTAGCTACCACCAAATCAGGCGGTGACGGAACCTACACGAAAAAAGGCAATTACATTTGCCATGATAGCGACACCTGTAACCAACAATTAACACAACCTGAATATTTGGAAGCCTTTATGGAAAATGTTAAGGCTGTGAAATAACAAAAAACCGTCAAGAAAATTTCTTGACGGTTTTTTGTTACATCTCTTTCAATTTCCCACGAAATTCTTCAATACTTTCATAACCTTTTGCTGCCATGATTTCTTGTAATTCTTTGGCTAGACGTTCAAAAACTTGTGGACCTTCTTGGTGCAATTGTGTGCCAACTTGTACTAATGTCGCACCACATAAAAGATGCTCAAAAACATCTTTTCCACATGTAATACCGCCCGTTCCAATAATTTTTATTTCTGGTTTCAAACGTTGCGCAAACGCACGAACATTGGCTAACGCTGTTGGTTTGACATATTCGCCGCCCAGTCCACCGAAGCCTCCTTTTGGTTTAATGACCACTTCTTCCTTGTCACTGTCAATATATAAACCATTACCGATGCTATTAATACTATTCACGTATACTAAAGGGAATTTATTTAAAATTTCAGCCATTGCGTCAAAATGTGCAATATCAAAAAATGGGGGTAATTTTACACCTAATGGTTTAGTAAAAAATTGGAAAACTTCTGTTAAAAGCTTTTCTGTTAATTCAAAATCATAAGCAATTTGCGGTTTACCAGGCAAATTGGGACAAGACAAATTAAATTCTGTCACTCCTGTGTATTCACTTTCTTGCACTTTTTTTAAAATAGCGATATTTTCCTCATAATTCATACCAGATACAGATAAAAAGCGTAACTCCTCAGGAAATTCCTTTTGACGTGCAATCTGATAATCTAAATAATAATCAATCCCTAAATTAGGCAAGCCCATTGAGTTAATACTTCCTAATGGTGTATCAAAATACCGAGGCTCCTCATTGCCCTGACGAGGATTAGGTGTTGCCGTCTTAGCGACAAAAGCACCTGCTTGAGAAGCCGCTAACTCGTCCATTTCCTTAATTGTCATACAATGAATGCCTGATGCGTTCATTAACACATTCGCCAATTTATGTCCCGAAAACTCTACTGAAATATCCAAAAGAAAAACCCTCCTGTAAATTGTTTTACTCATAAGCTTACCACCTTCACGTAAGCTTTTTATGATTATAGCATGTTTTTTTACGTTAGTGTTATTTATATTTGCGACGAGCATTTTTTTGTATTTGGTGTTTTTTTGTATTTCTTTTAAACTCTGTTTCATTTGTTCTAGCCACTTCTTTATAAAGTTCTATTAATGTGTTTACAGGTTTAAATTTCAACAGATATTTTTTTCCTAAAATATATATTATTCCTAAGATACATAAACGTATTAACCCTTTACTAAACCAGATTCTGTAAAATTCTAGCGAGTCTTCTGGAAAAAAATATAAACTAATTTTATTAATCCAGCCACAAGATTCTAAAATATCTGAAATAACAAATGAACTATAAAGCATTACCGACCATATGACTATTAAAAATTTTGTCCTTCTCCATTTTTTTTGTAAAAAATTTGGTATTTTTATTTCAGTAAGTTCTTCTTGAGCAAAGTAATCTATTCCTTCTTTAGAGTAAAATAACAAAACAAAAGCAGTAAATAATGGTATTACAGTCCACCAATCTCTATCAAAAAAACCTAAACTATACACAACAGCACTTATTTTTAGAATATTTTTCAATTTAATCTTAGGGTCACTTTTTAGTTCACATACTATAAATATTAGAATTATTGATAAAATATAAACTAAGCTGAAATATAGCGTAATTTTGCCGCGTATATTTAAATAATAAGTAACATCTACCAATGCAAAAAATCCCGAAATAATTAAAATCCATATTGCCAAGTCCCCTTTATTCCCTGAAACACTCTTTCTATTTTTCATATACAAAAAAATATAAGTAAACGACAAAATACCGAAAACTATACGATTTAGTCCTTTAGGAATACTCTCAAAAAAATAGTTAAGCGTTCCCCAAAAGACAAATAACAAACCATAGATAACTATTTGTTTAAAAAATTGAGGTTGTAAGTTTTTCAACATAATTTACCTCCAGCACCTTTTTTTATTAATTTTATCATACCAGAACAAAAAAAGAGCAAGCCTTCACCGCTTGCTCTTTCTAATTATCTTTTTATCGTCCCACAATAAACGTCAATTCACATTCGCAGACCTTTTTATCTTCCACGTAAGCAGTCGCTTTGCCGATGCCGACAAAGTCACGTAATTTGACGATTTCAAAATGTAATTTCAAGACATCACCAGGGACCACTTTTTGACGGAATTTGGCTTTGTTGATACCGCCAATATAGGCTGTTTCACCTTCAAATTGATCCATTTTTAAGATTAAAATCGAACCTACTTGTGCCAATGCTTCAATAATCAAAACGCCTGGCATTGTTGGATTTCCAGGGAAATGTCCTTGGAAAAATTCTTCGTTAATTGTTACATTTTTTGTTGCAATAATCTTTTCATTTGGAATAATTTCATCCACATAATCAATATAACAAATCGGATAGCGATTAGGAATCATTTCCATAATTTCTGTTGCAGTCATTACTTTTTTCATACTAGTTTTCCTCCCATTTCTTCAAGCAAATTACACCATTATGGCCACCAAAGCCAAACGAATTACTAATTGTATAGTCCGCTGTAATGTCACGTGCACCTTCTGTGACATAATCTAAATCACAATCTGGATCAGCAACTTGGTAGCCTACTGTCGGATGAGCTTTTCCTTCTTGCAATGTTTGTACACAAGCAATCGCTTCGATACCGCCAGCCGCGCCCAATAAATGTCCAGTCATACTCTTTGTACTTGAAATTGGAATTTGCGATGCTCGCTCACCAAAGACACGTTTGATGGCCGTTGTTTCCGCAGCGTCATTCGCCGGGGTTGACGTACCATGAGCATTGATATACCCAATTTGTTCCGGTGTAATCCCTGCTTCTGCAATCGCCATTTCCATCGCAGCCGCCGCGCCACTACCGTCTTTTAAAGGAGCGGTCATGTGGCTAGCATCACAGTTGCTGCCATAGCCAACAATTTCGCCGTAGATAGTTGCGCCACGTTTCTGTGCATGCTCGAGTTCTTCTAAAATCAGCATTCCTGCGCCTTCACCCATCACAAAACCTTTTCGTTCTTTATCAAAAGGAATCGAAGCCCGAGTCGCATCTTCTGTTGTATTTAAAGCATTCAATGCTGCAAAGCCTGCAATCCCAATTTCACATACTGTGGCTTCTGTCCCCCCAGTTACCATCATGTCCGCTAAACCATATTTAATCGTGCGAAAAGCTTCACCAATCGCATTCGTCGCAGAAGCACAAGCAGTCACGATAGTTTGAGAAGGTCCTTTTGCACCTAGACGAATCGAAATATTTCCCGCTGCCATATTAGCAATTACCATGGGCACGAAAAATGGTGTTACGCGTTTTGCGCCTTTTTTATCCATTACCCGTACTTGGTCTTGTAAGGTAGTCATCCCGCCAATCCCACTACCGACAATCACACCTAAACGAGTCGGGTCAATCATTGCTTCTGTTAAACCACTCATTTCCCACGCTTCTAAAGCAGCGACCAAGCCATATTGAGAAAATAAGTCCATTCTTTTTTGCTCTTTGCGTTCTAAAACAGCACTTGGGTCAAACTCTTTCACTTCACCAGCCAAAGCCACCCCAGTATCTTCAGAATCAAATTTAGTAATTTTGCCAATTCCTAGCTTGCCATCCACTAGATTATGCCAAAATTCTTTTACGGTATTGCCTAATGGTGTTACGGCACCCATGCCGGTTATGACCACTCTTTTCATACTGTACCTCCGAGTTTATTTTGATTATCAAACTATTATTTCATGCGGTTTCCAGCACTTTTTCTCAAAAAATAAGAAAAATAGTTTGACTTTCAAAGTATTTTGGTTAATAATTCAGACATCAGGAAAAATGTCTGTTTTTTTCAAGATTAGAAAATTGAGAAGATTTTGTTATCATTCTCACACAGATAATACCAGTTGAAATTTTATTCGTCAACTCAATAAATGTAACTTTTACATTTTGATGAAGAAAAGCCTATTCTATCAACAAAAATTTTTTATTAAAGGAGATTTTATATGTTTTTACAAAATAAGAATGTCGTCGTAATGGGTGTTGCCAACAAAAAAAGTATTGCTTGGGGCTGTGCAAAAGCATTAAAAGATCAAGGGGCCAATGTTATTTATACGTATCAAAACGAACGCATGAAAAAGCAAGTGGTTAAATTAGCAGATGAAAATGATTTGTTGGTGGAGTGCGATGTTGCTTCTGATGCGTCCATTCAAGCAGCCTTTGAAACAATTAAAAATGAAGTGGGCACGATCGATGGACTAGTCCATGCGATTGCTTTTGCCAAAAAAGAAGAATTGTCTGGAAACGTTAGTGACATCACTCGTGATGGTTTCCTATTAGCACAAGATATTAGTAGCTACTCTCTTTTAGCAGTCACTCATTATGCGAAACCTTTGTTAAATCCTGGTTCAGGAATTGTCACATTGACGTATTTAGGTTCCGAACGTGCGATTCCTAACTATAATATGATGGGGATTGCTAAAGCATCTTTAGAAACTGCCGTGAAATATTTAGCTTTTGAATTAGCTGCAGATAAAGTTCGTGTCAACGGAATCTCCGCAGGAGCGATTAAAACATTGGCTGTGACTGGTGTAAAAGACTACGATCAATTGATTAGTATTTCTAATGAGCGGACACCAGATAAAACAGGTGTAACCATTGAAGAAGTCGGAAACACTTGTGCCTTTTTAGTCAGTGAACTAGCTAGTGGTGTGGTCGGTGACATCATTTATGTCGATAAAGGCGTTCACTTAACTTAATCATTTTTTGTCTTTATTTTCTATTTATACATTAAAAAACAGAGATTGGACAATCTCTTTCACTCATTGATTGTCCAATTTCTGTTCTATTTTTTACTTTATTCTATAATAAAATTGACAGTTTCAATTCCAAAAACAGTTGTTAGAATTTGATTGACTTGTTCAAAAAGTTCTGGTAAATCTTCCAGTTTATTTTTAGATTGGATTTTTTCAGAACCGTTATCGTAGCTTAAATGATTGTACGCTTCTTTAAAGGTTACTGCTGTGTCTTCTTTTCGATAAAGGATATATTCGTCATCTAGCATATCCATTTGTAGCTCCTGTTTAAATCCATTTCTGGCAACAACAGCAGAAACTAGATGAGCAACTGTCAAGCCATCTAACGGAATGTCCACTCCATTCATTGCTAATGTGTAGACGGTATCTTCCACTAAACCACAGGCGTTACAACCACCACTGGTTAAATCTACTGTACTTGTTATAATTGCCTCTTGCATCGTTTCTTCCCCCATATTGTTTTTTAAAGTTATTCTTTCATTTGTTATTTACGAACGTAATTCACATCATAATCGTCAACTTCAATATAGATATAGATTTTTTTATCAGGCATTTTACTGCGAATGTCTCGTTCAATCGCATTCACAACATCAGGTGCATCTTCTTCCATTGGTTCTACCACATCAATTTTTGCCGCTACTAAAATTTCAGTTGGACCTAAATGAACGGTCTTTACATCAATTAGTTTTTCAACATCCGCCCGATCAAATGCAGTTTTAATTTTTGCTAAATCTGTAGCGGTCACACTTTCTCCTATAATCAAACTATAAAATTCTTTCGCTAAGAAAATGGCTGCACACATTAATAGCAAACCAATCAGTAAACCACTGATAGCATCAAATGCAGCAATCCCAGTTACCATCGTTAAAAGGGTCCCCACCAAAGCTAAACACAAACCAATAACCGCACAAAAGTCTTCCGTAAAAATAATTAAAATTTCACTGTGACGACTTTCTCGCAAAAATTTTAAGAGCGATAACTTCTCTGTATTCAATTCTTTGATTTCTTTCATCGCTACACGCAAAGAGCTACCTTCCACAAGCAAACCAAAAATTAAAATACCAATGACAATAGCCACATTTTCTACTTCATGAGAGGGATGCAGTAACTTCTGAATAGCCTCCATTACACCTAACGCGCCCCCACCAAAAAAGAGCATCGTTGCAACAATTGTACTAAAAAAGTATTTTGCAAGGCCTTCTCCAAATTGATGTAACGCACTTTGTCCACGAGAAGCGCGCTTATTCCCAAAAAGTAATAACACCTGATTACTACAGTCCACGACACTGTGGATACTTTCATTCATCATAGCGGTACTACCACTTAAAGCAAAACCAACAAATTTACTAATCGCTACTAAAATATTCGCAATCAGTGCGGCAATAACTGCAAACATGCCACTCGATTTTTTTGTCTCCATAATTACCTCCTATATGTAACGTAAAACTAAGATAAACCACCCGTTTATTCATCCATCATTTTACCACTTCTGAGGTATTTGTAAAAAAGAGTTCTCTTAAAATTCAAAAAGAAATGTACTGGCTGTTTTAGTTGGCCCTCATTTATCGGTGTCCATCCCACTCTTGATAAAATTCCTCCAGATAAAGTTCCATAAATTGATGACGCTTTTCCGCCAATAAGCGACCATAATTTGTATTCATTTGTTCCTTTAACTTTAAAAGTTTCTCGTAAAAATGCATAATAGCAGTATCTTCCCCATTCCGGTATTCTTCTTGGGTTAACTGTTCACGAGGTTGTTTGTGAGGATCGTGAATTAAACGGCCTTTATTTCCCGAATAAGCCATCACCCGTGCAATTCCAATTGCGCCGATGGCATCTAGTCGATCCGCATCCTGGACCACTTTTCCTTCTAATGTAGTGACTGTTTTCCCAGTATTTCCTCCTTTAAAGGACATATTAGCAATAATGGAAAGGATGTGATTCGTTTGCTCTGTTGATACGTTATTTGCTTCCAACCATTGTTGCACCTTTAGCAAGCCAGCCTCTTCACTTTCGTTAAATTTTTCATCGCCAATATCATGTAACAATGCTGTTAATATACATAAAAATAAATTTGCTTGTTCTTTCTCTGCAATTGTTTTTGCTAATTGTGTCACTCGATAAATATGCCACCAGTCATGGCCACTTGCTTCGTTGGCTAATTCTTGTTGAACATAACGCTCTGCTGCTTGAATAATTGTTTGTTCTTCAAAACTGAGAGATTCATTTTCAAACATCCTAACACTCCTTTATTCTGGATTTAAAATTTCCACCTGGATAATCCCGCTAGCTTTCAGAAACATATTGGTGACAATCGGACCTACAAAAGAAAATCCTCTTTTTTTTAAGTCTTTTGCTACGTTATCTGACAAAAGCTGTGTGCGTGGGACTTGGTATGCTTCTTCATAAATAGATAAAACGGGGACGTTTTTTACAAATTGCCATAGATAATTGGCAAAACTGCCAAATTCTTCTTGTACTTTTAAAATTGCTTGCGCATTTTTAATGGTTGCTTCAATTTTGCGCCGATTGCGAATCATATCTGGATCAGCTACTATTCGATCGACTTCGTCAGGCAACAGCGCGGCAACTTTTTCCGGCTTCATTTGGCAAAAATTTTTCATGAATGCTACTTTTTTCCCTGCGGCTGCTTTCCAACTTAAACCAACTTGAAAAACACCCACCGTCAACAATAAAAACAGCAAATCATCCTCTCTTGTAGGTTTTCCCCATTGTTCTGTATACCATTGATAGTTGTTCATCGCCGCCTCCTTTTAAGACTGTTCAAATGTTAATAATGCTTGTTTCATTGCTAAACCACCACGGTAACCGGTTAATTGTCCCTTGCTGCCGATGACTCGATGGCAAGGAATGACCATTAATAAAGGATTTTTCCCAATCGCTGTGCCAACTGCTCGAACCGCACGTGGACGCCCAATTTTTTCTGAAATTTCTTGATAGGTCATTGTCTCACCATAAGGTATTTCTTGCAACGCCTGCCAAACTTCTTTTTGAAAGGGCGTTCCTTCGATGTCTATGGGGCAAGCAAACGTTGTCGAATGTTGGTTAAGATAACTTATTAATGCTTCTTTATAAGGCGCAGTTTTCTTTTCAGAAGCTTCTAATTGTGCTTGAGGGTACCAGTTTTTCAGCTCTTCTATCGATTGATTGGCTGAACCTACAAAAGCTAGTCCAGCGTCTGTCACACCAAGATAATAGTGATCGTTCTGCCATTCTTGTTGCGCATAATAAATCTTTTTTGCCATATTTCTACACTTCTTTCTCGTGTTTTTCTTATCTTCATTATAATTCTTTTGGCTTTCAAAATCTTGCGCTCCTATCACTTTTTACTTGTTTTTATTAGGGATTCTTTTACAATGAAGAAAACGGGAGGTGTGCTTACAATGAAAACAACGTATCGACTTACTCAGAAACGTTGGGAAGCCATTCAAAATAATAATACGCAATTTGATGGTGATTTTTTTTATGGTGTGACCACAACTAAAATTTTTTGTCGTCCTTCGTGCCCTTCCCGTGTGCCCAACAAGAACCACGTTCTGATCTTCAAAACGGCTCAGGAAGCTTTAACACTTGGTTTTCGTCCATGTAAAAGATGTCAACCAACCGGGCAAGTCGTTCCTAACGAGGAATGGGTTGCTCAAATTAAGCAATTTATTGATCGGCATTCAGCGGAACCTTTAAGTTTAGACTATTTAGCGCAAACCTGCCACGGTAGTCCCTTTCATTTGCAGCGAACCTTTAAGGAACAGACAAAACAAACCCCATTAGCTTATTTAACAAGTATCCGAATTAGGCAAGCCCAAGAATTGCTTCTCCATTCACCCCTTACGATTCAACAAATCGCGAAAAAAGTTGGCTTCCAAACCGCAGCATATTTTGCCACCACTTTTAAAAAAGAAACAGGCGTAACCCCCTCTGTTTATCGCAGTAAAAATGAGCCGAAAAAATAACATTTCGGCTCATCGGATTATTTATTGGGGCGTGATTGTAGCCACGCTACAATCAATTGACTGATTTCTGTTTGCTGTTGCTCGTTAGAAATTGTCGCTTTGTTATCTCCTTTTTGGACACCGTAATTACCAAACCCTGCATGATTACCACCTTTGATAGATACATACTGCGTATCTTTTGGCAAAAACTGTTTGGCTTTTTGGTAGCTAGTCCAATTTAAAACACCATCGTTTGTGGCTGTTATTGACAGAACCGGCAGATTTTGCTTGTTTAGTGCACCTTTTTCGTCAGGATAGCTGGCTAAATAAATCATGCCTTTGATTCGTTGCTCATTTTCCGCTACAAAACGACTAGCCATCACACCACCCAGAGAATGCCCAGCCAAAACGAAGTTTTGTTGTGGATGATCCTTTATAATTTGTTCTGCAGCATTTGGTGCAAGAACCGCTAAATTCAAAGGAAAATGAACAACATAGACATCGTAACCTTTCGTAGCAACTTCTTGCGCCCATTCACTATAACTAGCGGGCGCAACCAATGCACCTGGATAAAAAATCAGTGCTGTATCATTTTTTTGCCCGTTTGTGTAATAATCATAGTTTTTTTCTTGCGTGGCACTTTGACTTATTTTTAAGGCCGAATCGGTTGCTTGATACGTACTATTTTTAATAAAAATAGTCAGGCCGATGACTAAGATTACTAAAAAAAGCCCAAGTCCTAGGACAATTTTTTTCCAGCGTGATTTTGTTCTATTTTTCATCTCATTTCCTCCCAATGAAAAAATTCTTCTTTCTGATTCTACCTTTAATAAAAAAAGAACACAACAATAGGAGTTGGTGGAGCAACCCTTTTCTTGCTCCACCAACTCCTAAATAGACTGTTTCTCTAATCCAGGGATTATTTTGATTCTTTTTCGCCTGCTTCTAAGTAGCTGACATCATTGACTTTATCCAAAGTATACTCGCCATTTTTGTAATGAATCGTTGTAACACTAGCATTCTTCAAACCGCCTTCTGGGACTTTAAAATCATCAAATAAAGTTGCTAACAACGCTGAAATACTCAAGCCATGAGAGACCACTAAAACATTGCCATTCCCAGAATTGGCTGATTCTGTGGCAACAATTTTATCTAAGCCTTTTTTCAAACGTTTGGTAATTGTAGCATAGTCTTCTGCAGGCCAGTTATTCTTGCTTTCCTCGCGCTGTTGATCCAGTTTAGCTACACTGTTGGCAAAGGATTCAGGAGTCATGTTTTTCATAAATTCTTCTAAGGAAACACCTTGATCATCAGCAATATCCTGCCACATTGTCTTGTTTAAATCCCCTTCATAGCTACCAAAATTAAATTCACGTAAATCTGGGTCACGCACGACTTCAAGGTCTTTGCCTGCTTTATTTTGATCTAAAATAAGTTGAGCAGTTTGCAAGGCGCGGCCACTATCACTACTATATGCATTTTGAAAGGCAACATCTTTCAGGCCAATCCCAGTTGCTGTCACAACTTTTTCACCTTCTGGTGTTAAGACCGCATCTGACCATCCTTGTACGCGGTCCGTCGTATTTAACATGGTTTTTCCATGGCGCACAATGTAAAGAGTTAGTTCTTCAGGTTTTGTCTCTTTTTCTTTTGTCGTTGCTTGCTGATTTTTACCACAACCAACCATTACTAAAATGGCCAGAAAAAGCATCCCCACAATCGTCAATCGTTTTTTCATTTTTTATTTCCCCTCATTTTCTACTCAGTTGTTAAGTTTTCACCATTACTAGCGATAACTTGTTTGTACCAATTAAATGATTTTTTCTTAGTTCGTTTCAAGGTTCCCTGACCTTGGTCATCCATGTCTACATAGATAAAGCCGTAACGTTTTTTCATTTCGCCAGTCCCTGCTGAAACTAAGTCAATACAACCCCATGGCGTATAACCAATTAAGTTAACCCCGTCTTCTTCTACTGCGGTTCTCATGGCTTCAATATGTTGTTTAAAATAATCAATGCGGTAATCGTCGACAATCGAGCCATCCTCTTGCAATGTATCCACCGCACCGAACCCGTTTTCAACCACAAACAATGGCATATTGTAACGATCTGACAACTGACACAATGAAATTCTTAACCCTAAAGGATCGACAGCCCAGCCCCATTCAGATTCTTGCAAATAAGGATTTTTAACCGCAGGCATTTGGTTGCCTCCGACATATTTTACTTCTTCGGGATAAGCAGTCGAAACGGTCGACATATAATAACTAAACCCGATATAATCAACTGTTCCTTTTTGAATAATCGCTAAATCCTCTGACTCCATTTGAATTGTCATTCCTTCACGCTCAAATTCTTTGAGCTTATGCGCTGGATAATAGCCCTTAGCCTGGACATCCATATAAAATTCTTGCTCTCGGTTAAATTGAACAGCTGCCATCACGTCCTCAGGTTTGCAGGACAAAGGATAACTTGGAATATAAGCCACCATCATACCAATCTGGAAATCTGGATTGATGGAATGTCCTAATTCAACTGCTTTCGCACTTGCTACAAATAGATGATGCGCTGCTTGATATTTACTTTGTTTATCATTATTGTGAATCCCAATTTGCGTCCAACTTCTTAAAAAATTAATTTCATTAAAAGTCATCCAATACTTCACTTTATCCTGATAACGCGTAAAAATGGTTTCGCAAAAGAAAACAAAGAAATCAATCACTTCACGATTTTTCCAACCATCATATTCATCGGCCAAATACATCGGAATATCAAAATGGTTAATCGTCACAACGGGCTCAATTCCATTGCGCAGCAAAGCATCAAAAACTTTATCATAAAAGGCTAAGCCTTCTTCATTAATCTCTTTTGTTCCATTTGGGCAAATCCGGCTCCAGGCGATAGACAGCCGAAAACATTTGAAACCCATTTCTGCAAATAAGGCGATATCTTCTTCGTAATGATGGTAAAAGTCCGTCGCTACATGACTAGGGTAGTATAACTCTTCATCGATATAACCAATCGCTCCTTCGGGTAATGCTTGATCGCGCGTACACGAAGCTTTTTGGCCCTCTTTAGTTAAATACGTAATCCGTCGCGGTTCTGTTTGACTACCACCAGTAATTGCATCTAATGTACTCAGACCTTTGCCTCCTGAAAGGTAGCCACCTTCATATTGGTTAGCAGCTGTTGCACCGCCCCATAAAAAATTTTCTGGAAATCCCATAAAATCCCTCTTTCCCTCTGTTTTTAGGCATCACAAAGAAACCATCAAGGGAATTGACACTGGCAGAAGAGTCCTTGTTTTTTCTACCAACGTCAAACGCCCTTTAATAGTTGCTAATTTTATTAATTACTTAAATCTTCACCATTTGTTGCGATTACTTTTTTGTACCAATCAAACGATTTCTTCTTGCTTCGTTTTAACGTACCATTTCCTTCGTTATCGCGATCCACATAGATAAAGCCATAGCGTTTTTTCATTTCACCTGTTCCAGCTGATACTAAATCAATACAGCCCCAAGTCGTATAGCCTAACAAGTCGACACCATCTTGTTCAACGGCATCTTTCATCGCTTGAATATGCGCCGCCAAATAATCGATACGATAATCATCGACTACATAACCATTTTCGTCTGGTGTATCTACCGCTCCTAAGCCATTTTCAACAATGAATAGTGGTTTTTGATAACGATCATATAAGTCATTCATCGTAATTCTCAAACCAAGTGGATCAATTTGCCAACCCCATTCACTGGCTTTTAGATAAGGATTTTTCACAGAGGCAAAGATGTTACCAGCTGTTTGTTCATTAATTTCTGGATCTGTTGATGTGACACGAGAAGAATAATAAGAGAACGAAATGAAGTCCACCGTATGTTCTTTTAAAAGTTCTTCGTCGCCTTCTTCCATTTCAATTTGAATACCTTTACGGGCCATTTCTTTTAAAGCATACGCAGGGTATTCCCCACGTGATTGGACATCAATAAAGAAATAATTTTCACGATCTGCTTGTCGAGCAGCGAAAACATCTTCTGGTTTACAAGTATAAGCGTAGTTGGAACCAGCCGCTAACATACAACCTACTTGGTTTTCAGGATCTACCTCATGAGCAATTTTTGTCGCAATTGCACTTGCTAGTAGTTCATGATGGGCCGCTTGGTATTTCACTTGTTCTTTGTTTTCGCCTTCTTCAAAGTATAGACCTGCTCCCATAAATGGTGCATGTAAAATCATATTAATTTCGTTAAATGTTAACCAATATTTGACTAATCCTTTATATCGGTTGAAAATTACACGACAAAGATTTTCATAGAAACCTACTAACTTACGACTACGCCAAGCGCCATATTCTTCCACTAAGTGCATTGGGCAGTCAAAGTGTGTAATCGTTACTAGTGGCTCAATCCCATATTTATGACATTCTTTGAATAAGTCTTCATAGAACTTCAAGCCTTCTTCATTCGGCTCTGTTTCATCTCCCATTGGAAAAATTCGACTCCAAGCAATGGATAAACGGTATGTTTTAAAACCCATTTCACCAAATAAGGCGATATCTTCTTTATAGCGATGATACATATCAATTGCCTCTTGTGCAGGATAGAAATGTTCTTCATCAAAGTTAAACATTTTCTTTTCACCAGTGATTACTGGAAAACGATCTGGACCCGTTGGCGCTAAATCGACGTTTGCCAAACCGCGTCCGCCTTCGTTATAGCCACCTTCACATTGATTGGCTGCTGTTGCGCCACCCCATAAAAAGTCTTTTCTAAATGCCATAAATTCTCTTCCTCCACATCTTTTTATATTAAAGCGGTCAGCAAATCATCACTTGTTGAAACTTCATTACTGCCGACTTCCAAAATATCTAAATAATCCGCTGTATTCGTCACAACGATTGGAATTTGTGTACTAAACCCAGCTTTTTTAATTCCTTCTAAATCAAAGGTTACTAATGTTTGACCTTTTTTCACGCGGTCACCTTGTTTTACAAAAGCTTCAAAGCCTTCGCCTTCTAATTGAACTGTATCAATCCCAATATGAATCAATAATTCTGTGCCGTTATCTGAAATCAAACCTAATGCATGTTTTGTTGGGAATAGTGTGACAATCGTTCCATCAAAGGGTGCAACCACTTTACCTTCCGTTGGTTCAATCACGACCCCATTTCCTAATGCTCCATTTGCAAAAGCAGGATCCTCTGCATTTTTTAAAGATAACACTCGTCCTTTGACTGGACTTGTAATATTTTCTTTTTTAATCGTTGTTTTATCAATAATCACTTCTTCCTCAACTGTATTGTCTTTCCAGAAGAAGAATGTTAGACCAAAACCAACGACCGCTGCAATGGCAATTGCAATAAAGGACTGGATCATCCCACTTGCATCATCACCATTGATAAAGTTTAGCACACCAAAAATTCCTAAACCACCCATTGTATAAGCTGTCACATTGTTGATCATCAAATATAAACCACCGACAGCGCCACCAATCATTGAATAAATAAATGGCCATTTTTTTGGTAAAGTGATTCCATAAATTGCTGGCTCTGTTACACCAAAAATACCAGAGATAATTGCTGGCGGACACAAAGCTTTTAACTTTTTATCTTTCAATTTGAAGAACATCGCTAAAACAACCGCTGTTTGCGCAAAACTAGCTGCAAATGATCCCGTTAATACTTGGCTTGAACCTTCTTGTGTCACTTGCATAATAGCTAATGGCACAACGCTCCAATGTAAACCAAAAATAACTAAGACTTGCCAGAAGAAACCAAGAATCAAACCATACAAAGCTGGTGAGAAACTCATTAATGCTGTAAAGCCAGCGCTTAATAAATCTGTTAGCATGCTAACGATTGGCCCAATTACTAAGAAACCAATTGGTAAGGCAATCAACAAGACGAAAAACGGTACTAAGAACGTTTGAACAACTTCTGGAATAATACGTTTAAACACTTTTTGAACTTGTGCCGCAAAAGCAATAATGAAGATGATTGGTACGACACTACTTGTATAGTTCGCACCGACCCAAGGAATCCCAATAAATGTATCATAGGCAGGTAAGCCGAATAAATTATACGGCGCTGCGGCTCCCGCACCCGCTGTTGTTTCAAAGGCCGTTTGTAATGCACTTCCTTGAATCGTTGGGTAACATAAAGCTGCGCCAATCACGATCCCTACCATTGGATGCAACCGGAATTTTTTAGCTGCTGTATAACCTAAAATAACTGGCATAAAGTAGAAAATTGCATCGCCAATCCCATTTAACATGGTATAAGTCCCTGACGTAGCCGTATAGAGCTTTAAGAAAACCAATAAGGCATTTAACCCTTTGACCATCCCAGCCGCTGCTAACGCCCCTAAAAAGGGTTGGAAACAACCACTTAAAATATCTATTAAGCGATCAAATAAATTCCCGCTGGAAGCTTCTTCTTCACGTTCTCCTGACAAGCCTGCAATACTAACTACTTCTTCGTAAACGGCTGGAACATGGTTCCCAATAACGACTTGGTATTGTCCACCGCTTTTCATAACAGTTACCACACCGTCCATATTTTTTAAGACATCATCATTCGCTTGACTCTCATCTTTTAATTTGAAGCGAAGACGTGTGATACAATGTGTCAAACTATTAATATTCTCTTGCCCACCGACATTTTTTACAATTTTTTCTGCTAGTTCATGATATTTTCCCATCTTTTTTTCCTCCAAAAATTTATTTTCATTTGAAGGTTTAGCCAACTGAATGTCACTATCCAAAGTGGTGCGTTTATTGTTCCGTTGTTTGTACAATTCGTGCAATGTGAATCGTTAGGTACAAGCGTTCTTCATTTGAAACTTGATAGTCATAGTTCTCATTTAAATACAAGCTGATCTTTTCCACGCAACGATAGGCGTTGAGATATTTCTTTTTGATTACCGCATACAGTTCTTCATCATCATTTTCGACAACTTCACGTTGGTGTAATAAGCGATAACAGAAAAATTTTAAATGTGTGCTAAATCGATAAAAGTAGACAGAGTCTTCATCAAAACTTACCTTAAAATAGTATTTGACGATATTTGTAATCTCTTGCATCAACTTTGTCAATTCGTAAATATTACCGACTTCTTCCTCCATCTCCGCATTTACCAAGTGCAATGCGATAAAACCTGCCTCATCCGTTGACAATTCCATTCCTACGCGCTTTTGTACCATTTTTAAAGCATTTACTCCTACTTCGTACTCTTCAGGAAAAAAACGTTTAATATCCCATAATAATAAATTCTTAATTGCAATTCCTTGTTTTTTTCTTTCTAAAGCTGTGTACAAATGATCCGTCAGAGAAATATAAATGGTATCATTCAAACTCTTTTTCAACGTTGATTTTGCATAAACAATAATGTCATCCGAGAGTTTCATCATCTCTAAAGGAATATTTCCTAACAATTCTTGAAACTTAAGTGATGTTTCTTGATTGGCTAAATAAAAAACTTGATCGATACTTTCATCAGGAACCCAATCCCCAATGCGTTTCTTAAAAGCAATTCCTTTGCCCATAACAATTTGCTCTCGTTTATCATCATCTAATGTAATAACCACATTATTGTTTAAAATTTTGTGAATAATCAATGCCCCACCTCCTTTGTGTTTCGTTGAAAAAAGAAAAACCCAATTTCTTCAAAAAGAACGACACACCTGTCGCTTCATGAAAAAATTAGGTTTAGCTTGTCTTTAAACAATCACTATCCATCTATTTACTTATCCCTACATCCAAAGAATAACATATTTACAACAAATGTCAACGCTTTCAACGACATTTTTTTGTAATAAAAATAAAAAAAGCATACAAACATTGTTTGTATGCTTCACTATGACCCGTACGGGACTCGAACCCGTGTTACCGCCGTGAAAGGGCGGTGTCTTAACCGCTTGACCAACGGGCCATTAAAAAGAAAAAACGGAGAAGGAGGGATTTGAACCCTCGCGCCGGTTTCCCGACCTACACCCTTAGCAGGGGCGCCTCTTCAGCCACTTGAGTACTTCCCCAAGAAATAAATGGGCCTAAATGGACTCGAACCATCGACCTCACGCTTATCAGGCGTGCGCTCTAACCAGCTGAGCTATAGGCCCCAAATAAGAAAAAAGCGGGTGACGAGAATCGAACTCGCGACAACAGCTTGGAAGGCTGTGGTTTTACCACTAAACTACACCCGCAAATTTTTCTTGGATGGCGCGGGACAGAATCGAACTGCCGACACATGGAGCTTCAATCCATTGCTCTACCAACTGAGCTACCGAGCCAAAAACGGTCTGGACGGGACTCGAACCCGCGACCTCCTGCGTGACAGGCAGGCATTCTAACCAGCTGAACTACCAAACCAATTCGTTTTTGCTTTATGCAAATGTATGCTTTAAAAAATAAAAGCAATTGCGGGGGCAGGATTTGAACCTACGACCTTCGGGTTATGAGCCCGACGAGCTACCTGACTGCTCCACCCCGCGATAATTAGACCAAGGAAACTTAATTCCTAAGAAAGGAGGATAAGGGATTCGAACCCTTGCACGGTTTTACCCGCCTGACGGTTTTCAAGACCGTTCCCTTCAGCCGGACTTGGGTAATCCTCCGTAACAAAACTATGACCCGTACGGGACTCGAACCCGTGTTACCGCCGTGAAAGGGCGGTGTCTTAACCGCTTGACCAACGGGCCATTTTATAAAATTATGGGCCTAAATGGACTCGAACCATCGACCTCACGCTTATCAGGCGTGCGCTCTAACCAGCTGAGCTATAGGCCCAAAAAGAAAAGCGGGTGACGAGAATCGAACTCGCGACAACAGCTTGGAAGGCTGTGGTTTTACCACTAAACTACACCCGCATGGCGGTCTGGACGGGACTCGAACCCGCGACCTCCTGCGTGACAGGCAGGCATTCTAACCAGCTGAACTACCAAACCATACTTTTCTTTTTATGTGCTTTTGAAATCAAAAGCAATTGCGGGGGCAGGATTTGAACCTACGACCTTCGGGTTATGAGCCCGACGAGCTACCTGACTGCTCCACCCCGCGATAATTAGACCAAGGAAATTTAATTCCTAAGAAAGGAGGATAAGGGATTCGAACCCTTGCACGGTTTTACCCGCCTGACGGTTTTCAAGACCGTTCCCTTCAGCCGGACTTGGGTAATCCTCCATGATAAAAATAAAACTATAAACAACGTCACAATGGACCTTGTAGGACTCGAACCTACGACCGGACGGTTATGAGCCGTCTGCTCTAACCAACTGAGCTAAAGGTCCAGGCTCTTCCAAATGTATAATCGCGGCGGAGGGGATCGAACCCCCGACCTCCCGGGTATGAACCGGACGCTCTAGCCAGCTGAGCTACACCGCGAAACTCTTATATTAAAATAAGAATGGAGCCTAGCGGGATCGAACCGCTGACCTCCTGCGTGCAAAGCAGGCGCTCTCCCAGCTGAGCTAAGGCCCCATAAAAATTATTATCGGGAAGACAGGATTCGAACCTGCGACCCCTTGGTCCCAAACCAAGTGCTCTACCAAGCTGAGCTACTTCCCGTATATAACTAATGCACCCAAAGGGAGTCGAACCCCTAACCTTTTGATTCGTAGTCAAACACTCTATCCAGTTGAGCTATGGGTGCTAAATATAAAACAATGCCGAGGACCGGAATCGAACCGGTACGGTGATCACTCACCGCAGGATTTTAAGTCCTGTGCGTCTGCCAGTTCCGCCACCCCGGCGTAATGAATTGGCTAAGCGGAAAACGGGGTTCGAACCCGCGACCCCCACCTTGGCAAGGTGGTGCTCTACCACTGAGCTATTTCCGCAAAATGGTGCCGGCTAAAGGACTTGAACCCTCGACCCTCTGATTACAAATCAGATGCTCTACCAACTGAGCTAAGCCGGCTAAATATGCGGGTGAAGGGACTTGAACCCCCACGCCTTGCGGCGCTAGATCCTAAATCTAGTGCGTCTGCCAATTCCGCCACACCCGCAAATGAAATATGAATATGAGCCGTACAGGGCTCGAACCTGTGACCCTCTGATTAAAAGTCAGATGCTCTACCAACTGAGCTAACGGCTCAAAAAATGGAGGTTAACGGGATCGAACCGCTGACCCCCTGCTTGTAAGGCAGGTGCTCTCCCAGCTGAGCTAAACCTCCAAAAACAACAATTCGCGTGGCGACGTCCTACTCTCACAAAGGGAAACCCTTCACTACAATCGGCGCTAAGAAGCTTAACTTCTGTGTTCGGCATGGGAACAGGTGTATCCTTCTCGCTATCGCCACCACACTGGGTGTTGTTTCTTATTGAGTTGAATCTTCATTCACTCAAAACTGGATTGAAGTTTGAATCAAAATAACCAAGTTGCTTTTACTTATCCATTCTTTGGTTAAGTCCTCGACCGATTAGTATTGGTCCGCTCCAACTATCACTAGCCTTCCACTTCCAACCTATCTACCTGATCATCTCTCAGGGGTC
>NZ_CP172913.1:0-225000 GCF_050536915.1 Enterococcus sp. DIV1316a | reverse complement strand
GACTACCATATCGGAGTCCTACAACCCCAACAAGCAAGCTTGTTGGTTTGGGCTCTTCCCGTTTCGCTCGCCGCTACTCAGGGAATCGAATTTTCTTTCTCTTCCTGCAGGTACTAAGATGTTTCAGTTCTCTGCGTCTACCTCTAATCAGCTATGTATTCACTGAAAAGTAATATCCTATAAAAGATATTGGGTTCCCCCATTCGGAAATCTCTGGATCATAGCTTACTTACAGCTCCCCAAAGCATATCGGTGTTAGTCCCGTCCTTCATCGGCTCCTAGTGCCAAGGCATCCACCGTGCGCCCTTATTCACTTAACCTTATCAACCTTACGGTTGGGTCTTGATCACTTCTTCTAGCGATAGAAGGTTAATCAATAAATAAGCAATTGAACTTATTAAAAAACTCATTCAACGCGGTGTTCTCGGTTTGTTTTGATTCTTTTTACTTCAATATCCAGTTTTCAATGAACGAATGTTTTGAGAGTAGACCTCTCAAAACTGAACAAAGTAAAGACGAAATGTGTATTTCCGTAATATTCCTTAGAAAGGAGGTGATCCAGCCGCACCTTCCGATACGGCTACCTTGTTACGACTTCACCCCAATCATCTATCCCACCTTAGGCGGCTGGCTCCAAAAAGGTTACCTCACCGACTTCGGGTGTTACAAACTCTCGTGGTGTGACGGGCGGTGTGTACAAGGCCCGGGAACGTATTCACCGCGGCGTGCTGATCCGCGATTACTAGCGATTCCGGCTTCATGCAGGCGAGTTGCAGCCTGCAATCCGAACTGAGAGAAGCTTTAAGAGATTTGCATGACCTCGCGGTCTAGCGACTCGTTGTACTTCCCATTGTAGCACGTGTGTAGCCCAGGTCATAAGGGGCATGATGATTTGACGTCATCCCCACCTTCCTCCGGTTTGTCACCGGCAGTCTCGCTAGAGTGCCCAACTAAATGATGGCAACTAACAATAAGGGTTGCGCTCGTTGCGGGACTTAACCCAACATCTCACGACACGAGCTGACGACAACCATGCACCACCTGTCACTTTGTCCCCGAAGGGAAAGCTCTATCTCTAGAGTGGTCAAAGGATGTCAAGACCTGGTAAGGTTCTTCGCGTTGCT
Source organism: Enterococcus sp. DIV1316a (assembly GCF_050536915.1). Taxonomy (NCBI): domain Bacteria; kingdom Bacillati; phylum Bacillota; class Bacilli; order Lactobacillales; family Enterococcaceae; genus Enterococcus; species Enterococcus sp. DIV1316a. The sequence goes on along the minus strand of NZ_CP172913.1, from coordinate 223,876 downwards.
TCGAATTAAACCACATGCTCCACCGCTTGTGCGGGCCCCCGTCAATTCCTTTGAGTTTCAACCTTGCGGTCGTACTCCCCAGGCGGAGTGCTTAATGCGTTTGCTGCAGCACTGAAGGGCGGAAACCCTCCAACACTTAGCACTCATCGTTTACGGCGTGGACTACCAGGGTATCTAATCCTGTTTGCTCCCCACGCTTTCGAGCCTCAGCGTCAGTTACAGACCAGAGAGCCGCCTTCGCCACTGGTGTTCCTCCATATATCTACGCATTTCACCGCTACACATGGAATTCCACTCTCCTCTTCTGCACTCAAGTCTCCCAGTTTCCAATGACCCTCCCCGGTTGAGCCGGGGGCTTTCACATCAGACTTAAGAAACCGCCTGCGCTCGCTTTACGCCCAATAAATCCGGACAACGCTTGCCACCTACGTATTACCGCGGCTGCTGGCACGTAGTTAGCCGTGGCTTTCTGGTTAGATACCGTCAGGGGACGTTCAGTTACTAACGTCCTTGTTCTTCTCTAACAACAGAGTTTTACGATCCGAAAACCTTCTTCACTCACGCGGCGTTGCTCGGTCAGACTTTCGTCCATTGCCGAAGATTCCCTACTGCTGCCTCCCGTAGGAGTCTGGGCCGTGTCTCAGTCCCAGTGTGGCCGATCACCCTCTCAGGTCGGCTATGCATCGTGGCCTTGGTGAGCCGTTACCTCACCAACTAGCTAATGCACCGCGGGTCCATCCATCAGCGACACCCGAAAGCGCCTTTCACTCTTATGCCATGCGGCATAAACTGTTATGCGGTATTAGCACCTGTTTCCAAGTGTTATCCCCCTCTGATGGGTAGGTTACCCACGTGTTACTCACCCGTCCGCCACTCCTCTTTCCAATTGAGTGCAAGCACTCGGGAGGAAAGAAGCGTTCGACTTGCATGTATTAGGCACGCCGCCAGCGTTCGTCCTGAGCCAGGATCAAACTCTCATAATAAAAGTTAGAACAATCTTACGATTGTTAAGCTCAATTTGTTTGCTAGCATATTGCTTGCTTGTTAAAAATGTTTGTTGTCTTGAATTGAATCAAGACGCCCTACACATTTGGTTCGTCTATTCTTTGTTCAGTTTTCAAAGGTCTACGTTACCTCGCAGCAACTTTTATATCATAACAAACTTTCGTTTGGATGTCAAGAACTTTTTTAAAAAAGTTTTTTTAAGTTGTTTTGCTCGGTTGTTGTTGTCTGTTGTGACAACTTCTATATCTTATCATCTCGCTTGTTATTTGTCAACAACTTTTTTGTTGTTTTTTCAAACTTTTTTCGAGAGATTTGAAATCAAGAATTGTTATTTAATTATTGATTTCTGAATCGCTCAGCTGTGTGACTCGCCTTGCGACATGTAATAATATACCAAGATTTCAAGCATTGGTCAATCATTATTTTCACTTTTTTTAAACTTTTTTTCAATACCGATTATTCTTTCTTATCCGATTAGATAAAGTTCGTTTTTTTATCAGATTACCCATTCTTTTTATTACCCATCTTCGATTTTTTTAGAAAAAAAGAATTGGTTTCAATTGTTTTTCTATTCTTTTTTTATTTAATTTTTTGCGAATACAAAAAAAAGATGCCCTTAAGGCATCTTTTTTTATCTCATTGTTGGGAATAGCAAGACATCACGAATTGATTGTGCATCAGTTAATAACATAACTAGTCGATCAATCCCAATACCTAATCCTCCGGTTGGTGGTAAGCCATATTCTAAGGCTTCGATGAAATCTTCATCTACTCCGTGTGCTTCATCATTTCCTTGTTCCCGTTCTTTTTCTTGTTCTTCAAAACGTTCACGTTGGTCAATTGGATCATTTAATTCTGTAAATGCATTAGCAAACTCTTTTCCGATAATAAACAGTTCAAAGCGGTCAGTGAAACGACCATCTTCTGGATTTTTCTTCGCTAATGGTGAAACAGCTACTGGGTGACCATAAATAAATGTTGGTTGTTGCAACGTATCTTCTACAAATGTTTCGAAAAATTCATTAATGATATGACCGACTGTCATGGCATCTGTAATTTCAACATTATGTTCTTTAGCCAACGCACGGGCTTCTTCTATCGTCATCTCTTGCCAAAAATCTACGCCCGTTTGTTCTTTGACCGCATCTACCATGTGTAGACGTTTGAAAGGACTTCCTAAGTCAACCGCTTGACCATCGTACGTGATATCAGTAGTTCCTAAGACTTTTTCCGCAGCATTACGAATAATTCCCTCTGTTAAATCCATCACATCTTGATAATCAGTATAAGCGGTATAAGCTTCTAGCATTGTAAATTCTGGGTTATGAGTGGTATCGATTCCTTCATTACGGAAGACACGACCAATTTCATATACTTTTTCCATGCCACCGACAATTAAACGTTTTAAATGTAACTCTAGGGCAATGCGTAAGTATAAGTCCATATCTAATGCATTATGGTGTGTGATAAATGGACGAGCAGCAGCTCCTCCTGCTTCGTTATGCAAGACAGGCGTTTCTACTTCGACATAGCCATTGCCATCTAGATAACGACGGATTTCGCTAATAATTTGACTGCGTTTCATGAAACGATCAAAGCTTTCTTTGTTACTGATTAAATCCAAATAGCGTTGACGATAACGTTGTTCCACATTCGTTAATCCATGGTATTTATCTGGCAATGGACGCAAAGCTTTAGTTAATAACGTAATTGTTTGAGCTTTAACAGTAACTTCCCCCGTATTGGTTTTCATTATTTGACCTGTCACACCAAAGAAGTCGCCTAAGTCAGCATGTTTAAATAGTTCATAGGCTTCGTCTCCAACTTGGTCCTTCCGAACATAAATTTGAATTTGGCCTTCACGGTCTTGCAAATGGGCGAAACCAGCTTTTCCTTTACCACGTTTTGTCATCATACGTCCAGCAACGCTGACTTCTGTATTCATTTCACTAAGTTCTTCTTTTGTATGATTATCATATTGTTCATGAAGTTCTGCTGAATTATGAGTGCGATCGAAACGTTTACCGAAAGGATCAATCCCTTCTTCACGTAAAGCTTCCATTTTTTCGCGGCGCACGAGCATTTGATCATTTAAATCCTCTAAATGCGCTTGTTGTTCTTCTGCCACTGTTGTTCCTCCATTCTTGATTTTAACCTATCCTAATAATGCCACAGTAATTCGAAAAAAAGCAAGCCGAATTTTACTTTCGGCTTGAATTTTTTATTCTTCTATAGTAGTTACAGCAACTTTGGAAATCTTCTCTACAAAGGCATCAAGTAAATCGACAACTGCTTGTTGTGTTTCAACTTGGTTAATCGCAACTTTCACTTTGGCTGCTCGCGAAATTCCTTTTAGATAGTAAGAAGCATGTTGGCGAAACTCACGGACCGCAATTTTTTCACCTTTTAAATCCACTAATCGTTGTAAATGAACTTTTGCAATGTTAATTTTTTCAGCTGGTGAAGGCTCAGGCATCAATTCGCCCGTTTCCAAGTATTCTTTCGTCCGTTGAATCATCCAAGGATTGCCCAAAGCAGCTCGACCAATCATCACACCATCCGCTCCAACATATTCTAACATGCGTTTAGCATCTTCAGGCGTTTTGACATCTCCATTTCCCATAAAAGGAATGGTTAAATGCTTTTTCACTTCCTTTAAAACGTCCCAGTTGGCTGTCCCTTCGTACATTTGGACACGTGTCCGACCATGCATAGCAATTGCCGAAGCGCCTGCTTGTTCGGCAGCCAAAGCGTTGTCTACAGCATATAGATGATCTTCATCCCAGCCTGTTCGCATTTTTACAGTGACAGGCAAAGAAACTGCCGAAGAGACTGCGTGAACCATCTCATGCACTTTATTCGGATCCAGCAACCATTTCGCACCAGCTTCAGCTTTAATTATTTTATTGACAGGGCAACCCATGTTAATATCAATAATCGCCGCTTGCGTATTTTCTTCCACAAACTTAGCAGCTTCCACTAATGTTTCTTTATCTCCACCAAAAATTTGTACACTTAAAGGATATTCTCGCTCATCAATATATAGCATTTCTAAGGTTTTTTTGTTTCTTAATTTAATTCCTTTGTCACTAATCATTTCACAAACGACTAATCCTGCGCCAAATTCTTTTACAGTCACACGAAAAGCGGCGTTACTAATACCCGCCATCGGAGCTACGACAACACGGTTGGGGATTTCAACGTCTCCAATTTTCCACATAGTCTTTCCTCCTACTTTTGTTTCGTATTGCGAATCGCTTCATCGCGAAGTTCAATTAATTCTTCTTCACTATAGTGATATTTATTGTTACAGAATTGACAAACTGCTTCTGCTCCATGATCTTCATCGATCATCGCATTTAATTCATCGATCCCAACAGCAATCAAAGCGGTCGCAAATTTTTCTTTGGAACAGTCACATTTAAATTGTACAGGCATTTTTTCTAAAATTTCTACTTCGTCTTCTCCCAACAAGCGATACAAGACTTGTTCAGGTGTTTCTCCATTTTCTAGTAATTGTGAAATTGGTGGCACTTCCGCTAGACGCTGTTCAATAAAATCAATGGTACTTTCATCGGCACCTGGCATTACTTGAATCATAAAACCACCGGCTGCTTTCACAGATTCATCCGTGTCCACCAATACACCTAAACCGATAGCTGAAGGAACTTGTTCAGAGACCGCCATAAAATATGTAAAGTCTTCACCGATTTCACCAGAAACAATAGGTGTTTGTCCAGAAAAGGTTTCTTTTAATCCTAAATCTTTAATGACTGTGAAAATCCCTTCGTTACCGACAGCGCCACGTACATCAATTTTACCTGTTGCATTCAACTTTAAGCTGACATGTGGATTTTTAATGTAGCCTTTTGTTTCTCCACGGCCATTACTATCGACAATAATAGCGCCAGCTGGGCCATTTCCTTGTACTTTTACAGTTAATTTATCGTCACCTTTTAAAGTCGCTCCTAGTAAAAGGGCTCCAATCAATGTGCGCCCTAACGCTGCGGTAGAAGAACTCCATGTATCATGTCTTCTTTGCGCTTCGCTAACAGTTTCAGTGGCACTGATGGCATATGCTCGAATTGAACCTTTATAACAAAGGGCTTTTACCAAATAATCTTCCATTCTTTTTCCTCTTCTCTTGGTGCTTTTTTGTCCATTAGTCAGATAATACTAGGAATCAGGTGTTTTTTCAACCAAATAATCTTCCTTCTATAGAATATCTTAATATTATAGAAGGTGCAGTATTCGTCAACTCGACAAATACTGCACCTTCTACTAATTGGTTATTTATAACGATCTTCGTAGTTATTGCGATCATATTCAGAATTGGAATCTGAATCTTTTTTCTCTTCAGATTGGACTTCTTTTTCTGTTTGTTCGCTTTCTACTTTGACTTCTTCTGCTTCATCATGTAATTCTTTTTTCGCTTCTTCAAAGTCTTGCTTTTCTTCAACTTGTTTTTGCGCTTCTTTTTCTTCTAAAGCACGTTTTGCTTCTTCGAATGTTTGCGCTTCTTTTTCACTAGGATAGTCGCTGTCAGTACCTTCAGGCATTTTACCTGTTTCAAATAATGATTTGATTGCTTTTGCATCTAATGTTTCATATTCTAATAGTTTTTCAGCGATTAGTTTATGTTGTTCACGGTGCGCTTCGATAATTTCATGCGCTTTCGTATGAGCATCCATTAAGATACGACGAACTTCCTGATCGATTTCAAACGCCACTTGTTCTGAGTAAGCTTTTGTTTGACCATAATCACGACCGACAAAGACTTGATGGTTTCCTTCATATTGAACAGGTCCTAATTTGTCGCTCATTCCATATTCAGTTACCATGCTACGGGCAATCCCTGTTGCTTGTTCAAAGTCATTTGAAGCCCCTGTTGATTGAACGCCAAAGATAATTTCTTCTGCTGTACGTCCACCAAGTAAGCCAACGATTTGTTCAAACATATCTTCTTTAGTCATTAAGAATTGATCTTCTTTTGGTAAAGCAATCATATAACCGCCTGCGCGACCACGAGGGATAATTGTTACTTTATGGACAACACGGGCACGGCTTAAGACTAAACCAACGATTGTGTGTCCCGCTTCATGGTAAGCCACCATTTCGCGTTCTTTTTTATTAATCACGCGATCTTTTTTAGCTGGACCAGCAATTACGCGGTCTTCGGCTTCATCCACATCAGAAGCATCAATTTTTTTCTTGTTACGACGAGCGGCAACTAAGGCTGCTTCGTTTAAGACATTTTCTAAATCAGCACCAGCAAAACCTGGTGTTTGTTGTGCAACAACTTTCAAATCAACGTCATCAGCTAACGGTTTGTTTTTCGCATGAACACGTAAAATCGCTTCACGACCTTTGACATCTGGACGTCCTACCAAGATTTGGCGGTCAAAACGACCTGGACGTAACAACGCTGGGTCTAACACGTCTGAACGGTTCGTTGCAGCAATTACGATAACTCCTTCATTGCCATCAAAACCATCCATCTCAACTAATAATTGGTTAAGGGTTTGTTCACGTTCGTCGTGTCCGCCACCCATACCAGCACCACGTTGACGACCAACTGCATCGATTTCATCGATAAAGATAATCGCAGGTGCGTTTTTCTTCGCTGTTTCAAATAAATCCCGGACACGGCTAGCACCGACCCCGACAAACATTTCAACGAAATCTGAACCTGAGATTGAGTAAAATGGCACACCTGCTTCACCTGCTACAGCTTTAGCAAGTAACGTTTTACCAGTCCCTGGAGGTCCCTCTAATAGTACGCCCGCAGGAATCCGTGCGCCTAATTCAGCGAAACGACGTGGATCTTTTAAGAATTCCACTACTTCAACTAATTCTTGTTTTTCTTCTTCCGCACCAGCTACATCTGAGAAGCGGACACGGTTAGCTTTTTTATCGGCTTCTTTGGCTTTTGATTTACCGAAGTTCATCACACGGCCACCGCCGCCACCGCCACCGCCTTGTTGGCTCATCATCATGTAGAAGAAGAAGAAAATAATCACTAATGGTAAGAAACTAAACAACAATGACAACCAAGCGCCACTTGTTGATTGTTCTTTGACAACTAGCTTCACCTTGTTATTTTGTGCCGCATCTTGAATGCCAGCTAAGGTTGTATCACTAGGTAAAACGGTTGTTGTGAAGCCTTTTGACGACGCTTGCGTTGAGCCCCACAATGACAGACCACCTGTGTCTTTCACTTCTTGTTTTTCTTTATACTGACCTTCAATCCGGTAAACCCCATTGGTTGGTTGAATGGTCATGTCTTTGACTTTTCCGTCTTCCAATTGTTGTTGGAAGGTTGAGTAATCGATGTCTGGCGATTGTTGGTTGTTATTTCCAAAAATGAAATAGACAACCATGACCATGGCAAGTACTACTAAGACGTAGTATAAACCATTTTTCATGCCATTATTCTTTTTGTTCATGCCTGTCCTCCTTATGCTCATCATTACAATTCATGTTATTCTTTTATCAATCCTGACCTTTACATTGTAACACAATTAATTCCTTGATAGATATTAATTTGATTCGTAAACTTCAGGTTTTAAAACGCCAATATAAGGCAAGTTGCGGTACGTTTCTGCATAGTCTAATCCGTAACCGACCACAAACTCATTGGGCACATCAAACCCTACGTAGTCAGCTTTAATGTCTACCACACGGCCTTCTGGTTTATCTAATAAGGTAACAATTTTCACAGATGCAGCTTTACGGTATCTAAACAAATCTACTAAATACGCTAATGTACGACCACTATCGATGATATCTTCTACGATTAAAATATGTCTACCTTCGACATTTGTGTCCAAGTCTTTGACAATTTTTACTTCGCCTGAAGAAACTGTCGCGTTGCCGTAGCTAGATACATCCATAAAGTCCAATTCTAAATAAGTATTGATTTCACGAGTCAAATCAGCCATAAATGGTACTGCACCTTTTAAAATACCGACCACTAAAGGATTTTTCCCTTGATATTCTTCTGTCAGTTGCTTGCCAAGCTCTGCAGACTTCGCAAGAATTTCTTCTTTGGAGATTAGGACTTTCTCAATATCTTTTTCTATCATAGTGCGCTCCTTTCAGCATTACTCCTTTGTCTTAAAAAGGAGTCTGTAGTGTATTTTATCAGTTTCTAAAGGAATACTCAAATAGGAATTTGCAAATTTTGGTACCCAAATGATTTCCTCTTGCTCATCCGTAATGACCCAAGCACTCTCTCTCGCTTCATTTGGCACTTTTTGATCAATAAAAACTCTGCTTAATTTTTTCGTAAACCCTGGTTTTAATGTAATCCGATCACCACTTTGGCGATGACGAACGGTCAAAGGTGTGGCTGTGGTCAACGGGATCGCTAACAACTGACCCGTCCACTGATTAATCTCTTCAGGAAGAGGAAACGGTTTGTCTGTCGCAATTAATCCTAGCCACTCGGTTTCCGATAAATAAATCCCCGCGCCAGGTACTAATAAATGTGTAACTTCTTCTCGCAGTGCAACCTGTTTTTGTTCTAAGCACAGCCAATCATAACTTTTAGCTAGTTGCCATTGCTGTTCTAACATAACCGAGCCTTGCGGTTGGCGTTCATCATTCAAAACTTTTAAAATTTGTGTCATCTGGCGTTGGTTTAACGAAACCCCTAACGGCACTAATGTTTTTTGGAAAAACGCGGTTAAAAAGAAGTGCTGGTACGCAGGCGTTTCTTTTAATAATCTCTTCAAAGGAATGCGCCATCCTTGTTTGGTCGGTTCTACGGCTTCAGATAATTGAGGCTCAATTTGTTCTTGAATAAATTCTTGGGCAAAACGTTGTTCATTACTAAAAGAAGCAATCTGATCTAAGAATTGCGGATTTTCCTGCTTTAATAGCGGCAAAACCTGATTACGGAGCCGATTTCTCAAATATTCATTGGTTTGGTTCGTTTCGTCCTCAAAATAAACGAATGCTTGGCGCTGTGCAAATTGATACAATTCTTCTTTTGGATAAATAAGTAACGGACGAATCAATTCCCCTGTCGCAAAAGGACGTCTCTCTTTAATGCCTGCGGAATGGGAAAAATTAGTTCCTCGAATCAGTTTCATTAAAATCGTCTCCGCTTGATCGTCTAGATGATGTGCCGTCATTAAGACCGCCGCACCTTCAATTTCCATGACTTCTTTAAAAAATTCATAACGAAATGTGCGCGCTTTTGCTTCTAAATTCCGTTGCTTTTCAGGGTCTTCCCAACGCGTTTCATAATACGTCAGCTCTCGCTGCTGACAATAGGTAGCGAGATATTGCGCTTCCTGTGCCGACGCTTCTCGCAATTGATGATTGACGTGTGCAATAACCAATTGTAATTGTTCTTTTTCTGCCACCTGTTCCATTAACGTCAAAAGGGCCATGGAGTCTACACCACCAGAAACGGCGACCACGATTGTTTGATGCGGTTGCCAAAATCCTTGTTCTTTTCCTCGTTTATAAAACTGCCAAAACATTGTTCGCCCTTCTTTCTTCCTTAGAATAAAAGAGGAACCGAGAAATAACCCATTCGTTATCCCCAGTCCCCCTATTTGTTTGTGCTTAGCCGCGACGTCCGCCACGTCCGCCACGTTTGCCTTCAGTATTACGTTTTAATGAAGATAAACGGTCATCACTATCTTTCAAGAAAGAGCTCATCAATGAGTCAAAATCTTGTTTATTGTTATTGTTATTTGCTTGTGGTTTATTGAAAGGCTTTTTGCCCCCTGCGCGTGGATTACGGTCACGATTCTCATAATTGTTTTCACGACGTTGAAATTCACGTTTTGGTTGTTGCCCTTCTGCTGGCTCTTGTGCTTTACGGATCGATAAGCCAATTTTGCCGTCGTCACCAACTGAGGTTACTTTCACTGTTACTTCGTCACCTACTGTTAATACATCATGAATATCTTTAACGAATCCATTAGACACTTCACTGATGTGTACTAACCCAGTTTTTCCTTCTCCTAAATCAATAAATGCACCAAAGTTAGTAATCCCTGACACTTTTCCTGGCAATTTAGCTCCTACTTCGATTGACATAAAAAAATTGTTCCTCCTATTTTTTCCCTAATTATAATTGCAGTTTATTCAGCTGAAGACTTAGTTGTTTCAGTTGAAGACTGTGATTGACTATTTTTTTCTGAACTGCTCTTGCTTTCTTCCGCTCCAGAAGTCTGTGTTTTTTTCATTTGTTCTGGTGTGGGATAAATCTGTTCGCCTTCTTTTGAGAGAAGGAAACGGCTACGTGCTAATTTTGCCACATAATCATCATCTTTTAACAAAGCAACGTCTTTTTTTAGATCCTTGACCTTCTTATCAACTGCTACGGATTCAGCAATTGCATCTGCTCGTTCTTGTTTGAAAGCACCTAAGCGATGATAATCTTTCATCAATTGGATGCCAGAAAAGGCAAAAATAATGAAGGCCACGAGAAAAATCGCTGCCAAGCGTCTGCGTCTAAAAATCAATTGTTTCTGTTGTTTTTGGAATTCGACATACTGTTCTTTCGTGTAGTCATTTTCCAATGCCGCAACTTTCTTCGAGTTTTTTTCATTCTTTCCCATCGTCTCGCTCCACTCGCTTTGGATTGTCCGTTTTATTATACCAACATCTAAGAACCTTGTCTAATGTTAATTTCAGAGAAGTTAAAGAAAATCAAGCTTTTTTCTAAAATATTCTTTGCTTTTGAAATAACAGCGGTTGATTTATTAATTTTTTTCAAAAGCGGCGCGTCTGTTTCATTAAAACGCTGAAAGGATGAAGCGCTTGGAATATTCATCTTTTCAATGAACTTGCCAAGCGCTCCATCCTCACCTGCTTATTCTTCAGAGACACGTGTTTCTGATTTTATTTCATACATTTTTGTGGCATCTTCTTTTTTCGTAGAGTCATTTAGTTGCAGGACTTCTACTTCTAAAATTCTGTTCCCAAATTGAATTTTGACAAGGTCACCAATCTTCACAGTACTAGAAGATTTGGCTAAGACTCCGTTGATTTGAATCCGACCTTTATCAGCGACTTCTTTGGCAACTGTTCTTCTTTTAATAATGCGAGAAACTTTTAAAAATTTATCTAACCGCATCACATTCACCTCTTTTATTTTTTTTGTCTCATCCGTAAAATTTTTGCGCCATACGGTAAACTTAACCATTCACGTATCGTAAATAATTCTAACTTAATGATGGTGCTAATAAAAACTGTACCACCCACTGCAACACCTACAACTGTAACGAAAAACGCTTGACTTCGGTGATGCACACCTTGGAACAAGATGGAGATAATTCCTTGATAGACCAGTAATGACAGCATCATGATTGCTAAACTAAGCAACAGTTTTTTCAAAAAGTTTCGTTCTCGAACAAAACAATTAATCGCTGCATCCGATTGTCGGACTAAAACGAATAACGTCGCTAGTAACCCAAGGATGGTAGACCAACTAGCACCTAATGTTCCCCAACGAATGGTGAAAAAGCCCGTTGTCAGTAATTTCACTAATAAGCCCACACCAGCTGCCACTAAAGGACCTTTAAAACGATTGCGACTTTGTTCAATACTTTGGTAGGCCTGAATAATGGCCATAAAAGCGATGGATAAAACATACACCCCTAAAACATCGTTGCCTTTATAATCTTTAAAAAGCGTAAAGTTCATGTACGGCAATAACATCATTAGACCAATCGAAGCCGCCGATGCCAAGGTTGTGGTAAGGCGCAAAAAGATTTTTGCAACTTGTAAAAATTGTTGACGGTCTTTTTTCATAAAATATTTTGTCAAACCTGGTAAAAAGGTCGAGCTTAAAGCTAAAGCAATTACCAATCCTAATTGAACTAGTGGTTGTCCTCTATCATAAACCCCTTTGTCCACTTTCGCAGCTAAATCAGAGAGCCCGAAAAGCATGAGGGCATTTTTTACTTTAAAGGAATCAATTAATTGAAATAGAATCAGAAAAGCACTATATAAAGAGACCAAACCACCCTCAATCATTAAACGTTTAAATAGTCCTGTGGTTTGAGGCATAATCTTCCATTGATGCAAGTATTCCGTACTTCCACTAAGAATTTTTCGATTGTAGTACCATAAGACAAGTACCGCTAAGATACCGCCAGCCAACGCACCACTCATGGCCACCGTCCCCGTTTGGTAAATGGAGCCACCAAAGTAATGATAGGACAACGCAGCTACTAGAATAACCCCGACACGCACAAACTGTTCCATCACCTGTGAAATACCACTAGGCACCATCAACAAATGACCTTGAAAATTCCCACGATAGAAAGAAAGAATTGGAACGAGTAAAAAGGTAAAGGAAACAACTTCCATTAATGGTTGGAGTGCAGCATCCCCCATACTAATAGCAATTTCTTGACTACCAAAGAAAAAGAAGGCCCAACAAGCAATCGCTAACCATAACACATAGGGATATAGTTGGCGCAACACTTGTTTTTGACTCCGAATATCTGGTTGTTCAGCAACAATTTTGGAAATAAATTGCGGTAAGCCTGACAATGCTAATGTCATCGCAATCCCATAGATTGGATAAACTTGCTGATACACGTAAAATCCTTCATCCCCTACAAAGTTCTGAAAAGGAACGCGATAAAACGCACTCAACACTTTTGCAATGAAGGAAGCAATGGTTAACACAACGGCACCTTGCATCATTCGTTGCATTTCTTTTTGTGCCATCTTCTAGGCCTCCTTTTAAAGGGAATCCGTTTCTTGCGAATGTTTGTATTTTTCTTGTCGCAATGCGGTTGTAAAAGTAGCAATTTCTTGAATCCAAACAGCTTCTTTACAATCTTTCGGCAACTTCAAGGAAATAGTCATTTGTTCTTTCTCAACTGCTAGATCCGCTTTTAAGCTGGTTGCCGATAACGCTTCAAACAACTGCTCCACAGAGTATGTTTTTGTGCCAATTTTACTTAACACAAACTTGACTTTTCGGTCGCGTTTACGAATACTTTCTAACAAGGCACGGTCGCCATCCATTTTGATACGGCCAGTGGTTAATAAATGCGCCACTTCGTCAGGATACTCTCCAAAGCGGTCTAACAAGTCCGCTTCTAATTCTTCGTACATATCCATATTTTCTAATTGACGAATCCGTTTATAAATTTCAATTTTTTGTCGTTCGTCTGTAATGTACGTTCCTGGAATATAAGCATCAATGCCCAAATCAATTTCAACAGACGTTTTTTGGTCTTGGATATTTTTTCCTTGTTTACGAGCAACTGCCTCAGATAACATCTGTGAGTACATATCAAACCCAACCGAATCAATGAAGCCATGTTGTTGGGCACCAAGAAGGTTTCCGGCCCCTCGAATGGAAAGGTCACGCATCGCAATTTTGAACCCAGAACCTAATTCCGTAAAGTCTTTAATTGCTTCTAAACGTTTCTCGCTAACTTCGTTTAGGATTTTTTGCTGTTCGTACATAAAATAAGCATAGGCCACTCGATTGCTACGCCCCACACGACCACGTAATTGATACAACGTAGATAAGCCCATGTAGTCCGCATTTTCTACAAACAAGGTATTAGCATTAGGAATATCTACTCCTGTTTCAATAATCGTTGTAGTGACTAATATATCATATTGTCCTTCAATAAAATCAAACAAAGTATTCTCCAGTTGTACTTCTGTCATTTGCCCATGTGCATACGCAATTCGTGCGTCTGGAACTAGTGCTTGTAACTCTTCAACTTTTCGTTCAATCGTATCTACTCGATTGTATAAATAAAAGACTTGACCATCTCGGGCCATTTCTCGCTCAATCGCTTCCCGAATCGCCCCAGGATTATTTTCCATGACATACGTTTGGATCGGATAACGATTCTCTGGTGGGGTTTCGATGACAGATAAATCACGGACACCTAACATCGACATATGAAGGGTCCTTGGGATTGGCGTTGCTGTTAACGTCAAGACATCCACTTGTGAACGCAATTGTTTTAGTCGTTCTTTATGTTTCACTCCAAACCGTTGTTCCTCATCAATAATCAACAAGCCTAAATCACTAAAATTAATATCTTGCGACAATAAACGATGGGTACCAATCACAATATCTACTTGGCCATGTTTAATTTTTTCAATTGTTTCATTTTGCTGTTTTTTCGTGCGGAAACGACTTAATAAACCAATTTCTACAGGAAAGCCCTCAAACCGCTCTTGAATCGTTTCGTAATGTTGTTGCGCTAAAATAGTTGTTGGCACTAAAAAGGCAACCTGTTTATTGTTGCTAACAGCTTTGAAAGCCGCTCGTAAAGCCACTTCTGTTTTACCAAACCCTACATCGCCAACTAACAAACGATCCATTGGTCGAGATTTTTCCATGTCGTGTTTAATTTCGGCAGCACTACGTAATTGATCATCTGTTTCAGAATACGGAAAAGCCTCTTCAAATTCTTTTTGATACGCATCATCTGGCGGAAAAGCATAGCCTTTTTCCGACTCTCTTGTCGCATAAAGTAAGATTAAATCATCCGCGATATCTTCAATTTTCGAAGCAACTTTTCGTTTAGTTTTCGTCCATTCACTGCCGCCTAGCTTGTTAATTTTCGGCGTTTTAGACTCGGAAGCAACGAACTTTTGAATCAAGTTCAATTGTGTTACTGGAATAAATAACTTGTCATCATTTTGGTACAAGATAGTCATGTAATCTTGATGAACCCCATCAACTTCTAAGGTTTCCATACCAATATATTTACCAATCCCGTGATTCGCATGAACGACATAATCGCCCGTTTTTAAGTCGCTATAACTTTTCAAACGTTCCGCATTAGAGATTGTTTGACGACGTGCCCGTTTTTTGGTCGTTGTATGAAAAATTTCTTTTTCCGTAATCGCCACGAGCTTGTTTTTAGGTAATTCAAACCCTGTTTGTAATGCCCCTTGGACAATTTGGACATGCCCATCTAACAACTGATCCCAATTGCTTACTACGCTAGGTATGTCAAAGTCCTGAAATAGCTCTTCGACTTTTTGAATCCGTTCTTTCGTAGGAACAAAAACAACGACCGTTTGGTTTTGCTTTTGCCAACGGTCCACTTCCGCTTTTAGCAACGGCATTTGACCGAAGAATTGTTGCATTGAACGATATTGGAAATTATGGACTTCTTGGAAACGAAGATTCCCCATTCCTTTTTGAAAAAGTGAAAAGAAGGTCGTATTTCGTGCAGTTTTTCGCAATTGATCATGAAAGTCTACGCCAAAAGTTTGTTCAGAAAACACGCGCATTTCTTCAATTTTCAGGGTTTGCCATTCCGCTTCCTCTCTAGCGATTTCTCGCTCCGTTTCCATCATACGAGAATAATCATCCACAAAAAGCAAACTATTTTCTGGTAAATAATCTAACAGCGTAGTTTTTTGTTGGTACAGAAAATCTGTATAATAGTGAGCATTTTCTGTAGGAATCCCTTGTTCCCAAGAAGACAGCAACTGACCAAAATATTCTTCTAAAAAATCGGTCTCCGTTTGATCTTTAGCTGTCGCTAAACGTTTTTCTAGAGCATCTTGTAACCTCGTCATGCCATGATTCATATCTGCCTTTGAGAATACTAAATCAGTCATTGGTGAAATCGTTACTTCTTCAAGATTTTCTAATGAGCGTTGAGTATCTGCTTCAAAATAACGGATTGAGTCAATTTCAACATCAAACAGTTCCACCCGAACAGGGTATTCGGCATTTAGCGGATAGACATCAACAATGCTTCCGCGAATACTAAATTCGCCGGGCTTTCCGACCATCGATTGGCGTTCATAGCCCATTAACACTAAGCGTTGCGCGAGGATTTCAGGTTCTACTTCCGTCCCGATTTCCCAATGAAGTTGCGCATTTTGCCACGTTTCTTTCGTTGGCAAATATTTTCGTAGTCCAGCTACTGGTACGACCACGATTCCTGCATTCGCTGTCATCAGGAAATTTAACGCACTCACTCGATCTGCGCGCGCTTCTGGTGAAGAAAAGGCCATTTCGGCGGATAACACTTCATCTACTGGAAATAGATGAACTTGTTCTGAAGGTAAAATATTTAAAAAATCATCTACTAATTGATTGGCATAGTATAGGTTTGGGACCGCAATAACAATTTTTTGATGCGTCTTTTGTAAAGCGCCTGCCATCAGTAATGTTTTAGCAGAGCCTGATAACCCAGTAATTAGTTGGCGCGTTCCTGTTGTCATTAGTTGACTGCGCCATGATTTAGCAATTTCTGTTTGGCTAATTCGTTCGATAATATTCAAACAAGGGCCCTCCTTTCTGCTATTTTCCATTAAATTGATTCATTGTTTCAACAAACGTATGTCCTTCGCATGCATATAAAGCGGCATCGGCTGCTTTTTTTACAGCAAGTAACATCTCTCCGTGTGTTTCTTTGGGAAAAGTACTTAGTACATGGTGGATAACTGTATCATTTTTTGAGGGCCGACCAATGCCAATTTTAATTCTAGGAAAGACATTTGTGCCTAAATGGGCAATCAGACTTTTTATCCCATTGTGGCCGCCAGCACTACCTTTTTGCCGTAAACGAATTTTACCGACCTCTAAGTCTAAGTCATCATAAATAACAATCAAGTCTTCCTCATCTACCCCAAAGTAGGTCAACAACGGACCAACAGAGCGACCTGATTCATTCATAAATGTTAATGGTTTCACTAACAATACTTTCTCAGTCCCTATAAAAAACTCTGCAATATCTGCTTCAAAATTACTATTATTAAACGAAACATTTTGCCGATACGCAATTTCATCTAGCGTAATAAAGCCAATGTTGTGTTTTGTTTCTTTGTATTTACTACCGGGATTTCCCAGTCCTACGATTACTTTCATCTTTCATTCTCCTTGGATTATAAGCTTGCCAACACAAAATGGCTGGGAAGCGTATGCGCTACCCAGTTTTATTCATTATACCATAGAAATAAAAAAACTCGCAGTCTTTGAAGATTAAGAAAGATGTAAAAAAATTTTTTAGAAATTTAAATATGCGCAAGATAGTGAAATTACGCACATGTAAGAGCTACCATTTTGAAACAGGTCTGAAAACTGTATCATTTTTACAATCAAAGTTCGTGACATTTTTTACAAACCATGTTACTATCACTTTAGCAACAGGAAATAAAAACTCGTTGCTCACGAAAAAGAATGTAGAGGAAGGAATGGTACACATGACTGCAGCCGCAGGGAATAAAGATCACCAAAAAGTAATTTTAGTCGGGGACGGTGCCGTAGGTTCTAGCTATGCCTTTGCTTTAGTAACTCAGAATATTGCTCAAGAAGTTGGGATTATTGATATTAATGTACCAAAAACTGAAGGAGACGCGTTGGACTTATCTCACGCATTAGCATTTACTTCTCCTAAAAAAATCTATGCTGCTACTTATGACGATTGCCATGATGCAGACTTAGTTGTCTTAACAGCTGGTGCGCCTCAAAAACCAGGCGAAACTCGTTTAGACTTAGTTCATAAAAACTTGAAAATTAATAAAGAAATCGTTACAACAATTGTTGATTCTGGTTTCAACGGTATCTTCTTAGTTGCCGCAAACCCAGTTGATATTTTGACTTATTCAACTTGGAAATTCTCTGGCTTCCCGAAAGAACGAGTAATCGGTTCAGGAACTTCACTAGATTCTGCTCGTTTCCGTCAAGCAATTGCCGAATTAGTTGATGTTGATGCACGAAATGTCCATGCCTACATCTTAGGGGAACACGGAGATACAGAATTCCCAGTTTGGTCACATGCGAATGTCGCTGGCTTACAAATTTACGAATGGGTGAAAAATAATCCTGACGTCGATGAAGAAGCAATGGTTAATTTATTCTTCAACGTACGCGACGCTGCTTACACAATCATCGAGAAAAAAGGAGCTACTTTCTATGGAATCGCGGTTGCACTAGCGCGTATCACTAAAGCTATCCTAAACGATGAAAACTCTGTGTTACCATTATCTGTTTATTTAGAAGGTGAATATGGTCAAAACGATATTTATATCGGTGCACCAGCGATCATCAACCGCCAAGGCGTTAAACAAGTCATTGAAATTCCATTAACAGATGCTGAACAAGAAAAAATGGAAGCTTCTGCTTCTGCATTAAAAGAAGTTATTGAAACAGCTTTTGCTAAATTTGAAGCAGAAGAAGCAAAATAACTCCTTCTATAATAGTCGAAAATTAAAAACAACCAAGAGTGACCACTATTGTTACTCCGCTTTAAAGCCTGGTACAAAAATCCAAAGTGATTTTTGCACCAGGCTTTACTTTTAATCTGTTTTACTTTACTCATCACTCAACTTTTTCAAAAAATTATTGTTTTGTTTAGCTCGAAAAATAACAATAACCAAAAATAAGTTTATTATCTAAAATTCACTACACTACTTAATACAGTCCGTCTGCTTCTTCTTTTGTCACAATGTAAATATTTTTCATTTGCGTATAAGCATCTAGCATTGATTTATGCGTTTCTCGACCAATTCCTGATTTTTTATAACCGCCAAATGGCGCGCCCGCAGGCAATTGATTGTATGTGTTGACCCACATCCGACCTGTCCGTACACCACGAGCAACCCGTAATGCCACATTGATATCTTGAGAAAAGACGGCACCACCTAGACCATATTCAGAATCATTAGCTAAACGAATGACTTCTTCTTCCGTTTCAAATTTAATCACTGTTGCAACAGGACCAAAGATTTCTTCTTGGGCCACGCACATTGTATTCGTGCCGTTCGCTAATAACGTAGGTGCTAAAAACGCCCCCTTGTCTAGCCCATTTTCTGTTAAACGTTGCCCACCAGTAATCAGTGTAGCTCCTTCCTTCACACCAATTTCGACATATTTTAAAATTTCTTCCAATTGATGCTCATTGATCTGAGCGCCCATTTCAACATCTTTTTCCCACGGGAAACCAACGTTCACTTGTTCAAACTTTTCCTTTAAAGCTTCTACAAATTGATCATAAATACCTGACTGAACGAACACACGAGACCCAGCACAACAAACTTGCCCTTGATTGAATAAAATCCCTAACTGCACGCCTTCTAATGCACGTTCCCAATTGGCATCTTCAAAAATAATGTTGGCTGATTTTCCGCCAAGTTCTAAAGTGGCTGGAATTAGGCGGTCGGCCGCAGCTTTAGCGACAGTGTACCCCACCTCTGTTGAACCTGTAAAAGCTAGCTTATCAAACCCTGGATGTGCCAACATATAATTTCCTGAATCAGAACCACGACCGGTGATTAAATTCACTACTCCTTTCGGCAAGACTTGATCAAAAATTTTAAACAATTCCAACAGACTTAATGATGTGCTCGAGGACGGATGAATCACAACCGTATTACCTGCTGCCAACGCTGGTGCTAATTTCCAAGCACCCATTAATAAGGGGAAATTCCACGGAATAATTTGACCCACAACACCAATGGGTTCTTTCACAACAATGGATAACGTATCCTTATCAAATTCTTTGACAGACCCTTCTTCTCCACGAATCACACTAGCAAAATACCGAAAATGGTCTGCACTGGCAGGGACATCAATCGATTGCGTTTCCCGAAGCGGTTTTCCATTATCTAAAGTCTCCACCATAGCCAAATGTTCTTGATTTTCTTCAATCAAATCAGCAATTTTCAACAAAAGATTGCTTCTTGTTACAACGTCAACATCTTTCCATATCTGAAACGCTTCTTGGGCTGCTTCTACAGCTCGATCCACATCTGCATTTGTGGCATCAACAAATTCTGCTAATTTTTCGCCATTACTAGGATTGTAACTAGCAATCATTTTGTTACCACTACCTGTTGTCCACTCTCCATTAATATACAATTGATAGCTACTGGCAACTACTTGATTTATTTCTTTTTTACTCATTTACCCACCTCTTTTTTATTTTTGTATCCGCTTACAATTATAAGACATCTTCCACCTAAAAGTAAATGATTATACCTAAAAAAAATATAGCTCTCAGCGACTGTTGCTAACTCATCCCGACCTGAAGCCTCCTGGCAATATCTGAATGTATTAAACTTTATTGGAGAGAACTTTTGCCACAAAAAAAGCTAGCACTGAAGAATTAAAATTGCTTCTTCAGTGCTAGCTTTGATTTTTCCAACTCATTCGTTCTTATTGACAAAGAGCTGATTTTTTTATTTATCTTTTGGAACGATATAGTTCATTAAATGTGTTTCATCGGCTGAGATTGTACGTGTCGAAACAACGTTTAATCCCTTCACGTTCATTTCAGAAATTAAGATGCTACCATCTTTAAAGACTTTTTCCACAAATGCGACATGACCATAAGTATTGTCTGCGCCTAAAACGCCAGCTGGGAAGGAAACCGCTGCGCCTGCTTTTGGTGTACGACTTACTTTGTACCCGCGTGCACGACCTGTTTCGCCCCAATCTTGACCATTCCCCATTGTTAAGTCCACACGTTTACCTAATTGCGTAATACGGTTGTAGACATATTGTGTACAGTTGCCCCAAGCATAACTATTAAAGGTGTCATAGTTTTTGCCATTGTAGGCTGGGAAATTTGATTCCATTGGTTCAACGGTTGCTTTTTCTTTATCATAATAAGTTAAATCGTATGTTTTAATTAACGCATTTAATTTCTTATGGTAATCTTTGTCCGTTGCGTATTTTCCTGTTAGGAAACGTGTCGCTTCTTTATATGATTTGGCTTCCGTTTTCCAGACACCATGATAGAAATCTTTATTGGAATCTAAACCATTTTTCAATAATTTCGCATAATCTTCCATTGATTCTTTATACGTTGGATATTGACGGAATTTTGCTTCTACTGTGTATAGGTTACCGAAACCATTGTCTTCATAGGTAATAAAAGAAACAGATTGACCTTTGTAATCGCCTTTAATACCAAACAAATTGTAGTTTGGTTTCTGGCTTAATTTACTATTGCCGCTGCCACTTTCTAAAATTGCTTGAGCAATCATCACACTAGCATATAAGTTTTTGTCCTTGGCCACTTTCCGAGCAGATTCACCGATTTCTTGAATAAACTCTTCTGTCTTCTTCGTTTTGCTGACCGTAAACGCCTCATCGTCTTCCACTAACCCAACCGTTTCATTTGTAACTGGTGGGACTATTTCGGGCTGCGGTGTTGACGCTGTTGGTTGTTCTACTGGCTTTTCAGCTGGCGCTGTTGGTGTCACTGGTTTCGCCGGCTGTTTTGATTCAGAAGTACTCGTGCCAGGTTTTGGCTGTTCTTTAGAAGAACTTGGTGTGGTCGTCGGCGTGGTACTTGATTCAGTTGTACTTGTTGACGTAGAATCTGTGGTTGACTCTGTTGTACTCGTTGAGGTGGAGTCAGTAGTCGATTCTGTCGTACTTGTGGATGTTGAATCCGTTGTGGAATCGGTCGTTTCGGTTCCTGACGTTTCCGTGGACTCCGTGGTTGCAGATTCACTTGATTCGGTTGAACTTTCTGTTTCAGTTGTTGTTTCTTCTGTCGCTTCTGTTGTTTCACTAGTCGCTGTCATTTCAGTGGCTTCAGCAGTTGTTGCTTCTGCGGTTGTTTCTGCAACAGAACTATTTTCAGCTACCAAGTTATTACCTTCTGCAAATGCGCCTACTGGCATTGATGAACCTAAAAGTAACAAGGTAGAGAACAGGGCAAATTGTTTTTTCATACTCATTCTCCTTTTTTATTTTTCTCCATTTATTTTTATGTACCAACATAATAATTGACATAGTTATTGTTTAAATGGCTCCTTTTTTAATAGTATACTGTTTCATAAAAAATTTCTAGCAAAAAGTTAAAAAAATAGAAGAAAATTCACAAATTCTTCTATCTTTTTTTGGTAATTTTCTAAGAAAAAAAAGAAAGGGCTTGAACAAACATCAACGTCCTCTCTTTTTCTCGTTATCCTTCAAACAAAATACTTTTTTTTCGAAGTGCCTCTTTGATTTCTTGGAAAGTTTCTTCGTCTGCACAGCGAATAGTATGCAGATGGACGCCTCCTGTTAAAACTGATAGTAATGTAGCATGCTCTTTTTGATACTTGTCCATAAATTTATCAATATCTTTCTCTGATTGAATGCGCAAACTGCCGATTAATTCCCCATAAAGCGGATGTGCAATACTCACATCTACCACTTCTCCACCTTTGGCAACAATGACTGACAATTCTTCTCTCGTTTGTTCAGGTGTATGTTGACAAGCAATTTTCCGTTCAATTCCTTCTAAAGGTTGTTCCAACATATACCCTCGAGCTGTTGCGACAATTTCGACCCCTGTCGCCCGTAATAGAGCGACATCTCCTACAATAATTTGTCTGCTGACATCAAAAGCTTTTGCAAAACGAGTGGCACTAATTGGCTTTTCGGTCTCTCTTAATCTTTTAACAATCTCTCTTCTTCTGATTTCTCCATCCACGACCTTCGCCTCACTCTCCTAAATGTTTTTCTTGGAAACGTTTAGAGGCGTCCATAATTCCCTGGAAAGTCTCAGATAATGTTTCTTCATACTCGGCATTTTCAACATGATTCAGAATAGTTTCTAATACTTGTTGTTCTCTTTCAGAATCAAAAACCGCATGACCTGCTTTCTTTTTCACTGCAGCAATCTCTGCGACGACGTCCATCCGCTGTTCTAATAAACGGACCAGTTCCTTATCGATTTGGTTAATCTTTGCTCGTTGTTGTTCTAAAGAAGTTGTTGGGGCGTCATCTTCAGTCAATTCTTTAATTATCCGTGCTGGATTACCTGCGATCACACAGTTTTCTGGGAACGATTTGGTCACAACAGCGCCTGCTGCTACCACTACATTATCACCTAATGTTACGCCAGGAAGGACAATCGCTCCACCGCCAATCCAAACATTGTTGCCAATGATAATTCGTTTCCCTGATTCCATTCCGCTATTACGCTTGGCTGCTTGTAATGGATGCTCGGCTGTATAAAGTTGCACATTGGGTCCAAACATACAGTTATCGCCAATTTCGATTGGACAAACATCTAAAAAAACGTTATTAAAATTGGCATAGAAATTTTTTCCCACAGAAATGTTGTAGCCATAATCAAATTGAATCATCGGTTCGATGTACGTCCCGACACCCACTTTTCCAAACGTTTCTTCTATTAATTGACGACGAATATAAGTGTCTGGTTGTTGGTTAATTAACGCCATTTGTTCACGGGCTTTTTTGCGATCAGCCACTAATTCAGGATCTGAGGCAAAATATAGTGCACCTGCGATCATTTTTTCTTTTTCTGATTTAAATTCTTCCATTCCGTTACTCCTTTATCGTTAATTCTGCAAATATCGTTTCGGCTTTCGCTTCTAAAAAATAATAAGGTTGTTGTAAAAATAGCGGCGTTTGATTAATGGCTAAAATAGTTGCCGTTGGTTGTTTATAATGAATCAAATCGCAAAATGGATGCACTTGAAAACTCGTGCCGACAATCACGATTAAGTCGGCAGAAGCAACGGCCTGAATGGCTTTTTCGATTGCCTCTTCGGATAGGCCTTCTTCATACAAAGTAATAGCTGGACGGATTTGTCCATGACAATCAGCGTGCCGATCACTAAGCAAATAGTCTTGCCAAGGAACCGTTGCACCACAAGTTTGGCAATAACATTCATATAAATTACCATGAAAGTCCACCACTTCTTGGCTACCTGCTTTTCGATGAAGCCCATCAATATTTTGTGAAACAATTTTTCCCCGTTTCATTTGCTCTAATTGGGCCATTTTCTGGTGAATGATATTAGGTTGTGCGTCTGGATGATAGAGCGTTTTAACGAATTGATAAAACTTTTCTGGCTCTGTTTTTAAGCAAGTCCGGCTCAATAAGTATTCCGGTTGCTGGATTCCTTGATAGACACCTTTTAAGGAACGATAATCTGGCACACCTGAGGCTGTCGAGATACCCGCACCTGTTAAAAATGTGATTTTTTGTTGGGTTGCCAACCAATGAATTGCCTCAGCTTGCGTGATATCTTGCATATCGATTCAGCTCCTAATCTTCTATATTATAACGTATTTTAACATTAGCACCAAAAGTTTTTCCACTTTTTGAAAACTTCTTACCTATATATTGATTTATCTTGAAAGAGTTTGTGACAAATTTCTCAACTCGTGGTAAAATATGCATGAGTAAAAGTGAGGTGAAACAACAATGGTCGCATTTATTATTTATTGGGCTGCAATTATTGCCTGCATCGCTTGGGGCGTTTTAAGCATTTGGTTCTCTGTTTTTTATCTTTCTCGTAAAGAAAACGGAAATCTTTGGGCTTTTGCGTTCTTCAACGTTATCGCTATTATCGCCTTAGCAATTGTTTTATTAGTTTACAAAACTTGGGATTTCGGTATCTTAACTTACTCAAGTCTAATTTATACAATTTTAGCTTCTTTAGGTGTATTGACTGTTCTTCAAGCTATTTTAGGTCGTGAACCAAAAGCTGTCAAAGCTTAAGTAAAAAGCAACTGTTCCTTTAGGAATGGTTGCTTTTTTCGTATTAGTTTCTATTTCGTAGGGAAAATGTTACGCTAATTTCATGGTGTTTGTGTCCTCTTGATAAATTCCTTTGCTGGAACATATTGACTTTCTTCTGGATTTATCCTAAAATTAATAACTGAATTTAATAACTGAATAGTGCCTCAAAAAAGAGGTAGAGGTCGCGGTTTTTATTACGCTTGTGGAGTGAGAGGACACTGGGAAGCAAGTTTAGGATCAATCGCCGAAATGCATAACGGAGCCTCTTCTGTTGTGTGTTGGGACGTAAGTTAAGAGCTTGCGGACTGTCTTAGTAGTGATGCTAAGTTGTGCTATGTTTCGTTGAGGAATTTTTTTCGACATTACCTAGCAACCTTACATCTGTTTGGTTGTTTTTTTGTATTCAAAAATAGGTTGTGACAGAAGTATTCTCCTTTAAAAAGACAGAATCGCTTTTGCTCAGCTGATTATCAAAGCTTGTTGATTGAAAAAAGACAAAACGATCAATCAGACAAGAAATTTAAAGGAGAGAAAAAGATGAACAAAAAAGTTTTTTCATTCAGTCTACTACTTGTCACGCTATTTTCGTTACTTGGCATGACAACCAACGCTTCGGCGGAGGAAAATGGTGAATTTCGTGTCGGCATGGAAGCTGGCTACGCCCCTTTTAACTGGTCACAGAAAAATGACGCACATGGCGCAGTGCCTATTCAAGGCAACTCTTATGCAGGCGGCTATGATGTTCAAATTTCTAAAAAAATTGCCGATGGTTTAGGTCGTAAATTAGTAATCGTCCAAACCAAATGGGATGGCTTGGCGCCCGCCTTACAATCTGGAAAAATTGATGCCATTATCGCCGGAATGAGCCCAACCGCTGAACGAAAAAAAGAAATTGCTTTTACAAACCCTTATTATGAATCACAATTTGTCGTAATTGTAAAAAAAGATGGCAAATACGCTAATGCAAAAAGCTTGAAAGATTTAGCTGATGCTAAAATTACGGCTCAACTAAATACATTCCACTACGGATTAATTGATCAAATTCCAAATGTCAATAAACAGCAAGCAATGGATAACTTTTCAGCTATGCGAACAGCACTTGCTTCTGGCATGATTGACGGGTATGTTAGTGAACGCCCTGAAGGCATAACAGCAACTAGTGTCAATAAAGAATTAAAAATGTTAGAATTTCCAAAAGAAAATGGCTTTGATGCTAGCGCTGAAGACTCACAAGTAGCAGTCGGCATGCGTAAAGGCGATCCTGACATTGAAAAAGTAAACAAAATTTTAGCAGGTATTTCTCAAGATGAACGGACAAAAATTATGGACCAAGCAATCAAGGATCAACCTGCAGCAACAGATAGTGATGAACAAAAAACAGGACTTATTAACGATTTCAAAAATATTTGGAATCAATATGGCGACATGTTTTTACGTGGTGCTGGTTTAACGCTATTTATCGCGTTAATCGGGACGGTCGTCGGAACAACCCTTGGTTTACTAATTGGTGTCTTCCGTACAATTCCAGATTCTGAAAACCCAGTCGCTCGTTTCTTCCAAAAATTAGGAAATTTAATTCTTTCTATTTATATTGAAGTTTTCCGTGGTACACCAATGATGGTTCAAGCAATGGTTATTTTCTATGGTTTAGCTCTAGCTTTTGGCATCTCTTTAGACCGAACAGTGGCCGCATTATTTATCGTTTCTGTGAATACTGGTGCCTATATGTCTGAAATTGTTCGCGGAGGTATTTTCGCAGTAGATAAAGGACAATTCGAGGCAGCACAAGCGATTGGGATGACCCATGGACAAACAATGCGTAAAGTCGTTATTCCCCAAGTATTACGTAATATTTTACCTGCAACAGGGAATGAATTTGTCATTAATATCAAAGATACGGCCGTGTTAAGTGTTATCGGTGTTGCAGATTTATTCTTCCAAGGGAATGCTGCTTCTGGCGCAAACTTCCAGTTCTTCCAAACCTTTACAATTGTCGGCATCATGTACTTGGTAATGACTTTTGTGATCACACGAATCTTACGTGTTGTGGAACGTAAAATGGATGGCCCTTCTGCTTACGTTAAAGTAGAAGAATTAACTGAAGAAGGAAAAGAAAGCTAGGAGGCAAACAGATGAGTGCAATTATTGAAATTGAACATTTACGAAAAAGCTTTGGCGAAAACGAAGTATTAAAAGATATCAATATGAACGTCAATAAAGGAGAAGTTGTCACCATTATCGGTTCTTCTGGTTCTGGTAAATCAACGTTACTACGTTGTATTAATTTGTTAGAAAAACCAACAGATGGCAAAATCATCTATAATGGTAAAAATGTTTTAGAACGTGGTTATAGTTTGCCCAAATATCGGACCCATTTAGGCATGGTTTTCCAATCATTCAATTTATTTAATAACATGAATGTCTTAGAAAACTGTACTTCTGGTCAGATGACTGTCCTAAAAAGAAACAAAGAAGAAGCCAAAAAAATTGCCTTAGAAAATTTAGAAAAAGTTGGCATGGCTCGTTTTATTGATGCCAAACCTGCTCAATTATCTGGTGGACAAAAGCAACGGGTAGCCATTGCTCGAGCATTATCAATGGATCCAGATGTTTTACTTTTCGATGAACCAACTTCTGCATTGGATCCTGAAATGGTTGGCGAAGTGCTAAAAACGATGAAAAATCTTGCCCATACAGGGCTAACAATGGTGATTGTAACACATGAAATGGAATTTGCGCGGGACGTATCCGATCGTGTTATTTTCATGGATAAAGGTGTCATTGCCGAAGAAGGGACCGCTGAAGATATTTTTGTCCATCCAAAAGAAGCTCGGACAAAAGAGTTCTTACATCGGATTTTAACGAAAAACTAGTAAAAAAGAGGCAGTCATTCTGGTTAGAGTGACTGCCTCTTTTTTACTAGTTTTTGTATTGACGAATCATTGGCGGTTCATAGGAATCAATAAATGCACCAATTTCTTCTAAGGAATCTGAAATGAAAATTTTAGCTCGATCCGCCGCTGTTAAGAAATTAGTTTCTACCATTTTATCAAAAAAAGCAGCTAATAAATCATAGTAACCATTCACGTTGTATAAAATACAAGGGTTCATATGTTCACCGACTCGGCCCCAAGAGATCACCTCGCTAATTTCTTCGAGTGTGCCGGGACCACCGGGTAAAGCTAAATACACATCTGCCAATTCAATCATTTTTTTCTTACGCGCATGCATATCACTGACTGTATGCATCTTTGTAATGCCATTATGTGCAATCTCTCGTTCCATTAAAAAAGTGGGCATGACACCAATTACCTCTCCACCTTCTGCCAAAAGCGTATCAGCCACTGTACCCATTAGACCAACATTGCCACCGCCATAAACTAGATCATAGTGATTTTCTTTCATCCAAGCGGCTAACGCTACTGCAGCTTGCTGATAGATTGGCTCATTCCCCAGACTGGCGCCACAATATACTGCCATTTTTTTCACAAACATACCCTCCATTTAGATAGATTCTTTTTTACCATCTATCCTCTGGTAGCTATGGTAGCATATTTTGATTTTATCGAAAAGGTGCAGCCATTTTTCTTTTCGTTTTAAAAGTATTTGAATTTTCAGACAATAAATGCTATAGTCTTTTTATATTTTAAAATTTCAGAAAAAGGAGCCCTATTATCTTGTCTACCTCACTCACTATTCGCTTAGTTGCCGAAGCAGATTGGCCCGCATTACATACCTTGGACCAAATCATTTGGACAAAAAAGAATACCCCTGCCGAGATACAACCACTCTCGCTTGCGGCATATCAGGAAAAAATGAAGGATGAAACGATTTTCGTTGCCATCAGCGGACAACAACTCGCTGGATTTATTGAAG
The DNA here is from genome assembly GCF_050536915.1 of Enterococcus sp. DIV1316a. Taxonomy (NCBI): domain Bacteria; kingdom Bacillati; phylum Bacillota; class Bacilli; order Lactobacillales; family Enterococcaceae; genus Enterococcus; species Enterococcus sp. DIV1316a. The sequence continues at coordinate 195,524 of NZ_CP172913.1, read as the reverse complement.
TCCATCCGCCCACTTCGTTAGCAGCTCATCAAAAGCAATGGTTACTAAGTATTGGCGTTTCGCCAGATTTCCAAGGTCAAGGGATTGGCGGTTCTTTGCTGTCGTATGTCAAAGATATGGCCCAGATAAGCGGGATTCATAAGCTGAGTTTGCGAGTAATGGCTACCAATCAAGAAGCCATTCGATTCTATGAAAAACATGATTTTGTGCAGGAAGCACATTTTAAAGAAGAATTTTATATAAATGGACACTATTGTGATGATTATCAGTATGCTTATTTCATAGAAAAATAAGAAAACCAATGTTTTCTATAAAAACTGGTTGCTCTCTGTTTCTTCTTCTGTTATTTTAAATAATAAGACAATATTAAGGAGTGTGAATCTATGCAAAAAAAGTTAGTTTGGCGTGATTATCTATACGTTGGTTCAATGTTATTCGGTTTGTTTTTCGGTGCTGGAAATTTAATTTTCCCTGTACATATGGGACAAGAAGCTGGGGCTTCCGTCTTTTTAGCAAACTTGGGCTTCTTAGCCACTGGAATTGGCTTACCTTTTCTTGGTGTCATTGCTATGGGTGTTTCTAAAAGTTCAGGTGTTTTTGACTTAGCTTCTCGGATTAATCGTCGTTATGCTCTTATTTTTACCTTACTATTATATTTAACGATTGGTCCTTTCTTTGCTTTACCAAGGTTAGCAACTACTTCTTTTGAGATTGGTCTTGCACCATTTGTTCCTAAAGACTTGCAATGGCTGGTTCTTGCTGGTTTTTCCGCATTATTTTTCTTAGCTGTTTGGCTCTTCTCTAGAAAGCCAAGTAAAATCTTAGATTATGTGGGTAAATTTTTAAATCCGTTATTTTTAGCATTGCTAGGAATTTTGATTGTTTTAGCCTTTGTAAAACCATTAGGTCATGTGGCCAGTGCCGCTGTTGGTGAAAATTATATTTCAAGTCCTTTCTTTAAAGGATTTACAGAAGGTTATAATACGTTGGATGCTTTAGCTTCATTAGCTTTTGGGATTGTTGTCGTTTCCACTTTACGAAATATGGGCGTCGAAAAACCAGGAGATATCGCTAAAGGAATGATTAAATCAGGTGCTTTCAGTGTTGTATTGATGGGGATTATCTATACCTTACTTGCTTATATGGGAACAATGAGTATCGGGGCTTTTCCAATCAGTGAAAACGGCGGGATTGCCTTAGCCCAAATTGCCAATTACTATTTAGGCCTACCGGGGAGTATTTTACTGGCTTTTATCGTAGTTCTTGCTTGTTTAAAAACCGGTATCGGCTTAAGCACAGCCTTTTCTGAGACTTTTGAAGAAATGTTTCCGAAAGTTTCCTATCAAAAATTCTTGGCAATTGTTGTTATTTTACCAGCTATTTTTGCAAATGTCGGCTTAACCAACATCATTCAATTTGCCGTTCCAGTCTTGATGTTCCTTTATCCATTGGCGATTACTTTAATGCTTTTGGTAATCATCAGTCCTATTTTCAAACATCGACGGGAAGTCTATCAAGCAACGACCTATATCACATTGATTGCTGCTGTTTTAGATGCATTAAATAGTTCCCCCGCCTTTATCAAAGATACGGCGTTTGTAACAACGCTTTTAGAAAAAGCCGGCCAATACTTACCATTGTTCACTATTGGCATGGGCTGGGTCGTTCCAGCAACGGTTGCTTTTCTAATTAGTTGGGTTTGGGTCATGATTTCTAAAAAAGATCCTATCCTTGATTAATTCTTACCAAAACAACACTAGAAAAAATGCGGAAGCGCATCTTTTCTAGTGTTGTTTTTATGTATATTCGTTGTACCAAACTCTTGACTATGGTAAATTGAAGTTACCAACAAGTACTGGAGGAAATTGCCCATGTTAGTTACAACAACCGAGAGAATTAGCGGTCAAGAATATGAAATTATTGGAGAAGTTTTCGGGTTAACCACACGTTCTAAAAATATGTTTAAAGATTTAGGTGCTGGACTAAAAAGTGTAGTTGGCGGTGAAATCAAAGGTTACACTGATATGCAACGAGAAGCACGCGACCAAGCAATCGAACGTTTAAAAGCAGAAGCCTCTAAATTAGGTGCAGATGCCGTTGTGATGATGCGTTTTGATTCTGGCACAATTGGCACAGACATGCAATCTGTCGTGGCTTACGGAACAGCTGTTAAATACATCTAAATTTTGCAACTAAAAAGACGCAGACCTTTTTTTGTAAGGTCTACGTCTTTTTAGTTTTCATATTTCACTTCTGCTAAATACAATCCTTCTGGATGAGCAGTCGGACCTGCTAAATTTCGATCTTTGGCTGCGATAATTGCTGGAATCGCGGTTGGTTCCAGCCGCCCATTGCCGATTTTCAATAGCGTACCAACTAAAATCCGAATCATTTTGTACAAGAAACCATCGCCCCGAAAAGTGAATGTTAATTCATCCCCCGTTTCATTGACATGAACACTGGCTTCATGAATGGTTCGGACTTTATCTTCTACCGAACTTCCTGAGGCACAGAAAGAGGTAAAATCATGGGTACCTAATAAATCAGGTAAAGCTTGTTGGATTTTTTCGAGATCAATGGGATACGGAAAATAACTGGCATAAAAACGTCGAAATGGACTTCGTGGTTTGCCAATATCCACTTTAAATTGATAGGTTTTTTCGATCACGTGATAACGTGCATGAAAGTCTTCTGAAACACGTTCCACGCTTCGCACAGCAATGTCTTCTGGTGTTTGTGTGTCTAACGCAAAGCGCATTTTTTCCAACGGACGTTCCTGCGGATAATCAAAGTGAATCACTTGGCCCATTGCATGAACACCTGCATCTGTTCGTCCTGAACCAAAAACCGTCACGGAGTGTCCGTTATTCATGCGTGCTAACGTTTTTTCTATTTCTTCTTGAACGGTACGCTCATTAGGCTGCTTTTGAAAGCCATGAAAATGAGTGCCATCATAGGCAATGATTGCTTTATAGCGGGGCATAATTTTTATTCACCTTTTCTAAGTTCTTAATACAAATAAGCCAATGGTTAACAAGACAAAGCCAAACATTACTATTGTATCTCGTAGGTGCCAATGAAGAATGCGGTATTTTGTCCGTCCTTCGCCACCTTGATAACCTCTTGCTTCCATAGCAGTCGCTAAGTCTTCCGCACGATTAAAACTACTTACGAAAAGCGGAATTAAAAGTGGAACAATAGCTTTCATTTTTTGAAGTAAGTTTCCTTCGCCAAAATCAACACCACGGGCACGTTGGGCATTCATAATCTTTTCCGTTTCATCCATTAATGTTGGGACAAAACGTAAGGCAATTGATAACATCAATGAAACTTCATGAACTGGAAATTTCACCACACGAAGTGGGCGTAACAAATATTCAATCGCATCTGATAACTCTAATGGTGCCGTCGTTAAAGTTAATAACGTTGACATGAAAATAATTAAAACAAAACGACAGAAAATAAATAGCCCATTCGTCACACCAAACTGGGTAATGGAAATAATTCCCCACTGAAAGTACACTTCCCCCCCTTGTGTAAACAAGGTTTGAAGAGCCACAGTAAACAGAATTAGCCATAATAACGGCCGAACACCGCGGATAAAGAAGCGGGCGCTGATTTTTGATAATGAAATAGCAAAAGCAGTAAAGGCTGCTATTAAAACATAACTCTGCCAATTATTTGCTAAAAAGATAATTCCAATAAAATAAAAACTAGCTAATAATTTTGCGCGCGGATCTAAACGATGGATAAAAGAATCACCTGGAATATAGCGCCCAAAAATCAATTTATTCATCATTTTGCCTCACCTGCTTCCTGCATTTTTTTCAGAAGCTGATCGGCTAATTGATCGGCCGTTAATGGTAATTGCTCAAAAGAAAAGCCTTTTGCCACTAATTTTTCAGCAAATTCGGCTGCAGTTGGCACGCCTAATTGTTTTTCTTTCAGCCATTGTGTCTCTTGAAACACTTCTTGTGGTGCTCCCGCTCGGACGATTTGTCCTTTTTCTAAAACAATCACATGATCTGCGTAATTAGCCACGTCATCCATCAAATGTGTCACTAAAACGATGGTCATATTATGTTCCTTATGCAGACGACTAAACATCTCCATCATTTCTTTACGACCCTTAGGATCCAAACCAGCAGTCGGTTCGTCTAATACTAAAACTTCTGGTTCCATCGCTAGCACACCAGCAATTGCGACACGGCGCATTTGACCACCTGATAACTCAAACGGAGAATGTTGTAAGTATTTCTCATCTAAGCCGACTAAATCAAGCATTTTCTTAGCTAATTTTTTCGCTTCTTCGTCTGAAACACCAAAGTTTTTCGGTCCGAAAGCGATGTCTCGCTCCACTGTTTCTTCAAACAATTGTGCTTCTGGAAATTGAAAAACGATCCCAACTTTTTTACGAATTGGTTTTAAATTCTTATTATCAGTTTCTGGCGTAATTACACGCTCTCCAATTGTCACTTGGCCTTTAGTTGGTTTCACCAAAGCATTCAAATGTTGTAATAACGTTGATTTGCCACTGCCAGTATGTCCGACAATCGCTGTATAAGAGCCGTCTTGAATCGTTAAATTAATATCGAATAATGCCCGTTGCTCAAAAGGAGTATTGGGTTGGTAAGTAAAATCTACTTGTTTAAAACGGATGTCCATAACCAATCCACCATCCCTTCTTCTGTTAAATAATTCGTTGGCACAACAACGCCACGCTCTTTCAAAGCTACTTTTAATTTTTCAGGAAACGGTAAATCCAAGCCCATTTCAACAAGCGCTTCTCCTGCAGAAAAAATCTTTTCTGGTGTTCCTTCGTTTGTCAATTGTCCTTGGCGCATCACTAAAATACGATTCGCATTAGCCGCTTCATCAATATCGTGGGTAATAGAAATAACTGTTAAATTGCTTTCTTCTTTAATCTTTTGAATGGTAGCAATTACTTCTGCACGACCTTCTGGATCTAACATACTTGTCGCTTCGTCTAAAATAATAATATCTGGTCGCAAAGCAACCACACCAGCGATAGCTACTCGTTGTTTTTGGCCACCAGATAGCCGAGCAGGTTCTCGCTTGGCAAAAGCTAACATACGAACCCGTTCTAAGGCATCGTGGACACGTTCGACCATTTCATCACGCGGAATACCTTGATTTTCTAAACCAAAAGCCACATCGTCTTCGACTGTTGAACCGACAAATTGGTTATCTGGATTCTGAAAGACCATTCCTACCATACGCCGGATATCCCAGACGTTTGCTTCATTTAATTCTTTGCCGCCAACTTTGATAGTCCCAGCAGCTGGCAGTAACAGCCCATTGATCGTTTTGGCTAACGTTGATTTACCAGAACCATTATGGCCAATAATAGCGACCCATTCGCCTTGTTGAATGGAAAAAGACACATCTTTTAAAGCGGGAGAAGCATCTTCTGGTTGATAATTAAATTGGATATTATTTAGTTCAATGATTGGTTGCATCGCGTACTCCCTCAATCTATTTATTCTTTCTAACACTACCAAAAAAGTAGCGTTTTTTCAATCATCTGTTCTGATTCTTCACACTATTTTTTATTATACCAAAAGAACGGTCATTATGGGAGCTCTTATCTGTCTTGACAGGTCTATTTTTCATAAAAATAACTTCTTGTTCTCATAAAACAAGAAGTTACTGATTTTCTTTTAAAAATGTGTCTTCAAATATTCAAACGCATATTGGGCATATAACTCAGCACCCATTGCCATCGCATCTTCATCAATATTAAAACGACCATGGTGATGTGCCCATTCCGTATCTTTCTCTGGATTACCACTTCCCACTAAGGCAAAACAACCAGAAGCATGTTCAGTATAATAACTGAAGTCTTCACCACCGGTTGTCGGCTCTTCTTGTCTTAAGGCCGCTTCACCAAAATTTTCCTTAATTAGTGTTTGAGCAAACAAGGCATCTTGCTCATCATTAATCACTGGCAACGTTCCATATTGATAATCTAACGAAGCCGTACCACCGTAAATAGCGGCTGTTTGTTCCGCATAGCGTTGCAGCGCCTGTTCTACTCGATTACGCGTTGCTACACTAAAGCAACGAACCGTTCCTTCTAAACGTGCATTCTCAGCAATCACATTAAAACGGGTCCCCACATCCATCCGTCCAATCGTGACAACTACTGGATCTAAAGGATCTGTCTCTCGAGAAACAATCGTTTGCAGATTCATCACGAAAGAAGAAGCTATGACTGCCGCATCAATACAAGCGTTTGGCATGGCACCATGGCCACCACGGCCTTTAAAATCAACAGAAAAAATATCTGCGGATGCGAAACTTGAGCCCACTCGACACGAAGCGGTTCCTACAGGCATTTGTGACCAGATATGTAAGCCAAATACATCATCAACACCGGTCATTGCGCCTTGCGCAACCATTGCTTTAGCACCTTGCGCATTTTCTTCAGATGGTTGAAAAATTAATCTTACAGTTCCCTGAAGTTCTTCCTGGATTTCTTTTAATACTTTAGCCGCTGTTACTAACATCGCGGTATGGGAATCATGCCCACATGCATGCATCTTGCCAGCTTCTAAAGATTTATAAGCTAAATCTTCATTTAATTCCTGTACAGGTAAGGCATCCATATCAGCCCGCAGCGCAACCACTCGGCCTGGTTTGCCGCCCACAATTTCAGCAATTAAACCCGTCGGTTCTGTTTTGCGATAAGTAATTCCTAATTGATCAAGAACTGCCGCGACTTTTTCTGTCGTTCGAAATTCTTCAAATTGTAATTCTGGATGTTGGTGTAAATCCCGTCGAAAAGCAATCATTTCTTGTGAATGCTGCTTGACTAGTGCTTTGATTTTTTTCATACTTACGCCCCGTTTCTACAAACTTAATAAAATACTTGAAAAAATACCCGCTAAAATAACCGAAACAATGGTGACTGTTACGAAACCTGCCACTAACATCGGTGGCATTAAATGGCTCGTTAAAGCCGCCTGTTCTTGTTCATCTTCTGTCAATGATTGAATCACTTCATTAGTAATAATATAATCGGCTGGAAAGCCATATAAAGCTGTCAATGAAACTGCGAATGCCATCTCTTTACTCACACCTAATACACGACCAACAATTGCTGAAAAGATGTACATCCCGATAACACCAATCACAATAATCCCAATCATTGGTAAAAATAAATCCATCAACATTTCAGGTGTGGCTTGTTTTAAGCCATCAAAGACAAAAAGCATTAACCCTAAAATCGCAAAACCAAAGCTATTTGCTTTCTGCAATGGTTGCTTTTCTAAAAAGCCTAAAGACGTTGCAATCACGCCAAAACATAAACACAGCACAAAAGGACTAATCGTCACAAACGGTGCCGTCCACACAGAAACATAATAAGCAAGTGTGGCAACTAAGGCTAAACGTAAAATTCGTGAATAATCTGTATGATATCGTTTGGGTACTTTTTCAAATAGTTTAGGCACATCTGGTTCTGCTCCTGTTTCTTGCCCCTCTTGTTCATGAACCGGCTGCCATGTCCCTGCTCGATATTCTTGAAGCTTCCGCTTTCCTTCTTTTTTTAGAACAATTGAAGTTAAGGGATAACCAGCAAACCCTTGAATGACATAAATTAAAATTGCCAAAACTGAAAGTGAGGCTAAACCAGCTGATTGAGCCGCTTCTGACATTACTAATGAAGAAACTAAACCTCCTACTAACGGCGGGATTGCAACTAAAACTGTTTTTAAGTCAAAAACAAAAGTCCCCACAGCTAACAACAAGGCAATAATGCCCAGAATACCTGACAAAGCAATCACAATCGTTTTCCATTGATTAACCAATTCTTTAACAGAGAGCAGAGTGCCCATATTAGTAATCAACAGATACATTAATAAAGTGGCAACCACTGTAGGAATCCCTGCCACTTCCACAATATTTTGTGGAAAAATAGTCCAATAACCAAGAATAAATAAAACACCACAAACAAAAACAGATGGAATCCAAGCTTTTGTTTTGATAGAAACTACATCACCAATGTATAAAATAACCATCAGCAACGAAAAAGCAAACATTTGCGACATATAATTCCCCCTTCTACTAACTCAGATGCTTAATTATCTGAAAATTCCAATTAATAACCAGTATAACAAACCGCAAAAGCTTCCGCAATGCTTTTATGAAACAAAAAAGCTTTGAGAAAACAGCGTTTTCCCAAAGCAAAAAAAAATCACCTTTATATGATGAGTGCTCCCCTGCTAAAGCCATCTTTAGCAGGGAAAGCAGAGCTAGACTCGGAGTCGCCTCCAACATCATAACACTCTAAAAGAAACATCTATAAAGTGATCGGTTTATTAATTATTTAACAAATTCGATAACTACCATTGGTGCTGCATCGCCGCGTCTTGGTTCTGTCTTCAAGATACGAGTGTAACCACCTTGGCGTTCCGCGAAACGAGGTCCTAAATCGTTAAATAGCTTTTGTAAAGCTGATTCAACAACGATAGACTCATCTTCTTCACGAACACTAGCAACTTCATTACGAACGAAAGTAGCTGCTTGACGACGTGCATGAAGATCTCCACGTTTACCTAAAGTAATCATTTTTTCTACAGTTGAACGTACTTCTTTCGCACGAGCTTCAGTAGTTACGATGCGTTCGTTGATGATTAAATCAGTTGTAATATCACGTAGCATAGCTTTACGTTGGCTTGATGTGCGTCCTAATTTACGGTAACTCACGTTGGGTTCCCTCCTTCGTTTCTGTTCTCACGAGCCACTGCTGTTAAGCAGGACTGGAAACTTCGTAAAAGTCTTAATCGTCCTTACGTAATCCTAATCCTAGATCATGCAATTTAAGTTTTACTTCTTCAAGAGATTTACGACCTAAATTACGTACTTTGATCATTTCTGGTTCAGATTTGTTTGTAAGTTCTTGTACAGTATTAATACCTGCACGTTTTAAACAGTTATATGAACGAACTGATAAATCAAGTTCTTCAATCGTCATTTCTAGCATTTTCTCTTTTTGAGTTTCTTCTTTTTCCACCATGATTTCAGCGTTTTTCGCTTCGTCAGTAAGGTTTACAAAGATATCTAAATGCTCAGTCATGATTTTCGCAGCTAAACTTAGTGCTTCTTGAGGAATGATTGAACCATCTGTCCATATTTCCATTGTTAATTTGTCGAAATCATCACGACGACCAACACGTGTATTTTCTACTTGGTAGTTAACACGACGAACGGGTGTGTAGATGGAATCAACTGGAAGTACACCGATTGGCATATCTTCTTTTTTGTTTTCGTCTGCTTGAACATAGCCACGACCAGGTTTCACTGTTAAGCGAGCATGGAAAGTAGCTCCTTCAGCAACACTACAGATAACTAAATCTTTATTTAGGATCTCAACATCACTGTCCACGATAATATCGCCGGCAGTCACGGTAGCGGGTCCTGTAATATCGATCTCAAGGGTTTTCTCTTCTTCAGCATATAATTTCAATGCTAAGCCTTTAATATTCAAAATAATTTGTGTTACGTCTTCTCGTACACCTGGAATGGTTGAGAATTCGTGTAAAACACCATCGATTTGAATATTCGTAATTGCAGCTCCTGGTAAAGAAGACAATAAAATACGACGTAGAGAGTTACCTAAAGTAGTTCCGTAACCGCGTTCTAATGGTTCAACGACGAACTTACCATAATCTCTATTTTCATCAATTTTTTCGATTCTTGGTTTTTCAAATTCAATCATTCTTATCTATACCCCTTTCAAAACGAAAAGTGTCTTGTTCAATGACGTTCCTAATTCAAACTCAGAATGAGTGGCGCTCATTAAACACGACGGCGTTTTGGAGGGCGGCATCCATTATGAGGAACTGGAGTCACGTCACGAATTGCAGTCACTTCTAAACCTGTTGCTTGTAATGAACGAATTGCTGCTTCACGTCCAGAACCAGGTCCTTTAACTGTTACGTCTACAGTTTTAAGTCCATGTTCCATTGCCACTTTAGTTGCGGCTTCTGCAGCCATTTGAGCGGCAAAAGGAGTTGATTTTTTGCTTCCTTTAAAGCCTAATGATCCTGCTGATGACCATGCTAATGCATTACCATGTGTATCAGTAATCATTACGATTGTATTGTTGAATGTAGAATGGATATGTGCTACACCTGATTCTATATTCTTTTTGACACGGCGTTTACGACTAACTTTTTTTGCTGCCATGAAGTTCTAACCTCCTTCACTTAGGAATTATTTTTTCTTGCCTGCTACTGTTTTAGTAGGGCCTTTACGAGTACGTGCATTATTTTTCGTGTTTTGTCCACGAGTTGGTAATCCACGACGGTGACGGATTCCACGGTATGAACCGATTTCCATCAAGCGTTTGATGTTTAAGTTCACTTCACGACGAAGATCCCCTTCAACTTTTAACTTATCAATTTCCGCACGAATCGCATCTGTTTGTTCGTTTGTTAAATCACGTACACGAACATCTTCAGATACGCCAACGTTTGCTAAAACTTTTTTAGCTGTAGTGTTACCAATACCATAAATGTAAGTAAGAGAAACTACTACACGTTTGTCACGAGGGATGTCTACTCCTGCAATACGAGCCATTATTCGTTACACCTCCTAATTATCCTTGACGTTGTTTATGTTTTGGATTTGCTGGGCAAATAACCATAACACGTCCTTTACGGCGAATTACTTTACAATGTTCACACATTGGTTTTACTGATGGTCTTACTTTCATGATAATACCTCCTGTGGTTTTACGGAGTACAATTATTTAAAGCGATAAGTAATACGGCCACGCGTTAAATCATACGGTGATAATTCAACTGTTACTTTGTCACCAGGTAAGATACGGATGTAGTGCATACGGATTTTACCTGAAACAGTAGCAAGAACTTGGTGTCCATTTTCTAGTTCGACTTTAAACATTGCATTCGGCAAAGTTTCGACGACTGTACCTTCGACTTCAATCATATCTTCTTTTGCCACGCACAGTACCTCCTTGTACTTGTTTCGCGTTTTCACACGATAAAACGGCGGAAACTCCAGCTCCCACCTAGAAATTCTCAACTAACTTCGTTATTCATTTTGATGTCACAAAACTGTAGAAGTCGGACTGATATATTCTACCATATTTAGTTATGTTTTGGCAAGAGAAACTGAATACAACAACAGGGTTAAACTGCGGGCAATTGGAAATTAGTTTTCGTCAATGATTTTTTTCACATCAGAAAAAACAGTATCGATTTCGCGATTGCCATCGATTGTATGCATCAAGCCTTGTTCTTTATAGAAAGCTAAGATTGGTGCGCTACTTTCAATGTTGACTGCCAAACGATTTTTAACCGTTTCGGGCTTATCATCTTCTCTTTGGTAGAATTCATGTCCGCCACAGCGATCACAAGTGCCTTCAACTTTTGGCGGGTTGAATAATTTATGATACGTTGCGCCACATGTGCGACAGATGAATCGTCCAGCTAAACGCTCGATTAATACATCTTCTTCTACATGGATGTCAATGACAGCATCAATTTTTTTGTTTAATTCTTTAAGCATTGTATCTAATGCTTTTGCTTGATCCAGTGTACGTGGGAAACCATCTAATAGGAATCCTTTGTCTGTGTCTGGTTCAGCAAGGCGTTCTTTAACAATTCCGTTTGTTACTTCGTCAGGAACCAGTTCACCTTTATCGATATAAGATTTCGCTTCTAGGCCCAAGGCAGTTTCATTTTTCATTGCTGCACGGAACATATCTCCAGTAGAAATATGTGGAATGCCATACGTATCAATGATTTTTTCTGCTTGGGTGCCTTTACCTGCTCCAGGTAATCCCATTAAAATGAGGTTCATATATTCTCCTCCTAATTTTAAAGACCGGCTTATGAAGCTAGCCATATGTGAGAATGGTGCTGAGGTAAAACCTCAACACTCGATTCTTACTTATTGATAAAGCCGACATATTGACGTTTCATCATTAATCCTTCTAATTGTTTCGTTGTTTCTAATGCAACCCCGATAACGATTAGTAAACTTGTTCCACCTAAACCGATTGATTGAGGTAAGTTCCAAACCATTTGCGCAATGATTGGAAGTAAAGCAACAAGTCCTAGGAAAATTGAGCCGACAACACTTAATCTCATTAACACGCCAGATACATATTCTTCTGTACCTTTACCTGGTCGCACGCTTGGAATGTAGCTTCCTTGTTTTTGTAAGTTTTCCGCTAATTTCTCAGGGTTTACTTGAACAAATGCATAGAAGAACGTAAACGCAACGATTAGGACAGTATAGATGATTGCCCCTGGAACTGTGTTATAACTGAAGATTTTTGTCATAATGTCATACCAATTTTCACCAGCGAATTTTGATGAGAAAGCTTGTAAAATGGCATTTGGTGTTGCAATTAACGAGCTGGCAAAGATAACTGGAATAACCCCAGCAGCATTTACTTTTAACGGTAAATAACTACTTGTTGGTGCACCAGAAACACGTTTTGTATATTGGATTGGAATCTTACGTTCTGCTTGTTGGAAGAACGTTACGACTGTAACGATCACCAAAATAGCAATAACTAAGATTGCAATGAAAATAACAGATTGCCAAATACGAGAAGACTCGATATTGACGAAGTAATCTTCATAGATTTCTTTGACTGCTCCTGGCAAACGAGAAATAATCCCGGCAAAGATAATCATTGAAACACCATTTCCGATTCCTTTTTCTGTAATTTGTTCACCCATCCAAGTCACAAACATCGTCCCAGCAGTTAAAATAACTGCAATCATCACAAAGGTACCTAAGGTTGGATTGTTTACAATCCCAGTTTGACTTAAGCTATTAAAACCAGCAGTGATCCCCATTGACTGAGCCACACCCAAGACAATCGTTAGATATCTTGTAGCTTGATTTAATTTCTTACGCCCAACTTCCCCTTGTTTTGACCATTCTACAAATCTAGGTACAATATCCATTTGCAATAGTTGAATAATAATAGAGGCTGTAATGTATGGCGAAACCCCCATCGAGAAGATAGAGAAGTTTTGCATGGCACTACCACTCACCATATTCAACATATTCAAAAAGGGTAAGCTACTTAAATCAGACAATCCCTTTGCATTCACCCCGGGCACAGTAATGTGCGCACCTAGGCGAAATACAAACAAGATTAAAACTGTAAATAAGATTTTTGATCTAATGTCTTTGACTTTAAAGGCGTTCTTTAATAGCTTGAACAATTAGATCACCTCGATTGAACCACCAGCAGCTTCGATAGCTTCTTGTGCTGATTTCGAGAATTTAGCTGCTTTCACAGTTAATTTTTTCGTTAACTCACCATCTGCAAGAACTTTGATTCCCGCTTTTTCGTTTTTAACGATTCCTGCTTCTTTTAGGACAACAGGAGTTACTTCTGTTCCATCTTCAAAACGGTTTAAAGTATCTAAGTTCACAACAGCGTAATCTTTACGATTAATGTTTGTAAACCCACGTTTTGGTAAACGACGGAATAATGGAGTTTGACCCCCTTCAAATCCTAAACGAACACCACCGCCTGAACGGGCTTTTTGCCCTTTTTGTCCACGGCCAGCTGTTTTACCATTACCAGATGAAGTACCACGTCCAACACGGTTACGTACTTGGCGTGAGCCCTCAGCAGGTTTTAATTCATGAAGTTTCATAGGTTTGGCACCTCCTTAAGCAATCTTCTATTACAAATCTATAAATCTTAAACTTCTTCTACGTCCACTAAATGTGAAATAGTGTTAACCATACCTTTGATTGCTTCATTGGCAGGTTTTGTAACAGTACTATTCACTTTACCTAAACCTAACGCTTTAACTGTAGCACGTTGGTTTTGAGGACGTCCGATAACACTGCGTTTTAAAGTAATTTTTAATTCAGCCATTATTTTTGTCCTCCTTAACCGATAATTTCTTCTACAGATTTACCGCGAAGTGCTGCCACTTCTTCGGCACGTTTTAATTGTTTTAGACCTTCAACAGTTGCGCGAACAACGTTAATAGGTGTGTTTGAACCTAGTGATTTAGATGTAATATCTGCTACACCAGCTAATTCCAATACGGCACGAACTGGTCCACCAGCAGCTACCCCAGAACCTTCTACTGCAGGTTTCATAAGGATACGGCCGCCACCGAATACGCCAATTACTTCGTGCGGGATAGTAGAACCAACCATAGGCACTTCAACTAAGTTTTTCTTCGCGTCTTCGATTGCTTTACGGATAGCTTCAGGTACTTCTTGTGCTTTACCAGTACCGAAACCAACGTGTCCGTTTTTGTCACCGACAACAACTAAAGCTGCGAAACGTAAACGACGTCCACCTTTAACAACTTTTGTTACACGGTTGATCGCTACAACGCGGTCTTCTAATTCCAAATGTTTTGGATCAATATAAACCATGAATGGTGTTCCTCCTTCTCCTAAAATTCTAGTCCATTTTCACGAGCAGCTTCAGCTAAAGCTTGCACGCGGCCATGGTAAAGGTATCCACCACGGTCGAAGACTACTTTTTTGATGCCTTTTTCAGCGGCACGTTCAGCAACTAGTTTACCAACAGCTGCAGCTGTTTCTGTTTTTGTTCCACCTGAAATTTCTTTATCCAAGGCAGAGGCACTTGCTAGCGTCACACCCGCTACGTCATCAATGACTTGCGCGTAGATGTTTTTGTTAGAACGGAAAATGTTCAAGCGTGGGCACTCAGCAGTACCAGAGATTTTGTTACGTACACGACGATGTCTCTTTTGACGTGTTTTGTTTTTATCTGGTTTTGTAATCACAATTTTCACCTCTTTGATTTAATGTTTACTACTAATATTTCAAGCAGTCAGCAGATTACGGAAAAGAGAAGCTGGCAGACAAGACAAAAGCATTTTATTGGAAAAATCCCATAAAATGACAGTTGCTTGTTGTTGACTTCTGTTTTCTACACAGCTGTTATTATTTACCAGTTTTACCTTCTTTACGGCGTACAAATTCACCAACATAGCGAATCCCTTTGCCTTTATAAGGTTCTGGAGGACGAACGCCACGGATGTTAGCAGCTAATTCACCAACAACTTCTTTGTTGATGCCTTTAACGATAACTTGTGTGTTCGCAGGTACTTCAAATGTTACGCCTTCTGGTGCTGTCATTTCGACAGGATGAGAATAACCAACGTTTAAAGTTAATTTGTTGCCTTGTACTTGGGCACGGTATCCGACCCCGATAAGTTCAAGTGCTTTTTGGAAACCTTCAGAAACACCAACAACCATGTTGTTGAAGTTTGCACGAGTTGTTCCGTGGATTGTTTTCATTTCTTTTGAATCGTTTGGACGAGTGAATGTCACTTCGTTTCCTTCGATGTTCATTTTGATATCAGAAGAAAATTCGCGTGTTAATTCACCTTTAGGTCCTTTAACTGTAATGTTGTTTCCGTCTTGCTTGATTTCAACACCAGCAGGAAGAACAACAACTTTATTACCAATACGGCTCACTTAGAGACACCTCCTTGTGTATTTTTTAGAATTACCATACGTAGGCGATTACTTCGCCGCCGATATTTTTCGCTCTAGCTTCTTTGTCAGTAATTACACCCTCTGATGTAGAGATGATTGCAATTCCTAGACCGTTTAATACTTTTGGTACTTCGTCAGCTTTTACGTATGCACGTAAACCTGGTTTAGAAATACGTTTTAAGTTTGTGATAACACGCTCTTCGTTTTTACCATATTTTAGGAAAACACGGATTACGCCTTGTTTGTCATCTTCGATGTATTCTACGTCGCGGATAAATCCTTCACGTTTCAGGATTTCTGCGATATCACGTTTGATTTTTGAAGCAGGTACTTCTAAAGTTTCATGTTTAACCATGTTCGCATTACGAATGCGAGTTAGAAAATCTGCAATTGGATCTGTCATGACCATTGAACTATTTACCTCCTTTATGCGAGTTTACTTGTTTACCAGCTAGCTTTCTTCACGCCGGGAATTTGACCTTTATAGGCAAGTTCGCGGAAGCAAATACGGCAAAGATGAAATTTACGATAAACTGAATGTGGACGTCCACAACGTTCACAACGAGTATAAGCTTGTGTTGAATGTTTAGCAGGACGTTTGTTTTTAGCAATCATTGATTTTTTAGCCACGTAGTTCGCCTCCTTATATTATTTTTGGAATGGCATACCTAATTGTGCCAACAATTCGCGAGACTCTTCGTCAGTGTTCGCTGTTGTAACAATTACGATGTCCATACCGCGTACTTTATCTACTAAATCATAATCAACTTCTGGGAAGATTAATTGTTCTTTAATACCTAAAGTATAGTTACCACGACCATCGAAAGCTTTTTTGCTGACACCGTGGAAGTCACGTACACGAGGTAAAGAAACTGTTACTAATTTATCTAAAAATTCGTACATTCTTTCGCCGCGTAGCGTTACTTTCGCACCGATTGGCATTCCTTCACGTAAACGGAATCCAGCGATAGATTTTTTAGCTTTTGTGATAAGTGGTTTTTGACCAGTGATTAATGCTAATTCTTCAACAGCTTTGTCTAAGTTTTTAGCATTTGATACTGCATCACCCACACCCATGTTGATAACGATTTTATCAACTTTAGGTGTTTGCATAACTGAGCTGTAATTAAATTTTTCCACCAATGATGGTGTTACTTCTTTAATATATTTTTCTTTCAGGCGGTTCATTCAGTAAGCCCTCCTTCCGCAATTTTTATTTATCTAAAACTTCACCTGTTTTTTTAGAAACGCGGACTTTTTTGCCGTCGACTTCTTTAAACGCAACTTTAGTAGCTTCTCCGTTTGAAGGATCAATCACCATTACATTAGAAACATGAATTGGCGCTTCCACTTCAAGGATTCCACCTTGTGGGGCTGCTTGGTTTGGTTTTTGGTGTTTTTTAACGACGTTGACACCTTCAACGATAACTTTATCTTGTTTAGGAAACGCTGCTAAGACAACGCCTTCTTTGTTTTTATCTTTACCAGTGATAACTTTTACTTTATCGCCTTTTTTAACAAACATTACTGTTTCGCACCTCCTTTAACGTGGGCTCGAGATTATAATACTTCTGGTGCTAGAGAAACGATCTTCATGAAGTTGTTTTCACGTAATTCACGTGCAACTGGTCCGAAGATACGTGTTCCGCGTGGGCTTTTATCGTCACGGATAATTACCGCAGCATTTTCATCAAATTTGATGTAAGAACCGTCAGCACGACGAGCGCCAGATTTTGTACGAACGATAACGGCTTTAACTACTTCACCTTTTTTAACAACCCCACCTGGCGTTGCTTGTTTGACAGTAGCAACAATAACGTCACCGATGTTAGCAGTTTTACGACCAGATCCGCCTAGGACTTTGATCGTTAAAATTTCACGTGCGCCAGAATTGTCAGCGACTCTTAAACGACTTTCTTGTTGGATCACGATGTGTATCCCCCTTTCAGATTTTGTGCTTCAATCTATTAGGAAATTCTCGTTTTATTAGATAATAACTGCTTCTTCGACTACCTCTAGTAAACGGAAACGTTTTGTAGCTGATAATGGACGAGTTTCCATGATTTTTACGATGTCTCCAACTTTCGCTGTGTTGTTTTCATCATGCGCTTTATATTTTTTAGAATATTTCATACGTTTGCCATAGATAGGGTGGTTTTTCTTTGTTTCAACGACAACTGTGATTGTTTTATCCATTTTGTCTGATACCACGCGACCTTGGTAAACTTTACGTTGATTTCTTTCTTCAGTCATACGCGTTTGGCCTCCTTCCACTATTAGTTAGCTTGTTCACGCAATACTGTTTTGATGCGTGCAATCGATTGACGTACTTCTTTAATACGTGCAGTGTTTTCTAATTGACCTGTTGCTAATTGGAATCTTAAGTTGAACAATTCTTCTTTTAATTGTTTTTCTTTATCTAGCATTTCGGCAGTGGTTAATTCTCTGATTTCTTTAACCTTCATTCGATTCACCACCCATTTCCTCACGTTTTACGATCTTAGTTTTTACCGGCAATTTGTGAGATGCAAGACGAAGAGCTTCACGAGCTACTTCTTCAGGAACGCCTGCGATTTCAAACATGATTTTACCACGTTTAACTGGTGATACCCAGCCTTCTGGTGCCCCTTTACCTTTACCCATACGTACGCCGATAGCTTTACTTGTGTAAGACTTGTGAGGGAAAATTTTAATCCATACTTTCCCGCCACGTTTCATGTAACGAGTCATTGCAATACGGGCTGCTTCGATTTGACGGTTAGTAATCCAGTGAGATTCAGTTGCTTGTAAACCCCATTCACCAAATGCTACTTCTTTTCCGCCTTTAGCTTCACCGCGCATTTTTCCGCGGAATTCACGACGGTGTTTTACACGTTTAGGTACTAACATGATTATTTCCCTCCTTTCTCAGTGTTTTTTTTCGTTGGAAGAATTTCTCCACGATAGATCCACACTTTAACTCCTAGTTTTCCGTAAGTAGTGTCCGCTTCTTCCCATGCGTAATCAATGTCCGCACGTAATGTATGAAGTGGTACAGTTCCTTCAGAGTATCCTTCTGAACGAGCGATATCCGCACCGTTTAGACGACCTGATACTTGAGTTTTGATTCCTTTAGCGCCAGCACGCATTGCGCGTTGGATGGCTTGTTTTTGAGCACGACGGAAAGCAACACGGTTTTCTAATTGACGTGCAATTCCTTCGCCTACTAATTTTGCATCTAAATCTGGTTTTTTGATTTCAACGATGTTGATGTGAACTCGTTTGCCAGTTAATTTGTTTAATTCTTTTCTTAGGTTTTCGACTTCAGATCCGCCTTTACCGATAACCATACCTGGTTTAGCTGTGTGAATTGAAATGTTAACACGGTTTGCAGCGCGTTCGATTTCAATTGTAGATACAGCAGCATCAGCAAGTTTTGTTGCGATAAATTTACGGATTCTTAAATCTTCGTGTAAGAATTCAGCATACTCTTTTTCAGCATACCATTTCGCATCCCAGTCGCGGATGATGCCTACACGCATTCCAATTGGATGTACTTTTTGACCCACTGATTGTCCCTCCTCTTAAATGTTTAAGCTCTGTTTTCATAAAGAAAACAGCCTATTTCATGAGACTTATTTCTCTGTTACAACTACTGTGATGTGACTAGTACGTTTGTTGATTGGTGAAGCTGAACCTTTTGCACGAGGACGGAAACGTTTCATTGTTGGTCCTTCGTTAACAAATGCTTCAGATACGACTAAGCTTTCAACGTCTAAGTCAAAGTTGTTTTCTGCGTTAGCAACTGCTGACATTAAAACTTTTTCAATGATTCCAGCAGACTTGTTCGGTGTGAATTTCAAGATTGAAATTGCATCCGCAACGCTTTTCCCTCTGATAAGATCGATTACTAAACGTGCTTTACGAGGTGAAGTGCGAACTGTTTTTGCAGTTGCTTTAGCTGATGTAATTTGTTCTGACATTTGCATATCCTCCCCTCAAAATTAGCGTTTAGTTTTTTTATCGTCAGCAACGTGGCCACGATAAGTTCTAGTTGGTGCAAATTCACCTAATTTATGTCCTACCATGTCTTCTTGAATGTAAACAGGGACATGTTTCCGTCCATCATATACAGCGATTGTGAAACCTACGAATGATGGAAAAATTGTAGAGCGGCGAGACCAAGTTTTAATTACTTTTTTCTTTTCGGCACCTTGTTGTGCTTCGACCTTTTTCATCAAATGATCATCGACGAAAGGTCCTTTTTTTAAACTACGACCCATGGTGAACCTCCTCTCAAAATGTACGACACATGGTCAAAAAAATTATTTAGTACGACGACGAACGATAAGTTTGTCTGATTTAGCTTTTTTATTACGTGTTTTGTATCCAATTGCTGGTTGACCCCATGGAGATACTGGCGCTTTACGTCCAATTGGTGTTTTACCTTCACCACCACCGTGTGGGTGATCGTTAGGGTTCATTACGCTACCACGAACAGTTGGGCGTTTACGCATCCAACGAGAGCGGCCAGCTTTACCAATGTTGATTAATTCGTGTTGTTCGTTACCAACTGAACCGATTGTTGCACGGCAAGTTGCTAAGATCATACGAACTTCGCCAGAGTTTAAGCGGATTAATACGTATTTGCCTTCTTTACCAAGTACTTGCGCGCTTGTTCCAGCTGAACGGATTAATTGTCCACCTTTACCAGGTTTCATTTCAATGTTGTGGATAACTGTACCAACTGGAATGTTTTCCAATGGTAATGCGTTACCTACTTTAATATCTGCTTCTGGACCAGATACTAGGCGCATGCCTACTTCTAATCCTTTTGGTGCTAAGATGTATGCCTTAACCCCGTCTTCGTAATGAACTAACGCGATGTTAGCAGAACGGTTTGGATCGTACTCGATCGTTTTAACAACCGCTGCGACGTTATCTTTATTACGTTTGAAGTCAATCACACGGTATTGACGTTTGTGACCGCCACCTTGGTGACGAACCGTAATGCGACCGTTGTTGTTACGACCGGCATTGTTTTTTAATGGCTGTAACAATGATTTTTCTGGTGTTGAAGTTGTGATTTCAGCGAAATCAGAACTTGTCATGTTACGACGGCCATTTGTGGTAGGTTTGTACTTTTTAATCGCCACGTCTTATTTCCCTCCTACGTTGATATTGTTCAGGACTGCTTATTCAGCAGCTTCGAATAATTGAATTTCTTTTGAATCTTCAGTTAATGTAACGATCGCTTTGCGACGTTTTTTTGTATAACCTGCATATTTACCCATGCGTTTGAATTTTGGACGCACGTTTAAGATGTTTACGTTTGCTACTTTAACATCGAATGCTGATTCAACAGCTTGTTTTACTAAAGTTTTGTTTGCGCGAGTGTCCACTTCGAAAGTATATTTCTTTTCGTCCATAGCTAACATGGATTTTTCAGTGATCACTGGGCGTTTGATTACGTCTAGTAATTCCATTATGCAAGCACCTCCTCAATTTGAGTAAGAGCTGTTTGTGTTGCCAAGACTTTGTTAGCTGACACAACATCTAACACACTAACGTTATCAGAAGTTACTACAGAAACGTTTGGTAAGTTACGAGCTGATAAAGCTGCAAAGTCGTTACCATTTTCTAAAACAACTAATACTTTAGTATCGATAGACAAGTTAGCAAGAACTTGTTTGAATTCTTTTGTTTTTGGTGCATCGAAGCTTAAACCTTCTACTGCTACCAAGTTATTTTCAGCAACTTTGTCTGATAATACAGATTTCATTGCTAAGCGACGAACTTTTTTAGGAAGTTTGTAGCTGTATGAACGCGGTGTTGGTCCAAAGACTACGCCACCTCCACGCCATTGTGGTGAACGGATTGAACCTTGACGAGCACGACCAGTTCCTTTTTGACGCCATGGTTTGCGGCCACCGCCACGAACAGCGCTACGGTTTTTAACTGCGTGTGTTCCTTGTCTTAATGAAGCACGTTGCATGATGATTGCATCATAGACAACACTTTCATTAGGTTCGATTCCGAAGATTTCTTCATTTAAAGTGATTTCACCGTTTTGAGTTCCATCTTGTTTGAATAATGCTACATTCGGCATTCCTTAGTTCCTCCTTTCCCTACACTTATTTAGCTTTCACAGCTGATTTGATTGTGATTAAAGATTTTTTCGCTCCAGGAATGTTTCCTTTGATTAAGATAACATTTCTTTCTACGTCCACTTTAACAACTTCAAGGTTTTGAATTGTTACGCGGTCGCCACCCATACGGCCGGCTAGTCGTTTATTTTTAAATACACGGTTAGGCGCTACTGGACCCATTGACCCAGGACGACGGTGATAACGAGAACCATGAGACATAGGTCCGCGGCTTTGGCCGTGACGTTTGATTGCCCCTTGGAATCCTTTACCTTTCGTAGTACCTGTAACATCAACAACGTCTCCTGCTTGGAAAACATCTACTTTGATTTCTTTACCTACTTCATATTCTCCTAGCTCAACATTCTTGAATTCTTTAATGAAGCGCTTAGGAGCCGTGTTTGCTTTTGCAACATGACCTTTCGCAGGTTTGTTTGATAAAACTTCACGTTTGTCTTGGTAACCAACTTGGATAGCTTCGTATCCGTCAGTTTCAACAGTTTTTACTTGTAAAACTACGTTTGGCGTAGCTTCAACTACTGTTACTGGAATTAATTCACCAGACTCAGTAAAGATTTGTGTCATTCCCACTTTTTTCCCTAAGATTCCTTTGGTCATGAGTACACCTCCATCTTAATTTTATAGTTTGATTTCAATATTAACACCAGACGGTAAGTCAAGCTTCATTAGAGCGTCAACTGTTTTTGGTGTTGGGTTCACAATGTCAATTAGACGTTTGTGAGTACGCATTTCGAATTGTTCGCGAGAATCTTTGTATTTATGAGTCGCACGAATAACTGTGTAAAGTGAGCGTTCTGTTGGTAATGGAATCGGACCTGATACGTCAGCTCCAGTTCTTTTTGCTGTTTCCACAATTTTATCCGCTGATTGATCTAAAATACGGTGTTCATACGCTTTTAAACGGATACGAATTTTTTGTTTTGCCATCTTGTTCCCTCCTTCGCCTATTTTAAAAGTAGACATAGCTCCACGAAAATTTATCCGGCATGCTCGTTCATGGCAAAGCGTCCGAGCGTGTCGCAACCTCTCGCTTCACAGCCGGCAAATCAAATCGTTGATCTACCAATGCTTTTTACACTCCTGTAAACAGCACCTTTTTGATTATACTATGAAAGGATAGTGTTAGCAAGGATTTTCTGCGTTTTTTTGAAAGAATTTTTTCTTGTTTTGAAAAGCATTTGTTTTGTTTTTCAATTCTTTTCATTCTATTTTTATAAAAAAAGAATTTGAGATTCCTTTTTTACCAGAATCTCAAATTCTCTCTTTTTTATTCTATTAACCAATCCGGCGCATTGGAATATCATTGTTATCTGGATGAACCAATAAATATTGAATAACATCAATATTGCTTGCTTGGAATGAGGCTGCACATGCTTGCAAATATAAGTCCCACATTCGATAGAAGCGCTCGCCTTTTTCGTCAACAATTTCTGCTTCTATATTATGGAAGTTTTTTGTCCAATGTTCCAACGTCAATTGATAATCTCTGCGCAAACTTTCCAAGTCAATCACTTGCAAGTCGTTTTCTGTCATATGGCCGACTAGCTCAGTGACACCAGGAATATAGCCACCCGGGAAAATATAACGATTAATCCAAGCATTTTTAGCCCCACCTTGTTGGCGACTGATCCCATGAATTAACGCCGTACCTTTAGGCGCTAAATTCCGCTGAACGACGTCAAAATATTCATGTAGATTTTCCGCACCGACATGTTCAAACATCCCAACACTCGTAATATGGTCAAAAGACTCTCCTTTTAAATCACGATAATCCATCAATTTGACAGTCATTCGATCTTGTAGACCTTCTTTTTCTATAATATGGCGAATATGATGAAATTGCTCTTCACTTAATGTAATCCCAGTTGCTTTGGCTCCATATTCTTTCACCGCAGTTAAAATTAACGTGCCCCAGCCGCAGCCAATATCCAGTAAAGTGTCGCCCTCTTTGATAAACAATTTATCTAAAATATGATGAACTTTATTCACTTGCGCTTGTTCTAATGTATCTTCAGGCGTTTTAAAATAAGCACATGAATACGTCATTGTTTGGTCAAGCCATTTTTTGTAAAAATCATTTCCTAGATCGTAATGGCTGTGAATATCCTCTTGCGAACGTTTTTTTGAATGACTTTCTTTAGGAAGCCATTTAATAAATTTAGCATTGTGTAAAAAGCTATCCTTTTGGTTATACACATCATAAATCAGCGCTTGGATATCGCCTTCGATTTCAATTTTGCGATCCATGTAGGCTTCCCCTAAAGTTAACGAAGCGTTATTCAGTAAATCCTTCACAGGAATTTTTTCATTGAATACAATTTTAAAAACCGGATCCCCCGACCCTTGCCCATACTCTTTGACGGTACCATCCCAGTATGTGACTTGTGTCTTTTTTGAAAAAGACCATTTAAACAGTTGACTGTACGTTTCTTTTTCTAACATTGCATTCCCTCCATTAAATACCATTTGAAGCCAAAACAAAAAGAAGTCGCTTTCCGGTAGTTCGTCAAAACAAACACCACAGTCCGTTCTAAACTGAAGCACAGAAAAGTTATCACCCCTTCTATGTTCCGCTTCTTTTTTTGCAATTACAGTTCTATTCTACTCCTCTTTTAAAAATTTGAACATTCTTTTAACGTAATACCTACTATTGTTATTCTTTATCACAAAAAAACTAGAGCCAGTCCTTGACAGACTCCTCTAGTTCTAAATATTATGCTTTCTTACGCATCCGTTGTTCCGCATGAGTGTAAGCGCCATGCCATACGTGCCCCACATAAGGATTAACTTGAATACCGTGTTTAATCGCCGCTGCTACAAATTTTTTTGCTAAAGTTACTGCTTCTAACACCGAATAACCTTTCGCCAAGCCAGCTGTGATTGCCGCTGAAAAAGTACAACCTGCACCATGATTATAATCAGTTGGATATAATTCATTTTCCAAAAGATGTGCGGTGTGACCATCGTAAAATAAGTCCAGTGCTTTTTCACCAGCTAAGCGATGTCCCCCTTTAACCACGACATGCTTGGCTCCCATTTGTACAATTCGTTTTGCCGCTTCTTCCATCTCCGCCACGGAAGAAATTTCGCCTAAACCAGATAAGATGCCCGCTTCAATTAAATTAGGCGTGGCCACTAATGCTAATGGCAGTAAATCGTTTTTTAGGCCTTCCACACTTTTGGGTTGCAGAATTTGTGCCGTGCCCTTACAAGCAATGACTGGGTCAATCACGACTTTTTGAATTTTCTCTTGTTTAATGTATTTGCTAGCCATTTTAATATTTTGTTCATTGCCCATCATCCCTGTTTTCAAAGCCGCTACTGGACCGCCTGCAAAAACCGAAATCAATTGTTTTTCTAAGAGCGTTTCTGGCAATTCAGTTACTTCATGTGACCAACCTGTCGTAGGATCCATCGTCACAATCGAGGTTAAACTTGAAAATCCAAAAACTCCATACTCTTCAAATGTTTTTAAATCTGCTTGAATCCCTGCCCCTCCAGTTGAATCGGAGCCTGCAATCGTCAATACTTTTTCCATTAAATCACCTAACCTTTTTCTCCAAGTATACTGAAGAAACAAGTCTGCTAAAACAGCCAATTGGCTTATTTTTTAGCCAGCCAATTTCTAAACAAAAAAAAGACCAGAGAATAAATTCTCTGGTCTTACGTCCGAATACCCCAGTTTTTTACGCTGGTTAAAGCTATAGTTAAAAAGTTAATTATTTAACGATTTCAGTAACAACGCCTGAACCTACAGTACGTCCGCCTTCACGAATAGAGAAACGAGTTCCGTCTTCGATAGCGATTGGGTGAATTAATTCAACGTCCATAGCAACGTTATCACCAGGCATTACCATTTCAGTACCTTCTGGCAATTCTACAACACCAGTAACGTCTGTTGTACGGAAGTAGAATTGAGGACGGTAGTTAGTGAAGAATGGAGTGTGACGTCCGCCTTCTTCTTTTGATAATACGTATACTTCAGCTTTGAATTTTGTGTGTGGAGTGATTGTAGCTGGTTTAGCTAATACTTGTCCACGTTCGATATCTTCACGTGCTACACCACGTAATAAAGCACCGATGTTGTCGCCTGCTTCAGCGTAGTCTAATAATTTACGGAACATTTCAACACCTGTAACAGTTGTTTTAGATGTTTCGTCTTTAATACCAACGATTTCAACTTCGTCACCAACGCGAACTTCACCACGTTCAACACGGCCTGTAGCAACAGTACCACGTCCAGTGATTGAGAATACGTCTTCGACTGGCATCATGAATGGTTTGTCAGTATCACGTTCTGGAGTTGGGATATATTCGTCAACTGCAGCCATTAATTCTAAGATTTTTTCTTCATAAGACTCGTCGCCTTCTAAAGCTTTCAAAGCAGAACCTGCGATAAC
This sequence comes from Enterococcus sp. DIV1316a, assembly GCF_050536915.1. Classification (NCBI taxonomy): domain Bacteria; kingdom Bacillati; phylum Bacillota; class Bacilli; order Lactobacillales; family Enterococcaceae; genus Enterococcus; species Enterococcus sp. DIV1316a. The sequence continues at coordinate 169,462 of NZ_CP172913.1, read as the reverse complement.
TGGAACATCATCGCCTGGGAAATCGTATTCTGATAATAAGTCACGAACTTCCATTTCTACTAATTCTAATAATTCTTCGTCATCAACCATATCCATTTTGTTTAAGAATACAACGATGTATGGTACACCAACGTTACGTGATAATAAGATATGTTCACGTGTTTGAGGCATAGGACCATCAGCAGCAGAAACTACTAAGATAGCTCCGTCCATTTGAGCAGCACCAGTGATCATGTTTTTAACGTAGTCCGCGTGTCCTGGGCAGTCAACGTGTGCATAGTGACGAGTTTCAGTTTCATATTCGATATGAGAAGTGTTGATTGTGATTCCACGTTCTTTTTCTTCTGGAGCGTTATCGATAGAATCGTAGCTTTGTGCTTCCCCGCCACCGTGTTTTGATAATACAGTAGCAATTGCAGCTGTTAATGTAGTTTTACCATGGTCAACGTGTCCGATAGTACCAATGTTAACATGGGATTTAGAACGGTCAAATTTTTCTTTTGCCATTTTGAATGTTCCTCCTAAAAATATAAATTTTATTGTTTGTTTTATATGTGATAGACGTTACTAAAAATCGTCTGATCATCATAAGCTATTTTACACGAAATCTTGAAAAAAGGATAGTTCTAAAAACAAACCTTTTATTCTCAAGGAAAATTATGCGTTGCCGCCGTTTTTCTTGATGATTTCTTCTTGAACAGACTTAGGTACGTCTTCATAGTGGTCAAATACCATCATAAATGTACCACGTCCTTGTGTTGCTGAACGTAATGTTGTAGCATAACCAAACATTTCAGCTAAAGGTACCATCGCATTAACGATTTGAGAGTTACCGTGTGCTTCCATACCTTCAACACGTCCACGACGACTTGTTACGTGTCCCATGATATCACCTAAGTAATCTTCAGGAACAGTAATTGTAACTTTCATCATTGGTTCTAAAATAACTGGGTTTGCATTTTTAGCCGCAGCTTTCAATGCCATAGAAGCAGCTACACGGAAGGCCGTTTCATTTGAATCGACATCGTGGTATGAACCATCGTAAAGTTTTGCTTTGATATCAACTAATGGATAACCAGCAAGAACACCGTTGTTCATAGAGTCTTCTAACCCTTTTTCAACTGCTGGGATGTATTCACGAGGAACCACACCACCGACAATTGCGTTTTCAAACTCAAAGCCTTTACCTTCTTCATTTGGTGTAAATTCAACCCATACGTGACCGTATTGTCCTTTACCACCAGACTGACGAACGAATTTACCTTCTGCTTTAGTCGCAGCACGGAATGTTTCGCGGTAAGATACTTGAGGAGCACCTACGTTAGCTTCAACTTTGAATTCACGTTTCATACGGTCTACTAAAACGTCTAAGTGCAATTCACCCATACCAGAGATAACTGTTTCACCAGTTTCAACGTTTGTTTCAACGCGGAATGATGGATCTTCTTCAGCAAGTTTTTGTAGAGCCACGCCCATTTTATCTTGGTCAGCTTTTGATTTAGGTTCAACAGCGACTTGGATAACTGGGTCAGGGAATTCAATAGATTCAAGAATAACTGGTGCATCTAATGCACATAATGTATCACCAGTTGTTGTGTCTTTTAGACCAACAGCAGCAGCGATATCACCAGAGTACACTTTGTCAATTTCTTGACGAGTGTTGGCGTGCATTTGTAGGATACGACCGATACGTTCTTTTTTGCCTTTTGAAGCGTTCAATACGTATGAACCACTTTCAAGGACACCAGAATAAACACGGAAGAAAGTTAAACGACCTACGAATGGGTCAGTCATAACTTTAAATGCTAATGAAGCGAAAGGTGCTTCGTCATCAGCTGGACGAGTTGTTTCTTCGTCTGTTTTAGTATCGATCCCTTTGATAGCATCGATATCTAATGGAGATGGTAAGTAATCAAGAACAGCGTCCAACATTAATTGAACCCCTTTATTCTTGAATGCTGAACCAGCTAATACAGGGAAGAACTCAACGTTGATTGTTGCTTGACGGATACCAGCGACTAATTCTTCTTCAGTGATTTCTTCACCTTCAAGATATTTCATCATTAAGTCTTCGTCAGTTTCAGCAACAGCTTCAACTAATTTTTCGCGCCATTCTTGCGCTTTTTCTAAATAATCTTCAGGAATATCAGTTTCTTGAATATCTGTTCCCAAATCATTTGTGTAGATTTCAGCTTTCATTTTAATCAAGTCAATGATTCCAGTGAAGTCTTCTTCAGCTCCGATTGGAATTTGAATTGGATGAGCGTTTGCTTGTAAACGATCATGTAATGATTCTACTGAATAGAAGAAGTCCGCACCGATTTTATCCATTTTGTTACAGAATACAATACGAGGAACTTTATATTCAGTCGCTTGACGCCAAACAGTTTCTGTTTGAGGTTCTACACCTGATTGAGAGTCAAGAACTGTTACCGCACCATCTAATACGCGTAGAGAACGTTGTACTTCAATTGTGAAGTCCACGTGTCCTGGAGTATCGATGATATTTACACGGTAGCCTTTCCACTGTGCAGTTGTCGCAGCGGATGTAATCGTGATACCACGTTCTTGTTCTTGTTCCATCCAGTCCATTTGTGAAGCACCTTCATGGGTTTCACCGATTTTATGGATTTTACCAGTGTAGTACAAGATACGCTCAGTTGTTGTTGTTTTACCAGCATCAACGTGGGCCATGATACCAATGTTACGAGTTTTTTCAAGTGAAAATTCTCTTGCCATTTTGTATGTTTACTCCTCTCTTTATTTAAATCGATTGTAAATTGACTTTCTGCTGCCACTTTACGCGACAGACAGAGAGGATCTTACCAACGATAATGAGCAAATGCGCGGTTTGCGTCTGCCATTTTGTGTGTGTCTTCGCGTTTTTTAACAGAAGCGCCAGTGTTGTTAGCAGCATCCATGATTTCTTTCGCTAGACGTTCTTCCATTGTGTGTTCACCACGTAGACGTGCGTAGTTAACTACCCAACGTAAACCTAAAGTTGTACGACGTTCTGGACGAACTTCAACTGGTACTTGGTAGTTAGAACCCCCAACACGACGTGCTTTAACTTCAAGAACAGGCATAACGTTTTTCATTGCTTGTTCAAAAACTTCCAATGGATCGTTACCTGTAGATTCTTTGATGATATCAAATGAATTATAGATAATGTTAGCAGCAATCCCGCGTTTACCGTCAACCATTACACGGTTGATTAAGCGAGTTACTAATTTTGAGTTATAAATTGGATCTGGTAAAACATCACGTTTTGCAACAGGACCTTTACGAGGCATCCGTAACTCCTCCTTCCGAAATATGATTTTTCAAGTTGTTATTGTCTTATTATAATTAAGCTTTAGGACGTTTTGTACCGTATTTAGAGCGGCTTTGTTTACGGTCGTTAACACCGGCAGTATCAAGCGCACCACGAACGATATGGTAACGTACCCCTGGTAAGTCTTTTACACGTCCACCACGTAATAATACCACGCTGTGTTCTTGTAAGTTGTGACCGATACCTGGGATATAAGCTGTAACTTCGATTAAGTTTGACAAACGAACACGGGCATATTTACGTAAAGCTGAGTTCGGTTTTTTAGGTGTCATCGTACCCACACGTGTACAAACTCCACGTTTTTGCGGAGAGTTAACGTTTGTTTGAGTTTTCTTAAAACTGTTATATCCTTTGTTTAAGGCTGGTGAATCAGATTTTTCTACTTTAGATTTACGAGGTTTACGTACTAATTGGTTAATTGTAGGCATTCCTTGTTCTCCTCCTTCCTTACTTCGCTTCTAGTTCCACACATCCAGGTGGTTCTTTTTTCGCGATAAAAAATAATGCAATCTCTGCACTCTTTATCAAATATGCTTTGATAGACAGTCAGCACGTCCCTATAAGGAACCTGTAGATAAAGCACCTTTGTTAGGATACCACGATAAGTATCAGCTGTCAACCCTCTTCTTTCGCCTTTCGAAAAAAAGATTTTCCTTCTATTTAAACGTACTTTTCCTTTAAAAATTTTTATGACTTTTTCAAAAACTTTCTATCTTTTTTAGTTAAATAACGGTACAATATCTTTGACTATTGAAGGGGGCGGAAAACAGCGATGAATCTGAAACAAATGGTAGGAATCGAAGCTGCAAAATATGTAGAAGACGGCATGATTGTCGGTTTGGGTACTGGCTCAACAGCAAAATTTATGGTAGACGAAATTGGTCGTCGCATAAAAGAAGAAGGATTGTCAATCGTAGGGGTTACTACTTCAAAAGAAACAGAGAAGCAAGCCTTGGCCTTGGGCATTCCTTTAAAAAATATTGATGAGGTTCCGTATGTAGATCTTACGATTGATGGCGCCGATGAAATCAGCGCTGATTTTCAAGGAATCAAAGGCGGTGGCGCTGCCTTACTTTTTGAAAAAATTGTGGCCACTTATTCAAAGAAATGTATTTGGATTGTGGATAAATCAAAAATGGTGGACGATTTAGGGGCTTTCCCGCTTCCAGTTGAGGTTGTTCCTTATGGCAGCCGCCAACTAGTGCATTTATTTGAAGAAAAAGGCTATCACCCAACACTTCGTTTAAACGCTGCTGGCGAAACATTAATAACAGATGGAGGCCACCATATCATCGATTTGCATTTAGAAAAAATTACAGATCCAGAAGCTTTGGGTTCTTATTTAGACAACTTGGTTGGCGTCGTTGAACACGGCTTATTTTTAAATATGGTTTCTATGGTAATCGTCGGTTATGAAGATGGACCGAAAACCTTACATGTTCCCGCACGTTAAGAATGTGTGAAAAAAGATTATTTATATAGGAAGGATAATATATGAAACGAATTGGTTATGCACGCACAACTATTATTGAAGACGATTTAAAAAATCAACTAACCACTCTCCAATCGTTTGGTTGTGATGATATTTTCCAAGAGACATTTGATCCTCAAGCGGAGATCAGTGTCTTAGACGAAGTCGAAAAACTTCTTTCTGCTGGGGATACACTTATTGTTTGTAAATTGCACCATTTAGGTAAAACAACCCGCCAATTAACAGACTTTATGAAAATGCTAAAGGAAAAACAAGTTGATTTTGTCAGCATTTCAGAAGGAATTGATACTCACCTTCCAACAGGTGAAGCCTATTTCCAATTAATGGAGAGCTTATCTGCGATGGAATGTGCACTAATTAAAGAACGAACACTCGTCGGGCTCCACAAAGCTCGTGAAAACGGAAAAGTAGGTGGACGTCCAAAAATCGATGGACGCACCGTCCGCAAAATCCGTGCATTATATTACGAAAACAAAGAAACAATCCAATTTATTTCTAATAAATGCGGCGTTTCGGTGGGCACTTGTTATAAGTACATCAATTTACCTGAGACAGATGTCGAGAGGTTGTATTCCTAAGAATAAAAAAGAAGTCCTTCAGATGGGGCTTCTTTTTTGATTCGATTTCACTCTAATTTTTCAGCAACTTTCACGTTTTTTTACTATTTTCCATTGGAAATCTTGCGCAAAACGGTGTACAATAAACGTGGAAATCTTATTTTCAGAAAACTAAACTCAAAGGAGAGCTTATACATGCCAAAATTAGTTTTTTCTCGTCATGGACTTAGCGAATGGAATGCCTTAAACCAATTTACTGGATGGGCTGACGTAGATTTAGCACCTGAAGGTGTTGAAGAAGCAAAAGAAGGCGGCCGTAAAATTAAAGAAGCAGGCATCGAATTCGACGTTGCTTATACTTCTGTTTTAACTCGTGCCATCAAAACTTGTAACTATTTACTAGAATACTCAGATCAATTATGGGTACCTCAAATCAAATCTTGGCGCTTAAACGAACGTCACTATGGTAAATTACAAGGACTAAACAAAAAAGAAACTGCTGAAAAATACGGAGACGAACAAGTCCACATCTGGCGTCGTTCTTACGATACTCTTCCTCCATTAATGGAAGCAACAGATGAAGGTTCTGCAGCAAACGACCGTCGTTATGCAATGTTAGACCAACGCGATATTCCTGGTGGCGAAAACTTGAAAGTTACTTTGGAACGTGCATTACCATTCTGGCAAGATGAAATTGCGCCAGCTTTAAAAGACAACAAAACTGTTTTAGTAGCGGCTCATGGTAATTCATTACGTGCTTTAGCTAAACACATCGAAGGCATTTCTGATGAAGATATTATGGATCTTGAAATCCCAACAGGTAAACCATTAGTTTATGAATTAAACGATGATTTAACTGTGAAAGAAAAATACTACTTATAAGAACTTGTTTCTTATTAACAAAAGCGGTTTGCCAAGGCAAACCGCTTTTTTATGGATTAAATAAATTGACTTTCGGTTAAACAATCTTTATAAATCGCTACTATATCCGCTGCATCCAATGGTACATAAGCCTTTTCGGCAATTGCACTATGGTCCACAGCTTGTTGTGCCATTTCTTCAAATTTATCTGCTTCGATGCCAACTTCTGGTAATGTCATTGGAATGCCACAAGCCACAAAGTAATCATACAATGCTTGAATACCTTTTTTCGCTGCTACTTCCTCTTCTTGTTCGACTATTCCCCAAACATTTCGAGCAAACTGTGCAAATTTGCCTACGGTTTGTTCAGACAAAACGTAATTCATCCAACGAGGCGTTAAAATTGCTAAGCCAATCCCATGCGTAATGTCATAAAACGCACTTAATTCATGTTCCATTGGGTGACAAGACCAAACACCTTGTTTGCCGCGCCCTGTTAACCCATTTAAGGCTAAACTACTTGCCCACATTAAATTAGCACGTGCATCATAATCTTCTGGATTTTCTAAAGCAATAGGACAATTTTTGATAACCGTTCGCATTAAGCCTTCTGACACAAAATCTTGGACGTCTGTGCCTGTCGAAATACTAAAATAGTTTTCAATCAAATGACTGAAAATATCCGCTGAGCCAGCTGCTGTTTGATTTTGAGGAACCGTAAAAGTATTCGTTGGATCCAAGAACGAAACTTTTGGAATCATATTCGGACCACCAAAGCCTAACTTTTGATTGGTTTCTAAGTTAGAAATGACAGCACCTGCGTTCATTTCACTACCTGTCGCTGCTAAAGTCAAGATGGTCACGATTGGTAAAGCAGGACCAGTATACCCTTTTCTGGCTGCAATGACTGTCCAGATATCTTCTTCCGAATAAAAGCCCGCAGCTATTGCTTTGGAACAGTCAATGGTTGAACCACCGCCAACTGCTAAAATAACATCGACTTGGTTTTCTTTACACAACTCAATTCCTTTTCTAACGGTTTCAATGCGCGGGTTTGGTTCGACACCGCTCAACTCAATCAGTGTATGCCCGTTTTTTTGGGCCAAATCAGTAATTTGTTGGTACAAGCCATTACGTTTGATACTACCGCCACCATAAACAAGTAAGACATTTTTGCCAAATTGATCTAACACAGCAGGTAATTCGTCTAAACGATCTTTCCCAAAACGGATGTCTGTTGGTACATAAAAATTAAAGTTTTCCATTCTTTCATCCTCCATTCAATCCTCTTACGCATTTATCATACTATTTTTTCAAAAATCCGCCAATAAAAAAGCCGAGCAAATGACAGTTGCTTTCACAACGACCGATTGACCCAGCTTTTGATTCTTTTTTATAACGAATTGCTTGTTTTGATTAACAAATAAAGAAAATAAGGCGCACCGATGATCGCAACAATAATCCCTGCAGGCATTTCTCCATTGCCAGGCAATAGCCGACCAATCGTATCACTAACCAATAAAAGTAAACTCCCAAACAACGCCGCCAATGGCAATACCTGTTTTTGTTGCGTAAAACCACATTTGCGAGCAATATGTGGCGCAAGTAAACCTAAAAAATTAATTCCCCCTGTAACGGAAATCGCTGATGCCGCCAACATCACCGCTAACAGCAACGAAACGATTCGTTCTTTTTTCACAGCAATACCTACAGAAATAGCTGTTTCGTCCCCCAATTGAAAAATATCCAACAGACGATGACGCTTCATCGCAAAAAAGAACCCGATGACTAGCCAAGGCAACAAAGCGCCCACAAAGAACCAATTACTGCCCCAGATACTGCCTGCTTGCCACATTGTAACAAAACGGTACTTTTCAGTGTCAATTTTTGATGTAATTAATAAGGTGAGTGCTGAAATACCCGTACTCAAAATGACACCCGCTAAGACCATTCGAACTGGCGTCAATCCTAAACGATGATGATACGCGATTACTAAAATCCCAACAGCCGCTAGCAAGCCGCCAACTAAGGCCACGAGCGGAAGTGCAAACATCGTGATACTTGTCGTTTCAATAAAACTAATAAACAAAATCACTGCCAAACCCGCACCCGCATTAATGCCTAAAATCCCAGTATCTGCCAACGGATTCCGAGTAATCCCTTGAAGAATAGCGCCGCTTAAGCCTAAAGCTGCGCCCGCTAGGACCGCAAGCACAATCCGTGGTAACCGAAAATCCCAAACTAACAGTTGTTTGGCCTGACTTCCCTGTCCCAAAAGAAGAGCTTTTAAATCCATGAAGGAAACAGATAATTCCCCTTGCGTTAAACTGATACAAGCAGTTAGGATAATCCCAACTATTAAGATAGCCACCCAACGGGACACTTTTTTCTGTGTCATCCTAGTTGCCCTCCTTTACGAAATAAATAAAGAAAGAATGGGATGCCAATTAAGGCCGTGATAATCCCAAATGGTGTTTCAAAAGGCGGATTCACCATTCGAGCGATTAAATCTGCCACCAAAACGAGGAGCGCACCACCTAACGCCGAGAACGGAATCAAGCGCCGGTAATTTTCTCCAGAAACTGTTCGCATCACATGAGGCACCACCAAACCAACAAAACTGACCGAGCCAACTAGCGCCACAGACAATCCTGATAAAAGCAAAATCGTTATACTGGCAAACAACCGAATACGCTGCGGATTTCGCCCCAAACCAATTGTTGCATCATCGCCAAACCGTAAAATAGTCACCGACGGACTAATCAGAATTGCTAATGCAAATGCGCCCAGAAAGATAGGGACGACTATTTTTAATTGTGCCCAAGAAATAACGCTGACACCGCCAAGAAACCAAAACGTTAACTCTTGACTCAAATTGAACTGAATGGCTAAGAATTGACTAAATGATAAAAAAAGGGCACTAATACCAGCTCCCACTAAGGTCAGACGCATGGGGCTTGCTCCTCGAATTGAATGATTAGAAAGATAATAAATCAGTGCCACACTCACGCCGGCACCAAGAAAAGAAACAACTAAAAGCCACCAATAACTTGCCTGAGGGAGGAAAGCAAAAACAAGCGCCAAGCCCAAGCCAGCCCCAGCATTGATACCCAGCAAGCCAGAATCTGCCAATGGATTTTGTGTAATCCCTTGCGCTAACGCCCCACTCACCGCTAAACTTGCCCCCACAAAAGCGGCCCCTAAAATCCGCGGCAACCGAACCGTTTGGATGACTTGATGCGCTTGATTGGTCGCATCGAAGTGCGTAAATGAATCAATAATCGTTTGAATCGAAACCGACGTCGCACCAAACATCAATGACAGAAGCATTGTCCCCAGTAGCAAAAAAAGACAGACAAGCAACACTTGCCATTGGTGTCTATAAAATCCGCTTATGCCTTTCATCCATCCAGCTCCATTTCCATCAACTCATAAGAAAGCACTAGTGGCCGCTGTGTCTGACTATGATAACTAATTTCTGCTTGAATAGCGAAAACATCTGCTAAGCCAGTAACAGTAATCACTTCTTGCGGTGTTCCCTCATTGATAATCTTTCCCTCTTTCATCGCAATCACGCGATCAGAAAAACGAGAAGCTAAATTAATATCATGAATCGTCATCACGATAGTTTTCTGATGTTCTTGATTAATTCGTTTTAACACATTTAAAATTTCTAGCTGATGCGCTGGATCCAAATAGGTGGTCGGTTCATCTAAAATTAAAATATCTGTATCCTGCACTAGCGCCATAGCAATCCAAACCCGTTGACGTTGTCCACCTGATAAAATCGCCACAGACTCTCTAGCTAATTCAGTTAAGCCTGTTAATTCTAATGCCCATTGTATGTACTCTTGATCTTCTGTGGTGACACTTTTCCAGCCCGATTGATATGGATACCGCCCGAAAGAGACGAGGTCAAAAACAGATAAATCGATTGTATTTTCTGGCGTTTGTGATAAGATCGCTAGTTCTTGCGCCACTTCTTTTGAAGAAAAATGTTGAAGTTCTTGGTTCTTAATGAACACCTTGCCTTTCTCAGCTGGCAAAATACGCGCAAGTGTTTTTAACAAGGTCGATTTGCCACAACCATTTGGTCCAATAATACTTGTAATAGTTCCCGCTTCAAATGAACAGTTCAGCGCTTCACTAATCACTTGACGACCATATCCTGTAGTTAAGTCCTCTGCCTCTAAATAATTCATAACCATTCCTCTTTAATTTTTCTGTCGTTATTTTACATTTATTGAGAATCGTTCTCACTCATTGTTCCTTGATTATAAAAGACCCTTCCTTAAAAAGCAATGTTTCTTCCAATCAAAAAAACGAATTATCTAAAAAATGCAACTTATTTGCTCAAAAAAGCAAGCGATGATTGACAAACGGTCGTTTTTAACTGATAATGAGAATCGTTATCAACTAAAAATAAAGGAGTTACACAATGAAACTTTTAAAAAAGACGGTCCTAATTGGTACAACCCTTCTTCTTGGTTCATTCTTACTCGCAGCTTGTGGTAATACGAATAAAGAAGCCAACAACGCTGACAAAACACATGAAGTAACAGATACCTTAGGCAATAAAGTAACCGTCCCCGCGAAACCCAAACGGATTATTGCGAGTTATTTAGAAGATTATCTAGTTGCATTAGGAGAAAAACCAGTGGCACAATGGACAGTTGGACAAGGCAGCATTCAAGATTATTTAGCGAAAGAATTGAAAGATGTCCCCACTATTTCCTATGACTTGCCATATGAAGCGGTTCTAAAATTTGAACCTGACTTATTATTAATCAGTTCATCTGCTCTAGTTGAAGGCGGTAAATACAAAGAATACAGTAAAATTGCGCCAACTTATGTAGTCAAAAACGGCGAAAATGTCACCTGGCGTGATCAATTGGAAGATATTGCCACTGTTTTAGATAAAAAAGAACAAGCGAAAAAAGTGTTAGAAGATTATGATACCTTAACCAAAGGCGTCCAAGAAGACCTCGGCAAAAAGGATGCTGGCAAATCTGCGGCAGTCTTATGGGTAACCAACAACCAAGTCTTTATGGTTAGCGATAATCGCTCAAGCGGAACCGTGCTCTATCAGGACTTAGGCCTCCAAGTTCCAAAATTAGTGGAAGAAATTTCTAAAAACGCTACTGCGGATTGGAATCAAGTTTCTTTAGAAAAATTAGCTGAGCTTGACGCAGACCACATTTTCCTTGTAAACAGCGATGAATCAGCACCTCTTTTCCAAGAAGCAATTTGGAAGAACTTACCTGCTGTGAAAAATAACCAAGTTCATACCTATGACAAAAAAAGTAGTTGGTTATACAACGGACCTATTGCGAATACTCAAATTGTTGAAGATGTAAAAAAAGCGCTCTTAAATTAAAAAAATGCTTGGATGATTGTTTTCATCCAAGCATTTTTTTAATTAGCAATTGCCGTTTCTAAACCAACTTCAATCATTTCATTAAACGTCGTTTGGCGTTCTTCTGCCGTTGTTTCTTCGCCTGTCACCAAGCTATCACTCACCGTCATAATCGCCAATGCTTCTACATCAAATTTTGCTGCTAAATAATATAACATTGCCGCTTCCATTTCAATCGCTAATACCCCGTATCGACCTAAACGAAAGACATCATCTAAGCTATCTTTGTAAAAAACATCATCTGACAATACGTTACCAACATGGGTAGTAAAGCCTTTTGCTTTAGCAATTTCGTAAGATTTGAGTAAAAGATCAAAGCTCGCAATTTGTGGAAAATCATATTTAGGAAAATCATTGCGAATCGCGGAAGAAGGTGTCGCTGCTGCTTGTGCGATAACTAATTCACGAACGTTGACTTTTTCTGAAATAGAACCACACGTACCAACACGAATTAACTTCTTCACATTGTAAGAGTTAATTAACTCATGGGCATAAATACCTGCTGAAGGCATCCCCATCCCTGTTCCTTGGACCGAAACACGCTGTCCCTTATACGTTCCTGTGTAACCTAACATCCCACGAACTTGATTATAGCAGACAGGATTCTCTAAAAAAGTTTCCGCAATATATTTTGCTCGGAGGGGATCCCCTGGTAGTAAAATTTTATCGGCAATTTCACCTGGTTTTGCTTCGATATGCACACTCATTCTGGTTTACTCCTTTTTTATAAAGCTGCTAGTGTTGCTTTCACTAACTCTTTGAATTGTCCTTTAACGCGTTCAGTTGTTTCAACTACTTCTGCATGATTTAAGCTACTTTGCATACCAGCTGCTAAATTCGTAATACAAGAGATGCCTAGTACTTTCATGCCACTATGCACAGCTACAATGACCTCCGAAACAGTTGACATGCCAACTGCATCTGCACCCATCGTCCGTGACATCCGAATTTCTGCAGGCGTTTCATATGTCGGGCCAGAAAAGCCCATATACACGCCTTCTTTTAAGTCAATATTTTGTTCCGCAGCCACTTTTTTTGCCACTTCCCGATATTCTTGCGTGTAAGCATGACTCATATCTGGAAAACGCGGCCCGATTTCTTCATCATTTTCACCAATTAACGGATTATCGCCTGTAAAATTAATGTGGTCATTGATTAACATCAAATTCCCCGGTGTATATGTTTCATTTACGCCACCAGCTGCGTTGGTTACAATCATTGAATGAATGCCTAAAGCAGCCATCACACGAACGGGATAAGTGACCGTTTGCATCGAATGTCCTTCATAATAATGAAAACGTCCTTGCATCGCCAAAACTTTTTTTCCAGAAAGCGTTCCGTAAACTAATTGTCCAGCATGTCCAACGACTGTTGAAACAGAAAAATGGGGAATTTCAGAGAAAGGAATAGCAATCGCATCGGTTATTTCATTAGCTAATTCACCTAACCCTGAACCTAAGATTAGACCGAAGTCTGCTTGTTGCACCCCTTTTTCTTTCAAAAACTCAGTTGTTTCGTTTAAATGGTTCGTTAACGTTGTCATGTGTTGCCTCCTCGAATTATTGTAATTGATTTAAAAAGCTTTGACCGTTTTCCGTTGCAGGAACTTCAAAGTTTTCAGCAATCGTTGCTGAAATATCTGAATAAAATCCTTGTGGCAAGCTGCCTTGTTTTGTCATTTTTTTACTATAAGCCAATAAAGGCACATATTCACGTGTGTGGTCTGTTCCTGGGAAAGTTGGGTCATTCCCGTGATCTGCTGTAATTAAAAGCAAATCATCTTCGGCCATAGCTGCCATAATCTCTGGCAAACGACCATCAAAATCTTCGATGGCTTTTGCATAGCCCTTCACATCACGACGGTGGCCATACAGCGCATCGAAATCCACTAAGTTAGTAAAACTTAAACCTGTGAAATCTTTATTCATGACCGTTAATAATTGATCCACCCCATCCATATTGCTCTTCGTGCGGATAGCTTCAGTAATTCCTTGTCCATTAAAGATGTCGTTAATTTTCCCAACAGCGATCACATCATTGCCGTTTTCTTTCAACGAATCTAAAACAGTATGGCCAAAAGGATCTAAAGCATAGTCATGACGGTTACTGGTTCGAGTGAAATTACCTGGTTCACCAACATACGGGCGAGCGATAATCCGACCAATCATATAAGGTTCGTCTTTCGTAATGTCACGAACATATTGACAAATTTTATACAATTCTTCTAATGGAATAATGTCTTCATGCGCCGCAATTTGTAAAACAGGGTCTGCTGAAGTATAAACAATTAAATCCCCTGTTTTCATTTGATGTTCGCCATAATCATCAATGACTGCTGTCCCGCTATATGGTTTGTTACAAACAACTTTTCGCCCAGAAAAATCTTCAATTTGTTTCAGCAATTCTTCAGGAAAGCCGTTTGGGAATACTCGAAAAGGTTTTTTGATGTTCAAGCCCATAATTTCCCAGTGACCGGTCATAGTATCTTTTCCAACAGAAATTTCTTCTAATTTGGTGGCATAGCCATCGTGGTCTGCCACTGCTTTGACACCTGTTAAAGGAGCAATAGTTCCCAATCCAAGTTTTTCTAAATGAGGAATGGTTAGTCCCGCTTCTTTGGCAATATGACCTAGTGTATCACTGCCGACATCTCCAAATTTTTCAGCATCTGGTGCTTCACCAATACCGACTGAATCTAGTACGATTAAATGAACACGTTTAAACACACTTGCTTCCTCCTCTAAGGTCGTAAATACGTCAAGAATGACAATTATTTTACGCTAGCCTTTTAAATAGTCTCGAGAATCAAACAGAATAATCTATTTATTCTCAGCTCTTCAATTATACCATGAATCCGCTATTATTGCGTGTTTAAGACTGGCTTATATTTTAGAAAAAGCAACTTTTTCTAAAATATAAAGAAATAATTACACTAAAAAAGCCCCAGGCTGTTCCCTAGAGCATTGCTGAGATTCCTTCAATTTTCTTCTTAAAAATGAACGCATAAAATCCTTTTGTCATTGTAATATTCCTACAAGAACTGCTTCAAACTAATTGTTTGTCTTTGAAAGGCTTCTTTTACTTTATTACCAAACTGTCCTTTAAGAGCCGTTCCTAGTTGTTGCTGCCTTGTCCCAAAACTTGTTGCTGCTTCGACGACTAGCTTGCGATGCCTTTGATTTGCCTGATTCTTCTCCTGAGCAACCCGTTGTTGCATTGCTACTCCTACAGAACGAACATTGGCTTTATCTGCACTTCTAGCTATCTCCTTTAACAACCGTTGAATCATTTCGTCCACTAAATTACCTCTTTTCATTGCTTCGTTTTTGATACTCACTTCGATAAGTTTGTTCTAAATCCTCTATTTTATGGTTTATTTTTCGTTGTTCTAACTGAATCGTTTCTTGAAACTGTTCAATTATTGTTGAATAGTCCCTTTTCGCTCGATGCAAAGGTTCTCCGTCTAGCGCCAAGCTATTTAAGGCACTTCTTAAACGTTGCTCAGCTTCCATCCATTACCATTTGTTCTCCGTGCGACTGTGCTCGTCGTAAATCGTCACTTTGTTCTTCTAATCCTTGCCGTTCTCTGCGATAATTCGCTTGTAATTCATCCAATGTCATTTTTTGCTCCTATCTAAATTGATTAGCCAGTTCGCTATCGCGGGCAACGATTTCTGCTAATTTGGCGGTGATTTCCCGTTCTAAAGCATCAAAGGTGGCGCTTTTTTCTTTGGCTTGTTGAATACGCAGTTCATGGGTTTCTTTTGGTTGAAACACCTGACTTTGCTTGGTGACACCCACACTAGCTAAGGCTTCCATAATTTCAGCTTCAGTTAACATCTGAACAGAATTTCTAGCCGCACGAAGTCCTGCTTCCCAATTTTGCTCCAAGGTTCGAATCGCTTCTTGATGAATGCAAATCACTCGTTCCATGGCATATTTTGCATTGCGAGCTGCTATTTGAACCACGGCTCTGGCTTGAGCATCCTCCAAATAAATTTGTTGACTACTTGATAAACCGCTACCATTTTTCAGTAACTTTTTCTTCAAAATTTGTAAATTTGCCAATTCACTGGCAAAAACTGTCATGGATTTTCGCTCTTGTCCTTGAAGGCTCGCTTCTAAATTGTGTTCATTATCAGGAATTACCAAATAACCATCTGCATCAAAGAGCCAATTGGCTAAATCATGAGACTTCAACGGATTTTGCAAGCCCATTTGCAAAGCCACTTTGATTTCGGCGCCGGTACCATTGCCCATTAAATTACCTACAATATCCGCCTGATTGCGATAATTGGTTAACCAGCCAGGATTTTCAGCGACCCACTTTTTAGCAGCTGGTGTCAACACCTCATAGGGATCTGGCCCATTAAAACCGACATTTTTCCATTGATTTTCCGCGGCAATATACAACGCTAAATATTCCCCTAAAGAATGTCCGGTAGTAGAAAAAGTGGCCTCGCTGTATTCTTGTTTGACTGCCTCAGCAAAAGCCACTGCCGAACTCAGTTGCCCAGCCAAACGTTGTGGACTCCGTGCATCAGAAAAACCAGGAGATGCCGTTTTGTCCCAAAAACCACCAATCGTGCGCAAGTCCGTTTCCACATCTTTCCAATCACCAGGATTGGTGCCAGCATAACTAATCACAATTTGCGACAAATCAGGAACCCCTTGCTTATCTAAAGGAGCCACAGCCATCGCTTGCATCCCATCCGTCTGAGAATTCTCTTGGATTTTGAGGATTTGGAATTCAGTACCACCAAGACTATGAATAACATTCTCTTTTATTGTAGGAGAATATTTCTTATCTTTTGGATCCAGCCAATAAACAGCACCACTTATTTTATTATAACTTTTGTCTGTTATACTCAAATTGGCTCCTCCTGTCCATTAGAAAATGTCACTCTAACAACATTTTTAGTTATTCCTTTTTTCTGAACTTCTCTGTCGACGACTCCATAATCATCAATTTCATTACTATTTTTTACAAATCCATAATCAAAATAAGCAGTGCTACCAGTAGTATTTTTCAACGTCACAACAATCCTGTACGATCCCGTCATAGTATTAAATCCTGTTCGTTCAATCTCTACCTCTGCTATATCCGCAAAGGTATTTTTCAATACTTTCACTGATTGTTTCTCTACTGCTAGTAAATCTTGTTCTTTTTGTTCTGCCCGTTTGTCCATAAATACTTTCCCTCCAATGCCAATTAGGATGATTCCTAAAATCAATAAAATACCTACTCTAATTCCTTTTTTATTCATAGCTCCTCCTTTTATTTATTCATAGTTAATTGCTTAACCTATGTATCTTCATCTGATATTTATGTTTGACACAACAGCCATCGCTTGCATCCCATCCGTCTGAGAATTCTCTTGGATTTTGAGGATTTGGAATTTTAAATTTCCAAATTTACGTATTCTTCCTTCTTTAATACTCGGTGTATATCTTTTATGCTTAGGGTCTAGCCAATAAACTCTATCACTTAATTGATTATAGTCTTGGTCAGTTATCATTAAATCAACTCCTCCTTCCCATTAGTGTATGTTACTTTTACTGAAGTAGTTGTGACTCCTTCTTTTTGTACCGCTTCATCTTCTACTCCATAATCTCCCAATTCATTCCTCTCTTTCCAAAATCCATAATCAAATTTTACAGAGTCGTTATTCTTATTAAACATTGTCACATACATTCCATACGACCCTGTCATTTCGTTTTTTCCTGCTTCATGGAATTTGACTTCCTTAATATCCGCAAAGGTATTTTTCAGTACTTTCACTGATTGTTTCTCTACTGCTAGTAAATCTTGTTCTTTTTGTTCTGCCCGTTTGTCCATAAATACTTTCCCTCCAATGCCGATTAGGATAATTCCTAACACCAATAAAATACCTACTCTAATTCCTTTTTTATTCATGACTCCTCCTTTCTTTATTTAGAATCGAGACTTTGATAGCGTTTTACTTTTTAGTTTAACATAGCAAAAAGAAATGAATTTTCAATTTCTTGTACTTCACTAGAAAAAATTGAGAAAATAAGTACTAGGAAAAGTTCTCTCGCTAAAGTTGTTTGAAGAACAATCAAAAAAACTGCCCGTTATTTTACAACGGACAGTTTTAAATCTATTTCGTTTTGACGTAATTTTTCCCGTTCGCTTTTGGTCCCGATGATTTTCCGAAGAACACAACTAGGACTAAAATGGTCAATACGTATGGTGCTGCTTGTAGATAAACTTTTGGAATTTCTGAAATAATTGGTAGGTTTTCCCCAGCAATACTCAAGTTTTGTGCAAAACCAAAGAATAAGGCTGCGCCCATTGCCCCAAGTGGATTCCATTTACCAAAGATCATTGCGGCCATTGAAATAAACCCTTGTCCTGCAATTGTGGTAATCCCAAAACGACCCGCAATACTTTGAGCAAAGACAGCTCCGCCCATACCGCCTAAGAAGCCGGATAGCAAGACGCCAGAATAACGCATTAAGTAGACATTAATTCCCAATGTATCTGCCGCTTGTGGATGTTCCCCCACAGAACGTAACCGTAAGCCAAAACGTGTTTTATAAATGACAAACCAAGCTAAAATCGCAATCAAAATTGCTACGAAAGCTGGCAAAGAGGTTTTTGCAAAGAATAGTTCACCAATTACTGGAATTTTTGACAATCCTGGGAAAGAAAAATAGCCAAATGATTGTGTAATCATATCTGTTTGTCCTTTTTGATAAATAACTTTTACTAGGAAAACCCCTAGCGCCGGTGCCATCAAGTTAATGACAGTACCACTGATAATATGATCTGCTCGTAAGTTAATAGTTGCAACGGCATGTAAGAGAGAAAAGACAATCCCGACAACGCCTCCTACTAAACAAGCAATCCATGGTGTCGCCGCGCCAAATGTATCAGCAAACGTCAAGTTAAAAACGACCGAACTGAAAGCGCCCATTACCATAATACCTTCCAAACCAACGTTAACCACACCACTTCGTTCTGAGAACGTTCCGCCTAATGCTGTCAAGATGAGCGGAGTTGCATACACTAATGTTTGCGTGATGATTGAGGAAATTGTTGCTAAATCCATTAGATGTCTCCCCCCTCTTGATTGTTTTTGTCTGGCGCCGCTTCAATTGTTTCTACAATCGCTACTTCTTTTTTACTACCAGACGCTTTTGCTAACAAGAAACGAATTAAATAACTAATTCCCACAAAGAAAATAATCGCTGCAATAACAACATCAACTAATTCTGTTGGTACACCAGCTATCAACGGCATTCCTTGTCCACCAAGTTTTAACATTCCAAACAGTAATGCGGAAAGTAAAATCCCGATTGAGCTACCTGCTCCTAATAGAGACACGGCCATACCATCGAACCCAATGCTCAACGATGTGTTTTGAATAAAGAAGTTTTGGAAAGTCCCCAATCCTTGGACCGCACCACCTAAACCAGCCAGCGTTCCTGAAATCATCATGGATAAAATAATCGTTCGCTTGCTGCTCATTCCAGCATATTCAGAAGCAAATGGGTTTAACCCCACCGACCGAATTTCAAAACCAAGCGTTGTTTTTTTCATCAAGAACCACACAAGAATAAGGAAAATGAAGGCCAAGAAAATGCCGATGTTTAAACGAGAGCCATCACTGATACTTGTTAAAAACGGTGAGCGTAATGATGCATTCGCACCAATCATTTTGGTAATCCCTTTATTCGCCATAATACTTGGTTTCATGACATTATTAGCAATATGATTTCCTGTGTATAATAAAATATAATTCAACATAATCGTAACAATAACTTCACTCGTCCCAAAATAGGCACGCAAGAAACCTGGAATGGCTGCTGCTAAAGCTCCTGCAACTGCCCCAACAATAATCGCCACCGGCAACGCAATCATCCGGGGTGCATCAGGCATGGATAAAGCGACCCAAATACTAGCCACCCAACCACATAAGGCTTGTCCTGAAAGCCCGATATTAAAGAATCCAGCCGAATTTGCCACCGAGAATCCTAAAGCGGTAAAAATCAACGGAGCTGCGGTGACAAAAATCTCACCAATACTTTTCTTTCCTTGGAAAGCTGTTTCAAACATCGCTTGATACCCAGCCACTGGGTCATAGCCAAAGATAACCATAATAATTGCCCCTAAGAGGAAACCCATAATAACAGATAACACAGGGACTAAAATATTTCTTATTTTTTCAGAACGATTATTCAACAGTTTCACCTGCCTCTACTTTTGATAACTCAGCACGGGCTTCTTCCAATGAGTAGCCAGCCATTAACAAGCCCAATTCATTTTCTGTCGTTTCTTTCGGATCAACAATTCCGACAATTTCCCCCGCATGAATAACAGCGATACGATCAGAAACATTTAAAATTTCGTCTAATTCAAAACTTACTAATAAAACAGCTTTATTTTTATCTCTTTGTTCAATTAGTCGACGATGAATGTATTCAATAGCTCCGACATCTAAACCGCGTGTTGGTTGAGAAACAATCAACAAATCTGGATCGCGGTCAACTTCTCGGGCAATAATTGCTTTTTGCTGATTCCCACCTGAAAGCGCCCGAGCTGGTACTAGTTCATTAGGAGTCCGTACATCATATTCTTCAATTAATTCACGGGCGTGTTTGTTAATCATTCGATAGTTTAAAATACCTGTTGAACTGTATGGTTTTTGGTAATACGTTTGTAGGCCAATATTTTCAGCCAATGTCATCTCTAATACCAAGCCATATTTATGTCGGTCTTCAGGAACGTGGGCGACACCCATTTCCGTAATTTCCCGAGGTTTGCGATTAGTAATCTCTTTTTCATTCAAATGAATGGACCCGTTTTCGACTTTGGTTAATCCTGCTAAGGCTTGGATTAATTCTGTTTGTCCATTGCCATCAATCCCCGCAATCCCAACAACTTCCCCTGCTCGGACATCTAAGCTAAGATTTTTCACTGCATCTAAGCCGCGGCTTTCTTTCACTACTAAATCTTTAATTGATAAAATTGTTTCTTTCGGTTGCGCTGGTTTTTTCTCTGTTTTGAAGGAAACAGAACGACCCACCATCATATCGGCTAACTGTTGCGAAGAAACGTCTTTCACATTGACGGTGCCAATACTTTGCCCCCGGCGAATAACCGTACAACGGTCCGCCACTTTTTTAATTTCATCTAACTTATGTGTAATTAAAATGATCGATTTGCCTTCATCGGTTAGTTCTTTCAAAATAATCATTAATTCATCAATTTCTTGTGGCGTTAATACTGCGGTTGGTTCGTCAAAAATTAAAACGTTCGCACCACGATATAAGGTCTTTAAAATTTCAACCCGTTGTTGCATACCCACAGAAATATCGCGAATATAGGCATTGGGATTTACATCCAACCCGTATTGCTTAGACACTTCTTCAATCTCTTTTTTCGCTTTTTTCCGGTCTAAAATACCGCCATGGGTAGGTTCACTACCTAAGATAATATTTTCAGTCACAGTAAAGGCTTCAACTAACATAAAATGCTGATGGACCATTCCGATTCCTAAACGATTGGCTGCAGTAGGACTTGTAATGTTGACTTTTTCGCCATTCATATAAATCTCACCTGAGGTCGGTTCCAATAGCCCTGATAAGATATTCATCAAGGTCGACTTACCTGCACCATTTTCACCTAGCAGTGCGTGGATTTCACCAGGTTTTACTTGTAAATCAATTTGGTCGTTGGCTTTGAACGTCCCAAATTCTTTGGTGATTTTACGCATCTCAATTACGTTTTCTTCTTGAGACAAGGTCTATTCACTTCCTAACAAAATTATATTGGCAATACTTTAGAGGGTAATTTTGACCCTTAACTAAGTAGTTGAAGAACCTCAACTATTTAGTTAAAAATCCAAACATCATAAAGGGTTTCCTTGGCAGCCGTCGCTGCCAAGGACCACTTTATTTTTAGAAGGAACAATAATGAGCCCTTCTTTTTTCATTTAGGAGCTTAAATTATTCTGGTTTTTCTGGGACTTTTACGTCACCTGAGATTACTTTATCTTTTGCTGTTTTAACAGCTTCTTTTGTTTTGTCGTTTAAATAGCCGTCTGTTAAGTCAACGCCACCATCTTTTAATCCATAAACTAAATGTTCGCCACCAGGGAATTTGTCTTCTAACGCACGGTTGGCAATATCTTGAACCGCTGTGCCGACACCTTTAAGCGTTGAAGTTAACGTGAAGTTGTCTTCTTTGCCGTCTTTTGTTTTGTACTTGCCATCAGCATCTTGATCGCGGTCAACACCGATTACCCAAACTTTGTCGCCAGAACCTGATTCATTCAAGTCTTTTGCTTCTTGGAAGACCCCTTGTCCAGTCGCACCAGAAGCGTGGAAGATGATATCAACGCCATTTTGGTACATTGCAGCAGCTAAAGCTTTCCCTTTGGCAGGATCAGCAAATGAAGCCGCATATTTTGTATCAACAGTAATTTCTTTACCTAATTCTTTCGCAGCATCAGCCACACCTTTTTCAAAACCAGCTTGGAAACGGTCAATTACGACCCCTTCTTCACCACCAACAAAACCGACTTTGTTCGTTTTTGTTTCGTTTGCAGCAGCAACACCGGCTAAGTAAGCTGCTTCATTATCTCTAAATGTTGCAGAAACGACATTCTTTTTGCCATCGATTTGATCATCGATTAAAACAAAGTTTGTATCAGGGTTGGCATCTGCTGCAGAAGAAATTGCATCTTTTAGCAAGTAGCCAATACCAAAGATTGTGTTGAATTTACTTGATACCGCTTGGTCAATATTTGTTGTATAGTCAGCTGCATCATTCGATTGAATATATGCATACCCTTTTGAACCTTCTGGTAAATCATGTTCTTTACCCCAAGCTTGCAATCCTTCCCAAGAAGATTGGTTAAACGACTTGTCATCCACGCCGCCTGTATCTGTAATGATTACAGCACTATGCGCTGCATCCCCTTTGCCACCGCCGCTTTCAGCGGTTTTGCCTTTGCCACCACCACATGCTGCAAGTGAAACTGATAAACCTAATGCAATCAAACTAAAACCGAATAATTTTGCTTTTTTCATTTCTGTAAAGCCTCCTAAAAATAGTTTAATGTATTTAAACAACTAAGTTGTTTCTAAGGTTGGTCTGGGACTTTTACGTCACCAGAGATGATTTGTTCTTTGGCTTCTTTAACTGCCGTTTTGGCTTGATCGCTTAAGGCTTCTGTTGTTAAATCAACACCGCCATCTTTCAATCCATAAGTTAAATGTTCGCCGCCAGGGAATTTATCTTCTAATGCAAGATCAGAGATTTTTTTCACAGCAATATTTACACCTTTAATGGTTGAAGCTAACGTTAAGTTATCATCCTTGCCATCTTTGGTTGTATATTTACCGTCTTCGTTTTGGTCACGGTCAACACCAATCACCCAAACTTTATCTTTTGAACCTGTTTCATTTAGCGCTTTGGCTTCTTGGAAGATTCCTTGTCCTGTAGTCGCCGCTGCGTGATAAATAATGTCGGCACCTGCTTGATACATAGAAGAAGCTAAGGCCCGTCCTTTTGAAGCGTCTGCAAATGTCCCTGCATAAGTAGACGTAATTTGAATATCTTTGCCTAATTTTTTGCCAGCGTCTGCTACACCTTTTTCAAAACCAGCTTGGAAACGGCCAATAACAGGTCCTTCAACCCCGCCGATAAATCCTACTTTGTTGGTTTTCGTAGTGTTAGCTGCTGCCACACCTGCTAAATACGCAGATTCATTATCTCTAAATGTTGCAGAAGCGACGTTGTTTTTCCCATTAACTGTATCGTCGATTAGAACGAAATTCGTTTCTGGGTTGGCGTCCGCTGCATCTACTACTGCATTTTTTAGTAAATAGCCAATGCCAAAAATCGTTTTAAATTGACTTGAAATGGCTTGGTCAATGTTTGATGTATAATCAGATGCTTCATTTGATTGAATATACGCATACCCTTGAGGTCCTTCTGGAAGTTTGTGCTCTTTGCCCCACTCTTGCATTCCTTCCCACGCAGATTGGTTAAAAGATTTGTCATCAATGCCGGCTGTATCTGTGACCATTACGACACTATGTTGTGGATCACCTTTTGTGTTGGCGTTCTTTTTGCTATTGCCACCACATGCAGCTAACCCAATGGTTAAGGCAACTGCTGCCAATCCTAGACCTAAAAATTTTGCTTGTTTCACTTTCCGAAAAGCCCCCTACTATTTTATCTATTATTTCATTCGCATTTATGCTATTGAAATCTACTTTGAGCCCAACGAAACCTTATGTCCTTTTTTTAAAAATCTTTATCTGTAAATGAATAGGGCAATAATGCCTCAACTGTCATTGTTTTAGTCGCGCCATCTTTACCAACTAGCGTGACCGGCATTTGTGGATCAAAGAATTCAGCCATTACTTGACGACAAGCGCCACATGGAGAAATGGGTGCCTCTGTATTACCTGCTACAACTAAATGTTGGAAGGTCCGTTCATCTTCTGAAATGGCTTTAAAAATCGCCGTTCTTTCTGCACAATTTGTTAAACCAAAGGAGGCATTTTCAATGTTGACTCCTTGATACATTTTCCCGTCTGCAGTCACTAAGCAAGCGCCCACAGGAAAGTTAGAATACGGTACATAGGCGTGCGCCAATGCTTCTACGGCACAATCAAGCCATTCTTGTTTTACTGTCATCTTTTTCGCCACACCTTCGATTAATTTGAAATACGAATTAATACCCTTCGCCAGTTGCGCCAGAAACAATTGCTACACCCGTACTTGCACCGATGCGTGTTGCCCCAGCTTCAATCATTGCTAACGCTTCTTCTGCATTATGCACGCCACCAGAAGCCTTAACGCCCATGTCAGGACCAACTGTCTCACGCATTAAACGAATGTCTGCTACTTTAGCGCCGCCTGTTGAGAAGCCAGTAGATGTTTTAACGAAATCGGCACCTGCTTCTTTGGCTAATTCACAAGCTTTAACTTTTTCTTCGTCTGTTAATAATGCTGTTTCAATAATCACTTTGACTAACGCTTTTCCTTTGGCTGCATCTACTACGCCTTGAATGTCTTGACGTACGTAATCGTATTGTTGTGATTTTAATGCACCAATATTAATCACCATATCCACTTCATTCGCACCATTTTTAATCGCATCAGCTGCTTCGTATGCTTTAACTTCTGGTGTATTTGCCCCCAAAGGAAAGCCAATAACGGTACAGACAGCGACGTCGGTATCTGCTAATTGCTCGCTAGCAAAAGCGACCCAACAAGGATTGATACATACAGAGAAAAAGTTGTACTCCTTAGCTTCGTCAATAATTTTTTGGACAGCGGCTTCTGTCGCTTCTGGTTTCAAAATAGTGTGATCAATCATGCGGTTTAATTCCATGATGAGAATTCCTCTTTTCTTTTTGTTTTATTCCGTAATAATATCGTGAATCAAAATAGGCTCTTCGCCGGTTGGTCCAATTTCAATGTTTTTATAAAGCAATTGTTCGACTTCTGTCACGTCTTCACGATTGGCATAAATGGTTAATAATGATTCGCCTTTTTCAACTGGGCTCCCTACTTTTTTGTGAAGTTTCAAGCCAACTGCAAAATCAATCGTATCTTCTTTCGTAGCCCGACCAGCGCCCAGCAACATTGCGGCAACGCCAATTTCATTGGCAACGATTTTTTGTACCACGCCTGTTTCTTTGGCAGGTAAATCAAATTGATAAGTTGCGGTTAATAATTTTTCTGGCTGGTCAACAACGGAACTGTCGCCGCCTTGATTTTCAATCATTTCTTTAAATTTTGCGAGCGCTCGACCGCTTGTTAATGCTTCTTCTAATAAAGCCCGTGCTTCGTCTAACGTCTCGGCTTTTTTAGCTAAAACGACCATCTGACTTCCTAAGACATAGCACATCTCCACTAAATCTTCTGGCCCATTTCCTTGCAAGGTCTCGATTGCTTCAACGATTTCTAAACTATTTCCGATAGCCTCCCCTAAAGGTTGTGACATGTCTGAAATTACTGCCATCGTTTGGCGATTTGCCAGTTTCCCAATGCGAACCATTGTTTCCGCTAATCGACGAGCACTTGCTAGGTCTTTCATAAAGGCCCCTTCACCAGTAGTCACGTCTAAGACAATCGCATCTGCCCCTGCGGCAATTTTTTTACTCATAATGGAACTTGCAATTAATGGAATTGAGTCAACAGTGGCGGTCACATCACGTAACGCATAAAGTTTTTTGTCTGCTGGTGCTAGGTCACCTGACTGACCAATCACTGCCACTTTTGTATCGTTCACCAATTGAATAAAACGTTCTTCTGTCAATTCAACTTTAAAACCAGGAATCGCTTCTAATTTATCCAACGTACCGCCCGTGTAGCCTAAGCCACGACCAGACATTTTTGCTACATTGACCCCGACACTAGCAACTAACGGCGCTAAAATAAGCGTCGTAGTGTCGCCTACGCCACCTGTAGAATGCTTGTCGACTTTGATTCCTTCTATAGAAGAAAGATCCACAATTTCGCCTGAATGGACCATCGCTAACGTCATTTGTGTAATTTCTTCGTCTGTCATATCTTGGTAAAAAACAGCCATTAAAAAGGCACTTACTTGATAATCTGGAATTGAACCATCTGTGTATCCGTTGATAATAAATTGAAT
Source organism: Enterococcus sp. DIV1316a (assembly GCF_050536915.1). Taxonomy (NCBI): domain Bacteria; kingdom Bacillati; phylum Bacillota; class Bacilli; order Lactobacillales; family Enterococcaceae; genus Enterococcus; species Enterococcus sp. DIV1316a. Next base: position 143,154 of record NZ_CP172913.1, on the reverse strand, counting down.
TTCTTCGCTTGTTAGTTGATGCCCGTCACGTTTCTTTTCAATAATGTCTACCATTCTCATGAATTCGTTCCCTCCGATTTCCCGATAATGTATTATACAACAAAATCGTTCAGCTTTAAACCATTTAGTAAACCAGTTTACTATTATTTTTTTCTTGTGAAAACGCAAACAACACGAACGTTCTATTTCTAAGCTGTTTTTTAAATCGGTTTTGTGCTTTTTCTAGCAATAAACGTCGCATCAAAAACTTTATTGGGAACTTTCCCTGTTGGATCTGCAATAGCTTCCACCAAAAATTTTGCTGCATAATAGCCAATATCAAAACTCGGCTGATAGACGGTTGTTAAACTCGGCACCAAATATTCGGAAATTTCCAAGCCATCAAAACCAACCACCGAAATATCGTCAGGAATTTTCTTGCCCGCTTCTTCAATGGCTTGATAAGCTCCCATCGCCATTTCATCATTGCCACAAAAAATTGCTGTGATTTCTTCATTTTTCAAAACTTCTTTCGCCGCAGCATAGCCGCCATGCAAGTTCAATTCCCCAGCACAAACATAATGCGGACGAAAAGGTAAATTATTGTCCTGTAACGCATGCTGATACGCCGTCACTCGTTCCGTCAAACGATAATAGCCGGCACTTTCACGCAACATGCCAATATGCTGATGCCCTTGTTGAATCAAATGATGGACCGCTTGATAAGCACCTTCGTACTCTTTAACGATTAATCGTCCACTATCTCGTGGATTAATCCCACGATCGACAAGAATGACAGGAATCGGATGTTCTCGTCGGTCTTTTAAAATATGATTTTCTGGCAAAACATTCGGCGTGGCAAAAATAATGCCATCCACCGACCGATGAATCAACTCGCTAACATATTGCATCGCTTGCTCGGAATCATGCTTTGAATTGCATAACAAAATCATGTAGCCTAACGAATTTAAATATGTTTCTACACCTTCAATCACTTTTGAGAAAAAGAAATCCGTCACATCTGGCACAATCATACCAATGGTTTTGGAATGACGGTTGATTACATTCGAAGCAAAGTAATCTGGTTTGTAATGATTTTCAGCGACTACCGCCAACACCTTGTTGCGGGTTTTTTCACTGAAACGACTCCCTTTATTATTCAGAATTTGTGAGACGGTTGTGACAGAAACACCAGCCATATCAGCAATTTCTTTAATCGTTAGTTTCATCGCGCCCCTCCCAACGTCTCCTTTTGCATTGACAGACATTTGTAGACGTGTTACAGTCTTCAAAATACTTATCGAATCTTTTACATTTTAACAAAAAAAAGACAAAAGAAATAGACTAAAAAGATTAAAAAACAAAAGAAAATGGAGGCTATTTTTTTCATGGAAGAATCCCGTGTCCGTCAATTACCAAAAATCGAGCTGCACTGTCACTTAGATGGGTCGATTCGACCAACCACTTTACGCACCATTGCTGAAAAACAAAACATTCCATTACCCCAAGACGAACAAGCCTTGAAAGAGTTAGTGGTTGCCCCTGAAAAATGCACCGATTTGAATGATTATTTAACTCGGTTCGACTTCGTGCTAACCTGTCTACAAACAGCTGAAGCTTTGCAAGCAGCGGCGTATGACGTGATTAGCCAAGCTGCCGAAGATGGCGTGGCATACATAGAGGTGCGTTTTGCGCCTTCGCAACATACAGAAAAAGGCTTACGGTTACCTGAAATCGTGACCGCTGTTTTAACTGGCTTAAAACAAGGCGAAGAAGATTTTGGTGTAAAAAGCAATGCACTGTTATGCGGCATGCGGCATGACCAACAACAAGCCATAGAAAAAATCGTTCACTTAGCGCATGATTTCAGAGAGACAGGCGTTGTCGGCTTTGATTTAGCTGGCAATGAAGTCGATTTCCCTCCATACACATTTGAAGACGTATTAGCTTTAGCCAACCAATTGTCAATTCCATTAACACTCCACGCTGGGGAATGCGGCTGTGGCAAAAACGTCGCTGATGCTGTCACTTTAGGTGCTACTCGGATTGGTCACGGTATTGCTTTGAAAGATACACCCGAATACTTGGCGCTCTTAAAAGAAAAAAAGGTTCTTTTAGAAATGTGTCCAACTAGCAACTTCCAAACAGGCACCGTCAAAACATTGGCTGAATACCCTTTTCAACAATTTATAGAGGCTGGCTTAGCCGTCTGCATCAATACCGATAATCGCACTGTTTCAGATACTACGTTAACGAAGGAATTCATGAAATTGGCCACTTGGTATCAATTAAGTTATGACGAAATGAAGCAACTCACTAAAAATGCGCTTGCAGGTGCTTTTTTATCGCCAGACGAAAAAAAACTGTTGAACCAAAAAATTGATCAAGCATATCTATTCTAAAAAAGAACCTCCACTAAAGTGGAGGTTCTTTTTTACTCTGCTTCTTTAACACTTCGTAAAATATAATAGCCTTTGTCTTTTGTCACAATTTCAACATTGCCAAATACTTCAGCCATTTTCTTTTCTGCACTAGGTGCACCTTGTTTCTTTTGAATAACTACCGTTAGTGTGCCACCAACTTTCAACAACGGAAAAGCCCCTGTTAAAATGCCATGGACAACTTTTTTGCCTGCACGAATGGGCGGGTTGCTAACAATCGCCGCGTAGGTCGTTTCGTTTAAGGTTTCATACACATTGGAAGAATGAATATCCACAGTAGTAATTTGGTTACGTTGGGCGTTCATTTGAGCTAGCCCAACTGCCCGTTGGTTGACATCCACCATTTCCACCAGTCGACCAGTCGCCGCTGCTAAGGACAACCCAATTGGTCCATAGCCACAACCAACATCTAACAAACGGCCTGCTGGTAAATTTTCCCATTCAAAGGCATCAATCAACACACGAGAACCATAATCCACTGTTCCTCTTGAGAAGACCCCGCTATCGGTCGTAAACTGAAAGGTCCGACCACGTAATGGAAAAGACCAGCTTTCTAAATCATGTGCTAATTCTGGATTTTCTGTATAATAATGATTCGCCATTTTGTTCTTCCTATCTATGCTTGTTTTGGTTTTAGTCTACCTTTTATTTCTCGAACAATCAAGGCACCTAATAATTCATAGCCCACTTGTGAAAAATGCAAACCATCCGCTTGTAAAAATTCATCCGTTCCAGGATAAACAGTCATCGCTTTATACAAATCAATAACTGGCAAGTTATGTGCCGCTCCGACTTCTTGTGCAACCTTGACCAATTCCTTGATACGCGTCTGTGGACGTTCTGGACGTCTGCCACTATCCGCATATGGTGGCGTAATTAAAATCACCTTTTCTGAACCAATTTCGTGAATCATTGTTTCAAGGTTTTCTCTAAACGTGGCTACTGTTATATTTCGATCCAGTGACGCATCATTGGCGCCAAAGAAAATCACCACCTCATCAGGTTTCTCAATTAGTACTTCTTTATTTAATCGTTTTAAACCATCCTCTGTTGTATCGCCAGGCATTCCAGCATTAATAACAGCCACTTCTTCTAGACCCATCGCAGCAATATCCCGTTTCACTAAGTCAACAAGAACAGGTGAGACGGCTTCGTCTAAATAACCAGCAGTAATGCTATCACCAAATAATACAATTTTTCTCATGGCTTTTCCCCTCTTTTCTAACAGTTTTCTCTTTTCATGATACCATTTTCATCATAAATTGGCGAAGAAGGGAATTCTTTTGTAAAATCCTGTGTTTCCCTTGTGAAATTATGGTAAAATGTACAAAGATTGAACAGGGTTTGGTGGAGGAACAATGGACGATAAAATGAATTACTACCCAATTTCCAGAGAAGAATGGCATGGGTTTTATCATGACGGCAAAGCACCGTTAACCGAAGCAGAATTGGATAACATTAAAAGTGTGAACGACCAAATTTCACTAAAAGATGTACAAGAAATTTATGTACCCTTAACGCATCTTATTCATTTATACATGAAAGAATTTGAATCGCTAACACTTAGCAAAGGATTATTCCTACATGAATATGTCTCTGTACCACCATTCATCATTGGAATTGCCGGCAGTGTCGCCGTTGGTAAAAGCACCACCGCTCGTCTTTTGCAAAGAATTCTGGCCCGAACGTTTAAACGAAGAAACGTTCAACTCATTACAACGGATGGATTTTTGTATCCCAATAAAGTGTTAGAAGAACAGGGAATTATGGACCGAAAAGGGTTTCCTGAAAGTTATGACATGGAGAAGCTAATTAATTTCTTAAACGAAGTCAAAAGCGGCAAAGACGAAATTAAAGCACCCGTCTATTCTCACAGTGTCTACGATGTTATCGAAGGCGAATATGAGTTGATTCAACAACCAGATATTCTGATTGTTGAAGGCATTAACACATTACAGTTACCCGCCAATCAACAAATTTATGTGAGTGATTTTTTTGATTTTTCTATTTTTGTGGATGCCGATCCAGCCTTAATTGAAAAATGGTACCTAGAACGTTTTGGGGCCTTATTAGATACGGCTTTCTTAGATCCTAATAATTATTATTACCAATATGCAATTGGCAAACGAGAAGATGCTTTCGCCATGGCACGGAATGTTTGGAAAACCGTGAACTTACCGAACTTGGAGGAATATATCTTGCCAACGCGCGGACGTGCGGACATTATTTTGCATAAAACGGAAAATCATTTGATTGACCAAATCTATCTACGTAAATATTAAGGGTTGACGAGCTAAGAAATATCCTGTATCTTTTGTAGAAATATCCTTGAAAATTTTCAGCAGAATGCATGACTTTCAAGGAGTAAAATGTTTTAATAAGTATAGCTAGACAAAGAAGAGTACGGAACAAAAGTGAACCACTTTTTAACCGCCTGATTCTCGGCTGTTTAAAAGTAGCCCCTGCGGAATTAAGCCAAAATTTTCTAAAAATCGTAAAACAATTTTTGAAAATCCTTTCTTAATTCTTGGTGCTGACCACTTTTTAACCGCCTTTTCTTTAGATAAATTTAAATGGATAAGGGGTAATAGACGTGACTAACGTTGCCGATTTGACATCTGTCGAAAAAATTATTGTTTTAGACTTTGGTAGTCAGTTTAACCAATTGATTACTCGTCGTATTCGTGAATTTGGCGTATTCTCTGAGTTATTAAGCCACCGAACTACGGCAGAAGAAATTCGCAAAATCGCGCCTAAAGGAATCATCTTCTCAGGTGGACCAAACAGCGTGTATGACAAAGATGCTTTTAGCATTGATCCAGAAATTTATGAGTTAGGAATTCCCATTCTTGGCATCTGCTACGGTATGCAATTAATGACTCATAACTTAGGCGGAAAAGTAGAACCTGCCGCAAACCGTGAATACGGAAAAGCAGAATTAGAAATCCTTGGTGATGCGACCTTATTCCAAGGAACACCTGCGAAACAAACCGTTTGGATGAGCCACGGTGATTTAGTAACAGAAATCGCTCCTGGATTCGAAAAAGTTGGGACAAGCAACGATTGTCCAATCGCTTCTATCGAAGATGCCAACCGCAAATTCTACGGCGTACAATTTCACCCAGAAGTTCGTCATTCAGAATATGGTAACGACTTATTACGTCATTTTGCTTTTGATGTGTGTGGCTGTACTGGTGACTGGAGCATGGAAAACTTCATCGATATGGAAGTCGCTAAAATCCGTGAACAAGTAGGCGATAAAAAAGTCTTACTTGGTTTATCAGGTGGCGTTGACTCAAGTGTTGTCGGCGTGCTTTTACAAAAAGCCATTGGCGACCAATTAACTTGTATCTTCGTTGACCATGGATTATTACGTAAAGGTGAAGCAGAACAAGTAATGGAAAGTTTAGGCGGTAAATTTGGCTTAAACATTATTAAAGTAGATGCGAAAGAACGCTTCTTAAGCAAATTAGCAGGCGTTTCTGACCCTGAACAAAAACGTAAAATCATCGGTAACGAATTTGTGTATGTTTTTGATGACGAAGCAACTAAACTTGCTGGGGAAGAAGGCGTTTCATTCCTAGCACAAGGAACTCTTTACACAGATGTCATCGAATCTGGTACAGAAACTGCGCAAACAATTAAATCACATCACAACGTTGGTGGTCTTCCTGAAGACATGCAATTTGAATTAATTGAACCTTTAAATACATTATTCAAAGACGAAGTTCGTGCCTTAGGAACTGAACTTGGCATGCCTGATGCAATCGTTTGGCGCCAACCATTCCCAGGACCAGGATTAGGTATTCGTGTGCTTGGTGAAATTACAGAAGATAAGTTACAAATCGTTCGTGATTCAGATGCTATCCTACGTGAAGAAATCGCAGCAGCTGGCTTAGATCGTGACATTTGGCAGTACTTTACTGTCTTACCTGGCATCCGCTCAGTAGGCGTTATGGGCGATGGCCGTACCTACGATTACACAGTCGGTATCCGTGCTGTGACTTCTATCGACGGCATGACCGCTGACTTTGCCCGTATCCCTTGGGATGTTTTACAAAAAATCTCTGTGCGCATCGTGAACGAAGTTGCACATGTAAACCGTATCGTGTACGATATTACTTCAAAACCACCTGCAACTGTGGAGTGGGAATAATATATAGGTGAACGCCATACAAGCTTATTGATTTATATGGGTTTCTTTCACCATTGAATTATTCCAGAAGAACAAAATTATGCAAATTTGATAGCTTGTGTACCCCGTTTGTAACCACGAAGTCAGTCGAAAAAAAGCTCTTTGTCAAATAATGTTGGTAAAGAGAAATTGTAGAATCATGTCGAGTCCAGAGGAGAAAATCCTCTGGATTTTTTTATTTGGTTTGTATAGCTTGTCCTTGTTGGACGAAAATACGTAATTTGAAATTATAAAAGTTACGAAAACCATAGGCATTCCGCTTTAACACTTTGATATGATTATTTAGACACTCCAATTGTCCATTCGAGTAAGGATAATTCAAGGCATCAAAATACGTTTGGTTGCGTTTATGAACGGCATACAAAAAGTCTTGGTACAATGTGTAGCGTTGTGTTAACTCAACACTACAGGAAAGAAGCCTGTCCACAAGCTCTGTTTCGGTCAAATAAGTTTTAAATGAAGGGCGCCGACGGCGGTTTAAACTATCCAACTTCTCTTGATTTTTTTGTAATAACTTCCAGTATTTTTTGAGTTATTTTCCTTGGCGTTTTTCAGCCAAACTTGAACTTTTTAATAGATAATTTGTCCAAGTGATTCGATGGTTTCGAAAGATCCGACCGATGTGTTGAACGATATGGAAGCGATCAATGATGAGCTTTGCTTTAGGGAAACATTTTTTCACGAGAAAAACGTAAGGTGTGTATATATCAATGACAATAAATTGGACGTTTTCCCGCACAGATAGTGGAAAACGATTAAAATAACGTTCTAAATAAGACAGTTGGCGGTTTTCAACAATATCAAATAATTTTCTTGTTTGCCCATTTAAAATGATAAAACTCATGGCGCCAGAAACCTGACGAACGGATTTAAATTCATCAAAGTGAAGAACGGTTGGGAAGGTTGTTTTAATTTGTCCATTTATTTTTTCTTTTCGCAAACAATTTTCTTCAAAAATAACATTTAGGTCTAGAATATTTAGGGTTTCTTTGATAAGCTCAGTATAGGACATCTTGATTCCTCCTTAGAATGGGTTAGGTGACTTTAATTCTACAGGATTTCGAGGTGTCTTTTTTGTGAAACAAAAAAGATGTTGGTAAAAATACCAACATCAGAAAGTATAGAGCCCGTTTATCCTACTAAAAAATCCCTGTAGTGATTTATTCAAGACAGGGATTCATTTTATTTATCTCTACTTTTTTGTAACTTACTAAGCAGTATTTCTGAGATTAGAAACGCTCTATTACTTAAAATATTGAGTTGATAACCCATAACTTTGGCAGTATATTGAAAGCTATGAATTTTCTGCATTCGAAACTTTGAATCCAAAAATTTATCTCTTATGATCCAATCTTGCTTTTACAATAGGATCATACCTAATTTCAAATCTACTTGCTATTTTCTGTCTTTCTTGTGGACTTAACTCAAATAGATACATGTATTTAGCTGCCATCTGTTGAAGAATTGATCTAGACATTAAATTTTTCTCTGTTTCTTGGAAAACTTCGTGTATATAGCTTGTGCTTGGATCAATGTACATCGTTTCTAAATAACTACCACTAATTATTAATTTTTTTATCATACTTAAATCGGTCGTTATCAAATTTTTATAGGTAATTTTAAGGGAACTACTACCAGTATCCTTAATGCTTTTATGAATTATAGAGAAACAAATCATCTCTACAAACTTGAAGAGTATTCTTTTTGCCGCAGCTTCTACTTCCCTTTGATTACTAGGTTCAATAACTCCATCTTCAACTATTTTTTCTGAAATAAAGTAAACAAGTTCATCTTTTTCAGATTTCACAATATTGATTAAATTACTTCCCGCTCGTAAGGTAACACTATATGCAGACTCTAATAAGTCTCGCTTAGTCTCCTTAATTATGCTTCCAGAATAATTTTTCAAAATTTGACCTATAACTTCTGATATTTTTTGTGCCTTGTCCATTTCAACAAGAATTTCATTTTTTTCAGTTAATGAGCTTTCTGTATCTGTTTCCTCACTAATCTCTGATTTACCATTCTCAGCAGTTTCAATAAAATGCTTTTCCTCATTATCATTTGAGTCTCTTACTCTATTATAATTCGATCTATTATCTGATACATTTGTATTTTCAAAAACTAAAGTTGGTAGTTCGGTCATTAACTGGTTTAACTCTATTATATCATCTTCCATTCTTAATTCAGGAAAATCTGCCAATAATTTATTTGATACTTCAACAACAGTATTCAAGATAAATTCATCTTTTGATAAATGCGTCAAAAATATCAATACATTCGCATTTATTTCGACATTTATTTTCTGAATCAAATCTACTATAATATTTTTAATTAGATCTTCTGATATGTTGTTTGACAAGTACTGTGCAACAAAAAAATACAATGCATAATTATAAGTAAACGTGTATCTCCCTTCTGAAAATTCTTTTATAATTCTACTCTTGATAAGCCTTTTTTTGTAGTATTCAAACGACATAGTTTGAGAATCTAGTTCATATTTTTCCAAGTAATTTTCGTGAAAATCATGCCATTCAGAATAGCTTAGAGATTTTTCATTATTTGAGAAAACTTTATATCCAAAATAACTCAAATAATTGTGCAATAGAGCCATTTCATTATTGTTTATATCAACGTCATTAATTAGTTGTTTTATTAGTAACTCGTAATAGTAACCATTTGATTGACTATTAAAATCTGATAAATCACGGCCACTATCTATAGATTGAAGTATGATTAAAATGTATAAAGGAACTTGAGGCACATAGCTCTTCCCTATAACTTCATCTATCTGTTTAGTATATTTATCAATATCAAATATTATATCCTTTTCTTCTTTTACATACTCATTTCCAAAACGAATCCATTTATCAACTAATTCTTCTCTTTTTTTAAATCCAAATTTTTTTATTTCAATAAATTTAATTCTACTTTCAAGCTCATCATTAAGTCCTAAAATATCAGAAGTATTATTAGGTATACTTTCTGCAACTATAATTATTGTAGAAAAAAATTTGGTAAAAATTTTTACAAGCTCTTTTTTTCCAATTTTATTTAAGTCTACTCGATCCCAATTATCCAATAACAAAATCTTTTTAGATATATCAAATTGCAAAAAATGCTCATACATATTTCCCTCATATTGTCTGGAGAACTCCTTTTTTATGAGTTGTTCTATTTTTTTTAATACGGGGATATCACTAATTTTTTCACCATCTAAAAATACTGGAACCCATTCTTTCTCATGAAAATCACGATACATTTTTTTTAATAAAGTGGTTTTACCTGATTCTTTATCTCCTTCAATAAACCAAACGCCTTTATCATCACCTATTTCATTAAGTAAATGTGAAGCCTTCATATCTTGCTTATTTTTTTCTCTTCAAGAGAATTTTCAAAATCAGGATATACAAAGATATCGTTCAGTAACAAATTCCCATGTCTTGGATGAACAACATACGCACCTAAATCATTAATAAATTTTGACATGCTTTCTTTTATAAAGAATCGATTATTTTCACCTGTAGAGGCATGGTTAATTCTTCGACGCATTGTATCTATTTTTATCTCCTCGAAATCATTTACAATATACATATTTTGTTGAGAATCCCAAGCAAATTGTTCCAAATCGATGTTTACAACAATTGAATTTTCTATTTCTATAGTAATAATATTAAATCCACTGATTTTAGGATCAGAATTTTCTTGAAGTACATTTCCTTCGAGAATTATTGTTTCTCCTAACGGTGATATTTTAGAAATTTGTGACTCTTGGTGTTCGTGCCCAGTAAATATAAAATCAGAAACATTTTCTAAAAGGTGATCAAATTCTCTTTTGTTATTTGGCTCTAACCAGTGAGTAGGATGATGAATAATAGAAAAATTGAAAAGAGCATCATTATCATATTCTAGCCCTTGAAGTTCAGTCATCGGCATATACTTAGTTCCTGCATTTTCATGTAATGTAGAATCCCAAGCGGTATTTATTAAATTAATTTTTATTTTTTGGTCTTCATTTATTGAGAAATTCACGACTTTGAAAATAGGAAAGTCTGATATTAATTCACTAGATTCCCAGAACTCCATAAACTTGGAGAAATAATCATCATAATGATCTTGTAATGTAATTTTTTGGATCAAATTCTCTCTTTTGTCTTCATTATCTTTTATTCTTTCTAAAATGGTTTCTCTTATTACTGAATCCATAACACTAAAATTGCAATCATGATTACCCGGAACACATAAAAAATCAGTTCCTTCAAATTCAAAAATAACATCCGAAAAAAATCAAATGCAACATCATATTCTTCCTGTTTTCCACTAAATGCAGAATCTCCATTCATTAGAAATAATTTTTTTTCACTACTATTAATTCTAGAAGCTATCGCCTTGATCAATTGCTGTTTTTTTTCTAATATAGAATTATTTCCTGCCATAAAATGAACATCCGAAAAATTAACAATTGATAATTTCATAATAATTCCTCCCTTAAGACTCCTCTACTATTAGAGATAATATCATTCACCTTTTTAAATAACTATTATTATACCACAATAAATGAAACGTTTTTCCATTATTAACAGGAAAAAAGCATTTAGAAGCATAAACCTCAGCAAAAATTTATTCTCTATCTCATGTATATGCACAATAAAAAAACCGCCAATATTTACAGTCTCTACAATCTATTTTTGCTCAATATTAACAATTCTTTCAATAATATTGAGCAGTTCATCTTTATTCTTTGATAAAGATAGAGCGTGAATAACAGCAGCTTCTCTATTAGTTGTTGTTCCAAATGAAAAGAAAGCTGGATAATCTCCATCAAGGGCTTCGATAATTTTTTCCAGTGTACTTATTTGAATGTTTGCAGACTTCCCTCATTCAATCCTACCCAAGTACGAAACAGCAAACCCAATTTTATCAGCTAACTGTTCTTGAGTCATGTTTTTAGAAGTTCTGAGTTCTCTAATACGATTCACTATTTCCTGTTCTAATTTCATAATGGCTATCCCCTTTAAACTCTCTCAATCAAGATTAAAGGTATTTCACCATTTTGTTTAGAAATCAAAAGACCTTTTATTAGACATTAAATAAATTTATTAGTACTTTTTTTGATATGATTACATCAGTTGTTAATTTAGAAATGGAGTACGAAAAATGAAAAGGAAAAAATTAGTGACACTTTTATATTTAAGCTTAGCAATGTTTGCATCGTTTGTACAACCCAAACAGCGGAGAGCATTTTTACACGGCAAACACTAATGAAAAGAATCATTTTAATAAAGTTGGTTGGAAGTATTAGAGAATCGGATGGTATTCAGACACGAAAAAACTGTACCACTATATCGTGCGTATAATCAAAATGCAAAAGCTAGTTCCCAAAGTTACACGGTAAACTATGCAGAACAAAAAAAAGCTGTTAAAAGTTGGCTGGAGAAATGAATGAATAGCATGGTACGGTACTAAAAAGGAATCGACAACACCAAAGCCAACGCCTGTCACTAAATATAAGGTGACTGTAAATGTAATTTGTGAAGGTAAAGTTATAAAGACTAAAAGTGAAATGATTGAAAAAGATAAGCAGTACACAGACTTTGCGGAAGAAATTAGCGGCTACATCTTAAACGAATATAATGTAAAATCTGTCATAGTAAATAATAATACTACAATCAGTTTTGATTACAAAAAAGTAGAATTAGTTGATACATTCAATATGAAAATTTATGTCGATAACGTATATTACAAAACGATTAAGAAAGGCGAATCCTATCAGCCAGCAACAAAAAATTTGGGATTAGATGAAAATGAATTTGATCTATCTAATTCAGTCACCGATCAACCTAAAAACTGGATCGATGGTCAAACATATAACTATGACTTTTACGTATCACATTACGAATTATTATCAAATGCTGAAAAAATAAAAGCAATCAATACTATACTTTCTATTCTTATCTAGTTGTTACTTCCTAAATGGATCTTTATACTTTCTTTTGTTTATACTATCCCTTACTCGATCTTCTGCTTCTTGTCCTCGTATATACTTAGCTATCGTTTTTTTGTTCAGTCCTACAGCGCTCACATAATAGCCTTTTGACCAAAAATATCGATTTCCATAATTGTATTTTAAATTCGCATGACGTTCATGAATGACTACTGCACTTCTTCCTTTTAAGAAACCCATAAAACCTGATACACTCAACTTCGGTGGAATTCTTACCAACATATGGATATGGTCGGGCATTGCATGCGCTTCAACGATTTCGACTTCTTTCATTTCACACAATTTTCTTAGTATTTTCCCTATATCTCGCCTCAATTGACCATAGATTACTTTTCTTCTATATTTTGGTGTAAACACAAGATGATACTTACAATTCCAACGAGTATGTGCTAAACTTTTATCGTCGTTCGACATTCAAAAACTCCTTTCGATTTGATAACGGTTGGTAGCCTTTATCTATTATATCGAAAGGAGTTTTTATCGCTAAAGCTCTGACCTCCACGCGCAGTATGCGTGTTTTTTTATCGAAAACTCTTTAGAGATTTTGGCTGATCAAAGTCATTAAATAAAAAAACAAATTACATTTCTTAAAATATCATCTAAAACATCTCATTTTAATAATAAAATTTTTGTGAATTATTTTAAAAAAATAAAATACAGAAGAAAATATCATTACAGTATTTACTGAAATCGCTTTCTTGTGTAATATATAAAAAAGGAGGTTTTTACTATGAAATGGCTTACTGAAGAAACAAAAATAGAAAAAAGAGGTGTTATAACGTGTACATTATTCAATTGTACAAGTAACAGCGCTAACTGCAAAATCAGAAAATGCTCTTCATACAACGGTAATTGTTTTATTAATTATTAACTAACTTTATTTTTAGAAATTCTAGCTGGATTGGAGTGATCATTGTGAAATTATCTACATTTAATATTGAAAAAGAAATTCCAGATGGAATCATAGTTTATAATACTTTTTCTTCTGGTGTTCTATTTCTTAACAATGAATATAAAAATGAATATCTTAATTTAAAAAAAGGAAAAAAATGTAATAAAAAAGATTTAGAGAAAGAATTGACTAAAGGAAGTATGCTTGTTTCAGATGAAGTAGATGAAGTGTCACAACTAAAGGTACTAAACAATGCGACTCGTTTCAACACTCAAGGAATTAGTTTTACTATTGCTCCCACAATGAAATGTAATTTTGCATGTCCTTACTGTTTTGAAGAAGGAGTTAGATATAATACAATGACTCAAACAATCGAGAATGAAACAATAGAATTCATAAAAAATTTTTACATACAAAATACTCCTTTTGGTATTTGTTGGTATGGTGGAGAACCATTATTGGGCATTAAAAATATCGAAAGAATTACTAACAAATTGTTTGAAAATGAATCTTTAAAAGAAAGCTATCAAGCAGATATAATTACAAATGGATTCTACCTGTCTAGAAAAAATGCAGAATTATTAGCCAGTTTAGGGGTTAAAACTGCTCAAATTACGTTAGATGGACCCCCAGATATCCACGATACTCGTAGAGTTCCTAGGAATGGTAAAAAAACTTTCAATACCATATTAGAAAATATCAAAAATTCATATGATCTTTTGGAGATAGTTATTCGAGTAAACGTAGACCGCACTAATATATCTAGAGTTCATGAAATTTTAGATATTTTAGAAGAAGAAGGTCTTCGAAATAAATTAGGTTTTTATATCGCTGCAGTAGATGATAGCGCTTCGCAAAAGCCTAATCCACAATGTTTTAGCGATAAAGAATTCTCAGAGGAAGAGTTCAATTTCTATATTGAAGCACTTAAACGAGGATTTAATTTAATAAATATTCCTGGTCAAAATTTAGGGATTTGTGGTGCTATTTCATTGAATAATTATGTAATTGATCCACTAGGCGATTTGTATAAATGTTGGAATGAAATTGGTAGAAAAGAAAAAGCTGTTGGAAATGTTGTTGAAGGTCCCTTGTATAATAATGTTATGGTTGAATACTTGAATTATGAAGCAATTACTGATAAAAAATGTATGGAGTGTAAGGTACTGCCAGCATGTATGGGAGGATGTCCTTATATAACAATTAATTCTGAAAGAAAATGTAATTCTATACGCTACAATGCAGAAAAACTAATTGAGCTAGTATATTCAAATCAGATGGTAGATGGTTAATGAAAAAAGAAATCAGTTTAGTTTTCAAATATATTTTAGAACTAGATCTATCAAAATGGGAATTTTCCTCATTATTGTTTGCAACAATAATGGCAAATTTAATAAATCTTACTCAACCATTTTTCTTAGGAAAAGTAATAGATGGTGTAACAACATTTTCAAATTTAGCAATAGTTAATAATCTTTTATTCATGGCTACTTTCTTTGTTTTCTCAATGTTTTTCTTATATATTAAGAACAAAAAAACAATTGAAATAGTCAGTAAGATAGAAATTGATATGAAAAAAAAAATTTTCAACTCTATTTTTAAGATGTCCTACAAAGATTTTCTAATAAATAACGACGGTAAATTGTTAAACCTTATTGAAGAAGATGCTATGGTTTTTTCAAATATTTTATCTACTCTTTTAAGTATGATCATAGATATTTTAAGTTTTTTCATTACAATTGGAATTATGCTGTTCTTAAACTCTACACTAAGCATCATTTTCATATTGATTTTTCCAATTACAAGTTTTATATATTATTTCACAGGAAAAAAATTGAGAAAAAAACAACTGGAATTGAAAAATGAACATGATGACTATATTTCATTTATCACAGAATCTCTCAATAATTTTAAATTGCTAAAAATTTTCAATAAAGAGACTGATCGGGGTAACCACTTCACTAGCAAAATCAGAAATATTTATGATATAGGTATTACAAAAATACTAATTGAAACAAAATCCGAAATTCTACTTCAAATTGTCTTGTTCATAAATAATATGGTAGTTCTCATCTTAGGAATTTATATGATATTCATGGGGACATTTACTTTAGGTTCCCTGATATCTTTCAATTCCTATTCCGAAAAGTTCAAGCAATCGGCATTAAGCCTAACAAAAATAAATAGCAGTATTCAAAATATGCTTGTCTCCTTAGAAAGAATCCATAATATAACAACAAACGGTAAGTATCATTTTAAGGTAGTTGAAGAGAATTATATTAAGACCGAAAATATTCATACTGTCCTAATAAATAATTTGAATTACTATGTAGACAGCAAACATATATTAAAGAATCTGAATTTTGAATTTCGTAGTGGTAGTATTAACTTAGTTAGTGGAGAAAGCGGCTCTGGAAAAACTACATTATTTAATATACTGACCAAACTAATAACAAGTTATTCAGGACAGATCTTTTTTGATACAGTTAACATACAAAATATTCCAAATAAAGAATATAGGAAAATAATATGCTACGTGACTCAAGAAAGTCTTATTTTCTCAGAAACTATTTCTAATAATTTGAAATTATACAACAAAAATATTACTCAAGAAGAAATTATTGATATCTGTAAAAAACTAAATTTGCATGAATTTATTAGCAAGTTAGAAAATGGTTATGATACTTACATCTATAAGGGTGGTGAAACTATCTCTGGTGGACAGGCACAAAGATTATGTATAGCTAGGGCTGCACTAACTAATCCAGATATTTTTATTTTTGATGAAATAATATCGTCCTTAGATGCTTACAACGCCAAATTAATCACAAACTTTGTTGAAGAGTTATCAAAAGAAAAAATTGTTGTTATTTCTTCTCATCAAAAATTAAATGTAAAAAGTTCTTACTCGATTTTAAAACTTTAAATTGTTAAATATAGGAGGAATAAATGATGAACAAGATTCTTAAAATTTTATTAATTATTTTTGTTATTTTAATAGTAGTCATTTTTCTGCCTACTATTATATTTTTCATAATTAAATAGAAAGGAGGAATTTGAAATGAATTGGTTAAATTTTAGTGAACCTTCACTGCGTGGCAATTGTTCAGGTTTAACTTGCGGAATTAAAACTTGTATCTCAGTTTCTTGTCCAAATAATGGGGGTTGCGCATGGAGATGGTGTTGGAATAAATCTTGTTATATCAATCTTTAAACAATAGGAAAGGAGCATATGAATATGAATTGGTTAAAAGACTATAACGAAATTAAACCTAGAGGTGCATGTGTCATAAGAGTTTGTACTCAGTATAATGGTTGTAACCCTCTGTACTGGTGTTGGAGATTAGAAGGTAACTAACTGAAAGAGAGGTGTTTTGTTAATGATTTGGCTTTCGCAAAAATCAATAGAACCTAGATGGTGTTTCTTCCGTACCGCATGTCCTAGAAAACAAAATGATACTTGTATAATTCATATAACTTAAATGGGAATTGTGTTGTTCATAGTTTGAATAGTAACAATATGTTTTTAATCACAAACCCTTAATACAAGTCCGAATGAAAAATTTCTTTATAATCAACTAATTTTTGGTGATAAAATTAAGTTTCTACGAAATAATTATTATGTAATTATTGGAAAAGCCCTATTACCAAAATCATTACTGATGTTGAAATATTTTATTTTATAAAACCTAAATATCTAAAGACTTATTTAACCTTAGTTGATAATATTCTAAATGAACATGCCTATTTTAAATTACTTTACATCTGCATAAATATCACCTCTCCTATTACCAAAGTTGTTGGCTTTTGGGAGGGAATAACAATCAACCCGCTAGAAAACCTATAAATTAGGTTTTCTAGCGGGTTTTCTTTTGTGTTATCACACTTTCCTCCCACCATTCTCCGTTTTTCCTTTGCTCCACCGCCCTCAAAGTCCTATAATTTAATCATAAGAATAGTGACTATTAATAAAATTCATCAACCAAAAGGAAGCGATTTCAACATGTCAAAAGAAACTTTTCTTAAGTATGGTTTTGTTGTCCTCTTCATAGGAATTTTTTTACTTCGTGCCCAAAAAGTTATTTCTGAGCCCCTTTCGTACCTTTTTTCGGGTATTCTTTTGCTTATTGTTGCGTATTTAATACTCGTGAAAAAAATGAACTTTTTCTCAAGTTTGCTCACTGTTACCGATCAACCTTCTTCTACCCAACAACGATTAGGTCAACTTTCTGGTCTTGTCAGTTTATTGATTGGTTTACTTCTGGTAATTCTTAGCTTCATTTTCTTTCTCCAACTTTGATTCCCCCTTGACTCTCCCTTCACTCTTGGCTATGATTACCTTAGCAAGTACAATGGTGTACTGTGAACAGTCGAGCAACGGCGCTCAAAAAGATTGGCTTTCGTGCATTCTTTTTGAGGGCTTTTTATTTTTAGAAAGTAGGGAAATTGAATGGAAAAAATGTACCGCAGTCCGTATGAAGCGTACCCGTATCTATCTTCTAAACCAGAAGATTTACGATGTGATTTTGAATTAATGACTGATGAATTGGCCTCGATGACAGGTCTTCTACGAGGATACGTGCAACAATTAGACGTCCCTGAACAACCTGCACTAACAGAAGAACTAGCCAAAATTTGCGAGTTAATCTACCATGTCAATCCAACGACCCGAACAAAATTAACAGTCACAGAGGAAGAAATAGCATGGCTTTTGGAACGTGTCAATGCTATGAATGAACTGACATACGAAGAAAATCGTCCTTTTGTTTTACCGATGGGCACAATCTGTTCCTCTTATGCACACATTTTAAGAGCCAAAGCCAAAGATATTGTTCGTTTACTTTATCGCATGGACTATGGTGGTAAAAAAATTGATCCGCAGCTGTATGATGTAGTCAACTTACTCTCAGGTTACTTTTTCATGTTAGCCTTGTACCTAAATCAGCTCGAAAATGGTGAAGAAGTTCCCTTTGTTTCTCGCAACTATTCTATTTAAAAAGTACACCGACCGCTAACGACGAATTGCTAGCGGTCGGTGTACTTTTATACAGGTAAGTAAGCTTCCCCTTTTGCAAATAGTTTAGCAGTACCACCAATAATGACTCGATTTTCTTTCACTTCACAAGTTAAAAAGCCGCCTCTTGGGGACACTTGATAGGCCGAAAGGGTCGTTTGATTGAGCCGTTTTCCCCAATAAGGAATTAAATTGGCGTGCGCAGAACCACAAACTGGGTCTTCGTTAATTCTTAGTTTCGGGAAAAAAGTTCGTGAAACAAAATCCACCGAGTCTCCTGATGCCGTTACAATGACTCCTACTCCTAAATCCAATGCTTTTAATGCAGAAAAATCTGGTGTGATTTTTGCCACTGTCTCTTCGTCTTTTAAGACAAAAAATAAATCGCGACCCAAATAAGCTTCATAAATTTTCGTGCCTAAAGCGGCTTCATACTCTGGCAAAATTGGAATCCTTTCCGGTAGGATATAAGGAAAATCTAGATAATAGTATTCCTCTTTTTTGGTCACTGCGAGCGGTCCACTTTGACTAGTAAAATGGAGTGTTTCTTCCGCAACGGAATAATAGTTAAATAACACAAAAGCCGTCGCTAATGTAGCATGTCCACAGAGATCGATTTCTCGTTCCGGCGTAAACCAGCGCAGGGCGTAACTTTGTCCCTCCTTGACCGTAAAAGCAGTCTCTGACAAATTATTTTCAATCGCAATGTTTTGCATCACCGCTTCTGGCAACCATTTTTCCAAAACATAAACAGCGGCGGGATTGCCTTTAAAAACTTCCTCCGCAAAAGCATCGACAATATAATAGGGATAACTCATTTTAATTCTCTCCTTGTATTTTTTGATAAATGTATTCCGCGCAACACAAATCCTCAACTGCTAAGCCAACCGCATCAAAAATCGTGCGGCCTTTCTGCTCCGCCTTTAGTTTAACTTTGCCAGTGACTAATTCGCCGAGAGAACCTACAATTTTTTCAGCTGAAAAGGCACCTTCTGAAATCGGAATTAAAAGATCCCCGCTTTCTTTTAATGCAGCCGCATACTCATCTACAAACACTTGACTGTTTTTAACAAGGTCGCTTGTTAATTCTCTGGAAGTCGGCGTGAATGTGCCAATCGCATTGATATGGGCATTCGGCAAAACGTCTTTTTCTTCTAAAAATGCGTCCTGACTGGAAGTTAGTGTACAGATAATTTCCGCTTCCTGGACGGCTTCTTGGACAGAAGAACAACCAATAAAGGTACATTCGGGGTAATTGTGCTGTTGCTTAGCGATTAATTTTCGTGCGCGTTCTGCTGTGCGGTCATATATAAAAACCTTTTCAATCGCCCGAACGCTTTGTAGCGCTGCGAGATGAGACGAAGCTTGTTGACCTGCACCAATCAAAGCGATACTTTTTGCATTTGGAGCTGCTAAATAATCGGTTGCCAAAGCAGAAACAGCTGCTGTGCGAAGCCACGTAATCGCATTGGCGTCCATCATCGCAACTGGTCTTCCAGTAGAACTATCAAACAATAAAATTTGACCAAGATGTGAGGCCAAATTTTTTTGTGGATTTTCTGGAAAAGCTGTAATGATTTTTGCCCCAAAAAAGCGATTTTTTCCTAAGTAAGCAGGCATTAATGCAAAAAGATTCTGATTTTCCCCATCTGGTAAAACCTCTACATGGCGCTCACTTTGCGAAATTTTTCCTTTTTGCAACTCTGCAAAGCAACGTTTCATCACTTGAATTGCTTCGGAAAACGACAATTGTTGAATGACCCTCTCATAAGAAATAATGTCCATCTGAATTCCTCCCTTTGCGCTATCATAAACCAGACAAACAATACACTCAATGTTATAATTGTATGGAATACAATTTTATAGAAAGGAAGTTCCCCTCATGCCGATTAATTCCTATGAGAACTATGCGTTGTCATGGCGCCCTGTTAAAGAACGTTTAACAAGACCTTATTACCAATCATTGGTTCAACAATTAGAAGCGGATATCTTATCTGGTGCGCTTCAAAAAAATGTGAAATTGCCTTCGCAAAGAGAATTAGCTGATTACTTGGATCTGAATTTCACGACGATTGGTCAAGCCTATAAACACGCTATGGAAAAAGGCTTACTTTATACCAACATCGGTAGCGGCACTTTCGTTTCTCCCAACGCGTTTCACTCAATTACAATCTCTACCAACCAAGTAGCGGACCATCTAATTGATTTAGGGCTGGTTAGTTCCTTTGATATGTGTAATCAGCGGATTTTACCTTTTATTGAATCCGTTAGTAAAAATGCGGCCCTTAACAGTTTGCTAAATTATCGCGATCCTTTAGGTACGCACTTTCAACGAGCAACCGCTGCCGAATGGCTTCAGACACAAGGCGTTCGGACCAATGCCGAAGAAGTTGCCATTGTATCTGGTGTCCAGAATGGGCTGGCCGTGACGTTAGCCGCCGCTTTTTCTCCAGGTCAGCGGATTGCCGTAGATCGATACACGTATTCAAATTTTATTGAACTCGCCCAGCTTTATCATTTAGAAATCGTCCCGATTGGCTATGATTCCGAGGGGATGGACCCAGAGCATTTACTGCAAGAATGCAAAAAGAAAAAAATACACGGTATTTTCTTAATGCCCGCATGTAATAACCCGATTGGTTTCCAAATGTCTAGCGCCCGCCGAATGACTTTAGCTGAAATCATTCAGCAAGAACACTTATGGGTAATTGAAGATGACATTCATTCTTTTTTAACAACTTATGCACAGCAAGCAGTTTTACCAACGTTTCAAGAACTCTTACCTCAACAAACGATTTACTTAGCGGGGATGACAAAGTTTGTCTGTACAGGCTTACGCATTGCGTACCTTGTTTTCCCTCCGCTTCTTCGCCAAGAAATAGAGCGTGCGATTTTTAACATTAACGTTAAAACTTCTGGCTTTGATGCTGAAATTGTCACCCAAGTCTTACGCTCACCAGTTGCAGAAGAATTAGTGATAGAAAAATTGGCTTTAACAAAACAAGCCAATGACTTATTTGATACCATTTTTGGGTTAGCTAGACCTAGCAATCCTTTGCCGTACTACCGAACTATTCCCCTTTCTACCGAAAAAACGGCGCCGCAAATTGAACAAGAATTTCTCCAAAATGGGGTACGTCTTTTTCACTCGAGCCGCTTTACTGTGCAAAATCAGCCAGATGCTTTTTTACGAATTTCCTTGGCCTCCAATCAGCTTGAGGTATTGGCGAAAGGATTAACCATTATCCAAGAACTCTTACCGACATTAAACGAAAAGAAAGGACATTCCCTATGAATTCATTGCCAATACTTGAAAAAGCAGTGGGCGCGATCACCCTGCTTTCCGAAGAAAAACAAAATGCCGAATATGAAGGCTTTTTATGTCAAGTTAATGAATCGCAACAACTTATCCGCAGTCGTTTAGCCAAAAAAACGCCGAAAAAAGAAGGCTATTTTGCAGCCTTCTGGGAAAAAAATCAACAAAATCAGAACGAAGCCTTTGATGCAACGGAAGCCCCTGAAATGTTAGCAATTGTCATTGCTGATCAAGAAAAGCAAGGTCTCTTTCTTCTGCCGAAAGAATGTTTAATCCAACAAAAAATTCTCAAAACGAATCAACAAAAAGGCAAAATGGCGGCCCGTTTTTATCCTTCTTGGTGCCAAAACCTTAATCAAACCGCCAAAAAAACACAAAAATGGCAACTAGCTTACTTTACTGATTTATCTAAATACTAAAAACGTCAGCTGGCTTCAGAAGCCAGCTGACGTTTGTTTCTTCTACTGTTTAACCAATTGGTGGCGTACCTTCTGCGTTCCCAGCAATCGCTTCGATTTGAATCTGAGCACCTTTTGGTAAATCCGTCACACCAATCACTCTTCTTGCAGGCGTGCCTTCAGGGAAGTACGTTTGGTAGACGTCATCTACTGCCGCCAGCTCTTCAATCTCTTTCACAAAAATGTTCACTTTCACCAGATCAGCTAAGCTGTGATCCACACTTTCAATAATCGCTTTAATATTTTCTAAACATTGCGTCGTTTGTTCCTTGATTCCGCCAGCGACTAACGCATTTGTTTTAGGGTCCAATGGTAGCTGAGCTGATAGATGGTTGTAATGAGAAAAAGCAACAGTTTGTGTCGAAAATGGACACTTCGGTGCGTGCTCTGTATTATTTGCTTCAATAATTAATCCATGTCGATCTTCAATCGCTTGTGGTGGCGTACCATCCCCATGAGAAACCACCGCTTCTACTTGCACCGCCGCGCCCATTGGTAAATCAGCAACAGCAATCACTGTTCGTGCTGGCATATAATTGACCGTGCGCGCAATTCCTGAATCTGGGAAAAAAGCGGCATGTACTTGATTGACAGCTTCCAGCTTAGATAAATCTTTTAAATAAATGTTGATCTTCACAATATCATCAAAAGGCACATCAATACTGGTTAAAATGGCTTTTATGTTTTTCAAACATTGCTTTGTTTGCGTTTTAACACAGCCAGCCACAACTCTGCCCGTTTGAGGATCTATAGGCAATTGTGCAGACAGATTGTTATAGTGAGAAAACGCGACCGTTTGACTGGCTAGAGCATCAATTGGTGCCTGAACAGTCTGATTTGTTAATTTAATTAAATCCCCAGCTTGAGGTGCATTAGGGATAGTTCCTTCCCCATTTGAAACAAGTGCCTCCATTTGAACAGAAGCGCCTAACGGCAAATCTGCGACGGCAACCACTGTTTTAGCTGGATAATAATGGGTAAAAAAGGCCGCATAGACCTCCTCAACTGCGGCAGCATCCCGCATATCTTTGACAAAAATGGTCATTCTGACAATGTCACTCATCACATGGTTGATACTTTCAACAACCGCTTGGATATTTTTCAAACATTGTGTCGCTTGGGCCCGAATGCCACCTTCTACCAATTGTCCAGAGGTTGGCTCAATAGGTAATTGTGCCGACAAATGATTATAGTGGGAAAATGCGACTGTTTGGGCTGCGAGAGGATGCTTTGGTGCACGCTCTGTATTTCTTGCTAAGACGATATTTTCATTACTCATAACTCTACTCCCTTTTTTAGCATTCCAACAAAAATGATTCCGCTTACATTTTTAAGCATTAAACTTCCAACAAGATCCTTTTTATTTTCCTGCTTTTCTATTAATGGTGATAGCTTTCCACCACCACTTCTTTCAGTCTACAATAAGAACAGGAACATTTCAATAAGGCATTCCTAAATTGATTGTTGGCCCGCAAACAAATCTTCTTCAGTTAAAGAAGACTGGCACGAATCAAGCTTGATTCGTGCCAGTCTTTATAGATAACTCGTTAGCTTTAACTAGTTTTATTTAACCACCATATACTCACGATAATTTTCCGAGAACGTATCCATTAGCGTATAAATTCGTTCAAAATCATAGTCACGACGAGGGTCATCATACCAAACACATTGAATACTTCCAATAATTGGAAGATTTGGGCTACCTGCTGGCACATCTGTAAATGCTTTTTTCGACATATTTGCTAAAGCATCATCATATTGATAAATGCCAGAATCAACATTGCCAGCTACCCAATACCACGCATCATTGGTATTAAAAATTTTGTGTCCTTTTTGAACAAAGTACTCAGGTTTGGCTACGTCATATCCGCTCCAACCGGCTGTCCAATAAGAAATAATAATCTCTGGGTCAAATGTACCGAAAGAATCGTCGCTGTTGTAATAAATGCCATCATTGAAGCTCATTGGCTGCATGCCCGCATCTTTAATTATTTTAGCTAAATCATTCGCATAAGCGACAAAATCTTTGTAGCGCCCAGAAGATTGCAGTTTCGCCCAACCGCCTGTATCGACATCATTTGCATACTCATCGCCGCCAAAATTGAAAATTTCACTATGCGCGGAAAAATAAGCCACGTACTTACTGATAATCGCCTTTGTGAAATTCACTGCCTTTTGGTTCCCTAAATCTACTGTTCGTTTTGAGCCATCAAAAGCGGGATTTTTAATCGCTAGTTTTTCCATGGCCACTAACAAGGCATCCATATGTCCTGGACTGTTAATCACGGGAATGATGTTGATGTTGCGCGCTTTCGCAAAAGCCAACAACCGATCCATTTCTTTTTGTGTTAACGCGTTGCCATTAGGATCATTGTAATATGCGTTGTTGCCTCGTTGGATTGCTTTTGAAACCCGGTTGTGGTTGTATTTTTTACCATTCACATTGACCGACATATCATCCAAGATAAACCGTAAGCCATCATTTCCTAAAATTAATTGGACATCTGTGTACCCATTTTGACTAGCTTTGGCCACTAATTCTTCCAGTTGCTCCACGGAAAAATATTTTCTTCCCGCATCAATGGAAAAGACACTTTTTAAAGGTTGTGTTTGTTTCTCTTTTAAATTATCCAAAGCTGTTTGGACCTCCGTTTGCCAAGTAGTCACTTGTGCGGCTGTATACGTTTTTCCCGCAAGTTCTGTGGCGACTGTCTCTTTTGTTGTTTGTAGTGCTTGAATCGTTTCTGGTGTATAACTTTCTGCCTTTTCAATGGCTGTAACTGCTTGATCCAACGCACGATATAAAGTGGTTAAGTCAATGGCTAACAGGCCTTTTTCTAATTCAGCATCATAGGTGTTTGAAAGCCCTTGGCCATAATCGCCACCTAAAATAGCTTTATTCACATCATAAAGCGTTGTTGCTTGTGTCACTGCTTCTGCGGCTTTATTTTGTGCTTCAAGGTCTGTGTTGGCGTAGCTAATTCGTTTTAAATAGTGTTGCGCAGCCGCTTTCATCTCTGCAAGAGAAACGCCTTTACTCTCTGCAATGGCCGTTTTTGTCCAAAGTAAATTAGAAGGTTTTATCTGATTTAAATCGTCTTCATTATAGGTGCGACCATCGCGATCTAAGGCATAGAGGAACATGCCCCCTAAATTATTTTCATAAGAATAACGAGCTACTTTATACATGTTACTTTCCATATACGGCTCTTTTGTGTCATACCAGCGGTTGCGATCTTGCTCTTCTGGGAAAGTTAATCCTGGAACAAATCGTTCCCCATTGAGAACCGGACTTAAATTATTTAATGCTCGTTGCGTGCGTTGGTCATCGCTACCATACTGTTGATACGCGAGAAAATCGAAACAGTCACTGACATCTTGTAAAGGTGGTAAATATTCTGCATTGGTATCATACAAAAATGGACGATCCGTTCCCGACTTCGGTCCAATGTATTTTGATAATGCACGAATGACACCATTAGATAGAACAATATCTTTTTCACTTGGACGAGTTTCCATGTCAATATCTAACCCATCAATTCCTAAATCATCGACAAATTTGGTTAACAACTCTTTCGCATAAGCATCAAATTCTGCTTCTGTAGGCGTTGTTCCTGCGTAAGGAACTTTTAATAGCTCGCTGTAATCAATCCCACGAACTAAACGAACACCTCGTGCATGCAGTGCTGGCGCATACTCATTTTTTAACGTATCATAAAATGGCTGTGCAAGTGCTTCTTGTCCTTTTGGCACATAACTAAAGACATTCACAATGTCAATACCATAAGGAATATCGTGCATCGTTAGCCAATTTTCATCTGGCAATGTTGTATTAACTCCTTGCATCGTTTTGTCACGCCAAGCCCGATAATAAACCATAAAATGTTTCTCTTGGGTCGGCTCATTGGCTTGGCTGATCATTGGTTGATGAAACAGACTAAATAAGATAAACGCCAAGCCAACCAATAACGAAAGACCCAGCCAACTGACAATTGTTTCTCTGTTTTCTCCTTTTCTTGTCGATAAATTGTTCCCCACTTTGAACACCATTCCTTTCTGCACTCCGTTCATTTTTGTGTATCCGCCTAAAAAGAAAGCGCATACACAACCATCAATAGAATAACAAAAAATAACGAATTTGCAAAATAGAAACTGGAAAAATGAGGATTTTCTATAAAAATCTTTTCCCGCCTAAAATCACTTTCGTTAGGCGGCGTTTAAATGGTAAACTTTGAGACTTGCAAGAAAAATGGGCCTATTTTTCTTGCAAGTTTCCTTTACTTAGTCGTGATTAACATCGGCGATTTTCACAACAATTTTCCCTTGCGCTCGTCCTGTCAGTGAATAGTCCACCGCTTCTTGAATTTGGCTAAAAGGTATGACTCGGTCAATTATCGGCTGTAATTTTCCCTGTTCAATGAACTCAGTGAGTAAAGCTAATTGCTCGCCATCGGGACGCATAAACAAAAAATGATAACTAACATCTGTGTCTTGCTCCAATCGATGAATCTTGCGGGTAGCTATTTTAAAGGCCCATTGTTTCCAAAGCGGCAAGCCATACTCTTTAGCAAAACGTTCGTTGGGAATGCCTGACAATGTAACAACTTTTCCCTGAGGTTTAACCACTGAAAAAGCTTTTTCTAAGATTGTCCCCCCCATTGTATCAAACACATAATCGTAGTCGGATAAAACTTCTTCAAAATTTTGTGTCCGATAGTCAATCACTTCATCTGCTCCCAACGCTTGAACCCATTCTTTATTTCTACTACTCGTTGTGGTGGCAACGTAAGCGCCTGCTAGTTTTGCTAATTGAATCGCAATGGTTCCAATCCCTCCTGAACCTGCTTGAATCAGGACTTTCTGGCCTGGCTGTACATTCATAATATCATGTAGCGCTTGATAACTTGTCAAACCGACTAACGGAATGGCCGCAGCTTCTTCAAACGTTAAATTTTTCGGCTTCATAGCTACAGCCGCTTGATCCACTGCAATATATTCAGCAAAAGTTCCCACGCGATTTTTGGGTACTCGTCCGTAAACTGCATCGCCCATCCTAAAATTTTGAACATTTTTTCCAACAGAAACAACAATCCCAGCAAAATCACTGCCTAAAATCAGTGGCATTTGATAATTTAAAAGCATCTTTACTTTGCCATCTTTTGTTTTTAAATCAATCGGGTTGATACTGGCAGCGATAATTTTGACCAAAACATCATTGTCATGAATGGTGGGTAAGGGCACCTCCTCGATTGATAATTCTTTTTGTCCGTATTTATGAATTAAAGCGGCTTTCATCATTGAATCTTTCCTCTCTTTCTATCCCTTTTATTGGTTTAAAAGTTTAAACCTTTAATCAATTAGTATCTTAACGAAAAATGGGATCCACGTCAAGTTTCAGCCCTCAGCGTATTTTATTGACAAAAAACACGAAAAATGGTTTAATCGTTTAAAAATACGAACCAAAGAGGCGAAAAAATATGAAAGAATTAGAAGAAATTCAAACAGAATTTACTGCGCTTAGTGATTTTTTAATCGCATTGGGTGATGAAAAACGCCAAGCAATTATTATTGCACTGTTAGAAGACCAGGCCTGTGTTGGCCGTCGTGTCACTGAGTTAACAGAGGCGACACAACTCTCACGTCCCGCTGTTTCTCACCACTTAAAAATTTTGAAACAAGCCAAATTAATTGATTGTCGCAGTGAAGGAACTAAAAATTATTACTCACTTTCTCACGATACCACCAAAATTGAGCAACTCCAACAACTATTGACCCACATTACGTCGATTATGCCAGGGAGGAAGCAAGCATGAAAAAAATTCTCGTGGTCCTCACAAACGTTTCCCGTTATCACGGCACCGAAGAACCAACGGGCCTCTGGCTAGGTGAAGCCACGGAGTTCGTGGAAGAAGTAACCAAAGCAGGATTTTCAGTTGACTATGTTAGTCCCCAAGGAGGCTATGTCCCTTTGGATCCCCGGAGTATGAAATATGTAGATTCATCCATTATGGCGGTTTATGAAAGTGCCGATTTTCAAGAACGAGCGCTAGCGCATTCCCTCTCTCTTGAAGAAATTGATCCAGATGAATACGCAGCGATTTACTTTACAGGAGGCCATGGCGTTATGTGGGACTTTCCTGATAATCCTCAGTTGCAAGCAATCACTCGTAGCCTTTACGAACAGGGCAAATACCTAACTTCTGTTTGTCACGGAATTGCTGGTCTTTTAAATGTCAAAGATGCGTCAGGAAATTATTTGATTGCAGATAAAACCATTACTGGCTTCACAACTGCAGAAGAAATTTTAGCCATGAAAAAAGTAGTTGTTCCTTTCTTAAACGAAACAATTGCCAAAGAACATGGTGCTACTTTTGCGAAAAAGCGTCCCTATAAAGAATTTGCGTATCAAGATGGCCGTATAATCACTGGGCAAAATCCTTTTTCTGTCCGCGCTGTCGCAAAATTGTTAATTCAACAACTATCAAAATGAAACAACAGCGACTACTTTTAGGTAGTCGCTGTTGTTTCATTGCTTCTTCTTTTTTCCGAAAGCCGAAGCCCTAACATAAAAAATTTTTGATTAGCTAAAGAGTAACATCGCGCCAATTAAGATAATTAGGTTAATTAAGCCTAAGACAATCATTGGTTTGGCCATGAATTTTGTCCAAGTGGCATATTGAACTTTGGAAATTTCCAAACCACCCATTACAACACCAGATGTTGGCGTGATCAAATTAATCAAGCCACAACCTGAAGCAAAAATCATAACCATCACTTCTGGACTTAAACCAATGTTTTTAGCTAACGCACCCATTACAGGAATAGAAACGTACGCTAAACCAGAAGTTGAAGGAATTAGGAAAGATAAACCTAAGTATAAAACAAAGGCACCGATGACAAATAAGACTGGGGAGAGTCCTTGTAATAAGCCTGCCGCTTTATCAAGGATAAATGAATCTAAATACGTTTTAGACATCAAAACAGATGCCCCGCGAGCAACTACGATAATTAAAACAACGGATAACATATCTTTGGCACCGTCGATAAATGCTTCAATGGTTTCTTTTTCAGTAAAGCGACCAATCAAGGCAGCAATGATCCCTAAAAGGAAGAACCACATCGCTAAGTCGCCAAAGTACCAGTCACCGAAACTGTTGCCTGTTAAAACAGACGTCCAGCCTTTGAAAATCGTCACTCCAAAGTCGTTCCATGGAATTAAGGAAACAATCATAATGACAAAACAGAAAGCGAATACCATTAAGATTTTTTTATGACGATTCGTAAATGGCATTTCTTTCGACGCTGCTTGTCCATACGTTTTTTCCATATCCTCTTGTTCTTGTAAAGATAAAATTGTTGAACCTTTGTCAGCCTTCACTTTTTTCGCATAACGCATCACAATGAAAATAGAATAGCTAGTAGAGGCCGCCCACAAAATAGCACCGACAATTAAAATAATTCCTGTATTCGGCTGAATGCCAATACCTCGCAACGCATCCATCGCTACCCCTGTGGAGAAAGGGTTAACCGTTGAACCGATAACACCTGATCCTGCACCCAATAGTACAGTACCCACTGCGACAAACGTATCAAAACCAGCGGCGACCATGGTGGCACTCAATAAACCATAAAAAGGAATTGTTTCTTCTGCCATTCCATAAGTCGAACCACCAATAGAAAATAAAATCATTAAAATCGGAATGATTTTCAATTCGTTCCCTTTTAACTTTTTAACGACTGATTGAATCCCTGCTTCAAGAGCCCCAGTTTGTGTCACAATATTTAAAAAGCCACCGAGTACTAAAATAAAAATATTAATTTCAATGGCATCTTTAAACCCATTGAATGGAGCCATGATAATATCCGATAATTTGGCCCCTACCACGTGGTCAACCATTTTGCCATCAATTTCTCTTGGGGTAAATGGCTGGCCATTTAGCAAGACCGTTACGATACCTAAAACAATTAAAATAATAAATAAAATACTAAAAGACGAAAGCTGTTTTTTGTTTTTCTTCTTTTTTTCTGCCATATCCTTTTATACAGGAACCTACTTTCCTGTATCTCCCTTCTCTATGATTAATTACTCAATCGATCAATAAAGAATGGCGTATCTAGAAAAGTTAAGAATTTATGACTGTAGCTAATACGGTTCATTTGGACTAATTTTTTCATAACACTGCTTGCTGTTTCCCGCGTAGTTCCACTCATCCGTGCAATGTCATTAATGGTAATTGGACAAGTAATTGCAACGCGTTCTCTGTTGTCAATTCGTTCTCCTAAATCATTTAATAACATCGCCAGTGATGTCACAATCCGTTCACATGCATCATTGGTTGTTCCTTTTTGGATTTTGATCATACTTTCTTTTAAAAGGACCGATTGTTCTTGAATCCAATGAATCAATTGCTGGGGATTATTTTGGAGAAAACGCTCAAACAGTTTAACTGGCACAAACACAACCTCAATATCCGTATAGGCAATCGCGGAGTCGTAATGAACCTCATCTTGAAACAGTCCGATTCTCGGAAAAAGAGCCTGCTTTTTCATAAAATGCAGATAGGAAAAATTACCACTGCGATCATTTTTTTCAATTTTAATGACACCTGAAACCAATAAAATTAAATGATTTCTCGGATCACCTGGATAAAAAAGGACTTGGCCTTTTTTATAGGAGCGAACGAAACTCTCGTTGCGCAATTCTGTTAGTTCTGATTCAGAAAAGTATTGAAAATCTTGATTATTTTTAGTGATTATTTTCTCTATCATCATCTTAATTCTCCTAAATACTATACTTTATTTTGTCACAACCGTTCCTACGATTTCATCGCCGCTCATACTTCCTAAGTTTTCCAAAGAAGTGATAATTGCTTGTTTATTGGGTTGGCTTTCTACAAACTGAATGGCGGCTTCAATTTTCGGTAACATACTACCTGGTGCAAAATGACCCGCTTGTTTGTATTCTTCCAACTCTGCTACAGTGACATTGGTTAATTGTTTTTCATCTGGTTTGCCATAATTAATACACACATAATCCACGCCAGTTAAAATAACTAGTGCATCCGCATCCACTAATTCTGCCAGTTTTTCAGAAGCAAAATCTTTATCGATTACTGCTTCGACACCTTTTAATTCTTGTCCTACGACAGGGATGCCGCCACCACCACATGAAATGGTAATTATATCATTTTTTATTAAGGTATTAATAGTCTCAGCCTCGTGGATATCAATTGGCTTAGGACTTGGAACGACTTTGCGCCAGCCACGTCCTGCATCTTCTTTAAAAATAGCACCTGCTTGCATTGCTTCTTTGGCTTCAGCTTCTGTTAAAAATGGACCGATCGGTTTTGTTGGATTTTTGAATGCCTCATCTGCTGGATCTACGACCACCTGTGTTAAAACAGTAGCCACTTGTTTCTTGATTCCTGCTTTGTTTAATTCTTGATTAAGCGCATTGGACAACCAGTAGCCGATACTTCCTTGTGTCATAGCAACACACGTATCTAGCGGCATCGCTGGATTTTTTTCAGAATCAGCTGCTTGTTGTTGCAATAATAGATTACCGACTTGTGGACCATTGCCATGTGAAACAATCAACCGATGCCCTTGTTTAATTAAATGAACTAAATAGGCAGATGTTTGAACTAATGCTTGCTGTTGTGCATGTGCGCTAGCATCATTTGAAAGGATGGCATTTCCGCCTAGTGCAACGACCATTTTTTTCCCCATTACAAATCCTTCTTTCCTATCATAATAAAGAATAGGCCGCCCTTCAAAAGAAACTCTTAAAGGGCGAAACAACTATTCTTTTTTCAATGTTTTTTCAGTTGCTTCCTACACACGAGGAATGAATAAGTTGCCTAAAGTAGCTGCCATGATCGCTTTAATAGAATGCATTCTGTTTTCTGCTTCTTCAAATTGACGACCATATTTACTGCGGAAGACTTCATCCGTAATTTCCATTTCAGTAATGCCAAATTTTTCAGCAACCATTTCACCGTATTGTGTTTTCGTATCATGAAAGGCTGGCAAACAGTGTAATACGATTAAATCGCCATCCATGTTTTCGGTTTTTTCTAACATAGCCATATTAATTTGATAAGGTTTCAACAGATTGACACGTTCTTCAAATTTATCTTCTTCACCCATGGACACCCAAACGTCTGTATATAACACGTTGGCTCCTTTAACACCTTTAGCAACGTCGTCTGTAATCATTAATTCTGCACCAGATTCTTTCGCAAATTCTTTTGCATAATTAACGACTTCATCAGAAGGGAACAATTCTTTTGGTGCACAAATGCGAACATTTACGCCTAAAATAGCACCTGTCACTAACAAGCTGTTTGCCATGTTGTTACGGCCATCGCCGACATATACTAAAGTGATTCCTTCTAAACGACCAAAGTTTTCTTTCACTGTCATAAAGTCCGCAATCATTTGTGTTGGGTGCCATTGATCCGTTAAACCATTCCAAACAGGAACACCAGAATATTTCGCTAAATCTTCCACTACTTCTTGACTAAACCCACGGAACTCAATCCCGTCAAACATACTACCTAAAACAATCGCTGTATCTTCAACAGATTCTTTTTTACCTAATTGAATATCGTTGGCGCCTAAATACTCAGGATGTGCCCCTAAATCAATCGCTGCTGTCGTGAATGCAGAGCGTGTCCGTGTCGAAGTTTTTTCAAATAAAAGAGCGATATTTTTTCCTTCTAAATAGTGATGTGGAATCCCTTTTTTCTTCAATTCTTTTAAGTGAATACTGAAGTCTACCAAATACTCTAATTCTGCTCTTGAAAAATCTTTTTCTGCTAATAAACTACGTCCTTGAAATACTGAATTCATGATGATTCCTCCTATTTTTGGGTGTTTTTTTAAAGATCTTCACGGTAAAGTGGCATACTCATACAACGAGGGCCACCACGGCCACGTACTAGTTCACTTCCTGGAATGTAATTCAATTTCACGCCTGCTTCTTCTAGCGCTTTATTCGTAATCGTATTCCGATCGTAAACAACAACTTCCCCAGGGGCAATTGCTAATGTATTTGAACCGTCGTTCCATTGTTCACGGGCTGCTGCTGTTAAATTTCCAGCACCGCAACGGATTAATTGAACATTGTCTAAATGCAAGTATTTGCATAAAATGTTATCTAATGTATCTTTTTCTTTTGTAATTTGGATGTCTCCATCTGCTTTTTCAGTGATTGAGTAAACAACCAAACCACCTTCGATTTCTGGATGAATCGTAAATTTATCATAGTCAATCATGGTAAAAACGGTATCTAAATGCATGAATTTACGATGTTCACCGATATCAAAAGCCAAGATATTTTTGAACCCTAATTTTTGTTCAAAAATATTTCTCGCAATTTTTTCAATTGACGCGGCATCCGTTCTTTGAGAAATCCCAATGGCCACTACTTCTTTTGAAAGAATTAATTCATCGCCACCTTCAATTCTGGTTGATTCTGAACGATCATAGACTCTAGGAACCTCTTTTCCAGCAAAACGAGGATGATAATCAAAAATGTATTGCCCAAAAATGGTTTCCCGTTGTCGAGTTACTGAATACATATGATTTAAAGAAATCCCGTGCCCCATTGTCGCAAAGTTATCACGCGTGAAGTATAAGTTAGGCATTGGATCAATAATGAATGGATAATCCGCTTCAACCATATCTGTTAAAAATTCTTGCTCATATTTAGGTAATTCTTGTTTTTGAATGCCAGCAATCGCTTTTTGAATCAGTTCTTCGTTGTCGTCAATTTCTAACATTAACTCTCTAACTTTTTCTTTTGCTGATTCACTGCGAATATTGGCTTCTTCTAAGAATTGGTCAATAAATTGTCGGCGGACCTCTTCATTAATCAACGCTTCAGCAGCTAAGTCCTCTAAATAGACCACTTCGATATCTTTTGATCGTAACAACTCTGCAAATGCATCATGTTCTGCTTGTGCTTTTTCTAAAAACGGAATATCATCAAACAACAGTCTCTCCAGATAATCTGGCATTAAATTTTCTAATTCCTTACCTGGACGATGTAACATCACTGTTTTCAATTTCCCGATTTCAGAAAATACATTAATTGGATGACTCATGTGAAATAACCTCCTCAACTTAATTACAAACACAGAATAACAGACCTGATTAACCTAGGACGTGAGCCATTTGCCAAACAAAATACCAAATATACAACGGTATTCTTTCTTATGCATATTTCCAGCCTAAAAGAATGCGCTTTCATAGATATTCTAAAAAAATAATGCATAATTAAATAAAAAAAAATGCATTTATTCAAAAAAAATTATTTCTCCACACACTTCATAAAGTTATAATCTTATAGAGGTAAAAGGAAGGGAGCCAGAAGTCAAAACGACTTCTGGCTCCCTTCCTTTTATGCGTTACTTTTTGACAAAGGTATTGGCTGAATAAATTGTTGAAAATACTGCTCTAGTTCTTGTGCTTTTTCCTCGGATGATGAAACAATAATAACAGTGTCGAAGCCAGCGACAGAACATTTCTTTTCACACAAAGACACTTCATCAAGTACAGCTGAAAACAATGTTGCGTTGTCTGGTAATGTATGAACCAATAGTAAAAAGGCGACACGTTCAACTTTGGTCACTACCTCACGAATTGCTTGTATCAACTGTTCTTTTTTTCGTTCTTCTAAAGAAGTGAATTGTTCAAAAATCGTTAACCGCATCTCGCCAGACTCATCTAATGCTTTGACGACTTTTAATTCCCATAAATCCCGTGAAATCGTTGCTTGTGCGACATTTATCTCGCGCTTTTTTAATTCTCTTAACAACTCATTTTGACTATGAATTACGGTTGTTTGAATGATTTCTTTAATCAAACTTTGGCGTGTTTGCTTATTCACAAATAACACCCTTCCTCCAGACATTTACAAAGCAATACTAGCAGAATCTCTCTAATTAGAATAGAAAAAGGGTCGTTTAGCCAAAAGATTCTCATTGATTTTGTCGGATATTTCGCATTTAAAAAAGTGAGACTTGCACAATTTAGTAAAACGTTGTACAGTGATTTTAGGGAATTACTGGCACCGTTTTAAATAACAGCAATGATGTTTTTTTGCATGATTAACTGAACTGGAGGAAAGTAATGAACCGATTAAAACGCCAAACGATGATTAAGCGATTGGTCACAGAAAATGAAATCCATACACAAAGTGAATTACTAGCATTATTGGAAAAAGAAAATATTCACACCACGCAAGCAACTATTTCTCGTGACATTCGTGAGCTGAATTTAAACAAAGTAGACAATGGTCAAGGAGAAGCCTATTATCGTATCTTGAATAATTCTGCCCTTCGTCCAAAATATAAAACAGATGAAGAACGTCTTGTTGACATTATTATTGAAACTGGTGTTTCTTTAACACAAAT
The DNA here is from genome assembly GCF_050536915.1 of Enterococcus sp. DIV1316a. Lineage (NCBI taxonomy): Bacteria > Bacillati > Bacillota > Bacilli > Lactobacillales > Enterococcaceae > Enterococcus > Enterococcus sp. DIV1316a. The sequence continues at coordinate 107,434 of NZ_CP172913.1, read as the reverse complement.
AGAGTTCACAAATCTTTTAACCGTCTTACCTGGCAACGGGCAAGCCATTGGGGTTTTAATTGATCGCATACGTATCCACAACCCTCATATCTTGGGCTGCATCGCTGGGGATGATACCATCTTAATTCTTTCAAAAAATAAAGAAGATGCCCTTGAAGTTAACAACTATTTCCAGCAGTATTTGTACCACCCATAATTCATCACTTAGTAAAATCGACTATTCTTTGACATCATTGCTATTTTTATTAAAGATAAATAAAAAAAGGCGTCTCAGTGAAAGCTGAGGCGTTTTCTCATGAGTTTTTCTTTTGAACACCGTCTTTTTTTTGTATAATAATCAAAAAGCAAAGAAAGGGTTTCTTATGACTGAACAATTCATACTCACTTCAAACGATCAACAAACTCAGCTCAATGTACGTCATTGGCCCTGTCCTTCACCCAAAGCCGTAGTTCAATTGATTCACGGCATGGCAGAGCATATCCAACGTTATGATGAATTTGCTCGTTTTTTAAATCAATTAGGGTTTGCCGTAATTGGTCATGATCATCTAGGTCATGGCGAATCTGTACAACCAAGCGCACCAATCTATGGTTTTTTTGGAGAACAAGGGCCTGAAAATGTCGTTACAGATATTCATCAAGTGAAACAATGGGCTGTGAATCGCTATCCACAATTGCCCTATTTTATGATGGGTCACAGCATGGGGTCTTTCGCCTTGCGCAACTATCTGCAAGACTATCCTGTGACTGTGCAAGGAGTCATTTTCATGGGCACTGGAACAAGTCCGTTACCTTTAACCGCAGCATTGCCTTTTATTAAAAAAATGGCCGAGAAACAGCCGAAAAAACCAGCTCCGTTCATTGATAAGCTGGCATTTGGTTCTTTTAGTAAAAAATTTCCTGAAGCAAGTTCCTTTAATTGGCTTTCTAAAAATCAAGCCAATGTCGCTGACTATGAAAATGACCCATTAATGGGCTTCGTATTTACCAATAATGGTTTTGCTACCCTTTTTTCGCTTGTTAAACGAGCCAATCAAAGGAATTGGTACCAAGCGATCCCAAAAGAATTGCCTATTTTAATCATTAGTGGCGCTGAAGACCCAGTTGGTGATTTCAGCAAGGGGCCAGCGAAAATTCAAAAGCAATTAAAGCATGCAGGTTTTCAGCACGTGACGTTACGACTATTTCCCACATTGCGTCATGAAATTTTATTAGAAACGGAAAAAGCTACAGTTTTTCAAGAAATTGGGCATTGGTTAACGGATTTAACGAATAAAAAAAGAAGGTTGATGTTGTGACATCAACCTTCTTTTTTAATCTATTTTCGTTAAACCGCCCATATAAGGACGTAGAACTTCTGGAATCGTTACGGTGCCATCTTCATTTTGATAATTTTCCAAAATGGCAGCCACTGTTCGACCAACAGCAAGTCCTGACCCATTAAGAGTGTGGGCATATTGAACATGACCCGTTTTATCACGATAACGAATCAACGCCCGACGTGCTTGGAAGTCTTCACAGTTTGAACAAGAACTAATTTCTCGATACGTTTTCTGTGCCGGAATCCAAACTTCTAAATCATAGGTTTTCGCTGCCGAGAAGCCCATGTCACCTGTCGAAAGAGTAATCACTCGATAAGGGAGGCCCAATTTTTCTAAAATGTCTCCAGCATTGTTGGTCATTTTTTCTAATTCTTCATAGGAGTGTTCTGCATCACTAAATTTAACCATTTCTACTTTATGGAACTGGTGTAAACGAATTAATCCTCGGGTATCACGACCTGCACTACCCGCTTCCGAGCGAAAAGAAGGACTTAAAGCAGTGAAATAAATCGGTAACTCTTGCGCATCTAAAATTTCATTATTATAGTAGTTAGTTAATGGGACTTCCGCTGTGGGGATCAGCGTCAAATCACTTTCTGCAACTTGGAAGACATCTTCTTTGAACTTAGGAAACTGACCAGTGCCAAACATTGCTTTGCTATTGACCAAATAAGGAGGAATCACCTCGGTATAACCATGTTCATTAACATGTTGATCTAACATAAAATTATAGACCGCTCGTTCTAAACGAGCCCCTAAGCCTTTGTAATAAAGAAAACGGCTACCAGATACTTTCGCGCCTCTTTCAAAATCTAAAATTCCTAAGGCTTCACCGATTTCCCAATGTGGTTTCGGTTCAAATGAAAAAGTTTTCGGCGTACTCCACCGCCGAACTTCTACGTTGGCGGCTTCGTCTGCGCCAACAGGTACGCTCTCATGAGGTAAGTTAGGCAAACGTTCTGCAATGGCTGTGCATTGTTCTTGCAAATGAACAACTTCTTGATCTAAAACTTTAATTTGCTCGCTAACTTCTTGCATATTTAGCAATTGTTGTGAAGCATCTTTTTGTGCACGCTTTAATTGTGCAATTTCTCCTGACACCTGATTACGGTGTTTTTTCAGTTCTTCAACTTTAACAAGTAACGCTCTCCGTTCTTCATCTAAAGCCAAAAAGCGCAATAAAACTTCCTCGTCCACACCACGTGTTTTTAACTTTTTCTGTACCACTTCTACATTTTGGCGAATTTTTTTCATATCCAGCATCTTATTTCCCTCTTCATGATTAAATTTTAAACAATGGTGAATTTTACTTTTTCAAAAATTTCATTCTTCATTCGTTGGCCAGTCGCTGTGCCAGCTAAGCCACCTAAACCCGTTTCTCTCAATTCTCGTGGTAATTGACGGCCGACTTTATTCATGGCTTCCACCACTTCATCTGCTGGTATTTTATTTACAATTCCAGCTAAAGCCATATCTGCAGCGATTAACGCATTGCCTGCACCTACTGTATTTCGTTTGACACAAGGAATTTCGACTAACCCAGCCACTGGGTCACAAACTAAACCTAATAAATTCCCTAAAGCCATAGCAAAAGCTTCAGAAGATTGGCGTGGTGTTCCGCCAGCCGCTTCAACAGCTGCAGCGGCGGCCATCGCTGAAGCACTGCCTACTTCGGCTTGACATCCACCAACAGCACCAGCAATCATCGCATTGTTGGCTGTGACCATTCCAAATAAAGAACTGGTAAATAAGAAACGAATTTGTTGATCACGCGTTAAATTCAAGGTATTTTTAATCGCTGTTAAAACCCCTGGTAAGGTGCCACTTGCACCAGCAGTTGGCGTTGCGCAAACAACGCCCATTGCTGCATTGACTTCATTAGTACCTAGTGCGGCTTGAACTGCAGACATCATTAAATCACCTGATAACGTTTTGCCAGCTGCGCGGTATTTTTTTAAACGCGCTGCATCACCGCCCGTTAACCCAGTAGGAGAAAAAACGCCTGCTCCTTCTTGCGAGCGTTTGACAGCAGCATCCATGACATCCAAATTTTGACCCATCTGTGTCCAAATTTCTTCATAGCTTTTTTGGCTACGTTCCATTTCTTGCTCAATCATTAAATCAGAGATTTTTTTTCCTGTTTTTTCAGCTTTATCGATAAATTCTTCAATCGAAAGGTACATATGTCAAACTCCTATCATAATAAGATTATTTTCGATGTGTCATCTAGTGAAAACAGTTGTTCTTTCACCGAGGAAATTGGTGCCGAATCTAAGTCAAAGATGAATAAAATTTGATTCCCTTCCACATAACGAGACACCGCATTCACTTGAATATTATTTTTTTGTAACGTATCTTTAAAAGCTTGCATCGCCTGCTCTTCTTGATTAATGACTAACAAAATAGGTAAAGGACCATGTAGTTGGACATTGAAACCGTCTAATTCAATGTATTTCACCTCGATAGTGCCGCCACCTACAGAAATTCCTGTTAAATGAATTTCGTGCGTTGCATCACTGAGTGTCACACATGCTGTATTAGCATGCTTCACTGGACTTTCTTCACTCATTTCTAAAAATTGAATCTCAATTCCTTGTTCTTCCGCAAGTTCAATGGATTGTGTTACGTTGGCATCATCTGCTGCTAGTCCAAGAATTCCGCCAATAATTGCAAAATCAGTTCCATGTCCTTTATGCGTGTCTGCAAAAGATTCATAGTATTTAATCACAATTTTTTCTGGCGTTCCGCCGAATAACTTTCTTGCCGCTAAGCCAATCGCTAAGGCCCCAGCTGTATGCGAACTAGAAGGACCAATCATAATAGGACCGATAATGTCAAAACAACTTTTGTAGTTCATTACTTTGTTCACTTTTTTAGGTTTATTGATGGCCATAGCTGTGTTCATACGTAACTCCTCCTTTGGTTTTTACTGCTTCTTTTTCACTGGTTACTTCCGTCGTTCCTTCAAATTCTGGTGTATTATCCACCGCTTCAATTCTGTAACGTTTAAAGACCAGCGCACCTAAAAATCCAAACATCAGACTGACCACTGTGATAATCGCTACTGCTAGTAAAGTCGTTTGAATGGCATTGTTACCTAATGTCACAAGTAAACCAGCCCACGGCGTTGCCATTCCTGTCACAGGTACTTTTAAGCCAAAGAAAGTCACTACAATACCACTAACCATTCCTGAAATTAAATTCGTTGCGTAAATAGGAATTGGATTGGAGCTGATGATATCGACTTGTGTTAATGGCTCAATTGCCACAGCTAACGGGGTTGAAGCTGTGCCTAGTTTTAACTTTTTAAATAGCGCCGCATTGACAATGGAACTGCCGTAACAAGTCAACGCACCGACAGCCATTGGTACACCAGTCAAACCAATCAAGGCAGTTAAAACCATTGAACTTAACGGTGTCATACCAACAATCGGGATAATAGCACCTAAAATTGCGCCCATCACATATGGATTGCCATCTACTGCACTTAAAATCGTGCCCCCAATAACTTCTAGGACACCTAATACAACGGGTTGAATAAAACCAGCAACTAACGAAGCAGCGACTGGAATGACTAAAATAACGACTAATAAGTCAATCCCTTCTGGAATACGTTTTTGCATCTGCTCAACAACAAAAGATAAAAGATATGCGGTAATAAAGGCTGGTAACAAGCTGACTTTAATCAATGACAGACCTAAAATAATTGAAAAAACTGGACTAATCCCGAAAGCGAGCGGCACAAGAGCTCCAGCTGCTAAACCACCTAGACTACCCATAGTTTCACCAATTTGCGACACATAATCTAAATGAAAAACGCCGCCTACTGCATATCGCAAAAACGCCTCTGGTAGAAAGGTGGCACAAGCTGCACCAGACAAAGCACTTAAAGATTTTTTCCCTCGCGGTGCTTTAAAAGAGAATAGGGACATGCCACATAAAACTAAGACTAACATCAAGATTCCTGATAACGTTTTCATTTCTTTGCCTCCAACTATATTTTTTTATAACGGATGGTACTCCTGAATAAAATTTTTATTGCTCAACAAGTGAAAGAATGAGCGAGCATTCCGATGAACTAAAGTACAATGAGTAACAAAAATTTCATTCCACATTCAGAGTATACGACTAAACAAAAGTTTAGTCAATGTATTTTTTTAACGTAAAGAATCTTATTGCTTTTCCATTAAAAAAGTATTACACTAAAATTAATTTCAGTGTAGGGGAGGATATCACTTGGAGTCATATTTACGTTTAAGTGAAGTAGATAAACAAATCTTACATTCACATGCCTTAATGCTTGATGGATTAGGGAACTTCTTTGGTAGTACCCATGAAGTCATTCTTCATAGTTTAGAAAATTTGGAAAGTTCAGCTATCAAAGTCATCAATGGCCATTTCAGTAACCGCAAGGAAGGTGCCCCCATTACTGATATGGCGTTAAAAATGTTAAGTCAAGTAGAGTCGGAACATGATTACGCTGTGAAACCCTACTACAATAAAAATCAAAAAGGGGTTATTTTAAAATCTTCCACCATTCCAGTTATCGGTGAAAATGATCGTATTATTGGATTGATCTGTATCAATATGCATTTAGAAATGCCATTAATTGATTACTTGCAAGACTTATTACCTTCAGGACAACAAAATGATATGTCCCAAGAGCTTAAAAATTCTGAACATTTTTCTGACAATATTGACGAATTAATCACTACTTCACTGACAAAAGTAAAACAAGCAGTAGAAAGCGATCCAAATGTATCACATTTGAATCAAAATAAAGAAATTGTTATTCGTTTATATGATCAAGGAATTTTTAATCTCAAAGATTCTGTCATAAAGATTGCCGATCGATTAGGTATTTCAAAAAATACCATCTATTTACATATCCGCAATCATAAAAAAGAAGAAGCTTAAACCATCAAAGCCACCAACGCTAACTAGCGTTGGTGGCTTTGATCACTTCTCTTCTATTTTAATTTGGTAAATCAAACAAGTAAGGTGTCCCTATTTCTCCATTTAACGTAACATCTAAGCGATTTTTTGTGCCGGGAACTAAATTACTGGCTGTGAAATTCCCTTGGGCATCCGCAGTAAAACTTGCTAAAATCACCCGCGCATCATCTGCACGTGACACTAAAATAGTTGCATTCGGTGCTGTTTTACCAGAAATTGTCCCTTGTTTCGGATCAATCGTAATATTGCTAAAAGAAAGCGCTGCTTCTTGTCCTGAACTTGGAATATCAATTTGGACAGGTGCACTATTCCGTTGATCAACGGTTGCGATTAATTGAGTAGTCGCTCCCGCTCTGGGACTAATTACTGTAAAATTGCCATTGGCATCCGCATAAAAAACACCTGCTTGTGCAGAAGCATCACCGACTACCGTTGCTGTAATGGTTGCATTAGGTAATGTAGTACCATTAATTTCATTTCTTTCAGGATTGAAAACAACATTGGTAATTGTAATGTTTGTATCAGGTGCTTGGTTTTGAGGGACTTCATTCGTTTCATCAGTTCCTGCAGAAGGCTGCGTGGCATTTTCTGACGGATTTTCCCCTGTCACATTAGAATTTTGACCCGTGACAGACGAATGACTACTTTTCATTTCTTGTTGACTAGAGGATTTCTGCGTGGCTTTCTTTGTTTCTTGCTTTGGCTTAGAATCATTTGTGCTTGCTGTTTTTTTGTTTCCACATCCTGCTAGACTTAAAGACAATACACTGAACGTTAACATACTGAACAAAGCAATTTTTTTCATTTTTCGTTACCTCCAGAAATCTTTTTGTAACATTAATGTAACATTGTTTTAAAAATCTAGCAATAATTTTTCAACCGTTTTCCTTTTTGTTTAAAAAGAAAAAACCTGCACAAAGGCATTTAGCCTTTGTGTAGGTTTTTATCTGCTAAATGGATTTAATGTTTGCGATAGCTTAAATAGTAAAAGCCAGAAACAAAAATGGCACCACCAATGATATTACCTAAATAAACAAAAATAAAATTACGGAAAAAGTCTCCCCACTGAACGCCGCCTTCAAAAATTGCGGCTGGAATGATGAATGCATTCGCCACACTATGCTGAAAGCCAATTGCAACAAAAATCATTACTGGAAACCAGATGCCTAATAGTTTCCCCGCTGCATCTTTCGCACCATAACAAAGCCATAAGGCCAGACCTACGAACCAGTTACAGCCAATACCTGAAATAATTGCTTGAAGCCAAGTTGCTGCAACTTTATGTTCTGCAAGAGAAAGAACCTGATTTAAATAGGCGCCGCTACTGGTTAAACCTAAATAATGGCCAAAAAAATAGGCAACAAATAGGGCGCCAACCATATTTGCCAATGTAATTGTGACCCAGTTCACGAGTAATTCTCTGAAAGAAACCTTTTTAGCAAACCAAGCCGTACTCACCGCCATCATATTTCCTGTGATTAACTCACCACCAGCCATTAAAATAACAATTAGACCAATTGGGAAAACCGCAGCTCCCACTAAAGCTTGAACACTGGCTAAATCTGCTGGAATAGAGGCGGAAACACGCACATAAGCCAAATAGCCGAGGGAAATCATGGCACCGCCGATAAATCCTAAAATGAGTTTTGCTACCAAAGGCTTTTGAATTTTTTTCTGACCATTTTCAATACTGATACTTAAAATTTCATCTGGTGTATACAAACATTTCACTTCCTTTGTTTTTTGTCCTCCTTTACTTTACCCTTATATCACAGAATTTCAAGTACTTTTGTGTATTTTTTCACTAAAAACTGTAGTTCTTTTAATTTTATATGAAAACATCCTGAAACAAGTCCTATTTCTTGTTTCAGGATGCTTACTTATCCGTTTTTAAAGAGTTATCTTTTCACTTTAAAACAATAGGTTGCTATGGCTAACGATAAAAAGCTCAGGCCTAGGAAGCTCCCAACTGCTGAAGATTGTTCCCCTGTTTTGGGGAATTTTTTCTTGGCAATTTTGGTCGTATTATCCGCTTTTTTGACTGTTCCTGACGATTCTTGATTCGTCTGTATCTGTTTAGTTGCTTGGTTTTCTGCTACTGATTCCTTTGTTTGACTAGCCTTGGCAGAGGGCTTTGAATTACTTTGAGCGTCATTAGGATCTTGATTAGACTCTACCGCGTAAATGACAGAATTCTGGCCTTTGTTTTGGCTGCTTTCGTTTACAGTGCTTGGGGTGCTACTCTCACTTGTACTGTTGGTTGCGCTGGTCGTACTTGAAGCACTACTTTCGCTGGTACTACTTGTTTTACTGGTTGTGCTTGGCGTGTTGCTTTCACTCGTACTACTGCTCTCACTTGTCGTGCTTGGCGTGCTGCTTTCGCTGGTACTACTGCTTTCATTTGTCGTGCTTGAGGTGCTGCTTTCGCTGGTACTACTGCTTTCACTTGTCGTGCTTGAGGTGCTGCTTTCGCTTGTGTTACTAGTTGTCTCTGTTGATTTTTCAACTAACAGAAGTAACGCCGTTTTTATGGTTTGTGTTAATTGATTAATACGCTTTTGTGCATCTGCAGGCGTTTTAAAGCCACCAAGTGTTGGCTCTAATAATTCTTCATCTGACCAAGCAAGCAGTTGTTGTAACTGCTTAGAGCTTCCTTCGCCAGTTGTTGTATCTATTAAGGCTTCTTGCATGGCTTGCCAAGAGTCTTTGGTATATACAGATTCGTCTAATTTATGAACGCTTGCCAGTTCATTTTCTGCTTCTGTACGCTCTAGCGTGATATCGGCTTTTTTGACTAATACTTTCATTGCAGATTGCAAATTACTTGTTAACTGATCCACTTGCTCTTGGGTTTTGTCCTGACTCTCCTGACCTTCTGCTAACAATTGTGTCGCCTGCTGATAATAGGAAGGAACAATTGTTTTAGGCCCAATGGCAGTGAATAGCTGCCAAGAGTAAACTGTATATTGGTTTGCTTCACCAATCGAAGCATAAACGGTTTGTAGCTGGGACAAATCAAGCTTTTTTGCAGGGGCCTCTACCGTCACCGGTACGTTCACTGTTACCAATGACCCTGTTTCATAAGTTAATTGAACAGTCACTTTTTGTTGGCCGATTTCATTTAAGACCTCTGGATTGACGATTTTAGCGGCTGGGACTGCTTCATCCGCGTCATTTGTATTAGCAACCAGTTGCTGCGGATCGATTGATTGTCCTTGCACAATCGTTGTAGCCACAGGGGTTGCTAAAGTATTTCTAACCGGAATTGGCGTATTTTTATATTGCTCATAAAGTGTTGGTGAAATTAATGATTCCCATGTTGCTGGCATTAAGCGATAGTCCGCCTCTGTCCAATTTTCTACCAATAATTGGCCGTTTTTAAGGCCATCATCTCGAGTATTGTCTTTCACAAAACTCGTTTCTGGTCGGAAACCACCGCCACTAGCGATTAACAATTCCCGACGTCGGTTTTGCGGAATATTGTGGTAGTTAACAAACTGATTGTTGATAAATACGCCATTGAACACATTGTTATTTCCTGTATGTCGATTGTATTCCATTCCAATTGCATATTGATTGTTCCAATACTTCCAATCAAAAATGTTATTAGCCACTAACCAGTTAGAGAGTTCTGAGATAGCACCCTCTGCTTGCGTTTCTGCCAAACCAATCTCTGGTGTTCCATACATAATGAGACCTGTATTTCGCAAATAATTATTCATAATCGTAATATTACGGCCTGATTTAAACTTAAATCCGCCAGCTGGACCATTTTGTAGTCCGCGTAAATGATTCCCTACCACCGTGATGTTTTGGGCGCCACGGAAATAAATTGCATGATCTCCCACTAGACCATTCAAGTTTTCATTATCATAGGGTGAATAGAAAAAATTATGTTGGACAGTTACATCCTTCAGCATATTAAAAGAATTAACCCCGGTGGATAGATAATTTTGTTCATTAGGTACTGAAATAGCACCTGCTTCAATGGCTGTTTGTAAACGTGTAATAGTTGCTGCTAAGTCTGAACGACTGGTGCTTTTAATCGCATCTAATTCCGTCACTTTTAACCCAAATAAATTGTCCACGATGTCTACATCTGACATATACTGGAAGCGACTTGGTGTTGAATAACCACCAATGTAAATCGCTCGGTTAAAATCAATCTTGGGTTGCATGTGTGCTGTGTCTCGCATGAAAATATTGCCTGAAATCTTAACGCCAATGTCTGCATTTAAATTGACCACAAATCCTTTTAATGGATTATAGAAGATATTGTTTGCTAGCGTTAATTGATTCGTCAATTTCAAGGTCACATTGATGCCATCAAAAGCAATATTTTGAAGTCGTACATTGGTTTTCGTTCCGTACGTAGTGTCTTTCAGTTGAATCGGTGTACCTGTAGCATTATGTAAAATAGTGGCTCCTGTTGTATCGCCAATTAATTGATAATTTGAAGAAATCGTAATATCTTTTGACAAAGCATAACTTCCCTGTGGTAAAAATAATGCCCGTCCTTCCTTTGCTGTCTGACTCAGTAATGTCTGTAACTTCTCTGTTTGATCCTCTGTGCTATTAGGTACCATCGCTTGCGCACCAAAAATTGTTGCATCTGTTGCATCAACTGGTTCAGCCGCTTCAGTCACCATTGGTAGACCAACCACCGTCAATAAACCAAATAGAAGAATAAGTATTGTTTTCTTCATGTGTTTTCCTCTTTTCATTCCGTTACTTCCAACGGCTTATTTTGTAAAAGTTGATACAGCGTAATAACACGACTGTCTTCGTATGCATAAATTTTTTTAAATTTTGGATTCATATGTAAGATACTTGTTACCTTTAACAAGTTTTGATTTGTGACTTCTAATTCTAAGGCCTCAACCAATTCCTTTAATCGAACACCGGCACTATTTTCTTCACAACTTAAGATTTCTTCAATTTGTTCCATCCGTTTTTTCATTCTATCCCGCCTTCCTTCCCTTGCTCTTTCTATTATATAGAAAAATTCTTGTGAGAACCCTCAATATTTTTTAACTGACTGTTAAAAAAAGTAGTAGTTCCTTTACTATCAATAGCTAATCATCTATTATTTACGATAAAAAAAGCAAAAAAAGTACCTTTTTGACATAATTTTCAGAAGAATTGACGCAGTATTTATTAAAAAACAACGAGAAAACGTCAATAAGTAGGTGTTGATTACCTACTTATTGACGTTTTCTTCTTGTCTTTTTTTACTTTTTAGAAAAATTTTTTTACAATTTATCGGACATATACCTCAAAAAAGCCCATTTTTTTGATTTTTTATTAAAGTGACGTGGTTCTTTTCTCGTTAATTTTTACTATTTTTTGGTTCAAACGATTATATTGCTCAAACGTTAACTCACTTGAAAGTAAAAAGATCTCTGGATGGCCCGTTTCTACATCTGCCAAAGAAGTCACTAATAGTAAATCAATATTTTGCCATTCTTCTTTGCTTGCTTCACTGTATCGTAAGACTTCCAATGCATAAAACCGACGAAAATTATTTTCAATCGAAAGTTTCACCCGTTCTTCTTCCAGTACTGGCAAGCCTGATTTTAACCCTAAAACAATTTTTTGTTCACGATGAATTAAATCATTAGAAAGCGCCAAAACACTAGAATAACGCAAAGCCAAAAATTCTTTATTTGTAAATAATTCATTGCCTGTTTGTTCGTAAAGTTGATTTAAGCCTTGGCTTAATTCTTCTAAAAGAACTGGATATTTTTCTTTAACTTTATTCCAGAAGACATTGTACATTTTCACATTTTGGACATAGTAAAGTTCGGCAAATAAATGTGTAGCAAACAAATAATAAAAAATTTGCGGACGAATTTTCTCCAATTGCGGCGTCATGTGTATTTCTTCTAATAAGAAATGTTGGACTAAATGAGTCAACATATAAACAGGCGCTTCAGACTCATCAAAATGCGCTAAAATTGCTTGTGCAGTGGCTTCATCTTGATAAAATTGGTCATTGGCTAACAAGAAAAAGTACACAAAAGTTAAATCGTTTTTGTTAAGGAAAAGGGTTGTAGCTGTCATCTCTTCTATAAAGGCTTGGTAATGTTTATTACCTTCTAAATAAGTTTCTTGCTCGGCTGAAGGTCGATATTCGGCGCCTTGCGCACTCCGGACTTTTGAGATAGCGACCATATATTTAACTCGGCGTGTCACCGTTTCCGCAACTTCTACGTTGAAAAAAGCCATCATTTTTTGGACAGTTTGTGCGACTTCCGTTTCTTGTATATAGTCAAAAGGCCAAGTATCACGGATTAAGTCCATAAAAATAGTGTAAGCAAAATGGCGCAAATACGCTTCATTGCCTTCAATTTTCCAGGTGCTTTTATTAATCACTAACCCCAATGGCGCTAAAATTTCTGTAAACCCTTTAAGCAAGCGCCGAATCGTGGCATCACTGGTATGATATTTTGTTGTCGCTGGCACAATCCCATTAAATCGACCCCAGAATAAATCTTCCATTACTTGATAAGTTAAACTATCCCGAAAAATTGCTGTATAAAGTTTCTGGAACGCTTGGCTAGACGCCAAGTTCAAGCGATAGCCATGCCCCTTTTCAAAAGCCAAAGAAGCATCATTATCCACAGCATAATACGTAATGTCATCTTTTAGAAGCTCTACGTATTTTTTGACTGATTTTTTGTTTAATTGTAATTCTTCTGCTAACTCATTGATGTCAATCCAGCCTTCATTAATTGGCAAGTTTCTTAAAATAATAATTTTAGAAACGACATCTGTATCGAATATATCAACATATTCATCCCATTTCACTGTTCACTCAACTGCCTCTCTTCTGTTCTATTGTACACAAAATGAGAAATCTATTCCACGAAAAAATAACAGTTGTTTCTTTTATTCTTTCTTAGATGTGGACGTTTCAGGAACAAACACGTTGAGTCCCCCAGCTTCCACCGTTACTTTAATCGGTAAATCATCGGTAGGGTCGCCATCTGTTCGTGTTTGGACTTTCTTGTCTTTTTCGCCACTAATTTTAAATTGACTCCCAGAGAAATACACGACACCAGGAATTTCATTTAATTGTCCTCTGATAATTTTAGGTAAATAATAGACAAACTTGTAAAAAACTAACTTAGGCAAAATGATAATGTGGACTTCGCCGTCATCTGGCGTAGCATTGGCATCGAAATTGGTAAAGCCGCCAGCAGAATTCGTCATGGTCATCGTTAATAATTGGGCTTTGCCATGCCAACGTCTTTCATCGCCATCAATTTTTAGTTTGTATTTTTTCTTTTTCATTAATAAGCGGAAAAATTGCTTTGTAAAGGCTAAAGGACCATATTTTTGTTTCTCCTGTTGGGTCACATTTGCTGCTGTGTCCGCTAATAGTCCAATCGTTAAGGTCGAAATCATCACATCTTGATTTACCATCCCAAAATCAACTGGCGTGGTCTGTCCTGCCAAAATGGTCTCAAAGGCGTCTTCTTCTTTCAAAGGAATACTTAACACACGTGCAAAATTATTGACTGTTCCACCTGGAATAATCCCTATTTGATAGTCACGAATGGTGTCTTTAAAATTTTGAACGGCATGATGAATGGTCCCGTCACCACCAATGACGACCAAGACACCCACTTGATTTTCTTTGGCATTTTTCCGCATTTCTTCAGGATCAATGTCTGGATTGGAAGGTTGCAAAATAACCGCTTCCCCTCTCGCTTCTGCAGCTTTTTTAAAGCGTTCTGCAATCTCTTTACTTTCACTACTTCCTGAAGTTTCGTTGTATAAAACCATCATCTTTTTCATCATTCTATCCTCATATCTCTAACTAAATTTCTTGCACATGTAAAGTGTACAATATTTTAGCCAAAATACCTAAAGATAGCATCGAAAAACAAAGGCTGAGGCACAAGCGGTTATCTCCAAGAACCCAGTAAGTTCTGTTCAAAGACTAAACTGCGATGAAGGCTTACCTGAGAATGTCAATAAGAAGGAGCTGCTTTTGTTCAGTTGATTAGCTTAAGATGAAAAAACAGGCCATCCGTCCTTTCGACGGATGGCCTGTTTTTTTATAGCTTTTGCTTATTTCTTGCTCTTTTTATAGAAGAGCCAACTTGCCAAACTGACCAACAGGAGGCCGATAAAGACAAAGAAGTAATTGACTTTTGTGTTGGTTTTCGGTAAATCAAGCCAACCTGTCTCTCTAGCTGCTTGTTTCGTTGTTGGCTGATTTGGTTTTGTTTTTTTGGATACAGGTTGTTTCTCGTTAACAAACGTGCCCGCATCCACGAGTTCAGGTTTGTCTTTCGCTGTTGCCGCAATAGTGAATGCGACTGCTTGCTTAGACAGTTGGTAACCATCCGGTGCTTTTGTTTCCACAAAGGTATATTTTCCTGGTTGTAAGTGGTTCACTTGAACTAACCCTTGGTTGTCAGAACGTAATGAACGAGCGACAGTTTGCCCTGTCTCTGCATCTGTCACTTTAAATTCAGCACCTGCTAAGGCATTCTTTTGCTGGTCAATTTTCACCAGCTTGGCAGCACCTTGGTAATTAATAAAAGGTGCTTTAAGTACCACAGTGGCTGGTTTGCCTTGGTTGTCTTTGGCAATCGTAAAGCTTGCGCTTGGCGTTTCATTAAGAAGATAGCCTGTTGGCGCTTGTGTCTCCACAAAACGATACGTTCCCGGTGCTAAGTTTTTCGCAATGACTTTGCCTTGCTTGTCAGACATCAGATTGGCTTGTCCAGCTACGGTTTGCCCTGTTTCATCAATGACCTTAAACACCGCACCTGCCAATGCTTCACCTGTTTCGTTTTCTTTGGTTAATTGAGCAGTTCCTTGATAATTGATAAGATCGCCTAAAGCAATTGGCTGCTCTTTTCCTAATTGGGCGGTTACATCAAATGGATGTGGCGTTGTGTCTAACAGATAGCCTGTTGGTGCTTTCGTTTCCACTAAAACGTAATGCCCTTCATTCAGACCTTTAGCGTAAATTTCGCCAGTCTTCTCCGTTGTTATTTCAGAAACTTTTTCTCCTGCACGATTCAAGAATGTTATTGGTGAACCTTGTGGCTGATTCTGATTATCGGCGTTGTAAATTGCAAAAACTGCACCCGCTAAGGTTTGACCTTGCTCGTTGACTTTACGTCCCGTTACTTCCGCTTGATAATTTACAAACTCTAACTCATCTAGTGGTTGTTTATCATTTGAATTCTTCTTCACTACAAAATAAATGGGTTGTTTATTGACGATATAGCCATCCGTTGCATCCATTTCATCTAATTCATAACTACCAGCGCCTAAATCCTCCATAGCCAATGAACCATCTTTTTCAGCAGTTACTTCTCTTTCAAAGATTTTTTCCCCGTTTTCGATTCGATACAATTTAAAAATCGTTCCTGGAAGTGGGTTCGCATTGGCATCAATTTTCTTAAAGACGGCGCGTCCTTTGAAATTGGCGAAGGCCCCTAATTGGAAGATCTCCGGATCGCCTTTGAAATCACCACGAATTTCTACTTTTACTAATTCAGGATAAATAATATAATCTGCGCCATCTGGTAATTTTGGTGCTTTGATTTCTTTGTAATAATAGGTACCTGGCGCCAAGTCTCTAAAGATAATTTTGCCATCTTTGCCACTCGTTGCTGTAATCCCTAATGATTGTTTATTGTGATCATATAGTTCAAAAACAGCACCTGCTAATGGTTGGTCTGCGCTATTCGTTTTCACGATTTGGAAAGCCCCTTTGTAATTCACAAAGTTGTCACTAGCAACAACGACCGCTGGTTTACCAGCATTTTTCTCAGCAATTTCAAATGGGACTGGCGTGGTATTTAATAAATAGCCTGTTGGCGCTTTGGTTTCTACAAAGCGATATTTTCCTGGGGCTAAGTGCTCTGCAACAATTTCCCCTTGATTATTTGTCGTCAAGCCTGTTTGAATCGTTTCTCCCTTCGCATCAAGCACTTTAAATGTCGCACCACTTAATAAGTGTCCATTCACATCTTTTTTGATTAATTTAGCCGTGCCTTGATAGTTAACAAAGTTAGCCGTTGCTATAACTGTTGCTGGTTTGCCCCGATCGCTTGCTGCAATCGTGAAAGCACTTGGTTCAGTGTTTAAAAGGTACCCTGCTGGCGCTTTGGTTTCCACAAATTGATATTTTCCTGGGGCTAAATCCGTCACTGTGACTTTTCCGTTTGCATCCGAAACTAAGTGTTCTCGAACTGCTTGTCCTGTGGTATCAAGGACTGAAAATTCAGCACCTGCTAATGGATTGCCTGCTTGGTCTTTTTTAATTAGTTCAGCAGAACCTTGGTAATTAAGCATTTTAACATGAACATCACGAATTTGTCCGCTCGTGTTTTGTGTCACAATGAACCGTTTGGGTGTCGTGTCTAAAAGATAGCCTGTCGGTGCTTCGATTTCTGTGAACTGATAAAGCCCTGGTTTTAAACTATCCACCTCTAACTGGCCATTCGCGTTGGTTCGATCCGGCGCAAGGGGAACTTCTTCCCAATGAGTAAACGGCGTGGTTACGGCATGCTCTAATTTAAAGCGAGCATTGACTAACTTTTTACCCTTCTCATCCATTTTTTCTAAAAATACTTTATTGACATCGTTTTTAATAATGGTTGGTTGTGCTCCTTCGGCTGAAGTTTCTTCATCAATAGTAATGACTCGGCCTTTAGCTAATTCGTCCGAAACTGTATAGCCTTCTGGTGCTTTTGTCTCCACCAAAATGTATTGCCCTTGCGGCAACCCACCAAATGTGATAACCCCAGTGGCGTCTACTGTACCTTCACGTAGGACTTGTGTTTTAGCTTGGTCCCAAATTTGGAAATGGGCGCCTGCTAAAATAGTTGTCCCATCCATGGCTGTTTTCTTCAGCTGAATTTTGCCTTTAGTCCCTGTGGCATGCCCGCCACTGTGATCAATGTCAACGACCACATCGCCATTGTCATCCCCATGAACGACTTCTGAACCATTTCCAGTAATTGACACTTGGTTGGATACCGTGTCTGTACTCCCCGCCGCTGAAGAAGTCACTAAACTACGATATTCCATATAATAAGGTGCTTCAATATGGGCCATTTTAACGACAATTTTTTGTTGTCCTGTTTCATTATCGGTGGTAACTTCCAGTGTGTAATCTTTTCCTTCTTCTAAAATAACAGATTTATCTGGCGTAATAGTTCCGTCTTCTGTTACGTTGGTACCGTAAATCACCAATGACTCGGGATCTAGCACTTGGTTTGGTGAGGGTGTATCAGTAATAACCACATCGTCTAAAACCGATTGGGCGCCATTGATCATTACATGCCAGTACACATGATCTGGATCATCTTTGTGGTATTCGCCACCTTTTTTCACTGATTCGCCACCATGTTGAATAGAAACTTTTCCTGTCACATCACGTGAAGAACCTTGGTTTGTATAAGATGCGGTATTGTCATAACTAGCCGAACCTTCGATAACTTTTTCATCAACAGACGTCTTAAATTCAATCACATACGTACGACTATCATTAGGAAAATCAACACGCCAAGTATTTTGGTTTTTCTCGCTTGGTTCTTCCATTGTGATATCCGTCAACGGTTGCGTTGGTTTCACTTTTTCAACCGAACCATCTGGCTTTGTATTGCCTTCATAGACTTTCAAGCTCCCAGCCAAATAGGTTTGATTGGCTAAAATTGGATCCGTCAAAAAGGCGTCGACTAAACGATTATTACTTAAATTAACCGCAAGCGTCCAAGTGATTTCTTTGGTGACGGCATTGTAAACACCGCTTTTTTGCGCATTTAAATCAAAAGCAGGTAAAGGTTTAAACGGTTTACTATCTTCTGAATGATGATTGTTTCCTGCTTCATCCATCCAATCAATGGCAGCGGTATTTCGGTAATGGTCCAATGCAGGATTGTTAGCATCTAACTCGGTAACATCGAAAAAGGTAGTATAGGTTACGTAAAAGGCATCACTTGTTTTGGCATACGCCCCCATGAAACTTAACTTAAAGCCTGTTTCACCTTCTGCATTACGAGTTATTTCTACCATGTAATCTTTACCTAACGTCAACTGAGCACCAGTGGTTGTATCTTTAACAACCAACGAATTGGGTACCATGGTTAAGCCAGGAACTGGTTCGTATGTGTCCGTAATCACGGCATTTTCCATCAAATAATTATTTTGATTCACAGCTAACGTCCAACCAATCGTTGAATTTTGATAATCAACTGCACCAGTGTTTTTAATAATATTTTGTTGACTGGCTGTGCCATCACCTTCTGAATGCTGACCAGTGCCGACATCCACACGATTATTCACGGCAACATCGCCTTCGACAATTCCATCAACTTTGGTTTTATAATCAATCTTGACTGCGCCATTCACATCATGTAAAAAGTCAATTGCAAAGGAACCGTCTCCGTTGATTACCACTTTGTAATCTTTTCCTTCCACAAGTTCTGCTCCAACGACTTCATTTCCTTTGTCATCAAACGTCACTGAATATAAATGTAAAGAATCTGGTTCAAACGTTAAATTATCGCCCATTGTGTCTGTAATGACTGCTTGGTCTTTTGGAATGATTTGTTCACCATAGTTGTAGTTAATTTCCCAAGTGAATTCTTGATTGGTTTCATCGTAATCTATGTTGCGCTTGTCTAACATTTTGCCATATGTGGCGGTAACAGTTGCTTCAGCATCTAACCCATTTGGATTATTATCACTTGTTAACGTCGCGTGATTTTTAAAAGGCACATCGCCGCCGCCATCTGGAATAACCGCCTCGTCAATCGTCGTTTGGTACTCAAGACGATACGCTTTGTTGGTGTCACCTTTAATCGTCACATTGCCATTTTTATCAACGGTATATTCATCTGGACTAAGTTCGCGACCCACTTCTTTAATTGTTCCATCAAGATTCATCACTAACTCATAGACTTTCACGGACTTAAAGGTATTCCCTGTTGGCCATGTTTCCGTCACAGTTGGATTTGTTTGATCTTTCATCGCTTGATTGATATCTATCGTCCAAGTAATCGCACTAGGATTGGGCGTTCGATCAAAATGGCCTTGTTTATCAATTTGTTGTTCGGTATCTGGGACAATCGGAATCACTACAGGCGGCAAATCTTCTTGTGTAGGAATATCAATCACCCAATCTCCTGGGCCCCGCCCATCTGAATCATTCAAATGAGTATCTAAAGAAAAGTCCCCGTGAATGTCACTTTCAGACGTGATTCGCTCATTAAAGGTAAAACGAACCGTACCATCTTCACTAATTGTGTAGGTTCCATAGACATTGCCTTCTGCATCAACTAAATCACCTGAACCTGGTTTATTAGGTTTCAAATTGCCAGGTAATTGAAACTCGAAGTAATCGCCTGCTTTCATTTGTTCCCGCACATCTTCTGGAATCGACCAGTTAAAGTTCCAATGAATGGTCACATCTTCTTTATACGGCGGTGTTGCTGGTGTGCCATCAGGATTTAAATAAATCGGATCTTCAAAATTATCGATAATCGTTGTTTCATCACCTGTAAAATAGTCACTGATATCTGTTGGTCCTGCTACGCGCGGTTTGACAGTCGTAGACTCGGTTGTTTTACTTTCTATCGCTTTTGTCGTGCTGGCGACAGTTTCTTCGGACGAACGAGGAGCAGAGGAGTTTGTAGATGCTTCTTCTGTTGAACCTTCATTCGCTGATGCGGCTGGCGAACTCGTGATTGCCGTTGATTCTGTCGGATCAGTACCAGTATTTAACGTCAACGCTCGTTGCTGTTGTCCATAAGAAAACGTCACATCTTCTGTAGCTGTAGGGTTCAACGTTAAGACTAACGTATCTGCTAACGCTTGCTGATTCAATTCAATTTGAATCTGTTTCTTCTGGTCATCCACTTGAATCTTGCGCGTATTATTGGGCGCTGCCCAATGTGCAGCTTTGATTGACACATTGGCACTATAATGCACTACAACCTCTTGTGTTACTGGTTGTGCTTTTCCTTGAAGCGCTAAGGTCATTTCTTGCTGGCTGGTTTGCTTCACTTCTCCTAACATTAACTGGCCATCGCTGTTAACATCTTCCGCCAAAGCCATGAGTGGTGTGCCATAATTTAGAACAAGTAACAAACACATCAACCCGTAGAGCCAACGGTTTACCATTGGACCATTCTTTCTCATTTCTTTCATCCTTCCTCTACTAACGACACATAGAAGAGAACGTTCACTTCGTACCAATTTTTTATTTTAAACCAAATAAGTGAGTGCTCTTCTGTTGTCTTTCTTCCTTGCTAAAACAGACAGCCAACACACCTTTTCTTTTTATCTCCTCAAAACGCACTCTTACTTCGAATGCGGATTCATTTTCTGCTTTTTCCTATAGACTCTTCTATAAGAATAAGAAGAGTATAACGAGATTTTTCAGCGAAAATTATCAACAACTTCTCCTCCAAATAGAAAAAGTTGATGAAATCCCAGAAACCCTTTTCATCTTTATGAAAACACGTCCTTATCCTTTCTTATTTTTACTATTCCTTCTTCCACTATACCGTTTTTTTTAATTTTTTTCATAAGAACTAACCAGACAAAAAAGCCTATTTGTATAAGCTATTTAAGCTAAAAAATCAATAGACTCAAATTATCATTTTTGTTATTTAAATGTTTTATATAAACTGGTTGTTTTTCTTAATAATTTTTTGCTCTATCATTTTTTGTCCATGTTTTCTTCCATTTGACACATTCAGTTCTTCTTGATTTTTAAGAATAGATACAGTAGCATAAGAACAACTAGTTCTTTCACTGGCAATTGTCAAATGTCATTTAGAAAAGAATGCCCTATCTGTATTATCTGAAAAATCAAACAATCATAACCAATTAGAAAGGTGGTTATTATGTATAACTTATTAACCAAACAGGAAATTCAGTTACTTTCCCTAATTGAATACTTGTATGACAGTAAAGAAAAAGTCCCCATGCAAGTACTCCGACGAAAATATGAATTTTCCCATTACAATATCAACAATTTATTGAATCAATTAACTTTGTTAATTTCTCGAGTCAATACACATGAAAATGTACATATTCGCATCATTAATAATCAACAGTCCATAGAATTAGTTGCCGATGAAAATATCCCGATTGAGTTAATGAAAGAAGCCGTAGTTCGCGGGTCATTAACCTATATGTTAGCCCTGGATTTACTTTTAAAACGCTACACTTCAGCCAAAGATTTTTGTGAAGAGCACTTTATTAACTTTTCTATTTTTAAACAAGTCAGTGACCGTTTAAATAATCATCTAGCTAGATTTAATTGTTATTTAAACTTAAAAAGACGAGAAAAAATTTGTGGTAACGAGAAAGATTTTCGCAGTTTCTTTTATTCCTTATTCTTCATTTCAGGAACTTCTCTAGTACCATTTCTATCTAAGACTAATCAAGCACAATTGCAGAACTTCATTGAAATCATCAAAAACCGTTACCCTTACTTTACATATACTGATTTACGCAAATTAAAATTAATTATGTCCATAGGTTTACTCCGTTATCAATCCGGTTTTACAATCACCAATTATCCAGAAGTTGCTGCTATTAATTTGGCCTTTCCTTATTCAGAATTCCAATTATTAGTGAATGATTGTTTTATTGATGAACAAAAAGAACCTGACACTTGGCAAGCTGAGATTCATTTTTATTATGATTTCTTCAGCACATTAACGATGTACTCTCTGGTCCAAATGGAAACCATCAACTTTGCCAACTTAGCGATCATGGGAATGGATAACAGTCCACACGCTACTTGGATTTTTGAAAAATGTACGCAATTACAGTTGGATCTAAGCGCAATAGAAGTGGTCTTTTTGTTGGTTAATTTATCCAATGCCAGTGAACGACTGATTCTTTTCCCTGTGGAAGAGGAATTGAGCTATGAGGTTGCTAATGTCTCTTTGTATGAAAAACAATACCCAAATGTTTCACGAACAACCAACTATTTCTTAAAGCGTTTGCCTTTTGACAAACAACATCCACTAGATGCGTTATTTAAAGAAACCATTTTTTTAATTATTCGGAGTGTTTTATTAAATAAACAAATTCCTGTTAAAATTTTACTTCATTCATCTATTAATCAGATACAAGAAAATTGGTTAGCGAAGGAAATCAATAATTATTGCGATGTTCCTTTGAAATTTGTTAATCATATTCAAGAAGTGCCTGACTTAGTCATTACTGACAAAAATAATCCGCTTTTTCACGCCAGCAAAACCTTTTATTGGCATCCCGTTCCTTATTTAGACGAATACTATAACCTAAAACAAGTAGTTCGCAAAATTTATTTTGCCAAATTACGTGGGGAAAACAGTTTGGAGGGAATCGGATGTTAACAGGATTACTTGATGTACCTTATCGTAAAAGTTTTGCTCTTTTAGAAGAGTTACTCGAACGTCGTGAAGCAGAAGAACAAACATTGGCGATTTCTACTTTAGCGACTCAATTAAAAATGCAACAAAATACCATTCTACAATCTGTAGCTTTGCTCCAAACAGAAATTGAAAAAAACGGCTGGGAGAACTTATTTTCTTTATCAGCAAATGCCAAAGAAATCACATTTTGGTTTGCACCCTATTTCCAACTGTCGTTTTTGATGCCCTACTTTGTCAAAAAAAGTTTCGCGTATCAAGTACTGACCTATGCCTTTAACCATAATGCAATTGATAGCAAACATTTTGAAAAAGTCCTAGAAATTTCTTCATCAACCTTTACGCGAAAAATTGGACAATTAAACCAATGGCTCCAAAAATATCAGATTGAAATCAATTTAAAACGTACCAATGTGTTGGTGGGCAAAGAAAAAGATATCCGGATTTTCTTTATGATGCTTTTTTGGAACAATTACTCTGAAGGCGATTGGCCGTTGCACACGATTACTAAAAAAGAAGTCCATAGTCTCTTTCGACGTTTAAAACACTCTGTTTCTTTCAATACAACACAAGATTTTACAAAAGACTTAATTTTTTCTGCTGTGATTTTAGCGCGTTGGAAAGAGGGCTTTTTTATCAAAGAAACTTTCGTGGAGGAAGAAGC
Source organism: Enterococcus sp. DIV1316a (assembly GCF_050536915.1). Lineage (NCBI taxonomy): Bacteria > Bacillati > Bacillota > Bacilli > Lactobacillales > Enterococcaceae > Enterococcus > Enterococcus sp. DIV1316a. Next base: position 84,080 of record NZ_CP172913.1, on the reverse strand, counting down.
GATTGTTAATCCCTTTGTTAATCTGAGTGAATTTGAATTGTTTTTTAAAGAAGAAGCCTTACACCAAGTTCCAACAAAATTTATACAAAAAGAAGGCCTTTTTGCCTTTTTCTTATTGACGATTAGTGTCAGCTACGCCACACAAGATGTCTTGGAAATTCCTGCAGCACGCATGCATATGGTCCAGCTATTAGGCTCGCCCATTAAAGAGATCATTTATCAACTGACGTCTTTTTATCAAATTAAATTGACATTTCACGAGTATCTTTATCTATATACTTCTATCCAAAATTTAAGCGTCTTTTTTAAGACCTTTGTCACGATTGCCAATCCATTTGTGCAAGAAAGCTTTTTAAAAGAAGCACTTCAAAAAAACCCAAGTCTCTACAAAGATGTGAAGCGCCTTACAATTGAAATGCTTCCAACATTGATGGGCAATGAAAAATTGTTAGTTGACTGCTTATTCATTCTTTTTTGTACACTGAAAACGAAATCTTTACCACCGATTCGTGTCTTAGTAAGGACCAATCAAAGTAATTTAATTTTAGATACCCTTTATGAAAAGCTAAGTAAAGCCGTGGATAAAAAATTAATTTTTGTCGCTTCACCAGAAAAGCCTTTCGATGTAATTATTACAGATATCTTTTCAGAAGTTAGTGTCAAATCAACGGTTCCCACTTATTATGTTGATTTTTCTGCTAGCATTGGTGAACTAGCGCAAAACTTAGAAAATTTAAATACACAAATTGTCACCAAACAAAGTCCACGCCACTTTTAAAAGTTTTCACGTGAAACATTTTAAGTGATAAAAATTACAAAAAACGCCAAAAGGTAGCAGAAAAACTGCTGCCTTTTGGCGTTTTTTACGAAAATTTTCAATGTTCCACTCTAGTGATACCGAAACGTAGAACATTCATTTACTAACTACTCACTTTACATGACGTTGTTATTTTCTGTCACCAATTCTAGCTCTTGCAAGTAATGATCCAAAGTCGCGTGATGTTGATCGACATCGGCTAACTCTGTTTCAATTTTAGCTAAACGCGTGTTCATGCGTTGAATTTCCGTTAGTGTTTGTTGTAAAACGTTTAAAATCCGTTCATCGTTAGGCATTGAAATCACTCCTTGTCCATTTATAGTTCTGAGCCGTGTTCAATCTCTTCAATCGTTTCAAGAGACAAATCTTTGGCATCATTTTTAGCTTTGTGGAAGACCATATATAAAATGGTACAAACGATTGGGATACAGCCTGCTAAGAAGTACATTTGTTGGAATGACATAAAGTTACGTAATTCACCTAAAACGTACGGACCAACCCCTAATCCAAGGTCTAAACCGATGAAATAAGTCGATAAAGCAATCCCGATACGGTGAGGACTTGGGCTTTCTTGAAGACAAACCGCTTGGCCATTTGACATGAAAGTACCATAACCTAAGCCAATTAACCCACCTGAAACTAATAACATCCAACCAGACGTAGTCATACTTAATAAGAATAAGCCTAGTGTTAAGAAAATGTAGCTCGGATACATGACGTAGCGTTCACCCTTGACATCGAAAATCCGACCTGTCGATGGACGTGTTAAGGTAATCACGACCGCATAGACGATAAAGAAGAAGGTGCTGACGTCAACTAAATCGATTACTTTGACATAAGAAGATAAGAAAGATAAGACACTTGAATAAGCAAGACCCATTAAAAAGGCGATAAATGTAATAAATAAAACTTTCTTTTCAACAAAACTATCAAAATTCCATTTAGATAAAGCTTCACGATGTTCAGGTGTTAACTCAATATTTTTCACTGGGAAAATGAAGCAAGCAATGGTTGTTAACAAAATTAAAATAATTGAAAAGTTAATAATGACATGGAAGTTGGAAACATTTAACAATAACATCCCAATAAATGGCCCAATGCCGGCTGCTAAACTAGTACTCAAACCATAATAATTGATCCCTTCCCCTTTTTTGTTTTTAGGGATATAGGCGGTAACAATTGCGTTGGTCGCTGTCGAAACGGTTCCGTAACCAAACCCATTTAAAAAACGGACCAGATAAAGAATGCCCATACTTGGCATATACATATACGCAACAGTCGTTAAAAGATAAAACAAAGCCCCATAACGTAAGACTTGTTTGCGCCCAATCAGTTCAAGGAGTTTCCCCATGAAAAGTCGTGCAAGCAATGTCCCGATGATGTAAATTCCTGAGGCCAAACCCGCTTGACCTAAAGTAGCGTGTAAGCTATCTTGCGCAATCACCGCAATAATAACCATTAATAAATAATAAACAAGATAGACAATGAAATTAATCACTGTAATACTGATAAAGCCTTTATTCAAAAGCTTTGTTGGTGTTTGTTCTGTCATAATTCTTTGAATTCCTCTCTCTTTTGTTCTGTTTATTTTGTGTTGCTATTTTTCAATAAAAGACCGCTATCCCCTCACTTTGATGACTTATCAAAAAATTTTCTGAAATTCATTTGCAGTTATTACTATACGAGATATCCGTTACAAAAAAATGTAAATTTGTGAATGATAAACGTTATCTACAAATAACTTCAACAAATGTTGTTGATTTTTGTTGAAGAAAGAGTCCTCAACTATTCTCAAAATATCGAATGGTTGAGGACTCTTTCTTTTAATTAAAAATAAGTTCACATCTATTACAAACTGTCTATAGTTTGACTCTGTATGTCTAAGACATCGGTTACTTTTTTACCAAATTGTCCTTGGACCGACTTTTCTAAGCCAGTATTTGCATTTTCTATTGAGCGTTTGGCTTGTCCTAAAGCATTTTTTTCCCTTCGCTTGCTTTTCTGTACTTTTTTACTCTGTTGTTGTAACAGCGATAAACCGAGAGACTGCGCTGTTACTTTTTGCAGATTCTTTTGGTATTCTTTCCATAATTTCTCCAATAACTCCATGAACATCCTCCTTCGTTAACTTTCCCGCTGTGCATTTAATTTTCTATACTTTATTTCTAACTCTTCCCTCTGACGGTAAAGTTTTCTCTTAGCATGACTTACTTCTTCTGAAAAGTCATATTCTAATCGGCCAAGCGCTTGTCTCGCTTGTTGTAGTGGTTGCTGATTTTCGGCAATCATTCGAATAGCAGACTGAATGTTATAATAGGTTTCTTCAGCGAGTTGTTGGCTTTTTCTCTGATAAGAAGCTAAGAGCATTTCTTGCTCATCTAACTCCCGCAATTGTCTGCGGCATCTTTCTAGCTCATCGGCTGTCGTCATGTTAAGGCTCCTTTCAGTTGGTTCGCTAATTCTTGATCTCTCTGAACCAATTCATTTATTTTAGCGGTAATTTGTTGGGTTAATTGAACAAATGAAGTTCTAATACGATTGATTTTGCTGAATTTTTTCTGGAAATATTCCAGATCTTGGTCAACCATCGTTTGTTTCGTACATTGGACTTGATCCATCGCCTCTCTCATTTCTGCATACGAAAGTTCTGGTGTATGTCGTTGAATGAGTTGCAATCCGTTTTCCCAATCTTCTTGTAATTCTTGCATCACTTTTTTGTAAATATGTAGGCACTCTTCCATCGCTACATCAAATTGTGATGCGGCGACTTTAACAACCGCTAAGGCTTGACTATCTTCTAAATAAATCCGTTCATTACTAGATAATCCGCCACCGCTCGCCGTTAAAGAAACACGTAATTCATTCAACTGATTAAATTGTTTCAGTTGTTCTTGAAGCCATTTGTTTTCTTTTTTTAAACGGTTGATTTCTGCCAATGTCTCAGGATTCGTGCCGTCGTAAGTCTCCAGCCCACGGATTCTATTTTTATTTTCTAAAATCTGCTGCGCCAGAATGGTTTGCTCGATTGCAACCCCACCATGCCCATCTGAATAGACAGCAATATCGCCAAATTTATCAATATAATTACCGGCATCATCAATTTCAAACATATCCAAATCATGGCCGAACGTCTTTTTAACCCAGCCAACAATTACGCCACTATAATTATCAACTCCAAAACTATAAAAAGGAATTTTCCCTTGTCCACCTGTTACAAAACTGCTGGTGACCGCATCTGAAGTATCATAGAAATTAATAATTTGACCTTTGTAGTTTTTAATTTGTTCGTCTGTCAATCCTGAACCAGCCGCACCATACGTGATGGCATTGTAGCCTTTCAAAACCGCAACGTAAATTGCTTCGGCACCACCAAGAGAATGACCCGTCGTGTTAATTGTATAGCCAGCTTCAGGAGAATATTGGCGCTCAATCTGACTGGCATATGTTAAAGCAGATTGGAACGCTCCAGCTTGGTGTTTATCATTAAAACCAATTTCTCGAAAATTGGTTTTCCAATCTTGCCATGATTTGGTACCAGCGTAGACAATGGTGAGATTTTGGTTGATTACGGATTGGGGATAGCCTTTGATTTCTTTTAATTTACTATCCTTATATGACTTATATTCATCTTTGATTTCAGCCACTGTCATAGCTTGCATGCTGTTGCTTCTTAGTTCATGTTCGTATCCGAGAGTATCTTTATCAGTATCGATGGTATCGATTACAAGATACTTCGCCCCTTTGTATTTAATAACATTTCCTGAATTTGTTGTTTCTTTCTCCACTCCGTATACTATTTCAGAAAATTTCCGATAATTGTCCATTACTTTATCCCTCCTTCATAATAAATAATTTTATTCTTGGGTATTGTTACAGAAGTTGGCTGTTCTTTTTCTTCTAAAACATAATTATTTCTCGTATTTCCTGGATCCAAACTATAGCGAAATTTTCCTGTTTCTGCTGAGATAGTACTTAATGTTGTATTATCTTCATACACATCGTTAATAATAAATTCGACCTCTAAACCTTTCATTGGCCCTACTGCAAAACTGGTAAATTCTACTTTTTTAATATCGCTGTATTCTTTTAATTTATCTGATTTTTTTAGAAATTCTTCCGTAGTTAAACTACCTTCCCCTCTGTTGTATTCCTTATTTAGCTGTTCATCCTTTGCTTCATCTACTGTGTAAAGTCTGTAGTTATTATACAAATAGTTCGCTAAATCTGTTTGGATTTCGTGTAGTTTCGCTTTTTCTTGTTCGTCCATATACCATTTTCCTCCAATTCCTATGATTAAAATAATGAGTAGTCCGATTAACCATTGTTTCCTATGTTTCACTGATGCACCTCCTTTTTGCCACGCAACGACTTTTTAATTAAATTTTAACAAAACCACCTATCAAAGGAAAGTTATATTTAATCTAATTTTAATAAACTGGATAATATTAAAGAATATAAAAAAAGAGTTTGGACAATCGCCCAAACTCTTCTGAAAAATCTTCTCTATTTTCGTCCTAAAATCCATGAAACGATGGCAACTAAAATCACTGCCCCGATAATCGATGGCACAATAGCCATCCCAGCTAAGCTTGGTCCCCATGTGCCTAAAATGGCTTGACCAATTGTTGAACCAACTAACCCTGCAATGATATTGGCAATAATGCCCATTGATGATCCTTTTTTAGTAATTGCTCCAGCGATTGCCCCAATGACCCCGCCGACAATTAATGCCCAAATAAAGCCCATGATTGTTTCCTCCCTTTAACTGTTTATTCTACACGTGGTTCCATATTTTCTTTGACTTGTTCTGTTCCTTTATTCACAGCTTTTTTTGCTTTTTCTGTTTGTTCAGAAGCAAATTCACCGGTACTTTTGGCAGCGCCTGTGACTTTATCTTGAACCGTTTCGCTATCTTCTTCGTATTCTTCTTTTGATTTGATATCGACTACGTTAACATTCACTTCAATCACATCTAAGTGGGTCATTTTTTTCACTTCACGGCTGATTAATTCTTTCATTTTTTCGTAAATGTCTTGAATATCTTTGCCGTATTCTACTACGATATCCATATCAACAGCGACTTGTTTTTTACCAACTTCGGTATCAATACCCGCTGTGACGTTATCTGTGTTTACTAATTTTTCAGCAATATTTGAGAAAAAGCCGCCATCGACTGTTAATAGACCATCGACATTTTCTAAGGCTAAACCGATAATTTTTTGAACGACTTTATCTTCAAATGTTAATTCACCTTTGATTGCATGATCTTCTGGTGTGTGTGGTCCGTTTCCTGCTGGTTTTGGTACATTATTGAATTTTTCGTTACTCATGGTTCATTCCTCCTAGTTTCTTCTATTATTGCTTTATTTTTAATAAAATAATAACCAATTATTGAACACGAGGTGCCGTGTTTTCTTTGACTTTTGTCTTGCCTTTAGTTACCGCATGTTTGGCTTTGTTGGTTTGTTTTGACATAAAACTACCTGTCGCTTCAGCGGCGTTGCCAAGTTTATCTTGGACCGTTTCACTTTCTTCTTGGTACTCTGCTTGTGTTTTGATATCTACTACGTTGACATTGACTTCGATTACTTCCAAGTGAGTCATTTGTTGGACTTCACGAGTAATAACCTCTTTCATTTGATCATAAATGGTCTCGATATCTTTCCCATATTCGGCTACAATGTCCATATCCACTGCGACTTGTTTTTTGCCGACCTCGGTGTGAATGCCTGTTGTAACATCTTCACTATTAATCATTTTATCTCGTAAATTCGAGAAAAAACCACCGTCCACAGTTAACAAACCGTCGACTTCTTCCAAAGCAATGCCAATAATTTTTTGGATTACTTTATCCTCAAACGTCAACTCACCTTTAACAATCGATACATTTGCATTTTCCATAGCCAAAACCTCCTATTTATGATGAAAATAATTTTTGACAATGCCTGTCTGTTCCAAATACAAACCTAGCCAAATACCTAGTCCTGTCAGGAGTACTACTAACAATGTTTTAAAGAAGCCGATTGACAGAAACAAGATTGCAAAAACCAAGCCGACTAGGCCACCAATTAACGGAACGGCATATTGTTTTATCCATTCAACCATTGTACATCCCTCCTACTCCACACGTGCTTGTGTCTGCTGTTGTTGTGGTCGTTTCATTGATTGAATATCTTCAAAATGAACATCAATCGTAATCTTGTGACCAGTTCCCACCAAACGAGCAAGCCGTTCTTCCATTGTTTTTGACCAAGCTTCTGTTTGTCCAATTAAATCTGCCGTTCGTTTCAGTGTGCCTTTGACATTGACCTTAATGCGCCGTTTTGTCGCCTTTACACGAATGGTTGGTGCTTCCAGAAAGTCACTGTCTTGCAAGCTAGAGCGTACAAATCCTTCGATGGCTTTACGGTGTAACACTAACTTTCCTTGCTCTTCTTTTAATTCAAACGTGCCTTTTCTTCTTGGGAATAAAAGAATGAATAAAAATAGAAAGAGCATAATTCCTAGTAAAACCAGCGCTACCCAAAAGATTGCTTGACGTGCGTACTCGTTGTCTTGCAAGAACCATTGGACATTATCTGGTGGTTGCCAAGCTGTATCGGCTGACCAAGTGGTGATGGCCACCGCGCCAAATAATGCCATTAAAATCAGTGAACCTAGAAGCAAAAGTATTTTAACAACTTTATTCACGGAACATCCCTCCTAAAGATTAATTGCTTCTCCACCAGTTACGCCATAAACTTGAGCCGTAACATAACTTGCATCATTGGACGCCAAGAAAACATAAACAGGGGCTAATTCAGCAGGCTGACCTGCACGTTCCAGTAAAGAATGTTGCCCAAATTCTGGCAACTCTTCAATTGGTTGTCCATGATCTAACTGTAACGGTGTCCAGATTGGTCCTGGAGCCACGCCATTTACCCGAATGCCTTTTGGTGCCAGTTGTTTTGCTAAACCAACGGTAAAGTTGGCAATTGATGCCTTCGTTGCTGCATAATCCAACAAATGCTCACTTGGATTAAAGGCTTGGACGGAAGTCGTTGTCACGATGCTACTTCCGGCAGGTAAGTGAGGCACTGCTGCTTTGACAATGCCAAACATCGCAATAATATTGACATGGAAAGTGTCTATCACTTGTTCCATTGGTAATTCTTCAATAGCGGCACAGGAAATTTGTTGGGCTGCATTTAAAACAAGGGTATCCAAGCCGCCTAATGCTTCATGAGCTTGTGCAACCAATTTTTCAGGTGCCTGTTTATCTCTTAAATCTGCTGGCAAAAGAACGACTTTTCGGCCAGCTTCTCGTATATAGTGCGCCACTTCTTCGGCGTCTTTTTCTTCACCTGGGAAAAAATGTAAGGCGATATCTGCGCCTTCACGAGCAAAAGCAATCGCCGCCGCTCGTCCAATCCCAGAATCACCGCCTGTAATTAATACCCGACGATTTTCTAATTTGTGATTTCCGACATAGCTGTCTTCCCCACAATCTGGTTTAGGGACCATTTTGTCCTGTAATGCGGGAGTTTCTTGATCTTGTTGCGGAAATCCATCACTATAAAATAACTTTCTTGGGTCTTTTAAGTTTGGTTCTGTCATTAAATCTCCTCCCTTTCTACTATTACCTTAATACAATTTTTTCTTTTTGAAAAATATTTGAGCACATAAAATAAAAAAAATATTTTTAATACTCATTAAGCGAAATTTTTGGCAAAATTATCTAAAAGCTGATTTTATTTTTCAAAATAGCGTTTAATTGACCTTTTTTATCAACATTTGTTATTGACATATGATGTCCAATTCGCTTAAATAAGAAAGAAGCCCAACAGGCAAAAACAAAAATATTTAGAGATAATTGAGGAGTTACCGCCAATGAGAAATGTTTTACAAGACTACTTAGATGAACATTCCTTTCGAGTCGTTGTAAAAAAGAAGAAAAATTATTTAACTTATGAAGGACTGCAAGATCGTTATGCCTATATTTTAAAAAGTGGCATCATCAAAACTAGCGTTATTTCCAAAGACGGTCGTGAATTTAATTTACGTTATATCAACAATTTGGAAATTGTTTCATTGCTACGTGATGAATATTCAGAATTTATTGATGCACCTTTTAATATTCGCATCGAATCTCCACAAGCAGAACTTTACCAAATCGACCGTGTTCAATTTTGGCGGGATATCAATAATAGTAAAGACTTGCAAATGTATGTCAAAGAATACTATCGGGACCGTTTAATGCATTCCATGAAAAAGATGCAGCAAATGTTGATGAATGGCAAATTTGGGGCCGTTTGTACACAAATCTATGAAATGTACGATTCATTTGGCGTAGAAACAGAGGAAGGTATTTTAATTGATTTCGTGGTGACCAATGAAGAAATTGCACATTTTTGTGGGATAACTTCTGCTAGTAGCGTTAACCGGATGATGCAGCAACTAAAAGAGTTAGGGGCAATTGAACTACGTAACCGCAAAATTTTGATTAAAGATTTAGATATGATTAGAGATAACATTATTGTTTAACATCAGCACCCCCCGCAAGTTTGACCTTGCGGGGGGTGCTTTTTATTTTTCAGTGACAATATTCAATGGAAACTGACCTTTTTCTAAATTAAATGTCCGACCAGCCGTCAGCTGAAGCATTTCTTTTTTCATGCCTTCCGCCAAACGTACATCGCCAAAGCTTTCAATCATATCAATAACGGCGATTACTTCTTTATAATATCTCATTTTGCCAGTGTACAGATAATACGTAAGGTTTTTTAAGTAACGTAAGTTAAAATGAATATAGTAGATCTCAGCAGGAATCGTGGTAACACTCACTAGCGCTAAATATTCCCGAGCTTTCGCATAATTTTTCTTATAAAGTTCCCCAGTAATGATATTTAGGTAAAAACCATAGGCGACATTTAATGTTTGGGTATCACGTAATTCAGCATCTTTGACAGGAAACATCTGCTCAAGAATCTGAAGGACTTCATTTTCAGAAAACAAGGCGGCAGGATTAGTCACCATTTGATAATCGTAGTATGTATAGTAGCTTTTGCTAGAGATAAGCGCGAGAATTACCATTCGATCGGTTTCATCAAATTCTGGAATTTCCTCCCAATCATTACTAAACGTTAATTTAATATCTGTATAAATAGACATTTCCAACGCATTTTTATGAGGATTGCGCTCTAATTGATAAAAATAATGAATGAGATTCTTTTTTTCACTTGTATTGTTCAACCCCAGTTGACAACACTCAATTTGATGTTTGACTTCTGAAGAAGCCATGATTCTCGTATCAGATACCATAAAAAAAAATTCATTAAAAGTAATCCCCAATGACTGTAATGCCGTCATTAAATCCTCGTAACTTAGCTTGGCTTCACCAATTTCGATTCTTCGATAGGTTTGTTTCCCCTTTTTTGGCAAAACATCTTTCTGAGCAATTTTTTTCTTTTTTCTAAAATATTTTAGAGCACCTAGCACATCCATAATATCCCCCTTTTATAATAAAAATAATATTAAATATTATTTTTTTATTAACTTAAAGATCCAACAATACCTGTACAAATTAAACAAAATCAGCGAAAACATTAATAAATATTTCAAAATATTCTTTTTTATTATTTCCGTAATTATAATATCGTAATATTTTGATAATCATAAAAACTTATATACTTAACTTCCCTTGAAAAAACCAAAAGAAATGTTCTATAATAGAAGTCAATATAGCTAACAGAGAAGGAGGTTTTGCATATGTTTGGTTTTGATATCAGCTTATTCCTTATTACACTATTCCGTTAAACCCACTCTTCATTAACCATTGTACAATCAATTTCGTTGAATATCTATTTCATTTTTATTAAATAACATTTTTAATAAAAGTACATATCGTTTATTTTTAGATGTTTTATTTAATTATATGGAATATATTTATTTAAACAAATAAATTACATTTAATTAAATCAGAGGGAAACAGATTGTAGCAAGTGAAGAAAAAAATAGCTCTTGAGAGATATTTTCTCAAGAGCTGTTTTTCTATTTTATTTCAAAAGCGGTTTGCGTTGTGGGATTATTACTTAATAAGGTGTTTTTATACAATAAATAGTACGCTGCTGCTGACCAACTAAAGTTTTTCGTACTTAGGCCCTTCCCTGTTAGTGGATCATAATTTTCATGAATAGGTCCTTCTCCCATCAATCCTTCGGCATGTAAGAAGAGTTTTTGTGTCATTTCTTTCGCTTCTTTTGTATAGTCATAGTTTTGAAGAGCTTCTACACCAAACAAGGCTTGATCAAGCCAAACTGGTCCCCGCCAATATTTCGTTGCAGCAAATTTTTCATTGTCTTTGGATGCTGTTGGGAATGGCATAAAGGTATTGAACATTTCTTGATTCATCATGTTTTTCTTAACTGCCGCCGCCTGTTCTTTGGTCGCTACTTTTGCCCAGAGCGGCAACCAGCCTTCTGTTCCTTTGCCACGATTGACTAACAATTTTGTTTTCGAGCCGTCTTCATTTATTTGTAAGTCATAGAAGAATCCTGTTTTTTCATCAAACATATTTTCTTGAATATATTTTTTTAGTTTCTTCGCTTCTTTTTGATAGTTCTTATAGTCCTCTTTTTTGCCTAGTTCTTCTGCTATCGAAGCTAAATAGCCCTTTTCAGCGTAGAGATACGCATTCAAATCCACTGATTCTTGATTAATCGAATACCCCACTACTTTTCCTTTATTTTTATTTTCAAAAACTTTAACTCCCACGTCGCCTTTGCCCACACCTTCTTTGTCAAACCGTGTAGCGTTATCCATACCACTTTCCCAAGCGGCTGCTTCAATAACAGCATCATCATCCACTTTAGGTTGGCCATTTTTATCTTTAATGATTTGATCCTTGTCATCTTTTTGCCAGTGAGCATCACTGACCATGCTTCCATATTCTGCTATCCCATTTTTATTGTAGTCTCTGTTGGTATACCACCAATTATGATAAGCCACAAGTTTGGGATACATTTCTTTTAAAAATTCCTTATCTTTGGTTTCTTGATAAATATGCCAAACTGCCCATGCAGCCAATGGTGGTTTAGAATTTCGTTCATTCCAGTTGCCACCTTCACCACCACGCGCACTGTCTTGATTGTAAAAGACAGCATCAATGATCGCTCCTGCATCTTGTGGACGTACGGTATCATCTTTTTGAATTTGATAATCAAACAAGGCCCGCATATTATTTTTAGCTAACTCGGGATTAAAATCAGCCGTTGCTACATCCGCTTTCCACGAATCCCAAGCCCACATACCAATAAACCATTTATAAGACATGGACGGAACAATCCCGTCATGCTTAAAGGCACCTGCCGCACTTCGCCAATTGGTATTAATCGTTTCAATCGATTTGACTAGCGCATTTTGATATTCAGGAAATTCTGCTGTTTTCTTTTGATCAAACGTTTTATCTAGATATCCTTGCCATCTTTGCTTGTTCTCTTTGAAATAGCGCGCCGCATTTTTGGTATATTCGGGTGCTTGTTGTTGTTCCTTTGCCTCTTCTTCTTTTGTAAAAGTATAGCTTTCTGTCGTATAGGTGTTGTACGTTTGTTTAGGCTTCAATTCAATAGGTTCAGCGGTCGCTGTATAATTCCGATTATCAATTTTTGTTGAAACTTTATCCGCGTGATGAATCGTATATTTTGTGTCTTTCGTAGCAAAATAATTCCACGTTTCTCTGACTTCACCAAAATTCACTTGAATGTCATTGTCTTTAGCAGTTAAACGAGTGCCAATATCTAAGGTTTCCGTTCCCTCTTGAATTTTGTCAAAGACCGCACCTGTCCAGCTTGCTTCAAGTGACAAGGGCTCTTCACCAGTGTTTTCAAGTGTCGTTTGGATAAGCGCCGTTCGATTGCTGACAAAAATTAAAGCTAAATGAATCGTTAGATCGTCTAATTCATAGGTTTGCTCTAGGCGCCCAGGATAATAAGACAGGTCCATGCGGTTGCTTTGGCTTAAATCATAGGTTTCTCCCGTTTTTTTATTTTTGACCGTTAATTTGTTTAAACTTGCCGCCAAGTTTACTGGATATTCTTCCGCAATAATCAATGGCCCCGCAAAACCACCCAGTAGCTCTTTATTGCTTTTTTCAGGTAAATAGTAGCCATGCCATGCACCTAAATCAGAAAAATTATTAAAATAATTGGTATCGTATACGCCATTCGTCCGTTCGGTTGGTGATGCACTCACATCTAAAACATTTGCAAATTCATCAACTTTTGTTCTTTCAACACTTGCTTGCACTTCCCCGCTTAACGCAAAACAGCTGACTACGGTGATTCCTAACGCTAACCAAGTAGACACCCGTTTCTTTTTTGATAATCCCTTCATAAAACCCCTCCTATAAAATGATAGCGCTTTATACACTGATCTATTATCAGCAAGGACTATGCCAAGCGGAGTGTATCCCTTTTCATTATTGAAAGATTCAACTTTCTCTAGAAAAAAAGCGACCGTATCGAAGTGTATTGATCAAAAAATAACGAGTGTATCGATAGTGTATTTAGTTTATGCTTGATTCTGTTTTATTTTCGTAGCTTCCACAAATTTTTCAGTAATTTTTTGCGGTCGTGTAATAACAGATCCCACCACCACGCTATAAGCACCTAGCTCCAGGACACGTTGGACTTTTGCTGGCGTATCAATCATTCCTTCTGCAATGATTGGTGTAGTAAAATGCTTCTTTGCTTCTCTTAACAGTTCAAAATCATTTTGTTCAATCCGCTGATTTTCACTTTGCGGCGTATAGCCGACTAACGTTGTGCCAATATAATCAAAACCTAACTCCGCCGCTTCAATCATCTCTTCCAGTGTGGAACAATCCGCCATCCATTCTTGGTTAGGATACTTTTCTTTTATTCTTTTGAAAAATGTGGCTAACGTTTCGCCATTTGGTCGTTTCGAATGGGTTGCATCGAGAGCGATAATTTCTGGCTGAACAGCCATTAATTCATCTACCTCACGCATAGTTGCGGTAATATATACTTCTGCGTCAGGATAATCTCGTTTAATAATCCCAATGATTGGTAAATCAACCTCTTTCCGGATTGCTCGAATGTCTACCACAGAATTTGCTCGAATACCTTTAGCCCCTCCTTGTTTAGCGGCCAAAGCCATCTTGGACATGATAAAAGAACTATGCAACGGTTCGTCTGCCAACGCTTGGCAAGAAACAATTAATGCCCCTTTGATTTCTTTATTCAACATTGATCCCTCCAATTTAAAAGCGATTACAAACACAGTATACCTACAACAGCTGAAATATGCCACTCTTCTAAATAAGAACAAACGTTTCACGTGAAACAAAAGAAAGCAAGCGGTTAAGGCTTGCTTTCTTTTGACTTATTTTTAATTTTTACGACCCTCTAAATAATCATACCCAAAATGTGCATACGCAAATGGCGTTGCAATTCGTCCTCGCGGTGTTCGTTTAATGAAACCTTTTTGAATAAGATAGGGTTCATACATATCTTCCACCGTTTCGGTTTCTTCACCGATGTTTACAGACAAGGTACTTAAACCAACCGGACCGCCGCCGTATAAATCAATCATTGTTTTCAACAATTTTTGATCGACATAATCCAAGCCTTGATGGTCCACTTGCAGTAAGGTTAACGCTTTGTCTGCAATCGCTCGGTCGATTTTGCCATCTGATTGGACTTGTGCAAAATCACGGACACGTTTTAACAAACGATTAGCAATTCGGGGGGTTCCTCTTGAGCGGCGCGCAATTTCAAAGGCACCTTCCTCAAAAATCTCCGTTTGAAAAATATCCGCGGAACGGAGAACGATTTCTTTTAAATCCTGCTCTTGATAATACTCCATGTGAGAAATAATCCCAAAACGATCTCGTAATGGTGCTGAAAGCATCCCTGCCCGTGTGGTAGCGCCCACTAAAGTAAAAGGCGGTAACGGAAAATGAACGGGATGTGCCGTGGTTCCTTGACCGACCATGATATCAATGTAAAAATCTTCCATTGCGGAATACAGCATTTCTTCCACCACTCGCGGCAAACGATGAATTTCATCGATAAATAACACATCACCAGGCTCTAATTCGTTCAAAATAGCGACTAAATCTCCCGCCCGTTCGATGGCTGGTCCACTTGTGGTACGAATGTTCACATTCATTTCATTGGCGATGACCATCGCCATTGTCGTTTTCCCTAAACCTGGCGGACCATAAAGAAGGGTATGATCCAACGCTTCATTCCGATTTTTCGCCGCTTCAATATAAATCGTTAGTTCTTGTTTTACTTTGTCTTGACCAATATATTGTGCTAAAAATTGTGGACGTAACGATTTTTCAATTGAAGCTTCTGCTTCTTGACTTGCAGCTGAAAGCAACCGTTCTTCTTCTGTCATCGTTATTCCTCCTTAGCGTTTCATCATGAATTTTAACGCATTGCTTAAATAGACATCTGTCGTTGTCTCACCTAACGCTTCCAATTGCTTAGTGATACGCTTAATCTCTCGGTCACTGTAGCCTAGGGCACTTAATGCTTCTAACGCTTCTGCCAATGCTTGATTGCTTGTTGTCACCACTTCGGTTACGGTCATGGCCGCCACCGCTGCTTCGGAAGACTCTAATTCCCCTAATTTTCCTTTTAAATCTAAAATCATTTGTTGGGCTGTTTTCTTGCCAACACCTGGGAACTTCGTTAAATATGTAACATCTTCCCCTTCAATTGCATTGATTAAACCACCATGATCAGCCACAGAAGCCATGATAGCTAAACCACTTTTAGGGCCAATTCCAGAGACACTGATTAATTTTAAGAACAATTGTTTTTCTTCTAAACTGCCAAAACCAAATAATAGCTGTGCATCTTCCCGCACGACTTGGTGAAGATATAGTTTAATATCCGTATCCATTTTTCCTGAATAGCGATACGGGTTATCGACTGAAATCTGATAGCCAATGCCATTTGTTTCAACGACAATATAGTATGGGCTAACAAACGTTACTTTTCCAATAATATATTCGTACATGTTGTCACCTTTCCAATTGCTGATTGCGTACATATGTTCCATTTTAACACAAAGCATCAAAAAGCCATAGCGGAGAATTTTTTATCATCGACCTTGGCTACATCTATTTGTTACTTTTCGCTCACTAGGGAATTAAAAAGTGCGTACTGTTTTTTTTGACATGCTTGCGTAATAATAGCGGTAGCTTCAAAAAAATAACCAAAAAGGAGACTACATACATGAAATTAAGTATCTTAGATCAATTAACGGTTCCTAAAAATCAATCAGCAAGCGACACATTACAAGAAGCCAAAGAGCTCGCTCAATTAGCGGAAAAACTTGGTTACACAAGAATTTGGTATGCCGAACATCACGGTTCAGACGCCTTTGCCAGTGCAACGCCAGAAATTTTAGTTGCACATATTGCTAGTGCCACCGAAAAAATTCGTGTTGGCGCGGGTGGCATCATGACCATGCATTATGCGCCATTTAAAGTCGCAGAAACGTTTAAAACATTAGCAGCTTTATATCCTGATCGAATCGATTTAGGCATGGGCCGCTCGCCTGGCGGCAGCCCTTTGACTACGTTAGCGTTAAATAATGGTCAGCCACCACAGCTAGACCAATTTGATAAATTACCTGAAATTTTACTCTTTTTAAGAGAGGAATTTCCTGAAGATCATTTATATTCTAAAATTTCAGCTGTTCCGCGGGAAGTTCTATTACCACAACCCTGGTTACTAGGTGCTAGCAAAGAAAGCGCACGTTCAGCTGGTGAATATGGCATTAATTTTTCCTTTGCGCAGTTTATTCATGGACATTTGCCCAAAGAAGTATTGTCCGCATATTACAAGCATTTCCGACCAGTAACTGAACAACAAGAGCCGCAAGTGAGCGCTGCGTATTTCACTTTCGCCGCCGACACGAAAGAAGAAGCAGAATACCATGCGGCTAGTTTCGAGCATTATATCTTTGCCACCGAACATGGGCTTCCAAATAAATTTTTATCGCCAGAAGAAGCCCTAGCTTTCCCTTACAGTGAAATGGACAAACTGGTTTTAGAACAAAATAAACAACGCTTTGTCATTGGCAGTAGCCAAGAAGTTGCGGAGTTTTTCCACCAACAAGAAGAACTAGGGTTGACAGAAGCAATGCTAATCACCCCAGGTTATGACAAACAAACGCGCTTTCAATCGTTTGAACGCCTAGCAAAAGAATTATTATAGAAAGGAAATGAGAAATGTTAGAGGTTTTAAAAAGAATTAATACGCTTGCACAAAAAGAGCGTGAACAAGGTTTAACATCTGAAGAACAAGCTCTTCGTGTCGATTTGCGACAAGAATATTTGCGGACCATTCGTGAACAATTCAATAAAACATTAATGGGCGTCACTATTTATGATCCTACTGGTGAAGATGTAACCCCAGAAAAATTAAAAGAAGAACAGCAGAAATATTTTGATTAAAAGAGACACAGAACAGTCGATTTGACTATTCTGTGTCTCTTTTTAACTACTCTTCTGTCACATATGTCCACTTATAATCATATTGTGCGCCAGCACCATGGGCAACGACGCCTTTCACTTCTTTACTGCGTAGATGGGCAGTCGCCTTTTGATAAAGTGGTGCTAAAGCGGTCTCTTCACCAATCAATAACTTCTCAGCCTTAACCATGTCTTCCCAACGTTTTTCAGGATCTGAAGCATCTCTTGTAGCTGAAGCCTCAATCAACTCATCGTAGGCTTTACTTGAAAAACGCCCGCGATTATAGTTATTACCAGTAACAAAAAGATCTAAGAAACTACTGGGATCTGCGTAATCCGCAGCCCAACCACCTAAGATTGTCTCAAAATCGCCGCGACTACCTCGATCAATTCGAACTGAAAACGGCACTGGGCTCACTGTTACATCAATGCCCTCTAAAGTATCCTTTAACGTACCTTGAATATATTCCGCTAACTTTTTCGTAGAATCGACATCATCGGCAACAATATCCATTTTGAGTGTTGTTATGCCCAATTCTTTCTTCGCTTTTGCCCAATATTCTTTTGCTTTTTCTGGGCTATATTCAACAATTTTTTTATTTTCATCAGCAAAATCTGTGTCATCTGTCGGCGAATACGACATCCCTTCTGGAATTAAGCCGGTAGCGACTACTGAGCCGTCGCCTAAAATTTTATCTACTAATGCGTTGCGATCAATCGCTGCTGAAATTGCTTTGCGTAAATTCACATTATTATACGGTGAATTTTTATCTCGCTGATTAAATTCCAAATAGCTGGTTCGTGCTTCTTTTTCGATAACCAATTCTGGATCCTTCGCCATTTGCTGGGCCAATTCGCCGCTTAAAATAACATCGTCTGCCTGGCCATCTTGGAATAAGTTCAAGGCGGTTGGCGCCTCCTTGACAACATCAAAATTGATTTTATCTAATTTGACATTGTCTTTATCCCAATAGTTTTCATTTTTTTCCAAAGTCCAATTGGTATCTGAGCCAGCCCCTTCAAAGTTAGCTAAGACAAACGGACCATTATAGACTGCTTTTTCACTGGAAGCAGCGTAATCTTTGCCATATTTCTCTACGGTTGCTTGATGTTGCGGGAAAAATAGTGGAAAGGCCAGTAAATAATCAAAATATGGTGTTGGTTTTGCCAGTTTAATTTCTAGCTCGTAATCTCCGTTTGCTTTAATGCCTAATTCAGAGACTGGTTTCTTACCAGCTACAATGTCTGCACCGTTTTCAATCATTTCTAGAAAATAAGCATACTCAGCGCCAGTCTGAGGATCTGCTGTACGTTGCCAACTAAAAACATAATCGGCAGCTGTGACAGGATCACCATTGGACCATTTTGCTTCTTCTCTTAGTTTCACTGTGTACGTCAGACCATCATCACTGACTTGCACTTTTTCTTTAGCCCCTGCTGGTTGCGGCTTGCTTTTATCATCTAAACGATAAATTCCTTCATACGCATTATTCAGTGCCGTAAAACTAATTGTATCTGTTCCTAAAGATAAATCTGCAGAAGGCATTTCTTGTTGAACTACTACTTTAAATTCTTGTTTAGCGGCAGTTTTCTCTGATCCGCCCTTTGCTTTTTCGGCGCCAGCTCCCCCATCACCACCACAAGCAGCTAAAACTAACAGCGTTGTTAAACTTAACCCGATAAGTCCTTTTATACGTTTACTTTTCATGCCTTTCTCCCTTCACAGAAAAAACTCTTCATTTTTTAATTTTTAGAATATTCTTATAATACTAAAATTAAAAACAAATGGCAAGCATTAAAATAAAAAAAGAACCAATCCCGAAGGACGGTTCTTAAAAAATGACTAACTAGCTTTGTTACGTCGTTTATAAATATACCAGCCAGAAGAAGAAAGTCCAACGAACAGTAAACCATATAATGCAAGCGTTTCTGTTTCTGTACCCGTTTTAGGTAAAAAGCCGCCATACTTTTTCTTCTCTGTTACGGATGGATTGCTCTGTCTTGCTCCCGCTTGGTTTTGTTTATTGGTTGCTACTGGTGTTTCTGGTGTTGGTTTCGGGTCTGGTTTTGGATCTGGTTTTGGATCTGGTTTTGGATCTGGTTTTGGATCTGGTTTTGGATCTGGTTTTGGATCTGGTTTTGGATCTGGTTTTGGCGTCTCTCCTCCACCGATTAACTCTTTGTAAGCTTCTTCCGAAATAGAAACAATTCGTTCGCCTGGGAATGGTTCTTTATATTGTGCTAAATCAATCGTCGTTGCTGCACGATACAACCGCAAGCTGGTTGCACTTTTCAAGTATTCAATTAAGACAGAATCTAGTGAAATCCCTTCTTCTCGTTCACCACCTAGCATATCGTAACCATCACCACCAGCAGCTAAGAAATCATTGGTAGCCATCCGGTATTGTTTCTTCTCATCCAATGGTTCAAACTTTTGTGTTTGCCGATTTTTAATTTCTATTCCTAATACGCGACTACCGACAATCGTTTGTCCTGTTTCATTGCCTTCGTCACTAGCCAAGCGAGTACCTGGTTTTGTGGAATCATAGTGGATACGAATGGAGCTTGAAACATGTAGGAAACCACCATTTGCGCCAAGTTTTGGTTGGCCAGCATCATCTAGTAAAATTGTGCCATTCTCATCTTTTTGTGGAATCGAACGAACAGACATTTCAAACATTTCTTTAACTTGGGCGCCGGTTACTTGAATTTGCGCAATGCTATTGCCAAAAGGTAACACAGCAATGACATCCCCAACTTTAATTGGCCCTTGTTTAATATCAGCGCGAATGCCGCCACCATTAGTTACTGCAAAATCAGCAGGTTGGCTAAACGCGTCTTGGCCATATGACATAATCGCATCACCAATCAAATTCCCTAAGTTGGTCTCTCGTGTGCGCACATTTTCTCGTTGTCCATCCAATGTGAATGGAATATAATCGACAATTACTTTTTCATTTTCAGCGTTAAAATTCGTACGTGCTTCATCAACGATGGCTTTAACTGCCGGGTTTTCTGGCAATCCTAGCAACTCTTCTGCTGGAATCAATTTTGCTGTTTTCTTAGTTGGTTCATTCTCTGGTGCTGTGACAATTCCAACATTATTTAAATAATTACCTGTTTGAGCATAGATCACTTTGCCATAACGTTTGCCACTTTCGACGGCTGTATGCGAATGTCCATCAATCACATTAATATCTAACTCAGGATATGTTTGACTAAGGGTTTCTGCTAGCGTATCACCACGCCAGATATGCGGCGTCGTTTCATCTACGCCTAAATGCCCAGTAACCACGAAAGCTTGAATATCCGCGTACTTCTCTTTAATTTCATTAATCACTGCTTCTACTTCTGGAATCGGGTCTTTAAATGTCACCTTCTCCACGTTTTTCGGGTGTGTTTTCGTTGCTGTTTCTGGGGTCGTCACACCTACAATGGCAAACTTTTTCCCGGCTTTTTCTACGATTGTATACGGATCAAAAACCCGTCCACTGCCATCTTTGTAATACGTATTACTAGATAAAATCGGAAAATTCAGTTGGTCTTTATAACCTAGTGCAATCTCTAAACCAAAATCAAACTCGTGATTTCCCACCGCCATGGCATCATAACCAACTTCATTCATTGCTTTGGCCATATCCGCGCCTTTGGAGAAATTGGAGATTGGTAATCCTTGGAAAACATCCCCTGCATCCACCATCAAGGTTGGGTTTTCTTGGTCTTTAAAGGTTTTTAGACGCGCCATACCTAATTCGCCTTTCCCTGCTTCTAGTCGGCCATGAACGTCATTTGTGTGCATAATGGTATATGCATTATCTAAATCAAAGCCCGCATTACGGACATCTTGTTTCGTAATAGCAGCGGCGTTTGGTGTACGTCCATCAGGAGAAGTCGGAATTTGAAGAGTGCCGTCATTCACTAATTCGATTGCTTTGGCACGCCATTTTTCATCAAAATTTGTCCCAATAATTGACCAATTTCGTTCGATTTCTTGTTCTGGATCAAGAGTTCCTTTTTTCTTAATATAATCAACAATCATTCCTCGTAAGGTTTCTGGATCAGAATTTTTAATAGGTTCCCCTACTTGAATCCCTTGGCTAGCTAAACCGCCGTAACGATAATTATTCATAGCAATCGTATATTCTTTGGCAGGATCCAACGGTTGTCCGTCAATTTTCGCATCTACAATTCGTTCACCCACTGGTTTTGAAATGTCAATCTTGTAGTCCACTCCAGAAATCATGTCATAGTTATATACACGAATGTTTGGATTAAAACTAATGGTCAAATCATCTGGCTGTGTTTGGTTATAGTACGCCCCTTGTTTTTCTAAATACTTCAGTAAGTTTTCACCGTTAATAGGAACACTCACTAAGGTATTCGGGTATTTGTAGATATCAAAAATCGTGGCATAGGAAATCTTCCCCGCAGGTAATTTACTGTCGTATTTAAACAGCGCTGCCGCACTTAATTGTGCACCTGTCACTTCTTTTTGAACGTTATTAATTAAAGAAATCATCGCTGTTGGTTGTAATTGCGCTTCGGGAATTCCTTTAATTTCTTGTTTTGGTAAAAAATCAGCTGTTGCTGTGCCGATCTCCTCCTGAATAAACGCTCGCGTTTTTTCATGGTATTCTTTTGTCGCTGCCTTAACTGCTTCATCTGCTGGAACATTCGTTGTTGGTACAATCGTTGCTGTACCTTCTTGCACTTCCCACTTATCGGCATTTTTAGCAACTGAAAGATCAATCTTAACAACTTCTGTCCCTGTATCTTTAGGTCCCCCTACCGGTACAGTTTTTCCATTCGGCGCTGCTCCTTGCTTGGTAAAAGAAAGGTGGTCATGACCCAGAATATACGCATCAATCCCCGCGACATTTTCAATTACTTGGTCGGCACTGGCAGCCGGATCACTATTTTGTTGTCCCGCATGAATCGAAGCAACAATAATGTCAGCCTGATCGTTAGTTTTCAACTCAGTAACTGCTTTTTCTGCTTCTTCTTTCAAAGGTAAAAAATTAAGCGAAGTAACACGAGGGCCATCCCACAAAGGAATGTGCGGAATTGTTAAGCCGATAATCCCAACTTTTAAATCTGGCTGCCCATCTTGATTAAAATCAAGTTCCTTCGTGGTAGTCCCTTTAACAAAACGACGACCATCTTCCTTATTGTAGGTATTCGCAGACAAGATTGGAAAAGTGGCTTCTTGTTGAATTTTTTGGATTAACGGTAAACCAAAATTAAACTCATGATTTCCCAAAACCATTGCATCATACTTCATCACATTCATGGCGGTAATCATTGGATGGGTCTTTTCATTCACTAAAGGCGCTTTATTATACAAGTCATCTGTTAAAATAGTGCCTTGAATATTGTCGCCATTATCAATTAAAACGGTGCCTGCTGGGTTTTGCGCCCGGACTTGGTTGACGACTGTACTTACTTGGGACAAACCAACTGGTAGTTCTTTATCATCTTCATAAGACCAATTCCATAATTGACCATGAACATCTGACGTACCTAAAATTGTTATTTTTTGCGGCGTGCTCGTTTCTTCTTTTTCAGCGGTTGACGTTTCTAAATTCGTCGTCTCTGTTGGTGCTGTGGTTTCTTGTGACTGCTTGACACTGTCACTCGTAGCCTGATTTGGTGCTTCTTGTTTGATGTCTGTTGTTTCCTGTGTAATGACTGGTTCTTGTTTTCTACTTGAATCGGTGGTACTTGTTACTGCTTCTGAACTTTGTTGACTCGTTGTTTCTACTGCATATGCCGTACTAGTAACGCTTGGCGCTATCAACGCAACAGCCATTAAAAAATGCATGCCCCACTTCACTTTTTTAAAGCTCAACTTTTTCACAAATTTCCTCCTTGTGTTTCAACCCATTTGCAACAAACAATTGTCAAAGTAACAAACAACAAAAAGAGCCTTCCCCCATCACGTTGCTCTTCTTTTCCTATCATAATATATCCGTTAAATAAAAAACAGTAAATTCCGTTAAAATAAGATGTTTTTCCTGTAAATTGTTTTTATTTTTGGACAATACAGCGGATTTGTTTGTGAAAAAAATAGTAATTTTGACCAAAAAACGAACTTTATAAAAAAAGAAAGTCTTTTTATATTGGAAAAGCAGAACAAAAACTATTTTTTTGAAAAAAATAACTAAAAATACCGAATAAACAGCATTGGTCTAGTCCTTGAATGCCTCTAAACAAATATTAGCAGAAATTGGTCTAGTCTTTAAGGAGGAAAAAGAACGCTCTTTTGCTTAAGCAAAAGAGCGTTCTTTTTTATTTGAGGTTAATCCTTCATGTAAGGTAACTTTTTAGCATAGCCTTCTTTATTCACTTGACGTGCCCGGGCAATCGCCAAATCTTCTGAAGGGACATCTTCTGTGATGGTTGAACCAGCAGCAGTCACCGCATGATCACCAATCGTGACTGGCGCAACAATGTTCGTTGCAGAGCCAATAAACGCGTGATCACCCACGACTGTTTGGTGTTTATTTTTGCCATCATAATTAACAAAAACAACGCCGCAACCGACATTAATATCTTTGCCTAATGTTGCATCACCAACGTATGTTAAATGGCCCACTTTTGTTCCTTCATCGATTGTTGCATTTTTTACTTCCACGAAGTTACCAATGTGTACGTTTGCCCCCACATCTGCTTTAGGACGTAAATGTGCATACGGACCCACATCGGCCCCCTCGCGAACCACACTTTCTTCAATCACAGACTGTTTAACAACCACTTGATTGCCGATATGACTATCAACGATTTCTGAATGTGCGCCAATCAAGCAATCTTCGCCAATCACTGTTTTTCCTTTGATAGTGACTCCCGCTTCAATGACTGTGTCTGAACCAATTACCACGCCTTCATCAATATACGTTGTGTCTGGATCAATAAATGTAACACCATTTCGCATATGCATTTCATTTAAACGACGATGCATAATTTTATTAGCAGTGGATAAAGCAACACGATCATTTACACCCATTGCTTCGTCAAAGTCTGCCATTTGGTAAGCAGCGACAGCTTTGCCTTCTTTTTTCAAAATTTCAATGATATCTGTTAAATAGTATTCCCCTTGTGTATTGTTTGTATCTGTTTTCGCTAACGCTTCAAACAATGATTCATTATCAAAACAGAAGGTTCCTGTATTAATTTCTTGAACACGTGCTTCTTCTTCACTGGCATCTTTTTGTTCCACGATTCGTTCAACAATGCCCACATGATCACGAATAATTCGACCATAGCCTGTTGGGTCTTCTGCATGCGCTGTTAAAATAGTCGCACTTGCATTCTTACCTTGATGGTAATCGAATAAATTTTTCAAGGTTTCCGCAGTTAATAACGGCGTATCCCCTGTAATAACTAATGTTGTTCCTTGTTTACCACCTAATAACTCTTGTGCTTGCATGACTGCATGCCCAGTTCCCAATTGTTCAGCTTGTAAGGCATATTGACTACGTTCGCCTAAATGGCTTTTAATCATTTCCGCCCCATGTCCAACGATTGTCACGATTTCTGTTGGTTCTGTTTGTTCTACTTGATCTAAAATATGTTCGACCATTGGTTTACCAGCAACTGGATGCAATACTTTATAAAGTTTAGATTTCATGCGTGTTCCTTTACCAGCTGCTAAAATAATTGCGTATCTATTTTCCACGTTTGCCACCTCAAATTAACTAAATTGTTTGATTTTCTTCTAAATCGTCCTCATTATACCTTTTCTAGTTTATCTTACTCTTTTGTCTTTTTCAACAAAATAAGGCATTTAAAAGGTAGACCAATTTATTTTCTCATCTTTTTTTAAAGGAATAAAACAGAAAAAAAGAACCTGAAAATGGAATGGACCATTTTCAGGTTCTTTTTCAAATTATTTCTCTGTGAAATAGTTTCCTGGGACTACGCTAATCGTTTTTGTTTGTGTATCCACATCTTCCACGTACAATAGCGAAGTATAGTCATCGATTGCACGACGGCCATTGAATTTTGACTCAGCAAAAACGGTAATGCCCACAAGTTCTGCTTCAAATTCTTCAATCATACTCTTCATACCATTGACGGTGCCGCCGCCTTTCATGAAGTCATCCACGACTAAAACTTTTGAGCCGCGTTTTAAGCTGCGTTTTGAAAGTTCCATTTTTTCGATACGTTCTGAAGACCCTGATACATAGTTCACGCTCACCGTTGAACCTTCAGTAATCTTAGAATCGCGACGAACAATCACAAACGGAACATTTAAGTAATAAGACACAGCTTGCGCAATTGGCACTCCTTTAGTCGCAACGGTCATTACCGCATCAATTTGTTTGCCTAAATATTTAGAAGCAATAATCCGGCCCACTTGTCTTAATAAATTCGGTTCCCCAAGTAAATCTGAAAGATAAACATAGCCCCCAGGTAATAAGCGATCTTGTTCTGACAAACGATCACATAAATCCATAATCAACTGCTCCGCTTCCTCATAAGGAATTTCAGGGATAAAGCGGACACCGCCTGCAGCGCCTGGAATCGTTTCTAAAATACCTGTTCCACGTTCTTTAAATGTTTTTTTAACAATTGCTAAATCTTCACTAATGGAAGACTTGGCAGATTGGTATCGGTCAGCAAAATATGTCAAAGAAACCAATGTATGGGGATGATCTAAAAGATATTGGGTCATATCGATTAATCGTTCACTTCTCCGAATTTTCAAATTCGTCACTCCTTTTCATTCTATCGTTCCTTATTATAAGGGGTTTAACCGAAAAATTCGAGGATTTTTTTCAAATAACTGAAAATAGTTCGCCATTTCTTTTAAAAAAAAGAAATAAAGGAGAAAAACTTTCGTTTTTCTCCTTAGTTTCTTTGCATTTTTTGTTTTCGTTGGACCATGACAACCACTCGGCGATAAATATTGACTAATAAGAATAAACCAATAAAAATTAGGGTAATACTTGCACTCGGTGGTGTTTCCAAATAATACGAGCTAGTCAACCCTGTTAGCATGCCAATCAAGCCCATAAACACACTGATAATAATCACCGTGTTAAAGCCTTTACCAATTCGCATACCTATTGCAGCTGGTAAGACCATAATTGCTGAAATTAACAAGGCTCCCGCGATCGGAATCATCACAGCAATCGCCACACCAGTAATTACATTAAAAAGCATCGACATCCAATGAATAGGTAGCCCATCAACATGAGCAGTATCTTCATCAAATGTTAAAACATACATTGGACGTTTAAATAACATAAACAATAGAACTAAAACTACGAATAAAATTGCCAACATAACCACTTGATCCCACGTAATCGTGACGATGGAACCAAATAAATACGATTGAATACTAGCAGCTGAATTGCCTCCTGTTAAATTCATCAAAACTAACGCCAAAGCCAAACCGCCTGACATTAAAATAGCAATCGAAATTTCTGAATAGGTGCTATAAATCATTCGTAAATATTCTAGAATGATTGCAGCCACAATCACGACAATTAAGGTCATTAAATTAGGATTCCAATTAAAAAAGAAGCCTAGTGCCACACCGGCTAATGACACATGTGAAAGGGTATCTGCCATTAAAGATTGTCGGCGAATAACTAGAAAGACGCCGAGCATTGGGGCAATCACTGAGATAAACAGTGCTGCTAAAAAGGCCTTTTGCATAAATGCATAAGAAAGCATTTCTGCCATACGATTCACTCCTTACCGCTAAAATGAACACTACCATTGTAGCGACGTTTAAGCGAATTATTTTTTTAATTCCTGCTTATTTTTTAAATTTTTCCCACATTTCTTTAAGCCGTTCCTAGGCTTTCGTTATGATCGAGCCAGATAACGTTTTATTGGAAAATTTACGTATACGATTCTTCACTCATATGGAAACAACGCCATTTCGAATCTTCTTTGCGGACAAGACGAATTTGACGATCCACATAGGTTTTGATATCTTCATGATCATGCGTAATCATCAAAATAGCTTTTCCATGTTCATGCGCACTGTGTTGCAACAATTGATAAAATTCGTTTCGCGATTGTTCATCCATACCTGTTGTTGGCTCATCTAAAATAAATAAATCTGGATCGGTCGCAAACACTCGTGCTAAACTAATTCGTTGCTTTTGCCCTCCAGAAAGCTCGCCAATTCGTTTGTGGCGCATTTCCCACATGTCCACTGATTTCAAAGCTTTTTCCACATGAAGATGATCTTTTTTCGTCAACGGTTTGAACCAACGATTTCTGGGAAAGCGACCTGAACGTACTAATTCAATGACGGTGCTAGGAAAGCCCGCATTGAAAGAAGCGACTTGTTGTGGAATGTAGCCAATACTGATTTTTTCACCAGCACTATTTTTTTTAGCGACCGTAATTTTGCCACTTGTTGGTTTTAATAACCCTAAGGTACTTTTGATCAGCGTTGACTTGGCAGCGCCATTTTCTCCTGTTAAAATAACGAATTCCCCTGGATCAACATAATAAGAAACATCTTCTAAAACAGGTTCATCATCATAATAGAAGGTTAAATTTTCGACTTCAATATAATGCATAAGTTGGCTCCTTTCTGTTGCCAGATTAATGAATGCTTTTTTGTAAAGCAGCGAGGTTTTCTTTCATGACAGACACGTAGTTCTCGCCTGCTTCTTGTTCTTTTTGAGTTAAACTCTCTAAAGGATTCAATACGGCTAATTCGACGCCTGTCTCGTCTGCCAATGTTTTGGCTACTTTTGTAGAAGCCGATGCTTCAAAATAGATCACAGAAACATTGTTTGTTTTAATATATTTTTTTAATTCGGCTAAACGACTTGGCGAAGGTTCTTGGTCTGGAGAAATCCCAGCAATCGGTTCTTGGGTCAAGCCATATTGTTTCGCCAAATAGCCAAATGCAGCATGTTGCGTCACAAAGGTCCGATTTTTAGCGCCTGCAAACGCAGCTTGGTATTCCTTATCTAACGCAGTCAATTTTTCCAAATAAGCAACGGTATTTTTTTCAAATACGGCTTTTTTCTCAGGATATTTTTTGATAAGCGCATCCCGAATCGCTGTTACTTCTTTTTGCGCTAACACGGGATCTAACCAGACATGCGGATCCAGTTCGTGGGAATGGTTATGGCCTTCATGACCTTCTTCGCCAGATTCTTCCTCTTCTGTTCCTTGCATCAATTGAATGGATTGACTGGCTTCCACGATTGAAACTTTTTTCGTGTCCAAGTTTTCAATAACATTCGGAACCCAAGTTTCTAGCTCTTTACTATTATAAACAAAGACATCCGCATCAGTAATTTTCGCTAAGTCTTTTGCGCTTGGTTCATAATCGTGTGGTTCCGTTCCAGCTGGAATCAACAGCTCAACCTCTCCCTCATCACCAACGACTTGTTTTGTGAAGTCGTACATCGGATAAAAAGTAGTCATTACCGTGAGCTCTTTCTTCTCTTTTGGCGATTGTGTGGTTTGCCCACAGCTAGCTAAAAGAAAAGCACTGATTGCTAAAGTAACGCCGATTATCAAACGGCGGTAGATTTTCGTCATGTTCTGTCCTCTTTTCGATTTACCTATTATAAACCGTAATATTTACGATTTGCCAGGAATAATGTACCAAATGGATCACGGGACGTCAAGGAATAAATTTAAAAAAACAACAGAGCGTGGGACAAAAATCACTTTGGGTTTTTGCTCCACGCTCTGTTGTTTTTATTTATTTCAATGTCCGAACCAAATAAACTTCTTCGCAAAAGCCTTTAAGTCCATTATAAATCCGTTGTGCTCGTGTTTTCTTTTCACATAAAGCAAAGACTGTCGGTCCACTGCCGCTCATCAACGCTGCATCAGCGCCGTACTTCAGCATGCGATCCTTGATTTGTTGCACGATTGGATGTCTGGCAATCGTGACACTTTCCAACGCATTGCCAACCGTTTGGGTCATCCCAGTATAATCACCATTTTCAATAGCTATTCTTAGTCCAGCAATATCTGGATGGTGCAATTCATCTACCGCTAAATCATTAAAAACGGTACTAGTGGATACACTAATTCTTGGTTTAACTAACACAATCCAACATTGAGGCATGGTCGGTAATGCTTCAATTTTCTCCCCACGTCCGTTTGCAAAGGCTGTTCCACCCCTTAAACAATAAGGAACATCCATACCAATTTGGCTACCAATTTCACAGAGTTCGTCCATCGTCAACCCCAGATTCCACAGTTTGTTCAAGCCTCGTAATGCTGCGGCACAGTCACTGCTACCCCCTGCTAAACCAGCTGCCACGGGGATACGTTTTTCAATATATATTTTAATTCCTTTATGAATATTATAGGTACGCTTTAATAAGTCAACTGCTTGATAGACATGATTCCGTCGATCCACGGGTAAAAAAGAGCTGTCCGTTTCAATACGAATGATGTCTTCTTCTAGATTTTCAAAAGTTAAATGATCGGCTAAATCTACACTTGCAAAAATAGATTCAACTTCATGATAGCCATCCACACGTTTATGCAGAACATCTAACCCAAGATTAATTTTCGCAGGAGCTCGTTCGATTATTTCCATCGGTTCCCTGATTCACCTTCCTTAATCTTTTGTCTACCAACATTTTAATCTTTTAGATTCTATCATATGTCCATGAAGAAGTACACCGAAGATTGCTCTTTCTCTGACGACAGATGGCTGAAATTAAAAAGAGCTTAGGAACGAAGGGCTCTTCCTTCACTCCTAAGCGGACTTTCTAAATTATACGGCTTGACCGATGAATTCGATTTCAACGGTGCGTGTTAAAACATCTGAATAGCTATAAGATACACGTTCAAATGAGTTCTCGTCTGGATCCAAGTCAACAACAAAAACAGATGGATAAGTCTCCGTTAAGATTCCTTTACGTTCTGTTTGGCGCTTTCTTCCAGTCTGAGCAACTAACATAATTTCACTGCCGATACGGCCTTCCAAATCTTTCTTAATTGACGATAACGTTGTTGGCATTGCATTCACCTCGAGAAACATTATATCACTTTTTTTAAAAAATTTCAAGTTTATCATACTAGAAGTCTGTTTGCAACTACTTTTGCTCGACAAACCGGCTGTTTTGTCGAATTTTTATTCATTTTCTAATGTATATTTCATTTTTGCTTTGGCACGATCATAGGCACTTCGGACAGCTGAAAAAGTTCCCCCACGCACTTTAGCGATTTCTTCTAACGTGTAGCCTTTTAAGTATGCGTTTAAAATTTGTTGTTCCAACGAGGAAAGACGTGTCGGAAAAGCTGCCAATTTTTCTTGAATCATTAATTGACCTAATGGGTCGGTAGCCGCTGTCCCTAAATAGTCCACTAACTCTTCACCAGCGCTTTCTAATCGTTGTTCCAGAGAAATAGACAAGGTATCTGTTCGCCGCTTATAGGCGCATTGATGGCGAATTAAGCTATGTACGTGATTTTCAAAATTTCGTTTAAAAAACTTTCCTAATGATGCTTGTTTTTCTGAATCAAATCGTTCTAACGTCCGAAAGAAGACAATTCGTCCTTCTTGAAGCCAGTCTTCAGTATCATAATCTTTTAAATAGTATTTTTTCATGCACTTATAAATCACTGGCTGATATTGCCCATATAAGGCTTGAAATTGTTCTTGGTCTCCTGCTAATGCTTGTTGAATCTGTTCTAACATAAAAAGCCCTCCTTTTCGATAAACGTATCGAATGATTTAGGAGAGCATAGCATGTTAGAAATTTATGACTTAAGCGAACATTTGTTTAATCTTTTTTTTGAGACAATTCTTCTAGCTTCTCAGAAAGTTTTGATAACTGCTCCACGTTCCATGGAGAATTTCGACGAAATTGCTGGAAATGGATATCCGTTGCATGAATGGCAATCGTCTTTTCTGTTTTCTGGACAGCTTTGTAAAGTTCATTGGCCGAAGTCCGCAATGCACCTTGTGAAAAGACCACCCATTGTTCAGCCAAATCACTCGTTGCGACTGTTACTTGCGTTAAACGATCATTTTTTTCACCAGCTAGACGTTCAATATAACTATCTGCTGTTTCATCTTCTTTGGTGAAAACCACGGTCAAAAGGTACTTTTTGTACGTTTGCTGAATACCTGGGACTAATTGGGCATCAAAGACCACAATGATTTCCAACCCTTCATATTTGGCATAATTGGACAGACGACTAAGAAGCAGTTCACGCGCATCCTCTAAACGCTCTTGCTTTTTCAACTGGACCAATTCTGGCCAAGCACCAATCATATTATAGCCATCAACGATTAACAATTGTTTTTTCATACAATCGCCTGCTTCTATAATGGGTTGCGGCCACGATAGACTTCATACATTAGCAAGCCTGCAGCCACACCAGCGTTTAAGCTTTGAACGTGTCCAGTCATTGGAATCGTTAATAATTCATCCACTTCTTTATGAAGACCTTGACTCATGCCACGGCCTTCATTTCCGATGATTAAGGCAATTGCGCCTTGTGTATTCCAGCGACGATAATCCGTCCCAGACATATCTGTACCAAAAATCCAAAATTGATTCTCTTTTAGCGTTGCAATACTTTGCGCTAGATTCGTTACACGAGCCACTGGAATATGTTCCACGGCCCCTGTTGATGCTTTGGTTACGGTTGGTGTAATTCCCACTGCACGATGTTTCGGAATGATAATACCGTCCACGCCTGTCGCATCAGCAGTTCGCAAAATTGAGCCAAAGTTATGTGGGTCCTCTAGACTGTCTAAAATTAGGAAGAATGGTGTTTCTGTCTTTTCTTTTGTTTGTTCCAATAATTCTTCTAAAGTTAAATATTGATACGCCGTGATTGCTAAAACCATGCCTTGATGCACGCCGTGATCACTCATCGTATCTAATTTTGCTTTAGGCACCCATTTGACTGGAACAGCCTGTTCTTTCGCTGCTTGTTTTAATTGCTCAATTTTCTCGCCACGAGCATCTTCTTGTAAAAACAATTTATTCCCGCGTCCTTGCTGCAACGCCTCAACAGTGGCATGGAAACCAAAGACAAAGTTATCTGCTAGCTCTTCTGAGGTTCCATCAGCACCTGCTGTCGCTGGTCGTGGGTTCCGTTCTTTTGAACGCTTATCTGAACGTTCTGGACGTTTCTTACCTTTTTTAAAAGGACGAGATTTTTCATTTTTCATTGGTTTCACCTACTTTCTTGATACACCAGTTAATTAATTCTTCTAAACGTTCTTTTTGTTGTGTCAAATGTAAATAACCCATCAAGGATTCGAAACCGGTCGCTACCCGATAGGTCGTCACATCAGCATTTTTGGCAAAGGTGTGACTTTTAGCATTCCGACCGCGTTTGTACATCACTTCTTCTTCCTCCGTTAGCATTTCTCCCGCTAACATCGCTTGCATTAAGCTTGCTTGGGCTTTTGCTGACACGTAATGTGTCGCCATGCGATGCAAAACATTCGGTTTCGTTTGTCCCAAGGAAACTAAATAATCACGAATGTAAATTTCATAAATCGCATCGCCAACATAGGCCAAAGCTAAACCGTTTAATTGTTTGTAATCTCTCATTCACTTCTTCTCCATCTCGTTCCTTGCGGAGTATCTTCTAAAACAATGCCTTGTTCTTTTAATAAATCGCGGATTTCATCACTTCGGGCAAAATCACGGTCTTTCCGTGCTTGGTTCCGTTCTTCAATTAACGCATCGACTTGTGCGTCCACTAATTCTTCGTTTTTAAAGAATAAACCAAAAATAGCTAACCAGCCACTGAAAAGCTTATCCATCGCCACTAGAACTGGTTCCGAAACTGTCGCGTGTTCACTGTACTGATTCATCATCTTCGCTAATTCATAAACGACCGTAATCCCGTTAGCTGCATTGAAATCATCGTCCATTTCCGTAATAAAACGTTGTTCTAATTCGTTTAATTGAGCCAAATAGTGTTCATCCTCTGGCAAACTTGCGACCGCATCTGCTTGTCTAAAACGTAAATTTTCAAACGCATTTTTCAATTTTTGATAATTGGCTGCTGCCTCTTTTAGAGTGCTTTCGCTATAACGAATCGGGCGACGGTACTGGGTGGTGGACATAAAGAAACGTAAAATTTGCGGATCCACTTTTTGAATCATTTCATGAACAGTAATGAAGTTACCTAGGGATTTGCTCATTTTTTCATCGTCTTCACCAATTGTGACATAGCCGTTATGCATCCAGTAATTGGCAAAGGTATGGCCTGTTTTGGCTTCGCTCTGTGCAATTTCATTCTCATGATGTGGAAATTCTAAATCTTGTCCACCACCGTGAATATCAATCGTCTCTCCCAAGTGTTTTGTCGCCATGACAGAGCATTCAATATGCCAGCCGGGACGTCCTTTCCCCCAAGGAGAATCCCAAGAAATTTCATCTTCTTTGGCACTTTTCCAAAGAGCAAAATCCAATGGGTCTTCTTTTAATTGTTGTTCAACGCCAGTTCGTTGACTTGCCCCCACTTCTAATTCATCAATCGATTGATGGCTTAATTTACCATAATTAGGGAATTTACGGGTGCGATAATACACATCACCTGCGACCTCATAAGCAAAACCTTTTTCAATTAAAACTTCGATGAAAGCTAAGATATCAGGCATGTGGTCCATCACCCGAGGATGTAACGTTGCTGGTTGAACATTCAATGCTTGCGTGTCTTCTTCAAAGGCTTTGATAAAACGATCCGCCACTTCCGGCGCAGTAATTTTCAATTCTTTGGCTGCCTTGATAATTTTATCATCGACATCTGTAAAATTCGAGACATAATTCACTTCATACCCACGATATTCAAAATAACGACGAATTGTATCAAAGGCGATCGCACTGCGCGCATTACCGATATGGATATAGTTATACACGGTTGGTCCGCAGACATACATCCGAACTTTATGCGCCTCAATTGGCGTAAATACTTCTTTTTCTCTGGTCAATGTATTATAAATTTTAATCATGTCCTTTTTCCACCTTTCTTCCATTTAGACGAACGACTTTCGCAGGAACACCCACAGCTGTGGCATCTGCTGGGATGTCTGAAATAACAACAGCACCCGCACCAATTTTTGAACGTTCACCAATCACAACTGGCCCTAAAATTTGAGCTCGTGCCGAAATCATCGCTCCTTTTTTCACTGTTGGATGGCGTTTACCCGTATCACGACCGGTCCCACCTAACGTCACTCCGTGAAACAAAACAACATCTTCTTCTATTTCCGCGGTTTCCCCAATCACAATGCCCATGCCGTGATCGATAAAAACTCCCGCTCCAATTGTGGCTCCGGGATGAATTTCTACGCCCGTTATGAAACGCCAAAATTGTGCATGAATCTTCGCCAACAAAAACAACTGATGCCTATATAAGAAATGAGACAAGCGATGCCAAAACAGGGCGTGCAAGCCAGGATACGTTAAAAGAACTTCTAGTGTGGTCCGCGCTGCAGGATCGTTTCTTTTAACAGCTGCGACGCTACGTTTCAACCAACTCATAGGGTGAACTCCTTTCTATTATACAAAAATAAAAAACGTCTTTTAAGCAACAAAAAAACGTTGCTTAAAAGACGCCCATGCGTGGTTCCACTTTTCTTCACAAGAACTAGCTCTTGCCTCGATACAGTTAACGCCTGCCGACGTCTTCGGTTACTTTTTTCACCAAAGCCACTCATAGATGCATTTCGACAAAAGATGCTCGCTGTTCTCACCACCCACAGCGTCTCTGAAATCCATCTGATTGTCTACTTCTTCTATTCTTTGTGTTTTTATAACACTTTATTTAAATGATCTAATGCTTTTTCTTTGCCTAATAATTCGATGGTTTCGCCTAATTCAGGACCATGCATTTGTCCAGAAACAGCAATTCGAATTGGCATAAACAAGTTTTTGCCTTTAACGCCGGTTTCTTTTTGGACGGCTTTAATCGCTGCTTTAATACTTGGGACATCGAAAACGTCCAAGGCTTCTAATTGTTCTTTAAACGCATGTAACACAGTTGGCACTGTTTCTCCTTGCAAGAATTCTTTCGCAGCATCATCTAAAACTGGATGTTCATTAAAGAACAAGTTTGATAGTTCCACAATTTCAGCTGCATAACTCATTTGTGGTTGATACAAGCTAACTAATTGTTTTAACCATTCGATTTTTTCAGGAGATGGATTTTCTTCAACACGACCGTCAGCGACTAAATAAGGAATACACATATCTGTTAGTTCACCTAAGTCCATTTGTTTCATGTATTGATTGTTAATCCATTCTAATTTTTTCGCATCAAAGGCCGCTGGTGACTTGCTTAAGCGTTGTTCATCAAACAATTTAATCAAGTCTTCTTGTGAGAAGATTTCTTCTTCGCCAACAGGAGACCATCCTAGTAAAGCAATAAAGTTGAACATGGCTTCTGGTAAGTAACCTAATTCACGGTATTGTTCAATAAATTGTAAAATTGTTTCATCACGTTTGCTCAATTTTTTGCCAGTTTCTGAATTAATGATTAAGGTCATATGGCCAAAGACAGGTGGTGTCCATTCAAACGCTTCGTAAATCATTAATTGTTTTGGTGTGTTCGCAATGTGATCATCGCCACGTAAAACATGAGAAATTTTCATTAAGTGATCATCTACTGCAACGGCAAAGTTATACGTTGGCATCCCATCGCGTTTTTGGATGACAAAATCGCCACCAATGTTATCTGACTCAAAAGTAATTTCACCTTTCACGATGTCATCAAATTTGTATTCTGTGTTACGTGGCACACGGAAACGAATCACTGGTTCTAGACCAGCCGCTTCTTTGGCTGCTTGTTCAGAAGGTGTTAAATTCGCACAAGTGCCTGCGTAGTGAGGCATTTCCCCACGAGCTTGTTGTGCTTCACGTTCTGCTTCTAATTCTTCTGGCGTACAATAACACTTATACGCACGATTGCTGCTTAATAATTGATCAATCAATGGTTGGTAAATTTCTTTACGTTCTGATTGACGATATGGACCATATTCTCCCGGATGAGCAGGTGATTCATCCCATTCCATCCCTAACCATGCTAAGTTTTCCAACTGACTTTTCTCGCCGTCTTCGATGTTCCGTTTTTGGTCGGTATCCTCGATACGAATGATAAATTCTCCGTCATTGTGGCGGGCAAATAAGTAGTTAAATAATGCTGTTCTTGCATTCCCAATATGCAAGTGTCCAGTTGGACTTGGTGCGTAACGCACACGAACTTTCGTCATGTTCATTCCTCTTTCCATTTTTTAAAAACAGACGGTTTAACGTCGTTTTCAGTTATTTTTCCAATAAAGCAACGGCAATTGCGCCGATTCCTTCTTTTTTACCAACAAAGCCCATCGCTTCCATGGTCGTTGCCTTAATGTTCACTTGTGTGACCGCTAAGTGGCAACTCGCGGCTAGATTCTTTTTCATCTCTGCCAAGTATGGGCTCATCTTTGGCTCTTCCGCTAAAATTGTACAATCAATATTGCCAATAGTAAAGCCCGACCGCCCAACTTTTTCATTTACTTTTTTTAATAAGTTTACAGAATTCGCATTTTTGAACTGTGGATCGGTTTCGGGAAACAGTTGCCCAATATCACCCAGACCAGCGGCACCAAGGATTGCATCAATAATTGCATGTGTTAAAACATCGGCATCTGAGTGACCTAACAGACCTTTTTCATAAGGAAGAGTAACCCCACCAATAATTAAAGGTCGTTGCGGAACTAATTGATGAACATCAAAACCTTGACCGATTCGAATCATACTAAGTCCTCACTTTGCTTAATTTTTATCGTTTTTAGGATGGTTATCCTTGCGATCATTAATCCCGCGACCCGCGTGCGCCGGTTTGGCAAAAATCATACGCCCAGCTGCGGTTTGTAAAGCACTTGTGACGACCACTTCGATTTGCTCATTCATGTAATGCTGGCCATCTTCTACCACAACCATTGTGCCATCATCTAAGTAAGCGACCCCTTGTTGACGCTCTGTTCCGGCTTTTACAACCATCACATTCATCGTTTCACCTGGAATCACCACTGGTTTCACAGCATTAGCTAAAGCATTAATGTTTAAAACAGGCACATTTTGAAATTCAGAGACTTTATTTAAGTTGTAGTCATTGGTCACAACCACGCCATCTAATAATTTTGCTAATTTGATTAATTTACTGTCTACTTCAGAAATATCCTCGAAATCTCCGTCATACATCTCAACGGAGATACCTTCTTCTTTTTGTAAAGCATTTAAAATATCTAAGCCACGACGACCTCTCACCCGTTTTAAACTGTCTCCAGAATCAGCAATGTATTGTAATTCATATAAAACAAAGTTAGGGATGAGCAAAACACCTTCTAAAAAGCCCGTTTTAGCGATATCGTAGATTCTGCCATCAATGATGACACTGGTGTCTAAAATTTTGTATTTATGGAAGTTGTCTTCCACTTTACGTTCCAACATTTGTCCTTCGGTGTCTTCCGTATTTGCTTTCTTTTGGCGAGGTGTAAAAACTTTTTTCCACTCCTCAATCCGTGTTGTTCCCATTCGGAAACCTAAGTAACCCAGAATAATCATAACTAGAATTGGCAGTAAACTATTCACGACAGGAATTTGTAAGTTGTACATTGGAATGGAAATAATGACACCAATTGTTAAACCAATGATGGCACCAATACTTCCAAATAATAAATAGGTTAAACTCATTTCATTTAAAGCTGCTTCGATTTTTTTGACAGCGGAAACAATATACTTTGCTAACCCTAAAGATAAAATAAAGAAAATAATTGCACCGATTAATCCGTTCGTAAAGTTATTGTTTAACCAACTGTTATTGCCTTGCTTAGCCATTTCCCAAGCCATTGGGAAAAGAGAAATTCCTAAACTTGCACCAGCAATGATCATCAGCAACGTGATGATTCGTTTTTGCATATAGCCATCCTCCTCGTTTATTTAATAAAGACGTCTAGTGTTGTGGGGCGTACAAAAATCATACGCCACCAAAAACCTAAACGGATTATTTCTACTTTCATTATTTAAAAACTTTTCTTAACGTTTCACCAATTGTTGAAACGCCAATAATTTCAATCCCTTCAGGCGCTTCCCAGCCACCAAGGTTATTTTTAGGGACATAGACTTTTGTAAAGCCTAGTTTTTGCGCTTCACGCACTCGTTGTTCAATACTATTCACGCGGCGGATTTCACCAGTTAAACCAATCTCACCAATGAAACATTCTGAAGATGAGGTTCCTTTTTCTTTATAGCTAGAAGCAATACTGATTGCTAACGCTAAATCAATAGCTGGTTCATTAATTTTGACTCCACCAGCCGCTTTTAGATACGCATCCTGGTTTTGTAATAAAAGGCCTGCCCGTTTTTCTAAAACCGCCATGATTAAAGAAACGCGATTAAAGTCCAACCCGGTGGTCGTTCGCTTGGCATTGCCAAACATCGTTGGGGTAACTAACGCTTGGATTTCCACCAAAATGGGGCGTGAACCTTCCATTGCTACCACAATCGAAGATCCGGTGGCTCCTTCTAAACGTTCTTCTAAAAAGACCTGAGAAGGATTCATAACTTCAACCAATCCATGTGTCTGCATTTCAAAAATACCAATCTCATTCGTTGAGCCAAACCGATTTTTGACAGCCCGTAAGATTCTAAAGGTGTGATGCTTATCTCCTTCAAAATAAAGAACCGTGTCTACCATATGTTCCAACATCCGTGGCCCTGCGATAGACCCTTCCTTCGTTACGTGTCCGACAATAAAAATGGCAATCCCATTCGTTTTTGCCAGTTTCAATAATTCGGCAGTTGTTTCTCGGACTTGACTGACACTACCAGCAACGCTGGTAACATCTGGCTGCGTCATTGTTTGAATCGAGTCAATAATGACATAGTCTGGTTCTAATTTTTCAATGGCTCGTGAAATTTCGTGCATATCTGTTTCTGCGTATAAGTAAAATGTCTCGTTGACGGTGCCTAAACGCTCCGCTCGCAATTTAATTTGCTCAGCACTTTCTTCACCAGAAACATATAAAACCGTGCCACCTGTGGCTGCTAATTGTTGCGATACTTGTAAGAGCAATGTTGACTTACCTATTCCGGGATCGCCACCGATTAAAACTAACGAACCTGGAACAACGCCACCACCTAAAACCCGATTCAGCTCCACTAATTCAGTTTTTACACGAGGCTCTTTTTTAGGTACGACTTCAGATAGCCGTTGTGGTTGTGTCTTTTTACCAGTCAAACTTACTCTAGCACGACGATCAGAAGTATCTTGAATAACCTCTTCCACCATCGAATTCCATTGTCCACAATTAGGACAGCGGCCGAGATATTTTGGAGACACATACCCACAGCTTTGACATTCAAATTGAACTTTTGCTTTTTTTGCCATGTAGAATCTCCTTATCTGTTGTTTATTTTAACATTTATTAAATGGTTTGAATAACGTTGCCTACTGAAAAAATGGGCTTTATTTTTGTCCAGACGAACCAAAACCGCCCGTTCTTTCTGCCTCGACTTGGTCATCATCCGCTAATAAAAACGGCTTAAAAATCCCTTGGCCAATTCGTTCACCTTTTTCAATGACAACATCTTCATATCCAAAGTTTAAAAATTGGAACATGATATGTCCTTCGTTATTCTCGTTATTATAATAATCTCTGTCAATGACTCCGACACCATTCGCTAAAAGTAGGAACCGTTTTAGCGGGTTCGAAGAACGACTCACCAATTCTAAATATTCAGAATCAGGCATATACGCCTTAATTCCTGTTTTAACTAAAATTGGTTTGGGATTTTCTCCAGCTTGTTGTAACTTCCAAAGACTTGGTACAACGACCGTTTCGGCTGCTTGAAAATCATACCCCGCGGCACCTTTTGTTGCTCGTTGTGGGACACTCAAGCCCTCTTCTTGATACTTAGAAATAATCTCAAAACCACGTTGTTTCATATTCATTCTCCCCTACTGTCTAAACTACTCCTATTTTACCATAATCTCTGATACTCTGGTTGTTTTTAGTAAGTTTCTCATTTCTAAAAGCCCAGTTAATCTAGACTACGCAAAAAAGAGGAGAATTTTTGTTTATTTTCCTTCTTTTAGTCTATCATCTTCTCTTAAAATAAACAGACCAAATCCCAAAAAGTCCCAAGATTCCCTCAAAAAGTTCACACTTTCATTAAACTTTCTTTACTATTCATTATTTAGCACTTTCTAGTAGCCGCTGATTTTGTTATAATGAGTGTCAAATTTTACTGTAAAAAGAAACGAGGCACTTATGAGAAACAAACTCCAACAGGCCAAACGAATTGTGATCAAAGTCGGAACCAGTTCTCTGATTTATCCCAATGGCAATATTAACTTAAAAGCAATTGATCAATTAGCCTTTACTTTGAGTGATTTAAGCAACCAAGGCAAAGAAATTATTTTAGTTTCTTCTGGCGCAATTGGTGTCGGACTGAATAAATTAAATCTATCTGTACGCCCAACGACAATTCCCGAACAACAGGCAGTCGCTGCAGTCGGCCAAGCAGAATTAATGAACATTTATAATCAGCGGTTTTCAACCTATAGCCAACAAATGGCACAAGTTTTATTAACTCGTGATGTTATTGAATATCCTGAAAGTCGCAATAATGTTACCAATACTTTTGAACAACTGTTAAAAATGAATATTATTCCTATCGTCAATGAAAATGATACTGTCGCAATTGAAGAATTGGATCACTTAACCAAGTTCGGGGATAACGATCAATTGTCAGCCATTGTCTGCCAAATTGTTCAAGCTGACTTGTTAGTTATGTTATCAGATATTGATGGTTTCTTTTCAGATAACCCTACTGTCAACAAAGAAGCCACGTTATTTTCTGAAATCAATGAAATTAATGAAGACTTGTTCCAATTAGCCGGTGGTAAGGGGAGCCGCTTTGGCACTGGTGGGATGTCTAGTAAATTAAAAGCTGCTGAACGTGTGTTAGCTAATCAACAGGCGATGATTTTAGCAAACGGAAAGCAGCCAAAAATCATCTTTGAAATTTTAGAAGGAAAAGATATCGGTACGTTATTTATTAAAGGAGGGCATGAAAGTGACTGATTTAAAGCAACTAGGGCAACAAGCTAAAGAAGCCTCTTATACGCTAGGCTTGATGGATACTCGTCAAAAAAATACTTTGTTAAACAAAATGGCCGCAGCCATTGAAGCCAATGCACCCCGCATTTTACAAGCAAATGCATTAGATTTAGAGCAAGCCGCTACCCACGGGATTTCTGAAACAATGCAAGACCGCTTACGTTTAACAGAAGAACGGATCACAGCGATGGCTGAGGGCATACGCCAAGTCGCTACTTTACCCGATCCAATTGGGGAAGTAGATAAAATGTGGCGCAATGAAGCGGGGCTGTTAATTGGGCAACAACGCGTGCCTTTAGGTGTTATTGGAATCATTTATGAATCGCGGCCGAACGTGACAACAGATGCCGCTAGCCTTTGTTTCAAATCGGGAAATGCTGTTATTCTTCGAGGCGGAAAAGAAGCGTTTCACTCCAATCAGATATTGGTGACAATTTTACAAGAAGCGCTAATCCAAGAAGCCGTTTCTCCCCATCTCATTCAATTTGTTGATGATACTTCTAGAGAAACAGCCCAACAACTTATGCGCTTAAATGACTACTTGGATGTCCTCATTCCGCGTGGCGGCGCCAACTTAATCAAAACTGTTTTGACAACAGCCACTGTTCCTGTTATTGAAACGGGCACAGGCAATTGTCATATTTACGTGGACAAAGACGCCCAGTTAACAATGGCAACTGAAATTATTGTCAATGCTAAATGTCAACGTCCTTCTGTCTGTAACGCCGCCGAAACGTTATTAATTCATCAAGAGGTGGCTGAAGCCTTTTTACCAACAATTGAAAAAGCCTTGAAGGAGTTTCACGTGGAACTTCGGGCAGATGAACGTGCGTTAGCAATTTTTGAAGAAGCCATTCCAGCGACTGAACAAGATTGGGAAACGGAATTTCTCGACTTTATCTTAGCAGTGAAAGTCGTTGATTCTTTAGACGAAGCCATCCAGCATATTAATCGCTACAATACAAAACATTCTGAAAGTATTATTAGTGATAATTACTTTGCCACACAACAATTTTTACAACAAGTGGATGCAGCCGCTGTTTATGCGAATGCTTCAACTCGTTTCACGGACGGTTTTGAATTTGGATTTGGCGCCGAAATCGGCATTAGTACGCAAAAATTACATGCCCGTGGACCTATGGGCTTAGCAGAGCTTACTTCGACAAAATATGTTATTTATGGAAATGGGCAAGCACGTTCTTAGAAAGAAAAACCCTTGATTTAAAAATCAAGGGTTTTTCTTTCTCTTCTCCAATGTGCATTTTTACACATGAGATTGTTCACAGTTCCACAATCTATTCTTGATATTTTTTTTGAATCCTCATTATACTTTCTACATATGCTTGTTTCACTTGGACTGGCTCTAAAATTGTCACTTCTTCACCAAAGCCCATAAAATAGTTGGCTAAAAATTGTGTTTCTGTTGGATGAATCTGTCCAACTAAAAAACACTGCGTGGGCGTTTCTTCCAACTGAATATTGTCAAAGCGATGTTTATAAAAAAATTCTTTGCCTTTTTCTGTAATGATTGCTTTAAATGGAATCGTACGTGCTGTCGTTTGTTGATGGCGATACGATTCTTTCAGTTCCTCAGTCGTAAAATCCAGTGTTTGGTTTAACTGCTGAATAGCCTCCATAAAATCACAGCGGTAAGTACGCCAAG
This sequence comes from Enterococcus sp. DIV1316a, assembly GCF_050536915.1. Classification (NCBI taxonomy): domain Bacteria; kingdom Bacillati; phylum Bacillota; class Bacilli; order Lactobacillales; family Enterococcaceae; genus Enterococcus; species Enterococcus sp. DIV1316a. Next base: position 41,020 of record NZ_CP172913.1, on the reverse strand, counting down.
CCTTTTTAGTCACATCATAGCCTGAACAATACCAATACCCTTCTAAAATAGTTAACCGGGTTGGTAAGATTTTTTTCGTTGTTGCTTCATATCTGGTATAGTTAAACTGAATTACTTGTTGCGCCAAAATACAATGAAACAGCTGCTCTAAATTGCCTGGTGCTTCTACTTGTTCAATTCCTTCGTAATAGACGACCTTACTCATTTGACTGATTTTAAATTGGGTTGGTTCATCTAAAGAATGCAATAATTTTTGCTGAATTTGCTGATAGGAATGACCAAACGGTGACTCTGCGACTAATTTCAGTAATTGTAACGAAAAAAAGATTGCTAACACTTCATTTTCGTTAAAATAAATCGGCGGCAACAACGGTTTGTTTAAAACTCGATAGCCACCATAACGACCATTCTCCACATATAGCGGCACGCCTAAATTTTCCAAAGCTTCAATATCCCGCAAAGCTGTGCTTTTAGAAATCCCAAAAGTTTTCATTAACTGATTTAAATTAAACTGAGGATGGGTTCTCAAGAAAAAAAGTTCCTGATTTAAACGTTCTGATTTTTTCATTTTTCCCTCCATCGGTGTCACTTTTTGACACCTTTTATTGTTATGCTTATCTTATCAATCTTAGGAGGTTCAAACAATGAAAAACACACAATTTGCCCTTTTTATGGTCTTAAACGGACGAGCAACGGAAGCCTTGACGTTTTACCAAGAAGCCTTTGCTGGTGATATTCTTTTTAAAATTACTAATCAAGAATTTAAAGAGCGTTTAAATCCTTCTTTGACAATTCCCGCTGGCGAAGAACACTGGCTTTCTCACTCGATTTTACAAATGGACACTTTTCAATTACAACTAGCTGATAATCCTTTGTTTGCAGGAATGAATACCACGCCCACAGAACAATTGACCCTCAGCTTAACCGTCGAGAGCCGTCACTCTGCCAAAACAATTTTTGAAAAACTCACGTGCCATCCCGAATCCTGTATTATCCAAGAACCAATTGAAAATGAATTTGCAACATTTTATGCGATTGTGAAAGATCCTTTTGGTTTAGTCACTCAAATTACTCAAGAAAAACAAGCAGATCCTACCAAGAAAGGAAGTTAGCCGAAGAATGCGAACCTATGAATCAAAAGAAGCCTTGATTGAGGCCATTCAAATAGCTTCACAAAAATATTTAGCTGAATTTGCAGAAATTCCTGAAACACTTAAAGATCACCGAATTGAAACAGTAGCTAAAACACCTTCAGAGAACTTAGCCTATCAATTAGGCTGGCTCAACTTGCTGCTTTCTTGGGAAGAACAAGAACAACGTGGCCTGACCGTTCAAACGCCAGCTGAAGGTTATAAATGGAATCAACTGGGTGCTCTCTATCAATCATTTTATCAAACCTATGGACAAATGAGTTTAGAAAGTCAGCTGATTGCGTTGCAAGACACCTTAGAAAAATTACTTCATTGGATTGACTCGCTTTCCGAAGACGAATTATTTTTACCTCAACAACGGGCTTGGGCGACCACCAAAGCACAATGGCCTCTTTGGAAATGGATTCACATTAATAGCGTTGCCCCTTTTACTAGTTTCCGAACGCAAATTCGCAAATGGAAAAAAGCGTGTCTTTAAAAAGTTATCCACATTTTTTCAAAAAAAGCTTGACAAGCATTTTTAAATTCTCTACAGAAAACTTTGTGGATGAAATTTCTTATTTTTTCCAAAAAACTTTTCCACAATGCTTATTTGTTCGACATTAAATCTTTGTAAATTCTAGAAAAAAGAAGATGAAAACGTTGTTTTAATAACGTTTTCATCTTCTTTCAACTTTAGGGGCTCCTTTACTTTTAGCAAGCAGCCCTTCTGAACTTGCGTTTATTTTTTTTAGCAACTCGAAAACTTATCCTTGTGGATAAACCGAGATAAAAAGCTTTTTTGTGGTTTTCAACAGAGTTATGCACAAAGTTATCCACAGGGCGTTTTCAGCAATTTTTCGGAGAATATTCGTTGTTTAATCTGGTGATTTAGCATTTGAATGTCAATCCCTTACTACTAATTCTTCTTCACTCCACCCTTAGGATCCTAATAAAATTTTAAAGTTTTTCTTCTATTGGTACATCAAATAAAGAGTATGATAAACTATAGGTACTTTCGAAAAATCAGGTGAGGTTATTTATGAAAAATAAAAGTAGGCAGTTTTTAAAAAACAACTGGCCTTATATGTTAGCCAGTTTCTTCATTCCATTTTTAATTATGGCAATTATCTATTTGAGTATTGGGATTTATCCAGGAAGTAGTCGCAGTGTTTTAGCCAGCGATGCCTTTTCTCAATTTTCAAATTTTCACGCAAGCTTTAACAATGTTCTTCATGGAAAACAAAGTCTTTTCTATACGTGGAATGCTTCTTTGGGACTAAACTACTTGTCCTTAATTTCCTATTATCTTGGTGGCTTATTTACGCCGCTCGTCTTTTTCTTTAACAATCAAAACATGCCTGATGCGCTCTATTTCCTAACGTTGTTGAAAATTGGGAGTGCTGGCTTGAGTTTTTGGTTCTTGGCAAAACAAACCTTTAAGATTCCTAAATGGTCCCATGTGACTTTAAGTGTGTCTTATGCGCTAATGTCCTTCATTGTGGCCCATTCAGAATTAATTATGTGGCTGGATGCCTTTATTTATCTGCCACTCGTAATTTTAGGAATTCATCGTTTAATGGACCAACGAAAACCGACATTATTGTTTGTCAGTTATTTCTTGCTTTTCATTACAAATTATTATTTTGGCTTTATGATTGGGTTGTTTTCCTTCCTGTACTATTTTGCACGAACGTTTACAGACTGGCAACGATATAAATCTCGAATCGTTGCGTATTTTACTACTTCTCTTTTAGCTGGTGGAGCATCCATGATTATGGTCTTACCTGCTGTCTTAGATTTACGAACCAATGGTGAAACTCTTTCTGAAATTACAACCTTTAAAACAGAAGCGACTGCCTTTTTAGATATTATTATGAAAAATATGATTGGCGTTTACGATACAACCAAATATGGGTCCATTCCTTTTATTTACATTGGGTTGTTGCCTTTGATTTTTTGTCTCTTCTATTTCGTTACGAAAGAAATTCCATTGAAAAACAAACTACTTTTTGGCAGTTTGTTTGTCCTATTGATTGCTAGCTTTTACATCACGCCCTTAAATTTATTCTGGCACGGTATGCATGCGCCGAACATGTTTCTTTTCCGCTATAGTTTCCTCTTTTCATTCCTAGTTATTTTGCTTGCTGGTTATGGTTGGGAAAAATTTGAAAAGGATGATCTCGGCGTCTTAAGCGGCTTGATTTTGATTCTTTTAGCAATTTTTGCTCTTGCAATGGGCACAAAAGGTGCTACTAGTTATACGTATGTGACTTTAACCTCTTTCGTATTAACGGCAACTTTTTTACTATTATACTTTTTCGGGATTGCTTTTTATCAATTGAAAAAAGCGCCTATGCAATACTTAGTGATTTTACTATTGCTGCTCGTTTCTGGTGAAGCAATCATTAATACACGAGCGATGGTCACTGGTATTTTAGATGATTGGAACTACGCATCACGCAGCTTGTATTCTGAGCCTTACCCTGACTTAAAAAATCTAGTCGATCAAACAAAAAAAGAAAATGATACCTTTTATCGCTTGGAAAATTTAAATGGTGTTTCGGCCAATGACGGCATTAACTATGGCTACAGTGGCATTAGCATGTTTTCTTCCGTACGGAACCGACATTCTTCAACATACCTAAACGCCTTAGGTTTCCGCTCGCGAGGCACGAATTTAAATATTCGTTACCAAAATAATACCTTGTTAATGGATGCTTTGATGGGCATTAAATACAATATTGCTGAAAACAATCCAATGAAATTCGGCTTTGAGCGACAAGCAGCTGCTGGTAAATATCAGCTTTATCGTAACGAAAATGCTTTGCCGTTAGGATTTTTAGCAGACAAAGAGATTTACAATGTCCGGCAACCTATCAATGATAATTTAGGTAGTCAAACAAATTTACTAAATGCTTTAGCCAATACCAATGAACGGTATTTTACCTTTTATCAACCAACGATGACGCTTCAAAATAACGTGACAATTACGCAAAATACAGCTGGCGTAACTTTTACGGAGAAACAACATAACGTAGCCAAAGAGATTTCTTATACAGTCAATGTGCCCGCCAATACGCAAGCTTATTTGAGTTTATTCCCAACGGATTTTGCTCAATTGGAAAGTTCCACTGCGACGGTCACCGTGAACGGCTCGAGTCAGCAATCACAAATTGGCATTACTGGCCAATATTATAATTTAGGCTACTATCCAAAAGATACAACTGTTAACTTCAAAGTAAGTTTTTATGGAACCAAAGCAGTAAGTTTTGTTCAGCCGCAAGTAGTTGGCTTAAATACCAATGCATTTGAAAAAGCCATTTCCGCCGTGCAAGAAAAAGGCGTTGATTTAACCACTGGCAAACGCTCTGCTTCAGGTACCTTTACCGCCGACAAAGATCAAGTACTCGTCACTACAATTCCTTATGACAAAGGTTGGCGTGTCAAAATTGATGGCAAAAAAGTTACCCCAAAAGCCTTTAAAGATGCCTTTCTAAGCGTTCCTGTCAGCGCTGGAACCCATACTATTCAGTTCTCTTATTTACCAGAAGGATTGATTCCTGGCATCGTGTTATTCGTTCTATGTACTGGTGGTTTCGTTGCATACGTAACCTTGATTCCTGCTAGACGAAACCGTAAAAAAGAAGACAAATAAAAAATCTTTCACAAAAAACTAAGGTTGATTTTAAGGGTTATTATTAAAATGACTCTTTATCAATAAGGTCTGATGAGTTGTGAAAAACAAAATCTGAGACAGAATGGGATTCATTCTGTCTCAGATTTTTTTGTTATAAATGATTTAGGCAGTTAAAATAGATATTCGTTTATTCTATGAAATATCTATGCTTCCTCAACCTTTTAATTTCAAATTGCTAATTTTATCCAACAAGACAAACATTAATTTGATTTTTTTATGTAATTCCTATGATTTCCATTTAAACTACTAATGACACTATATTAAATAAAAGCAACCATAATTTACCAAAAAACAACAATTTAGTTGCTTTTACATCTTTGGTATTACTGTAAAATAGCAATAAAAAGATTATCACTTCAATAGAAGAAGTACTAATTGATAACGGTAATCTATCAATTGTTACTATTTCAGATATAAAAAGAACAAGAAGATTAACTACGCTTACTGACAATAGCAGACTTATAAATATATCTTGATTATAATTTTTTTTAAACCCAAAAATAAGTAAAACAATTTTCAAAATTATGAACGTAACAAAAAAGATACACAAATTAGCGATTATAACAATAACTATCATAAAAAAATTAAATTCTCCGTTTGAAATATTTAATAGTTTTGACGACTCTTCAATCATTTTTAATAGCTTATTATCTTTTTCTGTAAGAGTAAAAAATAAAAAAATATTTGAAACAAGGTACGGTATAAAAAATGCAAGTATCGACCAGTTCCACTTCTTCGTATTCAATTGGCTCACCTACCTCATCTAAGTTTATAGCAAAATAGTTATATTCTGATTCGTTATGTAAAACTAAAATAATTAAATGCACCTACTGCTTCCAATCGCATTCCTAGTGAGGCATTTTCTACCAAAATGGCTAATTATTTATAATCATTGTAAAACATCTTGATTAATTCTAATTTTGATTTAGTTAACCCTAGTCCATGAATTTGAATAAAACAGCTCGACATTTTTACATTACAGGCCATTCTGATAGTGTTCTAAACAATATTCAATTACATACTTAGCCAAATTATTCACTTGAATACTTAACTTCTGGTCTTATAAAATTATGTTCTTTCTGTTTATCGGCCTTACTAATCTCAAAATTTTACGTTAAATATCGACATAACGAGATTCCATATTAAAAGATAAACAACTGTCATTCTAATTAAATTCTAATAATACACAAACTTAATGTCAACCATTCTTTAATAAAAAAATATATTCTTTGATTAATAATTTGTGATAAATAAAAAAGTTAGACCAAAGTCTAACTTTTTTATTTATATTAGAGTTAAATTTCAGTCATTGCTTCTTCCACAAGCGAAACACTTTGATGTCTCCCTTTCGTAATCAACAAGGAAAGTTGCACAAAAGCAAAGAGTACACTGGTCCGCTTAGGATAAGCAAAATAACGTGGTTGCCAACTAGTGACATATTGTTCTTTGCGCTTGCGTGTATCTTGAAACGCATAAATTTGATAACTATACTTGTAAAAAATATTAACAAAGCGTTCTTTTAAGAAAGAGTACTTGCTCTCCCCTACGTTAGCCAACGGCGCCATCCCAATATCAATTAATTGATAGCCCTGCTGTTGATAGGTTTCAATAAAATGAGTGAACAAATATTCTCTAGTAAAAGCAGGTGCTTCTGAACGAATACGTAACAAATCATACGAAATACTTTTGCCTTTTTCCATTTCTTTTCCAGTAATGAAACCGATGACCGTTTGTTTCTGTCTCACCAAGCCCACGCTACTGCATTTCAAGTACTCGGGATCCAACCGTCCACCAATAAAGTAGCGCTCTTTTTGATTCCGTGACCAGTCCGCAGAAACTCGTTCTAACTCTTGATATAAGGCATCACTAATCGTTTCGGGATAAAATTCAAACTGAAAATCCGCTGCTTCTGCTGCTATTTTTTCAGTCACTGTTTCCGTCCAGGCTGTTTGATTCACTGTTGACGGCTCATCAAATTGAATCAAGCCTTCTTCCCCAACTTTCATAAATTCAAAGCCGCAATCGTGAAGATTCATAACATATTCTTCCGAAATACGATAAAAAACTAATTGATAGCCTAACAAATCAGCTTGATCCATAAACGCCAGTGTCGCCGCTGTCCATTTCTCTCGTTGCCCAATCGGATCCGCCAAGACAAAGCATTTATTAAACTTCATTTGAAACCCAAAAAGTACTTGATCTTCGCCTTCTTCTTGGTAATAAAAATGACCATAATCCTTTAAATACAAAAATTGACTGCCTTCGTTGCCACCAAATTTTTCCAAAAAGCGTGTCAACCGCGCTTCCTCAAACCCCTCACCTAAAGTAACAGTTGTTTCGGCTAAATATTGATACAAAAAGAATAAACCAATCAAGGAAATACTTAAACCAATCAATCCGTTAAACCAAACATCATCTGACGGAAACAACAAAAAGTGATTGATAACTTGATTGCCACCAGCTGGTCGTGCGGCGTAATAGCCAGCAACCGCATAACCGATAAACAAGCAGCCAAACAAAATACTATCTACCGTTAAAGCGCCCCATGAATAAACAAACTTTTCACGATAAAATTCTTTACGAGCCAAAATAACCGCCAATAAAATAACAGCATAAACAGCAATCAACTGCCACGAAGTCGTTCGTGCCACCGTATTTACAATACAAAATCCTAGTAAAATAATTGTAGGCCAATAAGCTTTTTTCACTTTCATAGAAATGCCTCGAGCTAAACCTAATAACAAGAATCCTACAAATAAATTCAATGTTTGATCTAAAAAATTAAAAGAAAAGGGAAGTAACACTTGGAATAAACGACTGACATTCGACAAATTCGTCACAGTCGACAATAGAACCATCATAATCCCTGCAAAATATAACGCCGCCACCAAAATAAAATGCGCCACTTTTTGTGAAAATAACCGAGGTAAATTATCAAAAAATTGATTGACTTTCATGCCTGCTTGTTGCAAGAACAAAATAACTCCTGTCATAAAAGGCGTCACATAATAGAACAAACGATAATACAACAACCAGACGACCGCTTGTGATCGATCAATCCCTAATTGTGATAAACCCAAAATCATTAAGACATCAAACGTTCCCATACCACCAGGAACCATAGTTAACATCCCGATTAACGTAGCGATAACAAACATTGGGTAAACAGAAACCATCGAAACTGGCACCTGCATCAAGCGACCTATCATTAAGAAAGCAAACATCCCACCTAGCCATTGACCTAATGAAGCGCCGAATAATAGGAGCACCGCTTTTGGAAAAAATGTTTTAAACAATGTTCGCTGTTTTAAATACGTGAAAAACCAGAGCGCTGGCGCAATCAGGCTGCCCAGTAATAACCAAACCCAATATTCACGAAAAACATTTTGGGTTCGAATAAAAAATAAATCAACAAACGCCACAAAAGATAAAATAGATAACCCTGAAATCAAGAACAGAGCAACTTTTGAGACCGTTGCTACAACCTTGCCCCGTGGTACATCTTTTCCGTAAAAATTAATCCGTAGCGTTGCACCAACCACGCCGCCAAAACCCGCTAAGTTATTAATGGTATTGGTGACCCAAGCCGAAGTTAACCAATCCATTCGTTTCATTGGTGGCTTACCTTCTTTTTCCAATAACTTAACGACTACATAGTCATAAAGGAGCATCGGAATAACCCCTAATAGTCCTGCCAAGACCATACCAATTAAACGCCCCGTACTTTGTTGTTCCATCGTGGAAAAAATATCCGCCCAGGTCATGCCTTGAGCGATATGTGTCACTTGGTTAGCCACGAAAACTAATACAGAACCAAGAAAAATTAGTTTCAATAATAAACTGTGTTCTTTCAACCACTGCGTTAGTTGGCTAATATTTTTTTTCATCTTATAGCCTCTTTCATATCTCTTTTCTATTCATTTAACTTTCGTTTTATCGATTTTCTTCCATGGTAGCCTATTTGCTGAAAATTTTCCAGCACGGCTAGACATTTTGGCTGAATCGTATTGTTTTATTGAAAAAAAAGAGTGAGAAAAAAATCTAAGACGATTTTTTTCTCACTCTTTTAACTGTATTTTTTACGCCACTACTTCTGCGATAATCTCAATCTCCACCAACACATCCATCGGTAATTTAGAGATTTCAATCGTTGTGCGTGCAGGATATTCCGCACTAAAATACTCAGCATAGACTTCATTGAATGCCGTGAAATCTGCCATATTTTGTAAATAGCATGTCGTTTTGACTACATGAGCAAAATCACTACCAGCTTCTGTTAAAATCCCTTGAATATTTTTCAGTACCTGATTGGTTTGTTCTTTAATCGTTGTACCAACCACCTTGCCTGTTTCAGGATCCAGTGGAATCTGACCAGAAGTAATCAATAAACCATTCACAATTTTTGCTTGTGAATATGGCCCAATTGCTTGTGGTGCTTGCTTTGTTTTAATTGTTTTCATTTCTTTTCCCCCAGTAAATGACAAGTTGTTACTTTTTGTTATTTTATTTGTTTCTATTTTTCCATTGTACTGCAACCATTTTCGGAATGCTATCTTTTCTCAATTATTCCCAAGCGCTGATGCTGTGCCATCCTTTTGTAAAACAGCTTCAAAACCTTGACGCATCCTTTCAAGTCCTTCGTGTAGTTTTGCTTGCGAACAGCCAATATTTAACCGTAAAAATCGTTGCCCATTACCACCATATATCGAGCCGTCCATAATAGCGACTTTCCCCACAGAAACTAAAGCCTCTTGTAAGCGGGCCACATCTGGAACTGCCGCTGATACATCCAACCACATTAAGTAAGTGGCTTCCAGCTTCGTCACTTTAATTTTTGGCAAATATGTCTGTAAAAAATCTTTCACGTAACGTTGGTTCTCCGCTAAATAATCATTCAACTCGTCAACCCAAGTACCACATTTTTGATAGGCCGTCATGGTTGCTAGCATTCCCAAAATACTTGTTGATGATAGACCATCGGCGTTTTTTAATTTGAGCTGAAAAGCGTCACACAATTCGTTATCTGGAATTAAGGCGTAAGCAAAAATCAGTCCTGGAAAATTAAAGGTTTTCGTGCCACTGGTAATAATGGCAGATTTTTTATAATCAAATTGCGTAATTGGTCGATGAACTTGGCCTTTATTAACGATATCCATATGAATTTCATCAGAAAGTAAAAACACATCATACTGTTGGCACAATGAAACCATTCGCTCTAATTCCCATTGCTCCCAAACACGTCCTGTTGGATTATGCGGGGAACATAAAAGCAAACAGCGATTTTCTGGTTGCGCTAGTTTTTTTTCTAAATCAATAAAATCAATGCTGTAGCGCTTCTCTTGATAAAGCAGTTCATTTGCCACTACTTGCCGCTTATTTTCCTGAATAACTTTAAAAAATGCATCATAGGCAGGTGTTTGTAAAATAATGCCCTCCCCTTCGTTAGTCAATAATTGAATCAAAGCAGAAATACCATAGATAACGGTCGGGGTATACATAATCCAGTGTTCTTCAATCTTCGTCTGGAATCTTGTCTGGTACCACGTTTGAATTGCTTCTTTTAATTGCGGATGGTTCCACCTCGTGTAGCCAAATACTGGATGTTTCAAACGCTCCTGTAATGTTGCCAGAACTGCCTCTGGCACAGCAAAATCCGTATCGGAAATAGTGAAGGGAAGCAAGTCCGCTTCCCCAAATCGGTCTTCTACAAAATCCCACTGTGTACAATACGTTCCTCGTCGATCAATTGCTTTATCAAACGACACACTCTTCACCTTCTGTCTTTTTTCTAACCTAAAATCATCTCTAATTGATTACGGACCGTTGTCACTTTGGTTCCGATAATCACTTGTACATTCTGCGCATCTAAATGTACAACGCCTAAAGCCCCTAATTGCTTTAATTTGTCATCATCTACTTTATTAGCATCTGCTAACACTAAACGTAAACGCGTAATGCAATTATCAATAGCTTGAATATTCTCTTGCCCACCCAAAGCCGCTAAAATCCCAGGCGCATCATAGCCACTCGTTTTCTTATATTGAACTTCTTGATCGGTATATTCAGTCTCATCTAAGACCTTGTCTCGTCCAGGTGTTTTTAAATCAAAGGTTACAATGACTGTTTTAAAGACGAAATAATAAACAACAAACCAGATAGCGCCGACAATGAGAACCCACCACCATTTTGTATAAGTTCCTTGTAACAAGCCAAAAATAACAAAGTCCAGTAGCCCGCCATCAGTGTTCCCAATCACAACACCTAATAAAGCCATTACCATGAAACCTAGACCAGTCATAATGACATGAAACAGCCATAATAATGGACTAATAAATAAGAATAAAAATTCAATTGGTTCTGTAATGCCAGTGATAGCCGTAGCAATTACACCCGAAAGGAGTAAGCCTTTAATCTTATGTCGATTCGCCGGAGCTGCAGTATGATACATCGCAAGTGCCGCCGCTGGTAAGCCAAAAATAAAGGTCGGCATTTTCCCTTGTGACAAGAAAGCTGTTGCGCTTGGTGAAATCGGTAAATTATTTTGCAATTCTGCATAGAAAATATTTAACGCACCAAACACTTCTTTGCCAGCCACCACCGCTGAACCCCCTGCTTCAGTAAAACGAATCATGGAAACCAAAATATGATGCAACCCAAACGGTAACAGTAGACGTTCCCCTGAACCAAACAGAAAAGGCCCAAAAATACCAGAACGTTGGATAAGTTGGCCAATCGCCATAATCATTAGCGCGAAAAGTGGCCAAACTAACGGAATTACTAAGCCCACGAAGGCCATCACTAATGAAGTAATAATTGGTACAAACCGTGCGCCAGAAAAAAAGGCAAAACTATCTGGTAGTTGCACCGTATAAAATCGATTATGCAACTTATATACAATAAGCCCAGCGATAATTCCACCAAGAACGCCCATTTCAATCGTTTGAATCCCAAAAACCATTCCTTGGCCGGCTTCCCGCAACTGCTCAGGATCCACGAGGCGATTCGTCTGCACTAAATAGAAATTAATCGCTAAATTCATCACCGTATAGCCTACGAAACCTGAAAACGCAGCAATTCCTTTTTCTTTCCGAACTAACCCCAACGGAATGGCCATTGCAAACATGACAGGTAAATAGGCAAACGCAAAACCACCAATTGTCGACATAAATTGGAAAATAATTTTCACTGCGGGCTTTCCTAAAAACGGGACCGTTTCAATCATTGATTCACTGGAAAAAGAACTTCCTAATCCCAACAAAATCCCCATAAAAGCTAATAAAGCCACTGGCAACATAAACGTTTTGCCTAATCCTTGGAAAAACTCCCAGAAAGTCGCTTTCTTTTTCTTTACTGCCATTTCTTAACTCCTCCATTCATTCTTTACAAAGCTAAAAATGATTACGTTTACATTCATTGCCCTCATTATAACTAGCCCAAAACAAAGAAAAAAGAGGCTACACTCTTTCTGTATCCCCTTACATCATTTAGTATGGTGTTGCATAAAATTACCGCGGCTGCTTTGCCTCTGCATACATTAATAAAACCGTATCGAACAAACAAATGACAGCAATTCTTGAACTTAAATCTACGCGCTGATGATAACGTGTCGTCCCTTTGGCAAATAACGTCGTCGTCGACAATTTTTCCAAGGTGCTTCCTTTAGTCGAAATCAAACTAATCATCGGCACTTGCTGTTCCTGCGCTACACGTGCATACGCTAAAATCCCTTTAGTTTCTCCTGTATAACTGACAAAAATGGCTAAATCCTGTCCGTCCAGATTCTTAACTGCTGCCGCTTGTTCATCCCAATCAGATCGTGCATAGGCTTTTTTTCCTAAAAATGTTAGCTTTCGTGCAAAATCAGTACAAATAGGAAAACTGCCACCAACACCGAACACTTCAATCGTATTCGCACGCTCAATCATTTTAAGCATTTCCGCGACTTTGGCTTCATCCATTTGTTGAAAACTGTCTTGCACATTGGCGATCAACTGTTGCGTAATAGCTTGAAAACTACGACTATCGCTTTCTGTGCTCTCGCTCTGCACCGATTGGACGATCGCGTATTTTAATTCTTGGAAGCCTCGATAACCTAAGTGTTTTGCTGTCCGAGAAATAGTGGCTGTTGAGACAAACAACGCCTGCGCCACCTCATAAATGGTTTGTGAACTAATTTCCGTCATATGCGTCAAAATATAATCCAGTACTTGATTTTCAATTTTACTTAAATGATTTCGTTTCTTTTCTAACAAAGCGATTAATCCCTCAGTCGTCATCCAATCCCTCACTTTAAATCCTTTTTTATAATTATACACCAGAATATTCTGATTATTTCAATAAGAAAGTCCAAAATAACCAACAGCGGCTCCATCATTCGCCAGAGAAAAAAATCAGCCTTCCGATGGAGGTGCTTGTTGCGCGTTCTTGCTATACTCTGTATATAGAAAACAGGAAAAATTTGGAGGTAGTACGTATGAATAATCAACGACCAATGTTTATAAATATTCTTTTAGTGGTCCTTTTATTTTTAGTTGTCGGTTCACTCTTTAGTGCCGTTGTCGGTATCGTGGGAAGCTTATTGTGGCTAGCAGTAAAAATTTTAGTTCCCGTAGCGATTATCGTGTGGCTTGTTCGAACAATTTCGGGAAATAATGGCAACTGCCGCCGTCGTTATTAAAAAAAACCAGGTTTTCCTTTTCGGAAAACCTGTTTTTTTACTTCTTTTATCTAAAAGCATATACAATATTGCTAATACCAAACATCATAAAGTAGAAGCCAACTAAGAAGCTTAGAGTTAATGCTGAAGACAATGGATTAAATAATAACATTACACCTAAGATAATCCCTAAAACGTCAACAATTAATGTGAACCAGAAGTAACCTGTGCTTACTCGTTTAGCAAAATCTAAAGTAAATAAGCCGAAAATTGAGTCGAATAAAAACCAAATTGCAAAAACAAATGGTAACACAGCGACACCAATATTTAAGTTAAACAATAAGTAAACACCAATTAGGATATCAATAATCCCTAAGATGATTGGTGCATAAGCTTTGTAGCCTAGCAATTCTTTCATACGATTACGTACAAAAATTTCGAAAATCCCTTTAATAATAGCAAAAATCGCAAAAACCATCACAATGGCAATTAAATTACCGGCAGGATTTTGGAAAGAAATTAATGCAGTCAGAACAAATAGAATTCCTAATACTAATGAACCCCAGTCCATTCCATGATGTTGTCGTTGTTCCATGACACTCACTCCTCTATAAAATAATTTATTACACTTATTATGTTACTACTATTTTACAAGGTGTCAAATATTTTCATCGTGCTTTCTGAAAACCATTTCAATGATAACTCCATTAAAAACAACGTATCACTTGATTGTCTCTTTTTTGGTGCAAAATTGTGCCTTTTTTGTATAAATAAGTCCCTCGTTTTCCCACAAAAAAACCGCTACTTTTTCATCTAGTTTATAAAAAAGTAACAGTTATAAATTATTTTTTCTTTTTCCCAATCGAGAGAATCCCTCTTTTTATGACATCAAAGAAACTCAAAGATTGGACCATATGATCTGGGTCAACATATTCACGAATAGCTCGTAACACTCGCTTCGGCTCTTTTGAAGCAAACGTATACGTCCCATTTTTCTTGGTTTGAATCGCATAACGAGGAATCCATTTTCCTTTGAACATTACTGAAGCCAACACGTAATCGACTTCTTCCCACGGAATTTGGATAAACTTACGTGGATCTTTGGCATGGTAAAATTCAAACCCGCGGTCACCTATCATAATTTGTCCATAATCTGTTAATCCTGTAAATGCCGTCGCATCTATAACTAAATCAACTTTTGTGTTTAATGATTGTACCATGTTATCTGCTCCATTTCATTCGACTAATTCCTCTTTATTATACGTTTCTTTCCTGATCGAAACAAACAAAATTACATCTTTGTTTAAAAAAGCGGAAGAAAAGTTTCTCGACTTCTCTTCCGCTTTTTTTGATTAGAAGTAATGAACTTACTTCGTCATTCTTATAATAAGCCGATTAAGTGGCCGACAACGCCGACTACGAATAAACCAAGAATGATAACGATTGGGCTAACTTTTTTCTTCAATAACCACATACATAAGAATGTAAGTAGTAATGGTGCTAGACCTGGAATCAATTGATCTAAGTTATCTTGTAAAGTAGTAACTTTCGTTGGTGAAAGCGCCAAGCCTTGGTTCACTTGTTCAAAGGCTTTATGCATTCCTTCACCGCCAGCAGGAAGTTTATCCCACTCGATATAAGCACCTTTGTCTAACTTAACTTGTGAAACAATTGGTAAGAACTTAATCGATACCCAACGTTGAACCAATGCGGCCAGTACGAACATCCCTAAAATAGAAGCACCTTTTGTAATATCTTGTAGTAAACCACCTGAAAGGTCATCAGTAATTTTAGAACCTGCTTTGTAACCAAACTCTTGTGTATACCACATGAATGACCAACGAATTAAGTTCCAAGCAACGAAGAATAAGATTGGGCCTAAGATGTTACCACCCATTGCTAAGGAAGCACCTAAAGCGCCTAACATTGGACGAACAGTAAACCAGAAAACTGGGTCACCGACACCGGCTAAAGGACCCATCATCCCAACTTTAACCCCTTGAATCGCTACGTCATCAACTGGTGCGCCATTGGCACGTTCTTCTTCCAAAGCTAATGTTACACCAAGAATTGGTGAGGCAATGTATGGGTGTGTATTAAAGAACTCTAAGTGACGTTTTAACGCCGCTGAACGTTCTTCTTTCGTTTTATATAATTTTTTGATTGCTGGAATCATTGAGAATGCCCAGCCGCCGTTTTGCATACGTTCATAGTTCCAAGAACCTTGGATAAATGTTGAACGCCAAGCTACAGCTAAACGATCTTTTTTAGTTAATTGAATTTTTTCTGCCATTTTCTTTGCTCCTCCTTCAGAATTAGTAGTCGTTTAAAATATCGCCTAATGGGTCGCCAGAGTTGCCTCCGCCATTTGAGTTAGAAGAACCGCCCATTTTAGATAAGTTCAAGTAAATAAGAGCTAAAGCGACACCTAAAGCACCTAATGCGATTAATGTTAATTGAGAAATCGCTGCGACTACGAAACCGATAATGAAGAATGGCCATACTTCTTTTGTTGCCATCATGTTGATTACTAATGCATAACCTACGGCAACGACCATACCACCACCGATAGCCATACCATCAGTTAACCAAGCTGGCATTGATTCTAAGAAATTACGAACAGTGTCAGCAGGAATGAATAGTAAAGCACCTGCTGGAATCGCAATACGAATACCTTGTAAACATACAGCGAAAATGTGTAACATTTCAACTTGTTTAATGTTGCCTTTTTCAGCAGCCGCATCCATCATGTGAACGATTGGAACCGCAACTGTCCGAACGATCATTGTTAAGAACAAACCTGCAACCGCTAAAGGAACTGCGATGGCAATCGCTGAAGGAACACCTTTAACACCTTGGCCACCTAAAACTAAAATAATTGCTGAGGCAACAGATGCTAAAGCGGCATCCGGTGCAACGGCAGCCCCGATGTTCGCCCAACCTAACGCGATCATTTGTAAAGTACCACCTAAAACAATTCCGGCTTCTAAATTACCAGTAACTAATCCGATTAATGTACATGCTACTAACGGTTGGTGGAATTGGAACTCATCCAAAATCCCTTCCATACCAGCTAGAAAGGCAACGAGTAAAACTAAAATAATTGATATAACAGACATGATAAGCCTCCTATTTTGATTTGTATTTGGCGAGTTACGCGTTTGCTAACTCATTTTTTGCTTTTTTCAAAATTTCGTCCATATTCGCTTTTGAATCATTTGGCACTTTACGCACATCAAATTTGATGCCTTTAGCTTTTAATTCATCAAACGTATCAACGTCTTCTTGACCCATTGATAATACTTTGCTTACAACGACTTTTCCAACAGAGTGAGCCATTGAACCAACGTTTACTTCTGGGATTTCTACGCCGCCTTCAACCACTTTTAAGACGTCTTCAGGATTTTCAAATAATAATAATGCTTTTGTATTGCCAAAACGTGGATCTTTCGCTACTTCAATCATTTTACTGATTGGAATAACATTGGCTTTTACTCCTGGAGGAGCTGCTTGTTCGATTAATTTCTTACGTAAGTCATCTTTTGCAACGGCATCAGAAACAACAATAATTCTGTTTGGTTGTGTTGCTTTTGTCCAAGCTGTTGCTACTTGACCATGTAATAAACGTGAATCAATACGTGCTAGCACAAATTTAATTTTGCCATCGCCAACAACTGTACCTGGTGGTAACGAACCTTTTGGCTGTGCATCTTCTGTCGCAGCAGCTTTTGGTGCTTCTGCTGGTTGTAACTCTTCTGGTTTAACTTTGACACCATCTTTTGCTGTTTCAAGAATGTGTGTCGCAATTTCTTGTGCTGATTCCATAGAGAAACGAGAAGCATATGCTTCAATAACCATTGGTAAGTTCATACCTGCAACGATTGCCCATTTGTCTTTATGATCTTCTAACAATGAGTTCGCTTGGTTAAATGGTGTTCCTCCCCATAGGTCAACTAAAAATAGTACTTCGTCTTGATTGTCAAACGATGCAATGGCTTCTTGCATTTTTGCTTTTACATCATCGGGACCTTCGCTAGGCATTAACGTAACTGCTTTTACATTTTCTTGTTCGCCAAAGATCATTGCACCAGATTGCAAGATCCCTTCAGCAAATTCACCGTGACTTGCTAGGATAATTCCTACCATTTTTATACCTCCTGTATAATTGATGTTTTTTTTCATGGTTGTACTGCTAAACGCTTTCACTTTTTGAAAAAAATCAGATAAATCAGATTCTGACAAAAATAAATGAAAAAATTTCAATAGTTCTTGATTTTTTTCAACATCAGCACTTGCCTTTATCAATACAGTTCATGAAGCAATGATGTTGGTCCTAGGCCACCACATCCTTTCAATGTCTTTCGTCTGTAAAAATGAACGTCAGCTGGCGTTATTTTCTTTGCTACGCTCTTTTTTCAGTAAATCCATCAAATTCACTTGGCTGTCTGCTGCGACTTTTCGAATTTCCAATTCAATACCTTGTTCATTTAAAAACAGAAATGCTTTTAAATCGTTGGCATCCACTGCGACTGCATTCGTAATCATTCGCTTGCCTGTACTGAAACTCATTCCGCCAATATTCACAGAAGTTAGTTGTACACCGCCTTCGACCACTCGTTTCACGTCCAAAGGATTAGTGAATAACAACATGGCTCGAAACGAATCAAAACGAGGATCAGGGTAAACATCAATCATTTTTTGAACAGTGATGACATTTACTTTGACACCAGGTGGAGCAGCTTGAACCAACAAGGCTTTTCTCAAATTGTCATGAGCAACGGAATCACTAACCACTAAAATGCGATTAATGTTCGTCAATTTTGCCCAAACAGTTGCTACTTGGCCATGAATTAATCGATCATCAATTCGAGCTAAACGAATATCCATTACCATCGGGAATGCTCCTTTAAATTCATTTTTAAAGGTTAGGACCTTTGTCTTTTTACCTAAAAATTTTAGGTAAAAAGGGACACCTTATTATAAGCAAGTTTCGTGCCAACTTTAGTGTATCGGTTCGAAACCTAGAAAATTATAGGTTTTTTTAAGAAAATAAAAAAAACGATACACTAATAAATAGTGTATCGTTTTTTCTGTATTAATCTAGTGTATCAATTTCGGTGATTTTATCTTCGATACACTGAGCATTTTTGACTAACTGTGCGATAAAATAAACTTCTTCTGCTGGAACATCCATATTAAGAGCTTCTTCCATAGTCTCAATTGAGGCCACAATCACTGGATAAATTGGCTCTTGAACCAATCGACCAAGTTCTTTTTCTGAAACCGTCAGTGTATCATTCCGTAAAATACGCTCCAACATGCCCGATGTGTGCATAATCAAATTGATGTAAAATGTGTACTCTTCTGGCATCGCTAATTGGGTTTGGATATTTTTAGCGAATGACCACAACAGATCAATGATTTTTTTTCCATTAATGAAAGTGAAACTTTGCTCCATATATTTTAGACAAATTTCTTTTGCTGCCGCTTCGTCCAACGGCTTATTCATTACTTCTTCTTTCCGCTCTGCTAGTAATTGCTGAATAATTTTTTCTGCTTCACCGGAAAAGAAATTTTCCATGGAAATATAAGGAACTCCAATTTTGGGATTGGTAATCCCAGTTGTCGCAATAATTTCATAGTCTTCTTGAATTTTAGGCAAGACTTCTTTCATATTTACAATGGACAAAGGAATCACTTCTAAATGCCAATCTATTTGTGGCAAGACAGCTTCCTCAATAAGCTCTTTCATTCGGCGCGCAGTTCCTTCTCCAGAAGCGCAGATAGCAATAATTGCTCTTGTTTTCCAATTTTCAATGATTTGTTTCGTTTCACTTTGGCGAATATCGGCATAGCCATGAAAGTTTTTTAAGGACTCGTGAAGTGTTTCCAATTGTGTATCAATTAATGCGGTTTTGCGGGCCGCTTCAAGAACAATTGGCGTGGTCACCATGTCTACTGTCCGCACATCAATGCCTGTCTGGCGTACAATTTCTTCTGAAAACGTACTTAATGAACCCATGTCCACTAATAATAGTACGCCATTTTCTTCATTCACTTCACCAACTGCTTCAACGATTTTACGCAAAGCTTCTTTCGGTGGCATATCTAAAGGCATATCCACAGCCTTCAAATTATCAACATTTAACAATTGAGAAACCACTTGTACCATACTGCTAGCGGTACTATTTCCGTGCGCAGCCACGACAATGCCAATCCGGCCAGCCTCAGGATTTTCTCTTAAAGAAATGAGCAAAACAGCTAAATAGTAACTTTCAGATTCAGGAATCTCCATCTGATAACTACTTTCAATAATATTTTTAATTTCTTTTGCTGTTTCAAACTCTGTTGGATAATCTAAAACCATATTTCGAATACTTTCATTTAAAGGATGCTTAGGATCTTTGCCTAATTGGATGCGTTTCAAGAAAGAACTAATGTGTAAACTCATTGCATAAATAAAATTGGGTTGAAACGAATACGATAACCGCTTCGCTGCAAAATTATAAATTTTCTTAGTGACATCAATAATTCGTTGGTCAACAATTTCAGCCAATTTATTTTCTGTATCAAAGGTGAATCCATAATCTTTGTAGAAAGATTTTAAATGAACATTGATATCCGTTGTAATAAAATTATTAATTAGTTCTTGGTCCAAGCCGTCTGCTTTTAAGAGAGCCGCTTTATCTCCAATAATCTCATATAGATTGTAAGGCAATTCATAGGCATCTGACTGAATAGCTACTAAAGATTCATTTGGTGATACCACTAATTGCGGTTCCAGATATTTCGATAACTCCGACAATACTTCTCGATTACTGGCAAGTTGCATAATGCCTTCTTTAATATTGTCCGTTAATTCGTCCATCGTAATCATTAATTCCTCTTGTTCCATCTGATTAAGGAACCCTCGCGCAGTCACAAGTTGCACATTCGATTTTAGCTGACCGACATTTCCATAAGAAACACTTCCGATTAACGCTTTGACCACATCTTCTGACAAAGAGATTCGCCGTTGAATCCGCGCTGCTTCCATTGAAACCATCACTTTTAGGAGGTCAATTTTTTCTTTCGCAGGACGGTCACTAAAGTTCGGTAATTGAATGATAATCGGAATGCGTCGCACAAAAGTATTCAATAAAGAAGAAGTAGGATTCTCCGTCGTAGCACAAATAATCCGAACATCCGCATGATGTGATTTCACTGTTTCACCTAAACGCGCGTACACGCCGTGATCCATAAAATAAAAAATCATTTCTTGTCCTTCGGGTGGTAACCGATGTACTTCATCTAAAAACAGAATGCTGCCATCTGCTTCATCAATAATCCCTTCTTTCGCTTTCGTAGCGCCTGTGAAGGCCCCTTCTACATACCCAAATAAATGCGACATCAAAAGTTCTGGATTATGCGCATAGTCTGCACAGTTAAATACCACAAACTCTTTTTCTTTGGCCACAATTTGGTTCAGCTTCGCAAATTGAAACATGGCATGAGCAAAATAAGTTTTCCCAGAACCTGTTGGTCCAGTAATTAAACAATTCAAGCCTTTTGGCGGATATAAAATCGCTGCTTTGGCTTGTTCCACCGGCGTTTTCATGCTTCCAGCTGAACCGATAATTTTTTTGAAAATATCTTCAACTTCTGGGGTTTTGCTGGTCGTGACTACTGGTTCAACCAATGGTTCGATAAAAGTTTTTGTGGAGTGATCCATTGATTTTTCCCGATAACTTTTAACTGGCTTGGTTAATGGTCGATGCTGAAACGCCACCTGCGCGACATATTTTACTGGTCGACCAGATAATTTTTTCAAGCGCCCTTCACGAACGAGTTGATTCAAATCTTTACTAGCATTGGTCCGCTGAATGTTTAAACGTTCTGAAATTTCTTGTGTCGTGACTCCCGCATCACTTGTTAAGGTCATTGGCGTTAAATTCTTCGTTTGCTCTTTAACATATTGATAGATTTTTTCAATCCGCTTCATTTTTGATGGCTCCTTTAATCGATACACTAATTAATTTACATGATACAGTGTATCATTAAAAAAATACACTAAAAACCCTTTCATGAAAAAAATTTCTGTTTCACATGAAACATTTTAAAAAAGCGCCTTTTTTCTATAAAAAACCCACCTTTTTATTCGTTTCTGTAAAAAGATTGAAACTCCTTGAAAAAAGGTTCTGTAGCCGATATAATGCAGAGAGGTTCAAGAATATATTAAAAGCGAGGAAAACAATTGATTACTGTTAATGATGTAAGTTTACAATTTCCAGATCGTAAACTTTTTGAAGAAGTGAATATTAAATTTACTCCTGGCAACTGTTACGGCTTAATCGGCGCAAACGGTGCAGGAAAATCAACGTTTCTTAAAATTTTATCAGGTGAGATTCAACCGACAACTGGCGTGGTTTCAATGGGTCCTAATGAGCGACTAGCAACGCTGAAACAAAATCACTTTGACTACGAAGACTACACTGTTTTAGAAACTGTAATTATGGGACATAAACGTCTTTACGAAGTAATGAAAGAAAAAGATGCTATCTATATGAAAGAAGATTTTTCAGATGAAGATGGGATTCGTGCCGCAGAACTAGAAGGCGAATTTGCTGAACTTGACGGTTGGGAAGCAGAACCTGAAGCAGCTGTTTTACTCCAAGGGCTAAACATTCCAGAAGAATTACATGATCAAAAAATGAGCGAATTAACAGCTGGTCAAAAAGTCAAAGTATTATTAGCTCAATCTCTTTTTGGTAAACCAGATGTCTTACTATTAGACGAGCCGACAAATGGTTTAGATACCCGCTCAATCAATTGGTTAGAAGAATTTTTAATCAACTTTGAAAATACCGTTATCGTGGTTTCCCATGACCGTCATTTCCTAAACAAAGTCTGCACTCACATGGCAGATTTAGACTTTAGTAAAATCAAACTTTACGTTGGTAACTATGATTTCTGGTTGGAATCAAGCCAACTAGCGACAAAATTGCAAGCACAATCTAATGCCAAAAAAGAAGAACAAATCAAAGAATTACAAGACTTTATCGCTCGTTTTAGCGCCAATGCCTCAAAATCAAAACAAGCAACGTCTCGTAAAAAAATGTTAGATAAAATTACCTTAGATGACATTCAACCTTCCTCTCGTCGTTATCCATTCGTTGGTTTTACACCAGAACGTGAAATCGGCAATGACTTATTACAAGTTGAAAATGTCTCTGTAACGATTGATGGCAAAAAAATCTTAGATAATATCTCGTTCAACTTAACAAAAGATGATAAAGTGGCATTCATCGCTGACTCAGATATTACAACGACTACGTTATTCAAAGTGATTATGGGCGAAATTACTCCCGATACAGGTTCTGTTCGTTGGGGCGTTACAACTAGCCAAGCTTATTTACCAAAAGACAACAGCAAAGACTTTGAAGAGCCATTAACCATTTTAGATTGGTTACGTCAATTTGCTGGTAAAGAAGAAGATGACAATACGTTCTTACGTAGTTTCTTAGGTCGGATGTTATTCTCTGGTGAAGAGGTACTAAAACCAGTCAATGTTCTTTCCGGAGGCGAAAAAGTGCGTGTCATGCTTTCAAAATTAATGCTTTCCAAAGCCAATGTCTTAGTTTTAGATGATCCAACGAATCACTTAGACTTAGAATCAATCACTGCGTTAAATGATGGGTTGATGGCTTTCACTGGTTCAATTCTTTTTGCTTCACATGACCACCAATTTATCCAAACATTAGCGAACCGAATTATTGCTGTTTCTGATAAAGGGGTCATTGATCGGGCAGAAACAACCTATGACGAATTCTTGGAAAACCCAGAAATTCAAAAACAAATGGACATTTTATTCAGTTCAGATTATTAAAAAATGAGGTCGGGACAGAAGCGTTTAACTCCGAGAACCAAGTAGGTACTGTTCAACATCTATTTACTTTGCAAATAGTGTTTCTCAGCAATAAGAAGGAATTTCCGAAAATTGTCATAAAACACAACGAGGAACGAGTTGATGTTGCATGATACCTACCCGGTGTTCTATAATTTTTGGAGACCAAGTAGGTATTGTTCATCATCGAATCACTACGTTCTTCGTGATTCTCAACAATTTCGGCTTATTTCCGAAGGACCTTCAACTCTTAGAGCTTTAGCTCTTAGAAGTTGTTGAGATCGGAGCAACGCGTAGTGTTGCTTCTGTTCCCGCCGTTTATCAATTTTTAAGCCTGGGACAAAAATCCAAAGTGATTTTTGTCCCAGGCTCATTTTTTATTTTCTTTTTTCACCAAAAGAAAACACAGCAATACAACCTATTCCGGTATGACTAGTAATGGTGGGTCCTAGAGGATAAATCAGTATCTCATTAACTTCTATTTCTTTTTCAATTAATTCTTTGACTTTTTCCGCGTCATCTTTCGTTCCCGCATATGCAATCAATAGTGTTTGTTTCATTGGCTCTATAATGCCTTGAATCGTTTCTTGCGCAATCTTTTGCAAGGACTTGTTTCGTCCACGAGTTTTACCAACGGATGCTAGTTTGCCTGCCGCATCCACGCGAATAATTGGTTTAATGTTCATTAAGCCACCAAGTGCTGCCGCTGTTTTAGAAATCCGTCCGCCACGTTCTAAATGTTTTAAATCATCTACCGTTACCCACGAGTGAAGTTTCATTTTTTGCTCTTCAAGATAGGCAACAACTTCTCCTAATGAATGACCATCTGTTTGTAATCGAATGGCTTCTCGGACTAACATCCCTTGACCTAAGCTAGCTGCTTTTGTGTCAATAATATGAATTTCTACATTATCATACTCTTCTTTTAACATCTCTACTGATTGCAACGCACTTTGATAAGAGCCACTTAACCCAGATGAAAAAGCTAAATAAATCACCGGTAACCCTTGCTCCACAAAAGGACGGAAAAATTCATTGTAGCGTCCTACATTAACTTGAGAGGTAGTGGGTATACTTCCATTTTTAATAGCCGTTAAGAAGTTCTGATAATCAAACGTTTCACCTAAATCATCGCGATATTCTTTCCCGTCAATTTGAATATTCATGCTAATAAAAGGTACTTGGTTTTCTTTTAAGTATGTATACGGCAAGTCACAACAAGAATCTGTCACTAATTGATAATTCACGGACAATTGCCCCCTTCATGTTTTCTTTTATTTTACCATAGTTTTTCATTTTTATATAAAATTAAAAAAGAACGTAAAGGCTGAATTGGCATAAGCCATCCTTTACGTTCCCTTAAAAATCTGCTTAAATTTGTGCCCAAACGCTTTCTAAAACGTTCGTTTGGTTACGGTCTGGACCTACAGAGAATGTTGAAATGCGCACACCAACTAATTCTGAAATCCGATGCACATAGTTACGAGCATTAGCTGGTAAATCGGCTAAAGTTTTGCAACCAGTGATATCTTCAGACCAACCTGGTAATTCTTCATAAACTGGTTTACAGCGGCTTAATTCTTTCAAGCTTGCTGGATAATGATAAATTAATTCACCATCAAGTTCATAAGCTGTACAAATTTTCACCGTTTCTAAACCACTTAACACGTCAATCGAGTTTAATGACAAGTTTGTAATCCCTGATACACGTTTTGAATGACGCATAACTACTGAATCAAACCAACCGACACGACGCGGACGTCCTGTTGTTGTTCCGTATTCTTTACCGACACGACGAATGGTTTCTCCTGTTTCATCAAATAATTCTGTTGGGAATGGGCCGTCACCGACACGTGAAGTGTACGCTTTGCAGACACCAACCACTTTATTAATTTTTGATGGACCAACGCCACTACCGATAGTTACGCCACCAGCTACTGGATTAGAGGAAGTAACAAATGGATAGGTTCCTTGATCGATATCCAACATGACACCTTGTGCCCCTTCAAATAAAACCCGTTTTCCAGCATCTAATGCATCGTTTAAAATAACCGAAGTATCTGTAACATATTGTTTAATTTGTTGTCCGTATTCATAGTATTCTTCAAAAATATCATCAAATTCAATGGCTTCGCTATCAAACATTTTAACGAATTGACGATTTTTTTCTTCTAAGTTAATTTGCAAACGTTCCGCAAAAATTTCTTTATCCAATAAATCAGCGATACGGATTCCCACCCGTGCTGCTTTATCCATGTAGGCTGGGCCAATTCCTTTAATCGTTGTCCCAATCTTGTTTTCACCTTTCGCATCTTCTTGCAATTGATCCAATTTAATATGATACGGCAAGATGACATGGGCACGATCTGAAATACGTAAATTATCAGTGGCAACATTATTTTCTTTTAAATAAGCTAATTCTTTTACTAAAGATTTTGGATTCACAACTACGCCGTTACCAATTACACTAATTTTTTCTTTATAGAAAATCCCTGAAGGAATTAAATGTAATTTATACGTTACGCCGTCGAATTTAATGGTATGTCCGGCGTTATCTCCGCCTTGGTAACGAGCGATCACTTCTGCGTTTTCACTTAGAAAGTCTGTAATTTTTCCTTTACCTTCGTCGCCCCATTGCGTTCCAACAACTACTACTGATGACATTCGAACACCTCGTTCATAATTTTTTTGTCCTGAATCATTGTACCAGTAAAACCAGTCCCTTTCAAGGGTAAAAATCGAATATTCTTTCACAATCAAAAGCGTTTCTGTCAAAAATACGAACATTTTTAGCTATGTTTTTGTAAAACAATAAAATATACGAATATTGTTCGTGTTTTACTCTCTGATTTTAATCCCTTAATAAGCAAAAAAACGAACTCAAAAAATGAGTTCGTTTTTTAAAATTCTGTCCTCGGCGAAAGCGAAGAAAATTTATTATATTCTTTAATGAAAAGTAATTCGACCGTTCCACGCGCACCACTACGGTTTTTCTCAATGATGACTTCTACAACATTGTCAACTTCTGGTGGCTCATGATCGCCGTCTTCTCCTTCACCACGATCATAGTAATCATCACGATAAAGAAAGGCAACGATATCGGCATCTTGCTCAATGGAACCTGACTCACGAATATCACTTAACACAGGACGTTTATCTTGACGTTGTTCCACGCCACGAGAAAGCTGTGACAAAGCAATAACCGGGACTTTTAATTCTTTCGCTAATTTTTTTAATTGACGTGAAATATCAGAAACCTCCTGTTGGCGGTTCTCTTTTCCAGTTCCTTCAATCAATTGTAGGTAGTCGATCAAAATTAGACCTAGGTTGCCTTTTTCTTGTGCTAATTTACGACATTTCGCACGAATTTCGGTAATTTTAATCCCTGGTGTGTCATCAATATAGATATTCGCACGAGACAAACTACCCATCGCAATAATTAAGTTTTGCCATTCTTCTTCAGATAATTGCCCTGTTCTTAAATGGCTGGCCTCAATGGATCCTTCTGCACAAAGCATCCGGTTCACTAATGATTCTGCCCCCATTTCTAAACTAAAAATAGCGACAGCTTTATCTGTTTTGGTGCCGACATTTTGGGCAATATTTAATGCAAAAGCGGTTTTCCCTACCGCTGGACGGGCCGCTAAAATAATTAGCTCTTCCGCTTGCAAGCCGGCAGTCATTTTATCCAATGCTTGATAGCCTGTAGGTAAACCAGTAATCTCTTCATCATTTTGGTATAATTGGTCAATATTCGCAATAGTTGTATTTAGAACATCTGAAATTGATAAAAAGCCACTACGATTCCGCTTTTCGGAGACTTCTAAAATGCTTCGTTCTGCATCATCCAAAATAGATTCAACATCTTCACCTTGCTCAAAGCCTTTAGTTACAATCTCTGTAGCGGTTTGGATTAAGTTGCGCAGCAACGATTTTTGTTCAACAATTTTTGCATAATAAATGACATTGGCAGCTGTCGGCACAGCTAAAGCTAAATCTGACAGATAACTTAGTCCACCAACATCTTCTAACAAATTCTCTTGTTCTAGGCGATCTTTGATTGTTACCACATCAATCGCTTCATTTCGGTCGCTTAAGGTCATCATCGTTTGGAAAATCAACTGATGACTACGACGATAGAAATCTTTAGGTTCCACATATTCCATCGCTTCTATTAGCACATCTGCATCTAAGAAAATAGAACCTAAAACGGCTTGTTCCGCTTCAATATTTTGTGGCGGTACCCTATCTTGCAATAATTCATTCATTTTGTTCTCTCCCACGATGTCTTACTTTCTGGTTCATTTAGTCTATCCATTTTAACACAATTTCATTAAAAAAAGTACATTTTTTCTCTGCTGATTTCTCTATTTTTAGTTCACTTTCCAATTTTTAAAAATATACAATTAATAAAAATATAATATTTTTATTAATTTAAAATGTTGTACATTTGATTTCTAAACGTCATAAAAATAATTACAGTAATTTATTTTGTATAAAAAAGAAGCCGGAGAAATCGGCTTCTTTTTTATCGATTGTATTATTCCGCTACGACATGAACCTTAATTTTCGCTGTAACTTCATGATGTAGTTTGACTGGTACGTTAGTGTAGCCTAGAGAACGAATTGGGTTGGCTAATTCGATTTTGCGTTTATCCAATTTTACATTGTATTGTTTGTTTAAGGCTTCTGCAATTTGTTTTGAAGGAATTGAGCCAAATAAACGGCTGTCTTCTCCAGCTTTTGCCTTGATCTCTACAACAGTCTTTTCATCTTCTAAAAAGGCTTGCATTTCTTTTGCTTGTGCTAAAACTTCTGCTTCATGTTTTTCTTGGGCTTTCTTTTGACCCGCTAACGCACTCATGCTCCCTTTATTGGCTTCTTTCGCATAACCATTTTTAATTAAAAAGTTTTGGGCGTAACCAGTTGGCACTTCTTTTACGTCCCCTTTTTTTCCTTTTCCTTTAACGTCTTGTAAAAAAATGACTTTCATTTCCTTCACTCCTGTTCATACATTTCATTAATATTTTGACGAATTACATCAAGTAGTTGCTCTTTTACTTCTGCTACTGTTACGTTTGATAATTGTACTGCCGCATTAGTAAAGTGACCGCCACCACCTAAATTTTCCATAATAATTTGGACATTAATTGAACCATTACTCCGAGCACTAATGCCAATCTGTTGATCCGTCCGCTTGGTAATGACAAATGCTGCATTAATCCCTGCCATAGAAAGTAATGTGTCCGCTGTTTTGGCAGCTGTGACACTATCATATTCTTTGTCTTCACTCCCTGCAACAACGACGGTATCTTTTGTGACATATTCGCTTTTAGAGATTAAGTTGTTCATTTCCAGATAGCTTGTAAGATCAGAACTTAATAGATATTGTACTAAAGATGAGTCTGCTCCACAAGTTCGTAAATAACTAGCCACATCAAATGTTCGCGCCGTCGTTCGTGTATTGAAACTTTTCGTATCAACCACAATTCCCGCCAACATCATGGTTGCTTCAAAGGCCTGCAGTTTATTTGCGCTATTACTTTGGTATTCGATCAATTCTGTGACTAATTCTGAAGCAGAAGAGGCAGAAGATTCAATATAAGAAAGCAAGGGTTTTGCTGGAAATTCGTCTCCTCGTCGATGGTGATCAATGATTACTACTTTATCAAAACGCTCATAGAGCTCTTGTGAGATCGATAGAGACGGTTTATGGTAATCTACCATAACTAATAAGCTACTTTCTTTCTTGCGCTTCATGGCCTCTTTAGGACTAATAATGCGCTCTTCTAATTCTGGGTACTCTTTAATCGCCTCTAACACTCTTTTGACATCGGGAATGATTTCATTTTCATCTAAAACAATCCACGCTTTTCGATTATTAAACGAGGCTAAACGAGCAACACCAAATGCTGAACCTAACGCATCCATATCTGGATAACGATGGCCCATAATATAGATGTCAGCAGATTCCGCAATAATTCCCTTAATTGCCATGCTCATTGCGCGAGAACGTACTTGGGAACGTTTCGTCGTTACTGCCGTTTTTCCACCAAAAAATAACGGCTTCGCTTCATCTTTGGCTTCTTTTACAACCACTTGATCGCCGCCACGTACTAAAGCTGTATCTAGGTTTGTTTGAGCCGTGGTCCCGGTTTGATCTAAGGTTGGCCCCCCATAAGCAATCCCCATACTTAACGTAATGGCTACTTCATGGTTAGCTGATTCCTTACGGATCGTATCCAAAATAGAAAATTTTTCGTCCATCATTTTTTGAATATCTTCCCATTGGGCAATGAAAAAATAACGTTCTGCGTTGATTCGCTTATAAAAAACTTTGTATTGGTCCATCCAATCAGAAACCATCGTCGTAATGAAACTATTCAAATAAGAAATTTCTTTCTCATCCATTGTATCGGTGACATCATCATAATTATCGACAGACACAATGCCAATAGCCGTTTGCATTTCGACTTTTTCTTGATACAAATTACTTTCTTTAGTGATATCTTCAAAAGTAATTGTATGTTGTTCTTTATTGACGCTAAAGCGATAGGTATTTTCGTCAATCGTAAAAATATCTTGGTTTCGTTCTGCTAATTCTAAATAAGACGTAACTTGGCTAGCGGTTAACGTTAGCTGATTGTCTTTATTAAAAATAGAAGCAGCATAAGGATTAAGCCATTCTACCGCGCGTGTTTCCCCGTTATACGTAATAATCCCCACAGGTACTTCATTCACAACATAATCCAACGATTGTTCAGCAATGGAACTTGCTTCTTGAATCTTTTCTACGTTTGTAATTTCTACATCTCTAATCAACAGCCGAATAACCACTAAGAGAAAGATATCTAATGCGATAATTACCGCCAATAGCAGCCATTTATTTGTTAGTAAGAAATAGAGGAGAAATTCTACTAAGAGAAGACCCACAACAATTAAGAAACCGTTTTTTTGAATTCTCTTCTTTTGCATTTTTTTGCCTCCAATCTTTCTGCAGACCTTTGAGGCGACTTGTTCCAACGAGCGTATTGCTCTGGTGATTCACTAGTTATTTCATCCCTTATTTTATCACAAAACACTTCATTCTGCGAACCTTGTTATGTTTCACGTGAAACACTAGTCAAGATAAAAAAGAACCAAAGAGCAAGCTCTTTGGTTCTGGAAATTGTCATAAAATTATTGTTCGTCACTAACGAATGGTAATAATCCCATGATACGTGCGCGTTTAATAGCAATCGTTAATTTACGTTGGTTTTTAGCGCCAGTACCTGTAACACGACGTGGTAAAATTTTGCCACGTTCTGAAATGAATCGTTTTAACAATTCAGTATCTTTATAATCGATGTATTCGATGTGGTTTGCTGCGATGTAGTCGACTTTCCGACGTTTACGTCCGCCTCTTCTTTGTTGTGCCATTCTTGTTCCCTCCTATCAAATTCGTTTAGAATGGTAAATCATCATCTGAAATGTCGATAGATGAACCTGAGCCACCAAATGGATCAGAATCTTTATCGAAATCAGGCATACCGTTATTGTTTTGCGACTGAGAAGATGATGGATTGAAACTATTGTTGTTGTTATTAAATCCAGAACCGGCATTGTTATTACCAAAGCTACGATTTTGTGATTGATAACCATTTTCGTTGTTATTAAAGCTACCGCCGCCAGTTCCTCTTTGTTCTGAAGCAGAACGAGATTCTAACAATTGGAAGTTTTCACAAACCACTTCAGTTACGTAGACACGTTGACCTTGTTGGTTCTCGTAGTTACGAGTTTGAATTCTTCCGACAACACCTAATAATGTACCTTTACGGGCATAATTAGCCATTGTTTCTGCGGGTTTACGCCAAATCACACAGTTGATAAAGTCTGCTTCACGGTCACCATTTTGATTCGTAAAGTTACGGTTTACAGCAAGTGTAAAGGTCGCAACAGCTGAACCACTAGCGGTGTAACGTAAGTCAGGATCTTTTGTCAATCTTCCGACTAATACAACGTTATTAATCATTCAAAACATCTCCTTTCGTCAATAAATGTTTCATGTGAAACAAATTATGCTTCTACCTTCACGATCATATGACGGATAATATCGTCATTGATTTTTGCTAAACGATCAAACTCGTTGATTGCGCCAGCTGTTGATGGAGAAGTAACATTAACGATATGATAGATGCCTTCACGGAATCCGTTCATTTCATATGCTAAGCGGCGTTTTTCCCAATCTTTAGATTCGATAACTTCTGCTCCGTTATCTTTTAAGATTGTGTCGAAACGTTCTACTAAAGCAGTTTTTGCTTCTTCATCAATGTTCGGACGAATAATGTACATGATTTCGTACTTCGTATCTTGACTCATTGATTTTCACCTCCCTATGGACTTCAAGGCTCTTAGTTGGCTAAGAGCAAGGAGAACATACCTAAAAAGGTAGTTCACAATCTCTAATTATATGCTAATTGATGGACAAAAGCAAGAAATAGTTTTGAAAAGCCCCAATAAAAAAGTTTCGCCAACTGGCGAAACTTTTTTATGTTATTCTTCTGTTTCTGATGTTGTTTCGTTTTCTGTTGTTTCTACAACTTCAACGATTTCTTCTTCCACTTCTTCTGGTTCTACAACAGCCATTGTTACCACTTTGGCACCATCTTCCATTCTCATTAAACGAACCCCTAATGTTGCGCGTCCTGTTTGAGAAACAGAATCAACGTTAAAGCGGATAATGACGCCTTTGTTCGTAATCAATAAGATATCTTCATCCCCATTGACCGTGGTTAAACCAGCTAATGGACCATTTTTCTCAGTGATATTTGCTGTCTTAATCCCTTTACCGCCACGTCCTTTAACTGGATATTCAGAAGCTTTTGTACGCTTACCATAACCATTTTCAGTAATGACTAGGACTTCTTTGTTTTCATCCAGAATCGCTGCACCGACCACATAATCATTTTCGCGGAGACGGATTCCCCGAACACCTGATGCTGTCCGGCCCATATCACGTACAGTATTTTCATCAAATGTGACAGAGTATCCTGCATGTGTTCCGATAATCATCTTCTGATTGCCATTAGTCGTTACCACGTTAACTAACTCATCATCTTCTTTTAAGCTAATGGCGATTAATCCATTACTACGGATATTAGAAAAGGCTGTTACGGCTGTCCGTTTGACGGTTCCTTTTAAGGTTGTGAAGAACAAGTATTTACCTGCTTCCGCTTTGCCCTCAACAGAAATAATCGCTTGAATTTTTTCTGCAGAATCAATTCCCAGTAAGTTAATCACTGGAATTCCTTTTGCTGTTCTACCGTATTCAGGGATTTCGTAACCTTTTGCTCGGTAAACTTTCCCAGTGTTCGTAAAGAATAATAACGTGTCGTGTGTTGAACAAGAAACTAGGTTTTTCACGAAATCATCATCATGAACGCCCATCCCTTGGACACCACGTCCACCGCGGCGTTGCGCCCGGAATTCGGAGTTTGCCATCCGCTTAATGTAGCCGTTATTGGTTAACGTAATCACGACTTCTTCTTCTTCGATTAAATCTTCATCTTCAAGACTTAAG
This sequence comes from Enterococcus sp. DIV1316a, assembly GCF_050536915.1. NCBI lineage: Bacteria > Bacillati > Bacillota > Bacilli > Lactobacillales > Enterococcaceae > Enterococcus > Enterococcus sp. DIV1316a. The sequence continues at coordinate 8,092 of NZ_CP172913.1, read as the reverse complement.
ACTTCACCTACTAATAATTCTGTGCGTCGTGCATCACCAAATTTTGTGCGAACGTCATTTAACTCTGTTTTAATGATTTCAATGACGCGTTCTGGGCGGGCTAAAATGTCCTCTAAGTCCGCAATGAATTTCAATAGCTCTTGATATTCATTTTCAATTTTGTCGCGTTCTAAGCCTGTTAAACGGCGTAAACGCATATCTAAAATTGCTTGCGCTTGACGATCTGAAAATTCAAAGCGTTCAATTAACGTTGCTTTTGCTTCGTCATCTGATTGTGACCCACGGATAATGGCAATGATTTCATCGATATGATCTAAGGCAATTCGTAGACCTTCTAAAATATGCGCCCGTGCTTCTGCCTTGTTTTTGTCAAAAATCGTCCGGCGAGTAATGACTTCTTTTTGGTGCTCGACGTAGTTTTCTAAAATACGTTTCAAGCTTAAAATTTTCGGTACGCCTTTTTCGATGGCTAACATGTTAAAACCAAAAGATGTTTGTAAGGCAGTCATTTTGTACAAGTTGTTTAACACAACAGAGGCACTCACATCTCGACGAACATCGATGACAATCCGCATGCCTTCACGAGAAGATTCATCCCGCAAATCAGTAATTCCTTCAATTCGTTTATCTCTGTGTAATTCAGAAATTCGTTCGATTAATTTGGCTTTATTCACCATATAAGGCAATTCAGTTACTAAAATACGTTCTTTTCCATTCGGCATTTCAGTCAATTCAACTTTTGCACGAACAGTAATCGAACCTTTCCCTGTTTCATATGCTCGGCGAATCCCTGATTTCCCCATCACTAAACCGCCTGTTGGAAAATCTGGTCCAGGTAACACTTCCATCAATTCATTCGTCGTTACATCAGGATTGTCCATCAATAAACTTGTTGCATCAATCACTTCACTTAAATTGTGTGGTGGAATATTTGTTGCCATCCCCACCGCAATCCCCGTTGTTCCGTTAACTAGTAAGTTTGGAAAACGAGCAGGTAAAACTACTGGTTCTTGTTCTGAATCATCATAGTTTCCTTGGAAATCGACTGTATTTTTGTTAATATCTCGTAGCATTTCTAAAGCAATTTTACTCATACGTGCTTCGGTATAACGCATAGCGGCAGCGCCGTCACCATCGACAGAACCGAAGTTTCCGTGGCCGTCAACTAGCATAGCCCGATAACTAAAAGGTTGTGCCATCCGCACCATTGATTCGTAAATCGCACTGTCCCCATGGGGGTGATATTTACCCATAACATCCCCAACAATCCGGGCTGATTTTTTGTGTGGTTTATCAGGGGTTACCCCTAATTCGTTCATTCCATATAAGATTCGGCGATGAACAGGTTTTAAACCGTCACGAACGTCAGGTAACGCGCGGGCTACGATAACACTCATTGCGTAGTCAATGAAAGATTCTTTCATTTCGCTGGTCAGATTGACGTCTTGAATGTTTTCTTTAATTTCTTCACTCATGAATTTTTTCCCCTCTAAATATATGTTCTAGCGTCTCTTACAACGTTGCGACACATTAAATATCCAAGTTTTTCACGTAATGGGCATTTTCTTCGATAAACGCACGACGTGGTTCCACACGATCGCCCATTAGCATTTCAAAAATTTGGTCAGCTTCAATGGCATCATCGACACTCACTCGCGCCATTAATCGTTTTTCTGGGTCCATTGTTGTTTCCCAAAGTTGGTGATCATCCATTTCACCCAAACCTTTGTAACGTTGAACACTTGGTTTTGGTGAAGCAGGTAATTCTTCTAACACTTTTGCTAGTTCCTCTTCAGCATGTTTGCCTGGTTGAACGTAGGTGATGTTTTTCCCTTGTTTCACACCATATAGTGGTGGTTGGGCAATATACACATAACCAGCTTCAACAATTGGCCGCATGAAGCGATAGAACAAGGTTAATAACAACGTTCGAATATGCGCACCATCGACATCGGCATCGGTCATAATCACTAGTTTGTGATAACGTGCTTTAGAAACATCGAAATCTTCGCCGAAGCCTGTTCCCATAGCTGTAAATAATGACCGAATTTCTTCATTGGCTAAAATTTTATCCATGCTGGCTTTCTCAACATTCAAGATTTTCCCACGAATTGGTAAAATGGCTTGGAATTCACGGCTACGGCCTTGTTTTGCTGAACCGCCGGCCGAGTCTCCTTCGACGATAAATAATTCGCATTTTTCCGGATCTTTACTTGAGCAATCAGCCAGCTTCCCTGGCAAGTTGCTAATTTCTAACGCGCCTTTACGACGGGTGACTTCACGGGCTCTTTTAGCGGCTAAACGAGCTTTTGAGGCCAACATACCTTTTTCGACAATTTGTTTGCCGACTGTTGGATTTTCCATTAAGAATTTTGTAAAGTATTCTGAGAATAAACGATCCGTAACGGTCCGTACTTCTGAGTTCCCTAATTTCGTTTTCGTTTGTCCTTCAAATTGAGGATCTGGATGTTTGATGGAAACCACTGCGGTTAAACCTTCACGAACATCTTCCCCAGTTAATTTTTCATCGTTTTCTTTCATCAATTTTTGTTTACGTGCATAGTCATTAATCACACGTGTTAAAGAAGTTTTAAAACCAGATTCATGCGTTCCGCCTTCATAAGTATGAATATTGTTGGCAAAACTTAAAATATTTGAGTGGTAGCCATCTGTATACTGCATTGACACTTCCACTGTAATATCTTGTTGCTCTCCTTCAATGAAGATTGGCTCTGGGAAAATAACGTCTTTATTGGCATTTAAATGCTCAACATAACTCTTAATCCCGCCTTCATAGTGATACTCTTTTTTATCTTCTTGTCCTTCACGACGGTCTTCAATTGAAATGTGTAAGCCTCGATTTAAAAAGGCTAATTCACGAACCCGTGTTGCTAATTTATCAAAATCATAAACGGTTGTTTCTGTAAAAATTTCAGGATCTGGAATAAAGTGAACAGTAGTTCCGTGACGATCCGTTTCTTCGATAACTTTTAGGTCATCAACAACCGCACCACGACGATATTCTTGGTAATACACTTTGCCATCTTTATAAACACGAACATCTAAACTGGTCGATAAAGCATTAACAACAGAGGAACCAACACCGTGCAAGCCACCTGATACTTTATAGCCGCCACCGCCAAATTTCCCGCCGGCATGTAGCACTGTAAACACTGTTTCCACAGCTGGGCGACCTGTTTTGGCTTGAATCCCGACTGGAATTCCACGACCATCATCGATAACAGTAATACTATCGTCTGGTTCGATAATTACTTGAATTGATTTAGCAAATCCTGCTAAGGCTTCGTCGATAGAGTTGTCAACGATTTCCCATACTAAGTGGTGTAACCCTTCGCCACTAGTAGAACCTATGTACATACCAGGACGTTTCCGGACAGCTTCTAAGCCCTCCAAAACTTGAATCTGACTAGCGTCATATTCTTGCGCACGTTCTCTCATGTTTTTTTCTTCTTCTGTCATGTCGCTGAATTCCTTTCTATCTTGCCTTGTTGAACATAGAAAATATCTGGTTCAACTGTTAGCTTGTCTTTTATGTGATCTAAACTAGTTGTCGTTAAGAACGTTTGAACTTTGCCTTCAATCGTTTCTAACAAGTGAATTTGACGTTCATTATCTAATTCACTCATGACATCATCTAGTAATAACACAGGATATTCTCCTGTTTCTGAATGCATCAAATCAATCTCTGCCAATTTAATACTTAAAGCTGTCGTTCGCTGTTGGCCTTGTGAGCCATACGTTTGAACATTTTGACCATTGACAATAAATAGCAAATCGTCACGATGAGGGCCTAAAAAAGTATTCGCTTTAAACAATTCACGCTTACGATTGTTCATTAATTGTTGGAGCAATTGATTTTGAAGTGCTTCTAAGGAAAGATCCGTGTTGTCAATTGGGATGCTTGATGCGTAGTCAATGGTGAGCGTTTCGCGTCCATGACTAATTTTTTGATGGAGTAAGTTTGCCCAGTGTTCTAATTTTTTAAGAAAACCTAACCGAGCGTATAGAACTTTCCCGCCAAATTCAGCTAGCTGCTCTGTCAAAATATCCAGATAAACAGTATCTGTTTGTTTTTTTTCAGCTAGTTGTTTTAGGTATTGGTTCCGTTGCTTTAAAACAGACTGATATTGGACAAGATCATAAAGATAAATAGGACTCACTTGTCCGAGTTCCATGTCAATAAATTTCCGGCGGACTTGAGGTGAGCCTTTCACCAAAGATAAATCTTCTGGGGCAAATAAAATAACATTCAGTTGCCCAATGTACGCACTGAGCCTTTTTTGCTCAATGTGGTTAACCTTGGTTTTACGTCCTTTGTTGGAAATTAAAATTTCCAACGGCACGGTGCCTGTCTTTTTTTCAACCACACCGCTAATTTTAGCTGCTGCTTGTTCCCAGCCAATTAATTCTTTTTCATTGCTGGTTCGATGACTTCGTGTCATTGCTAGAACATAAATGCTTTCTAACAAGTTGGTTTTTCCTTGGGCGTTTTCGCCTAAAAAAAGATTTAACGTTTTTGGAAAATCTAAGCTGACTGTTTCATAATTACGATAATGCTGAAGTGTCAGCTCATTCAGCCGCATCGTCGGACTCGTTTCCGTTTTTCACCATAAAAAAAGTACCTTCTTCAGGTATCTCAATCATCATGCCCGCATAAAGTTTCCGTCCGCGACGATTTTCCAACTCGCCATCAACAAACACGCTATTATCTGCCAAATACCATTTGGCTTGGCCGCCACTACCAATGACGTTGATTTCTTTAAGAAACTGACCAAGCGTTATATACTCAGTTGCTAAAACAAACGTTTTTTTCAATGTGCATCCCTCTTTTTTCTAATACGTTCTCATATATATTATACCCTTTTTCATAAGAGAAAACAAATTTATCTGTCTAATTTTCATTCTAAGCAATTTTAATTCTAAATGACCGAAAATATTATTAGGATAAAAAAACTCTTAAAAAGCATTTTAAAACGGAAATTGATATTTTCTTGAGAAAAAAGGGGCCTGATTTGGCAGAAATGACGAGTAGCGTTTAACTAAAAAACAATTTGGGGTAACTCAAAGACAAACGAAGAGGGCATGCATTGAAGAAAAGTAGCTTGTAGAGGTCTGAGCGTCGTTTTAAGCAACGTAAACTTCTTTCACTAGGAAATGTTCATAAAAAAATGAACAGCTCTTAAACGAAAAATTAAAGGGCTTTTTTTCTTTATCCACGAAAAAAAAGGCAGAATTTATTCGTCAAACGATAGTTCAAACATTCACAATCATATTAGCGTAAAAGCTATTCTAGTTTTAAAAAGCTTATCTAGCAGCGTTTATCGGCTTTAAACAGACGACAAAAAAGAACCTTCGGCGATCATAGTGATTTTCCGAAGGTCTTTTTTAAACATGATTAATTTGTACGAACCGGTGTAATTAGTTGAATGAAATCTAGTTCTGTTTCGGTTGGCTCCAATGTAAACGGACGAATTGGAGAAAGGAATTTCACGGTAATATTCATATCGCCAAACGCTCGCAACGCATCTTTCATATAATCTGGGTTGAAAGAAATATCCAACGCTTCACCAGAAACATTTTCATAGTTTAACGCTTCTTCGACTTTTCCAATTTCAGGTGAATTTCCATATAAAACAACAGAATCTGGTGAAATTGAAAGGCGAACAATATTGTTACGTCCTTCATGAGAAAGTAAAGAGGCACGTTCGATTGCTGAAAGCAATTCTGGTACATAAAATTCAATTTGCGTGTTATGGCTAGTTGGAATTAAACGGTTGGTATCAGGATAATTTCCTTCTAACAAACGAGAATAGAAGTACATTGTTTCTGTTTTAAATAGCACTTGGTTTTCCATAATGCTGATTTCAACCATTTCTTCTTCATTGGTTAATGAACGAGAAAGTTCAGTTAAACTTTTTCCTGGAATTACAATGTTAAAGTCTTCTACTGCTTGTTCTGTCGGGATCACACGTTGACTTAAACGATGTGAATCTGTCGCAACGGCAAGTAATTTTTGATTTTCTAAAATAAAGTGAACCCCAGTTAAAATTGGACGACTTTCGTGCATCGATACAGCAAAACCTGTTTCACTAATAATTTTTGTCAATAAATGAACAGGTAATTTCATTTGGTTTTGAGTATCAATTACTGGTAAGTGCGGATAATTGTCAGCATCTAATCCATTAACCGTAAAATCAGCTTTTCCTGAAGTAATTGCAACTTGATTGTTATCTAGAACTTCCATTGTGAACATATCTTCTGGTAATTTACGAATAATTTCGCCAAAGAAACGAGATTGTAAAACGATGCTACCTGTGCGTTCAATGGTCATTTGAGCTTTTTCATCATCTTTACTTAAAAAACTTTCAATTGAAATATCCGCGTTACTCCCAGTAAGTGATAAGCCATCTTCTGATAACACAATTTTAACACCTGTTAAGATTGGAATCGTTGTTTTAGAAGAAATTGCTCGTTGAACAGTTTGTAATTCTTGTAAAAAGACACTTCGTTTGACCGTTAATTTCATAATGTAAACTCCTTTTTAAGTATTTTCAATACGTTCTAATTTTGTACGCCACTGTTTTGTATATTATATATAAATAAATAATAAAAGTAATAGGGCATGTTGATTCTGTGGAAAAGTCAAAAAAGCATTGATTTTACTAAGTTATCCACTTGTGTATAAGTTGTGGATAACTTTGTTCTTTTTTGTTTAGTTTTCCACATCCTAAGAGTTCAATAAATTTTTAATTTCACTGACTTCTTTTTGAATCGCTGGATCTTTTTCCAATAATTGCTGAATCTTTTCGTGCGCATGAATCACCGTTGTATGATCTTTGCCGCCAAATTCGGCACCAATTTTTGGCAAGGAATTGTCGGTCATTTCTCTAGCAAGATACATTGAGATTTGACGAGGAACCACAATTGTTTTCACCCGTTTTTTCCCTTTTAAATCTTTAAGAGGCACATGATAATATTTGGATACTTCTTCTTGAATTTGTAAAATGGACAATTGATTTTTACTACCAACTGATTTTAGAGATTTCAAGGCGTCCGCCGCTAAACTAGTGGTAATATCTTCTCCATTAATAGTTGCAAAGGCTTGAACACGGACCAAAGCACCCTCTAATTCACGGATGTTGGAATCAATTTGACCAGCGATATAACTTAGTGTATCATCCGGAATTTCTAAACGCTCGGCATCTGCTTTTTTGCGCAAAATTGCAATCCGTGTTTCTAAATCAGGCGGGGTGATATCGACAGACAAACCCCAAGCAAAGCGAGAAACTAATCGTTCAGGTAATTTTGGAATATCATTCGGCGGGCGATCACTTGTTAAAACAATTTGTTTATTTTCATTGTAAAGATCGTTGAAGGTATGGAAAAATTCTTCCAATGTTGCTTCTTTTTCCGCCAAAAATTGAATATCATCGACTAATAATAAGTCAACATTGCGATATTCTTTCCGAAATTGTTCGGATGTCTTTGTTTGAATTGAGTTGATAAATTCATTCGTAAACGTTTCGCTACTAACATATTTGACTTTGGCATCTGGTTGATTCACTAACATTTGATGACCAATAGCATGCATCAAATGGGTTTTCCCTAACCCTACACCACCATAGAAGAAAAGGGGATTGTAAATCGAACCTGGATCCTCGGCAACAACAAGCGCTGCAGCGTGAGCCATTTGGTTTCCTTTACCAATAACGAAGGTGTCGAAAGTGTACTTAGGATTAAGCATCGCTTTTTTACTTTGTTCACTAAAAACAACTTCTTCTTCGGCAGGTTCTTCGAGTTCTTGTGCCAGTGCTGCGTCTTTTTCATCGGCAACAACAAAATGGGGCATCACTTCTGCACCGGTCAATTTAAATCCAGTTTCGACAATTTTTGCCGAAAGATTTTTTTCCCAGTAATCACGATGAACTGCAGAAGGGACTTCTAGCCACAATTGATTGTTGTCTAATTTCAAAGGGCGTGTGGTTTTAATCCAAGCATCAAAACTTGGCGCCGACAAAATCGCTTGATAGGCTTCTTCAAGGCTATGCCAAAAACTTTCCACGTCGGGCAT